>NZ_CP054690.1:0-2856748 GCF_013348805.1 Rhodococcus sp. W8901
GTGAACGACGATCCGAACGCCTTGGCGAATGTCTGGCGCGACGTCGTTGCAGAACTGACCTCCGATGCCGGGGACGGCGCAGCACTCACCAAGGCACAGAAGGCGTGGCTCGCACTCGTCAAGCCGCTCACGTACGCACAGGGTTTCGCGTTGCTGTCGGTGCCGTCGCCGCTGGCGCAGGAGGCGATCGAACGCGATCTGCGGGAGCCGATCCTGCGGGCCCTCAACCTCCATCTGGGGCAGAAGGTCGAGGGGCTGGGTGTGCGCATCGCCGCACCGTCCGAGGACGCCGACACCCTCGGCGAGCCCCTGAGCAGCAACGACATCGACTCCGCGCCCCGCGCGAACGAGCGTGTCGGGTCCACCGATTTCGCCGACGCCGGGTCGGGCGCGCACCGCCGACGCCATCTCGCGATGGGCGCCGCCGACCCCGTCCCGACGGACCTCGCCGAGCACGAGGAGGTCGACGACGACCGCGAGGCGCTGGCCAGCGTCCACGAGTCCTGGCCGTCGTACTTCACCAAGCCGCCGACGAGCACTGCGACGGCGTCGTCGGGTGGCAACAGCCTCAACGCGAAGTACACGTTCGACACGTTCGTCATCGGCGCCTCCAACCGGTTCGCGCACGCCGCGGCCGTCGCGATCGCCGAGGCACCGGCCCGCGCCTACAACCCCCTGTTCATCTGGGGCGCGTCCGGCCTGGGCAAGACGCACCTGCTGCACGCCGCCGGCCACTATGCGCAGCGTCTGTTCCCCGGCATGCGGGTCAAGTACGTCTCCACCGAGGAGTTCACGAACGACTTCATCAACAGTCTTCGTGACGACCGCAAGGTCGCCTTCAAGCGGCGGTACCGCGAGACCGACATCCTGCTCGTCGACGACATCCAGTTCATCGAGGGCAAGGAAGGTATCCAGGAAGAGTTCTTCCACACCTTCAACACCCTGCACAACGCGAACAAGCAGATCGTGGTGTCCTCGGACCGCCCGCCCAAGCAGCTCGCGACGCTCGAGGAGCGGCTGCGGACCCGCTTCGAGTGGGGTCTGATCACCGACGTCCAGCCGCCCGAACTCGAGACGCGGATCGCGATCCTGTCGAAGAAGGCGCGGATGGACCGTCTGGATGTTCCGCACGACGTCCTCGAGTTGATCGCCAGCCGGATCGAACGCAACATCCGCGAACTCGAGGGGGCGCTCATCCGTGTGACGGCGTTCGCGTCGCTCAACCGGCAGGCGCTGGACCTCAAGCTCGCCGAGGTGGTGCTCCGGGACCTGATGCCCGATTCGGCGGCACTCGAGATCAACGCGGCGACGATCATGGCGGTGACCGCCGAGTACTTCAACACGTCGATCGATGACCTGTGCGGCCCCGGCAAGGCCCGACCGCTCGCGCAGGCCCGCCAGATCGCCATGTACCTGTGCCGCGAGCTCACCGACCTGTCGCTGCCCAAGATCGGCCAGACGTTCGGCAGGGACCACACCACGGTCATGTACGCGGACAAGAAGATCCGCAAGGAGATGACCGAGCGGCGCAAGGTCTACGACCAGGTGCAGGAGCTCACCGCTCGCATCAAGCAGCGCTCCAAGAGCTGACAAGAGCTGACAAGAACCGACACAGCCGGACCGTCTCGAGAACGGCACCGCCGCACGATCCACCGACATCCGCACGGATTCTCCCGTGCGGATGTCGTGCTTCCGGGGTGACTCGAGACACGAATCCGAAAGAATTCACACCTGTGGATAGGTGTGTGTATAAGGTGTAATCGTTGTGGACAACTGTGGGACAACTTCGAACTGTCTCGAGGTATCCACAACCGCGCCCGATTCATCCTCGAGTACGTCCTCGAGAAGTCCCCATGCCTCGAGTGCCGGGGACCAGCGACTTCGAGTGTCCATCCACAGATTCCACAGTGCCTATTACTGAGATTGAAGTCTTCTCGAGAGAAGTTCTTTGAAAACAGGCCCTGTGAACATCCGGGCGAACCCGACTGTTCACAGCCCGCCTCGAGGTGTCTCGAGGCGCCGGCGCCCGCTTTTCAACACGACCTCCGAACGCATACGGTGTCCTCTGGCCGCTGTGTCAGACTGCTAGCGCAGCCTCTGCAGCCTTCGTGCGCAGCTGCTGCAGATACGTCCGTGCCTACCGAGAGGAACACCCGAGCGATGGAGCTTGGAAGTATGAAGTTTCGCGTTGCTCGGGAGGACTTCGCCGACTCCGTCGCATGGGTCGCGCGCAGTCTGCCTTCGCGGCCGCCGGTGCCCGTCCTCGGTGGCGTGCTGCTCGGTGCGGACGAGCAGGGACTGACTGTCTCCGGTTTCGACTACGAGGTCTCGGCGCAGGTGCGCGTCTCGGCCGAGGTCACCACCACCGGTCAGGTCCTCGTGTCCGGCAAGCTCCTCGCCGACATCACCCGGGCCCTGCCCAACAAGCCCGTCGACGTCACCGTCGACGGCACCCGCGTGCTGATCACGTGCGGCAGCGCCAAGTTCTCGCTGCCCACCATGCCCGTCGAGGACTACCCGCAGCTGCCGACGCTGCCGCAGCAGACCGGTTCGGTGCCGGTGGATCTGTTCTCCGAGGCCATCAGCCAGGTCGCCGTCGCGGCCGGCAAGGACGACACCCTCCCGATGCTCACCGGCATCCGCGTCGAGATCGAGGGCACCAACGTCGTGCTCGCGGCCACCGACCGTTTCCGGTTGGCCGTCCGTCAGCTCGAGTGGATGCCCACCGCGGGCGAGACCTCCGCCGCGGTCCTGGTGCCCGCCAAGACGCTGTCCGAGTCCGCGAAGACGCTGGGCGGCAACACCCTCGCGCCCGTCGAGCTCGCGCTCGGTTCCGGGGCATCGGTCGGTTCGGAGGGCATGCTCGGCATCGTCGCCGACGGCCGCCGCACCACCACCCGCCTGCTCGACGCCGAGTTCCCCAAGTTCCGCCAGCTGCTGCCGGCCGAGCACACCGCGATGGCCACGGTCGAGGTGGCACCGCTGGTCGAGGCGATCAAGCGTGTCGCCCTGGTCGCCGAGCGCGGCGCGCAGGTGCGGCTCGAGTTCAACGCCGACGGTCTGCTGCTGTCCGCCGGTGGCGACGATGCCGGCCGCGCCGAGGAGTCGCTCGAGGCCGACTTCCAGGGTGAGCCGCTGATCATCGCGTTCAACCCCGGCTACCTCATCGACGGCCTCTCGTCGCTGCACTCGGAGCGCGTGCTGTTCGGCTTCACCACGCCCAGCCGCCCCGCAGTGCTGCGCCCGGCCGGCGAGGAAGCGCCCGAGCGCGGCGAGTCCGGTGCGTTCCCGGCGCCGGAGAGCGACTACACGTACCTGTTGATGCCGGTTCGACTGCCGGGCTGATCCCCGCGTCGCAGCCGACGCCCCGCGGGCCCCGCTCGAATCACCACTAGTGGAGGGACATCTCACGATGCAGCTCGGACTGGTCGGACTCGGCAAGATGGGCTTCAACATGCGCGCGCGTCTGCGTGACCGCGGGCACGACGTGGTCGGCTACGACCCGCGGCCCGAGGTCAGCGACGTCTCCTCGCTCGCCGAGTTGGCGTCGCGCCTGTCCGGCCCCCGCGTGGTGTGGGTGATGGTGCCTGCCGGCGAGATCACCCGCCGCACCGTGGCGGACCTGGCGACGGTACTCGAGTCCGGTGATCTGGTGATCGACGGCGGGAACTCCCGCCACACCGACGATCGGATGCACGCGGACTTGCTCGAGTCCCACGGCATCGGATACCTGGATTGTGGTGTCTCCGGCGGTATCTGGGGTCTCGACGAGGGCTACGGCCTCATGGTGGGCGGCTCGGACGCCGACGTGGCCCGGGCGATGCCGATCTTCGACGCGCTGCGTCCAGACGGCGACCGGGCCGGCGGATTCGTCCATGCGGGACCGGTCGGTGCCGGTCACTACGCCAAGATGGTCCACAACGGCGTCGAGTACGGGCTGATGCAGGCGTACGCCGAGGGCTACGAACTGCTCGAGGCCGAGGACCTGATCACCGACGTGCCCGGCGTGCTGCAGGCCTGGACGCACGGCACTGTCGTCCGGTCGTGGCTGCTCGACCTGCTGGTGAAGGCGCTCGCCGAGGACCCCGGTTTCGCCGAGATCTCCGGGTACACAGAGGATTCCGGCGAGGGGCGCTGGACGGTCCAGGAGGCACTGGACCACGCGGTCCCCGCGCCGGTGATCTCCGCCGCGCTGTTCGCACGGTTCGCGTCGCGTCAGACCGATTCCCCGGCCATGAAGGCCGTGTCGGCGCTGCGGAACCAGTTCGGCGGGCATGCCGTGCGGGCTGCGGATTCGGGAACGGCGACCCAAGGCTAGTGTTCGTCCGCAAGTTCTCCCTCCGCGATTTCCGGTCGTGGGACGCCGTGACCGTCGATCTCGAGCCCGGTGCCACCGTGTTCGTCGGCCGCAACGGGCACGGCAAGACCAACCTGCTCGAGGCGCTGGGGTATCTGTCGACGCTGTCGTCGCACCGGGTGTCGGCCGATGCCCCGCTGATCCGGGCGGGCGCCGCCCAGGCGTACGCGGGGGCGATCGTGGTCAACCACGGCCGTGAGCTGGGCATCGACATCGAGATCAACGACGGTAAGGCCAACCGGGCCCGGATCAACCAGTCTCCGGTCCGCCGACCGCGGGAGATCGTCGGGATCCTGCAGACGGTGTTGTTCGCGCCCGAGGACCTGTCCCTCGTCCGTGGCGATCCGGGTGACCGCCGGCGGTTCCTCGACGAACTGTTGACCTCGCGGATCCCGCGGATGGCCGCGGTGCGTGCCGACTACGACAAGGTACTGCGCCAACGGTCGGCCCTGCTCAAGACCGCGGGTGGTGCGTTGCGCCGCGGGTCCAGATCGACCGACGGTGCGAGCGCTCTTGCCACACTTGATGTCTGGGACGGGCATCTCGCGGTGCACGGCGCCCAACTGCTCGAGGCGCGGCTGCGTCTGGTGCACGACCTCGCCCCGCACCTGGTGACGGCGTACCGCTCGCTGGCCCCCGAGTCGCGGCCGGCGTCGGTGCGCTATCGCAGCAGTCTCGGTACCTCGCTTCCTCCCGAATTGTTGGATCCGACAAGGGAACCCGAACGTGAGGACGTGGAACTGCTCGAGGCGAGCTTTCTGCACGAGCTGTCGGTGATGCGGCAGCGGGAGATCGAACGCGGGGTGTGCCTGGTAGGCCCGCACCGCGACGGCCTCGAGCTGTATCTCGGCGACCAGCCCGCGAAAGGCTTTGCCAGCCATGGTGAATCGTGGTCGTTCGCGCTGTCGATGCGACTGGGCGCGTTCTTCCTGCTGCGCGACGACGGCAGCGACCCGGTCCTGATGCTCGACGACGTGTTCGCCGAGCTGGACCGCAAGCGCCGGACCGCGCTCGCGGGCGTGGCGGCCGAGGCAGAGCAGGTGCTCATCACCGCCGCGGTGGCCGAGGACGTGCCGGACGAGCTGTCCGCGACCCGCTTCGGGGTGCAGGCGCACGACACCGAGCGGGGCCGGATCTCGCAGATCACCGCGCTCGGCCGGATCACCACGACGGGAGGCGAACTATGACCGACGAGCAGCCCGAGACCCAGTCCGGTCCGCAGCCGGAGCTCAAGGGCATCGACCTGGCCCGGCGGGCGCTCGAGGAGGCGCGCGCCGCGGCCAAGGCCAACGGCAAGGCCGTCGGACAGGGGCGGTCGTCGCCGCGCGGCGGCGGCATCCGGGCGTTGCGGTCTCGCCGTCGGAAGAGCTGGTCGGGGGCCGGACCGGACGACCGCGATCCGCAGCCGTTCGGTGCGCTCGCCGGCGCCATCGCCAAGCAGCGCGGCTGGTCGCCGCGGGTATCCGAGGGCACCGTGATGGGCCGCTGGGTCGACGTCGTGGGCGCGGACATCGCGGCGCACGCCGAGCCGACCGGTCTGCGGGAGGGCGTTCTCAGCGTGTCGGCGGAGTCGACGGCGTGGGCGACGCAGCTGCGGATGATGCAGTCGCAGATCCTCGCGAAGATCGCGGCGGCCGTCGGGCACGGTGTCGTGAAGTCGCTGCGGATCACCGGTCCCACCGCTCCTAGCTGGAGAAAGGGCGATCGGCACATTTCCGGTCGGGGCCCGCGGGACACCTACGGCTGAGCCCTAGGTTTACCTATAACGCCGTGTTACAGTTACGCCACTTCGTCGAGTGAGTGAACTGGGTCACGATGCTGCCGTGGTGCGGCGGACGGGATCCGCGTCAGTACCTGGGAGTGGTCATGTCCGTAATGCACACCGCGCATACGCCGGCCACCGCGGAGCCGGAGCACATCCTTCTGCAGGCCCGCAACGTCGAGTTCGACTGGTCCGACCTGCCGATGCACTGGATTCCCGGTGATCCGTTCAGCACCCACGTGCTCAACGTCCTGCACCTGCTGCTGCCGGCGGGCGAGGAGTGGTTCGTCGAGACGTACAAGGAGGCCCTGCCCCTCATCGAGGACGACAGGCTCCGCGAGGACGTCGTCGGATTCATCGGCCAGGAGGCGATGCACGCGGGCGCTCACACCGGCGTGCTCGAGCACCTGCGGGCGAACGGCCTCGATCCGACGCCCTACACCGAACAGATGCACTGGGCGTTCCGGAAGCTGCTCGGCCCCAGGCCGCTCACCGGTCGCCGCGCCGAGAACCACCTCATCGAACGTCTCGCGATCATCGCGGCCGTCGAACACATCACCGCGTTCCTGGGGGACTGGGTGCTCAACGCCGACGGGCTCGACCGCGCCGGCATCCACCCGACGATGCTGGATCTGCTGCGCTGGCACGGCGCCGAGGAGGTGGAGCACCGCTCGGTCGCCTACGACGTGATGCGTTACTTCGACAAGCGCGAGTCGCGCCGGATCCGCACCCAGCTGATCGCGACACCGATGATCGTGTGGCTGTGGGTGCGCGGCACCCGCTTCCTGATGCGCAACGATCCCGAACTCGCGAACTGGGCACCGAGCCGTCGCCGTCCGCGGATGTCCGACTTCGTCGCCGCCGGCCGGCGTGGAACCCTGCCCACCGCAACGGAACTCGGCAAACGGATGTCGACCTACTTCCGTCGTGACTACCACCCGGGCAAGGAGGGCTCCACGGCCCAGGCCGTGGCCTACCTGGCGTCCTCCCCGGCGGCGCGGGCGGCCTCGCGGTGAAACTGCCCCGCGTGCGCGACCTGCTCACCGCTCACGAGGCCCTCACCCGACCGGCGCCGCCGGCCGACCTGCAGGGCCGTGACCGTCCCGACCGTGCCATGACGATCGTCGAGGCCGTCGCGGACAAGTACCTGCGCGTGCTCACTGCGTACGACTACGACCCGGCCGTGGCGGGTCACAACCCGGACACCGCGATGACGCTCGTCGTCACCGAGCGCACGATCGTCGCCGAGGACGAGAACGTCGCGGCCCTGACGTTCGCGGCCGTGGACGGCGGTGACGTGCCGACGTGGCAACCGGGCTGTCACCTCGACTTCCATCTGCCGTCGGGCCGGCGACGCCAGTACTCGCTGTGCGGAGACCCGGCCGATCGCCGGCACTATCGCATCGCGGTCCGCTCGATTCCCGACGGTGGGGGCGGGTCGACCGAGATGCACGGGCTGACCCCGGGCACCACCGTCACGGTGCGCGGTCCGCGTAACGGCTTCCCGTTCGTCCCCGAGGGCGCGGCCCTTTTCGTCGCCGGCGGTATCGGCATCACGCCGATCATCGCGATGGTGCGTGCCGCACGGGAGGCCGGAATGGACTGGCAGTTCGTCTATTCCGGGCGTTCACGCGAGTCCATGCCGTTCCTCGAGGAGATCGCGTCGTGGGAGGCGGATCGGGTGTTCGTCCGCCCCGACGACGAGTTCGGCCTGCCCACCACGACCGACCTGCTGGGCCGCGCACCGGCGGGGGGAGCGGTGTACTGCTGCGGTCCCACCCCGATGCTCGACGCCGTCCGCGGCGGCTTCGCCACCTCGGGTGCCAAGGCGCTGCACTTCGAACGGTTCGGCGCGCCACCGGTTCTCGACGGCCAGCCGTTCGAGGTGCAGTTGGTGAGCACCGGGGAGGTGCTGAACGTGCCGGCCGACGAATCGGCGCTCGAGGTGATCCGGGAACGACTGCCCGGTGTCGGCTACTCGTGCCGGCAGGGCTTCTGCGGCACGTGCCGGGTGCGGGTGCTGTCGGGGACACCGGACCACCGCGAATCGCGTCTGACACCCGAGGAACAGCAGGACCAGATGCTGATCTGTGTCTCCCGCGCCGACGGCGGACGCCTCATCCTCGATCTCTGATCCGTGAGCCGAAAGGCTTGACCGAGAGGAACTTCCATGAGCACGCCGCACTCCGTCGACCCGGGCTCGGTGCCACCCCCGCTCGTCACCAACGGCGCCGTCCGGCTCGCGGTCTTCGAGCAGGGCAACCCGGACGGCGAGACCCTCGTGCTGGTGCACGGCTGGCCCGACACCCACGAGCTGTGGCAGCACGTGATCCCGCATCTGGCGGACCGGTTCCGGATCGTCAGCTACGACACCCGCGGCGCCGGGGCCAGCTCCGCGCCGACCGCGGTGTCGGCGTACGCGCTGCAGGAGCTGGCGAAGGACCTGTTCGCGGTGATCGACGCTGTCAGCCCCGACGCGCCGGTGCACGTACTCGCGCACGACTGGGGCGCGGTGGAGTCGTGGGAGGCGGTGTGCGAGCCGGGGGCGGAGCGGCGGATCGCGTCGTACACGTCCATCTCGGGACCGAACCTCGACCACCTGGGTGCGTGGATGCGGCGCTCGCTGGCGCAGGGCCGGGTGGCCGGACCGCTCGCACAGGCCGCGGCGTCGGCGTACACGGTGCTGTTCCAGATCCCGGGGGTCGGCACGCTGCCGTTCCGGCTGGGGCTGTGGCGGATCTGGCCCACGTTCCTGCGGTTCTTCGATCGGATGGACCCGTCGCTGGTCCGGCCGTCGCCGACGCTGCGCTCGGACATGGTGACCGGGCTCAAGCGGTATCGAGCCAACATCCGGCCGCGGCTGCGTCACCCGCGGGAGCGGCGCACCGACGTCCCGGTGCAGCTGATCCTGAACCGGCGGGACCTGGCCGTGCGTCCGGTGGGTTACGAGGACACCGGGCGGTGGGTCTCGGACCTGCGGCGACGTGAGTTGCCGGCCGGGCACTGGTCGCCCGTTTCCCACGGGCGCGATGTGGCCCGACTGACCGCCGAGTTCGTCGATGATCTTCGCGGGGACACCGCAACCGACAGCCTCGGGGCCGGTTCCGCCTAGGGTTTCACCCGCCGGGGGCCGAGAAAAGTCGTCTGCGGGGCAGCTGGGGGTGTGTTAGGCGCCCTGTATGTCTGCACGTACACGTAAGATGGTCGGGTAACTAGCGGCGAATCTCGACACACCGCTCGCGGTGCTTCGTTGTGCGTGGCCGACAGAGACCTCAGGGAACTTACGGCCACCGTGTCTCGAAGCGCAGTGTAGAGCCGTGTCGGCACACTACGGAGAAGGAGAGCTACCCACCCGTGGCTGCCCAGAAGTCAGACAAGAGCAACACCTACGGCGCTTCCTCCATCACCGTCCTCGAAGGACTGGAAGCCGTCCGCAAGCGTCCCGGCATGTACATCGGTTCCACCGGTGAACGCGGCCTGCACCACCTGATCTGGGAGGTCGTCGACAACTCGGTCGACGAGGCGATGGCCGGCTACGCGAGCAAGGTCGAGGTGACCCTGCTCGAGGACGGCGGCATCCAGGTCGTCGACGACGGCCGCGGTATCCCCGTCGCGATGCACGCCTCCGGTGCTCCCACCGTCGAGGTCGTCATGACCCAGCTGCACGCGGGCGGCAAGTTCGACTCCGACGCCTACGCGGTGTCCGGTGGCCTGCACGGCGTCGGCATCTCGGTCGTGAACGCGCTCTCGACCAAGGTCGAGGTCGACATCAACGTCGACGGTTACCACTGGTCGCAGACGTACGACCACGCCAAGCCCGGTCCGCTGGTGCAGGGCGAGCCGACGAACGAGACCGGCACCACCGTCCGGTTCTGGGCGGATCCCGAGATCTTCGAGACCACCACCTACAACTTCGAGACGGTCGCGCGCCGCCTGCAGGAGATGGCCTTCCTCAACAAGGGCCTCACCATCACCCTCACCGACGAGCGCGTCGCCGAGGAGGAGATCACCGACGACGTCGTCAGCGTCACCGCCGAGGCCCCCAAGACCGCCTCCGAGACCGAGGAGGCGGCGGCCGCGCCGACGCCCAAGGTCAAGTCCCGCGTCTACCACTACCCGGGCGGCCTCGAGGACTACGTGCGGTTCATCAACCGCACCAAGCAGCCGATCCACAACTCGGTCGTCGGATTCACGGCGAAGGGCACCGGACACGAGCTCGAGATCGCGATGCAGTGGAACTCCGGCTACTCGGAGTCGGTGCACACGTTCGCGAACACCATCAACACCCACGAGGGCGGCACCCACGAGGAGGGCTTCCGTGCGGCGCTCACCTCGGTCGTGAAGAAGTACGCGAAGGACAAGAAGCTCGTCAAGGACAAGGATCCGGAGCTCACCGGTGACGACATCCGCGAGGGTCTCGCCGCGATCATCTCGGTGAAGGTCGCCGAGCCGCAGTTCGAGGGCCAGACCAAGACCAAGCTCGGCAACACCGAGGTCAAGTCGTTCGTGCAGAAGGCCTGCAACGAGAACATCGCGCACTGGTTCGAGTCCAATCCCGCGGACGCCAAGACCATCGTCACCAAGGCGGTGTCGTCGGCGCAGGCCCGGACCGCGGCCCGCAAGGCGCGTGAGCTGGTCCGCCGCAAGAGCGCCACCGACATCGGCGGCCTGCCCGGCAAGCTCGCCGACTGCCGCTCCAACGATCCGAGCAAGTGCGAGATCTACATCGTGGAGGGCGACTCCGCAGGCGGCTCGGCCAAGTCCGGCCGTGACTCGATGTACCAGGCGATCCTGCCGCTGCGCGGCAAGATCATCAACGTCGAGAAGGCCCGCATCGACCGCGTCCTCAAGAACGCCGAGGTCCAGTCGATCATCACCGCGTTCGGCACCGGCATCCACGACGAGTTCGACATCGCCAAGCTGCGGTATCACAAGATCGTGCTGATGGCCGACGCCGACGTCGACGGCCAGCACATCGCGACGCTGCTGCTGACGCTGCTGTTCCGGTTCATGCGTCCGCTCGTCGAGCAGGGCCACGTGTACCTGGCGCAGCCGCCGCTGTACAAGCTCAAGTGGCAGAAGGGTTCCGCGCCGGAGTTCGCGTACTCCGACCGCGAGCGCGACGGCCTGCTCGAGGCCGGTCTGGCGTCGGGCAAGAAGATCAACAAGGACGACGGCATCCAGCGCTACAAGGGCCTGGGCGAGATGAACGCCAAGGAGCTGTGGGAGACCACGATGGATCCGAGCGTCCGGGTGCTGCGTCAGGTCACCCTCGACGACGCTGCGGCCGCCGACGAGCTGTTCAGCGTGCTGATGGGCGAGGACGTGGAGGCGCGTCGTAGCTTCATCACCCGCAACGCCAAGGATGTCCGTTTCCTCGACGTCTGAGTGACCACCCTACCGAGCCGGGCGTTTTGTGATGTCTATCACTTTAGCGCCCGGCTCGGCGCTATCCGGTGAAGGTAGTAGGGCACGCCGGTATCACTGTGCCTGTTCGGTCGGGGTCGACCGAACAGCGCGGGGGTCGGTCGTCCACATGAATCACGACACGATATCGACTCGGGAACGATAAGGCTCTGCCTGGCGTCCCGGAGCATTTAGACTCCGGAACCGCCCAGGGCTGTCCTCGACTCCCTCCGGCGAAACTTGTTCTGTGGTCCGGGGGAGGGCACGAGCGCGGCATCTTGTGCTGGACCTGGGTGGAAAGTGAGCTTGGACGATGAAGACCCAATCGCCGCCTGTCAGCAGGCTGGGGAGGCTGTGGAACCTCGAGGGCTGGGGTCTGCGCTGGAAGGTCACCGCGGTGGTGGCACTCCCGATCACCGTGGCAATGGTGCTGGGCGGTCTGCAGGTGAAGGACGAGTTCAGTCGTGCAGTGAGATACAGCAACACTGCGGACCGGGTCGCGGGTGTTCCCGACATCGTCACGCTCAGCAACGAATTCGGCCTGCTCTCCGCCGGCTACGCGGCCGGTACGTTCAAGAAATCGGACCTCGGGGACTTCAACGAATCGGTCGTCGCGGCTCACGCCGCCGCTGACAATCCCGCGATGCCCGCCGACCTGGCCGATCTGGTGCGGTCCTCACTGGTCGTGGTCGAGAGCCTCGTGGCCGACATCGAGTCCGGCACCGTGGCCCGCCCGAACCTGCCGGCCGAGACCGCGAAGGTCCGCGAAGACCTGATGCGCGTCGTCGACGAGATCGTCGGACCCATCGACGACCCCACCGTCATCGTTGCCTTCCGTCACCTGCACGACCTGGCTGGTGCGCAGCAGGCCCTCACGGACCAGGTCGCCGGCATGATGACCCACCTGATGGACACCTCCAAGCCGCCGAGCGCGATGGTCGCCGCGGGCGGTGCGGAGCTCGCGCTGATCGACGCCATGATGCGCGCGTACCCGGACTCGGTGCCGGTGCTCGAGAAGGCGCGGGATTCAGGGAGGGCTCGTCTCGACCTGATCATCAACTCTCCGGCCAGCCAGATCCAGTTCCAGATGCGTGATCTGTTGTACGCGAGCGTCGACAACTACACCGGCCTCGTCGCGAAGACATCCAACACCATCGCTGACACGGTGGCCGCACGCGCCGACGAGACTTCCGCCGCAGCGTTGCGCGCCGCGGTCGTGGTGCTTCTGACGCTCCTCGCGACGATCGTGCTGGGTGTGCTGGTCGCCCGGTCGCTGATCCGCCCGATCCGCCGACTCCGGCGCGGAACGCTCGAGGTGGCCAACGTGGACCTGCCCGAGGCGATCGAACGGATCAAGGTCGGCGACGGCTCCGCGGTCACCGACTTCGAACCGATCCCGGTGCACACCACCGAGGAGATCGGCCAGCTCGCGCGCGCCGTCGACGACATGCACGGTCAGGCACTCCGGCTCGCCGGCGAGCAGGCGCACCTCCGGCTGCAGATCGGCGACATGTTCGAGACCCTGGCCCGGCGCAGCAAGTCGCTGGTCGACCAGCAGTTGGGCCTGATCGAGAACCTCGAATTCGAGGAGAAGGACCCCAAGCGGCTCGAGAGTCTGTTCCGGCTCGACCATCTCGCGGCCCGCATGCGCCGCAACGGCGACAACCTGCTGATCCTGTCCGGTAACCGGGTCCGACGCGCCCAGTCCGCCCCCGTGCAGATCGGCGACACGGTGCGCGCCGCGATGTCCGAGGTCGAGAACTATCAGCGGGTGCAGCTCGGGTCCACTCCGAACGGCGCATTGAGCGGTGCGGTCGCGGCCGACGTCGCGCATCTGCTCGCCGAACTGCTCGACAATGCGCTGCGCGCCTCCCCGCCGGACAGCAAGGTGTGGATCACGTTCGCGCGTGCCGTCGACGGCGGGGTGCTCCTCGAGATCGAGGACAGTGGAATCGGTATTCCCGCAGAACAACTGGACGAGATCAACGAGCGTCTCGCATCGGGTGGCGCGGTCGGTCCGGAGACGGCCCGGCACATGGGCCTGTTCGTGGTCAGCCGCCTCGCGGCCCGCCACCGGCTCACGGTCCGCCTGCGGCGGACATACGAGTCCGCGTCCGATCAGGGCGTCACCGTGAGCGTGCACATTCCCGACACCCTGCTGGTCTCGCAGCTCGAGATGCCACAGACCGGTCCGGTCCCGCGCGTGGGCACCGCCGGGCTGCCGCAGGTGACCATCGTCCACTCCGGCGAGATGCCGCAACTGGTCGCCGAACCCGCCCGGCAGGAGCCGGTGCCCGCGGCGAACCCGGCGAGCGCCCTGCCGCGGCGCACTCCCGGTGCGACGGAGCTGCCGCGGCGCACTCCCGGCGCGACGGAACTGCCGCGGCGCACTCCCGGCGCCGCCGTTCCCGCGCCACTGCCGGTGGATCCCGCTCCCGTGCACCACGCGCCCGAGGAACAGTATTCGCCTCCGCCGACGCCTCCGCCCGCACAGGCGCCCGCGCCGCTGCCGCCCGTGTCCGAGCCCGCCGCACCGGCTTTCGGCAGTACCGACTCCACCGAGTCCCCGGGCGCCCAGTCGGTCGACATCACGCCGCCCGCAAGGCGTCACCGTTACCTGAGCAACGCTGCCAAGACCGCGTCGTTCTTCCAGCCGCGTCCGAATGTGGCTCCGTCCCAGGACGTTACGACCACCGGAACGCCGATCTTCTCCGGCATGGTCACGGACTGGCTCACGGATCCGACCGAGTCGGAGAATCTCGGCAAGTTCGAATGGACGTCGGCCGCCGACCAGGGTTGGACCGCCGCACACCGGGCCAGTGAGGCCCCGGTCGAGGCCAGGACCGAATCGGGTCTGCCGCAGCGTAAGCCGGGACATCGGCTGGTGCCGGGTGGGGTCGACGCCGGCGACCGGGGCGCGAACCGGTCGCGGCTGCGTGACCCGGAAGCCGTCCGTGAGAACCTGAGCCGCCACCAAAAGGGAACTCGCGAGGGCCGCGCAGTGAGCTCGGCCGACCGCGCCAGTATCGGAGGAGACAGATGAGTATCGATCAGGGAATGGTGTCGAACGGGGATCAGGGCTCCGGCGGCGCCCGCCCGCTCGACTGGTTGGTCTCGAATTTCGCCAGGGAGATCCCGGGCGTCTCGCACGCCGTGCTGGTGTCCGCGGACGGCCTGCTCATGGCGGGCAGTGAGCATCTGCCGCTCGATCGTGCGGAGCAGCTCGCGGCGGTCACCTCCGGGCTCGCCAGCCTGTCCGCGGGGGTGTCGAACCTCTTCGACGGTGGCGGAGTCCTGCAGTCGGTCGTCGAGATGCAGCGCGGCTACCTGTTGCTGATGAGCGTCGGCGACGGATCGCACCTGGCCGCGCTGACCTCCTCGTCGTGCGACATCGGGCAGGTCGGCTACGAGATGGCACTGCTGGTCGAGCGGGTCGGCAGCTCCGTGCAGGCCACGCCGCGATCGATGTTCGGATCCTGACCGGACCGTGGCCATGAACGACGAGTACGACGAGGTGAGCGAGCGCGGGCCGAGCCTGGTGCGCCCGTACTCGCTCACTTCCGGCCGGACGAAACCGGCGGTGGAACTGGCGCTGGAGGCTCTGATCCAGGCGCTTCCGCCCCGGGATTATCAGACCCCGGACCTGGGAGACATCGAGGCGACGATCATTGCGCTGTGCGCGCAGTCGCCGTCGGTGGCCGAGATCGCCGCCCGAGTGGGTGTGCCGATCGGTGTGGCACGGGTGCTCGTCGCCGATCTCGTCGAGTCCGGTCACCTGCGGATCCTGGCAACTCTCCAAGACGACGCGAGCGACACCGAACGTCGCGAACTTATCGAAAGGGTCCTCGGTGGACTACGGAACATCTAGCTCTGAGCGCAACCGGGTGACCTCGACCAAGATCGTCATTGCGGGCGGCTTCGGTGTCGGCAAGACCACTCTCGTCGGCGCGGTGTCGGAGATCGTCCCGCTGCGGACGGAGGCGCTGGTCACCAACGCCTCCGACGGTGTGGACAATCTCACGGCCACCCCACAGAAGTCGACCACCACCGTGGCGATGGACTTCGGGCGCATCAGCCTCGCACCGGACCTGATCCTGTATCTGTTCGGAACGCCGGGACAGCAGCGGTTCTGGTTCATGTGGGACGACCTGATCCGCGGTGCGATCGGTGCGATCGTGTTGATCGACACCCGCAGACTGGACGAGTCGTTCGCCGCGGTCGACTATTTCGAGGCCCGCAACCTGCCGTTCGTGGTCGCGGTCAACGAGTTCGACGACGCGCCGCGGTACCCACTCGAGGAGATTCGTCAGGCACTCGCGGTGTCGGCGCAGGTGCCGATCCTGTCCATCGACGCCCGCAACCGGGAGTCGGCGAAGGCCGCATTGGTCGCGATCACCGAGTACGCGCTCACCCGGCTCGGTCAGACGGTCGGGTAGAACCCCGCCGGCACCAGCTTCGCCGGCGCATCCGACTCGACGCGTAGGCCGGGCAATCAGCGAGTGCTGCCAGGTCTGGCTGACCTGCACCTATAGACTTGACGGGTTGCGCGTGCCTGGCATCGGAGCCATCGAGCTTCAACGCTTCGCACGCCCAGGGTCCACAGGCTCTACCAGGACCGTTTTGCTGAGAAGAAGAGGAGCCGATGACTGACACCACGTTGCCGCCGGAGGAATCGGGGCACGACCGCATCGAGCCGGTGGACATCCAGCAGGAGATGCAGTCCAGCTACATCGACTACGCGATGAGCGTGATCGTGGGCCGCGCGCTGCCCGACGTGCGCGACGGCCTCAAGCCCGTGCACCGCCGCGTCCTGTACGCGATGTACGACAACGGCTACCGCCCGGACCGCGGCTACGTGAAGTCCGCGCGCCCGGTCGCCGACACGATGGGTAACTACCATCCGCACGGCGACAGCTCCATCTACGACACCCTCGTGCGCATGGCGCAGCCGTGGTCGCTGCGCTACCCGCTGGTCGACGGCCAGGGCAACTTCGGTTCCCGCGGCAACGACGGCGCGGCCGCGATGCGTTACACCGAGTGCCGTCTCACGCCGCTCGCCATGGAGATGGTGCGCGAGATCGACCACGACACAGTCGATTTCGTCCCGAACTACGACGGCAAGACGCAGGAGCCGACGGTTCTGCCGAGCCGTATCCCGAACCTGCTGATCAACGGTTCCGGCGGTATCGCCGTCGGTATGGCCACCAACATCCCGCCGCACAACCTGCGCGAGGTCGCCGAGGCCATCTACTGGGCGCTCGACAACCACGAGGCCGACGAGGAAGCCACCCTCGAGGCCGTCATGGAGCGGGTCAAGGGCCCCGACTTCCCGACCTCGGGCCTGATCGTCGGCGGCCAGGGCATCCAGGACGCCTACCGCACCGGCCGCGGCTCGATCCGCATGCGCGGTGTCGTCGAGATCGAGGAATCGGATCGCGGTGCCACCCAGATCGTCATCACCGAGCTGCCCTACCAGGTCAACCCGGACAACCTGATCACCTCGGTCGCCGAGCAGGTGCGCGACGGCAAGATCGCCGGCATCTCCAAGATCGAGGACCAGTCCTCGGACCGTGTCGGCATGCGCATCGTCGTCGTCATCAAGCGTGACGCCGTCGCCAAGGTGGTGCTGAACAACCTCTACAAGCACTCGCAGCTGCAGACCAGTTTCGGCTGCAACATGCTGTCCATCGTCGACGGGGTGCCGCGCACCCTGCGCCTGGACCAGATGATCCGGCTGTACACCACGCACCAGCTCGAGGTCATCGTCCGGCGCACGCGCTACCTGCTGCGCAAGGCCGAGGAGCGGGCCCACATCCTGCGCGGTCTGGTCAAGGCACTGGACGCGCTCGACGAGGTCATCGCGCTCATCCGCGCGTCGCAGACCGTCGACATCGCCCGCGCCGGCCTGATCAACCTGCTCGACGTCGACGACATCCAGGCCGACGCGATCCTCGCGATGCAGCTGCGTCGCCTGGCCGCTCTCGAGCGTCAGAAGATCATCGACGAGTTGGCCGAGATCGAGCTCGAAATCGCCGACTACAAGGACATTCTCGCGAAGCCGGAGCGGCAGCGCGCGATCGTGCGGGACGAGCTTGCGGAGATCGTGGACAAGTACGGCGACGACCGTCGCACCCGCATCATCGCGGCCGACGGCGACGTCACCGACGAGGACCTCATCGCGCGCGAGGACGTCGTCGTCACGATCACCGAGACCGGCTACGCCAAGCGCACCCGGACCGACCTGTACCGCTCGCAGAAGCGCGGCGGCAAGGGCGTGCAGGGTGCCGGGCTCAAGCAGGACGACCTGGTCAAGCACTTCTTCGTCAGCTCGACGCACGACTGGATCCTGTTCTTCACCACCAAGGGGCGCGTGTACCGCGCCAAGGCGTACGAGCTGCCCGAAGCCAGCCGCACCGCCCGCGGCCAGCACGTCGCGAACCTGCTGGCGTTCCAGCCGGACGAGCGGATCGCGCAGATCATCCAGATCAAGACCTACGAGGACGCGCCGTACCTGGTGCTCGCGACCCGCAACGGCCTGGTCAAGAAGTCCAAGCTCACCGACTTCGACTCCAACCGCAGCGGCGGCATCGTCGCCGTCAACCTGCGCGGCGAGGACGAACTGGTGGGCGCGGTGCTGTGCTCGTCCGACGAGGACCTGCTGCTGGTCTCGGCCAAGGGACAGTCGATCCGGTTCGCCGCGACCGACGAGGCGCTGCGCCCGATGGGCCGCGCGACGTCCGGTGTGCAGGGCATGCGGTTCAACCAGGACGACGAACTGCTCTCGCTCAACGTGGTCCGTGAGGGCACGTACCTGCTGGTCGCCACCTCCGGTGGCTACGCCAAGCGCACGCCCATCGAGGACTACGTCGCTCAGGGTCGTGGCGGAAAGGGCGTTCTCACCATCCAGTACGACCCGAAACGTGGCACCCTTGTCGGTGCGGTCATCGTCGACGACGACGACGAGCTGTACGCGATCACCTCAGGCGGCGGTGTCATCCGCACCGCAGCCAAGCAGGTGCGTAAGGCCGGCCGTCAGACGAAGGGCGTGCGGTTGATGAACCTCGGGGAGGGTGACACCCTGCTCGCGATCGCGCGTAACGCCGACGAGCCCGAGGAAGCTGCTGCGGGTTCGTCCGATGGAGCGAAGGAGTCGTAGTTGAGCACTCCCCAACAGCCCGGCGACGGCAAGAAGGACGGTAAGCCGGACGAAACGCCCGGTAAGCCGGCCTCCGGCTCGGCCGACGCGAATCCTGCTGCGGGGTCGGCCGAGTCGGCCGACCCCGCGCAGGGCAGCGCTCCCGCGCAGGGTCCGGGTCCGCAGAAGCCTCCGGTCCAGAGGCCGGCGGAGCAGAAGGCACCTGAGCAGAAGCCCGCGGAGCAGAAGGCACCTGTGCAGAAGCCGGCGGAGCAGAAGGCGCCCGAGCAGAAGCGGCCGGGACAGACGCCGCCGTGGCAGCGGGGACAGCAGCAACAGCAGCGTGTGCCGCAGACCAACCTGAGCCGCCCGGGTGGACCCGTCACGGGTCAGGGTGCGCCGGGTCAGGGTGCGCCGGGTCAGGCCGGGGGGCCCAAGCCTCCCGTCGGCCCGGCCAAGCCGAGCACCAACGGCAAGGCGGCCCCGTCTGCCCCGGCCAAGTCCACCCGGCCTGTCGTGACGGGCACGGCCGCTCCCAAGCCGCCGGCTCAGCCCCAGGCTCAGCCGCCGGCCGGGCCCAGCAGGCCCGCCCGGCCCGTCGTGACCGGTACGGCGGCCCCGAAGCCACCCACGTCCTCTCCTGCGGCCCCTGGCGGGCCGCAAGGGGGTGCGGGCGGCCCGGAGGCGGGACAGACCGCGAAGGCGGCGGCGAAGGCCGCGGCCAAGTCGAAGGCGGCGGTCATCGACGGGCCCACCCGCAGCATCGCCCGCACCGATCTGGCAAAGGACATGCCGGACCTGTCGGCGGTGAAGCATCCGGTGCCCGCCGGTGCCCCGGCTGCAGCCGGCTCGGCCCGCAAGGCGGCCGCTGCCGCGCTCACCGTGTCGACCCCGGCCGAGGGTGAGGGACTACGGGCGACGGTCCAGGTGCGCCGCGTCGACCCGTGGTCGATGCTCAAGGTGTCGCTGGTGATCTCGGTGGCGCTGTTCTTCGTGTGGATGGTCGCCGTGGGCCTGCTGTACGTCGTTCTCGACGGCATGGGCGTGTGGGACAGGCTCAACAGTGCCTTCACCGAGATCGTGACCGACACCGGCAGCGGTGGACTGGTGACGTCCGGTCAGGTGTTCGGTTACTCGGCCCTGATCGGGCTGATCAATGTGGTGCTTATCACAGCGATCGCGACGATCGGTTCGTTCATCTACAACCTGTGTTCCGACCTGGTCGGCGGCGTGCAGGTCACTTTGGCAGACCCCGACTGACCAGGCAAAAGAGTGCCCCGCCGGAGCCGTTTTGGTATCCGACGCTTCGGTGGGGTAATCTTCTGCCCGGTTCAAGGGCCTATAGCTCAGGCGGTTAGAGCGCTTCGCTGATAACGAAGAGGTCGGAGGTTCAAGTCCTCCTAGGCCCACTCCACGTGCCAACGAAGGGGTTACCAACGTGAAGGTCATCCTGATTACGGGAGCCGGATTGCTGGTGGCTCTCGGGCTCGCCAAGTTGCTGTCCAAGCGACGCGGTGAAGATGTCTGGCACGAGGTCACAAGTCGCTGAATTCGGTTTCCGGAACCAGTGCAGACGGGGCCTTAGCTCAGTTGGTAGAGCGCTGCCTTTGCAAGGCAGATGTCAGGAGTTCGAATCTCCTAGGCTCCACAGGTTAGTACGCAGATCAGAGCCACTTTCTCGGGAATGAGAAGGTGGCTCTTTCTCGTTGCTGGGCACATTTTGGGCACACTCGGCGCTCGAGTCTGATGATTCCGAGCCAGGTCTAGCGAGGTTGTGCAGCCGCTTCGCGATCATCCCGAGGTCGTCAAACAGGTGCCCGTAGCGGTCCAACGTCAGCGCAGCCGACGAGTGCCCGAGCATCCGCTGCAACGTCTTGATGTTCGCGCCGGCCGTGATCACCAGCGACGCCGCCGTATGCCGCAGCTCGTGCGGTGTCAGGCCCTCCGGGACCGCCGTCGCCTTCACCGCCTTGTCCCACCACCTCCGGCGCACGTTCCCGGCCCGCAGATAGCCGCCACGGCTGTCGGGGAACACCAGGGCATCGGGGGAGCAGCTTTCTACGCGCTCGCGCAGCAGATCGACGACGAACCCCGGCACTGGCACATCCCGCGCCTGGTTCGACTTCGTGCTGATCGGCTGCCTTCGCCGACAGATCGACCTGGTGAACCCAAGCCTGTGTGGGGCCCTTCATTGTTCCAACTGTTCGATCTTCCACAGGTGGACCAGCCGCCGGACTCCAGGGTGACGGCATTGCCTGAAGATGTCGAGGGGCGGTAGCCCGTGACTGTCCGCCGGAGTCGCGCCCTCTCTCCGCTGGGCCTTCCCCGCAGAAGAGGTCCGACCTGATCGGCTTTCAAACACGGGCAGGTCCGGCCCAGTTCTGCGCCGATCGCCGCAAAGGGTACGCACTGGTGCGTACCCCTGAAACTTCTTGCGAGTGACACGATGTCCCTTGCGAGCTCACTCGACGGGAGCGTTGCCCGCCCGCTGGCCCGCTGCATCCGGATCTGTGCCTACATCTGGGCGACGGCGTCGCGGACGTTGGGCAGGCCGAGCAGTGCACGCATCACCTCGTACGGGACCGGGCCATCCATGTGCTCGACGAGCGCCCTCAGCACGAGCCGGCCGGGGACGACCACCCCGAGATCGGAGACTTCGGCTGGCGCGTCCTTGGCGTAGTCGTCCCATTCCTCGCCGTGCCAGGTGCCGACGCGAATCGGGTTGTGGATTGTGTCGACGGCGTAGACCGTGAACGGCCCCGGCAGTAGCGGAAGCAGATGCTCGGTGACGAGCTGTCGCAGTATCGGGTGAGTGTCGATGTCCCAGCGTTGTCTCGGCTCGATGAGTCCGGCGTCTTCGGCGTCCTGGATCCACTCCCCGACGACGTCGCCATCAGTGAATCCCCATTTGCTGAACAGGCCATTGGCGGGCAGGTACAGGTCATTCACCGGTGCTTCTTCCTCGTCTGTCGTTTGCGGCGGAGGTTGGCGCGGCGTCGTCGGAGGGACCGCGCGCTGCGGGGCAGGGCGTCCCCGAACAGCAGTCGCAGCGCGCCCCGGATCACATCGGGGAAGGTGACCGCGACCGAGTACTCGCGGGCCGACGGTGGTGGTTCGTACAGGCAGGCTCTCCGACACGCCGGACCATCACGGGCCCGTTCTTCGCTGACCATTCCTCGTTCTCGCGCTGCATCCGCTTCGCCCGATGCTCGGCAGGCTTCTCCCACCACGTCGCCGCACACGAGTTCGTCATGGCTCGAGTATCCCAAGATGCGTACTTGGGCGCTGGCGTCGTTGCTGTCACCCGATAGCTGGTCGTCGCGCGACTATGCCATCACCCGGCTCGTCGTCGGAGGTGAGGAGCAGACTCCAATTCGTCTGCCGGGCCAGTGCATCGAAGACCCTCTTGGCGCGTTCCCGGCGCGGGGCCAGTTCTCCGAGGTAGCGGATCGCGACCAGTGTCTCGTCCGAATCTGAATCACCGTAGATATCGACCCGCGTGCGATCGTCTGGGTTCATCACGGATGCCGGCCATCCTTGACGACAGCTCCCAGGACCTCGGCTACAAGGGCCGCTACAACCACAGATGCAGGTCCAGTCACTTCGACGTAGTCGAGATTTGCCACCCTCGGAACCTCACGCATCTATGGATCATCCATCCCCGCCCGGCCGAGAGACGATTGTGAATCTCGGCCAGACGGAGAAGCGACGCGCGGGACTTGCACCCGGACCTTCCCGCTGTACGGGGGTGAGCTACTTCCTCCAGGGGCCGCAACTGGAGTGGCGCTTTCCTTCGGGAGAGCGCCTTTTGTGTTTCCGGGGTCCCGTGCCACGGCGGACGTCGCACACGCCCTGCTGCGCGCGACATGGTGCGCTGCGCGGTAGACGGCGCGCGGGCGGCGATTCTGCGCGCAGCAGGGCGGCTGGGGGCCTTCTGGGGCCCGGGCGGGTCGATCAGCCCGTGATCATGTCTTCCTGGCCCCAGACGGCGCGCATGCTGACGATCTTGCCGGCGTCGTCGAACTCCATGATGTCGATGGGTGCGATCTCGGCGGTCTGATCGCCGATCTTCGTGATCAGACGGAAGTGGAAGGCCGCGGTGTTGGCCGCGATGCGCAGCGTCACCAGCTCGGCCTCCTGGTCCAGCGGCTCGATGATCGCGTAGAACTCACGGATCGACTCGCGCGTGGTGCGGGGCTCGGTGCCCACGGGATCCTCGACGCTGGCGCCCTCGGCGTACAGCGCCAGGATGTCGTCGGCGGTGCCGCTCGCGACAGCCTTGATGTAGCTCTCGACGGTGCTCCGGATGCTCTCGGGTGACGCGGCCATGCTGCTCCTCCATAGTTGGAACCTGTTTCAGTTTGCGAGGGTATCGCAGCGCTGCGGTCGGATGGCTCCAGCCGCGAATGACGAAACGGGTGAAGGCGATCGGAGCGGTCCTCCCGCGCGTAGCACGCATACCGTTCGTTCAGTGCGGGAATGGTTCGAACTGGGACTGGCATCACAGAAGGCTGGATATGCTGTGGCGAGGCCCAGTTCGACTCGCCCACCTCGGGAGCTGCCATGAAGCTCGGGAAGATGGTCGCCACAGCCGCTTTCGTTGCGATGACCGTTGCCGTCGGTGCCGGCACCGCCTCGGCCGATCCGGCCGCGATCGTGAATACCGCGTCGGCCCAGGGGAACGACCAGGGCGTCGGGTTCACCACCGCGGTCGACCCGTCCGGTGCGACGGTCACGACGGTGCTCGATGCGGGCACGTTCCGCATCGAGGCGGACGGTGCGCAGGTGAGCGTCGTGCGCGACGACGGCACCGTCGTCGGCGCCGTTCCGCTGGCGTACCGCCTCGGCGGGCAAATGTTCCCGATCGCGGGCAGTGTGGGGACGGACGGGCGCACGCTGACGCTGACGCCGGATCGAAATCCTTTGCAGACCAATCCGGTCCGCATCGACGACCCGGTTGCGCAGCAGAAGCTGATCGAAGAGGCCCAGAAGAACCAGGCGGGCGCAATCATCGGCAACATCGTCGGTTCCGCGGTAGGACTGCTGGTCGGATGCATCGTCGGCGTGATCGGCGGGTGCATCCCCGGTCTGATCGTCGGAGGATTCGTCGGAGCGGCGATCGGAATGGACATCCAGGGCGGGCCTCCGATGCGGCAGGCCTTCATCGACTTCATAACCCCCTGACGTTCAACGTCATCCGACCCCGACGCCGCGTCGCGTCGGGGTCGGATAGTTGTACCGTGGTCTATTCCGGGTGAAACCACTACACGAACGTCCATTTGGCGCTCAAATGGACGCGTGCGTGTGAACGAGGTGGTGAGCGGACCCGTCCGTTCGTTGTGGGCGAGGGCCGGTGCCGCGGTGTACGACCCGATGTTGGTGAAGGCGGAGCGACGCGGAATGGCGGAGCGCCGGCGCCGACTGCTGGCGTCGGCCGAGGGCGCGGTTCTCGAGATCGGTGCCGGTACCGGGCTCAACGTGCCGTACTACCCGACGACCGTGTCGTCGCTGGTGTTGACGGAGCCCATCGCCCCGATGGCGGCGCGACTGCGCAATCGGGTGCGGACGTTGCGGCCCGACGCCGAGGTGGTCGAGGCGCCGGGGCACCGGTTGCCCGCCGCGACTGGCATCGTCGACACCGTCGTGAGCACGCTCGTGCTGTGCACCGTGCCGGACCCCGATGCGGTCCTAGGCGAGATCGCTCGGGTACTGCGTCCGAACGGTCGTTTCCTGTTCTGCGAGCACGTACGCTCGGAGGATCCGGCTCTGGCGCGGCGGCAGGATCGCCTCGCCGGGCCGTGGTCGGTGTTCGGGCAGGGGTGCCGGTGTGATCGCCGTACTCTGTCATCGATCTCGGGGGCGTTCGGGGACGTCGAGGTCGATCATGGAGCGTGGCAGGGGATGCCGGCGTTGGTTCGTCCACTGGTGATCGGACGGGCGATGCACGGCACGGTGTCCGGTCGCGGCACGTCGCCGCGACCGGTGATCTGACAAAGGTCGGTAGGCCATGGAAGCAGGGGGATGAAGTGAGTCGTACCGGAAAGGTACCGGTCTCGGCCGAGGGCGGGAAGGAACGGCCGGACAAGCGTGACGAGATCCTGACGGCGTCGTCGGAACTGTTCGCGGCCAAGGGATATACGGGTACGTCGATGCGGGACATCGCGGGCGCCACCGGGATGCTGGCCGGCAGCCTGTATTACCACTTCGATTCGAAGGAAGCGTTGGCCGCGACGATGGTCCGGGGCCTGCGCGACGACATCGTCGTCGCGGTGCAGCGTCCCGCGGTGGCGTCGGACTCCCCGATCGAGGCGATCCGGCGATTCGCGCTGGACATCGCCGACGCGTCCGCCCGCCATCCCGGCGCACTGCAGGTGTGCCTGGGTGTACCCGGGACGCGGGACGAGGAGCTTCAGGGCCTCCTCGCGGCCGAGCCGCGGTGGTCGGAGAAGAAGTGGCAGACGCTGATTCGCAATGCCGAGCAGGCGGGCGTACTGCGCTCCGAGGTCGATTCCCGGATCCTGCGCGAGGTACTACGGGTCGCGCTCACGCACAGCGCGACGCTCGCGCCCACCGGATTCTCGGCGCGCAAGGTCGCGGGTTGCACGATCGACATGTTGTTCGGCGGACTCGCAACCAAGCCTGCCGACGACGATCTGTCCGACTCGGCGTCCGCCCGGGTGGCGCGCAAGGTGATCGCGTCGTGGGACCGCGAGGACTCGATGATCTTGTCCGACAAGCAGGATCGCATCCTTGATGCTGCCCGGTTCGTGTTCGCCGAACGCGGGTTCGATGCGACGACGACCCGGGACATCGCCACCGCGGTGGGGCTGACCCAGGGCAGCCTGTACCACCACTTCGAGTCGCGGGAAGCAATCCTCGTCGCGATCCTGCAGCACTTCTCGTCCCGCATGCGCGCCGCGCACGAGGAGATCGGGGCGGTGGGTGGGACACCGCTCGAGACCATTGACGCGCTGATCCGGATGCGCAGTGCTGCCGGTAAGCGGTTCGACGCCGAGATCGCGATTCTCAAGTCGTGGGTGATGCTCACCGGCAAGGAGCACTTCGACTTCCTGAAGAAGGACGGCCGCAAGTTGCTGCGAGTGTGGGATCGCGCCTTCGCGGCGGGCGTGCGTGACGGCAGCGTCACGATGCCGGGATCGACTCGGTTGGTGTTCCAGTGCATGGGCGAGATCCTGTGGTCCACACACGGACTGCCGCGTGTCTCCACCGAGCGCATGACCCGGTACAACCTCGAGACGGTCCTGTGGGGGGCCTCACCCAAGTAGCACGACGTCGGCGCGACGACGGGAGGAAGTCGTGATCGGGAGGTGGTGTGCCGCAGCGGCGGCGGTGATCGGTGTAATGGTGGCCGGTGCACCGGCCGCGGCGGCGCCACCGGACTTCTACCTCCCGCCGCCGGGGTTACCCGCGGGCCCGGCCGGGGACGTGATCCGGGCCGAGCCGATGCCGCTGGTGTGGCAGGTGGGGGTACCCAACATGGTCACCGGCGCCTACTTCGATCCGGCACTGCCGTGGACCGGACCCGGTCCGCGTCCGCTGGTGAGTATGGCGGCCGGCACCCAGGGCCAGGGCGATCAGTGTGCGCCGTCCCGGACGCTCGGCGACGTGATCCGGTACGTCTCGCCGAGCGAGACGGTGACGTCGTACGAGATGGTGTTCGTCAACGCCTTGCTGTCGCAGGGGATCGCGGTGGTGATCACCGACTACGAGGGGCTCGGAACCCCGGGGACACACTCGTACGTCAACCGGGCGTCGGAGGCACACGCCGTGCTCGACGCGGCCCGCGCCGCGATGCGCCTGCCCGGCACCGCGCTCAGGCCGCACGCTCCCGTCGGGTTCTGGGGCTACTCGCATCAGACCTATCCGGAGGCCCGGGAGCTGATCGATTCCGAACTCAACGACCGCGGCCGGCAGATGCTCGCCGACGTGCAGAACCAGTGCGTCAACGAGACGAAGGCGACGTACGGGTTCCAGCGCACGGAGGCGTTCACCCGCACCGGTGAGCCGCTGAATCCGTTACCGCCGATCAACCCGGGCACGGGACTCAACCACGCGCTCCCGTACGTGTTCGGGGTGCCGGAGTCGGTCACCTGGATGACCGACCGCTTCGCGGGTCGGCCGGCGCCGACCACCTGCCGGGTTTCGTGAGCGGCTAGCGCGGGTCGGTCACCGACGGCGGCTCGGCCGCCACCGGCGGCATCTCGGGCCGTCGGGTGAGCGCGACGACGGCCGCCCCCACCGCGGCCACGACCGCACCGAGTCCGATCAGCACTCGTCGGCGGCCGGCCGAGGACGTCGGGGTGGAATCACTCTTGGTCGCACGCGTCATGCCTCCACCCTTACACAGCTCGCACACGTCGCCCGGAGCGCAATGGCACGATAGGGGGGTGACTTCACAGACTGCTACCGCAACGCTGCACACCAACCGCGGCGACATCAAGATCGCCCTGTTCGGTAACCACGCGCCGAAGACCGTCGAGAACTTCGTCGGCCTGGCCGACGGTTCCAAGGAGTACTCCACGCAGAACGCCAAGGGCGAGGCCTCCGGCCCGTTCTACGACGGCGCCGTCTTCCACCGCGTCATCGACGGCTTCATGATCCAGGGCGGCGACCCGACCGGCACCGGTCGCGGCGGCCCGGGCTACAAGTTCGGCGACGAGTTCCACCCGGAGCTGCAGTTCGACCGCGGCTACCTGCTGGCCATGGCCAACGCCGGCCCGGGCACCAACGGCTCGCAGTTCTTCATCACCGTCGGCCCCACCCCGCACCTGAACCGCCGCCACACCATCTTCGGTGAGGTGCTGGACGAGGAGTCGAAGAAGGTCGTCGACGCCATCGCCACCACCGCGACGGACCGCGGCGACCGCCCGGTCGACGACGTCGTGATCAACAACATCACCATCGCGTAAGGATCCACGAATGACGAACCCCGGCTGGGGTGGCACGGCGAGCGAGGGCACCCCGCCACCTCAGCCGAGGTGCGTGCACCACCCCGATCGTCCCACCGCCCTCTCCTGCACCCGCTGCGGTCGTCCGGCGTGCCCGGACTGCCTGCGTGCCGCCTCCGTCGGCCACCAGTGCGTCGACTGTGTCGCCGCTGGTCAGCGTGATGTGCCGCAGGCACGTACCGTCGCCGGTGCACCGGTACGCACGCAACTGCCGACGCCGCTGCTGACGTACGTCCTGATCGCGGTCAACGTGCTGATCTTCGCGGTCACCGCCGTGCAGTCCCGCAGCGTGATGGACAACCACATCGCGTCGCCGCTGTTCCTCGACTGGGTGCTGTGGGGTCCGGCCGTCGCCGCCGGCGAGTTCAGCCGCATCGTCACCAGCGGATTCCTGCACATCGGCCTGATGCATCTGGCCGTCAACATGTTCGCGCTGTACGTGATCGGCCGGGACACCGAGATGGTGCTCGGGCGGGCGCGCTACCTCGCGGTCTATGTGATCGCGCTGCTCGGCGGATCGGCGTCCGTACTGATGCTCGACCCGCTGATCCCCACCGCGGGCGCGTCGGGCGCGATCTTCGGTCTGCTCGGTGCGCAGGCGGTGATCCTGCTCCGGCTCAAGCGCAGTCCGATGCCGGTGCTGGCGGTCATCGCGATCAACGTGATCATCAGCGTCACGATCCCCGGGATCTCCCTGTGGGGGCACATGGGCGGCCTGGTCGCCGGTGCCGCCGCGACCGCTGCCCTCCTGTACGTCCCGGGTGCTGTCGGCGCCAGGGACCGCAAGACCGCCGGCACCGCCGGTTGGTTCGCCCTCGGTGGCGTCGGACTGCTGACGCTGGTCGTCACCGCTGCCGCCGTCGCCGCCATCTGACCGTAGCGCCGGTCAGTCGCTGCCCGCGGCCCGATCCTCCGGCGGCACCAGTCGGTGCACGGACAGGGCGTCGAACACCACCACCGGGTCGACGCCCAGGTCCCAGCGTCCGAAGATCAGCAGACGTTCGGCGCCGTCGGGATCGACGGCGTCGATCTCGAGCATCGGCACCCGCCGGCCGAGCCGCGGGTAGCGGACGATGCGGATCCGGGCGATGTCGTCGGGCCGGTACGTGCGCCGGCCCGTCAACCGCGTCACCGCGACGGCGGAGCCGCCCGCGCCACCGGCGGCGCGCACGATCGCGAGTTTGGGGCGCTGTCTTGCGCCGAGACCGGCGAGCACGAACATCCCGACCGCGGCCAGCACGGCCAGGAACTGTCCCGGCGCGTCGAGTCCCAGCAGCAGCGCCGCGAGGAGCATGGCGATGCCGCCGGCGGCGAGAGCCACCACCGCGCCGAGTGGGGTAGACCACTCGAGCGGCGGTTCATGATCGACTTCATCCTCAGGCATGTGGACAAGTACCCCCGTTATCCACAGGGGTTATCCACACTGGGGATGAATAACACGCGTGTAATTGACTGCCTGGGGATAACTCGGCCGCTGAAACAGACCGGCAGGTCAACGCCATCTCATCGTCATGATCAGGCCCACGACCATGAAGCCGAAGCCGATGAGGAAGTTGTAGGCCCCCAAGTTGTTCATCCATGTGAGGTTTTCGCCCGCGAGGTAGTACACAATCAGCCAGGCCAGTCCGACCAGCATGAATCCGAGCATCACCGACACGTACAGCGCGCTCGACGGCCCGGCCTTCACCTTCACCGGGGTGCGGTTCGCGGGATTGATCGTGTAGTCGGTCTTCTTCCGGACCTTCGACTTCGGCATGACTTCCTTATTCGTGTGGATGGGCCCAGCGGGCTCGGGGCGGATCGGTCGCGCGGCGAGCGCGGTGCCCGGATCGGTCCGGGCCGACAAGGTACATTCGGCAGTACCTGTTGTGTAATACACGCTAACTCAAACAAGCACAGCCAGGACCGGTCGCGCACCGAATCGTCCGTGGTGGGAGTGGTGGTCGAGGGTGCCGGACGTCGAGGAGGAGCCGCAGGGCAACCGCCCGCGGTTCGGCTTCTGGCCGATTGCCGTCCTCGTGGTCTGCCTGGTCGCGGGGCTACTGCTGGCGACCACGCGGCAAGTCTCGCACGGCAACGAAATCCGCGCCGCCGATTCGACCCGTTTGTCCGACCTCGTGCGCCGTGCCCAGACCGAGGCGGACGCCGCCGCCCGCACCCGTGACGAGCTGGCCGCGCAGGTACAGGACCTGCAGGAGAATGCGGCCGGCACCGACACCCGAGTCGCCGAGGCGCTGGACCAGAGCCGCGCGCTTGCCTCCGCGGCCGGGCTGACCGCCCTCACCGGGCCCGGTGTCGTCGTCACCCTCACCGACGCCCCCCGCGACGCCGACGGCAAGTACCCGGCCGGGGCGTCGCCCGACGACCTCGTGGTCCACCAACAGGATGTGCAGAGCGTGCTCAACGCGCTGTGGACAGGTGGCGCCGAGGCGATCGCGATGCAGGACCAGCGGATCGTGAACACATCGGCGCCGCGGTGCATCGGGAACACGCTGCTGCTGCACGGGCGCACGTACAGCCCGCCGTACGTGGTGACCGCGATCGGCGACCCGGCCCGGCTCGCCGCGACCCTCGCGAACGAGCCCGGCATCAAGACGTTCAAGCAGTACGCCGTCCGCTACGGCCTGGGATACACCCAGCAGGAATCCGGCCACCTGACGGTTCCCGCATACACCGGGCAGCTGCACACCGAGTACGCGCAGCCGGTCGCGTAGCAACCGCCCGATCCCGCGCATTACTCTTCTTCCCATGCGCATTCTGGTCGTCGACAACTACGACAGCTTCGTGTTCAACCTGGTCCAGTACCTGGGTCAGCTCGGGACGCAGGCCGAAGTGTGGCGCAACGACGACCCCCGGCTGACCGGGGACGACGCGATCGCGGCCGCCGCCGCCGACTTCGACGGCATCCTGCTCAGCCCCGGCCCCGGCACCCCGCAGCGGGCCGGCGCGACGATGCCGCTGGTAGGAGCCTGCGCCTCCGCGCAGACACCGCTGCTGGGCGTGTGCCTCGGGCACCAGGCGATCGGCGCGGCATTCGGCGCCACGGTCGACCGCGCGCCCGAACTGCTGCACGGCAAGACCAGCATCGTCCACCACAACGGCGGCGGTGTCCTCGCCGGCCTGCCCGACCCGTTCACCGCCACCCGCTACCACTCGCTGACCGTCGCCCCGGACACCATCCCCGCCGAACTGGAGGTCACCGCGCACACCGACAGCGGCATCGTGATGGCGATGCGGCACCGCGAGCTGCCCATCCACGGCGTCCAGTTCCATCCGGAGTCGGTGCTGACACAGGGCGGGCACCGGATGCTCGCGAACTGGCTCGGCGTGTGCGGCCAGGCACCGGCCGAGACGCTGGTCGCGACGCTCGAGGACGAGGTCGCCCGGTCGCTGGGGGACGCGCTCACGCGCTGACCGCCCAGCGACCGTTCCGGTCGACTAGCGGGGAATCCCGAACTCGCCGACGCCCACCGACAGCGGCGCGTCCTTGGCGACGTCGCTGCCCGGGGGCTGCGACTGGGTGAGGATCTTGCCCACCAGATCGGTGTCGAGCGTCTGCTGCTTGGTCTGCGACAGCTGATTCGACGACCCGGTCCAGCCGGCCTTGCGCAGCGCTTCCAGCGCCTGCGAGATCGTCATCTCGGTCAGGCTCGGCATCGTGAACAGCTTGCCGTTGGAGACGCGGACGGTGATCGTGTCGCCCTTCGCGGCGCTCGATCCGCCGGACGGGGACGAGGAGATCACCTGGCCCTCGGGCTTGCCCGAGTCCACCTTCTCGACCTCGACCTTGAAGCCCGCGCCCTCGATGTTGGGCTGCGCCACGTCGATCGTCTGCCCCACGACGTTCGGCACCCGCACCTGCTCGGGGCCCGAGCCGAGGACGACCACGACGGTGGAGTCCAGGTTGGTCTTCGCTCCGGCCGACGGCTCCTGGCCGACGACCATGTCCAGCTGACTCGGGTCGGACGGCGTGCGCTCGACCGTGTCGTCGAGGCGCAGACCGGCCGCGTTGAGCGCCTGAATCGCCTCGTCCTGCGTCAGACCGGCCAGTTTGGGCACCTGTACCTGCTCGGGGCCCGACGACACCACCAGCGTGACGGTGCTGTTCTCGTCCACCGAACTGCCCGACGTGGGATTGGTTCCGATGACATTGCCGTTCGCGACCACCGCGTCGGGCCGGGACTGGATGGTGGTGTCGAGGTTGACGGTGCGCAGCTTGGCCTCGGCCTCCTGCGCGCTCAGCCCCGCGACGGTCGGCACCGTGACCTTCGTCGGCGTCGACAACAGCGAGAAGGTGAACACGCCGATGATGCCGACGACGACGAGTGCCGCGAGCGCGACCAGCACGTTGCGGGTGGTGTTGCGCTTCTTCACTGGGGGCGCCGACGCCGGGATCGCGGCCGGAGCGGCGGTGGCCGTGGCCGTCCGCGCCGGCTCGGCCTGGTATCCCGCTCCGGTGCCCGCGCCGCCGTCCACGGCGCCGAACATCGTGGTCCGGTCCTCGTCGGTCAGCACCATCGGGGCGCTCGGACGCTGACCGCCCAGCACCCGCACCAGGTCGCTGCGCAACTCCGCGGCGCTCTGGTACCGGTTGGCGGGATTCTTGGCCATCGCCTTGAGGATCACCGAGTCCATCGCGCGCGGCACCGCGGGATTGACCAGCGACGGCAGCTTGGGATCCTCCCTTACATGCTGGTACGCGACGGCGACCGGCGAATCACCCTTGAACGGGGGCTCACCGGTGAGGACCTCGAACAGCACACAGCCCAGCGAGTAGACGTCCGAGCGGGCGTCCACCTGATCGCCGCGGGCCTGCTCGGGCGACAGGTACTGCGCGGTACCGATCACGGCCGCGGTCTGCGTCATCGGGCTCGAGCTGTCCGCGATGGCGCGCGCGATGCCGAAGTCCATCACCTTCACCGCGCCCGCGCGGTTGATCATGATGTTGGCGGGCTTGATGTCGCGGTGCACGATGCCGTTGCGGTGACTGAAGTCCAGGGCCGCGCACACGTCGGCGATGATCTCCATCGCCCGGCGCGGCTGCAGCGGACCCTCGGTGCGGATGAGGTCGCGCAGGGTGTCGCCGTCGACGTACTCCATGACGATGTACGGCAGCGGCCCGGCGTCCGTCTCGGCCTCGCCGGTGTCGTACACCGCGACGATCGCCGGATGGTTCAGCGCGGCCGCGTTCTGCGCTTCGCGGCGGAACCGCAGGTAGAACGTGGGGTCGCGGGCGAGGTCGGCGCGCAGCACCTTGATCGCGACATCCCGGCTCAGACGCAGGTCCCGTCCGAGATGCACCTCGGACATCCCGCCGAACCCGAGAATCTCGCCCAGCTCGTACCGGGAGGAGAGATTGCGCGGTGTCGTCATGGCTGTCCTTGTGTGGCCGTGGTGGTGGTGGCCGTCGTGGTGGTGGTTGTGGTCGGTGCCGTCGTGGTGGTCGTCGTCTGCGGCGGTGTGGTGGTCGTCGTAGTCGGCGGCGGTGTCGTCGTCGTGGTTGTGGTCGGCGGCGGCGTTGTCGTGGTGGTCGTCGTGACCGGCGGCGGTGTGGTGGTCGTCGTCCTCGTGGTGGTCGGCGGCGTGGTCCGCGTCGTCGTCGCCGGCGCCTTCGACGTCGATGTCGATGTCACCACCGGCGGGGTCGACGGTTCCTTCGACCCGCCGTCGAAGAACAGCATGCCGAGCGCCGCGAGGGAGGCCAGCGTGAGCAGCGCGCCACCGGCCCACGCGATCGCCTTCTGACCGCTGGTCCAACCGCCGTCCCCGTCCTCCGGGTCCGGGATCTGGCCGGTGTCACCGGTGTAGTTGCGCTGCTGCGTCGGCATCATCGCGGTGGGAGCGGCGACCGGGACCGGGGCCACCACGCTGGTCGCGCCGGTCGGTACCCGACCGGGCGGCGGCGGGCGGCGACCGGCGCGGACGGCGGCCACGGCGTCGGCGAACTCGCCGCCGTTCGAGTACCGGCCCGCCGGATCCTTTGTCAGCGTGATGTCGATCAGCTCGCGGATCGGGGCCGGCAGTTCGGCCGGCATCGGCTCCGGCGGTTCCTGCACATGCTTCATCGCCACCGTCAGGGTGCCGCCGCCACCGAAGGGGCGTCGGCCCGACAGCGCCTCGTAGCCGACCACACCGAGCGAGTACACGTCGCTGGCGGCGGTCGCCTCCTGGCCCAGGGCCTGCTCGGGCGCGATGTACTGCGCGGTGCCCATCACCATGCCGGTGCGGGTGACCGGCGAGGCGTCGACGGCCTTCGCGATGCCGAAGTCGGTGATCTTCACCTGGCCGGTGGGGGTGATCAGGATGTTGCCGGGCTTGACGTCGCGGTGCACGACGCCCGCCGAATGCGCGACCTGCAGCGCGCGTCCGGTCTGCTCGAGCATGTCCAGGGCATGCGGAATCGACAGCCGACCGACGCGCGCGAGCACCGCGTTGAGCGGCTCACCCGCGACCAGTTCCATCACCAGGTACGCCAGGTTGGCGCCGGCCTCGTCACGGGTCTCGCCGTAGTCGTACACGCCGGCGATGCCCGGATGGTTGAGCTGCGCGGTGGTGCGGGCCTCGATGCGGAACCGCTCGAGGAACTCGGGGTCGGACGAGAACTCGGCCTTGAGTACCTTCACCGCGACCCGACGGTCGAGGCGGCTGTCGGTGGCCTCCCACACCTGACCCATGCCGCCGGTCGCTATCAGCCGTTGCAGGCGGTAGCGCCCGCCGATCACCGATCCGTTCGTCAACGACATGGCTCAACCCCTCTGCAATCCGGCCGCGATGACGGCCCGCCCGATCGGCGCCGCGACCGATCCGCCGGTCGCGGCGAGCGCGCGGTCGCCGCCGTCCTCGACGATGACCGCGATCGCGACGGTCGGGTTCTGTGCCGGCGCGAACCCGATGTACCAGGCGTGCGGCGGGGTGTTGCGCGGATCGTTGCCGTGCTCGGCGGTGCCCGTCTTGGAGGCGATCTGGACGCCCGGGATCTTCCCGCCGCCGGCCGTGTTGTTCTCGGAGCCGATCATCAGCTGCGTCAGCGTCGCCGCCACCTCGGGCGACACGGCCCGGCCCAGCGACTTCGGCGACGTGGTCGCCAGGTTCGACAGGTCCGGTCCTTGCAGCTGCGACACCAGGTGCGACTCCATCCGCATGCCCCCGTTGGCGATGGTGGCCGCGATCTCCGCGTTCTGCAACGGAGTGAGCGCGACGTCACGCTGCCCGATGCTGGACTGGCCGAGCGCGGCGTCGTCGGGGATGGGGCCGATGGTGCTGTCCGCCACCGGGATCGGGATGCCCGGAGTGCCCGGTCCGATACCGAACGCCGACGCCTGCTCGGCGAGCGCGTCGGATCCGGTCTTGATGCCGAGCTCGACGAACGCGGTGTTGCACGAGCGGGCGAACGCCTCCCGCAGCGACGCCGTCGGCCCGCCGCCGCACGTGGTGCCGTTGTAGTTCTCGAGCGTGGTCGACGTGCCGGGCAGCGTGATGTTCGGTGCGGCCGTCAGCTGCTCGTCCGGGTTGGCGCCGTTCTCGAGCGCGGCCGCCGTGACCACGACCTTGAACGTCGACCCCGGCGGGTACGTCGCCGACACCGCGCGGTTGAGCATCGGCTTGTCCGGATCGGAGCTGAGCTCGTCCCACGCCGCGGACGTCTCGGCGCCGTCGTGGCCGGAGAGCCGGTTGGGGTCGTAGCTGGGGGTGCTGGCCATCGCGAGGATGTTGCCGGTGCTCGGTTCGATCGCGACGACCGAACCGGTGTAGCCCTTCGCGGTCAGCTCGTCGTACGCGACCTGCTGCATCACCGGGTCGATCGTGCTCACGACGTTGCCGCCGCGCGGATCGCGGCCCGAGACGAGGTCGAAGAACCGCTTGCTGAACAGGCGGTTGTCGGAGCCGTTGAGGACCGGGTCCTCGGCCTTCTCGAGGCCCGCGCTGCCGTACTGCATCGAGTAGAAGCCGGTGACCGGGGCGTTCGCGAGCGGGCTCGACGGCGCCGCCGGGTTCGGCGGATAGGTGCGCAGGTACTTGTAGCGGTCGTCGGTGGGCACCGACGACGCCAGCACCTGCCCGCCGGCGGAGATCTGACCACGCTGGCGCGAGTACTCGTCGAGCAGCACGCGCGAGTTCCGCGGGTCGTTGCGCAGATCGTCGGCCTTGATGACCTGCACGTAGGTGGCGTTGGCGAGCAGCGCGACGACCATCACCATGACGGCCAGCGCGACGCGGCGCAGGGGAGTGTTCATTGGCGACCCAGCATTTCCGTCGGGGCGTCCGCAATGGGTGCGGGCCCCTTCTTCTTGGGGGCTGCGGGGGTGCGGGCCGCGTCGGAGATCTTCATCAGCAGTGCCAGCAGCAGGTAGTTCGCGAGCAGGGACGACCCACCGTACGACATGAACGGTGTGGTGAGACCGGTGAGGGGGATCAGCTTGGTGACGCCGCCGACCACCACGAACAGCTGGATCGCGATCGTGAACGACAGGCCGGCCGCGAGCAGCTTGCCGAAGCTGTCGCGCACCGCGAGCGCGGTCCGCAGCCCGCGGATCACGAGGATCAGGAACAGCATGAGGATCGCGGCCAGGCCGATCAGGCCCAACTCCTCACCGATAGCGGCGATGATGAAGTCGGTCTTGGCGAACGGCACCTGTGACGGGCGTCCGCTGCCCAGACCGGTGCCGGCGACGCCGCCGGTCGCGAGCCCGAACAGCGACTGCGAGATCTGGTAGCCGGTGTTCTGGTAGTCGCCGAGCGGGTCGATCCACGTGTCCACGCGCACCCGGACGTGCCCGAACATCTGGTACGCGAAGAAGAACCCGATGATCAGCAGGACCCCGCCGATCAGCAGCCAGCCGACGCGTTCGGTCGCGATGTAGAGCATCACCAGCACGGTGCCGAAGATCAGCAGCGACGTACCGAGGTCCTTCTCGAACACCATGATGCCGACCGAGACGACCCATGCCACCAGGATCGGGCCGAGGTCGCGGGCGCGGGGCAGGTCCATGCCGAAGAAGTGACGGCCCGCGGTGGTGAACAGATCGCGCTTGGCGACCAGCACCGCCGCGAAGAAGATGATCAGCAGGATCTTCGCGAACTCGCCCGGCTGGATGCTGAAGCCCGGCAGCCGGATCCAGATCTTGGCGCCGTTGACCTCGGAGAAACGCGCCGGCAGCAGCGCCGGGATCGCGAGCAGTACCAGGCCCGCGAGTCCCACCGTGTAGCTGTAGCGGGCGAGGAGTCGGTAGTCCCGCAGCAGGATCAGCACGGCGATGAAACCGCCGAGCGCGAGTGCCGTCCACATCACCTGCTGGTTGGCGTCGGGCGACGGGATCGGCAGCCCTTGGTACACCGCGTTCTCGGCGTCCGCGAGGTCGAGTCGATGGATCAGCACCAGGCCGAGCCCGTTGAGCAGGGCGACGATCGGCAGCAGCAGCGGATCGGCGTACGGCGCGTACCGGCGCACCGCGAGGTGCGCGACGAGGAACATCGCCGCGTAGGCCAGCCCGTACTTGGCCAGGTCCCACGTCAGGGTCTGCTCCTGGCTGGCCTCCACCAACACCAACGACACCGTCGTGACGACGATGGCGCAGCAGATCAGCAGTAGTTCGGTGTTCCGCCGGGTCGACTGGACCGGCGGGGGAGCGAACCCGCCGGGCGGGCTGGGGAACGGAGCGTCGGACGTGGACATCAGCTACCGGTCCTGCAGTTCTGGCCGGGGACCTGTTCGATCGGCGCCGGTGCCGGCTCGGCCGGGGGAGCGGCCGGCGGCGGCGCGCCCTCCGGGGTCGGCGCCGGGGGTGCCGGTTCGCCGGTGGGGGCCGGGGGCGGGCGCAGGGGCGGGAGCCGGAGTGGGCGCGGGTGCGGGCTCGGGCGTGCATACCGGCAGCAGATCGCTGGCGGCGAGCCGGCGCATCTGCTCGGTGGCGTCGTCCTTGGTGCCCGACGGCAGACCGGCCCGGACCTGTTCACGCGCGGACGGCTGCAGGTCCTCGACCTTCATCACCCGGCATTCGGTGGGGAGCTGGTCGGGGTCGACGAGCGTGAGGGTGCCGTCGTCCGCGACACAGCCGACGAGCGCGCTCTTCTGCAGTTGGTAGCCGAGTACCGAACCGGGGATCCCGCGCAGGACCGTGACCCGGTCGTCGGAGGCGCCCACGTAGTAGTAGCTGCGGATCATCGTCCGGCCCACGATCAGACCGACCACGACGACCACGATCAACCCGAGGCCGACCAGGGTCCAGCGCAGCTTGTGCGACTTCTTCGGCGGGGCCTCCGGCGCCGGTGCGACGCGCTTGGGGGTGGCGCGCGGCGGGCGCATCGCGGCGGCCCGGCCGGCGGCGGTGTTCGGCGGCGGGGTGTCCTCGTCGTCGTCGTCGGAGGCCGCGCCGCCCACGATGGGGTGACTCTGGCCGTAGTCCAGGTCGATGACGTCGGCGACGATGACCGTCACATTGTCGGGACCGCCGCTGCGCAACGCCAGCTCGATGAGGCGATCGGCGCATTCGTCGTTGGTGCCCTCGCGCATCGTGTTCGCGATGGTCTCGTCGCTGACGACGTCGGACAGGCCGTCCGAGCACAGCAGGTACCGGTCGCCGGCGCGGGCCTCGCGCATCGTCAGCGTCGGCTCGATCTCGTTGCCGGTGAGCGCACGCATGATCAGCGACCGCTGCGGGTGGGTGTGCGCCTGCTCGGCGGTGATGCGGCCCTCGTCGACGAGGGACTGGACGAACGTGTCGTCGCGGGTGATCTGGGTGAGCTGGTCGTCGCGCAGCAGGTAGGCGCGCGAATCGCCGATGTGCACCAGGCCCAGCCTGCTGCCCGCGAACAGGATCGCGGTGAGCGTGGTGCCCATGCCCTCGAGCTCGGGATCTTCCTCGACCTGGTCGGCGATCGTCGCGTTGCCCTCGTGGGTGGCCGCGTCGAGCTTGCCGAGTAGATCCTCGCCGGGCTCGTCGTCGTCGAGGTGGGCCAGCGCGGCGATCATCAGCTGCGACGCGACCTCACCGGCCGCGTGCCCGCCCATGCCGTCGGCGAGCGCGAGCAGCCGGGCACCGGCGTACACGGAGTCTTCGTTGTTGGCGCGGACGAGACCGCGGTCGCTGCGGGCCGCGTAGCGGAGAACCAGGGTCACGGGCGGAGCTCGATCACGGTCTTGCCGACACGCACCGGCGTACCCAGCGGGACGCGCACCGCGGTGGTGACCTTCGCCCGATCCAGGTAGGTGCCGTTGGTGGAGCCCAGATCCTCGACGTACCAGTCGGCGCCGCGCGGCGACAGGCGCGCGTGGCGGGTGGACGCGTAGTCGTCGGTGAGGACCAGCGTCGAGTCGTCGGCACGGCCGATGAGGACCGGCTGCGTGCCGAGCGTGATGCGGGTGCCCGCGAGGGCGCCCTGGGTCACCACGAGATTCTTCGCCACCTTCTGTCGGCCGAGCGACGGCAGCACCGACGCGGTGCGGGTGTACCGGGGCGCTACCCGGCCACCGCCGGCGCCGGCGTAGATGTCGCTGCGCAGCGTCTTGATGACGGCCCAGACGAAGAGCCAGAGCAGCAGCAGGAAGCCAGCTCGCGTCAGTTGGAGAATCAGTCCCTGCACTGCTCGACACCTCCTTCGGGGGCACGGCCGCGCGGATGCGCAGCCGGGGCGTTTTCAGCTGGCTGCATCATATGTGGAAGCCGCCGGTGGTGATCATGATCTTGTGCCGGGCCCGGTGTCCCGAGCCGCGGCGCGCGTTGTTGGTACGAGGTGTCCTAGGTGGTCAGAGGATACGCACCAGGATTTCGGAGTGTCCGGCGCGAATCACGTCACCGTCGGCGAGCTGCCAGTCCTGGATGGGCGCGCCGTTGACGGTGGTGCCGTTGGTGGAGCCCAGATCCGCCAGCATCGCGACCTGGCCGTCCCAGCGGACGTCGAGATGGCGCCGGGACACGCCGGTGTCGGGAAGGCGGAACTGCGCGTCCTGCCCGCGTCCGACGATGTTGCTGCCCTCGCGGAGCTGGTAGAAGCGCCCGCTGCCGTCCTCGAGCTGCAGGGTCGCGGTGAGCGTGCGCCCGGCCTCGGGGGCGTAGCCGGCCTGGTAGCCCTGGTCGTACCCCTGCTGGCCGTAGGCCTGGTTGTAGCCGGCCTGCTCGTAGCCGCCCTGGTAGCCCTGGTCGTACCCCTGCTGGCTGTAACCCTGCTGGTCGTAGCCGCCCTGATAGTCCTGCTCGTATCCCTGGTTCTGGTAGCCCTGGTCGTAGCCGGGCTGGTTGTAGTCCTGGTGGTAGCCGGGGTACTGGCCCGGGTACGGCTGCTGCGCGTCGTACTGCTGCTGGTAGTCCTGCTGGTAGCCGCCCTGGTCGTAGCCGCCCTGCTGCGGATAGCCCGCGTCCTGCGGATAGCCGGCGTCCTGCGGGTAGCCGCCCTGCGGTGCGGCCCCGTACGCCTGCTGGCCGTAGCCCTGCTGGTAGTCCTGCTGGTACTCGGCGGCCGGTGCCGTCTGCTGATCCTGTCCGGGGTGCGCGCTGCCGTTGTGCGGGTACTCGCGGTCCTGGCCGCGGTCGTCCCTGGGCTCGCGGCCGGGCTCGTAACCGGAGTTCTGCGTCATGGGGCCTGCTCCTGGGGTCGGTGATACGGGTACGGGGGCGCGTCCTGCCCGAGGGTCGGGCCCGGATCCGGCGGCCTTGCCGCGGCGTGCATCCGGATCGACCGATCCCATCGTGCGGAACTGCCCGGTGTGCAGTGTCGGTGACGCCTCGAAACGGACGTCGATGTCACCGTAGGTCTGCCACCCCTGTTCGCGGATGTATCCCTCGAGGTGTCGCGCAAAAGATTTCACAGTCAGCTCGTGATCCGACGCCAGCTTCTCGTGATCGGACTCGTTGATGGTGATCACGTAACTGTTCGGGGCCAGGTAGTGGCCGCCGTCGAGCTGCTGGACGCGGTCGGTGGCCTCGCGCTGCAGCGCGGCTTCCACTTCCTGAGGTACGACGCCACCGCCGAAGACGCGCGCGAAGGCGTCTCCGACGGCCCCCTGAAGCTTGCGCTCGAAACGTTGAACGATCCCCACGGCATAACCTTGCTGTTGTTGGTCGCGGTCTGTCTGCGTGTCGCGGCGGCAATACTGCCTGCCACCGCCCCTGCATGATATCCGGACGCCCTGTCGGAGGCGGTCCGGTAGCCGACCCGAAACCTCGCTTTTCGCCCCCTACCTGCACGAATCGTCATTTTTGAGGAGTGCATGCTAGTGTTTTCCACGTCGCTCGGGCGAGTGGCGGAATGGCAGACGCGCTGGCTTCAGGTGCCAGTGTCCTTCGGGACGTGGGGGTTCAAGTCCCCCTTCGCCCACAATGAACGAGGTCACGAACTCGAAAGGGTCCGTGGCCTCGTTTTCGTTTCGGGCCACCGGTCGTCGACGTGTTCGCAGAGTTCCCCGATGGGGCTGATCCTGACGTCGCCGTGCGGATCCACCCAGACCGGTTCCGTTCCGCGCAGCCGAGGTACGAGCAGATGGCGGCCCCGACTGCGGCTTCACCGAACTCGGCATCCATCGTCAGACCGTGGCCGGCGTTGAAGCCGCTGACACCTCGAACGCCCTGCCAGCCGATCGAGACGTGGTACTCGCTGTCGAGCGAGAAGTCCCAGACGAGACGATCGACGTTCACTTCCCGCCCGTACCGCAGGCATCGGAGATCGCGTGCGACAGCGCCGAGTGCCCGCACCCATGCCCCGGGTGGGTCGAAAGCCGGGTTTCCGTCCGGTTCGGCGGCGCTGTCGTGCATCGGGATGCGCCACACCAGGCTGTCGTGGTTCCACGGATCAGGAAACGGCATGACGTCATCTTTGCGTGTTCAGGGCGTCCGATGAGCCTCTGCGCCCATTCCGTCTCTATCGGCGCGGCATTCCGTCGCTTGCGGCGAGGAGTGGGCGCTCAGGCCGACTGCGCAGCGCCCGCGACCACCCGCCCCCGGTCGCGCACGGGCACGGCGAGGCCGAGCGTCCGACGCGGATCTCGTCGATGCCGCGGATAATCGTTTGTTCGTCCCCCGGGCCGGTCGTATCGTGGCGGTGATTAGCTGTCCGAACGATCGAAGGGATAGGTCCTGCTATGGATCCGATCACCGAACGCGACCTCCGCGCATCGTTCGTCAACTGTTCGAAAGGCGACGCGAAGCGCCTGCCCGCGCCGCGTGATCTGGACGGCCGGCCCTGGGACGACCTGGACTTCCTGGGCTGGACCGATCCCGCCTTCCCCGGCCGCGGCTACGTGGTTCTGCCCCGCGCCGACGGCCCGGTCGGCGTCGCGATGCGGTTCGAACCGAACGGCTCCGGCAAGTCGCAGATGTGCGCGATCTGCCTCACCACGCACACCCGTGGCGGTGTCGCGCTCATGACCGCGAACAAGGTGGGCGAGTCGGGGCGGGCGGGGAACTCGGTGGGCATCTACATGTGCATCGACCTGGCCTGCTCGCTCTACGCACGCGGCAGGAAGAAGCCCACGCTCGGCAGTCGGTACCGCGAGGACCTCAGCCCGGAGGAGAAGACGGAACGGGTCCGCGAGAACATCAACGCGTTCGTCGACCGGTTGTATGCCTGACCGACCGCCGACCGGATCAGTGGGCCAGTCCCCGAGCACCTTCAGGCGCTCACCGATGTCGATCGCGTCGGCCCGGAGCTCGGCGTGACGGGGACACAGCCCGCCCGGCTGCGGCGGGGGAGGACATGCCCGGCCGATCTTGCCGCGAAGAGCAGGCCGACCAGTGCCAGCCCGGTCGCATCGCGGATCCGGTACCGGCGGTTGTCGCTGCACACCCGCTCGAGTTCGCTCCGGGGAATCGGCCGTGATGTCACCACCGGTTCGCCGGACGCCACCACCGTCACGCGCAGTTCGTCCGCAGGCACCGGATTCACCACGGATCCGCAGACGGTCTCCGTCTGACCGACACTGTCTGCCGGAACCGAGTAGGACGCGAATATCGCTGTCGCGCTGCCGGAAAGCGCCAGAGCGGCGACGACGGCACACGTGAACCCGAACAGATGCCAGTACCTGCTGCGCCGGCGTTCACGCCACCAGGCAACGGTGAGCGCGGCGCCGACGGCGGTGGACAGCACCCAATGCCACCACGGGGAAGCGCCGATCAGGAGGTACCCCGACCACGCGACGGCCGCCCAGAAGGCTGCGGTGATCCAACCGGTGGATACGCGTTCCGAGCGGTGTTCCTGGAGCGTCACCACCGCAGTCTCGCAGCTGGGTTGCGGGTTCGGCGCCACTTCGGGCCGCGTCTGCTCAGGTGGTCGCGCCCGCCACCACCCGCCCCGCGTAGGCGCGCAGCAACTCCACGAGCTCGTCGTCGTCGACCGCGAGCCGCCCCGTGGGGCCGATGGCGGCGAGGCACCCGACGACGGCGCGCCCCCGGTCGTGCACGGGCACGGCGAGGGCGGAGCGTCCGACGCGGATCTCGTCGACCTCGCGGGCCGGCTCGCCGCGCCGGATCACCGACAGTTCCAGTTCCAACGTGTCCGGGTCGGTGATGGTGCGGGCGGTGACCTTCCGGAGCGGGCCGGACACCAGGTCGGGTCGCGACGCGAGCAGCAGTTTGCCGATCGCGGACGCGTGCGGTGCGTTCACCAGTGTCCGCTCGCCGCTGAGTTCGTGGTCGGGGTCGCGGTCCACCAGGCGCACCCGGCCGGCCGTGTACGACGCGAGGTACACCCCGTACCGCACCTGCGCGCGCAACTCCTCGAGCACGACGCGGTTGTCGACGGGGGTGGCTTGTTCTGCGGCCCCGGCCAGTTCGCGGGTGCGACGGCCCAGGGCGAACCCGGACAGGTCGGCGATCCGCACGAGGTAGCCGTCGGCGACGAGGAGGTTCAGCAGTCGATAGGCGGTCGCCGGCGGGATGCCGGCCAGGGCCGCGATGTCTTTCGCGGACGCGCCGGAGCCCAGTCGGGCGGCGGCCTCGAGCAGTGCGAGGGCGCGCTGCACCGCACGCGGTTCGTTCCCGCCGAGGTCGCGGACCGCCATCAGCGTCCGCCCCGGCCGACCAGGATCGTCTCCCCGGTCGCGTCGGCGGCGAACAGCCCCGCTCCAGGCAGGACGTCGGCGGTCTCGGCGCTGTCGAATGCACCCATCCGCAGCAGGGCGTCGGGCCGGCGACGACGTAGATGAGCGCGCCACGACAGCCCCGAAGCGAGGATCACGATCACCGCGATCGGCACTACGTACGACGCGTCGATCATGTTGACGTACAACAGGTATCCGAGTACCGCCACCCCGGCGCCGCTGCCGAGCGCGCCGGCGGCGAGCACTCCCGGTGTCTGCTCGCCGATCCGGCTCAGGAACCGGACCGACGCCACCGCCACCACGACGTACGCGACGATGACCGCGCCGCGCACCACCAGTCGCAGGTCCCCGAACACGACACCGGTGCCGAATATCGCGAACGTCCCGCCGCCGAGCAGGACGACGCCGACCACGAGCGTCAGCGCGACGTCCGGCGTGCGGAAGGAGTGGTGCACGCGGGCACACCACGACGGCAGCACCCGCTCGACGCCGAGCGAATACACCAGGCGCGACGCGGCATTCGACGACGCCATCGCCGACGCGAGCCACGAGCAGCACAGTCCGACGTTCAGCACGATCACCACCAGCGGGCTCACTCCGGTCGCGGTGCCGTGCAGGTACGCGTTGACGAGGGTGTCGCTGCGCCCGGTCCACGCCGACCATCCGGCGAGCACGAACAGCGAACCGCAGATCACCGGCGTCAGCAGCACGGTGCGGGTGACGGTCACCAGCGGTCGGCGGGCCTCGGGACCGAAGAAGGCGGCGCTCTCGAATCCGGCGAGCGCGAACAGCGCCGCGAGCATCAGCGCGAGCATCCCGTGCCCCGACGTCGGTGGGACGATCGCGACCTGGGAGGCGCTGTCGCCGAACAGCATCAGGCCCACGATGAATGCGAGTGAACAGGTCTCGATCGCCAGGATGGCGATCGCGGCGAAGCGCACGCTGCGCACCAGGCACAGCAGGATGCACACCGCCAGAACGGGATACACGATCGGTGCCGGTGCCCCGATGCCCGCGAACGCGAACAGCGCGATCACCGCCTGCCCGCCGTGGTAGAGCGTCATCACGGCGCTGCCGACGTACTTGACCAGCATCGCGACCGCCGCGGTGAGGGCGGCCCGTGACCCGGATCCGCGGAAGGCGAAGCTGTGGAGCCCGCCGGCCGCGGCCATGCGTCGGGTGAACTGCGAGAGGCAGAATGCTATGAGGGTGACCGCGACCGTCGCGGCCAGGATCGTGAGCATGCCGCCGAGCAGGTGGCCGTGGGTGAGCATCGTGACCGGCAGTACCACCATCGACACGGCCGGCGCGGTGGTCGCGACCGACTGCGCCAGCACCTCGACGCCCGACAGTTGCCGGCGGCCGAGCGCCCGCATCGGCGACAGCGCAGGCCGCCCGGGTTCACGGACGGTGAACGAGCGCGCGATCGCGTCGGTGAGTGCGGACATAGCGCGTGACGCTAGTCCGGCTGTGTAACAGGGATATTGCCGGCGTGCTTCCACCGATCGCACCCGCCTGAGACGCTTTGAGCACGCAGGGGCCCGTGTTCTCAGTCGGCCGCGCTGAACCGTTTCACCGGTGACAACTTCCCGACCCGAGCCGTATCCAGGATGAGTCCCAACGGATCACCCGGATCGCCGGGCGGACATTTGGGAGCGTGAAATGGCATTCACACGTAGATCTTTCATGCAGGCGCTCGGCGTCACGGGTGGCGCGGGCTTGGCGTACGGGGCGATGTCCTCGATCGGTCTGGCGCCGGCCACCGCGGCGACGCCGAGGCGCTTCCAGTCGCTGGCACCGGGTGACCTGGTCGGTTCGGTCGCGGGGGATCACTCGGTGGTGATCCTCGGCGGCGGACCGGCGGGGCTGTGCGCTGCGTACGAGATGCGCAAGGCCGGGTACAAGGTGACCGTGCTCGAGGCGCGGACCCGGCCCGGTGGCCGCGTGTGGTCGGTGCGGGCCGGTACCGAGGAGACGGATCTGGGCGGCGAGACCCAGAAGTGCACGTTCTCCGAGGGCCACTTCTTCAACCTCGGCGCGACCCGCATCCCGCAGGGGCACATCACCCTCGACTACTGCCGCGAGTTGGGCGTCGAGTTGCAGATCTTCGGCAACCAGAACGCCAACACGATGATCAACTACACGGGCAGCCGGCCGCTGGCCGGCCAGTCCATCACCTACCGGGCGGCGAAGGCCGACACCTTCGGGTACATGTCCGAACTGCTGCAGAAGGCCACCAACCAGGGCGCGCTCGACGACGTCCTCACCAAGGGGGACAAGGACGCACTCTCGGAGTTCCTCACCAGCTTCGGTGATCTGTCCGACGACGGTCGCTATCTCGGTTCGCCGCGCCGCGGCTACGACACCGAGCCCGGCGCCGGTCTCAACTTCGGCACGCAGAAGCAGCCGTTCGGGATGCAGGACGTCATCCAGAGCGGCATCGGCCGCAACTTCGCGTTCGACTTCGAGTACGACCAGGCGATGACGATGCTGACTCCGGTGGGCGGCATGGACCGCATCTACTACCGCTTCGCGGAGGAAATCGGCGACAGCCTCGTCTACGGTGCGGAGGTCACGTCGATGAAGAACGCCCCGGACGGCGTGACGGTGGAGTACAGCGTCGGCGGGCAGCGCAGGTCCGTCACCGCGGAGTACGCGATCTGCACCATCCCGCCGCACCTGATCGAGCGGCTCGACAACAACCTGCCGTCCGAGATCATCACCGCGCTGCGGGCCGCGAAGCCGTCGTCGTCGGGCAAGCTCGGCATCGAGTACTCCCGCCGCTGGTGGGAGACCGAGGACCGCATCTACGGCGGTGCGTCGAACACCGACCGCGACATCTCGCAGATCATGTTCCCGTACGACCACTACAACTCCGACCGCGGCGTCGTGGTCGCGTACTACAGCTCGGGGCGACGCCAGCTCGGATTCGAGTCGCTCACGCACCGGCAGCGTCTGGCGAAGGCGCTCGCCGAGGGCTCGGAGATCCACGGCGACAAGTACACCCGTGACATCTCGTCGTCGTTCTCCGGTTCGTGGCGGCGCACCAAGTACTCGGAGTCGGCGTGGGCGTCGTGGGCCGGGGCCGGGGACTCGCACGGTGGCATGGCCACGCCCGAGTACACCAAGCTGCTCGATCCGGTGGACCGGATCTACTTCGCGGGCGACCACCTGTCCAACGCCATCGCGTGGCAGCACGGCGCGTTCACGTCGGCCCGGGACGTCGTCACGAACATTCATCAGCGTGTGGCCCAGGCCGCCTGAATTCCAGTCACATTCGCAGAGGAGCCACCATGAAATCCGTTGCCCGCAAGACCTTCGCCGCCACCCTCGCCGCGTCGGCGCTGCTCGTCACGGCGACCGCGTGCTCGTCCGACACCGCCGAGGCCGAGACCACACCCGGGAGCACCTTCGTTTCCAAGTCGGTTCTCGAAGTGGGAGAGGCGAATCCGATGATCGCGCAGGGTGTCGCGATAGGCGCGAACACTGCGGTCTACAAGACCAGCGGCATCGGACCCTCCGCGTCCGACAAGTCGGCGCCCGAGGGCACCCCCGAGTCGTACATCGACAGCCAGTTCGGCGGGGGAGTGCTCCCCGCCGGTGTGACGGTCACCGAGGCGCAGGGCATAGGCGTGCTCGAGAAGATTCGCGACAATCTCGAAGCCCAGGGACTGACGCTCGAAGACGTCGTCACGATGCGGGTGTTCCTCGACAACGCCCCCGGCACCGACCGGGCCGACTACGCCGGCTGGAACCGCGCGTACCGCCAGTTCTTCGCCAACACCAACCTCGAGACCGGCGACACCGTGCTGGTCCCGATGGGCACCGCGGCGCCCGCCGCGCCGATCGAACGGAACAGCGCCCGCCCCACCCGGTTCGCGCTCGAGGTCGGGACGCTGCCGGTGGCGGGCTGGCTCGTCGAGGTCGAGGTGGACGCCGTCTACCCCGACGGCAAGGAGCCGTCCTGATGGGCGCGCTGAGCCCGGGGCACTGGGCGATCGTGGCGGTGGTCCTGCTGGTGCTGTTCGGGTCGAAGAAGCTGCCCGACGCCGCCCGCGGCCTGGGCCGGTCGCTGCGCATCCTCAAGAGCGAGGTCGGTGAGTTGCAGGCCGACGACCAGTCGACCGAGGTCGGGGCACCGGAATCCGCGAAGCGCCTGTCGGCGTAGTTCCACCGAGAAGAGAAGCCGCGCAACGGAAATCTGTTGCGCGGCTTCTTCACGTCCGGAGGCCGCCGGTCACGGCCGGGGCCAGGGCCGTCCGCCCATTCTCTCGATGTCGGTATTGAACCGTTTGAGGTAGGCGGCGAAGGCGGCGACGTCCTCGGCCTCCCAGTCCTCCATCATCTTGTCGAGCGCCGTGATGCTCCCCGCCCGTTCCGCATCGAGGCGGGCCTTGCCCTCCGCGGTGATGCGGAACTTGCGGGCCATCCCGCCCTCGGGGTCGGGGATACGTTCGAGGAGTCCGCTACCGAGCATCGAGGTGGTCTGCCGGTGCAGGGTGGAGGTGTCGAGGCCGAGGGCGTCGCTGAGCTGTCCGATCGACATGGGGCCCTCGATGTCGATGCGGCTGAGCAGCACGTAGGCGCTGCTGTCGAGGTGGCCGCCGCTGCGCCGGGGGCGCGGGCTGTTGTGGTGCACGTGTCGACCGAGCAGCATGGTCTCGAAGTCGATCAGATGCGTGGGTTTCTGCATTTCGGTCCTCTCACAACCCGCATCGGTCCTCGGCGCTCGATGCCCTCCCATTGTGCCCCGTGAAACCGGACATATCACCCTAGCTGGGAATTTGCGCGATACAACTTGATTGCACGATACAAGTTGGTTGTATGCTGCAACTAGTTTGAGTAACGAAATCCGTTGATCTTAGAAGTTGGGAGTCCCGTGGACAGCTCCGCGTCCACCGCCCGTTCGGGCGGCATCGTCACAGTGCTGGCGGTAGCCGGCATCGTGGCGGCACTTATGCAGACCCTGGTGGTGCCGCTGATCGGCGACCTGCCTCGCATCCTCGACACGACGGCGTCCAACGCGTCGTGGGTCATCACGATCACGCTGCTCGTCGGCGCCGTCGCGACGCCCGTCACCGGACGGCTCGGTGACCTGCTCGGCAAGCGGCGCATGCTGCTGTTCTGCTCGTTCCCCCTCGCGGCCGGTTCGGTGATGTGTGCACTCGCCGACTCCCTGGCTCCGATGGTCATCGGCCGCGGCCTGCAGGGCCTCGGCATGGGAATGGTGCCCCTCGGTATCAGCGCCCTGCGTGAGCTGGTGCCGCCGCAGAAGCTGGGATCGTCGATCGCCCTGATCAGCGCGACCCTCGGCATCGGTGGCGCGCTCGGTCTGCCGATCTCGGCGGCCGTCACGCAGAACACCAGCTGGCGCGTGCTGTTCTGGGGCTGCGCGGTGCTCAGCGTCGTCATCGGCGTCCTGATCTGGCGTCTCATCCCTGCCACCCCGGCCATGGCCGCGGGCGGCCGGTTCGACTACGTCGGTGCGATCGGCCTCGGCGCCGGCCTGGTGAGCCTGCTGCTGGCCGTCTCCAAGGGTGCCGTCTGGGGCTGGGGCAGCGCGTCGATCCTCGGATTGTTCGCGGCCGCGGTCATCGTGCTCCTGGCCTGGGGATGGTGGGAGCTGCGCACCAGCGATCCGCTGGTGAACCTGCGCCTGGCCGCCGGCAAGCAGGTGCTGCTGACCAACTCCGCGTCCGTCGTCGTCGGGTTCTCGATGTACGCGCAGTCGCTGATCATTCCGCAGTTGCTCCAGCTGCCCGAGTCCACCGGATACGGCCTCGGTCAGTCGATGCTCGCGATGGGTCTGTGGATGCTGCCCGGCGGCTTCGTGATGATGGCCGTCTCGCCGCTCGGCGCGAAATTGTCCGCCGCCCGCGGCCCCAAGGTCACGCTGGTGCTCGGCGCGCTGGTCATCGCCTTCGGTTACGGATCGTCGATGCTGCTGCTCGGGTCGACGTGGGGTCTGCTCGTGGTCGTCTGTATCTCCAACGCGGGCGTGGGCCTGGCCTACGGCGCGATGCCGGCGCTGATCATGGGCGCGGTGCCGCCGTCGGCGACGGGCTCGGCCAACAGCTTCAACACCCTGATGCGCTCGGTCGGTACGTCCGTGGCCGCCGCGGTCGTGGGCGTCGTGCTGGCGCAGATGAGCGTCGACGTCGGTGGTCACACGATGCCCACCGAGGCCGGGTTCCGTACGGGTCTGCTGATCGGCTGTGGTGTCGCACTCGTGGCGTCGGCGATCGCGTCGGCGATTCCCGGCCGCAAGCCCGCCGCGTCGACGCATCCCGTCACGGCGGATGTCGACGAGAAGGTCGCCGCCAAGGCCTGATCAGGGCGTTCGATCCGGGCGATCGGACACTCCGCGAAGAAGTTCCGATCCCTGTGAGACAAACGTTCAACAGGTGCTACTGTTCGTCCTGCACTGGCCGCAGCTGTTCACTCGCTGCGGCCAGTAGCTATTTTGGCCCCCGCCCGCGCCGCGGGTGGATGTTTCACGCGAAACGGGAACCCAGCCTGACGGCGGCGTCGCGCACACCGATCCAGTGCCGCGCGGTCGCGACCCGGCCGACCAGGTGCGACGCCCGGACGAGTCGACGGGTGGGACGCCGCCGCGCCCGGTCGTAGCGGCGCAGCGCGTCGGCGACGGGGTGCTCGGTCAGCAGGCGGCCCAGCGTCACCGCATCGACCATCGCCTCGCACGCGCCGCGCCCCAGATTCGGGGCCATCGAGTGCGCGGCGTCGCCGATCAGCGCGACGTTGCCGCGCACGTACGACGGCAGCGGCGGCGACTCGTAGAGGTCGTGGTGCAGCACGACGTCGGGGTCGACCTGTTCGAGGATCTTGCGGATGTCCTGGTGCCAGTCGCCGAACCGGGCCCGCAGGAAGTCGAGCCCACCGGTCGACTCGGCGGGGGAGCGGACCGCCGCGAACCAATTCACCAGCCCGCCCTCGCGCGGCGTGATTCCGAACAGCGCACCCGGCCCCCACGTCTCGCTCACCGAGGCCGCCTCGCCCGGAATCCATCCGCGCCAGGCGGTCATTCCCGTGTACCCGGGTCGGTACTGCGCCCCGAACAGCACGTCGCGGGTGGCGCTGCGGGTGCCGTCGGCGGCGACGACGACGTCGAACCCGGCGAGCGTCGCCAGGTCGGGGGACGGTGTCGCGAAGCGGACGACCCCGCCCGGCAGGCCGTCGAGCAGTACGCCGTGCAGGGCGGGCCGGGAGATCAGGTAGGCGGTGCGGCGTTCGCTGTCGACCCGTCCGATCACCGACCCGTCCGGCCGCAGGAACGCGGCGCGGCGCTGCATCGCGCCCAGCTTCCGAACCCCGTCACCGACGCCGGCATCGTCCAGTGCCGCCACCGCCTGCGGCCACACCCCCAGCGCGGTTCCAGTCGTGGGCGGGGCCGCGGAACGCTCGAAGACGGTGACGTCCCAGCCGCGCCGGGTCAGATGATTGGCGGCCGTGAGTCCACCGATGCCGCCCCCGAGGATCGCTGCGCAACCAGCCATGCGAGGGACCGTACCGGAGGTGTCGCAATCCTTCCGGGCAGCGTTTCGCGCCGTCCCCGGATCGTCTGGGGTGTTTACAGGCTCGTGGGCACGGCGTCCAATGGAGATGAGAACTGATGCGCCGCCGTGACGGTGAGCGAGGTGGATGTCTGGTTTCGGGCCTGAGAGCGTGCCGGGTGCCGTCGGGAGTCGGCCGGACACAACCATGGTCGTCCCTGGTGGCGATGGCGGCGTCGGGCGCCCGACTCCGGCGATTCGTCCGCTTGGAGAAGGGAATACGCATGATCTCGTTGTCCACATCTGCAGCCGCGGTCGCCGTGTCGGTGGCGGGGCTGATGTTGCCCGGTCCAATTGTCCACGCGGACAACGTCACCACGACGATCTCGGTCGGCGGCGGACCGACCCAGGTGGCGATCGCGCCGGACGGTTCCCGCGCCTACGTCACCAACTACTTCGACGACACCGTCGCGGTGATCGACACCGCCACCGACTCCGTCGCCGCGACTGTGCCGGTCGGCAAGTTCCCCACCGGCGTGGCGGTGAGCCCCGACGGGGCACGGGCCTACGTCACCAACTCCGAGAGCGGCACGGCGTCGGTGATCGACACCGCCACCAACGCGGTCGCCGCCACCGTGCCCGTCGGTGCGAGCCCGGAGGGTGTGGCGATCACGCCCGACGGTTCCCGCGCCTACGTCACCAACTACGACGGCGGCACGGTGTCGGTGATCGACACCGCGGCCAACGCGGTGACCGCGATCGTCCCCGTCGGCCGCCTTCCGTCCGAGGTCGCGATCACTGCGGACGGCACCCGGGCCTACGTCGCCAACCAGGGCAGCGACGAAGTGTCGGTGATCGGGATTCCCCTCGACGTCGTCGTCGGGACCGTTCCGGTCGGTGACGGGCCGTTCGGGGTGGCGCTCACGCCGGACGGCACCCGGGCGTACGTCACCGCCTGGGACAGCGACGCGGTGTCGGTGATCGGCCTCCCGGTGAACGCCGTCGTCGCGACCGTTCCGGTCGGCGACAGCCCGTTCGGGACGGCGGTGACCCCGGACAGCGGCCGCGCGTACGTGACCAACTACGCGAGCGACACCGTGTCGGTGATCGACACCGCCGCGAACGCCGTCGTCGGGACCGTCACGGTCGGTGACAGCCCGTCCGCGGTCGCGATCACCCCGGACGGCACGCGCGCCTTCGTGACCAACTACGACAGCAACACGGTGTCGGTCGTCGCGATCGAACCCGGGGCCTGATCGGCACCGCTGCAACACCCCCGACACCGCAGCGAGATGCGGCCGCAGCGCGGCCGTAGGACGATCGTGGCAAAGCTGCAATTCGCCGCCCTCCCGGGGACGAAACATTCGTCCTAGGCTGTGACGTGCGCTGCATTCGCCCAGAAGGCGAACGCAAACTCGCAGGTCACAGCGTAGAGAGGGGAGCCTTGGTTGCGTTTGTCCCAGGGGTGTGAATTAACCTTTTCTCAACACGGTGGACTCATGACCGTTCGAAACGCCCTCGAGCAACGTCGCCGGGGCGGACGTCAGTCCCGTGCCGAGGCTCAATGACGAGCCATTCTCGGTCGGTGCCGAACACAGTGTCGTGTCGGTACATGCTCTGCAGTTGTATGGCCATCAGCGCTGCTGGTCGTCGGTGCATTTACGCATACGAAGGCAGTAGGTATGAAGCATCTTCCCGGGCCCCAGGGGCTCTACCACCCGGCAAACGAGCACGATGCGTGCGGCGTCGCATTCGTCGTCGACATGCACGGTCGTCGCAGCCGCGACATCGTCGAGAAGGCGATCACCGCGCTGGTCAACCTCGAGCACCGTGGTGCCGCGGGTTCCGAGCCCAACACGGGTGACGGTGCCGGCATCCTGCTCCAGGTTCCGGACCGGTTCCTGCGCGCCGTCGTCAACTTCGAGCTGCCCGCCGAGGGCACCTACGCCACCGGTATCGCGTTCCTGCCCCAGGGCGCCGACGCCGCCGACGAGGCCGCGTCCGGTGTCGAGAAGATCGTCGCCGAGGAGGGCCTGACGGTCCTCGGCTGGCGTGCGGTCCCCACCGACGACTCGTCGCTCGGCTCCCTCGCCCGCGACGCGATGCCGACGTTCCGTCAGGTGTTCATCGGAAGCGCCGGTTCCGCCGAAGACACCGTCACGGGCATGGACCTCGAGCGCCGTGCGTACGTCATCCGCAAGCGCGTCGAGCACGAGCTCGGTGACGCCGGTGCCGGCGAGGACGGCCCGGGCCGCGAGTCGGTGTACTTCCCCAGCCTGTCCGGCCAGACGTTCGTCTACAAGGGTATGCTCACCACCCCGCAGCTCAAGGGCTTCTATCTGGACCTGCAGGATGATCGGCTCGAGAGCGCGCTGGGCCTGGTGCACTCGCGCTTCTCCACCAACACCTTCCCGTCGTGGCCGCTGGCGCACCCGTTCCGCCGCGTCGCCCACAACGGTGAGATCAACACCGTCAGCGGCAACGAGAACTGGATGCGGGCCCGCGAGGCGCTCATCCGCTCGGATGTCTTCGGTGAGGGCGCGCTCGACAAGATCTTCCCGATCTGCACGCCGGGCGCCTCGGACACCGCCCGCTTCGACGAGGTGCTCGAGCTGCTGCACCTCGGCGGCCGCAGCCTGCCGCACGCCGTGCTGATGATGATCCCGGAGGCCTGGGAGCGTCACGAGAGCATGGATCCGGCGCGCAAGGCGTTCTACCAGTACCACTCTGCGCTCATGGAGCCGTGGGACGGACCGGCGTCGGTGTGCTTCACCGACGGCACCGTCGTCGGCGCCGTGCTCGACCGCAACGGCCTGCGCCCGTCCCGCGTGTGGGTCACCGACGACGGCCTCGTGGTCATGGCGTCGGAGGTCGGTGTCCTCGACATCGCCCCCGAGAAGATCGTGCGCAAGATGCGCATGCAGCCGGGTCGCATGTTCCTGGTCGACACCGCGCAGGGCCGCATCATCTCCGACGACGAGATCAAGTCGGAGCTCGCGGCCGAGCACCCGTACCAGCAGTGGATCGACGAGGGTCTCGTCCAGATCGACAACCTGCCGGAGAGCAAGTACACGTACATGACCCACGACCGGGTCGTGCTGCGCCAGCAGATCTTCGGCTACACCAACGAAGAGGTCAACCTCCTCGTCAAGCCGATGGCGATCACCGGTGGTGAGGCGCTCGGCTCGATGGGCACCGACACCCCGATCGCGGTGCTCTCGGCGCGCCCGCGGATGCTGTTCGACTACTTCCAGCAGCTGTTCGCTCAGGTCACCAACCCGCCGCTCGACGCGATCCGCGAGGAGATCGTCACCAGCCTGGGCGGCACCATCGGCCCCGAGGCCGACCTGCTGAACCCGTCGGCGGCGTCGTGCCGCCAGATCGTGCTGCCGCAGCCGATCCTGCACAACGACGACCTGTCGAAGCTGATCCACCTCAACGACAACGCCGAGTTCCCGCACTTCCGCAGCGTCGTCGTCCGTGGTGTGTACCCGGTCGCGAAGGGCGGCGAGGGGCTGCGCAAGGCCCTGGACACGGTGCGCGACAAGGTTTCCGAGGCGATCGCCGGTGGCGCCCGCATCATCGTGCTCTCGGACCGCGAGTCCAACGAGAAGTACGCGCCGATCCCGTCGCTGCTGCTGACGTCCGCGGTGCACCACCACCTGGTGCGCGAGAAGACCCGCACCAAGGTCGGTCTCATCGTCGAGTCCGGCGATGCCCGCGAGGTCCACCACATGGCGGCGCTGCTCGGCTGCGGTGCCGCGGCCGTCAACCCGTACATGGCCTTCGAGACCATCGACGAGCTGCTGCAGAGCGACCAGCTGCAGGGTCTGACGCTCGACAAGGCCGTTTCGAACTACATCAAGGCCGCCGGCAAGGGCGTGCTGAAGGTGATGTCGAAGATGGGCATCTCGACGCTCGCGTCGTACACCGGTGCCCAGCTGTTCCAGGTGATCGGCCTGTCGCAGGAGGTCGTGGACGAGTACTTCAGCGGCCTGCACTCCAACCTCGGCGGCATCGGCCTGGACGAGATCGCCGCGGATGTCGCTGTGCGGCACGCCAATGCGTACCTCGACCGTCCGGAGCTGCGCGCGCACCGCGAGCTCGAGGTGGGCGGCGAGTACCAGTGGCGTCGCGAGGGCGAGTACCACCTGTTCAACCCGGACACGGTGTTCAAGCTCCAGCACGCCACCCGGACCGGCCAGTACGAGGTGTTCAAGGAGTACACCAAGCTGGTCGACGACCAGTCCGAGCGCCTGGCGTCGCTGCGCGGTCTGTTCAAGTTCAAGACCGGTCTGCGCGAGCCGATTTCGATCGACGAGGTTGAGTCGGCCAGCGAGATCGTCAAGCGGTTCTCGACGGGCGCGATGAGCTACGGCTCGATCTCCGCCGAGGCCCACGAGACGCTCGCGATCGCGATGAACCGTCTCGGTGGACGCTCCAATTCCGGTGAGGGCGGCGAGCATCCGTCGCGCTTCACGCCGGACGAGAACGGCGACTGGCGCCGGTCGGCGATCAAGCAGGTCGCGTCGGGCCGCTTCGGTGTCACGTCGAACTACCTGACCAACTGCACCGACATCCAGATCAAGATGGCGCAGGGAGCCAAGCCCGGCGAGGGTGGCCAGTTGCCGCCGCACAAGGTGTACCCGTGGGTCGCCGAGGTGCGCGGCTCCACCCCGGGCGTCGGCCTCATCTCGCCGCCGCCGCACCACGACATCTACTCGATCGAGGATCTGGCACAGCTGATCCACGACCTGAAGAACGCGAACCCGCAGGCACGGATTCACGTGAAGCTGGTCTCGGAGATCGGTGTCGGCACCGTCGCCGCGGGTGTCTCCAAGGCACACGCCGACGTGGTCCTCATCTCGGGTCACGACGGTGGTACGGGCGCGTCGCCGCTGACGTCGCTCAAGCACGCCGGCGCCCCGTGGGAGCTCGGCCTCGCCGAGACCCAGCAGACGCTGCTGCTCAACGGTCTTCGCGATCGCATCGTGGTCCAGGTCGACGGTCAGATGAAGACCGGCCGCGACGTCATGATCGCGACGCTGCTCGGCGGCGAGGAGTTCGGTTTCGCCACCGCGCCGCTCGTGGTCTCGGGTTGCATCATGATGCGCGTGTGCCACCTCGACACCTGCCCGGTGGGTGTGGCGACGCAGAACCCGGTGCTGCGCAAGCGTTTCGCGGGCCAGCCGGAGTTCGTGGAGAACTTCTTCCTGTACATCGCCGAGGAGGTGCGCGAGCTGCTCGCCGAGCTGGGCTTCCGCACCCTCCAGGAAGCGGTCGGCCAGGTCGACGTCCTCGACACCACCAAGGCGCTCGAGCACTGGAAGGCGTCCAAGCTGGACCTGTCGCCGATCCTGCACAAGGTCGAGTCCGCGTTCATGGATCAGGACCTGTACTGCTCCGGCACGCAGGAGCACGGTCTGGAGAAGGCGCTCGACCAGCAGCTGATCGAGCAGGCACGCGATGCGCTCGACAAGGGCGAGGCCGTCGCGTTCGAGTCGGCGATCACCAACGTCAACCGCACGGTCGGCACCATGCTCGGCCACGAGCTGACGAAGGTCTACGGCGCGCAGGGCCTGCCGGACAACACGATCGACATCACCTTCACGGGTTCGGCCGGCAACAGTTTCGGCGCGTTCGTGCCCAAGGGCATGACGCTCCGCCTGCACGGCGATGCCAACGACTTTGTCGGCAAGGGCCTGTCCGGTGGACGCATCGTCGTCCGCCCGCCGCTGCAGACGGCCGCGGGATTCGTGCCCGAGGACAACATCATCGGCGGCAACGTGATCCTGTTCGGTGCCACCACGGGTGAGGTTCTCATCCGCGGCATCGTGGGTGAGCGTTTCGCAGTCCGCAACTCCGGCGCCACCGCTGTCGTCGAGGGCGTGGGCGATCACGGTTGCCAGTACATGACCGGCGGCAAGGTGGTCATCCTCGGCAAGACGGGACGCAACTTCGGCGCCGGCATGTCCGGTGGTGTCGCGTTCATCTTCAATCCGGACCGTGATTTCGGGACCAACCTCAACACCGAGTTGGTCGATCTCGAGGACCTCAGCGTCGAGGACTTCGAGTGGCTGCACGGCGCCATCGAGCGCCACCGCGACGAGACCGGATCCGAGGTTGCGGCCCGGATCCTCGCCGACTGGTCGCACCAGAAGGCACATTTCGCGAAGGTCATGCCGCGCGACTACAAGAAGGTCCTCGTCGCTATCGAGACCGCGAAGAAGAACGGAATCAACGTGGACGACGCAATCATGGAGGCAGCTCGTGGGTGATCCGAACGGCTTTCTGAAGCACACGTCGCGCGAACTGCCCATCCGCCGTCCGGTGCCGCTGCGCCTGATGGACTGGAAGGAGGTGTACGAGGATTTCTCCTCGGACACCCTCGAGACCCAGGCCGGCCGGTGCATGGACTGCGGTATCCCGTTCTGCCACAACGGTTGCCCGCTCGGAAACCTCATTCCCGAGTGGAACGACCTGGTCCACAAGGATCGGTGGCGCGAGAGCATCGACCGGCTGCACGCGACCAACAACTTCCCGGAGTTCACCGGCCGGCTGTGCCCGGCGCCGTGTGAGGCGGCGTGCGTGCTCGGCATCAACCAGGACGCCGTGACCATCAAGCAGGTCGAGGTCGAGATCATCGACCGCGCCTTCGACGAGGGCTGGGTCCAGCCGGTGCGCGCGTCGCACATCACCGGCAAGAAGGTGGCCGTCGTCGGCTCGGGCCCCGCGGGTCTGGCTGCCGCACAGCAGCTCACGCGTGCCGGGCACTCGGTGACGGTGTTCGAGCGTGAGGACCGCATCGGCGGTCTGCTGCGCTACGGCATCCCCGAGTTCAAGATGGAGAAGCGCCACATCGACCGCCGCCTGGCGCAGATGGAGGCCGAGGGCACGGTATTCCGCACCGGCGTCAACGTCGGTGTCGACATCACCGCCGAGCAGCTGCGCGAGCAGTTCGACGCGGTCGTCCTCGCCGGCGGTGCCACCGAGGCGCGCGACCTGCCGATCCCGGGCCGCGAGCTCGACGGCATCCACCAGGCGATGGAGTTCCTGCCGATCGCCAACCGGGTGCAGCTGGGCGATCTGGCCGAGCCGACCATCACGGCGAAGGGCAAGAAGGTCGTCATCATCGGCGGCGGCGACACCGGTGCCGACTGCCTCGGCACCAGCCACCGTCAGGGCGCCGAGAGCGTGCACCAGTTCGAGATCATGCCGCGCCCGCCGGAGCAGCGTGCCGACCAGACCCCGTGGCCGACGTACCCGCTCATGTACCGCGTCTCCTCCGCGCACGAGGAGGGCGGCGAGCGCGTGTTCTCGGTCAACACCGAGGCGTTCGTCGGACGCGAGGAGAACGGCCGGCAGGTCGTCGCTGCTCTGAAGGCCCACGAGGTCAAGATGGTGAACGGGCGCTTCGAGAAGGTCGAGGGCTCGGACTTCGAGCTCGAGGCCGACATCGTGTTCCTCGCGATGGGCTTCGTCGGCCCGGAGAAGCCGGGTCTGCTCACCGACCTGGGCGTCGACCTGGGCGAGCGCGGCAACGTCGCCCGCTCGTCGGAGTGGGCAACCAACGTCGACGGTGTCTTTGTCGCCGGCGACATGGGCCGCGGTCAGTCGCTGATCGTGTGGGCCATCGCCGAGGGTCGCTCGTGCGCGGCCGCGGTCGACCAGTTCCTCGAGGGATCGACGGCCCTGCCGTCACCGATCAAGACCACCAGCGCGCCCCAGCGCTGATTGCAGATTTCGGCGGGGACCAGCGTCGTTCCCCCGCCGATGTGAAGGCCCGAAGGCCCCGTTCCACGCAATTCGCCTCGCGTGGAACGGGGCCTTCGTCCGTTTCGACACCCTCTTTCTGGACGATCGACCAGAAAACGCTTATGCAACGATCCTGCAACGGCTAGGGTCCGCCTCGTGTGATGTACGCCACATAACCGCCAAGTCGGGGGGCGGGCTACCCGAGGAGGATCTGTGTTCTCGTCAACGCTTCGTAGACTCGCGACACCGGCGCTCGCCGCCGGTGCCGCGCTGGCGGTGATGATCGGCGCCGGTGCCGGCGTCGCCGCGGCCGCTGACCCGCCGTCGAGCAATACCGGCGTCGTCGACAACCTCAATTACTCGAAGACCGTCGTCGGCCCTGCGGTCCTGCATCCCGGCGATACCGTCACCTACAAGAGCGAGATCAGCTTCCGAGGCGGCCTCGAGCGGTCGATCGCCAAGATCAGGGACATTCCGCCCACCGGCTTCGTTCTGCAGAGCGCCAAGGCGACCTACCTCGGCGTCACCACCAGGGCCTCGATCACCAACGAGAGCGACGGTGGCGTCTCGGCCAAGTGCACGAGTGGCTGCACCTTTCTGGTCGGCGGCTTCGTGGTCAAGGGCGGTCAGCCCGTCACGTTGGAGGCTACCTACAAGGTGCCGGACACATTCGCGTTCGGAACCTACGACAGCGGTCTCCTCTTCGACGTGAACGCGTTCACCACCCAGTCGGGGCAGAACCCGTTCAACGTGAACGTGCAGGTGGTCGATCCCAACGTGACCACGGCGACCACGCTGCAGGCGCCGGCGTCGGCCAAGACCGGTGAGTCCGTCACTCTCACCGCCACGGTCGATCCGACGAATGCCGCCGGCCAGGTGCAGTTCAAGGACGGCGACAACAACATCGGTTCGCCGGTCACCCCGGTTAACGGTGTTGCGACACTTCCGCACACGTTCGACACAGTCGGCCCGCACTCGATCAGCGCGGTGTTCACCGCCGGTGCCGGGTTCCACAACTCGACGTCCACGGCGCACACCGTCGACGTCACCGCCGACACCACCACGACACTGCAGGCGTCGCCGAACCCGGCTCTCGTCGGCCAAGATGTGACCGTCACGGCGACCGTGACCCCGGCCTCGGCCGCGGGGCACGTCCAGTTCAAGGTGGACGGCGCGAACTACGGTGAGCCCGTTGCGGTCTCGAACGGTACCGCGAGCATCACCCGCACCTTCCCCGAGGCTTCGGCGCACAGCTTCACCGCCGATTTCGTCGGCACGGGCGGCTACAACAACTCCGCCGCGTCGTCGGCCGACTTCACCGTGAACAATCCCGACTGGAGCACCACGACCATCGTGGTCGAACCGGTGAGCGCCGAGGCCGGCAGCCCGACCAACCTCATGGCCACCGTCCGTCCGATCCCGACCGGCGGCGAGGTCGTCTTCCGCGTCGACGGCACCGAGGTCGGACGTGCCGATGTGGGCACCGCAGACGGTGTCGCAGTTCTCGAGCACACCTTCGACACCGCCGGTTCCTACCAGGTGGTCGCCGAGTTCACCGGCACCGAGGGCTTCGGCGCCTCCACCTCCGCCGAGTTCACTGCCACGGTCGCTCCGGCCGCGCCCGTGCTCACCGCGGTGAACGCGGACCTGAAGGTCCAGGGCCTGTCCGTGGTCGGCCAGACCGTCACGCTCACCGTGGACGTCAATCCCGCCGACGCGCAGGGCACCGTCCAGTTCTACAAGGGTACCGAGGCCATCGGCGGCCCGGTGGCCGTCGTGGACGGCAAGGCCACCATCACCACCTCGCTCGACTCCGAGGGCACGCAGGTGCTCAGCGCGAAGTTCCTCGGCGGCGAAGGCTTCCGGGACACCGTCTCGAATCCCGTGGTGCTGAACGTGTCCGCTGCGCCGGAGAACCCGGGCACGGGTGCAGGGAGCTTGGGCTCGCTGAGCGGGCTGTTCACCGGATCGCTGGGGAGCTGACGAGATGAGTGCAGGAGGATCGATGAATTCCAGGCTTTTCCGCTACATCGCACCGGTTGCGGTGGGTGCGACGGTCGCCTCGGGTGCGGCACTGCTCGGCGCCGCCCCGGCGGCGGCAGAGGTGGTCACGACAGCGTTCAAGAACGCGTGCCAGGCGACTCCGGACTCCAGTCTGGCCGGCGGCCCGCAGCACCAGGTGCAGGAGGCATCGGTGACGGTCGACGCGCCTACGTCGGTCGCGCCGGGCGAAGAGTTCGTGGTGACCATCATCCCGCCACCGATCTCGGTACCGAACGATCTGGGCTCGGGTGCGAGTCTCAACAACGTGTCGCGACTGAAGATCGACGTGGCGATGCCGGAGAACGCGCAGTTCCTCGGCGCCGAGGTGGTGGCGGGCACGAGCTCCGGACTGTCCGGTGTCACGCCCAACGTGCTCGTCGTCAACGAGCAGGGCACCGTGGATGCCAACGGCAAGATCATTCGCCTGTCTGGCAACAACCAGACCATCGGTAACGGTCCGAGCGCTTCGAAGAATTCGGAGGGGGGTATCAAGGCCGCCGCGACGGGCGGCGCGAACACGAGCTTCCAATTGCCGCAGGTCAAGGCGCGACTGAAGGCCGGCGCCACTGGCGAGGTCCAGTTGAAGCTGCGCACGGCAGGCAATGCCGGGAATTACGCCGACGACGCCAACTTCCTGACGTTCCTTCCGCGGGCAAATGCGCCGTGGCCGGTGAGCAACGTATGGGCGCCGACCCAGTGCAGCCCGAGAGACAGTTCCAGTGGTCCGCTCAACACGGGTGCCGGCCCTCTCTCGACTGTGCAGATCCAGCGCGCGGTCGTCGATACCGTCACACGTCTGGACGGCCCCAGTGCTGTGACCAACGGCAGCGAGTTCACTCTCAGCGCGACGGTGGTGCCCACCCCGGACAGCGGGCAGGTTCAGTTCACTCTCGGCGGCGAGAATGTCGGTGCTCCGGTCGATCTGGTGAACGGCAAGGCGTCGCTCACCCAGACGCTCGACGTCGACGGCGACTACAACTACGAGGCCAAGTTCCTGGGCGCGGAGTTCTCCAACCCGTCGTCCGGCTCGAAGTCGGTTTCGGTGACCTCGCTGGACATCCAGACCGCCACGTCAGTCACCGGACCGGATCACGACGCCTACCGTGACCAGCCGGTGAACCTCACTGCGAAGGTCGAGCCGGGCGTCTCCGGCGGCACGGTGACCTTCGAGGTCGACGGCACCGCGGTCGGCACCGCGAACGTGATGGACGACGGTTCCGCGGTGCTCCCGCACACCTTCACTACCAACGGCACTCATCGAGTGATCGCTCGCTACTCGGGTGTGGAGGGGATCTCCCCGTCGGTTTCGCTGCAGTACCCGGTGAGCGTGACCGAGGCCCCGGCCGCGGACGTCGCCACCACGATCACCGTCGATCCGGTCGCCTCGACCGCGAAGGGCTCGCCGGTGACGCTCACCGCCCGTCTCGACCCGGCGGACGCGCGTGGCATGGTGCAGTTCAAGCTCGGTGACACGCTCCTCGGCGGACCGGTGCGGGTGGACGGGAACGGTGTCGCGACCTTGACGACGTTCTTCCAGAACCCGGGCGAGTTCGTCGTCACCGCCCAGTTCACGGCCGACGCCGGCTTCATCGACTCGGCTGCGGCACCCGTGAACGTCAGCGTGACCGGTGACCCGGACACGTTGCCGGGGAACGAAGGCCCGGGAAGTCTCGGTAGCTTGTCGGGGTTGTTCGGCAGCTTGGGAGGCTGATCTGAGTCAGGCGGCGGGCCCCCTCGACAAGTCGAGGGGGCCCGCCGTTTTCGATCCCCGCGCACCCGTTTCGTCGGCTCTGCGAAGGACCCCACACGGAACCGTCCGTCCGGTAACGTGCGTTTACCGATCGTGCACCGTCTCGCAACGTAGACCTGCCAGTATCTACGTGTCGCGTCACCCGGAGGCGTTGTCACGGGAGGGGACGTCACGGCTCGTGGCCATGGGGAAGTGGCCACTCGGATCAGTGAGTGGGGTGCGGTGTTGATGCGTGTGAAGAATTCTCTGACAGTGATCGGCGCCTGCGTTGCAACAGTTTTCGCTTCGGCGGTGTCGGTCGGGGTGGGGTCCGCGCAGGCTGCGCCGGCGTGCCCGAACCTCCATGTAGTCGCCATTCCGGGCACTTGGGAGACGTCGACCGAGGCCGACACTCGGCCCGGACCGGGCATGCTGGCCGCCGTCACCGATCCGCTCCCGTCGACGGCGAGGGTCGATTACGTGACGTACGCCGCGACGGCGTTCCCGTGGGAGGCAGAGGTCTACGGGGCCTCCAAGCGTGAGGCCGTCGACAATGCCCGGGCGATCATCGCCGACGCGGCCCAGCGGTGTGGCAACACCAACTTCGCGATCATCGGCTACAGCCAGGGCGCCGACGCGGCCGGTGACCTGGCCGCCGAGATCGGTACCGGACTCGGGGTGGTGCCCCCGTCCCGGATCGTGGCGGTCGGCCTGTTGTCCGATCCTCGCAGGTCCGAGGGCGACACCCTCATCGGTCCGCCTGTGATCGGCAACGGTGCGGGCGGGCCGCGGATCGGCGGCTTCGGAATGGTCACCCCGCAGACCCGGACGTTCTGCGCGGTCGGTGACCTCTACTGCTCCACGCCCAAGGACGACTTCGTCACCCGCCTGGCCGGATTCCTGGCCCAGAACTCGTCGCCGCTCGCGCCGCTCACCGGGCGGTACACGCAGGAGGCGCTGACGATCGTGCAGGATCTGATCGCGGCGGGCGGCGTGCCGACCCTGCAGGCGCAGTCGTCCGACGGCGCCAACCAGGACCGCGCCGAGAAGCTCACGCAGTTCTACGAGTCCCAGGTGCACCAGGACTACCGGGGCTACGTCGTGGACCGCAACGGCGCGACCGCGACGTCGTGGATGGCGAACTGGTTGCGGTCGTCGGCCTGACGAGCACGGGGTAGAGCCCGCGAGCCGACGGCTCGCGGGCCCTCTCGATTGTCAGCAGTACGTCCGCTCCGCGGTCGAGACATAGATCTCCGCGATCCGATCCGCCGGCATCGGGAGGAACTGTGCGTACGCCGTTCCGACCGAATCGAATTCGGCCAGCACGCTCGACCGGGCGTCGCCGCGCGCGAGAGCCTCGCACGTGCCCTGTGCGTACAACACCTCGGCGGCGTCCATGCCCGTCGGTGGGATCCCCGCCACCCGTAACGCGGCGAGATAGCGCTGCCCGCGCTCCCCGGAGTCGGCGACGATCCGGTCGGGGGAGCGGCTGTCGATGCCGCCCGCTGCAGGGGGCGCCGGCGGCAGCGGGGCCGGTGGCGGCACCGTCGTCACCGGTGGCGCAGGGGCCGCGGTCGTGGTGGGCGGGGCTGGAGCAGTGGGCGATTCGGCCGCAGGCGTCGGGGCGGCCGTGGCCTCGGCCGGTATCGACGTTGCCGACGATGCCGACGATGCCGACGACGTGGAGGACGACGCCGCGGCCGTTGTGGTGTCGTGCTCCGCGCGGACCGTGCCGGAGTCCGCGCCGCTGCACCCGGCGAGGAGCAGTGCGCCGGCGGCCGCGACCACGACGGTAACTGCACGTGTGCTGGTCATGGTCGATCAGTCTTGCACGCAAAACTACCGACTGGTAGACCCTAATCTCCGTAGCGGCGGAAAGCGGCGAATTCCCCATTCGTCGGCATTGCGCTGTGGTATAAACCAGCTCAGCTGTTACCGCCTGTAACAGTGGAACTCGCGCAGAGTTCGTTCCCGAAAATGCAGACTGCTGCGGGTTTTCGGGGCCGTCTCCGGTGCTGTGGAACGCTGACCGCGCTGCGCAGCAGATTGATTCACCGTAGTTCGCGGCGGGCTTGCGTCCGTCGCAGTTCGTTACCTCTGCGCGTCCGCAAACGCGGTCGCGTGTGTCGAGTGTTCGGTAACTGAGGAGAACGCGTGAAGAACGATTCGTCTAATTCGTGGTGGCGCGCCGGTAAGCGCGTGGCCGTTGTGGGGGGCGCGATCGGTGCGTCCATGGCATTGCTGGCGCCCTTGGCATCGGCTGATCCGGTGACCACGCCGGTCCCGGGCGGCGCGGTGTGCGACCCGGACCTCACCGAGGCATGCCTGTCCGTCGTCGTCAGAAACGGCACGTTCTCGAACAACGGCTTCACCCTGCCGATCGGTGACGGTGACATGATCATCGCCGGCAACCTGGGCGAGGTGGACTTCGTTCCGCGGGACGACGGCAGCAACGGCGTCTACAGCAAGCCGCTGACCGTGCCCGGTGGCGTGCTCGGGATCGATCTTCCGTTCGACAACCTGTTCGGGCTGGCCGCGGTGACGTCGACCGTGGAGGCGGTGGATGCTCCGGTCTTCAACGGGATCATCACCGATTTCGACATGACGCTGCCGGTGAGGCTGAAGATCGACAACCCGTTCCTCGGCGACAACTGCTACATCGGGACCGAGGATGCCCCCGTGGTGTTCGAGTTGAACAAGTCGAACCCGATGGACGATCTGCCCGTCACCGACATAACCACTCCGTATCCCGCGGGAACCGCTGCGATCGACAACATCCAGAACACGGCGACGGATTTCCAGCTCCCGGGCGCCACGGGTTGCGGTCCGTTCGGGATGCTCAACCCGATCGTCAACTGGCGAGCCAAGGTGCCCGCCGAGTCCGGTACGACGCTGACGACGAAGTCCACCGGATTCCTGTTCCCGGCGAACGCCGGGGGCACCGATCCGCTCGACGACTCGGGGACCGGCGCCGGTTCGAGCGGTTCCGGTGGCTCCAGTGGTTCGAGCGGCTCCGGTGGTTCGAGCGGCTCCAGCGGTAGCTGATCTCGCATGACGCGCGGGCGTCCCGTCGATCCGTCGGGGGATCGGCGGGACGTCCGTCGGCGTCAGCGCAGGCCGTGGAAGCGGGCCATCATCTTCTCGGTGACGGCGCGCGGCGCGAGGCGGCGCACGGTGAACACCAGCGGTGCCATGTTGCCGACGGCGTAGAGCGGCTTCGGCTTGTCCGCCTCGATCGCCTTGACGACCAGCTCGGCCACCTTCTCGGCCCGGATGCCGCGATCCTCGTTGCGCTGCATCGCATTCGCGACGGTCGTGTAGTCGCCCGTGTAGGGGGATCCGTCGCCGATGTAGCGGGTGCGGCGGTCGCCGATGCCGGTCGCGATGGTGCCCGGCTCGACGGTGGTGAGCCACACCCCGAACGGGCTCAGCTCGCGGCGCGCCGCCGACGCGAACCCCTTGAGCGCGCACTTCGCGGCGACGTACGACGATCGGAACGCGAGCGGAAAGCTCGCGAGCATCGAGCCCACCATCACCACTCGGCCGTAGCCTCGCTCGCGCATCCTCGGCAGCAGCAACTGGGTCAGCTGTACCGCGCCGAGGACGTTCACCTGGAACAGCCGGTCGATCGCGTCGGTGGGCAGCTCCTCGAACGGGCCCATCTGGCTCTCGCCGGCGTTGTTGACGAGGACGTCCACATCGCCCGCGGCCCGCGCGCACGCCTCGATGCTCGTCCGGTCGGACAGGTCCAGGGCGAGGTACTCGACCCCCCTGATCCTCGAGTTGTCCTGCAGGGCAGCGGGATTGCGGGTGGTACCCAGCACCCGGTAGCCGCGCGCCACCAGCAGGCGTGCCACCTCCCGGCCGATGCCGGACGACGCACCCGTCACCAGCGCGGTGCGGCCCGCGCTCATCCGAGGCTCCGTCCCAGTGCGCGCCCGGCGGCCCGTCCGGAGAAGATGCAACCACCCAGGAACGTGCCCTCGAGCGCGTTGTAGCCGTGCACGCCGCCGCCGCCGAACCCGGCCACCTCACCGGCCGCGTAGAGGCCGTCGAAGACACTGCCGTCGGGCCGGATCACCTGCGAGTCCAGGTTGGTCTCGAGGCCGCCGAGGGTCTTGCGGGTGAGCAGGTTCAGGCGCACCGCGATCATCGGCCCGTGCGCCGGATCCTGCAGACGGTGCGGCTTGGCGACGCGAATCACCTTGTCCGGCAGGTAGGAACGCGCGTTGTTGATCGCCATCATCTGCATGTCCTTGGAGTAGGAGTTGTCCACCTCGCGGTCGCGGGCGGTCACCTCCCGCTCCACCTGCGCGTAATCGAGCGGGGGACCGGGGTTGATCGCGTTCATGCCGTCGACGAGGTCGCGCAGGTTGTCGCGGACCACGAAGTCCTCGCCGTGCTGCTTGAAGGCCTCGACGGGGCCCGGCGCCCCCTTCTTGACGCGCCCCAGCAGCAGCTTGAGGTCCTTGCCGGTCATGTCGGGGTTCTGTTCGGACCCCGACAACGCGAACTCCTTCTCGATGATCGACTGCGTGAGGATGTACCAGGAGTGGTCCTGCCCGGTGCTCAGGATGTGCTTCAGCGTGGCGAGGGTGTCGAAGCCGGGGAACAGCGGCACCGGCAGGCGCTTGCCGGTCGCGTCCAACCACAGCGAGGACGGGCCGGGAATGATGCGGATCGCGTGGTTGGGCCAGATCGGATCCCAGTTGACGATGCCTTCGGTGTAGTGCCACATGCGGTCCCGGTTGACGATGTTGCCGCCGGCGTCCTCGGTGATCCCGAGCATGCGGCCGTCGACGTGCGCGGGGACCCCGGTGATCATCCGCTCGGGCGCACGGCCCAGGCGGTCGACGGGCCAATTCTTCTTCACCAGTTCGAAGTTGCCGCCGATGCCGCCGGACGTGACGACGACCGCCTGGGCGCGCAACTCGAATTCGCCTGCGGGAGTGCGCGACGACTTCACGCCCCGCGGCTCGGTGGACGGTTCCAGAACGGTGCCGCGCACGCCGACCACGGCGCCGGACTCGACGATCAGCTCGTCCACCTGGTGCCGGTAGCGGAAGGTGACCTGGCCGCGGCTCGCGGCGTCGAGGACGGGCTCGCGGAAGACCCGCACCACCTCGGGGCCGGTGCCCCACGTGATGTGGAACCGCGGCACCGAGTTGCCGTGACCGTACGCGAGTCCGGCGCCGCGCTCGGCCCAGCCGACGTTCGGCATCAGCCGCAGCCCCAGATCGTTCAGGTACGAACGCTTCTCGCCGGCCGCGAAGTCGACGTACGCCTCGGCCCACTGCCGGGGCCAGTGATCCTCACGGTCACGGTCGAAGCCGGCGCTGCCCATCCAGTCCTGCAGGGCCAGTTCACGTGAGTCCTTGATGCCCATCCGGCGCTGCTCGGGGCTGTCGACGAAGAAGAGCCCGCCGAGCGACCAGAAAGCCTGCCCGCCCAGGTTTTCCACGTTCTCCTGGTCGACGACCAGCACCCTGCGCCCGGCCTTGACGAGTTCGTGTGTCGCGACCAGACCTGCCAGTCCCGCTCCGACCACGATGACGTCGGCTTCTGTTGCCACGGCCTATCTCCTGTCCGTATCGGTACTGCTGCTGTAACTGCTCACGACGGTGACGAACAGGCGTTCGCGCGCCTGCCGCACCGCCTCGTTGTGGGGTTCCATGAGGACCTGGATGCTGGTGCCGTCGTGGAGGGCGACGAGCGCGCGGCCGAGCGCCTCCCGATCGGTGACCCGGCGGCCCGCGGCGGCGAGGGCGTCCTCGATGATCGGCATGATCGTCTGCAGGATCGCGTCCTCCCGTGCCACCATCACGCGGGTGAGTGCCGGGTTGCGCAGTGCGTGTGCGGTGAACTCGGCGGTGATGCGGTACCACGCGTCGTCGACGGGGATGGCCGCGAGGACGAGCGCGACGGCCGGCTCGAGTGTCATGGTCGACGGCCGTGAGGCCGCGTCGGCGAGGGCGGTGCGGATGCCGTCGAGCATCTGTGCGGAGCGCTGCTCCCACATGGCGAGGAACAACTCGTCGAGCGAGGTGAAGTTCGAGTAGAACGCGCCCCGGGTGTAGCCGGCCCGATCGCAGACCTGCTCGACGGTGGAGCGTCCGAACCCCTCCGCCGCGAACACCTCGCCGGCGGCGTCGAGCAGGCGCTGGCGGGTCTCCGCGCGTCGCTTCGTGACCCGCCGGGGCTTGGCGTCGGCGCCCGCGGCGCCGGTCGTGGATTCGGACGTCTGCACTGGTCACCCCCGGTTTCAGGATCGGAGAACCCTTTCGATACAAAACTGTATCCGATGAACAGGGCGCGTACCGTCGGAATTGTGCAGGTCTGGTACGTGAGCTACGGGTCCAACATGTCGCGGGCCCGCCTGGACTGCTACCTGCGCGGCGGATGTCCGGCCGGGGGCGGGCGCACGTACACCGGGGCCCGAGATCCGGGCGCGCCCGCCGACCGCGTCGCCGTCCGACTGCCCGGCACGGTGCACTTCGCGGGCGAATCCCTCGTGTGGGGTGGCGGGCGCGCGTTCTACGACCCGGAGGTGCCCGGTGATACCGCCGCCTGCGCGTATCTGGTGACCGCCGAGCAGTTCGACGACATCCACGCGCAGGAACCGGCCTGCTACGACCGCATCGTCGATCTCGGGGACCGCGACGGCGCGCCACTGCGCACGTTCACGTCCGTCGTGGGCCGCGGTGACGTCGCCCCGACCGAGCCGTCGGCCCCGTATCTCGCCACGATGACGACGGGACTTCGCGAGGTGTTCGGTTGGAATTCCGAACGGGCACAGGCCTATCTGCGCCGTTTGGTGGGCTGACCAGGGTACCGTCGGGAAGCCGCACGCTGTGGCGGCGCTCACAGAAAGAGGATCTGATGTCGAATCTGCATGTCGTAGCGACCATTCCGGCCAAGTCCGGATCCGAGAACGTGGTGCGTGCCGCGCTCACCACGCTCGCGGAGGCCACCCGCAAGGAGGATGGCTGCGTGTCGTACGACCTGTACGAGTCGGCGTCGGCGCCGGGCACGTTCGTCGTGGTCGAGGTGTGGGCGGGTCAGGACGCGCTCGACGCGCACATGAAGTCCCCGCACATGCGTGAGGCGGCCGGTGCCTTCGGTTCGCACCTCTCGGCCGCCCCCGGCATCCACCCGCTGCGCCCCGTTTCCTGATCTTGCCCGCGTTTTGCGCACTTACCGGCCCTGTTCGGGCCCGCGGATCAGCGATAAGTGCGCAAAACGCGGTATCGGGGGGTTCCGATCGCCGTGACAGGTGTCCGACACCACGCCGACCGATCTCACGTTTTCGCGTCCTCTGTCGTCAGTAGTGCAGGAGCCCGCACCCGGCGGGCGCGAGGCAGGAGACCGTCATGACGAAGCTGTATTCCGACCGTCCGTCGGCGCCGGTTCACCGCGTGGTGGTCCTGGGCGCAGGGTATGCCGGGGTGCTCGCCGCCAACCGGATCCTGTCGAGCCGGGGCGGTATGCCGGGCGAGGACCCGGCCCGGAACTGTTCTGTGGTCGTGGTCAATCCCCGCGCCGACTTCGTCGAGCGCATCCGCCTGCACGAGGTCGCGGCGGGCACCCGTTCGACGGCGGCGGTGCCGCTACGGGACCTGCTGCACGGCGATGCGGAGATCGTCGTGGGGTCGGCGACGGCGATCGACGCGGCCCGGCGCCGCGTGGACGTGGCCGTCGGTGACGGCGTCGAATCCGTCGGATACGACACCCTCGTGTACGCGGTCGGCAGCAACACCGACCGGTCCGTCCCGGGCGTGGGCGAGCACGCCCACCACGCCGGTGACGTCGATTCGACGGAGGCCCTGCGCGCAGCGGTGGCCGCGCTCGCGCCGGGTTCGATGGTGCGGGTCGTCGGCGGTGGTTCGACGGCGATCGAGATCGCCGGTGAGATCGGTGCCGCCCGCCCGGATCTCGCCGTCGAGATGGTGTCGGCGGGTGGCGTGGCCGGCTTCATGCGCGATGCCGCGCGCAGCCGGGTGCTCGCCGCCCTCCGCCGGCTCGGTGTCGCGTGGCGGGACGACACCCGCGTGACCGAGGTACGCGACCGCGAACTGCTCACCGCCGACGGGACCGTCCTCGGGTTCGACGTGTGCGTGTGGGCCGCCTCGTTCACCGTGCCGGACCTCGCCGCGCGCAGCGGACTGGCGACGGACGCCGCCGGACGCCTCCGCGTCGACTCGACGCTGACCAGCATCGACAGCCCCGCGATCGTCGGCGCCGGTGATGCCGTCGTCGCGCCGCCCGAGGTGGGTGCGCACCTGCGCATGGCGTGCGCGGTGGCGATGCCGCTCGGTGGGCACGCCGCCCACACCGTGCTGGCACGGGTACGGGGCGCGCGGCCCCCGACGCTGTCCCTCGGCCTGGTGGCCCAGTGCATGAGCCTGGGGCGCAAGGCCGGGTACCTCCAACTGGTCCACCCCGACGACCGTCCGCGCCCGGTCGCGGCGTCCGGGCGGCTCGGTGCCATGATCAAGGAGTCGATCTGCCGGATGACCGTCGACAAGATGCGCGCCGAGCGGACCCGGCCCGGCGCCTACAAGACCCCCAAGGGGCCGCGCCCGCGCGCGGCGTCCCGGGTGGTGGAGGAGATCCGATGAATCTCGTTCCCGAATCCTCCGACTACAAACAGCTTTTCGGTGTGGCGTATCGGATGCTCGGCTCGGCCCACGACGCCGAGGACGCCGTGCAGGACGCCGTCGTCCGGTGGCAGGCACTCGGGGACGGCGAGCGGGCGTCGATTCGCGAGCCGCTCGCGTGGATGATGACGGTGGTCAGCCGGATCTGCCTGGATCAGTTGGGGTCTGCTCGTGCCCGGCGGGAGTCGTACGTAGGCATCTGGCTGCCGGAACCGGTGCCCGGCACCATCGGCCCGGCGACCGTGAGCGGACGGCCACCGGATCCCGCCGATGCGGTGACGCTCGACGAGTCGGTGTCGGTGGCGTTGATGCGGGCGATGGAGTCGCTGACGCCGGGCGAGCGGGTCGCGCTGATCCTGCACGACGTGTTCGGTATGCCGTTCGCGGAGATCGGGGACGTCGTCGGCCGGACACCGGACGCGTGCCGTCAGCTCGCGTCCACGGCGCGGCGTCACCTGCGGTCCGCGCCGAGGTTCCAGCCGGAGGACGAGCAGCGGAGGCAGGTGGTGGCCGCGTTCACGGCGGCCTGCGCCACCGGCGACATCGACGCTCTGACGACCGTTCTCGCGCCGGAGGTGGTGTCCCGCGCCGACGGCGGCGGAATGCCGGGCATCGCGCGGGTGCCGGTGGTGGGTGTCGAGCGGGTCGCGCGATATCTGCTGGGCATCGTCGGACTCAGTGAGGCGCGTGGACTCACGCTGGGTGCGCGGTTCGCGTCGGTGAACAACCGCACCGGAGTGGTCATCTCGTTCGACGATCAGGTGGCCGCGGTCCTGGATCTCGCCGTCGCGGACGGACGTGTCCACGAGATCGCGATCATCATGAACCCCGACAAACTGGGGGCCTGGGCCGAGCCGGTCTGACCCCTCCCTGCCGCGTTTTGCGCACTTATCGTTGAGTTTCGGGCTCGCATATCACCGATAAGTGCGCAAAACGCGGGGGAGCGGGGTTTCACGTGGAACCGGCAGAACCGGACACCCCGTGCACGTCCCGCCATGTCCGGTCGTTCAGGACCGTCGCCGCGACCAGGACCATCCACCCGCTCATCGACAGCAGTTCGACGCGCTGGGCGAAGCCGAGCCAGCTGTGGCTGCCCGACGGGTCGTCGACGCCGACGAGCATCCACAGCGTGCCGACGAGGAACAGCACCACGACGGTGAGCCCGGCCCACCACATCGCCTGCGGTGCGCGGTAGACGTAGATCGCGATGATGAACGCGAGCGCCGAGACCACCGCCGCCGTCACCGACAGCGTGCTCGTGAGTGCGTGCCACTGGTGGGTGAGTGGCACCTGCGCCGCCTCGCACGCGGGCTTCGAACACCGCAGCGGCAGCCGGGAATCGGCGATCGTGCCGACGGCGAACACACCGAGCGCGATCCAGCCGACGACGGTGAGGAATCGCCACGGACGGATGGTCAGCCCCACCAGCGCGGCGATCGTCAGCACGATCCCGGTCAGCAGGTCACCGCTGCGGTAGAGGATCCCGTGTTCCTCATCGGTCGCCGCCAGTTGGCTGGCGAACCCCTCGAACGGGCCCTCCCCGGTGTTCAGGACGAACGCGAGTACCCACGACGAGTACAGGATCGCGCCCGCGATCAGCAGCGCGGTGAGCAGGTACCGCCGGACGGTCATCGTCACCGCGTCCTCAGTTCCGCGGCTTGGCGAACGGGAAGGCGAGCGACTCGCGGATGCTGCCGCCGGTGATGAGCATGACGATCCGGTCGACGCCCATGCCGAGGCCACCGGTGGGCGGCATCGCGTGCTCGAGGGCCTGCAGGAAGTCCTCGTCCAGTTCCATCGCCTCGGCGTCGCCGCCGGCCGCGAGCAGTGACTGCTCGGTGAGCCGCTGCCGCTGGTCGATCGGGTCGGTCAGCTCGCTGTATGCGGTGCCCAGTTCCATGCCCCACGCCACCAGGTCCCACTTCGCGGCCACGCCCGCAATGGTGGGGTGTGGCCGGGTCAGCGGCGACATCGACGTCGGGAAGTTGGTGTAGAACGTCGGGAACTCGGTCTGCCCCTCCACCAGGTGTTCGTACATCTCCTGCGCGACGGCACCCGCGTCCCAGCTCTTCTGGTACTCGATCTCGTTCTCGTCGCACAGCTTCTGCAGGATCTCCAGCGGCGTCTCGGGGGTCACCTCGACGCCGACCTTCTCGGCGACCGCACCGTGCATCGTCTTGACCGGCCATTCGCCCGAGATGTCGACGGCGACCAGTTCGCCGTCCGGTCCGGGCCGCATGATCGTCTGGCTGCCGTGCGCGGCGACGGCCGCTGCCTGGATCAGCTCGCGGCACAACACCATCATGCGTTCGTAGTCGCTGTGCGCCTCGTACGCCTCGAGGATCGTGAACTCCGGGTTGTGCTTGAAGTCCACGCCCTCGTTGCGGAATACGCGCCCGATCTCGAACACCTTCTCCATTCCGGCCACGCACAGTCGCTTGAGGAACAGCTCCGGCGCGATCCGCAGGTACAGGTCCAGGTCGTACGCGTTGATGTGGGTGACGAACGGGGCCGCGTTGGCGCCGCCGTGGATGCGCTGCAGGATCGGCGTCTCCACCTCGAGGTAGTCGCGACCGGAAAGCGTGTCGCGCAGCGACTTCACGATCGCGGTGCGTGCGGCCAGCAGCCGCCGCGACTCGGGGTTGATCGCGAGGTCCACGTACCGCTGCCGCACCCGGGTCTCGGCGTCGGTCAGGCCCTTCCACTTGTCGGGCAGCGGGTGCAGGCACTTGCCGTTCATCCGCCAGTCCGTCGCCAGCAGCGACAGCTCACCCTTGCGGCTGCGGCCGATGGTCCCGCTGACCTCCATGAGGTCCCCGAGGTCGAAGTCGGCGGAGAACTCGTCGAGGCGGTCACCGACGGCGGTTCGTTCGATCAGCACCTGGATGTCGCCGGACCAGTCCCGCAGCACCGCGAACGCGACACCGCCGTACGTGCGAATTCGCAGCAGTCGGCCCGCGATCCGCACCCGCGTGCCCTCGGGCGAGGCGGCGGCCGCGGCGACCGTGTGGGTCGGGGGATAGGCGACGGGGTAGGGGTCGATGCCCTCGTCGGCCAGGCGCTCGAGCTTGTCCATCCGTACCCGGACCTGCTCGGGGCGGCGGGGCCCGGTCGGATCGACCTTGGCGGGGACGATCTCCGCGGCAGCCGGGGCGGCGTCCGGTGCGCTGCCGTCCGCGTGCAGGATCCCGGAGTGCGCCAACGCTTCCGGTACCGCGGTGTGACGGCCGGTGTGGGCGAGGGCGTCGGTGCGGTGACCGAAACTCGGCAGCGTCAGGAAGCCCTCGGCGATGGCCGACGCGATCGCGACGCGGGGCAGCTGCCGGTTGTCGTCGAAGCACAGGTAGCGCGGCGCCCACTCCGGCAGGTACTTCACGTTGGAGCGGTACAGCGCCTCGAGCTGCCACCACCGGGAGAAGAACAGCAGCATCGAGCGCCACACGCGCAGGACCGGGCCGGCGCCGATGCGGGCACCCTCCTCGAACGCCGACCGGAACACCGCGAAGTTCAGCGAGATCCGGATCACCCCGAACTCGTCCGCGCGGGTCGCGAGCTCGGTGATCATCAGTTCGTTGACGCCGTTCGGGGCGAGCGGGTTGCGGCGCATCAGGTCGAGCGAGGCCCCGTTGGAACCCCACGGCACGAGCGAGAGCATGCCCAGCACGCCACCGTCGGGTCCGATCGCCTCGACCAGCAGGCAGTCACCGTCGAGGGGGTCGCCGAGCCGTCCGAGGGCCATCGAGAAGCCGCGCTCGGACTCGGTGTCGCGCCAGCTGTCGGCGCGGGAGATCACGTCGGCCATCTTGGCGGGCGGGATGTCGCGGTGGCGTCGGATCCGGACGGTGACGCCCTGCTTGCGGACGCGGTGCACGGCCTGGCGCACCTGCCGCATCTCGCGGCCGTTCAGGCTGAAATCGCGGGTCTCGAGGATCGCCTCGTCGCCGAGTTGGAGGACGGACAGTCCGCCCCGCTTGTAGGCGGTGGCGCCGGCCTCGCTCGCGCCCATCACCGCCGGAGCCCAGCCGTACTTCGACGCGAGCTCGAGCCACGCGTCGATCGCGTGCGACCACGCCTCCGGGTTGCCGATCGGGTCGCCGCTGGCGAGGCACACCCCGGCCTCGACTCGGTAGGTCACCGCGGCCTTGCCGCTCGGAGCGAAGACGACGGCCTTGTCGCGCCGGGTGGCGAAGTAGCCGAGGGAATCGCCTCCGCCGTACGCGTCGAGCAGCCCGCGCAGCGCCGATTCGTCGTTGCCGGTCAACGCGTTCGATGCCCGCTGCGAGCGGAACAGCGTGATCACCGCGGCGAGCAGTGCGAGTGCGCCGAACAGTCCGAGCAGGGTGTTGACGAACGCGTGCGGGTGGCCGTCGAACTGCTCGTTCTCGATCACCACGAGCGCGGTGACGCGGTTGAGGGCCCAGAAGAACCGTTGGCCCGACGGCAGGGTGCCGGGGAACATCTCCACCAGCGCCCAGCCGAGGAGCGTGCCGACCGCGAGACCGGCCACCAGCACCCCGAGGGCTTTCCAGCCGGCGCCGCGTCGGACCCGGGTGTAGAACTCCTTGTGCGCGGCGATCAGGATCCCGATGACCGCCAGCTGCACGACGAACGCGACGGCGGAGTTGATGTTCTTGTCGACCACGGCCGTCACGGCGTTCAACACCGCGAACACCGTCAGGTAGATCGTGAGCAGCCACCACGCGATCCGCTTGCGGCTCGCGAGCGCGGCGGCGACGAGCCCGAGGACCAGTGCCCACGCGAAGCTCGTGTCCGGGGCGTCGAAATAGTAGTTCTCGACGTACACGCGCGGGGTGTGGACGAGGTACCGCAGCGCCGGCGACAGGCTCCACAGGAAGACCAGGACGGAGAACACCCCGAGGACGAGTCCCGCGATGTGTGGAACTTCGCTCAGGTGTCCGCGTTTCGGCGCGAGGGAGGACCGGTGTTGTTCCGGGTTCTCCGCCGCATCGGCAGGGGTGCCGGTGCTCGTGGCCATCGAGGTCCTTCCCGTCACGGTGTGGTGTCTGTCTCCAGTGTGAGGCGTCGAAGGGCTGTTTGGGGCGAAGGAGGATGATGGTGGCATGTCTGACGCTGTGGACGCTGTGCCGATCCGTGACGAGTCGATCCGCCTGGGTCAGTTCCTCAAGCTCGCCAATCTCATCGATTCGGGCGCCGAGGCGAAGGGCGTCATCGCCGACGGGCTCGTGAGCGTCAACGGCGAGGTCGAGATCCGTCGCGGTCGACAGTTGCGCGACGGCGACGTCGTGGAGATCGGTGGGATGTCGGCACGGGTGAGCGGTCCCGAGGCGCAGTAACGCTCGGTCCGATCCACCCGCACGGCGCGTCGGCGCCCACTCCCCGACGGACGCCGGGAGGGAGCGGGACGGCATGACGGCGAGTGAGGGTTCGGGGACCACGACGGTACCGCGTCGGCACCTGCTGTCGCGAGCGTTGTCCGGCGTGCTGGCCGCCGCGATGGTGCTGGGTGTGGGGGAGTTGCTGTCGGTGCCGATCGGCGCGGAGTCCTCACCGTTCTTCGCGGTCGGCTCCACCACCGTCGATCGGAGTCCCGCGTGGGCGCGGGAGTTCGCGATCACCACGTTCGGCACCGGCGACAAGCCGGCCCTGTTCGTCGGCATGAGCATCCTGATCGTGCTGCTCACCGCGGTGGCCGGGATGATCGAACAGCCGCGGCGCCCGTACGGCAGCGCGATCCTGCTCGCGCTCGGCATCGTCGGGGTGTACGCCGCGACCCACCGTCCCGGCGCCACCGCTGTCCACGCGCTGCCGACGATCGCCGGTGTGGCCGCCGGCATCCTCACGCTGCGGGTGCTCACCGCGCGGGCACGGGTTCCGGAGGGAGCTGCCGTCGAGGTCTCGGGCATGCCACGGCGCACCTTCCTGATCCTGGCTGCATCGGTGGCCGCCGCGGCTGCCGCCGCCGCGGCCACCGGCCGCTACCTGGCGGGCACCGTCTCCGGGGCGATCCGGAACCGCAGCAACCTCACCCTGCCCGGCGTCGCCGCAGCCGACCGCGCGGCTCCGATCGCGCCCGGCACCGACATCGCGGTGCCCGACGTCACCCCCTTCATCACCGCCGACGACGACTTCTACCGCATCGACACCGCGCTGCAGGTCCCCATGCTCACCACCGAGAACTGGCGCCTGCGCATCCACGGCATGGTCGATCGCGAGGTCACGCTCACGTGGGACGACCTGACCGCGCGGAAACCGATCGAACGGGCCGTCACGCTCACCTGCGTCTCCAACGAGGTCGGTGGCCACCTCGCGGGCAACGCCACCTGGATCGGCTACCGGATCGCGGATTTGCTCGACGAGGTCGGCGTCTCGCCCACCGCGGACATGCTGCTGTCCACCAGCTCCGACGGGTTCACCGTCGGGACACCGGTCGCGGTGCTGCGCGACGGCCGCGACGCGATCCTCGCGGTCGCGATGAACGGTCGACCGCTGCCGTTCGAGCATGGCTACCCGGTCCGTCAGGTGGTGCCCGGTCTGTACGGGTTCGTCTCGGCGACGAAGTGGGTGGTGGACTGGGAACTGACACGCTTCGACCGCGCGGAGGCGTACTGGACGCGGCGCGGGTGGGCGGAGCAGGCGCCGATCAAGACGGCGTCGCGCATCGACGTGCCCGCGGCGTTCGGGAGGATCACCGCCGGTCCGAGGGTCGTCGCGGGGACCGCGTGGGCGCAGCACCGCGGCATCGCGAGGGTCGAGGTCCGCGTCGACGGCGGCGAGTGGCAGACCGCGACGCTCGCGCCGCCGTACTCGATCGACACGTGGCGGCAGTGGACGTGGCAGTGGGACGCCCCGCCCGGGGTGCACAACCTGCAGGTGCGGGCCACCGACCTCGACGGCAACACCCAGACCGAGAAGCGGACGGCGCCGATCCCCGACGGTGCCAGCGGATGGCACTCGTGCACGGTCACGGTGTCCTGACCGCGGTCCCGGGGTGTCAGTGGGCCCGACGGTGCTGGCGCGAGACGGCGATCCGCCCGGCCGCCCGCAGCAGGTGCGGTGCGTGGCGCGCGGTACCCAGAATTAGACGATCGATCATGTTCAGACTCAACGGGTTTCGGGACATCGCCCGGGAACTGTCGCAGGTTTCGGTGAGTGCGTACAACCGCCAGTGCCCGGGGACGCCCTTGAGGTCGTGGTCACCACGGTCGGTGAAGACCAGTCCGGAGCCGACGACGAGGTCGCGCACCGTCCGTGAGACCAGCACCTCGTCGGGGCCGGCCGCCGCCGCGATGCGCGCGCCGACGTGCACGGTCATCCCGGTCAGTTCGGTTCCGATTCCCTCGAGTTCGCCGGTGTGCACGCCCGCTCGTACGCCGAGCCCCAGTTGGTGGGCCTGGCGGCACACGGTGCGTGCACACCGGACCGCGGCGACCGGACCGTCGAACACGCTCAGCGTGCCGTCGCCGGCGACGTTCACCAGGCGTCCGCCCGTCTCCTCGACCTCGTTGCGCACCTGGCGCTCGTGCGCGGCGCGAAGATCGCGGTAGCGGCTGTCACCGATCCGGGCGAGCGTCTCGGTGGACGCGACCACATCGGTGAACAGCACCGACGCGAGATAGCGTTCGGCGTCGACGAGCCGACGGACCCCGGTCGCGACCTCCTCGATGTGGTCGAGGACCGGTATCCAGGCCTCACCCATCGAGGTGCCGGGCGGCAGCGGGGGCAGCACGTGCAGCGTGCCGTGCGGAATCGCTGCGGCGATCTGCCGGGAGGCTTCCAACGGGACCGCGCTCCGCGCGGAGTGCAGGACACGGGTGGGGCACTGGACGGAGGCCAGTGTGTCGAAGTAGTCGACCCGGAACAACCATTCGAGGTGTGCGCGGGCGGTGGCGGGGGTCGCCGAACAGCGCTCGAGCAGCGCCATCAGCCGCCGATTGAACGGCGAGTCCTGGGTCGGATCCCACATGGCGATGACCTGGCCGGAACCCCAGTCGTCGTAGACGGCCCGCCATCCGTCGACGAAGCGGTCCCGCGACTGGCCGGTCCACCCCCGCGGCAGGTCCACGCCCTCGCGGAGGGCGCCCTCGACGAAGGGCTGCTGGAAGACCATTCCGGTGACCCGGTCCGGGGCGCGGGCCGCGATCAACGCGAGGGCCCCGCAGGTGCTGCCGATGCCGACCAGGGTGGCGCGGTGCATCCCGACCGCGTCCATGACCGCGAGCACGTCGTCGGCCTGCTGTTCGAGGGTGGGGACGTGGTCGACCGGATCGGACAGGCCGAAGCCGCGGCGCTGGAAGTACACCATCCGGCAGAAGGTCGCGGCCCGCTCGAAGACGTAGTGGATGTGGGGATCGGTCCACATGAGATCGGGATGCAGGCCGATCTCGAGAAACAGGACCACGTCCGTGCTGTTCTCGCCGCCCTCGCCCACGACCTGATATGCCAGCGCGTGCCCGTCACGCTCGACGTACCTCGTTCCAGGCGGGTACATAACCCCAGCGTAGGCCGCGGCCCTGATCCGACCTAGTCGGGTTCGGGCAGTGCGGCCTCGGGTCCGGACACCCCGCCCAGCACGGCGGCGAGGCGTTCGCGGGCGCGGCCGAGGTGGTCGGTGAGGAAGTCCACCGCGCGGTCGGCGTCGCCGTCGCCGATCGCGTCGAGGATCTGCTGGTGCTCGGCCGCGATGCTCGACGTGGTGAGCAGGTGTTTGCCCTGCACCTGGACCATGCACAGCCGTACCTCGGAGACGAGGGTCCGGAAGATCCGGCTGGTGCGCGCGCTCCCGACGGCGTCCACGAGCGCGGTGTGGAACCGCATGTCGGGGTCCACCACCGACAGCGGCGCACCATCGGTGAGCACGGCGATCTCGGCGTTCGCGGTCACCGCCTGCTCGGGCACGATCCGGGAGGCCGCGAGTTCGCGCAGCACCTGGGACTCGACCCGGGCGCCGGTGCGGTAGACGCCGCGCACGTCGTCCGGGCCCAGGTGCAGCACCCGGGCGGTCTTGTGCGCGCCCCGCTGGAGCAGCCCCTCGCCGAGGCAACGATGCGGCTGCGGACCCAGCCGTCGGCGGCGTCCACCGTCGTCGCGAGCTTCCCCGAGACCGCGCAGGCCATCGACGCGGTTCTCGCGATCGAGGAGATCGCCGCCCGCCACGACGTGCTCATCGGCACCTTCGGGCACGCCGCCGACGGAAACCTGCACCCCACCATCGTGTTCGACGCCGCCGACCCCGACGTGACCGCGCGGGCGCGGGCCGCGTTCGACGACCTCGTCGCCGCCTGCCTCGCGCTCGGCGGTTCGATCACCGGCGGGTGTCGGCGTCCTCGAGGAGCCCTACATGGAGTCCATGGTGGGTGCCGCCGAGCGCGAACTGATGGCGGGCATCAAGTCCGTCTTCGACCCCACCGGCATCCTCAACCCGGGTCGCGGGTTCTGACGGAACCGAACTTTCCGGCCGCGGATCGCGCGACTGTGACTCGGCAACTGCGCTGTTCGATACATCCTTCAGGGCACCGGACCGCTGAACCTCGGAACTGTGCCGGAGAGGAACGCGTCGAGGCCGACTTCCAGATCCGGGTTGGGCGTCTCGATCCAGCGGTCCTCGAGTCTACTGCCGATTCCCTGCCCCGCTGCCGCGTCGATCATCTGTTTGGCGGCCTGTTGTGTGATCGAGGACCGAGTGGCGATCGTTGCCGCCAAGTCGGCGGCCCGGGACCACAGACTTTCTGCGGGAACGACTTCCGCGACGAGTCCCACGCGTAGTGCCGTCTCGGCGTCCATCCGGTCGCCGGTAATCACCAGGCGTTTCGCGGTCGCGGGCCCGAGCGTGCGGACCAACCGAGTGATCGTCCGGGCCGGGTAGATCACGCCGAGCTTCGCGGGCGTCACCGCGAACTCGGCGTTCTCGGCGGCCACACGGAGGTCACATGCCAGCGCGAGCTGTGCGCCACCGCCGATGCAGTATCCCGCGATCGCCGCGATCGTCGGTTTGGGGAACGCCGCCAGCGCCTCCTCCGCATCGGTCACCCGGTCTTCCATGCGGATGCCGGACGCCCGCGCCGACCGTAGCTCGCGGATATCCATCCCGGCGCAGAAGTGCGACCCGGCGCCGGTCACCAGAACCACGGAGACGGCGGGATCGTCCGCCAGCCGGGTGAGCGTGGCCGTCAATTCGTCGAGCATCGCTCCGGTCAGGGCGTTGTGGCGGCGCCGATGGTCGATCGTGATGACCGCTACACGCTGTTCGACCGTGGTCAGGACCCGGCCCGGTCCTTCCGGTGTATTCATCCACCCGCCTGGAAGGCATCCACGAGCAGTTTCTTCTGCACCTTGCCCATCGCATTTCGGGGCAGGACGTCCACGACGCGAATCTCGCGCGGACGCTTGTGGATCGACAGTGTCTGCGCAACGAAGTTCGACAGTTCGTGATGGTCGTGGCAGTCGCCGACGATGTACGCGACGATCCGTTGTCCGAGATCGTCGTCCGGCACGCCCACGACCGCGGCCTCCTGGACACCGGGGTGGTTCAGCAGCGCCTGTTCCACCTCGCCGGCGCCGATCCGGTAGCCACCCGATTTGATCATGTCGATCGATTCTCGCCCGACGATACGGTGGAAGCCCTGTTCGTCGACGACGGCGATGTCGCCGGTCTTGAACCACCCGTCGTCGGTCATCGATTCGGCGGTCTTGTCGAAGTTGCCCAGGTATCCGTCGAAGAGGGTCGCGCCCGCGATCTCCAACTGACCGAGGGATTCTCCGTCGTGTGCCACCGGGTCACCGGACTGGTCCCGCAGCCGGGCTGTGACTCCCCGGATCGGCAACCCCACCCAACCGGGGCGTCGTTCACCGTCGAACCGCGTGCTCAGCGTGATGAGGGTCTCGCTCATTCCGTAGCGCTCGATCGGCGCGGATCCGGTGAGTGCCGTCATGCGTTCGAAGACGGGAACCGGCAGTGGGGCGCTGCCCGAGACGAGGAGCCGTGCGGAGCAGAGCGCTCGGGCAGCGGACTCGTCGGCGCACATGCGGGACCACACGGTGGGGACGCCGAAGTAGAGCGAACCACGGGCCGCTGCATACGATTCCGGGGTGGGGCGCACCGTGTGCACCAGCGGTGAGCCGTGCCGAAGTGCCCCCACGACTCCGAGAATGAGCCCGTGCACGTGGAACAACGGAAGCCCGTGAACGAGGGTGTCGTCCGGACTCCAGTCCCACGCGTCGGCCAACCCGTCCAGCCCTGCCGCGACGGCGGAACGGGAGAGCACGACGCCCTTCGGGGCGCCGGTCGTACCCGAGGTGTACATGATCATCGCGGGGGTGGCGGGATCGGGCTCGCGGTGCGTCGATCCCGATCGCGCTCGTGCGTCGATCGGGACGTGGGGGAGTGTGACGTCCCCTCGCTGACCGCCTAGCCAGAGTTGCGCGTCCGAGTCCTTCAGGATGTGGTGCCGTTCGGCCGGACCCGAATCGGGTGGTACCGGTACCGCTGCCACGCCGGCCATGAGGCATCCCGTCACCGCGATCACCGTCTCGATCGTTGCCGTCGCATCGATGGCAACGCTTGTGGCGCCGCCGATCTCATCGGCCACGGCAGCCGCCGCAGCGATCAGGTCGGATCGGGTGAGGGTGTCGTCTCCGACGCGGACCGCGGGTCGGCCGTCGATGCCGGTGCCCGGATCGACGAGCGACTTCAGCAGCGGCCGAGGCGTGAGGGTGGTCATCGGTGAAGGGTCCTTTCTCGAAGTCCCTACCGGACGGCATCGGTCCACATGGTGGACCACCGTGCTACGATGTGGTCCGGCTAATCTATAGCCCGCGATGCTCGACGTCAACCGACGTGTGTGAAAGGTCTTGAATGAACAGCGTTCTCACCGCGCTCCGGGTGTTCGAGGAGGTAGCGGCGGCGCAGCCGGTCGGCCTGTCGGAACTCAGTAAGCGGCTCGACGTTCCGAAGAGCACGGTTCAGCGATGCCTCAAGACCCTGGCCGACGCAGGATGGTTGCGGCCCGCGACCAACGATGCGGGTCGGTGGGTGATCACCGGCAAGGCCTTCAGCCTGGGCAGTGCCCTCTCGGCGGGAGACGACCTGCGGGACGTGGCGCTTCCGGAGCTGAGTCGGCTGCAGGTGGAGACGGGAGAGACCGTTCACCTGGCGGTTCCGGACGGCGACGAACTGGTGCTGGTCGAGCGCCTCGACAGCGCTCACCAGCTACGAGCCTTCCTGCCGTTGGGGACGCGGCTGCCCCTGCATGCGGCGTCGAACGGCAAGGCCTACCTCGCGTCGCTTCCCGACGCCCAGGTCGAGCAGTTCCTGTCGGCCGAGCTCGCCCCGGTGACCGGCCGCACGGTGACCGATCCGGAAGCGTTGCGCAGCGAGATCGCGGAGATCCGCCGTCGTGGGTATGCAGTGACCGATCAGGGACTGCACGACGGGATCGCGGCAGTCGCGGTCGCCTTGCGGGGGCGGGGAGGCGCCGTGCGGGGTTGTTTCAGCGTCTCCGGTCCGGCATCTCGCCTGACCCCGGACCTCTATCAGGAGTACGGCGAGAAGGCGCTGGCCGCACGGGCTGCGATCGAGCGGTTCCTGTCCTGACGGGGAGTCAGGACTGAGTGCGCTTGCTCCGCGCGCGTGTCTTGCCGGCCACCTTCTTCGGCGGTTCGGTCTCGGCCGCAGGCGCTTCGTCAGGCAGCGGCTCGAAGAACATCGCGGTGTTGATGGTGGCCAGCTCGCGACTGGCCGCCTCGTAGAGGCCGGTGAGCACCTGCATCGACCGCACTGCATGGTGCATCTTGGTGGTGATGTCGCTCAGCTCTTCGAGGTTGGACACAAGGGTCTGGCGACGCAGCTGCGCGTACCGATCGGTGATCTCGCGGCCCTTCGCGGTGACGGTGAAGACCGACGAGGTTCCGGACTTGGTGCGTTCGAGAAGCCCCATGCTCACGAGTTTGCGCAGGTTGTACTGCAGGTTCGGTAGGTCGTCGCGATTGGTCAGCTGGGCGATCGTGGCGGTGTCCTTCGACCGTTCCTGCATGCGCACGACGTGCAGCGCGACCACCTCGTTGAATCCCAGATCGAGGTCGGCCGCGACACGAATCGACTGGACCGCGAACCGCTGGAAGCTGCCCTCCACCTGGAGAATTGCGAACTCGAACGCTGTCAGCGCTTCCTCGTAGGCATTCTCGGCGAGGTGCCAGCGCCGTCCTGGTGCCAGTGATTCGGGCTCTCCGGGCGACTGGGGGTCGGTGATGCTCATCTTCTCTTTCGCTGTTCGCTCGACGGTCGACCTGTGGGGTGCAGCGGATGAGTGATTCGCGCTGCGTTGCAACGGTAACAGGGGCAAGCATTGCACTAATTCGTAGATGATCCATAAAAAATCTATTGACGATCCACGGATAACTGATACTGTGACTCGCAACACCAGAGGTGTTTCGACTTCTACAGCACTTGCGGCCCCCAGCCCGGGCCATCGCACAGCTGGCACATCCAGGCAGCTGATCAGCCAATCCATCCAGAGCACACGGAGGTCTCTTCGATGACTGCTTCGTCCCACAGCGGCTCGTCCGCCGGCGTCACCCGGCAGTACGCGCCCTACGTCAAAGCCGATTGGGGCTACTCCAACCACTGGTATCCCGCGCTGTTGTCCGACGAGCTCGAGGACGGCACCGTCAAGGGCATCACGATCGGCGGCAACGACATCGCCGTGCGCCGGTCCGCCGGCAAGGCCTACGCGGTCTCGGATCGTTGCATCCATCGTGGTGTGAAGCTGTCCGCCAAGCCGATGTGCTTGTCGGAGGGCACCATCACGTGCTGGTACCACGGCTTCACCTACGGTCTCGAGGACGGCAGCCTCACCACGATCGTCGGCAATCCCGACGACTCGCTGATCGGCAACGCCGGCATCCGCACGTATCCCGTCGAAGAGGTCAACGGGATCATCTACGTGTTCGTCGGGGACGAGGACTACGGAACCCCGCCGCCGCTCAGCAGCGATCTACCGGCCCGAGTCACCAACGACCCCAACGACACTCCGGTTCCGCACCTGCTGGACGAGGGAATCGTCATCCGGGGTATCCACCGCAAGCTCGTCGGCAACTGGCGTCTCGCCGCGGAGAACGGTCTCGACCCGGGCCACCTCCTCGTGCACTGGGACAACCAGATCCTGGTCGCGCTCGACCGTGCGCTGCCGTTGGGTGTCAACGCGCTGACCGACTCCGCGACCGAGGAGATCGACATTCCGGACGGGCCGAAGGGTGTGATGAACCGGTACGACCGTCCGGACCTGTACCAGCCTGTGCTGGACAACCCCAAGGTCAACATGAAGGCGCGCGGTACGGTGCCGCACTACTTCCGTACCTCGCTCTGGGTTCCGGGCGTCCTCATGGTGGAGCACTGGCCCATCACCGACGTCGTCCAGTACGAGTTCTACGTGCCGATCGACGATCATCACCACGAGTACTGGGAGATCATCGCCACTCGCGCCACCACCGACGAGGACATCGCCGAGTTCAACTTCAAGTACGACAACTTCATGCTGCCGCTGGCACTCGAGGGCTTCAACAACAGCGACGTCTTCGCCCGTGAGGCCACCGAGGAGCACTACACACGTTTCGACGGTTGGAACAACGAAATGCTCTGCGACATGGACTATTCCATCATCGCTTGGCGAAAGATGGCAGCGCGTCACCCGCGCGGCTTCTTCGAATCGCCCTTCCAGGACGAGGACTGACCATGTCGATCGTCCCGACCGACGCAATTCCGGAGTGCGCAGTGACCACTGAGAACAACGTCCACCTGAAGTTCACGGACGGAACCAAGACCATTTCGGTGCCGGCCGGTACCACCATTCTCGAAGCAGCGAACGCGGCCGGTGTCCGACTGGTCAGTCAGTGCACGATCGGCACGTGCGGAACCTGCGTCGGTCGGGTCGCGTGTGGTGACCTCGTGATGCCCGAGGGGCGGGTGTACTCGCTGCGGCAGGACGAGATGGCCGCCGGCCACCGCCTGCTGTGTCAGTCTCACGCCTTCGCGGAGTCCGAGGTGGAACTCGACTATCCGGCAGCGATGCTGGACGAGTACCCGGTGATCGTCACCGCCGCGAAGGTCGGTGCGGTCACCTGGCTCGGTGAGTCGGTGGTGGAGCTGCAGCTCAAACTTCCCAAGTCGGTGCGCTTCTCGTTCCGGGCCGGTCAGTACGTGCGGATGCGCGTTCCCGGCACCGACGAGTGGCGCTCCTACTCGATGGCGTCCGGCGAGCGTGAGCGCAAGAAGTTGGCCTTCACGATTCGAGTGCTCCCGTCCGGTGCGATGTCGGACTACCTGCGCACCGCCGCAGCGGTCGGCGACCAGATCGACCTGGAAGGGCCGATCGGGGGATTCGGGCTGGCGGACGATCCGGGACCGAGCCTGATGATCGCCGGCGGCACCGGCCTGGCCCCGATGCTCTCGATGCTCGAGACGCTGCAGACTGCACGTACCGACTTCCCGATTCGGCTCGTCTTCGGGTGCACCCGCGCGGCCGATCTGTTCCACCTCGACGAACTCGATGCGCGCCGGAGCTTCATGCGCAATCTGGGGGTCCGAGTCGTCGTCGACGAACCCGGCAACGAACTCGCAGCCGTCCCCGATGTACTGACGGGCAATCCCGTCAGCGTCCTGACCCCCGAGGACGTCGCGCATCCGCAGACCTCCGCATACCTGTGCGGCCCCCCGGCGATGCTCCAGGCAGCCGAGGTACGCCTGCTCGAACTAGGAATGCCGGCAGAGCGAATCCACGCCGAGCAGTTCCTCCCCAGCTAGATCGCGATCGGACTGCGCCGCGCCGCGGTTCGACTTCCGAACAGAGGCAAGAGATGAGTATTTCCCGTCTGGGCGCTCTGAGCGTCGACGTCACGGACCTCGAGGCTTGGCGCCACGTACTGGTCGACCTCCTGGGGCTCCACGCCCGACCTCGCGCATCCGATCAGGACCCGCTGTTGATCCGAATCGACGACCACCATCATCGAATAGCGCTGTACCCCGCGACCGAGGACCGGATCCGGACCATCACGTGGGACGTGGACAGCCTCGAAGAACTCCAGGCCATCGCGGACCGTGTTACGGCCGAGGGTATTGCCGTCGAATGGGTCCCCGCTGGCCCGCCGGAGGAGCGAATGACGCTGGCGTCCTTCCGGTTCGTCGATGGCGACGGATTTCCGAACGAGGTCCGCTTCGGCCCGACCGTCGATCACCTCCCGCTCGCTCAGGGCGGTGTCATCAGTGGCTTCGTGACCGGCGAGCTCGGTCTCGGCCATGTCGTCCTCATGTGCAAGGACTACCCGGCGGCCGTCGACTTCTACACCCGCGTCCTCGGATTCCGGTTGACGGACTACATCGTGTGGGACGGCGCGGATGCGACCTTCCTGCACTGCAATCCGCGTCACCACAGCCTGGCGCTGATGAACGAGTGCTTCAGCTTCAAGGGTGGGGACTTCAACCACCTGATGCTGGAGGTGGAATCGATCGACGACGTCGGCCGTGCGTACGACCTCATCAACGAGGCCTGCATCGACCTGCAGATGACATTCGGCCGTCACACCAATGACGGTGTGACGTCCTTCTACCTGCGCACGCCTTCCGGATTCGCGATCGAGATCGGGTACGGCGGCGACCTCGTCGACTCGGACGAGTGGGAGGTCAAGACCTTCCTCTCGCCTTCCCGGTGGGGTCACGAACCGCAGAAGGCGGGGTGACCACGTTGTCCGGCGTCGCTTCCCCCTTCTCGGACATCCTGACCGACGAGAACCTCAGTGTCTCCGCGGTCGAGGGCTGTCTGGAACGAATCGAACAGCGCGACAGCGCGATCAAGGCGTGGGCCCACCTCGATCCCGATCTCGCAATGGAGCAGGCCGCGCTGCGCGATGCCGAGCCGCGTCGCTCGGCGTTGCACGGTATCCCGTTCGGTCTCAAGGACATCATCGAGACCGGCGATCAGCCCACCGGTTACGGCTCCGAGTTGTGGGCGGGGTGGCGGCCGGAGCGGGACGCGGAGGTGGTCCGTCGACTCCGCCGTGACGGCGGGGTGGTCCTCGGCAAGACGACCACTACCGAGTTCGCCACCTACCGGCCGACGGACACCCGCAATCCCCACGGGCAGGGACATACGCCCGGCGGATCGTCGAGCGGTTCGGCCGCTGCAGTCGCGGACGGTCAGGTGCCGTTGGCGCTGGGCACCCAGACCGCCGGGTCGGTACTCCGGCCGGGGTCGTTCTGTGGCGTGTTCACCCTCAAACCCACATACGGGCGCTGGCCGTTCGACGGCGTTCTTCCCGTCGCGCTCACCTTCGACACGGTCGGGGCGTTCGCGCGTCATCCTGCGTGGTTGGGGGCGGTCGATGAATCCCTCGCCACCGACGGATCAGAGACGCCGGCGGTCACGGTGCTGGCGCCGATGCGGGAGTTGCGGGTCGGTGTGCTGCGTCCGCCGTGGGCGGACCGTGCGACGCCGGCGGCCGCCGCGCTGCTCGAGGAGTTTGTCTCCCGTCTGCGCGACGTGGTCGCGGACGTCGTCGATGTGGAGGTCCCGAGTGACCTGATCGCACTCGACGAGGCACACACGCTGCTCATGGCTGCCGAGGCCTCCGCCGCCCTCGCCGGGCGCATCCACCGGTCGCACCCTGACCGGATAAGCGACCAGTTACACAGGTTCCTGCAGGCCGGACGGCAGGCCCCTGCGAGTGAGATCCAGTATGCGCGAACAGTTCTGAGGCGAACGCGTTCCTTCGTGGATCGCGCGTTCGATGAGGTGGACCTGCTGGTGACGTTGGCCGCACCCGGCGAGGCGCCGGCGATCGCCGACGGAACGGGTGACCCCGTTTTCAACAAGCTGGCGAGCGTCAGCGGATGTCCCGCCGTCGGGCTTCCCGCCGGACGCGGCGTGCACGGCCTGCCGCTCGGTATCCAGCTCGTGGCACCAGCGCATGCCGACCAGGCGCTGGTGCGGGTGGCGACCTGTCTTACGGATCGTGTGGGCCTGGCATGGCGGCCAGGTGTATCGGAGGAGGAGACGAACGGTGACTGACGTATCGACCACCACGCCACTACCGCTCGACGACACTCGTCGCGAGATGTACGAGGCCGTGTGCGCGAAGCTGGACGCGGATCGCTTCCGCGACCTGCTCGTCGACCTGATCGGCATCCACAGTCCGACGGGCCGCGAGCGGGCCGCGTCCGAGTTCATGGCTACCCACCTGCGGGATCGGGTCGGCATCGACGCTCGGTACCAGCCGATCTCCGAGCACACCGGGAACGCGGTCGGGGGATTGCACGGCACCGGTGGCGGCAGCCGGCTCCTGTTGTACGCGCCCATCGACACCCACATCGATCCCGATTCGGATGTGCCGTGGGTAGGAAAGTCGTTGCGCCCCGACATGATTCCCGAAGCCAAGGTGGACGGTGATCTGGTCGTCGGGCTCGGCGCCTCCAATCCGAAGTGCATGGTCGCCGGTCTTACCGAAGTGATGCACGCCGTCGTCGACGCGGATCTTCCTCTGGTCGGCGACCTCGCGATCGGATTCGCGGGCGGTGGCATGCCCGTGACGATGAGTGGTCGTGACCACGTCGGGATGAGCAGCGGCGTGTTTCACATGCTCACGCACGGCATGGTGCCCGACCACGCCGTCGTGCTCAAGCCGTGGTGGGCGGTCTACCCCGAGGAACCGGGAATGTGCTGGTTCAAGGTGTCCGTGCGGGGCACGTACGGGTACGCGGGAATATCCAGGGGCACCGAGGGTTTCCGTTCGTCGATCGTTCCAGCGGCGACGGTGATCCAGGAGATCGAGGCGTGGCTGCCCGAGTACACCGCACGCAACACCTCGGGCTCCACCATCCCGGAGGGCTGGATCTCCGCGGTGCGGTCGGGGAGCCCGGACAAGCCGGCGTTCCCGTCGGCCACGACGGAGATCTACCTCGACCTCCGGGTCAACCCGCGGGTGACCCCGGGCGACGTCCGCCACCAGTTCGCGCAGATGATCGCCGACATCTGCCGCCGGCACCCCGGTGTCGACATGGACTGGGAGATGTACGGTTCGCTGCCCGGCGGCATGACAGACCCGGACAACTGGATCGTCCAGTCGTGCCGCCGCGGTTGGGAGGAAGTCGAGGGCACACCGTACGAGACGACGCCCCTGCTCGGCGGCCAGACCGACGGAACGCTCATTCGTAGACTCGGAATTCCCTGTGCCCGAATTGGTTACCCATGGCCGCCGGCCGCCGCGCCGGCAGAACTCAATGAGGGGCTCGGTGGCATGGGCGTCGCCTCGGTCACCGACGTCATGATGGCGACGCGTGCTGTCGCGTACGCCGTCGTCGACACCCTCACCCGTACCAGAGAGGAACTCGACCTGTGAAGCGTGTACTCAACATCGTTCCGGTTCCGGTCCCACCGGAATCCTTGGACGCCTTCGCCTCCCAGCTCTCCGCCGACTTGGTCCACCCCGACTTCGAGAACGTGTTCGTGTCGGCACGCGCGGGCGGTGGCACGCTCGACAGCGCGTACGAGACGACATTGGCCGATGCCTTCGTGCTCGACGCGGGGTGCCGCGCCGAGGAACAGGGCTACGCCGCGGTGTGCGTGAACTCGATGAGCGACTCGGCGCTCGCCGCACTTCGCTCGCGGTTGACGATCCCGGTCGTCGCCCCGAGTCAGGCCACCATGCTGCTCGCATGTCTACTGGGCAAGCGTTTCTCGGTCGTGACGATGTGGCCGCAGTGGCACGAGCTCTACCACAAAGCCGCCCGCGAGAACGGGCTTACCGGACGCCTGGCGTCAGTGCGTGACATCGGTGTCCGGCCCGACGCGGCGGAGCTGCTGGCCGGCAAGGAGGAGTTCGTGTTCGCCGCCGTCGAGCGGGAGGCGCGTGCCGCCGTCGAAGAGGACGGTGCTGACGTCATCATCCTGGGTTCGACCACGATGCACCAGAGTCATGCGTATCTCTCGTCAGTGCTCGATGTGCCCGTCCTCAACCCCGGAGTGGTCGCGTACAAGCTGTGCGAGCTGCTGGTGCAGACCGGCCTCGCGCACAGCAAGCGCGCCTACCCGTCCCCGGAGCGACTGCAGGACGATCTCCTGTCGGCAGTGGCCTCCGTCTTCCCGAGCAAGGACTGACAATGACGACTGAATCCAATCCGGAGATCGGACAGCGCCTGCGCACCGGATCCTTCGACACGAACTACCACGACGTCGGTACCGGCGCGCCGGTACTCCTGCTGCACGGGTCCGGCGCCGGAGTCTCGGCCTGGGCGAACTGGCGTGGGCTGATTCCCGTTCTGGCACAGAACTTTCGAGTGATCGCCCCCGACCTCGTCGGCTTCGGCTACACGTCGCTGCCCGAACCGGCACAGTTCGAGATCTTCGACACCTGGATCGATCAGATCCTGGCGCTGCTCGACGCGCTGGACATCCCGAAGGTGCACGTGGTGGGGAACTCGTTCGGTGGCGGCCTGGCGCTGCACCTTGCGACGCGATATCCGGACCGTCTCGATCGCATCGTGCTTATGGGCGCCGGCGGTGTGCAGTTCGACTTCACGCCGGAACTCGACGCGCTGTGGGGCTATACCCCGTCGGTCGCGAACATGAAGAAGATCATGGACATCATGGCGTACGACCGGTCGCTCGTGACCGACGAGCTCGCCGAGCTGCGGTACCGGGCGACGTTGCGTCCGGGGGCGCAGGAGGCGTTCGAGAAGGTGTTCCCGCCGCCGCGGCAGCGGTGGCTCGATGCGCAGATCGTGCCCGACGCCGACCTGGCGAAGATCGAGCACGAGGTGCTGATCCTCCACGGCCGCGAGGACCGAGTGGTTCCGGTGGAGGCGTCGCGGCACATGTTCGAAACGATCCCCAACGCGCAGCTGCACGTGTTCGGAAAGTGTGGTCACTGGACCCAGATCGAGCATGCGTCCCGGTTCCAGCAGCTGGTGGGCCAGTTCCTCGGTGAGTCGCTCGGGCGTGAGGAGGCGTCGGCGTGAGTCCGCGTCGAGCCGATTGCCCGCGGCCGGTAGTCGTCGCGGGTGGTGTGGTCCGGTGAGGGTCGCGATCATCGGAGCCGGCGTCGCCGGCCTGTCCTCGGCGAAGGTGCTGAAACAGTTCGGGTTCGACGTCACCGTGTTCGACCGGACCCCGGACGTCGGCGGCGTGTGGAGTGTGACGCGTCGATATCCGGGGGTGACGACCCAGAACAACAAGGGCACCTATGCCTTCTCCGACTACCCGATGCCGCGGGACTACCCCGAGTGGCCGACGGGGGAGCAGGTGCAAAGGTATCTGGCCGGATACGCCGAGAGCTTCGGGTTGCGCCCGCACCTGCGCCTGGGCACAGAGGTGACGTCGGCGACTCAGGACGAGGGCTCCGGGAACTGGTCGGTGACGACCCGTGAGGTCGAGAGCGGCCGAACAGTGGAGCAGCAGTACGACCGACTCGTGATCGCAAACGGCATCTTCTGTGATCCGTTCGTTCCCCCGTATTCCGGTGCGGCGGAGTACGAGCGGGCAGGCGGCCGGCTGTGTGCCGCCTCCGACTTCCACCGTCTCGAGGACGCGGCCGGCAAGGATGTCCTGGTCGTGGGGTACGGAAAGTCCGCGTGTGACGTCGCGGAGGCCCTCAGCGAGGTCACGTCCTCCATGACGGTGGTGGCCCGCGAGGTCACGTGGAAGATGCCCCGAAAGCTGGGAAATGTGCTGAACTACAAGTACATCCTCCTCACTCGACTCAGTGAGGGGATGTTCGAGCACATCGAGCAGCGCGGATTCGGCCGGTTTCTCACCGGCCCGGGCAGGTTTCTCCGCAACGGTCTGCTCGGCGCCGTCCAGGCGATCACACAGCGGCAACTCCTTCTCGATCGCGTCGGATTGGTTCCCGAGGGGTCGTTCGAGCGGATCGTGCGGCACGCGGTGAGCCTCGCGACGGAACAGTTCTACGAGAAGGTGGCCGACGGCACGATCGGAGTACGGCGAGGAGCGGTCATCTCCTCGCTGCACGAGAAGGACGGCAAGCCGGTCGCCGAACTTGGCGACGGCGCAGTGGTGCCCGCGGACGTCATCGTATGCGCCACCGGATTCGAGCAGCGGGTGCCCTTCCTGACCGATGAGCTTCAGTCACGGCTCACCGACGACGTGGGTAACTTCCAGCTCTACCGGCAGATCCTGCCGCTCGACGTCCCCAATCTCTACTTCGTCGGCTACGGCTCGTCGCTGTTCAGTCCACTCAGTGCCGAGGCCGCCGCGCTCTGGACGGCCGATCACATGCTCGGTGGTGCCCGGTTGCCGTCACTCGAGGACCGGCGTGCCTTGGTCCGCACTCGGCTGGACTGGATGGTCGAGCGCAGCGAGGGTAAACCGGCTCGCGGAACGAACATCATCCCGTTCTCGTTGCGGCAGGTCGACGAGGTGCTCGACGAGATCGACGCGAATGTGGGACCCCTGACGCGGCTGGCGCAGTGGTTCCTGCCGGCGCGCCCGGCGTCCTACCGGCGGTCGACCCGCGTGCTGCTGCGGCGCCACGGCATCACCGCGGCGTCGTCTCGTAGCTAGAAGGCGGATGCAGGGGGCCTCGACTGTCGTCGCGCCCCCTGCGCCCGCTACATCTCGTGGCCCGGTCGACCGTTCTGCCCGGTCAGTGGCGATGATCCAGCCCGCGAAGCCTGCGCCGCGCGGGATACTCGTGCGAGGAGGTGCTGCCGTGGCCGAGTTCAGTGTGCAGGATGACCGGATTGTCCTGAGGCTGTCGCGTCTCGAACGGATCGCCGGAGTGCACGGTGATGTCACCGTTCCCGTCGAGCAGATCCGCGAAGCCGACGTGGTCGCCGATGCGTTCGCCAACATCCGCGGCATGCGAGCGCCGGGCCTCGGTGTTCCACGACGCCTGCGCATCGGGACCTGGCGGGGTGGGGGAGTGCGCACCTACGTTGCCGCGCGTGCCGGCGTGCCGGCCGTGCGCGTGCGCACCGTCGGCCGTGCGGCGGGCGCGGAGTTCGACGAACTGATCGTGACCGCGGCCGACGCGGCGGATGTCGTGGCGCGGATCCGCGCCGCCGCCGACGCCGACCGGCCGGGGACGGCCGAGCGGGACGTGGCGTTCGCGTCGTCGGACGGCACTCGCCTCGCCGGCACCCTCACCGTCCCCGCGGGCGCCGAGGCCGGACCGGTGGCGTTGATCCTCACCGGCTCGGGTGAGATGAACCGCGACGGCGACCATGCGAAGCTTCCGATCGGTGTCAGCCGGGCGCTTGCGGAAGCATTGGCCCGCAACGGGATCGCGTCGCTGCGCTACGACAAGCGCGGTGTCGCGAAGTCGGGTGGCGACTACTATGCGACGGGGTTGACCGACAACCTTGCCGACGCGGCGGCGGCGATCGAATGGCTGCGCAGCTCAGCGGGTTTCGCGCGCGACGCGGTCGGGGTGATCGGCCACAGCGAGGGTGCGTGCCTGGCGATGGCGCTCGGTGCGGACCGGACGGTGGATCCGTCGGCGGTGGTGTTGCTCGCCGGACCGGCGGTGACCGGCCGGGAAGTGCTGCTCTGGCAGTCGGGGAAGGCCGTCGACGGGTTGCCCGTTCCTACCCGTGCGATCCTGCGCGTGCTGCGGGTGGATGTGAAGGCCAGACAGCGCAAGGCACTCGACAAGCTGTATCGATCGACCGGCGACGTCGCGCGGATGGGTGGCCGCAAGGTCAATGCCCGCTGGTTCCGGGAGTTCCTCGACTTCGATCCGAAACCGCTACTGCAGAAGAATCATTCGCCGGTGCTCGCGATCACCGGCGCGAAGGACTTGCAGGTGGATCCCGACGATCTGGCGTCGATAGCGGCGCTCGTACCAGACGGGGTCGACACCGTCCGGATGCCGGACCTGACCCACCTGCTGCGCCGCGATCCGGCGCCGCCGTCGCTGCGGGTCTACCGGAAACTGGTGCGGCAACCGGTGGATCCCGAGGTGCTGTCGCTGGTGGCCGCCTGGACGGCCGGCCACCTGCGACGCGTCTGACGGACTTACCGGACGACGACGCCGTCGTCGTCGCTGTAGACCGTCTCGCCCGGGTTGAAGGTGACGCCGCCGAAGGAGACGGGAACGTTCTTCTCGCCGGAGCCGGTCTGGGTGCTCTTGCGCGGATTGGTGCCGAGGGCCTTGATGCCGATGTCGAGGGTGCGCAGGATCGCGGAGTCGCGGACTGCGCCGTTGACGATGACGCCGGCCCAGCCGTTGGAGACGCCGCGCCCGGCGATGATGTCGCCGACGAGGGCGGTGTGCACGCTCGCGTCGCCGTCGACCACCAGGACGCCGCCGTTGCCGGGCTCGCTCAGGGTCTGCTTCACCAGCAGGTTGTCCTGGAAGCACTTGATGGTGGTGATCGGGCCGGAGAACGCGGCCCGGGCACCGAACTGGATGAACTGGGTGTCGCAGCTGCGAATGTCCGGTCCGATCTCGTCGGCCAGATCGGCGGTCGCTACCTGCTCACTCATGGTTTCTTCCCTTCGTCGGTTCGCGCGTCCACCATAATTGACCGGTCGGTAGCTTGTGGAGGTCAGCCGCGCCCGTGGCGGCGCTCGTAGTCGTCACGGACCCGGTCGGCGCGACGCTGCGCCTTCTCGGCGACCAGCTCGGGGTCCAGGCCGTGGCTGTGCAGGCGATGCCGGCGGTACACCTGCATCAATGCGATCGCGAAGTAGACCAGCGGCAGGAACAGCAGCGCCATCATCGCCAGCGGCACCCACACGGGGCCGGGGATCAGCAGGAACAGCGCGAGGATCGGCAGGATCGGCAGCGTGAACCGGATGAGGTAGCGCACCGACGCGCCCGGACCGACCAGGTCCTGGCGCACCCAGTCCTGGTACTCGTCGGGCAGCGTCCGGCCGAAGAGGTACCCGACGTACTGCCCGAACGTGGGGCGCTGTGGTGCGGACATGGGTCCAGACTAGAGCGGCCCGCAACGGGAACGAACCTAGGTCTCGTACCGAACATTTGCTACCGTCGCGAACGGGCAGACGATGAACTCGACATCTGCACGGCAACAGGAGAATACGTGGACCACACGACGACTGCCGGTGGGCCCGCACTGAGCGTCTGCCTCGCCGCGACGGCCGGGTGGCCACTCGGCGATTCGCTCGCGATGCTCGATCGGATCGGCGCCCGGCGTTTCGGCGTCCTGGCCGCCACCCTGGGCGCCCAGGGCTGGGACACGGCTCCACTCGGCCTGGCAGGAACGGGGTCTGATGCGGACCCTCGCCGACAACCTCGATGCGATTCACCTCGTCCAGCTCGGCGACCACCGGGTCGAGGTCACGTCGGTGCCGAACCGCTGGGTGCCCGGCGACGGGCACATCCCGCTGGATCGGCTGGTGCGGGAGGTGCGCGAGTTGGGTTACGCGGGGCTGGTGGATCTCGAGCTGCTGGGTCCGGCGATCGACGACGAGGGCCCGGAGTCGGCGCTGGGGCGCGGGTTGGACTGGATGCGAACGCACGTCCCCGTTCCGGCCGGGATCTGATCGACGGGCTCAGGCGTACAGGTCGGTGATCCGGTCGGCGAAGTTGTCGACGACCTTCTTGCGCTTGAGCTTCATGCTGGGCGTGATCTCGCCGTTCTCGATGGTCAGTTCGCGTTCGAGGATGGTGAACCGCTTGATCTGCTCCCACCGGTTGAGCCCGGTGTTGAGTTGGTCGATGTAGGCACTCATCATCGCGATGGTCGGTGCCGCCGCGGCGACCTCGCGCATCGGCCGATCGCCCATGCCGTTCTCCTGGGCCCATTCGGCGATCGCCTCGCCGTCGAGACTGATGAGGGCGACGCAGTACGACTTGCCCTCCCCGTGGACGATGATCTCCCCGACATACGGGCAGATGCCCTTGAACGTGGCCGCGATCGCGGACGGTGCGACGTACTTGCCGTTGGACGTCTTGAACATGTCCTTCTTGCGGTCGGTGATCCGCAGGAACCCGTCGGCGTCGATCGTGCCGATATCACCGGTGTGGAACCATCCGTCGCTGCTGAGGGACTCGGCGGTGGCGTCCGGATTGTCGTGGTAGCCGCTCATCACTCCCGGACCCTTGATCAGGATCTCGCCGTCCTCCGCGATCTTCACGTCGGTGCCCGGGATGGGCCAACCCACCGTGCCGAACCGGTACGCCGTCGGCCGGGCCACGAGCGACGCGGCACTGGTCTCGGACAGCCCGTAGCCCTCGAGGACGACGATGCCGACGGCGTCGAACCATTGCGCCACATCGTGATCCAGCGCCGCCGAGCCGGAGATGAAGAACTTCAAGCGTCCGCCGAACCGGTCCCGGATCTTCTGGAACACCAGCCGGTCGGCGAGGGCGTACTGCGCCTTCTGCATCGTCGACGGTGTCTTGCCGGCCTGCCGTGTCTTCGACATCGCCAGCCCCACGCCGATCGCCCAGTCGAAGATCTTCTCCTTCACGCCGCCTTCGGCTTTCACCGTGCCGACGATGCGCGCGTATGCCTTCTCGAAGATGCGTGGCGCGGCGCCCATGAACGTCGGCCGGACCACGGCGAGGTTGTCGACGATCTTGTCGACGTGTCCGTCCACGGCGGTCGCGAATCCGATCTGCAGCGGCAGCGTCAGCAGGATCTTGCCGAACACGTGCGACAGCGGCAGCCACAGGTATTGCAGGTCGTCGGCGTCGAGGATCCCGACCGCGTCGATCGCGGCGGCCTCGTACGTCCACGCCGAGTGCGGCAACCGCACGCCCTTCGGTCGACCGGTGGTGCCGGAGGTGTAGATCAGTGTCGCGAGGCTGTCCGGCGAGATCCCGGCGATCCGCTCGTCGACGGCGTCGGGCCGCTCGGCCAGCAGGCGCTCGCCGAGGGCGGCGAGGTCGTCGAACCCGACCACCCACTCGTCGTCCGCGGGTGCGGTGCCGTCGACGAGCACCACGCGCTGCACGTCGGGGATCTCGGCGCGGTGCTCGCGCAGCTTCGCGAGCTGGGCCTCGTCCTCGGCGACCACGACCCGGCTGCCCGAGTTCGCGATGATGAAGGCGACGTCGGACGCCGTGGTCGTCGGGTACACGGTGGTGGTCGCGGCACCCGCGCACATCACCGCCAGGTCGGCGAGCACCCACTCGTACCGGGTCATCGACGCCAACGCGACGCGCTGCTCCGACTCGACGCCCAGCGCGATCAGCCCGGCCGCCAGCGCGCGCACCCGCTTGCCGACGTCGGCCCACGTCACGCTCGTCCAGCCCGCACCGCCCGGACCGGGGAATCGGAAGGCCTCCGACTGCGGGGATGCGGCCACCCGATCGGTGAACATCCGGGCGACCGACGGCGCCCGCTCCTCGATCTTGGACCAGTCCACGACCTCGTCTGACGCGCGCGAAGCTGTCATAACCCGAGTCTAGAAACCCCCTGCGAACCCCTGAACGGGAATTCACGGCACGGTTCGGTCTCGAAAGTGCGCCGTGCATTCCCGTTCAGGGGTTGATCAGCGGAGGTCCCGGCGGCGTAACGCGGCCAGTCCGGCGAACAGGAGTGCCGCGGCAATCAGCAGCAACCAGACGATCGGGGCGGCCTGGAACTCGCCGCCAGGCAGCTTGGGGAGGTGGGTGAACGGGACGACGTCGAGCAGGGGCTGTGGCAGATCGGCGACCATCCCGAACACGTACAGCGCCATCAACGTCCCGAACACCGCCCAGGCCGCGGGTGCGAAGCGCGGCAGCACCCCGAACAGTGCGACGGTGATGCCGGTGACCAGCCAGACGGCGGGCAGCTGCACCAGAGCGGCGCCCAGGATCCGGGGAACCTCGCCACCGATGTCGTCCACCGACGCGCCGTACGCGAAACCGGCCGCCAGTCCGGCGACGGTGAGCGCGACGGCGGGGCCGATCAGCGCGAACAGGATGTGGCTCATCGCCCACCGGTCCCGCCCGATCGACGCGGCGAGGATCGACTCTGCCCGGCCCGACTCCTCCTCGTCGTGCAGTTGCAGTGTCGCGGAGACGGTGTAGGCGCTGGATACCAGCCCCAGGATCGTGAAGGCCATCGCGATGAACGAGTCCTCGAGCGCCGACGGCCCACCGAGCCGCGCCAGGACCTGGGTGATGAGCTCGCTGTCGCCCAGCTGATCGCTGACACCGTGTGCGGCGCCGCCGATCACGAGTGCGAACACGGTCAGGCCCACCGTCCAGGCGATCATCGACCCGCGCTGCGTGCGCCACGCGAGCCCGACGGGGCCGGCCAGCGACGGCGGTGATGCCGCAGGCCCGGGCCGTTCGGCGATCAGACCGGCGCCGAGGTCGCGTCGGGACAGGAGGCGGTACGCGACGGCGACGAGTACGACGGTCGTGACCGCCGGTAGCAGCAGCACCCACCAGCGTTCGTCGGCGTACGGCCGCACCTGCTGGGCCCAGCCGATGGGGGACAGCCACGACAGCGTCCCGGAGGTGGCGTCGCCCACCGCGCGGAGCAGGAAGGCGAGCGCGAGGACGGCGAAGGCGATGCCGCGCGCGAGCCGTGCCCCGGTGCTCACCTGGGCGGCCACACCGGCGACCCCGGCGAACACCGCACCGGCGCCGAGCACCGCGGCGCCGAATGCGATGGAACCCGTTGCGCCGGTACCGATACCGATCAGACCGAGGGTGCCGACGAGCGCGCTGATCGTGGCGCCGATACCCGCGACGAGCAGCGCGGCGGTGAGGCCCGCGTACCGGCCGATGGACGTGGAGTCGAGTAGTTCGGTACGGCCGGTCTCTTCCTCCGTGCGGGTGTGCCGGACGACGGTGAGGATCACGGCGACGGCCAGGAACGTGAACAGGTAACCGGCGCGCCACGTGGTCAGGGCCCCCACGCTCGAGCCGAAGATCGGTCCTACCAAGGCGATTTCGGACTTCAGGGCCGCGGTCGACTCCGCGAACGCGGTGCGGGCGGCGTCGGTGGTGTACAGCCCGGCGATGGCCTTGCCGTACACGATCGGCAGCAGACCGATCGTGATCGACCACGCCGGCAGGATCAGCCGGTCACGTCGCAGGCACAGGCGTAGCAGTGCGCCGGTCCCGGCAAAATGGGCGGGCGACCGTCGATCCGTCCGGACCGACGTGACCGGCGCGGCGGTGGTGGTCATACCCGCACCTCCTCCGTCAGCTCGTAGTGCCGCAGGAACAGTTCCTCGAGCGTCGGGGGCGTGCTGACCAGACTCCGCACCCCGATGTCGCCGAGCGTGCGAATCAGCGTCCCCAGGGCGTCCGCATCCACCTGACAGTGCAGGGTGCGGCCGTCGAATCGAATGTCCGCGACCCCGGGAATGGCGGCCAGGTCGCCCGGATCGGCGGTGAGTTCGGCGGTGATCGACGTGCGGCTGAGATGACGCATCGAGTCGATCGTGCCGCTCTCGACCGTCCTGCCGGACCGGATGATGGTGACCTTCTGGCACAGCGCCTCCACCTCCGACAGGATGTGGCTCGACAACAGTACGGTCACGCCGCGCGCGCCTGCCTCGGCGATGCAGTCACGGAAGATCTTCTCCATCAACGGATCCAGGCCCGACGTGGGCTCGTCCAGCAGCAGCAGCCGGGCGTGTGACGAGAATGCCGAGATCACGGCGACCTTCTGCCGGTTGCCCTTGGAGTAGGTGCGCGCCTTCTTCCGCGGGTCCAGGTCGAACCGTTCGATCAGGTCGGCCCGGCGTGCGGTGTCGAGGCCACCGCGCATCCGCGCGAGCAGGTCGATGATCTCGCCGCCCGTCAACGACGGCCAGAGCGTGACATCGCCGGGTACGTAGGCGATCTCGCGGTGCAGTTCCACCGCGTCCCGCCACGGGTCGCGGCCCAGCAGTCTCGTCGTCCCGCCGTCGGCGCGGAGGAGTCCGAGGAGAACCCGGATGGTGGTGGACTTCCCGGCGCCGTTGGGGCCGAGGAAACCGTGCACCTCGCCCTCGCTGACCGTGAGATCGAACCCGTCGAGGGCGCGGGTGGCGCCGAACGTCTTCACGAGCTTGTCGATTTCGATGATGTTGGTCATGCCTTCTCCTCGGGAGACGGAATGTGGGGCAACGGATCGGCTGAAGGGTCCCTTTACGCGCTGCGGGCGCACGAGGGGTCCCTTCAGCCCGGGTCGGGGTCGGGGTGGACGCCGGTGTAGGCGTCGAGCATCGACGAATCGACGAACAGTCCCTCGGTGTAGACCTCGAGGCCCGGCAGCATGATCTCGTCCGTCATGTCGCGGATCGCGCGGGCGTAGTCCGTGGACCGGTCATCGTCGGACCGCATCTGCAGGTAGAGCAGGGTCGACCCGAGACTGTTCATGGTGAGGTAGCGTGCGCGTGCGGTCGGGTCGCGACTTGCGCGCACCCGCCCCTCGGCGACCGCCGCCTCGAGATACGCCTCGACGCCCGCAACCATGTGCTCGAACAGTGACGTCGCGAGCCGCCCCCCGGCCTGGAAGCTGCGTACGAGGTACGCCACCAGGGGCGCGTACCGCTCGAGCTCCGACAACGAGGAGAGCATGCGCGCCGGACTGGACGCCGTCAGCACATCCGTCTTCTCGGCGATGATGATGCCGAGGACCTCCTCGTCGCACACCGCCCGTAGGCCCTGTTTGGAGCCGAAATGGTGGTTCACCAGGCCGGGCGAGACCCCCGCCGCGGTCGCGACGGTGCGGATCCCGGCGTCGAACCCCTGTTCACCGAACACGCGGATCGCGGCATCGCGGATCCGGGCGCGGGTGTTGAGGTCCCGGTCGGACGGAACAGCCATGGCTGAACACATGTTCAAAGTCTTACTCGCCTGTTCAACCCCCGCAAGGGGACGGCCGCGTTCCTGACAGGATCTTGACGCGAAACCGGCACAACGATTTTGGTCCCAACAAACACCCGATTGTGTTAGCTTCGCGAACAATTGACCCGCGATCCGGGCCTGCCGAAGTGAGGATGGACTTACGTGACGCTGAACATCGCCGACCTGTACGAAGCGGTCGCGGATGCGATTCCGGACCGGGTGCCGGTGGTGTGTGGGGACGAACGCCGGACCTACGCCGAGCTCGACCGCCGGGCCAACCGGCTCGCGCACCACCTCGAGTCGGTGGGAGTGCAGCCCGGGCAGCACGTGGCGGTCCATATGCGGAACCGGATGGAATACGTGGAGGCCCTGCTGGCCTGCATGAAGATCCGCGCGGTGCCGATCAACGTCAACTTCCGGTACACCGACGCCGAACTGGTGTACCTGTACAGCAACTCCGACAGTGTCGCGCTCATCGTCGAGAACGAGTACCTCGCGACCGCGGGCGTGGCTCTGCCGCAGTGCCCGGGCATCGGGCACGTCGTCGTGGTCGGCGAGCACGACGGGCTGCCGGCCGGTTTCGAGTCCGTGACGGTGGTCGACTACGAGGACGCCCTCGCCGCGCAGCCCGACACCCGGGGCTTCGGACCGCGCAGTTCGGACGACCACTTCGTGATCTACACGGGCGGCACCACGGGGATGCCGAAGGGCGTGGTGTGGCGGCACGAGGACTTCTACTTCGCGGCGCTGTGTGGTGGAAACGTCGGCGGCGCCCCCCGACGTTCGCTCGAGGAGGTGGTGGCCGGCGCCACCGCCAACACCGAACCCTCTGCGTACCTGTTGATTCCGCCGCTGATGCACGGGGCGGCCATCTATTCGCTCCTCATCGCCTTCCTCATGGGCGAGCGGCGCGTCCTCACCCGTACGTTCGACCCGGCCGACGTGCCGCGTCTGGTCGAGGCCGAGCAGCTCGCGGGCATCACGGTCGTCGGCGACGCCATCGCGCGCCCGATCGCCGACGCCATCCGCGAACACGGGGCGGGCCACGACCTGAGTTCGTTGAAGATGATGGGCTCGGGTGGTGCGCTGTTCTCCCCGAAGCTCAAGGACGAACTGCGCGAGATGATCCCGGGTCTGACGATCAAGGACGCATTCGGCGCGTCCGAGACCGGTCACGACGGCATCGTCGAGTTCGGCGAGGACGGCACGAAGCGAATCCGCTCCAACCCCAACATGATCCTCGTCGACGAGAAGTTCCGGCCGATGTCGCCGGGCTCCGACGACGTGGGCTTCATCGCGCGCAGGGGACACGTGCCGCTCGAGTACTACAAGGACGAGGCGAAGACAGCCGCCACGTTCCCGGTGGTCGACGGCGTGCGGATGGCGATCCTGGGCGACATGGGTCGGATGGAGGAGGACGGCACCATCCTGCTGCTCGGTCGGGGATCCACGTGCATCAACACCGGTGGCGAGAAGGTGTACCCCGAAGAGGTGGAGCAGGCACTCAAGACCCACCCCGCCGTGATGGATGCGCTGGTGGCCGGTGCCCCCGACGTCCGGTACGGGGAGCGAGTCGCAGCGGTGGTGCAGTTGCGGCCCGGCTTCGACGACGCCGACCCCGGCCAGATCGCCGAACACTGCCGCGTTCACGTTGCGGGCTACAAGATTCCGCGTGCCGTGGTGGTGGTTCCGTCGATCCGGCGGTCCCCCAGTGGCAAGGCCGACTACCGCTGGGCGCGCGAGGTCGTCACGGCGGGCTAGGTCTGCCGGGATTATCCGCCGCACATGCGTGGGGCCGGTAGTCGTACGACTACCGGCCCCACGCATGTGCCGATCCGCTCACGGCGGCAGAGTCGAGATGTCGACCGCGAACTCCGTCGGCGAGAGGTTCCCGGATCAACAGACGGGTGACGATCAGCCCAGGATGGCGCGGCGGTCGCGGTCCGGATTCGCGAGCAGCAGTGCCGCGACGGCAGCGATGGCGGCGAGGATGCCGATCACCTGGAACACCAGGGTGTAGCCGGCCGTCGGGGTGGCGGCGTTGTCGATGATCACGCCCGTCGCATACGGCGCAATGAGCCCACCGATGGCCATGGTCGCGAGGAAGGCGCCCATGGTGCCGGCCGTCTGCTGAGGTGGGCACAGCTCCGAGATGGCCGCGTTGATGAGAGGAAACGCCATGCTGGCGGCACCGTAGCCGATCGACAACGCAATAACCGCCAGCATCGGTACGTCGACGAGGGGCAGCGCCGCCAGAACAATCCCGCAGACCAGCACGCCGATGCACGGAACGATGATCCGTACCGTGCGGGAGCTCGCGCCACGTCCCATCAGTCGGTCTGTCACGAATCCCGAGGTGATCAACAGGATGAGTGTGACGATGGCGGGTATCGCGAGCATCGATCCGGCCTGCAGCGCGCTGTACCCGAGGCCACGTTCGAAGTATGAAGGGAGCCAGGTCAATACCACAGTAGACAGGCCGTAGACGACGATCGTGAGCGCGCCGCAACTGACGAATGTACGGGAGAGGAGGATCTTCCGCCACGGAACGCTCGCCACGGCGTCGTCAGCATCGCCGGCCTCGGCCTCCGGTGCCTTCCCCGTGTAGGGGCCCTCGGTCCAACCGATGAGCCAGCACACTATCCATGTGACGCCGAGGACGGTCAAGACTGCGACGGTGGTTTTCCAGCCGTAGTTGATGGTGATGAACGTGAGGACCGGGGCGAGCAGGATCTTCGCGATGGATCCCGACGCCATGAGGAAGGCGCCCGGCAGGCCACGCTTGTTCGGTGGATGCCAGGAGTAGGTCGCAGTGTGCATGAGCGCAGAACTCGGACCTTCGGCGAGTCCCAAGAGCATCCGACCCACGATGAGGGTCACCAGGGATGCCGAGATCAGCAGCGGCAGCATCACCACCGACCATGCTGCGGCGAGGATGAGCAGCGCCCAGCGCAGCGTCAGGTACTTGTTCAGGGGACCAGCGAAGAAGCCGCCGATCGTGAAGGTGAGGAAGAACAGCGAGCCGACCATGCCGATCTGGGCGGAGGTGAGGCCCAGTTCACGGGCCATCGGCTGGGCGATGATGCCCAGGACGGCTTTGTCGGCATAGTTGATGATGTAGAGAAACACGACGAGGCCCGTCATGCTCCAGGCGCGGCGCCGGTTGTCGGGTCGGCTTTGGGCGACTATCGGAACAGCAGTCTGCTCTGCGGTCATTCAGTCATTCCTTCGGGCTGATGCTCTCGACCCTCGTGGGCTGAAGCTCTGGATGGGGATGATTTGTTATTACGTTGCGCAAGAGAGTGATCCACTCGGATATGGGCGGCAGTCGACCGCTCCGAAGGTGCGTGGTTGTGCCCGGGTGCGAGTGGAAGAGGCGATGCGGGGAGTCCCGTATCACAGACAATAGCGATGAGTGTCCTATCGAACAAACAATTGATTCGGGTGGATGCGATGGCGTCCTATCGGGACTGGGCTGAAGGTGCGCAGACGTCCGGCTGTTGATGGAGTGCAAGACCACCGATTCCCCGCCATGAGCTTCGCTCTACGGAATCGGTTGATGCGCAACGTCATCGATTTGCAGGGCTGAAGTCTCAGAGCAAGCCGGACTCGCGGTGTTCGCGGCGGTGGTCGGCGATACCGGGGTGCCTAGCTCAGGGGGAATCGTTGCTTGACGTAGTCGGTGATGACGTCGGCGACGCAGACTGCCCGCTATGCCGCACACTCTGAGCGCGGCGGTCACAGCCCTCCTCTGGTCTGGACTGCGTGCCGCATGTGCGTGCCGCATGCGCGCGCCGGCTGCGAGTCAGTTCGGTGGGCGCCGGGTGGGCCGAAGGCATGCTCGGTCGCCATGTGGATTGCCTGAGTCGGTTCGGGCTTCCTCAGCATCGGCTGAACATCCCTTCGAGTGTGTGACCGGACTCACCGGGTATGAGCCAGGACTGATTGAACCGCTGCGACGCTGCTGATGTCAAGACCGATCTATCGATCGGTAAGTCAATATAGTGCCTGTACAGCGCCTTCTTTGTCCATTCGTTTCTGTTTGACAGAGATGGATTCTTGCAACGCGCTGGTGTGGTGACCCGGCGTGTGCGCCGACGATGGCCGGTCGTCCCGGTGCGGTCGCGCCGTCCGGCAGTTGCGGAGGCCACGATGATCCACAAGGCGTCAGTGGGCAAGATCGACAAGAAGGCGCTGCGCGTGCAGTTCGTGCCGTAGCGTCGGTGATCTCGACGGGGCCTCCCGAATGTGAGGCGGAACCTGCCGCGTCGGATATCGAAGGTCCTGGTCGGGTCTAGCATTGAGCGAAACAAATTGCGTAAGAATTTCTTTCGTGCGCAAACAACGATCGGTCAGGGGCTCGTACCGGCCGCGGTTGTATACCGGCGGGCGACCCGACGGCTACCAGGCGGCTTCCATGACCAGGCCCGGGACGATGTTGCGGTCCCTGCCCGGGACAACCGAATCGATAATGCACTCGATATGCGTGAGGGAGCCCTCGATCAGTGGTGACCCTGTTCTTCCTGTGCGCTAGAAGACATCGCCGAATTGGTCATCGCGCCGTTGCGCGATGAGGTTACTCAGCTCGAGCTGGCTCCCGCGAGCGCATTGATGCAGCAGGCACCCGATGTCCTGATCGGCTGCCGGCTCGTCGATGCCTTCGAGGGGCAGAACATTACGATCGGGGGATTGATCGAAAGGGATGAGAACGACTGACAGGTGAGGCTCACCGGTTGCCCGCCGACGGCACCTGTCACGATCAGCACACCCGACGTGAAGTGCCCGAGATCATCCCGCAAGGCGCGACCTCCGTCCCGAACAACAGGGTCGGTGCTTACCTCAGGGGTGATCGACGAATCTCGAGTCTGCGTCATGAAAATACTTCTGGCAGAAACTGATTGAAATGTGATTGATTACGACGTGCGACGCCCGCCGGGAACCGCCGCGCGCCCGGAAGGCCCCCGAGGTCCCCAGGGGGCGTCGCTGTTCGCATAGTTGGAGGGCCGGTACCGGGTCGGTATCAGAGCACTTCGTCACCGATCCCGAGGGACCGCGACCACAGATAACTGATGGTGTCGATCGCTTGGTCGTCGGAAGCCGGCCGTCCGGATCCCTGTGCGCTCATCCCGAGCCACAAGTAGCAGCTGTGCTCGAGCATCGACGAGAGCGCGGAAGCGGCGACGTAGGGGTCCAGATCCTGGTCCACAGAGCCTTTGGCCTGCATCGCCGAGACGAGTCGAGCGATCTTCCGCACACCCACTTCGCGCATACTCATCCATACCTGCACGAACTCGGAATCCACTGCCGCCGCGTGATGGACGCCGACCAACTCGGGCAGGAATTCTGTGTATGCACGCCAGAAGCCGGCGACATCCGATCTGAGGGTAGCCCTGGTGTACCTGCTGACGGGTGTGGCGTCGTCGCTCGGGTCGACAACAAGATCCATGAAGTCCTGCAACAACACTTCGAGGATCTCGCGCTTGTTGTCGAAGTAGTTGTACAGCGCGGCCGGAGACTTCCCGGCCTCGTCAGCGATGTCGGTGATCCTGGCATTGAGGTAGCCATCGCGCGCGAAGACCTTGCGTGCAGCATCCTTGATCGTCTGCTCGGTCTGCCGCCCCTTGGCCCCGATGCGTTGGCGGTCGGTTCGGTTCGTCTGCGCCACGCGGATCTCCTCCAGTTCGAGTCTTGCTGGCACAAATCGTATCGATCGCGACGGAGCGGTGCGCTCAGCGCTAAGGCATCACGTCGGCCGGGAACATGCCCATGGTGTCGACGAGAAGGTCGTGCGGGAGTGCATCGACGTCGAACATCGCGAGGTGAATGTCCGGGTCGACCACTGTCTTCACCTCGTGCACCCGGTCCTTGGCCTCTGCAGGGCCGCCGCACATTGCGGTTGCCTTGATCAGCTCGTCGTAGTCGACAGCGGCCGCAGTGGCGCCGGACTCCGCGACGTGGACGTAGCTGCACGATCCGACCAGAGGTTCCTGGACCTGCGCGGTCATCGGTTCGCGGTAGAGGTCTACGGAGGGGACCCCACGATTCGAGTCGACCGAAGATGCTCGGCAGCATCAGTGGCAGACCCTGCTCGACCGTACGGCGGACAGATACCTCGGTAGTTCTTCCACCGAGCTGTGGACGATGGAGCGCAGTCGCTCGTTCTGTGAATTGCGGATCCCAGTGTGCGGGTCGGGCAGGCGGTCGCCGAGGATCAGAACACCCAGTTCCATGTGAAGCTACTTCTCTCGCCGGTACATAAATCGAAGCGACGGCAGTTTCGGTTCTGGGGTCAAAACCAGGACCCCCGAGGAGCTGTCGAGGGAGGCCGTCGAATGTGTCAGCACCACTGGCGTTTTGAAGTAGCGAGGATCCAGTGTCTTTGCCCATGCCCTCGGTGGGCCCCTGAACGACCGAGAGCTGGATGCGTTGTATGAGCGGTTCTCCGGCCAGTTCGCGTGGCGGAGCCACGCAGTCGGTGCGTGAGTATGTCGCGGGTTGGTTGCCGCTCGAACGGGTGGACGCTAGCCGAGCGTCTGGGGACCGTCTGGGGGTGTTTGATCGTCGATGACACCGTTTACCTGAAGAATGGCACCCGCTCGGCTGGTGCGCTGCGCCAGTATTCGGGCACCACGGGGCGGGTGGAGAACCCCCGTTGGGCCGTTCCTCACCCACGGTGCCGGGCGGGCGGTGATCGACCGGGAGCTGTACCTGCCCGAATCCTGGACCTTCGGACCGGTGCCGCGCCGCTGGAATCGGTGACGAGGTGGAATTCGAAACGAAACCCCTGTTGACGCAGAACATGATCGAACGAGCCCTTGACACGCAGGTCCCGTTTCTCCTCGGCCACCGCCGACGAGGCTCACAGTTAGGTGCAGTACCTACGGGTCTGACTCAAGGAGTGGGCATTGCGTATGTTCTGGCCACCCGGCGCGACGACGACGTGGCTGAGGAACAGGATTGGATCCGATCGATGCGGCGAGGAACGCCAACCCGCACGAAACGAGCGTGACAGGGCGCCCGCATCGGTCGCCGTCAGCACCGCGTTGTTGAAACTGGAACGCTCGTCGGCGCAATCGATTTCGTCGTGGTGCTCCGGTGATGGATCGAAATCGATCGGTGCCATCGCCCGTGACGGGCGGGGGACTGCATCGCGACGGTTCCACGCTGTCAGCGCGCATCGTCGCTATGCCCGGCGGAAGATCACGACGGCGACTGTTCACCTGTTGTCGAGCGATGTGCATCACCCCAAGTGAGTGATGTGTCGCACCTCTCACTGAAGCAGACTTTGCCATTGGATGGCGATGTCGAAAGGGGACACGGTGCGAGGTTGGATGAGGCGGATCTCTATCTGCCTGATGGCTCTGGTGCTCGGAGCTTGCAGTTTGGGTGGTGATCCCCGTGAGAGCGACGAACTTGTCTTCTCGTACGCAGCGAGTCCGCGCACGTGGGATCCCCACCCGGAGACCAGAGCCTTTGTCTACGGCTGGTATTCGCTGATATACGAGGGGTTGATGACCACCGACGCGCAGGGAAAAGTGATTCCGGGCCTGGCCACCGAGTGGCAGCAATCCTCCGACAGCCTGGCGATGACGTTGCGTCCGGGGGTGCAATTCCAGGATGGCACTCCATTCGACGCTGAAGCTGTCGAATGGAATATCCGCAAGCAGCAGAACCAGCCGGGAACCCGCGCGACACTCGGACTCGTCGATCGGATCGATGTGTCCCGGCCGGACGAGGTGGTGCTGCATCTAACGAGACCGGCACCTGACCTGGTCACCCAGCTCGCGTCGTTCGCGGGCCTGATGGTCAGCCCCAATGTCACGCAAGCGGACCTCGAGGGGGGTGCACCAGCGGGAACCGGGCCGTACCAAATCGACGCTGCGTCATCCCAGAAGAACGACACGTACGTCTACCGTGCTTTCGACGAGTACAACGGCCCGCACGCACCGCTCTTTCGGACGGTTACAGGTCGCGTGATCAGCGACGATGTGTCACGAACCAACGCACTGAGATCCGGCCGCATCGATGGAGGGTTCTTGTCGGCGTCGCAAGTGAATGACGTCGACGGACGAGTGGGAATCGAGAGCGCTCGGGCATACGTTCAGGCGCTGGTCATTCTCGACGCATCCCCGGGAAAGCCCCTGGGAGATCCCCTGGTTCGTGAGGCAATCGCGCGTGCGATCGACCGAGATGCCTTCGGCAAGGCTGTCAACTTCGGCCGGTCCTACCCACAGGACGTGCTACTCGAATCGGGGTTGCCCGGCGCCATCGATGGATATATCGGCTACTCCTACGACCCCGAGCGAGCGCGCCGGCTGATTGCGGATTCGGGCTACACCGACATCCGTTTGGAGATTCCGGTTCAAGGCGGGTTCAGACTGGGAGGTGAGGCGCTTGCGTCAATGCTCGAGCAGGTAGGAGTGCACGTCGATCTAGTTCCCGTCGCGATCGGTCAGGATACTGCTGGCATATTGGCCGGTAAGTTCAACAGCACGTACACGTTTGTCCCGGATATCGATCCCGAGAGCTTGTACGCGAAATTCGTGTCACCACGCGCGCCGTTCAATCCGTTCAAGATATCCGATCCCGATATCGAAGCAGCACATGCAAGGGCACTTGCCGCGCCCGAAGGTCAGCCCGAACAGGACGCAGCGTACGAAGACATGTTGCGCAGTCTGTACGACTCGGCGCGCATCATCCCGATCGCTCGGGTCGAGTCGGTGTTCGGGTACGACGAGTCGAGGTTATCGGACGTCCATGCGTGGAGCGGTGTCCCCGGATTCCCGCGATTCGCCGACCTACGACCCCGGAACTGAGGTCATTGAAAATGACGAAAATTGTTCTCCACCGGTTGCTTTCGCTAGTTCCTGTTCTTCTCGTCGTGTCGTGGTTGGCGTTCTTTCTGTTGAACGCGTCGCCCAGCAACATCGTCAGTTCGATCCTGGGCGACACTGCGACGGACGAGTCGATTGCGCAGACGAAAGAAAAGCTGGGACTTGATCAGGGTGTTTGGGCGCGATACTTCGATTGGTTGTCCGCGGTTGTGCGTGGCGACTTCGGGTCGTCGTACTTGGACGGCTCGGGTGTCTGGACTTCGGTCATGGACAGGCTCCCGGTTACGCTCTCGCTCACCCTGGGGGGATTGATCCTTACGGTAGCGTTCGGCGTGCCCGCTGGGATTGCCGCGGCCCGCCGGCCGGGGGGTGTCCTCGATCGGTTCTTGACGATTATCGGGTCGGGACTTATTGCGGTGCCGAGTTTTTGGGCAGGCATGATGCTGTCGACATGGTTTGGGGTCAAGCTCGGGTGGCTACCGTCCGGCGGCTATGTTCCGTTCGCGGAGTCGCCTTCTATGTGGGCCGCGAGCCTCGTATTGCCGAGTATCGCGCTTGCCCTGACGCCCGCCGCATCGGTAGCCCGGCAAATGCGCGTGTCGATGATCGCAAATCTGGACTCCGACTATGTTCGGACTGCACGAGCAAAGGGCGTATCCGAATCGGCGATCATCCGTCGTCACGTGTTACGTAATGCGCTCGGACCGGTCGCCACTGTGATCGGATTCCAGGTCGCAACGATGATCGGTGGCTCGTTCGTCATCGAGGTGATCTTCTCGTTGCCCGGACTGGGCGGCTTGACTGTCCCCGCAGTGCTCGCGTCCGACACGCCGGTGATCATGGTCGTGATCATGGTCGTTGCAGTCGCGGTGCTCATCACCAATCTCATGGTGGACCTGCTGTACAACTACTTCGATCCTCGGGTGCGTGAACTATGACCTTGACATTGTCCGAAGCGCCACAGTCGACACCGGCTGTGCAGATCTCGCAGAACAAGGTTCCACGGACCGGCGTTCTACGTCGGTTCGTCCGGCAACGGCTTCCACTCGCGGCGCTCGTATTTCTGGCGCTGCTCCTGCTTGTCGCGGTGTTCGCGCCGCAGCTCGCTCCCTACGATCCGAACCGTGCAAATTTCGATTCACTTTTGTTGGGTCCAACAGCTGATCATTGGCTCGGAACTGACCACCTTGGTCGAGATACACTGAGTCGCTTGATCTTTGCGACTCGGATTGCGGTGTTCGCCGGGGTCGAGGCAGTTCTCATCGCTGTGGTGATCGGCGTGCCTGTCGGGCTGGCATCGGGATACCTCGGTGGGTGGATTGACCGCCTGATGATGCGTGTTATTGACATCCTGCTGGCTCTGCCCGGCCTGGTGGTCGCACTTGCGATCATTGCCGCGTTGGGTACCGGGCTGACAAACGCGATGCTGGCGGTCGGCTTCTTGTTCTCGATTCGCCTCGCACGATTGGTCCGAGGTTCGGTGTTGTCCGTACGAGAGGAGCTTTACGTCGACGCAGCCGAGTTGTCGGGCGCTCCGCGGTTGCGGGTGGTTGCTCGGTACGTCCTTCCTAATGTGTCGGCGCCAATCCTGGTCGAGGTTGCACTGTTCTTCGGCATCGCGTTGTTGATCGAATCGACCCTGAGTTTCCTCGGTGTCGGTGTTCAACCGCCACAAGCGAGTTGGGGAATCATGTTGTCCGAAGCGCGGATGTACATCGGCCAGCAGCCGTTCCTGGCGATCCCCGCGGGCGTCATGCTGACTGTCACCGTCCTCGCCTTCAACTTGACTGCCGACGGACTGGCCGCCGCGCTAGGTCCGGTGCGGGCAGGTCTGGGACGCCGTCGCGCAATCGATCATGAATTGATTCCGGCTGCAGTCGATGCAGACGCGGTACTGGCGGTCACGGATCTGTCCGTGACGTTCCCGAGTGAGAACGGCGATCTTCCGATCGTGCGGAATGTGTCACTCAGTCTGAAGCCCGGCGAGATCCTCGGGTTAGTGGGGGAGTCCGGATCCGGCAAGAGCGTCACCGCGCTCACCATCATGGGACTGGCGGCTCCGGGAGCGCGCCTTCGGGGGAGCATCTGCGTGACCGGTGAGGAAATGGTCGATGCGGACGAGCGTCAGCTGCGCAAGATCCGCGGTGCGCGTATGGCGATGGTATTCCAGGATCCGTCGAAGGCGCTCAACCCCGCTATGACAATCGGGAAGCAGATCGCTGAATCTCTCATGATCCATCAGGGAATGGACCGTGCGGCTGCGCGGAATGAATCGATCGCACTGCTTGATCGAGTGGGCGTGAGGAATCCGCAGGATCGGGTCGACGACTACCCTCACCAGTTTTCGGGCGGAATGGCACAGCGAGTCGTCATTGCAATCGCCTTGTCCTGCAACCCGGACGTGTTGATCGCCGACGAACCCACGACGGCACTCGACGTCACCACTCAAGCACAGGTTCTCGATCTGTTGCGTGATCTGCGTGACGAAAGAGGTCTTGCCATCCTCCTGATCACACACGACCTCGGTGTGGTGGCTGATATCTGCGACAAGGCTGCAGTGATGTACGCCGGCGAGATCGTCGAGACGGCGGATATCGAGGACCTCTTCTCGGGCCCTCGTCACCCGTATACCCGTGCGCTCATCGACGCGACACCCGACGGCGATGCGGTCGACCGGCCACTCGCTGCTATCCCCGGTATCGTCCCACGACCGGGCTCGGTTCCCGATGGATGTTCGTTCGCCGATCGGTGCACTCTCGTCATGCCCGAGTGCCGTAACGGACGCCCGGCGCTGAGGGTTCTCGAATCCAACCGGGAATCACGGTGCATCCGTACACAAGACAGCGCAGAACTACTGGAGGACGCCCGATGAGCGCAGAGAACGTGTTGGTGTCCGTCGACGAACTGAAGGTGGCGTACCCCGGAAAGCGGGGGTTACTGCGTTCGGAGCCGCCGAAGACCGCAGTACATGGCGTGTCGTTCGACATCGAGTACGGCCAGACAGTGGGACTGGTCGGTGAGTCGGGCTCTGGCAAGAGCACGATCGGCCGCGCGGTTCTCGGTCTACTCCGCGCATCCGGCGGCGATATTCGATTCGCAGGCCATCACTTCCCGCCGCGGACCCGTGCGGAGCGACTCGCTCATTATCGCGAGGTGCAGGCAGTCTTCCAGGATCCGCTCAGCTCGATGAATCCAACCATGCAGATCCGGACTATCCTCGCCGAGCCACTATTGCGGCTTCGTGGAATGACCGACGCAGACGAGCAGACACACGAGATTCACGAATTGCTGCGTTCGGTGGGTCTCCCGACGGACGTCGAAAGTGCTTATCCGAGTGAATTGTCGGGAGGTCAACGACAGCGGGTCGCTATCGCGAGGGCACTGGCCCCGCAGCCGAAGTTGATCATCTGTGACGAGGCGGTCAGTGCCTTGGATGTGTCCACCCAGGCCCAGATCGTCAACTTGTTCGCGGAATTGCAGAAAAGCCGTGGGGTTGCCTACCTGTTCATCGCGCACGACTTGGGGGTAGTCCGTCATCTCAGCCACAAGATCGGCGTTCTGCATCATGGAAACCTCGTCGAGTGGGGAGATGCCGCGGAGGTACACGATCACCCGCGCGAGGATTACACGAAGCGGTTGATCGCGGCTATCCCGGTGCCCGATCCGGCGCGTCAGCGTCAACGCCGCAGCGAGCGGGCGGCGTTCGATGCGGCCGCGAAAATCGGGTCACGCTGATGTGATCAGGGGGACCCGTGAGTACTGCGGAGGATTCCCAACTCGACGAGGCGATCGACGGCCTCGATGCGGCGGGTGACCCCGAGTTTCTCGTAGATGTGTCGAACGTGGGTCTTCATCGTGTTCGCTGAGATCCACAGTTCGGCGGCCATTTCCTTGTTGGTGAGGCGGGTCGGGAGTAATGCGGCGACTGCGATCTCACGTTCACTCAACAGGGAGAATGGTTCGGCGTCTACGCGATTCAGCAGGTCGCGTGCGCGCCGGACCACTCGGCCGCTGGCTTCCGCACTCACGCCCGGATCGTCGACGATCGATCGGAGTATGTGGTCGATGCCAACCGTGTACTCGGAAATCGTCCGGTACAACCCCCATCGGTCCGCGATCTCGAGCGCCGCGATCGTCGACGCGGCCGCCTCGCGGGGTCTGTCTGCGCTCAACCATGCCCGGCCTAGATGTGTGAGCACTGTGTCGATCGGTTCGGGCGACTTCGCCAGTGTCGCAATGAGAGCAGGACCGTGTTCGACAGCGTTCTGCCGCAGGGCATATCGGAGTGCTGCCCGGGCTGCGCCGCCTGTAAATGGACCAATACCGCTACGCACTGCGTCAACCAGGTATTCGAAGGTGGCCCGAGCTCGGTGGTGGGCGCCCGAGTCGGTGTGCAGCGCAAGTGCATTCGCGGCCGTCCGCCGGTGTAGGGCGACGTCGTGGGCCGCGCGGACCGCGTCGATTGAGCCTAGTGTTGCTTCGAGAATGTGGGATGCGTCATCCCAGCGGCGCTCGGCGGCAGCACATTCGGCGAGCGTGAGCTCGATGCGTGCAACGATTGTGGGAAACTGCCCCTGGGCGGCGAGTGACCGGGCGTGTTCGAGTTCGGAGACAGCCCCGGCGAGGTCACCCGACTCGAGAGCGAGCGATCCGAGTGTAAAGTGTGCCTCCGCTGTTACGTGAGTGCCGCTGATGCCCAGGCGGGCGGCTTCGTTGATGGATTCGCGCGCGCGGAACTCCGCTGTCGCAGTGTCGCCGGAATCGAGTGCGAGTATCGCTGTGGCTGCCACGAATCGAACGGTCGAGATCGGGCTCGCTGCCATGTGTATGTCCCGATTGATCGAATCTGTCAGCGACCGAACCGAATCGAGATCGCCTTCCCATAGGCGAACGTCGATCAACTGATTCGTCGAACGAACAGCAAGGTATGCGCGGCGACTGTCCGGGCAACCGACCAAAGTCGACAACAATAGGCGAGCGGAGGTCGCGGCGGCAGCCGATCGCTCGTGATCGAATCGACAACGGTGAGCGAAAGCGAGCGCTGCGTAGTATTCGATGATTTGATCGGTTTCAACCCAGCGGTGCGGATCTACCCGCGAGAGCATGTTTGCCGCTTCGTCGGTGAGGTCGTTCTGAATCAGCGTGTTCGCAAGTACAAGGATCGTCGAGGGGACGAGCTTTACGCCTTCGGGCAACTTCTCGAAAGTTCGCAGTGCCGGCGCGGAGAGGCCCAGGGGCCCCGGGGCATTGACCCGCAGCATTCGCTGCACTTGAGCAATGACGTCTTCGGGTGCAGTACGAAGCATGTAATCGAAGGCGTCCTCCCACATGCCGTTGCGTTCGTACCAGAGTGAGGCGCGACGGAGAATCGTTGCGCTGTCGTCGATGTCGAGGACCTCGGGGTATTCGTTCAGTACTTCGCGGATGACCGGTGGCAAGTGGAACCACCCGCGGCGGTCGGGTGCTGCGAGAACCAATCCGTGGGATCGGCACAGCTCGCGGACCTTCCGGACAGCAGTCGGGTCGTCGAGAGCGTCCGTCGCGAGTTCGATATCGAATCTCTGCAGCTGACCGAGGATGGCGTACGCCCGAAGCTGCGGGTGCGGCAGGGCGTCGACGACCTCGGTACGGATGTACTCTTTGGCGTTCGACGCGAGCTTCGAGATGTCGGCATCGGGCGGCATGCGCTCGGACATGTCGATGATCAGGTCGGTGACCGCCGGCCATCCACCGGTGTACTCACGCAGTAACGAGGCGTCCAGCGCATTCCGGTCGGGGAGTCGCGAAGCGATCAGGTTCGTGGTCTCGGCGTCGTCGAAAGTGAGATCGTCGAATCCGAGGACGGTGACCTCTCGGCGTCCGATACGTCGTTGTAGCCCGATTGCCGGCAGGCCTCGCCCGGCAACGATCACACCGAGACCTTGTGCAAGCAGTTCCGAGACCATCCGGTCCAGCGGTTCCGACGGGGGGACGTCGTCGAGGATCACCACGGTGTCGGTGGAGGTGGGTTCTCGGTTGGTTCCCCACACGGCCCGCCGAGAGCTCGCCCAGTCGAGTAGGGCCGTAGTCTTTCCGGCGCCTGCCGGTGCGACGAGCACGACCAGTCGGGTCCTGGCAAGGGCGGCATCGAGTGCTTCACCGAATCGCACCCGAGCAACCGGCGGGTGGTCAGGGACGAGCTCTCGGAGTCCAGCGTCGGACTGCGACGAGGTCACCTGGAATCACCTCCTTTGGTTGATCCCCGAAGGGGGGGTCGAGAATCACAGTAGTTATTATGGCAAAACACTTGACAACAGCTTCTGGCGGCTTCGACGGGCTCGATGAGCGTGGCGTCCCGTCGTTCGCCCGGGGGTACGAGAAGCACCCGGGCAAGATCGGCCGGACGACGGCGGAGTCCGAGCGGGCGTGGCCGCGTGAGCGTCGTGCACCCGAGGGGGCACCGAACGTCGTTCTGATTCTCCTGGACGACATGGGGTACAGCGACATCGCCCCATTCGGTTCGGAAATCGCGACGCCGAACCTGGACCGACTGGCCAACACCGGGGTTCGTCTCACGAACTATCACACGACTCCAGTCTGCTCACCGGCACGCGCGGCGATCATGACCGGTTTGAATCCCCACCGCGCCGGATTCGCGGGGGTCGCGAACTCCGATCCGGGATTCCCGGGAACGCGGCTCGAACTGGACGAGGACGTCCTGGCTATGCCGGAGATCCTCCGTTCGCACGGGTATGCGACGTTCGCCCTGGGAAAGTGGCATCTCACGCGTGACGCTCTGATGAACGACGCCGGGGACCGGTCGACATGGCCGGTCCAGCGTGGATTCGACCGCTACTACGGCACGACCGAGGGATGCAACAGCTTCTTCCATCCCAATCGTTTGGTCGTAGACAACAGTCCGGTGGATATGGGCGACGTTCCCGACGACTACTACTTGACCGACGACCTGACCGACCAGGCTGTGGGAATGATCAAGGGCCTGCGCGCCAACGATTCCCGTAAACCGTTCTTCATGTACTTCGCTCATCACGCGATGCACGGACCGTTGGGTGTCAAGGCCGACGATCTCGCGAAATACCGTGGCCGCTATGACGTCGGCTGGGACGAGATCCGCAAGCAGCGTCACGCGCGGCAGCTCGAGGACGGGATCTTCCCCGAAGGGACGCCACTACCTCCGCGGGACGTCGGGGCGGCGCGGTTCGACGTCGAGGCTTGGGATTCGCTGCCCGCCGAGGAACGCGAGGTCTATGCGCGGTACATGGAGGTGTACGCGGCCATGGTCGACAACGTCGATCAGAGTCTCGGCCGCATCATGGACACCCTCGAGGAACTCGACGAGTTGGACAACACCATCATCGTCTTCACCTCCGACAACGGCGGCACCATGGAGGGCGGGACGGAGGGCACACGCAGCTACATGAGTCGGTTCGTCCACATCCACGGAATAACGCCGGACTGGGAGCGAGACGTCGAGCGTGACCTCTCGCTCATCGGCGGTCCGCAGACGATGGTTCACTACCCGCGTGGGTGGGGCATGGCGTCGAACACCCCGTTCCGCTTCTACAAGGGACAGACGTTTGCCGGCGGGGTACGTGTGCCGTTCTTGATGTCGTGGCCGGAGGGACTGCGTCGTGACGATGGAGACAACGGAATTCGAGGGCAATACCAGTACGTGACCGACGTGCTGCCCACCTTGCTCGACATGATCGGGGTCAAAACACCGGGCGTGCGCCACGGGCAGCCCACCAAGTCGATCGACGGATACAGTTTCGGTCCTGTTCTCTGGGACGGCGACGCACTCAGTACCCACACCGAGCAGTACGCGGAATACGGCGGAAGCCGTGGGTTCTACCGGGACGGCTGGAAGATTCTGACCGCTCACGCCCCCGGGACCCCGTTCACCGACGCGGAGTGGGAGCTGTACCACGTTGCGGTCGATCCCAACGAGATGAACAACCTAGCGGAGTCCGAGCCGGAGAAGCTCGCCGAACTGGCCGCCGCCTGGGAGCGCGCGGCCTGGGAGAACACGGTCTTCCCGCTGCCAAGTCTCGGACATCTCGAGACATCGATCCGACGACCTGCCGAACGCGAGTTCGAGAAACCGGTCAGGATTCTCCCGGGCACGCCGAAACTCGAACGCTACCGCTCGAGCCAGCTGATCTATCTGCGTTCGTTCGATGTGGAAATCGACGTGAACTACTACCACGGTGACCAGGGAATCCTGGTCGCGCACGGTGACCAGGGTGGAGGCTACGCCGTCTACATCGAGAACGGTCGTGTCGCGTTGGCGTACAACGAGTATGGGCGCATGCACGACGTTGTCGCCGACGAGGAGCTTCGTCAGGGCCCGACGACCCTGCGGTTGTCCGCGGTAGCACTGCCCGACTTCCGGTGGTCGTTCACCCTGTCGGACGGCGACCGCGAACTCGCGACGATCGATTCGGTGATGATGTTGCTCGGGATGGCACCGTTCAGCGGAATCGACGTGGGGGTCAACCGATCCGGGCCCGTGCACTGGGGTATCCACGAGCGCCACCGGACCTTCCCGTACTCCGGTGACCTCCGATCGGTGACATATCTGCCGGGCCGATCCGCGGACTACGATCCCGCGTTGATCCTTGAAGCGGAGCGCAACGCCGCTGCTGCATTCGACTGATCGACGGACGACGCTGCCCTCCCGCTGGAAGGGAGGGCAGCGTCGTCGCTTTCGTGCAACCCGCCTGGCCGGTACAACCTGGTTGGCTCGATCACAGGCCCGGGTCGACGGTTCCCGTCACGAGTGACGGCGAAGCGGCGAGGAGCGGACCGAGATCGGTGATGGCCCCCTCGCCGGCCCGGAACTTGCGATACGCGGCATCGTGCTCGGCTGATTCCCAGGTCTCGACGAAACGCCAGGTATTGGGATCTCTACCGTCGATAACCGACTTCACACTCACGCAGCCGGGGAATCCACGAGTCTCGCCGAGTACCCGTGTCATCACCTCGCGCGCCTTGTCCAGGGATTCCGGCTTGAAGGTCAACTCCAGTACTGCGATCAATTCCATGTCAACTCCTCGGTAGTGGGGCGAATGATGTGTCTGCGATTCGCAGACAGGTCGGTCCGACTGCTCTAGGACCTCGTCGATCGGTTCGGGGCGTCCGTGTCACCGGAACTCGGAGGCAATGTCCCGTCCGACGATCTCCTTCATGATCTCGGTGGTACCGCCGTAGATGGTCTGGATTCTCGAGTCGACATAGGCGCGTCCGATCGGATACTCCATCATGTAGCCGTAACCGCCGTGAAGCTGTACGCAGCGGTCGACTACGCGGGTCTGGAGTTCGGTCGCCCACCACTTGCTCATCGACGCGTCGACGGCAGTGAGCTCGCCGTCGCCGAGTGCGAGAACGCAACGGTCGATGTGCGACTCGGTGACCTCGATTTCGGTGCGCATCTCGGCCAGGGCGAAGCGGGTGTTCTGCAGATCGCCGATCGGCCGTCCGAAGGCCTTGCGTTCGAAGACATACGACTTCGTCCACTCGTATGCTGCCCGCGCCGCTGCGATCGCGTTCACCGCGATGGAGATCCGCTCGAGCGGTAGGTTCTCCATCAGGTGGATGAAACCCCGCCCCTCGGTGCCCAGCAGGTTGTCGGCGGGGACGCGCACGTCCTCGAACACCAACTCGGCGGTGTCCTGGGCGGCCAGCCCGACCTTGTGGAGCTTTCGTCCGCGGCTGAAACCGGGAGCATCACGTTCGACGACGATCAGTGAGAAGCCCCGGGATCCTGCCTCGGGGTCGGTGCGGCACACCACGATCACGATATCGGCGTGGATTCCGTTGGTGATGAACGTCTTCTGTCCGTTGATCACCCATTCGTCGCCATCCCGCACCGCGCTGGTCTTGACACCCTGCAGGTCGCTGCCTGCCCCCGGCTCGGTCATCGCGATCGCGCCGATCAGGTCACCGGCGGCCATGCCCGGCAGCCATCGCCGCTTCTGCTCCTCGGTACCGAGATGCACGATGTAGGGGATCACGATGTCGTCGTGAACACTCAGGCCGGAGCCGAACGAGGTGACCGCCGTCCGGGCGATCTCCTCCGCAACGACGTGTCGGAATCGGTAGTCGGTGACACCCGACCCACCGAACTCTTCGGGAACGCCGAGGCCGACCATTCCGAACCTGCCCGCCGCGGTCCACGCAGAACGATCGATCAGCTTGTCGGTCTCCCAGCGTTCGTAGTGTGGCTCGATCTCGCGAGCGAGAAACTCGCGGACCGATTCGCGGTAAGCCTGGTGGTCGGCCTCGAAGTGTCTACGCTGCATTCCGTCTCCTTGGCGGGTTCATGGGCGGACAGACACCTGCACACCCGGGTGTGCCCGAGTGCGCAGGTGAGTTGTTCTGTGTGTCAGAGGCGTTCGATGATGGTGGCGTTGGCCATGCCGGCGCCTTCGCACATGGTCTGCAGGCCGTAGCGTCCGCCGGTGGCCTCGAGGTGGTTGACGAGGGTGGTGAGCAGGCGGGTGCCGGAGGAGCCGAGGGCGTGGCCGAGGGCGATGGCGCCGCCGCGGGGGTTGAGCTTGGCGGGGTCGGCGCGGAATTCGTGTGCCCACATCAGCGGGACGGGGGCGAAGGCCTCGTTGACCTCGTAGGCGTCGATGTCGTCGATGCTCAGGCCCGACTTGGCGAGGACCTTGTGGGTGGCGGGGATCGGGGCGGTGAGCATGAACATCGGGTCGTCGCCGGCGACGGAGAACGAGTGGAACCGGGCGCGCGGGGTGAGTCCCAGCTTGGATGCCATCTCCTCGCTCATGATCAGGACCGCGGAGGCGCCGTCGGTGAACGGCGAGGAGTTGCCGGGAGTGATGTGCCACTGCGCTTCCGGGAACCGCTGCGAGAACTCGTCGCTGCGGAACGCGGACTTCAGGGCGCCCAGTCCGTCGGCGGTGGTGGAGGCGCGCACGGTCTCGTCGACGGTGTGGGAGACGGTCTCACCGGCGGCGTTCTGCACGTCGATGGGGACGATCTCCTTGTCGAACAGGCCGTTCGCGGCCGCTGCGGCGGCGCGTCGGTGGGATTCGGCGGAGTACGCGTCGAGGGTCTCGCGGTCGAGCTTCCACTTCGCGGCGATCAGTTCGGCCGAAATGCCCTGGTGGATCAGCCCTTCCGGGTACCGGGCGGCGATGCCGGGGCCGGCGGTGTCCTGGCCGATGGGAGAGGTTCCCATGGGGATGCGGCTCATCGATTCGACACCGCAGGCGATGACGATGTCGTAGGCGCCGGCGATGACGCCCTGTGCGGCGAAGTGCGCGGCCTGCTGGCTCGATCCGCACTGGCGGTCGATGGTGGTGGCGGGCACCGATTCGGGGAACCCGGCGGAGAGCAGCGCGGTGCGGGTGATGTTGAGTGCCTGTTCGCCGACCTGCTGGACGCAGCCGCCGATGACGTCGTCGACGAGGACGGGGTCGAGGTCGTTACGGTCGATGATCGAGCGTAGGACTTCGGCGAGGAGTTCGACGGGGTGGGTGCCGGCGAGGGCGCCGCCCTTCTTTCCCTTGCCGGATGCGAGGCGGACGGCGTCGACGATGACTGCGTTCGTCATGGGTGTTCCTTTCGAAATCAGTGGTGACCGGCGAGGTGGGGAGAAGGTCGCCGATACGGGTTGCGTGAGGTCAGCGGCCCTGCCAGACCGGTGGGCGCTTCTCGGCGAAGGCCTTCGGTCCTTCCTGCGCGTCGGCGCTGGTGAACACGATTTCCATGGCCTTGGCGTTCTGGTCCCACACGTCCTGTTCCCAGTCGGAGTAGGCGGCGGTGTGGTGGATCATGGCCTTCGATTCCCGCACCGCGAGCGGTGCGTTCGCGGCGATCTTCGCGGCGAGTTCGAGGGCGACCTCGAGCGCGGTGCCGGCGGGTGCGACGCGGTTGACCAGACCCAGGTTCAGGCCGTCGACCGCGGTGATGGGTGCGCCGGTGAGCGCGAGTTCGAGGGCGATCTTGCGGGGGATCTGCTGCTGCATACGGATCACACCACCGGCCGCGGCGAACAACCCGCGCGTGACCTCGGGCAGGCCGAGTTGGGCGTGTTCGTCGACGACCGACAGGTCCGACGCCAGGACCAGTTCGGTGCCGCCGCCGAGCGCGAAACCGTTGACCGCGGCGATGGTCGGCTTGCTGATCCAGTGCTGGGCGTAGCCGGCGAAACCCCACTCGGGGTGGCCGTCGGCCTCGAGCGGGGCGCCGCTGCCCAGTGCCTTGAGGTCCGCGCCCGCGCAGAAGGCGCGTCCGGCGCCGGTGAGAACGATGACCCGCACCTCGTCGTCCGCGTCGGCCTGCTCGAGCAGCGTCCCCACGGCCGTGGAGAGTGCCGCATTGACCGCGTTCAGTGCCCGCGGGCGGTTGAGGGTGATGATCGCGACACTGCCGCGACGCTCGTACAGCGCGGCGGGCTCGGTGCCGGTCGGCTCGTCGGCCATGCGGCCTCCTTCATCGAAGAACATGATAGCTATTTAGCGCTCGCTAAATAGCTATCATGGTGAGGCTGGCTGGTCAACGCCTGCATCGTCCGCGGTGCTGATTGACTTCGACCTCTTCGCTTCCCTGGAACGAATCCGCCTCCGGCTCAGAGAACCCTTGCGGCCTCGAGGCGCAACCAACCGAAGGGATCTCGAAGTGAGCACGATCGGCTCCGGTGTCCTCACCTCTCTCGACGGAGGCATCCTGCGCATCACGATCGACTGCGCCGCCAGCATGAACGCTGTCCTCACCGAAACTCTCGATGCAATTGCCGAAGCATTCGAGACCTACTCCATGGATCCCGACGTGCGGGTCGCCGTCCTCACCGGTGCGGGGCGATCGTTCTCTACCGGCGGGAGCGAGCCGGCCGGCTCGAGCTGCTCGGCACGCGAGACTTCGCCGAGTCAACGCGTTCCGCGACAAGCGACCGCCGAACTTCGGCAACCACTGATCCGGAATCGACATCAAGGGCAAAGAGTGACAGCCCCGTTGGTCGACCTCGACGCTGATTCGGCGGGCCAGATCTACCAACGGGGCTGTTTGTTCAGTTCTTCGCCGCCGCGAGTCGCACGTTGAGCGGTCCGGGGTCGACGTACTCGTCGATCCGGTGAATGTGCTTGTCGTCGCAGTAGACCCGTAGCATCGCGGGCATACGCAGACCCTGTGCGACCCCGTTGAGTTCCACCACATGCTGCTGCACGAACCCGTCGTCGAGTAGCAGCCGTCGGATCTGTACGTACTCGAGCGGGCCGGCCTTGCGGGCCAGCCACGAGAGCGTGCGGATGCTCTCGTCACGTGTCTGCTCGATGTCGTCGTAGTTGTGCCAGACGACTACATCGGGGCTGTACAAGGTCTCGAGCGTGGCGACATCGGCAGCGGTGACTGCGGCGAAGAACTTGTCCGCGACATCGCCGATCGCGTTCATCGCGCCATGCTCGCCTGGTTGTTCAGCGCCAGTCCCGGACGGGGCCAGTCGAACCTGAGTAGCTTGCCGGTGCTGGATGCGGTGACGTACGCGGTGCGCATGTCCTCTCCGCCCCAGCAGATGTTGGTGATTCCAGGGTCGCCGTCGGTGTCGATCGCCACGAACTCGACGAGTTTGCCCTCCGGGCTGATCACACAGATGCCGGGTGTGGACAGGGATGCGACACAGATGTTGCCGTTGGCCTCGACTCCGAGGGAATCGAAGTAGCGGAAGTCCGGGGATCCGTAGAGGAAGTTCCCGTTGCCGGAGCCGCCGACGATCTCGCCGCCGGCGATCTCGCCCGGACCGCTGACGTTCCACCACCACACACGCGCGGTGAATGTTTCGCTGACGTAGAGCCGGGAACCATCGGGGGAGAGGCCGACCCCATTGGGGCCGTTCATGTCTGATGCCACTTCTCGGATCGACGACCCGTCGGCGGTCGCGTAGTACAGCCGGCCGCGGTCGCTCGTCAGGTGGTTGGTCTTACCGTGATCGGTGAAGTAGAAGCCACCGTGCGCATCGAACACGATGTCGTTGGGCCCTCGGATCTGTAGGCCGTCGCATTCGGTGTAGAGCAGTTCGATTTCGCCGGTCTCGAGATCGACGGCTTGGATGCTGCCCCCGGCGTAGTCCTCGGGTGTGCCGCCGGCGTAGATGTATCCGCCGACGTCGAACGCGTGCATCCCTCCACAGTTGGCGACGTAGGCTCGGCCGTCCGGACCGATCGCAGCACCGTTCGGGCCGCCGCCGAGGTTTGCGACCACGGTCTTCGTGCCGTCAGCGGCTACCCGGGTGAGCCGGCCGCCGTGCAGTTCCACCACCAGTACGTCGCCGTCGGGCAACGCTACGGGGCCTTCCGGGAACTTCAGTCCGGTCGTAAGTGTGCTGAATTGCATGGGATCCTCCAGGATTCATGTGCCGTAGAAGTAGCGGTCAGCTGGTGGTGTACTGGTCGCGCAGGATGTTCTTGCGGATCTTGCCGCTGACGGTCTGTGGCATTGCGTCGGTGAAGATGACCTTGCGGGGCTGTTTGAACGAGGCGATCTGCGACTTGCAGGTACTGACGATGTCGTCGGCCGTCAACTCGACGCCCGGTTTGGGAACGACTACGGCCGTGACGATCTCGCCCCACTTGTCGTCAGGGGTCCCGATGACCGCTGCCGTGAGTACATCGGGGTGGCTGTAGATGGCGTTCTCGACCTCGCTCGAGTAGACGTTCTCCCCGCCGGTGATGATCATGTCCTTCGCACGGTCGACGATGTAGATGAACCCCTCGTCGTCGCGATGTGCGAGGTCGCCGGTGTGGAACCAGCCGTCTTCGAACGCCTGCGCCGTCGCCTCGGGGTTGCGGAAGTATCCCGTGGTCACCTGATCGCCGCGGACGACGATCTCGCCGATTTCTCCTGGAGCGCATTCGGTTCCGTCGTGAGCGACAACGCGGACATCGACCAGCGACATCGGCTTGCCGACCGCGTCGAGGAGGTGTTCTTCGCCGTTGGCCGCACGGATGTGGGCGGCCTTGTCGAGCACGAGCATGTTGCCGCCGAGTTCGGTCATGCCCATGCCCGCGTATACGACGGGACCGAATCGCTCGATGGTCCGCCGGAGAACGTCGGCAGGGATCTTCGATGCGCCGTAGCCCATCCACTCCAGGCTGCTCAGGTCGTAGTCGTCGATCTTCGGGTGTGCGAGCAGCATCTGCATCATGGTGGGCGCGAACCCGCCGCTGGTCACGCGGTGGTCCTGGACCAGCTGCATCCACCGCTCGGGATCCCAGTCCGACATCATCAACACCGAACCGCCCCGGAACTGATGGAGCGGCGTCAGGAAGCCGGCAACGTGACAGAGCGGCATGGCGTTGAGGAAGCACGTGTCCGGTGTCGGCTGGTGCTCGATCGCAGACTGGATCAGCGCGGTGTTCAGATTCCGATGGCTCAGCCGGGCGCCCTTGGGCTTACCCGTCGTTCCGCTGGTGTAGAGCAGCCACGCGTCGTCGTCGTCGCTGATGTCGATCTGCGGTGCGGTCGTCGCGGCTCCACTCAGCAGCTGCTCGTAGGACGTGAACGTGGCGGTGTCCTCGCCGATCACGACGATGTGTTCGACGGTCTCGAGCTCGGCACGATGGTCGGCGATCAGGTCGAGGTACTTCGGCTGCACGAGCAGTACGCGTGCACCCGAGTCGTTGAGAATCCAGACCCACTCCTTCGGGTGAAGGCGGTAGTTGAGCAGTGCGAGGGTCATGCCGGCGGCGGGGACGCCGTAGTAGGCCTCCACGTACTCGAGGCTGTTCTCGGACAGCAGGGCCACTCGGTCGCCGGGGTCAGCGAGGCCGCTGAGGCCGTTGGCCAAGCGCATCGCGCGCTGGTGAAGCTCGAGGTAGGTGCGGGAGTCGGAACCGTCGGCCATCGACAGGGCGGTTCGGTCGGGGAAGCGAGCGGCGTTTCGCCGCAGGAGGTCGCTGAAGAGCATGTGGGACTCCAGTCGGAACGTGGCCTGGATAACAGATATTGCACACAATCTAGACCCCGACCCATGCCTGCGATCAAGCTTTTCGGAGAAGATTCCCATATGTCGGGCAGATTCCGGGTTGATTGTATGGAATCTGGCGAATCGCTCGTCGCCCGTGGAGGTGGGGGTAGGCGCGCGTCTCAGTCGCGGTCGAGGCCGAGTGCTCTGATCGTCAGCAGATTGACGGTGTCGAGCGCAGTGTCGGCATGGTCCGTCTCGCCGAGTACGAAGCGGAGGTAGAGCGTGCGATCGACCATGGCGCCCAACGCTTGAGCCGCGACCTGTGCATCGAGGTCGTGGGGGACCAGTCCTTGTTCCTGCCAGTGCTGGATCGAACGCGCGGTGCGATCGGTCGTCTGTTTGCGATGCTGCTGACGCAGGTCACGGAAGTCGGGGTCGATCGTCGCGACCTGTTCGACGATCGCCATCATGCGCGCTCGCTGCTGGTATCGCTCCCAGTAGACCCGGTTGGCATGGTCGAGTCGAGACCGCGGCGTGTCGCCCTCGAACGTGGTGTCGTCGGGCGCGAACATCTCCTCGAACAGCCGGGATGCGACCTCGTAGAAGATCTCCTCCTTCGAGGAGAAGTGCGTGTAGAAACTCCCGTAGGCAACCTTGGCCGTCTTGGTGATGTGAGTGATTCGTGCGTCGACGAATCCGACTTCCTCGAACACCTCGCGGGCGGCGCGAACAAGGCGCTCGCGGGTGGCGCGACCGCGACTGCTGACCGGGAGGGCGGAGTCCTGCACGAGCGGAATCGTAGCAGCGAGCGTTGACCCGACCGACTTGACTTGACTATCATGTCAAGTTGAGTGGGCCGGCTGTCGCAGCGAGGCCTAACGCCGTGAAAGGGGACTGGACCTTGACGAATTCCGAGTTCGACATCACCGGAATCAATCATCTGGCGCTCGTGTGTTCTGACATGGAGCGCACCGTGGACTTCTACAGCAACGTGCTGGGGATGCCTCTGGTCAAGACGCTCGAGCTCCCGGACGGTGGGGGGCAGCACTTCTTCTTCGACCTCGGTGGCGGGAACCACCTGGCGTTCTTCTGGTTCCCCGATGCTCCGCCGGCCGCGCCGGGAATCGCCGCGGCCGTGACCATTCCCGGCAAGGGCGAAATCACCAGTGCCATCGGCTCGATGAACCACGTGGCGTTCACGATCCCGGCGGACAAGTTCGACGAGTATCGGGCCAAGCTCAAGAGCAAGGGTGTCCGGGTCGGCTACATCCTCAATCACGATGACAGCGAGTCCGGTGTCGCGTCCGAGATGCACGACGGAGTCTTCGTGCGCTCGCTGTACTTCCAGGATCCCGACGGGATCCTGCTCGAGTTCGCCGCGTACACCCGCGAGCTGACCTCCGCCGATGTCCGACACCGTCCGGCCAAGGCCGCCAACGCGGCCGCGATCTGACCGACACCACCTACCACCAGGGAAGGACCCTTCGATGCCCCGTTTGAGGCAGGTTTCACGGACTGAGGCTCAGGCCGACATCGTGCTCACCATGTACGACAAGTTGTTCGGGCCGGACCGGGACCCGGTGGCCGAGCCCGGCACCGAGGCCGGAACCCCGGGCGACTGGTGGACCGTCTTCGCGTTGGTGCCGGACGTGCTCAAGCACGCAGTTCGAGGCTTCTCGCTCTACCGGAGCCCCAATCGGCTTCTCGACCCGGTACTGCGCGAACTCGGTCAGACTCGTGCGGGATGGCTGCGCGGCAGCCAGTTCGTCTTCTCCCAGCACTGCAAGTCGCTCCGCTCGCTCGGAGTCAGCGAGGAGCGGATCGAGGCCATCCCGTCCTGGGGTGTCTCGGATCTGTTCACCCCTCTCGAACGAGCGGTGTTGTCCTACACCGACAGTCTGGTGACGGGCGGCGGCCGTGTCGACGACGGTACCTTCCAGGTGCTGAAGGACGGGCTGACCGACGAACAGATTCTCGAGCTGACCTACATCACCTGCCTGTACGACATGCATGCGGTGATGAGCCGGGCGTTGCGGTTGGAGTTCGACGACCGGGACGAGTCCATCGTCGAGGTCGCCGCACCCGAAGGATACGCCGCCGTCGATGTCGGCGCGGCAATCAGTCTGTCCGAGGATCGCCGATGACGGCACCGGAGACGTTGTACGACGTTCCGACCGCCGCCGAACTCGTTACGGCCGTCCGAGAGTTCCTCGCCGACAAGGTTATCGACGAGTTGGACGGAGCGGTCCGATTCCACGCCCGGGTGGCGATCAACGCGTTGGCGATCGTCGAGCGAGAACTCGAACACGGGGCAGCCGATACCTCCGAGCACCGAGACAGACTGGCCCAGCTCGGATACGCCGACGATGCCGGACTCGCCGAGGCCATCCGCACAGGTCGCGAAGACTCACGATTGGCTGAGGTCAAACGCCTCGTCACCGCGAGCGTGGAGGCCAAGCTCCGCGTGGACAATCCCGGCTACCTCGGAGGGCCTGCATGACATTCGATGTCCCCGATCACATTCGCCCCATGCGCGACAAGGTCTACCAGTTCATGGTGGAGAGGGTCGAGCCGAGCGAGCCGATTCTGGATGCGGGCGGGTCGGAGGCCCGCAGCCTCATCGCGAACCTGCAGAAGGAAGCCAAATCCGAGGGCCTGTGGGCGCTGGGGCATCCGGCCGAGCTCGGTGGCGGAGGGCTTCCGTTCCTCGACTACGTCTACATCAACGAGGTCCAGGGGCGCAGTGAGTACGGCCAGCTGGCGCTGGGCACCTGGACGCTCCAGGACTCGATCATGCTGAACCGGCACGCCAGTCCGAGGTGGCGAGAGGCCTACCTCGAGCCGCTGGTGCAGGGAGAGATCTCGCCGAGCTTCGGCATGACGGAGCCGGATGTCGCGGGGTCGGATCCGACGCAGTTGCAGACCACCGCCACGCTCGACGGTGACGAGTGGGTGATCAACGGCCGCAAGTGGTTCACCACGGGGGCCGCAGACGCCGCGTACACGACGGTCATGTGCCGCACCGAGACCGACGCTGCACCGCATGCTTCGTTCAGCATGATCATCGTTCCGACGGATCATCCCGGCTACCGGATCGTCAGGGACACACCCGTACTCGGTCTGTCCAGCGGACACTACGAGGTCGAGTACGACAACGTACGGGTGCCGGCCGAGAACCTGCTCGGCGAGCGGGGCAACGGGTTCGTGATCGCGCAGGAACGGTTGGGCCCCGGCCGGATCTTCCACTCGATGCGATGGCTCGGCCAGGCGCAGAGGGCCTTCGATCTCATGTGCCACCGCCTCAACGAGCGAGTCGCGTTCGGCGAACCGCTCGCGAACAAGCAGCTGATGCAGCAGCACGTGTTCGACTCCTACACCGAGATCCAGGCCAGCCGGTTGCTCACCCTCAAGGCGGCCGAACAGGTCGACAGAGGTGACCAGGCGCGGGTGGAGATCGGCGCGGTCAAGGTCTTCGGCGCGCGAATGCTGCACAACGTCGTCGATCGCGCTGTCCAGGTCTTCGGTGCGGCCGGCGTCACCGAGGACACGCCGCTGAGCCACATGTACCGTGCCGCACGGTTCGCGCGGATCTACGACGGCGCCGACGAGGTGCACATCCAGAGCGTCGGCCGCAGGATTCTCAGTGAGTACCGCCGCGGCGGAAACTGGGAGTTCGGGCTGCGCTGACCGCGGCACCGTTCCCAGTAAGGGCCCCGAGGGCCGGAGTGTCGACGTTCGAAGTCGCACTCGAATTCCCTCGGGGCCCTTTCGTATCCGACGGGGTCGTCGGATACCGGCCACCGTCGGTCGTCACCGGCCTCGACCGACGGACGAGCCCATCAGCCGGAGCCGGAGCCGGTGACGACGCTGGCGCAGACGCCCGGTGTGGTCAGGGAAGAAGCTCGAGGAGGTCCCATTCGGTCTCACTGACGCGGCGCCCGATCGCTGCGAGTTCCACCGAGCGGGTGGCCCCGGAAAGGTGCCGTTCCGCCTGATGGAGGCACAGGATTCCCCACTTGAGTGTGCCGAGAACCAACCACCAGTGGAGGGCGTCGCGATCGACGGTCGATCCGCCCTCTGCTTCGTAAGCTGCGACCAGATCGTCGACGGTTCCGAATCCACCCACCGGAGGCTGCTGGCCGAAGCGCCACGTCTTCACGCACAGCCAGCCGAGGTCTTCGAGTGGATCTCCGAGGTGGGCCAACTCCCAATCGAGCACGGCACGAATGCCTTCGGGGCCGACGATGAAGTTCCCCAGACGGAAGTCGCCATGGACGACTCGGCGTGCCGCGGCAGGCGGACGGTTCTGGTCCAGCCATCGAATCGCGAGCTCGAAAGCGGGGTGCGCTCGACCGGTGTCCGACAGGGTCTTGCGCCACGTGTCGAGCTCGTCGCGCTCCTCGAGGCCGGCGACCGATGCGGGATCGATGCTGTGGATGCGTGCCAGGATCTGGCCACACTGTCCCGCCATTCGCGGACGGGCCGACGAGTATTCGCTGTCGCGCAGGATTTTTCGTGGGATGGACTCACCCTCGACTCGGCTCATCACGATGTACGCGGCACCGAGTTCATCGTCACCGCTGCCGGAGGTCACAACCCTCGGGGACGGCACCCGGGCGCGACCCGCGGCCGTCATCAGGGCGGACTCGCGGTTCATCGACTCTGCCTCGAACGCGCCGGGCGCGTCGATTCGCAGAATCAGTTCCTGGCGCTCGGTCGTCTCCCCGTATGCATCGAACGACCATGTGTGTCGTGATGCCCCTGCGGGGACGCGGCGCAGGTTCTCCACGCGCAGTGATGGGTCCTGGGTGGCGCGGCTCATGATGAGCGTGAGCCGGCTTTCTATCACGCCGGCCTCGTTTGCAACCGGGGTCGATTCTGCGGTGGACACGGCAATCCCTTTCGAACGACGGCGCGGCGCATCGGCCGGATTCGCTCATTGTATACAATATGCTCGGGACTCGGGCGTTGAGTCACGGATCGGGAAGGGCTGGAGTGACGGTGGAGATTGTTGAGGTAAGCCCCCGCGACGGGCTGCAGAACGAGTCGGTGCAGGTGTCGACGGCCGAGAAGATCGAGCTGATCGAGCGGGCCGTCGACGCGGGACTCCGTCGTATCGAGGCAACCAGCTTCGTGCACCCGAAATCGGTGCCGCAGATGGCCGATGCCGAGGCCGTGATGGCCGGCATCCCCCGCCGCAGCGATGTGTCGTACAGCGGTCTGGTGCTCAACCGTCGAGGATTCGACCGCGCGCTGGCGGCGGGTGTGGACGAGGTCAATTGCGTCGTTGTCGCCTCCGAGACCTTCAGTCAGCGAAACCAGCGCATGTCGGTCGCGGACTCGGTCCGGACCGTGCAGGATCTCGTCGACGACGCCAGGTCGGCCGGTGTGCTGGTGTCGGTGACGATCGCGACCGCTTTCGGGTGTCCCTTCGAGGGCGAGGTCTCCGAGGCCACCGTCGTCGAACTGGCGCGGCGGACAGCGGATTTCGGGGTGGACGAGATCTCGCTGGCCGACACCATCGGTGTCGGGGTGCCGCGCCAGGTGACCCGGCTGGTCGCGGGTGTTGCCGCGGTGGCGCCGGGCGTTCGTCTGCGTTGCCATTTTCACAACACCCGCAACACCGGCTACGCCAATGCGGTCGCGGCGCTCGATGCCGGTGTGACCGTGCTCGATTCGTCCATCGGCGGCATCGGCGGTTGCCCCTTCGCCCCGAACGCGACCGGCAACATCGCGACCGACGACCTGGTCTATCTCCTCGAGCGCAGCGGCGTGGTCACGGGTGCGCGGTTGCCGCAGTTGATCGACGCGTCGAACTGGCTCGGTGGGGTACTCGGCACGCCGGTGCCCGGCCTACTCGTCCGTGCCGGAGCCTTTCCGGGTTGACGGGATCGCGAACAACTCGTCCACCTTGGTGTCGTTTGCCGCGAGGTGTCCGAGCAGGACGTCGCGGCCCTGGAGGACATGCTCGTGCATCAGGGCGGACGCCCGCAGGCCGTCGCCGGCGACGATCGCGTCGCGGATGAGTTGGTGGAACAGATGTGACCGCTCGATCTGGACGCGGTCGTACTGGCGGAAAGCCTGGAAGACGAGGGGGACGTCGGTAGTGCGTTCGAGTAGGCGGGAGAGCCGTTCGTGCCTGGCCGCCGTCAGGATTCCGCGATGGATCTGGCCGTTGGCCGCGTCCACGGCCCGAACCAGGTCGAGTGGATCGGCGGCGTCCATGCCGAGCGCGACGGCGAACGCTTCGATGCCGGCGTCGATCTGCTCACGCTGCGCATCTTCGATGCGTTCCGCGGCCAGTTCGGCGGCGTACGCCTCCAGCCGTGCCCGGAGTCCGTACAGGTCGGCCACATCGGACAGCGAGAGGGTTCGTACCATCGCACCGCGGTTCGGCTCGCTGTGAACAAGTCCTTCCGCCTCGAGTCGGCGCAGTGCCTCACGGACGGGTGTCCGTGAGAGCGAGAACTCCTCGGCGATCCGTTGCTCGATGAGACGCTGTCCCGGCCGATATCTACCCTCGATGATCGCTTGCCGGATCTGTTCGTAAGCGACTCGACTCGGTGTCGATGGTGTCGTCGTCACGTCGCCCCTCTTGCAGTGGTCGGTGCATGGTCGCTGATCAGACTAGCTCCCCCGGAGGGGTTGGCCCGAACCTAGTTTGTATGCAGTCACGCCCGTTTTATCCCGAGATGGCGCCACGTCGACTTAGATTGTGTACAATTTGGAGATGACTAAGACTGCTGGTCCGCTCAGCGGACTTCGGGTGCTCGAGCTGGGAAGTTTCATCGCCGGACCCTTCGCCGGGCAATTGCTGGGCGACTACGGGGCCGAGGTCCTCAAGGTCGAGTCGACCGGCGCCGGTGATTCGATGCGACGGTGGGGCGTCACCGTCGACGGTGAAAGCCTGTGGTGGCCTTCGATCGCACGGAACAAGAAGTCCGTCGCGATCGACCTGCGTCGCCCCGAGGGTCAGGACCTGGTCCGCAAGCTGGCCGCCGAGGCCGACATCGTCCTGGAGAACTTCCGGCCCGGCACGCTGGCCAAGTGGGGACTCGACTACCCGGCTCTCTCGGAGGTCAACCCGCGAGTGATCCTCGTGCACGTCTCCGGATTCGGGCAGACCGGGCCACGCTCGGGCGATGCGGGATTCGGGAGCGTGGGGGAGGCCATGGGCGGCATCCGGCACACCACCGGCAATCCGGATCTTCCGCCGACCCGCAGCGGAGTCAGCCTGGGCGATTCCCTCGCCGCTCTGTTCGCCGTCATCGGGACGCTGGCCGCTGTCCATGAGCGCTCGGTCAGCGGCAGGGGCCAGGAAGTGGACGTGGCGATCTACGAAGCCGTGGCCGCCTTGATGGAGTCCACGATGGCGGATCACGCGATCGGCGGCGTGACCCGAGGACGGACCGGGTCCGTGCTTCCCAAGGTCGCGCCTTCGAATGTCTACCCCACCTCCGACGGTGCGGAAGTTCTGATCGCCGCCAACGCCGACACGGTCTTTCGACGGCTCTGCGTCGCAATGGGCCGACCCGAACTGGCCGACGACCCGAAGTTCGCCGAACACGGCCCTCGTGGCGACAACATGGCCGAGATCGATGCGGTGATCGGTGCCTGGACTCGGGCGATGACCGCCGACGAGTTGCTGAAGGCCATGGAGGACAACGGCGTTCCGGCCGGCCGGATCTACACGGCCGCGGACATGCTCGCCGACCCGCACTATGCTGCCCGGGACATGGTGGTGGAGCTGGTCAACCGGTTCGGTACGGCCGTCCCTGCCACCGGCGTGGTTCCGAAGTTCTCCCGCACGACGCCGCAGACTCCGGTTCCGGGACCGATCCTCGGTGACCACACCCGCCAGGTCCTCGCCGAGCTCGCGGGCATCGACGAATCCCGTTGGGCTGATCTCGAGTCCACCGGTGTCGCGTTCCAGGCGCCCAGCTGACGAGCGTGGGATCGGTTGGCGGGAACGCCATCCGATCCCACGTGCACTCAGACGGCGCTCATGCCGCCGTCGACGACCAGTGACGCTCCGGTCATGTACGACGACGCATCGCTGGCGAGGAACAGCAACGCCGAGTCGAGTTCCTCCTGCGTCCCGAAACGGCCGAGGACGGACTGATCGGCCACCATCTCACGTAGGGCCGATTCGCCCTCGGCGGTCATCTCACTGGCGAAATACCCCGGGCACAGCGCATTGACGCGAATTCCCTTGCGGCGTGACCACTGCTGTGCCAGATCGCGGGTCAGTCCGAGCACGCCCGCCTTGCTGGCGGCATACGCGGCCTGCGGGAATCGGGACGCCACCAGGCCGTGAACGCTGGCGATGTTGACGATGGATGCGCCCTCGTTCATCACCGCGGCGCAGGCCTGCGCCATCCAGAACGTGCCGTTGAGATTGACGTCCACAACGGCCCGGAATCGATCGGGGTCCTCGCGGAGTGCCGGGGTCGACCCGCCGAGACCGGCGTTGTTGACCAGCACGTCGATCCGCCCGAACTCGGCCGCCGCGGCGGCGGCGAGTGCCCGGCAGTCATCGACCGAGCTCACGTCGGTGGCGTGGGTGAGGACGGACGAGCCTTGCGCGCGTAGCTCTTCGGCGAGCGCGACGAGCCGATCCTCGCGCCGCGCCGCGAGAACGACGGTCGCGCCCACCGCGGCAACCGCCCGGGCGAAACCTGCACCCAGCCCGGAGCTTGCCCCGGTGATGAGCACGACTCGGTCGTCGAGGCGAAATCTGGACAACGGATCCATCGGAGGATTCCTTCCGGTCGGAGGTCGGTGGGGTGAAGTAGTGAGGCGGCAGGTGACAGTGCGCCGCGAGTACCGGTGATTGTATACAAAAAATGCCTCGCGGAGGCGCCACGTGACCCCGAGGCGGTGGGGGTGCGGATGTGAAGGAAGTTGCGACCGCAGGCTTGGCCGGGACCTGCCCGGATCTCGATCAGCGAAAATAGACAAGCGTCCAATTGTTTGTTGAAATGAGTCGCTTCGAGCGCATCGTGACCGTCGTCTCGGTAGCCCCTGACTTCCGTAGACCTCACTGGAGGAACCAGATGCGTAAGACGACGGCAGCGCTCGGCGCCGGAGTCATGGCGGTCGCGTTGGCAGTCGTTCCTGCGTCGATCGCCGGCACGGCCTCGGCCGACACCAGCGGTACCACCGATGTGACGTTCACCGTCGCCGGGCAGAGCGGTCCTCTCGAGTTGTCCGTTCCGCGAACAGCTCCCATGGTCTGGGTGAGCGGGCAGAACAACGTCAGCGGGACGGTTCCCACCTCCGCAGTTCGGGACCGTCGTAGCGGGACCGGCCGCTCGGTCACCGTGTCCGCCTCGATCTCCGACTTCACCAACGGCGCCACGACGATCCCCAGGTCCAAGGTGACCTATACGGCGGGCGGCGAGACGATGGGTTTCCGGAGCACCGGCCCTCGGACGCTGGATTCGACCAAGGCCGTGGCCGGGATCGCGCGCCACGACTGGCCGGACGCGACGTTCCGCTGGACCCCGATGCTCTCCATCGACGTATCCGACGGTGTGACTATCGGGAACTACAGCGCGACACTTACCCACTCCGCGGTGTAGGTCGACGTCGGCCTCCATCGGTATCTCACGAAAGCGTCTACATGCGTCTCCTGCTTCGGAACCTGCTCGCACTCCTCGCCCTGCTCGCGTCGTTCGTCGCGGCAGCTACGACGGTCGTCCACGCCGCCCCCGTCGTGGGTGGGATCGGTATCAAGATCGTGGATCCGCAGCGCGATCCGACCTTTCCGAGTTGGGAGACGGAGATCGGCGGCACCCGTGCGCCCGGCGACACGCTCGAGCGAACCGTGCGGGTCTCGAACAACGGGCTCACGGCCCAGACGGTCGACTTCTACACGGGTGCGGCATCGATGAGGAGTGGGCAGTTCACACTCGACGGTCCCGGCAGTACCAACCGGCTGACGTCGTGGACGAGCCTGGACAAGCAGCGAATCTCGCTGGCGCCCGGGGAGGGCGCCGACGTGAAGGTGACCGTTCGGGTCCCTGCGGACGCGCCGACGGGCGACCGGTCCGCGGTGGTCTGGGCGCAGCCCGCTTCCGGTGCTGGTGGCGGGGTGGCGACCCGCGTCGGCGTTCGCGTGAATCTCCGGGTGGAGCCCCGCGCCGGCACGACCGCGGACTTCGCGATCGACCGGTTGACGGCCGACCGGGATTCCGACGGTCAGGCCGTCGTCGTCGCCGGCATCCGCAACACCGGTGGCTGGGCCGTCGAGGTCGGCGGCGAACTCACGCTGTCCGACGGGCCCGGCGGTAGGACCCTCGGCCCGGTGTACGCCGAGGAAGCGGTCGTCGCCGTCGGCGCCGCCGGGACGGTTCGGTTCCGGATCGCGGACAGCGCCGACCTGCCGGCCGGACCGTGGCAGGCATCGGTGAAGTTGCGGAGCGGTGCGATCGAGCGTGCACACACCGCATCGGTCACGTTCCCGACGCCGGACACCGGCGGGACCGGTTCGCTCGGCAGCCTCGGATCGGCCGGCCTCGGATCGTCGAACTCGCCGTTGATGTGGGTTGCCGGCGTCGGCGCGGCCGCTGCGGCCGTCGGCGCGATCGGGTGGACGGTGTGGCAGCAGCAGGACGCCCCGGCAGTCCGCTAGGGGACGGTTCTACGCGGCCTGCGTGCCGCGGAGTCCTGAGCCGGGCCCGGGATCCGGGGCGTTCGACCCGGATCCTGTGACGACGGCCACCGACGGGGTACGTTGTGTGTAACTCGAAATCTACTCACCAGTAGGGGTGCGAAATGCCTGCTCCGTCAGCGGCAACGTTTGCTCGTCTTGCCGATCTCATCGCGATCCCGGACGCGGCGAGCCGTCCGACGAAGCCGATCGTCGAGGCCTTCACCGGGCGCCAGCTCGCGACCGTCCCGGTCGGTACGGCGGCGGACGCGCTCGCCGCGATCGAGAAGGCGCGCGTCGCGCAGAAGGCGTGGGAGAAGCGATCTCCCGTCGAGCGTGCGCAGATCTTCCTCCGCTACCGCGATCTCGTGCTCGAGCACAAGGATGCGCTGATGGACATGGCGCAGGCCGAGACCGGCAAGTCGCGGGCGTCGGCGCAGGAAGAGGTCCTCGACATCGCCATGACGTCGCGATTCTATGCGCGTCTGGCGCCGAAGCTGCTGCGCCCCAAGCGCGTCCAGGGCATGCTGCCGGGCCTGACGAAGACGGTGGTGCGGCACCACGCGAAGGGCGTCGTCGGTGTCATCTCGCCGTGGAACTACCCGATGACCCTCGCGGTGTCCGACGCGATCGCCGCGCTGCTCGCCGGCAATGCCGTGGTGATCAAGCCCGACAGTCAGACGCCGTACTGCGCGCTCGCGTGCGCCGAGCTCCTGTACCGGGCCGGCCTGCCGCGTGAGCTGTTCGCCGTGGTCCCGGGCCCGGGATCGGTGGTGGGTACCGCGCTGGTGGAGAACACCGACTACCTCATGTTCACCGGCTCCACCGCGACCGGCCAGCTGCTGGCGGAGCAGGCCGGACGCCGACTGATCGGCTTCTCCGCCGAGCTCGGCGGCAAGAACCCGATGGTCGTCACGGCCGGTGCGAACCTGCGCCAGGTGTGTGACGCGGCCGTGCGCGCGTGCTTCTCCAACTCGGGTCAGCTGTGCATCTCGATCGAGCGCATCTACGTCGAGGAGACCATCGCGCCCGAGTTCATCCGCCTCTTCGGGGAGCGGGTCCGGAACATGAGCCTCGCGCCCGGCTACGAGTTCGGCATCGAGATGGGCAGCCTCGTGTCCGAGGCGCAGGTCAAGACCGTGTCCGGCCACGTCGACGACGCCGTCGCGAAGGGGGCGACCGTCGTCGCGGGCGGCAAGGCCCGACCCGATCTCGGTCCGCTGTTCTACGAGCCGACCGTGCTCACCGGCGTCACCGACGAGATGGAGTGCTACGCCGCCGAGACGTTCGGACCCCTCGTGTCGATCTACCCGGTCGCGGACGTCGAGGAGGCGATCCGTCGCGCCAACGACACCGAGTACGGCCTCAACGCGAGCGTGTGGGCCGGCAGTCACGCCGAGGGTGAGGCCATCGCGGCCCGCGTCATGGCCGGAACCGTCAACGTGGACGAGGGCTACGGCCCGACGTGGGGCAGCACCGCCGCCCCGATGGGCGGGATGGGCGTGTCCGGTGTCGGCCGCCGTCACGGACCCGACGGCCTGCTCAAGTACACGGAGGCGCAGACGGTCGCCACCACCCGTGTCGTCAATCTCGGTGGCCCGCGGTGGCTTCCGGCCAAGGTGTGGGCCAAGCTGCTGCCGCCGTTCATCAAGGCGATGAAGTACGTACCGGGACGCTGATCCGGGCCTGAACGGACGGGCGTCGTGCGCATCGGTCGCACGGCGCCCGTGTGCGTTGTCGTTCCGGTGGCCCGCTCCCGTCCGCGATCGGCATTTCGTTAGGCGCGGTCACCACCTCCTGGAGTCGGATCAGGCCCGTTAGTCTTTTTCCTGTGAAAGAAGCCATGTGGGTGCGGACAGCCCTGGTCGTCGAGGACCAGCCGCTGATGCGCTCGCTGGTCGCCGACGCGCTCCGTCACGCGGGCTTCGACGTGGAGGAGCGGTCCTCCGCGGCGGCCGCGCTCGCCGACTTCGACGAGATCGATCCCGACGTCCTCATGACCGACATCGATCTCGGGGCACGCCCCAACGGCCTGGAGATGGCGACGATCGTCCATGCTCGGGCGCCGCACTGCGCCATCGTGTTCCTGACGAATTACCCGCGGGCGGGGATCGCTCCGGGCGAGGGCGGCCCGGCGGGTTCGGTGTTCCTCGACAAGGTCGCCCTGGAATCAGTCGAGGATCTGGTGGCGGCTGTCGAGTCGGCACTCGCGGAGAAACCTGTTCCGACCGGCCCTGTGCGCGAGGGCAATCCGGACTCGGTGCTCGACCGTCTCACCCGGACGCAGCTCGACGTGCTGCGCTGCATCGCACTCGGCTGGTCCAACGCCGAGATCGCGCGCCGACGCGAATCGAGTGTGCGCAGCGTCGAGAAGATGGTGACCCGCACCTTCGACGCCCTCGGGGTCGGTCACAGCCCCGAGCTGAACCCGCGGGTCGCGGCCGCCCAGCTGTACGTGCGCCGCTTCGGCATGCCGGTGGAGATCGGTTGAGCAGTCGGTTTTCCTGGCTGACACGGATCGGCGGCAGTTCGGCCGTCACCGCCTGGTCGTGGATCCTGACCGCGCCGTTCGCCGTCACGGTGATGGGCAGCTACATCGCCGCCCGCAGCCCACGGGACTGGCCGGCGTACTTCGGTATCGCGGTGATCGTGCACCTGGTGATGGGTGCGGCCATGCTGATTGCCTGGCTCACGGTCCTGCGCGGCAACCGGATCCGTCCACGACCACTGGTGTCGCTGTCGGTCTTCGCCGCGCTCGGGGCGTGCCGGCCGATCCTGCTCGACGTCCTCGTCGGGTTCCAGGGCCTACCGACCGATCCGCGCACCGTCGGGGTACGGATGGCCATCAACGTGACGACGGCGGTGGTCGCGCTGTCGCTCATCGCGATACTCGTCGACTCGGTGCGCGAGCACAACGCGGTGATGCAGCGCCTGCGCGGCGCCCGCGCGGCGCTCGACGAGCAGCGCCGGATCGACGAGGAGTACCTGGCCGGGATCGGTCGTCGGTGCGCCGAGGACCTGGCGGGCCGGATCGGCTCGGCGCTGTCGCAGACCGATCGGGTGAACATCGATCCGGCGCGTGCGGCGCGACTGCTGAGGGCGATCTCGGAGGATGTCGTGCGGCCCATGAGCCATGCGCTGTTCCGGGACGTCACGCCGCTGCCGAAGCCGCCGGTCGCACCACCTCCGCTGACCCGCCGGGAGTGGCTCGCGAACGTGCTCCGCGCCGTGGAACCAGCACCCCTGGTGCTGCCTGCGGCCCTGTACACATCGGTGATCCTGACGTTTCTGCTGACGAGCTACGGGCTCCGGACAACGGTGCTCCAGGTCGTGCTCGGGATCGCGCTGTGCGTGGCGGGGAACTGGGTGGTGCGGCGCTTCGCGCCCCGGGCGCGCAGCACGACCGTCCGGCTGAGCCTCATGGTGACCACTTACACGGTGGTCGCCGTGGCTACCGCGCTCGGGTTCTACGTCATCCTCGGCGGCGCCGGATTCCCGCCGGCGTTCCTGGTCCCCGGAATCGCCTTCTACCCGTTCGCGGCCGTCGCGGTGCGCGTGATCCGGGCCGCGAACGTGCAACGCGCAGTGGAGGAACAACAGCTCGCGACGGCCCTCGGCGAGCAGAGTCGTCTCGCCGCCGAGGTGCACGGACAGGTGCTGTCCGCGCGCCGGCGCCTCGCGCACGTGCTGCACTCGTCGGTGCAGGGTGAGCTGGTGGCCGCGGCGCTGGTCATGCACGGTGCCGCGACGGGTGCGCCGACGGCCGCGGCGCCGACCGCCGTGGACGCGAGGGTGGACGAGATCATCGACCGCCTCGTGGGCGAGGTGGCACGGGAGGAGGCGCTGCCGACTGTTCCGCGGGCAGACGCCGAGCGGCAGATCACCGAACTGATCGGGATGTGGTCGGCCGCCGTTCCGATGCAGGCAGACATCGCTCCGGAGGTGTGGCCGCTGCTGTCGGACAGCCCTGTTCGCCTCGAGCACGCGATCGACGTGCTGTCCGAGGGATTCACCAACGCGATCCGGCACGGAACCGGCGGGTCGCTGCAGCTGACGATGTCGGTGGATCCCCGAACATCGTTGATCTGCATCGGGATCCGCTCTCCCGGCCGGATCGCCCGCGACCGCGGCGAGGGACTGGGGCTGGCGTCGCTGTCGAGCAAGGTCGATGCCGCCCAGTTGGTCGAGGAGTCCGGATCCGTGCTGCTCTCCGTTCGCCTCGACTGACCGCGCGCACCCCGTCGTGACGGCCGCCACAGGCCGGTGTCGCAATACCCGAACATCGGTCGATGGTCGTGTCCCGCGGTTCCTATCGTTCGTGTCGGATGTCGGCGACGACACCGTCGAGCTGACGATCGACCCCGGCATCCCGCACGAGACGAAGGGATGTGAGCCGCTATGGGACACACAGTGGCGCAATTGGTTCCGCTCGGGGTCGGCATGATCGTGAGCCCCATTCCGCTGGCCGCGTTGATCGCGATCCTGCTCTCCGCTCGCGCCAGGACCAATGCCCTGGCGTTCACTGCGACGGCGCTCGCTGCCTCGACCCTCATCGTGGGCGTGACCGTGTTCACGAGCAAGGGCGGCGCGGACAGGGCGGGCAGTGACGCCCATCCCAGTCAGATCGTGTTCGCCTCCGTGTTCGGTCTGGCGTTCCTGATGCTGGCCGCACTCAGCTGGAGGAGCCGGCCGAAGAACGGTGCCGTCGCTGCGATGCCGTCGTGGATGGCGCAGATCGACACGATGAACGCCGGCAAGACCGCGGTCCTGAGTCTGCTCCTGACCGTCCCCAACGCCAAGAACCTGCCGCTCGAATTGAAGGCGGGCGCCCTCATCGCGGAGGCGCACCTGCCGACCACCCAGGCGGCGCTGCTGACCGTCGCGTTCGCGGCGCTGGCGGGGCTCGGGCTGATCGCCCTCACCGTTCTGGCGGCGGTGCCGTCGAAGCGGGTCACCGCCGCGCTCGGAGTGGTCAAGGAAGAACTGATCCTGCACAACGCCGCCATCATGACCGTCCTGTTCCTGCTGTTGGCCGGGCTGCAGGCCTCGCACGTCGTCACCGCGCTCACCGCGTGAGTTCCCGCCGATCCGAAGGAGTCAACGACATGACACTCATCGCTCCCGACAGCACCACCGTCGTCCGCACCACCAACGGACCCGTGCGCGGCACCACCGACGGGCCCGTCCACGTGTGGAAGGGAATTCGCTACGCGGCCGCACCCACCGGGGACCTCCGGTTCCGGGCGCCGACGCCCTCCGAGCCGTGGACGGAGGTGTTCGAGGCGGACCGTTTCGGCGCAGTCGAACCGCAGAGTCGGCTCGCCGCGATCCCGCTCGGCGACGACATCCGGATGGACGAGGACTGCCTCTCGCTCAACGTCTGGGCCCCGGGCGCCGGAGCGGCGGGGGCGTCCGGCAGGCCGGTGATGGTGTGGATCCACGGGGGCGCCTACTTCCGCGGCGCGTCGAGCCAGCCGGTCTACGACGGGCGCGCGCTCGCGGAGAACGGCGACGTCGTGGTGGTGACCCTGAACTACCGTCTGGGGGTGTTCGGGTTCGTCGACTTCTCGTCGCTGAGCACCGACGAGCATCGCTTCGACACCAATGTCGCGTTGCAGGACATGATCGCCGCGCTGCGCTGGGTGCAGGCGAACATCGCCGCGTTCGGCGGTGACCCGAACGCCGTGACGCTGTTCGGTGAATCGGCCGGTGGCGGTGCTGTCACGACACTGATGACGATGCCGTCCGCGCACGGGTTGTTCCACCGTGCGATCGCCGAGAGCTCACCGGCCACGTCCGTCTACAACCAGGATCGGGCGGCGGGTATCGCGAACACCTTCCTCGAAATACTCGGTGGCGCAGGTGATGCTGCGGATCGGCTGATGTCGGCGACCACCGATGAGCTGCTCGCCGCCTCCGAGGAACTGTTCGCGCGGATTCCGCGCGAGACCCCGGGGACACTGGCCTACGTGCCGATCGTCGACGGTGAACTCGTGCCCGACTATCCGGTCAACGCCTTCTGGAACGGCACCGCCGAGCGGATCCCGTTGCTGATAGGCACCAACAAGGACGAATCGTCGTTGTTCAAGTTGATGAAGTCGCCGCTCATGCCGATCGAGCCGGACGTGATCCGCGCGATGTTCGCGGAGATCTCGGCCGAGCACCCCGACCTCGAACTGCCCGACCAGGCGCGGATCGAGGCGGCGTACTCGGGGCTGGCCACCGAGGACGACGCGTTGGGCCTGACCCGGGACTTCGGGTTCCGGCTGCCGACACTGTGGATCGTGGAGGCGCACAGTAGGTATGCCCCCACCTGGCTGTACCGCTTCGACTACGCCACCCCGATGCTCAGGGCGCTCGAGATCGGCGCCACCCACGCGACCGAGCTTCCGTACGTGTTCGGCAACATCGCGCACGGCCCCAAGGAGATCACCTACCTGCTCGGCGGCCTGTCGACCGGACGCAAGGTGTCGGCACGCATGCAGCACCGGTGGATCGAATTCGCGAAAACCGGTGCGCCGGTCGGTCTCGACGGTGAGCCGCGATGGGACGCCTATGACCGGTTCGGCCGCGACTCGCTGGTGATCGACAAGCACGACCGGGTGGTCCGCGACCTCGACGGCCCGCTCCGCGAGGCGTGGGGCGAACAGGTCATCGCCTTCACATGAGGGCAGGCCCGGTTCAATCGAAAGATTGAAATGCCCGAATTGTGGCCGTCATTCGCCGGTGCGCCCCCGTGTCCTCTGCCGGAATCGCGGTAGCGTCGACGGATGGCGAGCCACATCGTCGGAGGAGGGGCGCAGCAATGACCATGGACCCGGCTGAAGTCGAACCCCGTGTGGGACGACGGGACTGGATAGGTCTGGGGGTTCTCGCTGCCGGACTGTCGCTGATCGTCGTCGACGGCACCATCGTCAACGTCTCGCTGCCGGTGATCATCGATGAACTGGACCTGGACCTCACCGACGCGCAGTGGATCAACAGCATCTACTCGGTGGTGTTCGCGGCGCTGCTGCTCACCGCCGGACGGCTCGGCGACCGGCTGGGTCGGCGGCTGCTGTTCATCGTCGGCGTGGTCGTGTTCATCGTCGGCAGCCTGATGGCCGCGGCGTCGGACAGTTCCACCGCGCTGATCGTGGCCCGTGTCGTGCAGGGCGTCGGCGGAGCCCTGGTGCTGCCGTGCACGCTGTCGACGGTCAACGCGACGTTCCGGGGCCGGGACCGGGCCATCGCATTCGGTGTGTGGGGCGCGGTGATCTCGGGCATGGCGGCCGTCGGCCCGCTGCTCGGCGGCTGGCTCACGACGTCGTTCACGTGGCCGTGGATCTTCCTGGTCAACGTCCCGATCGGCATTCTCGTCATCATCGGCGCGTTCCTAGCGGTCCCCGAGACGCGGGCGAAGATCACCGTCCCGGGACTGGACGTGGTGGGACTGCTGCTGAGCGCAATCGGGTTCGGCGCGTTGATCTTCGCGCTCATCGAGGGCCAGACCCTCGGCTGGTGGAAGCCGATCGCCGAGCTCAACGTGTTCGGGGCGACGTGGCCCGTGACCGCGCCGATCTCCGCGACGCCGGTGATGGCAGCGGTCGGCGCCGTGGCACTCGTGGGGTTCGTGGTGTGGGAGCGGCACCGCGCCAGGATCGCGCATTCGGCGATCCTGGATCTCGCGCTGTTCCGCTTCCGGACGTTCAGCTGGGGCAACTTCACCGCGATGGCCGTCGCGATCGGCGAGTTCGGTCTGCTGCTGGTGCTGCCGCTGTTCCTGGTCAACGCGTACGGGCTCAGCACACTGGGGGCCGGCTACGTCATCGCGGTGATGGCGGCCGGTGCCTTCATGTCCGGCGCCGCGGCCCGGCACGTCACCGCGAGGTTCGGTGCCCCGCGGACCGTGATGATCGGTCTGGCGCTCGAGGTGATCGGCGTGCTGGCCTTCGCGCTGTACCTGCGGCCGTCGTCGTCGGCGTGGCTGCTGGCGCTGCTGTTGGCAATCTACGGGCTCGGCCTGGGCCTGGCGTCGGCGCAGCTCACCGGCACCGTCCTGGTCGACATTCCCACCGAGGAATCCGGTCAGGGGTCGGCGACGCAGAGCACCGTCCGCCAGCTGGGTGCCGCTCTGGGTACCGCGATTCTCGGCACCGTCCTGTCGCTGGGGCTGGCGCACAGCCTCACCAACCGGCTCGAGCCGGTCGCGTTGCCGCCGCAGGTGTCGTCACAGCTGGTCGACAGCACCCGCGACTCGGCCGGCGGCACCATCCCGCCGATTCGCGAGCAGGGCGACCACGGCAAGCTCGGCCCGGCCGGACCGGAGACCGCCGACGCGCTGTCCGACGGGTTCGCCGACGCCACCCGGTGGTCGCTGTTCGTCGCAGCCGGATTCCTGGCCGCGGGCCTGGTCTCGGCCACGCAGCTACAGCCGCGCCGGCGCGAGGAGGCCGCGGCGTAGGGCTGCTCGATCGGGTACCGCTATCGGCGCATCCGTCCTCGGGTCATACCCATGCCCATGATCCCGGCTCCGAGAGCGAGGACCACGGCGCCGACCACGACATTCGACCAGATCATCCCCGTGCTCCTGCTCAAGCCGGAGACCAGCCACGGCGAGACGATCAGCCAGATCCCGAGCAGCGGGGCGACGAACGCGAGGCCGTGGGTGCGGCCGAACGTCGTGGCGTGACCGACGGCCAGCAGCGCGACCGCGAGACCGGCGAACAGGTTGCACATCATCAGCGACGTCTGCCCGCTGAAACCGACGATCCACGGTGACGCGGCCGCGTACAGACCGGCGAGAACCATCAGCCCCTCGGCGACCTGCGGAACCGGGCTCTCACCGAATTCGTCGTAGCGGGCGCGTAGCTCGGCGATGTCAGGGTGGGTTTCCATTGACGTGGACGGTGATGTCGGTGTTGTCGACATGACGAATCATCTCCTCGACCTTGTGTCCCAATGTCGAGACTAGTCCGCTTCCGGGGTGTCGAGTGGGGCCGAAGAGGGCTCAGATACCCGACTTGAACCGGCGGTGCCGTGCGGTGTCGGCCCGTTCCGGATTGATCACGTCCACCAGCTGCTGCAGCCGTCCGAACGTGGGGCCGATGCGGCGCGGACGGTCGACGATCGCGTCGCAGAGGACCCGGCCGGCCTGCTCGGGCGTGAGCGCAGCGGCCTCGAGGTACTGCGCGTTGGGTGCGATCATCGCGGTCCGCACCAGTGGCATGTACACCGACGTGAAAGTGATGTTCTCGTCCAGGGTTTCGGCCTGGAACGACGTGGAGACCTCGTCGAGTGCCGCCTTGGACGCGACGTACGCGGAGTACCCGGGGCCACCGAACAGGTTCGCCGCCGACAGCACGTTGATCACCTGGCCGAAGTGTCGTTCCCGCATTCCCGGTAGCACCGCCAGCATCAGCCGCACCGCCGCGAAGTAGTTGAGCTGCATGGTGCGTTCGAAGTCGTGGGCCCGGTCGTACGACTGGGCGAGGTCCCGCCGGATGGAGCGTCCGGCGTTGTTGACGAGGATGTCCACGCCACCGTGCTCGTCGAGGATCTGGCCGATCGTGGCGTCGGACGCCTCCGCGTCGTTCAGGTCGCACGGATAGGCGAACGCCTTGCCGCCGCGACCGGTCACGGCGTCGACGAGCTCCTGCAGCTCAGGTTCGCGGCGGGCCACCAGCAGCACGACTGCGCCGGCGTCGGCGAGGTCGATCGCGGCGGAGCGACCGATGCCGGACGACGCCCCGGTGATGAGGACGCGACGCCCGGCCACCGCGTCACCGAGCGTGCGGCGCCGCCGCCGCGGGAACGGTCCCCGCGTGTCGAGCCCATGCTTGGCCTGGAACCACCACCCCGTCGAAGTCATGGTGACGGATCCTAGTGCCGCCGGAGGGCTGCAAGTGGGAAAGTAATCAGAGTCGGTGCCCGACAACGGCATCACCTCCCCTGCGGGCACGCCCGCAGGGCCCGGCCCGACAAACAAACGCTCTGCAAATATATTTCGCGCTCCCTACTGGACACTTGACCAACTGTCGAGTATCAATAATCGACCCCCGAATCGGGCCGTTTGGTTCTATTCGGTACGGGCAGCTGTCTGTTCGACCCGAACGCCCCCCGAAGAGGAATCATGCGCAAAGTAACGCTTCTCGCCGCTGGTTTAGCCGCTGCCGCCGGACTTCTGGTCCCGGCCACCGCCGCCAATGCCGCTGACTCGGCCGACACCACCGTCACATTCGCCATCGCCGGCGCAGGCGGGAACCTGTCGCTCATCACGGGCGGGCCGGTCGGCACCATCGTCCCCGGCGCCGGCAAGGCGACCGGCACCCTGCCCACCGTCACGGTGAGCGACAACCGCAACGGCGCGCCGCGCGGGTGGGTCGCCAGTGCCACGTCGACGGACTTCGGGACCATTCCCAAGAGCGCGGTCGTCTACAAGGCCACGGCCCTCGCCGGCAAGGTCGGCCCGGGCACCCTCGAGTCGACCGGTGACCAGGCGCTGGACGCGGCGAAGACGGTCGTCAATCGCACCGGCCTCACCTGGCCGCTCGAGGTCATCACCTGGACCCCGGCGCTCACCGTCAACTACCCCGACGGTGCCGCCATCGGAGAATACTCCGGCACCATCACCGTCTCGGTCGCCTAGAACGACCGGCACCCATCGGCCGGGGACGCTGCATGCGTCCCCGGCCGTTCGGCCAGAAAGTGATCCATGCGTTCTCTCCCCGCGCTGCGTAACCTCCTCGCGTTCCTCGCCGTCGTCCTCGTCGCGGTCGGCGTCCCCGCATCCGCGCTCGCCGCCCCGGATCAGCCCGCGGGCGAAACCCCCGCCGGGTCCATCGGCATCCGTCTGCTCGACGCGCCGGTCGCACTCAAGGACGATCCTCGGGCGCTGCGATACATCGTCGACAACCTTCCGCCCGGGACCACCATCACCCGACATGTGTTGGTGTCCAACGACACCGGCGCGCCCGCGAAGATCGACGTCTACCCCGGCGCCGCCCGCGTCGCCGACGGCGCGTTCGCGCTGGCGGAGCCCGGCGAGAAGAACGCCCTCACGTCGTGGATCACCGTCGATCGCCCGACCGTGGAACTCGCCGACGGTGAGCAGGCCGAGGTGGCGGTGACGATCGCGGTGCCGAAGGATGCGCCGGAGATCGAGCAGTACGCGGTGATCTGGGCGTCGCACAAGGCCCCTGCCTCCAACGGCATCACCAACGAATCGCGGGTAGGGGTTCGCGTCTACCTGTCGGTGGGGCCGGGCAACGGGCCGCCCGCCGACTTCACCATCTCCAGCCTCACCCCGCGGCGCGGGCCGGACGGCCTCGCGTCCGTCGTCGCGACCGTCACCAACACCGGCGGCCGCGCGGTCGATCTGTCCGGCGCACTCAACCTTTCGGGTGGACCCGGTGGGCTGTCCGCCGGCCCCATCGACAGTGCGGTCGCGACCATCGCACCCGGCGAGGACGGCGAGGTCGTCATCTCCGTGCCCGACAGCACCGCCCTGCCCGCCGGTCCGTGGAACGCCGACGTCAAGCTCGAGAGCGGAATCCTCGAGCACGACATGTCGGCGACCCTCACGTTCCCCGACAAGGGTGACGGCGACTCCGTCGGCGCGTCCGATTCGACGTCGTGGCCGCTGATCGGCGGGATCGTGGTGGCCGTGCTCGCTGTCGCCGGAGTCGGTGCCTACCTGGTGGTGCGGAAGCGTCGTCCCTCGGGAACGGATCAGTAGACATGTGGCACAGCAGGATGCCCCGCGCGCTTCGGCTGTCCCTCGCTGCCGCCGGCGTGCTGGTTCTCGCCGGTGCGCCGACCGCGACGGCCGCACCTTCGGACGTGTCGGACGAGGCGACGACGGAATCGACGGCAGAATCGACGACGACAACGGCGCCGACGACTACGACCGCGGCGCCGACGACGACCCCTCGTCGGTACGTCTCCCGGGAAGATTCCGAGGAAGCCACGACCACGCCGTCCACGACCACGAGCGCACCGACCACGACGGCTTCGACGACCGCGGCGCCGACCACGTCGAGTGCGGCTCCGACGACTACCACCGGGCAGACCCGGAGCGGCGCACTTGCTGCCACTGCGGGCCGAGCTGGGCTGTCGATCACCGTCGCCGGGAAGTGGGGCACCATCGTCCCCGGGGCGGAGAGGGCGAGCGGAACCCTGACACTCATCTCCGTGACCGCGACCGGTGGTGTGGTCGGCTCGCCGGTCGATTGGACCGCCACCGCGTCGTCGACCGACTTCGTCGGACCCAACGGCACGATCCCCAAGAGCGCGGTCACCTATTCTGCGACCGCCCTCGCCGGCAATGTCGGCGGCTCGACATCGGCGCCGACGCAGACGCTCGAAGCCCCGAAGACCGTCGTCGCGCGTACGGGCAGCATCTGGCCGTCGGAGACGGTCACCTGGACTCCGGCGCTGCGGGTCGACTACCCCGACGGTGCGGCGGTCGGGACCTACACCGGAACGATCACAGTCTCGGTCGCCTGACCGTTTCGGATCAGGCGGTGGTCGCCAGCGCGGCCGCGAGTCCGAATGCGATTGCCATCGCGGCGGATTCACCGACCGCGCGGCGCAGGGACGCGTCGGCCCCCATCCGGTGCGCGGCGGCCGGGGCCACCCACGTGCGGCGCAGCCACCAACCGGCCGCGACCAGTGCCGCGAGCGCGGCCACCTTGGCGAGCACAACCCGGCCGTATCCGGTGGTCACCAGGGGTGCCACGCCACCGAGGCGGACCGCGGCGTTGACGACGCCGGTGGCCGCGAGCACCCACACGCACCGCCACGCGACGGTCGAATAGCGCGGCAGCAGCGTCGACCACGCACCGCGGGAGCCGGCGGTCAGCGCGAGCGCCGCCAGCATGCCGAACCACGTGGCGGCCGCGAGGACGTGTCCGGCGTCGAGCAGGGATCCGAGCGTCTGCTGCGACATGTGCCCGCTGATCGGGCGCGCGATGAGGGCCAGGCCCGCCAGTGCCAGGACGGGGGCGGCCGGCCACGGCAGGCTGCGGCGGTACGCGATCGCCGAGATCAGGGCCACCAGCGCCGCGCACACCACCGTCGCGGCGCCGAGACGACCGGTGTTCACGACCCGCACGAAGTCGATGACGGTCTCCGGGGCGACCGCGAACCGGGACCGCCCCTCTGCCTCGGCCGCCTCGAGCACCAGCAGCACGGTCTCGGCCGCGGTCCACACACCGGCCACCGCGGCGGTGGTCTGCCACAGCAGGCCGGCGTCCAGTGCGGGCCGACGCTCGTCGCGCTGCAGCCACTGCCACGCGGCGAGACCGAACGCCGTCGCGCCCAGGCCGACGGCGAGCACCCGCACCACGCTGGTGGGGGAGGGCCCGTCGGGAGTGGCGAGCAGCCACCCGACCGCCACCCCGGCCAGCGCGGTGAGGACGGCGAACAGCAGCCAGGGGCGGCCGATGTTCACCGTCTTCATCCGCGCGCTGTCCGGCCGGTCAGTTCTCGCCGCGCGGCTTGCGCAGCGCGAACCACAGGCCGCCGCCGAAGACGACGACGCCGACGCCGACGAGTCCCCAGACCAGCAGGTTCGGTCCGGAGTCGTCGGTGCTGCCGGTCTCGTTCTGTCCGTTGACCTTCGGGCCAGGCGTGCCGGTGCCCTCCTGCGTGAGGGTGAACACCCGGGTACCGCTGACGGGGTGGCCGTCGGCGGAGGTCACCCGGAACGCCATCGTGTACTCGCCGACCGGTCCGAGGCCGTCGAGCGGGACGCTGACGCTGTCGCCCTGGACCGTCGGGTCGCCCTTGGACCACAGGTTGCCGTCCGGGCCGACGACGGTGAGCGACGCGAACTTCTGCTGCAGCGCCTCGTTGAACGTGACGGTGACCCGCTCCGGGGCCGTCGCGATCTGCGCCGCGTTCTCGGGATTGCTGGAGAGGACGGCCGAGTGCGCGGACGCGGTGCCGGCGCCCAGCATGGTCGCGAGCATCGCGACGAATCCGACGGCGATGATGCGGACGCGGTGGACCTTGTGCGCGCTCATGAGCGGCGGTTCCGGATGGTCGCGCCGATGCCCAGGGCAGTGCCCAGCGCGCCCAGCACCAGGCCGATGCCGCCCAGCCAGCGGGCGGTGGTGTCGGCGTTGTTCGTGGTCGCGTCGACCGTGACGGCCGTGTCGGCCGCGGCGTGTGCCTTGCCGCCGCCGCTGCCCGCGGCGAGCGTCAGCGTCGGGGTCGGCTTGTCCGGCTCGCTGCCGTCGGCGCCGGGCTTCTGATCCCACTGCACGACGGTGCCGTCGCTGTAGGTCTGGGTGGTGGGGAACTCCACGGAGCCCTGCTCGGGCAGCGGTCCGGCCGAGAGCACGAACTGCTGGAACTGTCCGGGCCCGACGCTCACGCCGGGATCGGCCGTCCAGGTCACCGACGTCGCGGTGGCCGACGCCGGATCCTTCTGGACCGTCGAGGTCCAGCCGGGCATCGGTTCGGTGCGGGCCGACTTGAGGTTCGGCAGCTGCACCGTGACCGCGGTGGTGCCCGCGGTCTCGGACTCGGTGGGGACGCGGAAGGTGAGGACGGAGTAGCCGCCCTGCTCGGCGCCGGGTGCGGCGACCGAGACGTGGGCGGAGGCCACGCCGGTGGCCAGCAGCAGCGCGCCGCCGGCGGCGCCCACCGTGAGGAGGGCGCGGGAGAGGATTCTCTTCATTGCTCGGGTGTCGTTTCTGTGCGGAGGGTGCGATGGACGCGGCTTACGCGTGCACCGGTGGTCCGCGCCGGGTCAGCCCGGCGGCAAGCACAGTCAGACGGGGTGCGCGGCGGTCGAGCGGCCGCGGCGCGGGTGCCGACGTCGGATCGACGCCGCGAAACAGCGGCGCCAGGACCGTGCGCAGGACATGGGTGATCGGCCCGTACAGGCGTTCGGCACCGTGGACCAGGCTCGCGCACACGACGGTGGCTGCGGCGTGCGCGGTCAGCATCGCGGCGGCGGGCACGCCGGCGTGCGCGTGGGCGTCCGACGCGAGCGTGAGCGTGAGGTGCCCGGCACCCTGCCCGGCCGCGAGCGCCGCGAACAGCGCCGTGCGGCTCCGGCTCAGGACGGGCAGACCGCCGACGATCACGCCGACGCCGGCACACGATGCGAACAATAGGGTCAGGGCCGCCGAGTCGGGGAAACCGCCGCCGGCGATGCCGTGCGCGGCGATGGCCAGGGCGGCCGCCGCCGCGCCCACCGCGCCGCCGCGGAGCGCGGCGGTCGGGGCGGGACGCGTGACGGACACGGCGATCGGGCGGTGACGGCTAGCGGACGCCGAGGCGGGCCAGGATGTCGGCCTCGACGCCGTCGAGTTCGGCGGAGATGGCGTGGTGGGCCTGCTTGCGGCGGGCCGGCGGCATCTGCTCGGCGGCGTGGACCGCGGTGCCGAGGTCGGTGAGGCGGGCGCGGATCGCAGTCGCGAACTGCTGCGTCTCCGCGTCACCGGGGTGGCGGGTGACGATCTCGTCGACGGACTTCTCGGCGCCGGCGATGCGGGCACTGAGCTTGGCGCCGTGGCCGGTGTACTCGCCGAGCTGGTCGACGGCGATGCCCATGCGCTGCGCGCGCTGGGTGTCGAGCTGGCCGCGCAGGGCGGTCGCGCCGCGGTACGCGAGCGGCACCACGACCGGCGCGAGCAGGCGGGCCACACCCAGGTATCGGCGCAGCTGAGCGACCGTCAGACCCTTCTCGGCGGCCTTGACGGCGGCCTTCTCCTGGGCCTTGAGCGCCGAGATCTGGGCCTTGTCGACCTTCTTCTGGGCCTTCGAATCCGACCGGTGCTTCTTGCGGTCGTTCTTCGCACCGAGCTTTGCCTCGAGCTTCGCCTTGTGCTTGAGCGCCTTCGCCTCGGCCTTGCGCGTGGCGCGCCGCTTACGTTTCTTGAACAACCCCACTGGAAAGGCCCCTCCATCTGGTGTTTCGGCGCGGCGGCGGACTGCGTCACAGCTTATCCGTGCTTGTTTATGCTCTGCCGCTTTCGGCTTTACCCTAGGTGAGCACATAATCTTCCACATCGTGTGTTCCCCGATCGGCCCGCAGGACGGCGCCGACACCGCTGATACGGCGGCGTCGGCGAGACTCGGCGCCTCCCTGGTCCCTGTGCCCCCCGTGCTTCTGGAGCCGGGCGCGCTGACGCGGTGCCGCCATCGGGTGCACCTGGATGCCGCCAACCCGGATCTGCTGGTGGCCGCGCCCGAGAACACCGGGGTCAAGCAGCGGCAGGAGGCGGCGGCCGCGCAGCGCGAGGCGGTCCGGGTCCGGCTGATGGACGCCGACCCCGACGCGTGGGTGCGGATCGCACCCGACGGCCCGGCCGGGCAGCGGGCCCGCGACACCCTCGAGGCGTGCCGAGCCGGAGCCGACAAGATCTGGGGCGCGATGCTGCCCGCCGAGCGCGATACCGGACGACGCGGCCGCGTCGAGATCCTGCTGCGCGACGTCGACCGCGGCGGCTACATCCCGGTGATCGTCGTCAACCACAAGGTCACCGATCCGGGTCGGGGCGCCACCACGTCGGGGCTGTTCGAGTGGGCCCCCGCCGTCGACGAGAAGCGCAAGGTGCGCGCGCAGCTGCGCGACCAGATGCGGCTGGCGCAGGTGTACCGGATGCTCGAGCGGCACGACCTCGCCAGCCCCGCCCTGCTGGGCGGCGCCATCGGCTACGGCGCCGACTGCGTGCTGGTGCACGATCTGTCCACCGTGCTGAGCGACTACGACGAGCGCTTCGCGGACCGGATCGCCGTCGCGCGCGGCGAGATCGTGACGGTGCCGTCGCAGATCGGCGAGTGCCGGTCGTGCCCGTGGTGGTCCGGATGCCGCGCGAAGCTCGAGGAGACCCGCGACGTGTCGCTGGTCGCGACAGGCTCCCGCGCCGACGTGCTCCGCGAGCACGGCGTGACCACCATCGAGCAGCTCGCCGCGTGGGAGGGCGATCCCCCGGAGGAGTGGCCGCACAATTCGTTCCACGACACCGTCGTCACCGCGAAGGCGTGGCTGTCCGGTGCCGCGCTGGTGCGCCGGCACGAGACGGTGACCGTGACCCGCGCCGACGTCGAGGTGGACGTCGACATGGAGAGTTACCAGGAGCACGGCGCCTACCTGTGGGGCACGCTGCTCAACGTCGCCGGCACGTCGGTGTACCGGCCGTTCGTGAGCTGGGACCCGGTGCCGACCGCCGACGAGGCCCGGTCCTTCGCCGAATTCTGGACCTGGCTCATGGCCGAACGCGCCGCCGCCGCCGCCGTCGGGAAAACCTTTGCCGCCTACTGCTATTCCCGCTCCGCCGAGGACAAGTGGCTGCTCGACTCGGCGCGCCGCTTCGCCGGCACCCCGGGCATCCCCACCGTCGCCGAGATCCGCGAGTTCATCGACAGCCCGCAGTGGGTGGACATCTACCAGGCCGTCGGCGACAACTTCGTATGCCCGAACGGCAAGGGGCTCAAGAAGATCGCCCCCGTCGCCGGATTCCACTGGCGCGACGCCGAGGCCAGCGGCGAGGCGTCGATGAGCTGGTACCGCGAGGCCGTCGGCTACGACGGCGACCCCGACCTCACCCAGCGGCAGCGACTCCTCGAGTACAACGAGGACGACGTCATCGCCACCAAGGTGCTGCGGGAATGGATGTCCGACCGGGCGATGGACGAGATCCCGCACGAGTCGGAGCTGTAGCGCGGGTATCTCGAGCCCCGGTTCCCGCGTTTTGCGCACTTATCGCTCTTTCGCGGCCCTCGATTCCGCGTTTTGCGCACTTAGCGCGGGGGGCGATGAGTTCTGGGGACGTTGCGGGTCTGTACCTGTGACAGCACCCCACGAGACGGGAGACACCCCATGACCGCGCAGTTGCCCGCCGCCGAACTCGACCGACGGTACAGCGCCGAGAGCGCGCCGCCCTCCACGTGGGAGCAGGTGACGGCGGCGCTCGACGCCGCCGAGGTGTTCTGGCTGTCCACCGTCCGGCCCGACGGGCGACCGCACGTGACACCGCTGATCGCGGTCCGCGTCGACGACCGCATGCACTTCTGCACCGGCCCGGACGAGCAGAAGGCACGCAATCTCTCGGCGGCCGACGCCTGCGTGCTGACGACCGGGACGAACGCCCTCGGATCCGGGTTGGACGCCGTGGTCGAGGGACGGGCGGTGCAGGTCTCGGATCCGGAGTCGTTGACCCGGATCGCCGACGCCTACCGCGCGAAGTACGGGCCGGACTGGAGCTTCGACGTCGCGGACGGCAACTTCGTCAACACCGTCGGCGGGCCGGCGACGGTGTTCCGCGTCGAACCGGCCGCAGTGTTCGCCTTCGCGAAAGGTGAGTACGCGCAGACGCGTTGGCGGTTCTGACGGCTCAGTTCTCCCACAGCTCGGCGCTGCGGGTGTCGATCGACCCGACGATGCGCCGTAGGGCGTCGTCGACCGGTTGCGGGTCGATCCGGCGGCCGTCCCGAAGGCGCAGGGCGACATGGCCGTTGGCGGCCTCCTTGGGGCCGATCACCGCCTGGTACGGCACTCGCCGAGAGTTCCGGATCCGGGCGCCGAGGGTGCCGTCGGCCCGGCTCACCGCGTGCGCACGCAGGCCCGAATCGAGGCAGCGCTGCACCAGACGCTCGGCGTCGTCCGTCTCGTCGTCGGTGACCGGCAGGACCACCACCTGGGTCGGCGCGAGCCAGGCCGGGAAGGCGCCGTCGTGCGCCTCGATCAGGTGCGCGACGACTCGCTCGAGGCTGCCGATGATGCTGCGGTGGATCATCACCGGCCGATGCCTGGCGCCGTCGGAGCCGATGTAGTGCAGGCCGAACTGCTCCGGTTGGTGGAAGTCGACCTGGACGGTGGACAGGGTCGATTCGCGGCCCGCGGCGTCGGAGATCTGCACGTCGATCTTCGGGCCGTAGAACGCGGCCTCGCCAACGACGGCGTCGTACGGGACGCCGGAGGCGTCGAGGACCTCGGTGAGTATCGCGACTGACCGCCGCCACAGTTCGGGTGCCGCGACGTACTTGCCGCCCGGTCCGGGCAGCGACAGCCGGTACCGGGCCGACCGGATGCCGAGCGCGTCGTAGGCACGGCGGATCAGGTCGAGGGCGGCGCGCGCCTCGTCGGCGACCTGGTCCGGGGTGCAGAAGATGTGGGCGTCGTTGAGCTGGATTGCTCGGACGCGGGTGAGGCCGCCCAGCACGCCGGACAGCTCGGAGCGGTACATTCCACCTAATTCGGCTATGCGTAAGGGTAATTCGCGGTGGCTGTGCGATCGGGAGCGGTAGATCAGGGCGTGGTGCGGGCACAGGCTCGGGCGTAGCAGTACCTGCTCGGCGCCGAGTTGCATCGGCGGGAACATGTCGTCGCGGTAGTGCGACCAGTGACCGGAGATCTCGTACAACTCCCGTTTGCCCAGGACCGGCGAGTAGACGTGCCGGTAGCCGGCCCGCCGCTCGATGTCGCGGACGTACTCCTCGAGGGTGTGGCGCACGGCCGCGCCGTCGGGCAGCCAGTAGGGCAGGCCCGCGCCCATCAGTGGGTCGGTGTCGAACAGGTCCAGTTCGCGGCCGAGTTTGCGGTGGTCGATCATCGTCGGTCTCCTCGCGGATGGGGAGCGAGTGACCAGACGACGAAGCCCCGGGGCACTCGCCCCGGGGCTTCGGACTCAGTCAGCAGTCAGCGCGCCGGGACACTCTCCGGCGTCGTCGTCGCAATGGCGCGCTGCATGTCGGCCACGGTAGCAGCCGAATCAGGCACGCGCATCAACTTTTTCGCATTGTTACCGCGGCGCCATGCGCAGCGCGCCGTCCATGCGGATGGTCTCGCCGTTGAGGTAGTCGTGCTCGGCGAGGAACTGCGCGAGCTGCGCATACTCGTCGGGCTTGCCGAGGCGCGACGGGAACGGGATGCCCGCCTCGAGGTTCTTGCGGTACTCGTCGGTGACGCCGGCGAGCATCGGGGTGTCGATGGTGCCGGGGGCGATGGTGTTGACGCGGATGCCGACCTGCGCGAGGTCGCGTGCGGCGGTGATCGTCATCGCGTGCACGCCACCCTTCGACGCGGTGTACGCGATCTGGCCGATCTGACCCTCGAACGCCGCCACCGACGCGGTGTTGACGATCAGGCCGCGCTGGCCCGAGTCGTCGACCGTCGGCAGGTGCTGCATCGCGTTCGCCGCCAGGCGCATCACGTTGAACGTGCCGAGCAGGTTGACGGTGATGACGGTGCGGAACAGTTCCAGGTCGTGCGGGCCGTTCTTCGACAGGATGCGGCCCGCCCAGCCGACACCGGCGCAGTTGACGACGATGCGCAGCGGCACGCCCGACTCGGTGATCTGGTCGATCGCCGCCTGCACCTCTGCCTCACTGGTGACGTCGGTGGGGATGAGGGTGACGCCGGCCGGCACGCTGTCGCCGGCGCGCTCGATGGACTGGGCCAGGTCCAGGCCGAAGACGGTGGCACCCGCATCGGCGAAGCGCTTGGCGGTGGCGGCCCCGAGACCGGATGCCGCTCCGGTGATCAGTGCCGCGGTTCCCTGGATTTCCACTGCTGTTCCCCTTCGGTCCGGGTCGGCCCTCATCGGCCGGCCGTGGTGATCTGCACCCTAACGCGGGGTGGTGGGCGGCGCTGGACCTGTGCTCACATCGGTCCACCCGATGTCGCCGCGAGGTCGTGCCGGTGCGCCCACGCGGCGACGTCGCCGCGCTCGAGCGCCACCGCCAGCAGGTCCGGGAACCGGTCCGGTGTGCACGCGAACGCCGGAACGCCCAGTGCGGCAAGTGCTGCCGCGTTGTCCCGGTCGAACGCCGGTGCGCCGTCGTCGGACAGGGCCAGCAGGACCACCACCTGGACCCCGGCATCACGCATCGCGGCCACCCGGGACAGCATCTCGGCGCGGATCCCGCCCTCGTACAGGTCGGAGATCAGCACGAACAACGATTCGGTGGGGCGGGTGATCAGCGACTGGCTGTACGCGATCGCGCGGTTGATGTCGGTGCCGCCGCCCAACTGGGTACCGAACAGCACGTCCACCGGATCGGACAGCCTGTCGGTGAGGTCCACCACCGCCGTGTCGAAGACCACCAGCGAAGTGCGCAGCGCCCGCATGGATGCGAGGACCGCACCGAACACCGACGCGTACACCACGCTCGACGCCATCGACCCCGACTGGTCGATCGCCAGCACGACGTCGCGCTGCACCGCCTGGGATCGGCGGCCGTAGCCGATCAGCCGTTCCGGCACCACCGTCCGGTACTCCGGCAGATAGTGCTGCAGGTTCGCGCGGATCGTGCGGTGGAAATCCAGGTCGCGCAGCTTCGGATTGGTGGTGCGCGCCGCCCGGTTCAGGGCCCCGGTCACGGCGGAGCGGGTGGCCCGGGCCAGGCGTTCCTCGATGCCGCGCACCACCCGTTCCACCACGATCCGGGCGGTGGCCTTGGTGGCTTCCGGCATCACCCGGTTCAGGCTCAGCAGTGTCCCCACCAGGTGGACGTCCGGTTCGACGGCCTCGAGCAGCTCCGGTTCGAGGAGCAGCTGGGTCAGCCCGAGCCGTTCCATCGCGTCCCGCTGCATCACCTGCACCACCGAGGTGGGGAAGTAGGTACGGATGTCGCCGAGCCAGCGCGCCACGCGCGGTGCGGAGCCGCCGAGACCGGCACTGCGCCGGGGGTTTCCGTCCGCGGAGCCGCGGTCGTCGTACAGCGCGGACAGGGCCGAGTCCATCGCGGTGTCCGACGCCGATGCCAGTCCGCCGGTGGACTCCTCGGCGACGTCGCCGAGCAGCAGCCGCCAGCGGCGCATCCGCTCGTCGTCGATCGGTGTGGTCATGCCGGGATTCCCAGGATCAGGGCGGTGGCCGTCAGGGCGCGACCGCCGCGGTCGGTGTCGAGGGCGCCGTCGGTGACGGCGGCCCGTTTCCCGTCGCGCAGCACCGCGCCGAGCGTGCGGCGTTCCGCGGGTCCGAACCCGCCGAAGGTGCGGCGCAACGCCGGCAGCGCGTCGACGAACTCGTCGGCGTGCAGCCCGGACACCCAGGCGTCGACGAGTGCGAGCAGGTCCCGGTCGTGGACGAACAGCAGTCCGCTGCCACCGGCGAAGCCGTCGATCCACCGGGCCTTCGCGGCGGCCGCGACACCGGCCGACAGCGCCCGACCGACCCGGGCGGTGGTCTCGGGGGTGTCGAGCCGGCCCACGTCGCGCAGCAGTCGCACGGTGCGGCCGGTGAGCAGCCCGTCGGCGTCGTCGCGTCCGGCCAGCGTCGTGAGGGTGTCGAACCACCGGTCGGTCGACGCGGGATCGTCGCGCAGGGTGAGCGCGGCGTGGACGGCGTCGAGCGCGTCGCGCAGCCCGTCCGCCGCGTCGGTGTCGAGACCGGTCACCGCCGCGGGCAGGCCCGCGCAGATGCGCACCAGCAGCGCGTCGACGACGCGGTCGAGCGCGGAGAGGTCGGTGCCGCGTACGTCGCCGTACCGGAGGGTGCGCACCAGCGGCGGCAGCGCCGCCATCAGGTGTGCGACGTCGTGGTCGAGGGCCGCCGCGGTGTCGACGGCGTCGAGCAGGTCCGCGACGGTGTCGCGCAGGTCGGCGAGCAGGGCCTGCTCGAGCAGCCCGGTCACCTCGGCCAGCGTGACGTCGGGCCGGGCGGCGCGGTCGCGCACCACCGCGTCGGCGGCGGTGGCGACGGTGGTGCCCCAGCGCGCCGCCTCCACCACCGCCACCGCGAGTTCGGGACGCCACCGCAGTTTCCACGATTCCCGGAACGTGCCGGTCGACCGCACCGTGGACTGGGTGGGCACCGCCCACTCCACCTCGATCAACCGCAGCCGGTGCAGCAACTGCGACCGCTGCCGGTCGATGTCGGTGCGCAGATCCAGGTCCAGATCCTTGTCCGTCGGGGAACGCTTGAGCCGCAGCGACTTCGATCGGGCCTGCAGGTCGGCCTCGAGCGGGACCGTCGGGGTGGAGTCGGGGACCTCGCCGAGGGACTCCCCGACGACCAGGCGCCGCGTCACCAGGTCGAGCAGCACTTCGTCGCCGTCGCACAGCACCGCGCGCGTGGCCTCGGTGACCTCCGCCAGTCCCGGCAGCGGCCGGTCCCGCAGGGCCGCCAGGGTGTCCGCGAGCCGGGTCGCCTCGATGACGTGTGCGCTCGACACCGGTAGGTCCTCGGCGCGCAGAACCCGCGCGACCCGGGTCAGCCACCGCGCGACCGTGTCGTCGGGGGCGGTGAACAGGTGCTCGTACCAGCCGGGGGAGACGATGCCCGCGCCGTAGCCGGACGCGATGGACAGCCGGGAGTGTGTCCACGGCACCCAGGTGAGCGACGCCTTGACCTTGGGGAGCCCGCGCAGCAGGCGGGCGTCCGGCGCGGCCGGGCCGAGTCTTCCGGCCAGGGCGGGCGCGTGCATCGCCCCGCACACCACCGCGATCCGCAGCGCACCCGCCTTGATCGTCGTGCGGAGCACCTGCCGCATGTGCGCTTCGCGGCGCGCGGTGTGGTCGTCGAGCTCGACGCCGTCGCGCAGCGCCGCCATCGCCTCGGTGATCGCATCGAAGGCCGAGGCCGGGTCGTCTCCGTCGCCGGTATGATCTTCATCTTCGACTGCAGGGCAACGGGATTCGACGACGGTATCCCACCACTGCTCGAAGTCGCCGTAACCGGCCGCCGCCGCGAGTGCGGTCAGCGGATCCGGCCGGGTGGTCTCGTCGGCGCCGCGGTCCGCGGCGAGCGCGAGCGTCGCCGGCAGGTCACAGAACCGGACATCGGCGTCGTGGGTCACCGCCCAGTGCAACGCCTGCCACTCCGGCGAGAACACCGCCAGCGGCCAGAATGCCGCGCGCGCAGGATCGTTCGCGGCGTAGCCGAGCAGGGCCACCGGCGGCCGCAGCCCGTCGTCCGCGGCGAGCGGGACGAGCGCATCGGCGTCGGCCGGCCCCTCGATGAGCACCGTGTCCGGCTCGAACGCGTCGAGGGCGCGCAGCACGGCCCGCGCGGATCCGGGACCGTGGTGGCGGATGCCGAACACCCGCACCTGCGCGCCGGCGGTCGCGGTGGTCACCCCGTCACCTCGCGGCACGCCCGGTAGAAGTCGTCCCATTCGGTGCGGTGGCGCACCACGGCCTCGAGGTATTCGGTCCACACCACCCGGTCGGCCACCGGGTCCTTGAGGACGGAGCCGAGGATGCCGGCGGCGACGTCCGCCGGTCGCAGGGTGCCGTCGCCGAAGTGCGCGGCCAGGGCGAGACCGTTGGTCATCACGGAGATCGCCTCGGCGGTGGACAGCGTGCCCGACGGGGACTTGAGCTTGGTGCGCCCGTCGGCGGTGACACCGTCGCGCAGTTCCCGGAACACGGTGACGACGCGGCGGATCTCCTCTGCGGCGGCCGGTACCGGCGGCAGTTCCAGTGCGGCGCCGAGCTGTTCGACGCGACGGACCACGATCGCGACCTCGTCGTCGGCGCTCGCCGGCAGCGGCAGCACGACGGTGTTGAAGCGGCGACGCAGCGCCGACGACAGGTCGTTGACGCCGCGGTCGCGGTCGTTGGCGGTGGCGATGACGTTGAACCCCTTCGCCGCCTGCACCTCGGTCCCGAGTTCCGGAACGGGCAGGGTCTTCTCGGACAGGATGGTGATGAGCGCGTCCTGCACGTCGGCGGGGATACGGGTCAGTTCCTCGACCCGGGCGATGGCGCCGTCGCGCATCGCGGTCATCACCGGCGACGGCACCACCGCGGCGGGCGTGGGGCCCTCGGCGAGCAGTCGCGCATAGTTCCAGCCGTAGCGCACCGCCTCCTCCGCGGTGCCGGCGGTGCCCTGCACCAGTCGCGTCGACTCGCCGGAGATCGCCGCGGCCAGATGTTCGGACACCCACGTCTTCGCGGTGCCGGGCACGCCGAGCAGGAGCAGGGCACGGTCGGTGGCGAGGGTCGCGACCGCCACCTCCATCAGCCGTCGCGGACCGATGTACTTCGGGGTGATCACGTTGCCGTCGGCCAGAGTGCCGCCGAGGAGGTACGTCACCACGGCGTGCGGCGACAGGCGCCACGACGGCGGCCGGGGGCGGTCGTCGGCCGCGGCGAGCGCCGCGAGTTCGTGTGCGTACTGCTGCTCGGCGTGGGGGCGCAGCAGTGCGGGCTCGGTGGTCAGGGTGTCGGTCACGTCAGCTCCTCGTGAAGGTGTCGGCGGTGGGTGAGGATGTCGGCCGCGGCCGCGAACAGGGCCAGTCGATCGAGGTCCCCGGTGCGTGTCGCGGCGTCGGACAGCACCGACTCGAACTCGAACGGCGCGCGGTGCCCGAGCAGGTCCACCGGGTGCCGCACCCGGGCCGTCTGGTCCCGGGACGCGTACACCGCCCGGAGCACCGCGGCGGTCACGTCGTGCGGCCACGGGGCAGGCAGCGCCTCGAGCAGGCTCGCGTCCGGCAGCACCCCGTCGGGGGTGGCGAGCAGGTGCGCGACGACGACGTCGCGCGGCAGGTGCGCGGCCACCGGCGCGGCGACGGTGCCCTCGCGGCGCAGCAACGCCACCGCCCAGGCAGGGTCGCGCTGCGCCGCGACGGCAGCCGACCACGCGTGCTCGAGCTCCGACCTGAACGGTTCGGCCACCGTCAGATGCGGCAGATCCTCTGGGGTGAAACCGATCTCGGGCCACACCGACAGCGGTGTGGCCTGTACGGCCAGGGTCAGCACGACGTCCGGGCGCCGCGCGGTGCGGTCGTCGAGGCCGTCCCGCCCTGCGGCGTCGTCGAGGCGGTCGGGTAGGGCCACGGTGACCACCCCGTCGGCGACCTCGATCCACTCCCGCAGGCGCCGCGCCATCCGCTGTCCGTACGCGGAGTGCGGCAGCTGACGCAGCAGCCCCGCCGCGGCCTGCCGCACGCGTCGGCTGCGGTCGTCGAGGGCCTGCTCGAGCAGGGGTTCGTCGTCAGGGCCGATACCGACGGCGAGTTCGGAGACCAGGGCGGCGCGCGAGTCGGCGTTCTCGGACCGCCACGCCGCCGACAGTAGCGAGGTCGCCGCGGCCGGGTCGCTGCGGCGCAGGGCCGCGAACCATCGCCGCCGCACGGCGGGGGTGCCGTGCCGCCAGTCCTCGTCGTCGGACGGGTCCGGGTCACGTAGCGCTGCCCAGTCGAGGTTGCGGGCGGCGAGCCATTGTCCGCGCGGTCCCGCGAGCGCGACCAGTCGCTCCCGGTGCGGGGTGGGGCGGACCGCGGCGCCGAGCACCTCGACGAGCATCTCCGGCGGGGATCGGAAACCTGCAGCGGCATCGAACCATTCGGGCAGCAGCGGGGAGTCGACGACGAGCAGGGAACGCAGTCGCGCCGCGGCCGCCGACGGCAGCAGCGGACGCGGATCGTCGGGGGCGGGTGCGGGTATCGCTACCGTCGTCGGTGCGCTTGCCCCGGCGAGGAACACCGACTCCAGCGCCGCCGCCGCGAGAAGCGTCGGAGCAGACTCGCTGTCGAGGGCCGTCGCCGCGGTTGCGGTGTGCAGGCCGGACAGTGGCGTCGTCGATCTCGCGGTCCCGAGAAGTGCTGTCGCCGTGAGGGACTCAGGATAGGGACGGATCATGCGGCGATCACCGTGCCGGCGTCGAACACGGATGCGGGCAGCAGTGCGGTGCCGTCCCAGTCGCCGCACACGGTGACCGGGTGGCCGCCGGAGACGGCGAGCAGCTGCCATCGTCCCGTGTCGTCGCCGCCGACCGGGAGGGCCCGCCCGGTGCGGTCGACGACGTGCCAGGTTCCTGCGGTGACGGTGGGGGTGACGTCGGCGAGGAGCATCGGCCACGCGCGGATCCACGGGTCGGCGGCGAGTGCGGTGGTGTAGCCGTCGAGGGCGGTGACCGGGTCGGTGGCGCCGGGCAGGGTCGTGAACGGTTCCGGGGCGGCGTGCTGGGTGCCCAGTTGCGCACGAAGCGGTGCGGCGCCGGGGTAGTAGTGCAGGTCGGCGTCGATGAGAGTTCCCGGAATCGGTGCAGCCGTAGTGAATTGGGCGCTGCCGTGGGCGAAGTCGAGGAGCAGTGCCCAGCGGCCGGAGTCGCGTCCGCGCAGCCACGCCCGGCGGGTGACCAGACGCCCCTCCTCGGCGGTACGGACCGCCAGCACCTGCCAGCGGTCGCGCACGGCGGGCTCGGCGCGCACCTCGTCGGCGCGCACGGGCACCCCGAGGTGTGTCTGCACCGAGCGATTCAGCGGTTCCGGCAGCCGGCCGCGGTCCCGAAACGCGCGGATCAGCAGGTGCAGGCGCGCGTACTCGGTCAGCAGCGGCGCCGGCCAGTCCGGGGCGGTGGCGACGAGCGTCGGCAGCGCGCGCAGGGTGGCGGCGGCGCCGGGGGCCTGCGCGTCGACCATGCGGGCGGCGATCGCGTCGTAGGCGGCGGCGTCGTGGGCGACGGAGCCCAGGCCGGCGACGATCCGATCGGTCAGCCACCGGTCCAGCTCGTCGAGACCGGCGGCGATCCGCTCGGTGCGGCGCTCGGTGGTGGCCGGATCGGGTGCCGCCTTTGGGGATGCCTCGGGGGTGGCCGCCGCGCGGGCGGCCCGGGTCGCGAGCCAGTCGGTGACGAACTCGGGGGCGTCGGCGGTCGGCACGGCACCGTCTGACCAGCGCAGCAGCAGGCTCACGGCGTGCTTGCACGGGAACTTGCGGCTGGGGCACGAGCAGCGGTACGCGGGGCCGGTGAGGTCGACCGCCGCGAGGTACGGATTCTTGCCGCTGCCGCCGCACGACCCCCACAGAGCGGTGTCGGTGCGGCCGGTGTCGGCCCATTTCGTCGCCAGCCCGCGGGCAGCCGACAGTGACGCCGCATCGGGTGCGGCGGCCGCGACCTGCGCGGAAGACCAGGGTTCTGTCACGTCAGCAAAACGTACGGCAGATGCCCGACAAGATGCCAAGCGCGCAGGCCGTCCGTGGGCTTCGTCACGCAGGGCGTTACCGTGGTCGGCGAGTGTCCTGGGGAGGAGACATATGCAGTCGGGGGAAAATCAGCGGCGCGACGTCCTGTACGTGCCTGTCGCGGGTCGGCCGGGCGCCGCGGCGCACCTGGAGTTGCGCCGTCTGCCCGACGGTCGCCTCGCGCTGCCGGCCTACACGTCGCTGGAACAGTTGGTGAGCTGCTGCGGACCACACCAACCGTGGGGAGCGGTCGACAACGACGGTCTGCGGGAGGTCGGGCGCGCAACGGGATACGACGTCGTCCTGCTCGACGCGAAACTGCCACCCGAACACTGGAAGAAGGACGCCTCGGTTGACGTCGACGACGAGCCGGGGGACCACTTGCCGCCGTCGTGGCTGAGCCGGGCGTAGGGGGAAGAGCATGAGTGGAGTCGAGGTCGGCGACCTCGGAGCGGTTGCCCGGATCCTGGTTTCCGGGGCGGAGGGCTTCGAGGCGATGAGCGCCGATGCCCCGAACATGCCGGATGCCGGCGCGTCGACCGGCGTTGTCGCGGATCTGTTGACCGCGGTGGCGGAGATGATGTCGACGGTGGCCACATCGGCCGCGGTCGCTGCGGACACCGTCGAGGCGAACCGCACCGCCTTCCGGGACGCTGATCTGGGCACCGGTGATCGGTTCCTCGACGTGTCGGGTCTGTTCCCGGTCCAGCGTGGGGAGCCCTGATGCCGATCCCACTATTCGTTCCTGGTGATCCGGCGGCCTGCCGCGAGTGCGCTGATCGTCTACAGGCTCTCGCGAACGGTGTCACCGAGCACGCTGGCGCCTTCGACGACGCGCGGGGGAAGTCCGAGTCCGAATGGGTCGGCACGGCGGGTGACGAATTCCGCGACCGTGTCGCCGAGATGAACCGCGGAACGAATCAGGTGGCCGAATCGGCGGAGGCCGCCGCGGCGGCAATCCGGGCGTTCGCCGACGATCTCGAAACCGCTGCGAACAGGATGCGGCAGGCCGCCGAGATCGCCGCTGCCGCTGGCCTGCGTGTGCAGCCGGGTCCCGGTGCGCCCGGCGTTATCGAGGATCCGGACCCGATTGCCGTCGGTGCCGGGAACATCGACGCCGAGGTTCGATACGCACAGCAGTGCGCGGCGTTCGACGAAGCCGCGGAGATGGCGCGAAGCGGTCGGGCTGCCGAATCCAACGCTCATGCCGTGCTGGCGGGCATCCTCGAACAGACCAGTGCCGCGGTGCGGGACATGCGCGGTCAGTGGTACTGGATGGCCGCCGCGGCTGTAATCGGGTACATCGGAACGGCCGCTGCTGAAGTAGGGACCTGGTCGAAGGTCGCCGAGGTCCGCGCAGGACAACTCGACAAATTTCGGTCCATCGCCGCCGAAGCTGTCCGCAGCGGCGACCCGTACTGGGAAACCACGGCCGCCAAGGCTGTCACCACCTTCCAACCCGCCGCCGATGACGCGGCGAGAGTGATTGCTCAGAACAGCAAACTCGTCGCGGGGGCGACTGACAACACGTTGGCGAAGTTTGTCTCGGCCCCGTTGATGAAGGAGGGCTCTTCGGCAGTGTCCAAGGTGGGGTCGAAGGTTCCATTTGCAGGTGTCGCGCTGACTGGCGTTCAGACCTACTTCGACGTTAGGGCCGCCGACGACAAGGGTGATGCTGCCCTTGCAGTTGCGAAGAACACCAGCGGATTCGTCGCGGGAACCGGCGCCACGACGCTGATCCTTGCGAGCGCTGCGGGAGGCCCCGCAACCATCGCGGCTGTCGGTGTCGGGGTGCTTGTGTCGTGGGGCACCGGATACGCGATCCAGAAGATTTGGGGAGACTGATTTGTCGAGCATTGACGGTCGCTGGGCGTTGCCGCCGGTGCCGGATCGTGAGAATGGTGAGCCCCGTCCTCCGGCTGCGCCGCGGGGTGAGTCGGCCGCGAATGAGATGACGCCGTCCGGGCCGATTCCAGGTTCGCATCCGCCGATTCCGAGTCATCTCGGTCCTGCGCTCGAATGGTCTCTTCCAGGGCGCCGTGAACGTTGGAAGTTTGGGCTGATGATGGTCGCGCTAGTGACTGTATTCCTCACGGTGGTCAATGGCCTGCGATGGATGTCGATGTGGGACATGTGGGTTCTGGTCGCTGTCTGCGGTGCCCTCACCTACTGGCGGTTCGGCGGTGAGTGGTTCGCGGCCGGTGCGGTGTGGGCGCAGGTGGGTAAGTCGTGGGTGAACACCTACGAGCTGGTGGAGATCAAGTTTTCGGTAGACGGTTTGAATCGTGTTCTGCGGTTGAAGGATTCGTCGGGGCAGCAGATCTATTCGTTCCGGTTGCGGAACATGCAGGCGAATCCGCGGATGTGGGATCTGGTGTACAACGGCATCCTGCATTCGGTGGCGTCGGGGAACTGTGAGGTCACGCCGAAAGCCAGGAAGGTGTTGATGCTGCCCGCGGGTCTGGGTGAGTGACCAGGTCGGGGACGTGAGTCGGTCGTTTGCCGCCGCCGACTTGAGATCCGCTGGCGGGCCGGCCTCGGCCCATGCGCCGCGAGACTCTGTGATCAGCAAACTCGGGCCCGACGCTCCGACTCAGCCCGGACCGGTCCCCGGGCGTGTCCCGCCGGGCTCAGTGATCTCGAAGGTGGGTTCCAAGATTCCGGTGGTCGGCGTGGGCCTGATTGTCTTTCAGACTGCGATCGACGTCGCCAATGCGCAGGTTTGGCGGTGACGCAGCGCTCGCGGTTGCGAAGAACACCAGTGGGTTCATTGCGGGCACTGGTGCAACGGCCTTGATCCTCGCGACCATCGCCGCGGTCGGCCTCGGGGCGCTCGTGTCGTGGGGAACGGGCTATGCGATACAGAAGATTTGGGGGGATTGACAGTGTCGAGTTCGGATGGCCGTCGTGTTCTGCCACCAGTGCCCCGACCGTGAGACCGGTGAGCCACGCCCACCTTCGGCGCCGCGGGGCGAGTCGTCGGCCCACGAGATGACGCCTACAGAGCAGACCCGCGGCGGCACTCCGACTCACCGACAGAGTTCGGCCCGATTCTGGAATGGTCGCAGCCGACACGGTGGGAGCGCATCAAGGGCACCGCCGTCATGTTGGGTGTCGTGGTCGTCTTCGCGACGGTGAATGGAACAGGTTGGGTCTCGTTGTGGCAGCCTTGGGCCTTTGCGCTTGTGTTCTGCGCCTTCCTTTACTGGCGCTTTCGGGATGATTGGCTTGCTGCGGGAGCGGTGTGGGTGCAGGTCGACAAGATGTGGGTGAAGACCTACGAGTTAGTGGAGATCACGTTCTCGATCAGCGGGCTGAATCGTGTTCTGCGGTTGAAGGACTCGTCTGGTCGCCAGATCTATTCTTTCCGCCCTGCCCGAATTTCAGGCGAACCCGCTGATGTGGGATCTGGTGTACAACGGGATCCTGCATTCGGTAGTGTCGGGGAGATGTGAGATCAGTCCGAAGGCGCGGATGGTGTTGAAGCTGCCGGATGATCTCGATCGGTTCTAGCCAACGTCCGTGAAACCACAACTGCGAAGGCTGTCCCCCACGTTCCAGCCTGCCTCCGACCACGCGGCGAGGGTCGCGGCGCAGAATAGCAAACTGCTGGGCGGAATGGTCGATAGCCCTTTGGCAAAGGGCCTGTCCGCGCCGGTGATGGAGAGCGGGACATCCGTGATCTCGAAGGTGAGTTCGAATGTTCCGTTTGTGGGTGTTGATGTAGCGAAGGCAGATGACATGGGTGATGCCACGCTTGCTGTTGGCAAGGACGTAGGCGGATTCGTGGCGGGAACTGCTGCCACGAGTTTGATTCTTGCGAGCTCGGCTGGAGGCCCGGCGACATTGGTGGCGGTTGGAACGGGTGTCCTGGTGCGGTGGGGAGTCGGATACGCGATGGAAAAGATCTAGGGGGCTAGAAGTGTCAAGTATGGCTGCCAAGTGGAGTCTTCCCCCTGTACCTGATCGGGATACGGGTGAGCCTCGACCTCCAGTCGCTCCGCGCGGGGAGTCGGCAGGTAATGAGATGACCCCGACCGGTCCGGTAACAGGGCGGAATCCGGTGGTTCCGGAGGCGTTGGGTCCGGTATTGGAATGGTCGCGTCCGACACATCGTGATCTATGGCTGATAACCGGAGGAATGGTTGCCTTACTTGTCGTATACCTGACGGTGGTCAACGGCTTTCAATGGATAACTATGTGGCCCGTATGGCTGTTCATTGCTCTCGTAGTACCTTTCACGTTCTGGCGCTTCGGCGGTGAATGGTTTGCGGCCGGTGCGGTGTGGGCGCAGCTGGGTAAGTCGTGGGTGAACACTTACGAGCTGGTGGAGATCAAGTTCTCGGTCGATGGTCTGAATCGTGTTCTGCGGTTGAAGGATTCGTCAGGGCGGCAGATCTATTCGTTCCGGTTGCGGAACATGCAGGCGAATCCGCGGATGTGGGATCTGGTGTACAACGGCATCCTGCATTCGGTGGCGTCGGGGAACTGTGAGGTCACGCCGAAAGCCAGGAAGGTGTTGATGCTGCCCGCGGGTCTGGGTGAGTGACCAGGTCGGGGACGTGAGTCGGTCGTTGCTGCCGCCGACTCCGGATCCGGTGACGGGTCGGCCTCGGCCCACGCGGCCGCGAGACTCCGTAATCGGCAGTGTGGCATGTAAAGCTGTTGCGAGTAAGCGATTTTCGCGATCGGGTTGCGGGTGGTCGACATGCCGACCCGACTGCGGGCTATGGTCGGGGTCATTCGTTGCTGCCTACCGCAGAGGGAGTTTCCGATGTCGATGACCGAGGTTTCCGCCGACCACCCGTACAGCCCGGCGTTCGTCGCCGCGGGGCTCGTGTTCGTCTCCGGCGCATTGTCCGTCGATGCGACCGGAGTTCCGGTGCCCGGCCGCATGGCAGCGCTCGACGCCGCCGTCGACCGGATGGTCGAGCGACTGGCGACCGTCGGCGGCGAACTGAAGGACGTCGTCAAGCTCACCTACTTCGTGACCGACCTGTCGTTGCGCGAGGAGGCGAACCGACAGTTCGAGCGACTCTTCGACGCCCCGCGCCCGGCGCGCACCTTCGTCGAGGTGAGCGGACTCCCGTACGGCGCGACGGTCGAGATCGACGCCGTCGCGGCGGTGAACGACCGAGGTTGAGGCTCGGGAGTCGGTCGGCGGTCCGTGCCGTGCGGTGTCAGCGTCCGGAATCAATCATGTTGAGCGCCTGTATATTCGACTGCTCTGCTGCGTCGTAGTCGGCCGCGACCTTCTCGAACACGGACCGCATCTGCTCGACGACGGTGATGTGGTCGTCGAGTGCGTGGTCGAGGGAGTGCTCGCCGCCGGATGCCTTTTGCTCGAACTTGCGGGTGAGGGCGAGGCCGGACGGCAGCGAGCCGAGCCCATCGATGCGGGTGAGTTCGCCGGATTGGACCTTCAGTTCGCGGAGTTGATCGATGAGCTCGGAGCATCGCTGCGCGCATTTCTCGGCGACGCCCGGCTCAAGCGTGAGGTGGCCGGTGTCGATCATCGCGCCGATCTCCGGCCAGGATGGGATGCCGTTCATGGGAGTGTCCTTCCGGTCAGTGGGGGATGGACGGGGCGAGCGCCGCACCATTGCGGACCGCCAATGGGCACGGGCTGTCCGAGGCCGGGAGCCCGTCGAAGTAGGTGGATTTGATCATGATGGCGTCGGGTCCGGAGGAGAAGGCGACGTCGCAGTATTCGTTGCGGGTGTCGTTGGACTCGCGGACGGTGAATGCGCTGCGTCCGTCCACGTCGACGGGTGTGACGTCGTGGAAGCGGTCGTTGGCGAGGATGTCGTCGAGGGGACGCCCGGCCGCGAAGACTGTCACGAAGTAGTCGGGGCCGCGCCACCGGCACAGGCTCCACCCGGGTTGCTTGACGCCTACGATGTCGCGCGACTGGGTCGCGGGGTCGACGCCTGCGGCCCGTAGCGCGTCGTCGGGAATGCTGCACGGGTCGAACTGGGGTTCGCCGGACGGTGGCTGCGCCGTCTCGGCCTGCCCCCCGACGGAGGTCGTGCCGCAGCCGGTGAGTGCCAGCAGTCCGGCCGCGATGCAGATCGCGGCCCGGTGCCGATTCGATGACCTCACGCTTCCCCCTCATGTGCGCATATTCGCTCATTGGAACAGACGCACGGGGTACGTTCTCGGTTCCAGCGCGTCGACGAGTGACCGAGCCGAAACCCTGATCGCCCCCGAGCAGACGAGTAATACGAGAGTGGCATTTACCCGAGGAAGGGCGGGCCCTGGATCGGAACACACAGTACGACGTGTGGTCGTCGCCGCTCCGCTTTCGCATCGCATTCGAAGACTGCACCGACATCACCGGTGACCGCACTGCCGTAGCGAGTGTGGTCGGAGCGTCGGCGGCGGGGGACTGCCTCGTTCTCGATGCGGTCTTCAGTTCGTCGTCTGCTGATCGTCGGCCGAGTCGTCGGTCTGCGCTGAGGTTGATTTTTCGGGTGCGGTGCCTGTGCCTGTGACGATCTTGTACCAGTGGGCGATTCGTGAAATACGACCTGGTTCCTTCGTCTCTGTGGGTTCGTTGTCCTGTTCCTGGGGGACCAGACGTTGATGCCGCTTTTCGAGTGCGCCGTGCAGATTGGGGCGTGCAGACGAGCCGGGCATGCGAGCGGGGACGTCCTCGCCGAGTCCGTATCCGATCAGAGCCGAAGGTGCAGCCGCAAACCACAGGAGTGCAACTGTGGCAGCGAGTTTCGTGGTGAATTCAACGGTTGAGGCCCACACGGTCAGGCCGGTCACGAGCCAGCTGATGATCAAGCATGCGGCGGTCAGTACGCACAACAGAAAATTGAAGTGATTCCTGGTGACGAAGTGGAGGACGCCGCCGTACACCGCGAACGTAGACACCGTAACCCAGGCGGCGGCAACAAGCGCTGCGATACCGAGATTTCGCAGTGATTCAGCGCCCGCTCGCGAGCCGGCCGTTGTGCAGATCATGGTCACCAGCGGTATTGCGGTGAGCGCCGTGACCTGCGCCAGGTCTTTGAGCGTGGCGACTGCATTCGCTTCCCGCGTTGTACTCCAGAGGTCTGCGACCTTTCCCAAAGCGGCGGCGTCGCGCTGCCGGCTGACGTCGTCGACCTGTCGGTAAATATCGCGGTTCGTATCGAGGACCGACCTAATATCGGCGGCGAGCACGGCGACCACCACGGCGGCGGCGGCGACGGCCAGCGAACCGACACCGAACGTGTCCGGCGCGTCGTGCAGCAGAGTCGCGGCACCGGTGATGACCGCCACGAAGCCGATCGGGCCGGCGATCTCGCTCAGCAGTTTGCGCCGCGCATGCGCGAGGTTGGCGAGGGGCCCGGAGGGTTTGATCTGCCACGCCACCACGTGCAGGGCGATGATCAGTGCCGTCAGTACGCCCAGCACAGCGGCACCTTCGCTCAGATCGAGGGTGAAGGAGAAGCGAAGCTCGGAGGATTCGCCGCCATCGGTCCCCGTGAGATCGAACCACCAGGAAAGGAGTGTCCACATGCCCATGATCAGGGCATATGCACCCACCCCCGAAACGATGTACCAGACGGCGTTTCGTACGGACCGGTCGTAGTCGTCGACGATTCCGACGGCGCCGCGATCCACAGCCGTTGAATTCTCACAGACCTCGGTCATTCGTTCCCCCTTCGTGACACGGCGCCTCCCCTGGCAGCCGTCGGGGAGATTGCCATAGCGCACCGACATGATCCGTGATGCGCGTCCCGCAGGAGGGAAGCGTCGAGTTGCCGGTGTCCCGGTCTATACAGTTCTGTTGGTCGTCGTCGAGCAGAACAGGCAGGTAGCGGTACCCGTGATCACTGGTGAGATCAAGAGCAAGGTCGACGCCGTCTGGGACGCGTTCTGGACAGGCGGTATCTCCAACCCGCTCGAGGTGATGGAGCAGATCACCTACCTGCTGTTCATCCGACGACTCGACGACGAGCAGACCCTCGCGCTCAGCCGCGCCAACATGCTCGGCACGCCGGTCACCGGCAATCCCTTCCCGGTCGGCACCGACGAGCAGGGACGCGACTACGACGAGCTTCGCTGGTCCCGGATCAAGAACATGTCCGCCGACGAGGCGTTCGCCGTCGTCGACCAGCGGGTGTTCCCGTTCATCAAGACCATGCGCGGCGACGACTCCACCTACGCACACTTCATGAAGGACGCGCGGCTGACGATCCCCAACGCGGGCATGCTGCAGCGGGTGATCGACCGGCTCGACAAGGTGCCGATGGGGGACCTCGACACCAAGGGCGACATCTACGAGTACCTGCTCGCGAAGATCGCCAGCGCCGGCCAGAACGGCCAGTTCCGCACGCCGCGGCACATCATCCAGCTGATGGTCGAGATGATGGCGCCGAAGCCCGGCGACCGCATCGTGGACCCGGCCTCGGGTACCTGTGGTTTCCTCGTGGTGGCGAGCGAGTACATGCGGGACAACCACCCCGACGCGATCGCATCCGGCGCGGGCAAGGAGCAGTACCACCACGAGATGTTCCACGGCTTCGACTTCGACAACACGATGCTGCGAATCGGGTCGATGAACATGCTGCTGCATGGTGTGGAGCAGCCGGACGTGCGTTACCGGGACTCGTTGGCGGAGGCCAACACCGGCGACGCGGGGGCGTACTCGATGATCCTGGCGAACCCGCCGTTCGCCGGCTCGCTGGACTACGAGAGCACCGCGAAGGATCTGCAGCAGGTCGTCAAGACCAAGAAGACGGAACTGCTGTTCCTCGCGCTGTTCCTGCGCCTGCTCAAGCCGGGTGGACGGGCGGCGGTGATCGTGCCGGACGGCGTGCTGTTCGGATCGTCGAAGGCGCACAAGGAACTTCGTCGGATTCTGGTCGAGGATCAGAAGCTCGACGCGGTCGTGAAGCTGCCGTCCGGGGTGTTCAAGCCATACGCGGGCGTCTCGACGGCGATCCTGTTGTTCACCAAGACCGACTCCGGCGGCACCGACAACGTGTGGTTCTATGACGTGCAGGCCGACGGGTACTCGTTGGACGACAGGCGGAATCCGACTCTCGACGAGGGCAAGCTCGGGGTGTTAGCGGTCCTCGACGAGTCCGAGCACGAGAAGAACAACCTGCCGGACGTGTTGCGGCGCTGGGCTTCGCGTGGCTCGGAAGAGTTGACGCGGGCGCGGACCGAGCAGAGTTTCTGTGTACCCAAGGCTGATATTGCAGCGCAGGGCTACGACCTGTCGCTGAACCGGTACAAGGAGATCGTCCACGAGGAGATCGAGCACCGGGAGCCGGAGGTGATCCTCGACGAGCTGGAGCGGATCGAGAAGGAGATCGGCGACGGCATGGCGCAGCTGCGGGCGATGCTGGCGGGGGGTGTGGCGTGAGCGGGTGGCCGAGCGTTGCGCTGGGCGACGTATTGGTGGAAGCGCGTTCCGGATTTGCTTGTGGCGAGGTGGACCCAGCAGGCGTTCCTCAGTTCCGTATGTACAACGTCACGCGAGATGGCGCCATTGACTACACTAAGTTGCGGCGGGTTCCGTCGGAAAAGGCGCGTCTCGAAACGTTCGAGCTGCGGACGGGGGACGTTCTCTTCAACGCGACAAACAGCCCTGACCTGGTGGGTAAGACTGCCCTCTTCGTCGAACGAGACGAGCCCACTGTGTTCAGTAATCACTTTCTCCGGATCAGGACTGGCGATTCCCTCGACCCGTCTTTCCTCTCGCGATTCCTGCAGATGCACTTCGCGCGAGGGACGTTCCGCGGCATGTGCCGGCAGTGGGTGAACCAGGCGACGGTTAGCCGTGATTCTGTCCTCGGCTTGAAAATGCCGCTACCCCCACTCCCCGAACAGTGCCGGGTCGCCGCGATCCTCGATCACGCCGATGCCCTCCGCACCAAGCGCCGCGAAGCCCTCACTCGCCTCGACGAGCTCGTCCAGTCGATCTTCATCGACATGTTTGGCGGTGCTTTGACTCGCTGGCCAGTGGTCACGGTTGCCGATGTGGCGGGGTCGGACCGTGGTTCGATGCGTACTGGCCCTTTTGGAAGTCAGCTGCTCCACGAGGAGTTCACGGATTCGGGGGTGGCTGTCCTCGGGATTGACAATGCAGTTGGCAACCGATTCGAGTGGGGTGAAAGGCGTTACATCTCCGAAGACAAGTATGAGCAGCTCTGCCGATACACGGTGCGTCCGGGTGACGTTCTTATCACAATCATGGGTACTTGTGGGCGCTGTGCTGTTGTTCCGGAGGGCATTCCATTGGCGATTAACACGAAACACCTCTGTTGTATCACGCTCGACCGCGGCAAGGCGTTGCCCGAGTTTCTTCACTCATACTTCTTGCTACATCCAGCAGCTATTCGCTACCTGACGCAGAAGGCCAAAGGCGCGATCATGTCGGGCCTGAACATGGGGATCATCAAGGAGCTTCCCATTCCTCTCGTTCCAATCGAACTCCAGAGGAAGTACGTGGAGCGGACTGCTCATATCGAGAGCCAGCGACGCGACTATCGTCTCGGTCTAGCCGAGCTCGACGCCCTCTTCGCCTCTCTTCAGTCCCGAGCGTTCCGAGGTGAATTGTGATCCCTGGCTACGAGAGTGCGATTCTCCCCGCCTGGCCGGTGTTCGTCCGTCCAACGCTTGTGGTGCTATCGGACGGCCAGACATGGCGAACCGCCGACCTACGCGAGGCCGTCGCCGATGCGATGCAGCTGACCGACGGTCAGCGTGAGGAGCGGCTGAACTCCGGCCAGTCTCGCGCCGAGAATCGCGTCGGCTGGGCGCTGTCGATGCTGAAACGCGTGGGTGCGGTCACCCAGATTCGTAACGGCTATTCGGCTATCACCGACTTCGGGCAACAACTTCTCGTCGAACATCCTGAAGCGATCACCGAGGCCGAACTCGTTGCCATCCCAGCCTTTCAGGAATATGTTCCCAAGCGGCGCAAGGCTTCTCCGAAGGAAGCAATCGAGGACGGGCCGTCGTACTGGTTCGTCGGTGCGTACTACTACGGGGAGGCGGTCGAGGACCTGACCGACACCTTCGTGGAGGAGGGTATCTGGCGCAACGGCTACGAGGACAAGTATCTCGACGAGGTCCAGTCGATCGAAGTTGGCGAACGCATCGCCATCAAGGCCGCCTATACCCGCCTCTACGAGCTGCCGTTCGAGGCCAATGGAAACAAGGTCTCGGTGATGGCAGTCAAAGCGACTGGAACAGTCACCCGGAACCACGGCGACGGTCGCACCCTCGACGTGGAATGGGATCCGCGAGAGCATATTCGGGAGTGGTACTTCTACACGAACCAGCGGACGGTGTGGAAGGTCCAGCCGGGCGACTGGCGCACCGACGGACTCATCGACTTCGCCTTCGAAGGTGAAGAGCAAGACCTCGACCGCTTCCGGAACTCTCGGTTCTGGGCCGACCGCTTCGGCGACGACGCCGGCCTCGCCGAGGCGCCCGACGTGGACGACGAGATCGGTGCGGACGACGAGGAACTGCAGGGCGCCCAGCAGGGCTACACGCTCGCCGACATCGTCGCCGACGGCTGCTTCGTCCCCGCCCCGGTGCTCGGCGACTACCTGGATGCCCTGCGTATCAAGAAGAACCTCATCCTGCAGGGCCCGCCCGGCACCGGCAAGACCTGGCTCGCCAAGCGCCTCGGCTACGCCCTCATCGGTGGCAAGGATCGGAACCTGCTGCGCGCCATCCAGTTCCATCCCACCCTGGCGTACGAGGACTTCATCCGAGGATGGCGGCCCAGCGGCGACGGCAAGCTGCAGCTCGAGGACGGCATCTTCCTCGACATCGTCAATGCCGCCCAGGCCGACCCCGGGCACAACCACGTCGTCGTCATCGAGGAGATCAACCGCGGCAACCTCGCCCAGATCTTCGGTGAACTGCTCACGCTCCTCGAGAACAGCAAACGGACACCCGACGAGGCCCTCGAACTGTCCTACCGCCGCCCCGGCGAACCGCCCACATACCTGCCCGAGAACCTCTACATCATCGGCACCATGAACCTCGCCGACCGCTCCCTCGCGATCGTCGACTTCGCGTTGCGCCGCCGCTTCGCCTTCCGCAACCTCGAACCCAACCTCAACGAGGCCTGGCGCCGCTGGGTGTCCGAGCACAACGGCATCCCCGACGCCTTCCTCGCCGCGCTGGCGCACCGCATCGACGCGCTCAACGACAGCATCGCGGCGGACCGCTCGCTCGGCGACCAGTACCGGATCGGGCACAGCTTCTTCACGCCGTCCGGCAAGACCCGCATCGGCGACCCGGACAGCTGGCTGCGGCAGGTGGTGGACTCCGAGATCCGTCCGCTGCTCGACGAGTACTGGTTCGACGACCCGGAGCGCGTGCGGAAGGAAGCGGAGGCACTGCTCGGGTATCCGCTGTGACCGGCGTGATCGTCAGCGGCCGCACCCGGATCCCCGTCCGGAACCTGTGGCTGCTGATGCTGTACGCGTCGAGCCTGTACCGGGCCGACGAGTCGCTGCGCCGCGGCGGCGTCGAAGAGAATCCGGAAGACCTGTGCGACGTGGTCGCCGAGATCCTCGCCGACGCCGTCGAGACCCGGCTGCAGCGCACCCTCGGCCAGGCCTACAGGCCGCGCCGCGCCGCGCTCACCCGGGTGCGGGGCCAGATCGACGTGCTCGAGACGACGACCCGACAACTCCTCTCCCGCGGTCGCGTCGCGTGCCGGTTCACCGAACTGTCCGTGGACAATCCGCGGAACCGGCTGATGCGCACCGCCCTCGCCGTCGCTGCGGGACGGGTGCGCAGCGAACGACTCTCGGCGCGGTGCCGCCGGCTCGCCGCCACCCTCGTCCAGGCCGGCGTCTCGCCCCGGCCCATCGGACGGGGCGAGGTCGTCGGCGTCGTCCTCGGCCGCAACGAGGCGACCGACGTGGCTGCCGTCGACGCCGCGAAACTGATTCTGGCGATGGATATTCCGACCGAGGAGGACGGATCCGGTCACCGCTGGGCGGCATCGCGGGACGTCGCCGAGATGCGTCGCCTCTACGAAGCCGCGGTGCGCGGGTTCTATCGCGCCACCCTCACCGCGCCGTGGCAGGTGCATGCGGGCGAGAAGACGCTCCGCTGGCCTACCGAGGAGGCGACGAGCCGGGTGCGTCAGATCCTGCCGGTGATGCGGGCCGACACCATCCTCGAGACCGTCGACCGGCGGATCGTCGTCGAGACCAAGTTCACCGACGCGCTCAAGTCCAACCGGTACGGCGCCCTCAAACTCGCTCGTGGACACGTCTTTCAGCTGTACGCCTACATCCAGTCGCAGCACGAGCAGGACGCGCTCGCCGCCACCGCCGAGGGGGTGCTGCTGTATCCGACGGTGGGGGAGCACCTCGACGAGTCGGTCCGCATTCAGGGCCACCGCTACCGTTTCCTCACCGTCGACCTCGCCGGCAGCGCCGTCGACATCCGTGCCGCACTTGCCGCGGTCACGGACGAACCCACCATCGAACTCGAGGACAGTCATGAGTGAAATCCATCCGGCGGCAAGCGACGAGAACTTCGAACGGCTGCGCCAGGAACCGTTCTTCGAGGTGGTGGTCGACCTGATCGCCGGTTATCTTTCGTCCGCATTCGACGACGCGGCGTCGGGCGAGGTGGACCAGTGGACGCTGACGTGTCTCCCGACGACGAACAAGACCGCCGAGAGTGAACGTCTCTTCACCCTCAACATCGGACCGATGGAGGTGCTCTACGTGGAGCGGTACACGGAGAACGGCGAGACCGTCGACTACCGCACCGTGCTGTACACGTCGAAGTCCGCGCTGATGCGCGGCACCGGGTACAGCCTCGACGGCCTCACGATGGCAAACCCGTTGCTGCGTTTCCGCGAAACCGAACTGGCCTCCGCGGACGGCGACGGTGTGGTGATCGACTGGTTCCTCTCCGACGAGGGCGCGGACGACCAGTTCTTCGAGCTTCCCCTCGACGAGACGACCATCCGCCCGCTCGCCGAGCGACTTGTCGGCAAGGGTCGAGGCCCGTACGCGCAATATCACAATCGACGGTTCGCGCAGCATGTGCTCGACGTGATGACAGAAGAGGCCTGACATGACGATTCGTCTTCCGAAGGTCCTCGCGTCCGGTGACGACGGCGCCGCAGTCGAGGTGTTGCAGCAGTACTTCCGCGCGCCGCGGGTGAAGACCGGCCGACTGCGCAGCGGCGCGCTGTGGGACGAATGGGATTCCAGCGGAACCCGCGAGCGCGACGTCGACGTCTTCACCGCCGACGACTTGGTCGCCGTCACGCTGCTCTCGGTTGCGGTATCCCCGGACGGCGCCGACATCATCCTGCGCGAGCGCCGCGACGAGTTCGCCGAGCTGCTGCGGGAGGTCGGCCCCGACCGCGACCTCGTCGACGAGGCCGACGAGATGACCCCCGAGTCGCCGGCGTGGCGGCTGGAGACGGCGCTGTGGACGGTCCCCAGCGTCGGGCGGACCGTCGCCTCGAAACTGATCGCGCGCAAGCGCCCGCGGCTCTACCCCATCTACGACCGTGTCGTCGGCGAGGTTCTCGACACCAAGAAGGCGCACCTCAACCCCGTCCGGCAGGCCCTGCGGGACAACGACCGCGAACTGCACAACCGGCTCGTCGCGTTGCGGGAACGGGCGGAGTTGCCGGCCGCGGTCCCGGCCATCCGGATTCTCGACGTGCTTGCGTGGATGCAACTGAAGGCACCGGGCTGAGCGCTCGACTCGATCGCAGCTCTGCGCGCCGCTGTGCACAGGAGTGCCTATTTGAATGCACAGCTGACCTCCTCATGAGCGAGACGAGCCTGAATCGGCGACGAATTGCAGGCGAAAAGTACGTCTTGAACAGGAAATATACACAAATAGTCACAAATGTAGAATGGAGTGTGTAGGTGGACTATCCTGTGGACATGTCGTGGACAGCGGAGCGGCTACAGGACGTCCTGGCGGATCTGCGGACGCGCGGCGGTGATCGTACGGAGATCGAAGTGAAGCGCGCCTCTGGTGGGTGTCCCGGTTTGGCCGAGACTCTCTGCGCCTTCGGCAACATGCCCGAAGGCGGCACCATCCTGCTCGGAATCGACGAGGCACGGGACTTCGAGGTCGTCGGTGTGACGTCCGTGGCTGACATCGAGAAGGGGGTTGCGTCACAAGCGAGAAACGCCGTCGCGCCACCCGTCAACGTCACGTTCGAGCATGCGATCGTGGACGGCTGCGATGTTGTGATTGCCGGTGTGGCCGGGCTTCCCGACTCCGACCGGCCGTGTCGACTCGTCAGAGGCGGTGCTGCTTACCTACGGCAGGGCGACGGGGACTATCGGATGTCGGATCAGGAAGTAGCGCAACTGATTGCGCTCCGAAACCGGCCACGAGACGACGCGGATGCGGTGCAGGGATCGTCGACGACGGATCTCGACAAGCGGTTGGTGACGTTGTTTCTGTCGGAAGCGAGATCGTCGTCACGACGGCTTGCGGACGCCACGGACGGCCAGATCCTCCGATGGAAAGGCGTGACTGCATCGGACGGCACGACTCTGACGATTGCTGGGCTGTACGCACTGGGGCAGTTTCCTCAGCAGTTCGCCCCGTCGCTGGCCATCACCGCCGCGGTCGAACTACCTGATCGCACGGAAGGCCGCACACGTGATCTCGTCCATCTGGACGGGCCGATTCCCGAAATGCTCGATCATGCGATGGAGTGGGTGCGTCGTAACACTCGCAGCGTCATTCGATACGGCGCCGACGGTCACGGAGTCAACCAGAGTGAGATTCCGATGATCGCCGTCCGTGAGCTGATCGCAAACGCGCTCGTACACCGTGATCTCGGTCCACACACGCAGAGCAAGCGGGTGGAGATCCGTTTGCGGGACGACAAGCTGATCATCGCGAACCCGGGTGGCCTCTGGGGGATCAGCCGAGACCAACTCGGAATGCCGACAGGTAAGTCGGCGGTCAACGAGTTCCTATACGAGATCTGCAAACTGACGAGAACGACGATGGGGAACCGTGTTGTCGAGGGCGAAGGGGGTGGGATTCGAGAAGTGCGATCCGCACTGCGCCAGGCAGGGATGCGTCCTCCGGAGTTCCATGACACCGGCGTCAGGTTCACCGCCATCGTGCCGCGCCATGCCCTGCTGTCACCCGATGACCTGTCCTGGTTGGCGGCCGTTGTCAAGAATGCGCCGCTGTCGGACGTGCAGCGGCAGATCCTCGCATCCATGCGGCATGGGCAGGAGTGGACGAATTCGTTTGTGCGAGAGGAGTTCGCACCGATCGACTCGGTTGCCGCCCGCGCAGTGTTGCAGGGCCTGGTCGCCGCGGGATTCGCTGCGGCGAGCGGAGATCGGGGCGGCACCACTTATCATCTTGCGCCGAACCTTGTCGAAGGAAACGAGCGGACCGTGCCCACTGTCGAGATCCTCGACAACCCGGTTGCCGCGTCCGAGGTGTCTGCGCCAGGGGCGCCGGCCAACTTGATGGCGATCTCGTCCAATGCGTCCACCATCTGGCACGCGCTCGATCAGCCCAGGTCCGTCCGAGAGTTGACGGAGGTGACAGGACTCGGGGCGCATCAGGTCAGGTATGCGCTTGCCAAGATGGTCGACAATGGAATCGTTCACGTCGACGGCGGCCCGGGGCGCCGAGGTACCCGATATCGCCGTAGCTCTTGACAACTCGGAACGTACAAACCTGGCTCGCCCGACCCCGCCACGCATGGCAGCGGGGCCGGTTCTGGGCTGGGGTCAGCTCACCAACGTCCAAGTGCCACAACGCTTGCTGGTGAACGCGATGTCGCCCGGCTGGATGGTGACGACGGCCGGACCGTTCTCGTTACCGTTGGCGAGGATCTCGTCGAAGTCGCCGCTCGTGCCGCTGGACCGCTGCCAGTAGCAGCTGGATGTCCCGCTGTTGCGGTACGTGCCGGGGTTGATGTCCTTGCCGACGAGGAAGATGCCGTCGCCCTTGATCGTGTTCTTCGCGGCAGCCTGTTCCTTCGGCAGCAGTTCCCGCTCGCGGCGAGCGATGTCGGCGCTCTGCTTGTCGAGTTGCGACTTGCGGGAGTCGAGTGCGGTGGTCTCGGAGTCCTTGCGCGCCTGCAGATCCTGCTCCTGCTTCGCGACGGTCTGCTCGCGGGCCTCGACGGCTTTCGTTCGCTCACCGGTCGGGTCGGATGCCCCGGCGGCACCGATACCCACGCCGGCGAGCAGCGCCGCGATCAGCGCGACTACCCACGGCCAGCGGCGGCGTTTGGCGGGCTTCGAGGGTGCAGCGTTCGGGACGGTGAGATCGGGTGTGAAGGTGGGACCGGTCATGTCGAGCTCCTGTAACGGGAAGTGGCACCGCGGGTTCGGAGGCCCGATGTACCGCGGCGCGCCCTCGACGTTCGCGAGAGCCGGACAGACTGACAGACACCACCGACAGGATCGGCGTCGTGCAGGCGCCGCATCGTCAACGGTGCTGCTCCGGTATGGCGGGCGGGGTCGTTGCTGGACCGGCGCGGGGTTCCTCCCGCAATCTCTGCAGTGATCATCCTTGGATCAGGAACCAGTCGATCAAAGTTTGGTGTCTCAAACCATTGATCAATGGGCATTGATGAGAGGTTTCTCGGCCGTGTCCGGTTCGGTCGGAGCCCTGTGTCAAGATCACCGGACAGGTGCTACATGGGGAGGACGAGTGTCGATGGCGGGGAATTTCGACTTTCTGCAGGCAGAGTGGCCGACACTGCACGCGGAGGCGCGTAAGGCCGAGCGGGACGCGCTGTTCGACGCCCGCACCACGTGTTTCTACGCCCGCCGCACCGTCGAGCTGACGGTCAAGTGGCTGTACCAGGTGGAGTCGCTGCAGGAGCCGTACAAGAGCGATCTGTCGGCGAAGCTCCACGACCCGGCCTTCGTCGCGGTCATCGGTTACGCCCTCCAGACGAAGATGAACCTCATCCGCAAGCTGGGCAATGCCGCGGTGCACGAGGCCCGCCCGGTGCCGCCGGATGCCGGCCGCAAGGCGCTGGTCGAACTGTTCCACGTGCTGTCGTGGCTGGCCCGCAGGTATGCGACGCAGCCGGCCAGCAAGCCGTCGCCGCAGCAGCAGTTCGATCCCGGTCTGCTCCCGAAGCCGGGCGGCGGGGCCGTCGTCGCGAAGACCGTCGCGCAGCTGAAGAAGCTCGAAGGCGACATGGCGGCCAAGGATGCCCTGCTCGAGAAGTCCGAGGCCGAGAAGCTCGATCTGGCAGCGCAGTTGGCGGCCCGTGACGCCGAGAAGCAGGCCTCCGACCTGGAGAAGGCGACGCTCGAACAGCTCGTCGCCGAACTCAAGGCGCAGGTCGCCGAGGCGCAGGCGGCCAGCGCGGCCGTGCTGGACACCCACGACTACGGCGAGGCGCAGACCCGGCGAGACCTCATCGACCTGTTGCTCCATGAATCGGGGTGGCCGCTCGACCGGGCGCGCGATCGCGAGTTTCCCGTCCAGGGCATGCCCGACGGCAAGAACGGCTTCGTCGACTACGTGCTGTGGGGCGACGACGGTCTGCCGCTCGCGGTGGTCGAGGCCAAGCGCACCTCCAAGGATCCGCGGGTGGGGCAGCACCAGGCCAAGCTGTACGCCGACTGCCTCGAACTGCAGACGGGCCGACGCCCGATCATCTACTACACCAATGGATTCGATCACCACATCTGGGACGACACCCGGTACCCACCACGGCCGATCGAAGGGTTCCACACCCGCGACGAACTGGCGCTGATGGTCCAGCGTCGAACGTCCCGTAAGCAGTTGGCCACGATCGAGGTGCCCAAGCACATCGCGGGACGGCCCTATCAGGAGCGCGCCATCCGCCGCGTCGCTGAGCATTTCGAGAGCGACAACCAGCGTGCGGCCCTGCTGGTGATGGCCACCGGGTCCGGCAAGACCCGTACCGTCGTCGCGCTCACCGACATGCTGATGCGGGCCAACTGGGCCAAGCGGGTGCTCTTCCTCGCCGACCGCAAGGCGCTCGTGAAGCAGGCGGTCAACGCCTTCAAAACGCACCTGCCGGACTCGGCGCCGGTGAACCTGTTGACCGACAAGAACACCGAGGGCCGCGTCTACGTCTCGACCTACCCGACGATGATGGGCCTGATCAACGAGGTCGACGGAGGAGAGCGGCGGTTCGGTCCCGGCCACTTCGACCTCGTGGTGATCGACGAGGCGCACCGTTCGGTGTACCAGAAGTACCGCCACATCTTCTCGTATTTCGACTCGCTGCTGCTGGGGCTCACGGCGACCCCGAAGGATCAGGTCGACTACAACACCTACTCGTTGTTCAATCTTGAAACAGGTGTCCCCACAGACGATTACAGTCTGGAACAGGCCATCGCCGACAAGTTCCTGGTGCCCCCGCGCGCGGTGACGGTGCCGCTGGCCTTCCCGCAGCGGGGCATCAAGTACGAGAACCTCAGCGACGAGGAGAAGCAGTGGTGGGAGGATCTCGACTGGGGTGACGACGTCGTCGAGGCCGCGATTCCCGACGGCGTGGACGCCGAGGTCGTCAACAAATGGCTGTTCAACACCGACACCGTCGACAAGGTGCTCGAGATCCTGATGACGCAGGGGCACAAGGTCGAAGGCGGTGACCGGCTCGGCAAGACGATCGTCTTCGCGAAGAATCAGCGGCACGCCGACTTCATCGCCGAGCGCTTCGACGCGAACTATCCGGAGTTCAAGGGTGCGTTCGCGCAGGTGATCACCCATTCGGTGGTCCAGAACCAGGACCTGATCGACCAGTTCTCGCAGCGCGACAAGGAACCGCAGATCGCGATCTCCGTCGACATGCTCGACACCGGCATCGACGTCCCCGAGGTGGTGAACCTCGTCTTCTTCAAGCCCGTCCGCGCCCGGTCGAAGTTCTGGCAGATGGTGGGCCGCGGTACCCGGCTCTGCGAGGACCTGTACGGGCCGGGTCGGGACAAGACCGACTTCTTCATCTTCGACGTGTGCGGGAACTTCGAGTTCTTCAGCGCCCACCCGGATGCCGCGGAGGGCACGCCGGCGGCGTCGCTGTCGCACCGCCTGTTCGCCACCCGGACCGAACTGATTGCGGCACTGGGCAAGAGCGGTGCGGACGTCGATCTGCGTTCGGACACCGCCGACATGCTGCACCGGCAGGTGCAGGGTATGCGGTTGGACAACTTCATCGTCCGCGCGAAACGACGTCAGGTGGAGAAGTACGCCGACCGGGCGGAGTGGGACTCGCTCTCCGAGCAGAGGGTCGCCGAGATCATCGAGAACCTCGCACCGCTGCCGACCACGGTGCGCGATACCGACGAGCTGGCCAAGAGGTTCGACCTGATCGTCCTGCGCGGCCAGTTGGCGGTCGTGCACGCCGACGGCACCCTGCCCAAGTTCGAGGCGCCGATCCGGCAGATCGCCGACGGCCTGCTCGACGAGGGGCTGAACATCCCGAAGGTCAAGGCGAAGGAGGCGCTGCTGCGTGAGGTGGCGGGTGACGAGTGGTGGCAGGACGTCACGCTGCCGATGCTCGAACACGCGCGCCGCGAACTGCGCTCCATCGTCGGACTGCTCGAGAAGAAGAAGCGGACGATCGTCTACACCGACTTCAAGGACACCCTCGGTGATGTCGTCGAGGTCGATATGCCTGTGCTTCGGTCGGGCACCGATGTGGAGCGGTTCACCGCGAAGGTGCGCGACTACCTGCGGCGGCAGCCCGACAACCTGGCGCTGTCGAAGGTCCGCCACGGCAAACCGCTCACGACCGCGGACCTCGCCTCGCTCGAGGAGATGCTCGCCCGCAGTGGTGCCGGTGAGCCGGAGGATCTGGAACGCGCGGTCGAGAATGCCAAGGGACTGGCCCGATTCATCCGCTCACTCGTGGGCCTTGATCAGCAGGCCGCCGCCCAGGCGTTCGCGGAGTTCCTGCACGGCAAGACCGCGACGGCGGACCAGATCGATTTCGTGAATCTGATCATCTCCCACCTGACACGGCACGGCGAGATGGATCCGTCGCTGCTGTTCGAGTCGCCGTTCACCGACAAGGCGCCGCACGGACCCGGGCAGGTATTCGGCGACGACCAGGTGATGCGCCTGGTCCAGGTGATCCGGTCGATCAACGAGTCCGTCGACACCACCGACGCCGCCAGCGCCTGATCCGACCCGCGGCTGTCCCCAGCAGTCACGGTGGCACCCAGGATCGCCGCCGGCGGGAGACTGTGGCGTGGTTCGCGGGTGGTTCACCCGGCGGACTCGACCTTCGTGTATACCCGATCTTTGACCCGATATGTCCGCATCGACCACTTTCACATCGAAGGAGCCGTAACGCCGTGACCGCACCGCTGACCAAGGGGCAGAACGCCCCGATCACTGCCGGCGACGTCGTCGTCTTGCTCGATCTGACCGCGGCCGCTGATTTGTCGGCTCTTCTGGTCACCGCGAACGGGAAGGTTCGCTCCGACGCCGACTTCGTCTTCTTCAACCAGCCGAGCGGTCCTGGCGTGCAGCTGCAGCCGGGCCCGCCCGGTCAGGCTGCAACGCTGCGCGTTTCACTCGCGTCGGTGCCCGCCGACATCGACCAGATTCGTACCGTCATCACCCTCGAGGACGCCACGTCGACGTTCGGTCGCTATGGCGCTCCGACCGCGCGTCTGGCCGATGCCAACGGAAACACACTGTACGAGTATCGGATCGACGGCCTCGATACCGAGTCGATCGTGATCGCACTCGAGCTGTACCGGCGACAGGGCGGGTGGAAGGTACGCGCCGTCGGGCAGGGATACGCGGGCGGTTTCGCCGCGCTGGTCACCGACCACGGCGTCTCGGTGGACGACGAACCGGCCGCTCCTGCGGCTCCTGTCGCGCCGCCGGCGCCCCCCGCGCCGCCTGCGGCTGCGCCGGCCCCTGCCGCGCCGCCGGTTCACCCGGCGCCCCCGGCCGCGGGTGCCGAAGTCAGCCTCGTGAAGGGCCGCCCGGTCAGCCTGACCAAGGGCCAGAAGGTGAGCCTGCGCAAGGACGGCGGGGTGGCCCTCACCATGGTGAGCATGGGCCTGGGTTGGGATCCGATCGAGAAGCGAGGAATGTTCGGCAGCCGCGCCGTCGACGTCGACCTCGACGCCTCGGCCGTCCTGATCGCCGACAACCAGATCGTCGACGTCGCGTACTACGGGCAGCTTCGGTCCAAGGATGGCTCGATTCTTCACGAGGGCGACAACCTCACCGGCGTCGGTGACGGTGACGACGAGGTGATCCATGTCGACCTGACGCGGGTACCGCCGTACATCACCACGGTCATCTTCCTGGTCACCTCCTACAAGGGGCACACCTTCGAGCAGGTCAAGAACGCCTTCTGCCGGCTCGTCGACGCCACCACGAGCAGCGAACTCGCCCGATACACCCTGCAGGGTGGCATGCCATTCACGGGCATGGTCATGGCCAAGGTGTTCCGGTCGGGCGGTGACTGGAAGCTCGAAGCGATCGGCGAGGGAATCCAGGCCCGGCACGCCGGCGAGGCCGCACCCCAACTGCACCGGTTCATCGGCGCGTAGAGGACCGACAGTGCACCTGACGCCTGGACAGAACACCGTGCTGTCGACCGCGACTCTGCGGTTCACCGCCAACAGCGCAACTGCACTCGACGTGTCGGCCCTGGTGACCGATTCCTCGCTCCGTGCACTGTCGTCCGACGACTTCGTGTTCTACAACCAACCACGGACGAGCGGAGTCCATCTGGGACCGGACGGCGTCGAGATCGATCTCGACGCCGTCCACCCCGATGCCGGCGCCGTGCTCTGCATCGCGAGCGTCGACCCGAACGCTGCCCCCGATGCGGCTTTCACCCAGCTCACCGCGACGCTGCACGACCACAGCGGAGCGCCTGTCGCCACCGTCGACGTCGGCTGCAGATCCGCTGAATCGGCAGTGATCTGTTGGGAGCTGTACCGGCGAGCCGGGCAGTGGAAGGTCCGCGCAGTCGGGCAGGGATACAACGACGGGCTTGCGGGCCTGATCACTCGGCACGGCGTGGACGTCGACGACGACGCGAGTGAACAACCCGCGGCGCAGATGGCAGCCCCAACCACCGCATACGCGCCGATCGAGCCGCTCGACCCGGACAGGATCGTCGAACGGTTCGGGATGATCCAGGAAGACGCTGCTCGCTCGGCCGGTGCCCTTATCGCCGCGCGCCAGTTCGCAGAGTCCCGCCTCGACGACGAGATGACCGCGGCGGTAGCCGATCCCGCCACCCGCAACAGCCCGGAAGCGGGGCAGGCGAGGGCACGAGCGCAGCAGCGACATGACACGGTCGTCGAAGAGGCCTTCATCCGATACCGCCGAGACAGCGCCCACCTCGAGGCTGAACTCCAAGCCGTCGGGCCGATGCTGCCGCGACCGTTCGCAGACTGGAACTCTCCAGCCTGGACCAACCTCAGTGCAGGTGGCGGAACCGCAGACGGAATCCGCATCGGGGAACTGTCAGCCCCCCAGTGTGGTCCACTGCGAATCCCGGTGTGTCTGCCGTTCCCACTCCGGCAGCCGCTTCGAATCATCGGCCCGGACACACCCGGAACTTCAGCCGTCGTCTTCGCTGTCGCACTGCGGATGTTGGCCTCCTACGACGACATCGCCCTCGATATCGTCGATCTCAGCGGCGGACTTCGACCGCTGACGTCCGCGCTGTCCCATCGTCCCCACGGAACCACGATCGCAGGTGTCGACGAAGTAGCCGCCTACCTCGAGTCGATCTCCGCGTCGGTCGAACTCGGCATACTCGACGGGGCCGGCGGAGTCCGATGTTCCGCACGTCCCCAGCGGCTTCTCGTTCTGAACCACTTCCCGTTCGGCTACGAGCAGCGGCACTGGCCGGCGATCGCGTTCCTCGCAGAGCATGGCCCGTCGATGGGTGTTTCGATGGTGATCGTGGGCGAAGATTTCTCCTCCGTCGAGGCGATCGACAGCGACCTCGTCCACCGCAGCTACGCCCTTCCGGCCGCGGACCGATCCGAGTGGTGTGACCCGTGGACCTTCAACGACTGGACCTTCACCCCCGATCAGATACCGGCCGACGCCAACCGCCTGGCACAAGTGCTCGCGCACTTCGCGGACCGGTAGCAGGTGCGGTCGGCACCTGTTCTTGGGTCGACGCTGGACTGTGCTGAGTTCTCGGGTGGTGGATCAGCGGCCGGGAGCGACCGCCGTGATGGCCTGTGTGTTCGACTGTTCGGTGGCATCGAAGCTCGCCGCGATCTTCTCGAACACTGACTGCATCTGTTCGACGACGGTGATGTGGTCGGCCAGAGCCTGATCGAGCGGGTAGGCGCCACCCGACGCCTTCTGCCCGAACTTCCGGGCCAGGGCGACACCGGAGGGGAGGATGCCGAGGCCGTCGATGCGGGTCAAGTCGCCGGACCTCCACCGAAGCTTCTCGAGTTCTTCTCGAAGCTGAGCGCAGCGTTGCGCGCACTTCTCGGCGATCCCGGGTTCCAGGCGCAGGTCGCCCGCATCGACCAAGTCCCCGAGCTCACTCCATGACGAGCTGTTCATGTGATTCTGCCTTCCACTCAGCGGGGAATCGACGGCTCGAAAAGTCCCGCGTTTCGAATGGCGAGGGGACATGGACCTTCTGGTGGAGTTTGATTCGTGTAGTAGCCCGACTTGATCATCACTGTGTCCGACCCGGACGTGAAGACGACATCGCAGTACTCATTGCGCTTATCGGAAACCTCGCGGACGGTGAACGCTTCACGACCGCCCACATCGACGGGAGTGAAGTCTGTGAAACGCTCGTTTGAGCGGACCTCGTCGAGTGTCCGTCCCGAAGCGAAGATCGTGATCAGCCGGTTCGAGCCACTCCAGTTGCACAGGCTCCAACCGGGTTGCTTGACGCCGAGGATGTCCCGCGACTCGGTGGTCGGATCCATGCCCGCCGCTCGCAGCGCCTCGTCCGGGATGCTGCACGGGTCGAATGACGGCTCTGCGGCCCCGGGTGTGGCCGGGTCGGCCTGACCCTCGACGCTCGTCGACCCGCAGCCGACCAGGCTCAGAACCCCGACCGCGGCGACGGCCACGACACTCCACCGTCCCACAGACCTCACGTTTCCCCCCCTCGTTCGGCGACGATCCGCTCATTGGATCAGACGCGCGGTGACCCCACTCGGTTCCACCGAAGATCTCCACTGACGACGACCGGTGACCCGGGCGACGCCACGGATGCGACACCGGAGTCCTGAGCCATCCCGGCTAGGTTCTGCTCATGACTTCTGCCTCCGGCGCCTACTCCGGCCGGCCGCTGCGCCTCCCCGCTCCGCCGACCGTCGAGAACATGTCTGCCCTCGCGCAGGCATGTTCGCACTCGGTTCGTGCCAACACCGGGCACGACCTGCCCTTCACGCTCGCATCTGCACGCGATGTCGACGCCTTCCTCGGCGAGATACGCGACCAGGAGGGCGGCAGCGACTACCTTGCCGAACTCGTCTTCAAGTTCGGCGCCTACCTCGGCGAACTGCTCGTCCGCCACGCCGGAGGGAGGTGGGTCGAGCCGCCCACCGAAATCGGTGGCTGGCCCGGCATCGAACTGCCTGACGGGACCTTTGCGGACCCCATCGGCAAGGCGTTCAAGCGCGTCGACAACGGCTCCGAGGATGCGGTGCAGTCGTTCGTCGACGTGGCGGTCGACCTCGCCCGCCCCGCCCCGAAGCGGCGCTGGTTCGGGCGGTCACGGTAGCCGCTGCGCGGCAAGCGGTTCGAAGTCGACCTCGGTCGCGCCGAACAACGTCGCGGATTCCGCCCTCAGCACCGGCGCCGCAGCAACCAGCGACGGTCCGAGCAGCCGCAGCGAATTCATCCGCTGCGAGCAGTACACCGGGAACTCGCCTCGCTCGTCACGAGCGGCGGTGTCCCACAACAGCACATCGCCGTTCTCGCTGATGGCGAAAACCTGGAGCGAGTCGACGAGCGCCCAGTTGCCGTCCGGCTCGATCATCCAGTCGAACTCCTCGACCTGCCCGTCGCGGTAGGCCTCCTGCAGGCGCTCGGTGAGGATCGCGCTCCTGGCCTGCCAGCCGTCGGCGTAGCCGCCCAGCACGGTCGGGTACACGAGTCAGAGCCCGAACAGCCTGCCCCAGCCCAGTTCTCGCACGAAGGCCCGGTATGAGTCGGGAAACCCCGCGCCGTCGGGGAACCGGAAGGTATCGAGGAAGTCGACGTCGATGTGGGTATCAGGCGCGCGCACCCGGACGGTTCTCTTCGGCGTCGGAATCGGCGCGGATGAGTCCATCGCCGTACCGATCGGCATCCTCGACGGCGAGTCCGGAGTCCGTGATGATCAGGTCGACTTCGCCGAGCGCGGCCACCCGCGTCAGTGCTCTGTGTCCGAACTTCGAACTGTCTGCGACGACGGCCGAGCGGGCGGATGCCGCGATCATGGCCCGTTTGATCGGGACCTCGAGGGTGTTCGTATTGGTGACCCCGGCGGTGGGATCGATGGCGTCGGCCCCGAGGAATGCCCAGTCGACGGAGTAGTCGGCGAGGAACTCCACCGAACGCTCGCCGACCAGCGTGAATACCGACCCGAGGAGTTCTCCGCCGGTCACCAGCAGGCGCACCTCCGGGAACGTGGCGACGTACTTTCCGATGCGCAGGTCGTTGGTGATGATCGTCAGCTCGGACCTGTGTCGCAGCGCGGCCGCGACCTGGTAGGTGGTGGAGCCGCTGTCGAGAATGACGCTCGCGCCGTCGCTCACGAGGCCCGCGGCCGCACGAGCGATGGCGATCTTCTCGGCCCTGTGATCGCTCTCCTTGACCGCGTAGGGGATCTCGGACATCGCACCGGCGATCGGCCGCGCGCCACCGTGTGTCCGTTCGGCTTTGCCGAGTCGGACGAGAGCGTCCAGATCGCGCCGGATGGTGGACGCGTCCACGCAGAGCTCCCGCGACAGCGCCTTTGCCTCGACGTAGCCGTCTGCCACGAGCCTGCGAAGTATGTCCTCGCGCCGCTGTGCACTCCCGGACAAGCCAGTTCCTCCTCGGACGGTGCCCGCCGTTGCCGACCGGGCGGGCTGGTCGATTGTAGCTTCCGGGCTGCGCAGATATTGACAGATCAGGCAACGGTTTGCATGATTTCACGCAACGGATGCGCGAATTCGTGCAATCCAATTTCTGTCCGGATGGTGTGTCGATTCCGAGGAGTGCCAATGCAGATGGGTCTGATCGGCCTGGGCCGGATGGGCGCGAACATGCGCGAACGCATACGCGGCGCCGGGCACGACGTCGTCGGGTTCGATCCCGGAACCACCTCGAGTGACGTGGAGTCGCTGCAGGAACTGGTTGCCCGGCTGGCGACTCCACGGGTGGTGTGGGTGATGGTTCCGGCAGGCGAGCCGACTCGCACCGTGATCGAACAGCTGAGTCACCTGCTCGGGGCCGGCGATCTCGTCATAGACGGGGGAAACTCGCGGTTCACCGACGACAAGGATCATTGTGCGTTGCTGGGCGACAGGGGAATCGCCTATCTCGATTGCGGTGTGTCCGGTGGTGTTTGGGGTCTGCAGGAGGGGTACGGCCTGATGGTCGGCGGTGCAGCGGGCGACGTCGCGCGCGCCATGCCGATCTTCGACGCCCTGCGGCCCGCCGGCGAACACGCCGAGGGGTTCGTCCATGCCGGACCCGTCGGTGCCGGGCACTACGCGAAGATGGTGCACAACGCCGTCGAGTACGGGCTCATGCAGTCCTACGCGGAGGGCTACGAACTCCTTGCTGCCGAGCCTCTCATCACCGACGTCGGCGCCGTGCTGAAGGCCTGGCAGCGGGGGACCGTGGTGCGCTCGTGGCTGTTGGAGTTGCTGGTGGCCGCGGACAGCGATGATCCGGGGTTCGAATGCCTGACGGGCTACACCGACGACTCCGGTGAGGGGCGCTGGGCCGTCGAGGAAGCGATCGCGCACGCGGTACCCGCGCCGGTGATATCGGCGGCGTTGTTCGCCAGATTCTCCTCGCGCCAACCCGATTCCCCGGCGATGAAGGCGGTCTCGGCGCTGCGCAACCAGTTCGGTGGACACGATGTACGTCTGAAGGAGTTGTCGGCATGAACCTGCGGTTGGGGTACAAGGCATCCGCGGAGCAGTTCGGCCCGCGGCAGTTGGTGGAGTTGGGTGTGCTGGCCGAGGCCCACGGGATGGACTCGGCGACGGTGTCGGATCACTTTCAGCCGTGGCGGCACGAGGGTGGTCATGCGCCCTTCTCTCTTGCGTGGATGACGGCCGTGGGGGAGCGGACATCGCACCTGATGTTGGGGACGTCGGTGATGACTCCGACGTTCCGGTACAACCCGGCGGTGGTGGCGCAGGCGTTCGCGACGATGGGCTGCCTCTACCCGGGGCGGGTCATGCTGGGCGTGGGTACGGGTGAGGCGCTGAACGAGATCGCGACCGGATTCGCCGGGCCGTGGCCGGAATTCAAGGAACGGTTCGCGCGGCTGCGGGAGGCCGTCCGGTTGATGCGGGAACTGTGGTCGGGGAACCGAGTGGATTTCGAGGGGGAGTTCTACCGGACGACGGGTGCATCGATCTATGACGTGCCCGAGGGCGGCATACCGGTGTACATCGCGGCGGGTGGTCCGGTGGTGGCACGGTATGCGGGCCGGTCGGGCGACGGGTTCATCTGTACGTCGGGTAAGGGGATGGAGTTGTACACCGACAAGCTGATGCCCGCGGTCGCGGAGGGGGCGGACACCGCAGGACGCGACATCGCCGCGATCGACAGGATGATCGAGATCAAGATTTCCTACGACACGGATCCGGAACTGGCACTGGAGAATACGCGGTTCTGGGCGCCGTTGTCGTTGACGGCGGAGCAGAAGCACAGCATCGATGATCCGATCGAGATGGAGAAGGCGGCGAATGCGTTGCCGATCGAGCAGGTGGCCAAGCGGTGGATCGTGGCATCGGATCCGGACGAGGCGGTGGCGCAGATCCAGCCGTACGTCGACGCGGGGTTGAACCACCTCGTCTTCCACGCGCCGGGCCACGATCAGAAGAGGTTCCTCGAGCTGTTCGAGAAGGACCTCGCTCCACGACTGCGTGCCCTCGCGTGATCGGAGTCGATGTCACGAAATCCGCGTTGTGGCAGGAGCTCACGGCGCATCAGTCCACGATCGCGTCGACCGATCTGCGCTCGCTGTTCGCGTCGGACCCGAGCCGCGGCCGCCGCCTCGCCGTGAACGCCGGCGATCTCTACATCGACTTCAGCAAGCACCTCGTCACAGCGGAGACGCTCGACCTGTTGACCGCGCTGGCACGATCGGCCGGTGTCGAACGGTGCCGTGAGGCGATGTTCGACGGCAAGCGTATCAACAGCACCGAGGATCGGGCGGTGCTGCACACGGCACTGCGAGCGTCTCGGGGCGCACGACTGGTCGTCGACGGAGAGCACGTTGTCGACGACGTGCATGACGTTCTCGACCGAATGGCAGACTTTGCCGATCGCGTCCGATCCGGCCGGTGGCGCGGCGCAACGGGCCGTCGAATCCGATCCGTCGTGAACATCGGAATCGGTGGATCCGACCTCGGCCCCGCCATGGCGTACCGCGCTTTGCGGTCCTGTGTCGACGGTCCGGAAGTGCGCTTCGTGTCGAACGTCGACCCCGCGGATCTGGCCTCCGCGCTGGCCGGGTTCGAGCCGGAAACCACTCTCTTCGTGGTGGTTTCGAAGACTTTCTCGACTCTGGAAACCCTGACCAATGCAACCGCGGCGCGCCGTTGGTTGACGAACGTGCTCGGGGAGGACGCTGTACCCCTGCACTTCGTTGCGGTATCGAGCGATGTCGAACGAGTCGAAGCGTTCGGCATCGATCGAGCGAACATGTTCGGCTTCTGGGACTGGGTCGGCGGCCGCTACTCGTTGGGATCGGCCGTCGGACTCAGTCTCATGGTCGCGATCGGGCCCGAACAGTTCGGCGAGTTCCTGACCGGGTTCAGGCGAATGGATCAGCATTTCCGCACCGCGCCGCTCGAATCGAACGCGCCGGTGCTGCTCGGACTGCTCGGTGTCTGGTATGCGAGCTTCTTCGGTGCCGACACACACGCGGTACTGCCGTACGCGAACGACCTCGCGAGGTTCCCGGCGTATCTCCAGCAGCTGGTGATGGAGTCCAACGGCAAGTCGGTCCGATCCGACGGCACCGGTGTGGGCACCCGGACCGGCGAAATCTACTGGGGTGAGCCCGGAACGAACGGGCAGCACGCCTTCCATCAGCTTCTCCATCAAGGCACCCGTCTGGTTCCCGTGGATTTCATCGGGTTCGTGAATTCGGCGGCCGGCGTCACGGAAGTCGACCCCGACGGGTCGATGCACGATGTGCTGGTCGCGAACATGTTCGCCCAGGCGAAGGTCCTGGCCTTCGGCCGCTCCGCGGCGGAGATCGAGTCCGAAGGTGTTGCGCAGGAACTCGTTCCGCACAAGATCATGTCCGGGAACCGCCCGTCGACGACGATCCTCGCGCCCCGGCTCACACCCTCGGTCCTCGGACAGTTGATCGCGCTCTACGAGCACCTGGTCTTCGTGCAGGGAACGATATGGGGCATCAACTCTTTCGACCAGTGGGGTGTCGAACTCGGCAAGAAGGCTGCACTCGAGTTGACGGCCGACCTGTGCGATGTCGGCGTCGCGGTCTCCGATGGGGACACTTCCACGACAGAGCTGATGGGGGTCTACCGGCGGGAGCGGGACAGCATGCGGTGCCCGCACTGACGGCAGGCACAGCGAAACGCCCGGGGGCCGTCGAACCGTTCCGGTCGGCGACCCCCGGGCGGGGCGCGTGGGTCTACACGTCGCGCTTGCCGAGCCTCATCACCTCGCGATTGCCGGTGCACCACCGCTGGACCGCGCGCACCGAGCTGATCCGCCAGCCGTCCTCACCTCGCCGGAGACCCATGTCGTACTGACCTCCGGAGGTCCACAGCGGTCCACCGCTGTTGTTGGGCTTCACGTGGGTGGCCACCACCTGGGAGATGCACCTGGCCTCGTCGCCCGAGCCGCTCACGAGGTGCCCGGACACCTGGTGCTGCGTCGCGTCGAGGTTGCCGAGCAGACGCTCGGCGTTCCTGACGTAGTCGGCGCGCGGAGTGTCGGTGGGGGCACCGCCGAAGACACCCACGTAGTCCAAAGTGATGGTCTCGGTGAAGATCTCGTGGAGGTCGGCCCACCGGCGCTCGTCGATGTAGTACGTCATCTTCGTGCAGGTCTCGATGATCTCCGCACGATCGTCGGCGCTGAAGCGCTCGTCGGTCATTCAGTTGTTCCCTTCGTTCACGGATGATTGCGGGCGCTCGCCGGCGGCGCCGCCGGCGAGGAGATCGTCGATCTCCACGGCGTCGACGCCCCACTCGCCCAGGACTTCACGGGTGTGCGCGCCGGGCGTGGCGGCCGGCGCCGGGGTCCGAGGAGGCGTGCGGGAGAAGCGTGGGGCCGGGGCCGGCTGTACGATGCCACCGACCTCGACGAACACATTCCGCGCACGGTTCGCCGGATGCCGCGTCGCCTCCGTCGGGCTGAGCACCGGCGCGAAGCACGCGTCGGTGCCCTCGAGCAGGTCGCACCACTCCTGTCGGGTCCGGGTGGCGAACAGTTCGGCGAACCGGGACCGTGTCGCTGCCGCGTCGGCGGTACGGTCGACCTCGACACCCAGACGGTCGCACAGGTCGTTGTAGAACCGGGACTCCAGAGCGCCGATCGCGACGAACTGGTGGTCGGCCGTCTCGTACACGTCGTAGTGACCGGCACCGCCGTCGAGGACGTTGCTGCCGCGTTTCTCGGACCATTCTCCGGAGGCGATGAGTTCGTGGATCGCGGTGGTGAGCAGTGCCGCCCCGTCCACGATCGCGGCATCGACCACCTGGCCCTGTCCGGACGACCGCGCCTCGAGGAGCGCGCTGACCACACCGAGGGCGAGCAACATTCCGCCGCCGGCGAAGTCACCGACGATGTTGCCGGGTGGGACGGGACGCTCGGGTGTCCCGATGCCGTGGAGCGCGCCGGCGAGCGCGATGTAGTTGATGTCGTGCCCGGCGGTCTGGGCGAGCGGGCCGTCCTGGCCCCAACCGGTCATGCGCCCGTAGACCAGACGCGGGTTGCGTGCACGGCAGGGCTCGGGGCCGATGCCGAGGCGTTCGGCGACGCCGGGACGGAAGCCCTCGATCACCGCATCCGCGCTCTCACAGAGACGCAGGAACGTCTCGACGGCGTCAGGGTTCTTGAGATCGAGCGCGACGGAACGGCGGCCTCGCCCAACCGGCTCGTGCTCCAGCAGTGCCTCACCGCGCGGTGCGAGACGGTCGATGCGTACGACGTCCGCGCCGAGATCGGAGAGCAGCATGCCGGCGAAGGGCAGTGGACCCATGCCCTGCAGTTCCAACACGCGGACTCCGGCCAGCGGGCCGCTCAATTCACGGCTCCCAGCCGGGTGGAGTACGCGCCCGCCGACCCGAGGGTGTGGACCAGCGTCACGAGGTTGTTCAGCAGTTGGCCAATGAGTTTCGTGGCCCCCGGATCGACGAGTGTGCCATCCTCGAACCGGGTGTGCGCGCGGGTGACGAAGACCTCCGGGTGGTTCACCACATGGGATTGCGTCGCCACGAACGACTGCCGCAGTTGGGATTGCGCGCGCGCCGTACCCAGGATGCTCGGCGATGCGCCGACGAGGGCGACGGCCTTGCCCTCGAGTCCGGAGTTGCCCGGTGGCATCGAGATCCAGTCGAGCGCGTTCTTGAGCACCCCGGGGACACCGTAGTTGTACTCGGGGGTCGCGATGACGATCGCGTCGGCAGCGCGTACGGCCTCTCGCAGCTCGGCCACCGCGGGAGGTTCACCCTGGCGGGCATGGTCCTCGTTGAACAGTGGAATCTCCGCCATCCGGGTGAACGGGTCGATCGCCAGATCGTCCGGGCAGAGCCGGATGACGTTGTCGAGCAACAGCTGATTGTAGGAACCCGCGCGGAGGCTGCCCACGATCCCGACCGCACGGAGGCTCCGGGGAATGGTCACATCATCGGTCATCGTCGGACTCTTTCCTACTGCTGTCGGACACGTGGTTCGCGCGGGAGTCCCAGGACGCGTTCGGCGATCACGTTCTTCATGATCTCGTCGGTTCCGCCGCCGATCCGCAGGCCCAGGGCGCCGGTGAGCAGTTCGGTCCAGGGGTTCTCGAGGACGCCGTCCGGGCCGAGGGCGCGCAACGCGGTGTCCGCGGCGAGGTACTGGCCTTCCGTCGAGAGCAGTTTCGTGATCGACCCCTCGGCCCCCGGCGGACGCCCCTCGTTGGCTGCGGTGCGCAGCCGGAGCTTCAGGATGCCGAGGATGTGCTGGATCGTGTACACGTCGGCGAACTGTCGGCGGATCGTCGGGTCGGTGACGTGCGTGCTGGTGCGGAGCATCTCCAGCAGTGGCTGCGCGCCAACGATATCCGGCTCCAGCGAGTAGCGCTCGGCCATCAGGGTGGTCATCGCGACCTCCCACCCCTGGCCGGGCTCGCCGAGAACCGCGTCGGCGGCGACCTCCGCGTCGTCGAAGAAGACTTCGTTGAAGGTGTGCGCTCCGGTCGCCTGCTTCAGCGGCCGAACCGTGACTCCTGGTTGCTTCAGGTCGACCAGGAACGCGGTCAGACCGCGGTGGCGGGCAGCATCCTCGCTGCGGGCGAGGAGGTAGCCGAATGATGCGTACTGGGCGTAGGACGTCCAGATCTTCTGCCCGTTGATCCGCCAGCCGTCCGCGGTCCTGCGTGCGGTGGTGCGGATGGCGGCGAGGTCGGATCCGGCGTCCGGCTCGGAGAACAGCTGGCACGAGAGTTGCTTGCCGGCCAGGAGCGGTGTCAGGTACCGGTCGCGTTGCTCGGCGGTTCCCCACAGGGAGAGAGTCGGCACGATCATCCCCATCGTGACCGACTGGGCATCGAGCGGCAGGCGGTATCGCCCCTCCTCTTCGGTGAACAGGAGTTTCTGGGGGACATCACCTCCCGCGCCGCCGTACTCCTCCGGGATGCCGATTCCCGCCCATCCGTCCGCGTACTTGCGGGCCTGCCAGGCGAGGGCCTGCTCCACGTGGCGGACGGATTCCTCGGTGGTGCGAGCGCCGAAGACGCTCAATCTGCCCGTGTCCGGCTCCTCGAAGGCGGGTGCGTTCGCGGCAAGCCACTTCGCAGCCTGCTCCCGGTACGCGATGTCAGCGGGCGAATCAGCGAAATCCATGGTCGCTCCTAGGGGGTCTCGGCGAGCAGAAGGCGGGCGGCAACCGCGTCGCGGTGATCGTCGGGACTTCCCAGAGTCATTGCGCGACTCCGGGCGCGGCGGACGTGCAGGTGCGCGTCGTGTTCCCACGTGAACCCGATCCCGCCGTGGGTCAGGAGATTTGCCTCCGCGGCCTGCACGTAGGTGTCCGAGCACCACGCCTTCGCCATCGATGCGACGAGGGCGAGTTCCTCCGTCGCGCCGGTGTCGGCGAGCCATGCGGCGTGATAGACGAGCGAGCGTGCGCCCTCGACCTTGAGTAGTACGTCCGCGCACCGGTGCTTGATCGCCTGGAAGGACCCGATCGCCCGTCCGAACTGCGTTCTCGTCTTCGCGTACTCGACACAGCTGTCCAGGCAGGCCTGCGCGCCTCCCAACTGCTCGGCGGCCAACGCGATGTTCGCGTGCGCGAACGCCCGCTCGACCTTGTCCGAGACGGGCGCGCCGAGCCGGACGGACGGGGTGTCGTCGAAGCGGATCCGGCTCGATCGGGTGACCAGATCGTAGGGTGTGGCCTCGTCTGTGGGGGCGTCTCTGGGCGCGTCGAGGACTCCGCGGTCGACAGCGAAAAGGTCGGTCCCGCTGGACGTGCGCGCGGGCACGATCAGCAGACCTGCCGACTCCGCATCGATGACCGCGTCGGCGACGCCGGTCAGTCGCGCGTCGTCCGACGCGTGGACCGGGAGGTTCGCCATCGACCCGACCCCCACGGGGAGCGCGAACGTGGCGATCAGCTCGCCTTCGGCGATCCGGGGGAGGAAGTCGGCGCACGCCGTGTCGTCGTCGGTTGCGAGGAGTGCGGTGGACGCCAGGCCGATGCTGGCCAGGTACGGCGACCTGACGAGACGGCGGCCGAACTCTTCGAGGACGATTGCGAGTTCGACCATCCCGCCACCGGCACCGCCGTACTCGACCGGAATCGGGACCGACATCAGGCCGAGCTCGTCTGCCGCTCGGCGCCAGACCGCTTCGTCGTAGCGGAGGCCGGCCTCCATGAGTGTTCGTACCTGCTGCCGATCGGAGGCGTCGAGGAATCGACCGACGCTGTCGCGGAGAGCAGCTTGCTCTGGGGTGAAACCGAATTGCACGATCTTGCCGCCTAGGTGAGGAGGTCGGCCATGAGGCGAACCGCCTCAGGCTGTCGGGTCATGAGGGACATGGAAGTGATCGGTGCCGAGGTCCAGGGGTCGAGCAGTTCCTTGATCCGTTCGGGTGGGCCGCACAGTGCGATGTCGTCGACCAGGTCGTCCGGCACTGCGGCGATCGCCTCCTCCTTCCGTCCCGCGAGGTACAGATCCTGGATCTTCACCGCCGCGTCCGTGTATCCGTAACGGCATGCGACGTCGTTGTAGAAGTTCTTTCCCCGGGCGCCCATGCCGCCGACGTAGAGCGCGATGCTCGGCTTGACCTGGGCTCGGCACTCGGCGGCGTCGTCTCCCACGACCACGTCGAGAATCGGGCACAGGTCGAAGTCGGGTCGGGGCGTGAACCCGGCGGGAACGATCGCGTCGAACCTGCGCGGGGAGAAGAACACCGGGAACCAGCCGTCGGCGATCTCGCAGGCCAGTTCGATGTTGCGGGGCCCGATCGCCGCGAGGTAGATCGGCAGGTTCTCTCGCCGGGGATGCAGGATCATCTTGAGTGGCTTGCCGAGGCCGCTGCCGTCGCTCCCCGTATAGGGGACGTCGTAGTAGGTGCCGTGGTGTTCGAGGGGGGCCTCGCGGCGGAGCACCTGCCGGACCACGTCGACGTACTCGCGGGTACGTTGCATCGGCTTGCCGTAGGGGATACCGTGCCAGCCTTCGACGACCTGCGGCCCGGACATGCCGAGACCGAGGCGGAATCGGCCGTCGGAGAGATGGTCCATCGTGGCTGCGGTCTGTGCCGTGAGAGCTGGTGAGCGGCCGGCCATGCCGAGAACGGCTGTGCCGAGCCCGATCCTGGACGTTCGTCCGGCAAGCCATGCAAGGGGCGTAATGCCGTCGGACCCGTAGGCCTCGCCGGACCACACGCAGTCGAACCCGACATCCTCGGCGAGCTGCACGAGGTCGAGAACGTCGTCTCTTCCAGATCCCCAATAGCCAAGGTTCAGGCCAAGTTTCATGACGTCCTCCGAATGTGGATGTGGGGGCGGCCGATGGTGCCGCCGGAGGGAGTGGGATCGCCAAGGGTGAGGTCCCGGGTGTTTCGTCGTCCCGAGAACATAGCAGATTCTGACCTGCAGAGGGATTTTCTGTAAACCCTTGTGACGTCACCGAACTCGTGCCATGCTTTCACCAGCCGAACGCACAGGCGAGCCGACCTCGAAAGGTGGGCCCTGGCGCTCGGTATCCAATTTTCCGACCAGGCTGTGGCCGCCGTTCGAGACGGTTTCGAGGGCCCGCCGCCGTTGAATGGAGTCCCTATGAAGGCCGTGGATGCCCCGATTCTCGTTTCGAACCCCGCACCGGGCGTTCAGCAGATCACGTTGAACCGCCCGAACAGGCTCAACGCCCTCAACCCCGGCCTGATCATCGAACTCACCAAACACCTCGATTCCTTGGTGCGGGCCGACGATGTCAAGGTCGTCGTGCTCACCGGTGCCGGCCGCGGTTTCTGCTCCGGCGCCGACCTGTCGGGCGAGGTGTTCCCGACCGGCGTGGAGAGCGATCCGAATCGGCACTGGGCGGCCATTCAGTCGTGGTACTCCGGGGTAGTGGCGCGGCTGCGTCGGATCCCGCAGCCGGTGATCGCGGCCGTCAACGGACCTTGCGTCGGCGGCGGCTTCTCTCTCGCGATGGCGAGCGATATCCGGCTGGCCGCACCGGAGGCGTACTTCTCTGCGGCGCAGATCAATATCGGTCAGTCGGTTTCCGAGATGGGTGCGAGCTACCTGCTCCCCCGGATCATCGGCGGTCGTGCGACGGAGATCCTGATGACCGGCCGTCGAGTGCAGTCCGACGAGGCCGAGCGCATCGGCTTCGTGAGCCGCGTCTGTCCCGACGGTGTCGTGGACGCCGCACTCGAGGTGGCCGGGGTGCTCGCGGCCAAGGCGCCGCTGGCCCTGCGGATGTCGAAGGAGGCGCTCAAGGCCTCGCAGGAGATCGGCAGCCTCGAGGCCGCGTTGACCATGGAGGACCGTACCCAGGTCGTCTGTGTCCTGAGTCAGGACCTGGCCGAGGGAGAACTCGCCTTCCGCCAGAAGCGCAAGGCCGTGTTCTCCGATGCTCTCGTCGGATCCGCGCAGGTGTCCGATGAGTAAGCCGCCCGGCAACCGCGCGGTGTCCCGCTTCGAGCTCTACCTGGATACGTCGCCGAGTGTGGCGGCCGGGTGGTCGATGGGCACCGTCCGCGAGCCGGCCCGACTCTTCGGGGCCAACGGGGTACGGCTCCATGCCGACGGACGCTTATGGATCTCGGAGCTTGTAGGCGAACACCTTTCGGCGTGGGACGCCGACAATGACGTCCTGTCGACCGTTTCACCGATGGGCTCGGAGCTCCAGGGACCCGACGACATCGCCTTCGACTCCGAAGGGACCGTCTACGCGGCCGAAACGATGAACGGGAGAATTAGCGGTCGCCGCGCCGACGGCACGTACTTCGTGCTGGTCGACGACTGCCCCGCGGTGAACGGAATCACCGTCGACCCCGAGACCGACAGGTTGTACGTCGACGAGATGCGTGAGGGCGGTCGGGTCCTCGAGATCGACCGGCACCAGCGAAACCAGGTCCGGGTGATCGCCGAGGGTCTGGATTGGCTCAATGCCCTGGCGATGGGTCCCGACCGGCGGCTGTACATGCCGCAGGTCTTCGCGGGGACCGTGTTGGCCGTGGATCCGGAGTCCGGCGCGGTCGAGAAGGTCGTCGACAGCCTCGCGCACCCGACCGCGGTCAAGTTCGCCCCGGACGGCCGACTTGTCGTGGCCCAGGCGAGCATCGGCGAGGTCACGGCGGTGGATCTGAGCACCGGCGAACGGCAGCGGCTGGTGAGCCTCGCCCCCGGGATCGACAACTTCGACATCGACACGCGCGGTTACATCTACGTCTCCAACTTCGTGGAGGCGAGTGTGGCTCGGTACTCGATGGAGACCGGTGAGCTCGACAAGGTGCTCTCGGCCGGCTCGTTCCTCGGGCCGTACCAGGTCGCCCGTGCAGCCGAAGGTTTCATCGCAGCCGACCACGGGAGCATTTGCCGGGTGGACGGTGACGGAATCCTCGAGCGGGTGAGCAGGCTACTGCTCGACCAACCGTTCGCCGCCGTCGGTGTCGTCGAGGTCGCCGGCGTCATCGTGGCGCTGAGCCAGGCAGGCGAGGTGTTCCGCCGTGTCGACGGCTCGGGCGAGTGGGTAAAGATCTTCGGTTCGCTCAGCGGAGCGAACTCCGAGTACTTCGCCCAAGATGCAGACGGAGTGAATGCCGTCGGTGTCGGTGACGATCAGTTGCTGGTCGGGATGCGACGCGGCGACGTCGTCGTCCTGGATCTGGACGGCACCGTGAAGTCGCGGCGGTCGTCGGGGCTCACGACCGTCACGGCGATCACCGGTGACCGCGGTGCGATCGTCGTCAGCGACGAGACCACGGGCTCGGTGCTGGTCCTCGGCGAGGGCGAACCGTGTGCGCTGACCGGCTTCGTCCGGCCCCAGGGCGTCGCTCTCACCGACGACTACGTGGTGGTCGCCGATCAGGGCGCACGGCAGGTCGTGTGCGTGAGCCGGGACGGCGACCGACGCGAGGTGGCGGCCACGGATCTCCCTCTCGGACTGCCGCAGGTACGGGCCAACGACGGTCGCCGGTCGTCGGTGACCATCGCGGCCGACGGGTCGATCATTGTCGGATGCGACGGCGACGGGAGCATCCGCCGCCTCGTTCGCAGCTGAAGACCGCTGGGAGGGAACATGAATCTTGCTGGACCACTGCGGTACTGGGCGCAGCGCGACCCGGAGCGCATGGCGATCGCGATGGGCGATCGCGAACTCACGTGGGCACAACTGGACGACCGCACCTCGAGGCTCGCGCAAGGACTGCGCGGCCTCGGGGTGGGGCTCGGCGATCGGGTGGCGGCACTCGTTCCCAACTGCATCGAATTCTGCGAGACGGTGCTGGCTTGTTTCAAGCTGGGCGCGACCTTCGTGCCGCTGAACTACCGGCTGGCACCTGCGGAGCTGGCCGAGATCATCGACCGCAGCGGTACGACGACGATCGTCGCGGACCGAGCGATGCTGGACACCCTCCTCGAGTACGACGAACAGGCGGTCCGCCGGCACCGGCTCATCGTGACCGCGGCGCCTCGCGACGGTGAGCGTTTGTTCGAAGAGGTCGTGGCTGCGTCCGCGCCCGAGGACCCGCGGGCGTTCTTCGCCGGCGACCATCCGGCGTTCATCTGTTACACGTCGGGAACGACCGGCGTACCCAAGGGCGCAGTGCTCAGTCACCGCAATGTGCTCGCGGTGTGCGCCGAGCGGATCGCGATCGATGCGTGGAACTCCACCGACAGCACGTACTTCCCCTATGCGCTCGCCTTCACCGGCGGACTGATCGCGATGTGGATGCCGCTGTACTCGGTGGGCGGTCAGACCGTGCTCGACGCCGAGTTCGACCCGGTACGGACCCTCGAGGTCTTCGAGGAGCGTCGTATCACCCAGTTCATCGCGGTCGGATCGATTCTGGAGGCGCTCACCCAGGCCGCGACCTTCGAGACGACCGACCTGTCGAGCGTGCGGATGCTCGGCACGGGTGGCCAGGCCATCTCCGTCGCGATGCTGCGGGCATTCGCGCGCCGGGGGCTGCACGTGTGCCAAGGCTACGGCCTCACCGAAAGCGGTGGGCTGTGTCTGGCGCTGTCCGGCGAGATGTCGGAGAAGAAGCTGGGCTCCACCGGTATCCCGACGCCGCAGACGACGGCCAGGGTGGTTGGCATCTCGGGGGAGGACGTCGCCCCGGGTGATGTCGGCGAGCTGTGGTTGCGCGGGCCCCAGATCATGGAGCGCTACTGGGAGGATCCCGTGGCCACCAGCGATGCGGTCGTCGACGGCTGGCTGCGCACCGGCGATCTCGTCAGGCAGGACGAGGAAGGCTACTTCTACGTCGTCGACCGGGCCAAGGACATGCTGATCTCGGGTGGGGTCAACATCTACCCCGCCGAGATCGAGCGCGTGCTCGCGGGCTATCCCGGGATCAGCGAACTCGTGGTCATCGCCGCCCCCGACGAGAAGTGGGGTGAGGTGCCGGCGCTGATCGCACGACGCGACAAGCACGCAGCACAAGCGCCGAGCGCCGACGAGCTGATCGAGTACTGCCGTCAGCATCTGGCCCGTTACAAGGCCCCCAAATATGTCCTGTTCCAGGATGATCCGCTCCCTCGCGGCCTGTCCAACAAGATCCTCAAGAGTGAGGTTCGTGAGCAGTGCCTGCCGATGCTCGGCCTCAGCGTGGACGACACGCCGACGATGGCATGACGAAGAACTGATGGAGGCATGAGGAACACGTGACACAGCTATCGGAGATCGAGACCACGTTCGTCGGCCTGGCCGCCCCGGGCCAGCTCCGGGCGGGAGCGGGCGGTTGGCCCTGCCAGGGCGTCTACCACCGTCCTCGGGGAACCCGGCCGAAGGTTGCCGTGATCGCAACCCACTACAACGTCGACTTCTCCCAGCACTACCTGGCCGATCATCTGGCCGCACGCGGGTTCGGCTTCTTGGGTTGGAACACGCGGTTCCGCAACGATCCACTGCATTTCCTGCTCGATCGGGCACTCGTCGACATCGGAGTCGGCGTGAGGTGGCTACTCGAGGAGATGGGCGTCGAGTCGGTGATCATCCTCGGTAACTCCGGTGGATGCTCACTGATGGCGGCATACCAGTCGCATGCGACCAAACCGAATGTCGTTGCCCTACCGGGTATGCGACCGGCGCCCGGACTCGACGATCTCGTACCGGGCGACGCCTTCATTGCACTGGCAGCACACCAGGGTCGCCCCGACGTACTGACCAGTCAGCTCGACCCTGCGGTCATCGACGAGAACGACCCCACACTCACCGATCCCGAACTCGATCTGTGGAACCCCGAGCGGGAGAGACCGTTCACAGCCGAGTTCCTCACCCGCTACCGGGCCGCGCAGCGCGACCGCAATGCTCGGATCACTGCGTGGGCCAAGTCCGAGCTGCGGCGCGTCGCCGCCGCCGGTCAGCGCGATCGTGTCTTCACGGTCGCGCGGACATGGGCGGACCCACGATTCGTGGATCCGACCATCGACCCCAACGGTCGCAAGCCGAACCTGTGCTACCACGGTGAGCCCGAGCAGTCGAACGGCTCGACCTGGGGCCTGGTGACGTCGTGCACACTGCGGACATGGCTCTCGATGTGGAGTCAGGAAACTTCGCAGTGCAATGCCGGTCCTCACCTGGCGAACATTTCGGTGCCGGGATTCGTCGTCAACGGTGACGCAGACACCGGGGTGTTCCCCAGCGACGCCGAGGCACTCCTGAACGGCCTTGCCTCCGTGGACAAGACCGCCGCAACGATCCCAGGCGATCACTACTTCGACCGGCCGACCGATACTCGCCCGCAGGTCGCTGACGTGATTTCCGAGTGGATCGGACAGCGGTTCCAGCTGTAGCGGCACGCCTGGGACGGCCGGCTCGAACGGTCGAAGACGAGGAGCTCGGGTCCTGGTGGTCGGCCCCCGGCGGCTCTGCACTGCCGGGGGTGAAGTCGCCGGTCAACGACGGAGGTGAGTGAGCACCTGTCGGTGGCCTCGTCCACGGCTCATCGGCTGCTGGCGACGATGCAGCATCGCGGGTTCCCGGGTGGGTATGTCGATGGCCGCGAGTTCGACCTCGTCGGGCAAGGCGCTGCCGTCGTTGCACGACAACCAGCGGATCTCAAACATCCTGCGATTCAGAGATTCTCGATATCGCCAGCCCTCCTTGCGGGCCGCCGCCGCACCGGGCGTTCGAACTGCGCCTCGAACCCTCGGCTGTCTCGACGGACGTGCGTGATGGCAGTGAGCCATGCGGATCGTCTGTGTCGGTAGGGGTTTCCTCGGTATCGGCTGAGCATCCCTCCGGTCATGTGACGTGGCTCACCGGCGTGAGTCAGGTCTGATTGAACAGTGGTGAAGCGACCGGTGTCAAGACCAATCTATCGTTCGTTAGCTCGCTAGAGTGCCTGCAGGGCGCTCTTTCCGCCAGGGCTGATTCTGGCGAGCAGAGACATCTTCCGATTCTTCCGCGTGGGGCGATCCGTGCGTGCGCCGACGCTGTGCCCTGCTGGCCGGCGGGCTGTCTGCGAACAGGGATTTCGACGGTTCTCTGGACAACAGAATGATCTTCTAGCAAGGTAGTCCCCGAGCGGTGGATGCTTCGCGTGCCGGCCCTGAGTGGCCGGTCGGTATCGATGATCCGCGAGTCGGTCGATGCCGTGCCACGAATCTTGGTGAAGAGAGGCGAAAAGCGTTGAACAACAGTCAGTGTGAACTTGGTGGTGTGTTCTGTCCGGTGTCGGCGAGCATCACGATGACCGACCGGCGTACGGCTCCGGCCGGCGTGTGAACGACGTTCAACCGACCTCGATAGACGGTTCACCTGAGTCGAATTGGCGGAACCGCCACGTCTTTCGTCAATCGAGACCCTTCCTGCGAGAGGAACAATCGTGAGATTTCTAGGTGCAAAAGTCTGTGGTGCCGCTGCGATCCTTGCGCTCGCCGTCACCGGATGCGGCGGCCAACCCGCCGCGCAGGAGCGAACAACGACGGGACCCGCCGTCTCCGAAGCCGATCCGGCCGGGCACCTGCGGGTGGGCTACTTCCTCCCGCCGCGGCCGGTGGATCCCTACACGGCGCCCTCGACCGTTGCTGCATATCCGTACCTCACGCCGCTCTACGATCGTCTCACGCAGATCGTGAACGGTGAGAACGGAGCGGTGCTCGCCCCGATGGTCGCCACCGGGTGGGAATTCGGACCGGACGGCCGATCCGTAACCTTCACTCTCCGCGACGACGTCACGTTCTCCGATGGCGCGGTGCTCGATTCGACAGCGGTGAAGGCCTCGCTGGAGCGCGCCATGCGCTTACCCGGATCGACAGTTTCGAGCTTCTTCTCGATGGTCGAGGGCATCGACGTTGTGGATCCGTTGCGGGTAACGATACGGACGAACCGGCCTGCCTCGGATCTTCCGTACGTCCTGTCCGGCGTCGAGGGGATGCTCATCAGTCCCAACGCCGTGAACAACCCGGATCTCGACGTGCGGCCGGTCGGATCCGGCCCGTACAAGCTGGACACTCTGCGCGTAGGTGATTCGATCTCGTACGTGCGGAGGGATGGGTACTGGGACCCGTCCGCGCAGCTGCCGGAACGGATAACCATCACCGGTTACGCGGATGGCAACGCGCGCATCAACGCTCTGCGCTCCGGCCAGATCGACCTCGCGTACGTGATGCCCGTCGACTACACCCAAGCGTCGAATCTCGGTCGCGGATACGGCTTCTACTCCTACCCGCCCTCCACGGAGTACGTGGTGAATGTGAACACGAACTCTGCCGACATGGCGCGGCCGGAGGTTCGTCAGGCGATGAACTTCGCGATCGACCGGGAAGGTATCAACAAATCGATCATGCACGGTCAGTGCACGCCCAATCCGCAGGCCGCCACGCCGGGAACCGTCGGATACCTCGAAGAGCCGCCGATTCGATACGACTTCGACCCGGAGCGTGCCCGACAGATTCTCGAGTCGGCCGGTGCGGGCAGCCTCGAGATCGACATGATGGCGCCGTCGCGGGTCTCCCCGGTGGTTGAACTTGCGACCGCGGTGCGATCGCAGCTCGAAGACATCGGAATCAAGGTGAACTATCAAGAAGTCGATCAAGCGGAGATGAATGCCCGGTTCGCGCAGGGCGATGCGTACGACGCGGTCCTCAACGGCCGAGTGCCACGGGCGAGTTCGCTGCAGTCGTTCCAGTATTGGTACCGGACGCCCCAGCTGTTCCCCGGACCGCGTCCCGCCGGCTTCGACGAGACCCTGGATCGAGCGTTCGACCCGGCTCTGACCGAGGACCAGCGCACGCAACTCCTCGAGGACACCGCCTCGATCGCAACCGAGCAGGCAATGAACGTCTTCATCTGTGCGACCCCCACTCAGTTCGCCTATTCCGACAAGGTCATCGGAGCCACCGACATGGCGATGTCCCGAATCCAGGGAGTCCCTGACTTACGGCACGTCGGTGTGGCGAAGTAGCCACTCGAGTCGTCGAACCGGTGGTGGCTGAACGCTGGCACCGATGAACGAAAGCATGACCGGGGATTGGCTGTGACGGTACGGCCGAACGCGATCTTCTGCGTATCGGACCGCCGCGGCAGCCGATCCCCGGTCATGCTTGTTTGTAAACATGTTGGTAGACAACAGGACACGAGCATTCGGCTATTGACGTTTCGGACGGAAGATGATTAACGTTCGTTAAAGATGTGAACTGTCACATGCTTTCAGTCATTTGCGAACCCCTTCTTCGCCACAGTCCCATAGTGGCTGCAGGCCCTCAGAGTTCGGGAGTTGTTGCATGAGTATCGATGTCGCTGGCCGATTGACGTCGACGCACGCTGATGCGGAGCCGGTGTTGCGGGTCGAGGGACTGTCGGTGGACTTCGTCACCGATCGTGGATGGACCCGGGTGGTCGACGGAGTCGACCTGTCGGTACCGGCGGGATCGGTGGTCGGTGTCGTCGGGGAATCCGGGTCCGGCAAGACGGTGACGTCACTCGCCGCGATGGGATTGCTGCCGGCGGCGACGTCGAAGGTGTCGGGGTCGATCCGAGTGGCCGGCCGTGAGCTGGTCGGCATGACCGATCGTGAGCTGGCGGATGTGCGCGGCACCGAAGTGTCGATGATCTTTCAGGAGCCCCGACGTAGCCTGGACCCGGCCTTCTCTGTCGGGTCGCAGATCGCGGAGGTCGTGCGCAGGCACGAACGGGTGGGTCGGAAGGCCGCCTGGGCGCGCGCGGTGGAGATGCTCGACGCCGTGGGGATCGACGACGCGGCGCGGCGCGCCGATGCCTATCCGCACGAGTTCTCCGGTGGGATGTGTCAGCGGGTGATGCTGGCGATCGCAATGGTGTGCCGACCGAAACTGCTGATCGCCGACGAGCCGACCACCGCCCTGGACGTCACCGTGCAGGCGCAGATGCTCGATCTGATGCGAGAGGTGCAGCAGCAGTTCGAGGTTGCGATCTTGTTCATCACCCACGATCTCGGCGTCGTCGCGCAGATGTGTGACGCCGTCAATGTGATGTACGCCGGACAGGTGATCGAGTCCGCACCGGTCGAGGATCTGTTTCTGTCCCCGCAGCACCCCTACGCCCAGGGCCTGCTCGATGCGATTCCGGATCACCGGGACCGGTCGGCTCCGCTGCAGGCGATCGCGGGAGCGGTACCCGCACCGTGGGACTGGCCGGATTCGTGCCGGTTCGCGCCGAGATGCCCCCATGCGGGTCCGGAATGCGAAGCCGGCCCCGTTCCACTCGCGGGTGCCGCAGCCGAGTCCACGCGGGCGGTGCGATGTGTACGCGCGAATGATCTGGTGTTGGAAGGGATCACGGGATGAGCCCGCTGCTGGAAGTATCGGATCTCGTCAAGACCTATCCGGTGAAGCGGAACCTGCTCGGTCGGGTGCGTGAACGTACCACGGTGACCGACCATGTCTCCTTCACCGTCGAGAGGGGAGAGACCGTCGGGATCGTAGGGGAATCCGGTGCAGGCAAGTCCACCGTCGGCCGTCTTGCCCTGCGACTGATCGAACCGGACTCGGGATCGATCGTGTTCGACGGCCGCGATGTTCGCGGTCTGTCCAGGGCGGAGCTGCGCGAGTTCCGGCAACGGGCTCAGATGATCTTCCAGGATCCGTTCTCGTCTCTCGACCCCCATATGACCATCCGCGAGGCGGTCGGTGAGCCGCTCACGATCCACCGCGGTTTGAAGGGGATTGAACGCGACGCCGCGGTGACCGCCTTGCTGGCGCGGGTCGGGCTGCGGGCCGACCAGCTCGACAAGTATCCGCGTGAGTTCTCGGGCGGCCAGTTGCAGCGCATCGCGATTGCGCGAGCGCTGACCACCGAGCCGGATTTCATCGTGTGTGACGAACCCGTTGCGGCACTGGATGTCTCGATCCAGGCGCAGGTGCTCAACCTGCTCATCGACCTGCAACGCGAGCGCGGACTGGCATATGTGTTCGTCTCGCACGACCTGTCGCTCGTGCGGTTCCTCGCGCACCGCGTCGCCGTGATGCGCAAGGGTGTGATCGTGGAGATGGGGCCCACCGAGCAGGTTTTCACCGATCCGCAGCACGCCTACACCAAGACCTTGCTGGAGGCGATCCCGGATCCGCGGGCGCACTTCCTCGGCAGACGAGCCGAAGCGGACGCGGGGCGTGCCGCGTCGGCGATGGTCGGCACCGCGAAGGAGTCCTGATGCTGACCCTGATCGCAAAGCGGATCGCCTCGGCGATCCCGATGTTGCTGTTCGTCAGCTTCTTCGTCTATGCGCTCGTCGATCTCGTTCCGGGCGATGCGGCGACGGCGCTGGCCGGTGACAATGCCAGCGCCGAGCAGATCGAACAGACCAGGCAGGCGCTCGGGCTGGACCAACCGTTGATCGTGCGGTACCTCGACTGGCTCGGTGGGGCGCTGACCGGAGACCTGGGGACCTCGCTCTACAGCACTCAGTCGGTGGTGCAGATCATCGCCGAACGACTTCCGGTGACCCTCTCGCTGACGTTCGTGACGATGCTGATCGTGGTGGCCGTCGGACTGCCGGCGGGCATCGCCGCTGCGGTGCGCCCGAACTCGTGGTTGGACCGGGGGCTGACCGTACTCTCGAGTGTGGCCATCGCGGTGCCGCCGTTCATCGTTGCGCTGGCGTTGGTGATCCCGTTGGCAATCCTCAGTCCGATTTTCCCTGCCACCGGATACGCGATGCTCACCGACGGAGCAGGTGCGTGGCTGCAGCATCTGATCCTTCCGGCGATCGCGATCGCCGCCATCTCCGCTGCCGAACTGGCGCGACAGACTCGCGCCTCGCTCGTCGACGTGCTGGGCCGGGACTTCATACGCACTGCTCGCGCCAAAGGTCTGCTGCAGAAAGCGATCATCGGAAAACACGGCCTCAAGAACGCCGGCGTACCGATCGTCACGGTGCTGGGCCTGCAGGTCTCGCGGGTCCTTGCCGGTGCGGTGACGGTCGAGTTCGTCTTCGCGCTCCCGGGACTGGGCACACTCGCGGTGAGCTCCGTCTTCTCTCGCGACGTCCCGGTGATCCTCGGCATCGTCATGGTCTGCGCGGTGTTCATCGTGGTGATCAACGTGATCGTCGATGCCACCTACGGCTACCTCAATCCTCGCGTTCGCGTCTGAAAGGCCTGACCATGATCAGCACGACCGATGCCGCGGTGACACGTCCGCCCAATCCCTTCGTCCATTTCTGGACCACCAGTCGCCCGCTCCGGTTGCTGCGGAGCAACCGGTTGGCGATGGTCGCCTTGGGATTCCTCGTCGTTGTGATGCTGCTGGCCGCGTTCGGCGGCCTGCTCGCACCGTACGACCCGAATGCGCAGGACTTGTCGAACAGTTTCGCCCCGGCCGACGGAGCGCACCTCCTCGGGACCGACCTGTACGGCCGCGACAATCTCAGCCGACTGCTGGACGCAGCGTCGGTGACGTTCGCGGCCATCGTGCAGGCCGTCGGCGTCGCCGCGCTGTTGGGAATCCCGTTCGGATTGCTCGCCGGATTGCTCGGCGGCTGGGTGGGGGCCGTGCTGTCGCGGATCTCCGACGCATTGCAGTCGCTGCCGCCCCTGATCCTGGCCATCGCCGTCGTCGGCATCCTCGGCCCGGGACTGACCAACGCGATGCTCGCCATCGGTATCGTGCTTGCGCCGTCACTCTTCCGTCTCGCCCGCGGAGCCGCCGAGTCTGTCGCCACCGAAACCTATATCGAAGCCTGTCGGGCACTGGGATGTTCGCAGTGGCGGCTGCTGTGGCGGCATGTGCTTCCCAACGCTGCGTCCCCGATTCTGGTGCAGCTCACCTTCTCCGCCGGCGTTGCGATCGTCGCCGAGGCATCGCTGAGCTTCCTCGGGCTCGGCGTGCAGGCGCCGCAGACATCCTGGGGCAGCATGCTGCGCGATGCATTCGACAACGTCTACACCGCTCCTGCCGCGCTGATCGCGCCTGCGGTCATGATCGTCGCAACCGTTCTGGCGCTTTCCACGTTCGGTGACGGCCTGCGCGACGCCCTCGAAGGCACCGGCACCACCCGCAAGGTCAGGCTGCTCACCCGAAACAGATAGGTATCCTCAGCGAATCCCGTCCCGCCGCAGGGCGATCGAGACGGCTGCGGCACGAGAGTCGACGCCGAGCTTGGCGTAGATGTGGGCGAGGTGGGTCTTCACGGTGGCCTCGCTGATGAACAGCCGCCGGCCCAGTTCCTTGTTCGTCAGGCCCTCGGCCAGCAGGGTCAGCAGTTCCGCCTCGCGTGCGGTGAGGGCCTGGTCGGGTCGGCGCATCTGGTCGAGCACGCGGGCCGCGACGGGCGGCGACAGCACGCTCTGGCCCACGACCGCGCCGCGGATCGCGGCGAAGATGTCCCGCGGCGCGGAGTCCTTGAGCAGGTAGCCGATCGCGCCCGCGTCGAGTGCGCGCACCACGTCGGCATCCGTGTCGTAGGTGGTGAACACCAGCACCGGCTGGTCGGGCCGGGCGGCGCGGATGCGTCGAATCGCTTCCACCCCATCGATTCCGGCGCCGAGCGCGAGATCCATCATCATCAGATCCGGTGCGCGGTCCGCGGCGAGCGCGACGGCGTCCTCGCCGGTGTCGGCCTCGCCGGTCACCTCGATGTCGGGTTGCGAGTCCAGCAGGGCGCGCAGCCCCGCGCGCACCACGAGGTGGTCGTCCACCAGCAGCACGGAGATCACGCCGCACCCCCGACCGGAACCTGGGCGGCCACGACGGTGCCCTCGCCGGGTGCGCTCTCCACCGAGAATGTCCCGCCGAGCGCCTCGACCCGCTTCCGCATCGCCGTCAGTCCGAATCCGCTGCGGTCGCCCACGTCGAAGCCGGCGCCGTCGTCGAAGATGTCCAGGGCGACGGCGTCGGGCAGGTATGTCAGGGTCACCCCCACAGTCTGCGCGTGGGCGTGCCGGCGGATGTTCGACACCGCGCTCTGCGTGATCCGCAACAGTGCGTGCTCGACGGCGGACGGCAGCGGCGCCGGTTCGCCGATCACCCGAAGCTGCGCCGACGGAACATATCCGCGGGCGGCGGCGAGCAGCGCCGCTTCCAGCGTCTGCGTCTCGAGGTCGGGGGAGCTCAGGTAGTGGACCAGATCCCGGGTCTGGGCCAGGTTCTCGCGCAGCGACGCCGTTGCGACGTGGACCTCCTCCCGCGCCCGTGGCCCCGGCTGCTCCCACACCTGCTCGGCCGCCTCGAGATGCAGCAGCGCGCTGGTGAGTCCCTGTGTGACGGTGTCGTGGATCTCCCGCGCGAGCCGTTCGCGTTCGGACAGCACGCCGGCCTCCCGCTCGGTCTCGGCGAGCCTGGACTGGGCGGTGACGAGTTCACCGAGCAGTCGTTCCCGTTCGGCGCTGTCGCGCTCCACCTGGCCGTAGGCGAGGACGATGAGGGCGCCCGTGCACAGCGGGGCCAGGAACACCGCCCATTCGGTCCGCCCGCTGAACGACACGAACTCGATGCCGGTGAACACCGCCAGCGCGGCGACCACCAGGAACGCGAGCCACCGCGGGAACGCGCGGGTGCAGAGGAAGAAGATCGGGAACGCCGTCCACGCGAAGCTCGGCGCGAGCCACACCAGTGCCACCCACGTGCTCAGGACCGGCCACACCCACGGCTGCCACACCGCGCCGCGGCGCGAGGTCACCACGACCACCATGTAGAGCGCCGCGAGTACGGCGACGAGGCTCGCGATGACCACCCAGCGGTCGCCGAACCCGTGATACGTGAGGTAGCGGGCCGTGGACGCCGCGAGCAGCACGTAGAACGAGAGGTGGATCGCGACCCCGATCGGTCCGCGGAACGCCGACTTGTCCTGCACGGCCCGATCCTACGGAGACCGCAACCCGCGCGGATCGGCCATTCGGATGATGTCTGCGTGGCCGGAGGGTCGAGACCAGCGCAGACGGGCGGGCGATGCCGTCGAACAGCCGTCGGAGCGAGGCTCGAATCGATCGATTCACCACCTCCGAGAGGACCGAAGATGACCACCTCCCTCCGCCTGCCCCGAGCCCTCGCGATCGCCGTCCCCACCGTTGCCCTGCTGGCCGCGGCCGCCTGCGGATCGACCGACGACGCTGCCGCTCCGCCCACCGCCATGGAGGTCGCGCCCGCCGCGGTCTCGTCGCAACAGCCCGGCGCCGCCGACAAGGGCACCGTCTCCGCGAACCGGCTGGCCGTGGCGACCGCCGGCCGCGCCGCGCAGGCCGCGCTCGCGAAGTGCCAGGCCGACGGCCTCGGCTACGTCACCGTCTCGGTGGTGGACCGCTTCGGCAACGTGCAGGCGATGCTGCGCGGCGACAACGCGGCCCAGCACACCGTGGAGGCGTCGCGGGCCAAGGGCTACACGGCCGCCGCGTTCGGTGCGAACACCAGCGACCTCACCGGCCGCGCGAAGGGCGACGGCCCGACCGTTGCTGACCTGCCCGGCACGCTGTTCCTGCCCGGTGGTGTCACGGTGAACGTGGGTAACGCGTCGATCGCCGGCATCGGGGTGGGCGGTGCGCCCGACGGCAACGCCGACCAGGCCTGCGCCGCAGCCGGACTCGCCGAGATCGCCGGGAGCCTGCAGTGAGGGCTGCCGTCCTGCTGGCCGCCGTCGCATTGACGGCGGCCGCGTGCGGCAGCGCCGAGGTGCCCGAGACATATTCCACGCCAGTGTCTTCCGACGTCGCGTCGCCCGTACCCACGCCGGTGTCCACGCCGGAACTCGAAGGGGCGCTCTTCGCGGCGGTACGGACGGGCGACGCGGTCCGAGTGCGCGACGCTCTCGCCGGCGGAGCCGATGCAGAGGCCCGGGGTGCGGGCGGCCGGACCCCGCTGGTGGAGGCGACCAAGGCGAACGCGGTCGCCGTGGCGGCGGCGCTGATATGCACAGCACCAACCGATTCGGTGGGACCGCGCTGATCCCGGCGTCCGAGTACGGGCACGTGGAGACCGTGCGGACCCTGATCCGGGCGGGGGTGCCGGTGAACCACGTCAACGACCCGGGTTGGACGGCGCTACACGAGGCGATCGTCTACGGCGACGGATCGGCCCGGTACCTCGATGTCGTGTCCCGCTGCTCGACGCCGGCGCCGACCCGTCGATCCGCGACGCGCGGGGCCGCACGCCGCTGCAGAAGGCGCAGTCCCGCGGCCAGCACGACATCGTCGCGGTGCTGACCGCGTCGAACGGGAACTGACGGCACGCCCCGAACCCGAACCGTGCCGTGAGCTCCCGTTCATCGCTCGAGGTGGGTCGGGAGGTGGGGCGGACAGGTGTCGGGTCAGTCGGGGTCCTGGATCCGGGCCCAGGGCCGGGCGGCCTCGAGTTCGAAGGCGAGTTCGAGGAGGGTGCGCTCGTCGCCGTGGTTCGCGGAGAAGTGCGAGGCCAGGGGCAGACCGTTCGACGTCCGGTGCAGTGGGAGGGAGATGGCCGGTCCGCCGGAGGCGTTGTTGAGCGGGGTGAACGAGGCGTAGGTCACCAGGCGCTCGAACAGTGTGTCGAAATCTTGTGCGGGGGAGAGGTACCCGAGCTTGGGGGTGGTGTGTCCGAGGACCGGGGAGAGCACGACGTCGTACTTCTGGAACGCTCGGGAGTAGGTGCGGGCCGTGCGCCGCAACCGGTACAGCATGCGGGGTGTCTCGACCATGTGCTTGCGGTACATCGCATCCAGTCCGCGGCTGAGATTGTCGGTCTTCTTCGGATCGAACGTCGGTCCGAACATCCGCTTCCCGCCGGCGAGGATCGCGAAGGACAGGAAGCCCCAGTACAGCTTGAAGTCGCGCATGAAGTCCTCGCCGACCGGCAGCGACGCCTCCTCGACATGGTGGCCGAGTTCGTCGAGCAGATCGGCGGTGGATGCCACGGACTTGCGCGTCTCGTCGTCGGTGGGCACCGCGGTCACCGAGTCGGCGATCACGCCGACCCGCAGCCGCGTTGCGGCCGGACCCTCCACCAGGCGAATCGGCGGCAACTTCGGGTTCCGGTAGTACTGCTCGGCCGCGGCGTAGAAGCGGGCGGTGTCGCGCACCGAGCGGCTGATGGCGCCCTGCGTGACGATCCGGATCGGCATGGTCTTGTCGGTCGCATCGGGGATGGTGCGGCCGCGGGTCGGCTTCAGACCGACGAGCCCGCATGCCGCAGCGGGAATTCGGATGGAGCCGCCCCCGTCGTTCGCGTGCGCGAAGGGTAGAGCGCCGGACGCCACGAGCGCCGCCGAACCGCCGGACGACGCACCGGACGAGTACTCGGGGTTCCACGGGTTCCGGACCGGATCGGCGTCGGAGTACTCGGTGGAGGCGCTGAACCCGAACTCGGGCAGCCGGCTCTTGCCGATGGAGACGGAGCCCGTCGACAGGAACTGGTCCACGAAGTCGCTGTTGCGGTCGGCGGGGGCGGGGGTGAACGCGGCACTGCCCTGCCCGGTGGGCAGCCCCACGACGTCGACGTTGTCCTTGACGATCGTCGGTACACCGGCGAAGACGCCGCGGCGCGGGGTATCGGACAGCTTCAGGGCTCGCTCGAAGTCGCGGGCCTGGATACCGTTCAGCCTGCCCTGGACCTTCTCGGCGCGGTCGATGGCCGCCTGCACGACCTCCCGTGACGACACCTCACCGGCCGCGATGCGGGCGGCGACGCCGGTCGCGTCCAGGTCGCCGAGGGCGTCGTCACCGAATGTGTGGATCCGCGGATCATCGGTCATGTCCGGAGTCTAGGTCGCCGCGGGCTCGGTCCGGGAGGGTTCCAGCGGACGGATCAGCTCGCGTCGGGTCGGTCCGCGATGGCCTCGCGGATCGCCCGCAGTTCGGTGCGCAGTGAGTCGAGTTCGGCCCGGATGTCCTCGGCCCCGCCGGTCGGGGTCTCCGGTTCGGGGGCGGGGGCGGCGACGATCTTCTTGGTGCGTGCTCGTTTCGGTGCCGGCGCGAGGGGAGCGCCGTCGGTCTCTGTCGGCGCCGGGACGAACCCGTTGAGGAAGACGGTGGTGAGGGTCGTCGTCAGGGACTCGATGTCCCGGCTCAGGGTCTTGCGATGCCAGCGCACGGACATGAACACGCATTCGCGCATCATCCGCTGGAACTCGAAAACGTCTATCCCGGAATTGAATTCGCCGCCGCGGACGCCGTCCTCGACGATCCCGAACCAGGCATCGTGGGAAGCCTCGACCGCCGCGGCGATCTCGGTATAGCGGGGGAGCGTGCCGAGGTTCGCGAACTCGTTCTGGTAGATCTCGGTCGCGTACGGATGGGCGTCGGCCGTCTCGAGGGAGACGCGCACGATCCTCGCGAGACGCTCGCGCGCGGTCTCCGGCAACTCGACGACGGAGTTGTAGCGCTCCACCAGGTCGGTCAGGAAGCTCACCAGGATCTCGGAGACGATTGCGTCCTTCGAGTTGAAATAGTGATAGAGCGTTCCCGAATTGAGTCCGACTGCCTCGCCGATCTCCCGAATCGTTGTCGCTGTGATGCCACGATCGGAGAACAGTCGTGCCGATTCGGCCAGGATCACCTCGCGTCGGCCCACTGACGCCACGGTTCACTCCTCTTGTTCAGGTATTGATTCGATCGTGTACTACCCGAGGCTAGCAGCGGGTTATCGGCCGCTTTACTGACGAAGCGCTTGTTCGATGGCACCGAATCGGCGGGGCAGGAACAGGACGTATGCCCACACGAAGCCGACGCCCGCCATCAGTGTGCGGCTCACCTCCGCGACGCTCGAGCTGACCACCTGGTTGTCCGGGGCTGCCGAGACCGGGATGATCTCGGAGACGAGGATCGGGACCACCAGCACGGTGACGAGCCGCGGCGTCCAACGCTGCTGTGGCTCGGTCGATGGGACTCCGGTGCCCGTCGAGAGTCCGCCGTCGAGGGTTCCCGTCACCGGGGCAGGCCCTTCGCGCCGGCCGGGGGCGGCGTGTACCGATGACCCCACACCGCGCCCTCGGTGAGCCGGTAGGTCGGCGTCGGAGCCGCGATCCGCTCACCGCCCCAACCGATCTCGGTGGCATGCCCCTCGGGAGAATAGATGTAGAACGAGAGCATCCGGTCGTTGGTGTGCTTGCCGAGCGACTGCATCATGGGGATGCCGAGGTCGTGCGCCCGGTCGAGCGCCTTGCCGACGTCGTCGATCTCCGCGGTCTCCACCATGAAGTGCAGCAGCCCCGGACCCTCGGCCGGATTGAGCCCGAGAGTGTGCTGACGCGGGTTGCAGCCCAGGAAGTAGCTGGTGCCGCCCGGCAGCTCGAGCGAGTTGCGTTCGGCGAATCCCAGTACCCCCGTGTAGAAGTCGTAGGCGACCTCGGTGTCGGTCACATTGAGGATCACGTGGCCCATGCCCTGGTCGCCGGTCACGAACCCGGACACCGAGGGCAGGTCGACGGGCCGATGGCTCAGGACGGGTCCGTAGAACAGTTCCACCCGGTTGCCCGACGGATCGTCGAACGCGACGAACCCGGTGACCTGGCGCAGCGCACACTCCGCGGCGGTGCCGGCGTGCGTCGGGATACCGGCGGCCTCGATCCGCTCGACCAGGTGGCGCAGGTCCGTTCGGTCGAGCACCTCGAACCCGACGGCCGCCAATCCCGGTGTCGCGGACTCGGTCACCACGAGGCGCAGGTATCCCAGCGAGAGAACAGGCATTGCATCTCCTCGAATCAGTAGAGCGTTCCGGGGTCGCCGGTGAGCAGGTAGGTGCCGTATTCGTGGTTGACCTTGTCCGGCAGGTTGATTGCGTGATGCTGTCCGGCGTGGACGTCGCGTCACACCGACTGCAGCGCGCTGGACGTCGCGATCGAGCGGGGCCCGCCCACCTGGTACGCCTTGTCCGCGGCGGAGACCGCCAGGCCGACCGCGGCGATGTGATCGCGCTTCGAACGCTGCCGCATCTCCATCGGGACGACGTCGGAATCCGCCACGGCCGCAAAGGCGTCGGCCAGGTTCGACTGGAGGATCCGGTAGGCGGTGTCGATCTCGAAGTCCGCCTCGGTGAACCGGGCGAGGGTTGCCGGACGGGGAAGTGTGGTGGCGTCTGCGGCCGAGCGGGACTTGTGAATTCCGACCGCCTCGTCGAGCACGCGGCGGGACATCCCGACCAGCGGCACCACGACGGCGTTGACGAACAGGGTGTACCACGGCACCCGCAACAGCGCGCTCGGGTTGACCTCGCGGCCCGGGCAGCGGCCCGCGTACAGGTCCTCGACGTCGAGGACGCGGTGCTCGGGGACGAACACGCCGTCCACGACGATGTCGTTGCTGCCGGTGCCCGCCAGTCCGGACGTGAACCACACGTCGTCGATCCGGTAGTCGGCGCGGCCTCGAACCCGCCCCAGCGTTTGGGCTGGATCAGGCGCATGATGCCCGCATCGCGCAGGATCTTCGCGCTGTCGGCTGCGAGCCTGCGCTCCTCGACGCACTCGGATTCCAGTGCGCTCAGGCGGTCCCCGGCGGCGAGGACGCTATCGATCGCATCGTGCTGGAAAAGCATGTGTGAAAGCTCCTTTCGCCGGCTGGGATGCCGGGTCAGCGGGTGAGGAAGTCGGTCACGAGGGATTCGAAGTCGTGCTTGCGCTCGACCTGCGCCCAGTGCCCGCACTCGCCCAGGACGTGCAGGTCGGCCTTGGGCATGCGGCGCAGTGCGAACAGGGCGCCGTCGAGTGGCAGCATCCGGTCGTCGCGGCCCCACGTGACCAGGGTCTTGTGCGGGATCTCGTCGGTGCGCGTCCACAGCGGTGCCTTACCGGGCAGTGCGAGCGACGCCATCACCGCGCGCATGCGCTCGATCGCGCGGGGTGCGGTGGCGTTGGCCCAGCGCTCGTCGAGCAATTGCGGCGTGACGGTGGCCGGGTCGTAGACCATCGAATCCACCCACGCCTCGAGGGCCTCGCGGGTGGGATCGACGAGGAAGGCGTTGAGCCGACGCGCGCCCTCACTGAGCATCGGTCCCAGCAGCGGCGCGTACAGGCCACCCGGGCCCATCAGGGCCAGGCGCTCGACGCGTTCCGGGGCGAGCGCCGCGGTCTCGAGCGCGACCCAGCCGCCCATGGAGTTGCCCAGCAGGTGCGCCTTCTCGATCCCGAGGTCGTCGAGCAGCGTCACGATCGACTGCGCGGCGATCTCGGGGTACGGGCGGTCGTACTCCATGTCGGGACTCGCGCCGAAGCCCGGCATGTCGACGACGACGGTACGGAAGTTGCGGGCGAACACCGGGAGGTTCTTCGAGAAGTTGGACCAGCCGGATACGCCCGGGCCGGAACCGTGCAGCAGCACCAGCGGATGGCCGTCGCCGGCCTCGTTGAAGTGCAGTTTGTCCGTGGCGGACGGTCCTCGGGTGGTGTCGACGTAGTCGAGGGTGCTCATGGCGGTCCTATCTCCTGGGCGGGCACGGGCGGTACCTCCGTGCTCAGAAACATTGAGCTGGAACGAAACTCGAGTGATCTCGTTGAGGCGTGGGAACCGAGCCTACGGTCGAACCGAACATCAATCAAGCGATTGAGTGATATCGGTCTCCGTGTTTCCGGTGCGCGGGATATCCGCGTGATCGAACAATTATGTTCGGGTTACCGAACTCGAGCTAGTCTCGTGTCGTCACGCACCGAAGAGAGGCATGAGGACATGAACGGCACCGGCGGCTATGCACTTCCCGACCTGGCCTACGACTACGGCGCCCTGGAACCGGCGATCTCCGGCGAGATAATGGAGTTGCACCACGGCGCACATCACGCTGCGTACGTGAGGGGAGCGAACAGCACCATGGAACAACTCCACGAGGTCCGGGCGCGCGGCGACTACTCGGCGCTCGCCGGCCTCGAACGTGCCCTCGCCTTCAACCTCTCCGGTCACGCGCTGCACTCGATCTTCTGGCGCAACCTGTCGCCGGAAGGCGGCGACCGTCCCGACGGCGAACTGGCGGCCGCGATCGACGAATTCTTCGGCAGCTTCGACAGTTTCCGCGCCGAGATGACGGCGGTGACCGGCACGGTGCAGGGATCGGGGTGGGGCGTGCTGGCCTGGGAACCGGTCGGCGGTCGCCTCGTGGTGCACCAGTTGCACGATCACCACGCGAACTTCGCGGTCACCAGCACGCCGTTGCTCGTGTTCGACGCGTGGGAGCATGCCTTCTACCTGCAGTACCACAACGTCAAGGCGGACTACATCGAACGGCTGTGGTCGATCGTCGACTGGTCCGATGTCGGCCGACGGTTCGACGCGGCCCGGGCCGGTCGGCTCGTCGGTCTGACGGAGGCGAGCGGCGGTGAGTGAACGGCTGGTCGACCGAGTGCACGCGATCAACTGGAACCGGCTGCCCGATCCCAAGGACGCCGAGGTGTGGGACCGCCTCACCAGCAACTTCTGGCTGCCGGAGAAGATCCCACTGTCCAACGATCTGGCGTCGTGGGAAACGCTCACCGACGTCGAGCGGGAGATGACGATCCGGGTGTTCACCGGACTGACGCTGCTCGACACGGCGCAGGCCACCGTCGGCGCCGTCGCGATGATCGCCGACGCCGTCACCCCGCACGAGGAGGCGGTGCTGACGAACATGGCGTTCATGGAGTCGGTGCACGCCAAGAGCTACAGCTCGATCTTCTCGACGCTGTGCTCCACCCGGCAGATCGATGCCGCCTTCGACTGGTCGGAACGGAACCCGCACCTGCAGCGCAAGGCGCAGATCATCGTCGACTACTACCGCGGGGACGACGCGCTGAAGCGCAAGGCGGCATCGGTGATGCTCGAATCGTTCCTGTTCTACAGCGGTTTCTACCTGCCGATGTACTGGGCGAGCCACGGCAACCTCACCAACACCGCCGACCTCATCCGCCTGATCATCCGCGACGAGGCGGTGCACGGGTACTACATCGGGTACAAGTGCCGGCAGGCGCTCGAACACCTCGACGTCGGCGCCCGCGACGAGCACCGCGCCTACACGTACGAGCTGCTGCAGACCCTCTACGACAACGAGGTCGAGTACGCCGCAGACCTGTACGACGAGGTGGGCTGGACGTCGGACGTGTTGTCCTACATGCGGTTCAACGCGAACAAGGCGCTCGCGAACCTCGGCTACGAGGCGCTGTTCCCGGCATCGGACTGCGAGGTCAACCCCGCGATCCTGTCGTCGCTGGACCCCGGGGCCGGAGAAAACCACGACTTCTTCTCCGGCTCCGGCAGCGCCTACGTCATCGGGAAGCAGAAGCCGACCGAGGACGCCGACTGGGACTTCTGAGCGTGCTCTACGCGGCGCGCCGCAGCTCCGCGCGCAGGTGGTGCGTCATCGGCGTCGTGTCGAAGGCCATCCACATGTCGTAGCTGAGCACGTCGCCGTCGACGGCGAAGCGGCGCCGGATCTCGTGGACCGGCTTGGCGTCGGGCGACGCGCTCAGCGCGTGCGGTGCGAAGTCGAGGATGCCGTCGGACAGTGTGGCGCGGTGGATTTCGACGAAACCGGTCGGCTGGGTGACGAGCAGTTCGGCGACGCCGTCCGTGAGTCGCAGGTAGCCGGTCTCGGTGTGCATCGGCATGCCACCACCGGGCTTGCGGGTGCGGGAGCGGTAGAAGAGGAACGGCTTTCCGCTGGGGGAGAGCTCGATTTCCTCGTCGTACGCGAAGTCGTCGATGGTCGGGTAGTGGCCGGCACCCCCGCCCACCCAGCGTCCGGCGAAGGCGGCGAGATCACCGAGAGGGGCGAGCAGGTCGGGCTGCGTCTGGTCCATGCCGTCAGTCTAGGAACCGCGGGGTGCGTCGACCTGCTCGGCGGGTGCCGGGGTGTGGGGCCCACGGACAGCGCGTCGGGCAATGGCCGCGACGGCGGAGACGGCGACGACGGCGCCCGCCGCGATCGGACCGGCGGGGCTGTCCGGGAACAGGCCCTCGAGCAGCAGCCAGGCGCCGAACGCGAAGAACAGCACCGCGGCGCCGATCTTGACGACCGCCTCGGGCAGATGCTTGCCGAGCAGCGCGCCGACGACGATCGCGAGGGCGTCCGCGGCCACCATGCCGACCGTCGATCCGATCCACACGCCCACCCAGTCGTTGTCCGCTGCGAGCGTGACGGTGGCGAGCATGGTCTTGTCGCCTAGTTCGGCGAGGAAGAACGCCGACGCGACCGCCAGGAAGGCCGATCCGGTGACCTTGCGGGCCTTCTGCTCCTCCTCGTCGGAGAGCTTGTCGCCACGCAGTGTCCACAGGCCGAAGATCAGGAAGGCGACGCCGCCGAGGATCGACATGGCGGTGGTCGGAATCGCGGCACCGAGGAAGTGGCCGACGCCGACGGAGACCAGGTGCACGACGGTGGTCGCCACCGTGATGCCGGCGATCACCACCCACCAGCGGTAACGCAGCGCGAACGTCATCGCCATGAGCTGGGACTTGTCGCCCAGTTCGGCGACGAAGATGACGCCGAAACTCAGCAGTGTCGCGGCCAGCATGTATGTACCCTCCTCCGGATTTCTCGCTTCTCGGAGGATGTCGGGAAACCTTCCTCCGGCCCCGAACGCCACGTATGCGTTCACGGCCGAAGGTCTCGCCCACCGGAGAAGATCCGGTCCGCTGGGCCGGGCGGGCACTGCAATGTGCCGGCCAGTATGTCGACCCAGCGATTGGGGGCTACTCCCCTTCGCTGAGGCAACGATAACTCCGGATCAGCGAAAGTGCAAAGGCGACAATAAGTTTGGAATCCCGAACTTTCTTCTTCCGCAACCGTTCACGCGGCGAGCAGCATCGCCAGAACTGCGGTGTCGGGATCGCTGATCGGATCGATACCCACACGCGAAATCATCGATGTGACAGTGCCGTCCGCCTCCGCCTCCACCCACGCCGCGCGGTGTTCGAGCCCGAGATGCGGCAGGCCGGGGAGCAGCACGCACCCGGATGCCACCCCGGCGCACTCGGGAAGCGACGGGACGGTCTCCGCAGGCGGGTGCAGGACCAGCAGTGCCGGGGGCAGATGATCGACGAAGCGCCCCGGCGCGACCGCGGACTCGCCGAGCACGGGTCCTTCGGAGACGATCAGACCGACCGTTCCGGGTGCGGGATCGTCGGGGAGTTCCTCCCGCGCCCCGAAGACGGTCGACGTGGGCAGCAGGCCGGGCAGGGATGCGATCCGCACGGCAAGGGCCAGCAGCTGCGCCCACTCGCGGGTCGTGTCGGGCCAGCGTCCCGAGATCACGAAGCCACGGAGGTCGCCGGAGGCGTGGAACGGTGCGACCCCGACATATTCGTGCTCGTTCATCGCGACCCCGATTCTCCCGTGCGGCACCTGGCGACGGGAGCAGCCGGGCGGGCCCCTGTGGTCGGAGCCCGCCCGGCGCGCACGTCGTTCACACCTCGTTGGGTACTACGAGCATGCGCTCCTGTATCGCTGGCACACAAGGGGTCCCGAGTGCCAGCCGGGAGTCAGAAACCCGCACCCGGAACCTGTACCCGCAGGCGCCGGATCGCGCCGCCGCCGATGCGGATCGCGTCCTCCGGGACCCACGTGTCGGCCGTGCACACGAACAGGTCGCGGCCGTCCTCGCCGCCCAGCGCGACGGCGTACGGGTGCGGCACCGCGATGCGTTCGGCCACCTCGCCGGCGGCGGTCACCCGGATCACCTCCTGGTTGAACGGTGAGGCCACCCAGACCGAGCCCTCGGCGTCGAGCGCGATGCCGTCGGGCAGGACCGCCGCGTCGTCGAACTCGACGAGCGTGCGCCGGTTCACGAGGCTGCCGTCGGCCTCGATCGTGAAGGCGGTCAGCCGTCCCGGGGACGCACGGGTCTCGGCGACGATCAGCGTCGCACCGTCCGGGGTGATCACCATGCCGTTGGCGAACAGCATCTCGGTCGCGACGACGTGCGCGGTACCGTCCGGTTCGACCATCGCCAGGTCGGCGGGGAACGGCGGTGCCGGGGGCGCGCTGTCGTCACCGTAGTTGCCGACGTAGGCGCGCCCGGACGCGTCGACCGCCATGTCGTTGAGGTGCCACGGCGCGATGCCGTGGAGATCGGCGTGGACGGTGAGCGTGCCGTCGTCCTCGAGGCGGTACACCTTCCGTTCCTGCACGGACGCGACGAGCAGGCGGCCGTCGGGCAGGAAGCCCAGCCCGCCGGCCTGGCCGGGGACCTCGACGACCCGCTCGACCTCGCCGGTCGCCGGATCGAGGCGCAGGACGACACCGCGGTAGATGTCGGAGAACCACAGGCGGCCCTCCCGCCAGCGCGGGCACTCGGGGAAGGCAAGGCCCGTGGTGATGGTCTCGATTGTGATGTCCGTCATAGCAGCCACGATACCCATCGCGGTGAATCTCCCATTCACCCAACCGGATTGAGTGGACTCGGTGGCGGCCCGGGTGGTCTCACTCCGGAGTCGGGTCAGGGCTCGCAGCGCCGCAGCTACGCGACGTACGCGATGAACGGCGTTGCGACACAAACATGTCTGATTCTCGAGGACCCAGACGACGACTGTGCCAACTCGCGTTTCGCGCACTTGTCGCGATTCTCCGGGCGCGGCAACGGCGATAAGTGCGCAAAGCGCGGTGGACGTGAGCGCGGAGCGCGACAAGTGCAAAGCGCGGGAGTGGGGGCAGCGCAGCGGCGCCGCGCCCGACGAATCGGGGGCGGCGCCGCTGAGATGTCTGGAGTGCTTTGCGCGCAGATCAGGCGGGGACGATGAGTCCGGCGGTCTGGGTGCGGGCGGCGGCGAAGCGGGTGGCGACGTCGTTCCAGTTGACGATGTTCCAGAAGGCGTTGACGTAGTCGCCCTTGACGTTCTGGTAGTCGAGGTAGAAGGCGTGTTCCCACATGTCGAGCATGAGCAGGGGGGTCAGGCCGATGGAGATGTTGCCCTGCTGGTCGTAGAGCTGGACGATGATCATGCGCTGGCCGATGGAGTCCCAGGCGAGGATGGACCAGCCGGAGCCCTGGATGGCGTTGGCGTTGGCGGAGAAGTGGCTGCGGAAGGCGTCGAAGCTGCCGAACTGGTCGTCGATGGCTGCGGCGAGTTCGCCTTCGGGCTTGTCGCCGCCGTCCGGGCTCAGGTTGTTCCAGAACACGCTGTGGTTGGTGTGGCCGCCGAGGTGGAAGGCGAGGTTCTTCTCGTGCAGGTTGACCACGGGGGCGAGGGCGTCGGCCTCGCGGAGCTCGGCGAGCTTGTCGAGGGCGGTGTTGGCGCCGGCGACGTAGGCGGCGTGGTGCTTGTCGTGGTGCAGCTCCATGATCTTGCCGGAGATGTGCGGCTCGAGGGCGGCGTAGTCGTAGGGGAGATCGGGCAGCGTGTAGACAGACACGAGAATCCCTTCTTCGCGGGCGTGGCGCCCTGACGTGTGTGTTCGTTGAATCGTGCTCGGGGATAACCCAATCTCATTGGTACACCCTGCGCAAGCCGCGTGCTGAGGTGGGAATAACCGTACAAAAAAGTTCGGCGACCCTGAAATCGGGCGTCGAATGCGCCCGTCGGACATTGCGGGCGGGGCCGGTAATTGGAACAGGCGGTGAACGGAACCTTAGGATCAGGCGATGCCATCCGACATGCCCGCTGCAGCTTCGCGGCCAGAGGTGGCACCTCGCGTCGACCTGACCGGCGCCGACCTGCTGCGCACCATCGCTGTGCTCGCCGTCGTCTACTCGCACATCTCCTTCTATCTGATCGACGATCTCGGGTCCGGTTGGTGGATGATCGACATCGTCTACGAGGTGTTCGTGGACGGGTTGAACCTCAACCAGCACCTGTCGTTCGTCGGCGTCGCCATCTTCATGACCCTGACCGGCGCGCTCATCACCCGATCCGCGATCCGGCACAGTCCCGCGCGATTCCTACTCGACCGGGTGGGCCGCCTGCTGCCTGCGTTCTGGATCGCGATCGCCGCCGCCGTGCTGCTCGTCAAACTGGGCGTCAACGGCATGTTCAGCGGGCAGCCGGGGCTCTCGAACGGCGAGGCCGCGCTCAGCTTCGTGCTCGGCGGGTTCTTCCTCAAACCCGAGGTCGCAGTGCTCGGTGTCACGTGGACACTGGTCGTTCAGGTGCTGTTCTACGTATACTGCGTTGCCGCGCGGCCCATCCTGCGCACCCGGCCGATCGTGGTGCCGCTGCTCGGCGCGGCGATCTGCGCGCTGATCCTGCTCTACAACCTCTACGTTCCCCAGCCGTACACCGTGCCGATGCTGTCCAAGGTCGCCGCGACGTTGCCGACGATATTCCTCGGCCAGCTCATCTATCTGTGGTGGGCGCGCCTCGCCGACTGGCGCTGGGTGATCGTCGGTGTGCTCGCGCAGATCGAGGTGGTCCGGCTCGCTACCGAGATCCGCGTGTACTGGGCCGGGGACCGCTACCTGTGGACCATCGCCGTCGTCACCGCATGCGTGGTGCTCCTCGGTCGCTACCGGGGACGCCCGACGCGGTGGTCGGTGATCCGGTGGACCGCCACCCGCAGCTACGCGATCTACCTCGTCCACACGCTGATCCTGTACCGCGTCTACGAGAACGCCGTGGGCCCGCTCGGCCGCACCGGCGCCGTCATCGCGTTCCTCGTCGTCACCGCCCTGGTCTCGGAGGTGCTGTACCGGTGGGTGGAGGTGCCGGCCGCGCGCTGGCTGTCGTCCCGCACCAGCCGGATCGGCAGGAAGGCGACACCGTCCGAGCCACCCAAACCCCCCGAGCCCCCCGAACCCACCGGGGCGCCGGAGCAACCGGTGGACGCGTCGGACCACGCGTAGCATCGACGTATGTCTTGGTTCGATGACATCGTCGCCCGTGCCGGCGCGAAATCCGTGATGGTCACGCCGGATCAGGCCCTGCCGGGCCGCGCGACCCCGATGCCGGTGCCCGACGCCCACTTCGTCAACGGGCACCCGCTGCAGCCGCCCTTTCCCGACGGCATGGAGACCGCCGTCGTCGGCATGGGCTGCTTCTGGGGCGCGGAGAAGGAATTCTGGCAGCTCGACGGCGTGTACTCCACCGCCGTCGGATATGCCGGTGGCTACACGCCCAACCCCACGTACGAAGAGGTGTGCTCGGGACGAACCGGGCACACCGAGGTGGTGTCGGTGGTGTTCGACCCGAAGGTGATCTCGTACGAGGCAGTGCTCAAGCAGTTCTGGGAGAACCACGATCCGACGCAGGGTATGCGTCAGGGCAACGACCACGGCACCCAGTACCGCTCGGTGATCTATACCGGATCCGACGCGCAGGCCGCGACGGCCCGGGCCACCGCCGAGGCCTACGGCAAGCGTCTCGCCGACGCCGGCTACGGGGCTGTCACAACCGAGATCGCGCCGCTCGACACGTTCTACTACGCCGAGGACTACCACCAGCAGTACCTCGCGAAGAACCCCGGCGGCTACTGCCCCGTTCACGCGACGGGCGTCAGCTGCCCGGTCGGTCTCGGCGCCTGAGTCTCACTTCGGGTCGGGTCACCCGGGGATCTGCAGCGGTCCGACGGGCACGTCGGCACCCCACCGGGCCGCGCACGCGCGGCGGTACGGGCCGTCGAAGACGTGCAACAGGACGAACCGGGTCACCGGACCCACTTGGTGATGGAGCAGGTCGACCCGCTGCGGATCGAGGCTGTCGCCCAGCCAGTGTCCCTCGATCCCCAACTCCCACTTCGATTTCGGTGCGATGTTCTCGGTCTGGTCCCAGTGGTCCCACTGGGCCTGGGTCAGTGTGCGAGTGGCCAGGGGCATCGCCTCGTCCTCCTCGCGGCGCAGGTGCGGGAGCAGTGTGTCTTCGAGGCCGGCCAGTGCGTCGGCGAACTGTCCTTCCGCAGTGGGGGATTCGTCGTCGTGGAACAGTGCGGCCGCCGCCTCGAGTCGGTCGATCTCGGGACCGATCCGGGCGTGGTCGGCGTCCATCCGCTCCAGCACCGGTGCGGCGTCCGGGTCGGCCCGGCGGATCAGCGGCCACAACCCGCGGTCCTCGGCGCTGTGGTGGGCATGGAGGAACTCCATCATCCAGCGCGTGTGGTCGGCCAGCGCGCAACGCTGCCGGGTTTCGATCCGGCCGATCTCGAGGACGTCGTTCGTGCGGGAGAGGTCGCGGCGAAGGGCATCGTGCACCACCCCCATCATCGTGGTATCTGCAGGGGTAGAAGCAGTTTCGTTGGATCTTCCGTTCATGACGGGCTCCCGGTGTCGCAGTATCGGTTTCGGCCGCGACCCAATTCCAGGCTAGGACCCGAGCCCGATCGACACAAGACCACGGGACGCGCCGACGCCGGTACGCGCCGGCCCGTCCCGTGAGAGATCAGGCCGCGGGCAGCGGTTCCGGGTCACGCTCGTTCGACGCGGACTCGGCCGCGACCTGGGCCGTGATGGACTTGCGGTGGCGGTGCAGCGTCATCACGATGATGATCGCGATGAGCGACGACGCGCCCGAGATCAGGTATGCGACACCCGTGCTGCCGTCGCTGTAGAAGCCGTAGCCGTCGATCACCATGGCGATGTTGGAGTTCAGTACCGCGAATGCGATGACCGGCATGATCGACGCGACCAGCGTCTGCGACGCCTGGACCATGCTCGCCATCGAAGCCTGCACGGACGGCGGGACCGACGCGATGACGAGGTTCGGGATCGACGCCGTCGTCGCGCCCATGCCGAGGCCGAACAGCAGGATGCCGAACAGCACCTCGACCTTGCCGCCGTGCCAGAAGGCGGTGACCAGCGATCCGAGCATCATCAGGGCTGCGCCACCGGCCAGCGTCAGGGTCGGGAACTTGGTCCGCAGCATGCGGCCGACGAGCACGCCGCCGATGACGCTGCCGACACCCATGGGGATCTGGATCAGCCCGACGCCCTTGGCGTCCACGCCGAATCCGTAGCCGAGGCCCAGTACCGCCGGGGTCATGCACATGATCGGAATGAGCGTGGCGTACAGCGAGATCGTGCCGTAGGCGAAGCCGGCCGACAGGCAGATCCGGAACATCGGACCGTGACGGAAGAAGCGCAGGTCGACCAGCGGATCGGTGGTGCGAAGAGCGAGCGGTACCCAGATCGCGATGAGGGCGAGGCCGCCGATGATCAGCAGCAGGGTGCCGCCGTCCGTCCATCCCCAGCTGGGGCCGAAGCTGATGCCGCCGAGGATCGCGGCCAGGCCGCCGCCGAGCAGGGCGGCGCCGACAACGTCGAGCCGAGCCGAGCTGCGGGCCGGCGACTCCGCCGTGGTGAGGACGACGAGCGGGATCATCACCACGAGCGCGACCAGGAGGAACCAGAAGATCGACCGGAAGCCCCACGCGTCGACGAGCAGGCCGGTGATGAACGGCGACGGGATCGTCATCAGGCCCATGCCGCCTGCGGCGAGGCTGACCGCGAGGGCCAGTGTCTTCGGCGGGAAGACGTCGCGCATGAGCGAGAAGCCGAGGAACATGCAGGCGATGATCACGCCGAACAGGGCGCGGCCGAGCACGAGGATCAGGAAGCTGGGGGCGACCGCGGAGATCAGGGTGCCGACGGCCGCGATGGCCATGCACGCCAGGAACACCTTGCGCTTGCCGTGGATGTCGGCGAGCTTGCCGGCGAGGGGGCATGCCACGGCGGCGGCAAGCAGGTAAGCGGTGGTCACCCAGGCGATCTGATCGGTCTTGAAGTGCTCGCCGATGGGCATCATCGCGACCGAGGCCATCGTGGAGCTGATGGAGACGATTTCGAGGACGACTGCGATCGAGATCAGCGACAGGATGAGGTGCGGGGTCCAACCGCCTTCGGATACGGCGCGCGGCTCGGTGGCTGCGGTGCCGAGAGTTCCTGACATGTAACGCCTTTCTGGAAATGTGGTCCGGGTCACGATGTGACGCCCATTACAGATGGCGCGGGACGGTTCACAGATAGCTGTCCCATTGAACGGAACACGAACTTCGGCCGGGTGCCGGAAATGCGAAGTGCACACCGGGTTTCGCCAGGTGTGCACTTCGTGTCCGGTCATTGTCACCGCTAATCGTCTGCGGCCGTTGACATGTCCGAGCTGTGAAATTGTCTTGTCAAACGTTTGTTGTCGGTCAGTCCAGTTGGGGCATGACCTCGGAGGCGACCAGCTCGAGGTGGTCGAGATCGGCGAGGTCGAGCGTCTGCAGATAGATCCGCTGCGTCCCGGCCTCGCTGTAGCGTCCGATCTTGTCGACCAGCTCGGCCGGGGTACCCGCCAGACCGTTCTCCCGGAGCTCGTCCACCTCGCGCCCGATGCGGGCCGCGCGCCGCGCGATCTCGTCCTCGGTGCGCCCGCAGCACAGGACGAGTGCGTTGGAGTAGACGAGCTTGTCCGGGTCGCGGTCCACGGCCGCGCACGCCTCCCGGACCCGGTCGAACTGCGCCACAGTGTCCTCGATCGAGACGAACGGCAGGTTGAACTCGTCCGCGTAGCGGGCCGCCATCGCGGGGGTGCGGCGCTTGCCCATGCCGCCGATCACGATCGGCGGGCGCGGCGTCTGCACCGGCTTGGGCAGCGCGGGGGAGTCGGTGACCGGGAAGTGGGCGCCCTCGTGGGTGAAGGTCTGCCCCAGCGGCGTCTCCCACAGTCCGGTGATGACCGCGAGCGACTCCTCGAGCCGGTCGAAGCGCTCACCGAGCGGCGGGAACGGGATGCCGTACGCCCGGTGCTCCTCCTCGAACCAGCCGGCGCCGAGACCGAGCTCGATGCGCCCGCCGCTCATCGCGTCGACCTGGGCCACGGCGATCGCCAGCGGGCCCGGGTATCGGAACGTGGCCGACGTGACCAGCGTGCCGAGGCGGATCGTCGAGGTGTCCCGGGCGAGCCCGGCGAGCGTGATCCACGCGTCGGTGGGTCCGGGCAGGCCCTCGGCGTTCATCGCGAGGTAGTGGTCGGACCGGAAGAACGCCTCGTACCCGAACGCTTCGGCCGCCCTGGCGACCGCAAGAAGATCGTCGTACGTGGCGCCCTGCTGCGGTTCGGTGAAGATTCTCAGGTCCATGCCCCCACTGTGCCGGACGCGGGAATGTGACCTGCGCCGGAGGACGTGTCCGAAGGGAATGGAACCGATCCGCCCGATGCCGCGTCAGATCAAGTGTCGGGACGGGAGCGTCCCGACGAATGGGGGGGAGCCGGGCCGGAGTTCGGAACGAGGGATGGGGCACACATCCTGTCGGTGGGGGAACTCCGGCCCGTGCGGGCCCGTGCCGACCCCCTCGCACGCCACCCCGTTTCCATGCAAATCCACACAGGTTGTGGATTGCTGCTACGCCCGGCCGTGCACAGTTGTCAACGAATCATCCAGAGCATGCCTCTGACCTGTGGATGATGCCCTCCAAGTTTGTTCAGAACTGTGGATGAGCCTGTGGAAACTGTGGATAACTCGATAGTTCAAGTGCTGCAGATCACATTTTAGGACCCAATAGGCGACTCGAGGACTCTCGAGCGTCTCGGTCCGGTCACGAACTGCTCTGGCGCGTAACGAGAGATGGGCGGCCCGGGAACGTCGCTCGTGCCAGAATCGAGGTTGTGAGCATCCCGCACGTTCCCACCGTCGCCGTGACGGATCTGCCGACCGAGCCCGCTGAGGCGATCGTGCTGTTGGACGTGCGCGAGGAGGACGAATGGGAGCTCGGCCACGCTCCCGGCGCGCAACACATCCCGCTGGTGGACGTGCCCGCTCGTATGGACGAGATCGACATCGACGCCGAGGTGTACGTCGTGTGCCGTCAGGGCGGGCGGTCGATCGTCGCCGTCGAGTACCTCAACAACCTCGGTTTCGACGCCTACAACGTCGCCGGCGGCATGGTCGCGTGGCAGAACGCGGGACTGCCGCTCACCGCCGACCACGACCCCGGTTCGGCGAAGATCTACTAGATGAGCGTCGTCCAGGTCTGCGCGCGCTGCGCATCCCGGTGGCCGGTGGCCGGCAGCCCGGCCCAGTGGTGCCCGCGGTGCGGCGGCGTCCTGCTCTCCCCGGTCGACACCGCCCGCCCCGCCCCGGCGGCAGGCCGAAACTTTCGCTGGGTCGCGCGTAGCCCGTACCCGCCGCTGGGGCGTCGTAGTCCCGCCCCACGCCGCCTCGGCCCGACGCCGCGATACACCCAGGTCCCGCGGTGGGGTCTGCTCGATCCACCGCCGCCCGAACCGGACGACCGTGCTCCGCGCACCGAAGTGGCCGCGGACCTCGCGCCCACCCTTCTCGCGTGCACCGCGATCGTCTTCGCGCTCGCCGCGGTCTCCGAGGCCTTCCGGTACGCGCTGCTCGTGTTCAACCGGGTGCGACTGGTGGACCCGGTGACGCTCGCGGTGTCGGATGCGGCGGTGTGGGCGACGCAGGTGTCCGCGCCCCTGGTCGCGCTGGCCGCTGCCGTCACCACCGTGTGCAGGCTCGTCGTCACGCGCCGCGACGTGTTCGCCGTCCGGAGACTCGCCGATCCGCGGACACCTCGATCGCTCGCCCTGGGCGTTCTCGTCCCGGTCGTCAACCTCGTGATGCCCGGGGTGTACCTCACCGAGATCGCCGGCGACGACCGCCGAACCCGCACCGTCGTGCGCATCTGGTGGGCGACGTGGGCCGTCAACGGTGTCCTGGTCGCGATCGCACTGCTCTGGCGCAACCAGGATTCGCTGCAGGCGCAGGCCGACAGCGTCGTGCTGGCCGCGATCACGGCCGCCGTCGGCGCCGCCACGGCCGTGCTGACGCTGTACGTGATCCGGTGTTTCGACGGCCTGGACCTGTTCGGTCGGCCGCGCCGCGTCACCCGGTGGGTCAACGCGCCGCAATCCGAGAAGGCAGAGGAGGCGATGGCCGGATGAGCCCGGATCGACGAGGTCCCCTCGTGGTCGCACACCGCGGTGCCTCGGCCGAACGGCCCGAACACACCCTCGCGGCCTACGACCTGGCACTGCAGGAAGGTGCCGACGGACTCGAGTGCGACGTCCGGCTCACCCGCGACGGCCACCTCGTCTGCGTCCACGACCGTCGGATCGACCGGACCTCCACCGGTTCCGGCATCGTCAGCGAGATGACACTGCAGTCGCTCGGCGAACACGACTACGGCGCCGGCGGCGAGCCCGCCGGACTGCTCACACTCGCCGAGCTCATCACCTTGACCCTGGACTGGACGTCGCGCCCGACCAAACTGTTCATCGAGACCAAGCACCCCGTCCGCTACGGCGGTCTCGTCGAGAGCAAGGTCCTCGCCGAACTGGCCCGCTTCGGGCTGGCCGCGCCCGCGTCCGCCGACCACTCGCGCGCCGTGGTGATGTCGTTCGCGGCCAGCGCCGTGTGGCGGGTCCGGCGGGCGGCGCCACTGCTGCCGACCGTGCTGCTCGGCGACGCGTCCCGCTACCTCGGCGGCGGCGCCGCGACCACCGTCGGCGCCACCGCCGTCGGGCCGTCGATCCGGACACTGCAGGAGCATCCCGAGATCGTCGACAAGGCCGCCGCGGCCGGCCGCGCCACCTACTGCTGGACCGTCGACGACCCCGCCGATGTCGCGCTGTGCAAGGAGCTCGGGGTGAGCTGGGTGGCGACCAACCATCCGGGACGCACCAAGAAACTGCTGGGCGGCTGAGAGAATCCGCGCGTCCGTGTAGGTTTTGGCCCCGTGGGTAAGAAGAGCAAGAGAAACAGTGGTCCCAAGCCGGGCAGCGGTCGCGCCGAGAAGCTCGAGCAGCGTCGCCTCGCACGCGAGGCCGAGGTAACCGCGCCGACCCGGCCGTTCGAGGGCCTCGCCGCCGAATGCGACCTCGTCGCGCTGCGCGAGTTCGTGCCGTCCGCTCTCGCCGTGCTGCCCGTCACCGACGCCGGTAAGCCCGTGACCGCGGCGACCGTGCTGCCCGGTGCCGTGGCCGCGCTGGTCCGGGACGAGTCCGGCGACGCCGGCCGATACGTCGGGCTGCAGGTGCAGGCGCACACCGCCGACCCCGGCGCCGACCTCGGTGCCGCCGTGGCCTGGGCCCAGACGGCCGAGCCGGGAACCTCGCTCACCGCGGCCAACCCGGGCGCCGACAGCCCCCGCCTCGCGGACCTGATCGTCGCGGACGCGCTGCCGACGATCACCGTCCACCAGAGCTTCGACTGGTGGATCCCGGAGGGCGTCGAGCCGGCCGCCGACGTCGCCGCGACCGTGCAGCAGGCCAATATGGCGATCATGCCGTCCGCGCGTGTCGAGGCCGACGGCGTCGTCGCCGCGTGGTGGGTGGATGCCGGCGAGAAGGCGCACCTGCGCTGGGTGCGCCCCGAGGACGAGGACGCGCTGATGCCGGCCCTCGCCCGCGTCCACGCCGCCGGTGGACTGCACCTGGGTGAGGGTTCGCGTTTCGCGGGCTCGTTCCGCACCCACGGCCTGCTGGTGCCGGTCTTCGACCTCGACCCCGAGAAGCACGCCAACGAGTGGGCGGCGGCCACTGCGGAGCTGGGCGATCGCCTGGCGCAGGCGCTGACCGTCGACGCGCCGCTCACGGCCGCCGAGTTGCGCGCTCGCGACGGTCTGCGGGGCCGTCAGGTCACGCTGCGCTGATCAGCGCAGAAGACGCGGAAGGGTCCCTTCACACACACGCTGCGAACGTGTGAAGGGACCCTTTCGCTGTTCGGTCGGTGCTAGATGCTGCCGCCCGCGGCGGACGGTGCACCGGATGCGTCGTCCACACTGCTCATCTCGCGGGCCACGAAGTCCTCGAGATCGAACAGGTTGGAGCCGGCACGGTCGGCGATGGTCAGCAGCGTCGTCATGCGCGCGACCTCCTCGACCTGTTCCTTGAGGAACCACTGCATGAACTGTTCGCCCAGGTAGTCGCCGTCGTCGCGCGCTGTGCGGGCGAGCGTGACGATCTGCTCGGTGACCGACTTCTCCTGCGCGAGTGCGAGCGCGATCGGCTCGCGCGCATTCTCGAAGTGGCTCTTGGCCGGGTCGACGCCGGTCAGTTCCACCGCGATGTCCCGATCCAGGAAGTACTGGATGATCATCATCGCGTGGTTGCGTTCCTCGTTGCCTTGCTTGTAGAAGTGCCGGGCCAACTGGGGGAGATCCGCGTTGTCGAAATAGACCGCGGTCGCCAGGTACTGATGCGACGCGTTGAATTCGTTGCGGATCTGGTCGTGGAGAAGTGCGTGAAATTTCGTCCGATGCGAATCGTCTGAGGCACTCATGTGTCAAAGATATCGCTGGTCAGCTGGAACTGTCATCCAAGCGGTACCTAATTGAGGCAAGTATGGCCTCAATTAGTGCTTGCTAATTTAGGCTGGGCTGCCCTGGAAAACGTATGCCGCAATTGCCGAGCGGCAATTGCGGCATACGTCCGAAATTCGTCAGGCTCCGGCGCCCGCGATCCGCGGAGCGGTGGAGTCCGCCGTCAGGCCCGAGCTCATCTCGCGAGCCACGAAATCCTCGATGTTGAAGAAGTTGTCGCCCGCTCGGTCGACGATGGTCAGAAGCGTCGTCATGCTCGCGACCTCTTCCACCTGTTCCTTGAGGAACCACTGCATGAACTGTTCGCCCAGGTAATCGCCGGTGTCCCGGGCAGTGCGGGCGAGGCGAGTGACCTGCTCGGTGACCGTCCTCTCCTGCGCGAGAGCGAGCGCGACCGGCTCGCGGACCGATCCGAACTCGGTGACGACGGCGTCGATCCCGGGCACGACGACGGGCAGGTCGTTGTCGATGAGGTACTGGATCATCATCATCGCGTGATCGCGTTCCTCGGCGGACTGGCGGTAGAAGCGGCCCGCGAGCTGCGGCAGATCGTGGGAATCGAAGTAGACGGCGACCGCGACGTACTGCTGCGAGGCGGTGAATTCATTTCGGATCTGGTCCTGCAACAGTCGGTGGAACTCGTTCGTGTGCGCCGCTTCAGTCATGGACCGAACATTACCGCCCGGATTGGGGGCCGGACCCGGTGCTGAGCCGTGAAAGCGTCCACAGCGACGAATATCACGGCGCGCCGGTCAGGAGGGTCTGCGGAACCTGGCGATCATTTGCAAGCGCATCGAAGAATTCCGTGGCCTTTTCGCGATCCCACAGAAGGACGTCGCCCCAACCGTCGACGACCTCGAATCCGCCGACCGGCACGGTCGTGGTGACCATCTTGCCGCGCAGGCCCCAGGCGAGTCCCGCGAGATTCCACAGATGGTCACCGTCGTCGACCTGCAGCGAGTTGGCCGTCTTCGACATCATCGGCCACAACCGCAGCGGGTTGATCAGCGTCGTGGGCGAGGTGGCCTTCTTCAACAGTGCGCTCATGAACGCGCGCTGGTTGTTCATCCGGTCCAGGTCGGCGAGGGCCGTCGCGCGAGTGCGGACGAATCCGAGGGCCTCGGGCCCGGTCAGTTTCTGGCAGCCCTCCTGCAGATTGATACCGGCGAGGGGGTCGTCGATCGGGTACGGCACGCACATGTCGACACCGCCGAGGGCGTCGACGATGCCCGCGAATCCGCCGAAGCCGATCTCGGCGTAGTGGTCCATCCGCAGGCCGGTGGCCTCCTCGACGGTCTGCACCAGCAGTTGCGGGCCGCCGTTGTTGAAGGCGGCGTTGATCTTGCCCCGGCCCATGCCGGGGATGTTGACGTAGGAGTCGCGGGGAATGGACACCATCGTGGTGGCGCCGCTCTTCGGGACGTGCACGACGATGATCGTGTCGGTGCGCTTGCCCTCGATGTCGCCGCCCGCCGCCAGCTCCCGGTCCTGGTCCGCGGTCAGGCCCTCGCGGCTGTCCGAGCCGACCAGCAGCCAGTTGGTGCCGGGGGTGTCGGCGATCCGGCCCGGGTAGTCGGCGAGCGCGTCGACGCGGTTCAGCTTGGTGTCGAGGAGCAGCAGTCCACCGACCGACGCGACCATGAGCACGATCAGCACCAGCGCGACGCGGCGCAGCCACCCGCCCCGCTTCCGCGGTCGTCGCTGCTTGGGCGGTTCGGCCGGCGCCGACGGGGGACGCGGCGGCTGCGGCGCACGCGGCGGGGGTGCGGCCGGCGGGATGCGGCGCGGCTCGGCGTACGGCTGCGGCTTCTGGGTCGGCGCATAGCCGCCGGGCGGCGGTCCGGCGGGTGCCTGGGACCAGGCCTGCTGCGGTTCGGGCGCCTGCGACCAGGCGCGGGCCGGTCCGGGGCGGCCCGGGTTCGGGCCGCCGGGGCGTCCGTCGCGGCGGATGACCTGGGTGCCCTCGGGCTGTGGAGGCTGCTGCGGCCGGCGCTGCGGCGGCTGACCGCCTGGCGGCGGCGGGGGAATGCGGCGCGGCGGCTGGGGCCGGCCGCGCGGCGGCGGGCCCGGCTGACGTCTGTCGGGGGTCTCGCCGTTCACGATCACCGAGAATACGCAGGAACCGGTCGGACCGGGATCACGGCAGCCACGACACGTGCCCGCGCAGCAGTGCATAACCGACGAATGCGACGGTGTCGATGAGGGCGTGTGCGATCACCAGTGGCCACAGTTTGCCGGTGCGCTGCCAGTACCGGCCGAAGATCAAGCCCATCAGGACGTTGCCGAGACCACCTCCGAGCCCCTGATAGAGGTGGTAGCTGCCGCGCAGCAGCGCCGATGCCAGCAACGACGAGTTCTCGCTCCACCCGAGTCGCCGCAGCCGGGAGATCAGGTAGGCGACCACGAGGATCTCTTCGGCCGCGGAATTCGCGATCGCCCACAGCACCAGCACGGGCAGGCGCCACCAGTGATCGTCGATCGTGCTGGGCATCACCGTCAGGTTCGCGTCCAGCGCGACCGCCGCGAGGTAGAACGCCAGGCCGGGGAGTCCGATCAGCGCGGCCAGACCGACGCCGGGCAGCACCGCGTCGCGCAGCTTCGTCCGGCCCAGGCCGATCCGGGTGGGGCCGAGGCCACTGCGCCACAGCAGGTACAACCCCAGGGCCGCCCAGGCGGCCAGTTTGAGGACACCGAGCAGCTGTCGGGCCAGGTCGATGTACGACTGCGTCGACCGGGACGGATTGAGCGCGACGGCCTGCTCGGACAGCCCGCCCGGGGCCAGCGCCGATTCGAGCAGCGACAGCGCGCTGTAGATCCCGTTGAGGCCGAACGTCACCAGCAGGACGATGGTGATCTCGAACCACAGGGCCCGCCGCTCCCGCGCGTCCAACGGCGGCGTGGGTGGCTGCGGGGTCGCCGGACGGAGCCACGAGTCGACGGTGGTACGCGAGATCACCCCGTCGACGCTAGACGGAACGCGGCGCGAACGGCGTCAGGCGTGCTTGGCGAGGGACTCGGCCCGGGCACCGAGGCTGGGCAGCCGCAGGTCCGCGAACGGTGTGAGCGCGTTGCCCAGCCGGTTTGTCACGAACGCGACCGACAGCCCGGTGTCGGGGTCGGCGAACGCACCGGATCCGCCCAGCCCGTAATGGCCGAACGCGCCGGAGTGCTGGGTGCGGGCCGCGACCAGCGCCGCGTGGTACCCCAGCCGCCAGTTCATCCGGATCCCGAGCACGTAGTCCCGGGCCCGGGTCTGCACCTCGCTGAGCTGGGCGATCGTGTCGGGCTCGAGGAACCGGATGCCGTCGACCACGCCGCCGTTCGCGAACGCGGCATACATGCGCGCCAGGGCGCGGGCGCTGAACACGCCGTTCCAGCCCGGCATCACGAAGTCGTGGATCGTCGGGTCGCGCACCAGGAGGTCGAAGCCCTCCGGCATGCCGGCGTCGGCGATGTCCTTGAGATGCGGCACGAGCGACAACGCCAGCGACGTCGCGCCCCACGGCACCCCGTAGGGGTTGATGTGCGGGAACACCTTCGCGATCCGGCCCTTCTCGGACTCCGGCACCTGGAACCAGAACTCCGGGATGCCGAGCGGTTCGGCGACCTCGGTCCGGACCAGTTCGGTGAACGGCTTGCCGGCCACCCGTGCGGTCAACTCCGCGATCAGGGAGCCGTACGTGACGGCGTGATAGCCGGGCATCTTGGTGCGGCGCGGGTCCGGCACGGCGGCGGCCAGCGCGGCGCTGACCCGGTCGTGGTCGAGCAGCGCGAGCCGGCCGGGCACCAGTCCGCGGATGCGGTGCAGGCCCGCGCGGTGGCTGAGGAGTTCGCGGACCGTGATCGACTCCTTGCCCGCCTCGCCGAACTCGGGCCAGTACTCGGCGACGGTGGAGTCGTAGTCGATCAGTCCGCGCTGCGCGAGGCGGTGCAGTACGGTGCTGGCCACGCCCTTGCCGGTGGAGAACGACAGCGTGACGGTGTCGGAGTCCCACTTGCGGATCGGGGACGCCCACCCGGCCCAGATATCGAGGACGGGCCTGCCGTACAGGTACACGGCGAGGGCGCCGCCTCCGTCGCGGGTACGCCGGAACAGGTGGAAGAACTGGGTCGCGAGCGCCTCGAACCGCGGGTCGACGAGCATCGTCGTGGGCGGTCGGTACTGCTCACGGCGACGAGGGGTCCCGCCCGAGTCTCGCCGTGGGATTGCGGCAGTCATGTCGAGCGAACTTCCTGAATTCGTTCGAGATCGCCTAGCGCGGTCTCGGTCTCATCTGTAAAACGTTCGAGTTCCGGAACTGATTCCGGATTAGCGAGAAACCCGAAGTCGAGCCGGTCGGCGTAATGGCAGATCGTGATGTTCAGGCCAGTCCCGTCGAACACGATCGACAGCGGGTACATGTGCCGCAGTTCGGCGCCGTTCCAGTACAGCGGGGACTTCGGCCCCGGGACGTTGGAGATCACCACGTTGTAGCTCGGTGGCAGCAGTTCGCCCAGTGGCAGGATCCGGGCCACGTTCGGGAGGAGCGAGGGTACCGACGCGAGCATCGACGCGCTGGACCCCATCGCCCGCACGCGCCGTTTGGCGTCTGCCATCGAGTGTCGGATCCGGTCCAGCCGGGCACGCGGATCCGCCAGGTCGGTCCCGAGGGTGCACAGTGCCAGGCCGAACTCGTTGCCGCCGATGGCCTCCTCGCGTCGGCGCTGTGCGACCGGCACCAGCGCGATCAGGGACTTCGACGGCAGTTCGCCCTGCGCCGACAGGTAGCTACGCAGTGCGCCCGCGCACATCGCGAGCGTCACCTCGTTGCCGGTCGCTCCGGTCGCGCGCTGGATTGCGCGCAGCCGCTTCTTGGGCCACGACTTCCCGACGAACGCCCGGTCGGGTCCGACCTTGCCGTCGAACACGGTCCGGGGTGCGCTCAAAGGCAGAGCGGTCGACTCGGTCGTGACGCCTTTGCCGAGCCAGTCGAGGGCACCGATGGCGGTGTGACGGACGATGTCGGCGGCCGCGACGGCGCCGGAGATCCCGTCGCGCACCAGTCGGAGGGGGTTCCGGGAACGGTGGTCGGAGGTGGGCTCCGGCTCGTCCGGGGTGAGCAGCAGCGGCATGCCGCGGCGCTGGGGGTCCGGGTCCATGGACTGTTCGATCATGCGGATGCCCGACATCCCGTCGAGCGTGGCGTGGTGGATCTTCCCGTACAGCGCGAACCGGCCACCCGCGAGACCCTCGATGAGGTAGCCCTCCCACATGGGCCGCGAGCGGTCGAGGCGGGTCTCGTGCAGGCGTGCGACCAGCGCGAACAGTTCGTCGTCGCCACCCGGAGAAGGCAGCGCGAGCCGTCGCAGGTGCCGGTCCATGAGGATCCGCTCGGCGGGTTGCCAGGTTGGTAAGCCCGCGGTGGCGAACGAGAGAACCGGTTGCGCCATCAGTGCGGACTGCGCGCTGGTGGCGTCCAGCGCGGCCCGGTAGGCGTCGGCGGCGAAGGTGTCGGTGCCGTCAGGGGACGGGCCGAAGACCAGCAGTGCGCCGATGTGAAGGGTGCGCGAGCCGATCTCGCCGGCGAGCAGCAGCACGTCCACCGGCGACATCAGCGTCGTTGTCGTCATCGCGCACCGCGATGCAGGCTCACAAATTCTCTGTACACCCAAGTACGGCGAGCGGGGCCGGTATCGGTCCGCAGTGACCGACCCGCAACGGAACTAGTGCCTCGCCCGCAATCCGTTGACGAACGGGCAGCCGACGAGGATCCGCAGGGCCCGGCTCAGCGACGGCGCGTCGTCGACGGGTTCGGTGAAGTCCATCCGCACGTCCCGGTCGCCCGACACCCCCTCGATGCGCAGCCGGATCCCGTACCGATCGATGCCGAGCGGGCGGACCGGGCCGGTGCGCAGCGCCGAGGGCAGCCGCCGGGCCAGCAGCTCGACGAGGTCGGCATGGTCCTCCTCGAGGTGCTGCAGCCAACCGGTCTCGACCTCCCAGAACGGGTCGGGGTCGGCGGCGAGCAGGTCCTCGACGGTGACGGCCTCGGCGCCGCTGCTGTCGGCGACGACGGCCGAGTCGAGCCGCAGGCGGAGCAGCGTCGCGCCGTGCCCGACGTCGAGCAGGGCCGGGCGCGGGTGTTCGGCGGCGACGTCGTCGGCCAGGCCGCGGGCGCGGTCGTCGGGGACGGCGACGAGGGTGCCGCGCAGCCAGACGAGGGAGCGGACGGGTTCGCGCAGCGCGAGGGGTGCGAAGTCGGTGAGCTCGAGGACCGCGGGCAGTCCGCCCGCTCCGGCCTGCCAGGCGAGTCCGATGGCCGTCGAGTCGGACGGCGCCAGGAGCACGGCGGTGCCGTCGGCGCGCAGGTGGTGCAGTGAGGTCTCGGTGGGATCGCTGCCGGCGATCGCGAGCACGGCTCCGGTGGCGCGGGCGCTGGTGCTCCGCATCCGTTCGGCGGTGGACGGTCCGGTGGTGGTGCGGTTCATGGCGGCATCCTTCGGGTCGAGACGCGAGACGGAGGCGGTGGCGGTGCGATCGAGAGCTGCGAAATTAGGTAAACCTAAGCTAATTCCTGGAGGGGTGGACGGCAACCCCTCGGACGCGGAAGCGGGAGTTTTCGCCGGTCCGGGCTAACGTGTTGGGGTGTCGATTCCTGTTTCCCTGTCGATGCCGACTCTTCCGTCCCGCAACAGCGCGCCGCAGCCGCTCGTGGCGGGGCTACTTCTCCGGCGGCGGGATACCGCCGTCCCGGCCGTCGTTCGCGACGCCGTCACCACCGGACCGCAGATCGTGGCCGCGTCGATCCTCACCGCCGCGGCCGGGACCGACGCCGACGCGGGTGCCGTCGTCATCGACCTCGACATCGATCCGGACGAGCTGGCCGGGGCCGTCGAGCACCGTGCGCTGCGCTACCACGTGACCTGCACGACCGAGCAGGTCGAGGACGCGATCCGTCTGCGACTGCCCGCGCCCGTCACCGTCTTCGTCACGGCGTCGGACCCCTCCGACCCTGAAGCTGCCGACGCCGCGAGCCTTGCCGAGTCCGCGCAACTGCTCGCCGACGCCGGCCACAGCCCGGGGCTGATCGCCGGCAGCCCGGCCGACGTCGTGGCCGATTTCCTCGCGGTCCTCGCGCACACGTCCGTCGGTTTCGTCGGGCGGGCGCGGGACGGTGCCGAGGTCCTCGCGCTGCTGTCCGGCACCGTCGCGGCGCTGCGCGGAGACGACGTCCGGGCCGCCCTGTCCGCACCCGATCCGGCCGCGCTGGCGGCGCTGATCCCGGAGGCGGCCGAGGCGGTGCGCGGCGTGCTGCTCGGCATCGAGGTCGACGACCCCGATCAGATCGAGGGCGTGCTCGCCGACGCCGGTCTGCTGTAACGGAACCGGAACCGATCCGCGAAGTGCGCCGGACGGGAGTGCGTAATCTCGTAGGCGTGCCTCGTATCGCGTACTTCGGACCCAGCGGGACCTTCACGGAGATGGCCCTCGCCCAGCTCGAGTCGGGCGGCACGTTCGACGGTGTCGTCGAGCGGGTGTCCGCCGGAAGCCAGGCCGCGGCGATCGAACTCGTCCGCGCCGGTGACGTCGACGGCGCCGTGGTGCCGATCGAGAGTTCGGTGGAGGGCTCGATCCGTCCGACGATGGACGCGCTCTCCCTCGGCGACCGGCTGCAGATCATGGCCGAGACCGAGCTGGACGTCGCGTTCACGATCGTCGGACGCCCGGGCACCACGCTCGACGACGTCCGCACCGTCCGTGCCTATCCGGTCGCGACCGCGCAGGTGCAGGGCTGGCTCGACCGGAACCTGCCGAACGCCCGTGTGGAGCCGGCGTCGTCGAATGCCGGTGCCGCCGAGGATGTTGCCGCCGGCGTCGCCGACGCCGGGGTGTCGACCGCGTTGGCGGGGGAACGGCTGGGCCTGGTGGCGTTGGTGTCGGGCGTCGCCGACTACGACGGAGCCCGCACCCGTTTCGTGCTGGTGACCAGGCCGGGTCCCGCGCCCGCCCGCACCGGTAACGACCGGACCAGCGTCGTGCTCCATCTCGACAACGTGCCAGGCTCCCTGGTTCGGGCGATGACCGAATTCGCGACCCGGGGCATCGATCTGACGCGGATCGAATCCCGGCCCACGCGCAAGGAATTCGGCACCTATCTGTTTCATCTGGACTGCGTCGGGCACATCGACGACGGACTGGTCGCCGAGGCGCTCAAGGCGCTGCACCGGTTCAGCGACGTCCGCTTCCTCGGGTCGTGGCCGTCGGCCGTGCCCGGTGGCGGCGCACCGATGCCCGTCGCCGACGACACCGCATGGCTCGAAGGCCTGCGTCGTGGGGAGGAGAACGCGTGAGCGGTCGGTTGATCCTGGTCCGACACGGGCAGACCGAAGCGAACGTCGAACGGCGGCTCGACACCCGGCTCCCCGGGGCGCGGTTGACGGCGCTCGGCCGGACGCAGGCCCAGACCCTCGGAGGCCGGCTGGCGGACCGGCCGCCGACAGCGCTGGTGTCGTCGCAGGCGCTGCGGGCCCGGGAGACCGCCGGGTTCGTGGAGACGGCGTCGGGCATCACGCTGCAGGTGCGGGAGGGGCTGCACGAGGCGCAGGCCGGTGAGCTCGAGGACCGCTCGGACATCGAGTCGCACAAGATGTTCGCGAAGGTGTTCCACACGTGGCACGCGGGTGACCTGTCGGCGCGGATCCCGGGTGGCGAGTCCGGTATCGACATCATCGAACGGTATGTGCCGGTGGTCGATTCGCTGCGTGCCGAGTACATCGACGCCGGTGCCGGTGGCGACGTCGTGGTGGTCAGCCACGGCGCCGCGATCCGATTGGTGGCCGCGTACCTGGCGGGCGTGCCCGGCGCGTTCGCCGCGGACCGGCATCTCGAGAACACCTCGACGGTGGAGCTGGTGCCGACCGACACGGGCTGGCGGTGCGTGCGGTGGGGCACCTACGACCCGCCGTTCGATGCGACGCCGCAGCGGCCGTGGTTCGACCCGGAGGCCGCCGCGGCCACCGACGACCCGATGGGCTGACGGTCAGTCGAGCTGCGCGAGCAGGCCGTCGAGTGCCTGCCTGAGCCGTCCCGGGGTGCCCGGGCTGAACGAGGTCCACGGGGTGCCGTCGGTGGCGACGCTGGTGGTGCCGACGATGCGCCCGGCGGCGGTGTCGAACACCGTGACCGGTCCGTGCATCAGACCGGGATGCCCGGCTTCGTGCACGATTCCGACGATCTCGGTGAACGTCGTGCAGCCCACGAACGCCGGCCCGACGACGGTGGCCTCCGCGGCCGGGACCCCGATCGCCGTCAGCTGGGCGGCCGCCGTGCCCGGGTCGACGATCCGGTTCAGGGCGGCACCGAGGTCCGTGGTCGGCCGGTTGACCACCCCGAATGCGAGGGGCTCGGCGCGACCGAGGGCGTGGACGATCGGCCCGGCCAGGTCGTGCTCGAGCCGCTGGACGGTGAACGTGTCGCCGCTGCGCAGCGCGAGCACGGCCATCTCGTCGTCGCGGGCCAGGCACAGTCGCGCGACGGTGCCGTCGATGTAGCGGCGCAGGGCGATCTCGTCGCGGGGCCGGGCGAGGGCGCGCAGCCAGCCGGCCAGTTCCGGGTGCACCGCGATCCCGTCGATCAGCCCGGCCGCCGCGAGGGAGTCCTGCGCCGACCGGAAGACCCGGTCCCGCTCGGGCAGCGAATCGAATCGTGGGGCCGCGTCGAGCACGACCGGCAGGACGTCGATGTCCAGGAGGTCCACCAGCAGGTCGAGTTCGTCGACGTGCAGGGTCGCGGACGGCAGGGTTGCGGTCACCGGTTCGATGCCCAAGTCGATCACCGCCCGTCCTCGGGCAGGTCGGCGCCGATCACCGACGGGATCACCGTGCGCCCGTCGGCGAAGTGCTCGAACTGCTTGAGGTAGCCGGGGGTGGCGTGCTCGGCCTCGTCGGATGCCAGGGCGCCGCGGTGTGCGCCCATCGGGGCGCCTCCCATCGCGGTCCCGCGGGCGGCCGCGGCCGCCGACGCGTCGGCGCGGGCTGCGTCGATCGAGCCCGGGCCGGTGGCCGGTCCGGCACCGGTCCCAGGGGCGCTGCGCGAGCCCGACCCGTCGAGCTGCCCGGCCTGCGCCCAGCCGTCGGGGAGGGCGGCCCGCGCGCCGCCGGCCCCACCGCTGACTCCCGCGGCGCGCGCGGCGGTGTAGCCGGACCCCCGGCCGGCGCCGCCGGCGGTCGCGGCCCCGGCTGCACCCGAGGTGGGCGCGGTGGACGTGTTCAGGACCACGGGGGCGCCACCGGCGACGCCGCCGAGCACGGCACCGCCGATGTTGGCGGCGGCGGAGGTGGCACCCGAGACGGTGCCCGCGACCGTGCCGACCTGCGATGCGGCCGCCATGACGGTCGGGTTCTGGGCGAAGGCAGTCGCCGCCGCGGCGATGGTGCCGACCGGGTCGGTGCGGAAGTCGTTCTCGAGTCGGCGGCGGGCGACCTCGCCCGCGTCGCGGGACTCGAGGCCGGCGGTGGATTCGTTGGTGAGCGGCGGCGGCTGCGTGAAGGATCCCGGTGTCGCCAGGATGCTCGACGCCGCCTCGTACGCCTCCATCACCAGCCCGGCCCGGATGTCCATCGCACGGTCGGCGGCCTCGGCGACGGCGGCGGAGCCGTTGACCACGCCGCCGGTGCTGTAGGCGGCGGTCTTGGCTGCCTTGACCGCGGTGATCTCGGGCAGGCTCGGCATGGTCAGCGCTGCGGACGTGTAGGCGCCGGCCTCGACGGAGGCCTTGGTCGCGGTGTCCGCGGCGAGCGTCGCGGTCTGTTCGGCCCACGCGGCGAACGGGGCGATCCTGCCGAGCGCGGCCTCGGCGGCCACGCCCTCCCAGCCGGTGCGCAGCTCCGCCATCACCCTGTTCAGCGTCGCGCCGGCGTCGGCGAAGCTCTCCGCGACCGCGGCCCACGCCGGGCTCGCCGCGCTGAGCGGCACGGGCCCCGCGCCCGCGGTGAGCGTCGTCGAATTGACGGTCGCACCGCGCGGCATCCAGACGACTCCGGTGACACCAGTGGTCATGCTGTGTTCTCCTCGTTCCCCTCGAATGTGGCTGGCAGGTCCCGGTCCGGCGTGGTCACATGCCGGCCGCGAGCGACGTCCCGATCGTCTGGTCCTCGTCCCGGTAGGTCGCGGCCTGCGCGCGGAGCATCACGGCGGCGGCGGTGAGTTCCTCGATGCTGCGCCCGGCCGCCGGGCTGAAGCTGTTCGCCAGGCCGTTGAAGTACCCGGCCGCCATCACCGACACCTCCTCGGCGCCGGACGGCGCGACGGTGAGGGCCGGTGCCGCCGCGGTGAGGGTGACCTGCAGGCGGACGGCGAGCGCGTCGAGTTCGGTGGCCGCGGCGAGGAGGACGTCAGGGTCGACGAACACGTGATCCGACATGCGGGTATCTCCTCGAATCGGGGTCGATGGCAACCGGGGCGAGCAGATGAAACTCGTCCCTTGATTGCTTGGACGCCGAAAGCGAGCGGTCGGTTCCATTCGAATTCGACCGGATCGGGACGGGTCAGCCCCAGCCGAGCTCGTGCAGCCGGTCCTCGTCGATGCCGAAGTAGTGCGCCACCTCGTGGATGACGGTGACCATCACCTCGTGCACCACCTCGTCCTCGGTGTGGCACACGTCGAGGATCGCGTCGCGGTAGATGGTGATGGTGTCGGGCAGGGCGCCGCCGTAGTGGCTGTCCCGCTCGGTGAGGGCGATGCCGTGGTAGAGCCCGAGCAGGGTCGGCTCCTCGTCGTTGCGCGGCTCGACGAGCACCACGACGTTGTCGATTCCCGCGGCGAGTTGAGGCGGGATGAGGTCGAGCGCTTCCGAGACCAGCTCCTCGAAGTGAGCGGCCGTCATGGTCACCGGCACGTCAGCCCCCGGCCGGGGGGAGCGGCGCGGCGCCGGGCAGCGGGGTCGGCACGGAACGGCCCTCGGGCGCGGGCGGCGGCGGGACGGGCGCCTGCCCGTTGATGAGGATGGCGCCCTTGGCGCTGCCGACGATGGTCGCGAATCCGCTGCCGTCGACCTCCTTGCCGATCGAACAGTTGATCTTGCGGCTGCCGACGAGCCAGCTGTCGAGGTCGAGGTTGTCCCAGAACAGCGTCAGGGTCTTGTCACGCAGCGTGTCGGGGGAGCCGAGGTAGCCGTTGCTGGCCTCGGTGCACGCGCCCTCGAGGAACTTGTCCTGGTCCTCGACGGAGGGCATGCCACCGGGGAAGCGGCTGGCCAGGTCGATCACGCCGACCACCTCGAACGCGTGCGACTGCGCGCAGTCGACGGGATCGGACGGGACGTTCTGGTTGATGCCGATGCAGGTGCCCACGTTCCACACCTTCGACTGGTCCTGCTCGGCGACGCGGCCCTCGATGGGCAGCAGTGTTCCGGTGACACCGGAGAACTGCAGGCCGCAGCGGATGGTGCGTTCGCCGGCGGCCCAGCCGGCCTCGCCGGGATTGATCAGGCCGACGCTGAACTTGCCCTTGGGGTCGAACCGTCCGTCCAGGTAGTTGTTGACGGCCGGCGCGCAGTGTTCGTCGCGGAGTTCGGAGAAGCGCAGTACACCGGGGAACTTGGAGCCCGGACCGAACTCGACGCCCGGATACAGGCTGAGGTCCACATCGGTGGCGACCTCGAACTGGTGCGCCTGCGCGCAGTCGACCTTCTCGAGGTCGCTGGCGTCGGCGCTGCTCCATGTCAGGCAATCGCCGGTGGTGGCCGAGCCGAACGCCTCGCCGGCGACGGCGCCGGTGGGCTGCGGTCCCACGCCACTCGTGTGAACAGGCAGTTTCTCGCCGCGGTCGAAACCGCCGGAGACGAAGATGGTGGCGATGGCGGCGATCACCGCGCCGATCGCGACGAGCGCGAGAGCACGCCTGGTCACCGGCGCGGACACGTGTCGGCGCCGCTCCGGCTGTGGTGTCGGCTGCGGTTGATCGTCGGACATTGGTTCCATAATGCCCGCATCGGGAGCAGATGCCGAAGTTTCCGCGTAGGTTCGTCCGACATGAGTGAGGAACATCCCGGTGAGCGCGACGGCGACCTGCCGGGAGACGTGCAGGAGTTGGCCGGTCGATTGTTCGACATGGCCCGGACCGGCGCCGCGACCGCGTTGGCGCAGTACGTCGACGCCGGGGTCCCGGTCAACCTCACGAACGCGAGCGGCGACACGCTGGTGATGCTCGCGGCCTACCACGGGCACACCGACGCGGTCCGGGCGCTGATCGAGCGGGGCGCCGACGTGAACCGCCCGAACGACCGCGGACAGACGCCGCTGGCGGGTGCCGTGTTCAAGGGCGAGGACGCCGTGGTGGCCGCGCTCGTGGACGCGGGGGCCGACGCGGCGGCCGGTCAGCCGTCGGCGCTCGATGCCGCACGCATGTTCGGACGCGACGACTATCTGCAGATATTGGGGAAGCACCCGGAGTGAGCGTGGTGTCACCAAGTAGGGTTTGTGGTCGTGATTGACCTCAAGTTCCTTCGCGAGAACCCCGACGCCGTCCGCACCTCGCAGCGCACCCGCGGTGAAGACCCCGGTCTGGTCGACGCGCTGCTCGAGGCCGATGCATCCCGCCGCGCCGCTGTCCTGGCCGGCGACACCCTGCGCGCCGAGCAGAAGGCGTTCGGCAAGAAGGTGGGGCAGGCGTCCCCGGAGGAGCGTCCCGCGCTGCTCGAGGGTTCCAAGGAACTGGCGCGGAAGGTGAAGGACGCCGAGGCGACCCAGCACGAGGCGCAGGCCGCGATGGAGGCCGCCCACCGCGCGATCTCGAACATCGTGCAGGAGGGTGCGCCCGCCGGCGGCGAGGACGACTTCATCACGCTCGAGACCGTCGGCGAGATCCCGACGTTCGACTTCGAGCCCAAGGATCACCTCGAGCTCGGTGAGTCGCTGGGACTGATCGACATGGAGCGCGGCGCCAAGGTGTCGGGCTCGCGGTTCTACTTCCTCACCGGCTTCGGTGCGATGCTCCAGCTCGGCATGCTGCAGCTCGCGGCGCAGAAGGCGATGGCCAACGGTTTCACCATGATGATTCCGCCGGTGCTGGTGCGCCCCGAGATCATGCAGGGCACCGGCTTCCTGGGCCAGCACTCCGACGAGATTTACCACCTCGCGGACGACGACCTGTACCTCGTCGGCACGTCCGAGGTCCCGCTCGCGGGCTACCACTCGGGCGAGATCCTGGACCTGTCGAACGGCCCCAAGCGGTACGCGGGCTGGTCGTCGTGCTTCCGTCGCGAGGCCGGCAGCTACGGCAAGGACACCCGCGGCATCATCCGCGTCCACCAGTTCGACAAGGTGGAGATGTTCACCTACTGCAAGCCCGAGGACGCCGACGCCGAGCACCAGCGTCTGCTCGCCTGGGAGCGCGACATGCTGGACGCGATGGGGCTCCCGTACCGCGTCATCGACGTCGCCGGCGGCGACCTCGGTTCGTCCGCGGCCCGCAAGTTCGACTGCGAGGCTTGGGTTCCCACCCAGCAGCAGTACCGCGAGCTGACGTCGACGTCGAACTGCACCACCTACCAGGCCCGCCGCCTCGCGGTGCGCTACCGCGACGAGAACGGCAAGCCGCAGACCGCCGCGACCCTCAACGGCACCCTCGCCACCACGCGCTGGCTCGTCGCGATCCTCGAAAACCACCAGCAGGCAGACGGTTCCGTCAAGGTCCCCGCCGCCCTGGTGCCGTTCGTCGGCCGTGAGGTGCTGACGGCGCCGTAGCCTCACTTTTGGTGTTGGCCGAATGTCACATGCGTTCAGTTGGACCGAACGCATGTGACATTCGGCCGAAGTGTTTTCGGGGTCAGCGCAGGATCAGGCAGGTGGTGGACGCCGTCGCCAGCAGCCGGTCCCGGTCGTCGCGGACCTCGGCCCGTGCGGTGGCGGTGGTGCGGCCGGTGTGCTCCGAAAAGCCGTGCACGCGAATGGATCCCTGTTCGGCTTTGATGCCGCGGATGTACCGGACGGTGATGTCGAGGGTGGTGTATCCGACGCCGGCCGGAAGGGTGCTCGAGACGGAGAAGCCCATCGCGGTGTCGATCATCGTGGCGATGACGCCGCCGTGCACACTGCCGACGGCGTTGTAGTGCCACTCGGCCGGCTCGGCCGTGATCTCGACGAAGCCTTCGCGGGCGTCGGTGACGCGGAAGCCGAGGGTGCTCGCGGTGGGATGGTGCGGGACGGTGCCGTCGACCAGGCCGCGGACGAACTCGAGTCCACTGAGGTTCCGGTTGGCATCCGCGATCGGGGCGGGGTCGTTCCAGGTGTAGGTGCGCTGACGTTCGGGAGACACCCGTCAGACCGTACCCGCGGCGGTGCGGGCTCGCGGCCCGGTGGCTGGCCGGGCCGAATTCCATTTCTGGAATTCAATTCAATAATACCCTGCGGTATGTAGGAGTGATCAATTCTTTGTTCGCCGTAGCGGGTCGATTCCCGGTCGGCGTCTCGGCGAGGGCGGGGCCGTCGGTGTCGAGTTTGAGGCTCATTTCGGTGCGGGGTGAAGCGTAAGGGTTAATCCCGAGGTGAAGTTCCCGATTCTGGACACGCGGCGACGCTGGACATGGTACTGGACTCATGTCCAGGCATGTTGACCCAGTTGGAAGCTATTTTTTTTGCCTCCGTGTCCATGTGGCGGCCGAGGGTTTCTTCCGGATCGGACGTACCGGCCGGTAACAAACGTGTGTTCGGCAAATCTCCAGCAACATTTGGACGTTTGGTCGGCAAAACCGACACATAGGCGTAATCCCGCCGTTATGGTGTGCGGACCTCTGCGGATTTCCCCTCCCCCCATCCGCAACTTCTGCAAAGGAAGCGAGTATGCAAAATTCGATAGTGAGGCGCTGTGTCGTGCCACTCACAGGCACAGCGCTCGTCGCCGGGACGCTCCTGATCGGGAGCCCGGCGAATGCGGTCGTCAACACGACGAACTTCAAGAACGCATGTCAGGCATCGGCCACAATCACCGTGCACAAGGTTGCGGACACCGGGATGACTGTGGACGCTCCTGCCACGGTGGCACCGGGTGAGACATTCACCTACCGGATACAGCCGGTTGGCGCTTCGTACCCCAACTCGGACTCGGGCGCGACCACGACGAACGTGTCGCGGCTGAAGGTCGACTATCAGATTCCGGCGAACGCCACGTTCGTCAGCGCCTCGGTCGTGCCCGGCACGGCCATCAATCTCGATGGTGTGGCCCCCGGCGTCCTGAGGGTCAACGATTCCGGAAACCCTGACGCCGCAGGAAACATCCTGCGACTGTCCGGCAACAATCAGACCATCTCGAATGGGCCGAGCACCAGTACCAACAGCGAAGGTGGCATTCGGGCACCCAAGCTGAAGAAGGACCTCAACGGCAACGGGACCGGCGGTGACAGCTGGTTCCGACTGCCCGCTGTCGACGTGACCATGGTGGCTGGGTCAGCCGGTGTGATCACGCCGACGGTGCGCACAGCAGGCAGCGCCGCGAACTACAACGCCAATGAGAGCTACTACACCTTCCTGCCGCTGGCGAGCTTCTTCGGGAACCAGTGGGCGCCCACGCGGTGCACGCCGCGCGACGACAAGGGCGCAGGGCTCAACGCCGGCGCCGGCCCGCTGGCCACGATCAATGTCGTTGCTGCTCAGGTGTCGACCGCCACTACCCTCGCTGCGCCGGCCGCGGCGGAGACCGGCACCCCGGTCACGCTGACTGCCAACGTCGCGCCCAACAACGCGACGGGCTCGGTGCAGTTCCAGGACAACGGCACCGACATCGGCTCCCCGGTGGCGGTGTCGGGCGGCTCGGCCAGCCTGGATCACACGTTCACGTCTGCCGGTTCGCACTCGGTGACGGCGGTGTTCACCGGTACCGGTAGCTTCACCGGTTCGACGTCGGTGGCTTCGACCGTGACAGTGTCCGACCCGACCCCGGTCGATGTCGCGACGACACTGGGATTGACGGTTCCGCAGAACGCGGAGACCGGCACGGCCGTCGACCTGACCGCCACCGTGACCCCGGCGAATGCCGCGGGCACCGTGCAGTTCAAGGACAACGGCAACAACATCGGTTCCCCGGTGACGGTGGCGTCCGGCGCGGCGACGTTGTCGCACTCGTTCACCGTGGCCGGCGCACACGCGATCACGGCCGACTTCACGGGCGCACCCGGCTTCACGGGTTCGACCGCGGGAGCCCAGAACGTGACCGTCGCCGATCCGGTGGTTCCGGATGTCGAGACCACGACGACGGTGTCGGCTCCGGCCAACGCCGCGACCGGGGCCGAGGTGACGCTCACCGCGAACGTCGCCCCGCAGAATGCTTCCGGCACGGTGCAGTTCACGGCCAACGGCAGCAACATCGGTTCGCCGGTGACGGTGTCCAACGGTGTTGCGACGCTGCCGCACACGTTCGCCACTGCCGGCTCGTACGCGGTCGGCGCAGCATTCACCGGTGACGCCGGATTCGCTGCCTCCACTGCGGCGCAGACGCAAAACGTCACTGTGACGGATCCGGTCACCACGACGACGACTGAGCTCACGGTCCCGCAGGACGCGGAGACCGGCGCAGCGGTGGACCTGACGGCGAACGTCACTCCGCAGAATGCGGTCGGTTCGGTGCAGTTCCAGGACAACGGCACCGACATCGGTCAGCCGGTGACGGTCTCGAACGGTGTTGCGACGCTGTCGCATCAGTTCACCTCGGCCGGTTCGCACAGCATCACGGCCACCTTCACCGGTGGAGCGGGATTCGCGGGCTCGACCGCGGGTGCACAGACCGTGACGGTGACCGATCCGGTGGTTCCGGACACGGAGACCACTACCACCGTGACGGCTCCGGGCACGGCTGAGACGGGCTCCTCGGTGACATTGTCTGCTGCGGTTGCCCCGGTTCCGACCGGTGGCACGGTGCAGTTCAAGGTCGCCGGCAGTGATGTCGGTACTCCGGTGAATGTCGATGGCACCGGTCACGCGAGCATGCCGTACACGTTCAATGCGGAGGGTTCGTATGCAGTGACCGCGGTGTACTCGGGAACCACCGGGTTCGCGGGTTCGACGGCGTCGGCTCAGAACGTCGCGGTTTCGGATCCGGCTCCGTCGGATGTGGAGACGAGTCTGGGGCTGACGGTTCCGGCCACGGCTGAGACGGGTGCTGCGGTGGATCTGTCTGCTGCGGTCACTCCGGCGAATGCCGCAGGCACGGTGCAGTTCTCGGTGAACGGCAGCCCGGTCGGTGCTCCGGTCACGGTGTCGGGCGGTGCGGCAACGTACACGCACACCTTTGCTGCCGCGGGCTCGTTCAATGTGACTGCAGCGTTCACCGGTGCGGTCGGATTCACGGACTCGGCTGCGTCTGCGCAGACGATCGCGGTTTCGGATCCCACTCCGGTGGAGGCGGACACCACGACGATGCTGAACGTCCCGGGCAACGCCAAGACCGGTGAGTCGGAGGATCTGTACGCAACCGTGTACAACGCCGCGACTGCGGAGGTCGTCCCGAGCGGCGGCACTGTCGAGTTCTTCGACGGCGCAACGTCGATCGGAACAGCTCTGGTGGTTGACGGTGTTGCCGCATTGGCGCACACCTTCACCGCGGCGGGCACGCACACCATCACCGCGACGTTCAGCGGCGCGACCGGGTTTGCCGGTTCCAACGCCGGGGCGAAGCAGGTCGTGGTCACGGTGCCGACAGTGGCCGACGTCGAGACGGCCACGGTCGTGACGGTGCCGGCGAACGCGACGGCCGGAACCTCGGTGCAGTTGTCGGCGCAGGTCACCGGTGCGGGTGACGTGCCGGTCACCGGTACGGTCCAGTTCTTCGACGGGGCCAACCCGATCGGTGACGCGGTGACCGTGGTCAACGGCACGGCGGTTCTGAACCACACCTTCACCACGTCGGGTGCGCACAGCATCCACGCGGAGTTCAACGGCGGCCAGGGCATCGCGAACTCGACCTCGGGTTCGCAGACCGTCCAGGTCTCCGGGGGCAACCCGAGCGGAAGCTTGGGCAGTCTGAGTGGACTCTTCGGCGGCCTTCTTGGTGGCTTGAAGTTCGGCTCGTAAGTAGTTCCTGATCCAGGCGCGGTCTCGCCTCCATGCGGAGATGGGGCCGCGCCTGAGATCGTCAGATCCGAAAATGATTGTTGGCGAATGGAAATCGCTCTTGGCGGTTGCCGAGAAACGACTCTGCAACGATCAGCAAACGGTGACGCTGCAGTCCAGCTAGCGTCGGCATTCTTTTTACACCGCTGGGTCGGGGAAGCGCATACCTGAGGGAGGATTCAGTGGGTTTGTCATCCTTGCGGCGGCTCGCTACACCGGTCGTAGCGGGTGTAGCGGCGGTCGGACTCTTGGTCGCGGGAAGTGGCCTGGCCTTTGCGGCCGATCCACCTCCGGCCAGCAACCAGGGCTCGTCCGACAACGTCAAGTTCAAGAAGGAAGTGATCGGTAGCAACGTCCTCCATCGAGGCGACACGGTCACGTACAAGAGCACCATCTGGGTGGACAGCGGTGTGGAGCGCTACATTCCGAAGTTCCGGGACGTGCCGCCCGCGGGGTTCACGCTGGTGTCGGGCAGCCCCAAGGTGACGTACCTGGGTGCCACGAACAAGGCCACCTTCACCAACGAGTCGGACGGCGGCGTCACCGCAAAGTGCAGCGGCAGTGGCTGCAACGCCTTCGGCAACGGGTTCATCGTCAAGAGCGGGCAGAACGTCACGCTCGAGACCAGCTACCGGGTACCGGACACTTTCGCGTTCGGTACGTATGACAGCGGCGTGCTGCTGGACGTGTGGGCGTTCTCCGGAAACCCGAAGGGAGCCAACCCATTCAATGTGCAGGTCAGGGTGGAGGAGTTTGCCACGACCACCGCGCTGCAGGTGCCGGCTTCGGCGATGACGGGGCAGTCGGTCAACCTCACCGCGACCGTGAGCCCGGCAAACGCGAACGGCCAGGTGCAGTTCAAGGACGGCGGTGTGAACATCGGTTCGCCGGTGACGCCGGTGAACGGTGTGGCCACGTTTTCTCATCCATTCGACTCGGCCGGCGCGCACAGCGTCACCGCGGAGTTCGTCCCCGGCGCCGGCTTCTTCGGGTCGACTTCGGCCGCGCAGTCCGTCACGGTCACCGACCCTGATGTGGCGACGTCGTTGTCGTTGACGGTTCCGGGTTCGGCCCAGACGGGTGCCGAGGTGGATCTGACGGCGACGTTGTCGCCGTCGGATGCTCAGGGCTCGGTGCAGTTCTCGGTGAACGGCGCTCCGGTGGGTACGGCTATTCCGGTGTCCGGTGGTTCGGCGACGTTGCCGCACACGTTCAACGCGGCTGACACCTACGCGGTGACGGCCGAGTTCACCGGTGCTGCCGGGTTCACGAACTCGACGGCCCCGGGACGGAACGTCACGGTCACCGATCCCGATGTAACTACCTCGCTGGCGCTTGCCGCTCCCGCTTCTGCGGTGACGGGTTCGTCGGTGGATCTCACGGCGACGGTGTCTCCCTCGGATGCTCAGGGCACGGTGCAGTTCTCGGATAATGGTGCCCCGATCGGTTCTCCGGTTGTCGTGGTGAATGGTGTTGCGACGTTGCCGCATACGTTCACCTCTGCGGGCTCGCACAGCATCACTGCCGATTTCACGGCCGGCCCCGGTTTCGTGGATTCGTCGGCTGCGGCCCAGTCGGTGACGGTGACGGATCCTGATGTGACGACGTCGGTGTCGTTGACGGTGCTGGGTACGGCTCAGACCGGTTCCGAGGTGAGCCTGTCGGCGACGGTGGCTCCGGCTAATGCTCAGGGCACGGTGCAGTTCAAGGTCGACGGTGTCGCGGTGGGTTCGCCTCAGACGGTGTCGGGTGGTGCTGCGACGCTGCCGTATACGTTCGGTGCTGCGGGTTCGTACTCGGTGACCGCTGAGTTCACGGGTGCGGCCGGGTTCACGGATTCGACTTCGTCGGCTCAGAACGTCACGGTTTCGGATCCGGATCAGCAGACGTCGTTGTCGTTGACGGTGCCGGGTTCTGCGGTGACGGGTGCGTCGGTGGATCTTTCGGCGACGGTTACTCCGTCGAATGCTCAAGGAACGGTGCAGTTCTCGGTCAACGGCAGCACGGTTGGTGCTGCAGTGACGGTGTCGGGTGGTTCGGCGACTCTGGCGCACATGTTCAATGTCGCTGACACGTACGCGGTGACGGCGGAGTTCACCGGTGCTGCGGGTTTCGCGGGCTCTACCACTTCGGCCCAGACGGTGACGGTGACTGATCCGGATCAGGAGACCACGACGACGGTGTCGGTGCCGGCGACCGCTACGACTGGTGAGCAGGTGAGCCTGTCGGCTCAGGTGTCACCGCCGAACGCTCAGGGTTCGGTGCAGTTCAAGGTCGACGGTGTCGCGGTGGGATCGCCGCAGATGGTGTCAGGTGGTGTTGCGACGCTGCTGTACACGTTCAATGCTGCTGATACATATTCGGTTACGGCCGAGTTCACGGGTGCTACCGGGTTCACGAACTCGACTGCCACGGGTCAGAACATCACGGTGACCGACCCCGCTCCGGTCGACATCCTGACGGTGACGTTGCTGGGTGTTCCGGGTTCGGCGACGACCGGCGTGGAGACCACGCTGTCGGCGACGGTGCAGGCGCAGAGCGGGACAGCTGTCCCGACGGGAATGGTGGAGTTCCGTGACGGCGATTCGCTGATCGGTTCGCCGGTAGCCCTGCTGAACGGCTCGGCGTCACTTCAGCACACGTTCACCGCCCCGGGGACGCGTCAGATGACCGCGGTGTTCCAGCCCGACTCGGGCTTCGCGGGATCCACGTCGACGCAGCGTCCGGTCGAGGTGTCCGCGCCGAACCCCGTGGACGTCCAGACGTCGGCGGTCATGACGTCGACTACATCCGCGACGGCCGGCACGCCGTTCACGTTGAGGGCTCAGGTGATCGGTGCGCAGTCGCTGCCGGGCACCGTGCAGTTCTTCGACGGTGGCGTCGAGATCGGTCAGCCGGTGCCGGTGGTGGGCGGCTTCGCTGAGGTCGCGCACACCTTCACCCTGAGCGGTCCGCATCAGATTCACGCGGTCTACTCGGGTGGCCCGGGCGTGGCGGGTTCGACGTCCCAGGTGCAGGTGCTCGATGTCGCCGAGTCCGGTGACGGCACGGGCAGCTTCGGGTCGTTGGGGACGGGGTCTCTCGGCAGCCTGAGCGGGCTGCGGTTCGGGTCCTGACACCTCTCGACTGACGAAGACTGTGGCCCCCGGACCTGATGGTCCGGGGGCCACAGTCGTTCCACTGGTCGAATCCCTCGTTCGATCCTGATCTGGACGTTTGTCCGGTAGAGTTCGAGCCGCATTTCAGACGCGGAGTCGGGCTGCGGTTGGTTGCAGGGGGTGGCATGGGCCCTGCAACGCGCCCCGGACTCGATCCCCTCAGCGCGATGTCCCAGGTCGTACCTGATCCGTTGAGTTGGCGGCCGTCGAGTCGTCGTCGAGAGGGAAGTGCATGGTTGGCAGGGGAGTACGCCGAATAATCGGCGGCATAAGTGTTTTCGCCTTATCTGCGGGCTTCGCGGCGAGCCTCGGCATGGGGGCGGCTGGTGCCGCGCCGGCGTCGGTCGGCTGGAGCGACGGCAACAGCAAGTTCACGCGGACGGTAAGCAACTCCACGCCGTCGGTGGGGGAGACCGTCACGGTGTCGACGAAGTTCGAGCGCACCGGCGGTACGGTGGAGTGGTTGCAGGCGGTGAAGGACCTCCACCCGACCTGTATGACGTATGTCAGTGGAAATACTTCCGGTCCTGAGATCGCCGCGGACTACGTCCGGGTGACGGGGAACTGGCCGGTGTATCCGAACATCAGTCCTAAGTCGCAGACCTTCGAATTCACCTACTTGGTGGGCGCGAACTGTGCCCGCGCGACCCCGTTGATGACGACGATGCATTACGGGGGCAGCCTGGGCAGCGGCACGTACCCCGACAAGGGCCCGACGATCACCGTCGCGAAGGACGCCACCACGACGACGTTGGCCGCGGTGCCGACTCCGATCATGACCGGACAGTCTGTCACGTTGAGTGCGACGCTGACCGGCGCCGCGCAGGGCAGCACGATCGAGTTCTACGACGGCGCAACGAAGCTCGGTGAGGGACAGTCGAACGCGTCGGGCGTCGTGACCTACGTGTGGACGCCGACCACGGCGGGTGCCCGGAGTCTGTCGGCGAAGTTCCCGGGCACGGCGATCGCGGCCTCGTCGCAGTCCGCCGCGCAGAACGTGCAGGTGAACGCCCCGGTTGCAACCAGCGCCGCCTTGTCGGTCCCGGGAACTGCCGTGACCGGCACTCCGGTGACCCTGTCCGTGGCGATGACGCCGTCGAACGCGCAGGGTTCGGTGCAGTTCAAGGACAATGGTTCGAACATCGGATCGCCGGTGACGGTGTCCGGTGGCCAGGCGTCGCTGCAGCACACCTTCACAGCTACCGGCGCGCACAGCATCACCGCCGACTTCGTGGCCGGTTCCGGTTTCGTGAATTCGTCGGCAGCGGCGCAGACCGTGACGGTCGCGGATCCTGATGTGGCGACGTCGTTGACGGTAGCGGCTCCGGCTTCTGCTGAGACGGGTGCGTCGGTGGATTTGTCGGCGACGGTGTCTCCGTCGAATGCTCAGGGTTCGGTGCAGTTCTCGGTGAATGGGTCTCCGGTGGGTGCGGCGGTTCCTGTGTCGGGTGGTTCGGCAACGCTGCCGCATACGTTCGGTGCTGCTGGTTCGTATTCGGTGACCGCTGAGTTCACGGGTGCTGCCGGGTTCACGGGTTCGACCGCTGCGGCGCAGTCGATCACCGTCACCGATCCTGATGTTGCGACGTCGTTGACGGTTGCGGCTCCGGCTTCTGCTGAGACGGGCGCTTCGGTGGATCTGTCGGCGACGGTGTCTCCGTCGAACGCGCAGGGTTCGGTGCAGTTCAAGGACAATGGTTCGAACATCGGATCGCCGGTGACGGTGTCCGGTGGCACGGCTACCCTTCCGCACACCTTCACGACGGCTGGTTCGCACAGCATCACGGCCGATTTCATTGCCGGCTCTGGTTTCGTGAATTCGTCGGCGTCGGCGCAGTCGGTAGCGGTCACAGATCCTGATGTGACGACGTCGTTGTCGTTGGCGGTTCCGGGTTCGGCTCAGACCGGTTCGTCGGTTGATCTGACGGCGACGGTGTCTCCGTCGGATGCTCAGGGTTCGGTGCAGTTCAAGGACAACGGCACGAATATCGGTTCGCCGGTGTCGGTGTCGGGTGGTTCGGCGACCCTGCCGCATACGTTCGCTGCGGCGGGTGCGCACAGCATCACGGCCGATTTCATTGCCGGTTCCGGGTTCGCGAACTCGTCGGCGTCGGCGCAGTCGGTGACGGTGACCGATCCTGATGTGACCACGTCTCTGACGGTTGGTGTTCCGGCTTCTGCGGAGACGGGTGCCGAGGTTGATCTGACGGCGACGGTGACGCCGGCGGATGCTGCAGGCACGGTGCAGTTCTCGGTGGACGGCACTGCTGTCGGTGGCCCGGTGACGGTGTCAGGTGGTACGGCGACGTACGCGTACACGTTCACTGCCGCTGAAACCTATGCGGTGACGGCGGAGTTCACCGGTGCTGCCGGGTTCACGAACTCGACTGCCACGGCGCAGAACATCACGGTCACCGACCCCGATCAGGCGACGTCGTTGTCGTTGACGGTTCCGGGTTCGGCTCAGACCGGCTCCGAGGTTGATCTGACGGCGACGGTGTCGCCGTCGAATGCTGCAGGCACGGTTCAGTTCAAGGACAACGGCACGAACATCGGATCCCCGGTAGCCGTCGTCAACGGTGCTGCCACTCTGCCGCATATCTTCACTACGTCGGGCGCCCACAGCATCACTGCCGATTTCGCGGCGGGCCCCGGTTTCGTGAATTCGTCGGCTGCGGCCCAGTCGGTGACGGTGACGGATCCTGATCAGCAGACGTCGCTGACGGTTGCCGCTCCGGGCTCTGCGGAGACGGGCGCTTCGGTGAACCTGTCGGCGACGGTTAGTCCGTCGAATGCCCAGGGTTCGGTGCAGTTCAAGGTCGACGGCGCACCGGTCGGAACCGCGCAGGCGGTGTCGGGTGGTTCGGCAACGCTGCCGTACACGTTCGGTGCTGCTGGTTCGTACTCGGTGACTGCCGAGTTCACCGGCGCTGCCGGATTCACGAACTCGACCGCGGCCCCGCAAGGCATCACGGTGACGAATCCGGTTGTCCCGGATACACAAACCGTCACGGCGGTGACTGTTCCCGCGACCGGCGAGACCGGTCAGCAGGTGACGCTGTCGGCGGCGGTGTCGCCGGCTCCGACGGGCGGAACCGTGCAGTTCAAGGTGGCCGGTGCCGATGCGGGCGCTCCGGTGACTGTGGATGTGAGCGGCCACGCGAGCATGCCGTACACGTTCAACTCGGCTGGATCGTTCGCGGTTTCGGCGGTGTACTCGGGCGCGCCCGGATTCGAGGGCTCGACGTCCGCGACGCAGAGCATCACGGTTTCCGATCCTGCCCCGATCGATGTCGAGACGGTGACCGTGGTGGGTTCCCCGGACACGGCCACGGCGGGCATCGAGACGGTTCTCTCGGCGACGGTGCAGGCGCAGTCCGGGACGGCGGTGCCGACGGGCACGGTGCAGTTCCGTGACGGCGGCATCGAGATCGGTTCGCCGGTGACGGTGTCGAACGGTGCGGCAACGCTCGAGCACACGTTCACCACGGTAGGGACGCATCAGATCACCGCGGTATTCGCTCCGGGTGCCGGGTTCGCGGCTTCGACGTCGACGCCGCATCCGGTCGAGGTGTCCGCGCCGAATCCGACCGACGTGCCGTCGACGGTGGTGATCGCGTCGGGGCAGTCGGCAACGGCGGGTACCGCGTTCACGTTGACTGCCCAGGTGGGCGGTGCTCCGACATTGCAGGGCACGGTCCAGTTCTTCGACGGCGGTGTCGAGATCGGTCAGCCGGTGTCGGTGGTGAACGGTGTCGCCGAACTGGTGCACACCTTCACTCAGAGTGGGCCGCACCAGATCTACGCGGTGTACTCGGGCGGCCCGGGCGTGCAGGGTTCGACGTCGCCGGTGCAGACGCTGGACGTCGCGCAGTCCGGCGGCGGTGACGGTGGTAACGGTTCGTTGGGTTCGCTCGGCAGCCTGAGCGGCCTACGGTTCGGTTCCTGACTCCGTAGCTCCTGAGTGAGTGGCCCCCTGCCCGGTATCGGGCAGGGGGCCATTCGTCCTTCACCGGCGGATAATTCCTTGTTTCGTGTAGCGAAAGAACAGCATCCGACCAGTTCGTTCGTTCGGTCGTTGTCGTCAAATGGCTAACTGAACGTTTGACTTAGAAACTGACACACGTTCCAGTGGGAGGGTCTATCCTTCCGGCTCGGGAGCTCAGCAACCGCGGCGCCCTTCGACTGTTTGTTCAGGGAGTTTGATGAGTTCCTCGTTTCGGAGGCGCTGCGCTGTCGCGTTCGCCGGGTCCGTGGTGCTGTCCGGGCCGTTACTGATCGTCCAACCGGCTTCGGCCGCAACGTCGACGGTCGAGTTCACCACCACATGCCGGGCCACGGCGACGATGAACGTGACCAAGACTCCCGCCGCCTCGGTGACGGTGACGAGTCCCGCGAGCGTCGCGCCGGGTGAGACGTTCACCTTCCGCATGCAGACGAACGCGCAGTCGTTCCCCGACTCCGATTCGGGTGCGTCCACGACGAACCTGTCGCGCCTCAAGAACGATTTCGAGATCCCCACCAACGCGACGTTCGTCAGCGCGTCGATCGTGGGGAACTCCGCGGTCAACATCTCGGGCGTCGCACCGAGCGTCATCCGGGTCAACGACAGCGGAACCGTCGACCCGAACGGCACGATTCTTCGGATCTCCGGCAACAACGAGGTCATCGGAAACGGCGCCTCCAACAGCACTAACAGCGAGGGCGGCATTCTGGCCCCCAAGCTGAAGAAGAACATCAACGGCACGCCCAATGGCAACGGCGACTCCTGGTTCCAGATGCCGGCGATCGACGTCACGATGGTCGCCGGGCAGCCCGGTGTCATCCAGCCGAAGATCCGCACGAGTGGTGACGCGGGCAGCTACAACAACGACAAGAACTTCAGTACCCAGCTTGCGAAGGCGTCGTTCTTGGGTGTGCAGTGGGCGCCGACGCGCTGTAGCCCGCGCAACGGGGAATCCAGCGGCCTCAACGCGGGCGCGGGTCCGCTCGCGACAATCCGGGTCACCGTGCCCGACGCGGCCACCACGACGACGCTGACCGTGCCCAGCACCGCCGCGACCGGTTCCGCCGTCCAGCTGACTGCCGAGGTCTCGCCCGCGGACGCGTCGGGAACCGTGCAGTTCAAGGACAACGGCAACGCCATCGGCGCGGCGGTACCCGTCGCCAACGGTTCGGCTGCTCTGTCGTACGCGTTCGGCTCGCTCGGTGCGCACAGCATCACCGCCGAGTTCTCGGGCGCCTCCGGCTTCGCGTCGTCGACTTCGGAGGCTCGAACCGTGACGGTCACGCCGCCCGTAGTCGCCACCACGACGGCGGTCACGGTGCCGCCGAACGCAACCACCGGCCTCGCCGTCGATCTCGTGGCCGCGGTGACGCCGTCCACCGCGTCGGGCACCGTGCAGTTCACGGACAACGGCAACGCCATCGGCGCGCCGGTCCAGGTGGCCGGTGGGATCGCGACGCTGTCGCACACCTTCACCACGACTGCGCACAGCATCAGCGCCAGCTTCTCGGGCGGCACCGGATTCGCGCCCTCGATGTCGGGCAACCGGACGGTGACGGTGTCCGAGCCGATGCCGGACGCGGTCGCGACCACCACCGTCGTCACGGCACCCTCGACGGCCGAGGTCGGCGCAGAGGTGACGATCTCGGCGACGGTGTCCCCGGCACCTCTCGACGGCACCGTGCAATTCCGTGACGGTGCAACCGATCTCGGTTCCCCCGTGCTCGTGTCGGACGGCGTTGCGACGCTCGCCCACACGTTCGCGCGTGGCGGGTCGCATCCGATCACCGCGGTCTACAGCGGTGGTGTGGGCTCCCTCGGCTCCAGCGCCTCGCCGGTGAACGTGGCCGTGACGGCGTCGAACATCGGTACGGTGACGCTGCTCAACGCTCCCGGTGAGGCCAAGACGGGCGCGCCGATCGAGCTGTGGGCCACGGTCTTCGAGCTGCCCGAGGGCACCGAGGTGTCGAACGGCGGCACGGTGCAGTTCCGTGACGGCGCGACGAATCTCGGTTCTCCGGTGCCGGTGGTGGGCGGAACTGCCAAGCTGGTGCACACATTCGACACCGCCGGCACGCATGCGGTCTCGGCCGTCTACAGCGGCGCGGGAGCCTACGGCACCTCCACCACCGACACTCAGGACATCAACGTCACTGCGGCAGCCGTGAGCGACCTGGCGACGGCTGTCGAGCTGGGGATTCCGGCGTCCGGCACGGCCGGGAGCCCGGTTACTCTCACCGCGCGCGTGATCGCGCCGCGGACCCCGCACGGCACCGTGCAGTTCTTCGATGGCGACAAGCCCCTCGGTGTGGCCGTGGACCTGGTGGACGGGCGCGCGACGCTCGCGCACACGTTCACCGGGACCGGTGCCCACTCGATCACCGCGAAGTACAGCGGCGCGGAGGGATTCATCGCCGCCACGTCGACTTCCGGAACTCTGGCGCTCACCACGGCCGGCGGAACTACTACCGGCGGCAGCATCGACATCCCGGCCTTCGGCTCGTGAGCGGAAACGAAACGATGCGCGAGCGAATGACGAAAACGACGACGTGGCACGAGGAACGGGAGATGGGCATGTCGAGTAGGACCAAGCGGAGGCTGGTGGCCGCCGCGGGTGTGGCCGCGCTGTCGGCGGGGCTCACCGTCGTTCTCGGCGCGGGTACGGCCGGTGCCGCGTCGGACTCGGTGACCTGGAACGACGGCAGCACCAAGTTCACGCGGACGGTGAGCAACACGACGCCGAACGAGGGCGACGTCATCACCGTTTCGACGAAGTTCGAACGGACGGCGATTCCCGGCGAGTACATCTATGCCGTCAAGGATCTTCATCCGACGTGCCTGACGTATGTCGACGGGTCGGCGAAGGTGAACGGTTCGGTGCGTGGGTTGGAGAGCCAGGGCGCCGACTTCGCACGGGTCCAGGGGTCGTCCGTGGAATGGCCCGTGGGCGCGTTGATCAACGGTAAGCCGCACACGTTCGAGTTCTCGTATCGCGTCGGTGCGGACTGTGCGCGTGGGGTGGCGTTGACGTCGGCGATGCATTACAGCGGATCGCTGGGTTCGGGGGAGTACAACAACAAGGGTCCGTCGATCACAGTCGCGAAGAACACCACCACCACGGCGCTGGCCGCGGTGCCGGGTGCGCAGGTCGGGAAGTCGGTGACCTTGAGTGCAACCGTGACCGGTGGCGCGGAGGGCAACCCGGCCGACTTCTACGACGGCCCGGCCAAGGTCGGTTCGGGTCAGCTGAACGCGTCGGGTGTGGCCACCTTCGCGTGGTCGCCGTCGACGGCCGGAGTGCGGTCGGTGCAGGCCAAGTTCGCCGGCACGCCGTTCGCGAACGGATCCGAGTCGGGCGTGCAGTCGGTGTCCGTCGCCGAGGCCGACGTCCCGACCACCACGACCGTGACGGTGCCACCGAGCGCCCTCACCGGCACCGCCGTGAACCTCACCGCCAAGGTCGAGCCCGGGATCGCCTCCGGCACGGTGCAGTTCAAGGACGGCGACACGAACATCGGTGCACCGGTTCCGGTCACCGCCGGCACAGCTCAGGTGTCTCGCACATTCGCCTCGGCGGGCACGCATCCGATCACGGCGGCCTTCACCGGCGTCGGTTTCGTTTCGTCCGCCTCTGAGCCGCAGCTGGTTTCGGTCACCGATCCGGATCTGAAGACCACGACGACGGTCACCGCGCCGTCGGCCGCTCAGACCGGTGCCGCGGCGACGCTGTCGGCGTCGGTCAGCCCGAAGCCGACCGGCGGAACCGTGCAGTTCAAGGACGGCGCCACCGCCATCGGCGGCCCTATCGCCGTCGTCGACGGCGCTGCGACGCTCGACCACGCCTTCACGTCCGTCGGCAGTCACCGCATCACCGCGACGTACTCGGGCGCAGCGGGATTCGAGCCGTCGACGTCGCCGCCGCAGTCCGTCTCGGTGACCGATCCCGTCGTGTCGCCCCGTGGAACGGTGACGTTGCTCAGTGTGCCCGGCGAGGCCAAGTCGGGCGTCGTCACTGATCTCTGGGCGACGGTCCGGACGTCGGCCGGTGTCGCCGTCGACGGTGGCACGGTCCAGTTCCGCGACGGCGGGGCCGATCTGGGCGCCCCGATCGCGGTGACCGATGGTGTGGTGAGGCTGCCACGCACGTTCAGTGGCGTTGGTGCACATGCGATCTCCGCGGTGTTCTCCGGAGTTTCATCGCTCGACGGGTCGACGGCCGTCACCCGAATGGTGAACGTGACGGCACCGGCGCCGACCGATGCCGACACCGCGACGGCATTGACAGTTCCGGCCGGCGCGGCCAGTGGCAGCACCGTCCGGTTGTGGGCCTCGGTGGTGTCGTCGGGCCCCGTCGACGGGACCGTCCAGTTCTTCGACGGTGACACGCCGATCGGGGAGGCCGTCGAACTGGTCGACGGCGTCGCCACGCTCGACCACGCGTTCACCACGTCCGGTGCCCACCGGATCACCGCGGTCTACTCCGGTGCGGCAGGCCTGAAGGGTTCGTCGTCGGATGTGCGCGTCGTCGAGATCACCTCGACCGAAACGGCACCCGGCGGCACCACCGGCACGGGCAGCCTCGCGGGCCTGCCCAGCTTCGGGTCGTAGCCATCCGTGAGGAGGGCGGCGGCGAGATCCGCCGTCCTCCTCGGGCGGGTGTAACGAAAACTCGCTGATATCGGACGTTTGTTCTATAAAGATCGAGACGGGCTCCGAGTGCCATTGCGGCACATCGAGCACGGTCGAACGTTGGAGTCGGGCCGGCGGTCGACGAATCATTTGCACATGCGTTCGTATGCGCTGCGTGGAGTCGGTGTCCCCACCGACGCGCGGGGTGGACGCTCTGGAAGGAGTCGGAATGGCCCGATCGGTGATGCGGAGAACCGTGTCGAAGATGCTCGTCGGGGCGATGGCGGTCGCCACGCTCGGAGTCGGACAGGCGGTCCTCGGCGGCGGCGTCGCTGCGGCCGATCCGGTGTCGCAGACGGTGACGACGGACAACATCAAGGCGACCAAGACGATCGACAAGCCCAACGCTTTCCCGGGGGACACGGTGGTCTCCACGGTGACGTTCCAAACGACCAACATCATCGACCGGTATCTGCAGAACTTCACGGACCACCCGCCGCAGAACTACGTCCTGCAGGGCGTCACCGCCAACGTGTGGCGCGGCGACTCGGTGAGCGGCGGATGGAACAAGTCGGGGCAGTTCGACGGCAGCGCGACTCAGGATTCGGTCACGGGGTTGGTGCGGCTGGACTGGAAGGGACCTGGCAACTGCGTCGCTGCATGGTGCCGTCTGGGGCTCCTAAACAAGGGCGCGACCCTGACATTCACCTACAAGGTGGCGGCGGACGCTCAGCCAGGCCCGCGAACTACGGGTATGGAGTTCGACATCTACTCGTTCAACAACACGCAGCGGTGGGTCCCCCTCAACCAGCTGAACCTGTCGGTGCAGCAGCCGGTCACGAACACGACCACCGCGGTGACGGTTCCGCCGACGGCCGACAAGGGTGCACCGGTGACCCTGTCGGCGACCGTGACGCCGTCGAACGCGTCCGGCACGGTGCAGTTCAAGGACGGCAACACGAACATCGGCGGGTCCGTGCCGGTGGCCGGGGGCATCGCAAGCATGTCGCACACGTTCACGACCGACGGATCCCATGCGATCTCTGCGGAGTTCTCGGGCAGCGCCGGATTCTCCAACTCGAGTGCGGCAGGGCGTCTCGTCCAGGTGTCCACGCCGGACCCGAGTGCCAAGGAATCGGCGACGCTCATGACCGCTCCCGATAATGCGACCGCCGGCACCTCGGTGCGTCTCAGCGCGCAGGTCTCGAGCACGGCGCCGCTCACCGGTACGGTCCAGTTCTACGACGGCGGTAACCCGATCGGACCCCGTATCCCTGTCGGCAACGGTGTCGTCGGCATCGATCACATCTTCAGCACGACCGGCCCGCACCAGATCAGCGCGTCCTTCACCGGCGGACCCGGTGTGAGGGGCTCTTCGTCCACCTCGCAGACCGTGCAGGTCGCTGACGCGCCTATCTCGCCCGGCACCGGAAGCCTCGGAAGCCTCGGTGGGGGAAGCTCGACGTTCGGCTCCTGATCCGATGCTCGATTCGAGGCCCCCTGCGCATGCGCAGGGGGCCTCGAATCTTTCGCGGTAACGGTTTCCACACAGATCTGGACGTTTGTTCGATACAGTGGGGCGCGTTTCACTCGACGTTTGTGGTCGAGAAGAACGAGCCAGGTGTGTGGAGTCGGGCCGACACCTGGGCGGAAGAACACGTGGTCCCGGTGATTCAAGGATCCGGAACCACGGTGACCGTGCTCTGAGGGGAGTCGGAGAATGGCCCGATCGACGACGCGATTCACTTCGTCGACCGCGGGAACAGCGGCGGAGTGCCGCGCGGCCCGCGTGTTCGGATCGTCATACCGATACGCCCTCTGACTGGCACAACCATGTCCACCACGCGAGTCGCCCCAGTCGTCCGCAACGTGGGTTCGATGTTCATCGAGGTTCGTTGTCGAGAGGAAATGCATGTCTGACAAGAACACCCGTCGTGTACTCGCCGGCCTGAGTGCCTTCGCAGTCGCCGCCGGATTCGCGGTCACTGCCGGTGTCGGTGCGGCGAGTGCGGCACCGGGATCCATTACGTGGGACGACGGCAGCAGCCGGTTCACGCGGACGGTGAGCAATACGACGCCGAACGAGGGTGACATCGTGACGGTGTCGACGAAGTTCGAGCGGACCGGAATTCCGGTGGAGTGGATCCAGGCGGTGAAGGATCTGCATCCGACCTGTTTCACGTATGTCAGCGGAAACACTTCCGGTCCGGAGGTGGCTGCGGATTATGTGCGGGTGGCGGGGAACTGGCCGGTGTATCCGAACATCAGCCCGCAGTCGCAGACTTTCGAGTTCAACTATCGGGTGGGCGCGGATTGTGCTCGGGAGACCCCGTTGATGACGACGATGCACTACAGCGGCAGCCTGGGTAGCGGCACATATTCGAACAAGGGCCCGACGATCACGGTGAACAAGAACACCACGTCGACGACGCTCGCGCAGGTTTCCGGCGCCCAGGTCGGGTTGGTAACCACTCTGGCCGCGACGGTGACCGGTGGCGTGCAGGGCGACGCCGTCGACTTCTTCGACGGCGGTGCCAAGATCGGCACCGGAACCCTCGACGCGAACGGCACCGCCACCTACGCGTGGACGCCCGGGGCGCGTGGCACGCACAACCTCAAGGCGAAGTTCCTCGGTACCGCGAGGGCCACCGCTTCCGAGTCAGCCGTGCAGGGTATCGAGGTCATCCAGGTGGACCTTCCGTCGAGCACGGCGATCGCCGCCGTCTCGGGCGCCCAGGTCGGCAAGGCCTCGACGCTCAAGGCCACCGTCAACCCGGCCGCCGCCGGCGGAACCGTCAAGTTCACGGACGGCGGACAGCTCCTCGCCGAGGTCGCTGTGAACGGTGCCGGTGAGGCCACCTACGCGTGGACGCCGACGACCGACGGCAGCCACACGATCAAGGCGGAGTTCTCCGGCCGGAACGGAGTCACAGGCTCCAACTCCAGCGCGACCGTGACTGTCGCCGCTAAGCCGGTGAACAACACCGAGTCCGGCACCGTCGTCTCGGCCGGCAACGGTCAGGTCGGTGTGGCACAGACCATCTCGGCGCAGGTCACCGGGAGTGCCGGCGGCACCGTGACCTTCAAGGACGGCAACACCGTCATCGGCACGGCCACGGTCGACGGCAGCGGCCGCGCATCGGTCACCTGGACTCCGGCGACCCAGGGGCAGCGCGTCATCCGGGCCGAGTACTCGGGTGCCGGCACCGTGAATGCCTCGTCCGATGACCTGTCGATCACCGTCGCGCCGGCAGGCACCGGCGGCGATGGTGGCGGCACCGGCAGTGCCGGTTCGCTCGGCACGATGTTCGGTTCGCTCGGCGGATAGTCGCCTCGAGTTTCGATTTCCCTCCGGCCCAGGACCTCGGTCCCGGGCCGGAGGTTCCACTTCTCACTCCATGGCGGTCGGCGAAGTCCGTCGTCGAGAGGAAACCTATGTCTGACAGAAGGACTCGCCGACGGATGGCCGTGGCGGTGGGGGCTGCTGCTGCGGTGGCTGCGGGGTTTGCGGTCACTGCCGGTGCCGGCGCGGCGAGCGCTGCACCGGGTTCGGTGACATGGCAGGACGGTGACAGCAAGTTCACGCGGACGATCAGTGATGTGAACCCGAAAGAGGGTGACATCGTCACGTCGAAGACCACGTTCCAGCGGACTGCTGGTGTGGTGGAGTACATCTACGCCGTCAAGGATCTGCATCCGACGTGTCTGACGTATGTCGAGGGTTCGGCGAAGGTTGATGGTTCTCCGCGGGGTCTCGAGAGCAAGGGCGCTGACTTCGCGCGCATCGAGGGGTCTTCGATCGAGTGGCCGGTGCGGGCGCTGGTGAATCCGAATACTCGTACGTTCGAGTTCTCGTATCGGGTGGGTGCGGATTGTGCGCGTGAGACGCCGTTGATGACGACGATGCATTATGGCGGTTCGTTGGGTTCGGGGACGTATGCGGACAAGGGGCCGACGGTCACGGTCGCGAAGAACGCGACGTCGACGTCGTTGGCTGCGGTGTCGGGTGGTGTGCAGGTGGGGCAGTCGGTGACGCTCAGTGCCACGGTGTCCGGTGCGGTGGCGGGTGATTCGGTCGATTTCTATGACGGTGCGACGAAGGTCGGGACCGGTGTGTTGAATGCGTCGGGTGCGGCGACGTTCGCGTGGATGCCGTCGTCGGCGGGTGCGCATTCGTTGCAGGCGAAGTTTGCGGGGACGGCGAAGGCGAAGGCGTCGGAGTCGGCGCCGCAGTCGGTTTCGGTGTCGGTGGCGACGTCGATGACGGTGTCGGCTCCGGCGTCGGCGTTGACGGGTTCTGCGGTGACGCTCACGGCGACGGTGACGCCGTCGAATGCTCAGGGTTCGGTGCAGTTCAGGGATGGGTCGACGAATATCGGTGTGCCGGTGGTGGTGTCGAATGGTACGGCGACGTTGCAGCACACGTTCGACACGGCCGGCAACCACAGCATCGCGGCGGACTTCATCGCCGGAACCGGGTTCGTGAATTCGTCGGCACCCGCGCAGGCGGTGTCGGTGAGCGTCCCGGATGCGGCGACCGCCACCACGCTCACCGTCCCGTCCACGGCGGACACCGGTGCCCAGGTGACGCTGTCGGCGGACGTCGCCCCGAATCCCGGTGGCGGCACTGTGCAGTTCAAGGACAACGGCGCGGACATCGGTGCGCCGGTTGCGGTGTCGAACGGTAAGGCCGACCTGCCGTACACCTTCTCGGAGGCGGGTCAGCACAGCATCACGGCCGTCTTCTCCGGCGCTCCCGGATTCGTCGGATCGACGTCGCAGGCACAGTCGGTGGCGGTCAGCGTGCCGAACGTCGCGACCACCACGACCCTGACCGGCCCGGCCACCGCCGAGACGGGGCAGCAGGTGACCCTGACCGCGAACCTCGATCCGGCGAACGCCTCGGGTTCGGTGCAGTTCAAGGACGGCAACGTCAACATCGGTAACGCAGTGGCGGTCTCGAACGGCAAGGCCACCACACAGACGCCGTTCACGACGGCCGGTCAGCACAGCATCACCGCGGTCTTCACCGGCAACACGGGCTTCAAGAACTCGACGTCGGCGGTTCGGGTCGTGACGGTGAGCACCGCGCTGGTACAGACGTCGCTGGAGCTGTCGGTGCCGTCCGCGGCGCAGACGGGCACGTCGGTGACCCTGACCGCCACCACGACCCCGGCCGACGCGTCGGGCACCGTGCAGTTCACCGAGAACGGCGTCGCCATCGGCGGCCCCGTCACCGTGGCGAACGGTGTCGCGAAGCTCGAGCACGCCTTCACCGCGGCCGGTGACCGCACCGTCGGCGCGACGTTCACGGGTGCATCCGGTTTCACCAACTCGAACGGAGCCTCGCAGACGGTCCAGGTGTCGGTGCCGACCCCGGACGACACGGTCACCACGACCACTGTGACGGTCCCGGCGACGGCCACGGTCGGCAGCCCCGTGACGTTGTCGGCCACCGTGGCAGGCGGCACGAATCTGCCCGGCACGGTCCAGTTCTACGACGGCGACCTCCCGATCGGTGACCACGTCTCCCTCGTCGACGGTGTCGCGAATCTGGAACACACCTTCACCACCGACGGCGCGCACCGCATCACCGCGCGCTACTCGGGCGGACAGGGGGTCAAGGCGTCGGCCTCCGCCGAGCAGTCGGTTCAGGTCACCGCGGCGGACAACGGCGGCACCGGTAGTGCCGGTTCGCTCGGCACCATCTTCGGGTCGCTCGGCGGCGCCGGACGCTCGGGATTCGGGTCCTGAGGGTCCTGATCTCCTGAGCTGCTGAACACGGTCCCCCGCCCTCACCGGAGGCGGGGGACCGTGTCGTCTGTGGGAACGGATGTGTCCGTGGCCACCACCCGACGACTACGCTGCTCGGTGTGGAACCCTTCTACCGAACGATCATCGGCGTTGCTCGTGTCGTATTCGCAGGCCAGGGACTGAAGTTCACCGTGACCGGCGAGGAGCACGTTCCCGAGCGCGGTGGGGCGGTGGTCGCCATCAACCACACCGGGTACATGGACTTCACCTACGCCGGCCTGCCCGCCCGCGCCGTGAAGCGGTACATCCGGTTCATGGCGAAGAACGACGTCTTCGTCAACAAGATCTCCGGCCCGCTGATGCGGGCGATGAAGCACATCCCCGTCGATCGGTCCGCCGGCTCCGACTCGTACCGCGCGGCGGTACAGGCCCTGCGTGACGGTGAACTGGTGGGTGTCTTCCCCGAGGCGACGATCAGCCGCAGCTTCGAACTCAAGGACTTCAAGTCCGGCGCCGCCCGGATGGCGCTCGAATCGGGCACCCCGGTGATCCCGATGGTGATCTGGGGTTCGCAGCGCGTGTGGACCAAGGGGTTCCCCAAGCGTCTCGGACGAACGAACACCCCCATCTCCATCGCGGTCGGCGAACCGATCGCGCCGTTCGAACCCGCGTCCGAGATGACGGCGCTGCTGCACACCCGCATGGAGGAGTTGCTCCGCGGGGTGCAGGCGAACTACGACCATCCGGCGGGCGAGTACTGGGTTCCCGCGCGGCTCGGCGGCGGGGCACCGACGCTCGAGGAAGCCAACAAGATGGACGCCGACGAGGCCGAGGCCAAGGCGGCCGCACGCCGCAACAAGGAGACCGGGGCAAGCTAGCGGCCGGGGCCCGTCCACGCGGGTGGTGAGATTGCGCTCACCGATCGCAACCCAGGGGCGGGAAGTCGCCCGAACGGGGCAGAATGGCCCGGTGCACCCCGAACTCCCCAGCCTGGTCGCCAGTGATGTCGACGGCACCCTGATCAACGACGACGAACGCGTCACCGCCCGCACCCGGGCGGCGGTGCAGGCGGTGGTCGAGTCCGGCACGCCGTTCGTCCTCGCGACGGGCCGCCCGCCGCGCTGGCTCGGCCCGGTGGTCGACGGTCTGGGCTTCGCGCCGCTCTCGGTGTGCGCGAACGGCGCGGTGCTCTACGACGCGGAAGCCGACCGGGTCATCTCCGCCGCGACGCTGTCGCTCGAGACCCTCGCGTGGCTGGCGGACCTGGTGGAGTGGGAGCTACCGGGCGCCGGCCTGGCGGCCGAACGGATCGGTGCCTCCGCGCACGACACCGCGACCGCACAGTTCGTGAGCGCCCCCGGTTACGAGCACGCCTGGCTCAATCCCGGCCACACGGAGATGGCGCCCGAGGACCTGCTGTCCGCGCCCGCGGTCAAGATGCTGATCCGTGTTCCCGGCGCGAGCAGCGCCGACATGGCGGCGAAGCTGCGCCCACTGGTGGGGGAGCGGGCCGACCTGACGTATTCGACCAACAACGGTCTGATCGAGGTGTCGGCGCCGGGCGTGACCAAGGCGTCCGGGCTGCAGCTGATGGCGCAGCGCCTCGAGGTGCCCGAGTCGGGCATCGTCGCGTTCGGGGACATGCCCAACGACATCCCCATGCTGGCGATGGCCGGTCACGGTGTCGCCGTGGACAACGCGCACCCGGAGGCGAAGGCGGCCGCAGACGAGGTCACCGCCACCAACTCCGACGACGGCGTGGCCCGGGTCCTCGAACGCATCTGGGCGGACTGAACCGAGAACAACCCCTGCCCCCACCACGTAGTTCGGCTGTGGGGCATTCCGGTCCTGTGTGAACCATGTTGTGGTGCAACGACTGTGCCGAGTCCGGTGTCGGCCGGAGGCGATCCGCCCGGTGGAACCACGAACCTGTGAAACGAATCGGTCGTCGGAAACGAAACGGTCGGCACCGGATTCGGGAAGACGAGGTCGGCCTGCGTCGGGCTACCCTGGTTTGGCAGTTGAATCGCAGGTGACTTCATGGTCGAGAACGATCCCTTCAGAACACAGCGGAACGTGGAGTCGGCCCCCGCCGCGGAGTTGAGCGCGGTTGGGTTCGACGGTGCTGTCGAGATCGGGCGGGGTGGGTTCGGGATCGTCTACCGCTGCACCCAGGTAGGTCTCGACCGGACGGTCGCGGTGAAGATGTTCGCGGCCGAACCGGACGCGGAGAATCTGCCGCGATTCCTGCGCGAGCAACGCGCGATGGGGCAGCTCACCGGACACCCGCACATCGTGGGGATACTGCAGGTCGGCCAGACGGAATCGGGGCGACCGTTCCTGGTGATGCAGTACCACCAGCAGGGATCCCTGGACGCCCGGATTCGCAAAAGCGGCCCCCTCCCGGTGCAGGAGGTGCTGCGGCTCGGGGTGAACTTGGCCGGGGCGCTCGAGGCAGCGCACCGGCTCGGCATCGTGCACCGCGACATCAAGCCGGCGAACATCCTGTTCACCGACTACGGTGAGCCGGCCTTGGCCGACTTCGGTCTCGCCCACATCTCGGGCGGCTTCCAGACTGCCACCGGCATCGTCGCCGGCTCGCCCGCCTTCACCGCCCCCGAGGTGCTCGGCGGCCAACCCCCCACGCCTGCCGCCGACGTGTACGGGCTCGGCGCGACCCTGTTCTGCGCGCTCACCGGCCATGCCGCGTTCGAGCGCTACGACGGTGAGCGACTGGTCGCACAGTTCTTGCGTATCACCACCCAACCCGTACCGGACCTGCGCGAGAGTGGGATCGACGCCGACGTCAGTGCGGCCATCGAGGCGGCGATGGCGCGAGACCCCCTCCAGCGCCCCACCCCGGAGGCGTTGGGCGAGCAGCTCGGCCGACTCGAGCGTGGCGACGGCCCGTCCGTCGCGGACACTGCGCCAGAGGCCGACCCGGTTTTCGAACGGCAGACCGCACCGTCGGCCGGCACCGACATCGCGGCGGGAGATGCGCGGAAGAACCGGGCACGCCGGGGAAATCTCCCGACGGAACTGACGAGTTTCGTCGGGCGCCGCACCGAACTGTCGCAGGTGCGAGATTCCCTGTCGGCAGCTCGTCTGGTGACGCTGACCGGCATCGGCGGGGTCGGCAAGACCCGGCTCGCGCTGCGGGCTGCCGCGGCCGCACAGCGGGCAGTTCCCGACGGCGTGTGGCTGGTCGAACTCGGCGAGCTGCGCGACCCCGCGCTGGTGATCGAGCAGATCGCCACCTCCTTGGGAGTACGCGACCAGTCGGCCAGACCTGTGCGTGAGGTTCTCGTCGATGTCCTGGCCCCGCGCACCACGCTCCTGGTGCTCGACAACTGCGAGCAGGTGATCGCGGCCGTCGCCGACGTGGCACAGACACTGCTGACGAGATGCCCGAAGCCGCGCATCCTCGCCACCAGCCGAGAAGCACTCGGCATCGGCGGCGAATCGGTGATCAGGGTGTCCCCGTTGACGACTCCCGAACCGGACGACACTCTCTCCCGGCAGAACGTGTCCCGCTTCGACGCCATGACGCTGTTCGCCGAACGCGCCTCCTCCGCCGTACCGGGCTTCGAACTCACCGACGAGAACAGGGGCGTCGTCGCCGCGATCTGTGCTCGCCTGGACGGGCTGCCGTTGGCGATCGAGCTTGCGGCGCCGCGGATGCGGACGCTCTCGCCCGAGCAGATCCTGCAGCGGCTGACCGACCGGTACGCCTTGCTGACCCGTGGCAGCCGGAGCGCCCCGACCAGGCAGCAGACGCTGCGCTGGGCCATCGGCTGGAGCTACGACCTGTGCACGCCCGCCGAACAACAGCTGTGGGGTCGGCTGTCGGTGTTCGCCGGCAGCGTCGACCTCGGTGCGGCCGAGTACGTGTGCGGCGGCGACGGGGCGCCGGACAATCCCCTCGACACGATGACCGCGTTGGTGGACAAGTCGATCCTGATCTGCGAGGGATCGAACGGCGAGGTCCGCTTCCGGATGCTCGACACGATCCGTGACTACGGTCGGGACGCGATCACGCACGCCGACCGGTACCAGGATCTGCGCCGCAGGCACCGCGAGTGGTATCAGCGGCTGACGCTGGCTGCCGAAGCCGAGTGGATCGGTCCCCGTCAGCTCGACTGGATCACCCGGCTGGAGCGGGAACTGCCGAACCTGCGCGAAGCCCTCGAGTTCGGCCTCTCCGAGCGCGACGGCAGCGCACTCCAGATCGCCGCGGCCCTCTACGAATTCTGGCGCTCCCGGGGACTGGTCAGCGAGGGCCGACGCTGGCTCGATCGCACCTTGGCCCAGCCCCGCCGCGACTCGACCGTCGAACGCGCCAAGGCGATCTTCGCCGCGTCCGAGTTCGCTGCGATCCAGGGTGACCTGGCAGCGGCCGACACCTGGGTCGCGGAAGCTCATGCCCTCGAGGTGCCGGGAGTCGGAGTCGACCCCCTGACGCACGCCTTCGTCGCCGCCGCCGAGGGGTTCGTCGCTGTCGCCGGCGGGGATCTGAACCGCGCACGGGAATGCCTCGAAGAGGCCACCGAGGTACCCGAAGTACCGGACGACCTCCCGCCACGGATCTATGCGCTCCTGCTGCTCGGATGGGTTTACCAAATGAGCGGTCAGACCGCTCGAGCTCTTGCCAATCACGAGAAGGTGCTGGCCATCACGGAATCTCACGGTGAGTCGGTGTACAGGTCTCGCGCGCTGGCGGCCATGGGAATCGCCCTATGGCGGCACGGAGACAGCGATTACGCGATACAACAACTCGAAAAGGCACTCCTGCTTACTCGACCGGTGGACAATCTGATTACGACATCGACGTGTCTGCAGGCACTGGCGTGGATTACCGCCGAGCGCAACGACTCTCGGCGGGCCGCTGTCATGATGGGAGCCGCCGCCGAACTGCGGCATACCGTGGGCAGCCCGCCAATTCTGTTTCCCAGTCTGCTCCCCTACGGGGAACAGTCCGAGCGGAAAGCCCGTCGCGCACTCGGTGCGCGAGCGTTCGAAACCGCCTACCGCGAGGGTCGCTCGTTGGACTTGGATGCCGCGATCGCCTTCGCCCTCGGCGAGCGCTCCGACGAGAGGACCGCCGCCGCCCGTGCCCCGACCGACCTGACCAAGCGCGAACAGCAGGTCGCCGAGCTGGTCGCCGAGGGCCTGACGAACAAGGCGATCGCAGCCCGACTCGTACTTTCGCAACGAACGGTGGACGGGCACGTCGAGCATGTCCTGACGAAACTGGGGTTCGCTTCGCGGGCGCAGATCGCGGCTTGGGTCGTCGAACAGGAACATGCGTCGGGTATGTGAGAGCAAACCGGATCGTCGAACACGAAGTGCTTGCCACGACCTCGGTCGTGGCAAGCACTTCGTGTTCGGTTCGCGTGTCGCGACAACGCCTGGAATCCGCCGACTGTGTGGAAGCGGAAGCGCTTTCGTTGTCGCGAGCGGTGATCAGTTGATCTGGACCGGGGCCTCGGAGACCGTGCCCGCCGGTGCTGCTGCGGCCGGGGCCGCCGCCGGTGCCGCTGCGGGCGAGTTCAGGATCGTCGTGACCTGCTTGGTGGTCTCGTCGAAGATCATCGATCCACGCTCGAAATCGCTGCGGAAGCCGTTGGCCACCCGGTACTCGTCGCTGATCGGCAGACCGATGTCGCTCAGTGCGCCGCCGGACGCCTGCCACGACTTGAAGATCTCGCCGAGCATCGTGACCACCCCGCCCTGCGGTGAGGTGAAGATGGCGCCGTTCTGGAAGAACGCGTACAGCTGTCCGGTCGCGGTGGTCAGCAGTCCGGTGATGGCGTCGCCCAGCATGCTGCGGTTGCCGCCCATGGCCAGCCACTGCTGTGCGATCGGGTTGGAGTCGGCGATCGACAGGATCCCGTTGACGACGGCCGGAATGTGCTGTGCCAGGTCGAGCGAGTTCCCGCCGTTGTTCCCGCCGTTGTTGTTCCCGCCGTTGTTGCCCGAGCTGGGGTTCGTGGGCGGCGGGCCGCCGACTCCGCCGCCGTAGTTGGCTGCGGCGATGTCACGGATCTGGTTCATCTGGTTGTAGGCGGCGTCACCCGGGCACTCGGTGTAGCCGACGTCGCGGTGCGCGAAGATGATCGGCAGATTCACGGCCGTGCCCAGCGGGTACTTCGTGAACGAGGTGCCCTCGGAGTACATGGTCGTGAAGCCCTTGGGGTTCAGGTTCGCGAGCTTGAGCCGCCAGCCGAGGTACTTGCCCACCGACTCGATCGTCGCGGCCGGTGCGGGGGTGTTGACGAAGTTGCCCATCATGGCGATACCGACGGTGTTCTCGTTGAAGCCACCGGCGTGCGCACCCTGGACGGGGCGGTCGAGGCCACCGAAACGTCCCTCGAAGATCTGGCCGAAGCGGTCGACGAGCACGTTGTAGCCGACGTCGCACCAGCCCAGCGTCTGCGCGTGGTAGGCGTAGATGCCGCGCACGATGCCCGCCGACTGGTCCTTCGTGTAGTTGTTGTTCTCGGCCGTGTGGTGCACGGTCGCGCCACCGGTGGAGTCGTCGTAGGTCGGGTTCTGGCAGCGGATGCCCTCGTCGGCGCCCCACGCCTTGCGTGAGATCACGTTGATGCCGTTCACCGACGTCGGCGTCGCGATGTCGGAGAGGTTCGAATCCTGCGGTCCGCTACCGGGATTGATGAGGACGGCGGCGATGTCGTTCGCGTTGACGGTGGCCGCGTGGAGCGGCTTGGACACCGCTGCCGGGACGTAGCCCAGCGGCTGCTGCGTCTCGGCCGTTGCGTCCGGGGCCGGGGACTCGGCGGGCGCTTCCGCGGGGGCCCCTGCGGCCGGCGCTGCCTGCTCGCCGGTTCCAGCGGTGCCGGCGGCGGCACCGTCCTTGGGCGACACGAGAATCTGGACCGCATTGGTCTCGCCGACGAACACGGGATCGGTGCCCTGCTTGCCGGACTGCGATGCCATGTCGGAGCTGCCGCTCTCGATCACGTCGGGGGTGAACCACTCACCCCACGACCCGTCGGCGAGCTTCGCGCGGAGCTTCGTCACCGTCGACTCGAGGTCCGGCGCGGTGAGCGCGACCATCGAGAACGGCTCGTCCCGGGTGATCTCCTTGACCGTGGCACCGAGCTGATCGGCCGGGACCGTCGTCGTCTCGGGCGTCGGTGCCGGTGTGGGAGCGGCAATGTCGCCCGGCGCGTCCGGCGTGGTCAGTGACGGCAGGTCGAGCGAACCGCCACCCGGAAGCGGGATCTGGGTCGGCAACGGTAGGTCACGCAGGTGGATGTCCGGAAGATCGAGCCCGGTGAGTTCCTTGAGCGGGATCACGATGTCCGGAACCGAGGCCAGGACGACCTCCGCGATCTGGGTCTCGATCGTCGGGTAGGAATCGCTGGCGGAGCGGACATCGGACTGGTCGCTGTTCAGGGCCTGCACCGCGAACGGCGTGGCGACTGCCACCGCGGCGACTGCGGCCAGAACGATCGAGTTCTTCGGTCGACGGTGCGGCAAGGCGAATTCTCCTCGTGGTAGTGCGCGGGGTGTCTTCGTGCGCTGCGAGCGACCTCTCGGCCGGACCGATCCCGGTGGGGTCGGGGTTCGGACTGAATCCTGGGGGCTGCCCCGGGAGGAAGTCCACAGATCATCCGAGGATGTCTGCAACTTGTGATGCAGATGTTACTGATGTGATTGGTGTTACCTCAGTGGTAGCTGTTGCCAACACCAGTCACAGTTGCCACACTAGTCGCAACATCCATAACGCTCAACCTTAGCTTGAGCCTTTTGGGAGTGTGCAGGTCGGGCGGCTGCCTCGCTCCAGATCCACGGCAGCTGCGTCGTCGGCACGACCGTTTCCGGACCTCGCGCGATGTTCCGGACCCTTCACCGATGAGGAGCGCAGTATGGCGACCCCCCGTCTCCGCAGAGTCACGAATCGCGGTGTCCGTATCCGCCGACGATCCGTGGCCGGCCCCTCCTGGTCCCTGGCCCGACTGACAGCATTCGGGCTGGCCCCGGCCCTCGCGGTGGGAGCCGTGGTGGGACTCGCCGCATTCGAGCGTGACTCCGAACCCGCGATCGCGCCGGTGGTTGCCGCCGAGACATCCATCACGCTCAACGGTCACGGCTACGGACACGGCCGCGGGATGGGCCAGTACGGCGCCTACGGCTACGCCAAGAATCAGGGTTGGTCAGCGGAGCGGATCGTGGGCCATTACTACGGCAACACCACCCTCGGCCGAGTCGACGACCCGTGGGTGGCCGTGCGACTGCTCGGCCGCGACGACAAGCGCCTCGACGTCTACTCGCAGGCCGGACTCAACGTCGCGGGTCGCTACTTCGGGCCCAATTCCTCCGCGCACCTCACCCCGACGCCGGGTGGCGCCGATGTCACCGTCACCGAGGGGTGCACCGGCCGCGAGATCTGGCGGGGCTCCACCAACCATCCGTGGGTCGACCCGGTGAACCTCGGCGGGAACCGTCCGGCCAACGAACACCTGCGACTGTGCGACGGCAACGTGCCGTATCGCGGCGCGATGAACGCCACGCGCGACGGCAACGGCGCCTGGCGGACCGTGAACCGGGTACTGATGGAGGACTATCTCTATGGTGTGGTGCCGGCCGAATCGGTCCCGTCGTGGGCCGACTCCGGCGGGCGGGAGGCGCTGCGCGCCCAGGCCATCGCGGCGCGTTCGTACGCCGCGGCCGAGCGCCGCTACGGGTACGCGCAGACCTGCGACACCCAGTCCTGCCAGGTGTATCGCGGGTCGTCCAACGAGGACCGCCGGACCACCGACGCGGTGAACTCCACCGCCGGCACCGTGCTCAAGCGCGGTAACCAGACCGTGGCCGCCGAGTTCTCGTCCTCGTCCGGTGGATTCACCGCCGGCGGTGTCTTCCCGGCCGTCCCCGACGACGGCGACGTCATGTCGCCGAACCGCAACTGGACGCAGACCGTCACGGCCGGGGCCATCGCGAACGCGTTCGGGGTCGGCGAACTGTTCTCGTTCGAGGTGATCGGCCGTAACGGGCTGGGTGCCGACGGCGGCCGCGTGACCCGGGTGCGGGTCGCCGGCTCGACCCGCACCGTCGAGGCGACCGGCGACGAAGCCCGGTGGAAGCTCGGGCTCAAGTCGGACTGGTTCACCGTGGGCGGCGGTGGAGCACCGGGGCCGATCCCGGGACTGCCGATCCCGTTGCCGCCGGGTTCGCTCGAGTCGATCCCACTGCCGCCGCTGCCGGAGATCACGCCGGGCTCGCTCGAGTCGCTCCCGCTGCCCCCGCTTCCGCCGCTGCCCCCGCTCCCGCCCCTGCCGGGCTCGAGCGGACCACTGCCGATCGCCGAGCCTGTCGATGTCGCGGCCGTCGCCGACGTCGCGGATCCCGAGTCGCTGATCGACGCCAAGTACCGCGACCTCGGGGGACCGGCGGGCAGTCTCGGTGAACCCACCGGCCCGGAGCTGATGCTGCCCGACGAGTCGGGCAAGTTCCGTGCCTACGCCGGCGGCACCATCGTGTGGACGCCGACGCTGGGTGCGCAGGTCGTCGACTCGAGCGTCGTCCTGCAGCAGGTGCTTCAGGGCAGCGGTGAGATCGAGCCGGGAAGCGCTACCGGATAGAAGGAGGACGCCGACAGCCGGCGCCTGAGGGAATCGGGCAGGAACCCCAGGAGAATCAGCAACTCTCCGTGGGTCCTGCCCGATTTCTGTTTTCCGCTTGACCTTGACGTCGCGTCAACCTGCACGCTGGAAGGACCGACGAAGATCGAGGTCGAGGAGGTGCGACGTGAACCGACCCGGAGAGTGGTCCATCCAGCAGTTGGCGCGGATCACCGGAACCACGAGCCGGACGTTGCGGCACTACGGCAGCCTGGGCCTGCTCGAGCCGAGCCGCATCGGGGCCAACGGGTACCGCTTCTACGACCAGGCCGCGCTCGCGCGGCTGCAGCGGATCCTGCTGCTGCGTGAACTGGGGCTGGGGCTGGCCGCGATCGCCGCCGACTACGGACGCGCCCACGCCGCCGGACTTGCGCCCGACAGCCCCGAAGTGCGGGAGATCACCCGTCGGCACTACGAATGGGTCGCGGCGGGCTGGCAGGGGCGTCGCCCCGGCGCCGACGAGTTCGCGGGCCTGGCCCAGATGTATGTGGCTGACCCCCGGTTCGCGGCGAACTACGACCGGCACGGCGAGGGGACCGCGTCATTCGTCAGCGACGCGATGCTCGCGTTCGCGCTCGACCTGTAGGCGCTGGGCGCCCGTGCGCCTTTTCGGTGGTTCGCGCCACCGGAAAGGCGCACAGGCGGCGGAGTCGCCTACCCTGTTTTCCGTGACTGCCCAAAACGCGCCCGCACCGTCCGTAGGTCAGTACGACCTGATCGTCGTCGGATCCGGATTCTTCGGTCTGACGATCGCCGAGAGGGCTGCGACGCAGCTAGGCAAGCGCGTGCTCGTCGTCGAGCGCCGCCACCACCTCGGCGGCAACGCGTACTCGGAGGCCGATCCCGAAACCGGGATCGAGATCCACAAGTACGGCGCGCACCTGTTCCACACGTCGAACAAGCGGGTCTGGGACTACGTCACCCAGTTCACCGAGTTCACCGGCTACCAGCACCGCGTCTTCGCGATGCACAAGGGCCAGGCCTACCAGTTCCCGATGGGCCTCGGGCTGGTGTCGCAGTTCTTCGGCCGCTACTTCTCGCCGGCCGAGGCGCGTGCGCTCATCGCCGAGCAGGCCGCCGAGTTCGACAGCAAGGACGCGAAGAACTTCGAGGAGAAGGCGATCAGCCTCATCGGTCGCCCGCTGTACGAGGCGTTCATGAAGGCGTACACCGCCAAGCAGTGGCAGACCGACCCGAAGAACCTCCCAGCCGGCAACATCACCCGCCTGCCGGTGCGGTACACGTTCGACAACCGCTATTTCAACGACACCTACGAGGGTCTGCCGGTCGACGGCTACACCGCGTGGCTCGAGAACATGGCGAAGGACCCCAAGATCGAGGTCCGGCTGAACACGGACTGGTTCGACGTCCGCGACGACCTGCGCGCCGCCAACCCCGACGCCCCCGTCGTGTACACCGGCCCGCTGGACCTGTACTTCGACTACTCCGAGGGCGAGCTGGGCTGGCGCACCCTCGACTTCGAGACCGAGGTGCTGAGCGACTGCGGTGACTTCCAGGGCACCCCGGTCATGAACTACAACGACGCCGACGTGCCGTTCACCCGTATCCACGAGTTCCGCCACTTCCACCCGGAACGGGACTACCCCAAGGACAAGACGGTCATCATGCGCGAGTTCTCGCGCTTCGCGGAGAGCGGCGACGAGCCGTACTACCCGATCAACACCCCCGAGGACCGCGCGAAGCTCGAGGCCTACCGCGACCGCGCGAAGTCCGAGACGGCCAACGCGAAGGTCCTGTTCGGCGGGCGCCTCGGTACCTACCAGTACCTGGACATGCACATGGCGATCGCGAGCGCGCTGTCGATGTTCGACAACACGCTGCGTCCGCACCTCGAGTCCGGTGAGCCGCTGGCCGGAGACCAGGCGTGAGCGCGCTGCTGCAGCGGGTCCTGCTCCCGCGCGCCGGTGAACCGCTCGACGTCCGCAGCCTCTACACCGAGGAATCCGAGACCAACGCGCGCCGCGCGCACGCCACGTCGCGCACGTCGGTCTCGATCGGTGCCGAGTCCGAGGTGTCGTTCTGCAGCTACTTCAACGCGTTCCCCGCGAGCTACTGGCGGCGGTGGACCGTCCTCGAATCCGTCGTGCTGCGGCTCGAACTGTTCGGGCACTGCCGGGTCGACGTCTACCGATCGAAGGCGGACGGTTCTCGAATCCACGTGGAGGGCAAGGAGTTCCGCGAAGGAGTTCTCGAGTTCGACATCGATCTCGGCCCGTTCGAGGACGGCGGCTGGATCTGGTTCGACATCACCACCGACGCCGAGGTGGAACTGCGCAGCGCCGGTTGGTACGCGCCGGTCGACGCCCCGGGTGAGGGCCGCGTCGCGGTGGGAATCCCCACCTTCAACCGCCCCACCGACGCGGTCAAGGCGCTCACAGCGCTGGCGTCCGATCCCCTCGTTCTCGAAGTGATCGACGCCGTGATCATGCCCGACCAGGGCACCCGCAAGGTGCGCGACGAGCCGGGCTTCGCCGAGGCCGCCGCCATCCTCGGCGACAAGCTCACGATTCACGACCAGGGCAACCTCGGTGGCTCCGGCGGCTACAGCCGCATCATGTACGAGGCCCTGAAGAACACCGACAGCCCGTACATCCTGTTCATGGACGACGACATCGAAATCGAGCCGGACTCGGTCCTGCGCGCGCTCGCGATGTCGCGGTTCGCCAAGAGCCCCATGCTCGTCGGCGGCCAGATGCTCAACCTGCAGGAACGAAGCCACCTGCACACGATGGGCGAGGTGATCGACCGCTCCGTCACGATGTGGACGGGTGCGCCGAACGCCGAGTACGACCACGATTTCTCCGAGTACCCGCTGAGCGACCGCGAGAACTCGAAGAACCTGCACCGGCGCATCGACGTCGACGGCAACGGCTGGTGGATGTGCATGATCCCCCGCGTCTGCGCCGAGGAGATCGGTCTCCCGATGCCGCTGTTCATCAAGTGGGACGACTGGGAGTACGCGCTGCGCGCCCAGCGTGCCGGCTACCCGACGGCCACGGTGCCCGGTATCGCGATCTGGCACATGGCGTGGAGCGACAAGGACGACGCCATCGACTGGCAGGCGTACTTCCACCTGAGGAATCGCCTCGTCGTCGCGGCGCTGCACATGCCCGACAGCATCAACGGGCTGGTGCTGCACACGGTCAAGGCCACCGCCAAGCACCTGCTGTGCCTCGAGTACTCCACGGTCGCGATCCAGAACCTCGCGATCCAGGACTTCCTCGCTGGGCCCGAGCACGTCGCCGACCTGCTGCCCACCGCGCTGGGCACCGTCCACGCGCTGCGCAAGGAATACCCCGACGCCGTGGTGCTGCCGTCCTCGACGAGCCTGCCGCTCCCGTCCCGCGAGGACGTGGGCAACGTCAGCCTCCCGACCAACAAGGTGGCCATCGCCACCCGCCTGGTCAAGGGTCTGGTGCACAACGTCAAGAAGTCCAAGCCCGAGCACCTCGAGCAGCCGCAGCTGAACGTGCCGACGCTCGACGCTCGCTGGTTCCTGCTGTCGCAGGTGGACGGTGTCACCGTCACCACCGCCGACGGTCGCGGCGTCGTCTACCGCAAGCGCGACCCCAAGGTCGCGGCGCGGCTGCTCAAGGAATCGCTGCGTCTGCGGCGCGAGCTCGCCGAGCGGTTCCCGGAACTCGCGCGCGAGTACCAGGCCGCCGCGCCGGAGCTGACCAGCAAGGAGAGGTGGGAACGTGTCTTCGGCATCTGAGGTCCGGATCCTGCAGACCGTGCAGGCCACGATCGGGTCCAGGCCCCAGGTGATCCGCGCGGCGCGCGGGCTGTCGCACTTCGGTGAACACGCGCTCGGCTGGGTGGCCGTCGCCGGTGTCGGTGCGGCACTGGACAAGCCGCGACGTCGGCGCTGGGCAGGCGTCGCGGTCGGCGCGGTCGGCGCGCACGCGGCGTCGATCGTCATCAAGCGAGTCGTCCGCCGTCCCCGGCCGAACGACCCGTCCGTCCAGATCAACGTGTCGACGCCGAGCAAGTTGAGCTTCCCGTCCTCGCACGCGACATCCACCACGGCGGCGGCGGTGCTGCTCGGTCGACTCACCGGGCTACCCTTGCCTGCGGTACTGGTCCCGCCGATGCTGCTCTCGCGCCTGGTTCTCGGGGTGCACTACCCGACCGACGTGCTCGCGGGGTCGGCACTCGGCGCCGTGTCCGCAGCAGCAGTGCTGCGGGCCGAGCAGAAGTTTGGAGTGAAATGAGCGAGGAGCCGGCGGTCGTCACCGGACCCCCGAAGACGCTGGCCGGAGGCATCGTCAAGGCCGTCCGTCCGCGCCAATGGGTCAAGAACGTGCTCGTGCTGGCGGCCCCGCTGGCCGCCGGGTCCGTCACACAGGGCGACGTCCTGCTGCCGGTCGCGATCGCGTTCGTCGTGTTCTGCATGGCGGCGTCGGGCATCTATCTCGTCAACGACGCGATGGACGTCGAGGCCGATCGGGCACACCCCACCAAGCGGTTCCGGCCCATCGCGGCCGGCGTGCTGCCGGTCAACATGGCCTACGGCATGGCCGTCGTCCTGCTCGCCGGTTCGATCCTCCTGTCGTTCGTCGCGAACTGGCAGCTCGCGGTCGTCATGGCCGTGTACATCGGGATCCAGCTGGCGTACTGCTTCGGCCTCAAACACCAGGCCGTCCTCGACATCTGCATCGTCTCGTCGGGCTTCCTGCTGCGCGCGATCGCCGGTGGTGTGGCCGCCGAGATTCCGCTGTCGCAGTGGTTCCTGCTGATCATGGCGTTCGGATCGCTGTTCATGGCGGCCGGCAAGCGATACGCCGAGCTCCAGCTGGCGGAGCGCACCGGCGCGAAGATCCGCAAGTCCCTCGAGTACTACACCGGCACCTACCTGCGGTTCGTGTGGACGCTGTCGGCGACGGCTGTCGTGATCTGCTACGGGCTGTGGGCCTTCGAGCAGGATCGCGCGAACGACACCAACCTGTTCGCGATCTCGATGGTGCCCTTCACGATCGCTATCCTGCGATACGCAGTGGACGTCGACGGTGGCGAGGCGGGCGAGCCCGAAGAGATTGCGCTTGGTGACCGAGTGCTCCAGTTCCTCGCGATTGCCTGGATCGGAGTAGTAGGTGTCGCTCTCTACCTCATCTGAGCCGACACGCACCACCGACGAACCCGTAGTTGATCGGAGCCCCCAGGGCAACCGCATCAGCCGCGCCGTGTTCGTCGGTGGTGTCGTCGTCACGGCATTCCTTTTCGCCTGGGGTGCGTGGCAGCGACGGTGGATCGCCGACGACGGGCTGATCGTGCTGCGCACGGTCCGGAATCTGCTCGCCGGCAACGGTCCCGTCTTCAACGCGGGGGAGCGCGTCGAAGCCAACACCAGCACGCTGTGGACGTACGTCGTCTACGCCTTCGGCTGGATCACGCAGGCCCGGCTCGAGTACGTCGTGTTGACGATCGCCCTGGTCATGTCGGTCGGTGCGATGGTGCTGGCAATGTTCACCGCCCGGCGTCTCTACGCGCCGACCATGTCGGCATCGGGCAGCACGATGGTGCTTCTGCCCGCCGGAGTCCTCGTCTACATCGCCCTGCCCCCGGCCCGGGATTTCGCGACCTCCGGTCTGGAAACCTGCCTGGTCATCTTCTGGATCGCCCTGCTGGCGCTGCTGCTCGTGCGATGGGCGCAGGCCGCCGACCCGTCCCGCGCCTCGGTCCTCACACTGGCGTTCGTCGCCGGGCTGAGTCCGCTGGTGCGTCCCGAGATGGCGATCCTCGGCGCCCTCGCCCTCCTCATGGTTCTCCTCTCGACCGGAATGGACTGGCGCTCGAGGACCGCGGTCGTCGTCGTGGCGGGCCTGGTGCCGGTGGCCTATCAGATCTTCCGCATGGGCTACTACGGTCTGCCGTACCCGAACACGGCGGTGACGAAGGAAGCCGGCGGTTCCGAATGGAGCCAGGGCTTCACCTACCTCGGCAACCTGGTCGGGCCGTATCTGTTGTGGCTTCCACTGCTTCTGCTCGGCGTCGGTGCCGGGCTCGTCTGGTGCCTGACCCGGTCCACCCGCACCGCTGAGATCGCGGTTTCCGCGCCGTCGCGGGTACTCCGATTCCGCGGTTGGCTGCGCAGCACCCGTGGGGTCGTGGCCTTCATCCTGGTCGGCGGAGCCCTGTTGGCGGCGTACGCCATTCGCGTCGGCGGCGACTTCATGCACGGACGCACCCTGCTGCCGGCCCTCTTCTGCCTGCTGCTGCCGGTCGCCGTCGTCCCGATCCGCGTGCCGCGGGCAGGGGACCGGCAGGACCGGCGGGCGATGATCCTCGGTGCCGGATCGCTCGCGGTCTGGGTCGGCATCGTGGGGTGGGCCGCATGGGCCGCCAGCCTCGTCGGCATGCCGAACGGCACCGTTGTCGGCAGGAGCGGCATCGTCGACGAGCGAGCGTTCTACTCGCTCAACACCGGCCACAAGCACCCGATCCGTGCCGAGGACTACCTCGACTTCCCGCGGGTACGCGCGATCGTCGAGACGATCGCGGACACCCCGGACGGTGGTTTGTTGATGTCCTCCGGCGCCCAAGATTTCATGTGGGTGGTTCCGCCTCCGGTGCCGATCCCGCCGGGCGGCGCCGGCCACACGGTGTTCTTCCCGATGCTCGGAATGGCGGCGATGAACGTCCCGCTGGACGTTCGTGTGGTCGACAACATCGGACTGGCGAACCCCATCGCCGCGCACACGGATCGACTTGCCGACGGACGCATCGGCCACGACAAGGACCTGCTCCCGGACTGGCTCGTCGCCGACACGGGGATGGTGCCAGTGCATCCGTGGTTGCCGCCGTTCATCGATGAGCGCTGGGTGGCGGATGCTCGAACGGCGCTGACCTGCCCGCAGACCCAGGATCTGCTCACGTCCTATCGCTCGGATCTCACGTGGGCCCGGTTCAAACAGAACTTCCGACGGTCCTTCGAGTTCGCCGACTATCGGATCGACCGCATCCCGGCGTACGAGATCCAGAGGTGTGGGCTCGGAACTCCGACGTCGTGAGGGTTCACCCGGGTCGAAGTGTCTCGTTTGCGTAACGCTACGCTGCGACGAATCGATCCAATCACGTGACGAGCGGCACACGAGGAGATCCCTCGCCGTTGCATTGAGTGCCATTTGTGTCAACGCAAACCGTGACATAAAGTCCACCGAGCGCAGTGTGACTTGGATGAGGTCCGCTACCGGCCTTGTCGAAAGCGGGCCGGTAAATGCCTTGTTTCCCGACGGAATCCGACGGTGCCCACTCTCCTGAGCGGGGCGCCGCAGACGAAGACGAAGAGAGAGCAGTATCCATGCGTTTTGATCGACAAAGGTTGACCCGGCGCTTCAAGCAGCGGGTGATGGCGCTCGGTGCTGCCGCCCTGGTGCTGCCTCTCGCCGCCGGAATCGCGGGCGGTGCAGTCGCAACTGCCGCTCCGGCGCGCGCCGTTGCTCCCGCGGGCGGATACGAAGAGCTCTCGGTGCCTTCGTCGATGGGGCCGGTCAAGGTGCAGGTCCAGTGGGCCGCCCGTGGTGGCGACGCCGCTCTCTACCTGCTCGACGGTCTTCGTGCTCGTGATGACGCCAACGCGTGGACCTTCGAGACCAACGCACTCGACCAGTTCCGCCTCGACGACGTCACCCTGGTGATGCCGGTCGGCGGCCAGTCCAGCTTCTACACGGACTGGTACGCGCCCAGCAACTTCAACGGGCAGCAGATCACCTACAAGTGGGAGACGTTCCTGACCAAGGAACTTCCGGCCTACCTCGCGACCCGCGGTGTCTCGCGCAGCAACAACGCCGTCCTCGGACTGTCGATGGGTGGCTCGGCCGCACTGACGCTGGCCGCCTACCACCGGGACCAGTTCAAGTTCGCCGGGTCGCTCTCCGGGTACCTGCACATCTCGGCGCCTGGCATGCGTGAGGCGATCCGCGTCGCAATGCTCGACGCCGGCCGCTTCAACGTCGACTCGATGTGGGGCCCGCCGTGGAGCCCCAACTGGCTGCGCAACGACCCGTTCGTGTTCGCGCCGAAGCTCGAGGGCCTGTCGATGTACATCTCGGCGGCGAGCGGTCTGCCCGGCAAGTATGACAACCCGCGCAAGGCCATCGACTACTACAACGCGGCGAATGCGATGGGCCTCGAGGCGCTGTCGCTGGCGAACACCCGCGCGTTCCAGCTGCGCCTGGCCACGCTGAAGATCCCGGCCACCTACAGCTTCCCGGCGAACGGCACCCATGCATGGGGCTACTGGTCGGACGAACTGTGGAAGGCCCGTGGTCAGATCCTCGACGCGCTCGGCGCTCGGTGACCGCAACCATGACCTGAACCGATATGCCATCCTCCACGCCCTCGGGCGCGGGGGATGGCATGTCGCATTCTGTAACGACAAATTCACTATCCCACCAGCGCGGCAACCCCACTTCGAAGGTCCTTCCGTGTAGTAAGGAAGCGATGTTCTGGCCCAGTTGGGGGCGTCCGCCACGACGAAGGAGAGTTGTCCCGATGCGATTAGGTCTCGAGCGGCCACAGCGCCGCGAAGGAGCCGGGGGAGGTTGGCGCAAGCGGGCGCTCGGCTTCGCCGCGGCCGCGCTCGTGCTGCCGATCGCGGCGGGCCTGACGTCGGGTGGCACCGCTGTCGCCCAGTCGATCGGCTCCCCCGAGGCGCCCTCGACCATGCAGTCCGGGGTGCCGGGCACCGTCCAGCGCGTCGACTGGCTCACGGATCGTCGGGTCGCGGTGTGGGTCAATTCGCCGTCGATGGGCGTCCCGATCCAGGTGCAGCTGCTGCTCGCACGGGACTGGAATGCCAAGCCGGACGCCAAGTTCCCCGCCGTCTTCATGCTCGACGGCATGCGTGCGCGCGACGACGAGAACGGCTGGACGCTCGACACCGACGCCGAGGCGTTCTTCGCCGACAAGAACGTCAACGTGGTGCTGCCGATCGGCGGCAACTCCAGCTTCTACGCCGACTGGCTCGACCAGAACAACGGTCACAACTACCAGTGGGAGACGTTCCTCACCAAGGAACTCCCGCCGATCCTCGAGGGCCAGTGGCGGACCACGCAGACGCGTGGTGTCGTCGGCCTGTCGATGGGCGGCACGTCCGCGATGATGCTCTCGGCGCGCAACCAGGGCTTCTTCAAGTTCGCCGGTTCGCTGTCGGGCATCCTGACGACCACGACGCTCGGTATGCCGCAGGCCATCTCGTACGCGATCAACGACGCCGGCGGATTCGACGCCGACGCGATGTGGGGCAACCCCACCAACGACGCGTGGGCCGCGCACGATCCGTACCTGCTGGCCGACAAGCTCAAGGGCGTCAGCCTCTACATCTCCAGCGGCAGCGGAACGACGGGTCCCTACGACCAGCCGTCCGGCATCCCGGGCATCAGCACCAACTACGCGGGCATGGGTCTCGAGATCCTGTCGCGCCTCACGTCGCAGACGTTCACGACCAAGCTGCGCAAGCTGAACATCCCCGCAACCGTGAACTACCGTCCGTCGGGCACGCATTCGTGGCCGTACTGGGAGTTCGAGCTGCACCAGCTGTGGCCGCAGCTCGCCAACTCGCTCGGCGTCGAGGTCGACAAGCCGGCCTGCGGTCCGAGCGGTGCCATCGCGCCGGTCGCGAACGGCAACAAGTGGATCGGCGACTGCCTCACCGGTGAGTACTCCGTGCCCGGCGGTGTGGCGCAGGACTACCGCTTCGGTCGGATCTTCCACTCGGGTAGCGGTACGTACCCGGTCGCGGGACGCATCGGTGGTGCGTACCAGGGTGCCGGCGGACCGGCCGGTGACCTCGGAATGCCGACGACCCCCGAGATCGTGCTGGCCGACGGCCGCGGGCGTCTGAACCATTTCCAGAACGGTTCGGTCTACTGGACGCCGCAGACCGGCGCGCACGCGGTGAGCGGTCCGATCCGGGACACCTGGTCCAAGCTGGGCTGGGAGACCGGTGGACTGGGCTACCCGACTGACGACGCGGTCAAGATCCCGGGCAAGGAAGGCCTGATCCAGAGCTTCGAGGGCGGTGCCGTCTACTGGACGCCGCAGACCGGAGCGAATGCGGTTCAGGGCCTGATCATGAAGAAGTACGGCGAACTGAACTGGGAGAACGGCTGGCTCGGCCTGCCGCTGACCAACGAGGTTCCCGTGAAGGACGGCGGTCGCTTCAACCGGTTCCAGAACGGCAACATCTACTGGAGCCCCGCCAGCGGCGCATGGTCGGTCAAGAACGGCCCGATCTTCGACGCCTGGAAGGACGAGAACTACGAGAACGGCCGTCTCGGCTTCCCGATCGGTGACCAGCGAGACATCCCGGGTGGTGTCGAGCAGAACTTCCAGCATGGTGTCATCACCATCAAGGACGGCAAGGCAGCGATCCGCTGACCTGTAGCTGACCACGTGCGGGCGGTGACCGGATCAGACGATCCGGTCACCGCCCGTGCCGCATCTGTAGCCTGTTTCAAGAGTCTGTACCGGTACGTACACCGATACGACCCAAGTCAACGCAAGGACTGATATGCACTTCTTACGCACTCGTTCCGCGCTGGCCCGCACTGTGGCCGTCGGCGCTATGACGCTCGCTGCCGGCAGCCTGCTGGTCGCCTGTGGCGACGACGACACGACGGCGACGGGCAGCCCCACCACCACCACCACGGCGGCGTCCACCACGTCCAAGGCGCCCTCCGGTGGCGGCGCGTCGGCGGCCCCGGTGGCTCCGGAGCAGACTCCCGCCCAGGGATCGGGCGGCGGTGCCACCCAGCCGGTCGAGGAGCCGCAGGCAGTGCCGAGCGGCTTCCCCGGCCCGACCGAGGTGCCGATCTCCCCGCGCGGAGAGGCCTTCCTCAACGGGCTGAAGAAGGAGGGCATCACGCCCGCCTCCGACGGCCTCATCGCGGTCTCGACGGCCGACTACATCTGTGCTGCCGGCGAGCAGGGCAGCTCGGACGCGGAGATCGCCACGTTCGTCACCGCCGCCGTCGGCAGTGAGGCGAGCGCGGCCGGTCAGGAGCTGACACCGGAGCAGGCCGGGAAGAACGCCCAGGTCTACATCCGTGTCGCGCAGGCCGAGTACTGCAGCAAGTAGCAATCGATGACTGTGAGCGGACGCGGGACGCGTAAGTCGGGGAAGAATCGGGGACGTAGGCGGTTCGGGATCGTCGCCATCGTGGCGGCACTCCTCGTGCTGGTCCTCGTGCTGTTGGCGATCTGGTATCTGCTGGCGGGGCGCGTGCCCTCGCCGGTACCGCCGACGCCTCCGGGGCCGACGCCGCCCAGCGCGCAACCGGCCGACTGCCCGGATGTCCAGGTGATCTCGGTTCCGGGTACGTGGGAGTCGAGTGTCGGCGACGACCCGCACAACCCGACCGCGAATCCCGCGTCGCTCATGCTCAACGTCACCCGGCCGCTGCGGGAGAGCTTCTCTCCGCAGCGTGCCGACGTGTACACCGTCCCGTACGTCGCGCAGTTCTCCAATCCGATCGCGCTCCCGCCGGATGGTCAGGAGTCGTACAACAATTCCCGGGCCGCAGGTACCGAGGCCACCATCGACGTCATGGAGCGCCGGTACGCCGAATGCCCGCTCACGACGTACGTGCTGGCGGGCTTCTCGCAGGGCGCGGTCATCGCGGGCGACGTCGCGGCGCGGATCGGGGCCGGCGACGGGCCGGTGCCCGCGGACCTGGTGCTGGGCGTCGGCCTCATCGCGGACGGCCGGCGGGATCCGGCGGCGGCACCCACCGTCGGGCCGCCGGTCGCCGGTGTCGGCGCCGAACTGGCGCTCTCCGGGCTCAAACTTCCCGGCATCACGATGACCGGCCCGCGGCCCGGCGGGTTCGGCGCGCTCTCGGACCGGGCGTTGCAGATCTGCGCGCCCAGCGACGGAATCTGCGATGCCCCTGCCGAAGCGCTCAAGGTCGGAAACTGGCTCAGCAGTGCGTCGCGTCTCGGCGAGTACTACAACAATCCTGTTCACGCGCTGTACAACTCGTTCGTCGTCGACGGAAACGGGACCACCGCGACGCAGTGGATCACGAACTGGGCGACCGAGAAGATCGAAGCGGCTCCGACGCCTGCGCACGAGTAGCGGTTCGCGCCCGGGCGCACCGAGTCGCACCGAGTCGGCGGAAGTGGCTACCTGGCGGTCAGTTGCGCGGTAGTGTCCGTGCTCGCGGCCCGATCACGGGTCGTAGGGGTGGGTCCCTATGCTGATGGGTTGGTGCCCGACGGGCCCAACCATGCTCGCGTGCGTGAAGTGAGGAAGAAGGCTTTGATGAGTTCCACCGACGACTCGGGTATCCGAGTGCCGCGTAAGTTCCGGTTCGCGGCCGGTGGCGAGGGGAACGCCGAGGAAGGCGGTGCCCGTCGATTCGTCAAGCTGGCGCAGAAGGCCGAGGAACTGGGCTACGACAGCTTCATGATCCCGGACCATCTGGGCAACCAGGTCGGACCGATCGCCGCGCTCGGCGCGCTCTCGATCGCCACGGACAAGATCCGGCTGGGCACGGCTGTCCTCGCCAACGGCTTCCGTCATCCCGCGGTCCTCGCGAAGGACGCGGCCACCATTGACGTCCTGTCGGGTGGTCGCCTCGAGCTCGGCATCGGTGCCGGGTGGATGAAGGAAGAGTTCGACAAGGGCGGCATCGAGTACGAACGCCCCGGTGTCCGAATTGCGAAACTCGAAGAGTCCCTGCAGATTCTGGACACGCTGCTGCGTGGCCAGGAGTGCAACTTCGAGGGCGAGCACTACCGGATCAGTGGTCTCAAGGGCAGCCCGCGCCCGCGACAGGGCCCGCGCCCGCCGATCGCGGTCGGTGGCGGTGGACCGAAGATGCTGGCGCTGGCGGCCAAGTACGCCGACATCATCTCCGTGGCCACCCCGACCAATGCGGAGGGCCGGCTGCTGCTGTCGGGCATCACGATGGAGAACACCATCGCCCGCGTCGAGCGGATCCGGGACGCCGCGGGTGATCGCTTCGACGACATCGAGCTGAACTGGACCATCACGATGATCCTCATCACGGATGACCGTGAGCAGGCGGCGGAGATGGCACTGGCCGCCCTCGATCAGGGATTCCCCCCGAACATCGAGGTAGACGTCAAATTGTCGGTCGAGGAGATCCTGAACTCGCCGTACCTGGCGATCGGGTCGTACGACGAGATCGCGGATCAGATCCGTAACGTACGCGAGAAGACGTCGATGTCATATGTGGGTGTGTTCCCGACTCAGATGGAAGCTTTCGCGCCGGTGATCCCATTGCTCCGAGGCGAATAGATCGATGCACATCTGTAACATGTTGCTGGTTTCGAGTCGATGGAGTGACTCGTAGGCATGTCGTCTACGTCCCGAAAGTTGCGAGTGACTACCACTGAACAGGGTAGCCACGAGCGGCGACAAGTAGCAGGCCGGCACCGACCAAGCAGTGAGAAGCAATTGAATCCGCGCGGCGAAGGAAGTCTGGGGCGCAATCATGTCGGTTGATGGTTGTGTGATCGCTTCGACAGGAGAAGGAATGAACGCAATGTTCGACGACTACCTCGACGAACAGGGCCACATCCGGCTCACGCCGGGTCACACGCTGATCGACTATGTCGACGAGCACACGCGCAACAATGCGGGCGAACTGGTGTACCGGTACGTCGACTACTCGCGTGAGCGTGACGGTGAGGCCCACGAGCTGACGTGGGGTCAGTTCGGTCTGCGTCTACGCGCTGTGGCGGCGCGATTGCAGCAGGTCACCGAATTCGGTGACCGCGTCGCGATCCTCGCTCCGCAGGGCCTCGACTACGTCATCTCGTTCTTCGCGGCGATCCATGCCGGCCGTATCGCGGTCCCGCTGTTCGACCCGGACGAGCCCGGCCACACCGACCGACTGCACGCGGTCCTCGGCGACTGCGAGCCGGCCGCGATCCTCACCGCGACGTCGTCCGCTGCAGGTGTGCGCCAGTTCTTCCGCGCGCTGCCCGCCGCGAAGCGCCCCCGGATCATCGCCGTCGACGCGATCCCGGACAGCGTCGGCGACACGTGGGTCCGCCCGGACGTCGGTCTCGACGACATCGCGTACCTGCAGTACACGTCCGGCTCCACCCGCACCCCCGCGGGCGTCGAGATCACGCACCGTGGTGTCGCCACCAACGTGCTGCAGATGGTCGACTCCCTCGGGCTCAGTGAGCACTCGCGTGGCGTCACGTGGCTGCCGCTCTACCACGACATGGGTCTGCTGACCGTGATCCTGCCTGCGCTGGGCGGGCAGTACATCACGATCATGAGCCCCCGCGCGTTCGTGGCGCGTCCGTACCGCTGGATCAAGGAACTCGCGGCGATCGCCGACGGTGCCGGCACGTACGCGGCCGCGCCGAACTTCGCGTTCGAGCACGCCGCGGTGCGCGGTCTGCCGAAGGACGGCGAGCACCTCGACCTGAGCAACGTCATCGGCCTGATCAACGGCAGCGAGCCGGTCACGGTGTCGTCGATGCGCAAGTTCAACGAGGCGTTCGCGCCGTACGGCCTGCCCAAGACGGCGATCAAGCCGTCGTACGGCATGGCGGAGGCCACGCTGTTCGTGTCCACGACGCATCCGTCGGACGAGGCCAAGGTCATGTACGTCGACCGCGACGCGCTCAACAACGGCCGCATGGTCCAGGTCGACCAGGACGCTCCGGGCGCTGTCGCGCAGGTGGCGTGCGGTGCCATCTCGCGCAGCCAGTGGGCCACGATCGTCGATCCCGACACCGCGTCCGAGCGCCCCGACGGCTACGTCGGCGAGATCTGGCTGCACGGCGACAACATCGGCCAGGGCTACTGGGGTCGTGAGCAGGAGACTGCCGAGACCTTCCACAACAAGCTGCTCGAGCGGTTGCCGGAGAACACGCACGCTGCGGGCGCGCCCGACGACGCCAACTGGCTGCGCACCGGCGACTACGGCGTCTTCGTCGACGGCGAGCTGTACATCACCGGTCGCGTCAAGGACCTGGTGATCGTCGACGGTCGCAACCACTACCCGCAGGACCTCGAGTACTCGGCGCAGGAGGCCAGCGCCGCTCTGCGCCCCGGCTTCGTCGCCGCGTTCGCCGTGCCGGCCAACCAGCTTCCGGCGGTCGTGTTCGAGAACTCCCACTCGGGTCTGGAGTTCGACCAGGACGACGCGTCCGAGCAGCTGGTCATCGTCGCGGAACGGGCGCCGGGTGCCGGCAAGGCCGATCCGCAGCCCGTCGCCGACGCGGTCCGTGCCGCCATTTCGTCGCGTCACGGCGTCACCGCGCGTGACGTGCTGCTGGTGCCGGCCGGTTCGATTCCGCGTACGTCCAGCGGCAAGCTGGCGCGCCGGGCCTGCAAGGCGAGCTACATCGAGGGAACGCTGCGTGGCGGTCACGCCCAGACCGCTTTCCCCGATAGCGTTTCCGACTAGTCCTTTCCTGATGGGTAGCTTGGTGATTTGATGGCTGAACACGAGATGACGGTCGCGCAGCTGCGCGAATGGCTGCGTAAGTGGATCGCGGAGGCCACCGGGCAACCGGTCGCTTCGATATCCGACGATCGACCGCTGGAGGAGTTCGGGCTCTCCTCCCGCGACGCGGTCGCGCTGTCGGGCGAGATCGAGGATCTGGTGGGCGTCACGCTCTCCGCGACGATCGTCTACCAGCATCCGACCATCGCCTCGTTGGCCACCCGCATCATCGAGGGCGAGCCGGAGCTGCCCGCGGAGGCCGAGGACGCCTCGTACTATCGCGGTGGCTTCCCGGCCGGGCAGTCCCACGACATCGCGATCGTCGGTTTGGCGACGCGGTTCCCGGGCGCCGGGCACACCCCGCAGGAGATGTGGAAGCTGCTGATCGAGGGCCGCGACGCGGTCACCGATCTGCCGGAGGGCCGCTGGGCCGAGTTCATGGCCGATCCGTACGTGGCGGCGGCCGTGGAGAAGGCCGCCACCAAGGGCGGCTATCTCGACGACGTGCAGGGCTTCGACGCGGAGTTCTTCGCGATGTCGCCGCTCGAGGTCCAGAACGTCGACCCGCAGCAGCGCCTCGCGCTGGAGCTGACGTGGGAGGCGCTCGAGCACGCGCACATTCCGGCGAGCGCGCTCAAGGGCCGCGAGGTCGGTGTGTTCCTCGGCTCGTCGGCCAACGACTACCAGTTGCTCGCGGTGAGCGATCCGGTGTCGGCGCACCCGTATGCGCTCACCGGCACGTCCACCGCGATCGTCGCGAACCGTGTCTCGTACTTCTACGACTTCCGTGGCCCGTCGGTGGCGCTCGACACCGCGTGCTCGTCGTCGCTGGTCGCCGTCCATCAGGCGGTGCGCAGCCTGCGTTCCGGTGAGTCGGAGATCGCGCTGGCCGGTGGCGTCAACATGCTGCTCGCGCCGCCCGCGACCCTCGGCTTCGACGAGGGCGGCATCCTCACCGCGGACGGCAAGATCAAGGCGTTCTCGTCGGACGCGAACGGCATCGTCCGCGCTGAGGGTGGCGGCGTCGTCGTGCTCAAGCGTCTCGAGGACGCCGAGCGTGACGGCGATTCGATCCTCGCGGTCATCGCGGGCACCGCCGTCAACCAGGACGGCCGCTCCAACGGCCTGCTGGCGCCCAACCCGGACGCGCAGGCCGACTGCCTGCGACACGCGTACCACGATGCGGGGATCGCCCCGACCGGCGTCGACTACATCGAGGCGCACGGCACCGGCACCATCCTCGGCGACCCGATCGAGGCGGATGCCCTGGGCCGCGTCGTCGGGCGGGGGCGCGACGACGACAAGCCGGCGCTGCTCGGCTCGGCCAAGACCAACTTCGGTCACCTCGAGGCCGCCGCGGGCGCCGCGGGCCTGATCAAGGTTGTGCTCGCGATGCGTGAGGACGTCATCCCGGCGTCGCTCAACTACGCGGGCCCCAACCCGTACATCCAGTTCGACAAGGCGCACCTGCAGGTGATTCCGGAGGCCACCGCGTGGCCGCGGTACACCGGCAAGGCCGTCGCGGGCGTGTCCGGTTTCGGTTTCGGTGGCACCAACGCGCACGTCGTGGTCCGCGAGTACACCGGTCCCGCCGCGGTCGCCGACGCCGATGCGGCTCCCGTCGACCTCGACCACGAGAACACCACCATCGAGGCCGAGGCCGAGCGGATGCTCGCGGAGGCCGCCGAGTCGGTGGGCCTGTCGGATGCCACCGAGACGGCGGTCGTGCTCGCGGTGTCGGCGTCCCTGCCGTCCCGCCGTCGCCGCGCCGCGGAGGACCTCGCCAACTGGCTCGAGACGGAGGAGGGCAGCCGCACGCCGCTCGCCGACGTCGCGCGCACCCTCGCCAAGCGCAGCCACGGCCGCTCCCGTGCCGTCGTCATCGCCAAGACCCGCGCCGAGGCCGTCACCGGCCTGCGCGCCGTCGCCGCCGGCAAGCCCGCGCCGGGTGTGCTGTCCGCCGACGCACCCGCGTCGAAGGGCCCGGTCTGGGTGTTCTCGGGCTTCGGCTCGCAGCACCGCAAGATGGCCAAGCAGCTGTACCTCGAGAACGCGGTCTTCGCGGCCGCGATCGACGAGGTGGACGCGCTGATCGAGGACGAGGCCGGCTACTCCATGAAGGAGAAGTTCCTCGACGACTCGGTCGACTACGACGTCGAGACGTCGCAGGTCGGCATCTTCGCGATCCAGGTGGGTCTGGCGCAGACGCTGCGCCACCACGGCGCCGACCCGGCCGCACTCGTCGGCCACTCGATGGGCGAGGCCGCCGCCGCGTTCGTCTCGGGCGGCCTGTCGCTCGAGGACGCCGTCCGCGTGATCTGCTCGCGTTCGCGCCTGATGGGCGAGGCCGAGGGGCTGCTCGAGGGCGACGACATCCGCCTGATGGCGCTGGTCGAGTACACGGCCGACGAGATCGAGAAGGTCCTGCCGGACTTCCCGCATCTCGAGGTGTGCGTGTACGCGGCGCCGACCCACACCGTGATCGGTGGCCCCGAGCCCGAGGTGAACGCGATCGTCGCGCGCGCCGAGGCCGAGGAGAAGATGGCCCGGGTCCTCAAGACCAAGGGCGCCAGCCACACGTCGCAGGTCGATCCGCTGCTCGGTGAGCTCGCGGCCGAGTTGGCCGGTATCGAGCCGCACACGCTGAAGGTCGGCCAGTACTCGTCGGTCGACCAGGACACCTTCTACCCGGCCGGGCACGCCCCGATCCATCCGGTGGAGTACTGGACCAAGGGTCTGCGGCACAGCGTGTACTTCACCAACGCCGTCAAGGCCGCGGTCGACGCCGGACACACCACGTTCGTCGAGCTCGCGCCCAACCCGGTGACGCTGATGTCCGTCGCGGCCACCGCGTGGGCTGCCGGTGTCGCCGACACGCAGCTGATCCAGACGCTCAAGCGCAAGGAGGACGAGCCGCTCGGCGTGCTGACCGCCCTCGCGCAGCTGTACGTCCACGGGCATGCGGTGGATCTGCCGTCGCTGCTGCCCGCCGGCGACTACGCCGACCTGCCGCGCACCGCGTTCCTGCGCAAGCGGCACTGGATCGACGCGCGGGTGTCGTCGGCCGGCAACACCCGGGTCCCCGGCGCGCATGTCGCGCTGCCCGACGGCCGGCACGCGTGGGAGGTGCAGGCGTCCGCGGTCTCGGACCTGAACGCCCTGGTCACCGCCGCCGCGTCGCAGCTGTTCGCCGACGTCGCGCTCACCGGCGCCGTCGCGCACGGTGAGGTGCCGTCGACCGGAACCCTCACCACGACGCTGGTGCCGCACCTCGGTGGTGCGTCGGTGCAGGTGCATGGCAAGGCCGGCAACGCGTTCGCGCTGGTCTACGACGCCGTCGTGTCTTCGGGCGAGGCACTGCCGGAGCCCGCCCTCGCTGCCGTCGCCGCCCCGACCACCGTGTCGGACCAGGTGCAGGACGAGGTTGTCGAGACGTTCGGTGACCGGTGGGATCCGAGCAGCTCGCAGTCCCTCGAGGATCGGTTGACGATCATCGTCGCGGAGTCGATGGGTTACGCGCCGGAGGATCTGCCGGGGGAGATTCCGTTGGTGGAGCTGGGTCTGGACTCGCTGATGGCGGTGCGGATCAAGAACCGGGTCGAGTACGAGTTCGACATTCCGCAGTTGCAGCTGGCGGCCGTGAAGGACGCGAGCATGCAGGACGTCGCGAAGTACCTGCACTACGCGGTCGAGAACCGCGAGGAGGTCGCGGCCCTGGCCGCGCAGCAGCAGGCGGAGAAGGAGGCCGGGGAGACCGTTTCGGCGGCGGTCCCGGAGCTTCCGGATGCTGCCGAGGTCGAGGATGCTCCGGCCGAGTCCGGCGATGTCGATGTGCCGCCGCGTGATGCGGCCGAGCGTCTGACGTTCGCGTCGTGGGCGGTGGTGACGGGCAAGTCGGCGAAGAGCATCTTCGCGACGTTGCCGATCCTGGACGACGAGTCTGCCGAGAAGTTGGCGGCCCGTCTGACCGAGCGGTCCGGTGGCGAGATCACCGTCGACGACGTCCTCGACGCCGAGACCATCGAGCAGTTGGCCGAGACGGTGCGTCAGCATCTCGAGGACGGTCTGAAGATCGACGGTCTGGTGCGCACGTTGCGTCCCCGCGCCGAGGGTTCGGATGCGGTGCCGGTGTTCGTGTTCCATCCGGCGGGTGGTTCGACGGTGGCGTACGAGCCGCTGCTCAAGCGTCTGCCCGCGGACACCCCGATGTTCGGCCTGGAGCGGGTCGAGGGCCCGATCGACGAGCGCGCCGCGGCCTACGTGCCGCTGCTGCGCGAGATCCAGGGTGACGGCCCGTACGTGTTGGCAGGCTGGTCGCTCGGTGGCGTGCTCGCCTACGCGGTCGCCCGTCAGCTGCGCGAGCAGGGTGCCGACGTCCGGATCGTCGGACTGATCGACACCGTCATGGCCGGCGAGAAGGTCGAGGACACCCCCGACGAGATCCGGGCCCGCTGGCAGCGCTACGCGGCGTTCGCGAAGAAGACGTACGGCGTCGACGCGCCGCTGCCGTTCGATCGCCTCGCGGAGGCCGGCAGCGACGAGGAGCAGATCGGGATCCTCATGGATCTGCTGAAGCTGAGCGGCGCCAAGATCCCCGGCGGCATCATCGAACACCAGCGCACGTCGTGGCTCGACAACCGGGCCATCCAGACGGCGGACCCGCAGCAGTACGACGGCGACGTCGTGCTGTACATGGCGGACAAGTACCACGACGACGCGATCAACCTCGAGCCGTCGTTCGGGACGCGTCAGCCCGACGGCGGCTGGGGCGAGGTGGCGGAGAACCTGGAGGTCGTCTACATCGGTGGCGACCACATCCAGATCGTCGACGAGCCCTACATCTCCAAGGTCGGCGCGGACCTGTCGAACAAGCTGGCCGAGATCGAGAAGCGGAGCAACTGAGTGAGCACCACCACCGCAGAAAAACTTGCGGAACTGCACGAAAAGCTCGAGCTGTCGAAGGCCCCGGGTAACCCCAAAGCGATCCAGAAGCGCAAGGACAAGGGCCTGCCGACGCCGCGCGAGCGCATCGACATGCTCCTCGACCCGGGCACGTTCGTCGAGATGGGCCAGCTGGCCCGCCAGCCCGGTGACGCGTCCAACCCGTACGGCGACGGTGTCGTCACCGGCCACGGCCTGGTCGACGGGCGTCCGGTCGCGGTGTTCGCGCACGACCAGACCGTCTTCGGCGGTGCCGCAGGCGAGATCTTCGGCCGCAAGGTCGCCGCCGTCAACGACTTCGCCATCAAGATCGGCTGCCCTGTCGTCGGCATCAACGAATCCGCGGGCGCGCGCATCCAGGACGCGGTGACGTCGCTCGCGTGGTATGCCGAGATGGGTCGTCGCCAGGAGCCGCTGTCGGGCATGTGCCCGCAGATCTCGATCATCCTCGGCAAGTGCGCCGGCGGTGCGGTGTACGCACCGATCAACACCGACATCGTGATCGCGACCGAAGAGTCGTACATGTTCGTCACCGGTCCGGACGTCATCAAGTCGGTCACCGGCGAGGACGTCAGCCTCGACGAGCTGGGTGGCGCCCGCCACCAGGCCGAGTACGGCAACATCCATCACGTCGCGGCCGACGAGAAGGCCGCGTTCGAGTACGCGCGCGAGTACCTGAGCTACATGCCGTCGAGCTGCACCGAGAAGCCTCCGATCATCAACCCGGGCCTCGAGCCGGAGATCACCGAGGACGATCTGTCGCTCGACGCGTTCATGCCCGACGCCGACAACGCCGGCTACGACATGCACGACATCCTCATCAAGATCTTCGACGACGGCGAGTTCCTCGAGGTCCGCAGCCAGTCTGCGCAGAACCTCATCACCGGCTTCGCACGAGTCGACGGCCGCCCGGTCGGCGTCGTCGCGAACCAGCCGATGCAGCTGTCTGGTGCGCTCGACGCCGCGGCGTCGGACAAGGGCGCGCACTTCGTGCGGGTCTGCAACGCGTACGACATTCCGCTGGTGTTCGTCGTCGACACTCCGGGCTTCCTGGTCGGTGTGGAGCAGGAGAAGGTCGGCGTCATCAAGCGTGGCGGTCGCTTCCTGTTCGCGTACGTCGAGGCGACCGTCCCGAAGGTTACTGTCGTGGTTCGTAAGGCGTACGGCGGCGCTTACGCGGTGATGGGCTCCAAGCAGCTCGGCGCCGACGTCAACCTGGCCTGGCCTACCGCCCGCATCGCGGTCATGGGTGCCGAGGGCGCGGTCAACCTCATCGGCCGCAAGCAGATCGAGGCCGCCGGCGACAACGCCCCCGCCGTCCGCGCGCAGCTCATCAACTTCTACAACGAGCATGTCGCGACGCCGTACATCGCGGCCGAGCGCGGCTACATCGACGCCGTCATCGAGCCGTCGACCACCCGCCTCGAGATCCGCAAGGCACTCACCCTGCTCCGCGACAAGACGGTGTTCAAGAACCCGCGCAAGCACCACTTGCTGCCGTTCTGATCGCTTTCCCTGCTGTTGGCCGAATGTCACATACGTTCACGTCGATTGAACGTATGTGACATTCGGCCGTTCACGGGCCGACGCCTGCTCACACGCGATCACGAGATCCGCGATGACGGTGCTCGGATCGCGTTGGATCTGCTTCGGTAGGTGCGTCACGACGATGATCCCGTGCCGCTGCATCCGGGCGCGCCGGAGCATCGTCGCCTCGTGTGCCTGCGCGCTGAAATGGTGTTTGAGAGAGTCGATTTCCCAAGCGACGGCGAGGTCGTCGATCCACCCGTCGGGGCGTGCGAGCCAGGTGCCGTCGGCGCCGATGATGTCCTTGTTGTGCACCATCAGTGGCAGCGTGGTCGTCGCGTAGAGCTGCTGCGCAGCGATCTCCGCGACCGAATGAGCATCGTCGGACAGTTCGCGGACAACTCGCCGGGGCAGTGCGCTGCCACGGCAGCTTCCATTGTCGAGTTCTTCGGCGAGTTGGTCGACGTCAACGTCCCCGCGCTGTACTGCGCCGGTGAGCAGCGCCCGGCAGGCGTCGGGCAGCGATGTGCGTCGTGCCGCGTCGAGCAGGCTGCGGGCGATCGGAGCGATGCGCAGGGTGCCTCGAGTGAGATGGTCAGGCATTCGCCACGTCCGTTCGACCGTGACGAACGAGAAGTCGCGCCGGTGCTTCGTCGACGGAATGAGCAGCAGGACGTCGCCTTTGCTCGCGGACTGGTCGTATCCGTGGGCCCCGAGTGCCGCGTGGCCGGAGAGCACGGCGCCATCGCCGCCGTACAGCAGCGCTGCGGTGTTGCGTTGGAGGGTGCTCAGGGAACCGCTCTGGAGTGCTACGACACCGGGCAGCACGCGCTGCCAGGGTCCTCCGCGGCGACATCGCCCTGAGATGGCCCCGCGCGTGACGCCCTGCTCGAGGAGTGTTGCGGTTCGGACGATCCCGTTGACGCTCAGGTGGTGGAGTCCTGCCGCGCCGTCGTCGCCCCACGATCCTCGTCTCATGGAGGTCATGATTGCGGCTGGTCGAGCGAGTTCACGGCTCCTTGGCGCCTCTGTGGATAAGCAATGTGGTTATCCACAACCCTCTTAATGGCCGAATGTCACATACGTTCAATCGAACTGAACGCATGTGACATTCGGCCAACAGGCCAACAGGCCAACAGGCCAACAGGCCAACAGGCCGACAGGCCCTACGGCTCGTACACCCTCAGCGTCCCCGGGGACCAGAAGCCCGAGCGGTTGATCTGCTCGGTGTCGACGGTTGCCGTTGCGGCGTTGGGGTAGTGCCGGTCGTACCGCTCGAGGGAGCCCCAGTCGCGGCCCCAGTCGTTGTTCAGGTACGTCGGGACGGTGGTGGCGCCGGCGAGCATCTCGGTCCAGCCGAGGGGTCCGCCGTTTTCGAGGGACTGCCACGTGTCGGTGGAGCTGACGGCGAGGGGCCGGTCGGGCAGGATCCGGTAGTTCGGCATCTCGGCGACACCGTTGAGATGGTTGAACGGACGCTGGCACGGGAACTGCAGTCCGACGGCCCAGTCCAGCAGGACGGGCTGTGCGGTGCCGACGACGCTGCTGAGCGATTCGAGCTTGGGCACGCGCGGCGGCGTGAACGCGAACCACTGGTCGCCGGTCAGGTTGGGGTCGGACGCGTTGATCCGGACGACGTCGGTGTCGGCGGGCAGTTCGTCGAGCGGGATCCGCAGGTTCCGCCACGACGGCGCGGGGCCGATGTCGCGGGGGACGTAGGTGCCCTGGATGTCGACGGTGCCGTCGGGCTGACGCTTGCCGTACTCGAGGTTGAGCGGCTGTCCGTAGTTGGTCTGTCCGGTGATCTGGTCGACGGACCAGATGCGGCCGGCGGCGGAGATCACCACGAGCGGGGAGTCGTCGCTGCGTTCGGGCAGCTGGTACCAGCTGGAGACGACGGATGCCTGCTGCTGGACGCCGTCCTGGTAGCTGCCGAGGATCGGGGTGCGGGCGGGGTCGAGCCCGAACGGCAGTTTGACGGTGCTGCCGTTGACGCCGAGGGCGCCGACGCCGCCGGTGGTGCCGGATCCGCCTCCGGTCTCGAAGGTGGGCCCGATGCTCTGGCTGTCGGTGTTGCCCATGCCGGCCTTGACTTCGACGTAGTCGGCTGTCAGGTCGTCCGGCACACCGTTGGGGGTGAAGCCGACGGGCTTGCTGCCGGCGAGCGGATCGTTGGGGTCGGCCAGCGGGTTGGCCCGGTCGACGATCGGGCGCAGGGCGCCCGCGTTGGGGTCCTGTTCCACGAGCACGTCGTCGGCGAGGCCGCACGTCTTGCCGGCGAGCGCCTCGATGTTGGAGCGGCCCAGCGAGTAGGCCGGGTACTGCGACACCGCACCCTTGAGTAGCGAGAGCACCTCGAACAGCACCATGAGTCCGGCGATGACGGTCAGCGGGGCGGCCGCGAACTTGCGGATCCGCCGGCCCTTGGGGCTGGTGGGTTTCTCGGGCGGGGGGGCGTAGCCCTCACGCAGGTACTGCCACGCGATCAGTGCCACGGCGAGGCCGAACAGCACCAGGAACAGGGTGGAGGATTCGCGTCCGTTGAACTGCACCGTCTTGTCGAACCACGGCACGCCGTAGCTCGAGACGTACCAGTACCCGTTGATGCCGGAGAACGACAGCGCGAGCACGAACAGCAGGCCGGCGAGGAACATGGTGCGGTTGCGCCGCGATCGCAGCGCACTCGCCGACACGACGACGGCGGTCAGCGCGGCGAGGGATCCGGCGATGCCCGCGTACGCCCCGAAGTGGTGGGTCCACTTCGTGGGGTTGAACATCATGAAGAAGATCGTTCCGAACACGATGCCCATCAGGCGCCACGACGGTCCGGCGGCGACGCCGGGGATCCGCTTGCGGCGCAGGAACACGAACAGCACCGTGAACAGGCACAGCAGCATCGTCAGGAACGCGAAGCGGCGGGCCAGCGAGCCGTCCGTGGTCTGCACGAACAGGAAGTAGTAGCGCTGGTAGTCCTGGAACCATTCGAGGTTCGGTCCGATGATCGTGCGGACGCGCGTGGCCTCCATCACGGCCGCCCAGGTCTGGTCGGCGAACACCACGACCAGCACCAGCATGCCGGCTGCCGCCAGGGGCAGCAGCTGCGACAGTGTGCCGATCCGGTGGCGGCGTCGGACGATGATTCGGGTGATGGGGCGGATGCCGGCGAGCAGCGCGGCGATACACATCAGGCCGGTCGGGGCGGCGGCGAGAGTGAACGCGCCGATCAGCGCGGCGATCGCGGCGGGCAGGAGGCGGGCGGTGGCGATGGCGCGTTCGATCGAGCACCACGTGAGCAGTGCACCGACGGCGACGATCGGTTCGGGGCGCAGGCCGTTGTTGTAGGGCAGCCAGAACGCGAGGAACACGAGGCCGCCGGTCCACAGGGCGACGGAGTTGGTGCGCACCGCGCGACCGAGGCGCGGGACCACTTCGCGGCTGATGACCATCCAGCACAGGACGGCGGCGAGCAGTGCGGGCAGACGCATCCACGGGCTCGCGGTGGAGATCTTCGCCATCGCGGCGAGGACGTCGTAGTACCAGCCGAACGGCGCCTCGGGGACACCGAACCAGCGGAAGTAGTTGGCCATGTAGCCCGAGTGCTCGGATGCGCGGGCCATGGTGAGCAGGTAGCCGTCGTCGGCGGTGTTGGCGCCGAAGAAGTGCCAGCCGACGAGGGTGCCGACGACGACGCCGTCGACGCCGGTCAGCTTCCACCACCGGGCGGGCAGGAAGCGGCGGGAGTGGCGGCCGTCGACGCTGTCGAGGCGGTGCAGTGCGACCAGCGAGACGGCGGTCGCGAGGACGGCGCCGAGCATCGCGACGAGCTTGATCAGCGTCGGGCTCGACGAGAACCGCGAGTCGATGTCCATCGTGAAGCTCAGGCCGGGGACCGACTGGCCGTCGAGGTCGGTGAAGATGCCGACGACCTGCGGGCGGTAGTCGTGGAGCAGCTCGCCGGTGACCGGCTTGCCGTCGTCGTCGGTGAGGCCCACGAACTCGGCGGTGGTCCCGGTGACGTCGGAGGCGATGCGGATCTCGGTGCACCCGGATTCGACGTCGGAGCGCGGCGCGGTCGCGACGATGACGTTGCGGTCGAGGATGTCGACGGTCTCGGAGGAGACGCGCACGAACATCGCGTTGACCGCAGCCTTCTCACCCTGCGGGGGCGCGGTGGCCAGCAGGATGCCGCCCGCGTCGGGCAGCTCGGCGACGGCGCGGCACGGGATCGTCGCCGACAGCGACACCGGCACCTGCGACATCAGCGGCGCTTCGATGTTCGACGCGACCGGGCCGTCGGGCCACGACACCGTCGCCGCGGTCTGGGTGACCGGCAGGAACGGTGTCGCCAGCGCGAGCAGGACACCGAGGAGGCCGGTCACGACGGCGATCAGCCGAGCGTTGCGGACATCCGCGTTTCGGGCACGGGAAGCCGGGGGCGGAGCGCTGGCTTCGGGACCGGGCGCGGGGGCTGTCACAACGTCTGGCACGTTTGTCGATGGTAGGCGAGATGTTTCCGTTACCTAAATGAGCCCGATCCCTCTCAGGTACTTCACAGGCAGGTCACGCGGGCGGCGTGTTGCGGATCGGACCGGGCGACCACAGCCCTGAGCGGGTCGTTTGCTCCACATCGATGTCGGCGGCCTGCGCCGACGGGACGATCGGGGTGAACCGTTCCAGGGAACCCCAGTCGCGCCGCCAGTCCTGGTCGAGATACGTCGGGATGGTCTGCGCGTTCACCAACAGATGCGTCCAGCCGAGCGGGCCGCCACCGATCGCGTCCTGCCACGCGTTGGTCGCCTGGGCGCCGACGCGGTCCGGCAGGATCCGGTACTCGGGCACCTCGGCGACGCCGTCGTGGTGGGCGAACGGTCGTTGGCAGGGGAACGCCAGGCCCACCGACCAGTCGAGCAGCACCGGGGCGGTGCTTCCGACGACGGTCTGCAGTGTCTGCATGTGCGGCACCCGCGGCGGGGTGATGGCGAGCCACTGGTCGGGTGCGAGCCCGGTGTCGGAGGCGACGAGCCGGACGGCGTTCGCCTCGGCGGGCAGCTGGTCGAGCGGCACCCGCAGGTTCCGCCACGACGGCGCCGGACCGATGTCGATCGGGGCGACGCGTCCGAGGACGTCGATGCCGCCGTCGGCGGTGCGGGTGCCGTATTCGACGTCGAGCAGCTGGCCGTCGGTGACGACGCCGTCGGGGTCGACGGAGTGGATGCGTCCGGCGGCCGCGATCGTGAGGATCGGGGCGTCGTCGCTGCGCTCGGGCAGCCCGTACCAGCCGGTGACGAGGTCGGACTTCTGCTGGACCCCGGACTGGTAGCTGCCGAGCACCGGTGTGGTCGCCGGGTCGAGGCCGAAGGGCAGGGACACGCTGCTGCCGTTGACGCCCGCGGTGGTCTCGGTGCCGCCGCCCGTGCCGGCACCGGTGCCGGTGGTGGTCTGGGTGTCGGAGTCGGTGCCGCTGTCGACGCTGTTCGCGCCTCCGGCCGCGACGTTCTCCTTGTCGGCGGTGAGGTCGCGGGCCACACCGTTCGCCGTGAAACCGGTCGATTCGGTGGCGCCGAACGCGCCCGCACCGGCGGGATCAGTGGTCGGGGACAGGAGCTTCAGCAGCGATGCGTTCGTGTCGTCCTCGACGAGGACGTAGTCGGCGAGCGCGCACGAGTCGCCGGTCACGGACTTCAGGTTGGAGTGGGCGATCGAGTACGACGGGTACTGCGCGACGGCGCCCTTGAGGAGCGAGAGCATCTCGAAGAGCACCACCGCGGCGGCGGCCAGGGTCAGCGGTGCGGGCGACCAGCGCCGGACCCGGGCGAGTCGGCCGCCGTTGCCGTTGCCGTTCGCCTCGTCCTTCCCGGACGCCCCGCGGATGTGGTACCAGGCGGCCAGCAGCAGCGCGAGGACCGTCAGGCCCAGCAGCGCGGTGGAGAAGCCCTTCCCGCCGATGGACGGCGGCTTGTCCCACCACGGCACGCCGTAGCTCGAGACGTACCACCAGCCGTTGGAGCCGGTGAACGACAGCGCCAGGATGAACAGCACGGCCGCGGCGAACAGGGTCCGGTTGCGCTTGGAGCGCAGGCTCGCGCCGGCGACCGCGACGGCGGCGAGCGCGGCGACGGAGCCGGCGAGACCCGCGTACACGCCGAAGTGGTGCGTCCACTTGGTGGGCGTGAAGCTCATCAGCAGCAGCGACGCGAAGATGATGCCGAGGATGCGGCGGGACGGCCCGACGGCGGTGCCGGGGATGCGGCCCCCGCGGCGCAGCACCATCATCACGCACACCACCAGGCACAGCAGCATGACGAAGACGCCGAAGCGGCGGGCCAGCGAGCCGTCGGGGGAGACGTTGAGCAGCGCGTCCCAGCGCAGGCGCTCGTCGAACCACGGCACGTTGGGCCCGACGGCGGTGCGGACACGGGTGGCCTCGAGGACCGACGCGAGGGTCTGGTCGGCGAACACCGCGACGAGCACGACGGTGCCGGACGCCAGGATCGGCGCGACCTGCCCGGCGATGCCGACCTTCCGGCCTCGCTTCAGGAGCGTCTGCACGATCGGCCGGGATCCGGCGATGAGGGCGGCGAGCGCGATCAGTCCGGACGGGCCGGCGGCGAGCGAGAACGCCGCGATCAGCACCGCGACGGCGGCGGGCAGCAGGCGTCCGGTGGCGATGGCGCGTTCGATCGAGCACCACGTGAGCAGTGCGCCGAGCGCGATGATCGGTTCGGGGCGCAGGCCGTTGTTGAACGGCAGCCAGAACGCCAGGAAGACCAGGCCGGCGGTCCAGATGGCGGTCGAGTTGGTGCGCACCGCGCGACCCAGTCGCGGGATCACCTCGCGGCTGATGATCAACCAGCAGAGGATCCCGGCGATCAGTGCGGGCAGTCGCATCCACATGCTCGCGGTGCTCACCTTCGTGAATAGCACCAGCACGTCGTAGTACCAGCCGAACGGCGCCTCGGGGACGCCGAACCAGCGGAAGTAGTTGGCCATGTAGCCGGCGTTCTCGGAGACGCGGGCCATGTTGAGCAGGTAGCCGTCGTCGGACGTGTTGGCGCCCACGACGTGCCACAGCAGCAGCCCGCCGATGACGACCCCGTCGATGCCGGTGAACTTCCACCAGCGTGCCGGCAGGAAGCGGCGGGCGCGGCGGCCGTCGACGCCGTCGAGGCGGTGCAGCGCCACGAGCGAGGCCAGTGTCGCGAGCACGGCGCCGATCATCGCGACCAGCTTGATCAGGGTGGGGCTCGACGAGAAGCGGGAGTCGATGTCGGCGCGGACGTCCAGGCCGGCCGGCGGGGCGCCCTGCAGGTCGGAGAAGATGCCGACCATCTGTGGCCGGACGTCGCCGTCGATGGTGGTCGCCTGTTCGTCGGGCAGGCCGGCGACGGCGGCGGTGGTGCCCTGCGGGTCGGATGTCACGACGATCTCGGTGCAGCCCTGCAGGTCGTCGACCGGCACCGACAGCAGTGCGGTGTCACGCAGGATCGCCCGCAGGCGTGCGGGTTCGGTGCTCGACGCCGCATCCACCTTGATGACGAGGCCGTCGGCTTCGGCGCGGCCCGCCTGGGGCGGCGCGGTGGCGACGAGCGCCCCGCCGCTCTCGGTCAGCTGCCCGACAGCGCTGCACGGGATGCTCACGTGCAACTGCTGCGGGGTGTACGAGACCAGCGGCGCCTCGACGCTCGTGAGGCTGCCGTTCTGCGGCCAGCTCACCGATGCCGCGTCCTGCTTCACCGGCAGGAAGGGTGTCGCGATCGCGAGGATCGCGCCCAGTAGGCCGGTGACGATGGCGACGAGACGGGCGGTCCGCACGTCCCTCGTGGTGGAGCGATCGGCGGACGAGGTCGGGGCGGTCAGGTCGTCGGGCACGGTATTCGACTCTAGGTGAGCCGCCCGGTCAGGTCAGATTCCGCACGTCCCAGGCCCAGACGCCGTCCACCCATCGTCCGTCGACGCCGAGCAGCCGGTTCACGGTGGTGAGCAGGGCCTGCTGGTTCTTGCCGGGTGGCAGCACCACGACGTCCGCGTTCCAGAACCGCAGGTCCTCGAGCGCGGTCGCGCGGGTGGTGTCGTCGATCACCGGGGCCTGCCCGGTGCTCTGGGTCTTGCCGAGGAGCAGCGCGGTCGGACGGTCGTCGGGACCGTACTTGCCCTTGTCCTCCGGTCCGGCCGGCCCGACGAAGTAGCCTCCGGCGATGGGATACCCGAAGCGCTGGCCCACCTGCCATTGCAGGGCCTTGGCGTCCTCGGGCCGCGGCAGCGGAACGGTGACGACGGATCCGTCGGAGACGTACGACCGCCACGTGCCGTCCGCGAAGAACGCCGGCGCGGGGGCGCGCTTGGCGACGTCGAGCGGGGCCGGGGCGAGGGGGAGCAGGGCGACGGCCAGCCAGCCCAGCCACAGCAGGGTCGTCGACCGCTGTCCGGTGCGTCCGGCGGCGATCGCGCGGTCGGTGCCCAGTGCCAGGAGGATCGCGATGGCGGGGATGCACCCCATCGCGAAGCGTGATTCCAGGACCGATTCGAGCAGTGGCAGTTTCGCGAACCACGACCACGGAAGCGTGATGCCGGTCTCGGTGTGTGCGACGGTCAGTTCGACGCCCATAGAAAGCACGCCCATGACGACAGCCGTCGCGGCGGCGGCGCGGGCCATCGGCAGGCGCCACAGCCACACTGCGGTCATCGCGGCGAGCAGGAGCAGCGGCCAGCCGAAGAAGGCGTTCTCCTCGGTGGCGTTCATCGACAGGCCCGCAGCCGATCCCGGACCGCCGGCGAGCGACTGGGTGGGGAAGCGGGTGAACGCGTTGACGTCGTTGCCGACCGGCCCGTGTTCGATCGAGTGGTAGCTCTGTGGTCCGAGGAACTGCCACCACAGCGGGATCGCGACGATCGCGAGTGTGACGGCGCCGGCGACGCACAGCCCCTTGAAACCGCGCCGGACGGCGGCGACCGCCTTGCCGGGATGGGATGCACCGTAAGCGATTCCGAAGATCGTGAAGGCGATCGCGTAGATCAGCAGAGGTTCCTCGCCCAGGAAGATCTGGTAGGCGACGGCCAGGCCGAGCATGACGCCGTTGCGGATCAGGCGCTCGCCGCTGCCGAGGCGGATGACCAGCAGCGCGATGAACGGCAGCAGGAACAGCGCGACGAAATTGGGGTGACCGTTGGTGTGCGAGATCATCGCCGGCGCGAAGCCGCACACGACGCCGCCCACCGCAGCCGCGAACCGGGACTGCACCACGTACCGCGACAGCACCCAGTACCAGGCGGTGGCGGTGCCGGCCAGGCCCAGCGTGAGTGCGAGCGTGAAGGTGACGGTGGGCCCGAACAGCAGCGTGACGGGGGCGAGCGGGATGCTGACGCCGAACATCGCGGTGTTGGCCATCAGGTTCACGCCGAGCGGATAGTTCTGCAGCGTGCTCGACAGTATCTTCCCGGGACTCTCGAGGTTGGCGAGCGAGTGCGCAGTGACCGCGAAGAACCACTCCCACATGGTCTGGTCCTGGCCGCTGCGGACCAGGTATCCGTCGCCGAGGTGCTTCCACTGGCGTCCGAGTACGAACACCGCGAGCGCGAGGAACGAGACGGTGGCGACGAAGTCGGCGGGCGCGATCCGGATCCGCCGGGAGCGGGTGGGAGCGACGGTTGTCTGCGCCGGGGGAGTCGGTGCGGACGAGATGTTCCCGTCTGACAGTTGCAGGGTCTCGCTCACATCGCCCCTTTCGCGTCGCTGGACGGAAGGGGCGGGGCGCCGCGCAGCCGTCAGTTGGCCGGACGCGACATTACCGCAGCTAGCTGGGTGCCACCTGTGAGAAGAAACCGTCCTGGAACACGTAGCGGGCATAGCGGACAGCGGGACCTGGGCCGGCGGAACATCCCGATCCCTCCCGGTTGATGTGCAACTTGGGGGTTGCATCGGCCCGCGCGATCTGCAACCCTGGAGTTGCAAATAAATCTGAACGACCGGAGGGATGGAACCGATGGACGAGTTGGATCGAATCGAGCGCGAGATCGCGATCGACGCCCCGGCTGCGCGAGTGTGGAAGCTCGTGAGTGAACCGGGCTGGTACATCAACGACGAGCAGATCGTGCCGCATCGCGTCGAGCGTCGCGGCGACCTGGACGTCGTCCACGATCCCGATCACGGCGCGTTCGCGTTCGCGACGATGGAACTGGACGAGCCCCGCTACGCGGCGTTCCGTTGGCTCACCGACGTCGACGCGCCGGACGGGCCGTCGACGTTGGTGGAGTTCCGGATCGAGGAGACCTCACCGACGAGCGTCGTGTTGCGGGTCGCAGAGAGCGGGTTCGCGTCGTTGCCCGAGAGTGCGGAGGAGCGGCGCAGCCGGTACGACAGCCACGTCGAAGGCTGGCGCGCCGAGATGGCCCTCGCGAAGCGTCATACGGAGGAGGCGGTCGATGCGGTCGGGTGAAGCCCTCGATCCGCCCGTCGTGTTCGCGGCCCTCGCCGACGACACCCGCTGGAGCATCCTGCTCCGGCTCGGGCGGTCGTCGGCGTCGGCGTCGGCGCTCGCGCGCGAGCTCCCGGTGTCGCGGCAGGCGATCGCGAAACATCTCGCGGTGCTGCAGGAGGTGGGACTGGTGGAGGCCGAACGTGACGGCCGGGAGGTGCGATTCGTCGCCGTCGGCGCACGGTTGAGCGAGGCGGCTCTTCAGCTCGAGCGGATCGCGACCGGCTGGGGTCGCCGACTCGAACGCATCAAGATGCACGCCGAGGCGCCCGATCCGGATTGACGGACTCGTCCCCGAGGGCTGCGGCGATGCGGTCGAGGGAGATGTCGAGGACGCGTGCGACGGCGGCGATCGTGAAGAACGCCGGCGTCGCGATGCGTCCGGTCTCGATCTTGCGCAGCGTCTCCACCGAGATGTCCGCATCCAGCGCGACCTGCACCATGCTCGCGTCGCCGCGCGCCGATCGCAGCAGCTCGCCGAGTCGCCGTCCCCGTTCCAGTTCTTCCGCCGTCAGCGGCACGCGCACCATGATGCCTATAGTAATACCGGTATAGTTATTCGCAACACCGAACAAGAGGGCGAATCATGGTCGAACTGAAGACTGCAACCGAGATCGACGCGATGAAGCGGGTGGGACGTGTCGTCGCCGACGCTCTCGCGGCGGCGCGGGCGCACGCGGGGATCGGGGTGAGTCTGCTCGATCTCGATGCGGTAGCCGCGAAGGTCATCGCCGATGCGGGCGCCGCGCCGGTGTTCCTGGACTACCACCCGAACTGGGCGCCGTTCCCGTTTCCGGGCGTGATCTGCGCGAGCATCAATGATGCTGTCGTGCACGGTATCCCGTCGGACTACCGGCTGCGTGACGGCGACCTGGTGAGCATCGACTGCGGCGCGAAACTCGACGGCTGGTGCGGTGACGCGGCGATCAGTTTCGTCGTCGGCACCGCGGCATCCGCGGACGAGGCGCTCGTCGCTGCCACCGACGAGTCGCTGCGGCGCGGTATCGCCGCCGCGCAGCCCGGAAACCGTCTCGGCGACATCGGCGCCGCGATCGGTGACTACGCCCGAGACCAGGGTTACGGCCTGCTCGCCGACCACGGTGGTCACGGCATCGGCCGGGTCATGCACGAGTCTCCGGACGTGCCCAACGAGGCCCGCGCAGGCCGAGGCATGCGCTTGCGCCCCGGCCTGGTCCTCGCGATCGAACCGATGCTCATCGCCGACGGCTCCGACGACTATCGGCACGGCGCCGACGGCTGGACCCTGCAAACGATCACCGGCGCCCGCGCCGCGCACAGCGAGCACAGCGTCGCGATCACCGACGACGGCCCGGTGGTGCTCACGGCGCAGCACTAGGCTGCACCTATGCCGGACTGGACGCCGATCTCCGACGCGCTGCGCCGCGCTGGGGTGTGGGACGTCCGCGACGACGGCACCACCCGCGCGATGTATTCGTCGGACGCCTCGCTGTACCGGGTGCCGCCCACCACCGTGGTGTTTCCGCGTGCGATCGACGAGGTCGCGACGGTGCTCGACGTGTGCCGTGCCGAGGGTGTTCCGATCACGGCGCGCGGTGCCGGGACGTCGGTCGCGGGCAACGCGGTCGGTCCGGGCGTGGTCCTCGACTTCAGCCGCCACCTGGGCCGGGTGCTCGACATCGATCCCGAGGCGCGCACCGCCGTCGTCGAACCGGGTGTCGTGCAGTCGGTGCTGCAGGGCGCGGCGGCTCCGCACGGGCTGCGATTCGGACCGGACCCGTCCACCCACAACCGCTGCACCATCGGCGGCATGATCGGCAACAATGCTTGCGGTGCACGGACTCTCGGATACGGGCGGACGTCGGACAATGTCGTCGGGCTCGAGCTCCTCACCGGCGCGGGGGAGGCGCTGTCGCTGCCGGCGGCGACCGACACCCCGCTGCTCGATCGCCTGCGTGACGTCACGCGCACCGGATTGGCCACCATCCGAACCGAATTCGGCCGCTTCGGACGCCAGGCGTCGGGGTACGGCCTCGAGCACCTGCTGCCGGAGAACGGCTTCGACGTCGTGAGGTTCCTCGTCGGCAGCGAGGGCACGCTCGGGATCGTCACGCAGGCCACCGTGCGTCTGGTGCAGGATCCGGCGCACCGGGTGCTGGTCGCGCTCGGCTACGACGACATCGCCTCCGCCGGCGACGACGCCAAGGCCGTCCTCGGTTTCCGGCCGACGGCATGCGAGGGCATCGACTCGCGCCTGGTCGACGTCGTGCGCGAACGACGCGGACCGCAGGCCGTGCCGCCGTTGCCGCGCGGGGCGGCCTGGTTGTTCGTGGAGATCGCGGGGAACACCCGCGACGACGTGCTCGATCGGGCGCGGGCGTTGACCGACGGCTGCCGCGCGATCGACGCCCTCGTCGTCGACGACCCGGCGCGGGCCGCGGCGCTGTGGCGGATCCGGGAGGACGGCGCGGGTCTGGCCGGACGCAGTCCCGCCGGCAAGCCCGCGTACGCCGGGTGGGAGGACGCCGCCGTCCCGCCCGACCGGATGGGCCCCTACCTGCGCGACTTCGAGGCCCTGCTCACCGAGTTCGGCCTCACCGGCCTGCCGTACGGGCACTTCGCCGACGGCTGCCTGCACATCCGCCTGGACCTGCCGCTGGATCGGCCGTCCGGCACCGACGTCTTCCGACGCTTCCTGGTCGCCGCCGCCGAACTGGTGGCAAGGTACGGCGGGTCGTTGTCGGGGGAGCACGGCGACGGCCGCGCGCGCAGCGAGTTGCTGCCGCTCATGTACTCGCCCGACGCGCTGCGTCTGTTCGGCGCCGTCAAACACGTCTTCGACCCCGACAGCCTCCTCAACCCGGGTGTCCTGGTGGATCCGAGTCCGGTCGACGCCGACCTGCGCGTCCCGCAGACGTCCCCGCTGCGCACGAACCTCGCCCTGGCCTACCGCAACGACGACGGCGACTTCTCCCAGGCCGTGCACCGCTGCACCGGCGTCGGGAAGTGTCGCGCCGACACCACCGGCACCGGGGGCGTGATGTGTCCCTCCTATATGGCGACGCGGGAGGAGAAGGACTCGACGCGTGGACGCGCCCGCGTCCTTCAGGAGATGGTGAACGGCAGCCTTGTCAGTAAGGGGTGGCGATCGCCGGAGGTGCACGACGCCCTCGATCTGTGTCTGTCGTGCAAGGGTTGCGCGTCCGACTGCCCGACGGGCGTCGACATGGCCTCTTACAAGTCGGAGGTCCTGCACCAGAGTTACCGGGGGCGCCTGCGTCCGGTCTCGCACTATTCGTTGGGGTGGCTGCCGCGGTGGGCCGCGCTCGCCGGCCGGGCACCTCGTCTCGTGAACGCGATGACCCGGTTGCCGGGTGTCGCGTCGGCCGCGTTGACGCTCGGGGGCGCGGACCGTCGGCGGAACATCCCGCAGTTCGCGCCCGTCTCGTTCCGACGCTGGTTCGCCGACACCGCCGCCGATCGCCGTACCACCGGTGACCCGGTGGTGCTGTTCGTCGATACCTTCACCGACCGTTTCACGCCCGAGGTCGGGATCGCGACCGTCCGCGTCCTGGAGGACGCCGGCTTCCGGCCCCGACTGACTGCGAAGAGACAGTGCTGCGGACTGACCTGGATCACGACCGGTCAGCTCGACGCCGCCAGACGGATCCTCGGCCGCACCGTCACCGCGTTGGCGGGGGAAGGGGTACCGATCGTGGGGATGGAACCGTCGTGCACGGCTGTCCTGCGGTCCGACGGCGTGGACCTGCTCGGCACCGACGAGGCGCGCCGCGTCGCCGACTCCACCGCCACCCTCGCCGAACTGCTCACCGACCGGGACGGCTGGGCGCCGCCGGACCTGTCCGGTACCGCGGTCGTCGCGCAACCGCACTGCCACCACCACGCGGTGATGGGGTGGGGCACCGACGCGGCCCTGCTGCGCCGGGCCGGTGCGCGGGTGGAGCGGCTCGGCGGGTGCTGCGGACTCGCGGGGAACTTCGGGGTGGAGCGGGGCCACCACGACGTCTCCGTCGCGATCGCCGAGCATCAGTTGTTGCCGGCGGTCGCGAGCGCCGGACGGGACGCGGTGATCCTCGCGGACGGGTATTCGTGCCGGACCCAGATCGGTGATCTGACCGACCGACGCGGGATGCACCTGGCGGAAGTCCTGCTCACCGGCGACTGAGGCACAATCCAGTCATGGTCTCCACGCCTGTCATCGTCACCATCGTCTCCGTCTGTATCGGCTTCGTCCTGTTCGTCCTCGCGGCGAGCGGCGCGCGGGGAAAGTGGGACAAGCGGCTCGTGATCGGTCTGCTCGTCACGGCCGTCCTCTGCCTGACGGCGGTGCCGCTCTCCGTCGCACTGAGCGCGGCGGTGTGACGACGATGTCGCGACCCGACGGCTGGCCCAGCGAATGGCCGACGACCGCGCGGCAGATCGCGGTCGCCACCGACATCGCCCTGACCGCCGCCCGCGCCGCCTCCGCCGACCAGCTCGGTGAGGCCGTGGAAGAACTGATCGCCCTGCCGTTCGAGCAGGTGACCCTCGTGCACGCCGGTGTCGTGCGTGCGCTGCTCGAGGATCTGCATCCCGACGGTTTCTCGGGGGACGACATCCAGGACGCGCTGACGCGGGTCGCCGGCGCGGCACTCGCCTGGCTGCCCGGGCTCGACGTCACGGCGTTGGCTGCTGTTCTCACCGGTTCGCTCGGACTCACGGAGATGAGCGACGACGCGCAACGGATCGGTCAGGCCGACTACCTGCGCAGCGCGATCCTGGTGATCGCCGATCTCCTGGCAACCGCCGACGTGCCGTCCATCGGGTACATCCGGGCCGCGATCGGGGAGATCGCACGAGCGGAGACGGTGGAGATGCCCTGACGGGGTCCCCCGGCACCGGATGTTCACGCAAAGTACGCCGTTCATGCGCTCTGACCAGGCGATTTGGCATTCGGTGACAGGTTCGCGTAACTTATTCCAGGTCAGAGCGACACGGACACCGACCCGGACCTGAGGGACTGGGAAAACGAGGTTGTACGGAGAGCGCCTGGCGAATCTGCTTCGATCGGTTCTGGTTCACGGATTTGCGTCCGGGTCCGGATCTGGTTAGGCTGGAACAGTTGCCCCGAAACGAGGAGCCTGAGGGTTTCGAGTGGTGGTGTGCGCGTGTTCTTTGAGAACTCAACAGTGTGTCGATGAATGTCAGTGCCAATTTTTTGGTACCTCGCATCCTTTTTGGGTGCGGGTTTGCTGATCGTTCCATTCTTCCGTCTGGGATGGTCAGCGCAACAGCTAGTTTGAGTTTATTTTGCTAGTGATTTGACTCGATGTCTATGACTGATTGCCGGCTTTGGCTGGCCAATCTAGAGTCTTCAACGGAGAGTTTGATCCTGGCTCAGGACGAACGCTGGCGGCGTGCTTAACACATGCAAGTCGAGCGGTAAGGCCCTTCGGGGTACACGAGCGGCGAACGGGTGAGTAACACGTGGGTGATCTGCCCTGCACTTCGGGATAAGCCTGGGAAACTGGGTCTAATACCGGATATGAGCCTCCACTGCATGGTGGGGGTTGGAAAGGTTTACTGGTGCAGGATGGGCCCGCGGCCTATCAGCTTGTTGGTGGGGTAATGGCCTACCAAGGCGACGACGGGTAGCCGGCCTGAGAGGGCGACCGGCCACACTGGGACTGAGACACGGCCCAGACTCCTACGGGAGGCAGCAGTGGGGAATATTGCACAATGGGCGAAAGCCTGATGCAGCGACGCCGCGTGAGGGATGACGGCCTTCGGGTTGTAAACCTCTTTCAGCAGGGACGAAGCGAGAGTGACGGTACCTGCAGAAGAAGCACCGGCCAACTACGTGCCAGCAGCCGCGGTAATACGTAGGGTGCGAGCGTTGTCCGGAATTACTGGGCGTAAAGAGCTCGTAGGCGGTTTGTCGCGTCGTCTCAGAAAACCAGCAGCTCAACTGCTGGCTTGCAGGCGATACGGGCAGACTTGAGTACTGCAGGGGAGACTGGAATTCCTGGTGTAGCGGTGAAATGCGCAGATATCAGGAGGAACACCGGTGGCGAAGGCGGGTCTCTGGGCAGTAACTGACGCTGAGGAGCGAAAGCGTGGGTAGCGAACAGGATTAGATACCCTGGTAGTCCACGCCGTAAACGGTGGGCGCTAGGTGTGGGTTTCCTTCCACGGGATCCGTGCCGTAGCTAACGCATTAAGCGCCCCGCCTGGGGAGTACGGCCGCAAGGCTAAAACTCAAAGGAATTGACGGGGGCCCGCACAAGCGGCGGAGCATGTGGATTAATTCGATGCAACGCGAAGAACCTTACCTGGGTTTGACATATACCGGAAAGCCGTAGAGATACGGCCCCCCTTGTGGTCGGTATACAGGTGGTGCATGGCTGTCGTCAGCTCGTGTCGTGAGATGTTGGGTTAAGTCCCGCAACGAGCGCAACCCTTGTCCTGTGTTGCCAGCGCGTAATGGCGGGGACTCGCAGGAGACTGCCGGGGTCAACTCGGAGGAAGGTGGGGACGACGTCAAGTCATCATGCCCCTTATGTCCAGGGCTTCACACATGCTACAATGGCCGGTACAGAGGGCTGCGATACCGTGAGGTGGAGCGAATCCCTTAAAGCCGGTCTCAGTTCGGATCGGGGTCTGCAACTCGACCCCGTGAAGTCGGAGTCGCTAGTAATCGCAGATCAGCAACGCTGCGGTGAATACGTTCCCGGGCCTTGTACACACCGCCCGTCACGTCATGAAAGTCGGTAACACCCGAAGCCGGTGGCCTAACCCTTGTGGAGGGAGCCGTCGAAGGTGGGATCGGCGATTGGGACGAAGTCGTAACAAGGTAGCCGTACCGGAAGGTGCGGCTGGATCACCTCCTTTCTAAGGAGCATTCTCCAGTGCAGGTGCAACACAGGTTGCTACTTGGCTGGCAGAGCCCGTTTCTGTTCCCACATGTGGAGCGGCGGGCGCTCATGGGTGGAACACTGACTACCTCATCCGCGTATCGGGTGGCCAACATGGCCGGCCGGGCGGACGATATATCGGCATACTGTTGGGTCCTGAGAGAACACGCGAGTGTTTTTCTCCAGGAAGAAACGACAAGCGGGAAACGCAGGTCAAACCGCGGTGAGGGTGTGAGCCCATGCCGGTCCGGTGTCTGCATGAGTTTCCTGGTTGTGTGTTGTTTGAGAACTGCACAGTGGACGCGAGCATCTTTGTTGTAAGTAATGAAGAGCGTACGGTGGATGCCTTGGCACCAGGAGCCGATGAAGGACGTAGGAGGCTGCGATAAGCCTCGGGGAGCTGTCAACCGAGCTGAGATCCGAGGATTTCCGAATGGGGAAACCCAGCCACAGTGATGTGTGGTTACCCGCGCCTGAATATATAGGGCGTGTGGAGGGAACGTGGGGAAGTGAAACATCTCAGTACCCACAGGAAGAGAAAACAATAGTGATTCCGTGAGTAGTGGCGAGCGAAAGCGGAAGAGGCTAAACCATGGATGTGTGATAGCCGGCGGGCGTTGCATTCGTGGGGTTGTGGGATCCATTTTGTCAATTCTGCCGGGTTGGCCAACAGTAAGAAATCATCGTGTTAGTCGAAGTGGTCTGGAACGGCCTGTCGTAGAGGGTGAGAATCCCGTAGACGAAAACATGGTGACTGTTGTAGTGGACACCCAAGTAGCAGCGGGCCCGTGAAATCTGCTGTGAATCTGTCGGGACCACCCGATAAGCCTGAATACTCCCTGGTGACCGATAGCGGACTAGTACCGTGGGGGAAAGGTGAAAAGTACCCCGGGAGGGGAGTGAAATAGTACCTGAAACCGTGCGCTTACAATCCGTCAGAGCCTTCGAACACTTCGGTGTTGGGGGTGATGGCGTGCCTTTTGAAGAATGAGCCTGCGAGTTAGCGGCATGTCGCGAGGTTAACCCGTGTGGGGTAGCCGTAGCGAAAGCGAGTCCGAATAGGGCGTCCGTAGTGGCATGTTCTAGACCCGAAGCGGAGTGATCTACCCATGGCCAGGGTGAAGCGACGGTAAGACGTCGTGGAGGCCCGAACCCACTTAGGTTGAAAACTGAGGGGATGAGCTGTGGGTAGGGGTGAAAGGCCAATCAAACTCCGTGATAGCTGGTTCTCCCCGAAATGCATTTAGGTGCAGCGTCGCGTGTTTCACTCTGGAGGTAGAGCTACTGGATGGCCGATGGGCCCCACAAGGTTACTGACGTCAGCCAAACTCCGAATGCCAGAGTGTGAGAGCGCGGCAGTGAGACTGCGGGGGATAAGCTTCGTAGTCGAGAGGGAAACAGCCCAGATCGCCGGCTAAGGCCCCTAAGCGTGTACTAAGTGGAAAAGGATGTGGGGTCGCGAAGACAACCAGGAGGTTGGCTTAGAAGCAGCCACCCTTGAAAGAGTGCGTAATAGCTCACTGGTCAAGTGATCCTGCGCCGACAATGTAGCGGGGCTCAAGTACACCGCCGAAGCCGCGGCATTCACATAACACCCATTTCCTCCTGCGGGGGGTTGTGCAGTGGTGTGGATGGGTAGGGGGAGCGTCGTGCAGCCATGGAAGCAGCGGGGTGACCTAGTTGTGGAGGCTGCACGAGTGAGAATGCAGGCATGAGTAGCGAAAGACGAGTGAGAAACTCGTCCGCCGAATGACCAAGGGTTCCTGGGCCAGGTTAATCCGCCCAGGGTGAGTCGGGACCTAAGGCGAGGCCGACAGGCGTAGTCGATGGACAACGGGTTGATATTCCCGTACCCGTGTGAACGCGCCCCTGGTGAATCAGTGATACTAACCGTCCTGAAGCGTCCTTACTTCCCTTCGGGGAACCTGGATGTGGATGCACGGGACCTGATCTGGTAGTAGCCAAGCGATGGGGTGACGCAGGAAGGTAGCTGAGCCAGTCAGTGGTAATACTGGTGTAAGCGTGTAGGGCGTGGCCTAGGCAAATCCGGGTCACATACAGCCTGAGACGTGATGCGTAGCCGATTGAGGCGAATTCAGTGATCCTATGCTGCCGAGAAAAGCCTCTAGCGAGCTTTCACACGGCCCGTACCCCAAACCGACACAGGTGGTCAGGTAGAGAATACTAAGGCGATCGAGATAACTGTGGTTAAGGAACTCGGCAAAATGCCCCCGTAACTTCGGGAGAAGGGGGGCCTCGTCTGGTGATCCAACTTGCTTGGTGAGCTGGGTGGGGCCGCAGAGACCAGAGAGAAGCGACTGTTTACTAAAAACACAGGTCCGTGCGAAGTCGTAAGACGATGTATACGGACTGACGCCTGCCCGGTGCTGGAAGGTTAAGAGGACCGGTTAGCCAGCAATGGCGAAGCTGAGAATTTAAGCCCCAGTAAACGGCGGTGGTAACTATAACCATCCTAAGGTAGCGAAATTCCTTGTCGGGTAAGTTCCGACCTGCACGAATGGCGTAACGACTTCTCTGCTGTCTCAACCACAGACTCGGCGAAATTGCATTACGAGTAAAGATGCTCGTTACGCGCGGCAGGACGAAAAGACCCCGGGACCTTCACTATAGCTTGGTATTGGTGTTCGGTTCGGTTTGTGTAGGATAGGTGGGAGACTGTGAAGCGGGCACGCCAGTGTTCGTGGAGTCGTTGTTGAAATACCACTCTGATCGTATTGGACATCTAACCTCGGACCATGATCTGGTTCAGGGACAGTGCCTGGTGGGTAGTTTAACTGGGGCGGTTGCCTCCCAAAATGTAACGGAGGCGCCCAAAGGTTCCCTCAGCCTGGTTGGCAATCAGGTGTTGAGTGCAAGTGCACAAGGGAGCTTGACTGTGAGACTGACAGGTCGAGCAGGGACGAAAGTCGGGACTAGTGATCCGGCACCGGCAAGTGGAAGCGGTGTCGCTCAACGGATAAAAGGTACCCCGGGGATAACAGGCTGATCTTCCCCAAGAGTCCATATCGACGGGATGGTTTGGCACCTCGATGTCGGCTCGTCGCATCCTGGGGCTGGAGTAGGTCCCAAGGGTTGGGCTGTTCGCCCATTAAAGCGGCACGCGAGCTGGGTTTAGAACGTCGTGAGACAGTTCGGTCTCTATCCGCCGCGCGCGTTAGAAACTTGAGGAAGGCTGTCCCTAGTACGAGAGGACCGGGACGGACGAACCTCTGGTGTGCCAGTTGTTCCGCCAGGAGCACTGCTGGTTAGCTACGTTCGGAAGGGATAACCGCTGAAAGCATCTAAGCGGGAAGCCTGTTCCAAGATGAGGTTTCTCACCCCCTCGAGGGGGTAAGGCCCCCGGCAGACCACCGGGTTGATAGGCCAGAACTGGAAGCACGGTAACGTGTGGAGGTGACTGGTACTAATAGGCCGAGGACTTACCACAAAGAAGCTACGCGTCCACTGTGCGGTATCTGAAACAACACACAGATACCATTCACCCCCAACACCCCAGGTCTTGTGCCGGCGGGTGGTTCGGGCGGGGGAATTGAATGTGTGACAGTTTCATAGAGTTACGGCGGCCATAGCGGAGGGGAAACGCCCGGTCCCATTCCGAACCCGGAAGCTAAGCCCTCCAGCGCCGATGGTACTGCACCCGACAGGGTGTGGGAGAGTAGGACACCGCCGAACACCCTTTCACCGAAGGCCCCCACCCATCAGGGTGGGGGCCTTCGGCATTTCCGCATGTCTGCACCCGAAAACCCCTCCCGCCCGGCAGGCGGCGAGAGCGGGATGCGGGTTCCTACGGGCGGTCGGCTGCGTCGCTGTTGTACGCAATGCGACGTAGCAGCCGGGCCAACTGGGCGCGGTCGTCCTCATCGAGCCCGTCGAGAAGTCGGCGATCACGATCGACGCGCTCCGGAAACTCGGCGTCGACCAGCGCGCGTCCGGCGTCGGTCACCGCGAGCAGGACCACCCGCCCGTCGCGCTCGAAGCGCCGGCGTTCCAGCAGACCCATCTTGACGAGTCGGTCGGCGTGCTTGGTGGTGGCGGCGCCGCTGACCATCGTCACGGCCGTAACCTCACTGGCCCGAAGTGGACGATCGCTGCGGGCGAGGGCGCACAGCACCTCGAACTCTGCGCGGGAGACCCCGCTGTCGCCGAGCGCCCGCTCGAGTCGATGCAGTGCCTGGGAGCTGATGCGGGTGATCCGGCCGATGACCTCGATCGGTGAGGTGTCGACCTCCGGGTAGGACAGGGCCCACTCCTGGCGAACCTTGTCGATGAAATCGCGTTCCGGACTGTCGGTCGAATCCACACACCCATCCTATCGGTGTGCCAACATCACTTCATTAGTAATTTACTCGTGAAGTAATGCGTGTAGACTGGGGCGAGTGGCAGCACTCGATACGTCCCGAACCACCAGGATCGATCACGCGCGCAGCGCCCTCGCTCATTCCGTTTCGCCCAGAACGTGGCGTCGTGCGTTCGAGGTGCGGGCTGCGGACGCGACCATCGCGCCTGCGCTGCGGGTGGGGCTCGCTTCTGCGGTCGTGTTCGTCGGCGGTGGACTGCTCGGGTTCCAGGAGTTGGCCGGCCTGGCGACGCTCGGTGCTCTGTCGTCGGCGTTCGGCCGGTACGAGCCGTACCCGCGGCTGGCCGGGAAGGTCGCGCTGGTCGGCGTCGCGCTGATCGGGTTCGTCGCGTTCGGTGGCGCGCTCGGTGCAGCCGGGCTGCCGATGTGGGCGCAGGTGGGCGTGCTGTCCCTCGCCGCCGGTGTCGCGTCGGCGTACATGAACGCCTTCCGACTGCTCGGGCCCGGCCCGGTGATCCTCGTGTTCGCGGCCACTGGGGCCGCGGGCTACACCGCGTCCGCATCGGACATCGCCGCAGCCACTGCGGCCACTGCCGTCGGCGTCCTGGTGGGTTGGATCGCGGCGATGCTGCCGGCGCTGATCCTGCCGCTCGGTCCCGCGCGTCTCGCGGCGGCACGGGCCCTCGTGGCCGTCGGATCCCTCGAACGTGTCGGCGCCGACGGCGTCGCTCCCGCGCAGGCTGCAATCGCGCGGGCCCGTGAAGTGCTTGCGGCGAGCGGACGTTCGCGGACCGAACACGTGCATGCGCGCGACCTCGCGGCACTGCTGGACATGGCGGACGACGCCGTCGAGCTGTGGGTCGCGGAAGGTGACGTCACCCTCGTCCGGGACATCGCGCAGCACGAACGGGAGCTACGAAAGCTCAAGCGCGCCAGCGTCCTCGGTGGGGTGGCCGACGACCGGTCGTCGGGTCGATCGGAGCTGCCGACGCCGCACGGCGTCCTCGCGAACGGCGTCTCCCGCCTCCGGTCCGGCGAGGTGCGGCACACCGCGGTCCGGGTCCTTCTCGCTTCCGCGGCATCGGGCTGGATCGCGATGGCCGTGGGCGTCGAACATCCCCTGTGGGCATCGATGGGTGCGATCGCGGTGCTGCAGGGACTCAACTTCACGCACACGGTGCAGCGCGGAATCCAGCGTCTGCTCGGCAACATCGGTGGCGCCCTCATCGCCGCAGTACTCCTTGCCGCCAGCCTGGGTTACTGGCAGATGGTCGCCGTGGTCGTCGTGCTGCAGATCGCGGCCGAACTGATGGTGCTCGTGAACTACGGGCTCACGACGCTGGCCGTCACCCCGATGGCGCTGCTGCTGATCGGGTTCACGTCACCGATCTCCCCCGACGCGGGGATCAGCCGCGTCGTGGACACCCTCATCGGCGTCGTGATCGGGGTGGTCATTGCCGCGGTGACGGTCAGCCGGGCCGACCGTCACCACCTGGCCTGATCAGCCGACCCGGTTCACCACGACGAACGGGCCCGCTTCTTCGATCGTGAAACGCGGATCGTCGAACAGCTCCTTCGGGAACGTGACGCTGTATCGCCGGACGTTGGGGTCGTTGGGGTAGACGTCCTCCGCCAGCCGCAGGGTGTAGCCGTCGGAGCCCTTGCGGAACACGAACACATCCGGTGCGCGCCACGGCAGTTCGTCCAGCGCGGCGATCAGCTGGTCGGGTGTCTCGAGCTCGGTCCAGCTCTCGATGGCCGCCGCGCGCTCGCGGAACTCCGCGAGCGGATTCGCGTAGTGCGACGTGAGCGCCTGGAAACCGAAGTACGGGTAGAAGCTGAGGAAGCTGGTGTCGGAGGTCAGCACGACGGTGTCGTGGCGTTCGCCCGGGCGCTGCTCGGTGATGATGCGGTCGACGTCGCCGTAGTACGCGGCCGCGCCGGGAGGCCGCTTGTCGGCACGAACGCCGTCACCGTCGGTGTCGGTGTAGGCGATGGTGATGTCACTCGCGAGGACCTGGGGGATGTTCTGCGTGAAGGCGATCAACCCGGCGAGCCCGATCACGACGATCGAGGCCTTGACGCGGGGGTTCTCGCTGGTCGCGAGGACCAGCCAGCGGGAGAACTCGAAGAAGCCGAACACTCCGGCGGTGCCGAGCAGCAGGATCAGCACCGGCTCGAGCCGGAACGACAGCAGCGTGCTGCCGACGACGGTGGCCGTCATGGACAGCAGCGACCACAGGTAGACCGCGATCACGCCGATGCCGAGCGCCTGCGCCCGGCGCGACGATGCCGCCCGGCTGACCAGCCAGATCGTGCCCAGCATGCACAGTGCGCCGGCGAGCGAGAAGTGGAGCATCGGAAGCGGCAGGTGCGCACCGGCGTCGGGCAGGTAGTGTGTCGCGGTGCCGCTGTCCGCCGGGATCCCGCGCAGGGCCTCGAGCAGGTACGGCAGCCACACGGTGAGGGCGATCGCGATCGCGATCGCCGCGGTGACGATCAGTCGCAGAAGCGGATCCAGCATCGCACGCCACGACCCCTGCGCGCGGACGGCGAGGCCGGCCGAGACGATCGCCATGAGCGTGACCGCGAATGCCGCGAAGCCGAGGTACAGGGTGTAGAAGGCGGCTGCGACACCGAGGAACAGGCCCGTCCCGACGACGGCGCCCCATCCGCCGCTGCGGGTCTGTGTCGACTTCTCCGGCCGGTACAGGCCACCCCACGCGAGCACCAGCACCGGCGGGATCAGGACGGCGATCACGGCGCCGTACGGTTCCGCGGAGCCGTACGCGACCGTCAGCGCGGCCGCCGCGAGGGCCACCACGACAGCCCAGTCGGCGCGAATCAGCTTGTTCCACAAGACCAGCGCGAGCACGGCGGCCACGGCGATCGACGCGATCGCATACGGCTTGAACGCTTCCCAGCCGTCCATACCGAGCAGGTTCGCGACCCGTCCGCCGATCCAGAACCAGCCGGCCGGGTAGTAGGGCGGCAGATCCGCGTACGTCATGTCGTGCAGAGCCGCGGAATCGGTGAGGCGCGTGAGGTATTCGGTGCGGAACTCCTGGTCCACCGAGACCCCGTGCAGGTACAGCTTGGTCGCGCTCAACGGCATGCCGAGCGTGACCGTCACAAATCCGGAAAGTCCGGCCCACGACAGCACCGTCGCCGCGCGGACCCACCGTCGCGCTCGATAGAGGAGCACGCTCACGGCAAGGACGGCGATCGTGACGATCTGCCCCACTGTTGTCACGGCCTGCGTGACGTTCGACGACGGGAACGCGGGCCACGACACCTGGCCGAATGCGAACAGCCCCACCGCGGCCACGATCGCGGCGACCACGGCCGCGAGCAGCATCTCGACCGCGGTACCGGCAGCCCGTCGGGCAGGGGCGACGCGCGGCTCTACGAGGGGGGCGGCTCCTGATTGCGACACGGCCCGAGCTTACTTGGGTGCGACGCGCGAATCGGTGTTCAGTAGGTTCGAGGAATGAGCGACGAGCAGGCGCAGACCCCGCGGTGGTTCCTCGATGCGTTGGCGGCTCCGGTCGAGACCGGCAGCGTCGACGTCGACGGCGCCGAGGTGCGGTTCCGGGCGTGGGGCGAGGCCGGCCGCCCGGGCATCGTCCTGGTCCACGGCGGTGCGGCGCACTCGAGGTGGTGGGATCACGTCGGCCCGCAGCTGGCCGGAGACCGGCGCGTCGTCGCCCTCGACATGAGCGGTCACGGTGACAGCGGTACGCGCGAACAGTATTCGCTGGACCTGTGGGCGGACGAGGTGGCCGCGGTGGCCGGGGCGTCGGGCATCGAGGGGCGGCCGGTGGTGGTCGGTCACAGCATGGGCGGCATCGTCGCGTTCGTCGCGGCGCATCTGTACGGCGATCGGTTGGCCGGCGTGCAGATCATCGACTCGCCGATCCGTCAGCGCACGCCCGAGGAGGAGGCGGCCCGGCGCAAGGCCGCATTCGGACCCAAGAAGGTGTACGCCGATCGCGGCGAGGCACTCTCGCGGTTCCGGTTCGTGCCGCCACAGGATACCGGCGTGCCGGGCGTGCGCGATCACGTCGCCGAGACGTCGCTGACGGCCGTCGAGGGCGGTTGGTCGTGGAAGTTCGATCCGGCGGTGTTCACCCGTTCCGGCGGCAACACGTTGGCGGTCGCGCAGCCGCGGTGCCCCATTGCGTACTTCCGCGCCGAACACGGCATCGTCTCGCCCGAGCTGATGGCGGAGATGCGCGAGCGGTTCGGTCCGTCGGCGATCGTCGCCGAGATCCCGGACGCCGGGCACCATGCGATGATCGACCAGCCGCTCGCGCTGGTCACCGGCATTCGGACGGTGCTGTCCGCCTGGGCGGCCTCCGGCTGACCGCCGCTACTCGCGTTTTGCGCACTTATCGCTGTCCGGAGGGCCCCACGAACAACGATAAGTGCGCAAAACGCGGGTAGTGACGCCCTAGTCCGAGACCGTGACGGCTCGCGCCAGTGCGGTCGCCGCAAACTCGACGAACTCCGCCGTGTCCAGGTCCTGCGCCCAGTTGTTGACGATGGTGTCGGCCACGCCCTGCAACCCGGACAGGACGTACGGCAGGAGCGCGCGATCCTCGCGCAGGGTCCGGCCCTCGGCGGCCGCGGCTTCGTGGAGAGCCTTGCGGAGTTCCTCGTTGTACAGCTTGGCGGTCTTACGCACCTGGCGGACCGAATCGCGATCCGATCCCGCCGCGCCCTCGACGTCACGCCAGGTCGCGGTCAGGCGGCCGACCCGACCCCATTGTCTCGCCGACTCGGGGATCACCGCGGCGATCAGTGCGGCCACACCGTGATCGCGGGGTAGCGCCGCGACGAAGGCGGTGGACTCGATCTGGCTCTCGTTGAGCAGTGCGGTGAAGATCTCCTGCTTGTCCGCGAAGTATTGGTAGATCAGGCCGGTGCTCGTACCCGATCGTTTCGCCACCGCCCGGATCGTCAGCGCGGTGTAGCCGCCCTCGTCCAGGAGCGCGGCCGCGGCGTCCAGCGTGCGGCGGCGCCGAGCCTCCGCATCTCCGTAGATCGACTTGCTGCCCGGTACACCCATGGGACCACCGTATCGGGGGATCGTCTGAGGTCCAAGCTCGATCGAACAATGTTCATTCTGAGGCAGCGGAAACGCCCAGGAAGAATGAACAATGTTCGTTCTGGGATTGAACATGGTTCATTCTGTGGCTACAGTCACGTTCCATGAGCCATGAAGCCGCCATCACGACGCCACCCGATTCGACGGACCAGCGGGATGCGGACAGTCGCGCGGCGGTGGAGATCGCCACGGCGGCAGGCCGTCTGCTGCTCGATCATCGGCGCCGACTGGACGACACCGACGTCGATCCGGCCGAAGTCCGCAATGCCGCGGACAGGCTCAGTCACGAGTTCCTCGTCGGCGCGCTGGCGCAGTGGTTCCCGGGCGACGCCGTGCTGTCCGAGGAGGGCGCGGACGATCTCGCGCGCCTCGCCGCCGACCGCGTGTGGATCGTCGACCCCCTCGACGGCACCCGCGAGTACGGCGAGAAGGGTCGCGACGACTGGGCCGTGCACGTCGCGCTCGTCGAGGGCGGGGACCTGACGGTTGGCGCGGTGGCGATGCCTGCGCTCGGGACCACCTTCTCGACGGTCGACGCTCCCGCGTCGTACGCACCGCTGTTCGGCGCGCCCCGGGTGGTCGTCAGTCGCACTCGCCGGCCCGAACCCGTGATGGCGATGGCGGACGCGCTCGGTGCCGAGCTGATCGAGATGGGCTCGGCGGGTGCGAAGGCGATGGCGGTGGTCCGCGGTGAGGCCGACGTCTACGCGCACGCCGGCGGACAGTACGAGTGGGACTCGGCCGCGCCCGTCGCGGTGGCCCGTGCTGCGGGACTGCATGTTTCACGGATCGACGGATCCGCCCTGATCTACAACCAGGAGAACCCCTGGCTGCCCGACCTACTGATCTGCCGGCCCGAACTGGCAGGCAAAGCACTGGAGGCACTTCGGCGATGACCCGAACACTGACCCACCTCGAGCGGCTCGAGGCCGAGAGCATCCACATCATGCGGGAAGCCGTCGCCGAGAGCGAGAATCCCGTGATGCTGTACTCGGTCGGCAAGGACTCCGCCGTGATGCTGCACCTGGCGCGGAAGGCGTTCTATCCGTCGCGGCTGCCGTTCCCGCTCCTCCACGTCGACACCACGTGGAAGTTCCGTGAGATGTACAAGCTGCGCGACGAATCCGCTGCCGCAGGCGATTTCGACCTCCTCGTTTACAAGAACCCGGAATGCGTGGAGAAGGGCATCAACCCGTTCACACACGGCTCCGCGACGCATACCGATATGTGGAAGACCGAGGGACTCAAGCAGGCCCTCGACCTGTACAAGTTCGATGCCGCGTTCGGCGGCGCGCGCCGTGACGAGGAGAAGTCCCGCGCGAAGGAGCGGGTGTTCTCGATCCGCTCCGCCGAGCACCGCTGGGATCCCAAGCAGCAACGCCCGGAGTTGTGGCGGATGTACAACGTCCGCAAGTCCCCGGGTGAGTCCCTGCGGGTGTTCCCGCTGTCGAACTGGACGGAACTCGATGTGTGGGAATACATCCGGCAGGAGAACATCCCGATCGTGCCGCTGTACTTCGCGGCGAAGCGCCCCGTCGTGGAGCGTGACGGCGCACTGATCATGGTCGACGACGACCGCATGCCGTTGCTGCCCGGCGAGCAGCCGCAGCTCAAGAGCGTCCGGTTCCGCACTCTGGGCTGCTACCCGCTCACCGGTGCGGTCGAATCCACCGCCGAGACCTTGACCGACATCATCCAGGAAATGTTGTTGACCACCACCTCCGAGCGTCAGGGCCGGGTGATCGACCACGACAGCAGCGCCTCGATGGAGAAGAAGAAGCAGGAAGGTTACTTCTGATGACTCAGCCTTCGGATCTGATCGCCGACGACATCGAGCAGTACCTCGCCCGGCACGCGAACAAGTCGATGCTCCGGTTCATCACCTGTGGCAGCGTCGACGACGGCAAGTCCACCCTCATCGGCCGGCTGTTGTACGAGTCGAAGCTGGTGTTCGAGGACCAACTGTCGGCGCTCGAGGCCGACTCCCGCAAGGTCGGCACGCAGGGCGACGGCCTCGACTTCGCGCTGCTGGTCGACGGTTTGGCCGCTGAGCGCGAGCAGGGCATCACCATCGACGTCGCCTACCGCTACTTCTCCACCGAACGCCGCAAGTTCGTCGTCGCGGACACCCCCGGCCACGAGCAGTACACCCGCAACATGGTCACCGGCGCCTCCACCGCGGATCTCGCGGTGATCCTCGTCGACGCCCGCAAGGGTGTGCTCACTCAGACCCGCCGGCACTCCTACCTCGTCTCGCTCCTCGGTATCCGGAACGTGGTCCTCGCGGTGAACAAGCTGGACCTGGTGGACTATTCGCAGGACGTCTTCGAGGAGATCGTCGCCGAGTACGCGGGTTTCGCGGCCGAGATCGGGCTCACCGACGTCGTCGCGATCCCGTTGTCCGCGTACATGGGTGACAACCTCACCGAACGCAGCATGAACACCGCCTGGTACGACGGTCCGACGCTGATCGAGCACCTCGAGACCGTCGAAATCTCCAGCGAGCTGAGCAGCGGCCCGTTCCGGATGCCGGTGCAGTGGGTCAACCGACCGGATCTCGACTTCCGCGGCTTCTCTGGGCAGATCGTCGGCGGCATCCTGCGCCCCGGTGATCGTGTCCGGGTGCTGCCCAGCGGCAAGGAATCGACCGTCGATCGGATCGTCACGATGGGCGGCGATCTCGATGAGGCGATCGCCGGCCAATCGGTCACCGTCACCCTGACCGACGAGATCGACATCAGCCGCGGCGACGTCCTCGCCGTCGCCGACGCACTACCCGGGGTCGCCGACCAGTTCGAGGCGCACGTGGTGTGGATGGGCGAGCACGAGATGCTCCCCGAACGCCCGTACCTGTGTCAGATCGGGACCATGACCGTGCAGGCGCGGATCACCAAGCCCAAGCACAAGATCAACGTCAACACCCTCGAGAAGACGGCGACGAACACGCTGGCGCTCAACGAGATCGGCGTCTGCAACATCAGCTTCGACCGGCCGGTGCCGTTCGATCCGTACGCCGACAACCGGGACACCGGTGGTTTCATCCTGATCGACCGGCTCACCAACACCACCGTCGGCGCCGGCATGATCGCGCACTCGCTGCGCCGATCCGACAACATCCACTGGCAGGCCGTCGACGTCGACGGCCAGGCCCGCGCCACACTCAACGGTCATCGGCCGCAGGTGCTGTGGTTCACCGGCCTGTCCGGATCCGGGAAGTCGACCATCGCGAACGAACTCGAGCGGCAGCTGTATGCGCTGGGCTGCCACACCTACCTCCTCGACGGCGACAACGTCCGGCACGGCCTGAACCGGGATCTCGGGTTCACCGAGGCCGACCGGGTGGAGAACATCCGCCGCGTCACCGAGGTCGCCCGGCTGATGGCCGACGCCGGCCTGGTCGTCCTCGCCTCGTTCATCTCCCCGTTCCGGGCCGAACGCGACGCCGCCCGGGAGGTGATCGGCGTGGACCAGTTCTGCGAGGTGTTCATCGACACCCCCATCGCCGTCGCCGAACAGCGGGATCCCAAGGGGCTCTACAAGAAAGCCCGCCGCGGCGATCTCGCCAACTTCACCGGCATCGACTCGCCGTACGAGTCGCCGGAGGCGCCCGATCTGCGGATCGACACGACCACGACGTCGCCCGAGGATGCGAGCAGGCAGATCATCGCGCTCCTGCGCGGCCGTGGTGTCATCGCCTGATCGGACGGCTTCCGCCGATCCTGTCCCGTGTTCCACCGATCATACGAAGGAGATCCTGTTGCCCACTCGAGACGAAATCTGTTCGGCGATAGACGCGTACGTCAAGCATCTGGGAAACCACGATGTGGACCAACTGGTATCGCTATTCGCGGACGATGCGGTGCAGCACGAGCCGCTGGGAGTGCGGACCTACCGCGGTATCGACGAGATCCGGGAGTTCGACACTCAGAACGCGAAGGTGGCGTTCTCGGTGAGCCGCCACTCGCCGATCGTCGTCTCCGGTCGGTACGCCGCGACGCAGCTGCGCGTCCAGCCCGAGGGGATGCCGGCCTTCCTCGCCAGCGATCTCTTCGAGTTCGACGACGCGTGCAAGATCGTCTCCCTCAGTGTGGTTCTCGATCCCGAAGCACGCGCGGACTAGGGCGGATCGGTGACCATGTCGGGGATGGTGGACGCCGGGGCGGTGCGGACGAGACTCCCGCTGCTCGAGGGCAAGGTAGTCGTGGTCTCGGGCGTGGGTCCGGGGCTGGGTCGAGCGATCGCGGTGCGCAGCGCCGATGCGGGTGCGCGGGTGATCCTCGCCGCCCGCACAGAGTCGCGGCTGGACGCGGTGGCCGAGGAGATCCGGGACAGCGGTGGTACCGCGCTGTGTGTGCCAACCGATCTCACGGAGGCCGCCTCCGTCCAGGCGCTCGCAGACAGGGCTCTCTCGGAGTTCGGGCGGGTGGATGCGGTGGTGCACAACGCGTTCGTGCAACCCGCGTACGTCGGCCTGCTCGACGCGGCACCAGACGACGTGCGGCAGGGGATCGACATCAACCTGCTGTCGTCGCTGAACCTGACGCGGGTGGTGGCTCCGGCGCTCGTGGAGTCCCAGGGATCCGTCGTGATGATCAACTCGATGGTGATCCGCAATCAGTTGCCCAACTTCGGTGCCTATCGGGTGATGAAGGCGGGGCTGCTCGCGCTCGCCCGGAGCCTGTCGGTGGAGCTCGGGCCCGACGGGGTACGGGTGAATTCGGTTGCACCGGGATATATCTGGGCCGACTCGGTGAAGAAGATGTTCGAGCGCCGGGCGGAGGAGCGCGGAGTCGATCCCGCCGTGGTCTATGCAGAGGTTGCGGCCGACACCGACCTGCGCCGGCTGCCCGAGCCCGACGACATCGCGAACGCGGTGGTGTTCCTCGCCTCCGACTTCGCCCGCGCCATCACGGGACAGTGCCTCGACGTCAACTGCGGGCACACCCACCACTGAACCTCACTCTCACTCTCGCAAGGAATTACAGATGACACAGGAGGACGACGGTGTGGGCACGATCGGAGACCTGCACCAGGCCGCTCGCGAGGCGACCGGGCTCGACGACTTCGGTGGCACCGAGTATCTCGAGGGGCTGCGGGTGCTGCTCGATTCGTTCGAGCGGGAAGCGGACCTCACCCCGCACGGGCGTGTGATCGCCCGCAAGATGATCACCAGCGCGCTCTCGGGCCGCCTGATCAGCGAGGCCGGATTCGCCCGCCACCCCGAGCACGTCGACGTTCCGGTGCAGCGCCCCGTCTTCGTGTGCGGGCTGACGCGGACCGGGAGCACCGCGCTGCACCGGTTGCTCGGCGCGGACCCGGCACACCAGGGCGTCGAGATGTGGCTCGCCGAGTCGCCGCAGCCACGACCCGACCGCGAGAATTGGTCGCAGAACGAGGATTTCCTGCGTTCGGACGCGTTCTACCGGGCCCGCCAGGCGAACGAGGCGGCTCTCATGAAGGTGCACTTCATGGGGGCCGAGGAAGTGGAGGAATGCTGGCGCCTGCTGCAGCAGACGATGCTCTCGATCTCATTCGAATGTGTGGCGTACGTGCCGAGCTATTCGACGTGGCTGGCGGGACAGGACTGGACCGAGACCTACGCGCGGCACAAGAAGAACCTGCAGTTGATCGGGCTGCGGGACCCGGGCCGGCGGTGGGTGCTCAAGAGCCCCAGCCATGTGTTCGCGATCGACGAGATCATGCGGGTGTACCCGGATGCGTTGATCGTCCGGACGTTCCGGGATCCGCAGACGTCGATGGCGTCCACGTTCAGCCTCGCCGAGCAGGGAAAGCACGACATGTCGACTGCGTTCGACCGTGAGACCATCGGGCGTACCCAGCTCGACCTGTGGGCGCGCGGCAATGCGCACTTCAACAGTGCTCGGGCACGGTACGACCCGGATCAGTTCGTCGACGTGGACTACAAGGATTTCGTTGCCGATCCGATCGGAACGGTCGAGAAGATCTACGCCCGGTTCTCGCTGCCGTTCACCGATGAGGCGCGCCGTGCGGTGACGGAGTCTCACCAGAGCAGCCTCGCAGACCATCGGCGGCCGGCGCACCAGTACGCGCTCGAGGAGTTCGGCGTGACGGCAGCCGACGTCGAGGCGAAGTTCGCCGCCACCGCCTGAAGCACGTCCTCGAAACATCAACCAGAACAGGGATACTCACATGAACGCCACCTGGGAGAAGTTCTGCGCCGATCTGCTCGACACCGGCAACATCCTGCAGCACGAGGTCGTCCCGCAGGATCCGCTGACGCAGGCCGAGGGCGTCCGCTACCTGTCACGCCTTCTGCGTTATGCGACGATCAACTGCGTCGAGTACACCGATCCACGGTGGCCGCAGTTCACGTCGGCGCCCAACCCGAACATGATGACGAAGATCGGCGCCGACAACCCCGACAACATGTACATGCGCGCCAACATCTCCGGGAACTACACCTACCGGATCACCGGCACGCGGGGCACGGTCCCGCTGGTGACGTTCGGGTCGCGCGTCAACCGCTACCACATCGACGGCACCATGATGCAGACCGGCGACCTGCACATTCACGACATCGAGGTCGATGAGCACGGCCGCTTCGAGTTCATCGCGAGCGTCGACAAGCCCGCCGAGGGTGCCTGGCTGCCGATGGCGCCGGACAGCAACCTCATCTCCGTCCGCCAGACCTACCGGGACCGGCGCAACGAGGTCCCCGCCGAGCTGTCCATCGAATGCCTCGACCCCGACGGTGAATTCGTGCCGCTGAGTCGCGAGGAGATGGGCGAGCGCCTCGGGAAGGCGGTCGGCATGGTCCGCGGCACCGCCAACACGTTCCTCGAGTGGTCCCGCAAGTTCCAGCCTCACACCAACGAGGTCTTCGACTGGGGGCAGGACTACTTCCAGAACGCCGGCGGCGACCCGACGATCTTCTACCTGCACGGTTACTGGAAGCTCGCCGAGGACGAGGCGTGGGTGATCGAGACCGAGGTCCCGAACTGCGAGTACTTCAACTTCGTGCTGCAGAACTTCTGGGTGGAGTCGCTCGACTACAACCGGACGAACATCTACATCAACAACCACACCGCGAAGCTCAACGACGACGGCACCCTGACGATCGTGGTGTCGGCCAAGGATCCCGGCTACGGCAACTGGATCGACACCGACGCCCACACCGAGGGGACGTGGGCGATGCGCTGGATCAAGGCGGACTCGCACCCGATCCCGACATCGAAGGTCGTGAAGATCTGATCACCGTGGACTGAGGTGCGTCTGTCGGGGGAGGGGAAGGGTGGGCGAATCGGCATCCTCGGGTGCCTGGTGGCGGTCACCGCGGGAGGCCATTGTTGTTTGTGTCCAACCGGACCCGACACCGACCAGAAAGACCGCCACATGATCTCTCGAACCGTAAAGACCCTCGCCGCTTCGCTTCTCGTCGCCGGCGGCGTACTCGGCGCCCAGGCCGCAGTAGCCCACGCCGACATCCGCACCGCACCCGACGGGACACAGACGACCGTGTGTGTCTACGACGGCAAGGACTACAGCGTCGGCAGTAAGGTCTACCACCCGGACGGCACGTACCAGACCTGCAAGAGCGACGGCACGTGGCAGCGCGTCAAGCCGAACACCGGCAACGACATGAGGGCCGTCCCCGCTCAGCCCCGTTCGGCGATGTAGGAACAGCGATACCCCGGAACGAGATTCGGCCCACCACAGTGCACTGTGGTGGGCCGAATCGTGAACGGCTGTTCCTAGATGGGCAGCTTGCGGAAGATCGCGCGCGGCACGTGCCGCAGCCCCATCATGACGAAGCGCCAGGGTCCCGGCGTCCAGACGATTTCCTTGCCCTTGTCGGACGCCGCCACCGCGAGCGCGGCGACGTCTTCCTTGTTCACCGTCAGCGGGGCTTCCTTGACGTGCGCGCTGAACTGGGTGCGCACCATGCCCGGGCGGACGACGGTGACCTTGGGGCCGAACGGCGCCAGGGCCTCGCCGAGGCCGAGGTAGAAGCCGTCGAGGCCGGCCTTGGTGGAGCCGTAGACGAAGTTGGCGCGCTTGACGCGCTCACCGGCTACCGACGACATCGCGATGATGCGGCCGAAGCCCTGCGTCTTCATCTTCTCGCCGACCAGCACGCCGACGGAGACCGCGGCGGTGTAGTTGACGTTCGCGATCAGTACGGCCTTGCGCTGGTTCTGCCACAGTTCCTCGGCGTCGCCGTCGAGCGCGAACGCGACGATAGCGACGTCCACGTCGCCACCGGCCCACGCCTGGTCGATGACCTTGGGGTGGCTCTCGGTGTCGAGGGCGTCGAAGTCGATGACGTCGACCTGGGTGGCGCCCGCGGCCTTCATCTGCGCGACGGCGCCGTCGCGGCCCGGATCGTTCGGCAGCGCAGCGAGAATCACGCGCAGCGGCGCCTTCTTCAGGTATTCCTCGCAGATCGCCAGACCGATCTCGGACGTGCCGCCGAGGAGCAGCAGGGTCTGGGGGTTACCGACGGCGTTGATCACTGCAGTTCCAACCTTCTGGACATGTCGGAGGCGAAAACGCCTGTGGGGTCGACGGATCGGCGGACCTTGATCCACTCGTTGATCCGGGGGTACATGGCGTGGAACGTCTCGGCCGTGGTCCGCGAGTCCTTCGCGGTGTACAGCCGCCCGCCGAACTCGAGCACACGCTTGTCGAGTTCGGTCACGAACTCGTTCAGGCCCGGCTTGATCCGGAAGTCCACGCAGATGTTCCACCCGGCCATCGGGAAGCTCAGCGGCGCCTTGTTGCCCTCGCCGAACAGCTTGAACACGTTGAGGAACGAGTGGTGTCCCGACGACTGGATGTCGCGGATGATCTGCTTGAACTCGCCCACGGCCTCCGGCGGCACCACGAACTGGTACTGCAGGAAACCGTTGGAGCCGTAGCCGCGGTTCCACTCACCGAACAGATCCAGCGGGTGGTAGAACTGCGTCAGATTCTGGATCTGGTTGTCCGCGTTCTTCGTCTTCCGGTAGTACAGCTCGCCGATCACCGAGAAGTTGAACTTGTTCGCGAGGCCGTTGGGGAAGACGTCCGGCAGCGTCAGCAGCGTCGGAGCGTCGAACTTGAGCGGATCCTTCTGCAGCTTCGCGGGCAGCTGATCCAGCTTGGCGAGACTGCCCCGAGAGACCGCGGCCCGGCCCAGCTTCGGCTCCGGCGAGATCGCGTCGAACCAGGCGCTCGAGTAGTCGTAGTTCTCCTCGCTGCCGTCGCTGTGCAGGGCGATGGTCTCGTCGAGGTCGGCTGTGCGACGGCTGTCCGCGATGAAGTACGCGGTCTCCGTCGGCGTCATCTCGATGGTCGCCTTGAGGATGATGCCCGTCAGGCCCATGCCGCCGACGGTGGCCCAGAACAGCTTCGCGTTCCGGCCGGCCGGGGTGAGCGTGCGGATCTGGCCGTCGGCGGTCAGTAGATCCATCGAGCGCACGTGATTGCCGAAGCTACCGGCGCTGTGATGGTTCTTGCCGTGGATGTCCGACGCGATTGCGCCGCCGATCGTGACCTGGCGGGTGCCCGGAAGCACCGGAACCCACAGGCCGAACGGCAGTGCGGCGCGCATCAGCTGATCCAGGCTCACACCGGCATCCAGCGTCACCAGGTGGGTGTTGGAGTCGATGTTGTGGATTCGCTTCAGGGCGTTCATGTCGACGACGAGTCCACCGGCGTTCTGCGCCGGGTCGCCGTACGAGCGGCCCAGGCCGCGCGCGATGACGCCTCGCCGCAGGTGTGCGGGCTTGGACTCGTTCTGCTCCGCCACCTGGGCGACCGCCTTGGCGATCACCTCGACGTCGGGCGTGGACAGCACCTGTGCCGTGGTGGGCGCGGTGCGCCCCCAACCGGTGAGGGTGCGGGTCTGCGTGGGGAGGGGCTCGTGAGCCGTCTCTTCTGCTGGCGTGGACATCGCGTACGAGGTTACCTGGCGGTAGTGCGTGGGCCCCTGTGTGAGTGCGCCGATCCACAACTTCTTTACTCGCGTTTTGCGCACTTGTCGGCCTTTTCGGGGCCTCGGGAACAACGACAAGTGCGCAAAACGCGGGAGAGGGAGATCGGATCAGGCGGGGACGATGAGTCCGGCGGTCTGGGTGCGGGCGGCGGCGAAGCGGGTGGCGACGTCGTTCCAGTTGACGATGTTCCAGAAGGCGTTGACGTAGTCGCCCTTGACGTTCTGGTAGTCGAGGTAGAAGGCGTGTTCCCACATGTCGAGCATGAGTAGGGGGGTCAGGCCGATGGAGATGTTGCCCTGCTGGTCGTAGAGCTGGACGATGATCAGGCGCTGGCCGATGGAGTCCCAGGCGAGGATGGACCAGCCGGAGCCCTGGATGGCGTTGGCGTTGGCGGAGAAGTGGCTGCGGAAGGCGTCGAAGCTGCCGAACTGGTCGTCGATGGCTGCGGCGAGTTCGCCTTCGGGCTTGTCGCCGCCGTCCGGGCTCAGGTTGTTCCAGAACACGCTGTGGTTGGTGTGGCCGCCGAGGTGGAAGGCGAGGTTCTTCTCGTGCAGGTTGACCACGGGGGCGAGGGCGTCGGCCTCGCGGAGCTCGGCGAGCTTGTCGAGGGCGGTGTTGGCGCCGGCGACGTAGGCGGCGTGGTGCTTGTCGTGGTGCAGCTCCATGATCTTGCCGGAGATGTGCGGCTCGAGGGCGGCGTAGTCGTAGGGGAGATCGGGCAGCGAGTAAACGGTCATGTAGTTGATCATGCAACCTCGAGTGCGCTCGAGGTCTACCGCTTGTGCCGGATGTCACCACGGATCCGCGCGTACGGTTCGCCTACGCTCGTTCCCGTGTCCGGAACCCCCCACGCCCACGAACCGCACGTCCCGCTGCCGGTCGAGATCCCCGTCACCGAGTCCATCGCCGACGACGCGCCGGACCTGAAGACGCAGATCGTGCGCTTCGTGCTGACCGGTGGCCTGTCCGCCGTCGTCGACTTCGGGCTGTACGTGCTGATGCTCGCACTGGGGCTGCAGCGTGACGTCGCGAAGGCCATCAGCTTCGTCGCCGGCACCACCACCGCGTACCTCATCAATCGTCGTTGGACGTTCAAGGCCGAGCCGAGTCGGGCCCGCTTCGTCGCCGTCGTGGTGCTGTACGGCGTGACTTTCGGTGTGCAGGTGGGCCTCAACGCGGTGATGAACAACGTGTTCCCGGACGAATGGTGGCGCGTGCCGCTGGCATTCGTGATCGCGCAGGGCACCGCGACGGTCATCAACTTCGTGGTCCAGCGCGCGGTGATCTTCAAGATCCGCTGACGCTGCTGGACACCTGTCTGGAGACACTTCCGGTTTCGGTTGGAACAGGTTACATTTCCTGAACCGAACCACGCGGAGGAGTCAGATCGTGCGCTACGGCATCAGCCTGTTCACCAGTGACCGAGGAATCACCCCCGCGGCCGCCGCGCAGGCAGTGGAGGAATGCGGCTTCGACGCGTTCTACGTGCCCGAACACACGCACATTCCGGTGAATCGCGAGTCGAACCACCCCGGTACCGGCACCGAGGCCCTGCCCGACGATCGCTACATGCGCACCCTCGACCCGTGGGTCGCGCTCGGCACCGCCGCATCGGTGACATCGCGGATCCGGCTCGGCACGTCGGTGGCGCTGCCGCTCGAGCACGACCCCATCACGCTCGCCAAGACCATCGCGTCCCTCGATCACCTGTCGGGTGGGCGCGTCACGTTCGGCGTCGGCTACGGCTGGAACGCCGAGGAACTCGCCGACCACGGTGTCGACCCCAAGAAGCGTCGGACCGCGCTGCGCGAATACCTCGAGGCGATGCAGGCGCTGTGGACGCAGGAGGAGGCGTCGTACGACGGGCAGTTCGTGAGCTTCGGGCCGAGCTGGGCGTGGCCCAAGCCGATCCAGCAGCCGCGGCCGCCCGTCCTCGTCGGCGCCGGGGCGTCGGAGAAGACGTTCGCGTGGATCGCCCGCTCCGCCGATGGCTGGATCACCACGCCGATCGAGCAGGACATCGAGGACAACGTCACGCTGCTGCGCAAGATCTGGGCCGACGCCGGCCGTTCCGGGCAGCCCGAGATCATCGTCCTCGCCGGCAAGCCGGATGCCGAGAAGCTGGCCCGCTGGCAGGATCTCGGCGTCAGCGAGGCACTGTTCGGGATGCCCGACAGCTCCGAGGAGGAGGTCCGCGCGTACCTGCAGCGCCTGGCCGGCAAGCTCGCCATCGGCTGACACCGGTCAGCGCGGCGGGCCCTCCTGCAACACCAGCGACCCCGATCGCGGGGCGCCGGTGGCGTCGATCCACTGCAGCTGGACGGGGTCACCCGGGTGGAGGGCGTTCATCCGGATCGTGAGGTCGGCGGCGGCGCGGACGGGTACGCCGTCGAATTCGACGATCACGTCGCCGCGTGCGAGTCCGGCAACCTCGGCCGGGCTGCGAAAGCTGACGAGCGTCACCTCCGCACCCGCCGGCGTGTTCGACATCGCGTCGCGGTGGTCGCGGACACTGACCCCGAGCATCGGGGTGGGGCCGATGTGGACGGTGTCCGACGGCCGGCCGGTCAGCACCTGGTCCACCAGCTCCATCGCCGAGTCGATCGGGATCGCGTACGACTTCGGCGCGGGCGCCTGCGGCACGTCACGTTCGACGGCGTTCCCGGCGCTGCTGACCCCGATCACCTCGCCGAACGCGTTCACCAGCGGGCCGCCCGAGTCGCCGGGCCGGACGTCGGCGTCCACCTCGATCAGCCCCGACAGCTGATTGCGGGAGCCGTCGGTGGAGTTGCGGGTGGTGACCGTGACGCCGAGCCGGGTGACGGCGCCGGGTGCCGGCACCGGCACCCCGCCGCCCTCCGCGTTCCCGATCGCGGTCACCGGATCGCCGACACGCGCCGAGTGCGCCGACCCCAGCGCCGCGGTCGGCAGGGCGTTGCCGCCGGGCAGTCGGAGCACCGCGAGATCGCGGGAGCTGTCGTAGCCGACGACCTCGGCGGGATACCGGCGCATGTCGTGCATGCTGGTCGCGGCGATGTCGGTGCCGCCGTCGATGACGTGATGGTTGGTGAGCACGATCGCCGCGGAATCGGCCGGGTGCAGGACGATTCCGGTCCCCGCCGTCGTACCGAGCGCCGAGTGGGTCGTGACGGTGACGATCGTGGGAACGACGCGGGCCGAGAGTTCCTGTGGGGCAAGCGGAACGGCCGGCGGGGGAGCCGGTGCCACGACCGACGTCGTCGCCGGCGGTGACGCGTCGATTGTGCCGTGTTCGAGAGGTATGGCCAGGAGCGCGAGGCCTGCGGCCACGAGCACTGCAACGGCAGCACTGGCGCGGCGCACCCTCGTCGCTCTCATGGGTTCAGTCGCTTCCCTCCCGGTACACCGGAAGCAGACCGGAATCGCGGGCCTGCAGCAGTGTCGGCGCGGCGAGATCCTTGTCGGACAGCGTCCACTGCAGCGGTGTGCCGTCGCGTCCGACGCCCGGCCACTCGATGCCGATGCCGGGGTCCAGCGGGCTCACCTCGTGCTCGCGCTCGGGGTTGTAGCCGGACGAGCACAGGTAGATCACCGTCGAGTCGTCCTCGAGCGACAGGAACGCGTGCCCGAGGCCCTCGGAGACGAAGAGCGCGCGACGGTCGACGTCGTCGAGCAGCACCGAATCCCACTGCCCGAACGTCGGCGACCCGACCCGCAGATCCACCACGACGTCGAGGACCGCGCCCTTGACACACGTGACGTACTTGGCCTGACCGGGCGGGACGTCGGCGAAGTGGATGCCGCGCAGCACGCCCGCGGCGGACACCGAGCAGTTCGCCTGCTGCAGGTCCAGCGTCCGGCCGATCGCCGCGGAAAAACCGGTGAAGCCCGGCTCCTTGAACCATTCGAGGAACACCCCGCGGTGATCGCCGAACTGTCGGGGCGTGATCTCCCACGCCCCCGGAACCTTCAACTCCCGATAATCCATGTCACCATTCTCTGCCGCGGTCGAGCAGTCCCAGCAGGTACGTGCCGTACCCGGACTTGACCAGCGGCTGCGCGCGCTCGCGCAGTTCGTCGTCCGAGATGAAGCCGCGCCGCCACGCCACCTCCTCCGGAACGCCGATCTTGAGGCCCTGCCGCTGCTCGATGGTGCGCACGTAGTTCGACGCGTCGAGCAGTGAATCGAACGTGCCGGTGTCGAGCCACGCGGTGCCCCGCGGCAGCACCTCCACCTGCAGGCGTCCGGCCTCGAGATAGGTGCGGTTGACGTCGGTGATCTCGTACTCGCCGCGCGCCGACGGCGTCAGGTCCCGCGCGATGGCGACGACGTCGTTGTCGTAGAAGTACAACCCCGGCACCGCGTAGTTGGACCGCGGCGCCGCCGGCTTCTCCTCCAGCGAGATCGCGGTGCCCGAGTCGTCGAACTCGATGACGCCGTACGCGCCGGGATCCGACACCCAGTACCCGAACACCGCGCCGCCCTTGACGTCGTGGAATCGGGTGAGCGTGGTGCCCAGGCCAGGGCCGTAGAAGATGTTGTCGCCGAGGACGAGCGCAACCGAATCCGAACGGATGTGGTCCGCGCCCAGCACGAACGCCTGGGCGAGACCGTTCGGTTCGTGTTGCACCTGGTAGCTCAGCGAGATGCCGAACCGGGAGCCGTCGCCCAGCAGGTTGCGGAACTGGTCGGCATCGCCGGGGGTGGTGATGATCAGGATGTCGCGGATCCCGGCCAGCATCAGCGTCGAGAGCGGGTAGTAGATCATCGGCTTGTCGTAGACGGGCACCAGCTGCTTGCTCACGCCCAGCGTGATCGGGTGCAGCCGGCTGCCCGTGCCACCAGCCAGAATGATTCCGCGCATGTACTGAAGTGTTTCACGGGCGGCGGCGGGATTTCGGGGGAGTGCCGAGGCCGGTCGGCTACGACGCGATTGTGGTGGATTCGCGGTCACGTTCCGGTATTCGGCGGGAGCAGCCGATCGCCGCTGACTACGCTGGGCCGTCACAGCCTGGTCGGGGCGGATCCCACCGTGGAGGCACCCAGTGCGCTGTCCGACGATCCACCGTCTACTCGTCGCGGGAACTGCCGTGTCCGCGACCGTCCTGGCGCCGATTCTCGGTTCGCGCGCCGCGATTGCGGACCCGATACCCGGTCCGGCACCCACGACCACGGTCTTTCAGATTCCGGTCACGTTCCTGTCAGGATGCCGGGTCGGATTCCGATGTTGGATCCCGCCGGTGGTCCCGCTGGCCCCGACCGCCACGACAGCAGCCCCGGGCGAAGTGACGTTCCAGTTGGCGCGTCCGGCGACCTACTCGATCGACCTGTACGACTGCATCGGCGTCAGTGTGAACTGGAAGAACTTGACGACCGGGGCTACCGGCACCGCCGAGGTCCGCCGTGTTCCGATCGACTACAGCCGCCCGATTCCGCAGGAAGACCTCTGCCGGTACGTTCCTGCGACGGTGGTCACCGGTAGCGGCACGGTCGTCGCAACTGCAGCCTCCTATCAGACCGGGGATCACGTCCCCGTGGGGTCGGGAGTTGCACTCTTCGAGGTCCCCTGATCTCCGGTCCCGCCCCGTCCTCGTGCCAAGCAGAGTCGTACATGTCCCGTTAGCGTCGAATCGACCGATGACCAAAGACCTGCCCCCGGCAGTTCCCCGCCTGAAGGGACCAAACGCATGCAGGAATCGACGACGTGCGGTCCCGGAGAACGGTCGGCTACGAGCTCCGCCGCTGCCGGCCAGGACGTGGATCGCCGTACGTTGCGCAAAGCCATCACTGGCTCGGCGATGGGCAACGCGACGGAGTGGTTCGACTACGGCGTGTACGCCACTACCGCCACGTATCTGACCCAGAATTTCTTTCCCGGGCATCTCGGCTCGATCGGGACGATGCTCGGATTCGCGATCTCGTTCGTCCTCCGCCCGCTGGGCGGCATGATCTGGGGCCCGCTCGGCGACCGGTTGGGACGAAAAGCGGTGCTGGCGACCACAATTCTGCTCATGTCGGGTGCAACGGCGCTGATCGCAGCGATCCCGTCGTACGCGTCGATCGGCATCGCTGCTCCGCTTCTGCTGATCCTCCTGCGTGTGGTGCAGGGCTTCTCCACCGGCGGCGAGTACGGCGGCGCCGCCACCTTCATGGCCGAGTGCGCGCCCGACGACAAGCGCGGCCGGTACGGCAGCTTCCTCGAGTTCGGAACCCTCGGTGGATTCGCCGCCGGTACCGCCGTCGTGATGCTGTGCGAGCTGATGATCTCGGACGACGACATGGCGGCGTGGGGCTGGCGGATCCCGTTCCTCATCGCCCTGCCGCTCGGCCTGGTCGGGTGGTATCTGCGCAGCAAACTCGACGAATCGCCCGTGTTCAACGAGGTGGACGCGCAGGGCGACAGCCAGGACTCGATCCTGGGCGGGCTCGCCGACCTGCTGAAGAACTACTGGCGGCCGATCCTGATCCTGACCGGCATGGTCGTCGCGTTGAACGTGGTCAACTACACCCTGCTGACCTACCAGCCGACCTACCTGGAGTCGACGCTGGGTCTGAGCACGCAGTCGACCACGATCATCGTCCTGGTCGGCGAACTGGTCATGATGGCGTGCATTCCGTTCTTCGGCCGCTGGTCGGACACGCTTGGACGCAAGCCGATGTGGTGGGCGTCGCTGATCGGACTGTTCGTGGCCGCCGTGCCGATGTACTGGCTGATGGCGCAGGGATTCGTGTGGGCGCTCATCGCCTTCGCGGTCCTCGGCCTGCTGTACCTGCCGCAGTTGGCGACGATCTCCGCGACGTTCCCGGCGATGTTCCCCACGCAGGTCCGCTACGCCGGATTCGCGATCGGCTACAACGTCTCGACGGCGCTGTTCGGCGGCACGGCCCCGCTCGTCAACGACGCCGTCATCCACGCGACCGGCTGGAACCTCTTCCCAGCGATCTACATGATGGGTGCCTGCGTCATCGGTCTCGTCTCGGTCGCCTTCCTCCGCGAGACGGCCGGCGTCTCTCTCCGCGGCACCTCCATCCCCGGCGAGGCGGAGGAGGAGGCGAAGCCGGAACCGGCGTCGGCGTGAGCGGGCACTGTCCCTCGGTACTCTCCCGGTATGAGGCTGCTCGTCACCGGTGGCGCCGGATTCATCGGCACCAACTTCGTCCACCAGACCGTCGCGGAACGACCCGATGTCCGCGTCACGGTCCTCGACGCGCTGACGTATGCCGGAAACAAGGCCTCGCTGGACGCGGTCGCCGACCGGATCGAGTTCGTGCACGGCGACATCGCCGACGCGGAGGTCGTGAACCGCCTGGTCGCCGACTCCGACGCCGTGGTCCACTTCGCCGCCGAGTCGCACAACGACAACTCGCTCGCCGACCCGTGGCCGTTCGTCCGCACCAACGTCGTCGGCACGTTCACGCTGCTGCAGGCCGTCCGTGACCACGACGTCCGCTACCACCACATCTCCACCGACGAGGTGTACGGCGACCTCGAACTGGGCGATCCGGCCCGGTTCACCGAGTCCACCGCCTACAACCCGTCGAGCCCGTACTCGTCGACCAAGGCGTCGAGCGACATGCTGGTGCGGGCGTGGGCGCGCTCGTTCGGGATCCGGGCGACGCTGTCGAACTGCTCCAACAACTACGGCCCGTTCCAGCACGTGGAGAAGTTCATCCCGCGGCAGATCACCAACCTGCTCGACGGCGTCCGCCCCAAGCTGTACGGGCAGGGTCGCAACGTCCGCGACTGGATCCACGTCGACGATCACAACCGTGCGGTGTGGGACGTCCTCGAGCGCGGCCGACTGGGGGAGACGTACCTGATCGGCGCGGACGGCGAGGTCGACAACCGCACCGTGATCGCGATGCTGCTGGAGCTTTTCGGGCGACCTGCTGACGACTTCGATTTCGTCCCCGACCGGCCCGGTCACGACCTGCGGTACGCGATCGACTCGACACGCCTGCGCACCGAACTCGGCTGGGAGCCGCGCTACCGGGACTTCCGCAGCGGCCTCGAGGCCACCGTGCAGTGGTACCGGGACCATCCCGAGTGGTGGCGTCCGGCCAAGGAAACGACCGAGGCCGGATACGCGCGCACCGGGCAGTAGCCCCAGCCTGCCCGAACGCCCCGATCCGGCCACGTCGGGTGCCAGGTCGCGGTAGCGTGACCAGCATTCGTGTCGGGACAGTTCACTCGGTCGTCGAACCGGAGGGGGCACTCGTATGGGGGCCGGACCGCAGAACAAGTCATGTCGCAGCCGCCGTCTGTCCGTGAGGGCCGGCATGGTTGCAGCCGCCGTCGCGGCGGTGAGTCTGGGCACGGCAACGGGTCAGGCCGCGGCCGACCCCGTCGCCGGTTCCCCACCGTGCTCGCCGGTCCGGGTGGAAGGTCTGCTGGCCAACGTCACCAATGCGGTGGCGCCGGGCCTCGAGCTGCCGCTGCCGTGCCAGGACGCGGTCGGAGTCGGCGTCGTCGGCCCCGCCGAGGTGCAGGCCGGGGTGATCGGTTCGGCCGTCGTCGCCGGACTCGGCAGTCTCGGACTGCTCGGCGCGAGCAGCATCGACTGGAACAACATCGGCCCCGACAACACCGGTTCCTTCAACCTGGGATGGGCCAACACCGGATCGAACAATGTCGGGTCGGCCAACACCGGGTCGGGCAACGTCGGGTCCGCGAACACCGGTTCCGGCAACGTCGGTTCGGCCAACACCGGTTCCGGGAACCTCGGGTCTGCGAACACCGGGTCCTTCACCTACGGCTCGCTCAAGACCGGGATCGGTTCGCTGGCCGCCGGCTCGCTCGGTATCGGCACGCTCAGCTGAGCATGCCGGGCGTGCTCACGCCTTGCTGGGGAGCGGCACCCGTGACTGCTCGTGCACCAGCGCGTTGCGCAGGGCCCGGTTGCCGGCGAGCGCGGCCACCGTTCCCGCGAGCACCTCGCAGAGCGTGAACAGCAGCCGCGACGTCAGCGCCAGCGCGAGTGCGGTGCCGGAGTCGGCCACCGGGGCGAGCGCCGCGACGATCACCGCCTCGCGGACGCCGATCCCGGACGGCACCACGAAGACCAGTACGCCGGCGCACATCGCCAGCGCGATCGCACCGATCGACGCGATCAGCCGGTCGGTGCCGAACCCGCCGAACGTGGACGCCAGGATCCACAGGTGCACGCCGTACGCGACCCAGCTCACCGAGCACCAGATCAGCGCCAGGCCGATCTTGTGCATCGTGAGCGGCCGCTGCAGCGGCGCGCGGCGCAGCACCTTGAGTGCGATGTTCACGAGCCGGGTCAGCACCGGCGGATACGCGCAGATCAGCGCGATGGGCACCAGCGCAATCACCGCGACCGCGGCCGGGGTGCCGATCTGGAACAACGCCGGCAGCCCGAGCAGGCCCACCAGCAGCGCCGACGTGGTGCTCAGCCCCACCGTGACCAGCACGGTGATGAACGCCGCCGCCCCGGAGACGCCGGCCCGGCGCGCCAGTTCGGTCTGCAGCACGAACGCCCACACGCTGCCCGGCAGGTACTTGCCGAGCTGGCCGACGAGGTAGCAGCGGGCCGCGTCGAACGCGGGAATCGGTTGCTCGAGCGCGCCGAGCGTGTGCTGCCACGCACGGACGGCGGCGCCCATGCCGAGGAAGATGAAGACAGTCGACGCGACCAGCGACCACCACGACAGGTCGTGGATCGTCCCGCGGACCTCGGTCCACTGCGACTTCACCGCGAATCCGATCGCCACGACGATCGCGACGGTCACGACGATCCGGAGGGCGTTCACCAGCAGCGTTCGCTTGGTGTTCGGCGGCGACTCCGGCGGTTCGGCGACGGAATCGGTGTCGGATGTCATCCGAGTCCACTCCTCGCGTGGTCCGTCAGGGCTTCTCGACCATAGCAACCGGTCATACGGTGGCCGGGAAAGCGAGCGGCTTCGCTGCACGCTCACGCCACCAGTCGAACGCGGTCGCGAGGGCGTCCGGAACGGTGCCCGCGGACGTTCCGGGCGTATACAGCTGCGCGATCGCGGCGACATCGGATTCCGCGATTCCCGACCGGCTCATGCCGATCGTGTTGGCACCCCGCAGCTCCACCGGATTCCCGAACGCCTTCGCGAACGGGGGCACGTCCTTGACGACGACGGTGCCCAGGCCGGTCACCACGCCGGCGCCGACGACGCGGCGCTGATGCACCACGGTGTGCATGCCGATGTTCGCGCCGTCGCCGACGCTGACGTGCCCGGCGAATGTCGATCCCGCCGAGACGACGCAGCGGTCGCCGACCTGGACGTCGTGCTCGATCGCGACCCGGTTCATGACGAAGCACCCGGCGCCCACGGTCGTCACCCGCTCGCTGCCCTGGTGCACCGTCGACAGTTCGCGGATCGTGGTGTCGGCGCCGATCACGATGCCGCGGTGCGGCGCCGGCTCCGACCACGAGGCGGGGTGCGCGGCACCGAGGATCTCGGGGGGCGCGCCGAGCACCGCGCCCGCGCCGATCCAGCACCGGTCACCGATGGTGAGCGGACCGGTGAGGACCGCGTGCGGTCCGACGGTCACGTCGTCGCCGATGACGACGGCGTCGCCGATCACAGCGGTGGGGTGGATGTGACAGTTCTGTCCGATCGACATGGTCCGGCGGGAATCCTTCCGGGGGCGGGAGGCAGCACTTCGCTACCCTCAGGCGGTTGCCCCCGATGATTCGCGGGGTGTCTCGAAGGAATCTATCGGAGGGCCATTCAGTGATTGCAATCTCGAGCATCTCGTTCGGGGAGGACGTCGAACGGGAGGTCCTGGACACGCTGCGGTCGGGGATCGTGGCGCAGGGCCCCAAGGTCAAGCGGCTCGAGGAGGAGTTCGCGGCGCTGGTCGGTGTCCGGCACGCGGTGGCCGTGAACAACGGCACCACGGCGCTCGTCGCGGCCCTGCAGGTGCAGGACCTGCAGCCCGGCGACGAGGTGCTGACCAGCCCGTTCACCTTCGTGGCGACGCTCAACGCGATCCTGGAGGCCGGTGCGACGGCGCGTTTCGCCGACATCTCCGAGGCCGACTTCAACCTCGATCCGGCCGTCGCGGCCACCCGGATCACCGACCGGACGAAGGTCCTGCTGCCGGTGCACCTGTACGGCCAGTCGGCGGACATGGCGGCGCTGATGCCGCTCGCCGGCGAGCACGGGCTGTCCGTCGTGGAGGACGCCGCGCAGGCGCACGGCGCGACATTCGACGGCCGCGGCGCCGGCAGCTTCGGGCTCGGCTGTTTCTCGTTCTATGCGACGAAGAACCTCACCACCGCCGAGGGCGGCATGATCACCACCGACGACGACGTCCTCGCCGACCGCCTGCGCGTGCTCCGCAACCAGGGCATGCGGGAACGGTACGTCTACGAGATGGCGGGCCAGAACTACCGGATGACGGACCTGCAGGCCAGCCTCGCGCTGCCGCAGATGGCGTCGTACCCGCAGCAGGTCGAGGCGCGGCGCCGCAACGCGGAGGCCCTGCAGGCGGGCCTGAAGGATGTCGCCGGTCTGCAGTTGCCGAGCGAGCTGCCCGGCCGCGAGCACGTGTGGCACCAGTTCACGCTGCTGCTGGCCGAGGACGCGCCGATCGATCGCGACACCCTGTCGGCCCGGCTGACCGAGCGGGGTGTCGGCAGCGGCATCTACTACCCGAAGGCGGTCTACGACTACGAGTGCTACCGCGAGCACCCGCGCGTCGTCATCGAGGACACCCCGGTCGCGACGTCGGTCGCGGCCCGCTGCCTGAGCATCCCCGTCCACGCTCGACTGTCGGAGTCGGACGTGGACCAGATCATCGCCGCGGTCCGCGGCGCGATGGAGGCATGAGCATGAGCAACCCGAAGATCGCCCTGATAGGTGCCGGCAAGATGGGCTCGCTGCACGCCCGCGTCGTGTCGCAGTCGCCGCTGACCGACCTCGCGCTCGTGATCGAGCCCAACGCCGAGCAGGGCCAGGCCGTGGCCGAGCGCTGCGGTGCGCAGTGGGCGCCCGACTTCACCGACCTGTCCGGCGTCGACGCCGTCGTCGTCGCGGCGGCCACCCCCGCGCACTACGAACTCGCCGGACGCGTCCTCGACCTCGGCAAGCCGCTGCTGGTGGAGAAGCCGCTCGCCGCCACCTACGAGCAGAGCGTCGACCTGGTGGAGCGTTCGGCGCGCGCCGACGTCCCGCTGATGTGCGGTCTGCTCGAGCGCTTCAACCCGGCCGTGCGCACCGCCCGCGAGTTCGCGGGCGAGGTGTGGCAGGTGACCGGCACGCGGCACTCGCCGTTCGTGTCCCGCATCCCGACCGGTGTCGCGACCGACCTGCTCATCCACGACCTGGACCTCGCGATCGGGTTCGTCGGCTCGGAGCCTGTCCAGGCCCGCGCCGAGTTCGGCTACTTCCATCCGACCTCGATCGAGAACCGCGCCGAGGACAGCGCAGACGCCGTCATGCGCTTCGAATCCGGCGCGGTGGCAACCATTTCCGCGAGCCGGCTCAGTCAGCGCAAGATCCGTCAGCTGTCGCTGCTCGAGGCGGACCGTCTCATCGAGATCGATCTGCTGCGCCGCGACATCACCGTCTACCGGCACGTCGACGACGACATCACCGCCGACGGCAGCAGTTACCACCAGCAGACGATCATCGAGATCCCCACGATCCGGTACAGCGAGGAGCCGCTCTCCGCGCAGCTCGGACACTTCGTCGGACTGCTGAACGGCACCGGCGACGTTGCCGCCGAACGGGCCTCGATCCTGCCCGCGCACCGCGCGGTCCACGAGGCGACAGTGTCTGCGGTCTCGGCGATCAGCTGAAGTTGCGGGCGATCATCGCTTGCACCAACGCGGCGGTCGGGAAGTCGGCCATGACGACTCCCGCCCGCCTGCGACCAGTGCATCGCCGGGCGGCGAAGCGCGCCCAGTATTACTGGACCTACCCGGAAGCCACGCCCAGCGGCCGCCGGAGGCGCTGTCTCGTGGTCTCGTAGAGCACGACGGATGCCGCGTTGGCGGCGTTGAGCGAGCTGGCCGAACCCGTCATGGGGATACGCACGACCCGGTCGACGCCCTCGCGCCACGCCGCGCTCAGGCCGGTCGTCTCGTTGCCGACGACGAGCAGCGTCGGCAACGTCAGGTCGACATCGAAGACATCGGCGTCGCCGTTCTCGTCCGTTCCGACGATCTGGATGGGGACACCCGCGGCGCGATGCGACCCGACCCACGAGAAGACGTCGTGTGGGGACGACACTCGTACGGTCGGCACGGCGAACAGCGATCCGGTGCTCGCCCGCACGGCGGCACTGTCGTACGGGTCGGCCGCGTGTCCTGTCACGATGACGCCCGCCGCCCCGAACGAGTCGGCGGAACGGATGACGGAGCCGAGGTTGCCGGGGCTGGTGGGCCGGTCGAAGGCAACGCCGAGGAAGTCGTGCGCGACCGGGATGCGTCCCAGATCGTCACTGGGAAGGGACATTACGACGATGAGCTCGGGGGCGTCGGCCCCCTTCTCGCCGAGTTCGACGATCAGCTCGCGCGTGAGGGCGAATCGCTCGCCTTCGGCCCTGTCCAGGACGTCCCGCGCCCACTCGGACGGCCGGCGGTCGGCGTCGAAGAGGACGGCCTCGACGGCCCATCCTCGGTCGAGTGCGATCGTGATGGGCCGCACGCCCTGTACGACGAACGCGCGCAGGCGCTGCCGCTTGTTGCGGTTCGTCAGCAGCGCCTGCCATTGCTGGAAACGCGCGTTGCGCGTGGTGATCTTGTTGGCTGCCGGCGACATGCCGACACTCTAGAGACCTTCGACCCGAATCCGCAGCGGGGTATCCCCGGCCGGCCTACCGTCTCTCACCGGCGTTCGACGTCGGTGACGGCGACGGGGTAGGAGTCCGCCGCTTTCCGGAACTGTTCCTCGAGTCGCGGCCACCGGGGCTCGGCACCGAACCGCGAGCGCGCACGCAGATACTGCTCGCGCGCACCGGACTCGTCACCCGTGGCGAGTCGGTAACGCAGGACGTCGAAGTCGATGTCCGACCCCACGGATCGGACGATGTCGTCGGGGCCGCGAAGCTGACCCATCGCCGCCAGCGCCTCGGTGAGTGCAGCGCGCAGCTGGCCGGCGACGGCGGGAACATCGGTGTCGGCCTGCACGGTCACGTGCGGTCCGATCCCGGTCGCGATGTTCTCGATCCGGCGCCGGTACTGGCAGTCCACCTCGGCGGGACGGTCCTGCACCGGCCGTCCGATGACCCGGTCGAACTCCGGGGAGTAGACGCCGCAGTTGGTGTAGAAGCGGATCGACTCGTAGCTGTTGCCCGCCGAGCGTTGCAGGTTGACGACGTCGACCAACCCGTCCCGCTCCCGGGTGAAGGTCAACCTCCGCTTCCGGAATCCGTGCTCCTTCAGGAGCGGGACAGCGCTCTCGCCGAGGAGGGTGGCGAATACTTGCTCAGCCGATGGATGCTCCATTCGGACATGCTCGCAGACCCGGGCGGCTCCCCGCCACAGATGAATTCGTCAGGTCAGTGGTTCGGCCGGTGATTGCTCCCAGCCGTCCCCGGTCCACGAGATGTCGATGGGGTATTCACTGTTGACGCCGGTGGCCCAGTAGTCGATGGTGCCGTGGTGCGGCGAGTCGAGTTCGATCCAGCCGATGGAGAACTCGTCGCGCAGCAGGCGTCGGGCGCGACGGTCGACGGCGCCCAGCGAGGTGCACAGCCCGCGGATCCGCGACTCGATCCAGTCGGCCGAGGGGTCCGGGACCGTGATCTCCAGGCTGCTCCCGTCGCGCAACGGGATCACGACCAGCAGCTCACCGGAGTCCGGTCGTATCTCCCGGGTCGCGCGACGCTCATAGGCGCGCAACAGCTCCCGCGGGTCGTAAGGCGCACCACCGGACCGTCTGGACTGACCGAAGCGAAACACCGGCTCATTCTGGCTCACCCGACGCGGGGCGCGACCCGTTCCAGCTTCCAGACCTTCCCGGAGGGCGGCGGCCGCTTCGAGTCCCGGACAACACCGACGGGCAATAGGTGCGGGTTCCGCAGGTGGTAAATCGGTGGCGTGGGCGGCTCGGTACCGCGATCATGAACCGGCCACCGATACGCAACCGATGAGGAATCGCTCCCCATGCCTGTGTCTGCCGACCCGACGATCCTCCATCCGATGCCTGAGCAGCCGCGAGTGGTGCTACTCAGGCCGATGCTGAAGTCGCCGCTGATCGAGGTCGGGGAGTTCTCCTACTACGACGATCCGGACGATCCGACCGCGTTCGAGACGCGCAACGTGCTCTACCACTACGGGCCGGAAAAGCTGATCATCGGGAAGTTCTGCGCGCTGGGCACCGGAGTGCGGTTCATCATGAATGGCGCAAACCACCGCATGGACGGCCCCTCGACCTTTCCGTTCCCCACCATGGGCGGCTCGTGGTCCGACCACTTCGACCTGCTCACGGATCTGCCGAACCGAGGGGACACCATTGTCGGAAACGACGTCTGGTTCGGCCACAGCGCGACGGTGATGCCCGGCATACGGATCGGACACGGCTCGATCATCGGCTCCGGTGCCGTGGTCACCCGCGACGTACCCGACTACGGCATTGTCGGCGGCAATCCGGCCCGTCTCATCCGCACCCGCTACAACGACGAGGACATCGCCCGACTCCTAGCCGTGGCCTGGTGGAACTGGCCGACCGAGCACATCACTGACCATGTGCGAACGATCATGTCGGGGAGCATCGCCGATCTGGAAGCCGCTGCCCCGCACATCCCGCAGGTGTGACGCCTTTCAGCGTCGGGACATCGGCTGGCCCACCTTCCTCCGCCGCACCGCGAACCATGCGCCCTGGCCGAGGGCGACGAGCAGTCCGGCGCCGGCGAGGCCCCAGCCGAGGTTGCTTCCGGGAGGGGTGAATCGGAGGGTCAGCGTCGATTCCGCGCCGCCGCTGTCGGGCAACTCCACCTGCAGCAGCCCGCCGGGGCTTTCGGTGATGTCGACCGGCTCGCCGTCGACGGTGGCCGTCCACCCGGGCCATGCGAGGAGCGCGAACGTCGCAGTGCCCGAACCGGTGTACGTCAGCGTCTCGTGCGTGTCGGTGGAGGCGGAGTCGCCGGTGACCTCGAGTCCCGGAGTGGTCGCGGACAGTCGCCCGTCGGGCCACTGGTGCGGCGCGGTGCGGGTGCCGACGGTGACGCCGTGCTCGACGCGGACGTCCCATTCGTCGGTGGGCAGCGCGTCGAGCGCGTGCGGGCCGCCGTACGGGCCGCTGTTCTGCACGACGACGGTGTCGATGCGCATAGCGTCGAGCCACGAGACCCCGGTGCCCGGCGACTCGGCGAGCAGGCGGCCGACGCCGTCGCCGCAGGGGACGCCGCCGTAGTAGTTGATGCACAGGTCGTCGACGAACGAGTTGAAGCTGATACCCGCGTAGTTGTTCACGGCCTCCACCCCGGCGGGCTGGTACAGGCTGCCGAACAGCACGTCACCCCACTGGCCGGTTGGGTCGTCGGGGTTGATGTTCTCGCGGTCCGCGATCACGAACGTCGTGCCGGGATAGCGCTTCTCGAAGTGCTCGTCGAGGAACGCCTCCTGGCGCGGGAACTTCCAGGGCGTGACGTTGTAGTTGCCCGTGAACCACAGGTTGGTCTGCGCGGCCAGCGCCACGACGGTGCCGGCCACGAGCGCCCCCGCGAGCAGGCGGGGCTTGCGGAACGACACCACGAGCGCGAGCGTGGTGAGCGCGACGGTGATCGCGAGTGCCGCGAGGTGGGTGCCGATGTCCTCGGGGATCTCGGCCCACGACAGGTAGAACTGCGCGACGATCAGCCCGGCGGTGATGCCGAGGCGCAGCTTCCACCGGTCCCGCGCGAGCCCTGCGGACAGCGCGACGGCGGCGATGACGATCACCGGCAACTGCCCGTACTCGATGAGGCGGGCGGGCCAGCGGAACAGCCACAGATTCGACGGGCCGAGCAGCAGGATCAGGTAGATGCCGCCGAACACGGCCAGCGAGATGCTGCTGCGGCCGAGGCGCCGCAACGACCCCCACCGAATCCACGGCGCGAGCGGAACCAGGAACCAGGCGAGGTAGACGAGTGGGACGGTGGCGGCGGTCGATTCGAAGATCGGCCCGTACGGCCGGTTCGACAGCGCCGACAGGTTGATCAGGTCGCCGAGGCCGGGGCGCAGGGCGTCGTCGTTGCGGATGCCGGTCTGGGTGCGGACCGAGACGCCGGTGGTGAACGCGAGCGGCAGGTAGACGATGAGCGACATCATCACGATCGCGACGCCGCTCACGATCAGCGACCGGATCCCCGGGAACGGGCGTTCGGTGTCCCCGGCCCGGTTCCGGACGACGGTTTCGGCGAGCACCGCCAGATAGACGACGGCCACCGCGACGGCGCCGTACGGATTGCCGGTCGTCATCGCCAGGAAACCGAACAGGATCGGCACCAGCGGATTGACCCGGCCGGCCGCGCTGGCGCGCGTCGACCACCACACGTGCGGGATCCAGGCGAAGGCGATCAGGCCCGACGCCCACGTGGACGCGTCGAAGTACAGGGTGTATCCGGCGAACGGCATCGCGAAGCCGGCGACGAACGCCATCGACCGGGAGGCGCCGTACTGCCGGGCGAGAACGTAGACACCGACGGCGAGCAGCGCCAGGAACTGCATCTTCACGAGCGTCATGCCGACCGCGAGGTTGGGCACGAGCGCGACCAGTGCGGCCTCGGCGAGCAGGACCGGGTTGTAGGTGCCGTACAGCGCCTCGGCGGTGATGTTGCCGCCCGCCCACATCTCGGGGAACAGGGTGGGCCACGAGCCGTTCAGGAGCCGTTCGCCGATGGTGTGCCAGCCGGGCGCGAACGCCGCGGCGCTGTCGTCCCAGTAGTAGAACCACCGGTTCGACAGCAGCGGGACGGCCGCGACGAGGGCCACGAGCGCGGCGAGCAGGGCGGGTGGCGTCACACGTTTGAGCAGCGGCAGATCAGAATTCACGGCGGGCTTTCGTCGTCGGACGGATTGCGCGGCGGCAGCATCCCTGTCGTCGGAGCGTAATATTCCGCCCGGTTCACAATGAAGTCGGGGAAAAACGAGTAGGTCGGAGGACATCGGGTGCAGACGAGCTCCGGAGGCGGCGTCGACGGTGGCTACGACCTGTCCGTCGTGATTCCGGCGCACAACTCGGCCGACGTCCTGGCGACCACGGTGCGACGGTTCGCCGAGCGCTTCGACGGCCAGGCCGTCGAGATCATCGTCGTCGAGAACGGTTCCACCGACGCCACGGCCGCGATCTGCGCCGACCTGGCCGCCGGATGGGACGCCGACGGTGTCGCGTTCGTGCCGATGCAGAGCGACAAGGGCATGGGCAACGCGCTGCGGACCGGCGCGCTCGCGTCGCGCGGTGCGCGCGTGCTGCTGACGGCGGACGACCTGCCGTTCGGTTTCGACGACGTCGACGGCGCCGACCGGCTCGCCCGCGAGAGCGGCCGGGCACCGGCGGTGGTGATCGGCTCCAAGGCGCACCCCGAGTCGGTGGTCGACCGCGGCCTGGCCCGTGCCGTGATGACCCGCGGGTTCGCGCTGCTGCGCCGCACCATCCTCGGGACCCGCACCGGCGACCCCCAGGGCACGTTCGTGGTGGACGGCGACCTGCTGCGGGCGCTGGCCCCGCACCTGACCGAGACGGGCTTCCTGTTCACCACCGAACTCGACTACGCCGTCGAATCCGCCGGAATCAGGCCGGTGGAGGTGCCGATCCGGCTCAGCGACGAGCACCGTGCGCACGCCAGCCGCATCTCGGTCGGCGACGTCGTGCAGATGGCCAAGGGCCTGCTGACGCTGCGTCGGCGCAAGGAGTCGCTGCGCTCGGCGGCCTTCGCGGCCGCCTGACCGTACCGGCCGGTCAGGTCGGATGCGGCGCGCGTCGGCGGGCCGTGTCGCGATACCCTGCCGGGTGTGGATTCAGCTGACTCGTCCGAGACCCGTACCGCCTCCGACAGCGGGCTGACCCCTCGCCTCCTGGCGCAGCGCACCCTGTTCGCCGGCACCTCGCCGGTCGCGAACGAGGAACTGTATGCCGTGGTCGAGAAGGGCGAATCCACCCGTGATCGCTTCTCGCTGAGCCTGCACGCCGGCGCCCGCGCCAACACCAACACCTTCTTCGGACGGTTCCCGGCCAGCTACTGGCAGCGGTGGACCGCTGTCCGTGAGGTCACCGCCAGCGTGCGGGTCCTGTCCACCACGTCGTGCCGGGTGCTCCTCGTCGCGTCGGACATCGGCGGCCATCGCCGCATCGTCGGGGCCACCACCGCGGACGGTCAGGGCACCGTTGCCCTCAGCAGCGCCCTCGACCAGTTCGTCGACGGCGGCTCGCTGTGGCTCGAATTCGAGGCGTTGGACGCGGAGGTGACGTTCGACCAGATCGAGTGGAGCGTCGAGGCGGCCCTCCCGCCGCGCCCTGTCGCGGTCGCGATCTGCACGTTCAACCGCGCCGACGACTGCGCGAAGACGGTGGCGGCGCTGGCGTCGGACACGACCGTCGTCGAGCGCCTCGAGACCGTGTACGTCGTGGACCAGGGCACCGACCCGGTCCAGGACCGCGAGCTGTTCCAGCAGGTCGCGCCCGCGTTCGGAGATCGCCTGCAGTACATCCGCCAGCCGAATCTCGGTGGCGCGGGCGGCTTCACCCGCGGGCTGTTCGAGGCGTCGGCGTCCGGCGACGACACCGACGTGATCCTGATGGACGACGACATCCTGTGCGAGCCGGAGACCGTGCTGCGGCTGAGCGCGTTCGCCAACTGCACGATCACCCCGGCCCTGATCGGCGCCGAGATGCTGTTCCTGTACAACCCCAACTACCTGCTGGCCACGGCCGAGCGGGTGGACCTGGCGACGCTGCGGCGCGGATTGCCGACGGACCAGTACAGCGAGCACAACTACAACGTGCTCGAGGAGCTGCCGGAGCGGCGCGTCGACGCCCAGTACAACGGCTGGTGGTCGTGCCTGATCCCGGCCGAGGCGCTGCGCCGGATCGGGCTGCCGCTGCCCGTGTTCTTCCAGTGGGACGACGTCGAGTTCAGCCTGCGCGCGGGCCGGGCCGGGATCCCGACGATCACGCTGCCCGGCGCCGCGGTGTGGCACGCGGACTTCTACTGGAAGGACGTCGACGGCTTCGCGCACTACTTCAGCACCCGCAACGGCCTGATCACCGCGGCACTCGATCCCGGTTTCGCGCCGTCCGCGCTGGCGAAGAACCTGGCGCGCGACATCTCCCGGTCGATCGTGAGCATGCAGTACGGTCTCGCGCACACCCAGCTGCGTGCGCTCGAGGGATTCCTCGAGGGACCCGGTGCGTTGGTCGACGGCGGACAGGCGGCGCTCGCGTCCGTCAACGCCGAGCGAAAGCGCTTCTCTGAGACTGTGACCCGTCCCGCGTCGGAGCTGCCGATCGTGCCGGTGCGGCGGGCGGATCCGCCGCCGCAGTCGCACCGCGAGGACCTGGTCCTCGCCAAGCGGGCGCTGTGGCAGGCGCGTGGCCGGCTCGAGCCGGGGCCGGTGACGGTCTCGTTCGAGGACGCGCAGTGGTGGCACGTGAGTCGATTTGCGCACGTGTTCGTGACCGACGCGTCGCAGTCCGGGGTCCGGGAACGCCGGTTCGATCGCGAACTGGCGGCCGAGATGACCGGACGCCTGTTCGGGGTGATGAAGCGCTTCCGCGCCGACGCGCCCACTGTCGCGGAGGCGTACCGGCGCGAGTTCCCGCAGCTGACGAGCCGGGAGAACTGGGCGCGCCTGTACGGAAAGTGATCCGCGGCCGGATCATTCGCGGAGCCGCACCACGACCTGTTCGTGGTTGGCGGTGTACGCGAGGTAGTCGAACTCGAGTCCCGTGCGGGTGGCGAACTCGGTCCACGCGCGGTGCTCGTGGTCCTGCCAGCCGGGGTAGTTGAAGTACTCGTCGAACATCAGCACCGTGCCCGGCACCAGCCGGTCGGCGAGCAGTTCGAGCACCGTGCGAGTGGACGAGTACAGGTCGGCGTCGAGGTGCGCGAAGGCGACCGGGCCGGGATGCTCGGCGAGGAAGCCGGGCAGCGTGTCCTCGAACAGCCCGGACACGAGCTGCGCGCCGGGCACCGACGGCACGTCCTGCTGTGCGAACTCGCCGGCCGGGAATCCCGTGCGCCACGCCTCGGGCAGTCCCGTCCACACGTCGAAGCCCCACACCTCGTGCCCGGTGGGGCGCAGCGCCTCGCTGATGATCTTCAGGGTCGTGCCGCTCGCGACGCCGAACTCGAGCGCCAGCCCGTCGACCTTGACCACCTCGAGCCCGTACCGCAGCGTGTCGTGGGGGTGCCAGAACACGGGTGCCTTCGGCATGTGGTCGAGCACGAACTGGGCGCTCTCGGCGGTGGCCTGGATGTCGAGCGCGTGCGAGATGTCCCGGCGGGCGCGCTGTTCGAGCTCCTCGAGGCGCTCGGTCACCGACGCCACCTGCCCGCGCGCCTCCGCGAGTTCGTGCAACACCCGTTTCATCTCGCCGTTGTTCGCGGCGAGCTCCGCCAGCAGCTGATCGTGCCGGTTCTCGCTCTCGATCCGGGCCTGACGGTCCGAATCGCGGAGCACCTCCGCGACGGCCCGTTGCAGTTTGAGCCGGGACGACTTCTTGAACCGATCGAGCATGCGCGGACCCCTCCCACGTGAACGTCGAGTTCGTCCCCATGCTGCCAGGGTTGCCCCCGCCGCGCAGGGTGGCGCCCGGCCCCGCCGGGGTGAAGCGCGGGGGTGAGGGTCAGGGCCGCTGGAACCGCTCCCGACGTCCGAGCCCGCGCAACCGCATCCATTCGGCGAACCCCTTGGGGTCCCGGCGGGAGACGAGGAAGTACCAGCCGAAGCGCGCGTACTCCTGTGGCAGCAGCTTGCGCATGCCCGGCTGAGACATCAGATAGCCGCGGTTGCGGTACGTGAAGAAGCGCTTGGTCTCGTTGTCCGGGTACTGCGTGTGCATCCGGCCGCCGAGGATCGGCTTGAATTCGTCGGCGCCGTTGGGGTGCACGTACGCGGTCTGCAGGCAGGTGCCGAACGGCAGCCCGGAACGGACCAGGCGGCGATGCACCTCCACCTCGTCGCCGCGCACGAACAGGCGCAGATCCGGGACGCCGACGGCGTCGATCGCGGACGCCGAGAACAGGGCGCCGTTGAACAGCGACGCGATGCCGGGCAGCAGGTCGTCCTCGCCGAGTTCGGAGCGCAGCCGCTTCCATTCGGTGCCCCGTCGGAGCGGGAACGCGAGCCGGTCCGGGTCGTCGATGTCGCACACGACGGGGGAGACCTCGGCCAGGCCGTGCCTCTTCGCGCAGCCGAGCAGGGTCGCGAGCACGTCGGGGCCCTCGGGGCGGCCGTCGTCGTCGGCGAGCCACACCCAGTCGGCGCCGAGCGACAGCGCGTAGAGGATGCCGAGCGCGAAGCCGCCGGCACCGCCGAGGTTGTGCTTGGAACCCAGATAGGTGGTGGGGACGTCGGCGCCCTCGACCAGCTCGCGGACGTCGGGCTCGTCGGCGTTGTCGACCACCACGAGGTGGTCGAGCGGACGGCTCTGCCCGGCGAGCACCTTCAGCGACTGGGCGAGCAGTTCCCGACGCTTGTGGGTGACGACGACGCCCACGATCTTCTCGGTCGCCGTGTCACTGATGCGTTCGGTCACGAAGCGCGCTCCTGGCCCCGCTCGCGCTCCATGTCGGCGATGGTCTGACGCACGTGGTCGGCGGCGTCGTCGCCCTCGTACGCGCGGACCACGTCCTCGATCTCGCCGTGCATGCGGATCTCGCCGTGGTCGATCCACATCGCGCTGTCGCACAGTTGCGCCAGGAACTCGTTGGAATGGCTCGCGAACACGAGGATGCCGGAGCGCTCGACCAGCTTCTGCAGCCGGATTCGCGCCTTCTTCATGAACTCGGCGTCGACCGCGCCGATGCCCTCGTCGAGCAGCAGGATCTCGGGGTCGATGCTGGTGACCACGCCCATCGCGACACGCACCCGCATGCCGGTCGAGTAGGTGCGCAGCGGCATGTTCAGGTACTCGCCCAGCTCGGTGAAGTCGGCGATCTCGTCCATCTTCGCGAGCATCTGCTTACGCGTCTGCCCCAGGAACAGGCCGCGGATGATGATGTTCTCGTAGCCGGAGATCTCCGGGTCCATGCCGACACCCAGGTCGAAGACGGGCGCGACTCGGCCGCGGACGCGGGCGCTGCCGCGGGTCGGCTCGTAGATGCCCGACAGCAGGCGCAGCAGCGTCGACTTGCCGGCGCCGTTGTGCCCGACCAGCCCGACGCGGTCGCCCTCCTTCAACGACATCGTGATGTCGCGCAGCGCCTCGACCACGACGACGTCGGAGTCGTTGCGGCCGATCGTCCCGCCGGCCTTGCCGAGGAACGCTTTCTTCAACGACCGTGACTTGGCGTCGAAGATCGGGAAGTCGACGCACGCTCCGTGCGTCTCGATGCTCACGTTGCTCGTCATGTGGTGTCCCCCTAGACCCAGTAGGCCACGCGGGCCCGGTACTTGCGTAGCGCGAACAGTGCGACCGCCCAGCCGACGACGGTGAACGCCAGCACGATGTACCAGTGGTAGGCCTGCTGGTCCGCGCCGATCATGGGCGCGCGGATGATGTCCAGGAAGTGGAACAGTGGGTTGATCTCGGCGATCTTCGCTCGCTCGGCGACGTCGCCACCCTGCGCCTCGAGCGCGTCGGTGGACCAGAAGATCGGGGTGAGGACGAACAGCAGCAGCGTCAGGCTGCCCAGGATCTGGGCGATGTCCCGGTAGCGGGTCGCGAAGATGCCGAACACGATCGACACCCACAGCGCGTTGAGGACGATGAGCCCCAGCGCGGGGATCGCCGCCAGGGACGTCCAGCTCATGTGCCGCCACACCCCGAACGCGAACACCATGATCACGTAGATCAGCAGGTTGTGGCCGAAGAACAACAGTTGCCGCCACACCAACCGGTAGATGTGCACGCTCAGCGGCGACGGCAGCTGCTTGATCAGCCCCTCGTTGGCGATGAACACCTCGGAGCCCTCGAGGATCGACGCACTGATCAGGTTCCACACGATCAGGCCCACCGTGACGTACGGCAGGAATGTCTGCAGCGGCATCCCCAGCAGCGCCGAGTACAGGATGCCCATCGCGGTGGCCTGCACGCCGGTGGCGATCGTGATCCAGAACGGACCGATCACCGACCGGCGGTACCGCTGCTTGATGTCCTGCCAACCCAGATTGAGCCACAGCTCACGCTGCGCAAACCCCTCCCGCAGGTCCTGGAACGCGCGACGGAACGTCTGCGAATCGGACATAACGGCAGGGGTGTCGGCGTCGGACGCCGGCTCGTGATCCAAGGCTGCTGCTGACACGGGTTCCGAGCCTACCGTTCGCGGTGGAGTTGCCGGTTTCGGCGCACTCGATCTGTTCCTGCGTGCGCTACAGGTACTGCCCGGTGCCGGCCTGCGGATTGTCGTCCGGACCCTGCATGCGGTGCTGCGGTCCCATGCTCATCCCGGGCGGAAGCGCGCCCTGACGCATCTGCTCGAGCTGCGCGCGGGCGGCCATCTGCTGTGCGAACAGCGCGGTCTGGATGCCGTGGAACAGTCCCTCGAGCCAGCCGACCAGCTGGGCCTGCGCGATCCGCAGTTCGGCGTCGGTGGGCACGGAATCGTCGTTGAACGGCAGCGTGAGCCGCTCGAGCTCCTCGCGCAGCTCGGGGGCGAGACCCTGCTCGAGCTCGCGCACCGACGACTTGTGGATCTCCTTGAGCCGGGTGCGGCTGGCGTCGTCGAGCGGTGCGGCGCGCACCTCCTCGAGCAACTGTTTGATCATCGTGCCGATGCGCATGACCTTCGCCGGCTGCTCCACCATGTCGGCGAGCGCGTCCTGGTCGCTCTGGCCCGACGAGTCGTCTGCGGCCCCGTCGGTGCGGGTCGCGGCCGCGGACACCGGAACCGGATGGCCGTCGGGTCCGATCACCAGCACGCGTTCGTTCTCCGGTTGCGTCATGGCTCCATCTTGTACGTTTCGGTGCCGGTTTGCCGAGGGTGGGTCGGCAGTGTCGGAAGTGTCGTGTGCTAGAGCACGTTCCGAAAAGTCGGATCTGAATCACGCGGTGTTGACAGTGGGACTTAGAGTGTCCGTCATGGCTTACGACGTTGCCCGGGTACGGGGACTGATCCCGTCACTGGGCGATGGATGGGTCCACCTCGACCCGCAGGCCGGTATGCAGATCCCGGACGCGGTCTCCCGCACCGTCTCGACCGCGTTCCGCGCATCGGCGTCGTCGTCAGGCGGACGGCACGTGTCGTCGCGCCGCAGTGCCGCCATCGTCGCGGCAGCGCGAGAGGCCGTCGCCGACCTGGTCGGCGGCGACCCGGCGGGTGTCGTGCTCGGTGCCGACCGTGCGGTGCTGCTGGCCTGGCTGGCGGAATCGCTCAGTTCCCGGCTGGGTCTCGGTACCGGGCTGGTGCTGTCGCGCCTCGACGAGGAGGCGAACGTCGCGCCCTGGCTGCGCGTCGCGAGCCGGTACGGCGCGCAGGTCCGGTGGGCCGAGGTGGAGATCGAGACGTGTGAGCTGCCGAGCTGGCAGTTCACGGAACTGGTGCAGCCGACGACGCGCCTGATGGCGCTCACCGCGGCGTCCCCGATCGTCGGATCCGCGCCCGCCGTCCGGGCGGCCGCGGACTGCATCCACGAGGTGGGCGGACTGCTCGTCGTCGACGCCGTCGGGGCCGCGCCGTACGCGCACATCGACATCAACGACCTCGGGGCCGATGTCATCGCGGTCAGCGCGCCGTCGTGGGGCGGCCCGCAGGTGGGTGCGCTGGTGTTCCGGGACCCGACGCTGCTCGACCGCATCCCCGCGGTCTCGCTCAACCCGTACGCGCGCGGTGCCGAACGCATGGAGGTCGGCGGCCACCAGTTCGCGCTGCTGGCCGGGCTGACCACGTCGATCGACTTCATGGCCGGGCTCGAGGAGACCGCGACCGGCACCCGCCGGGAGCGCCTCGAGACGTCCATCAGCTCGCTGCAGGCCTACCACGACCAGCTGTTCGAATACCTGATGCGGTCGCTCGATTCGCTGCCTCAGGTGACGGTCATCGGCCGGTCCCCGATCCGGGTGCCCACACTCAGCTTCACCGTCGCCGGGGTGCCGGCCGACAAGGTGGCCGCGCACCTCGCCGACAACCGGATCGCGACCGTCAGCGGCCTGCAGTGCGGCAACCGCCTGCTCGACGCGCTGGGTGTCAACGACGAGGGCGGCGCGATCACCGTGGGTCTCGCGCCCTACACCACCCGCTACGAGATCAACCAGCTCGTCAAGCATCTCGGAACGCTGGGCTGACCAGGCCCGTCAGTCCTCGCGCACGCTGAGCACCACCTTGCCGACGGTGTCGGGGGAGTCGAGCATCTCGTGCGCGGTGGGCGCCTCGGTGATCGGCAGTTCCGCGTGCACCACCGGCGCGACGATGCCCTCGCCGACCAGCGGCCACAGCTTGTCCCGGACCGCCGCGATCACGGCGGCCTTGCTCGACGGACCCGTCTCGGGGCGTCCGCGCAGTCCGGTGGCCAGCACCCGGGCCCGCTTGGCGAGCAGCTTGCCGATGTCCAGTTCGCCCTTGCGTCCGCCCTGCATGCCGATGATCACCAGCTGACCGTCGGGGGCCAGCGCGTCGAGGTTGCGACCCAGGTACGACGCACCCATGTTGTCGAGGATCAGGTCTGCCCCGCGGCCGCCGGTGTCCTCGCGGAGCACCTGCACGAAGTCGGCCTCGCGGTAGTTGACCAGGATGTCGGCGCCCAGTTCGGCGCAGCGCTCGAGCTTGTCGGCGGAGCCGGCGGTGACGGCGACCCGCGCGCCGAGCGCCTTGCCGACCTGGATCGCGTGGGTGCCGATGCCCCCGCCGCCGCCGTGCACCAGCAGCACCTGGCCGGCGTGCAGGCCGCACTCCATCACCAGGTTGGACCACACCGTGCAGGCGACCTCCGGCAGCGACGCCGCCGCCCGCAGGTCCAGGCCCTCGGGCACCGGCAGCAGCTGGGTGGCGGGGACGGCGACCTTCTCGGCGTAGCCGCCGCCGGCGAGCAGCGCCGCCACCCGGTCGCCCACCTTCCAGCCGTGGACGTCGGGGCCGACCTCGGCGATCACGCCGGAGCATTCCAGGCCCAGGATGTCGCTCGCGCCGGGCGGCGGCGGATACATGCCGCGCCGCTGCAGCAGGTCGGCGCGGTTGACGGCGGTGGCGGCGACGTCGATCAGGACCTCGCCGGGGCCGGGTGTCGGATCGGGAACCTCGGACCAGGTCATCACTTCGGGTCCGCCGGGCTCGGAAATCGTGATCGCGTACATACCCGTGACGCTAGTCGGACCGCGCTAGCGTCACCGGATGACCTTCTTCGGCAACATGCAGAACGAGATCTACCTGACCGGCATCGGCGGCGCCCGCCCCGAGTTGCCGATGACCGCCGCCGGACTCGAGGCGCGGGCCCGCGAGGAACTGAGCACCGAGGCCTACGCGTACATCGCGGGCAGCGCCTCCACCGAGCGCACCGCCGCGGCGAACCTGGACGCCTTCACCCGCCGCGCGCTGGTGCCGCGGATGCTGCGCGGGACCGGGTCACCCGACGCGCGGGACCTGAGCGTCGACATCCTCGGCACCCGGCTCGCGGCACCGGTGCTCACCGCCCCGATCGGGGTGCTCGGTCTGGTTCGTGAGCGGGGTGAGGCGATCGTCGGCGAGGTGACCGCCGAACTCGGGATCGGCTCGGTGCTGTCGACGGCGGCGTCGTCCACCATCGAGGACGTGGGCGCCGTCTCGGGCGACAACTGGTGGTACCAGCTGTACTGGCCCGCCGACGACGAGCTGGCGCAGTCGTTGGTGCAGCGGGCCGCCAAGGCTGGCGCCAAGGCGATCGTCGTCACCGTCGACACCCCGGGAATGGGCTGGCGGCCAAGGGATCTGGAACTCGGTCACCTACCGTTCCTGCGGGCGCAGGGCATCGCGAACTACCTGTCGGATCCGGTCTTCCGCTCGCGGCTGGCGACCCCGCCGGAGGAGAGCCCGGAGGCGATGCAGATCGCGGTGCTCACGTGGGTGTCGCTGTTCGGCAACCACGCGCTGCGCCCGTCGGATATCGCGAAGATAAACGAGTGGACCGGTCTCCCCGTTTTGGTGAAAGGCATTGTCCACGAGGACGATGCGCGTGCCGTGGTGGACGCGGGCGCCGACGGGGTGGTCGTGAGCAACCACGGCGGCCGGCAGGTGGACGGTGCCATCGCCGCGCTGGACGCGCTCGGCCCCGTCGCCGCGGCGGTGGGGGATCGGGCCACCGTCCTGCTCGACTCCGGAATCCGTTGCGGCGCAGATGTGTTGATCGCGCTGGCGCTCGGTGCCGACGCGGTGCTCTACGGGCGGCCGTGGGCCTACGGTCTCGGCCTGGCGGGCGCCGACGGTGTCCGGCACGCGCTGCGAATACTGTTGGCGGATTTGGACGTCACAATGGGGTTGGCCGGTTTGTCCAGCGTCGCCGAGGTCGATTCGAGCGTGCTTCGCGCTGTCGGACGATAGGTAGCACTACTATGCATTCGTGACAGCAGATGCTCGAGTAACCACGGGTGCCGGGGTGGCGTGGCTCGGTGCCGACGAGATGCGCGCGTGGCGCGGTTTCATAGACGGCAGTCAACGACTGATGGACGTACTCAACCGAGAGTTGGAGACAGGGCACGACATGTCTTTAGCCGAGTACCGGATCTTGGTGATGCTGTCGGAGTCCCCGGACGGATCGCTGCGGATGAGCGACCTCGCGGACGGCGTGCTGTCGTCGCGCAGTCGCCTCACGCATCAGATCCGCCGTATGGAGGCCGAGGGCATGGTGGAGCGCAGCCAGTGCGTCGAGGACGGTCGCGGCGTGCTCGCGGTCATCACCGACGAGGGCCGGCGACGGCTCGGCGAGGCCGCTCCCACCCACCTCTCCGGGGTCCGCCACTACCTGATCAATCTGCTCAGCAAGTCGGAGATGCGGATGCTCGCCGACGTCTTCGAACGGGTCGACGAGGCCATCGGCGACCGCGCCGCCAGCTGATCGGTTTCACCCCCCGTCGCGCATGCGGTTAGGATCTGCCACGGAAGCGTGGCAGAGCGGCCGAATGCACTCGCCTTGAAAGCGAGCGTGGCGTTAAACCCACCGGGGGTTCAAATCCCTCCGCTTCCGCCAAGGTCAGGGGCGGTTTTGAGAAACCGCCCCTGACGTCGGAAGATCCAACAATGTTCCGACATGACACAGCTATGACACGCGATCGCTAGTATCGCGAGCGTGGCGTTGCGAAATGGCGTTGAGAAAGTCGAGCTGCCGAGCGGGGACATCCGGTACCAGGTCCGGGTGCGGGTAGCCGGCCCAGACGGCACGAGACGTCAGCTACGCAGGAGATTCGAGACCTCGAAGGCGGCGGGGGAGTTCCTCGACGAGTTGCAAGACAACCTCAAGGAAGAAGCCACTCAGGCTGCGGCCGACGAGGCGGGGGTCGTCACGGTGGCTCAGGCGGTCGAGCGTTGGCTCGCGGCGCAGCGGATCAACCCGACTACGCTCGCGGCCTACACGGCGGCGCTGTCGCCGCTGGTCGACCGGTTCGATAGTCGCGATGTGCGGACGATCGGCGACAGCGAGGTGGAGCAGCTCGTGCAGGACCTGGCCGCTGGTACCGGACCAGGCGGGCGGAAGTGGAAACGAACCTCGATCAATCCAATGCTCGCGCGCACCAAGGCCGTCTGGAAGGACCTGGAGCGGCGGAAGGTACTTAGCGACAATCCAATCCAGTACATGAAGCCGCTACGCAAGAAAGACGACGCCGACGCCTACGATGGCGCCTTGGACTTGTCCGACCGACTCGGTGAGGACGAGGTTGCGCGGTTGGTGAAGATGCACTCCGCGGTGGATTTGCCCTTGGTCGGCGGGCCACGGTCGCCCCAGCACATGGCCGTGGTTCATGCGCCGATGGTGCACCTTGCGCTGATCGGGCTGCGGCGCGGTGAGCTGGCGGGGCTGCGTTGGAGCGCAATTGATTTGGATGCCGGCCGTATTGCGGTGGCCGTGCGGACCCGAGTGCGCGTGACGGGCCGCACGATCGATCAGGGGAACGGCAAGACCGCTCGCGCGCGGCGATCACTGAAACTGCCAGCCTCGGTGCTGACGGTTCTGCGGGGCACGCAGGAACGACAGCAGATCGCCAGAAAGCGCGCTGGTGACGCGTGGGTAGGGGAGCGAGACTCCACGTGCTCACGCACTGGGACGGGCGGCCAGTGGCACCGCGGACTCTGGACGACTGGTGGAAGGAGGCACTGCGGTACGCCGGGGTCCCCCACCGCAGGCTCCACGCCGCTCGCCATACCGCGGCGTCACGGCTGATCGCCGCGGGAGCGACACCGTCCGCGGTTGCGGCGTGGCTCGGTCACGCAGACGGCGGGACGCTCGTGCTGCGGACCTACGCCCACACCGATGCGTCGGAAGTGGACGCGCTGGCGGAGCTGCTGGGGTAATCGAGGATCTGTCGGTGGCGGGATCTGCCGCACCACAGCAATGTGTGATCAGGGTCACACATTGAACTTGGGTCGCAGCTTTGTGGCCAGAGTCAGAGCTTCTTGCAGTTTCTCGCGCTAGTTATTCGGCAGTGGGGCCGACATGGGCCAACGGGCCGACGCGAGATATTCGGGCGATTTCTCGCTACTACTCGCCGTGAGCATCTCTGGCTCGGCGGCGGGCTGTGAGCCGAGAAGTGTTGGTGGTGAAGGTATTCAAGGTGTGCAAGGTTGGTCTCGAACCGGTTGATGCGGAAGGAGCCAACAATGGCAATGGCAAGCAAAGGACCGCGCACACTCGTCGCCTCACGCGTCCCTGACGACGTGTACCAGATCCTCGAGGAGCGGCGGCTCGCCACCGGAGTCGGTTCCGTGAGCCAATTTGTCGCCGACCTGCTGTCGGGTTATGCCGGCCGCGCCGATCTGATGCGGGAGCTCGACCACGAGGCTCTGTTGAAGGGGGTAATGCCTGCGGCCTGACGGAACAGGCCCCCATAGCCGGGCACCGCGTCTCACGGGTGACCCTCCCCAATACATCCAGCAGCGCCAGCTCACCTCGACAAGCGAAAACCCCCGCTCCTGATCCGAACAGGAACGAGGGTTATCGACTGAATTCTGGTTGAGAACCAAGCGCCAACTTGATTCTCTGCGTTGCTATTCCCCGAAGGGACTGTCTTGGACGACAGGTCTCACGGTACATCGTGCCCTCACGCCTCTTCAAGATTCGACGATGACGGCGGAGAGTCGACACCGGAAACCGTGTGGCGATCGCTCGCCCCGCTGATGGCCGCGCGCCGTTCCATGCGCCTGTCCGCGCCCAGCGACGACGGCAGTTTCGCCACGCCGCGCCCCCTGACCAGGCGATTACCCGATGCGCCGGCTGCGGTTCCGCTCTACAACCAGCACGGCCGCACCGTGCTGCTGGCATTGGACTTCGACGCCAAGCGCCACAAAGCCGCCCAGGTCGACGCCGACGTCGAGCAGGTCCTGGCCTGGCTGCACGAGTGCGGCGGCCGCGCGGTCACCGACCGATCCACCAGCGGCGGCCGGCACGTGCTCGTCCCGCTCGCCACCGACACACCGCTACGGGTCGACGACCTCCGCATACTGCTCGGGCTGCTCGAGAAGCGCCTACCCACCTTCGACAAGCAGCCCATGCTCGGCAGCTCACACGGCTGCATCAGCGTCCCCGGGTCGCTGTGCCGCGAAGGCGGTCACCGGCGCCTCGACGGCCCCCTCGCGACTGCGGTCGAGGCGTTCACCCTGCGATCCGACCGCGGTGTTGTCGCCCGCCTGGTCGCTCTGCTCGGCGGTGCCGATACGCGCCGGTCTCGTCCTCGCACCGCGGTCGCGGTCGTGGAGGCTGCGCTGGCCTGCGAGGAGCGTCTCGTCGGCGTCGGCGACGACCGCCGCCTGCATCCCCGCTACCGACTGACCAGCGCCATACCGACGCCGGTGGCCACGTTCGCGCGGACCGGCAAGATCACCGACTCCTCCCGCTGGCCGTCGCCCTCCGAGGCCAGGCAGTCGGTGATCAGCAGCGCCGTGCTGCGGGGCGCCAGCGCCGCCGACATCGAGGCTGCGCTCGGGACCGCCGACTACGCCGGCCTGCGCAAGGCCTACGCCCGGTACGTGGCCCCGAGCCAAGTCGCCAGATCCCTGCGGGGGGACGTTGCCAAAGCATTGACCTGGGCCGCGAGAGTGGCCTCCCAATTCCGTGATCTCACGCACGAGAACAAGCACACAGGGGGGCGGGGGGGACCACGGTTCCGAGAACTACCGACTTCCGCAACGATCCGATCCGACGCCGCTGGCTCGCTGCCGCACAGACGTGGATCGATCAGAAGTTCCTGGGGTCTCGCCAGCGGCCCATCCTGCTAGCCGTGATCCAGGCCCTCGCTTACTCGTCCGCACTGGCCGGTGAGCTCGTGGAGGGCGTGCCGGTGGTGGCTGTCGGCGGCCGCAGTCTGTCGCACTCGGCTGGACTGATGTCGGAGTCCACCGTGTGGGCCGCGCTGCGGCTGCTCCGGGATACACCCGGCTCCCCTGTGCTGCGTATCGCCCGCGGTGCGGGGCAGCTGCCCGATCGGTACGCCTTGACCGCGCCTGCGGGCGCGGCCGCCGATGGGCCTGACCGAGTCGCGCTCGAGAGGGCCCGTGTCGAGCCCGTCCACCATGCCTGGAGCGTGATCGGGCTGCGCGGCCGGACGCTCTACGACCTGATCCGCAGTGGTCAGGTGACCACCGTGCCGGACGCGTTGGCTGCCGCGAAGCTGGGCCAGTCGGCCGGGTACGCCATCCTCACTGACCTGCGGGTAGCCGGGCTGATCACCCTGGACAAGGGTTCGCTCGCGCTCGGCGACCGGACCCTGGACGACGTTGCCGCCGACGCTGGTCTCGCCATCGTCGCGGCCGAGCGGATCGTCCGGCACCGCGCCGAGCGCCTGGTCTGGCATGCCTGGCTCGAGTGCCGTTTCGGGCCGCCTCCGGCCGACCAGGACACCGCGGACCAGCGGGGCGCCACTCTGGCAGCCGCGATCGCGGCTGCGCCCGTACTCGATGCACAGGATTCCGAGCTGATTTGGGCCGCGACGATGGCCGCGGGTCCACTGCCGGCGGACCAGCTCCTCGACGCGCTGGACCTACTCAGTGACGCGCTCGGTGCAGTGATCGTCGCAGCACCGAGCTGAGCACCACGATCAAGTGGAGCGCCGAATCGAGCGAGATCACGCTGGTCGAGTACGGCCCGAATGCGGGGATCGCGGTCTCGGTGACCAGTCCGGCCAGGGTGCGCGTCATGAGGTCCATCACTGTCTCCTTGGGTGCTCTGCGGGGACAGGGGTACGGCGGCTTCTCGAAAGGGCGCTCGGGCACCGGAAGTCACGCGATCACCCTGTGGGCATTTTCCGTGTTTGTCTCCGGCCTGGGCGCCGCCCTGGCTGTGTTGCGATTGACGGGTGCACTCTTGGACGTCGACGCTTCTGCGAGTGACTTCCTCGCTGCTCGCCCGACTGACCGTGGCCTGCGAGACAGTCGACGATCGCGATTCCGGAACGGGAGAATGTAGGAGTGAGACTCGAGGGCTGGAACAGCATCCCGAAGGGGTTCGGGGCACGCTTCGATATGTCACGTGCGCCGTGGTGGCTGCGAGCGTGGATGAACACGCCGTTCATCGACCGGTTCGCGTATCCGGTGGTGGTCGCCCGGGGGCTCGGATACCTCACCGCCCATCCTGGATTCGATCCCGCAGCGCTGTCCTCAGATGCAGCGGCCCGTGGTTGGCGGTTGGGAGAGCCGCCCGGCAAGGGCGGTGGGACGCCTCTGTTACGGCGCGATTGACTGAGGCTGCTCCTGAACGTAACGGCGTGGGCGACATTCGCGGTAGTCGACACATGAACGGTTGGCGGGTACTGCTGGGCGTAGTGGTGGTGGCGGCGCTGGTCGGCTGCGGAAGCGGTGCCGGAGAGGACGATTCGCCCTCGCCGGTGACGACAAGTTCGTCTGCGCCGACGAGCACTCTCTCGCAGACGCCTGTCGTCGAGTCGCCACCGCCTACTGCGTCACCCGAACCCGTTGAGGAGACGGCGGAGCAGCCCGCGAGCCCGGTGGTGACGCAGCCGGCCCCCGTCATCATCAGCTGCCAGGATGGGATGGGACCGATCGAGACGTACTGGTCCGACGGCTCGGTCACCGGGTACTCGGACTACTGCCAAGCGCAGCACGACGCGGCGCTGGCCGCCGAAGTGGAGGCCAATCGCAACGCGCCGTACCGCGGGCAGGAGTCCACCTACACGCCGCTTCCGCAGGTCGAACCGAAGGACGAGTACGACACGTCGTACCGTTGCACGAACCGGATCAACTACGCGGGTGATCCCCGGTCGAACGCCGAAATCAACGGCATCGGCTTCACCACCGGTTACTGCCCCGAACCGATCAACTGACTGTTCAGGCTTCACCGTCGAGGACGGCGAGAAGCCTCTCGGGGATCGCGTCGGCCTGGCCCTCGATGTCCTCGAGTGCAGCAGTCTGCGCAGCGTGCTCGCCCAGGCTTTGTGAGCAGGATCCCCGATCGCGTCCTCAACCCCGTGCCCCTCGGGATCGTGGCCGTTGGGGCCGTCCTTGGACGGTGCAGACCCCTCGGTGACTATGCCTGTAAACGGTTTGGTAGCTATGTCTTCCGCCTAGCGCGCGGCTGTGTTGTGCAAATTCGAGGTTGCGGTCATACTCGAGACGAAGGCAGGGGTGAAGTACCCCAACCCGGATCGGGGAGTGGTTCCCCGGAGAGCATGGTGATTCCCATGACGGACGTTGTTTTCGTGTCGGTCGAGCAGACGTTTGACGAGTCGATGACCATTCCTGAGCTCGAGGAACGAGCGTCGTGGGCGTGGGGTACGACGGTTCAGGCCGTCAAGGATGCTGACCGTGTCGTGGCGGTGAAATCTCAACGGCCGGTGGCGGCGTGGGTGTTGAGGGGCGCGTATCCGACGGCGTCGTACACCTACAGCAAGGGCAACGGTGACGAACGTCCGCGGATCGCACTCGACCTCGGTGATCCGCTTCCCATACTCCCGGCGTACGGCGAGGTACCCAACATGCGCAGGGGTATCCGTGTCATTGACCTCGACGTGCAGCCACTGCCGCATGATCGGCCGCTGCCGAGCGGGCTGTAGGTCGTCAACGCATAGAAAGCCGACCGGTCCTGCCTGCCTCTCATCACCGGCAGGTCGGACCGCGCAGGCGTTGCCGGATTCAGTCGTCATCCTCGCTGGTGATCGCGCGGAGAGCTTCTTGTAAGGCTTCGAATATCCCTGCGTGTTCATCTTCCAAACTGGACGTTAGACAACCGGACCGCCGCGGTAGTCTCCGCCCGCGCCGCCGGGAGTAATTCGGTGGGCCAGGATCGCCGGGCTGATGCCGACCCCGCACCATCACCATGGCCGCGCACGCGGGGGTGATCCCGCCCAACAACCTGTTGGACGGTTGCCGACCTTTCGGTGCTTCGCGGGCTGTCTCTGCTCGTTCGTTGCGAGCAGAGGTCTCGCTCGACCTGTTCCACGCGAGTCACATGCAGCGCGCGGTGACATCGGTGTAGGCAACGAGGTAGCCGAAGCTGACGCCGAGAAAGGTCTCGGTTTCACCCTTGCACCCCAGGGGATTGACCTCGGAAAGTCGGACGGCGAACTTCGCCACGTGGTCCTTCACGCGCTTCTCGGCAACGTCCAGGGAGCAACTGCGGCGGTCCTTCCTGTCGAAGTACTCGGTCCCGGAGAACTTGTCCGTCGTCGATAGGCGCACGTCGGATATCCAACGATTCGTGACGTCCCAGCCGCGTGACGCGCGAAACTCGCGACCAACGCTGTCGAGCCGCTCCGTGTCCGAACGCGAGGAGGCCGTCTGCCCGACTTTCACCCACCCGGAACTGAATTCGATGACGTACAGGATCCCGCTCGGCGCGCCTGGGAGCAACGGCGCCTCCGAGAACTGGGGTTCGTTGAACCGCAGACCGTTGATGTCGTACTTGTAGTCACTCACCCGACCCCCATCCACCCGAATCGATGCCCCTACACCGGCGGCAATGTGTGTCAGACGGTACCCAGGCGCGCGACTTGTCATCCTGCGGTGACTAGTCAAGACACTCGGCGATGTCGCCGACCAGGAGCACCGCGGCCAGGGCCGTGAACGGGTCGCCGGGAATCCAGTAGCCGTAGGCCTCTTCGTAGCCGAACACTGTTGAGTTCGGTGCCCGTGACCGCCAGCGGGTTAGCCCGTCGTCGTGAATGTGCGGGTAGTCGCGGTGGACGGCCTCGGGGTCCTCGACGGATGCTTCGTCGGGCGGGATCTTGAAACTCGGTCGCAGCAGTGGTCCTCGGAAGATCATGACTAATCCGGCGCGCTGACCGGTCGGCGCCATCGTGTACTCCAGAGCCTTGGAGAGGTCGCCGCTGCAGAAGATCGCTGCGTCGGTGGGGTGCGCGTCGACGCCGCGGGTGATGATCGCGGGGTACCTGTCGATAGGCACGCCGCGAAACAGTGGCCAGTGGCCAGCGGATGCCAAGTTTGTTGTCAGCTCCGAAACCGGCGAATCGAACTCAGACGGCAGGTCGTCAGGTGTGAATCGCCACGTAGGAACTCGTTCGCCCGGAATCTCGATGTACGCCACGGGGTCAAGGTAGCGCTCCGAATACCGAATGGAGTGCTGAGGTGGCCTTTTGCCGGAGACGCTGCGGGAACTGAAATTCTCATCGGTAACCGCGCAGAAATCAGGAGTGAAGAGGGGGCGGATCTGGAAACGGGGTCCCGGCGTCATTTCCGGAGTCGTACGTCGGAGGCCACTCGATGCCGTACTTGTCGATCGGCTCGAGGGTCTCCGGGACCGTGACGATGTCGTCCTGGACGAGCGCCGCGACGAACTCATGATCCGTCGGACGGCCGGCGATGCACTTCGACACGCACAGGTCGACCGGATCCAGACACAGCCCAGTCCGCCCGTACAGCTCGGACGAGCCGTCCGCGACGGTGAAGTGCACCAACCTGCTGTCCCAATGCTTCGGCAGCACGACGACGTCCTTGTGGATCCCCTCGACATAGAACCCGTGGTGCTCGTGGAACGGGGAGTTCTCCCCCAGGCGCGCATCCAGCATGAGGAGCTTCTCCTCGACCGCCGGCGGATTGGTGATGCCGCTCAGCGGCAGGATGTCGACCTCGCGGGACTGGAACGCGGCCTCGGGCAGCTCAGCGGTGTCGTAACTGCCGAGGATCGACTGGGAGCCCAAGACGACGACCGGCGACTCGTCCAAGTTCGCGCACGCGGCCCCTTGATCGCCCGCCCGAGTTCTTCCCGGTTCACCGCTTCAGCAGGTCACGCAGATCGTCGAGCACCTGCAGGCGCTCGTCCTCGTCCAGCAGCACCGACAACGGCGAGAGGTTCCGCATCTCCTTGGCCGTCTCGTCGTCCGAGTCCACGATGTTCCGGAAGGACTTGATGTCGTTGTCGCGGACGATCTGCTCCCACCGGTCCATGTAACTGGTCATCAGCGGGCCGCGAGAGACATGCTGGCGGATCGTGTCGAGATTCCGGCGCACCTTGTCCGTGTCGACAGACAGATGCTCCCGGTCGATCTTGGTCAACACCGCGCTCTGCATGAGCTTCTGGCGGGTGACCTTCATGTTCACGACGGTCATCTCGCACTCCTCTCATGCTCAGGCCGCCGGCGCAGCGTCGATTCGCCCATTCTACGGGGCTCGTCCAGAGTTTTCCCTGGTTGTCCACCTGTTGTGTGGGTATGGCCCCAACCACGCAGCAGCCACGCGGGACGAAAGAGCGCGGGTCGTGCCGTCGACGACGCGGCCGGGCCAAGTAACAAGGCTGCTGCGAAACCGGAGAAGAACGCTCCGGTTCCTTGCCACATGGTTCCGCGGTCGCCCCGAGTCGGAGGTCGATGAGACAAGTCACGTAGAAGCCCCAACCCAGCGTGACGAATCGGGCGAGTCTTTGGTGTTGCACTGCCGCGTGCGCTCGAGCGGCTTCCTATTTATCCCTTTCAGCCACAGCAGACCGTTGAGTCGGTACTGTACCTCGGAGCGCTGACCTGCGGCGTGCTCACCTGGGCCCTTCCCGATCGGGAATCGCCTTCCAGCTTCGTTGATCGATCGAATCGTTACTTGTAGTAAGTCCAGCCAATATCTGCCAGTGCACGAAAGAACTTCATGAGTCTGGAGATGATGCAGTGAGACGAATGTTAAAGATCGCCGCGGCTGCGGCAGGGGCGGTCAGCCTTGTGTTGGTCCCGACGCTGCCGGCGAACGCCGAAACCGACACTCCCAACGCCATGGTTGTGCAAATCCCTGAGGCACTAGACGATCCCGCCCCGGTTCTGAGCCAGAGCGAGCTGGAACTCGATCCCGATTTCCAGGCCTACCTTCAGCAAGAACAGCAATACCAGCAGACGGTTCAGACGGCGCCGACGGTTGCGTCGCCGGACAGTGGCGGGGCCGGCCAGGTTTCCGCTCGCAGCACCAACCCTGTCGAGACGCGTCACGACGGCGTCGGAGCACTCTATTTCACCGCGGTCGCCTACTCCTACCGCTCGTGCACCGCGAACTACATCGGTGGAAAGTTCTGGCTCACCGCCGATCACTGTGTCAGAACCGCCCCTTGGGCGCCAGGATTCATTCAGCAGTCCGACGGGCAGTTCGCCGGGATCGAGAACATCTACCGCATTAACCAGCCGAACGTGGACTTGGCACTGATCAAGGTCGGGTCCGGCATCAGTGCGACACCATTCAGCTTGTCAACCCGCACACCGACCATCTCCGACACCCTCAAACTCGTCGGGTACTCCGGGATCAACAACACCAACACCCCGCAGAACTTCTCCTCTTCGTCGACACTCGACTACGAGTACCACATCCCCTCTATTACGTTCGTCGACGGCTCAGTGTTCAATGACCTCTCGTCGTTCACTGCCACCGATTACCCCACTTGCAAGGGCGATTCCGGTGGCGCCTATTTCTCCGGCGGATCGATGTTCGGTGTCCATACCGGCCAGGGAGTTGTTGTGTCCCAGAACACGATTTACAATTGCACAAATTGGTCAATGATGACCAACCTCACCCCGTATATTCCGTGGATTCAGAATATTATGGCGACGCAATCCCAATCCAACCTCGGTGAGATTGCCCGTGCATTCACCGGCGGGGTGGGCGCAAACTTGCCCTTCCGAAACGCTGGATATGCCCCGAATATCGGCTACATAGGAAGCTGACCACCATGCGACTCACTTTGACTCGATCCGTAATCCTGACCGCGGGGCTATTCCTGGCCGCAGCCCCGGCCGTTGCCCATGCTCAAGACTCCACCGGCGGCGGGAGCCTTCCCGCAAGCGGCAGTAGCCTCTTCCAGACGGGTTCCGCCGAGACCATCTCGGACGCCATTCGGTTTAACCGGACCTTCACCGAGCAAGAGATCGCTCAGTGTCTGAAGGACGCTGAAGGTGGCGCCTCAACTGGCTCCCGCCCCTGCCCTCTGCGACCGATCACCGAGATGGACCTCGCTGTAGCACGACTGCTGTTCGGCTCTGGGTACTTACTGTTCGGCTCCATGGGTTGATTTAGCGCACAGCCTGTCGGGTCGGCGCCACATTCTGTGGTGTCGACCCGATCGGTCACCGCAGCGCCGCATCCGCGGACGAGGCTGCAGCGATACCGAAGAAACATCAAGGGCACCAGAAACCCTCCGACTCCGGGCCTCAGGAGGCGCTGAGCCACCAGCTGGCGGTTATCCGTAGCGAACTCATGGAAGTCCGATCGATCAGAGCTGCCAGGTCGACTCGAGACAGGACCACGCAATGACTGCGACGTCGGGGTTTCCAACGCTCCGAGGAAGGCGATCAACGGCAGGCTCGAGCACCTGTGGGGCATCAGGGCGCCTCGCAGACCGCCTCGCGGAGGTCGCGTTCGAGCAACGCTGGGTGATCCGCGGTCACCACCGACGATCAGGGCGCCTCACATCAGAAAGAGCGCAGGTCTTCCTGCACACCTGACTGCGTCCGATTGGAACTCGCACCACCGTCCGGTCACACCTCGAGCCGTCACCCCGGGCCGTTTAGGTTGACACAGGCGCTTCCCGCCTTGGGTATCCCGGCCCGTTGATTGCAGATCTCACGGATCCGCTCGCTACGGGCGATTCGAGGATCACGACAAGAACGCAAGAATCCTGATGCGACATTTGCGCGAGAATGCGCAGGTTACCGACGTCTGTGGCCGACAAGATGGATGAGAACCTACATTTCGGTCGGGGATGTCTATCGATTCCGTGGCCCTGGCATCGGCAAGTAGTCGCTGTGTTTAGCTGCGCGCACGGGGTGGGCTACGCGGGAGATCGGTATTTCAGCCGGAGTCGGAGTTGCAGCGGCCGCTGCATGGTGTCTGCCCGCGGGCATTGGTGGGTTGACCCTGGTGGCGTTAGCCTCGATCTTTCGTGAGCGCGGCGTGCCGGCCTGATCGAGTTCGGATTTCTTGTCCCGGTGATGGTTCCGGTTTCCGGACGTGGCGGGGTGGCCGACGCGGTCGGGTTGCGTCGGGGTCCACGGCCCCGAATGATGGTGCTCCTTTCGTCCCGGCGGGGAAGATTTCCGCTGGTCAGGTCACTGTTTTTGGTGTCGTCACGCGTGTGATCGCGGCGACGAGCAGGTCGACGTGGGGTGCGTGGGCGGCGAGTTTGAGGTGGATGCGTCGGGCGTGACGGACGATGCGGCCGGCGATGTGGAACAGCCGGAGTCGGAGTCGTTTCGGTTCCCAGCGTCGGGCGGTTTCGGTGTCGAACGCGAGGAGTTGTGTCCAGGCGATCAGTTCGCCCGGCGAGTTGCACGATCTGCAGCCAGATCCGGTTCTGGTCGAACCCGTGTAGCGGAAGGTTCTGCAGGCCAGTGTCTTTCGCGCCCCGGATCCGGTCCTCGCAACGGGCCCGGCGGCGGTGCCGCAGCTCGAGATCCGGGAGTTGGCCGCGGGTGGTGTTGGTGGCGAACGCGGTCAACCGCAGACCCTCGTGGTCGGTGAACCGCAGTTGCGCGCCGGGGTGCGGCCGCTCCTTGCGGACGATGACCCGCATCCCAGCGGGCCAGGTAGACAGGTCGATCAGCCCGGTGAGCTCGGCGACCCAGGCGCCGTCACGGACCTTCCCGTCGGCGTCGTAGGCGGGCGTCCACACGGTCTTCGGGATCAGGTCGATCGCCGCGGTCATGGTGTCGGTGAGCCCGAACCCGATCGAGTACGCCAACCGCCGCTTGGTCAGGTAGTCGAGAAAGTCGTGCGTGCCGCCCGGCGCCATCGGTGCGGATCAACACTTTCTTCCCGACCCGGTAGCCCGGATCGAACGGCAACTGCGCCAACGCATCCTTGACCACGGTCACATGGTCTGCAGCGGTGTTCGAGCCGGCATTTCCGGGCCGCAGGAGCATCGCCACCGGCTCACCGGTCCCGCCATCACCGTGGTCGACGAACGCGCACAACGGATGAAACCCGAAGCCACGCTTGAATGTCGGGGCTGCGGATTCCTTCTCCGAGTGCGCGGTCACCAGGGTGGCATCGATGTCGACGACCAGCGGATCCTTCTCGTCGATCCGATGATCGGGTGTCCGGTCTCCGGCCGCGGCCCATGCACGGCGTCGGGCCGCAGCGCGAGCACTCCCGATCGCCGCGAGTGCGGCGCCGGGGTCCGCGGCCAGCGCGGTGACCAGCCTCGATACGGTCGGGTCGGAGGCGACCGGACCGAACACCTGCGGGTGCGCCCGCAACTGCGCGATGTCGGCCAGGCAGTCACCGCCGAGCGCGAGCGTGACCGCGAGATCCAACACGATCTTGCCCGGGTCGTGCGTCGCGAGGGGCTTGCGCCACGGCTCGAGCGCGGCCGACAGGGCGGTGGTCAGGCCTGTTTTCTCGGCGGTACGCAGCAACAAGACCGTCCCGGCATGCGACACGACGCCGGTTCCGGTGGCCGATGCGGACAGGTGTGGGTACGGGGACGTAGACTTGGCCACCTGAAAGGTGCTCCTTGATCACGCGATTGTTCAACGTCAGTGACACAGGTGTTCAGCCGAATTACCGTGAAAGCGGCAGGTTAGTGGTGGGTGGGTTCATCGGGGTCGTGGTCGGTTCGGTGTCAGTCGTGGGCGGCGCTCTGGCGGTGCGATCGGCGCAGGTGCGGCCGCCACGGTCGGCACGCTGTTGGCGGCACAGGTTCGCTGCATGTTCGGCAGCGGCGGTGTTCCTGCTGGTCACGGTGGTCTTTGTCTGGAGAGTGTCGGCTTCAGCGACGCCTGGGCAGTTCCTCCCACCGTTCGGAGGTTGGTTCCTGGGGATCTCGGTGGCATGGTCGGCGGTGACGTACGCATGCACGCTGTTTCTTGCGCCTGCGGCCAGAGTGGATTGACAGATGGGTGAGGGCGGATCGATGGCGAAGGCGGCACGGTACGAGACTCGGGTTTCGTCCACTCGGAGCCTGTGTCGAGTCGGCGCAACAGCACTCCTCGCGGTAGGAGTGGCAGCATGCGGCGCTCCATCCGAGCCGGCGCCCGACAAGATCGAGGATGGCACCGGGTACGCGTTCGACATGTACACCCACTGCGGCGCGCGGGAAGCGCTCTTTGCGGGTGAGTACTGGGAAGCAGTGCCAGTCACTCCCGGCCCCACTTCCGAACCGGCGAACTCGCCGGCCGGGTGGGACGACCCCTATCAGGCGGGGACCATGACCCGGGTATCGGAGACATCGGCAGTGTTCGAGGCGAAAGGGCAGGAAAAGCACTTCCAGCTGAGGCCGGGTGCCACCGGCTTCCTGCAGACCTGCTCATGATTCGAAGCCAAGAGCCAGAGGCCGCGAACTGTCGGACACCGTGGCCCAGCATCATCCGGATGCCCGGATCCGTTCCCGCGCAATTGAACCGCAGCCGCCTCGCCAGCTCTCTGATGGCGTGTGTCGCACTACTCAATGTGTCCGCGTGTGTGAGCGACCCAGACCGGCCACCTCGCGCAGAAGTGGTTCCCAGCCCGAATTGCATTGCCCCGAATCTGCTTCCGATCCTTCTGCCCGTTGCAGTTGTTCCACCACCCGGCCAGGCAGACGCTCCCGCACCCGGATCCCTACCCGATGGATTCGTTCCGACCGCCGTCGTCGCATGCAGGCCCGGAGGTCCCGACACTCCGACAGCCTCGGGCGAAGTAGCGGTAGCCGAAACACGATACGAAGGCGACCTGAGTGGTGTCCTCGACGCGCTCAGCGAACCCTCGGACCGACGGGATCGGGGATGCACTCCGAGCCACGTGCGGGTCCCGGCGCTGTGGTTGGTTGACGAGGGTGGTCGCGCTATACGCCCGAGCGTGCCCAAGGACGAGTGCGGTGCGCTGAAAGCACGCGTGTTCAGCGAAGTGGAAGGCCTCATCTCCGTGTCCGAAACGCCCCATCTACTGGTGACTCAGCAGTAAGATCAGAGGACGCCATGTCGGGGGACCCGTTGCCGGCTCCACAACAGGGAGATGGTGTAGGCATTGCCCATTGTCAGGATCATGAATGGGGCCGCAAAGACTGCCGCTTCACCGACCGTGAGCTGTGGCGCCCAACGAGTTTCGCTCAGACTGGGCGGGATCGGAGCGGTGTCCTGGAAACCCACGACGACGATGTAGATGTAGAGCAGGCTCATCCCGACCAGCCCGATCGTCGCGAGGATCCGCGCGGCCCGCGGGTATCGTTCGAGGCGCTCGGCGCCGTACACGGTCAGAGCGATCGCGGGCACGAACAACAGTGCGCTGATCATCAACACGAACAGCCAGTTGGAGATGATGTCGGCAATCGCGAACCCGGTGCCGTTCAGGATCGGCATGCCGACCAGCGCCACCCCGAGAAGTCCGACAGGAGCCGCAGCGGAACCGATCGTCCATGTCCACACACTGTCGTTGTGCATACCGCCCACTGTCACACAAACCGCGTCTCAGGAATCGGTCGACACGACGGCCGGCGCATCTGACGCAACGGCGACTTCGTGTAGGGCTACCACCTTCGACCTAGGAGGATGCACCCGTGCGACGTCCTCCGATGATGGTGGATCGGCGCCTGGTTCGGAAAGACCCGCCGGCCACCGTCCGACCACTATCCCGGGACGACGTGCCCGCTGCTGTGGTTGGTCAACCGTGATGGTCGAGCCATCCGCCCGTCGATTCCGGTAGACCGGTCCAGGGCAGAAAAGGTCGATGCCCGCTACGCCACCGCGCACATGCCGATGGTCAGCCGTGTCGAACACAGACTGGACGCGCCAACCACGTCCGGCTGATTCGCTCGCGCCCGGCAACTCCACGGGTGCTTCTCTTCTTCGGGCTTCGACGCCGCACCGGATCCCGGACACCCTGCCACTTCGCCCCTCAGAACCGTGCCATCTATCACTGAAGATCACAGACACCTTCTTCCGCATTTCAGATGCAGTCCTGTTTGACGATCGCTGAGCGGGACGCTTGTAGTTGACCGCGAAGGATGAGTGCCTCCTGCCCCGGTTAAAGTCGAGCGGGAGTAGCGCGGTCAACCGCGACCTCGCACTCATTGGGGGAGGGCGGGACAGTGGTGGATGCAGAGACTCAGCAGCAGCGGCAGGACCCCCGTGGCCTGCTCCGAGAATGGGCGAACTCATCCGATGAGTGGGTGCGCTACATCGTCCGTCAGGTTCTTAGCTGCGGCGGCCCACTGGGAAGCGACGAAGAAGCCCAGGCATACGCACTGTTTCGGCAAGAGAAGGCCTTCGACGCTCGCGAACTCCCTACCGAGGAGCCGCTGGCGACCCTTGAACGCAAGGATGAGGAAATTGAGCCTCTCACGCTCACCTCACTTTCCGCTGTCACCGGCGTCAACGCCCTAGTAGAGGGCGGGGGCATCTCACCGCATGAGGGGCTGACAATCCTGTTCGGGGAGAATGGAACCGGCAAGACTGGGTATTCTCGGATCTTCAAAGCTCTCGCCGCCAGCCGGACCGCCGATGTGATCCTTGGCAACGTCAGAGAGACAACGCCCCAGGCCAAGTCGGCGCTCGTCGGCTACACACTCGGTTCGGAGTCGAAGACATATACCTGGACAGGTCAACAGGGTGTCGCCCCGTTCACCAGGATGTCGATCTTCGACAGTCCCTCCGTCAGCTTTCACGTCGATGACGACCTTGAGTACGTCTACGTGCCGGCTGCATTGGCGTTGTTCAACCACGTGATCGCCGGTATCAAGTCAGTACAGACTCAAATCGGCCAAGCCGTCCAGGATCTGACGCCTGGCGCCGCTGGGGTTGCGGCTCGGGTCCCTCGCGGCGCCACGGTGTATCCACTCATCGAAACACTCGGAGCAGCCACAGATCTGGAGCAACTGAAAGCGGCGGCTGACGATGATCCAAACGTCGATACCCGCATCGGAAACCTACGCCGCACGGTCGCGGCGCTGGAAGCAGACACAATCAGCGCTGAGATCAAGGTTCAACAGCGAGTCGAACGCATCCTCACCGAGGCATCTGCGGCAGCCTCCGCGATCGCCGATTTCAACGTGTCCGCTTACAACCGCGAACTCGCTACGCTTACCGGGTTTGAAGAGGACTACCGCACCTTCCGCGTGACCTTGTTCGCGGCAGCCGACCTTCCCGCCGAGCCAGATGACACCTGGAGTGCGTTCCTTGAATCCGCTGAGGCGTACAAAGCGCACCTCACCGCCCTGGAAGTGCACGATGCTGAGCGGTGTTTGTACTGTCGACAGCCATTGGGCGATGCTGCGCGATCCCTCATCGGCAAGTACGCCGAGTACCTCGAGGACAAAATCACCACCGAGATTGCCGCTTCGAAAGCTAGGCTGCATGCGCTCACCAACCAAGTCACCTCGATCAAGGTCGGTGACGCCGAGGCCTACGTCAACGACTACGCCGGCGCGGACGACAAGCCGCCTTTTCACGCCGAACTCGACCGTATCCTCGCGTTGATCGTTGGTCTGACTGAGCACGTTCGAGCCGTATCGAACGTCGATCCCACCCTGACTGCGCATGCCGGGATGGACTCCAAGGCGGTTGCAGCCGCGCTAGCAATCACTACACAAGCACTCGGCGAGCTGAGAAATCAGGCCGCCACACGGGCAGAGACGCTCACCGAAAAGAAAAAGGAACTTGTCGAGCTCGAAGCTGCTGCCGAACTCGCAAAGTCGTGGACTGTCATCGAAGCGCACGTACGCGACGCTAAGCAGGCTGAACGACTACTCCTCCTCACCAAGCCCATGCCGGGCCTGTCGCGTTCTGTCACGGGTCTGGCCAAGGCTGCGAGCGACCAGATGATCAATGAGAGCTTCGACACGCTCTTCAGCGAAGAGTGCACAGCCCTCCGCGCACCCGAACTGCAGGTTGAGTTCGTCGGACGTCAGGGTCGCGCACAACGTCGGAAGGTCCTCAGCGGGAAATACAGGCCTTCCGCGGTTCTATCCGAAGGCGAGCAGAAGGTCCTGGCGATGGCGGACTTCCTCGCAGAGGCCCGCCTCACAGGAATTACCGCGCCCGTCATCTTCGACGATCCCGTCTCCAGTCTCGACCACCGACGGATCCACGAAGTCGCGCAGCGCATTGCCTCGCTGGCTGAGACATCGCAGGTGATCGTGTTCACTCACGACATCTTCTTCGCCAGCACGCTGCTTGCGCTCATGGAGTCGTCCAAGCGGTGCTCCTACTTCCAAATCACCGACGAGGATGGAAAGGGGCACGTCACCCGCGCCACCGGCCCCCGGTGGGACAGCCTGAACAACCTCAAGAAGCACATCAACACCACCATCCAGGACGCCAAGACCCAGCACGGCGATGCAAGGGCAGCGCTCGTTCGGACGGGCTACAGCTGGATACGGTCTTGGTGCGAGGTATTCACCGAGACAGAACTCCTCCAGGGCGTCACCCAGCGCTACCAACGTAATGTGCGTATGACCAACCTGGCGAAGATCAAGCCTGGGGCGCTGCCCGCCGCGATCGAGACGGTCAACCGCATCTTTGAGGACGCATGTCGGTACATCGACGGCCACTCGCAGCCTCTACCCACCCTCAACGTGAGTCCCACTCTCGCTGGGCTTGAAGCACACTGGGCCGAACTGGCCCAAGCACGTGAGTCCTACTCCGCTGCCATCGACTAGCTCCGGAGTTCACGGGGGAGTTGCTAACAGCGGGACAGCACACGACCGTAAAACGCCATGTAACAGTGCAGTCGACTTCTGAAACTGACAGCGGCCGCGGAAGCGAGGTGACTCGTGAACGACAACGGACCGGGCGCGCTTGAACAGCACGCCTATCTTGACCTTCGCCAGGGCCGGTGGTGCCGGGAGTATTTCGCAGTGAGGTCAATGGAGCGCAATATGACACAGATGTGACACACAATTGGGCAGTGTCGAGCTGTTGGAACAGGTCATTCGAGAGGCAAAGGCACTGACCAGCGGAAATTTTGTCTGGATTTCGTATTTGTACCCGCTCACTTCTTGAAAGCGAGCGTGGCGTTAAACCCACCGGGGGTTCAAATCCCTCCGCTTCCGCCACAGCCCCTCACCTGTTTCGGCAGGTGAGGGGCTTTTTTGTGCCACCGTCACGTCGGTGTCGAGTCGGTGGCGAACCGGTCCTGGGTGGCCGCCCAGCTGGCGAGGAGTTGCAGCGCGTCGGGGGTCGGGAACGTTCGGGTCGAGGATCTGCCGGATCCGACACTGCAGCAGCCGTCCAACGCGATCGTGCGGATCGTGCGCACGTGCGTCTGCGGATCCGACCTGCACCCGTACCACAACCTGCCCGCGACACCCGGCGGTACGCCGATGGGGTACGAGTTCATCGGGGTGGTCGAAGAGGTCGGTGGGGAAGTGTCGACGCTGAAGAAGGGCGACTTCGTGATCGGCCCGTTCGCCTGGTCGGACGGAACGTGCGACTTCTGCCAGGAGGGTCTGCAGACGTGGTGCCGCCACGGCGGGTTCTGGGCCGGGAACGGGATCGGCGGCGCGCAGGCCGAGGCCATCCGGGTACCGCTGGCGGACGGCACCCTGGTAAGGCGAGTTCAGCGGTCGACGGGTGCTACCCGGAGTCGGTTACCGTCCAGATCCGCGGCCACGAACGTCAGCCCGAATACGTCCTCGCATGGTTCCTCCAAAATCTCGACGCCCTTGTCCAGCCACTCGTCGTAGATCTCTCGGATCTTCGGGCTTCCACCTTCGACCAGGAGCCCGACCTCGAACGCCGGGACCGAGGGAGCGTCGGCCGTTCGAGTCTTCCCTCCCCACAGTGCGAGAACGACCCCACCACCCAGGTCGAAGATCGCGTAACGGTGGCTGAGCATCTGAGCTTGCATGCCGAATAGCTCGCCGTAGAACGCCGCCGACGAGGCGGTGTCGCTGACATAGATCAAGAACTGATTGGGCAGGCGCATGCGATGTCCTTTGCTCGGCGGAATATGACGGCCGTCGTGTGCCCGTCCGACCGGAACCAAACCCGTGATGGACGCAGATCACTCGGCGGAGGGTAGGCCGCGTGACCACGCTAGGTTCGACAGCAGCGATACGTCCAAGAGCTGGTTCGTCTCGCAACTAGAATCAACGGTTATGGAACTGCGCCAGCTGCGGTACTTTCTGGCTGTCGTCGACGAGGCGAACTTCACCAGAGCTGCGGATCGACTGCATGTCGCGCAACCGGGTGTCAGTGCGCAGATACGCCACCTGGAACGCGAACTGGGGCATGCCCTTCTGGACCGCTCGGGGCGAACGGTGACACTGACCGAGGTCGGTGCCGCTGTACTTCCCTACGCGCGCGCCGCGGTGGCTGCAGCATCGGCGACGCGCGATGCGGCCGATGCGGTGGCAGGCCTGGCGCGCGGGCACGTCGGTATCGGCTCGGTGCCCTCGGCGGCACTCGACCTCGTCGAACTGCTGGCAGACTTCCACGCCCGCTACCCAGACATCGAAATGACCATGACCGAACAGAGTTCGGAGGCCCTCCTGACGGAGGTCCGCACCGGACGACTGGACCTGGCTTTCGTAGGCCTGGCCGGGGACTCGCCGTCGGGTATCGCCTGTCGAGTCATTCGCGAAGAGGAGCTCGTGGCCGTCGTCGCCCATACCGATCCACTGGCAGAGAAACCCACAGTCTCGCTTCGCGAGCTCACCGCGCGCCCACTGATCACGCTGCCGCGCGGAACGGGGATCCGTTCTGCTCTCGACGCAAGCTTCGCCGAGACCGGCCTGCCCGCGCACATCGCCTTCGAGGCCAGCGATCCACAGGTCGCGGCTCGACTCGCACACCGAGGACTCGGAACGGCGATCCTGCCGGCATCCGAGGTCTCGCAGGACGATGCCGGAGAGCTGATCCGCACGGTCGCGATCACCCCGCGAGTGTCGGCCCGTCTTGCTCTGGTGTGGCGAGCGCATGGGCCGCTGAGCCCCGCAGCGGGCGCCCTACGCGCGCTGGTCACAGTGCGAGCATGATGCGGCTCATCTCGGACGGTCTGCATCTGGCTGAGATCCATCACGCAATAGGAGACAAGCCCTAGCTGTACCTGGCCATCAGGTTGGTTGCAGTCGGCTGATCGGTGGGAGTCCTCCGAGTGCGCTGTGGCGTCGTCGAGTGTTGTAGTACTCGAGCCAGGGTGCAAGTGCGTGGGCGCGTTCGCTGTTGCTGGTGAAGACCTGACGGTAGGCCCACTCGGTTTGCAGGGTCCGGTTGAGGCGTTCGACCTTGCCGTTCTGCCACGGGCAGTGCGGTCTGATGAACTTCTGCTTGATCCCGTGTTCGGCGCAGACTGCGCGTAGGGACCATCGGTAGGCCCAGGCGTTGTCGGTCATCAACCGCTCGATTCTCGTGATGCCGCGGTCCGCGAAGTAGTCGATCGCACGGGTCAGGAAACCCGAACAGGTGGAGCCCTTTTCGTCTGGGAGGATCTCCGAGTAGGCGAGTCGGGAGTGGTCATCGACGAGCGAGTGGACGTAGTCGAATCCGGTCCGGGTGCTGCGGTCGCGGGCTGTCGATCCGGCGGCTCGTCCGTGTGCGCGCCATCCGCCACCGTCGGGGATTCTGCCGAGCTTTTTGACGTCCATGTGCACCAGTTCGCCGGGCCGCTCACGTTCGTAGCGCACGGCGGTGGTTTTCGACGAGCGGATCACCTGACCGGTCATCGGGTCCAAGTCCGCCAGGTGTGGCACCTGGTGGCGCCGTAGGACTCGGGAGACTGTGCGGGCCGGCACCCCGAGTTCTGCTGCGAGCCAGTCCGGCCCGCGTCGCTCACGCACACGGAGCTCGACGATCCGGGTCTCGACTTCGGCTGCGGTTCGGGTCGGCATGGTGTGCGGGCGGGAGGACCGATCGTGTAACCCGGCTTCGCCCTCGGTCTCGTAGCGGGCCACCCACGTCGACACGCACTTCCGGGATATCCCCATTGCGCTGGCGATATGCGCTTTCGGCCAGCCATCTCGGTAGCGCTCGACGATGAGCAATCTGCCGAGATATGTGGTTCGGGCATTACGGTGGGACACGAGAACCTCCGAGCGGATGTGGGCCTTAGACAAGCCACACCCCACTCGGAGGTTCTCTTCACATCAAGCCGACACGCCCGCTACCAACGTCCTGACCGGGTACACCTAGCTCCGTTGGTCCCGGTCCTGCGGATCGGCGTGACCGAGCAACGCGCGCAGGATCGGTTCGGCGTGTGTCCACAGGACGGCGCCGCCGATGCCGGGCACCAGGTGGCGAACAGCTCCGGGGATGCGGGCGGCCAGACTCTCACCGTTGTCGGGTGAGTGGCCGGTGTCCTGATCGCCGTACCAGATGTCCACGGGGACAACGATCGTCGTGAGGTCGATGGGCCAGCGGCCCATCGCCAACACCGTGTCGCGTGCGTAGCCGGCGGGGCCCGGCGCGAACGCCTCACGCATGCTGGCACGATAGGAACCCTCGAACGTGGGGTCCCGGTAGACGGCGAGGTCGGACGCGGGGCTGGAGTCGATCACCATCTGCCACATGGCGTCCGCGTCGAACGTCGCGAAGAGACGCTCCGCGGCGTCCGGATCCGACGCGGTCAGTTCGACGAGATCGCGGAGTGGTTCGGGCAGGGCATCGGCGAACTGCGGTGCCGCCACCTCGTCCGCACCGGACACGATCGCGACCGCGCCACTGACACCGGCCGCCGCGCAGGCGAGGGCGAAGGGCGCCCCCTGAGAGTTCCCCACGATCGCCGGCCTGCCGAGCCCACGCAGCGCGGTGAACTCGCCGACATCGGCCGCGAAGTCTCGAAACGTCTTACCGGGCAGCGGTGTCGACCGGCCGAGGCCCGGACGGTCGAGCGAGACGAGCCGCGCGCCGAGCGCATCGACGACGCCGGCGCCGAACCCGAGTGATCGGGTGGTGGCGGCGCCCGGGCACACCAGCACCGGAACGCCGTCCTCGCGTCCCCATTCGGCCCACCCGATCACTCGCCCGTCGGCGAGGCGCGATTCGCCCAGTCGGGCCGGCGCCGAGATATCCACAGACATGGGCCCGATCCTCGTCCGCCCTGCCGGGCCTTGTAAACGGATTTTCGATGCCTAGACCCGTGCGGTGCTAGTCGGTGACGGGGCGGTAGGTGCACACGAGTACCCCGGTGCCCGTGGTGACCGACGAGACCAGCTCGAGCGGGCGCTGGACGCCGTCGTCGGGGAAGATCGTCTTCCCGCCGCCGAGGAGCACCGGCTCGATCATGAGCAGGAGTTCGTCGACCAGGCCCTCACGCAGCAGCGTCCGCACCAGCGTCGTGCTGCCCATCACCGACAGGTCGCCGCCTGCGGTGGCGCGCAGCTTCCGGATCTCCGCGATGGCGTCGCCGGCCGGGATGCGCGTGGTGTTGGTCCAGGTCAGCTGGTCGTCGGTGAGGGTGTCGGTGACGACGTACTTGCGGATGTTGTTCATGTGGTCGGCGAACGGGTCTCCGGCCCGCTCCGGCCACGCGGCCGCCATCGTCTGCCACGTGCGGCGCCCGAACAGCAGCGCCTCCGTCTGCTGCGCCGCGGCACCGATCGCCGCGCCCATCACCTCGGCGTCGAAGTACGGATGGGACCACCCGCCGTGGGCGAAGCCACCGTCGGTGTCCTCCTCGGGCCCACCCGGTGCCTGCACGACGCCGTCCAGGCTCATGAACTCACTGACCACGATGCGCACGGACTGTCTCCTTCGTCTCGACGAACTGTTCGGTGATACAGACCGACGATCCACCCCAAACTCATCGGTGTCGAGGTGCCCGCCCGGCGTTCGCCCCAGTGTCCCCCGACGACCGCGCGTCGTTCACCTCGACGCGCTGCAATGACGGTCGGGCATTCCCCCCTCACCACGGATCTTCGGGCACGTTCCTGCCCGTGACAGGAAGCACCTACGTCCGCCGGTCTCAGTCGATCATGCAGCGGCGCATGACCCGTCGCTCGGTGCGAGTCCCGAGACCTACACGGTGAGCTTGGTATTCAATGCGGTGATCGTGTCGGCCGACAGCCCGAGCCCGGAGGTCAGATAGTTGTCGAACGTACCGAAGTTGGTGCTGATCTCGTCGAACCCGGCCTGGAGGAACTCGGGCGAGACGCCCATGAGAACCTTCATGGCCGCACCGGCCTGCTCGCCCTTCGCGGCCGCGACCTGTGCGGCGGTCGCCTCGATGGAATCCTTCGAATACTCGTTGGTGAGTAGGTAATTGCTCATCACCGTCGCGTCGTCGACACCGGCGATCTTCAGCAGAACCGCGCTGGTCCAACCGGCTCGGTCCTTGCCCGCGGTGCAGTGGAAGAGCTGCGGCCCGTCGGTGGTCGCGATGTCGGTCAGCAGGGTCGCGAACTGTGCGCGCATCGCCGGATCGGTCACGAACCGTCGGTTGGCATCGGTGAGCACTGCCGCGGCGCTCTCGGGCGTGGAGAGATCCACCGACGACGTGACCGCGCCGCTCGCGGCGTCGCCGAGGATGTTGACGTGGGTGTAGCGCGCGCCCGCGGGAACACGATCCGGACTCTTGCCGATCTCCGCCGTGGTTCGGAGGTCGTAGACAGCCTTCACGCCGAGGGCGTCCAGCGTCGCGGCGTCCGCGTCGCTGGTGGCCAGTGCGTTGGAGCGGTAGAGAACGCCCTCGCGAACACGACGTCCGTCGGAGGTGGTGTAGCCGCCGTCCGGCCCGGCAAGATCGCGGAAGTTGTTGACCGACATCAGACGCGGAGTCTGCGCCGTCGCGGTCGAACTCGCCGGCAGCGAGGACGTGGTCGACGAGACGGTCGGGGCGGTTGCGGTGTCGGCGGTCGTCGACTGGCTGCATCCGGCGAGGACAACGGTCAATGCCGCAGCGACACCGACAACTTTGAGACGGGAATTCAACGCTTCTCCTTCGAACACTCGCAACAGAACGACCGAATCCTGATCGAAGGAACTGGCGGAACCGTGGCCGCCCGGTGAACGGTCGGTGGCCGGCGGCTGTGGTTCGTGAGATCGGCGTGACGTATACGTGGCGATTTCGGGGGAGGGACACTGTCGGATGGGCATGCTGTCGAAACGAGAAGTGGATCGGTGCGCTCGGTCGCCTCACGGCGAAAGGCGCAACGCGGCTCCAGCCGGACGGAACTCCGCGAGGGCAATGGGTTGAGCCCGGGGGACACGGAGCGCACCGATCCGAAGTCCACAACGCCGACCGGTAGCGGGGTATTCCGGAACCGCGGGTGTGATGTGGATTGTCCGCGTCCGGCAGCGACGTGATCCGGCCGCGTCCACTTGTAACGGACTGCTCTCACATTTCCCCCTCACCTGCGGCCCGGCGGCACATCAGCGGCGGCGGATGTCGTCGAGAACCCGGCAGCGAACCGGATCGCTCCGTACCGTGGAGTGTCAACTGATACCCAGGGGGTGGGCGGAGTAGTGATGGGGCGATCAGCCATGACGACGGTGGGCCTGACGGCCGCGCTGTCGATGTTCAGTCCGGCATTCGCGGCGAATGCCGTGCCGATCGAGCAGATGCCACCGGCGGTTGCCGCGGCGGCGCACGTCGACCACGTGGTGGAGTTGACGGATCAGCGCACGGCACTGTTCGTGTTCTCGCCGGCGATGAACAAGGTCGTCCAGGTGCAGATCCTGCATCCGAAGGGCGCGGCCGCACGGCCGTCGCTGTATCTGCTCGACGGTGTCAGCGCCGGATCCGAGTCGGACTACCAGGAGAGCACCTGGACGCAGAAGACCGATGCCGTCGAGTTCTTCGCGGACAAGAACGTCAACGTCGTCCTGCCCGTCGGTGGCACGGCCGGCTACTACACCGACTGGGAGCGAATCGATCCCGTTCTCGGTGAAAACCGTTGGGAGACATTCCTGACTCGCGAGCTGCCGCCGATCGTCGACGGGCGGTTCCGGGGCAACGGCGTCAACGCGATCGCCGGCCTGTCGATGGGTGCACAGGGCGCGATGACACTCGTCGCCCGCAATCCCGACCTCTACCGCGGGGTCGCCGCGCTCAGCGGTTGCATGGACACCGGCCGCGTCGAATCGCAGGCCGCGGTGCGCGGCACCGTCGCGTCGAAGGGCGGCGACGCCGACAACATGTGGGGGACGCCGGGCGACCCGGCGTGGCCCGCACACGATCCATCCGTGAACGCGGAACAGTTGCGTGGCAAGGACATCTTCGTCTCCACCGGCAACGGGCTGGCGGGCCCGTACGAGCTCGGCGCACCCGATGCGCTCGAGAAGGTGGTCGTCGGCGGGCCGCTCGAAGCAGCGTCGCACTCGTGTACCCAGCTGTTCGACGGCAGGCTGGCGCAACTCGGCATCCCGGCCACATTCCTGTACCGCCCGTACGGAACTCACTCCTGGCCGTACTGGCAGGACGACCTGCGGGAAGCGTGGCCGACGCTGGCCCGCGCCTTGGGGATCTAGCAGGATCTGTTGGCTGACTGCCAAACTCGCCCACCGAGCCTGACACCCGCCTTCGATCGGCGCCGGCTCGGACGGTGAATCTCTGTGGTGGTGATCGATCGGCTGTGGTGCTGCGTATCGGATACGCAGCACCACAGCCGATGTCATCGATCTCAGCCGCCGAGGGGTCTCATGGTGGTCATCAGTTCGGTGCCGCGAGCGCGATCCGACCCGGGGCCGGTGGCGCTACGGGGGAGTGGCTCTCCAGGTAGGCGGTGAGCGCATCGAGATCGGTTCCGGCGGAGGCGGGTTCGGTGGCGTCGCGCAGGACGGTGAAGCCGTCGCCGCCGTCGGCGAGGAACTTGTTGACCGCCACCCGGTAGAGGCCGTCCGGATCGACGGGACCGCCGTCGACGCGGATGTCGGCGATGCGCGAACCGAGCGGCGATCTGCGGTCGATCCGGTAGGTCAGTGTGGCCGACGGTGCCAGGATCAGCTCCAGCACGGACCCGTCGTCGCGAGGCTGGAACTGTTGCTCGAGAACCTCTTTCAGCTGCGCTCCGGTGAGGGTTCGGACCTGGAGCGAGTTCGCGAACGGCTGGACCTGGTAGGCGTCACCGAAGGTGACGGTGTCGTCGTCGCCGGCGAGCAGGTCGGCCCGGACGCCTCCGGGATTGGTGAGGGCGATCTGTGCCCCACGCCCGCGCGCCGCCTCGAGTTGGGCGTCGGCGATCAGGTCGCCCAACGGGCTCTCGCCGCCCGTGCCGGGTTCGCGGGTGATGTCCGCGGTGACGGCGCCGACCGGCCGCTGGGCCACCTCGCCGGACTGCGTACTCGCCCGGTCGACGAGTTCGGCGACCCGCGGGTCGGGCGTGATGTCGTGCGTGACGATCTGGTTGAAGGCCTGCGTCTGTTCGCGATCCACCTCACCGGTCGCGCGGTCGAGACTCATGTCGACCACCGACACGATCCGTCCGTGCGAGGCCGCCTGCATCATCGGCCGCGGGTTGCCCGCCGGGTCGTCGACCGTGCAGTTGTACTGGGTGTGGCTGTCGGCGGTGAAGATCGCGTCCACCTTCGGGGTCGCCCGGGTCGCGATGTCGCGGGCCGGACTGTCGCTGACGTCGCACGCGTTGGGGCCGCCGGTGGCCTGCTCGTCGCCGCGGTGCAGGAGGACGACGATCGCGCGCACCCCGAGGAAGTCGAGGGAGTCCGCCGTGCGGTCGATGGCGTCGATCTCGTCGCCGAACTGGAGACCCGCGACGCCGTCGACGCTGACCTTCGACGGTGCGTCGAACGGCATCACGCCGATGACGCCGACGGGCACGCCGTCGACGTAGTTCACCGAGTAGGGGAGCGTGGCGGGGGTGCCGTCGGAGAAGGTCATGTTCGCGGCGAGCAGCGGAAACTGCGCGCCGGTGAAGTCCGCTTCGAACTGGCAGCCGTCCACCGGGTGGCAGCCGCCGTCCTGCAGGCGGCGCAGCTCCCCGAATCCCTCGTCGAGCTCGTGGGTTCCGATCGATGCCGCGTCGACGCCCATCTCGTTCAACAGGTTCACGGTCGGTTCGTCGTGAAACAACGCCGACTCGATCGGTGACGACCCCCAGCTGTCGCCGACCGAGTAGAGCAGCGAGTGGGAGGCCTGCGCGCGCAACTGGTCGACGTACGCGGCGAGGTAGGCGGCGCCACCGGCGTCGGTCGCGGGACCGTCGGGCCGTGAGATCTGGGCGCGCGCCCCCTTGGGCGGCTGCAGGCTGCCGTGCAGGTCGTTGATCGCGAGCAGACGCACCGGAACGGTGTCGACGTCCGGCGGGCGGGCGTCGACGGCATGCGTGCCGACGGTCAGCGACGCCCCGAGCGCCGCGGCGAGAACCGACACACGACCCCGCGTCCGGCGTCCGGACAAACCGCTCCCTGGTCGACACACCGCCCAGAGTCTGCCAACGATTCGGCGGCGGTGAAACTGCCGACCGATAACGGTTGGATTACGTCGTGGGGGAGCCCGCCGTGAGGCCGGCGAGTTCCAGTGCCGCACCGGATGTCGCGAACGCGAGGAACGCATCGTTCTCGTGCGGGTCGCCGATCGTGATCCGCACGCCGTCCACACCGTAGGGGCGGATGAGCACGCCGGCCTCGGCGCTGGCCTCGCCGTATGCGGCGGAGCGGTCCAGCAGCGGCAGCCACACGAAGTTGGCCTCCGTCACCGGGACGTCGTAGCCCGCGGCGAGGAGCGCGTCGCGCATCCGCTCGCGCTCGGCGACCACGGCGTGGGTGCGGTGCAGCAGCTCGTCCTGCGCGTCGAGGCACGCGATCGCCGCGGCCTGTGCCACCGCGTTGACGCTGAACGTGATGTGCACCTTGGCCAGTGCGGTGACGATCGCCGGATCGGCGACCGCGTAGCCGACGCGGATGCCTGCCAGCCCGTACGCCTTGGAGAACGTGCGCAGCACCACGACGTTGCGGCGGGTGCGGGCCAGCTCGACGCCATCGACGCCGGAGCGGTTGTACTCGAAGTAGGCCTCGTCCAGTGCGACGACGATGTTCGCCGGGACGGCGTCGAGGAACCGCTCGAGCTCCTCGCGGCCCAGCGCGGAGCCGGTGGGGTTGTTGGGGTTGCACACGAAGATCAGGCGGGTGCGGTCGGTGATCGCGGCCAGCATCGCGTCCAGGTCGTGGCCGTGCTCGGCGGTGAGGGGCACCGGGACCGGCGTCGCGCCGGCGACCTTCGTGACGACCGGGTAGGCCTCGAACGAGCGCCACGCGTAGACGACCTCGTCACCCACGCTGCACGTGGCCTGCACCAACTCCTGGCACAGCGCGACGGAGCCGCATCCGGTAGCGATGTTCTCGGTGGGAACACCGAGCGACTCGGACAGCGCGCGGATCAGCGCCGCGGAGGTGTTGTCCGGGTACCGGTTGGCGGTGGCGGCGGTGTCGGCGATGGCCTGCGCGACGCCGGGCAGCGGGCCCTGCGTCGTCTCGTTGCTCGCCAGCTTGATCGCCCCGGGATAACTACGGCCCGGCACGTAGGTGGGGATGGAATCAAGATCGGCGCGGGTCGTCACGGGGGTCACGATGCGATTATGCGCCCTGCGATCACGTGCACTGTCGACGTGGTCGTGCCAAGGTTGAATCATGCCGGGAATCTTCCGGGACAGCGCCCCCCTGCGCGCCGACGACGACGCCGTCGTGGAGGCGCCGCGGGTACCGCTCACCGCCGTCCAGCCCGATCGCCATGCGCGTGGCGGCATCGTGGTGCTCCACGAGTCCCGCCAGTTCACCCCCGCGCTGATCGACCTGATGCGCGCCCTCGCCGCGGAGGGCTGGCTGGTGGTGGCCCCGCACCTGTTCCATCGCGAAGCCGCGCACAGCGACACCGAGGTGTTCGGCCAGAACCTCTTCGACGACTTCGATGCCACCTTCGACTGGCTCGTCGACCGTGGCATCTACACCGACTGCGTCGGGGTGCTCGGATTCGACGACGCCGGCACCGCCGCGATGATCGTCGCCACCAATCGGCCGGTCGCGGCCGCCGTGAGCGTCTCCGCCCACGGCATCGTCGAACCCCTCAACGCCGACACCCCCACCCTCGTCGAGGCCGGGCCGTCGCTCAAGGCGCCGTGGCTGGGCCTGTACGGCGAGGACGATCCGATGACCCCGCGCGACCACGTCGAGCGGCTACGAGACGCGGTCGCGCGGGCCGACGTCGCCACCAACATCGTCAGCTACAGCGGTCTCGCGCACCGGGCCGACGAGCCGCCGGTCACCGAGGCGGCCGCCGGCGACGAGGACCCGCTCGTCGTGGCGATGCTCGACGCCCAGCGCCGGATCTTCGACTGGTTCGACGGGAACCTGCGGTGATTGCATGTGCTTGGGCCGCTGACCAGCGGTTTTGCGTTTGCCGGGGATCTCTGTGTAATGTTTCGCCCGGCGGTTCGAAAGGGCCGGCCCCCAAGGAGGCGTGCCAGAGCGGCCGAATGGGACTCACTGCTAATGAGTTGTCCCCCTTAAAGGGGACCGGAGGTTCAAATCCTCTCGCCTCCGCCACACTGGTGCTTCGTTGGGCCAGTAACAAATGAACACTGTTTGGACATGCGCCCGTAGCTCAACGGATAGAGCACTTGACTACGGATCAAGAGGTTAGGGGTTCGAATCCCTTCGGGCGCACATCAGAAATCCCCCACCAGCACCGCTGGTGGGGGATTTCTCGTTTTGCGTCAGCCGGTCACGACGGCACGTTCTCGGGGCGTTCGGGTATACCCACTTGGAACTGTGGGGTGCGATTCACGTCAGCTGCGCGGCAAGCTCAGCCGCCGTAGGCGCACTGCTCAGTCCATCCGGTCGTTCCGTCGGTGAACTGCGTGGTGCCGCGTTGATACATCGACTGATCCATGCAGTAGTCCACCGTCTTGCCCGTCAAGGGCCCGGGTGCCCCATTCGGTGCACCCGTGAATCCGATCGGCGCCTGCGGCTCCCCGGCGGCGGGGGCCTCGTAGGTCGGCGTCACCTGCCGGGCAGTCGCCACGGCCGGTGCCTGCGTCACCCCGGGTGTTTCGACCGCTGGCGCGGAAACGGAGGTAGCTGGTGCCGGAGCAGCGGACTGAGTCGCGACGACCTCGTCATGGTTCGGCATCCGTGACGGCGGCGCCGACTCAGCCGCACCGGGCACGGTCCACGTTGCAGCAGGGAAGGCGCCCTCTCGTAAGTACGAGATCTTCGAGACCTGGATGTCCGGCTTGCCGGTCCATGTCACCATCCCCGCGCGCTGCTGGCCGGCGGGGATGTCCGGTCTGGATGTCATCCGACTCGCCGCCGATTGACAGCGTGAGGCTCGCCCCGTCTGCGGAGATGGCCTCAAACGCATTCGACGCGAGTGGAGTCGCGCCGCTGACGGACCGGACCGCGACTAGCGCCCGGTATTGCCGTTCCGGCTTGATCTCGCCGTAGTAGTCCATCTCGCGCGTGACGAGATCCGCGACGGTGACCTCGGCTTCCCAGCCGTCGCCCTTCACAGTTTGCGTGGCGCCGAGCTCCGCAGTCGGGGTCGAGTCCGATGGTCCAGGATCCGAGCTGGAGCACCCTCCGATCACCAGCGCGGCAGCAGATATAGCGATTGCGGTGATTGTCCGTTTCATGCCCGGGATGAATCAGACCAGTCGGACTGATTTTTGGCGATGGCATCCATCGTGGTCAATGACACCTCGATTGGCTGTCAGCGCCCTCCTCGAGTACGACACGGAACGAATCGGAAGTCGCACTTCCCGTGGGCGGCCCGCTCCAGACGTTGGAGCGGGCCGCTGATACTTCGTTCCCCTGCTACTGCAAGGGCTTCGGTCTACGAGCCGAACGGCAGACTGGCCGAGCCGAAGGAGAGCCCGGCCGAGCCGACGGACGAGCCCGTCGAGGTTCGCCAGGGGCCCCGGATCGCGACGGTGATGCCGGGGGTCTGGATGTTGGCGTAGAGCGTCTGGCCGTCGTGGCTGAATGCCGGACCGCAGAACTCGCTCTCGTTCAGTTCGTTCCGGGCGACCGAGAACGGCTCGCCGTTCTCGGTGACCCCGATCAGATGGCTGATGCCGTCGCCGTCCTCGGCGAGGATCAGGCCGCCGTGCGGCGACACAGTGATGTTGTCGGGCCCGTCGTAGTTGCCGGTGTCGACGGAGGGGTCCGGGTTCACACCGAACAGGGTCTTCAGCTCGATCGTCTGGGTGGCCGGATCGTAGAACCACACCTGCCCGTCGTGCTCGGCGACGCTGCCGTCGCTGGTGCGGGCGAAGCTGGCGACGACGTAGACGCCGCCGTCGCCCCACCACTGCCCCTCGAGCTTGCGGCTACGGGTGACCTGGTCGTTGGTGAACTGCTTGCGCACCGAGGTGGTCTTCGCGTCACGGTCGGGGACGTCGATCCACTGCACGGTGTAGCGGACGCCCGGTGCGGTCGCCTGCGAGAGATCGGGCACGTGGGTGCCGTCGAGGAAGCACTTCATCGCCTGCAGGGTGCCGGCGGTGTCCCCGCCCGGCGACTGCGCGAGCGCGTGGAACGCACCCGGGCCACCGACGAAGCCCTGCGGCGGGGTCCACCGGTAGAACAGGCCGTTGGGGCCGCCTGCGTCCTCGGTGAGATAGACGGCGGTCGACGACGGGTCGACGGCGACCGCCTCGTGCGCGTACCGGCCGAGGAACTTCAGCGGAATCGGGCTCTTGCCGATGTTCGCGGCCTGGCTGGTGGGATCGACCTCGAAGACGTAGCCGTGGGCGAGGGTGAAACCGTTCGAGCCGGCGCGCGCCTCGGTCTCCTCGCACGTGAGCCAGGTGCCCCACGGGGTGATGCCGCCCGCACAGTTGTTCACCGTGCCCGCGACGCCGACGTACTGGCCCTGGCGTGCACCGCTGCGGTCGATCGCGGTGGTGGTGGTGCCACCGCGGGCACCCGGGTCGTAGGTGAGCCCGTCGACGGCCGGGACACCGTACGGTTCGTTGCTGCCGACCTCATGGTTGGTGACGATCGTGGTGCCGGTGCCGTTCGCGAATACACCGTTCGCATCGGGATCACTCGGGAACGGGACGCCACCGTCGAGCAGCGTCTCGCCCGAGCGGGAGACGATCGTGTACGAGAACCCCTCGGGCAGGGCGAGAATCCCGTTGGGGTCGGGGACGAGCGGGCCGTAGCCGATCACGCCGCCGGGCGCGGCGCCCGCGAGAGCGGGCCGGAACAGGGTGCCGACACTGCCCGCGAGCGTTACCCCGATTCCGGCCAGGGCGGTGCGTTCGAGGAACGTGCGGCGATTGAGCGGTGAGGTGGTCACTGTGCGGGTACCTCCCATTGGATAGTCAACGACGCGAGGACGGTAGGTCGGCAACCACAACGACGGAATGCCGCCGGATGGCCTGCCGATGAACCGGGCCGGAACTTCCTCGCGCTGGTACCGCCGCGCCGACGGTGACGGGCTCCTGCGCAGAGCCGCAGATCGAGGTCGGAGGCTCTAATCCCTTCGGACGCATATCGGAAATCCCCCACCGGCACCGCTGGTGGGGACGGCAGCTGTCGATCCCGCGGCCTCGACGCCTAGCCTCGGACCCGAGGCCCGGGACGACCGGCCGCACTGCGAAGGAGACCTTGTGACGACACCGATGCTCATCGCCCTCGGCCCGAAGCCCGACGACCTGCTGTCGGACGCCGTCGTCCGCGGTGGCGCTGAACTCGCGGACCTGGCGGACGCGCAGGCGCTCGTGTGGGACGGCGAGGACGCCACGAGTTTCCCGGCCGAGCTGCCCGAGTCGATTCGGTGGGTGCAACTCAACTCGGCCGGCGTGGAGCACTGGTTCGACGCCGGCGTCATCCAGCGGCACCCGGAGGTCGTGTGGACGTCGGCGGCCGGTGCCTTCTCGGCGACCGTCGCCGAGCACGCGTTCATGCTGCTGCTGGCGGGTGTCCGCGCGCTGCCCGAGCACCTGGCCGCGACCACGTGGCGGCAGCGCGAGTTCTTCGGCAAGGTCGGGACGCTGCGCGGGGCGCGGGTCGCGATCGTCGGGGCGGGTGGAATCGGGCGGGCGATGATCCCGATGCTCGCCGCGGTCGGCGCGACGGTGATCGCGGTCAACCGCTCCGGCCGCCCGGTGCCCGGCGCCGCCGAGACGATCCCCGCCGACCGCGTCGACGAGGTCTTCGGGCGGGTCGACCACGTCGTGGTCGCGGCCCCGGCAACCAACGAGACCCGGCACCTGGTCGGGGCCCGGCAGCTCGCCGAACTTGGCCCGCGGTCGTGGGTGATCAACGTCGCTCGGGGGTCGCTCGTCGACACCGATGCGCTGGTGACCGCGCTGCGGGACAACATGATCGGTGGCGCGGGACTGGACGTCACCGACCCGGAACCGCTGCCCGACGGCCACCCGTTGTGGACGCTGCCGAACGCGATCATCACCCCGCACGACTCGAATCCGCCCTCGGTGCGCCACTCCGCGTTCGCCGAGCACGTCGCGGAGAACGTGCAGCGCTTCGTCGCGGGCGAGGAGTTGGTGGCGCGGATCGATGCGTCGGTGGGCTACTGATCCGGGGTGACCCGTAACCGGTCGTGGTCGTCGCGGTGCTGCTGTTCTGGCTGTGCCAGCGGGCGAACTGTGTTCCCCGTGATGAAGTGGAGTTGCCACGCGTGCCAAGTCGGCCCGTGCGACCAGGTTCTCGTCACGTTTGCCCTCGTCACGGGTCCGGGAGAGTGGAACGGAGCGCGCACGTACTCAGCTGAGGTGAAGGACGCGCGAGGCTTCGCGCGTGGCGTCGAGGACGAGCGGGGCGAAGTGCTCGAGCTTGCCCGAACGCGCGTCGCCGCACAGTGAGATCGCGGCCACCGGGCGGTCGCGGAGGTGGACCGCGGCGCCCACGCAGGCGACGCCGCGAACCGCCTCGCCGCGCTCGTAGGCCAGCCCCCGGCGATGGCGGATCCGCCCCAACTCCAGATGCAGCGCGGAGATGTCGGTGATCGTGCGGTCGGTGCAGCGGCTCAGCCGGTTCTCGTAGAGTCCGTCGACCCGCTCCGGGTCGAGCCACGCGAGCATCGATTTTCCACCGGCGGTCGAGTAGGCGGGGCCGCGGCCACCGACGCGGGTCGGCAGCGTCGCGGCGAGGCGCCCGCCGACCTTGTCGAGGTAGACGCTCTGGCTGCGGTCCAGCACCGCCAGGTGGACCACGAGTCCGGTCTGCAGGTGCAGTTCGTGCAGTAGTGGCGCCGCCGCGGCGCGGATCTCGGTCTGGCTGTCGTCGTCGGCGGACAGGGCCATCGCGCGGCCCCCCAGGCAGTAGCCCGACGTCAGGTGCTCGAGCCAGTCCAACTGGACGAGTTTGTCGAGGATCCGGTGCACCGTCGAGCGGGGAAGTCGCGTGCGCCGGGTGACCTCCTCGAGGGTCAGCCGCGACGTGCGGCTGTCGAACGACTCGAGGATCAGGGTCGTGCGCTCGATCATCGAGACCGGGGGTTCGCCGCGTAGTTCGCGGGAAGCCAGGGGGCTCCGCGACCCGCCGACCGTCATCGACACCTCCACGTCTCGCCTTGTCTGGTCAGCCGATTGTTCGGACTGGCCGGATACATCATTGCCGAGAGGTGATGTGGCCGACGAGTCTGCCGCCCGGTTACGGCTATCCGTCGGCGAGCTCCCGCAGGATTCCGGCCAGTTCCTCGATGGCGGCGGAGGATTCCGCTGCGGGTCGTCGGAACAGCCCCACCGGCTCGGCGGTGCCCGGAGTCGGCTGCGGCAGCCGCACGAGAGTGCCGTCGTCGAGGTCGGTCTGCGGCACCCGCTCGGGGGTGAACCACACCGCATTGCCGCGGCGGGCGAGGGTGCGGGCCACGGTGACGTCGAGGGTTTCGACGCAGCCGGCCGGCAGGTGCAGGCCGTGCCGCTGCAGCAGCACCTCGGTGTGGTGACGCGGGACGGTGCCCGCCGTCGCGACCGCCAGGGGGTACTCGAGCACCGCGGGCATCGATGCCGGACCCGTGGACGCGGTGAGCGGGTGGTCGGGGCGGACGATCAACGCCAGCGATTCGGTGTAGAGCAGTTCGAAGGCGACATCCTGCAGCGCAACGGGTTCGGTCATGCGTCCGAGCGCGAGGTCGAGTTCCCCGGCGCGCACCGCGGCGAGCAGGACCGCGTTGGACCCGGTGGTGACCTGGACTCCCACGCCGGGATACCGCTCGTGCAGGCGGGAGATCGCGGCCGGCAGTAGCACGCTGGCGACCGTCGGCAGGGCGCCGACCCGGATCGGTGCGCTGGGGGTGCCCGCGCCGGCGAGGGCCGACGCCGCCGACTCCATCGCGTCGGTCACCTCCACCGCGTGCCGCAGGAACTGCTCGCCCGCGGGGGTGAGCCGGGCGCCGTGCCGACCCCGGTCGACCAGGCGCGTCCCGGCGAGTGCCTCGAGCTCGTTGAGGGTCTTGGTCACCGCCGGCTGGGTCAGGTGCAGCCGCTCGGCGGCCCGGCCGAGGTTGCGCTCCTGTGCCACCGCGACGAAGCACGTGAGGTGCCGCAGCCGGATCCGGTGCAGCAGTCGGGACGCGACGGGGGATTCGGGAGGCGGAACGAACCCGGCAGGCATAGCCGTAGGTTATGGAAATGAGCAGAAATGGTCAATTTACATGAGGTGAGCTCAAAAATAGTGTGGTCGGGAACCCGCTCGACAGGAGTATCACCATGACCATCGGCGAATTCGTCGAACGCGACGCGACGGTGCATCCGCCCGCGCTGACCCCGGGCTACAAGACCAGCGTGCTGCGCTCGCCGCGCAACGCGCTCATCTCGCCGCGGAACACGTTGTCCGAGATCACCGGGCCGGTGTTCGGCGCGCGCGAACTGGGGGAGAAGGACAACGACCTGATCCTCAACTTCGCGAAGGACGGGCTGCCGATCGGTGAGCGCCTGGTGGTCCACGGGTACGTGCGCGACGAGTTCGGCAATCCCGTCTCCGGCGCGCTGGTCGAGGTGTGGCAGGCCAACGCGGGCGGCCGCTACCGGCACAAGAAGGACCAGTATCTCGCGCCGATCGATCCGAACTTCGGCGGCTGCGGCCGGATGATCACCGACAGCAACGGCTACTACGTCTTCCGCACCATCAAGCCGGGACCGTACCCGTGGGCCAACAGCACCAACGCGTGGCGGCCCGCGCACATCCACATGTCGCTCAGCGCCAACGGCTGGGCCCAGCGGCTGATCACCCAGCTGTACTTCGAGGGCGACCCGCTGATCGAGCGCTGCCCCATCGCCAAGACGATCCCCACCGTCGAGCAGGTCCGCAGCCTGATCGCGCAGGAGGATCCGGCGAACCACATCCCGTTCGACGCCCGCACCTACCGCTTCGACGTCACCCTGCGCGGCCGGCGCGCCACCTTCTTCGAGAACACCCTCCCGGGAGCCCCGCGATGACCTTCGCCCTGCCCTCCGTCCCGCTGACCCCGCGCCCGATGGTCACCCGGTTCCCGGAGACGCCGTCGCAGACCGGCGGCCCGTACGTACACATCGGACTCGCGCCGCAGCAGGCCGGCTTCGAGATCTTCGGGAACAACTTCGGCAACGACCTGGTTGCGGACGACACCGTGGGCGAGCGGATCACGATCGAGGGCCGCGTGTTCGACGGCAGCGGCACCCTGGTGCGCGACGCGCTGCTCGAGATCTGGCAGGCCAACGCGTCGGGCAAGTACGCGCACCGCCTCGACCCGCAGGACAAGCAGCTCGACCCGACGTTCCGGGGCTGGGGGCGCACCGGCGCCGACTTCGACTCCGGCGTCTTCGAATTCCGCACGATCAAGCCCGGTCCGGTCGAGGCCGACGGCGGTCGCGTGCAGGCCCCGCACATCTGCGTCGTGGTGTTCGCCCGCGGTATCAACGTCGGACTGCACACCCGGATCTACTTCGACGACGAGGCCGCCGCGAACGCCGCCGACCCCGTTCTGGGCGGCATCGAGTGGGAGACCCGCCGCGAGACACTGATCGCGAAGCGTTCCGAGCGGGACGGAAAGGTGTTCTGCACCTTCGACATCCGGCTGCAGGACACCCCCGACGGCGGCGCGGAGACGGTCTTCTTCGATATCTGATCAGGGGACGGTGACCGGCAGCACGGTGCCCTGCGCGACGGCGCACAGGCGGGTGCTGCCGTCGTCGGCCACCATCTCCAGCTCGCACCGGCACACCGCGCGGCGTCGTCCGGAGTGGATCACCCGCGCGGTGGCGCGCAGTGTCCTTCCCTGGGCGGGGCGCACGTACTCGATGGTCATGCCGCCGGTGAGGACGCCGGGCCCCAGCGCCGTGCCGGCGGCGTAGGTGAGGGTGTTGTCGGCGGCGTAGGCGAGCACCCCGCCGTGCAGGAAACCGTTCTGCTGCAGCAGGTCCGGTCGGGCGTCGACCTCGAGAACGGCGCCGTCCGCGTCGAACGAGACCAGTCGGGCGCCGAGCAGGACGCTGAACGGCTGTGATGCGAGATGGGTGCGGGCGTCCTCGACGCTGAGCCGTGCCCCGCTACTCGACATGGAACCTCCTCGGCGATGTTCGACTGTCCGTCATCGACTATCGCACGTCAGCGACGGCGGTGCCGGTGACCAGTAGTCGAGCATCTCGGCGAACGTCTCGCACGCCGCGCCGGAGACGCCGTACGGCGCCTCGAGGTGCACGCCCAGCGGGAACCCCAGATCGTGGACCCCGTCGATCACGCGTCGGTAGAGATCCAGCAGCGCGTGTCGGCGCTGTTCCAGTGAACCGGCCGCAGTGTGGGCGACGAATTCCTGTTCCTGCCGGACCAGTTCGTTGCCCGTGTCGTGGATGAGCCAATCGATCAGCCGCACCTGCCGCTCCATGCCGGGCACGTATCCGAACGACAGCAGGATCTCCGGGCGGTGTGCGCTGCGCGCGGCGAACGTCTGCAGGAAGTCCACGATCCGGTCGGAGTACAGCAACTGGGTCAGCGCGAAGGTCGCGCCGCACTCGCATTTCTCGTCGAACCGGCCGACTTCGCCTCGGCGCGTGGGGATCATCACCACGCCGCGGTGGGGGATCAGGTCACGGAAGCGCATGAGCGCGTCCTGGGGCGTGATCCCCGGCGCGGCGGCGACCGGCATGCCGTGCGGCTTGCCGACGAAGGTGATGCCGTCCATGCCGGCGTCGCGCAACCGCCGCACGCGGTCGGTGAGTTGGCGTTCGTCCTGGAACACCGTGACCTGCGTGCACAGGCCCGCGACCGGGCCGAGCGCCGGACGGACCGCCGCCCAGAAGTCCAGCACGTCCATCCGCGGCGTCAGCGCGACGGGCCGATCCGCGTCCTCGGCGACGATGCCGGGCAGCATCACGTGGCTCACACGGCCGGTGAGCCCGTGGCGCCGACAGTGTTCGGCGGCCGCGCCGGTCTCCTGCCCGGCCCGGTCCGTGCCGCCGTCGAGTTCCGGTGGCACCAGTTCCAGTGCCACCGTGTTCATTGCGCGCGTACGGCCGTGGCCAGCCAGGCCGGGGCGAGGAGACGGTCCTGGGCGTCGTAGCCGAGTCTGTCGGCGACGGCGGCCAGCGGCGCGTCGGCCTGCCCGGCCATGTCGCCGCGGGTCATCGCGGTGGTGTACGTGGTGCGTTCGAGCCGTCTTATCGCCCATCCCGCACCCGCGAGCGTGTCGCGGAGGTTGCCTTCGCTGATCCGGAAGGGGCCGGGGAACTCGTCCGGAACCAGGTCCGAGAAACACAGGAGATGCAGTCGCGCGCCCGGTCGGCAGGCGCGGTGCAGCGCCGCGACGTAGCGGTGGCGCGTGTCCTCGTCGAAGCAGTGGTACAGCGCGCTGTCGATCGCGGTGGTGAATCGGTCGGTGTAGCCGGTCAGGGTGAGGGCATCGGCGACGTCGAAGTGGACGGCCTTCTCGAGCCCGCGCAGTCGGGCGCGTTCGCGGGCGATGTCGATCGCGGCGGGCGCGGCGTCGAGCCCGCAGACCCGGTATCCGCGGTCTGCGAGGAATATCGTGTTTTCGCCCGGCCCGCAACCGATGTCGAGAACCTCGCTCGCGATCTGACCGTCGGCCTCGAGGTTGCGGATCACCGGCTGGGCCTCGCCGATGTCCCACGGCACCTTGTCGAGCTGGAACCCGGGGTGTTGTGCGGTCTCGGTGGGCTGCGGGTTCTGGTTGAGGGCGTCGAAGTCGCCGCGATACAGCGCATCGAAGTCGGCGGGACCCGGTGGGGTGGGTGGTTGGGGCGCATTCGCGTTCACTTGCTGTTCCTTCCCGACGAGGCGGATGTCGAATCCTGGGTGGAGGCCGGGGCGCGGGCTCGCACGGTGAGCATGTTGCACCGCTGCCGGGTGTAGATCCGTTCACAGCCGAGCTGCTCGAGCAGGATGGCCGGGCCATCCGGGGCGAACATGCGTGCGCCGCCGAAACGTTCGGCCAGGTCCGTCAGCGGGCGGGCGACCACCGCGGCGGGTCCGTCGGGTCGGCACGGGACCATCACCAGCAGCCATCCGCCCGGTTTCACGATCCGGATCATCTCGGTCAGGGCGTCGACCGGTTCGGGCACGAGCATGATCACCAATGTGGCGCAGGCCGCGTCGGCGCAGTCGTCGCGCAACGGGAGGTGTGTCGCGTTTCCGCGGAGAAGTCCGATGTTCGGACGGGGCCGCTGACCCGCTCGCGCCAACATCGGCGCCGACAGGTCCACCCCGACCGCCAGCCCGTGCGGGCCGACCGCGTCGGCCAAGGTGGTGGTGACGTTGCCGGGCCCACAACCGACGTCGACGACCGTCTGCCCCGGTCGCAACCGGAGTTGGGCGGCGACGGTCGAGAATCCGGGGGCCATCACGGCGGCGGTCACCCGTTGCATTCGTTGGTACATCGCCGCGCCGAGCGACGTCTGCCACGCGGCCTGCGCGCGCCCCGGTGGGGGAACGGTCTCACCGGGCAGCGTGTCGAAATACCCGTCCGCCGTCGGCACCCACGTCACACCCGGCCGCAGCAGCTTTTCCAGCCGCTGCGGGGTCGCGAGGGTCGAGATCTGTTCCGGCTCCGTCGATCGATCCACGTGGATCATCTCCCTGGATTGCACCTGCCGAGGCCCGCCGCTGCCTCGGTCACACGGGCGACAGGTCCACTCCCGATGGTACCGAGAACCCGGTGACTGTCGGGGTGGCCGACGGCGACGCCCCCGCCGACAGGTGTCGGCGGGGGCGTCGAATTCGAATGGGTGAGGCGCTACTTCTTCGCCGCGGGCGCGGGCAGCTCGAGTCCCCGCTCGGTGAGGACGGTGCGCAGGCGGTCGGGGTAGTCGGTGATGATGCCGTCGACGTCGAGGTCCATCAGGGCATGCATGGTCTCGGGGTCGTCGACGGTCCACGGGATGACCTTGATGTCACGTGCGTGGGCCGAGTCGACCATCTCCTTCGTCACGTACAGCGTGAAGTTCGGGTCGGACACCTTGCCGTTCTGCGGGGTGCCCTGCACCGGCGAGTACGCCGACGCGCCGAACGTGGAGATCGCCGCGATGGCGTCGCCGCCGAAGTCGTCGATGTCGAGCCCGCCCAGCCACGGCGAGGCGCCGTCCTTGCCGATCTGCAGGAAGTCGCCGTTGGTGAGCGCGACGAGCGGGACGGACGGCGCGAGCTGACGGGTGAGCATGAGCGATCCCCAGTCGAAGCTCTGGATCGTGACGCGGTCGAGCATCCCGGCGTCGCGGATGGTGTTCAGCACGGTGCCGACGAACAGCTCACGGGGCGCGGTCTCCGACGGCGCGCCGGCCTCCACCTTGGTCTCGATGTTCATCTTGACGTCGGGGGCGTTGTACGACTTCACCAGATCGAGCACCTCGGTGAGGGTCTGCATCTTCGCGCCCGGGACCGTCTGCTGACCGGGGTGGTCGGCGAGCCGCAGCGAGCCGCAGTCCATGGTCTTGATCTGCTCGAGCGTCAGGTCCTTGATGTACTTGCCGACGTAGGGGAACTCCGGATCGCCCGGGGTTGCCGGGGCGGTGTCCTGACACTTCTTGTTCGAGATCTTGCGGTCGTGGGTGACGACGGCGATGCCGTCCTCGGTGACCTGCGTGTCCAGTTCCAGTGTGCTGACACCCATTTCGAGCGCGTTGGAGAAGGCGGCGAGGCTGCTCTCGGTGTACAGGCCGAGGCCGCCGCGGTGCGCCTGGACATCGAAGGTGGGCTCGGCCGGGGCGCTGCTGCCCGCCGATCCGAACCAGTCGAGGCTGCCGGTGGCGGACGCGGTGGCCGGGGCGAGGGCCGCGAGTGGCAGCGCGGCGAAGGAGGTGACCGCAAGTGCGGAGATGGCCCGACGAAGATTCATGCCGCGAAAGCTATGCGGAGGCCGTGGCCGCCCGATGGTCGTCAGGTGAACGACGAGTATTGATTCGGTCTATTTCCGGAATCGGAGGCATGATGTCCGCCATGTTCAGTGACACCGAAAATGGCGATCTCGCAATAGAAGCCGGTGACATTCGCGTCGGGATCTCGCCACGGCGCGGCGGCGCGATCACCCGCCTCGTCATCGACGGGGCTGAACTACTCGCGCAGGGCGACGGGTACGGGTGCTTCCCCATGGCGCCGTGGTGCGGGCGAATCGACAACGGCCAGTTGTCCGTCGGCTCGGTGACGCATCACTTCCCGCTCAATGCGGGCCCCCACGCCATCCACGGCACGGTACGGGACGGCGAATGGGACGTCGTCGACGCATCCGCCACACACGTGACGTTGCGGCAAGCGCTGGCCCCGCCGTGGCCGTTCGCGGGTCGGGTGACCCAGAGATTCCGCCTGACCGAGGACTTCCTCGACCTCTCCATGGAGGTGACCGCGGAATCGGATCCCTTTCCCGCACAGGTCGGGTGGCACCCGTGGTTCACACGCCACCTGCGCCGCGACACCGAGCCTGTTCGGATCGATTTCGCGCCCGACTGGCAAGAACTACGCGGCCCCGACTACCTTCCGTAGGGGCGCGCGGATCGCCCCCAGGCCGGGACCGTGGGACGACTGCTTCGGGATGGTCGACGGCGTGCACGTGGTACTGACGTGGCCGAGTCTGCTCCGGTTGGAACTCGGTAGCCCCGAGCAGTGGGTAGTGGTCTACGACATGGAAGATGACGCCGTCTGCGTCGAGCCGCAATCGGGACCACCCAACGGGGTCAACACGATGCCGCAACTCGTGACGCCGGAATCTCCCCTCGTTGCCGACTGCCGATGGACGTGGACGCGGCTCTGAGCCGCCGTGGAGTGCGGACAGGTGTGCCCCTATGCGTCCGGTCGGGTGTTGACCGCGATCAGGTCACGCATCCGTTGGAGCAGTGAGTCGCGCACCTCGGGTGGGGAGAGCACTTCGATGGTGGCCCCCAGGCCCAGGAGGTAGGTGACGAGCATATCGGTGTCGTTGCCGCCGATGACGACGATCGTGGAATCGGAGCCTCGAGCGGTATGCGTTCCGATCGTCGGTGGGACCACTGCCCGAGCACGCTCCATCGGTAGGGGGAGACGAATGGTCGCGTAGATCGGGTACACGACGCTGGAGATTCCTTCTGCCACAAATATTTCCGGATCCGGTGCGTCCAACGGCTCGGCCCGGCTGCCCGTGGTGCGGGTTTCGAGCACGCGATCCGCCCGGAAGCTGCGCCATGCCCCCTTCGACACGTCCTTGGCCACCAGGTACCAACGGCGGTTCCGTCGAACGAGGCGATATGCGTCCACCTCTCGAACGGAGTCCAACCCGCCGTGATTTCGGTAGGCCAGCACGAGCCGCTCGAATCGGCGGCATGCCGTCGCCAATCGCAGCAGGATGTCCGGATCGATCTGTGGCTCGCCGGCCTGTGCCGAATGCACGATCACGGTATCCATCGCACGCAGCCGGTCGGCCACACTCGCAGGCAGTACCCGGTGCAGTTTGAACAGCGCGGACAGCACGGCCTGATCACCGCCCAGCACGCCGGTGCCGGCCGCTTCGCGCAGCGCGACCGCCACCGCGAGCGCCTCGTCGTCATCGAGCACGAAGGGCGGAATCTGGCGACCGGATCCCAGCCGGTACCCGCCCCATGGTCCCGGATCCGATTCCACGACGTAGCCGAGTTCCCGCAACCGCGCGACGTCACGACGGATGGTCCGCGCATCGACATTCATCCGATTCGCCAACTCGGCGGAAGTCCATTGCACACGAGTGGACAGCAGGGCCAGCAGGTCGAGCAGCCGGGCAGAGGTACCGATCACAACACCATCTTCCCGAACAACCAGGACAGTAACTGTCCTTATCGGCTTCTATGGTGGCGCTCATGACGCACAACGTGACATCACCACCGCAAATCCGCTTCCTGTCAGTCGATTTCGACTGTCCGGACCCCGCAGAACTGTCTGCCTTCTACAGCTCGATGCTCGGGCTTCCGGTCCTGTACTCGAGTGACGACTTCGTCCTGCTGGGCCGTGGCGGCGAGCCCGGTCTCGGCTTCATTCGTGTCGCCGACTACCGCAGGCCCACGTGGCCGGACCCGGCAGAAGGAAAACAGGCACACATCGAACTAGGCGTCGACGATCTCGATGCGGCACAGGCGTACGTGCTGTCACTGGGGGCGGAGCTTCCCACGTTCCAGCCCGACATCGCCCACTGGAGGGTTCTGCTGGACCCGGCCGGGCACCCCTTCTGCCTCTCGCGCAACGGCTGAGCGGTCTAGGGGTCGGCCGCCGTCGTCGGATCGTCAGCCCGACATCCCCGTCCGCCATGTCGGGTACTTCGGTTCCCAGCCCAGGCCGCGTGCTTTCGCGTTCGACGCGCCCCGACCGTGGCCGGGCCCCAGGCCCGTCGGCTCCTGCGCTCCCACCCAGCGGCAGAACGTCGGCACCCAGGTGTCCGGTCCTGCGGGCTCGTCGTCGACGATGTTGACGATCCCGGTGGGCCAGTCGAGGGCCGCGACGGTGGGGGCGACGGTGTCGGCGATGTGCAGGAAGCTCTCGATGCCGTTGCCGGCGAAGACGCCGTCGCGTGCGGCGCGGCCGAAGTCGCCGTCGGGGGAGTACCACGTGCCGGGGCCGTACAGCTTGCCGTAGCGCAGGACCACGTGGTTCGGGATCTCGGCGGACTCGTGCTCCATGGCGACCACGCCCTCGACGGTCCGGGCGTTCGGCCCGGTGGCCTCCATGAGCGGGGCGGTCTCGTCGGCGAGACCTTCCCCGTCGGCGTACAGCCACGCGATGGACTGCGTGATCAGTCGCTCGACGCCGTACCGGCGCATCGCGTCGACGAGGGTGCGAGTGCCGACGATGCGTAGTTCCGCGTTGGCCTCGAGGTCGGCGCCGGACAGGTCGGTGAGCTGATGGATCACCGCGTCCGGGCGGGCCTCGGCGATCGCGTGTTCGACGGAGGCCGCGTCGAAGGCGTCCAACCGGACGACGGTGGCGCCCGCGTCGCGCAGTTCGGGACGCGAGTCCGGCTTGCGCGAGGTGCCAACCACCTCGTGGCCCTGCGCGATCAGTTCCCGGGTGAGTGGCAGTCCGACGACGCCCCCGGCACCGGCGATGAGGATCCTCATGGACACGAGCCTAGGAAACTCGCGCCGTCGCCGCCGGTTTCGCGGCCGATTCGAGACCCGCGGTCACGCGCCGGCCAGAGCCGCCTGCACCCGGTCCGCCGCTTCCGCCGGATCCTCGTGCTCCCAGATCCGCACCACGGTCCACCCCGCCGCGGCGAGTCGGGCGTCGGTGTCGCGGTCGCGAACGACGTTGGCCGCCAATTTGTCCGCCCACCACTGCGCGTTGTTCTTGGGCGCGGTGGCGTGCTGCGGGCAGCTGTGCCAGAAACAGCCGTCGACGTAGACCGCGACGCGGCGGCGCGGGAACACCAGATCGGCGCGCCGGCGCAACCCGGTCAGGGGAGCGCGGTCGACGAAGAACCGGGCCCCGCGGCGGTGCAGCTCGCGTCGCAGCGCGACCTCCGGGACGGTGTCGCGGCGGCGCTGCGCCCGCATCCGGGCGCTGGTCAGGGGATCGGTCGAGGGCATCGACACCATCCTCGCACCGGAATCAGGCGGCTGCTTCCGGGTAGCCACCCATCCGGTCGAGGTGGCTCTCGATGTCGTCGAGGAAGCCGGGCACGAAGCGCAGGCTGCCGGTGCGCGCCCGCTTGAGGAACCCGGCGGTGGCCCGGGCCGACAGCAGCTGCGAGTGCTCGAGGAACCCGCTGAGATCCTCGTACGGGTCCTGGACCGGCCAGTGCGACTCGTGGACCCGGAACGCCTGCCGGTTGCGGCCCCACGCGGCGCTGGGCCACGCGTCGCCCGGCTTCAACGGTGTCTCGTGGTCGGGGCTGTAGGGGATGCGTTCGGTGAGGCGGCCGCCCGCCCACGCGGCCATCCGGACGCTCACGGCGTTGCCGACCAGCCGCCAGCGGTGCCCGTTGCGAACCCCCTTGGCCTCGACGGCCGGTGCGGTCCAGTCCGGGTCGAAGCCCTGCAGGCGTTCGGCGTCGATCAGGCCGGGGGTGACGATCTCGCCGGACGGCAACCGCACCGCGGGCGGTGACGCGATCCCGACGGTGGAGCCGCCCTTGAGGGTGGGCACCGCGTTGACCGCCCAGCCGAGACCGCGGATGCCCTCGGTCCAGTAGAAGCCGCACGGATGCAGCGACGGATCGCCCTCGTCGGGGGCGCCGGCGTCCTGGCCGAACAGCACCTCGCGGGGATCGTCGGTGCGCGACGCGAGCATCAGCACGCGCTGGCGACGCTGCGGCAGGCCGAACGCGCGGGCGTCGACCACCCGGTACGCCCACGTGTAGCCGAGATCCTCGAGCGCGTCGGTGATGTGCCGCATCGCCGCGCCGCGGCTCAGCTGCAGCATGAACGGGACGTTCTCGATGAGCAGCCAGCGCGGGCCCTTCTTGCGCTTGACCAGGCGGAACACCTCGTCGACCAGCCCGGAACGGGATCCGGTGATGCCGGCGGTGCGGCCGGCCTGGGAGAGGTCCTGACACGGGAACCCGGCCGCGACCAGCTCGGTACGCTGCGGCAGCGAGCGCAGCCGGGTGACGTCACCGTGTAGTTCGACGCCTGCGAATCGGGTGCGCAGCACCTGCTGGGCGCCGGCGTCGATCTCGCACAGCAGTTCGGTTTCCCAGCCGTGGCTGCGGAGGCCCAACTCCACCCCGCCGATGCCGGCGAACAGCCCCACCATGTTCCCGGTCGACGTCACGGCACCCTTCCTCACGCACAAATACTGGGTGAACGTTACTCGAGAACTCCGACGACTTCGCGCACAGCGCCCGCCCGCCCGGGTCGGCGTCCCCTCGGGGTGGGTGGAAACAAGTTATCTGACTAAAGTCAGGTAAATGAGCGACCTATCGAAGGACACCGCGGCGCTGCGTTCGTTCAACATGGGCATCACCGAGCAGTTGGGCGTGCTGCACGATCGCTACCTGGATCTGCCGCGCCCGTACTCGCAGGCCAGGATCCTGTGGGAGGTCGGCCACGACACTGTCCGCGTGCGCGATCTGCGGGCGCGATTCGACCTCGATTCCGGCTACGCGAGTCGTCTGCTCGGGGCCCTCGCCGACGCCGGGGTCCTGCGGATCGAGCCCGATCCGGACGACGGGCGCGGGCGTGTGGTCACGCTCACCACGGCCGGTCGCGCCGAGTGCGACGCGCTGGAGAAGGCGTCGCAGGATCGGGCGGAGCGGATCCTGGGCGCACTGCCGGACCGTCAACGCGGCGAACTGCTCGCCGCGATGGGCACGGTCACGCGCCTGCTCGATGCCGCCGCCGTCGGCATCGCCGTGGCCGATCCGGACTCGGAGGCGGTCCGCTTGTGTTTCGGCCGCTACTTCGCGGAAGTCGACGAGCGCCTCGACGTCGGCTTCGATCCGTCGGCGAGCACGCCCGCCGACGGCGACGACCTGCGGCCGCCCAACGGGACCGTCCTGATCGCGGATCTGCGCGGCACCGCGGTCGGCTGCGGCGCCGTCAAGCTTCACGACGGGGTCGCGGAGATCAAACGCATGTGGGTGTCCCCGGACGCGCGCGGTCTCGGGATCGCCCGTCGTCTGCTCGACGCTCTCGAGGCCTACGCCGCCGACCACGGCGCACGGCTGGTCCGGCTCGACACCAACGCCGCGCTCAATGAGGCCGTCGCGCTGTACGAGCGGTCGGGCTATCGGCGCATCCCGGCGTACAACGACAACGCCTACGCCACCCACTGGTTCGAGAAGGACCTCATGTCCAGGTTCGAGAAGGGCCTCATGTCCAGGTTCGAGAAGGACCTCGCGTCCGCGGCGGACTGATCGCCCACCGCGGACGCGCGGGCCGCGGTCACGACTCCGACGCCGCGGTGGCCCCCGACTTCTCCGACTTGTCCGGCTCGGTCGGCAGCGAGCCCTCGCCCTTGCCGGGATGCACGACGCCGAGTTCGAGGCCGCCGTTCGCCGACACCCGGACGGTGTCGTCGGGTTCCAGCTCGCCCGACAGCAGCAGTCCGGCGAGCCGGTTGTCGAGCTCCTTCTGGATGGTGCGGCGCAGCGGCCGCGCCCCGAACTCCGGCTGGTAGCCCTTCTCGGCGAGCCAGTCGACGGCGTCCTCGGTGATGTCGAGCTCCACCTTCTGGGCGTGCAGCTGGCGGCGGGTGCTGTCGAGGATCAGCTCGATGATCTGCCGCAGCTCGGTCTGGTCGAGCCGGTGGAACACGATGGTCTCGTCGATCCGGTTGAGGAACTCGGGCCGGAAGTGCGAGCGCAGCCGCTCCATCAGCGTCGGCACCAGATCGTCGATGTCCTCGCTCTTGGCGCCGAGGATCAGGTCGGAGCCGATGTTGCTGGTGAGAATGACGATGGTGTTCTTGAAGTCGACGGTGCGGCCCTGCGCGTCGGTGACGCGGCCGTCGTCGAGCAGCTGCAGCAGCACGTTGAACACGTCCGGGTGCGCCTTCTCGACCTCGTCGAACAGCACCACCGAGTACGGCTGCCGCCGCACCTTGTCGGTGAGCTGCCCGGCCTCCTCGTAGCCGACGTAACCGGGTGGGGCGCCGACGAGTCGGGAGACGGTGTGCTTCTCCTGGAACTCGCTCATGTCGAACCGGATCATCCGGTCCTCGTCGCCGAACACCGCCTCCGCCAACGCCTTCGCCGTCTCGGTCTTGCCGACGCCGGTGGGGCCGAGGAACATGAACGACCCGATCGGGCGGTTCGGATCCGACAGCCCGGCGCGGGAGCGGCGCACCGCCTCGGCCACCGCGGTGACCGCCTCGGCCTGCCCGATCACCCGCTCGTGCAGGACATCCTCGAGCTTCATCAGCCGCTCGCGTTCCTCGGCCGTGAGGTCCGCGACCGGAATGCCGGTCTGCCGCGAGACGACGTGCGCGATGTCGAGGACCGTGACGTCCGGCGTGCTCTCCTCCGCCGTCTCGCCCAGCCGCTCCTCGGCCTCGGTGATCTGTGCCTTGAGCGCGTTGGCCCGCTCGTAGTCCTCCTGGCCGACCGCGGAATCCTTCTCCCGCTTGAGCCGCGACAGCTCCTCTTCCGCGGCGCGGGTGTCGAAATCGGGTGTGCGGGTGCGCAGCCGGACGCGGGCACCCGCCTGGTCCACGAGGTCGATCGCCTTGTCCGGCATGAACCGGTCGGTGATGTACCGGTCGGAGAGCTCGGCCGCCGCGACGAGGGCCTCGTCGGTGTAGTGCACCTGGTGGTGCGCCTCGTAGCTGTCGACCAGGCCGCGCAGGATCTCGATGGTGTCGTCCACGGACGGTTCCGCGACCAGCACCGGCTGGAAGCGGCGCTCGAGCGCGGCGTCCTTCTCGATGTGCTTGCGGTACTCGTCGATCGTGGTCGCACCGATCGCGTGGAGCTCGCCGCGCGCCAACGCCGGCTTGAGGAGGTTGCCGGCATCCATCGCGCCCTCGCCGCCGGCCCCGGCGCCGACGATCGTGTGCAGCTCGTCGATGAACAGGACCAGCTCGTCCGAGTGCGCCTTGACCTCGTCGAGGATCTTCGTCAGCCGCTCCTCGAACTCGCCGCGGTACTTCGTGCCCGCGACCAGCGAGCCGACGTCGAGCGCGACGACGCGCCGGTCCGTGAGCGTCGACGGCACGTCGCCGTTGACGATCCGCTGCGCCAGTCCCTCGACGATCGCGGTCTTGCCGACGCCCGGATCACCGATCAGCACCGGATTGTTCTTGCGCCGCCGGGACAGGATCTCGATGGTCTGCTCGACCTCGTTGGCGCGGCCCACCACCGGGTCGATGTTGCCGGCCCGGGCCTCGGCGGTGAGGTCGCGGCCGTACTCGTCGAGCGTCGGTGTCGAACTCGGCGGCGCCGACGCCTTCTCGCCCTCGATGGTGGCGCCCAGCAGCGCCTTGCCGGCGGGGCTCTCCGAGTTCGCGGCGATGCCGATCAGGATGTGCTCGGGGCCGATGTAGCTGCTGCCGGCCTCGCTGGCCTGCTGCTGCGCGGTCCGCAGTGCGAGCTTCGCGGCCGGACTGAGGCTCGGCGCGCCGGGTGTCGTCTTGGGGGTGCCGTGCTTGTCCAGATGGGCCGCCATCTTGGAGGCCAACTCGTCCGGATCCAGGTTGATGCTGCTGAGCACGCCGCGGGTCGGATCATTCTGCGCCGCCGCGTACAGCAGGTGTTCGGGGGTGATCTCGGTGTTGCCCCATTCGCTCGCCGCATCCCGCGCGACGGCGATCAGTCGCCGAGCGTCGTCATTGAGCAGCCGACCCAGATCGACGCGTTGGACCGGGGGCTGAGACGACAACCCCGATCCGAAGAACCTCGCGAAAATGTCGTCGAAGGGGCTGTCCATGCGTCCCCAGCCTTCGGTCATGTCCTATCCTCCAAATCTCTGACTACAGCTATCTGGTTCGGACTCGTCCTTACTTCCCGGTGGACCACCCTCAACCTTGCGACCACCGCGGGTGAAAGTAAAGAGTCCTCCGCCCCAGTTCGCGGCACGTGCCGCCGACACCTGCCGAAAGGGTTTGTGCCGCATGGTGACCGCGCCTGTTCCCACCCAACACCCGTCCAGTACCCGCAACCCGAGGCTGCTGCGTGACGCGCAGGCCGGCGCGCTGGTCGAGGCGTTCGCCGTCATCGGAATCCTGACGATCCTGGTGACCCGCGCGTACCTGTACGCGACCGGATTCCCTCAGATCGGTGGCGCGACGCTGCACATCGCGCACGCGCTGTGGGGCGGACTCGGGATGGTGGTCGCGCTGGTGGTCGTCTTCTCGTTCCTGGGCGCCCTGCCGCGGATGGTCGCGGTGGTGGCCGGCGGTATCGGCTTCGGTCTGTTCCTGGACGAGGTCGGCAAATTCGTTACGCAGACAAACGATTACTTCTTCCAGCCCGCGGTCGCGATCATGTACGTGGTCGTCGTGGCGCTGCTGCTGGTCAACCGGTGGATTCACGACGCCCGGCAGCAGACCACCGCCGAAGACCTCGTCAACGCCGCCAGCACCGCCGCGGACGGGCTGGTCCGCGGCCTCACGCCGCACCGCCAGGCCCAGGCTCGCCGGCAGTTGCGCCGGGCCGCGGCGTCCGGTGTCGACCCCGCGGCGATCGCGAGCGTCGAGGACCTGCTGTCCCGGTGTGCGCCGCGCCGGACCGGACGCCTCGACACCGTCGCCACGTGGCTCGGCGAGCGCCTGTCGCGGGTGTTCGACGGCACCCGCGCGCTGTGGATCGCCGCGATCGCGCTCGCCCTGTTCTCCACCGCCGGACTGGTCAACGCCGTCGTCACGCTCTCCGAGGACCTCGAGGGCGGCACCGGTACCGACATCACTACGATCGGCCAGATGTGCGGCTCGACCGTCGCGTTCGTGCTGTGTTGGGTCGCGATCGCCCGACTGCGGGGCGGTCGTATCTGGCCGGTCCGGATGCTGCGGGTCGCGGCGCTGGTGACGATCCTGCTGACGGAGGTCTTCAACTTCGTCGCCGAGGAGTTCGGGGCGCTCATCAACGTCGCGGTCGGGTTGAGTGCCCTCGTGGTCTTCTCGCGGCGCATCGCCGTGCTCGAGCGCGCCGAGGGGCGCGGCGAATTGTCCGAATGACGACCCGCGCGAACCAATCCCACCCACGGTCCACGCCTGGACGGCGTTCGTCGCCTACCGTAGACACCGTGAGCAACCCCGTCCCCGGTGCATCCCGGTCGTCCGCGAGCGCCCCGTCGCCTTGGCCTGCCGTTCTGACGTGGCGCGCCCACGCCGCGCCGCGGATGGAATCGGTGCGGGTGCAGTTGAGCGGAAGTCGGATCAAGGCCACCGGCCGCATCATCGGCGGCGAGTGCGCCGAGCATCCCGCGTTCAGCGCGTCCTACGACCTCGTCACCGACGAGAACGGTGTCACCCGGCGGCTGTCGCTGCGCACCGCGCTCGCGACGGGGGAGCGGCAGATGTCGATCAGCCGCGACGAGGAGGGCGTCTGGATGGTCGAGACCGGCACCACCCACCTGCGCTCCGGCTTCGCCGGCGCGAAGGACGTCGACGTCGTGCTCAGTCCGTTCTTCAACACCCTGCCGATCCGACGGTTCGGCCTGCAGCACGAGTCCGAGGACCTCCAGGTCCCCGTCGTCTACGTCAACCTGCCCGACCTCGCCGTGCAGGAGGCGTCCCTCACCTACAGCAGCGGCGCCGACGGCATCCACGTCCTCTCGCCGGTGTCGAGCTCGTCGATCACCGTCGACGAGGACGGCTTCGTCCTCGACTACCCGGGCCTGGCCGAGCGGATCTGAGCGGCCGGCCACCGGGAAACGGTCGACAGGCCGCCCCTGCGAAAGTGATTGCTGCCGTGTTCGATCCGCCGACTCTCGGAGATCTCCACGTCCGCCCGCGACTACCGGATACCCCTACCCCGTAGCTGTCACGTTACTGTCGACGGCATGGCTTGCAACCGGTTCGCGAAGACAGTCACGGCCCTCGTCTGCGCTCTGGCGGGGGTAGCGCTCCTCGCCGGATGTGCCACCACCGAACGCAACGAACCGTCCACGACCGCGGCCGAAGAACTGCTCGCGGAACACGACCTCGACGGACTCGACGCCCGCGAGGTGATCGCTCGACTCGACACCATGCCGGTCGCCGATCGCCCCGCCGATCTGCTCGCCTCGGTCAAGCCCCGCACGGTCGAACTCTCCGACGGCAGCGGTGCCACGGCGTCCCTGGCGCTACCCGACGAGCAGTTCTACGTCTCGATCGCGCCCTACGCCGACCGGACTCACGAGTGCTTCTTCCACAGCCTCACCACCTGTCTCGGCGAGATGCCGAACGAGGACATCCGGGTCGAGGTCACCGACCGCGCAAGCGGCGCCGTGCTCGTCGACGAGACGGTCCGCACCAACGACAACGGGTTCCTGGGGCTCTGGCTGCCGCGAGCCGTCGACGCGACCATCACACTCGAAACCGGCGGCCGCACGACCACCTCGGCGATCTCCACGCACGACGACGACCCGACCTGCGTGACGACGCTGCAGCTCACCTGAGCCGCTGGCGCGGGGTCAGCTGCTCACCGCCAGTGCGCAGGCGAGGGCCGCGGATTCGGCCGGATGCGAGCCGTGCCCGCCCGCGGTGGTGGGCAGGCCGATCAGCTGGATGCCGACCGGCGCGCCGTCGTCGATCGTGACCGGCGCCGAGATCGCCGGGATGCCGAGCGCGTTGAACGGACTGCACATGCGCAGCAACGGGGTTCGGGCCACGGCGGGATCGGTCGAGAGCGCCTGTTCCTGGGTGACGGCACGCAGGGGAGTGGTGGCGGTGATCAGGGCATCCAGGCCCAGGTCGCCGCGCAGCCGTGAGAGCGCCTGGCGGCGAAGCCGTTCCACGGTCCGCAGCGCGTGCAGGTACTCGACGGCGGGGCGATCCTTCTGCGCCGCCAGCAGCGCGGCCGTCGGCGACTGGTAGCGCTCGGGGGCGGATTCGAACCAGGCCCGGTGCGTCTCGTACGCCTCGGAGCCGGTGACGATCGGGTAGGCGTCCAGGAACTGCTGCGTCTCGGGCAGTTCCACGTCCACCACCTCGGCGCCCGCGTCCACCAGGGACCGGCACGCGGCCTCGACGGCCGCCGCGATGGCCGCGTCCGCGACGTCCCAGTTCTCCCCGCGCAGGCGCCCGACCCGCAGCCCCGCGACCGGGGTGCGGACGTGCGCGATACCGGGGATCGCGCCCCACGCGAGCGAGACGTCGAGGACGTCGGCGGCCAGCAGGCCCACGTGGTCGAACGTGGTCGACAGCGGGAACACACCGCCGGTCGGCAGCGCACCGAAGCTGGGCTTGAAGCCGACGACGCCGCACAGGGCGGCGGGAGTGCGTGCGCTGCAACCGGTGTCGGTGCCCAGCGCGAGCGGGACGACGCCCTTCGCGACCAGTGCCGCCGACCCGGACGACGACCCCCCGGTGATGAGCCCCGGATCGTGCGGGTGCGCCGCCGGGCCGGACGCGTTGACGGCACCCGTCGGACCGTAGGCGAACTCGTGCAGGTGCGTCTTGGCGACGACGATCGCGCCCGCCTCCCGCAGGCGCGTCACGATGCGGGCGTCGGACGCGGCGGGCGGGGCGTCGGCGAGGACGGCGCTGCCGCAGCGGGTCGGCATCCCGGCGACGTCGATGTTGTCCTTCACCGCGACCGTCACGCCGTGCAGCGGGCCGATCCAGTCGCCGGCGGCGATCGCGGCATCCGCGCGGGCGGCGGCGGCCAGGGCCGCCTCGTCGTCGCGCGCGGCCACCAGGTTCTCCCACGGCGTGCCCAGCAGGTCGTCGAGCGCGTCGAGCGTGGCCCGCACGTGCTCGGTGGCCGTCATCTCCTTCTTGGCGAGCAACTGGGCGACGTCTCGCAGCGTGGGCGTGCTCACGGCTGCAGCACCCCGCCGCGGCGTCCGGCGTCGCGCATCCGTTCGAGCCAGTTCGCGGAGCCGGGTTCGATGTCGGTGATGGTCCAGCGCTCCCGCTGCTCGTAACGCAGGCGGGCGTCGTGCCCGGACTCCACCAACTCGGCGAGCGTGCCCCGCGCGGCGAGTTCGGTGCGCGCCCGGTGCAGGACGTCGAGGGTCTCGTCCACGGCGGTAAGCAGCGCGTCGCGGTTGCCCTCGCACATCGCGCGCACCAGCCCGGGCGCGCTGCCGGCGACGCGGGTCCCGTCCCGAAACGATCCGGCCGCCAGCCCCAGCGCCAGGTCGCCGCCGGCCGCGCCGGACAGCGCGAGCGCCTCGGCCAGCACGTGCGGCAGGTGCGAGATGCGGGCGACGGCGGCGTCGTGCTCGACGGACTCCGCCGGCACCACCACCGAGCCGCAGTCCAGCGCCAGCCGCGCCACCTGCGACCAGATCTGCGGGTCGACGCCGTCGTCGGCGCTGACCACCCACACCGCGTCGCGGAACAGGTCCGCGTCCCCGGCGTCCCACCCGGACTGCGACGTCCCCGCCATCGGATGACCGCCGACGAACCGGTCCTGCAGGCCGTGCCGGGCGACCGCAGCGACCACCTCGGCCTTGACGCTGACGACGTCGGTGATCGGGCAGCCGGGCGCGTGCTCGGCGATCGCGGCGAGGGTCCCGTCGACGGCCGGCATCGGCACCGCGACCACGATCAGCGCGCCGGACCGCTCGGCGCGGCGCAGCACCGCGACCAGATCGGTGTCGGCGTCGAAGCCGTCCGCCCGGGCGGCGTCCACCGCCCCGGCCGACCGGTTCCAGCCCCAGCCGTCACGGCCCGCCTCCACCGCCGCGCGGAGCAGGGATCCCCCGATCAGACCCAGACCGAGAACACAGACTTCAGGTGCGGAAACGTCGTCAGCCACCCGAACAGGTTGGCACATTTGCCGCTGGACTTCTTATAGCGGCACCGCGCGGGCTACCGTTGCGCGCATGGGTGCACAGCGCGCGAACAATAACAGCGCCTCCGCGGGTTCGATCGAGGACTTGGACGGCTTCGGTATGGCTGTCGTCCGCGAGGAAGGCCGCTGGAAGTGCACGCCGCTGACCGGCGGTGCACTGACGAGTTTGCGGACCGCCGAGAAGGAACTGCTCGAGCTGCGTAGCTCCGGCGCCGTGTTCGGTCTGCTCGACGTCGACGAGGAGTTCTTCGTCATCGTCCGTCCCGCCCCGACCGGCACCCGCCTGCTGATCTCCGACGCCACGGCCGCCATCGACTACGACATCGCCGCGGACGTCCTCGAGTCGCTCAACATCGAGATCCCCGACATCGACCCCGACGAGCTCGACGACGTCGAACCGTGGGAGGAGGGCGACCTCGGTGTGCTCGCCGACCTGGGTCTGCCGGACGCCGTGCTCGGGGTGATCCTCGCCGAGACCGATCTGTACCCGGACGAGCAGCTCGCGATGGTCGCGCAGCGCTGCGGCTTCGAGACGGAGCTGTCGGCGGAGCTCGACAAGCTCTCGTCGCGCTGACCGCGGGCGGCCCGGCGTGAGCCTCCAGGACGACGAGCGGATGATCCGTGTCGCCCTCGACGCGGCCGCCGCCGCATCGGACGCGGACGTGCCGGTGGGCGCCGTGGTGTTCGACGCGGACGGTGTGGAACTGGCGCGGGCGGCGAACGCCCGCGAGGCCGCCGGTGACCCCACCGCGCATGCCGAGATCCTCGCGCTGCGCGCCGCAGCCAAGGTGCACGGCGACGGCTGGCGGCTCGAAGGCGCGACCCTCGCGGTGACGCTGGAGCCGTGCACGATGTGCGCCGGCGCGCTGGTCCTCGCCCGCGTCAAACGGGTGGTGTTCGGCGCGTGGGAACCCAAGACCGGCGCGGTCGGTTCGCTGTGGGACGTGGTCCGTGACCGTCGCCTCACCCACCGTCCGGAGGTGCGCGCCGGCGTCCTCGAGGACGAGTGCGCGGGCCTGCTCGAAAGTTTCTTTCAGGACCAGCGCTGACGGTTCTACCTGCAGCGATGTGGGTGATTGCCGCCCACATGGGCGGAGTTTCTCGGCAGAGTTCCGCAGATCGTGGTCTGGTGGAGGCAGGTGCTCGTGTGGCACCGGGACCGCAAGGTTCACGCAGATTCACGGAGGAGTGCTCATGGGAATCGCAGACAAGGCTCAGAACAAAGCGCAGGACCTCGGGGGCAAGGCCAAGGAGACCGCCGGCAAGGCGACCGGCGACGAGGACCTCAAGAACGAGGGCAAGGGCGACCAGGTCGAATCCGCCGTCAAGGACGCCGCGGAGAAGGTCAAGGACGCCGCCTCCACCGCCAAGGACAAACTGACTGGAAAGTGACGTTGACCTGCCGATTTCAGGCTGAGCGTCGGCTCCGGTACAGTTCTCGGCGGTGGCGTGTCCGAGCGGCCGAAGGTGCAGCACTCGAAATGCTGTGTGCGGTAACCCCGCACCGAGGGTTCAAATCCCTCCGCCACCGCCGAGAAAGTCCCTCACCCCTTCGGGGTGGGGGACTTTTCTGTTGTTCGCTGTGGTCGAAATCTGTCCGCCGAGAACGAAATCGGGGGACGCGGTCTCCATTGCCTACCTACCGTCGCGGTATGCCTCGCCCCGATCTTCAGCAGCTGACGCCTGCGCTGCATCGCCTCCGCATCCCCACCGGCCCAGCGCACCTGTTGAACTGCTACCTCTGGCTCGGCGCCGACGGTGTGACGCTCATCGACACGGGCTGGCCCGACAGCGCCGATCTGATCGCCGACGCGCTGTCGGTGCTCGGCCGGCAGCGCACCGACGTGACGCGGATCGTGCTCACGCATTTCCACGAAGATCACACCGGTTCGGCCGCCGAGATCGCGCGGTGGGCGGACGTCGAGGTCATCGCGGGTGCCGCTGACGCGCCGTTCGTGGCGGGTGCACAGCGCGGTCCTCTTCCCCGTCTGACGGATCGCGAGAAGACCATCCACGCCGAGTTCGACGAGCCGTCCCACGGACCTGCCTGCCGCGTGGACCGTGAGGTCCGCGACGGCGACGTCCTGGACTTCGCGGGCGGGACGCGAGTCATCGGCGTTCCCGGGCACACCCCCGGGAGCATCGCCCTGTACCTGCCCGACGCCGATGCCGTCCTCACGGGGGACGCGGTGGCCGAGTTCGACGGCGAGGTGATCCTCGGCGTCTTCGACGTCGACAGGGATGCTGCGAGCCGTTCTCTCGCGCAGATCGCGGCGACGCGCGCGCGGATCGCGGGATTCGGTCACGGCGAGGCCGTCCTCGAGGAGGCGCATGCGCGAATCGGCACCGCCACAGACCCGTTCGCGCCGTCCGCGGACGCACGCTGAGATCAACGGCGACTGCACGGTGTGTCAGCATGGTGCGCTGCCGCTGCGGCAGTCGCAAGACGATGACGAACGGTGGGGACGCGCACGATGCTGGAAGTGGTCAAGGGTTCGAAGACCGACCTGGCCGAGGATCGGTACACGGTCCGCTTGACCACGGCAGGGCAGCCGGGGATGGTCGACATCGCCGCGGTGCTGCTCGCCGACGACGGCAAGGTGCGTTCCGACGACGACTTCGTCTTCTTCAACAACCCGACGGCGCCGGGTGTCGCGCTCACCGCGGACGACAGCGTCTCGGTCGACCTGACCACGGTGCCGGCGGACATCCATCGGGTCCTGCTCACCGCCAGCACGGAAGCCCAGGGCATCGACTTCGGTGCGGTCACGGGTCTCTCGGTCGAGGTGCACGGTACGTCCCAGCGGCTCCGCTTCACGCCGTCGAGTCTGTCCACGGAGACGGTGCTGCAGGTCGTCGCGCTGTACCGGCGGGGAACCGGTTGGCGGATGGACGCGATCGGGCAGGGCTACAGCCATGGCCTGGCGGCGCTGGCCGGTGAGCACGGCATCGACGTCGACGATCCCGGGACGCCGGCCGACGCCACCTCGGCGCCTGCGTCGCCGTCCGCGCCGCCCACTCCGGAGATCGCGGCGCCCGCCGCGGCCGCGGCACCACCGATCTCCTTCGAGAAGGTGAAGGTGGCGCTCACCAAGGAGTCGCCCGATCGGACCGCGCGGATCGACCTGAGGAAGGGGCAGGGGGATCCGAACTGGGTCCTGACCGTCGGCCTCGAATGGGACGGGCGCGGCGCCACCTACGACCGCAACGGCAAAGTGAAGAAGTACGGCACCGGGGACCTCGACGTGTACTTCTTCTGCCGCAACGAGGACACCGACGAGTACGTCGTCATCAGCGGCGACAAGGGGCACCGGGGGAGCCTCGAGCACTGGCCGTTCATCCACCACTACGGGGACAGCCAGGGCCCGGGCAAGGGCAAGAAGCCGGCCGTCGAGCAGGTGCGGGTGCTGCCCAACGAGAACGGCGACCTGCTGGTCAACATCTATCAGAGCGTCGACAACGGGGCGGGCGCCCTGGACACCTTCGGTAATCCGCGCGTGGCGATCCGCTATGGTCGCGCCGGCAAGGACGGGCTGCCCGGCCCGGATGCCGACGAGATCCTCGTCTACGTGGGCAACAGCAAGAACTCGTTCTGGGCGACGGTCGCGCACATCGACGTGCAGGACGGGGTGCTCACTGTCGACGGCGAGACGCGCTACAGCCGCATCGGCAGCGAACGGATGCCCGGCCTGGACTCGAAGGGCAAGTGGGTGCGTAAGCCGTCCGGTGGTCCCACCGGGCGCAGCAAGAAGCGCAACGGCGGTCTCGGGCTGGACAAGTACAGCGGGAGGTGCCTGGCCTGATCCGGACGGTCGCGCCGGGTCGTCCGGGGCCGCGATCGTCGAATCCCCGACCCTCGGATGGGGATTCGGAGCGCGGCTCGTGTTTGATCGAGGTCGACGAGAGCAACTGAGGGAGGACGTTCGATGGCGGATACGAAGCAGGCCCGGCTCGATCTCGCGGCGGCCCGGCGCGCCGCGGACGCGGCGATCGATGCCGCGCGGCGGGACGGCAACCGGGTCAGCGTGACCGTCGTCGACGCGCGGGGACACGATCTGCTGGTGGTGCGCGACGACGGCGCCGCATGGTTCACCCCCGGGGTGGCACGCGCGAAGGCCGCGACCTCGGCGCTGATCGGCATACCCACGACCGCCTACTCCGGGCTGGCCGACGCCCATCCCGCGCTGGTCGACCTGATCGATGCGCAGACCCAGCAGTCGCTGACGACGCTGCCCGGAGGCCTGCCCGTGAGCGTCGACGGGGAGGTCGTCGGCGGGATCGGCGTGAGCGGCGCGCAGCCGGAGCAGGACGTCGAATACGCGCAGGCAGGTGTCGCCGCGCGCTGACCGGCGCCCGGCGGGCACCGCGAAGGTGTCACCGTCACGGTCGACGCCGTGACGACCCTGATCCGCATCGGGTTGTGTGGGGGTTGTCCCGTAGGCTCCCGATGCAGCTTGGTTGACGAACCTCGGGAGTAACACGTGGCACAGAAGGTAATTGTCGAGCTCATCGATGATCTTGATGGTGAGCCCATCGACTTCGGTGGCGAGACCATCAGTTTCGCTGTCAACGGCGTCGAGTACACCATCGACCTCAATGACAAGAACGCCACCGAGTTCCACCGCAAGCTGGACTACTACATCCGCCATTCCACCAAGGTCGGCGGACGCCAGACGACCCGTGCCGCGAAGCCGACGACAGATGGGGCCAGCACCCAGGAGATCCGGGAGTGGGCCGCCCGCAACGGTTATGTGGTGTCGACCCGCGGCCGGATCTCGGGTGACATCGTCAAGGCGTACGCGGCCGCCCACTAGTCATGGCGACCGTCAGTAAGCGCAAGAAGGCGGCTGCCGCGCCCGAACCCGTGGTCGCGGAGCAGTTGGACGCGGCCACCCCCGCGGTGGTCGCCGCGGATTCGCCCGTGGCGGAACCGGACGCGGCGGGCGCCGACGATGCCGACGATGCCGCCGCCGACGAGGCGCAGGGTTCGGATACGTCCTTTTCCCACGGCGATCCGATCCGGGTGTTCCTGTACGACATCCCGAACGACGGTGGCGAGTGGACCGCCCGCTACGAGGCCGGGATCACGCGCATCCGCAGCAAGAAGGTGGGCCCCGGCGTCTACCTGGATCTGCTGCACCGGGTGTTCCCCAAGCACGAGGTCCTCGTCAAGGGTGAGCTGCTCAGCGTCAAGAGCCGGCCGCATCCGGACGACCCCAAGGTCCTCACCGAGGTCGCGCTGCTCGTCTACCTGGCCACCGAGGTGGCCCTGTTCAAGGCGTTCCTCGACTGGGCCGGACAGGATGTCGCGCCGATGCGGATCACGGGGGACAAGCTCGACGACGTGGCCCGCAAGATCCACACCGACCTCTACCGCATCCACCTCTTCAAGCAGCGGCTCGTCACGGCCGGCATCGAGGACCCCGCCGAACTCGACGAGGACGTCGCGCGGCCGCTCGAGGTCATCAAGAGCGAGATCGACGCCATCCAGGACCTGCGCGTCTCCGTCAAGCGCTACCGCGACCGGGTGGTGACGGCCAAGCGGGAACGCGTGGTCAAGGAGAGCCAGAACCTCGTCGGCAACATCGAGATGGCGACCTGGGACTCGGTGCAGCGGCGCGAGGAGATGGTCGTGATGCGCGAGTGGGTGGACAACCAGCAGCGTCTGCTGCCCGTCGTGCGGGCCGCGAAACTGACCTGACCCGACCCCCTCCCGTGGCTGGTGTCACGCACCCGAGGGTGGAGATCGCCACACCTTCAATGTATGCTTGCCGACAAGCAAGTAAATTGGAGGTGGACGTTGACGAGCCTCTTCGACGACGACGAGGTCTCCCGGCTTCGTGTCGCACTCGGACGCATTTCCCGGCAGGTCGACCGGCAGACGTCCGGCGGTGAGCTGACCAAGACGCAGTTCTCGATCCTGACCACCGCGGTGCGCCGTGGGCCGATCCGGGCCAGCGAGATGGCCGAGATCGAGACCCTCAACCCGACGATGCTCTCGCGGATGATCGGCAAGATGGAGGCCGAGGGGCTGCTCATGCGCTCGGCCGATCCCGACGACGGCCGGGCCGTCGTCGTCGCCGCGACGCCCGCGGGGATCGCCCTGCACTCGCAGTTGCGGGACAAGCGGACCCAGTTGTTCGCCGAGTACCTCGCCCAACTCCCCGAGACCAAGACCCAGGATCTGCTCGACGCGCTGCCGGCCCTCGAGGCGCTCGGCGAACGGATGTGTCAGGCCCGGGCTACGGCCCGCTCATGACGGCCGCGGGAAAACTCGGACGTCAGACGTTCGCGGCGCTCGCGAACCGCAACTTCCGCCGCTTCATCAGCGGCCAGGCCGTCTCGCTCATCGGCACCTGGATGCAGCTCGTCGCGCAGTCCTGGCTGGTCCTCGAACTCACCGGCTCGGGCACCGCGATCGGCCTGGTCGTGGCGCTGCAGACGCTTCCGGTCCTGCTGCTCGGGCCGTACGGCGGTGTCATCGCCGACCGCACCGACAAGCGACGGCTGATGATCGTGCTGCAGACGATGATGGGCGTCCAGGCCCTCGTCCTCGGCGTCCTCACGATCACCGGCACCGTCCAGCTGTGGCACGTGTACGTGCTCGCGCTGCTGCTCGGCCTCAACAACTGCTTCGAGAACCCGGCACGGCAGTCGTTCCTGCTCGAGATGGTGGGTCCGGCGGATCTGCGCAACGCCGTCAGCCTGCAGTCCACGCTGGTCAGCGCGTCGCGCATCGTCGGTCCGGCGGTCGCGGGTGTCACGATCGCGGCCGGCGGGCTGGGCGTGTGCTTCCTGCTCAACGCCGCCAGCTTCGTCGCGGTGGTGACGTCGCTGCTGCGACTGAACGTCTCCGAGCTGCACCGCTCGCCGCCGATGGAACGCGCCCGCGGCCAGCTCCGCGAGGGCCTGCGCTACGTCCGCGGCAACCGCAATCTCGCGGTGCCGCTGCTGATGATGGCGTTCATCGGATGCCTCGCGTTCGAGTTCCAGGTGGTGCTCCCGATCGTCGCCGATCAAACGTTCGGCGCCGGCTCCGAGGCGTACGGGTTCATGACGGCCGCGATGGGCATCGGCGCGGTGTGCGGCGGCCTGCTGGTCGCCACGTGGGGTCGCACCGGCACTCGCGTCCTGATCGTCGCGGCCGCCGCGTTCGGTTTCTCGCTGGTGGCCGCGGCCGCCGCGCCCACGCTGGCGGTGGAACTGATCGCGCTGGTGATCGTCGGCGCCGTCAGCATCGCGTTCAACTCCACCACCAACAGCACCCTCCAGCTCGAGGCCGAACCACAGATGCGTGGCCGTGTCATGGCGCTGTGGGCCACGGCGTTCCAGGGCTCGACGGCCATCGGAGGCCCCGTCGCCGGCTGGGTCAGCCAGGAGTGGGGCGGCCGGGCCGGGCTGCTGCTCGGCGCGATCACGTGTCTGGTCGTCGCCCTGGTCGCGGCGATCGTGATCGGCCGCGGCAAGAAGGTCACCGCCCAGGCGCAACCGATCCCCGAGGATCCGGAGGAACCGACCGCCCCGGCCCCCGCGATCGCCGAGGGCCCGGCGTCCACCGAGGCCGTCCGTTCGAAAGCGGCTTGACCTTCAAGCTGGTCGAGACTCCATGATGGCCCGATGAGCGAATTCGGAACGGACAGGTTGATCACGATCGGCGTGCTCGCGCGAGCGAGCGGACTGACACCGAGCGCGCTGCGCTTCTACGCCGACTGCGGGCTACTCGTCCCGGCCTGCGTCGATCCGTCGACCGGGTACCGGTACTACACCGAGGCCCAACGCGACCAGGCCACGATGATCCGCCGGCTGCGGGAGATCGCCGTCCCGCTGGACGTCGTGGCGCGGATCCTCGACGGGGTCGACGACGCCGGGCGCCTGCTCGACGCACACGTCCGCGCGCTGCGGGAGCGGGCCGACGCCGCCGCCGCGGTCGCCGAGTCCGTCCGACAGGCGCCGCCGCCGCGGCCCTCGGCGTCGATCTGCGCCGCCACGCTCGCCGATGCCATCGGGCAGGTGCGGGTCGCTGTGGCGTCGGATCCCGCGTTTCCGGTCCTGGCCGGGATTCTCGTGGAGGTGGGGGACGGGGCCGTCACACTCACCGCCACCGACCGATACCGCCTGTCGACGCGCAGCATCGCCTGCCCCGGCGCGGGTGATCCGTGGGCCGTCGTCGTGGCCGCCGCCGAGCTTGCCGCGCTCGGCCCGTGGCTGCGTGGGTGCCGGGACGTCGTCCTCCGATCCGGATCCGATCGCTTGGTCGTCGCCGCCGGCGATGACGAAAGACGGTGCGCCACCATCGACGACGCGTTCCCCGACTACCGGGCGATGCTCACCGCCCTGCCCGCCGCGTCCACCCGGGTCGTCGTGTCCCGGGACGCCCTGCTCGCCGCGATCGAGGACAGTCCCGACGCGAGGATCCGGTGCACGATCGCCACCGACACCGTGGGGGTGTGTGTCGGCGAGGGCGAAACGCGCCTCACCGCCGAGGTGTCCGGCCCGGGCATCGAGGTGCACTTCGCGTCCGGCACCCTGCGCGCCGCGCTCGCCACGGCTGTCGGACCGGACGTCATGCTCGACCTCTCCGCCGCCGACCAGCCCGTCGTCATCCGCTCCGCCACCGTCGGCGACCTCACCACGCTCGCCATGCCCACTGCCCCGTAACTTCCACCGCGACAGGAGAACCGCGATGACCACGGACCTCACGACGGACGCGATCATCCGTGCCGTCACGCTCGGCCGCGACGGCGACCCGGACGCCGCCCGCGCCGATGCCCTCACGAATGACCGTGTCCGGCAACACCGCGCGGGTCTCGTGGTTCGCGGCTTCTATCCGTCGCTGCACCTCAATCTCGCCGACAACCTCCGGCAGCTCGGATCGTTCGACCAGGCGCGCGAGCATCGCGATGCGGCCGGTCGGTATTTCGACGCGCTCGGCGACGACGGGTACGGGGCGATGATCCGCACGGCCGTCGACGAGGTCGGCGTGGCCGTCACCGAACGTTCCGTCGAACCGAGGCCCTCGCACCCGTAGACCGCTGGACGTCGACACGGTTGCGTCAGGGCGTGTGCGTCGCTGTCGGTATCCAGTTGCCGTGGAATCCGGCCTCCGCGCAAACGGAAGACGCGGGATGAAAGACGAACTCCCCGATCGCCGATCGGGGATCGAAGTCGCGAGTGGCGGCCACGCCGCGGTCACGGTCCGTTCGGAGGCCAATGCCGCCAAGGGGGCGCAGTGGCCGGGCCACGTTGGCCGCGACGGCGCTTCGAACGTCGAACGTCACCGGCAGGTCGTAGACCACCACGTAGTCGCGACTCAGGGAGAAGGCGTGCATCATCGGACTGCCGCCGACGCGGATCGGGATCTTCTTCCGGAGGTGGCCGTCGGCGCCGATCACGTTGTACTGCACGGTGTTTCCCCTACCGAAGTGGTACGAAACCGCATGGAGCTCACCGGTTTCCGGATCCCCCGATGGGTGCGCTGTGTATCCGCCGCGAACGGTGCCGTCGAAGTCGCAGACATCGACGGTGTCGAGTTCCTCGGACAGTTCCACGCACGCCAGACCGCCCTCGACCAGGGCGAGCGTCTTGCCGGTGAACCCGATGACGTTCGTGTTCGCAGACGGTCCGTGCAGGGGTGATCGGCCGCGCTCGGAGGGGGCCAACCGTTGCAGGGTCGCCGACGTCGCTTCCGAGTCGACCCACCGGTTCCGGTACCACAGTGCCTGCCCGTCGCCGAGTCGGACGCCGTGAACCATGCCGTCGCCGGTGAACCAGTTGTATCCGGTCCGGAAGATCTTCCCGTGCGGGATACCTGCCAGACCGGTCCCGGCCGATCCGGCAGGCATCACCCGACGAGACCCGAGTCGGCGGCTACAGCAGCGGCGGGGCCGTTGCCGCGCTCGGAACCTCCAGACCGGTGGGCCGGAGCATGCGAGCGCGGCGTTCACCGAGACGCACCCCGTCTGGAACTCCAACGCGGAGGGACTCGCTCGCATTCGTCGTGTCCGGGAGCCCCGACCTCGTCCCACTCCTCGAACACGATGACCGGATCGGAGAACAGGGTGTCCACCAAAATGATTGAGAGTTTCGGCGCGGGCTGAGAACGAGTGGTGGGGGGCTCGCGGTGATTGCTCCAATGAGCCTGCCGCTCTCGAAAGTCTTGCTATCGTTCGCCTAATCCAGTTTCGAGATCTCGACGAAGAAGCCAGCTCTTTCGAGAGCTGCGGAAGGTGGAGTGATGTGCACCAGGGTGATCTGGCCGGACGCCGCAGGGGCTGTGCTCGTCGGGCGAAATATGGACTATCACCGAGATACCGGAACGAACCTGTGGTCGCTTCCCCGGGGAATCAAACGTGATGACGGCGTCGGTGGTTCACTCAGCTGGGCCGCCGAATACGGCAGTGTCGTGGCCGGTGCGTTCGACATGATGACGGTGGACGGCATGAACGAGGCGGGGCTGGCGGGGCACGTCCTGTGGCTCGCGGAGTCCGAGTACGGCACCCATGACAAGTCGCGGCCGGCTCTGAGCATGGCGATCTGGCTTCAGTACTTCCTGGACAACTTCGCCACGGTGGCGGACGCCGCCGCGTGGATCACCGAGTCCGACGTTCAGGTTGTACCGCTCGGGGACCCGGCGACCGGCGAGGTGCCCGCGGTACACCTCGCGCTGGATGATGCGACCGGAGATTCGGCGATCATCGAGTACGTCGACGGCAAGGCCACCGTCTGGCACGACCGCGCCTATCGCGTGATGACCAATTCGCCGACCTACGACAAGCAGATCGAACTGCTCGAGGAGATCGACGGGTTCGGTGGGACCAGGCCCCTGCCCGGGACCACGCTCGCGACCGACCGGTTCGCCCGCGCCGCGTACTACGTGGGCCGGTTGCCCGAGCCCAAGACCGAGGTCGAGGCGGTCGCGGGAATGTTCAGCGTCATCCGCAATGCCGCCCAGCCTTTCCGCATCCCCGATCCCGACAAGCCGTATGCGTCGCAGACGATTTGGCAGACGGTTGCCGACCTGACCAACAAGCGGTTCGTCTTCGACTCGACGACACGGCCCAACATCGTGTGGGTGGACCTGGACAAGCTGGATTTCGGGGTGGGCGCGCCGGCGGGCAAGCTTGACCTGATGAGCGATACGGCGCTCGAGGGCGGACTCGCCGGCAACGTCACCGGCCGCTTCGCGGAAACGGCCCCGATGCAGTTCCTGACTCTGCCGTCCTGATCTTCAGGCTCGAACCCACTGCACGATCCCCGAGGGGTGCACCTATGGACACCGCTGATCAGCAGCCTGCCGTTCGTGTGACAACCGAGAGCGCGGACGAGGCGCTGCTGCGAGCGAGCTGGTTGCCGCTGATTCTCGTGTGTTTCACTGGTCTCGTCTCGGTGTTCAACGCGTCGGTGCTACCCATGGCGATCAGCGGCGTGGTCGAGGGCCTGGACACCACGATCTCGAACGTGCAGTTGGCGATCGTCGCGTACGGGGTGTTCGTTGCCGCCTTCACGGTCACGGGCGGCAAGATCAGCGGAGTCCTCGGTGCCAAGAACACCCAGCTGCTCGGCTTGACCGTCTACATCGCAGGCATGCTGATCTGTCTCCTGGCCCGGGATGTCTCGGCGCTGATCGCGGGCGAAGCGGTCGCGGGACTCGGTGGCGCGCTGCTCGTTCCCAACGCGCTGGCGATTCTCGGTCAGGCCTACTCCGGCACACAGCGCACCGTCGCTGTGTCGATCCTGGCGGGCAGCACGGGTATCGGTGCTGCGCTCGCGCTGTTGGTCGGTGGATTCCTCGTGCAGACCTGGGGCTGGCGGGCGCCCTTCCTCCTTCTGCTCGTTGTCATCGCGGGGACCATCGTCATCGCTTCCCGGGTGGTTCTGCCCCGGACTCCCTTCCGGGGCTCCATCGACAAGGCGAGTATCGCGCTGTCGGCGGTCGGTGTGCTCTTGTTGGTCGCGGCGATCAACCAGATCGGCGCATGGGGACTTCTCCTGGCCGCCGAGTCGGCGCCGGTGAGTGTGCTCGGCCTGTCGCCCGTGCTGGCATTTTTGCTGCTCGGCGTGCTGGTGCTGCATGTGTTCGCCGCGCGGCAGCATTCGCTCGTCGACGGTGGCAGGACGGCCCTGCTCGACCCCCAGGTGTTCGGGTCGGGGCTCAACCGTGCCTGCCTGATTGGTCTGGTCGCGGTGAACCTGCTGATGGCCGGCGTGAGTTACCTGTTGCCGTTGTACACCCAGATGGTATTGGGCAAGACGCCCGTGGGTTCGGCACTGATGCTGGTGCCGATCTCCCTCGCCGCGCTCGTCTCGGCGGCTGCGACACCGGTTCTGATGCGATTGTTCGCGTGCCGCTGGCTGTTGACCGGTGCCCATGTGCTCGCTGCCGCAGCCGTGATGCTGCTGGCACTGACCATTTCGAATCAGTGGTCGGGTGTGTGGACCGGGGTCAGCGAGGTGTGCCTGGGTCTCGGTATCGGAGTCGGACTGAGTGCGGGAAGTGCACTGCTCATGGAGACCAGCCCGCAGTCGCTCTCCGGAGAGATCGGCAGTGCTCGGGGTATGGCGAACTTCCTCGGACTCTGCACCGGTACTGCCGTCGCGGGAGCCGTGCTGATGTCCGTGCTCGCCCAATCCGCCTCGGGCCGTGTCGCTGACGACCCGGATCTGCGGTCCGACAGCAGAATCGAAGTGACCACCAGTTCGGTCAGCTTCGTCGCGAACGATGACCTCCGCGGCCGTCTCGCCGGACTGGACTTGACCTCGGCACAGCTCGACCGCGCGGTGGAGATCAACGTCGATTCCAGACTGGTCGCGCTGCGCGCGAGCCTGTTCGTGCTCGGACTTGCGGTATTGCTGCCACTCGTGACGTTCCGCCAACTGCCCACTCGACGGGAACAGTGAAGGGAAAAATGGAACAGGGCTGGCACCCACAGGGCGTGAGCGTTGTCGCGTGGGTGAGGGTGGTAGTTCCGGTCGAGTGGACGATCTCGTCCACCCCGGTCAGGCGTCGCTGACGTTTCCCGACGATCTACGGGTCGAACGAGGCATCGGTGACTCTCGATACTTCCCGCCAGGCTCACGCCCGGCGTGTCAGACCACGACCGGATCCACCGTTTCTCAGGCAGTCCCACTAGCCTCGATCTTTCGTGAGCGCGGCGTGCCGGCCTGATCGAGTTCGGATTTCTTGTCCCGGTGATGGTTCCGGTTTCCGGACGTGGCGGGGTGGCCGACGCGGTCGGGTTGCGTCGGGGTCCACGGCCCCGAATGATGGTGCTCCTTTCGTCCCGGCGGGGAAGATTTCCGCTGGTCAGGTCACTGTTTTTGGTGTCGTCACGCGTGTGATCGCGGCGACGAGCAGGTCGACGTGGGGTGCGTGGGCGGCGAGTTTGAGGTGGATGCGTCGGGCGTGACGGACGATGCGGCCGGCGATGTGGAACAGCCGGAGTCGGAGTCGTTTCGGTTCCCAGCGTCGGGCGGTTTCGGTGTCGAACGCGAGGAGTTGTGTCCAGGCGATCAGTTCGCCGGCGAGTTGCACGATCTGCAGCCAGATCCGGTTCTGGTCGAACCCGTGTAGCGGAAGGTTCTGCAGGCCAGTGTCTTTCGCGCCCCGGATCCGGTCCTCGCAACGGGCCCGGCGGCGGTGCCGCAGCTCGAGATCCGGGAGTTGGCCGCGGGTGGTGTTGGTGGCGAACGCGGTCAACCGCAGACCCTCGTGGTCGGTGAACCGCAGTTGCGCGCCGGGGTGCGGCCGCTCCTTGCGGACGATGACCCGCATCCCAGCGGGCCAGGTAGACAGGTCGATCAGCCCGGTGAGCTCGGCGACCCAGGCGCCGTCACGGACCTTCCCGTCGGCGTCGTAGGCGGGCGTCCACACGGTCTTCGGGATCAGGTCGATCGCCGCGGTCATGGTGTCGGTGAGCCCGAACCCGATCGAGTACGCCAACCGCCGCTTGGTCAGGTAGTCGAGAAAGTCGTGCGTGCCGCCGGCGCCATCGGTGCGGATCAACACTTTCTTCCCGACCCGGTAGCCCGGATCGAACGGCAACTGCGCCAACGCATCCTTGACCACGGTCACATGGTCTGCAGCGGTGTTCGAGCCGGCATTTCCGGGCCGCAGGAGCATCGCCACCGGCTCACCGGTCCCGCCATCACCGTGGTCGACGAACGCGCACAACGGATGAAACCCGAAGCCACGCTTGAATGTCGGGGCTGCGGATTCCTTCTCCGAGTGCGCGGTCACCAGGGTGGCATCGATGTCGACGACCAGCGGATCCTTCTCGTCGATCCGATGATCGGGTGTCCGGTCTCCGGCCGCGGCCCATGCACGGCGTCGGGCCGCAGCGCGAGCACTCCCGATCGCCGCGAGTGCGGCGCCGGGGTCCGCGGCCAGCGCGGTGACCAGCCTCGATACGGTCGGGTCGGAGGCGACCGGACCGAACACCTGCGGGTGCGCCCGCAACTGCGCGATGTCGGCCAGGCAGTCACCGCCGAGCGCGAGCGTGACCGCGAGATCCAACACGATCTTGCCCGGGTCGTGCGTCGCGAGGGGCTTGCGCCACGGCTCGAGCGCGGCCGACAGGGCGGTGGTCAGGCCTGTTTTCTCGGCGGTACGCAGCAACAAGACCGTCCCGGCATGCGACACGACGCCGGTTCCGGTGGCCGATGCGGACAGGTGTGGGTACGGGGACGTAGACTTGGCCACCTGAAAGGTGCTCCTTGATCACGCGATTGTTCAACCTTAGACAAGTCGAATTATCGCAGGTCGGAGCACCTTTCTTCGTCAGTGACACAGGTGTTCAGCCGAATTACCGTGAAAGCGGCAGGCTAGGCAGCCAACACCGCCGGCGCGGGCGGGGCGGTGTTGGTTCTGCTCGCGGTTCAGCTCGGCACGGCCACTTGTCTGGCGAAGTCGGGTCTATCAGATCAGGCCACCTCGAATGTCGAAGCGGCTGTGGGTCGCTGCTAACGGCAGCGCGTCAGGTAGTCGATCGGCGTCTGGGTAGTCGATCGAGGAGTCCATGTCGGGCTACAGCAGTGGCGGGACCGTTGCTGCGATCGGAACCTCCAGAACGGTGGGGCCGGAGCGTGCGAGCGCGGCCTTCACCGCGATCTGCACCTCGTCCACGGTCTCCGCTCGTTCGCCTGCGCATCCGTATCCCTCTCCGAGGGAGACGAAGTCGAGGGACGGGATGTCGAGTCCCGGCACTCCTGGCGTCTCCTCCAGCTTGGCGAACGCCTTGAGGATGGCGTACTCCTCGTTCCGAGGAACCACGTAGAGGATCGGTAGTTCGTGGGCGGCGGCGGTCCACAACGCCTGGATGGCGTACTGGAACGATCCGTCGCCTATCATCACCACCACCGGGCGATTGCGGCCTGAATCACGTTCCGCGAGACAGATACCCACACTGGCCGGCAGATTCCAGCCGAGGCTGCCGCTCGCGGCGGTGTAGAACGAGTCGGGCTTCTCGATGGGCCACGCGGTGTGCAACTCCGCGATGTTGGACGGCGACTCCTCCATCAGGACGGTGCCGTCGGGCACCACGGACCGGATCGCCTCGAACACCTCGAGCGCGGTCAGTGTCCCGCCCGCCTCGCCCGCCTCGGCGACAAGCGGCGCCGGATGCGGGGCCATGCGGTGCGGATTCACGGCGACGGGGCCACTCGGGGCCCGTTCCTCGACCCGCTCGAGCAAACCCTCGAGGGCCAGGACCGCATCGCACAGCAGACTGTCGCCGACCGGGGCCTTCCCTGCCTCGGCGGGGTCGTCGGTGACGTGCAGGAGTGACATGCCCTCCGGTAGATACTCTCCCGGAACGTACGGGTAGTAGCGGAACACCGGTGCCCCGATGACGATTCCGATGTCGTGGCCCGCCAGTCGTTCCGACAGGGGGCCGATGGCGAACGGCAGCCCGCCCCTGTACTTGGGGTGGTTCTCGGGGAACGGCGGGCGCTCCGAGGACGGTGCCGCCCACACGGGTGCACCGAGCTTCTCCGCCAGTGCCACCGCCTGTGCCCAGCCGTCCCCGCGCGCGATCGAGGAGCCGTAGATGAGCACCGGGTTCTTCGCGTCGGACAACCGGCGGGCGAACTCCTCGATTCGGTCGGGGTCCGGTCCGATCCGCGTCGTCACCGAGCGAAGCACCGGGGTGCTCGCCGCGGGTCGGTCCCAGTCGTCCAGCGGGATCGAGAGGAAGACCGGACCGGCCGGCGGCTGCATCGCCATCGCGTACGCACGCATGAACGCCGCGGGCACGTCCTCGGCGCGCACCGGTTGGTAGCTCCACTTGGCCCAGGGCTTCGTCAGCATTTCGGGCTCGACGTTGGTCAGCCACGGCTCCATCAGGAGCATTTCTCGCGTCTGGTTTCCGGCGGTCACGATGAGCGGGGTGTGATTCATCGCCGCAGTCATGATGTTGCTCATCGCGTTGGAAATGCCCGCCGATGTGTGCACGTTGACCAGCGCGGGGGAGCGGGTGGCCTGAGCGTAGCCGTCGGCTATGGCGACTGCTGAAGCCTCCTGCAGCGCCAGGATGTATCTGAAGTCGCTGGGCAGATCCTTCAGGAATGTCTCCTCGGTCGAACCTGGATTGCCGAATACCGTGGTAATTCCGAGTTTGCGCAGAAGATCGAACGTGACGTCGCGAATCGTACTCATTGAGATCCATCCTCCCCGTGGCCGCCCCGAAGCGGGGTTCGGTGATGTCCGGCTTGGTCTTGATGGGTTTTCGATCTGCAGTGCTCATCAGCCTTGTCGAGTGAATCATGGCCGGAGTGTTCCGATTCGGAAGTCGACGGATGAATCGACGGATGAATTCGATGCGGCGACGATGCGGGATTCTGAACACGAGGTCGACCGGGCCCGGCGTTTCGAGGCGGACGTGCGGGGCCGAGCGGCGCACCGGTGGTCGAGACCTCACCGGGCGGCGACGTAGCCGTGGTGCCTACCCCGTCGTGCTCATACGCTGTGCCGATGAAGAAGTGGTGGCTCATCGGTGGCGCGGTCGTGGTGGTGCTCGCAGGTGTTCCGGCGGGCCCCTGGATCTACGGTGAGTTCATCGCCGAGGACGACGCCCCGGCCGCGAGCGTGTCCACCGAGGGTGCACAGGCGGCGTCGGTTTCGGCGCGCGGGTCACTGTCGTCGGCGCCACCGACCAGGTGGCCGGGACCGCCGACGTCTCCGGTGAGAAGCTTTCCGGCGCCCAGGTGGTGGTCCAGGTGGCCGCCATCGCCACCGACAACTCGCGTCGCGACGGACAGTTCCGCGGCAACGTCATGGCCGCCGACACGTTCCCGACCGCGACGTTCACCCTCACGACGCCGGTCGATCCGGCCTCGCTACCCACCGACGGAACCGCCACCACCGTGAAGGCGGACGGGAGGCTGACCCTCGAGGACCAGACCCGGCCGGTGACCGTCGACGTGAAGGTCCTGCACGCCGGCGACAAACTGGTTGCGTCCGGCAGCGTCCCGGTCACGTGGTCCGACTACGGAATCACGCCGCCGTCACTGGGATTCGTGACCATCGACGACGCCGGCACGGTCGACTTCCTGGTGAGCATGGACCGCGCCTGACGATGCGACTGGGCGTCGGCGCCGATCCGACATCGTCCACGGCAGCAGGCCGCCGAGCGAGAGGATGAAGCCGACGCCGAGCCACTGAACCGGGTCGAGGCGTTCGCCGAGAACAAGGGCCGCGCTGACGATGCCGAAGATCGGTTCGAGAAGACCGATCATGCTCATCGCCACCGATCCCAGACGCCGCATCGCGTAGAACGCGCAACCGATTCCGACCGGATTGAGCAGTAGCCCCTGCACGACAGCGACGTGCCATACACCCTGTGGCACGGCGAAACTCTGGCTCGTCGCCACAGCGACGATTCCGGTTGTGATCGTCGCTCCGACGGTGACGAGCAGTGCCGCGTTGACAACTCCGACCGATCGTCCCCATTCTTCGCCCAGGACCAGATACACCGCGTATCCGGAGGCGCTGAGCAATGCCGCGCCGACACCGATCACCGTGATCGAGGACGACGCTGCACCGCCACCGGCGACGAGGCCGATCCCGCAGAGCATCGGCACACACAGCGCCACCGTCCACACGTTGACGCGTTGTCGGCGGGCCAGCCACACCAGCAGCAGCACGAACAACGGGTAGATGTGGACCAGCGCCAGCGCCACCTGGGCGCCGGTGGCTTGCACCGCCGCGAAGTAGGCCAGGATCTGGACTCCGAAGAGTGGACCGCACAGGAAGAGCAGCGCCGCTGCCGGTCGCCGGCTGATGCCCCGAAGGCGGCCGGTTCCGGCAGCGATCAACAGCAGCACCACGGAACCGCACACTCCCCGTAGGGTGACGAGGACGGACGGCGAGACTCCGTCGTGGTACGCGAGGACCGCGACCACGGGAGTCAGACCGTACGCCGCGGCGGACGCGAGCCCGGCGGCCCAGGCGCCTGTCCCTAGCGAACGCGATCCGGCGTTCACGGCGGCGCCTGGGCCTCGGCTCATCAGAGCTTCCGGGAAATGATGAGCCGCATGATGTCGGAGGTGCCTTCCTCGATCTCCTCGAGCTTGACATCCCGCATCCACTGCTCGACCGGGTACTCGCGCGAGTAGCCCCAGCCGCCGAGGGTCTGGACGGCGGCGTGGGTCACGAACATTGCGGTCTCGGACGCGGTCAGCTTGGCCATCGCTGCCAGCCCGGTGGTGTTCACGCCCGCGTCGATCGAGCGCGCGGCGTGATGGACCATGAGCCGTGACGCCTCGATCCGGGTTGCCATGTCCGCCAGTCGGAATGCGACGGCCTGGTGCTCAATGATCGGCTTGCCGAACTGCTTGCGGGTGCGGGCGTACTCGAGCGCGTACTCGTAGGCGGCGCGGGCAGCTCCCACGGCGGCCGCACCGAGGACGATTCGTGAGATGTCGAAGGTCTCCATGAGACCGTAGAAGCCCTGGCCCTCGTCGCCGAGCCGGTTCTCCTCGGGGACGAACACATCGTCGAAGAACAGCTCGCGGCAGACGATCGCACGCTGCCCCATCTTCTTCATCGGTTCACCCCATGTGAAGCCGGGCGTGTCCTTGGTGAGCAGGAATGCGGTGACGCCCTTGGACCGTTCGTTGCGATCGGTCTTGGCGAACACCACGTACTGGTCGGCAGCGCCCGCATTGGAGATCCACGCCTTCTGGCCGTTGATCCGGTACCCGCCGTCCACGCGGGCGGCGGTGGTGATGATCGACGCGGCGTCCGAGCCCGAGCCGGGCTCGGTGGTGGCCAGCGCCGTCATCAGCGGATTGGTGCCGGTGAGCGGCCGCAGCCACTTCTCCTTCTGCTCGGCGGTGCCGAGTGCCATCAGGGGGTCGGAGAAGAAGCCGTTGGAGCACACCAGGTTTCCGATGCCGGGGTCGCCCCAGCAGAGCTCCTCCTGCACCAGGCACTGCGTGAACACGTCGGTCATGCCGCCGCCACCGAACTCCTCGGCGATCATGAAGTCGGTGATGCCGACCTGGGCGGCCTTGGCGAAGATGTCGACGGGCGTGACCACGTCGGCCTCGTCGACCTCGCGGCCGCGCGGGCGGATCTCCTTCTCGGCGAAATCACGGCAGAGCTTGACGGTCTCGCGCTGCTCGACGGTGAGCGGCCACGGATCGAACTGGGTGCTGGTCATGGGGAGCCTCTTTCGGCGTTGGTGAAGGTGTGTGTTGCTGAGGGGGAATCAGGGGAGTCGGCGGTCCATCGTCAGAGTTGGACAGCCGTCAGTTCGGTGTATTCGTCGATGCCGACGCGGCCCAACTCTCGACCGAGGCCGGAGTTCTTCCAACCGCCGAAGGGGGCCAGCGGATTGAAATCGGCACCGTTGACGTCGACCTGACCGGTGTCCATGCGACCGGCCACCGCCAGCGCGCGATCGCGGTCCGCCGACCAGACTGCGCCGGCAAGTCCGTACTCGCTGTCGTTGGCCGTTTCGATCGCGTCGTCGTCGCCGTCGTGGGGAAGGACCACGAGCACCGGGCCGAAGATCTCCTCCCGGGCAATCGGGTCCGCCCGGTCGACGTCGGCCAGGACCGTGGGGCGAAGGTAGTGTCCGCGGTCCGAAATCGTCTGAGTGCCACCGGCAGCTAATCGAGCGCCACGGGCGAGTGCGCGCTCGACCGAGTCCGCAATCGCGGCCCGCTGCTGACCGGAGACCACCGGCCCCAGTTGGGTGTTGCGATCGAGCGGGTCGCCCACGGTCATCGCCTCGGAATGGGCCGCCGCCATCTCGACGGCCTCGGCGTACCGCTGCCGCGGAACCAACAGCCGGGTCCAGGCGCTGCACGTCTGCCCGCTGTTGAGCATCGCAGCTTCCACCGAGCCGACGACCGCACTCGACAGGTCGGCGTCATCGAGGACCACGCTGGCCGACTTGCCTCCCAGTTCCAGGCACGCACGCTTGAGTTGCTCACCCGCCACCCGCCCCACCTGGCGGCCCACCGTCGTCGAACCGGTGAACGAGACCACGTCCACGCCGGGATGCTCGACGATGGCGGCACCGACGACCGATCCGCGCCCGGGAACGAGATTGACGACACCCGAAGGCATTCCGGCCTCGAGTAGAGCGTCGCAGAACAGGTACGTCGAGAGCGGGGTGAGCTCGGCAGGCTTGACGACCGTGGTGCACCCGGCGGCCAGCGCCGCGCCGACCTTCGCCGCCAGTTGGTACAGAGGGTAGTTCCAGGGCGTGATGCAGCCGACCACCCCGGCCGGGCGCCGTAGGATGGTCGAGTTGCCGATCGTGTCGTGTGCCGGCATCCGTCGGGCGATGTCGGCGAACGATGCGATGATCTCGATCGCCAGGTCGACGTGCGAGGCCTCGGCGACGGTCACCGGGGCGCCCACCTCCGCGACCGTGGCGGCCACGAGTCGATCGCGCCCGGAGACCAACTGAGCATGGAGGGCGTCCAACAGGTCGGCGCGGGTGCCGGTATCGGTTCGGCCCCAGTCCTTCCCCGCGTTCCGTGCGGACCGCACCGCCGCATCGACATCGGCGATCGATGCTGTCGCGGCGCTGCCGACGACCTCCTCCGTCGCCGGGTTGTACACGTCGGAGACGGTCGGGCAGCGGCGCCACTCGTTGTCGATCAGGACCGCGTCACGCATCCACGATGTCGTCACTGCTCCACCTCTTCCTCGCGCACATGGATCAGGGTCGGACGGTCCGCAGTGAGGGCGGCCGCGACCGCGGGACCAACTTCCTCCGAGGATCCGACAGCTACCCCGTAGCAGCCGAGAGCGCGAGCCAGCGCGGGGAAGTCGGGGGTGCCGAGGTCGACGGCGTGGACCCGGTCGTCGCGGTCGACCATCTCGTTGCGGATCTCCCCATAGCCGCCGTTGTCGACGATCACCACGGGGATCGGCAGCCGGGCCTCGGCCGCCGCGGCGAGCTCGGCGATCGTGAACATCACCCCGCCGTCACCCAGCATCGCAACCACCTGCCGCTCCGGTGCACCGACTTTCGCTCCGATCGCCGCGGGCAGGCCGTAGCCGAGGGTGCCGAGCCCGGTGGGGTAGAGGAAGGACCGCGGCCGGTGCAGCGGAAGGTTCGACAGCGCTCCGTAGTAACAGGCCATTGCACTGTCGGCGGCCAGCACGGCGGTGTCGTCGAGCACCGCATCGAGCGACCTACACAGCCGCACGTAGCGAGCCCCCTCGTCGCGCGCATCCGCCTGCAGTCGCTCGCGCCACAGTTGTGCTCTCGCGGCACCGTCCCGCGGAGCTCCCGTGTACGCGGCGGTCAACGCAGCGAGGGATTTCGCGGCGTCGCCGACGATGGCAACGGTGGGCCGCGCATTGGTCGAGACCGAGGTGGGGTCGACATCGATCCGGATCAGCGTGGTGTCGGCGATAGGCCCCCACCACCAGTCCGAGGGAGCGAGCTCGGTGCCCACCGCAATCACCAGGTCGCTGTCGGCGACCAGTTTCGCGACCGACGGGTGCTGCAGTCCCGCACCGAGGGCGAGCGGATGCGATTCCTCCAGTGTGCCTTTTCCGTTCGCGGTCGTGATCACCGGTGCGCCCAGCAGTTCGGCTAGCGCACGAACCTCGGAGGCGGCCCCTGCTGCACCGCCACCGACGATCAACAGTGGCTGCTCGGATCGGCCCAGCAATGCCTGAGCCTCGTCCAGGAGCGATGGTGCCGGTGTGATGATGGAGGGGCTCACCGGCGCGACGGGAATCACGGGGGCGCTTTCGTCGAGCAGATCGAGAGGAATCTCGAGGTATGCGGGACGCGGACGTCCGGTTGCCATGGCGGCGAAGCACTGCGCAACGGCGAGAGGGATTTCCGCGACGCTCGTGACGCGTTGTGCGTGACCGACGACGGAGTCCATCGCCCGAAACTGGTCCCGGACCTCGTGCAGGTAGCCGTTGCCGTTGCTCGGGTGACCGAGCGGCAGGCCGGGCGCGACGAACAGGACCGGCACCGAATCCGAGTATGCTTGCGCCGCAGCAGCTGCCGCATTCAGGATGGCGGGACCGGTTGTCGTGATACAGACCCCGGGGCGACCGCTGACGCGGGCGTACCCGTCGGCACCGTATCCCGCGCCCTGCTCGTGACGCGGTGAGACGTGTTCGATGCCGGACTCGGCGAGAGCGGCGTAGATCGACAGATTGTGCGTGCCCGGAATCCCGAACACCACGTCGACGCCGTGTCGAGCCAGGGCGTCGACGAGCGCCTGCCCGCCGGTGCGAACTGTGCTCTGCATGTCACGCACCCTTCGTCGGATCGGTGTAGATGGCCTTGCCCAGCCACTGGCCGCCGTCGACGACGAGGACGTCGCCCGTCACGTACGCGGCCCGCTCGGAGAGCAGGTAGGCGGCGGACTCGGCCACCTCGTCGGGCGTGGTGAAACGCCCGGCGGGGACGCTCGAGAGCACCTGACTGCGCGCCTCCTCCGTGGGCCACAGCGCGGCCCCGGCGCCGGCGGTCTCGGTCGGACCCGGGGCGATGCAGTTGAGGCGAACGCCTCGCGCAGCCCACTCGACCGCGAGCGTGCGCGTCATCGCGACGACGCCGGCCTTGGCTGCGGCACTGTGGACGGTGCCGGGGTGGCCGTGCCAGGCGTATGTGGCGATCACGCTGAGGATCGACCCGGAGCCGGCGGCGAGCATGTGGCGGGAGGCGGCCCGGGTGCAGTAGAAGGTTCCGTTGAGCACGATGTCGATGACGGCCTTCCAGCCGTTCGGAGACAGGTTCTCGCCCGGCACCACGAAATTGCCCGCGGCGTTGTTGACCAGCGCGTCCAGCCGTCCGGTCCGTTCCACAACCGAGTCGATCGCCGCGTCGACGGCGGCGGCGTCGCGCACGTCGCAAGGCAGTGCGATGCCCTTGCCGCCGGCCTGCTCGGCGAGGGCGACGGTCTCGTTGAGGGCGTCTTCGCGGCGTCCCATCACGGCGACGGTGCCGCCGGCGGCCGCCCAGCGCACCGCGACGGCCCGGCCGATCCCGGATCCGCCGCCGGTGACGACCGCCACGCGGTCGGCGAACTCGGCTCTGATGTCAGGTGCAGTCATGAATCGTTCCTTGGATACGGGGGGATACGGGATGGGTCGGTCAGTGATGGGTCAGTACTGCTGCTCGATGACGAGCGCGTCGACGGCGAGGACCCCGTCGGGGCCCACCCGAAGCGGGTTGATCTCGATTTCGGCGATGCCCGGGTGCGCGGCGGCGAGTTGGGACACCGCGGCCACTGCGGAGGCGAGGGCCGCGACGTCGACCGCCGGCCGTCCGCGCCAGCCCTGCAGGAGCGGGAAGCAGGTGAGGCGCTCGAGCATCTGCCGGGCCGTGCCGGTGTCGACAGGGGCCGACTCGACGGCGACGTCCCGGTACACCTCCGCCTCGGTACCGCCGGCGCCGACGACGACCACCGCGCCCAGGTCGGGGTCGCGCCGGGCACCGAGCAGGATCTCCACCGTGTGTGGGCGGGTGTCGAGTTCCTCGACGACGTAGTCGCCGTCACCCAGGGCGGCGTGCATGGCATCGAACGCGGCGGCCAGTGCGGCGGCGTCGGGCAGGTTGACCCGGACACCGCCGACCTCGCTCTTGTGCTCGAGCCAGGCGGCCTTGAGGACGTACGGTGGTGTGAGCCGCGCGGTTGCGACCGCGAGGTCGTCGCGCCCGCGCACCGGTACGCTCCCGGGAAATCGGATTCCGGTGTCGCCCAGAAGTTTCTGTGCTCCCAGATAGCCCGCATCGAGGATGTCGGTGCGTTGTGTCGGGTGGCGCTGCTCGCGTCCGGCCTCGGCCAGTCGGACACCGTGCGCGAGCGCGCGGACCGTGGCGTCGATCGCCGGGTAGGTCGGGACCGACCGGGCGGCCATCTCCTCGGTGGCGGCGTTGCCGTCGACCATGGTGTGCACCAGCAGCGGCTTGCCGGACACCGAGGCCGCCGTGCCCAGGGCGCGTACGATCTCGAGCTCACGGTCGGCGAGCGACGGGGTGTCCGCGCCGTAGGTGCCGAAGTACCCGGTGAGCACGACGGCGTCCACCTCGTCGGACGCGAGCAGCAGCGAGACGACGTCGGAGTAGGACGCCAGGTCGCGCTCACCCGCCCCGGCGAGGTCGACCGGGTTGCTGCACGCCGCTCCGGACGGGAGTTGCCTCGCGAGAGCCGATTCCAGGTCGGGCGAGAACTCGGGAACCTGCAGCCCGGCGTGCGCCGTGACGTCCGCCGCGATGCCGGTCTGGCCTCCGCTGTCGCCGACGATGGCCACCCGGCCGCCTCCCGGCAGCGCGCTCGAGAGGAGTAACCGAGCGAGGTCGACGAGTTCGGTGGGGGTGGCGACCCGGACGGCGCCCGCGACCCGCAACGCGGCGTCGACGACGTCGGTGCTCGACGTGAGCGAACCGGTGTGAGAGCGGGCCAGGCGGGTGCTGGCCTCACTCCCGCCGACGGTCAGTACGACGGTGTGCTTGCCGGCCCGCCGGAGTCGGCCGATCGCGTCGACGATCTCCAAGCCGCCCGCGAACGACTCGAGATAGAGGGCGACCACGCGGGTGGACTCGTCGGTGGCGAGCGCGTCGAGCAGCTCCGCGGCCCGCACGTCGGTCTGGTTGCCGATCGAGACGAACCGGGAGATCCCGAGCCCGGCGCGGGCGGCGAGCAGCGCGATCTCGGAGCCCACCTGGCCGCTCTGTGAGACCACCGCGATCGGCCCGGGGGTGAACTGTCCCCAGGCCAGGCACAGTTCGGCCGCGCTGTCGTAGAGACCGAGGCTGTTCATGCCGACCAACCTGGCCCCGCCGGCGTGGATACGGGCGGCGATGTCGGGCTCGTCCGGAACGCCGGCCGTGATGCCCAGGAAGCCGCGGACGCCGAGCGCGAGGCCCTCGTCGACCACCGCTCCGATGTGTGCCGCGGGCACGCACAGGGCCACGAGTTCCGGTACATCCGGCAGCTCACTGAGACTGCCGTAGCTTGCTTCACCCAGGATCTCCGCCCTCGTCCGGTTGACGAGGTGCACCTGACGGCGATGGCGCCCGGTCAGGGCGCCCCGAGTGAGCCAGTAGCCCCACTTGGCGGGATCGGCGGTGGACCCGACGACGGCCACCGACGCGGGGTCGCTGAAGACCCTCAGATCGGTGCCGGTCGTCGGCGACGGTGTGGATGCCATGGCAACAGCTCCTGGGCGAGATCGCGTGTGTACGAGTGGGGGATCAGAAGGTGGGGAACTGACGGGTCAGTTCGGTCAACTTGTCCGAAGCCAGCGCGAATGCGGCGGCCCGAGCACTGATTCCGTGCCGGTCGGCATAGTCGAACATCTGGTCGCTCAGTGCGCGCATCCGATTGCTGATCTTCTGGAAGGACTGCTCGGCGCTGCCGTCGATGTCTCCGAAGAACACCCACCACCACCAGGCGTTGGTCGCCGAGTTGGCCACGAAGTCGGGCGAGACCACGACGCCCCTGGCGACGAGGGACTCCTCGGCGCTCGGCGTGATCGGCATGTTGGCGGCTTCGACGACGAGGACGGCACGCACCTCGGCCTGGTTGGAATCGTCGATGCAGTACGACGTCGCGGCCGGGATCAGGACCTCTGCTTCGATCGAAAGCCACTGGGAGGAGCTGAGTTCCGTGTCACCGTCCGCCAGCTGCGTGCGGTCGACCCCACCCGTCGCATCACGCGTCAGGAGGAGCTTCTCGACGTCGAGGCCGTTCGGGTTCGCGACCACTCCGTGCACGTCGGCAATACCGACGATGCGCACGCCGGCCTTCGCGAGGTAGCGCGCCGTGGCGCCGCCCATGGATCCGAAGCCCTGCACCACGGCCCGCGATGCCGCGGGATCGAGGCCCTGACGCGCCATGGCGGCGAGAGCAGCCTCGGCGACGCCGTAGCCGCCGACCAGTTCGTCGAGCGAGACCCCGTCGACCACCGTGGTGAACGCCGTCTTCATGCGGGCGGCCGCCGCGGCGGCGTCGTCGATGACGCGATGCGCGGCCTGGACGGAGCTCTCGACTCCGATCTCGGCGAGTGCTGCGTCGACGGCGTCCTGCCGAATCCCGAAGTCCTCGCCCATGTTCCAGCGCTGCTCGATGAGCGGAGCCATGGCCTCGAGGTAGCGGCGCAGCACGCTGTCGGCGTCGGGGTGGTACGGGTCGAAGTCGATGCCGCCCTTGGCGCCGCCGAGCGGGACGTAGTGGGCGCCCTCCTCGAAGTGGATCGCTTCCTTGAGGGTCATTCCGCGTGCGAGCCCGCGGACCTCGTTGAGGGTGCAGCCGGCGCGCATTCGCAGGCCGCCGCTGGAGATGCCACGGACGAGCCGGTCGATGACCAGGTATCCCGTTGCCTCGCTTTCGGTATCGCGCCAGATTGCCTCGAAGAACGGGTCGTCGGTGCGGTTGGCATCGGTCGAGCCGATGGCGTTCGGAAGGGTCAAGGACATGGAGCGTTCCTGTTCTCTCAGCTACTAACTGATTGCTCAGTCAGTATGCGAGAGTGGGGTCGGTCACGTCAAGGGTTCATTTCAGGTCAGTCCCGGTGGCCCACCGAACGCGAAGGCCTGGCGGTGGCCGTGCGGATCAGATCCCCAGCTCGGAGCGGACGGCCTGATCCATCCACTCGGCCGCATCCTTCTTCGAGACTCCGCCGTCGAGCGCGACGAGCTGGACCGCGAGCCCGTCGAGTAGGGCGGTCAGCCGCCAGGCCGCACCCTGCGGATCCTCGGTGCGGAAGTCGCCGGCCGCCACCCCGGCGCGGATCAGGTCGGCCACGACTTCACGCCAGCGGAGATCGAGCCGGTGCGTGACATCGCGCAGCGCAGGCTGGCGCAGACACGCGGACCAGGTCTCGATCCATAGCCGCCAGCCGACGGCCCGGCCGGTGGGGCCGTACTCGTACAGGACGGCGCGCAGCCGGGTCTCGATGTCGCCGTCGGTGTTTGCCAGGACGTTGTCGAGGTTGTCGAGGTCGTTCTCGGCGGCGAGTTCGAATGCGCTGACGACCACGTTCTCGAGCGTCTTGAAGTGGTAGAAGATCAGCGCGGTGCTGATTCCCAGTTCCTTGGCGATGTCCGCAGCGCGCAGCCGATCGATCCCGGACTCGGTGATCAAGTCGAGTGTGGTGGACAGGATCTCGTTACGTCGATCCTGGGTTTCTTTCCGCTGCTTCGTCTGCTTCGACACACTGGTCAAGCTACTGCACCGGGCCGGGCGGGTGGACGGCTGTCCGTGCAGGCGTGCGACGACACGCGGGAACGGGGCGTGCCGGGCAGCTCGTCCAGAGCTGCCCGGCACGCCCCGTTCCCGAGGATTGGATGATCAGACCCTCGCGGCCATGGAGGTGTCGTCCGGGAACGTCTCCGGATGGGCTCGCGCCGAGCGTGACAGCCGGAGCACGGTTTCCACCAGCGTGATCACGAGGATGTTCACGACCAGACCGCTGATCCCGGTGTTGATATCCGGACCGTGGATCGGTGAGAAGGTGAACAGGATCACTACGAAGACGCCCGCACACAGCCCCGCGATGACCGATGCCTTGTCCAGCTTGCGCTTGAGCAGGAGCACCGCAGCGATCGCGGGGACCACCTGGGTCGAGCCGCTGAAGGTCAGTAGCAGCATGTTGCCCAGGAGGTTCGGCATCGACAGCGCCAGGACGAGGGCGGCGAGTCCGAACACCACCACGACGATCTGGTTGACGGCGAACTTCTTCTTCTCATCCTTGATCATGAAGACGTTGTTGACCGCCAGGGGCGCGATCGCGATCAGAAGTGCAGCGGACGGAACCATCGCCGTGGCTGCCGCGGCGGTCAACACGACTCCCATCGCCCACGGCGGCAACGCTTCCGATGCCATCTGCAGCATCGCGGAGTCGCCGTCCTGATCGATGCCGAACGCGACGATCGCCGTGTACCCAAGCAGCATCGGGATGCTGGCCAGCGCACTGTAGATCGGCAGGTAGATGAGATTCCGGCGAACCGCCCTCTCGCTGTTGCTGGCCATGACGGCCGGCCAGTTGTGCGGCAGCGCGTAGAACATGACGCCGATCATGCTGATCGCCATGCTCGTGATGAACCACCAGGTGCCGTATGTGCCGTTCTGGACGTAGAGCAGTTGCGGCATCTCGGCGGCGATGGTGCTCATTCCGAAGTCGATCCCGCCGTTGAAGTGCATCGGGATCGCGACGCTGATCACGAGCATCACGATGATCATCAGCACGTCCTTGAAGTAGGACGTGCGGGCGACACCGTGCAGGCCGGACCACAATACGAAGGCGATGACGAGAACGAACGCGACTATGCTGCTGAGCTTTCCGTCGAAAGCCCCGCCGGTGGCGGCCTTGACGATCAGGCCGAGCCCCGTGATCTGCAACTGGAGGTACGGGAGCAGGAACACGATCCCGAACACCGCGGACAGCAGTCCGAGAGCGGGGCTGTCATAGTTGCCGCGGAGGAAATCGGATTGGGTGACGTAGCCGGACGCCTTCGCCTGCCGCCACAGCTTCGGTGCGATCCAGTACATGACGATGTAGGCCAGCGGGATGTACGGAATGCAGTAGAACGCCGAGGCTCCGAGCGAGACGACCAGCCCGACCGTTCCGAGGAAGGTGAAGGTCGTGAAGGTTTCGCCCGCCTGGAGGATCCAGGTCGTCATGACGCCGAAGCGGCGACCCGCGACCGCCCACTCGCCCATGTCCTTCACGGGCTGACGTCGCCCCCAGAATCCGATCGCCGCGATCAGGACGATGCCGAGAATTCCGATCGTCAACGTGACGTTCATGCCTCACTCCCGTCCTCGTCGAGGTCTTTCCGGGTGTATTCGAAGTAGGCGAGGACTCCGGAGACGCCGACACTGCTGACGAGCGTGACCCAGAGGAACAGGGATGGGGATCCAAACCACACGTGGGGCCCGTTGATCTGGGGGAGCCACGTGACCAGGAATATGAGGATGAACGGAATGGATCCGACTATCCAGTACTTTCGCATGAGAACCGCCTTGGTGGGGTGAGGTCAGCGTCCCGAAATGAACTGCTCGCGCAGCGTCGGGTCTGTGGCGATGTCGACGATGGTCCAGGCCATCGCCGTGGCCCCGTCCACGAGCGCACGGTCGGCCGACGGGCCGGCGCAGTGCGCTGCGAACTCGGGCTGATGGTTCACGGATGCTCCGCAGTCGAGAGCGACATTCGGGTGGATCGCGGGGATCACCCGCGACACGTTGCCCATATCGGTCGAGCCGAGCGGCGAATGTGCTTCTTCTACCGGGGCGAATGACCGGCCGAGTCGCACCGCATTTCGCTCGTACAGTCCGGCGAGTGCGGTGTCGTTGCGGAACTCGGAGTAGTCGGGGGAGGTGTGCGAGGTGGTCAGTTCGCACCCTGTGGCGAGTGCGGCGGCCTCGAAGCAGCGTTGTACGCGTTCTTCGAGTGCCTTCAGCGCATCGAGATCGGATGCTCGAATGTAGTAGTGCGCACCGGCTTTCGCAGGAATGATGTTCGGAGCTTCACCACCGTTCGTCACGATGCCGTGGATCTGGTCTCCGGGGCGGAACTGCTGCCGGAGAAGGCCTACGGCGACCTGGGCGAGCGTGACGGCGTCGCCGGCGTTCACCCCCTCGTACGGTGCCGCCGAGGCGTGCGCGTTCCGTCCAGTGAAGTCAACGAGGACGTCGCCGATGGCGAGTGCGTTCGTGTACACCTGGTCGACCGTGGACGGGTGAATCATCATCGCGGCGTGGGTGCCGTCGAACACCCCGGCCTCGAGCATGCGCACCTTGCCGCCCCCGTTCTCCTCGGCGGGGGTTCCGAACACCTTGACCGTGATTCCGAGATCATCGGCGAGCGGGGCCAGCCCGGACGCGGCGGCGACCGCCGCCCCCGCGATGACGTTGTGCCCGCACGCATGACCGATACCGGGGAGCGCGTCGTACTCGGCGCAGATGCCGATGACCAGGGGGCCACTGCCGGCGGTGGCCACGAGCGCAGTGGGCATTCCGGCTACATCGGGGTTCACCGTGAACCCTGCTTCCGACAGCGCGTCGCCGACCCAGTGGGAGGCGCGGACTTCCTCGAAGCCGATCTCCGGATGGGCGTGGATGCGATGACTGAGTTCGACGGCGGACTGCTCGGCTCGCCCGATGTGGTGCCGGACGGCTTCCTTCAGGTCCACGATGTCTCCTTACTGACTAATTGATCAGTCAGAGTATGAGACGCCACTCACACTCGCGTCAATGGATTGCGCGAATAAATCTTGAAACTCGGCACGAGGGCGGGTGCGGAAAGCCGTGGGATCGTGGGCGTTCCGAGTCGTCAGGGGCCCGTGCTCTCGGGGGCGACCGAGCGGTCAGTTTTCGGTTGGGGCTCGACCGCGCCCGACGGCGCCCATCCGGGCGGGCCGAACGTGTAGCCCAGGCGGTCGCGCCACGACGCGGCCGCACGGACGTCGCGGGCGATCGCCGCGTACTCGTGGGTCTGCAGCCTCCATATGTCGTAGGTGCCGACCGGTTTCGTCAGACCGTAGGTGGGGCGCTGCTTCTCGGCCTGGAACGTGCCGAACATGCGGTCCCACACGATGAGGATCCCGCCGTAATTGCGGTCCAGGTATTCGGGATCGCAGCCGTGGTGCACGCGGTGGTGCGACGGGGTGTTGAACACGAACTCGAGCAGTCTCGGCAACTTCCCGACCCGCTCGGTGTGCACGAAGAACTGGTACACCAGATTCACCGAGAACCCGACGAAGATCATCCACGGCGGAATGCCGATCAGCGGCAACGGAATCCACATCAGGATCTCGCCACTGTTGTTCCACTTCTGACGCAGCGCGGTGGAAAAGTTGAAGTACTCGCTCGAATGGTGCGCCTGATGAGTCGCCCAGATCAGCCGGATCCGGTGCGCCATGCGGTGATACGTGTAGTACAGCAGGTCGATGCCGACCAGCAGGATCACCCACGTGTACCAGGCGTTCGCCGGCAGGTGCCACGGCGCGAGATACACCCAGATCGCGGAGTAGCCGATGAGGGCGAGGAACTTCCAGAAGGCCGTCGTCGCGATCGAGACCAGGCCCATCGAGATCGACGCCCGCGCGTCGCGGAACTCGTAGCCCGCGGTAGGCGGGAACGCGCGACCGTCGCGGACGTCGGCGGCCTCGAGCTTGCGGGCCGCGAACCACTCCAGCCCCAGGAAGACGAGGAAGGCCGGTATCGCCAGGGTCACCGGGTCGCCGAGCGGTTCGAGCAGCGAACCCCACGCGGTGGTGAGGGTCTCCCACATGTGTCCTCCAGGCTGTCGCGCACCTGTCGGGAAATCTACCGGGTGGAGTGACCTGGGTCACCGTCCGGTCGGGGATCGGTAGGATTCCCTACCGAGACGGTGGGGATCGACCAGGGGGTGCCAGTGCATATCACCGCGCGAGTCGACTACGCCGTCCGCACGCTCGTCGAACTGGCGGCCGTCGGGCCCACGCCCGCGAAGGCCGAGTTCCTGGCCGGCGCCCAGTCCATTCCCCACAAGTTCCTCGAGGCCGTGCTCGCCGACCTACGTCGCGGCGGCCTCGTGAACAGCCGCCGCGGTCCCGACGGCGGCTACTGGCTGGCCCGACCGGCCGAGGAGATCACCGTCGCCGACGTCATCCGTACCGTCGAGGGGCCGCTGGCGTCGGTGCGTGGCGAGCGCCCCGAGGACGTCACCTACGACGGCCCGGCCGAGCCGCTGCAGCAGGTGTGGATCGCGGTCCGGGTGAACCTACGGTCCGTGCTCGAGGGCGTCACGATCGCCGACGTCGCGGCCGGGGCGCTGCCCGCATTCGTCGACGATCTCACCGCGGATCCCGGGGCGTGGCGGCGGCGCTGAGTTGCCAGGCCACCGAGATCGTCCCGCGGCTCCGTGCCGGACGGGCGAGTTGTCCGGTCCGGAGCCGCGGTGCAGAGGGACGGGCCGATGCCGCCCATGTCATCGCCGTATCGGCAGCGATGCCGGGGCTCAGGCCGAGAGCCGCACCGGAAGCGTCTTCCACGTTTGCAGCGTGTTGTTCACGCCCCTCTCGGGGGCGCCGGCCAATTCGATCGTCTTCACCTTCTCGGCCAGGACGGTCAGGAGCGCTTCCGCCTCGAGCCGCGCGACATGTTGGCCGACGCACTGGTGAAGACCCATCCCGAATCCGAGGTGGCCGGAGGGGTCGCGCGTGAGTGTGAAACGGTCACCGTCCTCCCATCGCCGCGGGTCCGTGTTGCCGGCGCCGATCACGAGCAAGATCTTGCTGTGCTTTCCGAGTTGGACGCCTTCGAGTTCGACAGCCTTCGCCGTTGTGTGGAAGACGAACTGGAGAGGTGACGCCCAGCGGACGGCTTCGTCGAAAGCTCGACGGACCAGCTGGGGTTCGCTGCGCAGTCGCTGCCATTCGTCCGGATGTGTGGCGAAGGCGTGGAGGATGGCGGCGACACCGTGGACGGTGGTGTCGATGCCGGCCGACAGGAGGGAACGAACGACGAGTGGGGCCTGGTCGGCCGTCAGTTCCCCTCGGTCGGATGCCTCCCAGATCTTGGCGCCGAATCCGTCCGGGCTCAGGCTCTCGCGCTCGCAGAGAGTGGCGACCCATTGGGAGAGCTCGGACAGCCGAGCGGCCCCGCGGTGGAAATGCTCGTTCTGGGGCCCGAAGGCATTGAAGACCAGATCGCCGTAGGCGAGGAGGTTGTCCCGGTTCTCGGGTGGAAGACCGACGGCGTCGGGGAAGACCTTCAAGGGAAACGCAGAGGCCAAGTCCTTCATGGCATCGACCTCCGGGCCGCGAGCGAGAACCCGATCGACGACCTCCTCGGCCTCCTCGAGCCAGTGCTCGCGCAGCCGCCGCAGCGCTCTCATGCCGAGCACGTCGGTGAGTACCCTTCGGGGAGCATCGTGCTCGGGAGGGTCGGTCTCCGTCGGATTTGCCTTCGGGCGCCAGGGCTTTTCGGTGTGAAAATTGGCGAGACCCACGCCGGCGCCCACTTGGTAGGTGGGCCAGTCGGCGAACACCTCGCGGATCGTGTCGTAGCGTCCGGTGGCGTACACGCCGTAGGCGTTGAGGTAGACGACCGGCGCGGTCTCCCGGATCTCCTGCTGTACCCGTGATCGGTCGAGGAGATTCTCGAGCGCGAAAGGGTCGATATCCAGTTCTGTAACTGGTGCAAGCTGTGCTGGCATCACATGGTCCGATCTGCTGGGTTTACAAGTCGAGGACGAGGCGCTCGGTCTGTGCTCGCGAGACGCACGAAATCATGCAGTCGCCCGCCTGTCGGTCGACTTCACTGAGCACGCTGTCACGGTGATCGGGTACTCCGTCGACCACGGTGACCTCGCAGGTTCCGCACGTTCCCTGGCGGCAGGACGAGAGGATTCCGATTCCCGCTCCGGCGAGTGCGTCGAGGGCGCTCACCCCGGGAGGAACATCGATGTCGGTGCCCGATCGGGTGAGTCGGAGTGTGAACGGTCGATCCTGTGACGATTCTGCTGCCGATGCCGTGAACCGCTCTGTGTGCAGTGTGTACGGCGGCAGGTGTCGGCAGGCAGCTTCGACCGCTTCCAGCAGTCCGGCCGGCCCACAGCAGTAGACCTTCGTTCCTGGACCCTCATCGGCCAGGATCGCGTCGAGATCGAGGAGGCCGACCTCGTCCTGGGGCGCAAAGTGCACGTGATCCCCCAATCTCTCGAGATCGTCGAAAAATGCCATCGACTGCCGACTGCGGCCCCCGTACACCAGGCGCCACGGGCGGTCGGTCCGCTCTGCTTGATCGATCATCGGGATCATCGGCGTGATACCGATGCCGCCGGCAATGAACAAGTAGCGGTCGGCGGGAACCAGGGGGAAGTGGTTCCTCGGCCCGCCGTGGCCGAGCACGTCGCCTTCGCGGACGTTCTCGTGAATCCATCGCGACCCACCGCGTCCATCAGGCTCGTTCAGCACAGCGATCCGGTAACGGTATGTATCCCAGCGGTTTCCGCAGAGTGAGTACTGGCGCGACATACCGTTGGGCAGGATCAGATCGATGTGCGATCCGGGTGTCCACGGCGTGAGGCGCCGGCCGAGAGGATCGGCCAGCGTCAGCGACACGACATCGGCGGAAACCTCCTCGCGGGATTCCACGCGCAACGCAGCCAGCGTCGGGCCGGTCAGCAGGGACGCTGAACTGCCGGCACTGCTCACATCGGTCGTGTTCATCGGAAGTCGCCCGTGAGGTCGAATGCCGACAGATCCGGTGTCCGCGTCAGCTGGTAGAACTCGAGCAGTGAGAACGGCCAGACCTGCGTGGCGCGGCCGAATCGGTTGCGGTACCAGGTGTGTACGTCGGCAACCCCCCAGGTGCGGAGACGATTTCCCGCGTCGACCCGGTCGCAGAATTCGTCCATCGCTTCGGCGTGCGGCTCGATGTTCTGCTTTCGTGCACGGAGGAGTTCGCCGAGACACTCGACGGTGTACTCGGCCGCACACTCGGCCATGTACAGGGCGCTGCCATTGACGACGACACCGGTGTTCGGGCCCATGAGCATGAAGAGATTCGGAAAGGACGGGACCGTGATACCCATGTACGCCCGTGCGTCGCCGCCCCACGATTCGTGGAGGTCCTTCCCGCCGCGCCCGGTGATGGTGATCGGTTCAAGGTAGTCGGAAGCCCGAAATCCGGTTGCGAAGACGATGACGTCGACCTCGTGCAGGACGCCGTCGACCGTGCGGATCCCCGCCGGAGTGACGGCCTCGATTCCGTCGGTGACGAGATCGACATGCGATTGCATGAGCGTCGTTGCCCACATGCCGTTGTCGCGAAGCATGCGCTTGGCGCCCGGTGGGTACTTCGGCGTCATCTTCTCCAGGAGGTCCGGATGACCCTCGAGCTGTCTGCTGAGGTGGGTCAGCAACTGACGGCGTAGCTCGGCATTGTTTGCCGAGGTGCTGCCCTCTTCTGTCCAGTCGGGATCTGCTTCGACGAAAGGCAGACGCCCTTCTGCGGCAATCCAGAACTGCCAGAAGCGATACCACCGTCCGTAGTGCGGGACATGGCGCAGCAGCCAGGCCATGCCGGCAGGGATATCCGCGAGGTAGCCGGGCGTGGGGAGCATCCACGGGGCATTCCGTTGGAAGACGCTCAGATGCTGCACCGTGCCGGCGATCGAGGGAACGATCTGGTACGCGCTCGCGCCGGTCCCGACCACGGCTACCCTCAGTCCGCTCAGATCCACCGACGTGTCCCACTGCGACGAGTGGAAGCAACGTCCCGCGAACGAGTCGAGCCCGGGGATCTGAGGAATATTGGGCCGATTGAGCTGTCCGACAGCGGTAATCACGGCGTTCACCCGCCGGATTCCGCGGATTCCGTCCGCGGTCTCGGTGGTAACGGTCCAGGTTCCGCTGTCGTCGTCGAACGACAGGGAAGTCACTTCGGTCCCGAACTCGACGTTGGGTCGCAGGTCGAACGTGGTTGCCACGTCCTGCAGATAGGTCTCGATCTCGTCCCGCGTGGAGAACTGCTGCGGCCAGTCGGCTTTCTGCGCGAACGAGTAGCTGTAGGCGAAGTTCGGGGTGTCGAGTCGACAACCGGGGTAGACGTTCTCCCACCAGGTGCCGCCGACCTCGGTGTTCTTCTCGAACACCACGTACTCGATCCCGGCCTGCTGCAGCCGGTGTGCGGCGGCCATGCCGGAGATTCCGGCGCCGATGATCGCCACGCTGAAATCGATCTCGGGGGCAACCTCCGACTTCTTCCACGCCGGGGCGCCGTAGTCGTTCGGGATTCCCAGTTCGTGTCGCAGCAGGGGCAGGTAGTCGTCGCTCGCGTCCTTGGTCAGGAAGCGCATGATGTGTGCGAGAAATTCCTCGGAAGGCTGCGCCGCCGGGACGGATCCTCGATCACGAAAGGCCTTGAGGGCGTTGGCAGCGACCCTGCGGGCCGACTTCTGGGCCTCGGTGGACATTCCCCCTTGTGGAGCGATCACCGAGTCCATCGGAGGCAGCGGAGGCCGAAGCTCGTCGGCAAGCAACGACGGATCGGCATTCGCCAGTGCCAGGGCGGCAAGTAGAGCCGGAAGTTCCGCACTTTGTACCGCCTGCTCGAGGAAGTCGTCGTCCTCGACGATCGGTAGGCAGGCGTCGTAGTGCCCGGGCCGAGCGACCTCGCGCGGGTGCGCTTCGTCCGTGGTGAAGGTGGTGGGGGTCATTCGAGACCTCCGGTGAGGAAGTCGACGATGAGGCCGGCGGTCTCGGCGGGTGCATCGATGTTGGGTTCGTGCGCGTAGTCGAGTTCCGCTGCGCGTGCCATCGGGGTGAGATCGGCGAGCTTCTTCGACCATCCCGACTCGAGGAGTTCGTCACGCGTGCCCTCGACGAGCAGCACCGGGATCTGTGTCGCGGCCAAGAGATCGAGGAACGGGTCGGCGATCTGGGTTCGCTCGACCGACGGGTTGCTCAGTCGAGGCGCGGCCATCGCCTCCCAGTGCCCGGGAATGAGGCTGTTCTCGAACCGCTGTCGGATGTGCTCGTCCATTCCGTCCAGACTCCGCACCATGTATCCGGTCATTCGGGCGGCATCCTCGAGGCTGGGCGTGTAGTCGGCCAGGGCGGCGATGCCCTCGGGCAGCCGGTACGGTCCGCCCGTTCCGGAGATGCTCACCGCGCGGTCGACCGGCCACGGGCTCGTGGGATCGGTGATTGCGCGCATGACCATCGACCCACCGAAGGAGGCCCCGACGAAGTGAGCCCGGTCCACTCCGAGTTCCTGGCAGAACGCCGCGATGTGCTTCACCCGGGGCGCGAACGGCGGCCGGTCGAGGAAGACCGCCTTGTCGGTTCCGCCCCATCCGAGCAGGTCGGGGGCGAGAACGTGGAAACGATCGGTGAGGTGCGGGATCATCTCGGACCAGCACAGTTCGGCGGTGGACCCGAAACCGCCGTCGTGGATCAGGACGATCGTGTCCTTGTCGGGGTTGCCGGCCTCGATGTAGGTGGTGTGGAACCCGTCGGCGATGAGTGACTTCTTCTCGTACATGGTTGGTTTCCGTTCTCTAGCGAAGATCGAGATTTGCAGGGGCCGTCAGTTCTTGACCGAGCCGCCGTCGACACAGATCGTCTGGCCGGTGACGAAGGCCGCACCGGGGCCGAGCAGGAACTTCACCGGGCCGACGATGTCCTCCGGGTATGCCCGTCGCTTGATCGAGCGGCTGGCGATGTTGTTCTCTTCGGTGTGGGCCATGTCCGTGATCATCGGTGTCGCTGTGATGCCCGGGCTGACGACGTTGACCGTGATCTCGTCATCGCCGAGTTCATCTGCCAGGCAGCGCGCGAAGCCGATCACGCCGGCCTTCGACGCGACGTATGCGAAGAGGTTCCTGGCGCCCTTGAACACGGTGCCGGAGGCGAAGAGCACGATCCGCGATCCCCGCGGCATCAGAGGTACGACTGCTTGGGTGATGGCGATCGTTCCCTCGAGGTTTGTGCGCAGGATGCGCTCCCAGGCATCCCGGGGGGTATCGCGGAACGATGACCATTGTCCCATGGCGGCGCAATGGACGAGGTTGTCTATCTCCTGTCCGGCAAGGGATTCGAGGACAGTCGAGATGCCTTCCGACGAGCTGAGGTCTGCCCGGATGTAGAGGTCGGTGAACCCGTCGGCTGGGGGTTCGGCGATATCGATGACGATTGTGCGATGTCCGTCGTTGCGCAGTTCGTCGACGACAGCTCGGCCGATGCCGCTGGCGCCTCCGGTAATGATCGTTGTGGTCATGCGCATGCTTTCTAGTCGATGGTGGCGCGCTCGTCGACGCGCGCGAGGAAGGACGTGATCACCGCATTGAAGTGGGCGGGGTTCTCGATGCACGACAGGTGGCCGGCGCGGGGAACGACCTCATGCTCGGCGTGGGCGATGCCGCCGATGATCTCGGCCGTGCGTTCGCTCGGAATCTTGGCGTCGAGTTCGCCTGTGACAACGAGCGCGGGGCAGGTGATCGAGTCGAGTAGGGGAACCACGTCGGCGCGGAACGTCGCCGCCGCAGACGCGAGGTACGACTCGGGGGTCATCGCGGAAATCGCGTCGTAGAGGGCGGCGTAGTCGGAGCTGTCGAGTGGCTGTGTGAGTGTTTGGTCGAGGTACTCCTTTGCGAATGCGGCCATGCCGTTGCGAGTGATCGACTCCGTGGAGCCGTTGACGCGGGCGTCGGCGACGTCGATCGGGAGTCGCGCGAACGAGTTGGCGATGGTGACGCTACGGACCAGGTCGGGGTGCTTTGCGGCAAAGGCGATCGCCTGCAGCCCACCCATGGACAGTCCGACCAGGTGCACGGGACCGCGATCCTTGACGACCCGGTAGAGGTCATCGGACCAGGCATCGAGGTTGATCGCTCCGGTCGCCGAGGACTTGCCGTGTCCCCGGCTGTCCGGCGTCGACAGATCGTAGTGTGTTGTCAGGGAGCTGATTTGATGGCGCCAGAGCCGGTGGTCCGTGCCGAGGCTGTGCAGCAGAACAACCGTCGGTCGATCGGAGTGGGGTGCGACAGCTTCCGCGAGTTCCATTCTGTCCTTTCCTGATACAGCAGAACGGGGCTCGTCAAGACTTCGCGTTGCGCCTGGACAGGCTTTCGCCTCCGACAGCCCAGCGTTCCGTGGGGACCTGCTGGACCAGTACGTGGACCGCCGCGGGATTCGCCTTGGTGACCGACGTGTAGACCTCGGTCAGGCCCTCCATCAGTGCTTCGATCTGTTCCGCGGTCAGTGGGCTGGCGTGATTGACATTGATGATGGGCATTTCCTGCTCCTGCACTTCGATGGTGACGGTTGGTGAATTGGCCGGTGTCAGGCTCGGTCGTGGGCCGCAACCACGGCGGCTTCCGAAGGCTCGGCCTGATCGTGCTCGCCGAGGCCGAGATGGCGGGTCTCACGCACGCTGAGTGCCGCCAGGAGGAAGACAATCGCGGCGACCGTGATGGCGATGGCCAGTCGGACCGGGATGTCGCTGACGCTCGGGCTGACGGCCGTCACGATCGCGGGCATGATTCCACCGATTGCGAAGCCGATGTTCCAGCTCAGCCCGGTGCCCGTCGCGCGAATCTCGGTGGGGAAGCGTTCGTTGAGGAAGATCAGTACCGGTGCGGAGCCAGCCATGACGATCACAGCCATCGCGGTCGATATGACGGTGACCAGGGCGATCGAGCCCGAGCTCAGGGATGCGAGCCAGAGGTAGAGCAAGGGTAGAAGCACGACGTTGGGCACGCCGAACCAGAGGAAGACCGCCCGCCGGCCGATCCGGTCGCTGAGGTGCCCGCCCAGGGCTCCACCCGCGATGACCCCCACGTTGGCGACGATCAGGATCATGGCCGAGGTCGTCTTGCCGATCCCGAGGTTCGCGCCGAAGAAGGTCGGGAAGAAGCCAACCGTGAGGTAGTACGCGGTTGCTCCGCCCGCGGCGAGGGCGATGTTGAGCGACGTCGTCTTGCGGTAGCGCGGCCCGAAGATGACTCGAAGAGGCGACTTTCGGACTGCCGGTCCCGACGACTTCCCATGCCACAGAGGCGATTCCTCGGTGCGTCGGTAGATGTAGAAGCTGAAGGCCGCAGTCAGAAGGCCGGTGAAGAACATCACGCGCCATCCGTAGACGCCGAAGTCCTCGCTGGGAACGACGGCCGAAACGACGAAGTACACGATCGAAGCGACCACGGCGCCGGCGCCGGCGCCGCCGCCGGCGACCAAACCCGACATCAGCCCGCGATGTTCCGGTGCGACAGTTTCGGTTCCGAGCGTGTGGGTCGAAGCGACGACGCCGCCGACGAACACCCCCTGCACGATGCGCAAGGCGAGGAAGAGGATCGGAGCAGCAAATCCGATGGTCGCGTATGTCGGCACCGCTCCCATGCACGCGGTCGACAGCCCGACACCCAGAATCGCGAACATCATCGCTTGCTTGCGCCCGTTGCGATCGGCGTAGGCGCCGAACAGCGCAGAACCGAGCGGGCGGAAGAGGAGGGTCACCGCGAAAGATGCGTAGACGAACGTCAATTGGAGCGTCGCGTTGTGGGCGGGGAACAGAAGCGGCCCGATAGTAGGGGCGAGGTAGAGGATGATCGTCAGATCGTAGAGATCCATCGCCCATCCGGTGATCGAAGCGATCCCCGCAGAGCGAACCTGCTTTCTGCGGGCACTGTCCTGGAAATTCTCCAAAGCTGCCTCCTGGCCGAGTGGTCGTCACGGCTGTGACGTGATCTGCACCATAGACATGTGGTTCCTTAATGCTCAACGAGCGTTCCGCATTGCGAAACGAATCTTCCGTCGTTGGTTCCGTTATGGTGATTCCATGGTCGAATCGCGCGCAACGGACACGCTCGGCTCCGTCAATCGGGCGCTCTCACTCCTGGAGCTCCTGGCGGAGAACAACGGACTCACTGTCACCCAGCTGGCGGACCGCCTCGGCGTCGGCAAGACGACGGCATTTCGCCTGGCCAAGACGCTTGTCGAGCGTGGATGGGTGGAGAAGGACGACGAGCTGCGATACCGACTGGGGCCAGGATTGCTCAGCCTTGCGCCGGGTCTTCAAGTCGGGCAAGACATTCGGAGCAGGCTCCGGCCGATCATGGATGAACTCCACGACGAGACGCAGGAGACCATTCACCTCACCGTGCTCCAGGGGAGGTACGTCATCTATGTCGAGCAGCTCGTCTCGCCGAAGCCGGTCCACTCGGTGAGCACGCTCGGCAGCCGGTCTCCCGCGCACTGCGTGTCGCCGGGGCTTGCGCAGCTGGCGGCACTGCCCGATGACGCGGTCGACTGGGTTCTGGCGGGTCCGCTGCGCCGATACACCGAACGGTCGCTGACCGACCCGGCGGATGTTCGCAAGGAGCTGCAGCACGTCCGGTCGACCGGATATGCGGTGAATCGGGGAGGCTTTCGGGCCGAGGTCGGCGGCGTCGGGGTGGCTGTCCTCAATGATCGTGGGAAGCCCATCGCGGCTCTCTCGGTCTGCATGCCCATCTATCGGATGCAGACGACGGATTTGGAAGCGGTTGGTGCGCATCTTGTTTCGGCCGCAGCTGATGCCCACCGGGTGCTCGAGGTTTCCCGCTGATACGGGGGTCGAAGGGGTCGGGGAGTAAGTCATTCCGCATGGCGGAATCAAACTTTCCGTCGAGACGCGCGATCGATGTCGCGGGCTTGCTAGCCTCATGGAATGTCGGATTCTCGCCAAAGTTCCAGTGCTGCAATCGGTCAAGAGTTCAGCCGTCCGGAGGTGGGCCATGTCGAGGGGGAGTCCGCGGGGCGTAGATTCCTCGTGACCGGGGCCGCGTCCGGGATCGGACGCGAGACTGCAATCTTGTTGGGTCTCCGGGGCTCGCGAGTTGTTGTCGTCGATCGCAGTCTCGAGAGCGTCTCCAAGGTCTCCGCCGACATCAACGCCTCCGGTGGGGAAGCTGTCGCGCTCGTCGCGGACATCTCGAACGAGGCGGATGTCGAACGCATGATCGCCGATGCGATGTCTGCTTTCGGAGGGCTCGACGGGGCCTTCAACAACGCGGGGATTTCCGCCGCGGGGGCCTACTCGTTCGGTACGGCCCTCGCCGATACGGACGTAGCCGACTTCCGTGAACTCGTCGACGTCAACCTGGTGGGCATGTTTCTCTGCCTCAAGCATGAGCTGCGGCACTTGCGAAGCGGGGCATCGATCGTGAACAACGCCTCGGCCGCCGGTTTGATCGGCGTCTCCCACGGCGCCGCGTATGTCGCGTCCAAGCACGGTGCGGTCGGACTGACAAAGGCTGCGGCACTGGAAGGCTCGAGCAAGGGTATTCGCGTGAATGCCACCTGCCCTGGATTCGTCGAAACGCCGATGCTTCTCGAGAACGCGACGGACGAAGGCAAGCAGGCGAGGCGGGCTATGACTCCGATGGGGCGTCTGGGGCAAGCGTCGGAGATTGCGGAACTGGTCGCATGGTTGCTCTCGCCTGCCTCCTCGTTCGTCACCGGAGCATGCATCCCGGTAGACGGAGGACTTACGGTCGGAGGCTCTCGCTGAGGTTGTCGCGTCGATTCCGAGTACGGACAAGGCCGCCCGAGATGCGCTGCGGCCTGCTGGCGGATTCCTCGCGGAGTCGCATTCGGTAGGTGGAGATCAACTGCGTGCGAGAGATATTCGGTGCGGTCAGACCTGAAGCATGCCCCCCCCGTAGCACTCGGGCATGCTCATCGGCACGTTTGGACGTTGGTCAGCGCTTCGAGAGCCGGAACGAGTGCTTTGAACGCGCGTGCCCGGTGTGAACTCCGATATCTGTCCTCGGTGTCCCATTCGGCGACGGTGCGCTCGTGACCGGGCGTTTGGCCGTCCGGGACGAAGATCGAGTCGTACGGGAATCCGTCGTCACCTGCCGGCGTGAGGGCCAGTCGGCCCGACCAGTGTTCCATGGCAACGTATTCGGCACCGCTGGGGGCGACGAGCGCGAGCGCTGAAGTAAATCGTGCGGTGCGGTGCGGTGCGGCGACGCCTGAGAGTTGGTCGAGTAGCAGATTACGGTTGGCGGTGTGGTCCTTACGGTGTCCCGCCCAGTAGGCCGAGAAGACGCCGGGCGCGCCTCCGAGTACGTCCACGCACAATCCGGAATCGTCGGCGACAGCTGGAAGGCCGGAGTGTGCGGCGGCAACGCGTGCTTTGATGAGGGCGTTGTCGCGGAAACTGAGTCCGTCCTCGTCCGGCTCGGGACCGTCGTAGGAGGCCGGCGTCCAGCCCGGCAGCATCGACTCTGCGATGAATCGGTACTCGGCGACTTTGGTTGCGTTGTGGGTCGCGAGAACGAACGTGTTGTGTGTGGCCATGCTCGACCTCCTTTGGCGGACAAAGGGTCTGGATATGCATCAGGTGTGTCGCACGGCGGGTTCGAGCCCACTGTGCGGTATCCCGTCGAGGTGGGTGCAGGATTCGAACCTGCATGCGCGGTGTTGCGCACCGCTACCTGGCCATTCGGCCACCCCACCGTGTGTGCCGACGTTTCCGTCGGCACAGCGCCGACTCATTCGTGCCCGTTCAGTGCTTCCTCGATCACTGTGAGCGCGTACTGGAGGAGATCGTCGGTGACGTCGAGGGTCGGCAGGAACCTGATGACGTTGCCGTCGCTGCCCGCGATGATCAGGACCACGCCCCGCCGGGCCGCGTGCTCGCTGATCGCAGCGGCGCTCCCGGGCAACGGTCGAGTCGTTCCAGCCTGCGTCAGCTCGAAGGCGATCATCGCACCGTGCCCCCGGACATCGCCGATGACGGGATAGGTTTCGGCAATTCGCCGTAGGCCACTGGTGAGGGTGTTGCCGATCCGGCGTGCGGCGGCGAACTGTTCCTCGTCTTCCAGAAAGTCGAGAACGGCGTGCGCGGCGGCGATCGAGACGGGGTTGCCGCCGAAGGTCCCGCCGAGGCCGCCGGGTGCGGCGGCATCCATGATCTCCGCTCGTCCGGTGACCCCGGCCAGGGGTAGGCCGGCGGCGATCTGCTTGGCGGTGAGCACCACGTCCGGTACGAGGCCGAACAGTTCGCTGGCGAACCAGGTCCCGGTCCGTCCGAGCCCGCACTGGATTTCGTCGGCGACGAGAACGACGCCGTTTCGGTTGGCCCATTCTTGCAGGGCCGGTAGATATCCGTCTGCGGGCACGATGAATCCGCCCTCGCCCTGGATGGGTTCGACGACGAGCGCGGCGAGGTCGGCGGAGCCTACGCGCTCTTCCAGGTATGCGATCGTCCGTGCTGCAGCCTGCTGACCCGTGAGCCCGTCCCGGAACGGATAGGAGTTCGGTACCCGGTGGACATCGGGTGCGAACGGCCCGAAACCGGTCGCGTACGGGACCGCCCGGTGGTTCATCGCGAGAGTTAGATTGGTGCGGCCGTGGAACCCGTGGTCCAAGGACGCAACTGCGCGCCGACCCGTGTACGCCCGGGCGACCTTCACGGCGTTCTCGACCGCTTCGGCACCGGAGTTGACGAACATGGTCTTCTTCGCGTGCGCCCCGGGGGTCTTCGCGGACAGACGTTCGGCCAGGCGCACGTAACCCTCGTAGGGCGTGATGCCGAACAGCGTGTGGGTGACCCGGTTCAGTTGCGCAGACGCCGCATCGATGATGCTCTGCTGGTGGTGGCCGACCATGTTGACGCCTGCGCCGCAACCCAAGTCCAGAAACCGGTTGCCATCGACGTCGATGAGCCACGGGCCTTCGGCGTGATCGATGTAGATTGGCAGCGCGCTGCCAATTCCGCGCGGCACGGCCGCCGTCTTGCGGCTGTGGAGCTCGCGACTCTTCGGCCCTGGAACCTCGGTGACCAGTGCAGGTCCAGTTGAGGTGGATGCGGCTGGAAGTGTTTCGGTCATCTGCGTTCTTTCTTGTCTCGGTTCGGTTTTGGGAGTCGTCACACCGCGCGGCGGTGTGGGTCTTGCCGGTAGTCGCTGAGGAACCGGGCGAAACGTTCCAGGGCGTCGGCGAGAACTGGAGTACGGGGAAGAAAGGCGATGCGCAGGTGGTCGGGGCGTGCCCAGTTGAACGCGCGACCGTGGACGAGGAGGACGTGCTCGGCGTCGAGGAAGTCGAGCACGAGTTGTTCGTCGTCCGCGATCCCGTAGACGTCGGGGTCGATGCAGGGGAAGACGTACAGACCGCCCCCGGGCTCGTGACAGGTCACTCCGGGGATGTCCTGCAGCAGTCCGACAGTCAGAGCGCGTTGCTCGAAGAGTCGGCCTCCCGGCATCCGGAGCGCGGCGATCGTGTCGTCGTGCTGCAACGCCGCGGTGATCGCGTGCTGCGCGGGAACGGAGGCACACATACGCATCGACGCGAGCAGGCGAAGTCCTGCTGGGTACCCGTCGTCGGGACTGAACCCGGTAGCGATAACCCACCCGGCCCGGTAGCCGGCCACACGCGAGGTCTTGGACAGCCCCGAGAAGGTGATGCAGGGATGCGTCGGCGCAACCTGCGCAGTGCTGACGTGGACGTGCCCCGGGTAGACGATCCGGTCGTAGATCTCGTCGGAGAGCAGGAGGAGCCCGTGCCGATCTGCGACAGCGGCGATCTCCTCGAGTGTGCGCCGTGAGTACACCGCGCCGGTGGGGTTGTTGGGGTTGATGACGACGATCGCCCGGGTGCGGGGCGTCACCATGCGCCCCAATTCCTCTGTGTCCGGACTCCATCCGTTGTCTTCGTCGCACGGGTAGTGCCGGGGTACCCCACCGGCGAGCACGGTCGACGCCGTCCACAAGGGGTAGTCCGGAGAGGGGATGAGGACTTCGTCACCGGGTTCGAGGAGAGCCTGCAGGGTGAGGGTTACCAACTCGGAGACGCCGTTGCCGATGAGGATGTCGTCGATACCCGCGGCCGGGAACCCGGGCCGCGCAGCGTAGTGGTCCCGGATCGCTTCGCGGGCGGAGCCGAGTCCTTGCGACTCGGAGTAGCCGTGCGCGTGCGGAAGCGCCTCCCGGAGCGCGTCGACCACGACCTCGGGAGCCTCGAATCCGAACGGGGCCGGGTTCCCGATGTTCAGGCGCAGGATCTCCTGCCCGCACCGCTCCAGTTCGACGGCGCGTTCGTGTACGGGTCCGCGGAGGTCGTAGAGGACTCCGTTCAGCCTCGACGACGAGTTCACGATCACGGGCTTCTCGGCCGGCGTCACGTGGGTTGTCACAGTCCTGCTCCTGTAGTGAGTGCGGCCGTCGTGGCCTTGGTGAGAGCATCGGCGAGCCGCCGGCCTGCCCTGGTCCGATCAACAGGACCAGGGCAAGTCAATGGATCGACTCGTCTTGCCGCCGCCGCCCCGTGCCACCGCCCAGAGACCTCTGGCGGCAGCGGGTTCATGTTGCAGTGCTCACTTCGCGGAGGGTTCGGCCTCGTAGGTAACCCAGCTCGTTCGCGTGGCGAGGGTGTTGTAGAGCGCCTGGGCTTGATGGTTGTCGTCGGCGGTCACCCACTGCACCACGGCGCGGCCCTCGGCGGTGGCCATCTCGGTCAGACGCCCGATCAGTGCACGTCCGACGCCCCGGCCTCGGGCCGCGGGGTCGGTGAACAGGTCGTCGAGGAAGAGGCCGGTGGTTCCGGTGTAGGGCGAGGAGAACCGGCGATGGTGTGCGAACCCGAGGATCTCGCCGTCCGCTTCCGCAACGAGAGCCTTGCATTCGTGTCGGGGATCCATGAACCATCCCCATGCGCGGGAGACGATGTCCTCGGATTCGGGCAGCTTGTAGAACTCGCGGTACTCGCGGAAGAGGACACGCCAGCGACTCTCATCGGTGGCGTCGAGCGGCCGGATCGTCGGAAGGGTGGTCGTTGCCATGGTGGCTCCTATCGGTGTTCGAAGGTCTCGGCAGAGCTGTACTGCCACCTACTGTCTGAGCGTTCTCTGCCCGCGAGGATTGAAGATTCGATGCGGGATGCGCGGCGCGCGGGCCTCGGTCATGTGATCACCGCGTTCTCCTTTCCTGATTCGCCTGTTCGGGTTCGTGGTCGGCGTGGGGCCAGGAGGAGATACACGGCGCTGCCCGCGACGAGGCCCCAGAACGCGGCACCGACGCTGAAGAACACGACGCCCGACATGGTGACCGCGAGCGTGGTGAGGGCCGCGATCCCGGTGCGGGCATCGCCGCCCATCGCGCCCTCGAGTGCGGTGAGCGCTGATCCGAGCAGCGCGACGGCGGCAAGTACCGAAACCGTTTCGGTCGGGATCGCCTGGAACCCGGCCACAAGCACGCCCCCGAACGAGCCGACCAGCAAGTAGGTGAGGCCGCCCGAGAGGCCCGCGATGTAGCGCTTTGCGCGATCCGGGTGCGACTCGGGGCCGAGCGCGATTGCCGCCGTGATCGCGCCGAGGTTGATGCCGTGGCAGCCGAAGGGCGCGAGGACCGCCGAAACCGTCGAGATGGCACCGACGACCAGGCGGTCGTTCGGCTCGTACCCCTGCGAGTGGAGCAGTGCGAGGCCCGGTGCGTTCTGTGAGGCCATCGTGACGATGAACAGTGGCAGCGCGATGCTCACGAGTGCGGCCGGGGTGAACGCCGGCATCGTGAACACAGGGCCGCCGAGCTCGAGCGACGGCGCGACCTCGCGGAAGGATCCGGTCGCCCAGGTCACCGCAATCCCGGCGACGAGTCCGGCGAGCACTGCGTATCGGTCGAAGAAGCGCTTGCCGAGAAAGAATGCGACGACGATGCTCCCCGCAATCAGCGGCGCGCTCGTGAAGGCGCCCGCCGCGGTCACGACGAAGGGCAGCAGGATCCCGGCGAGCAGCGCCTGCAGCACCGGGCCGGGCACCCTGGCGAGTATCCAGCCGAACCAGCCCGTGTACCCGACCACTGCAGCGGCGACCGAGGCGACGAGGAACGCGCCGACTGCCTCGGCGAACGAGAAGCCGCCGAGCGAGGCGATCAGCAGCGCCGCTCCGGGTGTCGACCAAGCGACGATCACGGGGATACGGGTGAAGAGGCTCAGCGCGATGCTGCACACACCGTTGCCGATCGACACCGCCCAGACCCAGGACGCGGTCTGCGCCTCGTTCAGACCTGCCGCGCGGGTGGCCTCGAGCACGATCAGGAACGGGCCGGCGAAGTTGATGAGCGCAGAGAGGACGCCCGCGACGACCGCGGACACCGAGACATCCCGCAGAACGGAGGAAGCCCGACTCATCGGTGCGCCACCGAGATTGCTGACTTCACGCCCGGCCGATAGCGTAACAATATTGCGGAAACTAGAGTAACGTTATTCACTAGTGTCATGTCGAATGATAACAGGTCCTCGGAGATTGCGGCACGCCTCCGCCAGCGGATCGCGACGATGGGTACGGGGGAGAAGCTGCCGGGCGTCCGAGAACTCTCCGTGGAGTTCCAGGCAAGTGCGGCCACCATCTCGGCAGCTCTTTCGGAACTGAGCGCATTCGGGCTGGTCCGGGCTGAGCCCGGACGGGGAACGTTCGTGGCGGGCCACGAACGACTTCCGGAACCGGACTTTTCCTGGCAGTCTCAGGCGCTTGGCCGCGCCAGAGTGGACGCCGACCGGGCCGCTCGTCTGGGCGGCTACGGTACTCCCGAGCACATCCCGCTCTCCTGGGGATACCTTGCCCCCGAACTACTGCCGAACGAGGAACTGCATCGCATCGGCTCGCGTGCGGCAAAGAGCGGTCGTGCCTGGATGATGACACCGCCAGCGGGATCGCCGGAACTGCGGCGCATCCTCGCCTCCGAATACCGCGCCGACCCGAACGACGTGCTTGTGGTCTCCGGCGGGCAGCAGGGCCTCGTCTTCGCAATGCGCACACTCGCCGAGCCCGGGTCGGCGGTCATCACCGAGAGTCCGAGCTATCCGGGCGCGATCCTCGCTGCGCAGAGCGCAGGCCTCAACCTCTCGTCGGTACCCGCCGACGCCGACGGGATCCAGGTCGACCGCCTCGCCGACGAACTCGAACGCACGCGAGCGCGAGTGGTCTACCTCCAGCCGAGCTACGCGAATCCCACCGGCGCGGTCTTGAGTTCGGAGCGCCGGAAGCAGGTGCTCGAACTCGCCGCCCGACACGGTGCGTTCATTATCGAGGACGACTGGGCCAGACATCTCGGCATCGACGGACAGGCCCCACCCCCACTCTTCACCGAAGACCCTCACGGACACGTCGTGTCGATCCTCACCCTGTCGAAGCCTGCCTCCCCAGGCCTCAGGCTCGGCGCGGTCATCGCGCGCGGTCCGGCAGGCGAGCGGCTCCGGGCCGCGCGCACCGCCGACGACCTCTGCGTCGCGCCGCTGGTGCAGGAAATCGCCTGCGGTCTCCTGACCTCGAATGTGTGGCCCCGGCACCTGAAGCGCCTGCGCGCCGAGCTCGCGACGCGACGCGACGCACTTGCCTCCGCGATTCGTGCCACGACGCCCGGCATCCGCATTCCGTGCGTCCCGCGCGGTGGCATTCACCTCTGGGCCAGGCTTCCCCAGGGCGCAGATACCCGCGAGGTCTGCGCCGCCGCATACGCGGCCGGGGTGCTCATAGGAGACGGGCGTCACTTCTTCGTGGACGAACCACCCGCACCGTTCCTGCGCTTCTCCTACGGGGCCGCAACTGAAGCCCAGATCGCCGAAGGCGTCAGGCGACTCTCCGAAATCCTCCAGCGGTGAGGGTCGTCGGTACGACCGGCAAGACGTCCGCCGTCAGCTCCCTGCCGGGCGGGCGCTCGGGGTGAGCGCTGCCCGCATCTGCATGTACTGGAAGAGCCCCGGCCGCCCCGACACCTCCTCGTAGGCGCGCATCCAGTCGTCGATGAACCGCGGACGGTCGTCGGGGTCCAGTCGGTGTGTCCAGGCGTCGGCGCCGGCGGTGCACCACTGTGCGAACGCTTCCCGGGTGCCGAAGTCCCAGGTGACGTCGTGGACCGACAGATCGGTTACGCGCAGGCCCGCGGACGCCGCGAGTTCCGGGTAGTCATCGGGCTCGACGTGGACGAACGGTGGCGTGAATGCGGCGAACCGGTCCACCCATCGGGGCGTGCCCGCGACCTCCATCGCGATGGTCTCGAGGCTCACGCGGTCACCCGCGCACACCACCTGGATCAGGACCCGCGCGCCCGGCCGCGCGGCGTCGGCGATCGACGCCAGCGCCTGCTGCTGTTCGGGCACCCAGTGCAGCGCGTTGAAGGACACCACGACGTCGAATCGATCCCGGAACGGCAGTCGTCGCGCGTCCGCGACCATGAACCGCACCCGAGGATCCGTCGCGCCCGACGCGGCCTTCTCGATCATCTGCGGCGACGCATCGACGCCGATCGCGTAGCCGTCGGTGAGTCGGTCCGCGAGCATGCGGGTGACGAACCCGTCGCCGCAGCCGACGTCGAGCACGCGACCGTGTGGATCCAGGTCGAGTCCGTCGAGTGCACGGGTCGCCATCGTCCGCTGCAGTTCGCTCGCCTGTGCGTACTGTTCGCCGTCCCAATCGGGCATCGTCGCCGCCGTTTCCGAGGTGCGCGGGTTTGTGGGATCAGCGTAGGCCGCGAACGCGTGCGACGTGACCCCGATCACTCTCCTTGTGCGGGTGTGCCGAAGCCCACAAAAGTGCACTCGACTGCAACATTGCAGAGCTCTGCAACTTCGGTACCTTCGAAGGGGTGAGTGAAGCACTCGGTCTGAGGGACCGGAAGAAGGCGGCGACGCGCATCGCGCTCAGTGAGGCCGCCGCGCGCCTCGCCAAGGGTCGGGGCATCGAACTCGTCACCGCCGACATGATCGCCTCCGAAGCCGGCGTGTCCACGCGCACGTTCCACAACTACTTCTCCAGCAAGGAGGAGGCCGTCCTGCACCACCTCGAGGCCTCGGTCTACGAGTGGGCGGACTGGCTCCGAGAACGGCCCGCGTCCGAGCCGATCCTCGATTCCCTCGAACACGTCGTGATCCGGGCCGTCACCGATCCGGAGCACGACATCGAGGAGATGCAGGCGCTGGCCGAGCTCATCGACGCCAGCCCCACGCTGCTGGCGAAGAAACTCGAGATGCACCTCCGGGTCACCCCGGTGCTCGCCGACGTCATAGCCGAGCGCACCGGCACCGACAGCGCCACCGATCTGTATCCCAACCTGCTGCACATGGTCGTCGGTGCAGCCTGCAAGGCATCGATGGACCTGTGGATGAGCGGTCGAGCGTCCGCCGCGAACCCCGAAGAAGTCGTCCGAGCGGCATTCGACCAACTGCGGCGAGGCCTCGCCGTGCCCGCCCGCTAGACCCCACCCGATCAAGAAGGAGCCACCATGGCCACCTATCTCTATCGGATCGGCAGATTCGCCTACCGGCGAAAAGGCACGGTCCTCTCCATCTGGCTGGCCATCCTGGTTCTGATGGGTGTCGGTGCCGCGACGCTGTCGGGTCCGACGAAGGACTCGTTCTCCATCCCGGGCACCCCGGCGCAGCAGGCGCAGGACCTGATGTCCGAGCGCTTCGGTGACCAGGGCAGCGGGATGGACTCGCTCTCGGCCCGCTACGTGTTCGCGGCCCCGGACGGTCAGACCCTCGATACCCCGGCGAACCAGGCCGCGATGGACGAGGTGCTCGCGAAGGTCCGCGGCATTGACAAGGTCAGCGCGGCCGCCAAGGCCGACCCGACCGCGGGGACGCCAGGGGCCCTGGTCAACCCGGTGACCGCCGACGCCGGTCTCGCGCAGATGGCCAAGGCCGGCGCCGCGGACCAGGGCATCCCCGAGGACGTCGCGGTCTCGAACGCCCAGGCACTGTCGCCGCTCAGTGAGAATCGCACCGTCGGCTACGTCGAGGTCCCGTTCGACGGCGAGTACAGCGACATGGACCAGGCGACGCGCGACCAGATCAAGGAGGCCGCCGACATCGGTCGGGGTGCCGGCCTCGACGTCCAGGTCAGCGGCTCCGCCGCGATGGAGGCCGAGATGCCCGGCGGCATCACCGAGCTGATCGGTATCGCCGTCGCCGCCATCGTCCTCGTCATCACGTTCGGCTCGCTGGTGGCCGCGGGCCTGCCGCTGATCACCGCGATCATCGGCATCATGATCGGCAGCCTCGGCATCACCGTCGCGACCGGTTTCATGGACCTCAGCTCGATGACCCCGACGCTCGCGGTCATGATCGGCCTGGCCGTCGCGATCGACTACTCGCTGTTCATCGTCTCGCGCTTCAAACACGAACTCGAGCTCACCGACGACCGCTCCGAGGCCGCGGGCCGCGCGGTCGGCACCGCCGGTTCGGCCGTCGTGTTCGCGGGCCTGACGGTCATCATCGCGCTCGTCGCGCTGCGCGTCGTCGGCATCCCCTTCCTGTCCGACATGGGCGCCGCGGCCGCATCGACGGTGTTCATCGCGGTCCTCATCGCACTGACCCTGCTGCCGGCGATCCTCGGCCTGTTCGGGCGCAAGGCGTTCGCCGGCCGCGTCCCCGGTCTGGATCAGCGAGACGCCGAGGGCGACGACGGCAAGAAGACGTTCTCGAAGCGCTACAGCCGTGCGGTGGTCCGCCGACCGGCGATCGGTGTGATCATCGGCGTCGTATTGCTGGGTGTGCTCGCGATTCCCGCGGCGAAGCTCGAACTGGCGCTGCCCAACGAGGGCAGCGGTGACCCGGCGACCAGCGCCCGCCAGGCCTACGACCTGGTGAACGAGGGCTTCGGGCCCGGCAAGAACGGACCCCTGCTGGTCGTCGTGGATGCGCAGGACGCGACCGTCCCGGCGGGTGAGGCGTTCGGTGACGTCGTCGCGAAGATCTCCGAGCAGCCCGACGTGCTCAATGCGCAGGTTGTCGGCGCCAACGAGGCGGGCGATACCGCGCAGATCCTGGTGACCCCGCGCAGCGGCCCGAGTGATCCGTCGACGATGGACCTGGTCGCCGACATCCGCGCGGCCGAGTCCGACCTGCACGACTCGATCGGCATCAACTACGGCGTCACCGGCCAGACGGCACTCGAGGGTGACATCTCCGAGCGTCTGCTGGACGCGCTGGTGCCGTACCTCGCGGTGGTCGTCGGACTCGCGTTCGTGCTGCTGATGCTGGTGTTCCGTTCGATTCTGGTGCCGCTGACCGCGACCCTGGGTTTCCTGCTCAGCGTCGCCGCCACGTTCGGTGCCACCGTCGCGGTGTTCCAGGAGGGCTGGGGCGGACTGGCCGCCAACCCGCAGCCCATCGTCAGCTTCATGCCGATCTTCCTGATCGGTGTGGTGTTCGGCCTCGCGATGGACTACCAGGTGTTCCTGGTGACGCGCATGCGCGAGGAGTACGTGCACGGCGCGTCCGCGAAGGACGCGGTCGCGATCGGGTTCAACCACGGTGCCCGCGTCGTGACGGCGGCGGCGATCATCATGATCTCCGTGTTCGCGGCGTTCATCGCGGAACCGAACTCGTTCATCAAGTCGATGGGCTTCGCGCTCGCCGCGGCGGTGTTCTTCGACGCCTTCGTCGTCCGCATGCTCGTCATCCCGTCGGTGATGGCGCTGCTCGGCGACAAGGCGTGGTGGCTGCCGAAGTGGCTCGACAAGATCCTGCCGAACGTCGACATCGAGGGCGAGAAGTTGGCCCGTGCACTCCCGCAGGAGGGACGCGAGCGCGAGGACGTGCCCGTCTCCTGACCACCTCCTGACAGTTTCGTGAACGGGGAGGGATCGGTCCCGGCAGTCCGGCCCGATCCCTCCCTTTTTCACCCTTCGGATTGGTAACCTTCGCCCACCATGCTGATCAGACTTCTCGGCACCTACCTGGGGCCATACAAGCGCGACCTTGCCGGCGTCATACTCCTCCAACTCGTCGCCACCGGCGCTGCGCTGTATCTCCCCAGCGTCAACGCCGACCTGATCGACAACGGTGTGGCCGCCGGCGACACCGGCTACATCATGACCGCGGGCGCGAAGATGCTGCTCGTGACCGTGGTTCAGATCATCTGCTCCATCGGGTCGGTGTACTTCGGTGCCCGTGCCGCGATGGGCTTCGGTCGGGACGTGCGCAGCGCGGTCGTGAGCCGCGCCCGGTCCTTCTCGTCCCGTGAATTCGGGCGGTTCGGTGCGCCGTCGCTCATCACCCGCAGCACCAACGACGTGCAGCAGGTGCAGATGATGGTGGTGCTCGGCGCCACCATCCTCGTGATGGCACCGATCATGTGCATCGGTGGCATCGTGATGGCGATCCGGCAGGACGCCGGACTGTCGTGGATCCTCGCGGTGAGCGTGCCGCTCCTCGCCCTCGTGATGATCGTGATGATCACGAAGATGGTGCCCGCGTTCCGCACCATGCAGACGCGGATCGATGCGGTGAACCGCGTGCTGCGCGAACAGATCACTGGCATCCGCGTGGTCCGCGCGTTCGTGCGGGAGCGGTCCGAGGCGGAGCGGTTCGACGAGGCCAATTCGGCCCTGACGAACACCGCGTTGAAGGTCGGCCGGATGAGCGCGTTGATGATTCCGCTCGTGATGATGATCGCGAACCTCACCAGCGTCGCCGTCATCTGGTTCGGCGGCCACGAGATCGACAACGGCAGCATGGGTGTCGGCTCGTTGACCGCGATGCTCAGCTACATCATGCAGATCCTGATGGCGGTCATGATGGCGTCGATGATCGCGATGCTCGCGCCCCGCGCCGCGGTGTGTGCCGAGCGCATCACCGAGGTGCTCGACACCGAGCCGTCGGTGGTGGCCCCGGTCAACCCCGTCACCGCCATGGACCAGCCCGCGCTCGTCGAACTGCGCGACGCCGAGTTCAAGTACCCGGGCGCCGAGGAGCCGGTGCTGCGCGGCATCAGCTTCACCGCCGAACCCGGCAAGACCACCGCGATCATCGGCGGCACCGGATCCGGCAAGACCACGCTGCTCGGCCTGATCCCGCGTCTGATCGACGTCACCTCCGGCGCCGTCACCGTGTCGGGCACCGACGTGCGCGACCTCGACCCCGAGCTGCTGCGTTTGCAGATCGGCCTCGTGCCGCAGAAGGCATTCCTGTTCTCCGGCACCGTCGCGACCAACCTGCGCTACGGCAAGCCGGACGCCACCGACGAGGAGCTGTGGCGCGCGCTCGAGATCGCGCAGGCCGCCGACTTCGTCCGCGCGATGCCCGAGGGCCTCGACACGCCGATCTCGCAGGGCGGCACCACCGTCTCCGGCGGGCAGCGGCAGCGTCTCGCGATCGCCCGCGCGCTCGTGCGCCGCCCCGCGGTGTACCTGTTCGACGATTCGTTCTCGGCGCTCGACCTGAGCACCGATGCCCGGCTGCGCGCGGCGATGCGGCCCGAAACCGAGGATGCCTGCGTGATCATCGTGGCCCAGCGTGTGTCGACGATCATCGACGCCGACCAGATCATCGTCCTCGAGGAGGGCGCGACGGTCGGCATCGGCACGCACGAGCAACTTCTCGAGACCTGTTCGACGTACGTCGAGATCGTGGAGTCCCAGCGTTCGGTTCAGGAGGCGCTGTGAGCACCGCGACCCAGTCCTCGCCCCCGATGCCCGGCGCACCCGGGGCCCCCGCCGCGAAGGCGGAGAACTTCGGCGCATCCATGAAGCGCCTGCTCGGACGACTGCGCTCGCACCGGACCGCGGTCACGGTCGTCCTGATCCTGGCCGCGGCCAGCGTCGTGCTGTCGGTCATCGGCCCGCGCCTGATGGGCCACGCCACGAACATCATCTTCGACGGTGTGATCGGCCGGCAGCTGCCGGACGGCCTGACCAAGGACCAGGCCGTCGACGGACTCCGCGCCGCCGGCGAGAACCAGTTCGCCGACATGGTCTCGGGCATGGACGTCGTGCCCGGTGCGGGCATCGACTTCACCGCCGTCGGCCAGGTGCTCGCGCTGGTGCTGGCGCTGTACCTCGCGTCGGCGTTCGTGTCGTGGCTCGCCGCGTACCTGCTGAACATCATCGTGCAGGGCGTCGTGCGGGATCTGCGCAACGAGGTGGAGCGGAAGATCAACCGACTTCCGTTGCGCTACTTCGACACCTCCTCGCGAGGTGACCTGCTCAGCCGCGTCACCAACGACATCGACAACGTCTCGCAGAGCCTGCAGCAGACGCTCAGCCAGTTGGTGACCGCCACGCTCAGCGTCATCGGCATCCTGGCGATGATGATCGTCATCTCGCCGCTGCTGGCGCTCATCGCGGTGCTCACCGTGCCGCTGTCCGCGGTCGTCGCGGCCAAGATCGCGAAGCGGTCCAAGCCCCACTTCGGTGCGGTGTGGAAGACCACCGGCGAGCTCAACGGTCAGGTCGAGGAGGCCCTCACCGGCCACGAACTGGTCACCGCCTACGGCCGCGGCCGTGAGGTCCAGGCCCAGTTCCAGGAGAAGAACGAGCATCTGTACCAGTCCGGGTTCAAGGCGCAGTTCATCTCCGGCATGGTGATGCCGGCGATCATGTTCCTCGGCAACCTCAACTACGTCGCGATCGCCGTGATCGGCGGCATGCGGGTCGCGTCGGGCACGATGAGCCTCGGCGACGTGCAGGCGTTCATCCAGTACTCCCGCCAGTTCACGCAGCCGCTCACCCAGATCGGTTCGATGGTGAACCTGCTGCAGTCGGGCATCGCGTCCGCCGAGCGCGTGTTCGCGGTCCTCGACGAGGACGAGGAGTCGGAGGATCCGGATCCCGCGCTCAGCCCGGCGCAGGCCCGAGGCCGCGTGGAGTTCGAGGACGTCCGGTTCGGCTACGACGCGGAGACCCCGCTCATCGAGGGCCTTTCGCTCACCGCGGAGCCGGGACAGATGGTCGCGATCGTCGGGCCGACGGGCGCCGGCAAGACCACGCTGGTGAACCTGATCATGCGGTTCTACGAGCTCGACGGCGGCCGCATCACGCTCGACGGCGTCGACATCTCGCAGATGACCCGCGACGATCTGCGCTCGCGGATCGGCATGGTCCTGCAGGACACGTGGCTGTTCGGCGGGACCATCCGCGACAACATCGCGTACGGTCACCCCAACGCCACCGACGAGCAGGTCCGCGAGGCCGCCCGGATGAGCTACGTGGACCGCTTCGTGCACATGCTGCCCGACGGCTACGACACGGTCATCGACGAAGAGGGCAGCAACGTCAGTGCCGGCGAGAAGCAGCTGATCACGATCGCCCGGGCGTTCATCGCGCAGCCGTCGATCCTGATCCTCGACGAGGCCACCAGCTCGGTCGACACCCGCACCGAACTGCTCGTCCAGCAGGCCACCGCGGTGCTGCGCAGCGACCGGACCAGCTTCGTGATCGCGCACCGGCTGTCCACGATCCGCGACGCCGACCTGATCGTCGTCATGGAGGACGGTCACATCGTCGAGCAGGGCAACCACGACGAACTGCTGGAACGGCGCGGCGCCTACTACATGCTGTACAACAGCCAGTTCGTGGGAGCCGTGGACTGATATGACCATGAAGCCGCTGGACCTCTTCGGGATCGACGCCCTCCTCTCGGAGGAGGAGCGGGACATCCAGGCGACGGTCCGGCGGCTCGTGGACGAACGACTCCGGCCACAGCTGCCGGAGTGGTTCGAGTCCGGCACGCTGCCGCGCGAGATCGCCCGCGATCTCGGCGGGCTCGGGCTGTTCGGCATGCACCTGCAGGGCTACGGCTGCGCCGGCACCAACGCCGTCAGCTACGGGCTCGCGTGCCTCGAGCTCGAGGCCGGCGACAGCGGGCTGCGCAGCTTCGTCTCGGTGCAGGGCTCGCTGTCGATGTTCTCGATCCACCGCTACGGCTCGGAGGAGCAGAAGCAGGAGTGGCTGCCGCGGCTGGCGACCGGTGAGGCGCTCGGCTGCTTCGGGCTCACCGAGCCGGACTTCGGATCCAACCCGGCGGGCATGCGGACCCGAGCCCGCCGCGACGGCGACGACTGGATCCTCGACGGCACCAAGATGTGGATCACCAACGGCAGCCTCGCCGACGTCGCGACGGTATGGGCGCAGACCGACGACGGCGTCCGCGGCTTCCTGGTCCCCACGGACACACCGGGATTCACCGCCAACACCGTGCACGGGAAGCTGTCGATGCGGGCGTCGGTGACGTCGGAGCTGGTGCTCGACGGGGTCCGGCTGCCGGCGTCCGCGCAGCTGCCGGGCGCGCACAGCCTCGGCGCGCCGCTGTCATGCCTCAACGAGGCCCGGTTCGGCATTGTGTTCGGCGCGCTCGGCGCCGCCCGCGACAGCCTCGAGACGGCCATCGAATATGCCGGGACCCGAGAGGTGTTCGACCGCCCCCTCGCCGGCTACCAGCTCACGCAGGAGAAGCTCGCCGACATGACCCTCGAGCTCGGCAAGGGCATGCTGCTCGCGATCCAGCTGGGCCGGACAAAGGACCGCGGCGACATCACGCCCGACCAGATCAGCGTCTGCAAGCTCAACAACGTGCGCGAGGCCATCGCGATCGCGCGCGAGTGCCGGACCATCCTCGGCGCCAACGGCATCACGCTCGAGTACTCGCCGCTGCGGCACGCCAACAACCTCGAGTCGGTGCTCACCTACGAGGGCACCAGCGAGATGCACCTGCTCTCGATCGGTCGGGCCCTCACCGGGCACGCCGCGTTCCGCTGAGACACCTTAGGCTGGCACCGTAGAGCCGTCACCGACCAGGAGGCCGCACCATGGCTGTCGCAACCGCCGCACACGTCACCCGTGACCAGTTGCTCGACTTCATCCGCTCACGTCATCGCAGCGTTCTCGTCACCCGGAAACAGTCTGGGGGACTGCAGATCTCGCCCGTCACCTCGGGGCTGGACGCCGAGGGGCGGATCGTCGTCTCCACGTATCCGCAGCGGGCCAAGGCCGCGAATCTGCGCCGTGATCCGCAGGCGAGTGTGTGCGTGCTGTCCGACGAGTTCAACGGCGCCTACGTGCAGGTCGACGGCACGGCCGAGGTCCTCGACATGCCCGACGCGCTCGAACCGCTCGTCGAGTACTTCCGGTGTATCTCGGGCGAGCACCCCGATTGGGACGAGTACCGCGAAGCGATGCGCGCGCAGAACAAGAGCCTGATCCGCATCACCATCGACAACTGGGGACCGATCGCCACCGGAGGGTTCCCGCCGAGCCTCGCCCGCGACTGACGCCGCGAGGAGTCTCCGAGACCGGAGGCTCCTCACGACCGTGGGCAGTGGTCGGCCACTGTCCGTCGATGTGGCGGAGGCGGAGGCGGAGGCGGTTTCGGTCAGCGGGCGCCGCGGACCAGGGCGCCGGGCCGGGCTCCGGTGTCCTCGCCGTCGCGCAACACGACCTGACCGGACACGATGGTGGCCCGGTACCCGTCGGCGCGTTGCAGCAGCCGCCGCGCCCCGCCGGGCAGGTCGTGTTCCACGGCCGGCGGCCGCAGTTGCAGCCGCTCGAAGTCGATGACGTTGAGGTCGGCCTTCTTGCCCTCGGCGATGACGCCGCGATCGCCGAGCCCGTAGATGGTCGCCGTGTCCAGCGTCATCTTCTTCACCGCGGTCGCCAACGGAATCTGCGCGCCCCGGGTGCGGTCGCGCGCCCAATGGGTGAGCAGATACGTGGTGTTGGACGCGTCGCAGATGGCGCCCGCGTGCGCGCCGCCGTCCCCGAGCCCGACCGCGGTCGCGGGGTGCACCAGCATCTCCCGGATCGCATCGTGGGTGAACTCGGAGTAGTTGAGCAGCGGCCGGAAGAACAGTGCGCGACCCCAATCCGAGAGCAACAGGTAGTAGGCGTAGTCGAACGGATCCCGCCCGGCACGCTCGGCCTCCCGCGCGAGGCTGGCCTCGGGTGCCGGCTCGTACTCCGGCGGGTTGCCGAGGTTGAAGGTCCGGTCCAGTTGGCTGAGATAGGGCATCTTGTTGGTGGGCGAGTCGGACTCGGTGAGTACGGCCCGTCGGACCGCGGGGTCGCGAAGGGCGGCGACCAGTGCGTCGAGGTCTCCGGCGGAGCGTTCGACGGCGGCGAGGTAGCTGGGCCGGGTCGAGAACGCGTTGAACGTCTGCAACCCGGTCAGCAGGCCCAGCGGACGTGCCGGGACCTGCGGGCGCAGCGGAATGCCGGCCTCGTACGCGCCGGCGGCGAGGTCCAGCAACCGCTTCCAGTCGTCCGGTACGGCATCGTGCTGCATCAGACCGAAACACACTGTCCGCCCGGTGAGTTCGGCCAGCCGCAGCATCCAGTCCATTTCTCGATCGGGTGCCGCGAGGTCCTCGCCCATGATGCCCGCGGGCGCGAGTTCGAAGACCCCGGTGCCCGCGGCGGCCAACGCCTGCCCGATCGCGAACAGTTCGTCCTCCGCGGCGAAGGTGCCCGGTACCGGCTCGCCGTCGATGGCCTTGTGCGCGATGGTGCGTGAGGTCGAGAACCCCAGCGCCCCGGCCTCGACGCCTTCGCGGACCAACTTCGCCATCAGCGCGATGTCCTCGGGCGAGGCGGGCTCGTTGCGGGCTCCCCGCTCGCCCATGACATAGGCCCGCACCGATCCGTGCGGTACGTGCGTCCCGACATCGATGGCCAGCGGCAGGCGATCGATCTCGTCGAGATACTGCGGGAACGACTCCCAGCCCCACTTGATGCCCTCCGACAGCGCGGCGCCCGGAATGTCCTCCACGCCCTCCATCAACCCGATCAGCCACTGTCGCTTGGCCTCGGTCACGGGCGCGAATCCCACGCCGCAATTGCCCATCACCGCGGTGGTGACGCCGTGCCAGCAGCTGGGCGTCAGCATCGGATCCCAGGTGACCTGCCCGTCGTAGTGGGTATGGATGTCGACGAATCCCGGTGTCACCACCAAGCCGGTTGCGTCGATGACCTCGTCGGCGTCGGCATCGCTGAGGCCGCCGCCGGGCGTGACCGCCGCGATCCGGCCGTCGCGGACACCGATGTCGGCGACATAGGGCTCGCCCCCGGTCCCGTCCACCACTGTTCCGTTCGAGATGACAAGAGAGAAATTCATAGTCAGTCCTCGCTGATCGGGAATCTGCGCGCCATCCGTACCGTGCTGACGTTCCGCAGGTTAACTCGACAGGGTGTCAGCGAGAGGCGTTTTGGCTGTTTGTTCGGGGGTGGCGAGGTTGAGGCTCCGACGGCGCCGGAAACGGCAGGGGGTCCGGCCATCACGTGAGAGAACGTGTTCGTGACCGCCAAGAACGAGAGAAATGCCCGGATACATCGCGCGTCTGTCGAAGAACTCTAACGATCGAGCGGTGCTTCGAGCGCGACGTGGGGTTCCCAGCGATAGCACCACGTGGACAGCGGTTGGCCAGATTCGTCGAGCTCGGGGCCCACCCTGGCATAGACCTCGTTCGCGGAGGTGGTGATTGTTGGTGGCAGGGGGATCGAAACGTCCTTGGAGTCGCCATGTTGCGGTCCGCCGTACAGCCATGCCGTGACGACAGTTCGAGCGGAACGCGACTGACCACTCACAGGCTTGATTGTATTGGGGGCCCTGGGTCTGCCCGGACAAACCCGGAAATGCTCGCCGGATAGACGCCAAGCAGCTCTGTGCGAGCACCGATATCACGGTGCTCGCACAGAGCTGCTGTTCGGGCTTCGGCCCGGCTCAGTCCTCGGACTGCTTCTGCCGGCGCGCGGTCATTTCCTCCACCAGGATGGGAACACCGAGGTTGCAGGAGTGGATGCCCACGATCGTTGCGAGCTTGAGCACCTCGAGAATCTCCTCGGGCGTCACTCCCATATCCAACGCGGCCTGAATATGACGCCGCGTGCCGGGCGCATACATGTGGGTCGCCGACGCATCGACCGCAATGCACAGCAATTGCACCACCTTCGGTGGGATGACGCCGCTCTGGAACGGCTGCATCGCCATCTTCATGTACAGCTCGGTCCACTCGGGGTCCATTTCGTACAGCCCGTCCCAGAGCTCGTTCCAGCCGCCGCCGGCCTTCATACCCTCGACAACGGGGAAGTCGCTGTTCGCTTGAGTCATCGTGTTATCTCCTATTGGCGGGATTTCTGTTGGCCGTGATCGGCGAAGGGGTGGCAGCCGGCCGAATCTTCGAGTAGCGCAGACCGATTGAGCATTGGCGGGCAGCGGTGTTCCCGTGGCCACCCGCACTCGCGCGTGACGAGGCCCGTGCTGGTGGCGTCGTTGACGGCGATTTCGATGATCGCGGTCGTGGGCGATCGTCGGGGGACATCACAGGTGGCTACGGGGTGATGGCGATCACGCTATCGTAGAGCGTCGGACTCGGACTTGACGATGCGGGTCGCCAAACTTGACCAATGGGGAGACTGAGCCCGGATGCTGATGCTCAGAAGTGCCGTTCTGAACGGCTATGTCGAGGTGGCGGAGTCGGTGGGTTTGAACCCCCACCCGCTGATGCGAGTCGCGGGGATCGACCCGGGCGCCTTCGCAGCCACCACCGGGTGGATCTCGGCGCAGTCGGTGGACCACTTGCTCGAGATCTCCGCGGCGCAGTCGGGCCGTGCGGATTTCGGCATCAGGATGTCAGGCAACCGCGGGGTGTCCAACCTCGGTCCGGTGGGGCTCGTCGCCCGGGAGGAGCCCGACGTCCGCAGTGCGTTGGGAATCGTCCTGCGCCACATGAACCTGCACAACGAGGCCATCAGCCTTGGTCTGACCGAGTCGAGAGGCCTGGCCACCTTCCACGCGCAGTCCGCCCCGGGAATCACCCTGGGGCACCAATCCCTCGAACTGGTGGTCGCGTCCGTCTTCCGAATTCTCGCGGATCTACTCCCCGAGGGCTGGCGTCCGGTGGCCACCTATTTCGCGCACGAGGCACCTCCCGATATCGCGATGCACCACCAGGTGTTCGGCCCAACCGTGGTCTTCGGGCATGAGATTGACGGGATCATCATCCCGGCCAGCGATCTCGACACGCCGAACCCACTGTCCAACCCGATGCTGCGACCCTTCGCGCAGGAGTATCTAGGGCTGCTGGCCCCGGCCACCGGGGCCTCGGTTTCGCTCCAGGTCCGCGACCTGATCGCCACGCTCTTGCCCACGGAGAGCTGCTCGGTCTCGCGTATCGCGCACAGCTTGGGCATGGATCGGCGCACGCTGCACCGCCATCTGGCTCATTCGGGCGACTCGTACTCCTCGATTCTCGACTCCGTTCGCAAGGAGCACGCACGACTCGCGATCGAGCACGGAGACCGCTCCCTCACCGAGATCGCTGCGGAGTTGGGGTTCTCGGAGCTGAGTGCCTTCTCGAGGTGGTTCCGGCAGCGATTCGGCGTCAGCCCGCGGGCCTGGGCGAAAACGTCCGCAGCGGACACCTCCTTCTCGCCGCCTGCCGGCTGATGAAACCTTCTGTCCCGCTTAATGCTCCGGCGACGCATTCGGCGCCGGACTGATCTTTTCGCAGTGGGCGAAGCTGTCGGATATCAGCGCGATCGGTGTGGACTTCGCCGAGGGGGAGTCGCGGTGGCGCGCGCCGATTCACAAACGATCCCAATCGGTCAAGAGTTGCGACCCAAACCGTCAAGTTTGAGCCCCGTCTCCGGGCTACTGTGATCGCCATCACCCCGCAGCCGCGTGTGGTGTCGCCCAGATGGCCGATCGGGCGTGACGGCATATCGCGCGGTGGCCCAGTCCGTGTTCTCGGCTGGCGCCTCTCTTCCACGAACGGAGTTCCACAATGCATTTCCACGATGACGCACTGTTCCCGGAGAACCAGGAGAAGCTGGTTATCACTGTCGCGCCGTACGGCCCGGAGTGGGCGGTGGAGGACTTCCCGGAGGATCTGCCGTTGACGATGGACGAGCATGTCCAGCAGGCGGTGGACTGCTACGAGGCCGGCGCGACGGTGCTGCACATCCATGTCCGTGAGGAGGACGGTAAGGGCTCCAAGCGGCTGTCGAAGTTCAACGAGCTCCTCGGTCGCCTGCGTGAGGCGGTGCCGGACATGATCCTGCAGGTCGGTGGTTCGATCTCGTTCGCGCCGGAAGGTGAAGGCGCGGATGCGAAGTGGCTCTCGGATGATGTCCGGCACATGCTCGCCGAGTTGGATCCGAAGCCGGACCAGGTCACGATCGCGATCAACACCAGCCAGATGAACATCATGGAGTTGATGACGCCGGGCGACATCAAGGGCACCTCTCTGGAGAACGCCGAGCTCGCCTCGACCTACCGTGAGATGACGGTTCCCGCCGGCCCCGAGTGGGTCGAGGAGCACCTGCGTCGTCTGCAGGCGGCGGGGATCCAGCCGCATTTCCAGCTTTCGTCGATTCCGCAGCTCGAGACGGTGGAGCGGTTGATCCGTCGGGGCGTGTACACCGGTCCGTTGAACCTGACCTGGGTGGCGATCGGTGGTGGCTTCGACGGCCCGAACCCGTACAACATGATGCAGTTCATCAATCGGGTTCCGGACGGCGCGTGCCTGACGCTGGAGACGCTGATGCGCAGCGTGTTGCCGGTGAACACGATGGCGATCGCGATGGGTCTGCACCCGCGCTGCGGTAACGAGGACAACCTGTGGGCGCCGAGCGGCGAGGTCAAGATCACCTCGGCCGAGCAGGTCCGTCAGCTGGTGCGGGTCGCCAAGGAGCTCGGCCGTGAGGTTGCCACGGGCAAGGAGGCTCGCGACATCTACAAGATCGGCACCACCTACGCGAACGCCGACGAGACCCTCGCCGAGCTCGGTTACGCCCCGAACCGTCGCCCCGGCCAGGTCGGCTTCACCCAGCACGCCTGACAATTCAGCAGCGGAAGCCTTCGTTGGGCAGGACGCGGCGTGTATCCCCGCCTCCGCCAACTTCAGCAATCAGAGGACTTTAGATGAGCACATTCCGCACGCGTGCGGCCAAGACGGTTGCGATCGCCGCAACCGCTGTCGGCGCGATCACCCTGGGAGCATGTGGCGGGAACACTTCGGCCGCAGACGGTTCCGTGATGAAGGTCGGCGTCACCCAGGGTGTGCCTGGCGACCTGATCGCGGTCGTCGCCGAGAATGAGGGGTTCTTCGACAAGCGTGGCGTCAATGTCGAGTTGATGCCCCCGTCGTTGACCACCGCGCAGTCCGCCGCCGTCATCTCCAATGACCTCACGGTCGGCACCATGGTGCCCGGCACGCTGTGGCCGGCGGTCGACAAGGGCGCCTGCGTGAAGGCGCTCGGCTCCACCCTGGGCAACACGCTGGATGTCATCGCGCAGCCCGGCACGGAGATCAAGGGCGACCCCACCGATCCCGACACCACCATGAAGAGCCTCCAGGGCAAGACCATTGGCGTCACCTCCCGCGGCTCCGGCATGGAGCTGTGGATCACCGAGCTGCTGAACGAGGCGGGCCTGGACCCCGCGAAGGATGTCACGTTCGTGGCCGTCGGCGCTCCCGCGACCGCCATCCAGGCCTTCAACGCCAAGCAGGTCGACGCCATGTACTACGGCCCGACGATGGAGGAGCAGCTGCCCCCGTCGAAGGTCACCCGCGTCACCGACATCGTCGGCCGGGACGGCAACGCACTCTCGCCGCTGGTCCAGGGTTATCCGTCCGCGTCGTGCGACACGATCGAGCAGCGCCCCAACGACGTGCTGAACTACTGCAAGGCCATGTGGGACGCCTACGACTACTCGCGGGACCCGCAGAACGCGGCGACGATGGCCAAGTGGCTCGGTGAGCTCGTCGGCGTCTCGCCCGAGGGTGCGCCCGCGCTGTGGGAGTCCATCAAGGACGTCTACCTGCCCTTCACCATCACCGAGGATTCCTGGGCGGCGCAGGCGCCGCTGGCAGGCTCGCCTGCTCCCCAGGTGCCGGACTTTGCCGACACCGTCCACGCGCCGTGTGCAGGCGGCGATCCGCGATGAGTGTGACCTCGACAACCCCCACCGCGGCCGCCGGCGCGGCCGTGACGGCGGGCGGCAAACGTGCCGCCGATGCCAAGAAAAAGAAGAAGGTCGTTGTCGGCGCGACCGGTGTGAAGGCCAAGCTGTCGGGCGGGCCGCTGCTGGCGGTGCAGATCCTGCTCCTGGCCGCGCTGCTGGGACTGTGGCAGCTCAGCTACAACTTCGCCGGCAGCAACAAGCTGGTGGTCTCGAACCCGCAGCTGGTGTGGAAGGCGTTCGTGGCCTGGCAGGACAAGGGCACCTTCTGGCCGGATCTGTGGTCGACGGTGTCGGCGGCGTTGATCGCGCTGGTCGCCAGTGCCGTGATCGGCATCGCCGTGGGCATCGGCCTGGCGCTGTCCCCGAGTGTGGAGGCGGTGGTCTCCCCGTTCCTGGACGCGATCAACGCCATGCCGCGCATCGCGCTGGCCCCGGTGTTCGTGATCTATTTCGGCATCGGGTCGACGTCGAAGATCGTGCTGGCCTTCACGCTGGTGGTGTTCATCATCACCATCAACACCCGTGCGGGTGTCGCCAGCGCGGACCCGGAGTTGCTGCGACTGTCGGTGGTGATGGGCGCGAACAAGTGGCAGCGCTTCTACAAGGTGCTGCTGCCGGTGGCGGTTCCCTCGATCTTCGCGGGCCTGCGACTGGGCCTGATCTACTCGCTGCTCGGCGTGGTCGGCGCGGAGCTGATCGCGTCCACGGCCGGCCTGGGCCAGCAGATCTCCGCGTCCTCGGCCGCCTTCGACCTCGGCACCGTCTATGCGGCGCTGATCGTGCTGGCGATCATCGCGGCGGCGTTCAATGCGGCGTCGGGCCGGATCGAAAAGGCGATTCTCCGTTGGCAACCCCCTCAGGACTCATGATGACGCATACGGACGTGACGACAACGGGCGCCGTCGGCGCCACCACCATCGAGGATCCGGCCTTCGAGATCCGCTCCGCGACACTGGATTACACCCCGCCGGGTGCGACCACCTACTCGGGTGTTCGGGACCTGTCGATCACCGGCAAGCGGGGCGAGCTGCTGGTCTTGGTCGGGCACAGCGGCTGCGGCAAGACCACCGCGCTGAACCTGATGGGCGGACTGATCCAGCCGACCACCGGTTCGGTGTCGGTGCTGGGCACCAGCCCGGCCCAGGCGCGCTCGCAGATGGGCTACATGTTCGCCCGCGACGCGCTCTACCCGTGGCGGACTGCGCTGCGCAACGTCGAGCTGGGCATGGAGATCGCGCACGTCGACAAGACCGAGCGGCGCGAACGCGCGATGGACATGCTGCGCAGAGTCGGCCTCGAGTCGGCGGCCGACCGCTACCCCTGGCAGCTGTCACAGGGCATGCGCCAGCGGGTCGCCCTGGCCCGGACCTGGGTGATGAAACCCGCCCTGATCCTGATGGACGAGCCGTTCTCCGCCCTCGACGCGCAGACACGTGACGTGGTGCGCGACGAATTCCTCAACGTGTGGAGCCAGGAACGGCAGACCGTTGTGTTCGTCACCCACGACCTCAACGAGGCGCTGCTGATCGCCGATCGCGTCGTCGCGATGCGTGAAGGTCGCATCGTGATCGACACGAAGGTAGAACTCGACCGGCCCCGCGACGCCATCGACACCGAGAGCTCCGCCGAGTACCGGGACATGCTCGCCGAACTGCGCGAAACGCTCAATCAGCACTGACCGCAACACACACCCCGGACAGCAACAGGGGCCGGCCCGGACAACGGGCCGGCCCCTGTCTCAGTCCCGACCGGAATCATCGGACGGCAGATTCGGGCCATGTCGCATCCGCGCCGCGGGGTGCGCGCGGGCCACCCCTGGGGGCCCTTGTTCCCGATGCCGTCGGGGCGCAGGCTCGAACCATGACTGAATCACTGGTAGCGAAGGAAGCAGACCGCGTGCTCAAGGCCAAACATCGTGCAATGTGGGCGTCGGGCGACTATCCGGCGGTCGCGGCGGACGTGATCCCTGATCTGGGGGCAGTGCTGGTCCGGGCGTGCGGCGTGCGCAGCGGGCAGCGGGTCCTCGACGTCGGTGCGGGTACCGGCAATGTCGCGATTCCCGCGGCGCTGACCGGCGCCGACGTCGTGGCATCCGATCTGACCCCCGAACTGTTCGACGCGGGCCGCGAGCTGGCCGCCAAGCGCGGTGCCCAACTCGAGTGGCGCGCCGGCGACGCGGAGGCGTTGCCGTTCCCGGACGACGAGTTCGACGTCGTGACGTCGTGCCTCGGGGTGATGTTCGCGCCGCACCACCAGAACAGCGCCGACGAGTTGATCCGGGTGTGTCGGCCCGGCGGCACGATCGGGCTGCTCAGCTGGACGCCCGCCGGGTTCATCGGCCGGATGTTCGCGGCCATGAAGCCGTATGCGCCGCCGCCACCGCCCGGCGCGCAGCCGCCGCCGCTGTGGGGCGACGAAACTCACGTCCGCGAGCTTCTCGGGGACCGGGTCACCGACGTCGTCGCGCACCGGGACACCGTCCGGGTCGACCACTTCGATGGTCCCGAGGCGTTCCGGGACTACTTCAAGGCCAACTACGGTCCCACGATCGCGGTGTACAAGGCGATATCGGGCGAGCCCGACAAGGTCGCCGCGCTGGATCGCGATCTCGTGGACCTGGCCCGACAGTTCGACGTCGGCGCGGGTGCGTTCGCGATGGACTGGGAGTATCTGCTGCTCACCGCGGTCGAGCGCGCGTAACTCACCCGCGGAGCTGTGACAGTATGGCCAGGTGAGTGACCCCGTGCCTGGCCAGACGAACGACGCAGTGCCCACCCCGCCCGATCCGTTCTTCACGGTGGGCACTCGCCTGCCCGACAAGCTGGGCCGCACCGGCACCATCCACACCCCGCACGGCGACATCCGGACCCCGGCGTTCATCGCGGTCGGCACCAAGGCCACCGTCAAGGCCGTGCTGCCCGAGGCCATCAAGGACCTCGGTGCGCAGGCGGTGCTCGCCAACGCCTACCACCTGTACCTGCAGCCCGGCCCCGACATCATCGACGAGGCAAGCGGGCTCGGGAAGTTCATGAACTGGGACGGCCCGACATTCACCGACAGTGGCGGCTTCCAGGTGATGTCCCTCGGTGTCGGCTTCAAGAAGGTGCTGGCGATGGAGGCCGTCGGTGTGCAGTCCGACGACGTCATCGCGGCCGGCAAGGAGCGTCTGGCGCACGTCGACGACGACGGCGTGACGTTCAAGTCGCACCTCGACGGCTCGGCGCACCGGTTCACCCCCGAGGTGTCGATGCAGATCCAGCACCAGTTGGGCGCCGACATCATGTTCGCGTTCGACGAGCTGACGACGCTGCTGAACACCCGCGGCTACCAGGAGCAGTCGGTCGAGCGCACGCAGGCGTGGGCGGTGCGGTGCATCGCCGAGCACGAGAAGCTCACCGCCGAGCGCGCGCACCGGCCGTACCAGGCTTTGTTCGGTGTGGTGCAGGGTGCGCAGTACGAGGACCTGCGCCGCCAGGCCGCCCGCGGGCTCGAGTCCATCACCGGTGTGAGCGGGCGCGGTTTCGACGGCTACGGCATCGGCGGCGCGCTCGAGAAGCAGAATCTCGGCACCATCGTGCGCTGGGTCAACGAGGAACTGCCCGAGCACAAGCCGCGGCACATGCTCGGCATCAGCGAGCCCGACGACATGTTCGTCGCGATCGAGAACGGCGCCGACACGTTCGACTGCGTCAACCCTTCCCGCGTCGCCCGCAACGCCGCGATCTACCACCCGGACGGCCGCTTCAACATCAACACGGCGCGGTTCCGTCGCGACTTCACCCCGATCGACGACGAGTGCGACTGCTACACGTGCGCCAACTACACGCGCGCGTACATCCACCACCTGTTCAAGGCGAAGGAGATGCTGGCCTCGACGCTCTGCACCATCCACAACGAGCGGTTCACCGTGCGGCTCGTCGATCGGATCCGGGAGAGCATCGAGGGCGGCTACTTCGAGGAGTACAAGCGCGAGATGCTGGGCCGGTTCTACGGCAGCAAGCCGTCGTCCACCGGCGCGTAGGTCGGTTCGCGCTTCTTCACGAACGCGATCACGCGGTACGTCACGGGCATCACGACGATCTCGACGAGGGTCTTCCACACGAAGCCGACGATCACGTAGTTGATGAAGTCGTCCCACGTGGAGATGCCGATCGCTCCGGCCGCGATGGAGCAGAAGATGACCGTGTCGGCGAACTCGCCCACCACCGTCGAACCGATCAGCCGCGCCCACAGGTGCTGCTCCCGGGTGCGTTCCTTGATGAGCACGAGGACGGCGGAATTGAGCAACTGCCCGACGAGGTAGCCGGCGAGCCCGGCGATCAGCAGCCGCGGCACCACGCCGACGACGGCGTCGAACGCGGCCTGGTTCTCGTAGAAGTCGGCCGCTGGCAGCTGCTGGGTGATCCAGAAGCTCAGCGCCGCCAGCAGCAGCGCACCGAAGCCCATGTAGATCGCGCGGCGGGTGGCCTTGAAGCCGTACACCTCGCTCAGGACGTCGCCGAGGACGTACGCGAGCGGGAACAGGAAGAACCCGCCGTCGGTGATGATCGGCAGGACCTGGAACGGGCCGAACGTAACGTCCTGATCCACGAAGAACGCGACCCCCTTGGTCGCGCAGATATTCGAGATCAACAGAGTCATCGTGAACAACGCCACGATGGTGGCGTAGTAACCGCGGCTGACGTGGGCAAATGCCGCTGGTTCGGAAAGGGTGGATCGGGACTGCACTGGCTCTGTCACCGCGCCATCCAAACATTAGGCGTGGTGTGACGGCGATCCGCACCCCGTGTCCGCCCGTTTTGCGCACTTACCGCCCCGGCGAGGCTGGTCTCCCCGGGGCGGTAAGTGCGCGGCGCACAGGGCTGCGGTCAGCGGCGCTTGATTTCCTTGACGTCCTCGGAAATCTTGATCACCGCGACGTAGAACTCGAGACTGATGCGGGCGAGCGCGAGCATCACGATGAAGAACAGGGAACCACCGAGCAACGCCACGAGTCCGATAGCTGGGCTCTCGGAGGCGAATCCAGCGATCGTCCAGACGACGACCATCAGCCCGAGGGCGATGGTCACCAGAATGTAGACGACCTTGACGACCTTCGGCGTGACGTAGCTGTTGAAGTTGTAGTCGAACAGCGCGGAGAAGAAGCTGGTCGGGGGCGGTCCAAGGGGCGGGCCCTGCGGTGCCGGGGGTGCCGGCGCGAATCCGCCGAACCCGGCTCCGGGCGGCTGTCCGGGGTAGCCGGGTCCGGGGTAGCCGGGTCCGGGGTAGCCCGGACCGGACGGCGGTGTGCCGCCGGGCGGCGGCATGGGCGGGCCGCCGAAGCCGCCGGAGTTGTTCGGATCGTGAGTGTCGCCGGTATTCATGTTTCCCCTCGTCGTTCATGTCAGGCGTCGAGCATCAACACAATACGGCGAGGTCGGTTTTTTTATGGTCAGGGTGCTACGCGTCCTCCGACCGTTACGCGGTACGCGTATGTCGACGCGATGATCGTCATCGGGATCGTGATGAACAGACCCAGGCCCAACGGGATTGCGCCGAGTATGTTCAGGCCCACCAACGCGAGGGCGAGCAGCAGCAGGGGGCCCCAGTTCGACGAGATCGCGCGGAAGCTGGACTTGATCGCGGTGACCGCATCCTGGTTCTGGTCGATCACGAACTGCAGTGTCCACCAGGTCAGGAAGACCACGATGATGCCCGGGATGACCAGCAGGATGAAGCCGACCGCGCTGAGCAGGCCGACGAGGAAGCTGGCCAGGACGACCGCTCCGACGTTCGCGAACTGGAAGAACGACCCGATCGACGGTTTCGTGCCGGACGTCTCGTGCAGCGCGCCGCCGATCATCGCCGCTTGGATGAGGTAGCCCACGACTGTGGTCACGATCAGGCCGATGATCCCCCACAGCGAGAACATGGGTGACCAGTCGATCGTCCCGTCGGCCGCCACTTCGGGCGACCTGTCGAAGATCATCCCGAGCACGGCCTGGATTACGGCCGCGATCAGCATGATCAGAACCCAGATCCCGGCGTTCCCCGCGAACTTCCGCCATCCGTAGGAGATGGCGGCGCCGACGCTGAGGCCGTCGACGTGCTGCAGTTGGCCGTAGCCGGCATCGAATGCGGGCGGGGGCGGTGGGAAGTTGCCGGGCGGGGGCGGGTAGCCACCGCCGGGACCGGGCGGCGGCGGATAGCTCCCGGGCGGGGGCGGGTAGCCACCGCCGGGACCCGGCGGGGGAGGCGTGGCACCGGGCGGGGGCGGGTAGCTCCCCGGAGGCGGCGGTGTGCCACCCTGCTGCGGCTCGTTGTTGCCGCCCTCCGGGTTCTGATTCGGGTCCTGTCCACCACTGGTCATGTGTGCACCTTGGTTCTCGTCGTCGGGGTACTGCTCGCGGCGAAGATGAATTTCTCGTCCGTGACCCTACGTCGCGAGTGGTCTGTTTGGGTGGTCCGTCGGCGGAGATTCACATGCCGTAAACCCAGGGATCGAGCGAAAGGGCTTTCGGATCCCACCGATCGAGAAGCTGTTGCGGGGTCACCGACTCCTCGTCGTCGGTCATTCCCAGCGATCGGGCGAGCATGCCGAGTACGTCTCGGGGCGTGTGGCCCAGACCCGCCTGGTCTGCGAGGGTGACGGCGCCGTCGCGCTTGGCCAGACGCTTCCCTTCCGCGTTCAGCGCCAACGGCACGTGGGCGTACGCGGGTGCGGGCAGGCCCAGGAGGCCCGCGAGGTACGCCTGCCGCGGTGCCGACGACAGCAGGTCGTCGCCGCGCACCACCTGGTCGATGCCCTGCGCGGCGTCGTCGACCACCACCGCGAGGTTGTAGGCGGGGACGCCGTCGCCGCGCCGGAGGACGAGGTCGTCGACCGTCCCGGTGTAGGTGCCGTGCAGGACGTCCTCCACCGTGAACAAATCGGTGCCCGCCCGCAGCCGCAGCGCCGGCGGCCGTCCCGTCGCCCGCCGCTCGTCGCGTTCGGACGGACTCAGGTCGCGGCACGTTCCGGGATAGGCGCCGGCGGGTGCGTGCGGAGCCGAGGCCGCCTTCAGGATCTCCTTGCGAGTGCAGAAACACTCGTAGGTCAGTCCGGCGCGCTGCAGTCGGGCGATCGCGGCGTCGTACAACGGCAGCCGCGCGGACTGGTGGACGACGTCGCCGTCCCAGTCCAGACCCAGTGCCGCGAGATCGTCGAGCTGGCGTTCCTCGGCGCCCGGACGCACCCGGTCCAGGTCCTCGACCCGGACCAGGAAGCGGCGCCCCGTGGACCGCGCGAACAGCCAGGCCAGCAGTGCGGTTCGCAGGTTGCCCAGATGCAGGTCGCCGGAGGGGGAGGGGGCGAATCGTCCCGCATGCGTTGATCCGTCGACCTCGTTCGGCATTGCCGCAGCTTATCGAGGCGGGTGCGACTGTTCGGGACTCGGTCCGGGGCCGCCGGATCCGTAGCCAAGCGCGGGTGGAAGGCGTAGCGTCCACAGTGCTGAGCTTGTGCCGGTTGCCGCCTGCCGATCAGATGTCCCGAGCAGACCGTGACCGGTCACGCTTCGACGAGGAGTGCGCCTCGATTGCGGGGCCCGCGGTCAGGAGGAGCGGTGGCAACCGTCGCGTCGAAACCTGTTGCGGTTCGGCCGTATCCGGCCAGGTTTGCCCGTAAGGGCGCGGTCTTCTACCGCGTGATCACGACGACGGATCCCAAGGTGATCGGGATCATGTACCTGATCACGTCGTTCGCCTTCTTCATGTTCGGTGGGCTGCTGGCGCTGCTGATGCGTGCCGAACTCGCCTTGCCGGGGCTGCAGTTCCTCTCGAACGAGCAGTACAACCAGCTGTTCACGATGCACGGCACGATCATGTTGCTGCTGTACGCGACGCCGATCGTATTCGGTTTCGCGAACTTCATCCTGCCGCTGCAGATCGGTGCACCCGACGTCGCGTTTCCGCGGCTCAACGCATTCAGCTACTGGGCGTTCCTGTTCGGCGGCATCATCGCGTCGGCCGGGTTCATTACCCCCGGCGGTGCGGCCGACTTCGGTTGGACGGGCTACACGCCGCTCAGTGATGTTCTCCATTCGCCCGGGATGGGCGGCAACCTGTGGATCATGGGCCTGGCCCTCAGCGGTCTGGGCACGATCCTCGGTGCGGTCAACATGATCACCACGGTGATCTGTCTGCGTGCGCCCGGCATGACGATGTTCCGGATGCCGATCTTCACGTGGAACATCTTCATCACCAGCATCCTGATCCTGGTGGCGTTCCCGATCCTCACCTCGGCGCTGATGGGCCTGTTCGCCGATCGCGTGGTGGGAGCGAACGTCTACGACCCCGCGACCGGCGGAACCCTGTTGTGGCAGCACCTGTTCTGGTTCTTCGGTCACCCCGAGGTGTACATCGTCGCGCTGCCGTTCTTCGGCATCATCTCCGAGATTCTGCCGGTGTTCTCGCGCAAGCCGATCTTCGGTTACACGGGACTGGTCTACGCAACGATCGCGATTTCCGCTCTGTCCGTTGCGGTGTGGGCACACCACATGTATGCGACGGGTGCCGTGCTGCTGCCGTTCTTCTCGTTCATGACATTCCTCATCGCGGTGCCGACCGGCGTGAAGTTCTTCAACTGGATCGGCACGATGTGGCGGGGCCAGTTGACGTTCGAATCCGCCATGCTGTTCTCGATCGGGTTCATCGTCACGTTCCTGTTCGGTGGTCTGTCGGGAGTCCTGCTCGCGAGCCCGCCGATCGACTTCCACGTCACCGACTCGTATTTCGTGATCGCGCACTTCCACTACGTCCTGTTCGGCACGATCGTGTTCGCCACGTATGCCGGCATCTACTTCTGGTTCCCCAAGATGACGGGCCGGTTCCTCGACGAGCGACTGGGGAGGTGGCACTTCTGGCTGACGTTCATCGGCTTCCACACCACGTTCCTCGTGCAGCACTGGCTCGGCGCAGAAGGCATGCCGCGCCGGTACGCCGACTATCTGCCGTCCGACGGTTTCACCGTGCTGAACTCGGTGTCGACGGTCGGTTCGTTCATCCTGGGTGCGTCGACCCTGCCGTTCCTGTGGAACGTCTTCAAGAGCTTCCGCTACGGCACTATCGCCACGGCCGACGACCCGTGGGGTTACGGCAACTCCCTCGAGTGGGCCACGACGTGCCCGCCGCCGCGGCACAACTTCACCGAGCTGCCCCGAATCCGTTCGGAGCGGCCCGCATTCGAGTTGCACTACCCGCACATGGTGGAACGGCTACGGGCGGAGGCCCACGTGGGTCCGGGCAGCGCCGGCCGCGCGGTGACGGCGGTGATCGAGAGCAGTGATCGGGAGGCGGACAGCGACCGTGAGCCGCCGCCCGAGGAAGAACGACACGACCCCGGCCGGCACCGCGACGACACATGACGCCGCCGCGGCGGACGGTTCACTCAGGCCTTGCGCCCCAGGGCCGCGAGGCTGCGCGTCTGCCGATCGGCGTCCGCGGGCACCTCGACGGCCGGGCCGCAAACACCGTCCATGTGCAGCGAGTCGCCGAGTTGCGCGATGATCGCGCCGACCATGTCGAGGTCCTGCTCCGGAATCGTCGTGTCCAATTCTGCCGCGTGGGCGATGTCCCAGCCGTGAACGACGAGGTCGAAGCAGTAGAAGGTGCGGATCGTCGAGGCCAGATCGGTGCGCCCGAAGTGACCGTCGTATTCGAGCGCCGCCTTCGCGGGATCGTCGAGGATCGCCTGGACCGCATCCCGGGTGTGCCGCCAGGCGCCCGCCGGATCGGTGGCGGCGGACGGGCCGGGCGGGATGGACAGTCCCACGACGCCCATCATCTTCGCCTGCGTACCGACGACGTGGTCGACCACGTCGCGGGTGGTCCAGCCGTCGCACGGCGAGGGGCTGTCCCAGCGGTTGGTGGGCACCGCGTCGACCCGCTCGGTGAGCGCTGCGGCGAGACGTCGGTACAGGTCCGGTGTGGTTTCGGTGATTGTCATGCGGCCGATTCTCCGTTCTCGGGGACGGTGCGGTCTTGCACCGATCGGACATCGAGGACCGACGCGTCGCCGTGCCAGTCGGGGGCCTCGCCGGCGAGCAGGTCGGTGGGCGTGAGCGACGCGATGCGGCGACACTCTCGCGACAGGTGCGCCTGGTCGCTGTATCCGGCCTCGGTCGCGAGCGCCGCCAGTCCCCGCCGGCGATCGGCCCGGGCCAACGCCATGAACCGCTGCAGACGGAGGATCGATCGCAGCGTCGACGGCCCGTACCCGAACGCGTCGTTGCAGCGGCGGTGCAGTTGGCGGCTGGTCATCGCCGACGCGTCCGCCAACTCCTCGACGCTCCACGAGCGAGTGGCCAGCGCGGACGTGATCCGGGCCGCGAGAGGGTCGGGCTGGGGCCGTGAGACGAGCCACCGCCGACCGGCGTCCTGCAGGATGGTCAGCCGTTCGGTGGTGTCGCCCGCGTGCTCGAGTCGATCGACGAGCACGCGTTCGGAGGCGGACCCGAGGACGTCCTCGAGTGAGACCCGGATGTCGCGGATGTGTGCGGCGGAGGTGCGCAGCACGTGCGGGGCCGTGCCCGGCCGGAACCGGATGCCGAACGACTCGCTGCCCGGCGGCAACGTGAACGACCACGCCGATGTCTCCGGGCCGCACACCCGGATACCGGCACCGGCGATCCACAGCACGTCGATGCAGCCGTCCGGCACGAGAAGGTGGTGCCCCTCGGCGCGCGCGGACCACGCGCACACGAGCGCGTCGGCCAGGTCCGGTGCGACCGCGGTCGGCGAATACCACCCCATGCCGCTCAGCGTAGGAGCGGGCACCGACATCCCGCGCACGAACCGGCTTGGGCCGAACCAGAGAAGAGGAGTTCCGGCATGAGAAGAGCCGTGCTTATCTCGCTCGCCGCATTGGCGGCGGGCGCCATGTTGGTCGGATGCTCCGACAACAACAACTCGGGCCCGACTCCCAGCACCACCCCGATGCCGACGACGGTGCCCGCGGCGGGCCCCGTGCTGTCGACGGGCGAGTCGAGCATCGGCCAGATCGTGGTGAATACCGACGACATGACGGTGTACGCGTACGACCGCGACGAGCCCGGTACCAACGCCAGCGCGTGCGACGCGGTCTGCCTGCAGATGTGGCCGCCGGTGACCAGTGATACGCCCAAGCCGGAGGTGCTGGGCGTCGCCGGCGTCATCGGCACCATCCCGGGGCCGCAGGGCGGCAACCAGGTCACCGTCAACGGAATGCCGCTGTACCTGTTCGCGGGCGATCCGCGGCCCGGTTCGGTGGCCGGTCAGGGGATGGACAACCTGTGGTGGGCGCTCAACCCCGCCGGCGAGAAGATCACCAACGCGCCGGGTGGGTGAGCGTCACTCGCCGGGCGGGAAAGCCTGGGCTGCGCCGAACACCTCGACGGTCACCCGGGCGCCGACATCCGGTGTGCGGGTGCTCGCCTGACGGACCTGGATCTCGGCGCCGGAGTCGAGCGTGATGTCGAGCATCGACGGTGCGCCGAGGAACTCGGTGCGGGTCACCGTGCCCGTCCCGCCGCCGGAATCCCCGGCGACTTCCGTCGCGACGATCTGCTCGGGCCGCAGCATCAGCCGTGCCGGGCCGTGGATATCGGTGTCGCGTACCGGGATCCGGCCCAGGGCGCACGACGCGACACCGTCGGCGACATCCGCCGGCAGCACCACGCACTCGCCCAGGAACCGGGCGGTGAAGTCGTCGACGGGGGAGTGGTAGAGCTGTTCGGGCGTGCCCACCTGCGTGAAGCGTCCGGTACGCATCACCGCGACCTGGCCGGCGAACGTCAGTGCCTCTTCCTGGTCGTGGGTGACCAGCAGGGTCGTCACGCCGGCCGCACCGAGCGTGGCCGCCACCGATTTGCGGGTCGTCACGCGCAGTCCGGCGTCGAGGGCGCTGAACGGCTCGTCGAGCAGCATCACCTCCGGATCGCGGGCCAGCGCTCGTGCCAGGGCGACGCGCTGCTGCTGGCCACCGGACAGCTCGTGGGGGCGCCGCCGCCCGTACGACGCGTCTAGCGAGACCATCTCCAGCAGTTCGGCGACGCGTCGGTCGGATGCCCTGCGGCTCCCGAACCGGGAGCCGGGGAGCCCGTACGCGATGTTTCCGGCGACCGTGAGATGGGGGAACAGCGCACCGTCCTGCGCGACGTATCCGACGCGTCGGCGGTGCGCGGGCACCATCTGGTCGCGGCCGGCGACAACGGAACCGGCGATCGACACCGTCCCGTCGTCGGGGCGCTCGAATCCGGCGATGATCCGGAGCAGGGTGGTCTTGCCGCAGCCCGACGACCCCACGACCGCGGTGATCGATCCGTGCTCCACGCCGAGGCTCACACCGCGCAGCACGTCCGTCGGTCCGAACGACTTCGACACCTGGTCGATCACGATCTCGCTCATGCGCCGGCCGCCTTCCGGGATTGACTGAACAACAGGTAGGTCATCGGCAACGCGAGGACGATCATCAGCAGCGCGTACGGCGCCGCGGCCGCGTAGTCGAGCTCGCTGGTGAGCGACCAGAATCGGGTCGACAGCGTGCGGGTGCCGTTGGGGGCCAGCAGCAGCGTCGCGGTCAGTTCCGTCGCGATCGCCATGAACACCAACGCGGCCCCGACCGCGGCGGACGGCGCGGTCAGCCGCAGCGTCACGCGCAGGAACGTCGTCCACGGCGGCCTGCCGAGCGCCGCCGACGCCTCCTCCAGGCCCACCGGTACCTGCGCGAGACCGGCGCGCAGCGACACGAGCGACCGCGGCAGGAACATCAGCACATACGCGACGATCACCATGATCGTGGTCTGGTACAGCGGATTCGCGTACCGGATGGTGACGGTGATCAGCGCCAGCGCGGTCACGATGCCCGGTAGCGAACTCGTCACGTAGTTGGTGCCCTCGACGATCTTGCTGAACACGCCGGGCCAGCGGATCGCCAGCCACGCGACGGGGAACGCGAGCGCCGTCGCGGCCAGCGCGCCGACCAGGCCGAACGTGAGGGTCTGTGTCAGTGCCGGCCACAGCGCCGCCGACTGCCACACTTCGCTGCCGCCGATCCGCAGCCAGCGCACGATGGTCCACAGCGGCACGCCCAATGCCAGCACCGTCAGCGCGACGAGCGCCAGCGTCGCGGGCACGGCGCTCCACCGGAGTCGGATCCGTGGTGCGCTCCGGGCCGCGCCGGAGCCGATGCGGGCGTACCGGGCGGACCCGCGGGCCGCGGCCTCCGAGACGAGCAGCACCAGGCAGCACACCACCAGCACGCTGGCGAGCATGCTGCCGGCGACACCGTTGAACGTGGACTGGAACTGCTCGAGGATCGCGGTGGTGAAGGTGTCGAACCGCAGCATCGCGAAGGCGCCGTACTCGGCGAGCAGATGCAGGCCGATCAGCAGTGCCCCGCCGAGCATGGGCAGCCGCAGCTGCGGCACGACCACCCGGAAGAACACTGCCCAGGGGCTGGACCCGAGCGCGCGGGCCGATTCCTCGACCGCCGGGTCGAGTCGGCGCAGCGTCGCGGCCACGGGCAGCGCGACCAGCGGGAAGTAGGAGAGGGTGGCGACGAGGACGCCCGACCACAGGCCGTGCAGCGAGGGAATCACCGTCACCCACGCGTAGCTGTTGACGAAGGCGGGGACGGCCAGCGGGGCGGCGAGAACCGGTCCCCACCAACGGAATCCGAACACCGTGGTGCGTTCGACGAGCCAGGCCGCGCCGACGCCGAGCGCGACGCAGATCGGGATGGTGACGACCACGAGGGAGACCGTGTTGACCAGCAGTTCGCCGACGCGGGGGCGGAAGATCAGCGCGGACGCAGTCTCCCACCCGGTCGAGATGGTGGTGGTGACGACGTAACCGAGGGGGATCAGCGTGACGGCCACGAGGGCCGCCACGATCAGAACGAGAACCAGCGGGGGGCGGGGCCGTGCCCGCCCCCCGAGCCGGTCAGAGAAGGCCGGCATCCGTCATCAGCTGAGTGACCTTCTGGCTGTTGAGCTTCGACGGATCCACGTTGGGTGCCTGCAGGTCCGCGAGCGGCACCAGCTTCGGGTTGGCGGCGACACCGCTGCCCACCGGGTACTCGAACGAGGTACCGGTCTGCAGGATCTCCTGGCCGGCCTTGCCGGTGATGTACTTCAGGAACGCCTGCGCCGCTTCCGCGTTCTTGCTGGACTGCAGCACACCGCCACCCGAGATGCTGACGAAGGCACCCGGATCTTCGTTCTTGAAGTAGTGCAGCTCGGTGTTCTTGCTGTTCTCGCCGGTCTTGGCCTGGTCGCCGAACCAGTAGTACTGGTAGATGATGCCGCCGTCGATCTCGCCGGCGTTGACGGCCTTCATCACCGTGCTGTTGCCCTTGTAGACGACGGCGTTCTCCTTCATGCCCGCCAGCCACTGCTTGGTGACGTCCTCGCCCTTGAGCTCGAGCAGCGCGCTGACGATGGCCTGGAAGTCGGCGCCGGACGGCGACGCGCCCCAGCGGCCCTTCCACTCGGGGTTCTGGAGGTCGAGCAGCGACTTCGGCAGCTGGTCGGCGGTCAGCTTGTCCTTGTTGTAGACGAACACCGTCGAGCGAGCGGCGATGCCGGTCCACTTGCCGGTGGACGGCCGGAACTGCGTGGGAACCTGCTCGAGCGTCGCGGCGTCGACGTCGGCGAACTGCCCGGCGTTCTCGACGAGCGCCATCGCCGGCGAGTTCTCGGTGAGGAAGACGTCGGCCGGCGACGCCTTGCCTTCGGCGACAATCTGGTTCGCGAGCTCGGTATCCGAGCCGTTGCGGAGCGTGACCTTGACGCCGGTCTCGGCGGTGAACCCGTCGACCCATTCCTGCGTGAGCGACTCGTGCTGCGCGTTGTAGACGGTGATCTCACCGGACGGCGCGCCGGAGGCGGCGGGGTTCGAGGTGCCCGAGTCGGAGTCGTTCGAGCAGGCGGTGATCCCCACCAGTGCCGACGCGAGGAACGCCGCCCCCACAATCCTCTTCCAGGTTCTTGCCATGTCGGACCTCTCGTCGCTCTCACCGGTGCCTCCGATGAGGTATGGCTAAGCAACATACACCGCAGGTGGCGGTGGTCACTCTCGCCGCCTGCCTGGTGGGACCTATGGCCCTGCATGTGACCTGTCGTCGGCAGGTGAGGAAAGAGAAGAGCCCCCGGTGACTGAGTCACCGGGGGCTTCCCGTGGCGGAGGATAGGGGATTTGAACCCCTGAGGGCGTTAACCCAACCCGCGTTCCAGGCGAGCGCCATAGGCCACTAGGCGAATCCTCCGTTGGGGAGCATACCGGTTCGAGGGGTCGGAATGCCAAACGGGGCCCGAGGGAGGGGTGCGTCACTGCGCGATCGGTGGATCTGGTTACACTCGTAGACGGATCCCGCGCGGCGCGCATCCTGTGAACTCCCCCAGGGCCGGAAGGCAGCAAGGGTCAACGGGCTCTGCCGGGTGCGCGGGGTCCCCTATCTTCCCGTCCCCGACCGGTCGTGTCGGTGAAAGGCCGCCCGCATGCCTGTACAAACCCAAATCGGGTTGATGAGCCATGATGAACTTCGCGCCGAACTCGAGCGTCAGAACGCGAAGTACGAGCAGCTCAAGGCAGAGAAGCTGAAGCTCGATCTCACGCGCGGCAAGCCGGCACCCGAGCAGTTGGACCTGTCGGAGCGCCTACTCTCCCTGCCGGGTGACGGTGACTTCCGCGACAGCGACGGCACCGACTGCCGCAACTACGGCGGCCTGACGGGCCTGCCGGAACTGCGCGCCATCTTCGGCGAACTGCTCGGCATCCCGACGGCGAACCTCATGGCCGGCAACAACGCGAGTCTCGAGATCATGCACGACACGATCGTGTTCTCGCTGCTGCACGGCACCCCCGATTCCCCGCGGCCGTGGTCGCAGGAGTCGGCGATCAAGTTCCTGTGCCCCGCACCGGGTTACGACCGTCACTTCGCGATCACCGAGTCGTACGGCATCGAGATGATCGCGATCCCGATGCGCGACGACGGCCCCGACATGACGCGGGTCGCGGAACTGGTCGCTGCGGATCCGCAGATCAAGGGCATCTGGTGCGTTCCCACGTACTCCAACCCGACCGGCGCCGTGTACTCGGAGGATGTGGCCCGCGCGCTCGCGTCGATGCCGGCCGCGGCCCCCGACTTCCGCATCTACTGGGACAATGCGTACGCCGTGCACCCGCTCGTCGAGGAGTGCGCCCCGGCGCTCGACATCCTCGGCATGGCGGCAGGGGCCGGCAACCCGAACCGTCCGCTCGTGTTCGCGTCCACGTCGAAGATCACCTTCGCCGGCGCGGGTGTGAGCTTCTTCGGCGGCTCCGACGCCAACCTGGCCTGGTACCAGCAGCACCTGGGTAAGAAGAGCATCGGCCCGGACAAGATCAACCAGCTGCGCCACCTGCGCTTCTTCGGCGATGCCGACGGCGTCCGCGCGCACATGGACAAGCACCGCGAGATCCTGGCCCCGAAGTTCGCGAAGGTTCTCGAGATCCTCGACGATCGGTTGGGCGCGTCGAAGGTTGCGTCGTGGACCGAGCCCAAAGGCGGCTACTTCATCAGCCTCGACGTGGTCGACGGCACCGCGAAGCGTGTCATCGCGCTCGCGAAGGATGCCGGCATCGCGCTCACCGCCGCCGGCTCCGTCTTCCCGTACAAGCAGGACCCCGAGGACAAGAACATCCGCCTCGCCCCGAGCTTCCCGTCGATGGACGAGCTCACGAAGGCGATGGACGGCGTCGCGACCTGCGTCCTGCTCGCGGCCGCGGAGCACGCGCTCACCAAGCAGTAACCGTCGAACACGACAGTGGCCGGTCACCTCGAGGTGACCGGCCACTCCCGTTCAGGGGTTCGCGGGGCTAGGAGAGTGCGGCGACGATGCGGTCGACGACGTTGTTCGCGCTGTAGTAGTCCAGGCGGAAGCTGTCGTAGTCCAGCGGGTACACGGCATCGCGCTGCACCGACGGGACGGCGGCGAGTGTCGGGTCGGCCTTCATCCGGTCCGCACCCGGCTGCTGCGCGTTGATGATGAAGGTCGTCGCGCCGGTCAGTGCGAGCGGCAGGTTCTCGGCGTTCACGGCGACGATGTCGGATCGGCCTGCTTCCGCGCCGGCGCCGGTGATCTCGGTGGGCAGCGTCGCCAGGGTGAGGCCGAGGCGCGTGGCGAGCCGTCCCTGCGCCGACTCGGTCGTGAAGATGCGCGAATCCTCGGGGTTGTTGTAGGTGAGAATGTTCACCGGCGCGGCGCCGGCCTGCAGCGCGGGAGCGATGGTGTTCTTCGCCTTGTCCACCTTGGCGTCGAACTCGGCGATCCGTTCCTTCGCCCGGTCCTCCTTGCCGACCGCGGCGGCCAGCTGCGTGGTCAGTTCCTGCCACGACTTGTCGGAGTAGTCGAACAGCAGGGTCGGGGCGATCTTGGACAGGACGTCGACCTGCTGGGCGGCCGAGTCGGCGCCGCTCGTGGAGACGACGATGAGGTCGGGGGCCGCCGCGGTGATCTTCTCGACGTTCGGCTGGCCCTGGTAGAGGACCTCGACGTCGCGGTCGGCGGCGACGCCGGCCCATTGCGTGAACAGGCCCTGATCGTTGGTGACGGTGCTCTTGGGCTGCGCGGCGGTGCCGATCAGCGGCGCGTCGAGCGACAGCAGCGATCCGGTGAGCGTGACACTCGTGGACACGATGCGCTGCGGCTCGGCGTCGAGCGTGACTGGGCCCTTGGCGGTCTCGACGGTGCGCGGCCACTCGCCGGACTGGGCGGTGGCGGCGGCAGCGGCGTCTGCGGATTCGTCGTCGGACGAGCACGCGACGGTCGTGACGCCGATCGCGAGGGCGCCGAGAACGACCGCGATCCGGGTGCCGACGGATCGGAGGTGAAGCGTGGTTGGGGACAAGGGGGTTCCTCCTGAGGGTGGGTACGATGAGACCCTACTTTTAGGGCAGCATCACCTAAGTAAGGGGTACCTATGTCGAACGTCACGTCGGTCGACGGCCTGGCGCGACGTCTGCGCGCCGAAGGCGGGCCGTTGATCGATCCGGGGCCGCGCGGATTCGTGACCGCGACGTTCGTGTGGCGGGCGCCGGCAGGATCTCCGGTTCGCCACGTCTATCTGGAGGCCAACGGCATCACCGACCGGCGGCGGCCCGAACGCAATGCGCTCCAACGGGTTCCGGGGAGTGATCTGTGGACGCTGTCACTCGAGGTTCCGGAGAGATGGCGGGGCGGCTACGGATTCCTGCCCCGGGTGGAGCCGATCACCGGTCCCGCCGAGGGGCAGACGGAGTGGGAGTGGTCGCGGGCCGTGATCGCCGGACTCGTCACGGACGAGGAGAACCCGCGTCCGCCGGTCTCGTCGATGGGGCTGCCGGCGCGCTCGGAGGCGGTGATGCCGGGTGCCCCCACGCAACGCTGGTGGGCGTCCGATGCGCCGGTGCGTGGCGTGCTGACGGAGGCGTCGCGGATCCTCGCGGGGGTGCGCCGCAGTATCTGGATCTACGAACCCGCGGGGATCGCGGATCGCGACCGTCCGGTGCTGGTGCTGTTCGACGGCCGGGTGACCGCCGTCGAGATTCCCATCGCCCCCGCGCTCGACCGACTCGCTGAGCGCGGCTACCGGGTGCCGCTGGTCGTGATGATCGACAGCATCGAGCCCGGACTGCGCTCCAGGGAACTTCCTTGCAGCACCGAGTTTCTCGATGCCCTCACCGGCGACGTGCTGCCGTACCTGCGCGAGCGGTGGCAGGCGACGGGCGATCCGGAGTCGGTGCTGGTCGGCGGTTCGAGCTACGGCGGCCTGGCGGCCACGTTCGCAACGCTGCACGCACCCGACGATTTCGGCGGGGCGATCAGCCTGTCCGGATCGTTCTGGTGGCCGCGACCCGACATGCGGGGACGCTCGGTGCAGGCACAGCTCGCGGATCTGGACGTGAGCAAGTCACGTTTCTGGATGGCGGCTGGGGTGCTCGAACCCCGCCTGATCGAAGAAAACCGAGAGGTGCGGGACCTGCTGCGGGCCAAGGGGTTCGAGGTGGACTACCGGGAGTTCTGCGGCGGCCACGACTACATTCAGTGGCGCGAGCTGCTGGTCGCGGGGGTGGCGGCGCTGCTGGGCGGCGCCATCTGAGCTCCTCGGGGTCTGGCGAGGGAGCTGGCCGAGGCACCTCCGGGACGTTCCTCCCCCGGGTGGTGCTGGGTCGCTCGTTACGGGTGCCGTCTGCGACGGCGTCTCCAGACTGACTCCGATCTGGCCGTTGCGCCTGTCGGGAGTTTGGTCCGTACCTATCTGCGTGCGATGAGTGCTCGGGAATCGACGTCTGTCCTGCGGATTTCGAGGAAATCGAAGAATTCTTTGGTCCGCACCTTGACTTGTGATGCGAGTCACGCTTATATCTAAATCTGAGTTTAGATTTACATGTCGAGGACAGGGAGGCGTGTCGTGCAGGCACTCGTGGTGGACGCCGGTGGACCGGCGGACGTCGGACCCTCCCTGCTCCGTCTCGTTGCGGGGTCTGTCGATCATCGGACATGCCGCCCGGAAGTCCTTCGGATGGCTCGGCAGGGTCGGACTGTCAAGCACCGCAGCAGTGTTCGATCGTTTGGGCCACTCTCCGGGTCGACCGATGGTGCTGATCGGGTCGATCGCCGAGATCCGCGGGTCGTTGCTGTTGATCGTCGGCGCGCTGCTCCGGTGGCCGGTGCGGTCCTCCTCGGCCTTCGTTTCCCCGTCTGGGCCCCGGTTGCGGCTTCTCCTTCGTGCGCACCCGGCTCCCGCTCGCGCTCTATCCAACCCGTACCAACTGCCATGGAGAACGAATGAAGAACAAGCTCAAGGTCCTAGGCCCAACGCTCGTGATCGCACTCGCCATTGCCAGCTGCTCCTCGAAGGCGACCGACTCTGACGGCCAGGCAGCAAGTGGCGACCTGAAGGCGGGTATCGGTGTCACCGCCGATGCGATCACTGTCGGATCGCTGGTGCCGCTGAGCGGTCCGATCGGTGGCCTCGGTCAAGATGGCGTTGCCGGCATCCAGTTGTGGTTCGACAAGGTCAACAAGAACGGTGGCGTGTGTGATCGTCAGCTGCGGATCGAGTCGCGCGACAACAAGTACAACACCCAGGAGACCATGACGCAGTACACGTCGCTGCGTTCGGACATCGCCGCGATCGTGAATCTGTCTCCTGGCACGGATGCGGTGACTCTGGGGCCAAAGCTCGCTCAGGACGGACTGGGCGTCATGGCCGGCTCTTTCGACCCCGTGCTGCTGGCCGTGCATGAGGCATTCATGCCGGGTTCGCCGTACGACGTGGAGGCCGTGAACGGCGTGGCCTACCTGGTCGAGCAGGGGGTCCTGAAGGAAGGCGACACGATCGGTGTCATCGCGTACCCGAACGGTATCGGAGCGGCGGTTGCAAACGGTGTCGCCGGTGCGGCTGAGCAGTTCGGCCTGAAGGTGGAGAACACAAAGATCGACAGCACGGCGACGGACGCGACCGCGCAGGTCAACACCTTGCGGCAAGCGGGTGCAAAGGTGATTGTTATGGGAACCGCAGCTGCACAAACTGTTTCGGCGGCTTCTGTGGCGAAGGCCAGCGGGTATGACGTGGTCATTCAGTCCACGAATCTACTGTCCAGTGGCGACCTGGCAGGACCGGCACGCGATGCGCTTGCCGATCACGTCGTCCTGACATCCAACAACGCGCCGTTCAGCTCGAATGCGGCACCGGTACAAGAACTCTTGTCTGCCTGGACGGCTAAGTACGGCGACCGGCCCGCCACGTCGCCCGCCGCCTCCGGCTATTTGATGGCGCAGTTGCTCGAAAAGGGCTTGAGCCAGGCCTGCAAGGACAAGGATCTCACCCCGAAGGGCATTACTGCTGCGATGAGCAAGATGGGCGCCATCTCCACCGCCGGGCTTGCTGTCGATCTCGATTACTCCACTCCGGGCAAGGCTCCCTCGCTGTCCTCCTTCATCATCAAGCCCGATCCGAATGCCAAGGGTGGCACAGTAATTGTGCAGGACCCCGCAGCCAGTGACGCCGCGGTCAAGTACGCGGCCGACAAGGGCTATACCAAGTGATTGCAGGGCAGGGAGGCTCACGATGATCGAAGTCGATTCCCTTGCAGTGAGTTACGGAACCGCCAAGGTTCTCCATGACGTGAATCTGCGCGTCGATGACGGGCAGATCGTAGCGCTGATCGGAAACAACGGTGCCGGCAAAACTACACTCCTGCGGGCACTCTCGGGACTACTAGGGGCCCAGGGTGGACACGTGGTCGCCGGGACCATACGTGGCGAGGGTCTGGATCTCAACCGGAGCAAGGCCGACAAGATCGTTCGGCACGGCATCGTCCAGGTGCCGGAAGGACGTCGAATCTTCGCGCAACTGACCGTCCAGGAGAATCTCATGGCCGGCGCACTGTCGGTGCGCTCTCGGTCCCGCGTGGCGGCCAGCTTGCGCCGAGTACGCGAGCTCTTCCCGATCCTGGTGGATAGGTCGGGGCAAACCGCCGGCTTGCTGTCCGGCGGGGAGCAGCAGATGCTCGCGATCGGACGGGCTCTGATGAGCGAGCCGAAGGTACTGCTCATGGATGAGCCGTCGTTGGGTCTGGCGCCGCTCATCGCTCAGCAGATCATGGAGACGATCACGCATGTGAACGCGGACGGGACGAGTGTCCTTCTGGTCGAACAGAACACCAGGCTCGCTCTGTCCGTCGCACACCATGCGTATGTCCTGAACGGCGGGACCATGGCAGCCGAAGGGCCTGCGGCGGAACTGATCGACTCCGACATGCTCCTCGAACTCACACTCGGCAAGACTGCCGCTCACGGTTCCGCCGTGTCGGCCATGACAGGGGAAGGGCACGATGTCTGAAATAGACGGGAATCTTCTCACGGCCGAGGGCTTGACGGTTCGGTTCGGCGGTGTCCTGGCACTGGACAATGTTTCGTTCGCTATCAAGCGCGGTACCATTCATGCATTGATCGGTCCGAATGGAGCCGGGAAGTCGACGTGTTTCAACGCTCTCACCGCGTTGTACCCGCTGGCGTCGGGCGAGGTCCGTCTCGGTGATGAGCGGCTCGATACCCTGCCGCAACACGAGATCGTCACCCACGAAATTGCTCGTACCTTCCAGAACCTGGTGCTCCCACCGCACCTCACCGTCGCGGACACTCTTCGGGTCGGGCGTCACCATCGGACCCGCACTGGGATGCTCGCCGCGGCATTGGCTCTGCCGTCGGCTCGCCGTGAGCGAGCCGAGGACGAGCGAGTAGTTCAGATAATGGCGGAGGCGCTGGGCATCGAGGAGTACCTCGACCAGCCTGTCGGTCCACTACCGTATGGCATCCGCAAGAAAGTGGAGATCGCGCGCGCCCTGTGTGCGGAGCCGTCGCTGCTGTTGCTCGACGAACCGGTTGCGGGCATGAACGACGCCGAATCACGTGCTTTGGGTGAGCAGATCCGGGAGTGCCGCGACCGCTTCGGCCTCACTGTGCTCCTCGTCGAGCACGACATGGAGTTGGTGCTCACTCTCTCCGACCACGTCACGGTCTTGCAGTCCGGCAGGGTGATTGCCGACGGCGCACCTGACGTCGTGCAACGGGACCCTGCTGTCATCGCGGCGTACCTCGGTACGGACGCGACGCCCTACGAATTGGAGAGGACTTCTCGTGGATAACTTTGTGAATGCCTTGGCTGGGGGACTGTCACTCGGTGCACTGTATGCCGTGATGGCCCTCGGATTCGTGGTCATTTACCGGGCCACCGGAATCCTCAATTTCGCCCACGGTGGGTTCCTGCTCTCGGGTGTCTTCGTGGCAGCGCTGGTCAGTGAATCGCATGGCTATCTGGTGGGCGTGCTGGCCGGACTCGCGGTGGGTGCCTTGGTAGCGATCATCATTGATGTTGTTTTCATTCGGCAGTCCCGGACTCAGGATCATGTGACGCTGACGATCCTGACTCTCGGTGTGAACTTGCTGATCGTCACCGAAGTCAGCCGTCGTCTCGGTTCAGAGTCGTGGGCCCTCAACGATCCGGTCGGGGACCGGATCGTCGAATTCGGGATGATCACCATGCCGGCGTCGCGGCTCATTGCGCTCGGGGTTGCGGTAACCGCCATCGTCGTGTTTCTGCTCCTGTTCCGATTCACCAACTGGGGCCTGGCGATGCGCGTGGGCAGCCAGGACGCAGAGGTCGCCAAGCTGATGGGGGTGCGTTTGTCGCGGGTGTCCTGGACCAGCTGGGCGATCGGTGGTGCGCTGGCTGTTCTCGCCGGATTGTTCCTCGCTTCCTTCCCGGCCGCTGGTGTTTCATCTTCCCTGGCGGACACGGCATTTCGCGCTTTTCCAGCCGCAGTGATCGGTGGTCTGGGATCGGTCGGCGGCGCTCTGGTCGGTGGTATGATGCTCGGCCTGACGGAGGCGTTTGCGGCGACCTACGAGAGCGCATTGGGCGGATGGGCGCACAACCTGTCCGGTATCAGCGCGTGGATACTGCTGTTGGTTGTCTTGCTGGTGAGGTCCGAGGGTCTGTTCAGTTCGAAGCAGGTGGCCCGTGTCTAGAGGTCGTTTGCTCGTAGCCGGACTCCTGGTAGCGCTGGTTGTCGCACCGTACTTCGTCACTGAATTCTGGTTGCAGGTCGGCGGTCTGGCCATGGCTGCAGCGATCGCTGCGATGGGCTTGACGATGCTCGTGGGCGTCGCCGGTCAGATTTCGTTGGCCCATGCAGTTTTTGTCGGCATCGGAGCGTATGGATACGTCATCCTGGCGAGCCCGTCGGGTGAGAATGTATGGGGCCTGGGTCTGCCACCCGTTGTTGCTGCCGTCGGGGCAGTTCTTGCCGCGGGGATCGGTGGCCTGCTGCTCAGCCCGCTCTCGAGTCGGGTGACCGGACTCTACTTGGCGGTCGTCACCATCGGGTTGGTGTTCATCTGGGTCCACTTCCTCAACGAGGTCGAGCAATTCAGCGGTGGCTATATCGGCCGTGCGGTACCGGAATTCGATATCTTGGGCTTGAACTTCGGTGACAGCGAGCCGTGGCACATATTGGGCGTGCCCTTCGGTGCAGTGGAAAAACTATGGCTGCTCGGAATCGTCCTGGTAGTGGTTACCTATATTGCTGCCCGTCGGATCGTGCAGGCCAGGCCGGGGTTGGCTCTGTCCATGGTGCGCGAGAGCGAAGTGGCGGCCGCATCCATGGGGGTCAACGTGGGCCGGTACAAGGCCGGGGCCTTCTTCGTCGCCTCGGTGTACGCGGGCATTGCCGGCGTGTTCCTCGCCGTCACCATTCAGTTCATTACCCCACAGGCGTTCGGGTTCACGCTTTCCACTGATTACTTGGTGATCATCATCATCGGCGGTCTCGGCAGCTTGCGCGGTGCCATCGCCGGTGCCGTGTTCGTCACGGCCCTGCCCCGACTGCTCGGGCAGTTCGCGGGCAACATCCCGTTCCTTGTTCCGGTGGGCCAGGGTGGCATCGACGCCAACGTGATGAGCGTCTTCGTCTACTGCGGCCTACTGATTCTCGTCATCATGTTCGCCCGCGGCGGGCTCGACCGGGTCCTGGGGTGGATGGTCGGGCCGCAACGCCGCTCCCGCCCGGCGCCTGAGCCGAAGCAGGACCCGGTGCCCCAACCCGAACCGGACCCGGCGCCTGCGCCGAAGCAGGAGAAGGAGACCGTCTGATGTATACGTGGCTGCACGTTCTCGATTGGCGTGCTACGTCCGATCCGGACACCCTCGCGGTGAGCGACGACCGCGAGCAGTTGACCTATCGGGACCTCCGGGATCGCGTGGAGGACACCGCCGCGAGTTGGTACGCCCTCGGTGTCCGGCCGGACGACGTCGTCGCGGTACTCGCCCACAACAGCGCCGAATTCCTCGTCCAGACACTCGGTCTCATTCGGCTCGGAGCACTGCCGCTGCTCGTCAACTGGCGAATGACCGCGCACGAGATCGATCGGCTGCTCGACATCACCAACCCCGTCGGCATCTTCGCCGACGAGGCGTGCCGGTCCGTTGTCGGTCACCGCGGCGACCTCGTGCGAGTGGCAGTCGGACTGGGCGGTGGCGGCTGGACCGAAGCCGGTAGTGTCGCCGGTCCGCCCGCGCCGTACCCACGGGACCGGTTGCGCAGCGATCAGGTGGCCTTCCTCATGCACACCAGCGGCACCACCGGGTTGCCCAAGGTGATCCCGCTCGACCACGGCTCCCTCATCCGCGGGCTCGCGGGGTTCGCGATCGACATCGGCGACCAGCAGCGGGGCGGCCGGCACCTGGTGATGATGCCGCTGTTCCATCTCGCGGGTTTCGCCCAGGCAATGCAGTGCTTCCTCACCGGGGGAACGCTTTTCATTCACGACGGAGTTCAGATCGACCGCGTCATCGACACGATCGTGCGGGACCGCATCCAGTTCTTCACCGCAGCCCCGACCATCATCGAGATGCTCGTCGACGCGATGGAGGGAGCACGACAGGGGGAGGACCTGTCGAGCCTGCGTGAGGTGCAGTACGGTGCCGCGCCGATCGACTCCGATTTGCTGGAGCGGGCCGTACGTGTCGTGTGCCGACGATTCCGGCAGATCTACGGCAGTACAGAACTTCAGGGATTCCTGACCGTCCTGCGACCGGAGGATCACGTTCCCGGCAGCACCCGACTCGGTTCCGCGGGCCGAATCTCGCAGGGCTGGGAGGCGCGCATTGTAGGTCTCTCCGGGAACCCGCAGCCGGTTGGCGAACCCGGCGAGCTGTGGGTTCGCAGTGAGAACATCATCCGCGAGTATTGGCATAATCCCGAGGAGACGCGGGCGGCCTTCACCGACGACGGCTGGTACCGAACGGGTGATATGGCGGTGCTCGACGAGGACAGTTTCCTCTATATCGTCGGGCGCTCCAAGGACATGATCATCAGCGGCGGCGAGAACGTCTACCCCGCCGAGATCGAGCGCGCGCTGCTGGATCATCCCGCCGTGGTCGAGGTCGCCGTCGTGGCACGGCCCCATCCGAAGTGGGGCGAGACCCCGGTGGCGTTCGTTGTCTGCGCCCCGGGCGTGGATCCGGATGACGGTGAGCTCGCCCGCCACTGCCGGGAGCGGCTGGCCGGTTTCAAGTGCCCGTCCTCGATCGAACGCATTGCGGAGCTGCCGCGCAACGCCCTGGGCAAGGTGCGCAAGGTCGAGTTGCGTGAGCGTCTGGTAGCCGGCCCCGCCTGAACGGCCTTGGCCGGGAGCACGAAAGGACTGAGTGCACATGGACCACCACCGTTCGATCGGACGGATGCTTCAATACTGGTCGCAGGAACGACCGAACTCACCCGGCATCGCCGTCGAGGGCGTGGCCGAACGCACCTTTGCCGAGTGGTACCGGCGCAGCAGCCGGCTCGCCACCGGTTTCGCGGGTCTGCGGCCAGAGGGCATCGGAGGGCGCGGTGTCGGATTCGCCGGCAAGAATGCCGTGACCTGGGGCGAGGTGCTGGCCGCGGCCTCGCTGACGAGAGCCTTTGCGGTGCCGCTCAATTGGCGGCTGAGTCACCGGGAAATGCAAGAGATCGTCGCGGACGCGGGCCTGGATGCGATCGTGGTCGAGGCGGAATTCATGCCGCTGATGGGGCATCCGGTGCCCGAGGACGGCCGTCCCCGGCTCCTCGTCCCGGGCGCACCGCCCCAGGACTTCGAACGGTGGCTGGCGCAGTGTTCGGCGGATCCCGTAGAGCCGCAATCGGATCCGGATGACGTCGCGCTCGTTGTCTACACCTCGGGAACGTCGGGCCGCCCGAAGGGCGTGCAGTTGTCCAACCGGGCCATAGCCGCCAACCTCGCCTCCGGTCCACCGTGGCAGATCCACCCCGGGGACGTCGTGATGGTGCCGGCTCCGAACTTCCACATCTCCGGAACGGGATGGACCTTCTACTGTTTGGGGCTGGGTGCCGGCTCGCACCACGTCCTGGAAGTCCGCCCGGAGTTGGTGTTGCGCGTCCTCGCTGGTGGACGGGTCAACCACGCCCTGACCGTGCCGGCGGTTGTGCAGATGTTGGTCGGGCACGAGGACGCCCGGAAGTCGACGTACAAGGGGTTGCGCACCCTGATCTACGGAGGGTCGCCGATGTCGCCCACCGTCGCAGCGGTCGCGCAGGAGGTCTTCGACTGCGACCTGATGCAGGGCTACGGCATGACCGAAACCTGCGGGCCGATCACCACTCTCGACGCCGACGATCATCGCAGCGGAGGTGAGCGGCTGGCTTCGGCCGGCCGGCCCGTGTCCGGTGTCGAGATGGGCGTCTTCGACCCCGTCACCGGGGAACGCGCTCCGGTGCGGACCACCGGTGAGGTCTGGACGCGCAGTGAGATGCTCCTGACGGGCTACCGCAACCAGCCGGACGAACTGGCCGCGGTGCTGCGCCCCGACGGCTGGTTCCGGACCGGTGACGCGGGCTACCTCGACGAGGACGGGTACCTGTTCCTCTGCGACCGGGTCAAGGACATGATCATCACCGGTGGTGAGAACGTGTATCCGGTGGAAGTGGAGAATGTGCTCATGTCCCATCCCGGCGTGCGCGACGCCGCCGTCATCGGCGTACCGCACGAGCGCTGGGGCGAGACCGTCAAGGCCGTGGTGGTGCAGTCCGGTGCCGCCACGGACGTGGACGAGCTGATCGCCTACTGCCGGGAGCGTCTGGCGCACTACAAGTGTCCGACCTCGGTCGACGTGGTGCCGGAACTTCCGCGCAACCCCAGCGGCAAGCTCCTCAAGCGTGAGCTGCGCAGGCCATTCTGGGAGGGGCGCGGGCGAGGGATCGCATGAGTGTTTTCGGAGGGATGGAGGGGGATGACTGTGGTTGCCCGGTATGAGGAGGTGGCGCGGTCACTGTCCCAGCGGATCGAGGACGGGTCCTACCCGGTGGGATCGAAGTTGCCGACCGAGGTGAATCTCGCCGACAGCTACGCGGTGTCACGAGCCACAGTCCGCTCGGCGTTGGATTCCCTGGAGCGTCTGGGCATGGTGTCGCGTCGGCGCAAGATCGGGACGCTTGTGGAGTCGGCGCAGCCCACCAGCGGATATACGCGCACCGTTACGAACATGAACGACCTGGTGCAGTACTCCGTCGAGACCCGGCGGCTGGTGTTGTCCCGGGACGAGGTGGTCGCCGACCAGGCCCTCGCCGACCGGATCGGCGGCCACGCCGGCGACGCGTGGACCCTGATCCGCATGCTGCGGCTCGGCGAGTTGGGTGAGGAACTCCCGGTGTGCCACACCGACGTGTACCTCGACCCCGAGGTCGCCGCTATCGTCGGGGACCGCCTCGAGCGTCCGGATGGTCTGATCAACGAGATCGTGGAGCGGTGTACCGGGCGGCTGACCGATCGTGTCGAGCAACGTATTCGCGCGTGCGCCCTGCCGAAGGGCCTTGCCGCGCAACTGAAGGCCGAGGCCGGTTCGCCGTGCCTCGAAATCACCCGCAGATATGTCGAGAGTTCGGGAGCAGTGGCCCAGGTGACCGTGTCGATCCACCCGGGCGATCGCTTCGATTTCAACGTGCCGATGCAGAGGCAGCGTTGAGAAGAGTCATGGAGGAAAAGTGAGGATCACCGAGATCCGCGAAATCGATGTGCCGCTGGTCGGGGCCATCTCGAACGCGGTAGTCAGCTTCGACCGGCACAAGGTCTCCCTTGTCGCTGTTTTCACCGACACCGTACGCAACGGGCGGCCGTTGGTGGGTGTCGCCTTCAACTCGATCGGACGGCACTCCCAGGGCGGCATCCTGCGTGAGCGGATGATCCCGCGGGTGCTCGAGGCGGACCCGGACACGCTCCTGTCGCCCGACACCGGGCTGCTGGATCCCGCCCGGGTCCTGCGGTGCGCGCTCACCGACGAGAAGCCCGGCGGCCACGGCGACCGCGCGGCGGCCGCCAGCGCGATCGAGCTGGCGGTCTGGGACCTGCTCGCCAAGTACCACGATGAACCGGCGTACCGAACAATCGCGCGTGCCTACGAGCGGACGCCGCTGGCGGCGGGGGCGCCGGTGTATGCGGCCGGTGGCTACTACCAGGACGTCGACGACCTGGGCCGACTGCGTAACGAGATCGCGGGTTACCTCGCGGCCGGATACCCGGCCGTCAAGATCAAGATCGGCGGTCTGCCGCTCGACGAGGACCTGCGCCGGATCGAAGCTGCCATCGAGGTCACCGGGAGCGGACAGCACCTGGCGGTCGACGCGAACGGCCGCTTCGACCGCAGGCAGGCCCTGGAATACGCCGAGGCGCTCGCGCCGTACGGCCTGCGCTGGTACGAGGAGGCGGTCGATCCGCTCGACTTTGCCCTGTACGGCGAACTCAGCGAGGCGTACGACGGCGTGATCGCGACCGGCGAGAACCTCTTCTCCACACAGGACGTCGGCAATCTCCTGCGCTTCGGTGGATTGCGGTCGGACCGCGACATCCTCCAGATGGATGCGGGTCTGAGCTACGGGCTGACCGAGTACGCGGCGATGATCGCGCTCATGGAACAGCACGGTTTCGACCGTACCGCCGCGATGCCGCACGGCGGGCACCTGGTGAATCTGCACATCGTCGTCGGGCTGGGTCTGGGTGGCTGCGAGGCCTATCCGGGTGTGTTTCAGCCGTTCGGCGGTTACAGCGCCGACTGTTCCCTGGCCGACGGTCTCATACGGCCCGCCGACCACCCCGGGTTCGGTCTGGAGGCGAAGGTGGGCTTGGCAGAGAAGGTTGCGGGGTTGGTGGCATGACGGTGCAACTGCGTATCGCTGTGGTGGGTTGCGGCGCGATGGGCTCGGTATACGCAGGCCGGCTGTCGGCCGCCGGCCACGACGTGCTGGTGGTGGACTCCTGGGCCGATCACGTCCATGCCATCGCAACCTCGGGCCTGCAGATCTCGGGTCCGGACGGGGAGCGGGTGGCATCGATCCGTGCATTCCCGACGACCCCACACGAGGTTGTCGACCTCGTCGTGTTGGCGGTGAAGGCCGCCGATGTCTCCAGCGCTGCAGCCACTCTCGGCGGGCTGATCGGCGCCGACACCGTTGTGCTCACGATTCAGAACGGCTTGGGCTCGGCCGACGAGGTCGCCCGGCACGTGGGGGCGGACCGGCTCGCGGTGGGCATCGCCAGCGGTTTCGGTGCGTCACTGGTCGCCCCCGGCCGGGTGCACCACAATGCGATGCGGGCGATGCGCTTCGGGGCCTACGCCGATCTCGCGTTCAGTGCTGTGGACCGGGTCGCCGAGGCCTGGCGAACGGCCGGCTTCGATGCCCGCGCGGTCGACGACATCGCCGCCATGCAGTGGGAGAAGCTGATCTGCAACGTCGCCTACAGCGCCCCGTGCGCGCTGACCGGACTCACGGTGGGGGAAGTCCTCGACCACGAGGAAATGGGCCCGGTGAGCCGGGCGGCCGCGACTGAGGCGTGGGAGATCGCCAAGGCCCGCGGAATTGCCGTCGACGTGGACGATCCGGTCGCGTTCGTGCGCGACTTCGGGGCCCAGATGCCCGCGGCGAAGCCGTCGGCGTTACTCGATCACGAGGCGGGGAGGGTCGGCGAGATCGCGGTGATCAACGGTGCCGTTCCCCGGGAGGCCGCCAAGGTGGGCCGCCTTGCTCCGGTCAATGCGACGCTGACCGCGCTCGTGCGGACCCGCGAGGCCGGCTTCGGGGGACGCCCGAACCGCTGATCCCGGTCCGCGCGGCCGGCTCAGAGGTCTCCGGGACCGCTGAGCCGGCCGCGTACCGCTGTCATCGCCGCCACCACGGGGGACACGAGGTGGGTCCGTGCCCCAGCACCCTGACGTCCCTCGAAGTTCCGGTTGGTCGTCGACGCCGAACGTTGCCCGGGGCCCAGCGCATCCGGATTCATGGCGGTGCACATCGAGCAACCGGCCGAGCGCCACTGGAACCCGGCCCGGGTGAAGATCCGGTCGAGCCCTTCGGCCTCGGCTGCGGTCGCGACGGCCTGCGAGCCCGGAACCACGAGGGCCCGGACGCCGGGAGCCACCGTGCGCCCGCTCAGCACCTGGGCCGCGGCGCGCAGGTCCTCGAGCCTGCCGTTGGTGCACGATCCGATGAACACCGTGTCGATTGCGATGTCGCGCACGGGGGTTCCCGGCTCGAGGTCCATGTATGCGAGGGCCCGCACCGCCACCTCGCGCTCGTCGGGATCGGCGTATTCGTCGGGGGACGGGACGACGCCGTCCAGCGACACCGAGTGGCTGGGGATGGTGCCCCAGGTGGCGGTCGGGGAGACGTCGGCGGCGGCCAGCACTCTGGTGCGGTCGAAGAGGGCGCCGTCGTCGGTGCGAAGGGTCCGCCAGTACGCGAGCGCCTCGTCCCACCGGGCGCCCTCTGGCGCGTGGCGGCGGCCACGCAGGTAGCCGAAGGTCACGTCGTCGGGCGCAACCATGCCGCCGCGTGCGCCGCATTCGATGGTCATGTTGCACAGCGTCATCCGCTGCTCCATGCCGAGCGACCGGACCGTGCTGCCCCGGTACTCGAGGACGGCCCCGGCGCCACCGTTGGGGCCGAGGCTGCGTACGACGTGCAGGGCGAGATCCTTGGCGCTCACACCCGGAGCGAGGTCTCCCTCGATGCACACCTGCATCGCCTCCGGGCGCTCCATCCAGAGCGTCTGCGTCGCCAGGACATGCTCCACCTGGCTCGTCCCGATCCCGAAAGCCAGCGCCCCGAAGGCGCCGTGGGTGGAGGTGTGCGAGTCGCCGCACACGATCGTCAGACCGGGCTGAGTCAGGCCCTGCTCGGGCCCGATGACGTGAACGATGCCGTTGCCGGACGAGCCCATCGGGTGGTGCGGCACCCCGAAGGCCGCGCAGTTGCGGCGGACCAGCTCGAGTTGCAGCCGGCTCAGTGGATCGGCGACGGGTGAACCGGGCCCGGTGGTCGGCACGTTGTGGTCCTCGGTCGCCATCGTCAGGTCCGGGCGGCGGACCTGCCTGCCGGCCGCCCGGAGCCCTTCGAAGGCTTGGGGGGAGGTCATCTCGTGCAGCAGGTGCAGGTCGACGTAGAGCAGGTCGGGGCCGTTGCTGCCACGGACGACGACGTGCTCGTCCCACAGCTTGGCGAACAGGGTGCGCGGTGCCACGGGCCGTCGTCGCAGTCGTCAGTCGGTGACGGCGACGGGCCTGCGGCGGTCCGCTTCGGTCCGGGGCGTGTGGGTGACGTCCTCCGGGCCGAATTCGCGCATCCAGCAGGCGAACTCGAGCAGGATGCCGTCGGGGTCCTGGAAGTAGAACGAGCGGACGTACACGCCATCGTGCATCCCGGTCGCCACCTGGGACGGACTGTCGTCGTGGTTCACGATCGGGCCGACCCGTACGCCCGCCTCCTTGAGCCTTTGGCGGTAGTCCTGAAACTTCTCCGGAGGGACGTCGAAGGCGATGTGATTGAGCGAGCTGACAGCGCTGGTCCATTCACCGAAGCCCGGCTTCTCGACAGGGGCCGAGATGCCGGGCACGCCGTCGGGCGCCTCGGCGAACCAGAAGAATGCGAGGGAGTTGCCGTTGCCGGCGTCGAAGAAGAAGTGCTGGCCGATGCCGTCGGGGAGGTCGACGGTCTTCACCAGGGGGAGGCCGAGGACGTTGCTGTAGAAGTCCACGGTGCGTTCCATGTCCGAGCAGACGAGCGCGACGTGGTTGAAGCCGCGGATCTCGAAGTTGGGTGTGCTCATAGGGCTTCCTTTCGAGGTGGTATCTGATTCTAACATCAGGTTCATATCTGATCAACGGTCGAAGCGCGGCGAGGGGGGCGGGTCGAAGAAGGTCGGGTAGAAAAGGCGGCAGACGATCTGAAGATTGCAAGGGAAGGGTGCACACATGGCTGATCCGGTGAAGGGTCGACCGACGCGGCGGGGTCGAGAGACGCTGGAAGCGATCGATGCCGCTGCGCGAAAGGTGATCGCGGAGAAGGGCTTCCTGAAGATGAGGGTGGCCGACATTCTCGCTGAGGCGGGGAGGTCGCCGGCGTCGTTCTACAACTATTACGACTCCAAGGAGGCGTTACTCGAGCGCTGGGCCCGTCGATTCCAGGACGAGGCACGCGCGCGTGCACAGGCCGGCCGTCAGGTGGCCGGTCGCGAACCGCGGGAGCGTGTGGCTGCGTCCGCTCGGGCGCACTGGGAGACCTACCGGGAGTGGCTCGCGGAGATGGTGGGTGTCTTCCAACTCGCCATGGTCAACGACGATTTTGCTCAGGTCTGGGATGAGCTGTGTGCCGAGGCCATTGCCGGAATCACGGAGGAGGTCACTCGCGCGCAGCAGCGGGGTTACTGCCCGGGCGTCGATCCCCACCTCACCGCCACGGCAATCGTCGGGATGATGAACATGTTCAGCTACGAGAAGCTCGCGAACGGGCGCGCAGCCGACGTCGACGACGAGGCATGCATCGCGACACTGACCGAGATCTGGTACCGCGCCGTGTACTGGCGGCCGTGAGGGATGGACAGCGCCTCGACCCCGTGATACTAAATCTGAACTCAGATTTATAAACAAGGAGTCACAGTGGCTATCGAACGTACGTTTGTCGGACTGCCGAGCCTTGGTCTGCCCCGCTTCGGCGCCGGCGGACACCCGTGCCAGGGTCTGTACCACCACCTGGCGGGCACACGCCCGAAGACGGCGGTGATCGCGACGCACTACCAGATCGATTTCTCCGAGCACTACATGGCGGATTACCTGGCGAAACGGGGGATCGGCTTCCTCGGCTGGAACACCCGGTTCCGTGGCGACGAGCCTCATTTCATCCTCGACTACGCCCTGAGCGACATCGGGGTGGGTGTCCGCTGGCTCCGGGAGCAGGCCGGCGTGGAGAACGTCGTACTGCTCGGCAATTCCGGAGGCGGTTCGCTCATGGCCGCCTATCAGTCACAGGCGGTGGCACCGAAGTTGACCCCGCTGCCCGGAATGCGCTTGGCGTCCGGTGTCGAAGACTTGCCGGCCGGTGACGCCTACATCTCGACCGCTGCCCACCTGGGTCGGCCCGAGGTGCTCACTGCGTGGATGGATGGTTCGGTCACCGACGAGAGCGACCCACTGGCAACCGACGCGTCCCTCGACTTGTTCAATCCGGACAACGGGCCGGCATACAGTGCCGAGTTCGTCGAGCGCTACCGGGCCGCGCAGGTCGCCCGCAACCACCGCATCACCCGGTGGGTGAAGGACGAGCTCGAGCGGTTCACTGCCGCCGGCTACCACGACCGGCCGTTCTCGGTCGCCCGAACCTGGGCCGACCCGCGCATGGTCGATCCCACCATCGAGCCCACCGAACGCGAACCGAACCTCTGCTACTCCGGCGTTCCGGAGCGGGCCAACCGCTCTGTGTTCGGCATCGCCTCGGCGTGCACACTGCGGACGTGGCTGTCACTGTGGAGCCTCGAGGACTCCCAGACTCGGTCGCGTGCGCACCTACCCAACATCACCGTCCCCGCGCTGGTGGTGAACGCCATGGCCGATACGGGTGTGTTCCCCAGCGACGCAGCGGCGATCCTTGACCTGATCGGTGCGGAGGACAAGGAATTTCACGAGATCGTCGCCGATCACTACTTCCTCACCCCGGGTGCTCGTGACGAGCTCGCCGACCTGACCGCGGCCTGGATCGAGAAGCGTTTCGGAGTGTCGAAGTAGCTGCTGCGCCCGACCGTCAGAGCCCGACGCGCTCCCCGGCGTGCGCCGATCCCAGCCACGTGTGTGGGTTCCCATTCCAGCACCAGCCCAGCTTCGGCTTGCGGTCGCTGATCCACAGCGCCGGCACGCGCTTGTCGCCGCAGCGTGACGCCAGCAGCGAGAAGCACTTGTTCTTCCGCAGCATGTCGGGGCGCGCGGTGACGAGCGCGATGCCCTCGTCGATGGTCAGCGGGCCGCGGCCGTCGCCGGTGATCTTCACGAGCGCGTCCTGGGGCGTGACGTTCAGGAACTCGGTGCCGGTGTCGATGTCGAACAGGAGGTAGCCCGGACCGTCGGGGACATCGACGCCCTCGATCGGACGGAACGTGGTGAGCTCGCCGGCCTCGAGAACGGTGAATCCCTGCTGCTTGCCGAGTGCCGCGCGGGCGATCGTCTCCTCGCGGGGAAGCCCGGTCGGGACGAGCACGAACGGGATGTGGTCCTCGCCGCGCTCGACATCGGCATCCGGGCGGGCGGCGACGACGTCACGCAGCGGGGCCAGCCCGTCACGGAACGCGGATTCGGACCTTCCGGCCAGGGCCGGATATCCGAGTCGGACGAGCTGGTCGAGTTGACGGTCGAATTCGGCGAGGGCATCGGACATGGGTCATCCTTTCGACGGCAGTGGATGGTCCAACGCGCGGGCGGCGGCATTGGTTCCCCGATCGGCAGGGAAAGCTGCCATACTCCGGCCAGGGTCGCCGCGCCGGACGCGGCGGGTTCGAAAGTGGTGAGTGTGATGGCCGCTCCGGCTGCAGTCGACGGACTCGGGTCACCGGCGGGATCGTCGCCCCGGGCCGGGGTCCTGGACATCTTTCTTCTGGCACTGAATATCCCTGGCCTCCAGGATATTTCGGTGGCCGACTCGGTGCGCGATCCCGGCCGCCGAGGCGCGTTCGCGCCGTTCCTGCCCGCGTCGAACATCGAGTCGGGAAGCACGCTGCCGGTGCACCCGTCCGCGGCGCGGGTGACGCTCGACCGCACCGGCCGGGAGGTCGTGCTCGCAACGGATTCGGGTGCGATCCACGTCGGCGCCGAGGCGACCTGCCTGTCGCTGTGGATCGTGCCCGGCCACGGTGCCGTGCTCGCGTGCGAGGCGTTGGCGACCGGTCCGGGCGGGGACCTCGTCGACTGGCGTGCCGGTGAGATCGACCAGGTCCTCGCGCGGTTCCTCGCGCAGTTCGGGCTCACCGTCGATGCCCGGCTGCGCGACGTCTTCCCGGACCTCGATAGCGCCGACCTCGATACTGCCCTGTCGAATCTTCGGCTGCCCGACCTCGTCGCCGGTGCGGGTCACGAGCGTGCCTCGGCGGCCCTGGCTATCGAGGTGACCGGCGACGGCGGTGACCGGGTCCGCCGGCGGGTCGACGGCCGCGGCACCGACGCGGCGGGGTGGAGTTGGGAGTCGATCGCGCTGGTGGAGCGCCGGTGCGGGCGGGTGCGGCCATCGCCGTCCGTGAGGACGCCGGGGCGATCGTGTTCGACCTCGACGCGACCGCCGGCGACCACGACCACGACGTGTTCGGCGTGGGCGAGATGGTGCGCGCCCTCGTGCCGTGGGTCGCCGTCCGGGCCCGCCACGCCGGGGACTACCGGCTGGTGCTCGACCACCTGCGTGACCACGACGCGCTCGAGGACGGTCGACTGCTGGCCGCGCTCGACGACCTCGCCGGGGTGCAGGCGCGGCGCATGGAACGCGTCCTGCTGGCGACCGAGGCGCGGCACGACGGTGCGTCACTACCCCGGATGTCGCCCGCGCAGTTGCGGACGGTGCTGGTGCGACGGTTGTCGGCGGAGATGACGGCCCTCGATGCCGAACTCGGTGAGGCGACCCGGGTGATCGAGCGCGCGTTGCTGCGCAGTGCCGAACGGCGCGGGAGCCGGCACTCGCGGATCGCCCAGGCCTGGTCGGTCGCCGCCGGCGCCATCGCGGTGGTGGCGGTGTTCGCCGCGCTGGCCGCGGTGCCGGCGGTGGACCAGCCGACGCTGTTCGGGCACTGGATCGAGGCCCTGGCGGCGACGATCGCGATCACCGCCGGTGTCGTCGCGATCGCGATCCTCTGGCGGCGCCCGTCCTGACCGGTCCCGGCAGACGGCATGTACCGCGTTCGGCCGGATGGCAGGATCGGGGCATGGCACTCACGCTGAATCTTGTCGGTGACCCGGACGCGGACGCCCTGTTGGCATCGGACCCGCTCGCGCTGCTGATCGGGATGCTGCTCGATCAGCAGGTGCCGATGGAGACGGCGTTCGCGGGACCGAAGAAGCTCGACGACCGGCTCGGCGGCCTGGACGTCCACAAGATCGCGGAGATGAGCCCGGACGACTTCATCGCGGTGTGTGCGCAGCCGCCCGCGGTGCACCGGTTCCCGAAGTCGATGGGGGAGCGCATCCAGTCGCTGTGCGGCGACATCGTGGAGCACTACGACGGCGACACCGCCGCGATCTGGACGTCGGGCGACCCGGACGGCAAGGAAGTGCTGAAGCGGCTCAAGGCGCTTCCCGGGTACGGCGACCAGAAGGCACGGATCTTCCTGGCGCTCTTGGGTAAGCAGATCGGTGTCGAGCCGAAGGGCTGGCGCGAGGCCGCCGGATCGTACGGCGACGAGGGCGCGCGCCGCTCGATCGCCGACGTCGTCGACCGGCAGACGCTCCTCGAGGTGCGCGAGTTCAAGCAGGCCGCCAAGGCCGCGGCGAAGGCGGCGAAGGGGAAGTAGGGACTCCTGGATGAACGATGACGGGTCGCTGCTGTGCGGGCGATGGGCGGAAGCCCCTCCTGCCGGCGCGCGGCGTCGACTTCACCCAGGCCCGGCGCGGCAGATCTCGGTCACCACGGGGAAGACGAAGCTCAGCCCCTTGGACTACACGCGAGAGCGCCTCGAAATGTTCCCCGACGCAACGGAGATCGCCGAGAACATCGCACTCATCGAGGGCAACGGGCAGTAGCGGCGGCTCCACCCCGCATCGAATCGGCAAGACGGCATTGCAGGATGGATTCCATGGCACACGTGCAACGTTTCGACCACGTCGGCATCACCGTCGCGGACCTCGACGCGGCAACCGCGTTCTTCGTCGGACTCGGTCTCGAGGTGGAGGGCACCGGGTCCGTGGAGGGTGAGTTCGTCGAGACCGTGTGCGGCATCCCCGGTGCGCACTGCAACATCGTGATGCTGCGGCCGCCCGGCGGCGGGTCCCGGCTGGAACTCTCGGCCTTCGTCACGCCCGATCACGTGCCGGGATCGCCGACAGCGATGGCCAACGAGCTCGGGCTGCGCAACGTGTCCTTCGAGGTCGGCGATCTTCAGGCGGCCGTCGACGCGGTGGCTGCGGACGGGTACGGGCTCGTCGGTGGCATCGGCGAGTACGAGAACAGCGTGCGCATGGCTTACGTGCGTGGGCCCGAAGGGATCATCGTGTCCCTGTTCGAGCAGATCGGCTGACGCGCGAGTCCGATCATCGTGATTCCGGGGCAACCAGATTCAGCCGGGCGGCGCGAAGAACTCGAGCGCGATGTTGTCGGGGTCGCGGAAGGACAGCCCGGAACCGTAGGCGGCGGTCTTGATGCCGCCGTGCGCGATGCCGAGCTCGTCGAGACGATCCCGCCAGAATTCGAGTTCGCCGGTGGTGCAGGCGAATGCGACGTGGTCGAGGCCGATCCGTCGTTCGTCGAACTCTGCGTCCGGGCGCTCGCCGGTGTGGGTGTGCAGGCCGAACATGGTCCCGCCGCCGAGCACGAAGACGGCGTGATGGAAGGCCCCGGATTCCTCGTCCTCGTCGAGCACCGGCGGCGACCCGAACAGGCGCGTGTACCACTCGGTGCTGACGGCCATGTCGGACACCGTGACCGCGATGTGGGTTAGAGCTGGGAACGGCGCCACAACGCACCTCTTCCTCCGGAACGGCGATACAGACCACGGTAGCGTCGTTCGCCGCTCCGGAGGGAGGGATTGGATCCGTCAGACCCCGTCGGTTTCCGGTTCCGGACGCTGCCGGGGGCGCTCGTGCTCGCGGGAGAACAACCCCGGCTGAGTGCCGTGCGCGAGCACGGCGTGCTCGTACGCCGACTCGGCGTGCAGCGCCAGGTCGATGCCCGACGTCTCCTGTTCGGCGGTGACGCGGAACCCGACGAGCCGGTCGATGAGCTTGCCGAGGCCATACGTGACACCGAACGCGTACAGGCCGACGACGGCGACCGCCAGCGCCTGCTTGCCGAGCTGCGCGAGCCCGCCGCCGTACAGCAGACCCTCCACGCCGCCGGTCATGACCTCCGCGGCCAGCAGTCCGATGAGCAGCGTGCCGATGATGCCGCCGACCAGGTGCACGCCGACGACGTCGAGCGCGTCGTCGTAGCCGAAGCGGAACTTCCAGCCCACCGCGAACGAGCACACGGAGCCGGCGACGAGGCCGATCACGGCCGCGCCGACCATGCCGACCCAGCCGCACGACGGGGTGATCGCGACCAGGCCGGCGACGACGCCCGACGCCGCGCCGAACGTGGTGGGGTGCCCGTCGCGCTTCTGCTCGACGAACAGCCAGCCCAGCAGGCCCGTGCAGCCGGCGACGAGGGTGTTGAGGAAGACCGCGGCGGCGGTGCCGTCGGCGGCCATCGCGGAGCCGGCGTTGAACCCGAACCAGCCGAACCACAGCAGGCCGACACCGAGCAGCACGAGCGGCAGGTTGTGCGGGCGCATCGGCTCGCTGCGGAACCCGATCCGCGGGCCGAGAACCAGCGCCAGGGCCAGTGCCGACGCGCCGGAGACGATCTCGACCACCAGGCCGCCGGCGTAGTCGAGGGCGCCGAGCTTCGAGATCCAGCCGTCCGGTCCCCACACCCAGTGCGCGACGGGGACGTAGACGAGCAGCGCCCACACCGGCACGAAGAACATCCACGACGAGAACTTGGCGCGGTCCGCGATCGCACCGCTGATCAGCGCCGCGGTGAGGATCGCGAACGTCAGCTGGAACGTCGCGAACAGGAACTCCGGAACCTGGCCGTGCACGGTGTCGGGGGTGATGCCCGCCATGCCGAAGTGCTCGAGGCCGCCGATCAGACCGCCGCCGATGTCGTCGCCGAACGCGAGGCTGTACCCGGCGAACAGCCACACCACGGTGACCAGGGCGATCGAGACGAAACTCATCATGATCATGTTGAGGACGCCCTTGGAGCGGACCATGCCGCCGTAGAACAGGGCCAGGCCCGGCGTCATGAGCAGCACGAGGGCGGTGCTCACCAGCAGCCAGGCGGTGGTGCCGGCATCGATTGTTTCGGGCATGTCAGTTTCTCCTCACCGTCGCGGGGCGACCGCACGCGAGAAACGACGATCGTCGCCTCCGGTTTCACCGGCGCTGCCGCGCTGTTGCGAGCGTGTTTCGGAAATCTCTCGCCGATTCGCGGGCCGGACGGCACCCGGGTGCGGTCCTGCGGCGCACCGTCGGGACGCGCCGGTAGTCTTTCGCCGTGGCCCTGTACCGGAAATATCGACCAGCTTCGTTCGCGGAGGTGGTGGGTCAGGAGCACGTCACCGAGCCCCTGAGCACCGCACTCGACGCTGGACGCATCAACCACGCCTACCTGTTCTCGGGTCCGCGCGGCTGCGGCAAGACGTCGTCGGCCCGCATCCTGGCGCGCTCGCTCAACTGCGTGCAGGGGCCCACGTCGACGCCGTGCGGTGAGTGCTCGTCGTGTGTCGCCCTCGGCCCGGGCGGGCCAGGCAATCTCGACGTCATCGAGCTCGACGCGGCCAGCCACGGCGGTGTCGAGGACACCCGTGAGCTGCGCGACCGCGCGTTCTACGCGCCCGCCGAGTCGCGGTACCGGGTGTTCATCGTCGACGAGGCGCACATGGTCACCACCGCGGGCTTCAACGCGCTGCTCAAGATCGTCGAGGAGCCGCCGGAGCACCTCATCTTCATCTTCGCCACCACCGAGCCCGAGAAGGTGCTGCCGACCATCCGGTCGCGCACCCACCACTACCCGTTCCGGCTGCTGGCGCCGTCCACCATGCGCGGGCTCCTCGAGAAGATCTGCGCGCAGGAACACGTGCCGGTCGAGGACGCGGTGTACCCACTGGTCATCCGCGCCGGCGGCGGCTCGCCGCGCGACTCGCTGAGCGTGCTCGACCAACTCCTCGCCGGTGCCGGGGGGGAGGGCGTCCGGTATGCGCGGGCGCTCGCCCTGCTCGGCGTCACCGATGTTGCGCTCATCGACGAAGCCGTGGACGCGCTGGCCGCGAACGACGGCGCCGCACTGTTCGGCACCGTCGACAAGGTGATGGACGCCGGGCACGACCCGCGCCGGTTCGCCGTCGACCTGCTCGAGCGCCTGCGCGACCTGATCCTCATGCGCGCCGTGCCCGACGCCGCCGAGCGCGGGCTGGTCGACGCCCCCGGCGACGTCCTCGACCGCATGCGCGAGGAAGCCGAACGCATCGGTCCCGCGACGCTCGCCCGCTACGCCGAACTGGTGCACGACGGCCTCGGCGAGATGCGCGGTGCCACGGCACCACGCCTGCTGCTCGAGGTGATGTGCGCCCGAATGCTGCTGCCGTCCGCCACGGACGCGGAATCGGCTGTGCTGCAACGCCTCGAGCGGATCGAGCAGGGAGTGGTGATCACCGCCGCCGGTTCCGCCGCGGCGCCCGCCCCGGCCGCCGCGCCGCGTCCGGCCGCTGTCGAGCCGCCGCCGTCGTCGGGTCCCGTCTACCAGCGTCCGTCGCAGCGCCGCGAGGCCGACGCCGCGCCGGCCCCCGAGCCGCAGCGGCAGCCGGAACCGCCCCGCGAACCCGAGCCCGTGCGTCAGCCGGAGCCTGTCGTGGCGCAGCCCCTCGCCGAGCCGCGTCAGCCGGAGCCGGCGCGTGAGCCGGAACCTTCCCGCGAACCCGAACCCGAACCCGAGCCCGTGCGCGTGCCGGAACCTCCGCGCCGGCCCGAGTCGGTTGTCGAACCCGTCGTCGCCGTCGCGCCCGTCCCGGAGCCCGTCGCGCCCGTGCCCGAGCCCGCAGCGCCTGCGCCGGTCCCGGAACCTGCTCCGGTGCAAGCGGAGTCGTCGGATCGCCCGGACGTCGCCGGGGTTCGTGCGGTGTGGTCCGAGGTGCGTGCCAAGGTGCGCGACCGCAGTCGCACGGTCGAGGTGATGCTGTCCGGCGCCACGGTCCGGTCGGTGGACGGTCCGCGTCTGGTGCTCAGCCACGACTCGGCCCCGCTGGCCAAGCGCCTGGTCGAGCCTCGCAACACGGACGTGATCGGTGCCGCGATGCGCGATGTGTTCGGCGGCGACTGGGAGGTCACGTGCGAGCACGGCACCGCGCCGCCGGCGCAGACGGCTCCGTCCCGGTCGGCGCAGCAGGCGAAAGCTCCTGCCGCACCGCGTTTCTCCCGGCCCAGTCAGGGCAGGGCTGCCGTGGCGCCCCCTCCGTCGGTACCCCGGTCGTCCTCGTCTGACCTCGACGACATCCCGCCGCCCGAGGCTCCGGACTACCCGGACGACCCCGGGCCGCCGCCCGTCGACTACGAGGCCACCCCTCCTCCCACCACCCCCGAGGATGAGGAAGAGATGATGGCCGAGGCGGCCGTGCCGGTGGATCAGGCGAGCCGTCGCGACCCGGACGAGGTCGCCGCGGAGTTCCTCGGCGAGATCCTCGGCGCGCGCAAGATCGACGGTTAGGGCGTGTCTCCTAGGCCGCGGTGGAGGGATCGGTGACGACTGCTGGTCGTGTCGGCCACCAAGCACTTGAATGATGAGCGGTGGTTGTTGATCGAGCCGTTGCTTCCTTCCTCGGACGGCCTGTGGGCCGCCTGTTCCGAGACAACCGCCGGGTGGTCGACGGCATCATCTACCGCTACCGGGCCGCAATCGCGTGGCGGCGGGACGTACCTACCGATTTTCGGCCCGTGGCACACGATCTGGAAACGTCAGCGTCGGTATGCCGGCGATGGAACCTGGGACACGATTTCGGCCGCGCTCCTCGCCCATTTCAGATACGAACCGCCTGGTCGACTGGACCGTCGGTAGACACGAACATCTGCCGCGCATACCAACACTGCAGTCGATCCCGTCACCGTTTTGCACGGCGGGCGAGGACCACGAGGCAGCCGAGGGCGAGGACAGCCAGAGCGACGATCAGCAGTCCCACCCGCCAGAGATTGTCGACCTCTCCGTTGATGAGGGCCACCATAGCCATCGGAGCCATGCCCCCGAGAATGGCTGCAGCCTGGTAGCCGAGCGAGGCGCCCGAATAGCGCACCTCCGGCGGGAAGAGTTCTGCGAACAGAGCTGCCTGCGGACCGGTCTGGAACGACATGACGACGCACGAAATGATCAGGGCGGCAGCGAGCGGCCAAATGTTCTGCGGTGACGAGGCGCCGACGAGCAACCACATCGGAACGGCCCATAGCCCCATGCCCACGATGCCGATGCCGTAGATCAGCTTGCGGCCGTAAATGTCGGACAGGTACGCGGTCAGCGGCACCATGGGTACAAGCACTCCCGCTGCCACCAGGATGATCGCGAGGACATCCGATCGGGCAATGTCGAGGGTTGTAGTGGCGACCTGTACCGACCCCGTGATGGTGAGATAGAACATCACGATGCCGACCAGATAGGTGCCACCGGCCATGATCACGGTGCCCCCGTTGTTCCGGATGACCTCGAGAATTGGGGAACGCCGCTTGATCGGTTCGGCGGCCAGCTTGGCCTCGAGCTGCTGGAACTCGGGGGTTTCTTCGAGGTAGCGGTGGATGGCGAATGCGACGAAGAGCATGAAAAGGCTGATCCAGAACGGGACGCGCCAGCCCCATGACATGAACGCCTCCGGTGTCACCGCCCACGCTGCGATGAGGAAGACCGCGTTGCCGACGACCACGCCGATCGGGATGCCGAGCTGGGCAAAGCTCCCGTAGAAGCCTCGTCGGTTCGGGGGCGCGTACTCGGTGGCCAGCAAGACTGCGCCACCCCATTGCGCCCCGACAGCAAGGCCTTGGCAGATGCGCAGCAGCACCAGCATCGTCGGGGCGAGCCACACGATCGAGGTGTCCGGCACCAGTCCGATCAAGGTCGTCGCGATGCCCATGATCAGGATCGCAATCACAAGCACCGGCTTACGGCCGTATTTGTCGCCGAAGTGACCGGAGATGATCCCGCCGATGGGCCGTGCGATGAAACCCACCGCGACGGTAGCGAACGAATTGAGTGCGGCGACAACTTCGCTCTGAGTGGCAAAGAACGTCTTGTTGAAGACCAGAGCGGCGGCTGTCGCGTAGATGAAGAAGTCGTACCACTCGAGGGAGGTTGACACGGCGGCGGCAAACGCAGCCTTACGGGCCGCTCGGCGCGGGTGCGGCGGCGCAGCGTTCGCCGGCGCAGCGTTCGGCGCCGTGGTCTGCTGCGGGGAAGCCGATGTTGGGGGCATCTTCGCCTCTTTCGAACTCATGGGACAGACCGAGCGAACGCTCGGTAGCGATGTTCACGTAACATAGGTGACGCACGCCACTGCGGTCAACTTCTGGCGAGGACGCCACACTGTTGTCGAATGGGACTCCGACCGTGCGCTCCCTGGTCGCTGAGTCCCGTGAGGGCGGAGTGGGCTCGGTGGTGATTGAAGTGAAGCAAGCCGGGGTAGAGCAGTTCGGCGTTCGGCTTCCGAGGTGTAGAAGCGGGCGCAGGCCCAACCCACCGAGAGTGCGGTGGAACCGCTCGATCTTCCCGTTCGTCTGAGGCCACCCCTCCTCGCACCACCCCGAGGATGAGGAAGAGATGATGGCCGAGGCGGCCGTGCCGGTGGATCAGGCGAGCCGTCGCGACCCGGACGAGGTCGCCGCGGAGTTCCTCGGCGAAATCCTCGGCGCGCGCAAGATCGACGGTTAGGCGCCGGATACCGGCGACGTCGACCGTTCGAGCGTGAAGTCGATTGTGGCCCGGTCGATTCCGCCGACGCCGGGTCGGGGGTCGAGGATCGCCTTCGCCGGGGCGTCGTGGCGGATCCAGGCGTCGCGGCGGAAGTACAGGCGAGTGGTCACGGTGCGCATCCGCGGCGCCTTGACCGTGACGTGCAGGTGCGCCGGTCGCCACGGGTTCCAGCCCTCGTTCGCGATGAACCAACCGGTCGGGCCGTCAGCCGGAATCTGATAGGGCGCAGGCGTAATCGTCGCAATCGTGAAACAGCCGTCGTCGTCGGTCGTGACCGTGACGACCGTAGAGGTGCCCGCACGGACCGTCCCGCCGTTGTCGCTGCGACGGACCTGGACGGAGACACCGCGCACACCCCGGCCCGTGTCGTCGTGGATGCGACCTGTCAGCACGAGTGGGCTGCCGACGGGATGTCTCGCAGGTGAGAAGGCCGTGGTGTGGGGAGCGGGCGAGCGAAGGCGGGTCGGCACGGACGTCGGAAGAACACGGGGATCCCTTCGGCTGGATTATGTCGGCGGACAGAGGATCAGGTCGTGCGGAGGGCCGAGGACGGGGAGACGCCGAATCGGCTGCGGTAGGTGGCCGCGAAGCGGCCGGTGTGGGCGAAGCCCCAGCGCAGGGCCACCGCGGTGACCGTGTCGCCCGGGTCTGCGGCGAGGAGATCGTCGCGGGCGCGGACGAGGCGGATGTCGTTCAGGTACTGGGTCGGACTCCTGCCCACGTACTGCCGGAACCCTTCCTGTAGTCGGCGCACGCTCACGCCGGCCTGCTCGGCCATCTCGCCGGCCGTCCACCGGTGGGCGGGGTCGCCGTGCAGGGCGTCGATGACCCGCTTGACGATTCGTGGTCGCGCCGCGACGGCGCCCTCCGTGCCCTCCGTGCCCTCCGGATCGTCCGGTACGGCCGCGAGGACGAACGCGGTGGTGACGGCGCTGAGCAGTTGGTCCGCGACCAGATCGTTCTGCAGCAGGCAGTTCGGTCCTTCCATCTGGTCGGACAGCGATTCGACGAACCGCATCCACGTCGTCCCTGCGGGGGCGGACAGGTCCACCTGGCTTGGCAGTGGACGATCGGGGCGCGCGAGGATTCGATGCATTTCCCGTTCCAGGTACTCGTGATCGAAACGGACACCGATGATTTCGCACGAGGCAGCCCAGTGAGGGATCCGGGTGTCGGTGTCGGGTGGGCACACCGTGGCGGTGCCCGGCAGCGACGACACCTCGCGCCCGCCGACGACCGAGTCGAGTCGACCCGACACCGGAATGTTGACGCCGTAGGCACCGGGGTGATCGGACCGGATCGAGACGTCGGCACCCCAGCCGAGTCGAGCGATGCGGACAGGTCCCTCCCCGGTGCTGCGCGGAAACGCGCAGTCGGTGCGGACGGGAGTGCGAGGTGTGAGGGTGTGCGGAAAGTAGGCGTCCGCGACTACTTGCGAGATCTCGTCCCAGTCCCGCGATTCGATCTTGCCCGACGGCATCGACATCGTTCCGACCTCCCGACTCGCGTTTCGGCTCCGCGTGTCTCAGGTGTATGAGCCAATTGAACGCCGACGGCAGGCGTGCCGCCAGGGGCGCCGACCGCTCGGTGAGAGGTTCCCGCGCGATCCGGATCGGGTCAGCGCTTTCCGGACTGAGCAAACGAACATTCGACCGGGCGTCGTCGAGCCGCGGCCGCAGCCGATCGGGACGTTGTCGCAGCTGTTGTCTAGCCTGATCGGCATGCTTGTTGTGACGACGAACGACATTCCCGGCTGGGAGATCCAGCGCGTGATCGGCGAGGTCTTCGGACTGACCGTCCGGTCCCGCAACATCGGCTCCCAGATCGGCGCCGGCCTCAAGTCGCTGGTGGGTGGTGAGCTCCAGGGCATGACGAAGAACCTCACCGAGAGCCGCAACGAGGCGATGAGCCGACTGATCAACGAGGCGTCGCAGCGGGGCGGGAACGTGATCGTCGCGATGCGGTTCGAGACGTCCGACCTCGGCGGCAACTGGTCGGAGATCTGCGCGTACGGCACCGCGGCCTACGCGGTACCCGTCACCGACGCCGCGAGGCAGACGGCAGCCGAGTTGGGCTATCGAAACTGACGCGAGCCGTCGAGTCGAACCGGTTCCCTGTCCCGTCCGCGGGACTGGCTGTCGGGAGTCGACGCCGCACGGTCAATGACCGAACGGCGGTCACGCGCGGCGAGGGGCCTGCGGCAAGGACGCGAAAGGCCCTGCCCGAGATCGGAATCGAACTCGGGCAGGGCCGGTCGCGCGCGGGAACTGGGTGACCGGGCTCAGGCTGTTCCGGTGCGTCGCCGGCGGAGCAGCAGGACGCCGCCTCCGGCCAGGCCCACTGCCGCCGTGATTCCGGCGACGGCCGGGTTCACGAGGGGGACGGCAGCGGTGTCGGCGGTCGCCATTTCGAGGCAGTCGGCGGTACCGGTGCACGAGGCCGGCACGCCTCCGGGCAGGGCGGACGGGGCGGCCACGAGGGACACGAGGTTGTGGTCACCCTGCTGCGCATACGTTTTGGTGACCACGCTGTAGACGATGGTCACCGTCTGGCCGGGCTGCAGGGTTCCGGCAATGCCGAAGGTGTCGACAGAGCCCTGGACTGACAGGGCGGCGTCCGAACTGGTCGGTCCGGAGACGAGGTCCGCGTCGTCGAGCAGGCCCGCGAGCGCCAGCGCCTGGTCGACCGCGAGCGGTTGGGCGCCGGTGTTGGTGAAGGTGACGGTGTAGTTGACCACCTGGTTGTCGTCCAGCGGGCCCGATGCGTCGGCAGTGTGCGTCACTTGCAACTCGCTCGGTGCCGCGTCGAGTCGCAGCGAGATGTTGTCGGCGTACGCGTCGAGCGAGCCGTAGGCGGCGGTGAAGACGAGGTCGACCGTCACAGAGCGGGTGCCGACCGGAACGGGCGCCGAGGCGTCGCGGCGGGCGAATCCCCGTACGCCACCGCGGTCACTGTTGGTCACGGCGGGCAGCGAGAAAGTGCCCAGGACCGTACCGGACGCGTCCGTGAAGGTGTAGTTGACGCCGACGCGGTCGTTCTGGCCGGCGATCGCGCCCAGGTAGGCCCCGCCGAGTGCGGTCACCTTTCCGGTGTCGATACTGGCCGCGGACGGCGTCAGGTCGACAACCTGCGTGGCCTTCCTGTTGGCATTACCCGAGACCCCGAAGTAGCTGGTGCCGCCGTCGAACGTCTTCCCGGTCGCGCCCTTCTCGTTGACGATCGTCGGCTGCAGACCGGTGCTGTAGGCCCTCGACGCGAAGGTGGTGCCCGTCCATTCGGTGATGCCGTTCTCGGCGTCGCCGTTGACGATCAGCTCACCCGGTTGCGCGGCCAGCGGATCCGCTCCGGCCGGTGCCGCGGCGATTCCCCAGGTGGTCGCGGTCAGAGCCGCAACCGCCAGACCGGAGACGGTCCTTGCGAACGACGCCATCCTCATTCTTGCTCCATTCTCGTGCCGCCTGCAGCGTCACGGGTCCGCAACAGGTGGGGACTCCCCCCACAGTCAGGTTCGCCCACGAAGTGGCACGGAGACGGTTCGGCGAGATCACTGTGCGGCCTCGCGCGCGGACTGTGCGCCATCCCGCACCGCTGCGGGATGGCACGAGCACGCTCCGACGGTCCGGCTATCCGACCGATACGGCGATTCGCGTCGAGGATGAGAAGTCACCGTCGGGTGCGTAGTCCGGCAACCGCGACCCGGCCCCGACCAGTTCGGCAATCGCGGCGGCGGCGCGCGCGCCGGCGTGCCCGTCGCCGTACGGGTTTCCGGCGGCCGTCATCGTTCGGTACGCGTCGGCGTCGAGGAATAGCCGCGTCGCCTCGCTGAAGATCGCGTCCGGTCGGGTGCCGACCAGCAGAGCACACCCGGCGTCGATGGCCTCGGGGCGCTCGGTGGTGTCGCGCAGCACCAGTACGGGTACTCCGAAAGTCGGTGCTTCCTCTTGGATTCCGCCGGAGTCAGTGAGGACCAGATGGGCGTGACGGAGCGCGGTTGCCAGGTCGGTGTACTCCAGCGGCTCGGTGAGCAGAATGCGTTCGTGCCCACCCAGGTTCGCGGTCAGTGTCTCGCGCACCATCGGATTCGGGTGCATCGGGCAGAGAACGACGATGTCGGGCACGGCCTCGACGATCCGTCGCACCGACTTCGCGATCGCGCTCATCGGTGGCCCCCACGACTCGCGGCGATGCAGCGTCAGCAGAACGAGGCGTCGACCGCCGGCCAACGCGGTCCGCAGGGCGGGGTCGGTGGGCGGGATGTCGCTGGACGCCACGGTGAGCAGCGCGTCGACGACGGTGTTGCCCGTCACCGTGACCCGATCGGGCACGACACCCTCGTCGAGCAGATTGCGGCGGGCCAGGTTTGTGGGGCACAGATGCAGCGCCGTCACAGCCGCCGTCATCCGCCGATTACCCTCCTCCGGAAACGGGTTGCCGAGGTCGTGCGAGCGCAGCCCGGCCTCGAGGTGGACGACGGGGATGTTCTCGCTGAACGCGGCCAGGGCGGCCGCGGTGGAGCTGGACGTGTCACCGTGGACCACCACCGCGTCGGGGCGTTCGGCGCGGAGCACCGCACTCGCGGCGGTGGTGACGCGGCCGGACAGCCGGCCCAGCGGTTGACCCGGCTCCATGAGGTTCAGGTCGTGGTCGGCGGAGATCCCGAACGTGGCGTGGACCTGGTCGACGAGGCCGGTGTGCTGGCCGGTGACGATGACGGTCGGGTCGAGTGCGGGATGGGCCTCGAGTGCCTTCACCAGGGGTGCACATTTGATGGCTTCCGGGCGGGTTCCGTAGATGACCGCGATTCGAGCCGACTGTGACTCGCTGCGCGCGGATTGGTGCGACAATTTGCTGTCCCTTTCGCTCATCTCGATCCGCAGTCCGACTGTCGGATCGGTGCATTCGTCGACAGCCAACCCGACCTCTCGATGCTGTCGGGTCTTGCGGAGCCAGGAGGCGGGGCGCCGCACAGATCGGTGCGGCACCCCGCAGTTCCCGCACCGATTCGGTGAAATCCCCGCCGACCCGTGGTTTACGGAGGCGGAGAGCTCTGGTCAAGCGTTAGATATAGGCGATCACGATCAATATGACTGGGAGAAGGGCGCGACGGCAACGATGAACGACGGCGGATTCCGCAGCCGCACGGCCGAGCCGATCTCCACCCTTCGACAGGTTCAGGATGCTTTCGAGGCCGCCGAACTCGGTCTCGGATCTGCGCTCGTGATCACTGGACCCACCGGGTCCGGACGCACTCGTCTGCTGGGCGAGTTGGTCGTCAATTCCTCCTTCGACACGGTCTCCATCGGCGGCGCGTCGAACGTGTGCGAGCAGGTCGACTACAGCCTGATGGCGTTGCTCGGCCGATCGGGTCGGCAGCGCGATGCTTCCCGGCGGACGGCGGGGCTCGAGATCCGCAAATCCGCGATCGCCACCCGCGCCGAACATCTGCTCGACGCGATCGCGCGGCATGCCGATCACGAGGGGCCGTTGGCGATACTCGTCGACGATGCCGACCGCATGGGGGAGGACTGCCAAACGCTCCTCGGGTACGTGGGGCGAAGGCTCGCGAATCATCGGGTCGTCCTGGTGCTCGTCAGCGGAGTCGAACCGCCCGAACCGTTCCTGCCCCTGTCTCAAGTCGCAGTGCCCCCGCTCGGGAAGGCCGCTGCAGTCGCGCTCATGACCGAGGCGCTCGGAAGAACCCCGGCGCCGGCTCTCGTCGATGAGCTGCACCGCATCTCGCGCAGTAATCCGGGTGCGTTGCTGGAACTGTGCGAGACGGTCACCGACCGGCAGGTCGACGGAATCGAGTCGATCCGCTATCCGATCGTGGTCAGCGGCTCCCGCGCGTCGCGTTGGATGGAAATCGACGACCGTATGACCGAGAACCAGCGGACGATGTTGTCCCTTCTGGCGGTGGCAAAGTCGGTTGCGGTACCGGATCTGCTCGAACTGGCTGCGGACCGGGCAAGCGCCGACCCCGAACGCGAGTTGGACGGATTACTCTCGCTGCGACAGCTGGAACGGATCGGGGACCGGGTACGGATCGGCAATCAGCTGGACCGGTGGGCCGTCTACGGGACTGCCACCCCCGGTCGCCGGACGCTCGCGCACACCCTGGTCGACGAGCGTGGGTATCAGAGAGAGCTCGGTAGCGGACGTGACGGCGTCACGGACGCTTCGGTCCTGCGTCCTGTCGACGCGGAACTCGAGCCGCAGCAGGTCCTGGAGAACGCCGACGCGATGGCCCGCGAGTGGTCGTGTTCTGTCGCCCTGTCGATTCTGCGTGACGCAATCTCGATGTCGTGCGGCACGAGCGCGAGCGCACTGCGGTTGACCGCCGCGAAGCTCGCGCTCGAACAGGGATTCCGCAGCGACGCCGAGAGTCTCGCGGACGAGGTGGTGTGGTCGGATGCATGCGTGGCAGACCGTGCCGCGGCCGAACTCGTCAAGATCGAGGCGCGCTATCTCGCCGATCGGCCGATCAACGTCGAGTCCGTCGTCGATGCAGTGCGCGAGTGTGCCGACGAGGCCCCCGCCGCCGCGATGGACTTGGCAGGGGTCGCGATACTCTTTCAGCTCGAGCAGGGCCAGTTCTACGGTGTGTACGAGCTGTACAGGTTGGCGGAGCGTATCCACACCCGCCACCCCGGAAGCCCCTGCGATGCGCTCACGCTGGCACGCATGAGCCTGGCGCTGGCGCGGGAGAACTCCGAGGAGGCGCAGTCTCTGCACAACGAGGCGGACGCCGTCGAGCCGTTCTCCCGGCGTGACTTTCGCGGTATCGCCGCCTCGGGAATGTTCCTCACCCGGCTGGGACGGGTCGAGGAGGCCCGGGCACGGTTCGAATGCGCTTCGAATCCGTCCCTGACCCCGCTCCAACGGATGTACCTGCTCACGGCGCAGGTCGACTGCGAGATCATTGCGGGAAACCCCGTCGGAGCGAGGAATCTCTGGGAACACGCCGACGCGATCCTCTCGTCTCACACGCACCTGCGCACGCTGCGGCTCGCTCAGCGCGTGCAGATCCTGGGGTTACAGGGACAGTTCTGTGAGGCCGAACAGATTGCGGCCCAGTTGCTTTCCGTCAGTGCGTCGGGGGAGATCGACAGCCTGCAGGCGAGGGTGCTCGCCGTGCTGGGCGAGAACGCATTGATGCAGGGTGATGCGGAACGGGCGATCGCCCTGCTCGAGCAGAGCATCGACCACGTCGACCGGCATGCGTGCATCTGGAAGACGCAACGGTACGTCGACCTCATCGAGGCGCTCGTGCTTGCCGGCGACCTGCGGGCCGCGGCGCGCATGCTGGACGTGACGACCGAACGGCTGCAGCGGCGCACCCAGACGACTCTGACGTCGGCGATCCTGGCACGGGGACGGCTGCTGGTCGCCGAAATCACTGATGCCCGTGAGCTGGTCGAGTTGGCGCTGGGTTCCCGGGACGACAAGGTTCCCGCTCTGGAGCGGGCTCGTTCCCTGGCGATCTATGCCGACAGGCTGCTCGAGCACGGCAAGGTGACCCAGAGCCGTCAGCGTGCGCGGACGGCCTTCGCGCTGTTCGAGCGCATCGGCGCCGACGGGTGGATCAGTGGTGGTCGTTGGTCCACCCGCACTGGTATGGAGGCCGCCGCGCCCTCGGCATCCGGTGATCCTCGACTCGGGACGCTGAGCGACATCGAGCGGCGGGTGGTCCAACTCGTCGTGCAGGGCATGCGCAACCGTGAGATCGCTGCGCAACTGTACGTTTCGCAGCGCATGGTGGAGAAGCATCTCACCAGCATCTTCCGCAAACTTGGTATCCGTTCGCGCGCCGAGGTCTTCGCGTTGATCAAGAACGAGCAGCCGGCGTCTGCCTCGAGCATCCCTGTGTGAGGTTCCGAATCCCCTATGCCTGGACGACATCGATATTCGCCGTACAGCCCCACGCGGGTGGTCCTGGACGCGCCGGTCACACGCGCGCAACGAATCTACCGTGGGGCAGGCGAGGCGCTGCTGACCCTCGCGCTGATCGGGGTCCTGTTCATCGTGTACGAGGTGTACTGGACCGACCTCACCTCCGACCGCAAACAGCGCACGGCCACAGAGCAGCTCGATCAGCTCTGGTCCGAGCCCGACCGCGAGCGGACTGCGACCGAGTCGGTGTCCGGACCGGTCGGCTTCGCGAAGCTGCACATCCCAGCCTTCGGCAACGATTTCCAGCTGACGGTGGTGCAGGGCACATCCGACGCCGAGTTGGAAATCGGGCCGGGGCACTACGAGGGAACCGCGCAACCCGGAGAACGGGGCAACTTCGCGCTCGCCGGTCATCGCGTGGGCAAGGGATCCCCGTTCAACGACATCGACCTGCTGAACACCTGTGACGCGGTGGTGGTGGAAACCCGGACCCATTGGTTCACCTACCGGGTGCTGCCGAGCGCGAGCGAAGCGCTGGACTGGGCGACGAACAGGAAACCTGCCACGTGTTCGGCGGATTCGGTCACCGTCACGCCACTGCCGGCGCCCTATCAGCGCGCGGTGGGGCAGCAGGTGGTCGATCCGACGGCTATCGGTGTGATCGCACCGGTGCCGATGGACGCGGATTACGCGGAGCCGCCGCAGGACGGAGTCGCGCTGCTGACGCTCACCACCTGTACGCCCCGTTTCTCGGCGACGGATCGGCTGGTCGTGCAGGCAGTCCTGGTCGACACGGCGGAGAAGGATCCTCTGAATCCTGTTGTTCCCAAGTCCCTCTCGGAAGGATAGTTGTGTACGCCTGGATCTGGCGGCATCTGCCCGGCCCCTGGCCGGCGAAACTGGTCGCCGCGGTGGTGCTCTTCGTCGCGATGGTGGCGTTGCTGATGCTCGTGGTGTTTCCCGTGGTCGAGCCGTTCGTCCCGTTCACCCGGGTGGCAGTGCTGTGAGGGCCGACCACGCGTTGGCCGGTGTCGTCGTGGCCGTTCTGCTCGGCGCAGTTGTCGGTTGCGGTGCGGCACAGGATGCGCCGGAGGTGGCGGCGGCACCGTCGGCCGTCGTCGCCGCGGTACCCGACGTTCCGGTCCCGCGTACGGCGGGCGACTGCTCGGTCCTCTCGGTCGAGCAGGTCGAGGTGCTCAACGGCGAACGGGTCGGGTCGGTGCTCGTCGATCCGACCGTCGACCCGTCCGCGTGCTTCTTCACCGATCCCGGCGGCGCCGTGGTGGCCTCGGTGTGGGTGGCGCGGACCGAGGCCGAGACGACGGCGGTTGAGGTGGTTGACCGCGCGGCCCCGATATCGACCAGCTCGCCTGCGTCGGAACCGGCGGGCTGGAGCGGCGGCCGGTTCGGGGGTCCGGACGGCGCGGTGTACGCGGTTGCACGTGGAACAACCGCGGTCGTCGTCACCACTGCACAGCCGCAGTCGGTGCGTGCGCAGCGGTTGGCGCTCGCGGTCGTCGAGACGATCGGGTGACGGGCCGGCCGAGCAGGGCGGTACGGCGCTGCGCACCATCGCGTGCGTGGTTCCGCCCTTTCGTAGCGAGCCGTGGTTCGAGTGTGTGGGGACCAGTACCGTCGGTGTGTTCGCGTCGCCGCGGAACGTGTCAGGACTCAACGAGGAGCAGTTGGTTGTTCAGGTCGATCTTTGTGATCGCGGCGGCGTCGGTGGTAGCGACGTTCGTCGTCGCGTGTGGGACCGAACCGGACACCGCGCTTCCCACCTATCAGGCCGCCGAGGGCACCTGCTACGTCCGCGAGACTGCAGAGGAGATGCTCTCGCTCAGCAACGTCTCTCCGTGGATCAATTGCGAGTATCCGCATCAGCTCGAGGTGTACGGATTCGGTGTGTTGCCGGACGATCTGCTGAATCAGCCCGATCGTCCGTCCAATGCATTGGAGCGCCTGCAGGCCTCGGATGTCTGTCCGTGGGACGGGATTCGCGGATACCTGGGTGCACGCGAATTCGACTACCAGTACGGAATATCGGTGTGGGCGAAGTACCCGACCCAGAAGGAATGGGCCGGCGGGCTCCGCACGGTGGTGTGCTCGCTCGGTGTGCAGGATCCGCTGCAGCCGGAGAGCCGCCCCGAGTTCACCGGATCTCTGCGGAACATCATGGGACGCACCATCTCCGATGGCATTCGGCTGTGCCGTTCGGGTGAGAAGCAGACGGTGTGTTCACGTCCGCACGACGCCGAGATGACCGGGGCGATCCCCGTGCCGAACGGGGACGCCCAGGTCCGCCTCGATGCGGCCTACCGCGCCTGCCAGCCGGTGATCGATCAGTACACGGCGGGGCAGCGGCCGGACGACTTCGTGATCAAGCCGCTCGTCGGTGAGACGTCCGCGGATTGCTGGTACGGCCCGGCGACCGGCACCGTCATCGGCAGCGTGCGCGGTGGACTCAGGTGAGCGACAAGTTCGAACTCGTCGACTCGGACGGTCTCGGATTCACCGAGGATCCACTGGCGTTGGTGCCCGGCACCAAGCCCCCGAAGCCGCGCCCGCGACTGCGGGCGGCGCTCGCGACGGTCTCCCGGATCTTCGGATACCGGATCGAGGGCACGGCGCTCGGCTGGGTATCGGTGGGCGCGGGCGCGGCCTTCGCGGGCCTCATGCTGATGCGTCTGTTCTACGGCGGCGCCATAGGCCTCAGTGATCAGGGCGATGGTCAGCGGCTCACGTGCGGCATGGGTCTGCGCGCCGGAAACCCTTACAACACTCCGGTCGACGACCTGGTGTACACGACGTACTTCGACCACCGGTGGTACGGCGAAGACTGCCCGTGGAACACATACGGGCAGGCGTACAACTCGTCGCAGCTCTACCTGCTTCAGCTGGCGGAGTGGTTGACTCCGCTGTTGCGCCTGCCTGGAGTCATGGACCTGCGAGCGCTCGGCGTCCTGTGCGCCGTCGTACTCGGCCTGCTCGCCGGACTCCTCTTCGCCTGGACCCCGGGATCGTTGGTGGGCAAGGCGTGCGTCGTCGGTGGCGTGTGGCTGGTGGTGGCCGACGCATCGTTCGCCGGCTACTTCGTGTCGCCCTACAGCGACACCGGGGCCATCCTCGGTGTACTGGCGTTGATGGTGGCGTCCCTGGCGATGTGGCGGGCGCAGCGCGTGCACTGGTGGCACGTCGCCGCGATAGGACTGATCGCGCTGTTCACGGCAACGACCAAGACCCAGGCGGTGACGTTCGCCGTCGTCGCGGCCGGGCTGATGCTCTGCCGCCGTGTGGGTGACCCGGCGTCCCTCGGCCAGTATCCGTTGCAGGGCAGGTGGTTCGGAATCGGCGCGGTTGGTGCACTGCTCGCCTCGGTCGGCCAGTACCTGCGCACGCAGCCGGCCCGGTTCGCCGAACTGAACCAGTACAACGCGGTTTTCGTCGAGATGCTCCCGCACAGCCCACATCCCGACCAGGACCTGGCCCGGCTGGGGCTCGATCCGTCGCTCGTGTCCGGTGTCGGCTCCCGCATCAACTCGCCGAACTCGGTCACGGAACTTCCGGGTTACCAGGGCTTCCTGGACAAGACCTCCATGTGGGATCTGCTCTCGCAGGTCTACCTGCACGAGCCCACCCGACTGCTCTCGATGATGGGGCGGGGTCTCGTGGGAATGTCCAAGCTGCGGGCGGACTACATCTACTCGTATCCGTGGTATTCGGGACGGCCCGACACCCAGGAGTGGCGGGTATCGGTCTTCTACCACTTCTGGCGCATGATGTTCGGCGCGCTTCCGCTGCTCATCGTCGCGTTGACGCTCGTTGCATGCGTGCTGTTCGTCGCGGTGCTGCGGGTGTGCCCGGACCAGCAGGACAAGAGCATCGGCGCGACCGGCCTGTTCCTCGCGGTCGCCGCGATCGCACAGTTCTGGGCGGTGAATCTCTCCGACGGTGCGTCCGATCTGATCAAGCACCTGATGCTCACCAACCTCACCGTCGGACTGGTACTCGTGCTCGGCGTCTATTCGACGGTCGTGTTGCGGTCGAGTGTGATCCGGGAACGAGGAGTCCCGAAGTGACCGCCGGACGAGGGGTGCGCATGCCGGATGCTCCGTCGGTCCGATGGACGGGGGTCGGGGTCTATGCCCTGATCATCGTGATGCTATTGATTCGCCAACCTCAGTTCCGTGCCTGGGAAGCTGGGTTGGCGGCGCTGCTCAACGGCCTCGTCGGGGCGCCCACCAAATGGGTGCGCGGGTCCGACACCTTCTATGTCGGCATCGGCACCAACAAGGTGTTCGCCCTGGAACTGGTCACCGGCTGCAGCACCGCGCTGCTGATCCTGCCGATGCTGCTGCTGGCCGCCATCTACCTCCACTTCGGCCGGGTCCGGCTGTTGCACATGACGATCGGACTGGTCATCAGCTGCGTGGCCATGCTCAGTGTCAACATGATCCGCCTGGTCGTCGTGGGGGTGTACACGGTGCACAACGGGCGCTCCGGCTTCGAGATGGCGCACACCATCATCGGGTCGCTCATCGTGTTGGCGGGTGGATGCACGACCCTGGTGGTCTTCAGTAGGTGGATCGGTCGGGCCAGCACGGTCGCGGATGGTGCCGGTCCGATCCGTGCGCGATTGAAAGAGAGTCCCCGTCAGTGACCTTCGATACCGTGCTCGGCCTGACGATCGTGCTCTCGCTGATCCTCGGCCTCGTGTTCCTGGTGTATGTGATCGCCATTCTCGTCCCGTTCCTGCGCCACGTTCCCGAACGCCCCGGCGACCCGGACGAATTCGAACTGCACTTCATCATCCCCTGCCTCAACGAGGAAGTGGTGATCGGCGACACCCTGAGCTACCTGCGGCGACACTTCCCGGACTGTCACGCGTGGGTGACCGACGACGAGTCGGAGGACGGGACGCGCGACGTCGTCGCTGCGATCGAGCAGTTCGATCCCATGGTCCACCTCCTCCCACGCACCCTCCCGAACGCCCGTACCGGCAAGGGCGACGCGCTCAATTTCGGTTATCGCGCGATCGACGCCCAGCTGCCCGACGACGTCGACCGGAACAAGGTGCTGATCTGCATCGTCGACGCGGACGGACGACCTGCTCCGAACATGCTGGAGATCTCGGCGGGCCCGGACTGCTTCGGCAACGACTACGTCGGGTCGGTGCAGGTCGAGGTCCGGATGAGCAACCGCGCGGATCCGCAGCCGCTCGGCCCGGGTCGGCAGTGGAAGAACAGGTTCGCCCGGACCCTGGTGCGTCTGCAGGATCTGGAATTCCGGGGCCCGATCTCCGCGATGCAGATGGCCCGGCGCTACTCACGGACCGTCAGCATCGGCGGCAACGGTCAGCTGAGTCGGCTGTCGGCGCTCGACGCGGTCGCGGCCCGATTCGGTGAGCCGTGGCACGGCGCACTGCTCGAGGATTTCGAACTCGGACTGCACCTGATCCTGCTGGGATGGCGCAATGCGTACACCACGGCGAGCTGGGTCGATCAGGAGGCGCTGCCGGAATTGAAACCGCTGATCCGGCAGCGGGTTCGCTGGGCGCAGGGCGGAATGCAGTGCATCCGCTATCTGCCGGCGATCTGGCGCTCACGGCGGGTGACCAACCTCGGCGCATGGGAGATCACCTATTTCATGCTGACTCCCTGGCTGCAGGTGATCGGCACGATCGTCTATCCGTTGCCACTGCTGGTGATGACCTGGAACATGGTCAACTACCCGGAGTTCTTCAAGTCGTACTTGGTGAGCGGCGGGTGGGCGCTGTTCGTGTCCTATCTGATCCTCGGTGTGGGCGAGTTCGCGATCTGGGGTCCGCTGTATCGCCGGCGCAGCGAACCGCAGCTGTCGCGTCTCCACGGGATCGTGTTGGGCATGAGCTACGTGGGCTACATGCTGATGTCCTACGTCGTGGCGTGGAGGGCCTTCGGGCGCCTCATCAGTCGTCAGAGCGACTGGGTCAAGACGAAACGCAACGCCGAGCGAACGTCGGTGCCGATGCACCGGATCGCCGGCACCTGAGTGGTGCGGTAGCGCGCACCGAACCCGCACATCGGGACCGCCCGGCGCTGGCGGCGGTGCTGCGCGAGGCATCATCGAGCGGGGTAGCGGAGTATCGGAGTCGAGAACGACACGAGAAGAAGAGGATTCGGATGTACACACTGGGTGCGGGGCCTAGTGCCGGTGCGGGCTCGGCGGCCGTGGCCGGTGGGGGAACGCTGGCCTTCACGGGCGCGCCGGTTGCCGGCGCCCTGGTCCTGGTGATGTTCGTGCTGGTGATGGGGCTGCTCCTCGTCCGTGCATCGCGGGTGCGGCCGAACGAGCTGCCCGATCTGGCCTGACACTTCCGTCGTGCGTCGTCGAATCCTTCTGTCGGGAGCGGCGATTGCGTTCGTTGTCGCGTCGGTACTCGCCGTCGTGACGGTGTGGGACACACGTGACGCAGACCGGCTCGACGGCGGCGGACACGACGACCCGCCGACCGCCGCGTATGCGGCACCTTCCGTGGTGCCGGCCGAGCCACCGATCCGGACGCCGGACCCCGCTCGGACCGCGGGACCGTTCGTCACGTACAACACGTATCCCGGTTCGGCGCATGCGCAGTGGGGCAAGTACTCGATAGCGCTGGAACGGGACGGCAGGTACTACCTGCTGTCTGCCGGTCATGTCGGCGGCAAGGTGGGTGCGCACCTCGAGCTCGGGTGGTCGGGGCCCACGCAGGCGGTTGTCAGCCACAGCACCCGCCGCTGGGATGCCGACTTCGGCTCGGTCACGGGTGGATCCGGTCTCGACATGTCCATGGTGGACACCGGTCCGGAGCCCGTCTCGCCGGTGCTGACGTTGTCGGCGGCCCGCGGCGCGACGCCGGACGACGTCGTGGTGGTGCCGACAGGGTCCGGGACCGATCGAGTGACGCTGCCGCGCACGGCGAGAATCGCCGCTGTCGCCGACGACCTCGAGCCGGGGGCCGTCGTGTGCCAGTCCGGCGCCGAGTGGTTCGCGTCGGAATACACCGCGGCGGCCGGCAACGTCCGGTGCGGACGCCTGACGGCACCGTGCCCCACGACGAGCGACACCTGCAGTTTCGCCGGCCTCGACGCGGCCCCCGCCGTCGCCCCGAACGATTCCGGAAACCCCGTGTGGGTACCGCGGGCCGACGGCACGGTCGCGGTCCTCGGGATCGTGTACGCCGCCGGCGGGTGCGACAGGTCCTCGGGTACCTGCCCGACCGGCCTGTTCACCCGGGTGCAGGCGTACACGCGACGGGAGTGGGCGGCCGATGAGACCCTGCCGGGGGCGCCGACCGGCGAGGGCGGTCGGATCGTCATGGATCACTGAGCAGGTCGAGTCCCGGGCGGTGACGATCAGATGGCGACCGTCGACGTCGTCGGCAGGAAGTGGAATCCGAAACCGATGTTCGCCGTGTTGGTCGGATCGGGGCCCGGACCGGGGGTGGTGACCCGGACCTGCGGGATCTGCCGCGGCGCCGGCGCCACCGGGGGCGCCTCGGTCCAATCGGGGCGCGCCGCCTGTAGTTCCAGTGCGATCTCGATCAGCGCGGTCTCGTCCCACGGGCGCCCGCCGATCTGGACCCCGAAGGGCAGCCCGGTGGCCGCGGAACGTCCGGCCGGCGTGCAGATCACGGGGGCGCCGGTGAGGTTGGCCCACCGCACGTCCCCGGTCGTACCGCCGAACACCGAGACGCCCGCGATCTCGAGTCGCTTGGACCCGTCCACCTTCGAGCCCGGCACCAGGACGGCGTCGAGGTCGTTGTCGGCGAACATCCGGTTGTACTCGTGCTGGTACACCAGTCGGTTGCGGGCAGCGGTCATGTAGTCGATCGACGGAACCGCCAGTGCCGCCAGGGCGCCGGCGACGGTCACGTTGTTGTCGAGGCGGTAGGAGCCCAGCTTGTCGGCGAACTGTTTGTGGTAGCTGCCCATCTCGGCGGAGTCGCCGGTCAACAGGTCCGGGCCGGCGATCGGCAGCGCGACGTCGACGAAGCTGCCGCCGAGGCGTCCGATGAGATCGAGGTACTCCGCGAACAGTGTGCCGAGTGGTGCGGGCAGCGCATCGACACTGCGTCGGGCCACACCGAACCGCTTGCCCGACAGCGGTGTCGGGCCGCCCTTCGCGGCGATCGGGTAGCCGCCGGCCGGGACGTCGGGGCCGACCGTCGTCGTCGGATCGTCGGGATCCGCGCCCGCCATGAAGCCGAGGAGTAGTGCGGCGTCGGCGACGCTGCGGCCCATCGGTCCGGCGTGGTCGCGGGTCCACGTCAACGGAATGACGCCGCGGGTGCTGCACCGGCCGAACGTCGGTTTGATCGACGTGATCCCGCACGCGCTCGCCGGCAGACGGAGCGAACCGCCCGTGTCGGTGCCGGTTGCGAGCGGGACGAAACGCGCCGCGAGGACGGCCGCGCTGCCGCCCGACGATCCGCCCGGTGAGTACTCGGTGTTCCACGGGTTGCCCACCTGTTCGGTGGCGACGCCGATCGCGAACTCGTCGGTGTGCGCGTGACCCATCAACACCATGCCCGCGTCGCGCAGGCGCGTCCACGCCGTAGAGTCACCGGCGGCGATGTTGCCCTCGAGAACCTTGCTCGACGCCGTCAGCGGCAGGCCCGCGACCGCGAACAGGTCCTTGAGAGCCAGCGGCAACCCGCACACCAGCGGGGCGTCGCCGACGGCGGCGCGGCCCTTGCCCGACAGTCGCTGCGCCGCAGCATCGGCTGCCTCGTACGCCATCTCGGGATAGATCCGCACCCAGCCGCCGGTCGCGCCGTCGAAGGCGGCGCTGCGGTTCAGGCAGGCGTCGAGCAACTCTCGGGGATGCAGCGTGCCGGACTGCAGGAGGCTGGCGGCCTCCACCGCGCTGAGCAGCGCGGGATCCGTCGCCGTGATGGATCCGGGTGCGGGAAGACCCTGCGCGGGGGCACTGCGGCGGACGGTGGATCGCGCCGCGGCCACCCCGGGGGCCGCCGCCGCCACCGCCGTCACGCTCGCCGCGCCTGCCGCACCGAGCGCGGCCGCGCCCAGGAAGCCCCGTCGTGTCAGCCCGGACCGCGATCCGCCCCCCACTGCACTCATCGACTTCGATCCCTCCGCACTGCCCGACTCCCCAGAAGGCTAACGGCCGAATCGATCGAATGCTTGATGGCGACGCCCGCGGGAGGGTCCGGTGATCGCCTCGGTCACAGACCGGGATCGCTTCGGTCCTTCCCGCAAAATGGAACACGTTCTAAGGTGAAGCGAGCCGAGGTCTGTGCCTCGAATGGGCAGGTCGCTGCGGCGGCACGCAGACGTGAACAGGAAGGAACACCTCACAGTGACCACAGAGGCATTCATCTATGAAGCCATCCGAACCCCGCGCGGCCGGGGCAAGAACACCGGTTCGCTGCATTCGGTCAAGCCGATCTCGCTGGTCACCGGCCTGATCCAGGAACTGCGCACCCGCTTCCCGGACCTCGACGAGAACCGCATCTCCGATGTGATCCTCGGTGTCGTCTCCCCGCTCGGCGACCAGGGCGCCGACATCGCCCGCACTGCCGTGACCGTGGCCGGGATGCCCGAGACGGTCGGCGGCGTGCAGATCAACCGCTTCTGCGCCTCCGGCCTCGAGGCCGTGAACATGGCCGCGCAGAAGGTGCGCTCCGGCTGGGACGAGCTGGTCATCGCAGGCGGCGTCGAGTCGATGTCCCGGGTGAAGATGGGCTCCGACGGCGGCGCCTGGATGCAGGACCCCGCCACCAACTTCGACACCTACCTGGTGCCGCAGGGCATCGGCGCCGACCTGATCGCCACCATGGAGGGCTTCACCCGCGAGGACGTGGACGCCTACGCGGCGCGCTCGCAGGACCTGGCCGCCAAGGCGTGGGCGGGCGGTTACTTCGCCAAGTCCGTCGTCCCGGTCAAGGACATCAACGGCATCACGGTCCTCGACAACGACGAGCACATGCGTCCGGGCACCACGGCCGAGGCGCTCGGCAAGCTGGCGCCGTCGTTCGCGGGTCTCGGTGAGTTGGGCGGCTTCGACGCCGTCGCGCTGCAGAAGTACCACTGGGTCGAGAAGATCAACCACGTCCACCACGGCGGCAACAGCTCCGGCATCGTCGACGGCGCCGCGCTGGTGCTCGTGGGCAGTGAAAGCGCAGGGCAGGCCATGGGCCTGACACCGCGTGCCCGCGTCGTCGCGACCGCCACCTCCGGCGCCGACTCGACGATCATGCTCACCGGCCCGACGCCGGCCGCGCACAAGGTGCTCGCGCAGGCCGGTCTGACGGTCGACGACATCGACCTGTTCGAGATCAACGAGGCGTTCGCCGCCGTCGCCCTGAAGTTCCAGAAGGACCTGAACATCCCGGACGAGAAGCTCAACGTCAACGGTGGCGCCATCGCGATGGGTCACCCGCTCGGCGCGACCGGCGCCATGATCACCGGAACCATGGTCGACGAGCTCGAGCGCCGCGGCGCCAAGCGCGCCCTCGTCACGCTGTGCATCGGCGGCGGCATGGGCGTGGCCACCATCATCGAGCGCGTCTGACGCTCACGGACCAAGCAGGAGATACGAAACAGTGAGCGATCAGAACATCATCAACTGGGAGCAGGACGCCGACGGCATCGTCGTGCTCACCATCGACGACCCCAACCAGGGCGCGAACACCATGAACGACCGCTACATCTCGTCGATGCAGGAGACCGTCGACCGGCTGTACGCGGAGAAGGACTCGATCACCGGCGTCGTCCTCACCTCCGGCAAGAAGACCTTCTTCGCGGGCGGCGACCTGAAGAACATGATGAAGGTCGGCCCCGAGGACGCCGAGCAGATCTTCAACCACAGCCTCACCCTCAAGGCCGACCTGCGTCGCCTCGAGACCCTCGGCAAGCCGGTCGTCACCTGCATCAACGGTGCGGCGCTCGGCGGCGGCCTGGAGATCGCACTCGCCACGCACCACCGCATCGCGGCGGACGTCAAGGGCGTCAAGATCGGCCTGCCCGAGGTCACCCTCGGCCTGCTGCCCGGCGGCGGCGGCATCGTCCGCACCGTCCGGATGTTCGGCCTGATGACCGCGCTGACCCAGATGCTGCTGCAGGGCCAGCAGCGCGGGCCGCAGCAGGCCAAGGAGGTCGGCCTGGTCGACGAGGTGGTCTCCTCCGTCGACGAATTGGTCCCCGCCGCGAAGGCGTGGATCAAGGCCAACCCCGAGGGCGGCGTCCAGCCGTGGGATGTCAAGGGCTACAAGATCCCCGGCGGCACCCCCGCCACCCCGGCGTTCGCGGCGAACCTGCCGGCCATCCCGGCGAACCTGCGCAAGACCCTCAAGGGTGCGCCGATGCCGGCGCCGCGCGCGATCCTCGCCGCCGCGGTCGAAGGCAGCCAGGTCGACGTCGACAACGCGCTGCTCATCGAGTCCCGCTACTTCACCTCGCTGGTCACCGGCCGTGTCGCGAAGAACATGATCCAGGCGTTCTTCTTCGACATGCAGGCGATCGGTTCGGGTGCCTCGCGTCCCAAGGACATCCCCAAGCGTGAGATCAAGAAGGTTGGCGTCCTCGGCGCCGGCATGATGGGCGCCGGCATCGCGTACGTGTGCGCCAAGGCCGGAATCCCGGTGGTGCTCAAGGACGTCACGATCGAGGCCGCCGAGAAGGGCAAGGCGTACTCCGAGAAGATCGAGGCCAAGGCGCTCTCCCGCGGCAAGACCACCGAGGAGAAGTCCAAGGCCCTGCTGGCGCTGATCACGCCCACCGCGGATCCAGCCGACTTCGCGGGTGTCGACTTCGTCGTCGAGGCCGTCTTCGAGTCGCCCGACCTGAAGAAGAAGGTGTTCCAGGAGATCGAGGACATCGTCGAGCCCGACGCGCTCCTCGGCTCCAACACCTCGACGCTGCCGATCACCGATCTCGCGACCGGCGTCAAGCGGGCCGAGGACTTCATCGGCATCCACTTCTTCTCGCCCGTCGACAAGATGCCGCTGGTGGAGATCATCCGCGGCGAGAAGACGTCCGACGAGTCGCTGGCGCGGGTGTTCGACTTCGTGCAGGCGATCCGCAAGACCCCGATCGTCGTCAACGATTCGCGCGGGTTCTTCACCTCGCGCGTGATCGGCACCTTCGTCAACGAGGCCATCGGCATGGTCGCCGAGGGCATCGAGCCGGCCACCATCGAGCAGGCGGGCATGCAGGCCGGCTACCCGGCGGCACCGCTGCAGCTGTCGGACGAGCTGAATCTGACGCTGATGCAGAAGATTCGCGCCGAGTCGAAGGCCGCCGCGCTGGCCGAGGGCAAGGCACTGCCCGCCGACCCGGCCGGCGACGTCATCAACTACCTGGTCGAGGGCAACGACCGTAAGGGCCGTCTCGGCGGCGCGGGCTTCTACAACTACGAGGACGGCAAGCGTTCCGGCCTGTGGCAGGGCCTGCGTGAGCACTTCAACTCCGGTTCGGTCACGCCGCCGATCCAGGACCTGATCGACCGCATGCTGTTCATCGAGGCCATCGAGACGCAGAAGTGCTTCGACGAGGGCGTCATCACGTCCACCGCCGACGCCAACATCGGCTCGATCATGGGCATCGGCTACCCGGCATGGACCGGTGGCGTGAGCCAGTTCGTCGCCGGCTACGAGGGCGGCAAGGCCGGCTTCGTCAAGCGCGCCGAGGAACTCGCCGCCAAGTACGGCGAGCGCTTCACCCCGCCGGCGTCGCTCGAGGCCTGAGCGGCGAATTTTCGGCAGAATCTCGAAGGTGCCCTCCGTCCGTCACCGGACGGAGGGCACCTTCGTCTCTGTCGGTGGGAACTCGTGCCTGCGGGGCGTGCGGGGGAACTATATTTCGGGGCTGTACATCTCGATGTCAGAAGGATCGGTGTCTGACCTGTCTGACCTGCCCTAGCGGAGAGGACTCGGCCGTGTCGGATGACCGTGAACAGGCCCCCGCCACGTCGATGCTCGATCGGATCGAGCTGGTGCTCGAGGCGCTCGACGACAACGGGTATCTGACCCTGAGTCAGACGACGCGGCTCACCGGAATTCCCAGCTCGTCGGCGCATCGTCTGCTCGAGAAGATGGTGTCGATGCGCTGGCTCAACCGTGACGGATCGCGGTACGAGCTGGGGGTTCGCCTGTTCGAACTGGGATCGCGGGCAGTGCGCAATCACTGGTTCCATCGGACCTCGTTGCCGATCCTCCAGGATCTGCACCGGTCCACCGGTGCCGTCGTCCACCTCGCGTTCCTCGACGGTGCCGACAGCATCTACTGGGACAAGCTGTCGGGCACGTTCGGTGCCAAGGTCCCGTCCCGGATCGGCGCCCGCTATCCGGTGCACCGCTCGGCGGTCGGGAAGGCGCTGCTCATGACCCTTCCGCGCGAGGTATTCGACCAGCCGGCGTTCGCGCACCTGGAGGCCGGTGTCGTGGGCGGGCGGAAGGCCCTGGAGGCCGAACTGGATCGCGCCCTCGCCGAGGGGGTCACCTACGACCGGGGCACCGCCGTCCCGGAGCTCGGGTGCATCGGGGCGCCGATATCGCGGGGGATCCCCAAGCCCGCCGCGATCTCGATCTGCGGTCCGCTCGACCGCATCACGAACGACCGCCGGATGGCCGAGGCCGTGCAACGAGCGGCCGCGGCGATCGAGCGGGCGGCACGCCAGGTGAACGCGGCCTCCCGCACGACGTGACGATGCCCGCCGTCCGTACTCGGACGACGGGCATCGGCGACATCGGTGTGGCGGCGATCAGCCCTTCCACCACGGGCGCAGCGGCACGTTCGCCTCGCCGTCGGGTCCGAGCTTGACGGCCAGCACCTGGTGCAGCTGAACGACGTTGCGTTCGAATCCCAGCCGCGAACCGGCCATGTACAGGCCCCACACCTTCGCGGTGCCCTCGCCGACCTCGGCGACGCACGCGTCCCAGTTCTCGACCAGGTTCCGGCACCAGCCGGCGAGGGTCAGCGCGTAGTGCTCGCGCAGGTTCTCCTCGTGCCGGACCTCGAGGCCGACGTTCTGGATCTCGCTGATTATCCGGCCCGAGCCGGTGAGCTCGCCGTCCGGGAAGATGTACCGGTCGATGAAGTAGCCGGCCTTGGCGCCGCTGCGGTTGTCGGGCCGGGTGATGCAGTGGTTGAGCAGCCGTCCGCCCTCGCGCAGCTTCTCCTTCATGAAGCCGAAGTACGCCGGGTAGTTGTGGACGCCGATGTGCTCGGTGAGGCCGATCGACGAGATGGCGTCGAACCCGGTCTCGTGGACGTCCCGGTAGTCCGAGAACCGCACCTCGGCCAGCTCGGACAGGCCCTCCTCGGCGATCGCCTTCTGCGCCCACTCGGCCTGCTCCCGCGAGAGCGTCGCACCGATGACCTTGACGCCGCGCCGGGCGGCGTAGCGGACCATTCCACCCCAGCCGCAACCGATGTCGAGCAGCCGGTCGCCTTCCTTCAGGCCCAGCTTCTCGAAGACCAGTCGGTACTTGTTCTCCTGCGCGTCCTCGAGGCTCTGGTCCTCGGACTCGTACGCGGCGCACGTGTACGTCATCGAGGGGCCCAGCACGTGCTCGTAGAAAGTGTTCGAGACGTCGTAGTGGTGGTGGATCACCTCGGCGTCGCGGGTCTTGGAGTGCCGCAGGCCCTCCGCGAATCGGCGCCACCGCGGCAGGTGCTCCTGCGGCGGGGGAGCGATGGGACGCAACTTGTCCCAGCCGATGGACCGGGTGATCGTTGCGAGTTCCTTCGCCGACGGGCGGTGGAAGTGCAGGTCGGTCATCGCCTTCAGGATCGCGTACGGATCGCCGGGATGGACGCCGACGGCCTCGAGATCGCCGGAGACGTACGCGCGGGCCATGCCGAGGTCGCCGGGGGCGGTGGCCAGGTAGGTGGTGCCGCGTGTCGACTTCAGGTGGAGGCCGTACTGTGCGTCCTCCGGCCCGGTCGCGCTGCCGTCGTACGCGGTGAATCGCAGCGGGATCCGGCCGTCGGAGACGGTTTCGAGAATCTCCGCGATGCTGAGTTTCTGCGCCGTGTCGGGGTTCGTTCTGAGAGTCGTCACTTTCGTTGCACCGCCTTCGAATAGAGGTCCAGGAGACGTGAATCGGGGTCGTACCGCTTCTTGATCTGGGTGTAGTGCTCGCCGCCGTAGAGCAGCGCGAACTCGTCCTCGCCGTAGAACGAGTCGGAGTACAGGGACTTGTGACCGTCGAGGTCGCTGACCTTCTTCTCGATCAGCCGGTTCGCCGCGCCCTCGGGTGCGCCGGCCTCGATCGGCACGGACGACCAGAATCCGACGTTGACGTAGGTGCGTCCGGGCTCGAGCGGGTACAGGGGCCACGGCCGCGTGGTGTCCGCCGCGGGATGCGCGGGATCGCGAAGGCGCAACGGGCACAGCCACAGCGGCTCGATCGGGATCTCGTCGAGGAACCAGTGCAGGAAGTCCGCCGTGTTCTCGATCGGTACCTCGATGTCCTGTACGACGCGCTCACGCGGCGGCAGCCCCTTGCGGGCCTCGAGGCGGTCGGCGATGTCGTACTTCTGGTCCAGCCCGATGAGCTTCCAGTAGAAGCTGCTGCGGCGGTAGCGCTTCGGCCAGAAGCGGCGGATCTTGGGGTTCTGGGTGCCGAACGCGCGCGAGCACCAGAACCAGTCGGTGTCCCAGCGCCACAGGTAGTCGTGGATGGTCAGGCGGTCCGTCTTCGGGTGGTTGACCGATTCGTGCTGGATGGACCGGTAGTAGATGTCCATGTCGGTGTAGTCACTCACCGGGCCCGGCTCGTCGGTCTGCACCCCGAGCGTCAGGTAGGCCTCCGTCGCGGTGAACACGACGCCGTCGAGGTAGTCGACCGCGATCCCGTCCCATCTGCGCTCCTCGACGATCCGGTCCATCGTCTCCTCGAGCTGCTTCAGGTCGGTGAAGCGCAGGTGGCGCAGCGCGACATAGGGTTTCACCGCCTCGAGCTCGATCCGGATCCGCGTGGAATAGCCGAGGGTCCCGTACGAGTTCGGGAACGACCAGAACAGATCGGAGTGCTCCCCGTCCGGGGTGGCGGTGATGATGTCGCCGCTCCCGGTGAGGACGTCGATCTCGAGCACCGACTCGTGCGGCAGGCCGTTGCGGAACGACGTCGATTCGATGCCGAGCCCGGTCACCGCGCCGCCGAGGGTGATGGTCTTGAGCTGCGGAACCACCGGCGGCGCCAGCCCGTACGGCAGGGTGGCGGCCACGAGGTGCTCGTACGTGCACATGCCGGCGACGTCGGCGGTGCGCGCCTCCCGGTTCACCGAGATGACGCCGTCGAGGCCCGAGACGTCCAGTCCGGGGGCGGTGCTCTTCGCCCGTGCTCGGAACAGGTTCGACGTCTTCTTCGCCAGTCGCACGTTCGCGTCCGGGGGAATTGCCCGGTAGCTGGTCAGCAGACGATCGACTCCTGCGCGATGCGCGGCGAGTCCAGTTTCGCGGATACCACTCGTAGAGTCGGCCACACCCTGACGCTATCGCTAGTCGGATCGGCGGGCCACGGATATCCCGGTGCGTCGCCATTCTGTAGCCATGCTAACGACTTGGCGGCCGCGGCGTGAGGTGCCCGCACGATCGTCGCCATCGCGGGCGAACGTGCAGGATGGAGGGGTACACCCAGAGCAAGGAGACAGTTAGTGGCACAGGTCAGCGCCAGCAGTTCGATCACCACCACCGCGGCCCCCGAGCATGTGCTCGCCGCCCTGTCGGACTACGAGACCGTCCGACCGCGGATCCTGCCGCAGCAGTATCTCGACTATCGGGTGCTCGAGGGCGGCCAGGGCGCGGGCACGGTTGCCCAGTGGACGCTGCAGGCCACCGAGAAGCGCTCGCGTGACATCAAGGCGTCGGTCACCGTTGCCGGCCACACCATCACCGAGCGTGATGCGAACTCATCACTCGTCACGACGTGGGAGGTGGCCCCCTCCGGGACCGGCTCCACGGTCACCACGACGACGGAGTGGAAGGGCGCGGGCGGCATCGGCGGCTTCTTCGAGCGCACCTTCGCGCCCCTCGGGCTGCGCAAGATCCAGGAGAAGACGCTGTCGAATCTGGTTCGCGAGCTGGGGTAAGGCCCGCGACGGACTACGCTGGCAACGCGACTTCAGAAAGGACCATTCAGGTGCAACCAGGTGGACAGCCCGACATGCAGCAGCTGCTCGCGCAGGCGCAGCAGATGCAGCAGCAGTTGATGGCCGCGCAGGCGGAAATGGCGCAGGCCGAGGTGACCGGTCAGGCCGGTGGAGGCCTGGTGACCGCGACGGTCAAGGGCACCGGTGAGGTCGTCGGCCTCACGATCGATCCCAAGGTGGTGGATCCGGACGACGTCGAGACCCTGCAGGATCTCGTCATCGGTGCGATCGCCGACGCGTCGAACAAGGCGCAGGAGTTCGCGGCGAGCAAGCTCGGCCCGCTGGCTGGCGGCTTCGGTGGGGGCGGTCTGCCCGGACTGCCCGGTTTCTAGGACCGCGCGTTGTACGAGGGTCCCGTCCAGGACTTGATCGACGAGCTGGGCAAGCTGCCCGGTATCGGGCCCAAGAGCGCCCAGCGCATCGCGTTCCACCTGTTGACGGTCGAGCCGCCGGAGATCGACCGGTTGCAGGCCGTCCTGCAGCGGGTGCGCGACGGCGTCCAGTTCTGCATCGTGTGCGGCACCGTCTCCGAGGAGGAGAAGTGTCGCATCTGCTCCGACCCGCGTCGGGACCGGACGATGGTGTGCGTCGTCGAGGAACCGAAGGACGTGCAGGCGATCGAGCGCACCCGTGAGTTCCGGGGGCGCTACCACGTTCTCGGTGGCGCGCTCGATCCGCTCAGCGGCATCGGGCCGGACCAGCTGCGGATCCGGGAGTTGTTGGCCCGCATCGGCAATCAGGAGGACGGCGTCGACGTCGCCGAGGTGATCATCGCGACCGACCCGAACACCGAGGGGGAGGCGACGGCGACGTACCTGGTGCGGATGCTGCGGGATTTCCCCGGCCTGACGGTGTCCCGGCTGGCGTCGGGGCTGCCGATGGGTGGCGATCTCGAGTTCGCCGACGAGCTCACGCTCGGTCGCGCGCTGTCGGGGCGCCGGACGCTGTAGCGGCTACCGAGCCTGCGGTGTGCCCCCGAGTCCGTGTCCCGGATTCGGGGGCACACTGCTCTGCGCGGTCACCGTCCGGCGGAGCGACTCGACCAGGTCGGACAGGCCGGGGGAGGCGGCCGCGCCGGTGCGGACGATCCCGCTCACGGGCACGCGCAGCCGGTTGCGGGCCTCCCGCATGAGGGCCAGTCCGGTGCGGGGTGCCTCGCCGACGGTGCTCGCGTAGAGGACCGTCCAGGCCCGGGGGTTGGTGATGACGTCGAGGATCGCGGTGTGGTCGCGCGCGATCGGTGGCCCGAGTTGCACCCGGCGTCCGACGTCGACGAAGGCGTTCTCGACGACCGTGTGGATCAGGACCTGACTGGACCGCGGTGGCAGCAGTAGCGGGTAGGGGGCGAGCTCGCCCAGTTCGACGGTGGAGAACGCCGACACCGGATGCCGGCTCGACGTCGCGATCATCAGGTCCTCGACGCCCAGTTCCACCGTCTCCAGGCCCGGTCGGTCCACCTCCCCGCGGATCAGGGCGATGTCGGCGTCCCCGGCGGACACCGCGTCGATGCGGTCGGTGAAGTTCTTGATCACGAACTCGATGTCCAGGTCCGGGTGCCGCTCGCGCACGCGGGCGATGGCGTCGAGGCTCTGCGGCGCGAAGCTCATGCTCGCGGTGATCCGGATCCGGTCGCGCGGTCCCTTCGCGACGGCGAAGGCCTTGGTCTCGAGGCTGAGCACCTCCTGCGCGATCGGTACGAGCCGGGTTCCGGCCGGGCTGAGGCGCACGACCCGGGTCGATCGTTCGAACAGCGGCGCGCCGAGTTCCTGCTCGAGCTTGGTGATCTGGTGGCTGATGGCAGACTGCGAAATGAAGCAGCGCTCGGCCGCTCGGCTGAAGCTCAGCTCCTCGCTCACGGCGAGGAAGTAGCGCAGCTGTCGGAAGTCCATGACGACATACTACTTATGAGCAATCGAGATAACTGTTTTCCGAATATCCCTGATTACTGGCGCAAACGTCGTTAGCGCTCCTACGGTGTTCCTCATACATCTCGACGAGGAGGTACCCGTGAGCGAAGTAGCAGTCGACCGGACCGAAGTAGTGATCGTTGGTTCCGGATTCGGTGCCCTCGCTGCGGCGAAGAAGCTGGCCAAGGCCGGCAAGCCCTTCGTTCTGATCTCGGAGACCACCGAGCATCTCTTCCAGCCGCTGCTGTACCAGGTGGCGACCGGTGTCCTGGCCGCCGGTGAGATCGCCCCGTCGGTGCGCGCGATCCTCGCCAAGTATCCCAACGCCGACGTCCGGCTCGGCCGCGTCGTCGACGTGCACCCGGAGGAGCAGGAGCTGGTCTACGAGGCTGCCGGTCAGCGGCACACTCTCGGCTACAGCTCGCTGATCGCCGCCACCGGCGCACGGCAGTCGTACTTCGGCCGCGACGAGTTCTCGAAGGTCACCTACGCGCTCAAGACCGTCGACGACGCCGAGCGGCTGCGCGCCCAGATCGTGCGCTGCTTCGAGGAGGCTCACACCACCACCGACCTCGAGCGCCGCAAGAACCTGCTCAGCTTCATCGTCATCGGTGCCGGTGCGACCGGTGTCGAGCTGGCCGGGCAGATCAAGGAGCTCGCGGGTCGCTACTTCGAGCAGTCGATCCGCGGCGTCACCGCCGACGACGTCACCGTCACCCTCGTCGAGGGCGCCGGGGTCGCGATGCCCGCGTACGGCGGCAAGCTCAGCGAGTACACCAAGGAGTCGCTCGAGAAGTCGGGTGTCGAGGTGGTCCTGGGCACCCTCGTGACCGATATCGACGAGCACGGCGCGACCTTCAAGGCGCACGGCAGCGACACCGGTGAGCGTCGCACCGCCGAGACCATCATCTGGTCGGCGGGCGTGCAGGCCAACGACTTCGCGGCCGCGCTCGCCGAGCGCACCGGTTGCGAGACCGACCGCGCCGGACGCCTGCTGGTCAACCCCGACCTCACCGTCGGTGGCCGCGCCGACATCTTCGCCGTCGGCGACATGACGTCGCTGAACAACCTGCCCGGGCAGTCGCCTGTCGCGATGCAGGGTGGCCGGCACGTGGCCGCGACGATCCTCGGTAAGACCAAGCGCGGCACGCCCTTCAAGTTCCGCGACAAGGGCTCGATGGCGATCATCAACCGCTTCCGCGCCGTGACGAAGGTCAAGAGCATCGAGCTCACCGGCTTCGTCGCGTGGGTGCTGTGGCTCGCGGTGCACATGGTGTACCTGGTGGGCTTCCGCAACCGCTACGTCGCGGTGATGTCGTGGTTCGGATCGTTCCTCGGCCACCGGCGCCCGCACTTCCACTACGCGCAGGAGATCGGGCCGATCGAAGCCCCGGACACCCGCCTCACCGACGACGAACCAGTCAAGGCTGCCGCTTAGCTCATCGACAACGGGCGGTTACTGCGACATCGGCCGAGAGCCGAGCGCAGTAACCGCCCGTTCGGCGTTTCTAGGCGAGGGCGCGCAGCGCCAGATCGCGCAACTCGTGCTTCTTGACCTTGCCGGTCGCCAGGCGCGGCAACCGCTCGCAGAACTCGATGGTCTTCGGAACCTTGTAGCCCGCCATGTGGGTTCGGACGTACTCGCGCAGCCGCTCGGCGGTCACGTCGTCGGCGGGAACCCCCGGATCGAGTTCGACCACCGCGTGGACGTATTCGCCCATCTCGGGGTCGGGAAGCCCGAAGACCGCGACGTCGGACACCTCGGGGTGGGCCGACAGGCACGACTCGATCTCGGCGGGACAGATGTTCACGCCCCCGGAGATGATCATGAACGACTTGCGGTCGGTGAGGAACAGGTAGCCGTCCGCGTCGAGGTAGCCGACGTCGCCGACGGTGGACCACTGCGCGTGGTCGGGATGCCGGGAGTCGGCCTTCTTGTAGGTGTCATTGTGGTACTCGAACGGCACGACGTCGCGCTCGAAGTAGACGGTGCCGATCTCGCCGTCCGGGAGCGGGCTGCCGGCCTCGTCGCAGATGTGCGGGACGCCGAGCACCGCGCGGCCCACCGAACCGGGGCGGTCGAGCCATTCCTGTGCGGTGATGAACGTGATGCCCATTCCCTCGGTGCCCGAGTACAACTCGCACACGATCGGCCCCACCCAGTCGATCATCTGATGCTTCACCGCGGGAGGGCACGGGGCGGCCGCGTGCAGGACGTTCTGCAGCGTCGACAGGTCGAAGCTCTCCCGTTCCGCGGCGGGCAGTTTCAGGAGTCGGACGAACATCGTCGGCACCACCTGCGTGTGCGTGACGGAGTACTGCTCGATCGCGGCGAGGAAGTCCCTGGCGTCGAAGCGCTCCATGAGGACCACCGTCGCGCCCAGCGCCTGCGCGCCGACCGACCACTGCAGCGCCGCCGAGTGGTACATCGGTGCCGGCACCAGGTAGGTGGAGGTCTCGCCCATCCCGAGCAGGCTGCTCGCGAAGTGGCCGGCGCCCATGCCGCGCGGGTCGTCGATGTCCATACCCGTCAACGGCCGTCGAATGCCCTTGGGGCGACCGGTTGTTCCCGACGAATAGAGCATCATGTCGCCGCGGGGCTGCTCCGCGAGCGGGACCGGATCGAACCGTGCCATCGCGGCCTCGTACGCCTCGAACCCGTCGACGGTGCCGTCCATCATGAACCGGTGCGGCGTGTCGGTCAGTTCGGGGAGGACCGCGACCGCGAGGTCGGTCATGCGTGTCGTCGTCACCAGCACCTTCGCCCGGCAGTCGTTGACGATGTAGGCGGCCTCGTCCGCTGTGAGATGCCGGTTCACGGCCGTGATGTAGAGCCCGGATCGGACTGCCGCCCAGTACACCTCGAAGTATCGCGGGTGGTTCTCGGCGAGGATCGCGACGTGGTCTCCTTTGCGGAGTCCGAGCGCAAACCACTGCTGCGCCAGTCGGTTCGAACGGTCCTCGAGCTCTCGATACGTTACCGTCTCGCCGGTGGCGGCCATGACGACCGCCGGCCGGTCGGGCGAGGTCGCTGCGTAGACGCCGGGATACATGAAGTCGAGCCTCCTAGCTGTTGTGGCCTGAGAGGAGTCCCGGGCCCGATCTGCCTTGCCCGCCGAAACGGCGGAACCAGGGGTTGCGCTGGAGGCGCCATTGTCGCCTCCGTCACTACTGCGTGTGCCGAATCTCGCTCAGTGGGAACGCTTTCCGCGAAACGCCCGGTCGAATCGAGACGAACCAGGCCGCCCCGATCACCATGGTGCAGCCGACGAGCTGCGGGAGCGTGGGGCGCTCTCCGAGCACGACCATCGCGGCTGCGATCGCGAGAACCGGTTGGAGCAGCAGCAGGGTGGCGCCGACCTCGGGTGCCAGTCGGGGCAGCGACCGGCCGAGCATGATCCAGCCCAGGAACTGCGCCGACAATGCCAGGGCGAGCAGCCAACCGAACGCACTCCACCCGGGGGCGAGATCGACCGGACCCCACAGTGATCCGGCGGCCGAGCCGACCACGCCCGCCGCGGCCGTCGAGACGAGGACCTGGGCGGCGGCGGTCTCGGCGGAACCGGATCGGCCGACGATGAAGATGTAGCCTGCGTACGCGACGCCGGACAGCAGCGCGAGGAGCGCTCCCCACGCCAGGTCCGGGCCCGTGGACGCGCCGTCGCTCAGTCCGGCGGCGAGTGCGATGCCGGCGAACAACACCGGGGCGGACACGACGAACCGCATCGGAATGCGCGTCCGGAAGATCAGGAACGAGAACAGCGGGACCACGACCACCTGGACGTTCACGAGGACGGTGGAGATACCGGCTCCGATCAGCAGGATGGACTGCGACCACAGTGCGAAGTCGACACCGAGCAGGGAGCCGGCGACGGCGTAGCGGGCGACGGCGCGGCGGGACAATCCGTGTCCGGCCCGGTGCTCGCGCAGCCGCGAGGAAGGCGAGTGGCGGCAGCGCGAGCAGGCATCGGTAGAACACGGCCGTCGCGGGGGCCACGTCCGCGAGGCGGATGAGTACGGCCGTCAGCGAGATGCAGCGGGCTCCCCAGACGGCGACGGCGCGCGGGTCGCGGAACCCGCCGAACACGGGGCCGGCGGCCGGGCGGGCGGTGGGGAAACGAACGGTACGCACTTCTGAGATTCTGCGTTCGACCTGCGGAAACGGCAAGTAAGAAGTTCTTCTTACGATTCGGTAGTGTTTCTGCCGTGTTGAACCTCGATCGAGTACGAGCGCTGTGCGCCGTGGCGCAGGCGGGGTCGGTGGCCGCGGCCGGCCGGATCCTGCATGTCACGCCCTCCGGGGTGTCCCAGCAGCTTGCCAAACTCGAACGCGAGGTCGGTGCGGTCCTGCTCGAGCCGGCGGGGCGCGGGGTGCGGCTGACGCCGGCCGGTGAACTCCTCGCCCGTCGCGGCGAGGAGTTGCCGTCCCACGCCTCCGGGATCGAGGCCGAGATCGCGGCGATGCGCAGTGAGGTCGTCGGCCCGATCCGGTTCGGGGCGTTCGTCACCGCGTCACGGCTCGTGCTTCCGGGCGCGGTGACGTTCCTGCTGTCCCGGTACCACGTCCACGTGACGGTCACCGAGGCCGAAACCGAGGTCACACTCGAGTCCGTCAGCCGGGGCCGGATCGACATCGGTGTCGTCGACAGTTGGGAATCGGCGCCCGTCGAGATCCCGACGGAGCTGGAATCGCGACTGATCCACCGCGACACCGCCGATGTCGCCCTCCCCGCGGATCATCCGTTCGCGCGCAGCGCCGTGGTTCCGTTGTCGGCGCTGTCGGCAATGCCGTGGGTGGCATGGGGCTCGGGGACCGCCTTCCACGCGTGGCTCGTGCGGACGCTGCGGCGGCAGGGTTTCGAGCCCCGGGTCGACTTCGAGGCGTCCGACATCTCGACGCACCTCGCCTTTGCCGCCGCCGGACTCGCGGCGGCGCTGGTGCCCCGTCTGGCGGTGGACCGGCCGCCCGCCGGGGTGGCGCTCGTGGCCACCGAACCCCGCCTCCACCGCGACATCTACGCGGTGGAGGCGGCGTTCGGGAGCGGGGAAGCTCAGGACTCGCGCAGTGAGTGATCCTGCTCGACCCCCAGGTCCCGCGGGCAGTAGCCCACCGGATACCCGGGGTAGGTGCGGTTCCGCGGATCGTGCGCCGACGCCGACGCCCGCCGCTTCGGGAGCAGGCGCACCACCGCCGACCTGGAACGCAGCCCCGCCTCGGCGGCTGCCCGCACCCGGGGTGAGCCCTTGGGGAATCCGAACGCGGTACTCATGCGGTGGTCGATCAGCGCGTAGACGGCCGCCGCGACGGGGCGGGCCAGGGCCTTCGGGTACCACGACTGGAACAGGCCGAGCGTGTACGTACCGATCCGGTGGTTGTCCTCGCTGTAGACGAAGTGCTCGCGCTCGTAGTCCATCTTGAAGCGCTGGAAATCCTGATACGAGTCGGGAATGTCCTTGATTCCCATGCGGATTCCCACCTGACGGTAGAAGTGGAACGACGCCAGGCGCTCGTGCGGATGCAGCCGACGCCAGCCGTACCGGTCGATCCAGTCGATCGGGTCGTACACGAACGTCGACAGCACGTACAGCATGTCGTCGTTCGAGATCGTGTAGCGGCCGTGCATGCGGTTGATGTTCCGCAGCGACTCCCGCCCCCTCGGCGAGTCGTAGCCGTGCTCGATGAGTTCGGCCATCAGCAGCGCGGTGTCGTCGTAACGCTTCTGCGGCCGGTTCTCGAATTCGCCCGTGCGGGCGAGGAGTTCGGAGATCGTCGGAACGCAGTACGTCCGGAACAGCGCGAACTCGAGGGAACGTTGGTAGTCCCACGGGAATTCGTAGCCCGCCGTGATCCGCAGGATGTCCTGGTGCCGGGTCGCTGGATCGAGTTGCTCGATCACCTCGACCCACCCCATCCGGCCCGGACCGGGCCGCTGGTCGGGGTCGGGTGGAGGGAAGGTGCCGGCGCGGCGAGAGTTGGTGAGGCTCATCCCGGTCACCGACCGTGCCGGGCCTTGAGCATCCACGCGGAGATCTTCATGTCCCGCGCGGACCGCTCGAGGGTCAGCAGGTTCAGTGGGGCCGAGAACTTCTGGACGGTCACGGCCTTGGGTCGGCTGAACTCGCGGAGGCCGTCGGTGCCGTGGATGCGGCCGAACCCGGACTCCCCGATGCCGCCGAACGGCAGCGACGGGATGCCCGCGAACCCGAGGACCGAGTTCACCGACACCATGCCGGTGCGCAGGCGGTCCGCGATGTCCTTTCCGCGGGAACGGTTTCCGGTGAACACCGACGCACCGAGGCCGTAGGACGTGGCGTTGGCGCGCTCGATGCCCTCCTCGAGGTCGCGCACCTTGTTGACCACGACGGTGGGCCCGAACGTCTCCTCGCACACGGCCGACGAGGATTCCGGGACGTCGGTGAGGATCACCGGATCGACGAATCGTTCGTGCACGGAGTCGATTCCGCCGATCACCGCGCGAGCGCCCTTGTCGAGGGCGTCGGCAATGTGGCCGCGTACGACGTCGACCTGGCGGGGCAGGGTCATCGGGCCGTACGTGTCCCCGTCCGTGCTGCCCGGACGGACGCGCTCGACCGCGGCGGTGAACTTGTCGAGGAACTGCCGGTACACCGGCTCGGCGACGTAGATGCGCTCGACGCCCGCGCACGTCTGGCCGGCATTGCCGAACGCGCCGAAGGCGGCGAACTCGACGGCCTTGTCCAGATCGGCATCCTCGGCGACCAGCATCGCGTCCTTGCCGCCGCACTCGGCCACCAAGGGGGTCAACGTCTCCGCGCACACCGCCATCACCTTGCGGGCGGTCGGGCCGGACCCGGTGAACGCGATCTTGTCGACCCCGGCCCGGCACAGGTCCGCGCCGGTGGCGCCCAGCCCCGTGATCACCTGCAGCACGGGCTGGGTCGGGGCGAGCGAGTTCCACTTGGCCTCGAGCCACTTGCCGACACCGGGGGTGAGCTCGCTGGGCTTGAACACGATCGCGTTGCCGGCGGCGAGGGCGTACGAGATCGAACCCATCGGCGTGTACACGGGGTAGTTCCACGGGCCGATGACGCCGACGACGCCCATCGGCTTGTAGCCGAGGGTGGCCGACTGGTTGGCGCTGACCAGTCCCGATGGCACCCGACGGGGCTTGAGGACCTTCTTGGCGTTGCGGGCGGCCCAGTCGAGATGCTCGACGGCGAGCATCACCTCGAGGAGCGCGTCGTCGTGCGGCTTGCCGGTCTCTGCGGACACGACCCTCGCGAGACCGTCGGCGTCCGAGGCGATCGCCTTCTTGAACTCGAGCAGCCAGTCGCGGCGTCCACGGAACCCCTGTGCTTCCCACCAGCGGGCCGCGCCGTGTGCTCGCTCGACGGCCGCGTGCACGTCGGCCGCGTTCGCGACGGGGTATTCGGCGAGCACCTGGCCGGTGCGGGGATCGAGGCTCTCGAACGCGGGTGCGTCGGTGGGGGATGGAGAAGCAGGTAAACCGGGTGCCGCGTCGCTCGAAGACAGTTCTCGGGTCATGTCGGGCTTCCTCCAAGGGATCGCATCAAATATATTTGATGTGATTTACTGTGGTGACGCTCACACTATTCGGCGCGGCCGGTGTGGACAACCCCCACGCGCGGCGTCCTCGCCCGGCCCGTACCGCACGGATCTCGGTTCACTCGATTCTTCGCAGGCAGGAGCACATCAATGACGATCGACTTCACCGCCGAGCAACAGGATTTCGCGCAGGCAGTGGCCGCGTTCTGTCGCAAGGAATGCGGTACCCGTGAACAGCGTGACGCCCTCACCGGACGCGGCGAGCACAACCACAACCAGGACCTCTACCTCAAGATGGCGGCGCTGGGGTGGCTCGGTGTCACGGTCCCCGAGGAGTACGGCGGATCCGCCGGCACCGCCGTCGACATGTGCATCCTGCTCGAGCAGGCCGCCCGCGGCATGGCGCCGATCGGCGGTATCGGGCCCACCCTCATCACCGGCGCCGCGTACGAGAAGTTCGGGACGCCCGCGCAGAAGGAGGCGGTGCTCGGGGGCATCGTCCGCGGGGCGTCCGAGTCGATCTCGATGTCCGAGCCCGAGGCCGGTTCCGACGTCGGCAACCTCAGCTGCCGGGCCGAGAAGGTGTCCGACGGCTGGCTGATCAACGGGCAGAAGACGTGGTGCTCCAACGCACACTTCGCCGAGAACATCCTGCTGGTGGCGCGCACCGATCGCAGCGGCTCCAAGCACGAGGGGCTCACGATGTTCCACCTGCCGGCGGACACCCCGGGACTGAAGATCAGCGGCATCGAGACGATGGGCGGCAAGGAGGTCAACGACCTGTACCTCACCGATGTCCTGCTGCCCGACGACGCCGTGGTCGGCGAGGTGGGCCGCGGGTGGACGCAGTTGATGACCGGACTCAATATCGAACGGCTGATCCTCGGCGCCATGATGCTCGGCACGGCGCAGCGGGCGTTCGACGACGCGCTCGAATTCATCACGCAGCGAAAGCAGTTCGGCCGACCGGTAGGGACGTTCCAGGCGCTGCGGCACCGCATCGCGGACCTCGCCACCGAGATCGAGTGCACCCGGCTGCTGGTGTACAGCACGGCGCGGCTGATCGACGCGAACCCGACGAAGCTGTTCCCGCGCGAGGCGTCGATGGTGAAGCTCAAGGCCACCGAGACCGCGAAGAAGGTGGCGCTCGAGGGCATGCAGATGATGGGCGGCTACGGGTACGCCACCGAGTTCGACATGGAGGGTCACGTTCGCAAGACGCTGGTGTCGTCGATCTACGGTGGCACCAACGAGATCCAGCGCGACATCATCGGCAAGACGTACGGGTTGTAGGAGCCGATCGTGGTTGCACCGGTACGTCCGACGCGGCCGCTGCGTCGGACACAACTCTCCGACGACGTGGCGGCGCATCTGCGCGGCGCCGTGATGTCGGGGCGATTGCGGCCCGGCGAGTTCGTGCGACTCGACGAGACCGCAGCCGAACTCGGGGTGAGCGTCACGCCGGTGCGCGAGGCCCTGCTGACCCTGCGCGGCGAGGGCATGGTCGAGTCGGTGCCCAACCGTGGCTACGTCGTCTCACGTCTGGCGCCGGAGGACGTGCACGACATCTTCTGGCTGCAGGGGCAGATCACCGTGGAGCTGGCGGTGCGTGCATCCAGGTCCGCGGGGACCGAGGACCTGACCCGGCTCGGGGAACTCAACGACGTGCTGCGTGACGCCGTGACACTCGCGGACCCGGACCGGATCGCGGACGCGGAGTACGAGTTCCACCGCGAGCTGTGCCGCATCGCGGGCGGCCCGAAGCTGGCGTGGTTCCTGCTCAACGCCGCGCGGTACACGCCCTACCGGCTGTACGCGGCGGATCCGGCATGGGGTGAGCTGGCGGTGCGATCCCACACGAGTCTGATCGAGGCGATCCGTGTCCACGATCGGGACGCGGTAGTGCGCCACACCCGCATCCAGTTCGACGATGCGGCCGAGCGGCTGGTCGCGCACCTGGGGCGAGCGGGGATCTGGACATGACCGCCGGATCGAATCCGGTTGCTGTGGAGAGCAACTCGACTGGGAAGGGAGGCCATGCGATGGCCACCGAGACCGCTGGCCGACAGACCGGGATCCGGGCGGGGGAGCCGCCGGCCGGCACGGTCGACCTGGCCGACTTCGTCGGGGAGTCCATGCTGCTGATCGGGGCAGGGGCGACCGTCCTGCTCCAGCTGGCGCTGCCGGGCGTGGGGCACGGCGTCGCCGAGCACAGCACGACGCTCGAACGACCGCTGGACCGACTGCGCACCACGATGACGTACGTGTACGCCGTCACGCGCGGCACGCCCGAGGAGAAGCAGGCTGTGGTCCGGTTGGTGAACCGGGCACACGTCCCGGTGCGATCCGAACGCTACAACGCGTTCGATCCGGAGCTACAGCTGTGGGTGGCGGCGACGCTGTACCGCAACGGCTCCGACATGTACTCGCGGTTCTTCGGTGCCCCCTCGGATGCCGACGCGGAGCGGCTGTACCGGCAGTCCGCGGTGTACGGCACCGCTTTGCAGGTCAGGGACGACATGTGGCCTGCCACCCGGGCCGAGTTCGATGCCTACTGGGACCGGATGATCGCGTCGGCGGAGGTGGACGATCAGGTGCGAGCGTACGTGCGGGGCCTGCTCTCCGGTGGCAGGGCGCCGCTGCCGGTGCGGCTGGTGATGCCGCTGCAGCGCTTCTTCACGATCGGATTGCTGCCGTCCCGGATCCGTGACCAGTTCGAGCTGCCGTGGAGCCCACGCGATCAGCGCCGCTTCGACCGGTTCATGGCGGTCCTGCCCGTCGTCTACCGGCGAGTTCCGCGGCCGATCCGCCAGATCACCGCCACGTACTACCTGCGGGACATGCGCCGGCGCCTCGCGGCGCACCGGCATCTCATCTGACGCGCTCGGGCCGGATCGTTCAGCTCGACGCGGTCGGAGGTCGGCGCCCCGGCAGGCCCAGCGCCGTCCGCTCGCACACCCGCACCAGATCCGTGGCAGTGATGACTCCGGTGACCTGCTCGCCGTCCACAACGACGAGGAGGTCTCGGCCGGGTCGCAGCACCGCCTTCGCCGTCACGTCGGCCAGACGATCGCCGGGGTGTACCCGAGCCGGGTCCGGCAGTCGTCGTGCGAGAGCCCCGAGTTTCCCGCGCCGCTCCTCGGGCGACGCGCGGGAGATGTCGCGTAGCGACAACACGCCCACCGGTCGGTTCCACCGGTCCACCGCCGGGAAGGTGCGGTGGTGCAACGTCGGCAGGACGTCGGACACGAACGTCGTCACGTCCTGGTCCGCGTGTACGACGACGGCGGGGGTGCTCATCACGTCGTGGACCGTGAGTTCTCCCATCCGGTGACGCATCGACGCGCCCATCAACTCGACGGAAGCCGCGTTGCGGAGGAACCAGCCCAGCAGCATCAGCCACAGCCCCGAGATGCTGCCGACGAGCACGACCTGTACGGCGCCCAGCACGATCAGACCGAATCCGATGATCCGACCGCTGCGGGCCGCGCCGGCCGCCGCGGTCAGGCGGTCCCCACTCCTGCGCCAGAGCGCGGCATGCAGCACCCGTCCGCCGTCGAGTGGGGCGCCGGGCAGCAGATTGAACACGGCCAGAATCATGTTGGCGGTGCCCAGCCAGGCGAGAGAAGCGGTGACGACCGGGTCGACGAGGTCGTGCACGCCGAAGGCGAGGATCACCGCGCTGATCCCGATCGCGAGACTGGCCAGCGGGCCGGCGAGCGCGATCCGCAACTCCGAACGCGGATCGGCCGGCTCGCCGCGCAACTCGGACATCCCGCCGAGCAGCCACAGCGTGATGCGCTCCACCGGCACACCGTCGTGGATAGCCACGATCGAATGCGCGACTTCGTGGGCGGCGATCGAGAGCAGGAACAGCACGGCGGCGACCGTGCCGACCGTCCAGTACTCGATGGCCGACCGTCCGCCGAACTCTGTCGGAAGGACCGACGTGGACATCAGGCCGGCGATCAGGACCAGGGTCGCGAGCAGGGACCAGTGCGCGTAGATGCGAACACCCACGACCCGACCGGCGGGCATCGACCATCGCAGCATCCCGGCCACCTCCGATCCGGGCCGCGTGTTGCTCCACACCCATTCTTCCTTCGATCGTCTCGGTCCCGCCACTGCGCAGCCGTCGGTCGCGAAATGGGGGCGGCGTCAGAGTGCGACGTCGCGTTCGAGCCCGAACCAGAAGTGCTCGCCGCCGTCGAAGACCAGCGTGCCCTTGCCGTTCATGACGCCGATGACGGTGTCGTCGTCGACCTTCTTGAAGTGATCGAACACCGGCATGCCGTCGTAGACCATCGTTGCGGTCACCTCGCCGCGGAAGGCCACCTCCCAGAGGCTGGCCTCGCCGTGCCCGGTCCCGATGTCGGAGAACAACTGTCCGTCCTCGCCGCGGCAGAGCAGGGGCTGGACGTCCGACTCGCTCGCGAACGCCTTGCCGTACCAATGTGCCTTGTCGAGAAGACGGCTCGTCCGGTGCCCGGTGTCGAAGGCAAACCCACGCCAGCGGAATCCGATGAGGTCGACAGGGCGGCACGGCTCCAGCCGTGCCCAGAGTTCGTCGAGTTCGCGCGGATCGATCCGATCGGTGCGGGCCCGCAGCGCCGCGACCTCGTCCTGCAAGTTCATGCTCAACCTCCTGTGTCGTCGGTCGTGAACGTCAGTACCGCCTTGACCACGTCGCCGGACCGGGCCGCGGTCACAGCATCGTCGATCCGGTCGATCGGGAACGTCCGAACGATCTTCTCGATCGGGAACCGGCCCTGCCGCCACAGATCCACGAGCCGGGGTAGGAACACCAGTGGGTCGGCGTCGCCCTCGATCACGCCGGTGAGGGTACGGCCGTTGAGCAGGTGGCTCTGGTCGACGGTGATCGGGTTCCGCCCCGGTCGCAGGCCCAGCGTCGCGCACGTTCCCGGAGCGCGAAGCGACGACAAGGCTTGACGGACAACGGAGTCCGTGCCGACCGACTCCACCGCGAAGTCGACGCCGCCGTCCGAGGCGTGGCGCACCGCCCGGCCCACGTCGGCGTGGTCGGTGGGGGAGGCCATGACCGCCGCCATCCCCACAGCCCCGAGACCGAACACCGCGAGGGACGCACCGGGTTCGGGGCGGAGGACCTCGAGGACGGTCCCCGCCCCCGTCTGCAGGCCACAGCCCAGAGGTCCCGCGAGCGCGACGGGCACGTCGCGGGGTAGTGGCACCGTGTTACGGGCGGAGGTGACCGCGTACGAGCACATCGACGACTGTCCGAACCAGTTGCCGTGCAGTGCAGACCCGTCGGCCTCGGTGAGCGTGGTGCTGCCGTCGGCGCGGGTGCCGCCGTAGTTCAGTGCCGCGAAGCGCGTGCAGTAGGCGGGCCGGCCCCGCGCACAGTTGCGGCAGTCCCGGCACGAGTCGAAGCCGAGGACCACGGGATCGCCCGGCGCCAGCCCGGTCACCTCGGCCCCGACCGCTTCGATCACCCCGGAGCCCTCGTGTCCCAGAACCGCCGGCAGGGGGAAGAGGACGCCGCCCGCCGCGGCCGTGAGATCGGTATGACAGATGCCCACGCCGTGGACGCGAACGAGCACCTCGTCCGCGCGGATGGAGGGAACCCTGACGGATTCGAGCCTGAAGGGCTCTCCGTGCCCGCGCAGTACGGCAGCGGTCGCCGAGACACTCACGCGTCGGTCGTCTCGCCGAACAGTGTCGCGAGCATGAGCGTGCGAACCCGCGCCTCGTTGGCCGCGGTCGGTTCGAAGCGCATCACCCGCCCGACGTCCAGCACCAGGCTCAGCGCCGCATGGACGAGGAACCGGCATTCGACCGCGGAGAGTCCGGGCCGGGACTCCCGGAGCAGGCGGGCCCACTCCTCGACGTTGAGCCGCTGCGTGTTTCGCAGGTCCGTGCGATGCGCATCCGGAAGGCTGCCGATCTCGGCGAAGTACACGCTCATCAGTTCCGATTGCGCGAACGACAGCCGCACGTAGACCTCCACGAGCGACGCCAGGGCCTCGCGCGGCGTACTGGAATCGCCCAATGCGGTACTGACCGCGACGGCCAGCCGGTCCGCTGCACGGTGGAACGCCGCGGCCAGCAGGTCCGACTTGCTCGAGAAGTGCCGGTAGACGCCGGACGCGTTGATGCCTGCAGCCTGCCCGATCTCCTCGATGCTCACCTCGTGGTACCCGCGGGCGTGGAACAGCACGATCGCCTCGTTGAGCAGCACTTCCCTCTTGTTGGACAACGGGATTCCGCTGCCTCCGTCGGAGGCAGTCTCGGGCTCCTCGTGCGTGGGGAGTTCGGCCCGGGACACAGACCGGCAGGCGGCGAGGAGCAGGCTCTCGAGGCGGCGAGCGGGCAATGTAGCCCGATGGACGGTGATGCTCCCGATGACGCTGAGCATGGCGACGCAGATCTGCAGGTTGTCCCGCCGACCGAGGTCCGGGCGGAGTTCCTCGAGCGTCGCGCCGATCCGCCGGTTCACGGTCGAGATGGTGTCTCGGATGCACGCACGGTCGCGGGACTCGAGATATCGGCTCTCCCAGCGGTAGAGACCGGCGGTCCGCCGGTTGGCGACGGTGGTGCGGATCGCGGCCAGGATCTGTTGATCGAGACGTTCGGCCGGGTCGGGAGCGACCTCGTTCGCGTCGTCTGCGATGGCGTCCTCGAGTGCGGTCGCGAGCCCGGTCGCGGCGTGCAGGAAGAGCGCGTACTTGTTGGGGAAGTGGCGGTAGAGCGCCGGACCGGAAATGCCGACAGTCGTGGCGATCTCGTCGATGCTGACGCTGTGGTAGCCACGCTCGCTGAAGGCTTCCGCGGCGACCGCGGCGATCTGCGCCTTCCGGTTCTTCGGCCTGCGCCGAGGCTCGCCGGTGGCCACGTGTTGCACGTCGATGCGGACACGTCCCGCGCGGGCCCCGGCCTTCGTCCGTTCCGCCACCGAACCTCCTGACGCGTGGGGACTGGTGGCCGAAGCATAACGCACAGGTGAGTCCCGATGACCCTTGTTCGTGAACTGGATTGTTCCGTCCGTCAGTGACATTCGCCTGGACACGAGGGGTTGACAAACCGGCGGTGCGTCGCGAAAGTTAACGCCAATTCTTGCACGGTCCGGTCTGAGTCAGACGGCCGGATGCTTCGCCGCTCGTGTCGCACCGCCCTTTCGTTCGCGTCCGATTCTTTCGTTCCTGTTCGTTCATCCGAGTTCATCCGAGTCACCCGGATCCGAGGAGGCCCATGTGAGAACCCGCTTCACGGAGATGTTCGGAGTCCGCTATCCGATCGTCCAGGGCGGAATGATGTGGGTGGGGCGTGCCGAGCTGGTCGCGGCCGTCGCGGAGGCCGGCGGACTCGGGTTCCTCACCGCGCTCACTCAGCCCACACCCGGCGATCTGGCGAAGGAGATCGAGCGCACGCGGCGTCTGACCGACAAGCCCTTCGGCGTCAACCTCACTATCCTGCCGTCAATTTCACCACCGCCGTACGCGGAGTACCGGCAGGTGATCATCGATGCCGGAGTTGGCATCGTCGAGACCGCCGGCGCCAATCCGGTCGAGCATCTGCCGCACTTCAAGGATGCGGGCATCAAGGTCGTCCACAAGTGCACCAGCGTGCGGCACGTTCCGGGGCTGATCCTGATCCCGGCGGCCGCCCGCACACTGCGCATCCCCGTCATCGCGTCGGGCGGGATTGCCGACGGCCGGGGGTTGGTGGCTGCGCTCGCGCTGGGTGCCGACGGCGTCAACATGGGCACCCGCTTCATGTGCACGGTGGAATCACCGGTGGCGCACCGGGTGAAGGAACAGATCGTCGCCAACAGCGAGCGAGACACCCGGCTGATCTTCAGGACGTTGCGGAACACCGCCCGGGTCGCCGCCAACGCGGTCAGTGACGAGGTGGTCGACATCGAATCGCGGGGATGCGAGTTCGCGGACATCCAGCACCTCGTTGCCGGCGCCCGCGGCAGGCGTGTGTTCGAGGAGGGGTATCTCGACGCAGGTATCTGGACCGCCGGACAGAGTCAGGGGCTGATCGACGACATTCCCACCTGCGACGTGCTGGTCCGGCGGATGATCGAGGAGGCCGAGGAGATCATCCGGGGACGGCTCACGGACTCGATCGAGGAAGGGGCTCGGGTATGACCACGACGACAGGCAGCGGCCTGCAGCAGGACCTGCGCGATTCGGTTCTGGAACTGACGATCGCGCGGCCCGAAAGGATGAACGCCGTCGACATGGCCACGATGCGCGATCTCGGTGCGGCCGTCCGCGCGGCCGGAAGCGATCCGAGTGTGCGGTCGATTCTCGTCACGGGGGCCCGTAGGGCCTTCTGCACGGGCGCCGATCTGGCTGCAGCCGCGGAAAATCCGGCCGATCCATCGGTCGTCATGGACGTGGCGAACGAGGTGATCCGAGCGATCGTGGAGGTTCCGGTTCCCGTCGTCGCTGCGGTGAACGGGCCGGCTGCGGGGGTCGGCGTGTCGATCGCGCTCGCCGCCGACCTCACCTATGCGGCGGACAGTGCGTACTTCCTGCTCGCGTTCGTCGGCATCGGTCTGATGCCGGACGGGGGATCGAGCGTGCTGGTTCCGGCCGCGATCGGTCGGGCGAAGGCCGCAGAGATGGCGTTGTTGGGCGAGCGGGTGTCCGCGGGCGACGCCGACCGGTTGGGTCTGGTGTCGCGCACGCTGCCGGACGACGACCTGATGGCGCACGCGCGCGGGGTCGCGTCGACACTCGCGGCGGGGCCGCGTCGGGCGCTCGAGCTCACGAAGCGGGCGCTCAACGCGGGCACGCTGGCCGCGCTCGACGAGGCGCTCGAGACGGAGAAGCGGGGTCAGTCCGAACTGCTCGTCTCCGCGGACTTCGCGGAGGGGGCGGCGGCGATGCTGCAGAAGAGGCGTCCGCACTTTCCGTAGGAAGTGGAATCTGTGTCTACTTTTCGAGGCGTTCCGGGCGCGGTATCCGACCGGCGGTTGTCGGACGATCGTCCGATAAGTGCAGGTTGCAAGGCATTGTCGGCGCCCGCGTGGCTGTCGTCGCCGGGGGCCGCCCGGGTCGGTACCTCTCGAGAATCCCAATTAACAAAGTGCTCACTGAAACTGCCCATAACATGTAATCTGCCTCACATCGAACCACGGGTCCGGTCAGGTCGGGAGGACCCGCCACGCACGAGAGGAACCTTGATGGTCACTTCCGCTGCTGTTCCCGCCGCCGCCCTGCAGGCGCGCCGGTTTCGTCGCAACAATTGGAACAATCAGGTCGCGCGGCACGCGGAGATGATTCCGGACCGGACCGCGCTCCGATTTCAGGGTGCGACCGTCACGTGGTCGACCCTGCACGAGCGGGTCGAGCGGGTCGCGGATGCGCTGTCCCGACGCGGTGTCGGCGCCGGCGATCGGGTGCTGATCCTGATGCTCAACCGTCCCGAGTACCTCGAGGTGGTGCTCGCAACCAACGCGGTGGGCGCCATCGCGGTTCCGGTGAATTTCCGGATGACCGTGCCCGAGGTTGCATTCCTGGTGCGCGACAGTGGTGCTCGCGTGGTGGTGGCGGACACGACCCTGGCGCCGCTCGCCGCGGCCGTGCGGGCCGAGGTCGAGGGACTGGAACTGTCCGTCACGGTCGGCGGCGACACCGAGCGGGGCGTACTCGGATACGAGGATCTGATCGCGGAGGAGGGTGCGCCGCGTCCGGAACTCGACATCCCCGACGACACGCCTGCACTCATCATGTACACCTCCGGCACCACCGGCCGTCCGAAGGGCGCCGTGCTCACGCACAGCAACATGGAAGCGCAGGCCTTGACGTGCATCCGCGCGTTCCAGTTGAACCGGCCTGACGACATCGGCTTCTGTGCCTCGCCGATGTTCCACATCGCCGCACTGGGGTCGATGGCGCCGAGTCTGATGCTGGGCCTGAGCACCGTGATCTACCCGGTCGGTGCGTTCGATCCGAACGCGCTGCTCGACGTCCTCGAGGGGGAGCAGGTCACCACGCTGTTCCTGGTGCCCGTCCAGTGGCAGGCCGTCTGTGCGATTCAGCAGGCACAGCCGCGAAAGCTGAAGCTGCGCGGTATTTCCTGGGGCGCGGCCCCCGCATCGGACACCGTACTGCGGTCCATGGCCGAGACCTTCCCGGACGCGTCGAACGTTGCGGTGTTCGGGCAGACCGAGATGTCGCCGATCACCTGCGTGCTCGACGGTGAGGACGCACTCCGCAAGCTGGGCTCGGTGGGCCGGGTGATCCCGACCGTCCAGGCCCGGGTCGTCGACGACGACATGAACGACGTCGCGCCCGGCGAGGTCGGGGAGATCGTCTACCGTGGGCCGACGATGATGCTCGAGTACTGGCAGAACCCGGCCGCCACCGCGGATGCGTTCCACGGCGGGTGGTTCCACTCGGGAGACCTCGTGCGCATGGACGACGAGGGTTTCGTCTACGTGGTCGACCGCAAGAAGGACATGATCATCTCCGGCGGAGAGAACATCTACTGCGCCGAGGTGGAGAACGCGCTGTTCGCGCATCCGAAGATCCAGGAGGCGGCCGTGATCGGCCGCCCGGACCCCAAGTGGGGCGAGATTCCGGTGGCGGTGATCGCCTTGCGGCCGGACGCCGGCGGAAGCCTCACGCTCGCCGAACTGCAGCCGTTCCTCGACGAGCAGCTGGCCCGCTACAAGCACCCGAAGGCGGTCGTGTGCGTGGAGGCGTTGCCGCGCAACGCGAGTGGCAAGGTCGTCAAGGGCGACCTGCGGGGCGGGGCGGCCGCCGTCGTGCAGGGCTGACGGCGCAGCCGACCGCGCGGGGGGGCCGCAGCGGTCTCGGGTTCGACACGGAACTGGGGAGGGCCGGCGAATGACGTACGAGTTACCCACCGCCAAGGGGCCGATGCAGGACGTCGCCCTCCAGAGCGGGTACCTCATCGGTTTCTCCGTGCAGGCTCTCGTCGCGCTCGTGCGGGCGCTGCTGCGCGGGCGACTCTCGCTCGGAGAAACGGTGACTCAGACGCTGTTCATCGGCCGCGTGAGTACCGGTCCCTCTCTGCTGCTGATGATTCCGATCGGGGTGTTCGTCGCGGTGTCGGTCGGTGAGTTGGCGGGGAGGATCGGCGCCGGCGGGTACTCCGGCGCGGTGGTGGCGTTCATCATCGTGGGACAGGCGTCGGCACTGGTGTGTGCACTGATGATGGCCGGGGTGGCCGGATCGGCTATCTGTACGGACTTGGGCTCGAGGAAGATTCGCGAAGAGATCGACGCGATGGAGGTCATGGGGATCGACGTGCTCGAGCGGCTCGTCGCGCCCCGTCTGGTCGCGGCTGTCGTGGTGTCGCTCGCGCTGTGCGCGATGGTCACCTTCGGCGGCGTGATGGCCTGCTACCTCTACCACATCTACGTCCAGCACCTGCCGGCCGGAACGTTCATGGCGACCTTCAGTCAGTACGGCCGCATGTCGGACTTCGTGATGGCGCTCGTGAAGGCCGCGATCTTCGCGCTCGCCTCGACGCTCGTCGCGACCTTCAAGGGTTTGCACGCCAAGGGCGGACCCCGTGGGGTCGCGGACGCGGTCAACGAGGCCGTGGTGATCGCGTTCGCGCTCGTGTTCATCGTGAACACCGCGCTGTCGGCGCTGTACACGGTGATCGTCCCGGCAGTGGGAGCGTACTGATGGTCGGCTTCGACACCAGGGTGCGATTACGCCGGGCCGTCCGGCCGGTATCCGCCGTGCTCGACGGTCTCGCCGATGTGGGCCGACACGTCACGTTCTTCTACCGCACCCTCGTCTCGCTGCCGTACGCGGCGACGCGGTATCGCAAGCACGTCCTCACGCAGATCAGCGAGGTCAGCTTCGGCACCAACTCGGTGCTGGCGGGCGGCGGGACGATCGGGATCGTGTTCGCGATGTCCCTCGCCGCCGCGATGATGCTCGGTGTCGAGACCCACCGTGGCCTCGAACTCATCGGCATGACAACACTTTCGGGGATGCTTTCGGCTATAGCGAACACCCGCGAACTCGCGCCGGTGGTGGTCGCGATCGCGCTGGCCGCCAAGGTGGGGACCGGATTCACCGCGCAGCTGGGCGCGATGCGGATCTCCGACGAGATCGACGCCCTCGACTCGATGGCGGTGCGGTCGATCCCGTTCCTCGCCGGCACCCGGGTGCTGGCCGCGATGGTGTGCGTCCTGCCGATCTTCATGATCGGTCTGCTCGCCAGCTACCTGTCGACGCGACTGGTGATCGTGTTCTGGGGCGGGGCCTCGGCGGGCACGTACGACTACTTCTTCCACCTGGCGTTGTCGCCGACCGATCTCGTGTACTCGGCGCTCAAGGCCATCGTGTTCGCGGGCGTCGTCGCCCTCGTGCACTGCTCGTACGGCTACTTCGCGTCGGGCGGCCCCGCCGGGGTGGGGCAGGCCGCCGGACGCGCGCTCCGGACCGCGATCCTCGCGATCGGCATCCTCGATGTGCTCATGACGTTCGCGCTCTGGGGCCTGGTGCCCACGATCCCCGGAATGGGGGTCTGACGTGGACGTGTACAGCCGTCGCCGAACAGCCTTCCTCGTGCGCGGCGCGATCGCTGTCCTGGTCGCAGTGGTGGCCGGCACCGCCATGGTGTTGCGGGGAACCGGTCAGTTGCACCGCGACCCGGAGGTGGTCGTCGCGATCCCGGCGTCGGCGGGACTCATCAGCGGGGAGGCGCCCGTCCGCTACAGCGGGGTCAACGTCGGCCGCATCTCGGGGATCGAGCCGGGCACCGAGTCGTCGGTCGTCCGGCTGCAGCTCGACGCCGACGCCATCGGACTGATCCCGGCGACCGTCACGGCCCGGGTGGTACCCCGCACGTTTTTCGGGGACATCTACATACAGCTCGTCGACGATCCGGGGCCCGCGGCGCTGTCGGAGACGAGCCTGTCCAACGGCGACGAGGTGCGCGTCGACACCGGGCCGGACGCGGTGGCGCTGTACGGCGTCTACACCAGGCTCGTCGACGTCCTGGACCGGATGCAACCGCAGAAGATGCAGGTGGCCCTGTCGGCGCTGTCGCAGGCCCTGGACGGACGCGGCGAGACGGTGGGCCGGATCGTCGGCCGGCTCGACGCCGCGTCGCGGACGCTCGCCCCGGCCGCGGAGACGTTCCTCGACGCGACCCCCGAGTTCCGGGCGGTGCTGCAGGCGTTGGACACCGCGACCCCGGACGTCGTCGCGACGCTGTCGTCGGCGGCGTCGGTGTCCAGGAGTCTGGTCGACAACCCGGATTCCCTGTCCGAAAGTCTCTCGGCAGCCGCGAGTTTCGCGCCCGTCCTGGCCGGATTCCTCGGTGAGCAGCGGGACCGGATCGTCACCGTCGTCGATTCGACCGGCGTGATTCTCGCGACCACCGCGGCGGACCCGACCGGGCTCGTCGACACGCTCGAGGGGGCGCGAACCTTCGGCGCGGCCGGCGCGCGGGTGTTCTCCACCGGCCACTTCGACATCACCGCCGTGCCGACGTTCGCGGATCCCATGCCCTACACGGCTGCCGACTGTCCTTCCTACGGCGCGCTGGCCGGGGCGTGTGGGCCCGTCGGCGTCGACGGCGGCGCCGACGAGCAGCAGGCGCTGCAGGTGCTGCAGGATCGGTTGCTCGGCGCGACAGCGGATTCGGAGCCTGCACAGAGTCCGGTGTCCACGCTCATGCTGGGCCCCCTGGTGCGCGGAACCGAGGTGCAGATCCGATGAAGGTGGCCCGGGTTCCGCTCGCGAAGGTGATCGGTTTCTGCGCGGTGGGTGTCGTGTGCGCCTCGTTGGTTGCGAACACGCTGTCGGTCCCGGTGCACGGTGCCACCGAGCGATACGCCGTCGAGTTCACCGATGTCGAGGGTCTCAACCAGGGCAATCCGGTGACGATGTTCGGGGTCCGGGTCGGCCGGGTCGACTCCATCGAGTTCGCCGACGCGGGCGGTGGCACCAGCAAGGCCGTCGTCGGGATCGAGGTGTCGTCGGACTATCCGCTCGACCGGAACGTCACCGCGGCCGTGCGGTACGGCGACATGCTCGGTGCCCGGTACCTCGCGCTCACCCCACCGCCGGGCGGCGCCGTCGAGGCGGTCGCGGCCGGTGCGTCGTCGGAGGCACTGGCGCCGGGTGGCGTCGTCCCCCTCGAGCGGACCACACCGCCGGTCGACCTCACCGCCCTGATGAACGGATTCGCGCCGCTGTTCGACGCACTCGACCCCGCCGAGGTCAACACGCTGACCCGCGGCTTCGTGGAGACCTTCGACGGCGGTGGGGCGACGGTCGCGACGCTGCTCGACCGGATCGGGACCCTCACCACCGATCTCGCGAACCGCCGGGGTGTGTTCGAGGAACTGCTGTCGAACATGAGCACCCTGATGGGATCGGTGAACTCGCGCCAACCGCAACTCGAGGAACTCGTCACCGGTCTGCGTGATCTGAGCACCTCGGTGGCCGGCAGCAACGATCAACTGGCGGCCTTGTTGGACAACGGGAATCGCGCGGTGGCGTCGCTCGCGGACGCCCTCACGCACTCGCAGGGCGCGTTCGGCAGTTCGATCACCGACCTCACATCGGTCACCGATGCCTGGATCGCGGACACCGATGCGTTCGAACGCTTCGTCGCACAGATGCCCCAGTTCGCGGATGGGGTGAACCGGATCAGCAGCTACGGCGGGTTCGTCAGCCTCTACCTGTGCAACTTCGTCCTGAAGGTCGGCGACGTGGAGGCGAACATCTTCGGTACCACCCATTCGGAGGTGTGCCGATGATGTTCCCCGTCCGGATCATCGACGTCGTCGTCGGGGTGTGGCTGTTCGTCTTCCGTGGTGAGCGCCGCCCCGGTGCGGGCACTCCGCTGGCGCTGGGCACCGTCGGCATCGTGCTGTTGGTGGCCGGTCTCGCGGCGGCGATCGGCATACCCAAGGTGTGGTACCTGGCCCGGACCAGCCCGTACACGGCCGAACTGGCCAATGCCAGCGGCCTGTCCGGCGGCGACCCCGTCTACGTCGCGGGCGTGCCCGCCGGACGCGTCGAGGGCATCGACCTCGCGGGTGATCATGTGCGCGTGGACTTCCGGCTCGACAACGGACAACCGCTCGGGAACCGGACCACCGCCACCGTGCGGCTGAAGACGGTGCTCGGCAAGCGGTACCTCGAGGTGGTCCCTGCCGGGATTGTCGACGAGGCTGCGTCCGACGGGGCGGCGGCGAACCTCATCCCGCTCGCCCGGACCACCGTGCCGTACAGCCTCGACGACGTCAGCCGGGACGCCACCGATGCGTCGACTCGGATCGACGCGAAGTCGTTGGAGGCGATGATGACGACGCTGTCCGAAGTGATGCCGGACGACCCCGAGCAGCTCGGCAAGGCTCTCGCGGGTATCAGCGGAGCGTCCGCGGTCGTCGCGCAGAACGCCGAGCAGATCGACCAGTTGCTGACCATGTCGCGCTCGCTGTCGGATCTGGCCGTCCGACAGAGCGACTCGCTGACTGCGACGGTGGCGAACGCACAGACCATCGTCCGCACCCTGGCGGTGCGCAAGGAGGTGCTCACCCGGTTGGTCCAGAATCTCCGGTCCGTGCTGTCCACCCTCGCGACCACCTACACCGAACACGAGGAGGAGTTCGGGCAGATGACCACCAACCTGGTCGAGGTGACGGACACGTTGCAACGCAACGCCGATCACATCGACCAGATCCTGACCCGGCTGCCGCGGGCACTGCGCGCGGCCACCGACGCGACGGGCAACGGATCGTGGACCGACGTCACCGCCCCCGCCGCCGTGGTCCCCGACAACATGCTGTGCATGCTCGGCGTGATGCAGGGCTGCCGATGAGTGCCCCCCACCGACGGATCTCCGGCCGGATCGTGCTCGCGCTGGTCGTGGTGATCACGGTGGCGGCCGGCGCCTGGTTCGTGTTCGCGGGGACCGACCGCACGAAGACCGTGCACGTCGACTTCGCGTACGTCAACGGTCTCTACCCGGGCAGCGACGTGACGGTGCTCGGGGTACCTGTCGGCACGGTCACCACAGTGGAACCGCTGGGTACCCACGTCCGGGTGACGGCGTCGGTGCCCGACACCGTCGACCTGCCGGCGGACGCGCACGCGTACGTGCTCAACCCCTCGGTGATCAGCGATCGGCACCTCGAGTTCGGCCCGGCCTACCGCGGCGGCCCGAAACTCGAGGACGGTGCGGAGATACCGCTCGAGCGCAGCCACGCACCGATCGACTTCGACGGCCTGATGGGCAGCCTCAGCACGCTCACCGAGGCGCTGGGACCGGACGGCGGCGACGCGGGCGAGCTGCTGTCGCGGGCCGCGACCGGGATGAGCGGTCGCGGTGACGACTTCAACCGTGCGGTCCGGAACCTCGGCGCCGCAACGGGTGTCGTGGGCGCGCGCAGTGAAGACATCGGAGCCGTGGTCGAGAACCTGAACACGCTCATGGTCCAGCTCGACGAGCGGCAGGTGAGCCTCGACGCGCTGGTGTCCGACCTGGGTGCGCTCGGCGACGAATGGGCGGCCCAGGACCTCGACATCTCCCAGCCGCTGCAGGATCTGGCGACCGTCTTCGACCAGATCGACCGCTTCACCGCTGAACACGGCGACGACGTGGGGGTGATCTCGCAGAACATGGCGACCCTCGGTGACGCGCTCGCCGCGAATCGGCCGGGCCTGGCCGAGTTCATGGACCTGGTGCCGCTGCTGATGCAGAACCTGTCGAAGACCGTCGGACCCGACGACCGCGGCCGGATCCGGCTCGACATCTCCACCGCGCTCACCCAGTTCGCGGTTGCGCAGCCCCTGTGCGAGCAGTACCCGATGCCGCTGTGCACGGGCGCCGGCTTCACCAATCCGATCTCCTTCCCGATCAGCGCATCCGACCCGTTGGGTCTGGCCACGCTGCTCTCGGGAGGTTCCGCGCCGATCGGGGGGAACTGATGCGGCGCCGAGGAATCGTGACGGTTGCTCTGGCCGGAGCCCTGGCCGCCACCGGGTGCGGCACCGGCATCCAGGACCTGCCGCTGGGGCGGTCCGTGCCCGGCGACAACTACACCGTGAGCGTCCAACTCGCGCACGCCGACGGACTGCTCCTCGGTGCCGACGTCCGCCACGGACAGCGCGTGATCGGTCGGGTCGCGCACCTGTCCACCGACACCGTCGGAGCGGTCGTGGACCTGAACCTGACGTCGTCGGTCGAGCTGCCCGACAACGTCGAGGCCGCGGTGGAGCTGCCGTCCGCGCTGGGCAGTCCGTTCATCCGGCTCCGGGAGCCCGAGCAGCCGTCCGGAACCGCGCTGTCCGACGGCGACGTGATCGCTCTGTCCCGCACCGAGATCGGGCCGCAGATCGAGAGCGCGCTCGCCACCCTGGGCGCGGTCCTGACCGGTAGCGGCTTCGACCAGTTGCAGACCGTGATCGGCGAACTGAACGCCGCCTTCGACGGACGACCCCAGCAGGTCCGGAACCTGCTCGACACGGTCACCGCCCTGACCGGGACGGCGACGCAGCACCAGCAGGACTTCGATGCCGCGACCGATCTCGCTGCGGACATCTCGCGCCAACTGGTGGCGCAGCTGGACGTCATCGACGGGTTCCTCGACACCGCGCCCGAGACGGTGACCATCCTGGCGGGACAGCGGGATCGCATTGCTTCCCTGCTCGATTCGAGCGCACGGCTGGCCGAGCACGTGGACTTCGTGACGTCGCAGTCGTCGACCGGCCTGGGTGCGGTGCTCGGTGACACTGCGACAGTGCTGGCATCGCTGCGCTCGTACAACTCTCGCATCGGCGAGACCCTCGCGAACATGAACAGCTTCCTCGGGAACTTCGATCGTGCGGCCAAGGGTGACTATCTGATGTTCGACGGCACCCTCGACATCCCCGCCGGCATCGAGAACCTGATCACCGGCGGGACGGCCGCACTGCCGCCCGAGGCAGGGTCGATGCGCTCGCTGTTGTCGGGAGGTATCGGATGAGGCGCGTCGTGCTGGTCCAGCTGATCCTGTTCGCGCTGACGGCCGCAGTGGTCGTGCCGTTCGGTATCGCGTACGTGGCCGGTCCACGCGCCTTCGGAGACCCGATCCGACTGCATACGAACATGTCCGACGCACTCGGGCTCACCGCGGGAACGACCGTCACCTACCGCGGCGTGCAGGTCGGGAAGGTCGCGTCGGTGGCGCTCGACGCCGAACACGGCGGTGCGCGTGTCGAGTTCGACCTCGATCCGGGGACCCGGATCCCGCAGGACAGCATCGCAAAGGTCGGGATGGGGACCGTTGCCGGCATCCAGAACGTCGACATCTTCCCGAACACCGCCGCCGGGCCGTATCTCGAGGACGGCGACACCCTGGCCGCGCCACAGGATCAGCAGCCCGTCCAGATGGACCAACTGATGGGGGACGCCGCGAGGCTGCTCGGCAGTATCGACCCCGACGCCGTCAGCACCCTCGGCACCGAGTTGGGCGCATCCTTCGAGGGGCTCGGGCCCAGCCTGACCGGACTGATCGACGACGGCGACCGGCTCACCGCTCTGCTCGAACGGCAGGCACCCGAACTGCGCTCACTGCTCACGCGCACCGCGAGCCTGGTGGGGACGATGGCAGAGGCCTCCGATTCGTTCGTCCGCGGGATGGGTGCGGCGCGCACCTTCACCGGCCAACTCGACGACAACCGGCCGGTCCTGGTGTATCTGGTCGACCGTTCGCCCGAGGCGCTCACCCGCACCAGGGAACTGTTCGACCGGTACCACGACACCTTCGGTGCGCTGCTGGCGAATCTCGCGACGGTCACCCCGGTCATCTCCGACAGACATGACGCACTGGCCGCGGGACTCGACGAGATCCCCGAAGGGCTCGGCAAGCTCGAATCGATCGTCAAGGGGGACCGGGCGGAGTTCGCGCTCGTCGGTACGCAGGGGCCCGTGTGCAACTTCGACACGACCCGTCGCGCCGTGGGCGCCCTGACGCCCACCGAGCCGAACCTCACGCTGTACTGCCCGCCCGGAACCGACATCGCGCAGCGCGGATCGCGAACGGCCCCACGCCCCGACGATCTCGGGCTGCAGAACGCGACGACGCCGGGAACGGTCATCGGCCCGCCGATGGTGCAGGACCCGATCCTCGTCCCCACCGGGGTCGAGGCGCTCGACCAATGGAACCAACTGCTGGAGGAGCTCGGAGATGGCGAACGATAAGCCGGACAACGGCGACGACACCGCGACCACCGGTGCGGTTGCCACGGCGGCGCAACCGGTGGTGGACGCGGCCGCGGACACGAGCGAGCCGTCTTCGACCGACCGGCGCCGGTTCGGGATCGTCCCCGTCGCGATCCTGGCGGTTCTGGCCGTCGTCCTCGGAGCGGTGGCGGGCTGGCAGTGGTGGGAGCAGCGGCAGCTCGATTCACTGCGCGACGCGGCGATCGACACCACCGGTGACTACGCGCAGACGATGGCGTCGTTCGACTACCAGAACCTGGACGCGAACCGCGACAAGATCGCGGGGATGTCCACGCCCGAGTTCACCGGCAAGTACAACGAGATGGTCGACGCGTTGCGGGCACTCGTCACCGACGGTCAGGGGCAGGCGACGGCCACCGTCACGAACATCGGTGTCCAGAGCCTCGACGATTCGAGTGCGGTGATGCTGGCCTTCGTCGACCAGGAGGCGAAGAACGTGATTGCCCCCGAAGGCAAGTCGCAGAAGTACCGGATGGTCGTGATGCTCGAACGGGACGGCGATCGCTGGGTCGTCGACAACGTCGAGACCAAGTAGCCACGGGCAGCGGAGGGGTCTCATGCCGACCAACTATCTGGACCTCGCGGGCGCCGAGCCGCGACTGACCAACGAGCGCACCCGGATTCGCATCGCGACCGCGCCGCGCCGGGCACGCGGCCCGGCCCGGATCTCCGATGCCCTCGACTTCTGGTCGTTCGCCGGCGGCGCGGCGAACGTCGTGATGCAGCTGTCGTGGCCGGAGGTGGGACACGGGGTCGCGGAGAGCAAGGTCGAGTCCGGCAGTCTGGTCAAGCATCCGTGGAAGCGTGCCCGCACCACGTTCACGTACCTGTCGGTGGCGATCCTCGGCACCGACGACGAGTGCCGTGCCTACCGGGAGGCGGTGAACGGCGCCCACCGGTACGTGCGGTCGGACGAGAACAGTCCGGTGACCTACAACGCCTTCCACCGGGAACTGCAGTTGTGGGTTGCGGCATGCCTTTTCATCGGGTTCGAGGACACTCACCAGCTGCTGCACGGGAAGATGACGCCCGCGCAGGCCGAGGAGTTCTACCGCTCGTCGTCGACCCTGGGCACCACGCTGCAGGTCACCGAGGACATGTGGCCGGCCACGCGCGCCGACTTCGACCGGTACTGGAACATCGCCTGCGAGCGGGTCGCGATCGACGACACCGTCCGCGGATACCTCACCGATCTGATCGGACTGCGGATGGTGTCGTGGCCGCTGCGACTGGTGTTCGGTGACCTGCTGCAGTTCCTCACCGCCGGATTCCTGGCGCCGCTGTTCCGGGAACAGCTCGGGCTGGAGTGGAGCGAGGACGATCGCCGCCGGTTCGAGCACCTGTTCATCTTCGTCGCGTTCGTCAACCGCTTCGTTCCCCGATTCGTCCGGCATCTGCCGAGTCGGGTGCTGATGCGCGACCTGCAACGTCGGATCCGGCGCGGCAGGCGACTCGTGTAGGTGCAGGCCGTGCCGACGTCGGCACGTTCCGGTGTTGCGCGCTGTGCGCGGGCATTCGTCCGGTTTGATAGAGGGCGCAGGGTGCCCAGCGCCCCAGACCGGAACAGAGGACGAAGGTTTGACCGAGTCGCAGCAACCGGTAAAGACCGATGGTGCCGCCATCGACTACTTCGAGCCCGACGATCGATGGGTTCCCGTCGATCGACGATGGTTGGGCCTCGACCGCAGGACCATCGCTCCGACGCTGGTCGTCCTGGCGTTCGTCCTCATCATGGCCACGATCCTGCCTGCGATCGACGACGCGACCCCCTACGACGACCGGGTGGCCGCGGGCGACGTCATGGAGGTCGAGGGCGGCGTGACGTTCGTTCCGGCCGCGGACTGGGGAATCACCTCGGGCGTGCGGGTCGGCGACAAGCCGACTTCCGGGTCGTACCCGCCCTCGGCAAAGGTTGTGGACGGCGACGTCTCCTTCGCGGTTCGCAGCGCTCCGTTCACCGGGGATGCGGCCGGGCTCCTCGACCAGATCAGGCAGACGACCGAGGCGCTCAATGGTGCCAACGGATTCCAGGTCGCCGGCGACCCGGCCGACATCACGACCGCGGACGGCGGCCGCGGTGTGCTGGCGCGGTACTCGGGCACGACGTCCGACGGCGTCATCGCGGCGTTCGTGTTCGACGGGATCGGTGTCGAGGTCGTCGCCGTCGGCCCCTCGGAGATCGACCACGATCAGTCCTCGGACATCGGACGCATGATCTCGAGCATCAGTCACAGGCAGGGAGAAGGCGCGTGAGCACCACCGAGACGATCGACGAGCTGCAGCAGTCCCGCGTCGCGGCGATCGACAACTCCGGCTGGGGTCGCTCGTTCGCGTTCTATCAGCCACGCAACGCCGCCTTCTGGGTGTACCTGCTGTTGGTCGCCAGCGGAATCCTGACCTTCTTCGCGATGCTCGCCACTTCGTCGGGCGCGTACGGTCGGGCGATTGCCGTCGCAGCCGTCTCCTTCACCGTGTACGGGGCGGCGTTCTGGTGGTTCACCCGGCACATCGACCGGTACGCCCGCCAGCCGCTGAAGCTGATCGTCGTCGCGTTCCTGTGGGGTGGATTCGCCGCTACGTGGGTGATGGCGGCTACCGCCAACGATGCCCTGCTGGCCCTGTACGCGAAGGTGTTCGGGCAGGCGTGGTCGCTCGACTGGGGAGCCGGTCTCGCCGCGCCCTTCACCGAGGAGGTCGCCAAGGGGATCGGCCTGCTGCTCCTCGTCTCGTTGGCGCCGAGACTGGTGCGAACCGCCTTCGACGGCTTCATCCTCGGCGCATTCCTGGGCCTCGGATTCCAGATCATCGAGGACATCGTCTACGCGTTGAACTCCGCCGGGTCGCAGTTCGGGGCCAACCAGGTGGAGGCCGCCATGTCGACGGTCTGGCTGCGCATGGCCACCGGAGTCACCGCACACGTCCTCTACAGCGCGATCTTCTGCGCCGGCCTGGTCTACCTGATGGGGCGTCCGGGCGAGCCGCGCCGGGCGGGAAGAGGACTGGCGCTGATGGCGTGCGCGATGCTGCTGCACGGCGTCTGGGATTCCGCCGGGGCGATCACCCGCGGCAACGGTGCGCTGATGCTGGTGATGATCGTCGGGATGATCCTGGTCGGGCTGTACGTCGTGGTTCGCGTCTTCAAGATGACGGTTCCGCGCGAGCGCGAGTACCTGCGGCACGTCATGGCGCCCGAGGTGGCGAACGGTGTGATCACCGATGCCGAACTCGAGGCGATGTGTGGCGACCGCAAGGCGCGCAGGGCGTTCCGGAAGGCTCCGGACACCCACCACGAACGCAAACGCGCCGGTTTCGTCCTCGAGGCGGCCGGGGACCTGGCGGACGAGTTGGCGGGGTCTCGCGGAACCGACACCGGCCGCGTCGAATTCGCGCGATCCGAGGTTCGGCGGATCCGTGCCGGCGTCCCCTCGGCGAATCCGTAGGTTCCACCCTGAAACGAACGGTCGTGTTGCCCCGAGTGCTCCTGCCGGCGACGCCAGGAGCACACGGGAACTCCGATAACACTCAGGTCACATTGTTCAGGAAACAGTCACAAATTGGATCGGCCCGTTCGAGGCATTGCGGCGCGCCGGTCCGCGCGTAGTATTAGCAGTGCGGATCGAGTGAGTAATCGGTAACGGTGAAAGGCTCGTGAAACAGAGATCCGGCCGAGGGTGTGAAAGCATTCCCGGCCGAACCCCTGTCTGGGGACCTTTCCCTCGTCGGCGTCGATCCGACTCAGCGCACCCGCAACCGTTCGCGGCGCAGCTGCTCCACCTCGGGCAGATCCAGCGGCGCCAACTCGTCCACCCCGAGGGCGCGCTTCAGCAGCAGGTCCGCCAGCTCCGGATTCCGTGCGAGTACCGGTCCGTGCATGTAGGTGCCGATCACCGAGCCCTGCGTGACGCCTTCGAGTCCGTCGCCGACGCCGTTGCCCACGCCGTGGGTCACCCGGCCCACGGGCTCGGCGTCGGCGCCGAGAGTCGTTCCACCGCGGTGGTTCTCGAATCCCGACAGGGGAGCGGTCAGACCGTCGATCAGCGGCGTGGTGATGACCTCGCCGATCGAGCGCGTGGCCTGCGGGGTGGTGGTGGCGTCGAGCATCGAGACGCCCTCGACGCGCTCGCCGGCCGACGTCTCGTACCAGTGCCCGAGCACCTGGATCGCCGCGCAGATCGCGAGCACGGGTGCGCCACGCTCGGCGGCGCGCTGCAGGCCCGGATAGGTGTTGAGGTGGCGGGTCGCGAGGCGCTGCGCCGAGTCCTCGGCGCCACCGAGGGTGTAGACGTCGAGGGAGTCGGGGACGGGATCGCTGAGCGTGATGTCGACGATCTCGGCGTCGTATCCGCGCATGCGCAGGCGCTGCCGCAGGATCAGGGCGTTGCCGCCGTCGCCGTAGGTGCCCATGACGTCGGGCAGGACCAGGCCGATGCGGACCGTCGACTCAGACATCGCGGCTGTTCTCCTTCGCGATCGCGGTGTTGAGGTCACGGAACGCCGTGTAGTTGGCGAGTACCTCGACCCGTCCGGGCGGGCACGACGCGATCGCCTTCAACGGGTCCGGCTCGAGCGTGTGCTCGACGCCGGCGTACGTCAGGCGGACCGCGAGGTCGGTGCCGCGCTCACCGGCGGCGACGACCTTGACTCCCTCGAAGTGCTCGAAGCGCACGTCCCACAACCACGACAAATCCTCGCCGTCGGGGACCTGGCCGTTGACGGCGATGACGAGGCCGTCGACGCTGTGGTCGATCATCGACAGCGCCTCCTGCCAGCCGGCCGGGTTCTTCGCCAGCAGCATGTGCACGGAGTGCGCGCCCACCTGCACGGTGCTGTAGCGGCCGGCGACCTCCTCGACGATCGATGCGGCGGCCACGGCGTCCTCCGCCTTCGCCCCCATCGCGACGGCGGCGGCGACGGCCTGGGCCGCGTTGCCGCGGTTCGCCCTGCCCGGCAGCGTCAGCTTCATCGGGAGCACAAGCCCGTCGGGGCCGTACAGGTTGTCGTCGTCGAGCCACCAGTCCGGCGTCGGACGCGCGAAGTCGGAGCCGGTGCTGCGCCAGTTCGGGCCGTCCCACACGATCGGCTCGCCGGTGCGCGGGCAGCTCACCGAATCGCTGGCCCAACCGCTGCCCGCGGCCACCCAGATCACGTTCTTGCAGTCGTAGGCGACGGAGGTGACCAGCACGTCGTCGCAGTTCGCGACCACGATCGTGTCGGGGTGCCGTTCGAGGCCGGCGCGCAGCTTGCGCTCGATCATGTTGATCTCGCCGACCCGGTCCAGCTGGTCGCGGCTGAGGTTGAGCAGCACCACGACTTCGGGGTTCACGGCGTCGGACACGTGCGGGACGTGCAGCTCGTCCACCTCGAGGGCCGCGAGCGGGGCGTTCACGCGCGCGGTGAGCGCGGCGACGATACCGGCGTCCATGTTGGCGCCGTCGGCCTGCGTCGCGACCTCGTCGAGCGTCGCCAGCGCCGCCGCGGTCATGCGGGTGGTGGTCGACTTGCCGTTGGTGCCGGTGATCACCACGCTGCGGCGTCCGCGACCCAGTTGCTCCATCAGGGTCGGGTCGATCTTCAGCGCGATCAGGCCGCCGATCATCGAGCCCTTGCCGCGTCCGGCCTTCTGCGATGCCCACGCCGCAGCGGCCGCGGCACGCAGGGCGAGGCGTCCGCGCAGACTGATCCGAGTGCTAGTTCCCACGTGCCGAGTTTTCCACAGGCCGATCGGGGACGCCGCCCGGCGCCGGGCGGCCGCTCCGGAAACGGCGATGCCGCGCTCCCGATCGGGAGCGCGGCATCACGAAAAGCCGAGCGACGAGTGCCGCGTGGACCCGCGAGTGCCCAGGTCAGCTGGCGAGAGCCTTGGCCTTGAGCGCCTGGAACTCCTCCTGCGTGATGGTGCCGGAGTCGAGCAGCGACTTGGCGTCGGCGATCTGCTCCGCGCCGGACTTACCGGCCACCTGGCGGATGTAGGAGTCCTGCGCGTCCTTCATGTGCTGTGCGGAAGCGATGGACCGCTTTGTCATGTCGTCGCCCTTGACGATCAGGTACACGAGGGCGGTGATGAACGGGAGGATGATCAGGAAGACCACCCAGATTGCCTTGACCCAGCCGGAGCTCTTGTGATCCCGGAACAGGTCCGTGATGATCGAGAACAACAGCATCAGGTAGGCGACGAACGCGAAGCTGACGAGAATCACCCAGAGAAAATCCCAGAAAGAGTCCATGCGGACGGCTCCATTCACGTGTTCGGTCGAGAGTGCAACTGACTGTGACACAACGGCCGCCGCAATTGGGTCATTCGTTGTAGGTGAAATCCGCGTCACGATCTCGACGGCCGCGATTACCGTCGGATTCCGCGTTCGTCGGCCTCCCGCATCGGCCTGAGCGCCCACTCCTCGTCGGCTTCCGCGGAAACCCGCGGCTCGCGTCGAGGAATGGGCGCTCAGCTCAATTGCGGTGCGGTTGCGCCGCACGACCCAGGAGCGCCGCCGCGATACCCGCTACGAATCGGAATCCCATGCCGAAGAAGGGGCCGCACCCTCACGGATGCGGCCCCTCTCGAGGAGTTCGGAAAACTCAGTGCGCCCGGTTGACCGCCGAGACGACGGCCCGCAGCGACGCAGTGGTGATGGAGGTGGCGATGCCGACGCCCCAGACGACCTTGCTGGTGCCGTCGGGCAGGGTCACCGCGCACTCGACGTAGGCCGCGGCCTGGGCGTCGTCACCGGCGGACATCGCGTGCTCGGAGTAGTCCAGGACGCGGACGTCGAAGCCGATGGTGCCCAGTGCATCGACGAACGCGGCGAGCGGACCGTTGCCGGACCCGGAGATCTCCTGCTCGGCCCCGTTGACCTTGACGACCGCGGTGATCGCGTCGGTGCCGCCGTCCTCCTCGGACGCCGTCACCTTCTGGCGCATGCGCTCGAGCGGGTTGACCGGGGCCAGGTACTCCTCGGAGAACACGTCCCAGATCTCCTTCGGGGAGACCTCGCCGCCCTCTCCGTCGGTGATCTTCTGGACGGCCTGCGAGAACTCGATCTGCAGACGACGCGGCAGCTGCAGGCCGTGGTCGGCCTTCATGATGTAGGCGACGCCGCCCTTGCCGGACTGCGAGTTCACGCGGATCACGGCCTCGTAGGTGCGGCCCACGTCCTTGGGGTCGATCGGCAGGTAGGGGACCTCCCACACGATGTCGTCGACATCGGCGTTCTGGTCGTCGGCCGCGGCCTTCATCGCGTCCAGGCCCTTGTTGATCGCGTCCTGGTGGCTGCCCGAGAACGCGGTGTAGACCAGGTCGCCGCCGTACGGGTGCCGCTCGTGGACGGGCAGCTGGTTGCAGTACTCGACCGTGCGACGGATCTCGTCGATGTTCGAGAAGTCGATCTGCGGGTCGACGCCGCGCGTGAACATGTTCAGACCCAGTGTCACCAGGCACACGTTGCCGGTGCGCTCGCCGTTGCCGAACAGGCAGCCCTCGATGCGGTCGGCGCCGGCCTGGTAGCCCAGCTCGGCGGCCGCGACACCGGTGCCGCGGTCGTTGTGCGGGTGCAGGGACAGGATGATGCTGTCGCGCTTGGTCAGGTTGCGGTGCATCCACTCGATGGAGTCGGCGTACACGTTGGGCGTGGCCATCTCGACGGTGGCCGGCAGGTTGATGATCACCCGGTTGTCGGGGGTGGCGCCCAGGGTCTCGACGACCGCGTCGCACACCTCCTTGGCGTACGACAGCTCGGTGCCGGTGTACGACTCGGGCGAGTACTCCCAGCGCCAGTTGGTGTCGGGGTGGTTCTTCGCCTCCTCGAGCACCAGCGCGGCGGCGTCGGTGGCGATCTTCTTGATCGCGTCCTTGTCGGCGCGGAACACGACGCGACGCTGCAGGATCGACGTCGAGTTGTAGAAGTGCACGATCACGTTCTTCGCGCCGTCGCAGGCCTCGAAGGTGCGCTTGATCAGCTCGGGACGGGACTGCGTCAGCACCTGGATGGTGACGTCGTCCGGGATCGCGTTGTCCTCGATGATCTCGCGGACGAAGTCGAAGTCCGTCTGGCTCGCGGACGGGAAGCCGACCTCGATCTCCTTGTAGCCCATCCGGACCAGCAGCTCGAACATGCGGCGCTTGCGGGCGGGGCTCATCGGGTCGATCAGGGCCTGGTTGCCGTCGCGCAGGTCCACGGCGCACCACTGCGGGGCGCGGTCGATGACCTTGTCGGGCCAGCTGCGATCCGGCAGCGAGACAGTCTCGACCTCTTCACCGAACGAGCGGTAGCGGAAAGTCGGCATCGACGAGTTCTTCTGGGTGTTCCAGATCGGCTGGTCAGCAGGCGCCGGCTTGGACGGCGGAGTGATGGTGCGCGATCCGGAAGTAAAGGCGTCAGCGGGGGACATGGGATTGATCTCCAAGTTCGAATGTGGACTTTATGAGTCCGACAGCTGAGTCGACCGGCGCACGAGAGAACCCCGCGACGGGAAGCCAGTCTGGATCAGACCCCGCCGCGGCACCCAAGGAGGAGTGCGCGCTGCATAGCTGGCACTGTACTCCTGCGTCTCTCCAGCACGCGCGGAGTGGGGAGCAAATTCACACCGAGGGCGGGGTCGACGTGGTCGACTGTGCGCATGACAGCACAGCTCGACGCGGCCCGCTCGTATGTGGCCGCCCTGCTCAGCCACGACGGAGATTCGGTGCCGTACGCGCCGAACGCGGTGCGTTACGAGATGGGCCTCAAGACGGGCCTTTCAGGAAACCACCTGCGCCGCAGCCTTTCGCGTGGCCCACAGTTCCGGGTGATCCGCGCAATCCGTGACGAGCAGTATCGAGTGGAGGGCGACGAGGTAGTGGCCGACTACCTGATCGACGCCGGCATGTTCGGTCGCACACTCGCCACCGCGCACGTTCACGAGACGTTCGTCATCCCCGCCGACGACCCGCGCATCCACCGGATCGAGGCGAAGATTCGACTGGTCGGCCGGTAGACGCGCTGGACATCATCCGCGGCGAGTGAGGACGCGGACCGCTCCGCTGCGCAGACTGGCCGACATGTCCGATGTGCGCGGGGCGGTGCGGGGATGGATTCGTGCGCGTCTCCCGGAGCGGAAGTCCTTCAAGGCCGACTTCGTCGCGGGAATCCCCGGTGCGATCAGCAGCGTGCCCGACGGCATGGCGTCCGGTGTGCTTGCCGGCGTGAGCCCGGTCCACGGGCTCTACGCGAGCTTCGCGGGTCCCCTCTTCGGTGGTATGCAGACCAGCACCAAGCTGATGGTGATCACCACCACCAGCGCCGCCGCCCTGGCCGCGGGATCGGCGGTGGCCGACATCCCCGAAGAGGATCGGTCCGGGGCGTTGATCCTGCTCACGCTGATGGCCGGTGTCGTGATGGTCGCGGCAGCGCTGCTGCGCCTCGGCCGCTACACGCGATTCGTCTCGCACTCGGTGATGACCGGTTTCCTCACCGGCATCGCGGTGAACATCGTGCTCGGGCAGGTCCCCGGTCTCGCGGGCGCCGACGCGAGCGGGTCCGTCGCGGTCGCCAAGTTCTTCGACGTGGTGTCCAACCCGTCGAGCATCGACTGGCGTTCCCTGGTGACGGGCGTGACGGCGCTGCTGCTGTCCGTGGTCCTCGCCCGCACGCGGCTGGCGCTGTTCGGCGCGCTGATCGCGCTGATCGCGCTGATCGCGCTGATCGCGCTGGTCGTGCCGAGTGCGATCGTGATCGGGTTCGGCTGGGGCACTCGTGGACCGCGTGTCCGACGTCGGCACCATCCCCACCGGCCTGCCGCTACCCAGCCTGCCCGATCTGGGGCTCTTGTCACCCTCGCTGGTGAGTGGGGCACTCGCGGTCGCGGTGATCGTGCTCGTGCAGGGCGCCGGGGTGGCCGAGGCGGCACCGAACCTGGACGGCAGCCGGTCGCAGGCTGACGTGGACTTCTCGGCGCAGGGCATCGGCAACATCGGCTCGGCCTTCTTTCGGGGGCATGCCGGTCGCCGGCTCGGTCGGGCAGACGGCGCTCAACGAGACCGCGGGCGCGCGCAGCCGCTGGGGCGCCGTCTGGTCGGGCATCTGGATGCTCATCATCCTGGTGTTGTTCTCGGGGCTGGTCGGGAAGGTGCCGATGCCGACGCTCGCCGCGGTGCTGGTGTTCGCCGCGGTCGGCTCCATCCGGCCGAGCCGGATCCGGACGATCCTGCAGTCCGGCCCGAGCTCGCAGATCGCGCTTGCGACCACCTTCGTTGCGACACTGTTTCTTCCGGTGACCGCCGCGGTCGGAATCGGCGTAGCGCTGTCTTTGCTGTTACAGCTCAACCAGGAGGCCATCGACCTGTCGGTGGTGGAACTGGTGCCCGGTTCGGACGGCGCTCTGCGCGAGCAGCCCGCCCCGCGCGCCCTGGCCGACGGGCAGATCGTCGTCCTCGACGTCTACGGCAGCCTCTTCTATGCCGGCGCCCGGACACTGCAGGCTCGGCTGCCCGATCCGGGTGGAGCGGTGAATCCGGAAGTGATCCTGCAACTTCGGGGTCGTACCACGCTGGGTGCGACGTTCTTCTCCGTCGTCCGTGACTACGCGAAGCGCCTCGACGCAGCCGGTGGGCGGGTGTATCTGAGCGGCGTCGGCGAGGGCGCCTCGCGGTACTGGGACGACGAGCGGTTGGCCGGTCAGGGAATCGCGTTGGAGATCTACCCGTCGACCGACACCATCGGGGAGTCGACGCGTCACGCGTTCGCCGCGGCGGAGAATCGCCTGGTGCGGGTGACCGAACGCCACGACGGTTGAGCTGAAACGACTCAGTCCGGCAGGCGCCGCATCTCGATGACGGTGAGTCCCAACGAGTCGAATCGCGCGAGCATGCCACGCAGTTCGGTGGGGCTGCGGACGGGGCCGTAGAGGGTGGTGTGGGCGCGAGCCGTCTCGGACACCTGCAGTTCCGGAAAAGCCGCGAGAACCCGTTCGGACAGTTCACCACCGACGAGGAACGCGTAACGCACGGTGGCCGGCCAGCCCGGATCGGATTGCGCCATGACGCCTCCCTCGGCATGTCAGGTGAACTGCCCCGACCGGGTCGCGGAACCCGGTCTTCCGAGGATGCCGTCGTGCGGTCCGGGTCACCTCACCCATCGATGGTGAATCCCGATCAGAGCAGTCCGCGCGTGTGCGCGGCGGCGACCGCGTCGCGCCGGGTGGTGACGCCGAGTTTGCGGTAGATCCCGCGCAGGTGGGTCTTGACGGTGTTCACCGATACGCAGAGGTCGTTCGCAATCTGCTCGGCAGTTCGCCACGACGGAAGTTCGCCGAGTAGTTCGAGTTCCCGGGGAGTCAGCGCCTCGGTGGGCCCCGACTCGCGGGCCGGGAGCGACGCGACGACGCGATCCGCGAAACCTCCGAGGTGTCCAAATCTGCCTTGGCTGTTCAGTAGCAGGTCTCGAATTGACGGGTCGACGTCATGGAACGGGCGCAGCACCGACTCGGGTTCGGCGAGTCGCAGCGCCTCCGCCAAGGAGGAGTGGGTACGAGCGCGGTGTCCGCGCCGGTGCGCCGCCACAGCCTCGGCGAGCCACGCAGTGATCAGGTTCGTTGCTGCAATGCACATCAGGTTGCCGTCGAGCACCGGGACGAGCAGCTTCCGGGCCCGCTCGAAGTGCTGGTCGTGCAGGTGCGCGAGCGCATCGATCACCACCGCGTCCCCGGTCCCGGGGAGCGCGACAGCGGAACGGGCGACGCATTCGTTGGCCCACTGTGATTCGCCCCCAAGCAGATAGGCCGAATGGATCGAGGGCAATACAGCGGCCGCGATGCCCGGCGGCGGCCGGTGTCGACTCGATCCGCCACCCGCATGGATCGCGGCCACCGACCCGTGTCGATCCTGCGACGTGGCGAGTCCGAACAGGGCGGCGAGGGACGATGCGGCCCGGGCCAGGTCGGTGTCGAGGTCCACCAGCGCCACCGTGGCAGTGCCGGCGGACTCGGTCGCGTCCTCGAGCCGGATCCATCGGCACCACGCGCCGAGCAGGACTGCCAGGTGGGTCTCGACATCGTGCGTCAGCTCCGCGTCGCGGCCCAGTTCGACTGCCTCGTCAGCGAATTCTGCTGCCTCGGAAACCCTGCCGCGACAGACGGATGCCGCCGCGAGGGCGGCGAGAGCATGCAGTACCGTGCGCGGGCTCCGGCCGGCCCGCGCGTGCGCGAGCGCTCGGCGCAGCGGGCCTTCGGCCCCAGCGGCGTCTCCCTGGTAGAGCCGCCCACGCCCCAGTTGGAGCAGGACGAACGCGTCCAGTTCGGGATCGCCGGTGGTCCCGGCATCGACGAGGGACAGGCGCGCGAGTGCGGGAGTGAGGTCGCCGGTCCGGATCGCCGCCTGCACGCGCAGGGATTCATGGAGCAGACGCTGACGATCCGCGGTTCCATCGAGCGGCGGCCAACTCGGTTCCAGCGCTGCAAGTGTGGACTCGGCGGCAGGTGTGTTGCCGATGGCAAGGGCGGCCGCGGCGTCCGCCAGTCGGGCCGCGGGATGATCCCGCACCGACCTCGACGCTCGCGCGAGGAGCCGTTGGACGGTCTCACCATGGCCGTTCTGCACCAGGGTGAGGCCGGATTCGGACAGGACCCCGACTACGTGGTCGTGATCGCCGGCGTTGATGCCGTGTTCGAGTGAGAGCAGAGCATCGCCGAACTCGGTGTACCACTGGGCGGTTGCCTGCTCCAGTTGTGCCACAGCCTTCGCGCCGAGGCGCGTCGTTTCCGCGCGCAGGTAGCTTCGGAGGAGCGGGTGGTATCGAAAGACTGTGGGGGACTCCTCGATCCGGCTGAGGAGGCAGTTCTGATGCTCGAGTCGATCAGTGATGTCGTGTGCATCGGTGTAGCCGGTGAGCTGTTCGGCCAGTGCGACAGTGAAGGTGGCGGGTACCGATGTGTAGAGCAGGAACTCGCGTTCTCGGGGTTCGAGCCCTTCGAGGACCTGTTCGAAGAGGTAGTCCGCCACCGCGCGTCGATCGCCGGTGAAGTTGGCGATCAGTCCGGCGGGATCGGGGTGGCCTGCGAGCGACATTCCCGCCAGTCTCAATCCTGCCGCCCACCCCTCGGTGCGTTTCATCAGCGCGGCGAGATCAGTGTCAGGAAGGTGCACATCGTGTTCGGTCAGCAGTTCGGCAGCTTCGTCCGCGGTGAAGGCGAGATCCCGGAAGTCGAGGTCGAACACCTTGCCGTCGAGTCGCAGGCGCTGAACGGCAAGGGGCGGTTCGAATCTGCCGGCGATGACGATTCGGAGGCGGGCAGGGGGAGCGCGCAGGAACGACTCGAGATCCGCGAGCGCATCGGGGTCGTGCAGCAGGTGTGCGTCGTCGATGACGAGGCGGATCGGATCGGCGAACTGTCTCAGCGCCTCACCGATCGGAAACCGTTGCGCGGGAGACGGCGGCGGCAATCCCCGGCAGATGCGGCGCAACTCGGGATCGCCCGCGTTGACGAGCGCTGCGACGAGCGTGTCGTGCAGTACGTGCGAGTCGTTGTCGTGGTCGTCGACCGTGGCCCAGGCGGTGATCGGTTGTCCACCGTCGCTGCGCGCTCGACGAGCCCAGCCGGACAGTAGGGTGGTTTTCCCTGAACCTGCAGGGGCGCAGGCCAAAGCGACGTGCACGGCGGTCGGACCCTCGAAGGCGGCGTCGAGCGCATCCGCGAGCCGTTCCCGAAACACGATCCGATCGCTCCGGAACGCTGGAATATCAGCGCCCGCAGCGCAACTCCTGACCTGCGCGATCGACACCCGACATGCCTCCCACATAACGAGCCCTCACCCGAGAGGGCTCCCGGGTGAACCCCACGTAGCGCCCGAAGCTTAACGCGGGCAGGCGATTTTTCGCGCGATATGTCTCTCAATCTCTGGCCATTGCGGCCTGCAGGTGCTTTTCGACGTCGACATACGCGTCGTCGGCGACGTCGAAGACCACCTTGACGATCCGGCCACCTCGATACTCGAAGCGGCCGGTGTAGTCGCTGGTCACGGCATCGCCACTGTCGTAGCCGATGCACAGGCCCTCACCGCACAGGGAGAAGTGGCCGGTCATCGTGCGAATCTCCGCGGACGCGACCTCCGTGCCGTCGATATGGAGGGCGGCGGGTCCGTAGGACTCGTGATGTTCACCCGTCCGTTCCTTGCGGAAGTCGACCCCGATGATGTGGTGGCCGGCCCGAGGCGCCGGTGCCTCCACCACCTGCACGTCTCCCACACCGAGGAAGTTGTAGACGTACCGGACCGCGCCGTCCTTGATGTACAGCGCGTGGCCGCCGAACCGCGAACCGTGCGCGAAGATCACGCCCTCGGTGTCGGTCTCGGTGTGTACCTCGGAGAGGACCTTGAACGACACGCCGTGCGTGTTCGCCGCCGATCGCTCTGCGATCTCGCTGGTGTCGGGGTAATAGATGTACTGGCCACTCGGCGGCACCGGGACGTTGAACTCGAGCTTCAGGAAGGTCTCGAGGTCTTTACCCACCACGAGCAGATCGTTGAGGGGCAGTACCTTGTTGACCTTCGCCTCCTCCATCCACAACGCGGACAACTCCTGCACCATCTCGGGATGATCTGCCGACAGGTCGCGCGCTTCGGAGCGGTCCTGGTCGGTGTGGAAGAGCTGCCACTTGTCCCGGTCGAAGTTGCTCATGCCGCTCATCGGGCCATGTTCGGTGACGGCCTTCCATCCGTCGTGCCGGATTGCGCGGTTGCCGAACATCTCGTAGTACTGCGTTCGCTTGCGGGTCGGCGCATCCCCGTCGTCGAACGAGTATCGCATCGACACCCCGGACAGGGGACTCTGCTTCACACCGTTCACGACGTCCGGCACGGCGACACCGCACGCCTCGAGAATGGTCGGAACGATATCGGTGCAGTGGTGGTACTGGTCGCGAACCTCGCCGCGTGCCGCGATGCCCTTCGGCCACGAGATCACCAGCGGGTCGCAGATGCCGCCCTGGTACGTGTATCGCTTGAACATCCGGTAAGGCGTGGAGAATGCGACCGCCCACCCGGTCGGATAGTGGTTGTAGGTGTCGGGGCTGCCAAGCTTGTCGATGAGCGGGAGGTTGTCCGCGATCGTGTCGTGGTAGCCGTTGAAGAACTTCCCCTCGTTGACGGACCCGTTGGGACTGCCCTCTCCGGACGCACCGTTGTCGGCGGCATAGATCACGAGAGTGTTGTCGAGCTGGCCCGATTCCTCGAGGTAGTCGATGATCCGCCCGACCTGGGCGTCGGTGTATTCGGAGAATCCGGCGAACACCTCCGCCATCCGGCTGAAGAGTCTCTTCTCGTCGCCGTTGAGTGTGTCCCACGGCCGGACCGCATCACCCTCGGAGAACGTGCCCGGCGGCATCGGGTTGATCTCGGTGAGTTCGGTGTCCGCGGGAACGATGCCACGCTCGATCAGCCGGGGCAGCACCCATTCCCGGTACGCCTCGTAGCCGTCGTCGAACATGCCCTTGTACTTGTCGATGTACTCCTGCGGCGCGTGGTGCGGGGCATGGTTCGCGCCCGGGCAGAACCACAGGTACCAGGGCTTGTCCGGCTCCGTCTGCTTGGAATCCCGGATGAAGGCCGGCCGGTCAGGAAGCAGGACCTGGTGGGGGAGCACAGTGCCGTGGTGTGCCACTGGCTGTAGGTGAGTCCGTCGGCAGCGAGGCGGTCGAGGGTCGGCATGCTCACCCGTCCGCCGTACGGCGACCAAGCGGCGGTGCCGGTGTCGTCGAACAGTACGACGAGAACGTTGGGTGCACCCTCGGGAGCCTTGTCGGCGGTGAATGCACTCCAATCCGGTTGGGAATCACGGATGTCGACATTGATGATGCCCTCGAACTCCTTGGCCATGAGATCCTCCAGCACAGTGCGGTCATGGTTCGGTACAGGTCCGTTGTCGAGATAGTGGGCGCTACGGTGCGTTTCCTCTTCACCCGTCGTGTGTGAAGAGGAACTGGTGATGGCGACGGAGCATGGCGACGTGACGCCTACGAAACGGACATGGCCCGTCTTCGGCTCGTTGCAGTCCTACCGACGTGAGTGGATCCGCCCGGACGTGGTTGCCGGGCTGACGGTGTGGGCCGTGCTGGTGCCGGAAGCCCTCGCGTACGCCACCATTGCGGGCGTTCCCCCGGTAGTCGGTCTGTACGCCGCTGTCCCGGCTCTGATCCTGTATGCGGCAGCGGGCAGTTCGCGTCACCTCATAGTCGGGCCGATGTCGGCCACGGCCGCGTTGTCGGCAGCGATCATCGCGCCGCTGGCAGGTGCCGACGGTGGCAAGTACATCGCGCTGTCGACGGTCCTGGCGATCGCGACGGGAATCGTCGGGCTACTGGCCGGGTTGATCCGCCTCGGATTCATCGCGTCTTTCATCTCCGAGCCGGTGCTCAAGGGTTTCATCGTCGGCCTGGCGCTCACCATCATCATCGGTCAGGTCCCCAAGCTGTTCGGTGTCGAGAAGTCCGATGGCAACTTCTTCGAGCAGGCGTGGGGCGTGATCCGGCATCTCGGCGACACCGACTGGCGGACGCTGGTGGTCGGTGTGCTGAGTCTGGCGGTGGTGCTCGGCTTCAAACGGTGGCTACCGTTGGTTCCCGGTTCCCTGCTCGCCGTTCTGATCGGTATCGCCGCGGTCGGCGTCTTCGGCCTCGCCGACAAGGGCGTGACGATCGTCGGCCACATCGATTCGGGTCTGCCGTCGCTGGGACTGCCGTCCGGCGTGGGTTTCGACGATTACATCGACCTGCTGGGGCCGGCAGTAGGGGTGCTGCTCATCGGGTTCGCGGAGGGGCTCGGCGCTGCCAAGACTTATGCCGCGAAGGCCGGCTACGACGTGGACGCCAACCGGGAACTGATGGGTCTCGGCGCCGCCAACCTCGGTGCCGGCCTGGCGTCGGGGATGGTCGTCAACGGCAGCCTGTCCAAGACCGCCGTCAACGGCGGCGCTGGTGCCAAGTCGCAGGTCAGTGGGTTGATGGTGGCCGCGCTGACGATCTTGACGCTGTTGTTCCTGACCGGACTGTTCGAGAACCTGCCCGAGGCGACGCTGGCCGCGGTCGTGATCGCCGCGGTGATCGAGTTGGTGGACTTCGCGGCGCTGCGGCACCTCTACGGGGTGTGGACCGAGCGGCTGGGGAGCATCTACGGCTATGCGGCGCGGGCCGACTTCGCCGCGGCGATCGCCGCGATGGCCGGCGTGCTGCTGTTCGACACGCTGCCGGGCCTGGTGATCGGCATAGGGGTGTCGATGCTGCTGCTGCTATACCGAGTGTCCCGCCCCCATGTGGCTGCGCTCGTCAAGCAGGACACCCTGTGGGTGGATGCCGAACGGCACTCGGAAATCCCGACCCGGGACGACGTTGTGGTCGTACGGGTCGAGGCGGGCCTGTTCTTCGCGAACTGTGACCACGTGAAGGCCCGCATCGAGGATCTGTGCACCGACCGCACCCGTGTCGTGGTGCTGGACGCCGAGACCTCGCCCTTCGTGGACGTCACCGCCGCGAAGATGTTGATGGAGCTTCGGGATGCGCTCGGTCGGAAGGGAATCGATCTTCGCGTCGCACGCGACATCGGCCAGTTCCGGGACACACTCGGCCGGGCTGCGACGGAGGGCCGGTCGGTGTCCGTGTACCCGACCGTCGCCGCCGCCCTGGCCGGGACCGGTGCGGACGCCTGAACGAGGTGCGGACACTCACCCGCGGTGGATGAAGCCGACGACGTGACGCGGTGCCTACGGTCACGGTAGGTGCGCGAATATATACGGAGAGGGATCAACACGATGAGCTTCGATCCGAACGATCTTCAGCGAGGGACGCTTCCGATTCCCGATCTCGCGTACACCGGCACCGTCACCTATGACGCGACCGATCCGGACACGAAGTTCCCGCCGATCCGGCGGCTGTTGCCTCCCGAGGGCGCGCCGAACGTGTTGGTCGTACTGATCGACGACGTGGGGTTCGGGGCCTCGAGCGCGTTCGGTGGTCCGATCGAGACGCCGAACTTCGAGCGGGTGGCCGCGCAGGGCCTCGAGTACACCCGGTTCCACACCACCGCGTTGTGCTCGCCTACCCGCGCGGCGCTGCTGTCCGGTCGCAACCACCACACCGTCGGCATGGGTGGCATCACCGAGATCGCCACCAGCGCACCGGGCTACAACTCGCTGCGGCCCAACAACTGCGCGCCCCTCGCGGAGACCCTGAAGCTCAACGGGTACAACACCGCCCAGTTCGGCAAGTGCCACGAGGTGCCGGTGTGGGAGGCCTCGGCGGTGGGTCCGTTCGACCACTGGCCGCACCCCCGAAGAGGGCTACCACTTCATGGGTGACATGACGGACAAGGCCATCGACTGGACGCGTCAGCAGAAGTCCCTCGCTCCGGACAAGCCGTTCATCACCTACTTCGCGCCCGGTGCGACGCACGCCCCGCACCACGTGTCCAAGGAGTGGGCGGACAAGTACCGCGGCCAGTTCGACCAGGACTGGGATGTACTGCGCCAGGAGACATTCGAACGGCAGAAGGCGCTCGGCGTCATCCCGCAGGACGCGGTGCTCACCGAGCGCAGCCCCGGTATCCCCGCCTGGGACGAGATGAGCGAGACCATCAAGCCGGCCCTCGTCCGTCAGATGGAGGTGTACGCGGGCTTCCTCGACTACGCAGACCACCACGTCGGCCGTCTCCTGGACGCGCTCGAGGAGCTCGACGTGCTCGACGACACCCTCGTCTACGTGATCATCGGCGACAACGGGGCATCCGCCGAGGGGTCGATGCACGGCACCACCAACGAGGGCTTCACGATCAACCACATGAACGAGATCGAGACCGAGGAGTACGTCGCCGCGCACATCGACGACATCGGGACCCCGAGCTCGTACAACCACTACGCGGTCGGCTGGGCGCACGCGATGGACACGCCCTACCAGTGGACCAAGCAGGTGGCCTCGCACTGGGGCGGCACCCGCAACGGCACCATCGTCAGCTGGCCCAACGGTATTGCGGCGCGCGGAGAGATTCGCACCCAGTTCACCCACGCCATCGATGTTGCCCCGACGGTCCTGCATGCCGCGGGGATTCCCGAGCCGACGACGGTGCACGGCGTCACCCAGCGCCCCTACGAGGGCGTCGCCATGAACTACTCGTTCGCCGACGCCGACGCGGCCGAGCAGCACGAGACGCAGTACTTCGAGATGCTCGGCAACCGGGCGATCTACCACAAGGGCTGGACGGCGGTCGCGAAGCACAAGGACCCCTGGGTTGCGTCGGACCACGGTCTCGACGACGACGTGTGGGAGCTCTACAACGTGGAGGAGGACTGGACGCAGTCGCATGACCTGGCCGCCGAGTACCCGGACAAGCTCGCCCACCTGCAACGGCTGTTCCTCATCCAGGCCGCAAGGTTCAACGTGCTGCCGATGGACATCCGCTCCGCGGAACGGATGAACCCCGACATCGCGGGGCGGCCGGCGCTGATCACCGCGCAGAGCCAGACGTTCTATCGCGGCATGCGGCGCCTGAGCGAGAACTCGGCCATCAACATCAAGAACAAGTCCTTCACGGTCACAGCATCGGCCGAGGTGCCGGACAACGGCGTCAACGGGGTGATCATCGCGCAGGGCGGCGCCTACGGCGGTTGGTCGTTCTACGCGCTCGACGGCAAGCTCGCCTTCGCCTACAACCTGCTCGGTATCGACACGGCCATCGTCCGTTCGGACACTTCGGTGGCACCCGGAAAGCAGGAACTGCGGGCGCATTTCGCGTACGACGGCGGGGGACTCGGCAAGGGCGGCACGGTCTCACTCTTCGCCGCTGATCAGAAGGTCGGCGAGGGCCGCGTGGAGCGGACCATCCCGTTCCAGTTCACCTTCGACGAGACCGTCGATGTCGGAGCGGATCTCGCCTCACCGGTGTCGCCCGACTACGGGGCAACCGGCAACGCGTTCACCGGAACCATCGACCGGGTGCGCATCGATCTCGGCGACGACGACCACGCGCACCTGGCCGACCCGGAGCATCTGATGAACATCGCGATGATGCAGCAGTAGAGCACCGACGACGGATCCAGGGAGAGGCGGCGGAATGAGTGACATCGAGTTGTACCTGCAGAGTTCGTCCATTGCGCGGGACGGCGAACTACTCGCCCGGGACGACGTCGGAAAGGTGTTCGACGAGCTGGACTTCCAGCTCGCGACCCAGTCCTATCTGTGGGCGTTGCCGTTGGTGTCGTGGGCGCAGTGGCAGAGCGTGCACGAGAACGTATTCGGCACCGCGCCTTCGGATCTCGTGGTGTACCGGACGTATCGGGATCGGCTGGGTCTCATCACCGCGAACGCGACGACGCCGTACATTCTCACCTTCTTCGAACTGAACCGGACCGGACCGATGGTGATCGGGGCCTTCCGCCGGGGCCGACCGCCGGTGGCTGCGCCGACTTCTGGCAGCGCGAGTTCGCGACGATGGGGGAGATGGGTCCCGACCGGGGAGAGGGCGGGCAGTATCTCGTGGTGGGGCCCGGCCAGCAGTCACCCCCGGGAGACGGATTCCGGGTGCTGCAGTCGCCGATGATGCACGTGTTCTTCGGTTTCCGCACCCTCGATCCCGACCACGAGCGGTCCCGAACGCTCGTGGAAGCGGTTCGCGTCTACCCGTATGCGGAGCGCGAGAATCCGCCCCCGACCCGGCTGGTGTCACCGGACGGCCGGGAATGGTCCGGGATCCAACCCCGCGACCTCCGGTTCTGGGAACTGTTGCACGACGTCCTGCAGTCCGAACCGGTGGAGGAACGCGACCGATTTCCGATGGCCGGGTTGAAGCAGTTGGGCATCGAGAAGGGACAACCGTTCGCGCCGGACGAACGCCTGAGCAGCATCCTTCAGCGGGCGATCGACGCCGGCGAGATGTTCGCCCGGGCGAACGCGTTCGCGAAGCGGTTCCCGGGGTCGCAGTACTGGCCGGACCGCAAGTGGGACACCGCGATCGTGCTCGACAGTCCCACCCAGCGGGGCCGATAGCACGACGAACTGCTCGAACGCGCGTCGTGGTTCTACGAGGCCGTGTCATTCTCCATGGCGATGAAGAGCACCATGTCGGGTCTCGGACAGGCGTACCTGGGCGCGTACTTGGACGCCGACGGGAACTGGCTGGACGGCGGACGCGCGTACACGCTGCACGTTCCGGCCGGTGTGCCGGCGAAGCTGTTCTGGTCCGCGACGGTGTACGACGTCGATACCCGGTGCCTGGTCGACAACGAGCAGGGCCGCGGCGATCGCGGGTCGCGGGACACCGACCTGGTGGTCGGCGACGACGGCTCCGTCGACCTGTACTTCGGGCCCACCGCGCCTCCGAGCCGTGAATCCAACTGGGTGCAGACCATTCCCGACCGTCACTGGTTCTGCTATTTCCGGCTGTACGGCCCGCTCGAGCCGTACTTCGACCGCAGCTGGAAACTCGGCGACATCACCGGACTGTAGTGGAGGCGCGTTGACCGCAGTTCTCGCACCGACGCTCGCCGGCTACCGGAGGAGTTGGCTTCGCGCCGACGTGGTTGCCGGACTGAGTGCCGGTGCCGTCGTGATTCCGCAGGCGATGGCGTACGCGACCATCGCGGACATGCCGGTGCAGATCGGCCTGTACACGTGCATGGTGCCGATGATCGTGTACGCGCTGCTCGGTGGATCCCGCACCGCCAGCGTGAGCACGACGTCGACCATCGCGACACTCACGGCCTCGACCCTGATCGGTGCGGGCATCGCATCCGGATCGGACGACGCCCAGACCGCGCTGATGACACTGACCCTGATGGTGGGCGTGATCCTGATCGCGGCTCGGGTACTGAAGCTCGCGGCGATCATCGAGAACATCAGCGAGGCAACGCTGTCCGGGATCAAGGCCGGCGTCGGCCTGACGGTGGCCGCGAGCCAGTTGCCGAAGCTGCTGCGCATCGAGTTCTGGGTGGCCGCGGTGACTGCGGTGATCGGTCTGACCGCGGGACTGCTGCCGGCGGTGCTCGTGGGCGTCGTCATGACGCTGTATCTCGTTTTGCGCGAGCTCAACCGTCCCCACATTTCGCAGTTGGTGAGGGATCTGGACGGCATCTGGACCGCGGTCGATCCGGACGGGCCACCGATCGCGTCGGATCCGCTGGTGCTCCGGATAGATCTGGGGCTCTACACCGCGAACGTGCGCGCCAATACGCGCGAGATCAGTAGGCGGGTCACCACCGCGGCCACCGCGCCGCGTGCGGTCGTGCTGGACTGTTCGCGGCTGTACCAGGTCACGACGACGGTTATGAAGAACTTCGTCGATCTCACCCGGGAACTGTCCGACGCCGGAGTGACCGTCTACTTCGCGGCAGTGCCGCCGCAGAACCTGGCGACCGTCCGCCGAACCGTCCTCGGTCGCGACTACGAGTCGCAGGGTCGGATGTTCGATACGGTCGAGGCGGCCGCCCGCACGTTGAGCGATTGACCGGGGCGCGTGACGCCCGGGTTGTTCGGTGTCGATGTCACAACCATTCGGCCCGAACGCCGCTACACCGGCCGCTCGGATATCTACCGTCCGCAGTATGTCGTTCCGATCATCGGTGATGCGGGTCCGGCCGGGAGTGTGGTCGTGGTGACACGGGTCCTGGTCGGCGTGGTCGTCGTCGCGGCGCTGTGCGGATTCGGGTTCGCGTTCTACCGGATGGTGTCCGATTTGCCGCAGACGGAGACGAGTCGTCCGATGGTGAAGGAGACATTCACGATCGGCGGACAGCCGACCACGTGCGAAGGTCTCTTCGGATCGTGCGACTTCAACCTGCAAACCTCGTTCAACCAGTGGGGGCGGAATCTGGACGTGTTCGGGGACGCGCCCACCCTGGGGCCGTACGGCCGAGAGATCGGCTTCCCGGCGTCGGCGAAGCTGGGGTTGCAGGCGTGCGAGATCGCGAGGGCGCCGGGGCGGACCTACCTCGAGTTTCTCGACCTCGCGCACGTCGAGCACCCCGAAGCGACCAGCCCCCAGCTCTTTCCGTTCTGGGACCTGGCCGCCCGGGAACTCTGCCCGATACCGCGGTGACGGGCTACTGGTGCTTGAGCACTGCCGCGAGCGCATCATCGGGATCGATGAGGTGGCTGTGGTCGTCGTCGCCGAGTTCGATGTCGGCCCAGTCGATTCGGCCGGTGAACTTGCCGCGCGGTGACTTGTAGCCCTCGTATACCGGCATCCCGGTGTCGACTCCGACGTCGAGTCCCTCGTCGAACGAGAAGTAGAGCGGGTGCGTGCGCGGCACCCGAGCGCTACCGGATTCGTCCCCGTCGATGTACAGCGTTGCCGTGCCGCCCTTGCCGATTCCGTCCCCGTCGTAGGTGAACTCGACGCGGACCTGATGCTGTCCCGGCGTGAGCGAATCGTCGGACAATGCGGTGGTGCGCTGCAGTCCGCAGTAGTTGTAGTGATACCCGAGTTTCCCGCCCTCGGTGAACAGACACCACCCGCCGGTTCGTCCGCCCTGCGTGACGATGACACCGTCGGCGCCGGTCTCAGGCACCTGAACCTGTGCGGTCAGTGAAAAGCTCCGGTTCTTGATGTTGATCGCGACGTTTTCGTTCAACCGGGTCATCCCCTCGAACAGCCGCAGCTTGTCACCCTGGACCAGGGTCGGCCGGCCGGCGATGGCCGGGTTCATTCGTTCCGCAGCGCGATCGTCGAGCGGCCCTGACAGCGCGACTGTGGCGTAGATTCCATCGCCCGAAGCCCGTCGCCTGGCGGCCAGATCGGGATCTACTGTTCGATCTCGAGTTCGCCCATGAGCGACCAGTCGACGCCGGGAATCTCGGTGTTGACGATGCGCGGAGTCTCGCGCAGTGCCGGACGCATCGCATCCAAGCCGTTCCTGAAATGCGCGGAACCGACGTGGTCGGCGCCGGCCTGTCCGTCGCGGAACGCCTCGATCAGGACGAACTGAGTGGGACTGTCCACACTGCGGGTCCATTCGAACCAGAGATTTCCCGGTTCGGCCCGCGTCGCCTCGGTGAATTCCCGGGTGATCTCGAGCCAGTTGTCCCGGTGCTCGTCGAGGACTTCGAACTTCACCACGATGAAGATCACGATGACTCCAGTCTGCTCGTCAACGGATGACGGACACGCGGCCCACGCTTGCGGTCACGAAGTCAGTATCGGTCGTGAGCGGCGTCGCAATCAATGCCGCAACGTCGAACGCGGCGTTCAGGGCGTTCGGTGCGAACGCAATTCCCGCCGTGGCTCGGCGAACCGGAAGAACTCGAATGTGATGAGCGCGAGCAGGACCGCGGTGAGTACACCCAGCGTCGCGAGGGCCGGCAGGTGCCACACGATGGGGATGAGGCCGAGCAAGACGATCACCGTCACGATCCGGGGCACACTCAGCAGCCCGGCTCCGTACTTCTTGAAGAACACCAACGCCGCGACGTACAGCGCGGCACCACCGAACAGCGCCACGAGTGGCCACCCGGTCAGCGGGTCCGTCAACCGGTGATGGTTGCCGTCGCCCACGTAGTAGAGGATCTTCTTCAACCCCAGCGAGAGCATCACGATGCCGATCACCATCGGCAGGTGCGCATAGCTGTAGCAGCCCTGGGCGATGAGGATGCGTCGGCGCCCGTCGGATTCCTCGAACGCGTGCTCCACCATGAGCGAGGTGACGTCGAAGTATGCCCACCACAGCAGCGACGACACCGCCAGGCCGAGGAGAGACGCGACGATGATCGCCCACGTGATCGGCAGGCTTGCGACACCGATCCCGATCGAGACGATGGACTCGCCCAGCGCGACGATGACGATCAGCCCGTGCCGTTCAGCGAAGTGGCTGACCGATCGCAGCCGCCAGCCGGTGCCGCCGATCAGGGTGCCGAGGTAGTCGCCGGCGAGGGCGAGGAACCACATGACCGTCTGCCACGGCCCGGTCAGCTGCGACGCGATCAGCAGGAAGGTGGTGCCTGCGAGCATCGACGGTACGAACCGCATCACCTGGCCGCGTAGCTGCGGATCCTCGCGACTGATCACCAGGAACATCAGGATGTGCAGCGCGCGGACCACGAAGTAGCCGATCGCGAAGACCACGGGCCCGTCGAGGCCGCCGGGTAGGTCGTCGAACGCCTCGGGGATCGTCAGGGCGACGATGAACACGGCGGACATCGCCGCGAGCATCACCACCCGGACGACGCCCTCGTCGGCCCGCACGAGGTTCGCGAGCCACGAGTAGCCCACCCAGCTCCACCACAGCACGGCCATCACCAGCACGCCGTGCAGAAGGTTGATCCCGCTGGGATCTGCCGACATCAGGTCCGTCACCCGGGTGAGCGCGAAGACGAACACCAGGTCGAAGAACAGCTCCAGCGGCGAGACGGACGCCCGTTCCTCGGTGGGGCGGGTACTCAGGCGTCGAGTGAGGTCCACGGCGACGATGCTTCCACCGACGGAGCCGACGTGCGCCCCGAAACCAATGGCCGGGACGGCCCTGCACCGGATCGGACGCTCGTCGGTAAGCTCGACAGCTGGACTTGCATCAATCCATCTACCCGGAGGTACACACGCGTGGCTCTCGTCGTCCAGAAGTACGGGGGATCCTCGGTCTCGAGTGCCGAGCGCATCCGACGCGTCGCTGAACGGATCGTCGAGACGAAGAAGGCGGGCAATGATGTCGTCGTGGTCGTCTCGGCGATGGGCGACACGACCGACGAACTGCTCGACCTCGCGCAGCAGGTGTGCCCGGTGCCGCCGGCTCGCGAGATGGACATGCTGCTCACCTCGGGCGAGCGCATCTCCAACGCCCTCGTCGCGATGGCGATCCACTCCCTCGGCGCGCAGGCTCGATCGTTCACCGGCTCGCAGGCCGGCGTCATCACGACCGGCAGCCACGGCAACGCCAAGATCATCGACGTCACGCCGGGCCGCGTCCGCGCTGCACTCGACGAGGGCTCGATCGTTCTGGTCGCCGGCTTCCAGGGCGTCAGCCAGGACAGCAAGGACGTCACCACACTCGGCCGTGGCGGCTCCGACACCACCGCCGTCGCGCTGGCCGCGGCCCTGAAGGCCGACGTCTGCGAGATCTACACCGACGTCGACGGTGTCTTCACCGCCGACCCGCGCATCGTGCCCGACGCGCAGCGCCTCGACACCGTCTCCTTCGAGGAGATGTTGGAGATGGCCGCGTGCGGCGCCAAGGTGCTCATGCTGCGCTGCGTCGAGTACGCCCGCCGCTACAACGTGCCCGTGCACGTCCGCTCGTCATACACGACCAAGCCCGGAACGATCGTGTCCGGATCGATGGAGGACATTCCCGTGGAAGAAGCCCTGATCACCGGTGTTGCCCACGACCGCGGCGAAGCCAAGGTCACCGTCGTCGGCCTGCCCGATACCCCGGGCCACGCCGCCAAGCTCTTCCGCGCGGTAGCCGACGCCGAGATCAACATCGACATGGTGCTGCAGAACATCTCCAAGGTCGAGACCGGCAAGACCGACATCACGTTCACGCTGCCCAAGTCCGACGGCCCGCGCGCGGTCGAGAAGCTGACGGCGCTGCAGTCGGAGATCGGCTTCACGCAGATCCTGTTCGACGACCTCATCGGCAAGGTGTCGCTCGTCGGCGCCGGCATGAAGAGCCACCCGGGCGTCACCGCCAAGTTCTGCGAGGCACTCGCGGACGCCGACGTCAACATCGACCTGATCTCGACGTCGGAGATCCGCATCTCGGTGCTCGTCAAGGACACCGATCTGGACGACGCCGTGCGCGCGATCCACGCAGCTTTCGAACTCGGCGGCGAGGAAGAGGCCGTCGTACACGCAGGAACGGGACGGTAATTCGAGATGACCACCATCGCTGTCGTCGGTGCCACCGGTCAGGTCGGCATCGTCATGCGCACCCTGCTCGAGGAGCGCAACTTCCCCGCCGACAAGGTCCGCTTCTTCGCGTCCGCGCGCTCGGCCGGCAAGACGCTGCCGTTCCGTGGGGAGCAAATTGTCGTGGAAGATGCTGCGGACGTGTCCGATGAAGACCTGAAGGGCATCGACATCGCGCTGTTCTCGGCCGGTGCCACGCTCTCGCGTGCGCAGGCCCCGCGGTTCGCCGCGGCCGGTGCGATCGTCGTCGACAACTCGTCGGCGTGGCGCAAGGACCCCGAGGTTCCCCTCGTGGTCAGCGAGGTCAACCCGGAGGAGACCAAGAACCCGCCGAAGGGCATCATCGCCAACCCGAACTGCACCACGATGGCCGCGATGCCGGTCCTCAAGGTGCTGCACGACGAGGCGGGCCTGCAGCGCCTGATCGTCAGCAGCTACCAGGCGGTCTCCGGCAGCGGCATCGCCGGTGTCGAGGAGCTCGTCGGCCAGGTCCGCGCCGTCGCCGACGACGCCGAGAAGCTGGTGCACTCCGGCTCGGCCGTCGACTTCCCGGCCCCCGACAAGTACGTCGCGCCCATCGCGTTCAACGTGGTGCCGCTCGCCGGCGCGCTCGTCGACGACGGCAGCGGCGAGACCGACGAGGACCAGAAGCTCCGCAACGAGAGCCGCAAGATCCTCGGCCTGCCGGACCTGCTGGTGTCGGGTACGTGCGTGCGCGTGCCGGTCGTCACCGGTCACTCGCTCGCGATCAACGCCGAGTTCGAGCGTCCGCTGTCGGTGGAGCGCGCCCAGGAACTGCTGGCCGCCGCCCCCGGCGTCGAGCTGGTGGACGTGCCGAACCCGCTGGCTGCTGCCGGCGGTGACGTCTCCCTCGTCGGCCGGATCCGCCAGGATCCGGGTGCGCCCGAGGGCCGCGGTCTGGCGCTGTTCGTCTCGGGCGACAACCTGCGGAAGGGCGCGGCGCTCAACACGATCCAGATCGCCGAGCTGCTGGTCCGCTAGGGACACATCTGATCCGAAGATGCCCTGTACCGATCGCGGTACAGGGCATCTTCTGTTTCGGGGTCTTCGTCAGTCGAGTTCGGAAATGGCGACCAGCCCGCCGAGATATTCGGAATCCGAGTACGCCTTGGCCAGCAGTGCGCCGAGCTCGGCGAGAGCCTCGTGGTCGGGACCGTACGCGACGAACATTCCGGCCTCGGGATCGGTGCGGAAGCGTTCTTCCAGGTGGGGTGCGTCGCGCCCCACCACCGCGTGGGCCACCGAGGCCCAGTCGTATCCGGAACCGTCGAAACCCTCCACCTGCTCGAAGATCGCGGCCACCTTGCCGAAATGCTGGTCCGTCAGCATCAGCGACCAGTTACCCGGTGACGTCTCGAAAAGCTGCAGTGGCTCGATCGAAGGTGATGTCATGGGTGCATTGAAGCAGAACCGACCGACAGGTGTGTCTCGTCGGCCGCCGGATCGCCTCCGTCGGCGAGTCCTGATGCCGCCGAGTGTAATTCGACGTAGGTTGGCCTCGACGGTGGCCGATGGTGATCCGGCTCACGCGCGGGATCGAGAGGGTATCGACGATGGACGCTGGGAACAGTCGGGACTGGGCGCCGCTCCTGGAACGTCTGGCTGACCGTAAGTCGGCGGCGCGGGCAATGGGCGGCAGCGAGAAGGTCACCCGCTACCGGGCGACGGGACGACTCGATGCGCGCGCCCGGATCGAGTACCTGCTGGACCCGCAGTCGTTCGACGAACTCGGCCTGCTCGCGGGCGACGGCATTCCCTCCGACGCGTTCGTCGCCGGATCGGGTCTGGTCGACGGACGTCCGATCATGGTCGGCGCCGAGGACTTCACCGTCGCCGGCGGGTCCATCGGCACCGCGGCCGCCTCCAAGCGGACGCGCGCAGCCCAACTGGCACTGCGCAACCGGGTCCCGCTGGTGATGATGCTCGAGGGCGCGGGACATCGCGCGACCAACGCGCTCGAGCGGAACCGACCCGCACCCAACGACCTGCAGGCCATGGCGGACCTCTCCGGGCTGGTGCCGACGGTCGCGATCGTGACGGGACCGTCGGCCGGTCACGGGGCCCTCGCCGCGCCGCTGTCCGACTTCGTGATCATGATCGCCGGGCACGGCGCGCTGTTCACGGCCGGGCCGCCGTTGGTGGCGGCGTCCACCGGCGAGCAGATCGACAAACAAGCACTCGGCGGGCCGCAGGTCGCGATCGACGCCTCCGGTGTCGCCCACAATCTCGCCGACTCCGACGAGGCCGCGCTCGCTCTCGCCGGCCGGTACCTGTCGTACTTTCCGAGCAGCGCGTGGCAGCGGCCGCCGTGGGTGGGTCCCGAGGGCGGCAACCACGACGTGGGGGAGCGTGCACTACCGGAACTGCTGGACCTGGTCCCGGTGAACCAGAAGCGCCCCTACGACATGCGTGCCGTCATCGACCGACTGGCCGACGCCGGCACGGTCACCGAGATCCAGCCCACCTACGGGAAATCGATCATCACGGCGCTCGCGCGCATCGGCGGGCACTCGGTCGCGGTCGTCGCGAATCAGCCGAGTGTGATGGCGGGTTCGGTGACGGTCGAGGCCGCCGACAAGGCCGCGGGCTTCCTGCAGTTGGTGGGGGCGTTCCACCTGCCGGTGGTGTTCCTCGCGGACAATCCGGGGGTGATGGCGGGCAGTGCGTCCGAGAAGGCGGGCATCCTCAAGGCCAGCGCCCGGATGTTCGCCGCGCAGCACCGGTTGCGGACCCCCAAGTTCCACCTCACCGTCCGCAAGGCGTTCGGGTTCGGCAGTTCGGTGATGGGGATGAATCCGTACGACGACCAGTCCATGACGCTCGCGTTTCCCGCCGTCACCCTCGGCGGCATCCCCGCCGACGTCGGGGGCCGGACGGCGAAGGAGGACGACGAGACCCGGCGCGCGCTCGTCGAGAACGAGGCCTCCGGGCCGTGGGCGCTGGCGCAGACGCTGTTCTACGACGACGTCATCGACCCGCGCGAACTCCGCAACATCCTGATCCGCGGCCTGCGGACATCCACCCGCGACGGAGGCGGGATCGAACCCGTCGCGCACCACGGCTACCTGCGCTAGCGGCTCACGGGTGCGTCGGTGCCGTCGTACGTGCGGTAGCGGCCACGCCGGACAGCAGCGCCGCGACAGCTGCGTACCCGGCGAGCGTGGTGACCTGCGAATCGCCGAAGACGGTGGCGGGGGTGATCACCGGGATGTCGAGCAGGCCGCGGACGAGCAGGAGCCCCACCACTGCGGCGAGGGCCGCGACGATCGCGGTGGCGGCCCCGCCGGCCCACAGACGCTTCGCATCGAGAGTGGGTGCCGGCGGAGGGCCGGGCGGGTATGCGGTCATCGAGTGTTCCTTCCGGTCGCCGGTCGGGGAACCGTCCTGTGGACAACGTAGGTCGGCGACCATCCCGACGCCGTCACCCGCGGCGGGTGAAACATCGGGCGCCGGGTGTCTGTGCCGCTCCCGATGTGGACGTGTCACGGTTCGCTGGAAGCGATAGTGGTTCCACGTTCGCGGACCGCATTGCCGACATCGACGCGCAGATCGTGCTCCTGTGGTCCGCCACGTCGGCGAGCACCGGTCACCGGCGCCGGCACCCCCGACGGGTGCCGACGCCGGTGCACGACGGGCGGGCGGTCAGGCCGCCGGCATGGCCGACCCGCTGAGAAGGCCCTGGACGAATTCGGCGATGCCGTCGAGCATTCCGTCCTCGAGACTGCCGAGATCGACGCTGCCGAGCAGTCCGCCGTCCGGGACGGACACGATCTGCGGCCGGCTCACCGCCGGTTCCTCACTGTTCGGCGAAACACATTCGCCCACAACGGCGTAGAGGCCGTCAGTTAGCTCCGCGCTGAAGGTGTCCTCGTCGCCGGGGCCGACGCGCTGGGCGATGTCGGTGCGCCACGACAGGAAACCCGGGTCGTCGATCTTGCCGGGATCTGCCTCGAGTTCGGCCAGTTTGGATGACTCGAGGGCGAAGGCGCCGCACGTGCTGGTGGGCTCGCTGTTGGTGTTCTTCAGCGTGACGTTCAGTGTGTTCGCTTCCACGTTCGTCGTGACCGTCGGGCCGGTGAGCTCGACCGGTTCGGCGGATGCGAGGGCGGGTACCGCAAGCGCCGAGGCGGCGACGATCGCGGCGCCGCCGACCGTGCGGGAGAACACTTTCCGGTTACGCAACTGCATGTAGAACCCCTTCCGAAGGTGGGACGCTGGGCATGATCGGGGTGTCGGGATCGCGGCGGGATCTCCGTGTCGGGATCTCGAAACCAAGATCACCACTCCACCATCGGGGCTCGGCGCCGGGGCTGCAACAGGAGGGTCGGGCAAATGCGACATCGGCGACGTCCGTGCCGGTGTCGCAGTGATGTGACGGTTTCCCGATTCGCCGATGAGCAGCGTCGATCCGGGATGTCCCGCAATAGATAACGATACGATAACGGTATCGCTCCCGGTGTGGATCAGGCGTTGCGACTCTTGGTGTTTCGAGAGTTCGTCGCGAATTCCTCGCGGAGTCGGGCGAGCGCGCGATGCTGCGCGACCCGAACGGCGCCCGGTGTCATGCCGAGTGCGTCCGCGGTGTCGGTGGCCGTACGGCCGTCGATGATCCTCAGGTGCAGAATCGTCCGCTGCTGTGCGCTCAACGACGGGTAGCGCATCCCCTGCATCCGCGACCGGCAGAAACTCAGCACCATCGGGCGGATGCGCACCAGGACGGCGGACATCGCCGCGCGGTCTCCGAGAGCGGCGGCGACCGCGACGTCGTTCAGGTCGGTGGGGGGCGAGGCGTACCGGGTACTCACCCTGCACAGCTAACTGGTGCCGACTGGGGTCTTGCTCTCGACAACCGGTGAACTTCCTGGGAGTTCTTCCGCGGGTCCCCGCAGGAACCGTCCGATCGGTCCCTCGTCCAGCGCGAGTGCCTTGGTGACCACGGTCGCACCGACGATGATGCCGCACGCGACGAACATCCAGCCGATCGCCGTGAACACCAGCCCCAGGTCGCCGAACTTGGTCTCCGCCGACGCGACGATCCGCGGAAGAGCGACGTTACCGACGAGCCGCAGCGCCGTGAGGCCCACCGCGGTGATCGCCCCGGTCGACCACAGCACCCGGGCCGACAGGCGACGCTCGGTGAGCAGGTGCGGCACCAGGGTCCACAATCCCATCCAGACCGCGAACTGTGCCGCCAGTGCGAGCGGACCGCCGACGTACGCGAGGTCCCGCAATATCCGGGTCCCGCCGACCAGTGCGGCGGACGCCGCCACCGACGGCAGCACGGCCACCCACCGCCACCAACTCGCGAGGCGGAGTGTCGGGACGTGCCACACCCGCCCGTACAACCGGCCCAGCACGCGGGCGAAGGACGTGCCGCTGAGTATCACCATGAGCAGCCCGACGATCCCGAACGCGGCGAACGACGGATCATCGATGGAGAGGCTGTCCGGGGAGAAGTCGACGGCGTCCATATCGACACCGAACTGGTCGAAGAATCCCTTGGTGAAGTTGTCGTGGCTGCCGATCGTCGATGCCGCGATGACGACCGGCAGTACCGACGTGAACGACTGTGCCGCGAGGGTCATCGAGCGGTCGACCAACTCGATGTCGACGAGCCCCGACAAGACGCGTTGCACCGTACGGCCGGGCGCGGTGCCGCGCAGCCAGCCCTGCGCCGTTTGCGAGCGGGCCGCGAGGGCTTCCTTGGCCAGCGCCACATTGAACTTCGACGACTTCACAGCACCCCGCTCATGCCCGATGAGAAGCCGGCCGTGCCGGTCTCGATGATTCCGACAGCGTAGGCGACGTGCGCAGCCGAATCGGGTTGCCGAATCGACGAAACACGGCGGGTCCGCGCGATTCGTCCGGCTCGTCCGCAACCGTCGTCGGAATCGGGACGGATCCGGGGAAACCGGCGGGGCCCCAGGAGTCGCCGGCGTACCGTCGGGGCGACGCGATCGAACGGGCTCCGGCGGGCAACCACAGGGAGTGTGACATGAGCGGACGGATCTCGCGGCGAGCCTTCAACCGCGGCCTCGCGTGGACGGCCGGCGCCGTGGGTGTAGGGGCGATCACCGCAGGAGTGCCGGGGGTGCGGGCGCAGGATCTGGGCGATCTCGGCAATATCGACCCGTCCCGCCCGCAGTTGTTCGCGTCGCCGCGTATCGAGCCCTTCGTCGACGAACTGCCCCGCATTCCGGTGCTGTCCGGCTCGCAGCTGGAGCTGCGCGCCACGAGCACGACACATCGGTTCCACCGTGACCTCGATCCCTCTCCGGCGCTCGCGTACGGCGGCATGGACTATCTCGGTCCCACCATCGAGGCGCACAGCAACGACCCGCTGACGGTGTCCTACCGCAACGAGATCGGGGTCCATCCCCTCGCCGCGGACTTCGACACCACACTGCACGGCGTGACCGAGCAGGATCGGACGTCGGTGCCCACGTCGATGCATCTGCACGGCGCCGTGACACCTCCCGAGCACGACGGGCACCCCGCGTTCCTGCAGCGGCCGGGACAGGGGCACGTCCATCACTACCCGAACGGCCACGAGGCCACCCAACTCTGGTACCACGATCACGCGATGGGGATCACCCGCCTCAACGTGTACGCCGGACTCGCCGGGATGTTCCTGTTGCGGGACGAATTCGACACGGGTGCAACCGGTAACGCGTGGGGGCTGCCGTCGGGGGAGTTCGAGATTCCGCTGGTCCTGCAGGAGAAGATCTTCACCGCGGACGGACGGCAGAGCATCCGGGCCACCCCGCTGGTGCCGCAGGGGCGGTGGGACGGCGGAACCCCGGGCGACGTGGGGGTGGTGAACGGCAAGATATGGCCGGAACTCGAGGTAGCGCGGGGCTTCTACCGCCTGCGCATCGTCAGCGCCGCGTCCTTCAGCGTGTGGAATCTGTTCTTCGGCAACCGGATGCGGTTCTGGATTCTCGGCATGGAGGGCGGGCTCCTGCCCGCGCCCGTAGCCTCCGACCGCGTGCGGCTCGCACCCGGAGAGCGGGTCGATCTCCTCGTCGACTTCGGGGCACTGGAACCCGGTGCGACGGTGGAACTCTGCAACGACGAGCCCCCGCCGCTCGGGGCGTCCCAGCGCGGTGCCCGGGCGATGCCGCTATTCTGCCGGTTCCGGATGTCGGCGGGACGCGGCTTCTCCGGGCGGGTTCCGGAGACGCTGCGCGGAGGGTCGGGGCAGCCCGCGGATCTGGAACCGGTGCCGACGCCGCAGGTGCAGCGAACGGTCACTGTGATGCAGTTGATCGACCAGTCGACCGGCGGAACGATCATGTCGCTCAACAACCTGATGTTCGGCGACCCCGACATCGAGATGCCTCGGCAGGGCACCGTCGAACAGTGGAACATCGTCAACGTCGCGCCTGAGCCGCACCCGATTCACCTCCACCTGGTGAACTTCCGCGTGCTGGGCCGGCAGAACATCGATGTCGCGGCGTACACCAGGCAGTACCCGCAGCCACCGATCGGTACCAAGTGGACGCCGCCCGCCGACGACTTCGTCACCTCCCCGCTCGCACCGCCGGAGCCGTGGGAGACCGGTTCGAAGGACACAGTCATCGCGGATCCGGGGACGATCACCCGGATCGTCGCGGTGTTCCCGACCGCCGAGCGCCTCGGTTTCGACCCCGATGCGACCTTCGGGGTGGGAGAGATCTCCGCCCCGGTGGAGGCCTCACCTCAGATGCCCGACCACCGGATGCCCGCCCCTGCGGGACACGATGCCGCGCCGGCGGCGGCGGGTCCGTTGCAGGGGTACGTGTGGCACTGCCACATGCTCGACCACGAGGACCACGACATGATGCTGGGATTCCGCACCGTCGCCGGGGGATGAGGAGTAGGCGAGGGCCGATTCGAGATTCTGGGGCCCCGCGGACCGGAGTGTCCGCGGGGCAGTTCATCCGATGGGTGTGAGGCCGCCGAGGCGATTCTGTTCGTACGGTGCCTGAGAGGCCGATGTGGCTGGATCCCACCATCTCGAGGAGTTTCGCATGGCAGGAACGCTGACCGTCTGGAAGTTCGCGTCTCCGTCCGGAGCGGACACCGCCGTCGCGACGTTGGAAGCCCTGCAGAAGCAGGAATTGATCACCGTTCACGATGCGGCAGTGGTGAGTTGGCCGGAGGGGAGGAGGAAGCCGAAGACTCACCAGCTCGCCGATCTCGCGGGCGCGGGCGCGCTCGGCGGCGCCTTCTGGGGGCTGCTGTTCGGCATTCTGTTCTTCATCCCACTGATCGGGGTGGCCGTCGGTGCCGCCGTCGGCGCACTGACAGGGGCGCTGACCGACGTCGGAATCGACGACGACTTCATCAAGCGGCTCAAGGAACAGATCACCCCCGGAACCTCGGCCCTGTTCGTGTTGACGTCCGACGCGACGGTCGATCGCGTGCACGACGAATTCCATGGTCAGCACGCCGAACTGATCTCCACGAACCTGTCCCATGAGCAGGAGGCGCACTTTCGCGAGGTGTTCGCGGACTGACTGCCCGACGGCGGGCCGGGTCTCATGGTGTGGGTGATCGCGGTCTACTGCGTGATCAATTTCGTCATCCAGTCGATCATCCAGCCGAAGTTCGTCGGCGACGCCGTCGGCATCAGCGGACGATGACCTTCCTGGCGCTGGTGTTCTGGGCCTGGGTGCTCGGCCCGCTGGGTGCGCTGCTTACAATTCCGATGACGCTTCTGGTCAAGGCGATGCTGCTGGACATAGACCCCGCCACCCGTTGGGTGAACGTCCTGATCGGCGAGAAGGCGGAGGACGTTGCGGTTCCGCCGGACCCCGACATTCCCTCTCCTGCAAAGGAAGTCGATGATCCGAGTCCTGAGCCGGAGTCGGTCGTGCCGGCGACGTGACATCTGTGTCCTCGTCGGTCGCCCGAGCCTCATCCCGAACGGGTGATGTGGACGGCCGGCGGAGGGCGCACCCTGATGGGGACACGGACTCAACGACATGCGGAGCGGACGAGGAGATGTGCGATGCCGGACTCGAAGCCGAACATTCTGGTGATCTGGGGCGATGACATCGGCATCTCCAACCTCAGTTGCTACAGCGACGGACTGATGGGATACCGGACGCCGAACATCGATCGTCTCGCCGACGAGGGCATGAAGTTCACCGACTCCTACGGTGAGCAGAGTTGCACCGCCGGCCGCGCCTCATTCATCACCGGCCAGAGCGTCTACCGGACGGGGATGAGCAAGGTCGGCATGCCGGGCGTCGAGATCGGTCTCTCGGCTGAGGACCCGACCATTGCGGAACTGATCAAACCGCTCGGGTATGCCACCGGTCAGTTCGGTAAGAACCACCTCGGTGACCTGAACAAGTACCTGCCGACCGTGCACGGTTTCGACGAGTTCTTCGGCAACCTCTATCACCTCAATGCCGAGGAGGAGCCGGAACTCCCGGACTACCCCGACGCGGATCTGTATCCCCGCCTGTACAACCTGCAACGGCCGCGGGGCGTCCTGCGCTCCTGGGCCACCGATGAGGACGATTCCACCGAGGATCCGCGCTTCGGCCGCGTCGGCAAGCAACGGATCGAAGACACCGGTCCGCTGACCAAGAAGCGGATGGAGACCATCGACGACGAGATCGCCGATGCCTGCATCGACTTCATCCGGCGCAAGCACGACGAGGACACGCCCTTCTTCGTGTGGCTGAACTTCACCCACATGCACCTGCGGACGCATACCAAGCCGGAAAGCCTGGGGCAGTCCGGCATCTGGCAGTCGCCGTACCACGACACGATGATCGACCACGACAAGAATGTCGGCTCCGTGCTCGATGTCCTGGACGAGCTCGGTCTGGCCGAGGACACGATCGTCATCTACAGCACCGACAACGGCCCGCACGCCAACACGTGGCCGGACGGTGCGACCACACCCTTCCGCAGTGAGAAGGACACCAACTGGGAAGGGGCATTCCGGGTTCCGCAGGTGATCCGGTGGCCAGGGAGGATCGAAGCGGGGGCGGTCTCCAACGACATCGTCCAGCATCACGACTGGCTCCCCACGTTCCTCGCGGCGGCCGGTGACACGGACATCGTCGACAAGCTGAAGTCCGGGCACGCCCCCGGCGACAAGACCTACAAGGTCCATATCGACGGCTACAACCTGCTGCCCTACCTCACCGGGGAGGTGGAGCGGAGCCCGCGCCGGGGCATGGTCTACTTCTCGGACGACTGCGACGTGCTGGGTGTGCGGTTCGAGAACTGGAAGATCGTCTTCATGGAGCAGCGGGTACAGGGCACACTGGGGATCTGGGCGGAGCCGTTCACGGAACTGCGGGTACCGAAGCTGTTCAACCTCCGCACCGATCCGTTCGAGCGGGCCGACTCGACGTCGAACACGTACTGGGACTGGTTCCTCGACCACGATTACATCGCCCTCTACGGCACCGCGATCGCTACCGCCTTCCTCGACACGTTCAAGGAGTTTCCGCCGCGGCAGGAGCCAGCCACCTTCACGATCGATCATGCGGTGAAGAAGCTGCACGCCTTTCTGTCGCGGGACTGACCGGCATGGTGAATGCACTCGAGTCGTGGGCCGACGGGGGAACAAGATCCGCCATAGTCGATTTCGTGGATCGGGTCACGGCGGCCGGCGGACCGGACTTCGTCGAACCCGAGGACCGGGTGGCGGTCTTCGACAACGACGGCACACTCTGGTGCGAGAAGCCGATGCCCATCCAACTCGACTTCACCGTGCGGCGCTTCGCCGAGATGGCTACGGGCGAACCCGATCTGCGCCAGAAACAGCCGTGGAAGGCGGCCTACGAGAATGACCTTCAGTGGCTCGGCACGGCGATGGTCAAGCATTATCAGGGCGACGACGGCGATCTGAAGCTGCTGATGGGCGCGGTCACCGCCGCGTTCGACTCGGTCACCGTCGAGAATTACGACGCGCGGGTCCGGGCCTTCTTCGCCGGGGCGGATCACCCGACGCTCGGCCGCCCCTATTACGGGTGCGGATACACGCCGATGGTCGAGTTGTTGCGTTACCTCGAGGAGAACGGCTTCACGACCTACATCGCGTCCGGTGGTGACCGCGACTTCATGCGCCCGGTCGCCGGAAGGCTCTACGGGCTGCCGCCGGAACGCATCATCGGCAGCGCGCTCGGTCTGTCGTACCGCGAGGGCGAGGACACCACCGATCTGCTCTACAAGGCCGCGATGGATTTCTTCGACGACGGACCGGAGAAGCCCGTCCGGATCTGGAGCAGGATCGGGCGGCGGCCGATCCTGTCGGTCGGCAACTCCAACGGCGACCTTCCGATGCTGGCGTTCTCCGGGCAACCCGACCGCCCGTCCCTGCGGATGGTGATCCTGCACGACGATGCCGAACGCGAGTTCGACTACGTCGCCGGTGCCGAACAGGCCCTCGATCAAGCGCGAGAGAAGGACTGGACCGTGGTAAGCATGAAGAACGACTGGACGAACGTCTTCTCGACGGCCGTCACCTGACCCCGAAGAGGAGCGAGGCCCAGTGGGTGATTCGGCATTCTCCGACCTCCGAGACGTACCGGCGCAGACATTCACGATGGGCTCGGATCGGCACTACCCGGAGGAGGGCCCGGCGCACCGTGTGAAGGTCGATGCCTTCGCCATCGAGACCCATCAGGTCACCAATGCGCAGTACGCGCGTTTCGTGCGGGACACCGGCTACGTCACGGTGGCCGAGAGGCCGTTGGACCCCGCCGATTTCCCGGGGGCGCCCGTGGAGAACCTGCAGCCCGGATCGATGGTCTTCACACGCACCGCCGGTCCGGTCGATCTCCGGCACCTCAGTCAATGGTGGACCTGGACGATCGGGGCGTCCTGGCAGCGCCCCACAGGCCCCGGATCGTCGACCGCCGGGCTCGGGGACCACCCCGTCGTTCATGTCGCGCACGAGGATGCAGCGGCGTACGCGCAATGGGCGGGACGGTCGCTGCCCACCGAGGCGCAGTGGGAGGCCGCTGCGCGGGGTGGGCTGGACGGCGCCGACTTCACATGGGGCAAGGACGGCGAAGCGGACGACGAGCGTCTCGCGAACTTCTGGCACGGCGACTTCCCCTGGCGAGCGGATTCCGGGTACGGCACCACCGCAGCGGTCGGCAGCTATCCGTCGAACGGGTACGGCCTGCACGACATGGCGGGCAACGTGTGGGAATGGACGGCCGACTGGTACTCGGACCGACATGCCGACTCGGCGGACTCGTGCTGCGCACCGCTCAATCCGCGTGGGCCGGACGTGTCGCAGAGCTTCGACAGCCGTCAGCCCCAGTTCCAGGTGCCCCGCAAGGTGATCAAGGGCGGCTCGTTCCTGTGCGCCGACAGCTACTGCCGCCGCTATCGGCCCGCGGCGCGCCGACCCCAGATGGTCGACACGGGGATGAGCCACATCGGATTCCGGTGCGTGGCGGGCGCCGCGTAGTCGAATCCGGACGGGCTCCGAACAGGTTGCGGCTCATGGTCGGCCGGGCCGCCGGGGCGACGGGTCAGGGATTTCCGTCCATAGCCGAGCAAGCGGGCAGGCCGAGTTGCTCGATCCGGCTGTTGAAGTCCTCGATCCGGTCGAGGTCCGTCGTGGTCAACCCGGCGTCTGCATCGGCGGCCAGATCCAGGATCCGCTGCGCTCCGTTCACGCTGAGCCCGTCGGGGCTGGAATCGATCACTGCGACAACATCGGTGGTGAGTTTCCTCCACGCGCGATGGGACGCGTCGAGGATGGCCTTGATCTGACGACCGTCGGAGACGGGCGGTTCCGGCATCTCGATCAACGTGTCGAGCGCAGGCAGGCTCGCGACGAGGGCGCTGCGGGTATTCGTGATGTTCGCCGGTGACAGTGCGGAGCTGGCGGGAATCTCGTCGAGCGCCTCTGTGGCGTCGGCGAGGGGTCCGTAGGCCGTGCAGAAGGCGTCGGCCCACGTTTCCAGGTCGGAGGCGACGGTATCCGGCGGCCGACTCGATGCGACGACCCCCTCCTCGCTCGTCGGTGTGCCTTCCAGTTCGGTCGCGCAACCCGCGATGCCGATCGCCGCGATCGCCGCGATCACCAGCCCCGACGATTCGCGCCGTCCTCGGTCCTTGACGAACATCTTCCCCCCCAGAGAAACGTACGTGTACGCCCAGGCTAACGGGGGAGCCGGCCCGATCCGCACACCGCCCCGGTGAACGGCCCGGCGGTCGACGTCGGCTACCAGGCGGAGTCGCCGCGGCGCACGGCGCCGCCGTCGACGAAGACGACGTGGCCGGTGACGTGCGAATTCTCCGGGGAAACAAGCCGGGACAGCAGCGTGGCAATCTGTGCCAGGTCGCCAGTTTGTGCCACGCTGTCAATGTGCTCGAGACGCACTCTCGGATGCGACCGCTGCTGGCGGGGCGGGCCGGGCCCGATCTGGACGACCCCGAGGGGCCGGCCGACGTGGGTGAGCTGGCGGCGTCCGCGCTGTCCGTCCTACGCCTCGATGTCCAGATTCCGGCGCGAAGCGACTAGCTCGACGAATCCGTTCGACAGACAACATGTTTCGGCAGACAAGGAGACAATCATGGTTCGGTCACTGGTGAGAAGCGTCGTGGTTTCGGCAGATCCCGATCGGGTCTGGTCCCACATCGGCGACTTCGACCGGCTCGGCGCGTGGCATCCGGGCGTCCCGCCCTCGGAGCTCGAGGGCGACACGGAGCCGACCGAGGTCGGTGCAATCCGTGTCTTCTCGATCGACGGGCGTGTCGTCGCCCGGGAGCTTCTCGTCGGCCGCGATGCAGCGGCGCGCACGTACAGCTACCAGGTGCTCGACCCGATGCTGCCGATCAGCGACTACATCGCCACCCTCGCGGTGCGGCCGCACGCCGGCGGCACCGAGATTCATTGGAGCGCGGAGTATCAGGCCGACGACGACGCGGCGGTCGCGACGGTGGAGCAGATGTTCGGCGACGGGGTCTATGTCACCGGACTCAACGCTGTGGCAACGTATTTCGCGGACTAGCCGCGCACCGACCGCCGGCTCGTCGTCGCTTGCTAGTGGCGACGAGCCGAGCAGTCGATACACATCGTGGCGGCGGGCACCGCATCGAGTCGGGCCTCGGTGATCGGTGTTCCGCATCGGACGCAGACGCCGTACGTGCCGTTCTCGAGGCGCTGTGTTGCCGCCGCCAGGTCCTCCAGGTCGCGGCGAGCGTCGTCGAGCAGGGCCGAGACCTGGGCACGCTCGAAGGCGATGGTCGAGCCTTCGGGATCGTGCTCGTCGTCGTCCGTGGTGAACTCCGATCCCTCCACTATTCCGGTGAATCGCTGGTTGAGTGCGGCGATGCGGCGCTCCGTGTCGGCGCGTTCCCGGGCGATCCGGGCCCGATGCCGGGAGGCGGTCGCGTCCGCGTCGGCTCCTGCGGGGGTGTCGTCGACCATGGGTGTTCCTCCATCGAAGCCGGTTCGCGGTTACCGAAAGTTGATCAGTAGCCCGGCCATCCACACGCAAGCCAGGGTGAAGGCTGTGATCAAAACGGCCTCGAGCAGCGTGGTGCCGACCATCAGTGCGAACAATCCGGGCACGAACACGATGAGTGCGATGCACAGCAGCCATGCCAATCGCAGTGACGTGGTTCGTATCCCGGCCCGCCGCGCGCGTTGTGGAGCCTCGCACATGTCGTCTCCCGTGAGCTGTGGTGCGCTCCTGTCGTCTGTGCCGTGCAGTACGCACCCGACGGTAGCGGAGTGGTAGCGGAGGCGTGTGGGGAATCGTCCGAATTGTACTGCGGTGCAGAGATTGGCCGAATCGATCGCGTGGATGTGGTTGCGGGCGAATCCATCCCGCTTCGGGTTCCGGGTGCAGATCATTGCACCCGCGCGGCCGGTGACGGTGCGGCCGGTTCGCCGCGCGCACCGGGGCGGGGATTGCCTCTGTCCGGAGGGTCGCCCGGCCCGCGGTCCTCGCCGGACGGCCCGGGTTCGCGCGACCGCCGCATCCTGGAGGTTGTCGTTCTTTTGACTTATTCCAGAAAAGGGGCATACTGGGAACCATGCAACACGGAGAGCACGGCATCGAACCCCGCACCCTGCTGAGGGAAGCGGGCCTACGTGTCACGGCTCCCCGGGTTGCGGTTCTGAATGCTGTTGCCGCGAATCCGCATTCGGATGCGGAGGAGATCGCTGCCGAGGTGCGTCGTCAGCTCGGGACCGTCTCCACCCAGGGCGTCTACGACGTGCTGGGGGCCTGTGTCCGGGCGGGTCTGCTGCGCCGGATCGAACCTGCGGGTTCCCCGGCACGGTACGAGACCCGCGCCGCGGACAACCATCACCACTTGGTGTGCCGCTCGTGCGGCACGGTCGTCGATGTGGACTGCGTCGTCGGCCACGCTCCCTGCCTGGAGCCCTCGAACGACCACGGCTTCGAGATCGACGAGGCCGAGGTGGTGTTCTGGGGTCTGTGCGGCGGTTGCCGAAGTGTTTCGGCGAAAACCACAGCAGAGACCGTTGCCAGCTCACAGAATCAAGACGATGTGCCCGGATCGGGCGGGTCGAACCATTCGAAGACAGCCACAGCCCACTAGTGCCAGGAGGCTTCGCAAAATGACGTCCGCACAGTCACGTCCGACGACGAACAACTTCGGAATCCCGGTCAGCAGCGACGACGAGTCGTTGACCGCGGGTACGCAGGGGCCGATCCTGCTGCACGACCACTACCTGATCGAGAAGCTCGCGCAGTTCAACCGCGAGCGGGTGCCGGAGCGCATCGTGCACGCCAAGGGCGGCGGCGCGTTCGGTGAACTCGTCATCACCGGTGACGTCAGCAAGTACACCAAGGCGAAGTTCCTGCAGCCCGGCAAGAAGACCGAGTCGCTGGTGCGCTTCTCCACCGTCGCCGGCGAGCAGGGCAGCCCCGACACGTGGCGCGATCCGCGCGGGTTCGCGATGAAGTTCTACACCGAAGAGGGCAACTACGACCTCGTCGGCAACAACACCCCGGTCTTCTTCATCAAGGACCCCATCAAGTTCCCCGACTTCATCCGCTCGCAGAAGCGTCTGCCGGGTTCGGGTCTGCGCGACCACGACATGCAGTGGGACTTCTGGACGCTGCGTCCCGAGACGGCGCACCAGGTGACGTGGCTGATGGGCGACCGCGGTATCCCGAAGTCGTGGCGGCACATGGACGGGTTCGGCTCGCACACCTACCAGTGGGTCAACGCTGCCGGTGAGCGCTTCTGGGTGAAGTACCACTTCAAGACCGACCAGGGCATCGAGTTCCTCACGCAGGCCGAGGCCGACACCCTCGCCGGCTCCGACCCGGATTACCACCGCGCCGATCTGTACAACGCGATCGATCGGGGCGAGTTCCCCAGCTGGACCATGAAGGTTCAGGTCATGCCGGTCGTGGAGGCCGAGGGCTACCGCTTCAACCCGTTCGACCTGACGAAGGTGTGGTCGCAGAAGGACTACCCGCTGATCGAGGTCGGCAAGTGGACCCTGAACCGCAATCCGGAGAACTTCTTCGCGCAGATCGAGCAGGCGTCGTTCGAACCGTCGAACGTGGTGCCCGGCATCGGGTTCAGCCCCGACAAGATGCTGCTCGGCCGGGTGTTCTCCTACGCGGACGCCCATCGCTACCGGATCGGCACCAACTACGCCGACCTGCCGGTGAACGCGCCGAAGTGCCCCGTGAACTCCTACTCCAAGGAGGGTGCGATGCGCTACAGCTTCAACTCCGCCGACACCCCGGTGTACGCGCCCAACTCGTACGGCGGGCCGCACGCGGATCCGTCGGCCGCCGGTGACGAGGGCCTGTGGGAGTTCGACGGTCAGGCGGTGCGCGCCGGGTACATCCAGCACCCGGAGGACGGCGACTTCACGCAGGCCGGAACCCTGGTCCGCGAGGTGCTCGACGATGCCGCCCGCGAACGTCTGGTGAGCAACATCGTCGGCCACGCGCTCGGCGGTGTCAGCGAACCCGTGCTGCAGCGCGTGTTCGAGTACTGGAAGAACGTGGACGCCGAACTCGGCAAGAAGGTCGAGGTAGGCGTGCGCGCCGGCCAGAAGTAGACCGATGAGCCCGATGGGCCCGTTCCGGAATTGGACAATTCCGGAACGGGCCCATCGGCTTTCACGAACCTGTCGGCCTCATCGACTCGTCAGGGGAGCAGGCCCCACCAGTAGATGAAGGTTGCTGCCAGCCACAGAATCAGAGTGTCCATAACCGCCTCCCGAGCATTCGAGGACTGCCTCCATCATGCCCCTCGGCGTCGGCTCTGAACAAACACGGCAATTCCGTACACGAGTACCGCCCCGATGATCCAGGCCTCCAGCACCGCGATCGCTGTGGGGAGGCCGTCGTTGTCGAAGTACGCGGTGCCGCGCAGCGCGCGAACGGTGACGCCGACCGGCAGGATGTTCGTCAGCGGTTCCAACCAACCCGGAAGGAACTGTGCGGGCAGGATGCCGGTGCTGGTCGCGTTTCCGAACACCAGCAGGACGACGGCGGCGACGAAGATCCCGGGCGGCCCGAGGAGTTTGAGCAGCGCCACGGTCGAGGCGCCGACGGCAAACGCGAGCAGACCGACGAGCGTGGCGGTCATGAGGAACGACGCCGGCAGCGCCCCGAAAACGGGCTGGACCAGCCAGGCGACGACGAGGCTCACCAGGATCGAGAAGGCCACTGCGCTGACGGCACGCCAGACGACGGGCAGTCGCGGACCGGCCTGCATGCTGGTGAGGCCGAACAGGAACGCCGCGAGGACGACACCGAAGGCGGTGTAGAACACCGACAGTCCGCGGGAATCGCCCGACGCCAACGGGACGACGTCGGTCACGGTCAGCGGCGTACCGGTCGCCGCGGCGGCCGCCCCGAACGCACGGGACAGGACCTCGGTGACCGCCGGCCCGTTCGCGCCCGCGACGAGCAGTTCCGCGGTGGGCGCACCGGCGGCGACGAACGCGCCGAAGACATCGTGCGACTCGACGGACTGCCGGGCCGTGTCGGCGGACGGGTAGACGCGCACGTCGAAGGCGTCGCCGGCGGCCGCCGACTGGGCCTCGATCGCGGCGACCGCCGGTGGCGGCGCAACCACCGCGACGGGCAGATCGTGCGGTTTCGGATCGTGGAAGGCGGCCAGGAACACCGCGACGAAGATGGCGCCGATCAGCAAACCGACCAGCATCGGGACCACGGTTCCCCGCACGACCGTGTCGCGCTCCGGCTCCGAGTGCTCGGCTGACCGATCCGGTTCCGAATCGTCTACTGACCGCGTCGACGTCGCTGCCATACATCGAGTGTGCCCACATCACGGCGCCGCGGTGGGCGTTCTCGACGTCACGGTTCGAGAAAGCGTGCCAGGAACTCGATCAGCAGCCGCTCGCCGACCGGTGCGGGCAGTGCCTCGACGAGGGCGAGGACGTCGGCCTGGGGGCCGGTGAGCCCGGCCTTCGGATCCAGCCCGGCGAGCCCCAGCACGGCGGCGCTGACCTCGCTGGTGAGATCGACGGGATCGATCTGCGCGGCGGCCGCGACCAGGTCGGCGGGGGCGTCCGCGCCCGGGATCCCGCGGGTGCCGTCCGCCGCCTTCTGCAGCGCCGCGATCAGGTCGTCGACGACCCGTTCGGTGACCGGCGTGATCGTCAGATGCGTGGTGCGCGGCAGGACCGTTCCGTCCGACTGGGTGTACCGGGGCTGCGGCTGCAGCGCCCACCCGGCGTCGCCCGCGGCGTCGGACCACCGGTGCGGATCAACGCGGCGCTCCGGCGACACCGCCTCGTCCGTGGCGATCGCCAGCAGGGGGCCGACGGGATCGCCGACGAGCCGCAGGCCCACGATTCCCGCGATCGCGCCGCGGATCCGTTCGGTCGCGCGCGCCATCGGCGCGACCAGGGCTGCGAATCCCTCCTCGCCGAGGGCCTGTGTCACCGCCCAGCCGGCCGCGATCGGCATGACGCTGCGCGATCCCAGCAGCGTCGGATTGACCACGGAGTAGCCGGGCCACGACGTGGTGGCGAACCAGTGTGCGCGGTGTCGGTCGCGGTCGCGGTAGAGCAGCAGCGACACGCCCTTGGGGGCGTACCCGTACTTGTGCAGGTCCACCGACAGGCTGCTCACGCCCGGCACCGTCAGATCCCACCGCCGTGTCAGGCCCGGCCACCACGGCAGCACCCAGCCGCCGATGCAGCCGTCCACGTGCAGTGGGACATCCTGGGCTGCACACAGTTCCGCGATCTGCTCGACAGGATCGAGGGCGCCGTGCGCATACGACGGCGTGCTCGCGACGACCAGGGCCACGTCGGGCGACAAGGCCGCGGCGACGTCCGACGGCCGCAGCCGCGCGGTGACGGGATCCACCGGCAGCACCTCGAGCCGCAGATCGAGATGCTGCGCCGCCTTGTGGAAGGCCGCGTGCGCAGTGGCGCCGATCAGCAGTGTCGGGCGGTGCTCGGCCCCCGTTCGCCTCCGCCACGTGTCCCGTGCGGATTTGACGGCGAGCATGCAGCTTTCGGTGCCGCCGCTCGTGACCGAGCCGACGACGTCCGGGTCGCCACCTGCGAGCACGCCGCGCCCCAGTTCGACGAGATCGCGCTCCATCGCCGCGATCGACGGAAACGTGGTGGGGTCCAGCCCGTTCAGCGACTGCGCGCGCAACGCCGCGGCCCCCGCGAGCTCGGCGAGTTCGGCGACGCCCGGGTCGTACACGTACGACAGCAGGCGTCCGCCCGACGTCGGGGCATCCGCCGCGCGAAGGGCATCGAGGCGGGCGAGGACGTCGGCAGGATCGTTGCGGAACTGCATCAGTGGCTTCCGTTCTGGGAGTAGGAGTCCTCGGCGGCGAGGCGGTAGCGCGCGAGCGCGACGATGCTGAGCGCGGTGAGGATCGCAGGAGCCGCGGAGATCGCCAGTGCGATGCCGTTGATCGCGGTCTCGGACTGGTCGGCGTGGTGGTCGTCGGTGGACGAGACGAACCCGGTGATCGCGAGGATCGCGAGGACCAGAGCGGGACCGAGCGCCAGGCCGATGGTCTCGACGGCCGTCCACACGCCGCTGAACGCCCCGGCGCGAACCGTGCCGCCCTCGCGCTTCTCGTGGTCGCTGATGACGTCCGGCAGCATCGACATGCCCAGCATCTGCATGCCCGCGTAGCCGACACCGGCCACCGCCACCACCGCGTACACCCACCACCCGGTGTCCACGAGCAGACCCAGCAGCGCCACGGTGGCGGCGAGGAACAGGCTCGACGCCAGCAGGTAGGCGCGCCGCTTGCCCCACGCCCGCACCGAGCGTGACCACAGCGGCATCACCGCGACCGCCGGACCGACCAGCGCGGCGAACAGGATCGACACCGACCGCTCGTTGCCGAGCACATACGTGGCGGCGTACTGCGCTGCGGCCAGCATGGTGCCCGTCGCGAAGGCCTGCAGCGCGGACGCCGTCAGCAGCATCCGGAAGGGCCTGCTGGATCGGACGACGCGCAACGAGGCCGAGAACGAGGCGTCCTCGCCGAGCGACGGCTCCGACGCCGCCCGGCGCGGCGCCACACGGGACGCCGCGAACATGCCCAGTCCCAGCAACGCGCCGGCGACGATGCCCATGACGAGGTAGCCCCAGCGGCCGCCGCCACCCAGTTCGCGCAGCTCCGGACCACCCGCGCCGAAGAGGAGGATCGCGATGCCGAGAACCGCGACGCGCCACGCCATCAGACGCGCGCGCTCGTGGTAGTCGTCGGTGAGTTCGGCGGGCATCGCGATGTACGGAACCTGGAACATGCTGAACGCCACCGCGGACGCGATGAACGCGACCGCGACCCACACCGCACCGCCGGCGGCGTCGACCCCGTCGGGCACCGCGAAGGTGAGCGCGAAGAAGACCGGCAGCAGCACGGCGCCGATCGTGAGGAACCGCCGTCGGCTCCCGGTCCGACGGGCCCACGAGTCGCTCCACGCCCCGATCGCCGGATTGAGCACCACGTCCAGCGCCTTCGGCGCGAACACCACGAACGTGGCGACGGCCGCCGCGACGCCCAAGGTGTCGGTGAGGTAGTAGGCGAGCACCAGGCCCGGCAGGGTCGAGAAGCCGCCGGTGCCGACTGAACCCAGCGCGTAGCCACGAATGGTGGCGGCGCTGAGCCGACCTGGCGCGGTGGACGAGACATTCGTGGCCGTCATGCGCGTCAATCTAGGCCAGCCGCAGGCCGGTGGTGGGCCGGTCGCGGCCGTCGGAGCGTCGTGTCGGTGGTCGTTGCTAGCGTTCCCGGCAAGGGGTCCGGGGCTGCCGCTTCGGACCCCTTCGCTGTCGGTGATCTGCTGTCCTGCTCGAAAGGTGCTGTCTCCCATGGTTATGGGTGCTACCCATGCAATGTCCGGTGCCGTGGTCGGCCTAGCCGTCGCGGACCTGCTGCCCACCGACTGGGGTGGACCCACGTCCACCGCGGAGACCTTCGCGTTCGCCGGCGTGTGCGCCGGGGCCGCGCTGCTGCCGGATCTGGACACCACCCAGTCCACCGTCGCGCGGTCGTTCGGCCCGATCAGCAGGACCCTCGCCGCGGGCGTCGACGCCCTGTCCCTCGGGGTGTACCGGGTGACCAAGGGGCGGAAGGATCCCAACCGGCGCGGTGGGCACCGCACCCTCACCCACACCGCGTTGTTCGCGGTGGGGCTGGGCGCGGGCATCTCGGCGCTGGTCGGCCAGTTCGGCCGGCCCGCCATCATCGTCACGCTGTTCTTCACACTCGGCTTGGCGCTGCGCGGTCTGGTCGGGGACTGGGCGCGGGACAAGGGGTGGCTCGTCGTCACCGGCGCCGCGGCCTTCCTGTCGATCCTGACGTGGCAGTGGTTCCCGGATCAGGTGGGGTCGACCGGGCTCGGCGTCGCGGTTGCGCTCGGCTGCGCCACGCACTGTCTCGGCGACATGATCACCAAGGAGGGGGTGCCGTTCCTCGCGCCGTTCGTCCCGTTCGGGGGACGACGATGGTGGGAACTGCGGCTGCCCTCGTTCCTGGCGATCCGCGCGGGCGGCGGCTTCGAGAAGGCCGTGCTGGGTCCGGCGCTGACGATCCTGGCCGTCGGTCTCGCGGTCTGGTCGGTGGACGGGGCGCCGGAGGCGATCACCGATGCGCTGCGGACCTCGGTGCAGGTGACCGAGAAGTAGGGGCGCCTCCGAGGTTCCCTCGACCAGAATTACGGAACCACTGGCATCGGAACGAAACTTGTTCTAGTTTGGCTCGAGATCGTGCGCGGCGGACTCGACGGTGCCGCCACCCCCGACGAGTGGATCGGAGTCGAACCGGTGAGTGTCGACGGCAGCGAGATGGCGACAGGCGGATCGCGTAACGGGATGTCGCGCAGGGGATTCCTCGGCCGAGCGGCCGGGGCGGCGGCGGGCGCCGCCGCCGCGGCGGGCATGGGCTGGTCTCCGGCCTTCGCGCTGCCGGCGGCGGGCTCGACCGGTTCGGGTGGTGGCCCGGTGTCGAACCTTCCGGCGCCGCCCGCGTTCCCCCAGGACATTCCGCTGTCCCAACAGGGCTACGTCAACTGGGCCAAGGACATCCGGTTCGACGCCGTGTGGACCGCGACCGCGCGGACACCCGACGACGTGGTCCGGATCGCGAACTGGGCCAAGGACAACGGCTTCCGGGTGCGCGCGAAGGGCACCATGCACGGGTGGAGTCCGCTCACCGTCGTGCCCGGCGAGAACGTCGAGAAGATCCTGCTCGTCGACACGATGACCCATCTGAACTGGGTGAACGTCGACCCCGTCGGATCACCGGCCACCGTCACCGCAGGCGGCGGTGCCAGCCTCGAGGCCATCCTCACCGCGCTGCAGCAGCACGGTCTCGGGTGGGCCAACTCGCCGGCCATCGGCGATCTCTCGATCGCCGGGATCCTCGCCATCGGCGCCCACGGCGCCACGTACCCGGCCGCGGGGGAGACGGTGACGCCCGGCCAGTCGTTCGGCTCGCTGTCGAACCTCGTCACCGCGATGACCGCGGTGGTGTGGGACGACGCCACCGACCGCTTCGTGCTGCGCGACTTCACCCGCGCCGATCCCGAGATCACCGCGCTGCTGACACATCTGGGCCGCAGCTTCGTCACGGCGGTGACGCTGCAGGCCGGCGTCAACGCCCGCCTGCGCTGCCAGAGCATCATGGACATCCCGTGGCAGGAGATGTTCGCGCAGCCGGGAGCACCGGGCCGGACGTACGAGACCTTCGTGGAGACGTCGGGCCGTGTCGAGGCGATCTGGTTCCCGTTCACCGGCAAGCCGTGGCTGAAGATCTGGACGCCGACGCCGGTCAGGCCGCCGGAGTCCCGGGAGGTGTTCGGTCCCTACAACTATTTCTTCACCGACAACCTGCCCGAGCCGCTCACCGATCTGCTGGGGCAGGTGGCGTCGGGCATCCAGGCCGCCACCCCCGCCTTCGGGATCGGGCAGTTGGCGGCCGTACAGGCGGGCCTCGCGCTCACCGACACCGACGACCTGTGGGGCTGGTCCAAGGACGTCCTGTTCTACCTGCGGCACACCACGATGCGTGTCACCGCGGGCGGCGGCGTCGTCGTGACGAAGCGGTCGAACATCCAGCGGGTCATCAACGAGTTCACCACGTGGCACAACGCGCGGATAACGGACCTGGCGGCGCAGGGCAGGTACCCGATCAACGGCCCGTTCGAGGTGCGCATGTGCAAGGTCGACGACCAGGCCGAGGTGCTGGTGGAATCGGCCGGGCCGCCGAACCTCTCGGCCGTGCGTCCGCGCCCCGACCACCCCGAGTGGGACACCTGCATCTGGATGAACGTCGTCACGCTGCCGGGCACGCCGGGCGCGGCGGACTACTTCCGCGACATGGAACGCTGGATGGCGCAGAACTATTCGGGCGACTACGCCACGTTCCGCTCCGAGTGGGCCAAGGGCTGGGGCTTCGACGGTCAGGGCGGCTACCGCGACCCCGAGTGGCTGACGCAGACCCTGCCCGCCGCCTACACGACAGGAATCCCGGCATCGGGGAACTGGGAGGCCGCGCGGAAGTCCCTCAACGCGCACGACCCGCACCGCGTGTTCGCCAACAGCTTCCACGACCGACTGCTGCCGTAGAGGGCGCCGTCGGGTAGTTTCGGGCGGGGTCGAATTGTTGGAGTTGTTGTGGTTTCTGATGCGGTCCATCCGGATGTGGCCCTCGTGATGCGTCTCTTCGCTGGCCTCGGGGTCGGGTGTTCGCCGGCTGTGTCCGAGCCCGACAACGCCGAGTACGGTGCCGCGATTTCGGAGGTCGGCCGGTCGACGGTTCGGTTTCGGGTCGGCAAGCTGACCCCGACGAAGGTGGGGCTGTTCGTCTCGGTGTGGCGTCGCGCGGCCGGTGGGTCGACGGAACCGTTCCCGACCGAGGGCGACGTGGACGGGCTGGTCGTCACCGCCCGCGAGGGGGACCGCTTCGGCGCGTTCGTCTTCCCGACGGAGGTGCTGGCCACCCGCGGCATCGTGTCGGTACGTGGTGCCGGTGGGAAGCGGGGTTTCCGGGTGTATCCGCCGTGGTCGGCGACCAGCAACCCGCAGGCGAAGCGGTCCCAGGGTTGGCAGTGCGACTGGTTCCTCGACCTGAGTGACCGAGCGGCCGTCGATCTGCAGCGGGCCGGTCGCCTCCTTGCGGTGATCCAGCAGCCCATCACGGGTTCGAGCAACCACTAGACGTCGCCGACATCGAGTGGATGCGCGCCCCATCCGCCCGCTACCGAACGCTCGCATTGCGCAGGGTCGTCGCCGGCGCGGATCAATAGAGCGGTCAACATGGTTGCGCCGTAGTCGAGAACCTCCCTCGCGAGAGGTCCGGTCGCAACCAGCGAGGTCAGCCCGTGGCCGATGATCCAACACTGAGTGGCGAGGTCGGACGCAACGACCTCGCCGGACAGCCGCCCGGCGAGCTTTGCTCGTTCCACAGCGCGAACGAGATAGCTCAGGGTCGCATCTGCGGCCAGGGGATCTGCGAGTTCGACGGTGTCGTCGAACATGACGCGATAAAGGTCAGGATTCGCCAACGCATTTGATACGTATGCAGAACCCAGCGCAACCAGGTCCCGAACGGGATCGTCGGAGGCTGGGGTCTTTTCGAGAATCGCCGCAAGTCGTGTGAATCCTTCCTGCCGCACCGCCGTCCACAGGCCGTCCATGCCGTCGAAGTAGGTGTAGACGGCCATCGTGGATACGCCGGTCCCGGCAACGAGTGAACGAATCGTGATCGGCTCCCGGGTGCGGAGCATCCGGGCCGCTCGCTCCACCAACAGTTCCCGAACCGCAGGATCCTTCGCTCTGACCACGCCAGAACGATACATAACGCTGCTATGTTTTCTCGTGACCGCTCCGCCCTGACCAGACAGAGATGAGAGTTGAGATGCCAGTCACCCTGATCAACCCTGAAGGACTGCCGAAGCCCGCCGTCTACCGGCAACTGTCGATCGCGACGGGCTCGCGGATCGTTTTCCTCGCAGGGCAGGTCGCTCGTGATGCAGACGGAAGACCGGTCGGCGAGGGCGACTTCGCCGCACAGGTCGAGCAGGCGTACCTCAACATCGGAACAGCTCTCACCGAGATCGGCGGGTCATTCGACGACGTAGCGAAGCTGACCGTCTACGTTGTCGACTGGACCCCGGACAAGATGGCACTCCTGGGGGAGGGTGTGACCCGAGCGGCGGAGAAGATGGGGATCGATCCGGTCAAGCCGATCACTCTGCTGGGAGTCGCGTCCCTGGGAGAACCGGATCTCATGGTCGAGGTCGAAGCGACCGCAGTAATTCCCTAGCGTGCCGGATCGGCATTCGCCGCGGGCTGAGCGGAAAGAAGGTGGACCGGCGGCTCGGTCGCCTCACGGCGAAAGGCGCAACGCAGCTCCAGCCGAACGGAACTCTGCGAAGGCGGTGAAATTGAGCCCGGGGGACACGGAACCGCCGATCCGAACCATTCAACCACGACCCCGCCGAGGTTATTCCAGGGTCATCCCAAGAGGTCCCGGGCCCGTTCCAGCTCCATGTCGAGCAGGTCGTCGACATCGAGATCCGAGGCTTCCCGCACCGCGGACTCGAGGAGCGCCGTCGCCTCGTCGGCCCGTCCCAGCTGCTGCAGAAGGTCGCCGTAGACGACGAGCGCGCGGACCCGCAACACGCCGGGCTGCGAGCGATCGAGTAGCTCACGCAGCGTGACCTCCGCTTTCTCGACCCGGCCGTAGTCGAGCTGGAGCAGTGCCTTCTGCAGGGTCAGCGACTCGTCCATGCGGCCACGATAACGGCGAGGCCCGGCACCGAATCGGTGCCGGGCCTCGCCGCGGGTCGAACGTCTACTGCTTGCCGCCGAGCAGGTTGTCCAGGTCGTCGAGCACGATCATCGCGCCTGTCGGACCCAGCGCGAGGAACCATGTCTCGTCGGACACCTGCACGGCCTTGCCGTTCTTCACTGCGTTCATGCTCGACCACAGCGGGCCGCCCAGCACCTCGCCCTCGGCGGTGGTGTCGGGCTTGCCGTAAGTCGAGTAGAAGATCCAGTCACCGTCGGCCTGCGTGATGGTCTCGGGGCTGACCTCGACGGCCAGCTCCTCGATGTTCTGGATGTCGGGGCGGCGCAGTCCGACGTCCTGCAGGATCACGCCGATAAACGACAGGTTGCCGTACAGGCGGGTCTTGCCGCTCATGAAGCGCACCAGCGAGATCGACGGATCGCCCTGGATGCTGTCGCGGACCTCGTTCGCCCGGGTCTGGTAGTCGTTGAGCACGGACTCGGCCTTCGTCTCCTCACCGAGGGTGTCGGCGACCAGGAGGAAGTTCTCCTTCCACGGGAAGCCCGGGCGGATGCCGAACACCGTGGGCGCGATCTGCGACAGCTGCGGGTACAGCTTGTCGGAACGCAGCTTGCTACCGAGGATCAGATCCGGCTGCAGCGCGGTGATCGCCTCGAGATTGAGGTTGTTGGAGGTGCCGACATCCGGCACACCCTTCAGCTTGTCCGCGAGGTACGACGGCTGTCCGGACACACCCTCCGGATTCGCGATACCGACCGGAGTGATGCCGAGCGACAGGACGTCGTCGAGCTCGCCGCCGTCGAGCACGACGACGCGCTCCGGCTTCTTCTCGATCACGGTCTCGCCGAGCGCATGCTTTACGGTCCGCGGGAACGCGCCGGGCTGCGCGTCGCTGCCCAGTTCGGCGGTCGCGGCGTCGGCGGTGGCGAACAGGTGACCGCCCGTCGCGACGTCGGTGTTGCCGGCCGGAGCGTCGGTCGCACTGTCGGAGGAGCCGCATGCGGTGGCGGCGAACACGGTCGCGAGGGCGACCATCGCGACGCGGACGGAGGTCCGCTTGCGCAGGGACGATCGATTGAACATTAGGTCAGGCTAGCCTGTGGTCCAGGGGGGCTTTCCGGTGGGACGGCGGGAGCGGTCCTGTAAACGGAAAAGACCCGGTCCGAATAATCGGACCGGGTCTTTCTGTTCTTCACTGTCGGGGTGGCGGGATTTGAACCCACGACCTCTTCGTCCCGAACGACCTCACCTGGGCAGACGACAGGATATGGAGGCGTGAGCTGCATGAGTGAAAACGCCGTAACCAGCGAACTGGATGGTCAGCTTCGTGAGTGAGATGTGCCGAGTAATGGCGGTGCTGCGGACCCACTCGCTTACCTGCGATCGAAAGCGACTCACGAGGATGCAGGCGACTGGGTGTACCCGGCCATCGGGTTGGTTGCAGTCGGCTGATCGGCGGTAGTCCTTCGAGTGCGCTGTGGCGTCGTCGAGTGTTGTAGTACTCGAGCCAGGGTGCAAGCGCGTCGGCGCGTTCGGTGTTGCTGGTGAAGACCTGCCGGTAGGCCCACTCGGATTGCAGGGTCCGATTGAGGCGTTCGACCTTCCCGTTCTGCCACGGGCAGTGCGGTGTGATGAACTTCTGTCGGATGCCGTGCTCAGCGGAGACCTCCCGTAGCGACCACCGGTAGGCCCAGGCGTTGTCGGTCATCAGCCGCTCGATGCGGGTGATGCCGTGGCGGGCGAAGTAGTCGATCGCACGGACCAGGAAACCCGCACAGGTGGAACCCTTTTCGTCCGGGAGGATCTCCGAGTAGGCGAGCCGGGAGTGATCGTCGATGAGGGAGTGGACGTAGTCGAACCCCACCTTCGTCGAGTAGTCCCGGATCCGGTGCTCTCGGCCATGGGCACGCCATCCGCCACCGTCGGGAATCCGGCCGAGCTTTTTGACATCCATGTGCACCAACAATTCGTCTGCGGCCAGGTCGCTGTTGTCAGATGCTCCGGAGGATCGACCTGGTGGCGTAGTACGCGTCCTCGTCCGCATCGGGTCCAGGGTGGTAGCGCGGCGTAGTGGGGGCGGTTGTGCGTGTTCCGGCGATGACCTGTGCGACTCGTGGGTCGGCGGCCAACTCGCCACGAAGGGCCTGGGCTGCCTCCTCTGCTTCGGTGCATGCTGCGCGGTGGGTGGCGGTGACGATCGCCGCGAGCGTGGTGGCGCCTCCCGCGAGGGCGGTGTCGGTGATGGTCAGTGCGGTGATGCGCCCGGCGGCGTCGACTTCGGCGGTGACGTGCCCGCCCGCGGATTGGGCCCGTCCGCGCACGAGTGTCACCGCCTCGTGGACTCGGCGTGCTTTCACGGCGAGGTCGTCGAGCGGTGCGCTGGTCATGGTGTCGCTCCCGGAGGTATCGGTCGGGTGTGCTGGGTGGGTGGCAATCGGGGGGCGACGCGTTACGGCGTCTGTTCGGTCCGCTGGGCAGGGAGTCGGCACCCGGTTCGGGCGCTGACGAGTGCGGCGACCTGTGTGCCGAGGTGGATTTGGCTGCCGTCGTCGCTGGTGAGTACCACGTCGTGATCGCCCGGCTTGTCGACGCGGACGTTCAGCTGGGTGATCCCGAGGGACGCGGCGATGTCACGGGCCGCCTGGAGCACGCGGGGCCAGTCGGCGTCGGGAATCGGGGTGGCGGAGACGTAGTTCGGTAAGTCGATCTCGAGTCCGTCGGTTTTGCCGAAGGCGCCGCCGCAGCTGGACTGGGTCCGCTGGCGACGCCATTCCCACTGCAGTTCTGGTGCGATGGTTGTTGCGGCGTTGGCGATCTGCACCACCGCGTCGGTGATCTGCTTTTCGGTGTCCTCGAGTGAGGGTCGGGTGGGCAGGAGGGCTGCGGCGGCGGCGATTTCCTCGTCGGTGTGGTTGTAAGGGTTGCCCATGGTGTCGAGGTCTCCGCATCCGGTGGTCAGGATTGTCACGGTTGTTGCGATCGCCGCCAGCAGCGGCAGGGTGTGTCGGTTCACAAGCGCACCGCCTGTTCGGGTAGTCCGGCCACGATCACGGCCATGTTGTATCCCGACATTCGAAGCTCCCCGTTGTCGCCTTGCTGTGAGTATTGACTGTGCTTGTGGACGCCGTCTCGTGTGACGCCGTCGGGGCTGGTGCCTGCGTTGGTGGAGAGCTGTTCGAAGTCGGAGGTGCTGGGGTCGGGTCCGAACCGGTGCGTCTTGCCGATTTCGGTGACGACGCGGTCCTCGTCGGCCTCCATCACGTAGCCGTGTCCTTCGGCGAGGCCCAGGTCGGATTCGTCGTCGGCGTTGATGCCGGGCGATCCATAGAACACGGCGTCGTCGATGGGTTGGCCGGGACCGGGGTCCTGGAGTGCCAGACCGGTGGTCAGGGACCCGTAGGAGTGCCCGAGCGCGGTGATGTGCGGGTCCGGCTGCGTGGACGCGACGTCGAGGCCGTCGTAGAACCCGGCGAGCTTCGCGGCGCCCGCGTTCGCGCGGTCCGTCTGGGCGACGTCCAGTCCGCCGCGTGCGTGGTCCGCGACCACGTTCGACGACCCGTCGAGCTGCGGTGGTTCGTATCCCAACCAGGCGATGCTCGCCACTGTCTCGTCAGCACGGCCGGCGCGATCGAGCTGTTCCTCCGCCTCGGACTGCAGGTATGTCGCTTCATTGACCATGCCGTTGAAGGAGTCGTCGATGTTGGTGTTCAGCCCGGGGGTGGTGACGGAGATGTGGTCGGCGGTGTCGGGGTCGCCGACGGCGAAGGCGGCCATGCCGCGTTCGCCGGACTGCAGGTCGAGCAGCATCAGGCGGCCGTCTGGGTTGTCGGCCACGATGCCCTCGATCTCGTCGAGGTCACGTAGTTTCTGCTCGGTGTACCAGAGCGCGGCGTCGTCGTTGGTGAACGTGCCGCCGAAGAGGTTGTCGTCGAGGTTCGCCTGCAGGCGGTCGCGTTCGGCTTCGAGACGGTCGCGTTCGTCGTCGAACCGGTTGACGTTCGCCTCGTGTCGTACGGCGGAGGGGATGCCGTCGCGGTTGCCGACCCAGTCCGGGTGCTCGTCGATGATCTGACGTCGCTGTTCCTCGGTGAGCGAGTCCCAGTACTTCTTGTTGTCGGCGGCGGTGGCGCCGGGTGCCGGCTCGGGGAGCGCGCCGGCTCCGAGGTTGCCCGCTCGGGCCTCGCCGGCGTCGCCGAGCTGGGCGGTCGCGGCGTCCAGGGCGGCACCGGCGCGGGCGTCGAGTTCGCCGACTGTCGCGAGGGCGGGGATCAGCCGGGCCTCGAGCACGGTCGCTTGTTCGCCCAGTTGTGCCTGAATCAGCATGTCGGCGACCGGGTTGCCGCTGACGAACGGTGGGGCGCTGACCCGTCCGTCGTCGGCGACCGCGAATCCGGAGGCGATCGCCTCGTCGGCGATCGAGAGGGCGGTGAGTCGGGCGGGACCGATCGAGGCCGCGGCATTCGTCAATGCGTCGGCCTGGGCGGTGACCGCTGTCGCGATGCGGCGTCCGGCTTCCTGTTCCGAGGCGGACCGCGACGAGGCGGCCGCGGCGGCGGTGCCGTGCCAACTCGACATGGCGGTGTCGACATGTGATCCGGCCGCCTGCATCGCGTCGCCGAAGGTGCGGTTCGCTGCGGCGACGGCGGTGCCGGCGGCGGCGAGGAGGTCCGGTTGCCAGGTGCGGAGCTGAGACAGGGTGACCATCTAGATCTCCCCGGACTTGATATCGAGCTGCTGCCGGAAGGCGCGCTCGGCACCGTCGTAGACGTGGGCGTTCGCCTCCGCGTTCGCGGACATGTCGCGGAGCCGCTCGGCTGTGTCGCGGTGGGACCGGAGCAGCGGGGCCCCGGCGCGGGCCGCGGCCGCACCGACCGACGACCCTGGCATTGCGCCTGCTGCGGCGTCGATCGGACCGGACGGGTCGATACCCGAGATCCGATCGGCTTCGACCGTCAACGATGCAGCGAGCGAACGCAACGCCTCTGTATCGACACCCAGCTGATCTCCCAAAGCACCCCCAGTTCCTTCTGTGCCATGTGCGGTACCGCGCACCGCCGCTCATACGGCGCTCACAGCGGAGCCCTGTTTGGTTTGACGCAGCCCAGCGGTGAACGGTTCCATCACAATTACTGCAGGTTGCGATGCCTGTTCGGTCGTGGTCAGGTGAGTACGATCTGGCTCTGGGCGCCGTCTTGTTATTGCAGGATCACGGTCGCTCCGCGCTTGCGTGCTTCTCGACGAACGAGGTCATGCGGATGGAGCGGGCGAGGGCGGCAGTCATGGTCGACGCCTGGTGCTCGGCCATTTCGACGAGTAGTTCGACGTCGGTGTCGGGCAGCTCCACGGTCATCTTGGTGGTCCGGAGAGGCCCCCGGTGAGTTCTCCTGCGACTCCACCGCATTCGCAGGCCTCCTGACGTGGCTCGTCGATGATCGGCCCTGGCTGAACGCGACAAGGCCGCCCCGCCAGGCTATCTGGCGGGGCGGGGTTCTTTGGCTGGAACGGTCAGCGGCCTATCGTCCGGGTGTAGCCGCGGGCATGCATGTCGGCGAGGCGATGCAGCCGAGTCATGGCGCCGGCACGTCCTGGGTGATGATGGTGCCCACCTGGACACCCCCGGCGAACCCGAACGCCTCGGCGCCGAGCTCATCGAGGATCTCCGTCCTGGTTTCGCGGAGGTAGTCGTTCGCTTTGGTCGAGTAGGCCTGCGCCCAGTCCAGCGTCTGCATCTGCGGCGACGTGCTGGCGGGCCCGGTATGTCGATGACACTGGCCGTGAACACTCCAAGGCATTCGGCAAGAAGGTCGACGCGCAGTCGTGGCTCGATACGGCCACTGCGTCGTTGGTGCAGGGATCCCATGTCGCGCCCTCTGCTGGCAAGGGGACTGTCGGGGAGCTTGGCGCCCGGTGGCTTGCTGCGAACGGGCACGTCAAAGCGACGACCGATGCAACTCGTCGGGTGACGTCGTCGGCCCATGTGACCCCGCACGATCTGCGGCACATGGCCGCGTCGCCGGCGATCAGTGCCGGCGCCAACCCCAAGGCGGTCCAGAAGATGCTCGGACACGCGAAGGCGAGCATGACCCTCGACGTGTACGCGGACCTATTCGAGGATGACCTCGAGGCCGTGGCCGAGGCCCTCGATGTCGCGGTGCGTGCAGCCGAGTGAAACTACTGCGGACCCACTGCGGACCGGAAACGAGTAGAGGCCCTATCCGATCTCCCGGATAGGGCCTCTACCTGCTCTAACACTGTCGGGGTGGCGGGATTTGAACCCACGACCTCTTCGTCCCGAACGAAGCGCGCTACCAAGCTGCGCCACACCCCGTGTTGAACCTCGGTTAGCTTACATGACCGATTCCTCAGGGGTTAAATCGGCTGGTCAGCGCCCCAAAACGGCGCTTTCCACGGCGGCCGATCCGCGAGCTTCCGTCACGGTGTCACGCGGTGCGGGGACCAACGTGAGCAGCGTCGCCTCGGGGCGGCAGCAGAACCGGGCCGGCGCGTACGGCGACGTGCCGATGCCCGCCGACACGTGCAACCGGGTGTGCGCACCCCACCGCGATGGGCCCTTCACCCGGGACCGGTCCAGCTGGCAGTTGGTGACCAGCGCGCCGTAGAACGGCAGGCACAGCTGGCCGCCGTGGGTGTGCCCGGCGAGGACCAGGTCGTAGCCGTCGTCGGCGAAGCGGTCCAGCACGCGCGGCTCGGGGGAGTGGGTGATGCCCAGCTTCAGGTGGGCGAGCGGGTTCGGCAGGCCGGCGATGGTGTCGTACCGGTCGCGCTCGAGGTGCGGGTCGTCCACACCGGCCGCGGCGATGCGCACGCCCCCGACCTCGATCTCGCGATGCACGTGGGTGGCGTCGAGCCAGCCGCGCTCGGTGAACGCGGCCCGTAGATCGGCCCACGGCAGCGGATCGCCGAGCACCCGGCGGTGCTCCTTCTTGAAGTACTTGAGCGGGTTCTTCGGCTTGGGTGCGAAGTAGTCGTTGCTGCCGAACACGAACAGGCCCGGGCGGGCCAGCAGGCCGCCGAGGGACTGCACCACGGCCGGGACCGACTTCTGGTGCGACAGGTTGTCGCCGGTGTTGACCACCAGATCCGGTTCGAGTCGATCGAGCTCCCGCAGCCAGTTCTGCTTGAGCTTCTGGTTCGGCATCATGTGTAGATCGCTGATGTGCAGCACCCGCAGCGTCGCCGAGCCCGGTGCCAGTACCGGCATCGTCGCCTCCCGCAGGGCGAACGCGTTGCGCTCGATCAGCGAGGCGTAGCCGAGGCCCAGCGCGGCGGCGCCCGCAGTGGCCAGGGCAGCGCGGTTCAGGGTGCGGCGGGTCGGGGTATTGCGAGACAGATCAGACACCATTTCAGAATACGGGTGCACGCAATGAAGGTGCAGGACACCGCGCTGGGCGCGTACCGTTCGGCGCATGGCCGATACCACTCCCACGCTCAAGTCCACGCTCCGTGCCGACCTCACCGCCGCGATGAAGGCGAAGGATCCGCTGCGCCTGTCGACGCTGCGGATGATCCTGGCCGCGGTGCAGACGGAGGAGGTGTCCGGCAAGGAGGCCCGCGAGCTCACCGACGACGAGGTGCTCAAGGTTCTCGCCAAGGAGTCGAAGAAGCGTGGTGAGGCCGCCGAGGTCTACACCGAGGCCGGACGCGGCGAGTTGGCCGCCACCGAGCGCGCCGAGGCCCAGATCATCGACGGCTACCTGCCCACCCCGCTCACCGACGCCGAACTGGCCGATGTCGCCGACACCGCGATCGCACAGGTCGCGGAGGAGCTGGGCGAGCGCCCCGGCCCGCGACAGATGGGTCAGGTCATGAAGGCCGCCACCGCACTCGCCGGCGGCAAGGCCGACGGATCGCGCGTCTCCAAGGCGGTCAAGGACCGTCTGTAGTGCCGTGAGCCGATTTCGTCCGTAACGCCCGGACCTCCGCGCATGATGACCATGATGATCGGGGGCCGTGGGGGTCCTCCCACGGGGTGGAGGTCGAGATGGGTGGAATCGGTTCGAGGACAGTACGTTCCCTCGTCGCACTATTCGGTGTCGCGGCAGCGGTGGTGATGGCGTCGCCCGCCACCGCCACCGCTGCGGTGGTGCCCGGCGAACTCGTCCAGATCGACTGGCTTGCCGCCAACGGCGGCACGAAGGGCGTCTCCGAGTTCGCATTCCCGGTGACGATCGACGAGATCGGTGTGACCGGACCCGGGCAGACGCTGTCCGTCGGGCAGCATTTCGGATTCCAGAACTGGCAGGGCGGCTACATCGGGCTCGAGGTCCAGCGCCCCGCGATCGACGCGCCGCTCGTTGCCCGCACGGTCTTCAGCTACTTCGGCCCCGACGTCCAGCACGCCGGATGCGGACCCATCGTCCCCGGACCCGGTGGGATGACATGTCGCGGCGAATTCTTCGACCTCGCACTCGGCAGGACGTACACGCTGCGGGTCGAACAGATGGGATCCAACTACTGGCATGCCTATGTCGGAGACGGCACGATGCAGCGGTCGATCAGCGGGGTCCAGATCACCAACGAGCTGCGCCGCATGATGCCGTTCGGTCACCAGTCCGTCGGGTACTACGGTCCGTCGGGATCGTGCGGAGAAGTTCCACATGCCCGTGTGCGTCTCGGCACGCCCGTGTCGTTCTCGACGCCGATCGACTACACGGGTGAACCGGTCCTGGTCGCGCCGCGCAGGCCGAACCTCACGTGCCTCGGTGGCATCGTCAACGACGCCGTCGCCGTGCCGGGCGGGGTCTCGGTGACCGTTGGCCGCGGGTAGGACTCACACGCGCGTCGAGGTCGACGAGAAGACGTCGACGATCGCGTCGCAGAACGCCGGCAGATCGCGGGGATTGCGGCTGGACACCAGCGCGCCGTCGATCACCACCTCGCGGTCGACGACGTTGCCACCGGCGTTGCGGATGTCCGTCCGCATGCTCGGGTACGACGTGAGGGTGCGGCCGCGCACCACGTCCGCCTCCACGAGTGTCCACGGACCGTGGCAGATCGCGCCGACGGGTTTGCCGGCCTGAACGAAATCCCGAACAAAGGAAACGGCTTTCGGGTCCATCCGCAGGTGATCGGGATTGGTGGTCCCGCCGGGCAGGATCAGAGCGTCGTAGTCGGCCGCCGACGTGTCACCGACCGTGACGTCGACGTCGTACCGTCCGGCCTCGTGCACGTCGCTGCGCATGGCCTGGATCCGGCCGCCCGACAGTGAGACCAGTCGTGTGGTGGCCCCGGCCTCTTCGACGGCCCTGCGCGGTTCGACGAGTTCGACCTCCTCGACGCCGTTGGTCGCGAGGATCGCGACGGTGCGTCCGGTGAGTGTTCCCTTGCCGGTCACGGGTGCCCCCTCCGGTGCAGTCCGATGTGTGCCAGGTGGCCGTTCGAGTGTTCCGGCTCGGTCCGGGCATCGACCTCGGCGAGCACCGGGTCGAACGCCGGACCGTCGTTGGCGGGCGTCATCGCCAGGCCCGCACCCTGCCCGAAGACGAGGTGCCCGCCCAGCGCGCCGCCCGCCCCGACCGCACCGAGCGCGGCCACGGACAGCCCCACCGCCAGGGCGTCAGATGCGGCGGGATCTCGCCGACGGCGACGGAACGACGCCAGCATCAGCGTGATCCCCACCGCGTTGGCGCCGGCGTGCAGCAGGCCGACCCGACGCTGACGGACGTCGCGCTCGCTCCAGTCCGCCCAGCCGGTCGCGAGGGTCGGTGGCAGCGCGACCAGCCCGACGCCGATCAGACGGCGGGCGCTGCGGTGGTCACGCAGCACCGCGTCGAAGATCAGCGAACTGGTCCAGGCCCCGATCGGAATCGCGACCAGGACGGGATGCACCGGGTGTCCGAGCCAGTCGCCCCGCAGTCGGTCGCCGACCGGCGTGCGGCCCAGCCCGTTCTGCAGTCGGTGCTGCAGCCCGGCGCTCAGGCCGTCCAGGAACGACGCGGACTCGGCCCGGTTGTACAGATGACGAAGGTTCATCCCGTCCGGCTACCCGGGAATCGCGACCGGCAAACGCCGCGGGGGAGTGGCCGCTCAATATCACGCTCAGTACCAGTAGCGCCGACCGCCGACAGCGCGCCCCGTCGCACCGAGCAGTGCCAGGATCGCGCCGACCACGATCAACACGATCCCGATGGTCCACAGGATCGAGATGTTCGTCAGGAACCCGACCATCAGCAGAATCAAGCCGAGAACGATCATGACGGGACCTCGATCCGGTCGAGGGGGCCCGGACGGCTCCCCGCGCACCACGATTACCCCGGGCGCGGGGAGCGCAAACCGCCTCCGTGCGGGCTGATCAGCCGCCGGGCGTCGTGTTCGGCCGCGGTGCCGCGGAGCCGGGCGGTGCCGCCTTCACCGAGCCGTCGCTGACGTAGATCGTCACCGCGGAACCGGGAACCGCCAGCCCCGACGGCGCGCTGCCGGTGATGCTGCCCTGGGGCGCGTCCGACTTGGTGCCGACCGCGTTCACCGTGAAACCGGCCGCCTTCAGGGCCGCCGTCGCAGCGTCCTGGGTCATCCCGACGACGTCGGGCACCTGGGCGTTCTGGGATCCCCTGACGTACTTGTCGTCGACCGGAGGCAGCGCCGTGGGACCGAAGTTCCCGACGACGGGTGTCATCGCCTGGAACCACGTTCGGGCCGGTTCGGTGCCGCCGTACAGGTTGCCGTCACCACACGGGCGCAGCGGCGCGGAGCAGATCTCGCCCGGCGTCGTGGAGTCGCCGTAGACCAGCACGCTGCCCGCGAGGTTGTTGGTGAAGCCGAGGAAGCCCGACGACATGTGGGACTCGGTGGTGCCGGTCTTGCCCGACATCGGCAGCTTCCAGCCCGCCGAGTTCGCCGCCGCGAACGACGTGCCGCCCGGCTGGTCGTCCTTGCTCAGCGCGACCGACAGGGTGTCGGCCAGGCCCGGCGCGACCACCTGCTCGCACGCGTCCTGCGTGATGGAGACCGGCTTGCCCTCACGGTCGGTGATCGAGTCGATGGGCGTCGGCGGGCACCACTTGCCGTGCGAGGCGAGGGTCGCGGCAACGTTCGCGAGCTCGAGCGGGTTGACCCAGGTGGGGCCGAGGGTGAACGAGCCGAGGTTCTGCGACTTCTGCATCTCGGCCATGCTCTCGTCGCCGAAGCCGGACGAGCTCGTGGCGGTGTACGAGCGCAGACCCAGCCGGACGGCCATGTCCACGGTCGGCGTGACGCCGGTGGATTCGATCAGCTTGACGAACGCGGTGTTCGGCGACTGGGCGAGCGCGTCGGTGACCGACAGCTTCGCGGCGTAGTTGGGCGACGCGTTCTCGACACAGTAGGTGGCGGCCGGGCAGCCCTTCGCGCCGCCGTTGCCCATGCCGCGGGCCTCGAACCGTCGGGGGACGTCGAGCACCGCGTTGGTGCCCAGGCCCTGCTCCATCGCGGCGGCCGTCGTGAAGATCTTGAAGATCGAGCCCGCGCCGTGTCCGACGAGCGTGTAGGGCTGCGGCTGCACGGTCTGCTCCGCCGAGGTGTCGAGGCCGTAGTCGCGGCTCGAACCCATCGCCAGGACACGATGCTGGTCCTGCCCGGGCTGGACGACGTTCATGACGTTCGCGATGCCGTCGAGCTTGGGGTCGGCGTTCGCCGCCAGGGCGGACCTGACCGAGTTCTGGACGGCGGGGTCGAGCGTCGTCTTGATCGTGTAGCCGCCCTTGTTGATCTGTTCCCGGCTGATGCCGGAGGCGGCGAGGTACTGCAGCGCGTAGTCGCAGAAGAAGCCGCGGTCGCCGGCCGCGATGCAGCCGCGCGGCAGCGCCTTGGGCTCGGGCAGCACCCCGAGCGGTGCGTCCTTGGCCGCCCGGATCTCGGTGGCCCGGTCCGGAATGTTGGCGATCATCGTGTCGAGGACCGTGTTCCGGCGCTCGAGGACGCCCTCCTCGTTGGTGTACGGATTGAGGGCCGAACTGGACTGCACCATGCCCGCGAGCATCGCGGCCTGCGTCAGGTTCAGATCCTTGGCGTCGACGCCGAAGTAGGTCTGCGCGGCGTCCTGCACGCCGAACGAGCCGTTGCCGAACGGCACCAGGTTGAGGTACCGGGTGAGGATCTCGTCCTTCGTGAGCTTCTTGTCCAGCGTGAGCGCCATCCGGATCTCCCGGATCTTGCGGGCCGGCGTCGTCTCGATCGCGGCGCGGCGCTCGGCGTCGTTCCGGGCGACCACCAGAAGTTGGTAGTTCTTCACGTACTGCTGGTCGATCGTCGAGGCGCCCTGCTGGACCTCGCCGCTGGTGGTGTTCGTCATGAACGCGCGCAGCGTGCCCTGCCAGTCGACACCGTGGTGGTCGGCGAAGCGCTTGTCCTCGATCGAGACGAGCGCGAGTTTCATCTCGTTGGAGATCTGATCGCTGGGGACCTCGAATCGGCGTTGCTCGTACAACCACGCGATCGGGTTGCCGGCGACGTCGGTCATCGTCGAGACGGCGGGGACTGTGCCCTCCACCAATTCCGCCGAGACGTTGTTGACGGCGTCCGCGGCGCGGTTGGACGCGAATCCGAAGCCTCCTGCCAGCGGAAACATCAACCCGGCGAGCAGGACACCTGCGAGTGCGGAACACCCCGCGAGCTTGGCGATCGTTTTGGCTCTCGACACGCCCTACAGAGTACGTCGAACGAACCGATTGCCCCGGTGGACAGCCGCTCGGGCGTGAGAGATCGGGGGTGAAGGTGCGGATCGACTCGGGCAATTGCCGCGAAGCATGCACGGTCGTACCAGAATTTTGGTAGCTGATCTTGCGCACCGCGCGTTCTTTACCTAAATTGGCTGAAGTCAGTGTGATACAGCTAACACTGGATTAGGAATGTGGTGCAGTCCTCACGTGCTACCGAGAGCGATTGCGCGAACATCCTGAACGCCGTGGGGAACGGCGTTCGGACTGAAGGGGAACCGAATGCACATGACCACCACAGCCACACGGCTCGACTATGAGGAAGCGGAAGCCCGTATTCAGTGGGTCGCACAGGCCCGATGCCGTGAAGTAGATCCCGATCAGCTCTTCGTACGTGGCGCGGCTCAGCGGAAGGCGGCCACCATCTGCCGGCACTGCCCGGTTCTCATGCAGTGTGGTGCCGACGCCCTCGACAATCGCGTCGAGTTCGGTGTGTGGGGTGGCATGACCGAGCGTCAGCGGCGCGCGTTGCTCAAGCAGCATCCGGAGGTGGAGTCCTGGGCCGAGTTCTTCGAGGCGCAGCGCCAGCACCAGTCGGCGGTCTGAAGCTCAGACCACAGCAGTTCGGTCCTCGTCGGGGAGTAGGTCCGATCTGTAGCCCAACTTGTTCGCGAGCAGCGGTGTGCAGGCGCCGCTGCTCGCGGCCCTTCATGCCCGATCAGTGCCTGACCGGTGCCTACGCGGTGCCTCTCAGCCCTGTCGTGCGAGCTGGTCGCCGACGGCGCGCAATGCCTCGAGATCGGACACCTCGAACGGCAGGGACGGCACGCCGATGATCGGCACCCGTGGATGCGCTGCGGTGAATCGCCCGAGCAGCCGGATCTCCCGCTTCGCCGTGACCGCGCGATGCGCGTGGACCCGCAGGACAGCCGAGGTCAGCTCGTCCGCCGGCTCCACGGGTTCGCTCTCGTCCAGGAGATCGGCACCGGTGAGGGCGTGATCGGCGGGCAGCGAACACAACGTGGGATGCGTCCGGTTCAGCACCAGACCGGCCAGCGGCATGTCGTCGCCGGAGAGGCGGTCGACGAAGAAGGCGGCCTCGCGCAGCGCGTCGGGCTCCGCGGCCGCGATCACCACGAACTGTGTGCCCTCCTGCCGGAGCAACTGGTACGTGCGGCTCGCCCGCTCCCGGAACCCACCGAACATCGAATCGAGGGACTGCACGAACGCGGACGCGTCGGACAGCATCTGACTGCCCACGACGGTGGACACGCCCTTGAGTGCGAGGCCCATCGCGCCGGTGACGAGGCGACCGATGCCGCGGCCCGGCGCCGTGAGCAGCCGGATCATGCGGCCGTCGAGGAACGCGCCCAACCGCTGTGGTGCGTCCAGGAAGTCCAGCGCGTTGCGGGACGGCGGGGTGTCCACGATCACCAGATCCCACCGGTCGTCGGCCGCCAGCTGGCCGAGCTTCTCCATTGCCATGTACTCCTGCGTTCCCGAGAACGAGGTCGCGACGGTCTGATAGAAGGGGTTGGCCAGGATCTGCTGCGCCTTGTCCGGTGCGGAATGCTCGAGCACCATCTCGTCGAACGTGCGGCGCATGTTCAGCATCATCGCGTGCAACTCGCCCGTCGAGCCGGGCGCGAGCTCCACCAGCTGAGGCTCGTTGTCGAGGTCCTGCACGCCGAGGGCCTGGGCGAGGCGTCGCGCAGGGTCGATCGTCAGGACGGCCACGCGCCGGCCCTGCTCGGCGGCGCGCAGCGCCATCGACGCGGCGGTAGTGGTCTTGCCGACGCCGCCGGCGCCGCAACACACCACGATCCGGGTCTTCGGGTCGGTCAGGACGCCGGCCAGGTCGAGGGCCGGGGCGGTCCGCGGCGGGTTCATCGCACACCCTGCTCGGTGAGGCTCTCGGAGAGCTCGTACAGCCCGCCGAGGTCGACGCCGTCCACCAGCGCGGGCAGATACATCCGGGTCACCTTCACCTCGTCGAGTTGGGCCGCGCTCTCGTCCTGCGCGGCCAGGGTGGCCGCGTGCTCGATGGTCTCGGTCAGCAGACCGGCGAAGTCGTCGTCGGACAGCGTGATGCCCGCCTTCGCCAAGCCGGTGTGGATCGCGTCCGCGTCGATCCGGCCCTTCGCGGCGTCGGCGAGAGCGTCCTCCGGAAGGAACGGGGTGTTTGTGCGATTGACGATCACGGTCCCCAGATGCAGGTCCGCGGCCTCGAGTTCGGCCACGGCGTCGGCCGTCTCCTGCACCGGCAGCGCCTCGAGCAGGGTCACCAGGTGCACGACGGTCTCCTCCGAGTGCAGCAGTCGCACCACACCCTGGCTCTGCGAGTGGATAGGACCACCCTTCGCCAGGTCCGACATCGCGCGCGTGACGTCGAGGAACTTCCCGATCCGTCCGGTGGGTGGGGCGTCGACCACGACCGCGTCGTACATGCGCCGGCCGGCCTTGTCGGTGCGGACCACGCACTCCTTGATCTTGCCGGTGAGCAGGACGTCGCGCAGGCCCGGAGCCAGGGTGGTCGCGAACTCGACCGCCCCGATCTTCTTCATCGCGCGCCCCGCGAACCCGAGGTTGTAGAACATGTCGAGGTACTCGAGGAACGCCGTCTCCAGGTCGATCGCGAGCGCCACCACCTCGCCGCCGCCGTCCGCGGTCGCGATCTTGGTCTCCTGCGGCGGCAGCGGCGGCACGTCGAACAGCTGCGCGATGCCCTGCCGGCCCTCGACCTCGATCAGCAGCACGCGCCGTCCGCCGGCCGCGAGCGATAGCGCCAACGCGGCCGCCACGGTGGACTTGCCGGTGCCGCCCTTGCCGGAGACGAAGTGCAGTCGCGCCGTCTCGGCGTTGGGAGGCCATCCCGGCTCGGCGGGGTGCGACCGCTCCTGCGCGGCTGTGTCTGTCGGTGCTGCCACGGCACGAGCCTATATATCGAGGAGCCCACACGTGCGGGGGATAGGCTCACCGGCATGAGTGAATTGACTACCTGGGAGTACGCGACCGTGCCGCTGCTCACGCACGCGACCAAGGCGATCCTCGACCAGTGGGGTGGGGACGGCTGGGAGCTGGTGACGGTTCTCCCCGGTCCGACGGGCGAACAGCACGTCGCGTACCTCAAGCGTCCGAAGGGCTGAGGCTCGTGGCAGACACCGCACAGTCCTGGACCGCGCGCCTGGCCGAGCTGGGCATCGAGCTGCCGCCGGTCGCCGCCCCCGTCGCGGCGTACGTGCCGGCCGTGCGCACCGGTGACCACGTCTACACCTCGGGGCAGTTGCCGTTCGTGGACGGCAAGCTGCCGCTCACCGGCAAGCTCGGCGCGGACGTGTCCGATGCGGACGCGAAGGCCGCCGCCCGCACGTGCGCCCTCAACGCGCTCGCCGCGATCGACGCACTGGTCGGTCTCGACTCGATCGTGCGGATCGTCAAGGTCGTCGGCTTCGTGGCCTCGGCCGAGGGATTCACCGGTCAGCCGGGCGTGATCAACGGAGCGTCGGAGTTCCTCGGTGAGGTCTTCGGCGACGCCGGCATCCATGCCCGCTCCGCGGTCGGCGTGGCCGAACTGCCGCTGGGTGCGCCCGTCGAGGTCGAGCTCATCGCCGAGGTGCGCTGAGCAGTCCGCGAATTTGTCCGACCTGAGCCGCATTCCCGAACGGGGATGCGGCTCAGGCCGTTTCGGGCTTATCGTGGCTCGGGCGACGCTGATCCGACATCGTCGCGGGAAAGAGGATTCGTGAACGACGACGTCGTGCTGTTGGAGCGGTCCGGTGAGATCGCGATCGTGCGGCTCAACCGTCCGGATCGGTTGAACGCCTTCACCTACGACATGTGCGAGCGCATCGTCGCGGCGCTGGACGAGTGCGACGCGGACGACGACATTCGTGCGGTGGTGCTGACCGGGTCCGGCCGGGCTTTCTGCGCCGGAGCCGACCTCGCTGCCGGCGGGGAGGCCTTCGTGCTCGGTACCGATCCGCAGACCGGCGGTGCACCCGCCGACCAGGGCGGCCTGGTGGCGTTGCGCCTCTATGCCTCGACGAAACCGATCATTGCGGCCGTCAACGGCCCCGCGGCCGGCGTCGGTGTCACGATGATGCTGCCCGCGGACATCAGGATCGCCTCCGACACAGCTCGATTCGGGTTCGTCTTCACCAGGCGGGGTCTCGTCCCCGAGGCTTGCTCCAGTTGGTTCCTGCCCCGGGTCGTCGGCGTCTCCACCGCTCTGGAGTGGACCCTCGGCGGAAAGATGGTGCCCGCGACGGAAGCTCTCGAACGCGGCCTCGTGCGCGAGGTCGTCCCCGCCGACCGGGTACTCGCTCGCGCGGTCGAGGTCGCGCGGGAACTGGTTGCCGGGACCGCGCCGGTGTCCGTCGCCCTCACCCGGCAGTTGATGTGGCGAATGCTGGGAGCCGAGAGTCCCGAGGTGGCCCACCGTGCCGACTCGCAGGCGATCTACGTGCGTGGTGCGTCGGGTGATGTGCGCGAGGGCGTGGGAGCCTTCCTGGCCAAACGCGAACCGGTGTTCCCGGATCGGATCTCGGAGGGCCTTCCCGACCTTTTCGGCTAGTCCGCCCGGGTGCTCACCGTGGGGAGGTGCGTGCGGCTCAGTTGTCTTCGGGGTTCAGCCGACGAGGGTGCGGATGCAGCGCGCCGCGAGATCCGCCGGTCCGCCGGGGCCGGTGCTCGGGGCGTCGGTCGCCGCCCACGTCTCGACCGCGATCCGCATCGCGGCGTTCGCGGAGGCCGCGGTGAGCCGGACGGTCAGCGGGTCGGCAGTCGGCCCCATCAGCGTCGTGAGCGCCGCGACCAGTCCGTCCTCCGAGTCGGCCTGTACGCGCAGCCACACGGCTCGTAGACCGGGTTCGGCGTGCACCGTCCGCAGCAGTCCGCGGGTCCACTGCAGCATCTCCTCGGCGATGTCGTCGGACGGCGTCAGTGCCTGGCGCGTCGCCCGCTCGAGGGCGGCCTGCACGGATTCGTCCGAGGGGGCGTCCCCGTCGCCGGTGAGGTGTGCGATCCAGCCCGTGACCCCGCCGGCGAGCAGGGGTGCGACTGCCTCCTCCTTGGTGCGGAAGTAGCGGTAGAACGTGCGCAGGCCGATGCCGGCCGCCGCGGCGATCTCCTCGGCTGTCACCGCGGACGCGCCGCGTGCGGAGAACAGTTCTGCGGCGCGTCGGGAGATCTCGAGTTGTGTCTCCGCTTTCCGTCGCTCGGTCAGCGAGGTGGCGGGCTGTGCGCCGGGCATGTTCTGGGCTCCTCGGGTGGTGTCGGATCGCAGACTACCGGTCTTGTTTCCGGAAAATGCGTGACACAACGTGCCATCTCGGCCTACCGTGCCAGTAGAGCTGTGAATCAACTCTATGCGAACAGGAGAAATCATGAAGCGATTCGAAGGACGCCGAGTACTCGTCACCGGAGCCGGATCCGGCATCGGTCAGGCCGTGGTGGCCCGCATCCTCGACGAGGGTGGCATCGTCACCGGCGTCGACGTGGTCGAGAACGGCCTGGCAGTGACGCGTGAGCGCGCCGAGCAGGCCGGAGTCGCCGACCGGTTGCGCACCGTCACCGCCGACATCTCCGATGAGAACTCGGTCCGCGAGAACATCGGCGGCGCGATCGAACAGCTCGGCGGCCTGGACGTCCTGGTCAACGCGGCCGGCATCCTGCGCTCGTCGCACACCCACGAGACCGAACTCGACTTCTGGAACAAGGTGATCGGCACCAACCTCACCGGGACGTTCCTGGTGACCCGCCAGTCGCTGCCCGCGCTGCTCGAGACCGGCAAGGGCGTCGTGGTGAACTTCAGTTCGACGTCGGCACAGTTCGCGCACCCCTACATGGCGGCGTACGCGGCGTCGAAGGGTGGCATCCAGTCGTTCACGCATGCGATCGCGCTCGAGTACGCCAGGCAGGGCCTGCGCGCGGTCGCGGTCGCACCGGGCAGCATCGCGTCGGGCATGACCAGCAACCCGGGCTTCCCGGAGGACGTCGACGCGAGCCTGATCGGCAAGCTGTACCCGTGGATCGGCGAGGGCTTCGCGGGCCCCGAGACCGTCGCCGGCGTCGTCGCGATGCTCGCGTCCGACGACGGCGCGTTCGTCACCGGCACCGAGATCCGGATCGACGGCGGCACCCACATGTGAGTGCGCTTGCCGCGCAGTAGGTGTCGTCCGGGGCGGCCGCGGCGTGGCAGGAGTCGTACAGTGATGCTCGGTTTCGCCGAAGACGCTGTCGGCCCGTCACGAAAGGGGCGTCCATGACGCTTCAGCACCCCGCGTACGCCCAGCTGCGCCAGGTCACGCCGATCGCGGCGGTGATGCTCGAGAACAACCCGAGCATGTACTCGCTCGACGGCACCAACACCTGGATCCTGCGGAGCCCGGGTCGCGACGAGTGCATCGTGGTCGACCCGGGCGACGACGACCCCGAGCACCTCGCACGGGTCGCGCGCGTCGGCACGGTGGTGCTGACGCTGGTCTCGCACCGACACCACGACCACACCGGCGGCCTCGATCGGTTCCACGAACTGACCGGGGCGCCGGTGCGTGCGGTCCGCGAGGAGTTCCGTCGCGGCGTTGGCGGCGGACTCGGGCACGGCGAGTCGATCGAGGCGGCTGGACTCACCCTGCGCGTGCTGCGCACCCCCGGCCACACCGCCGACTCGGTGTCGTTCGTGATCGAGGACGACGGGTCGGTGCTCACCGCCGACACCATCCTCGGCCGCGGCACCACGGTCCTCGACGCCTCCGACGGAAATCTGCGCGACTACCTGGCGTCGATGCGGCTCCTCATCGACCTTGGCCCCGGCCGGACGGTCCTGCCCGGGCACGGACCCGAACTGCCCGACCTCGAGACCGTGGCCCGCTACTACCTCGCGCACCGCGAGGAGCGACTCGCGCAGGTGCGCGGCGCACTCGACGTCCTGGGCGCCGACGCCGACGTCCGCGCGGTGGTCGAGCACGTCTACACCGACGTCGACGAGACGCTGTGGCCGGCTGCCGAGCAGTCGGTGCGGGTGCAGTTGGAGTACCTGCGGAGCTGAGCCCCGGCAGGGCTCAGCCCGACGCCCTCTCGAAGAATGCCGCGGGATCGAGCGCGCTGACGGGTGTCCAGCGCGCGGTCGACGCCGGTACCGCCGAATCATGCAGCATCGCAGTGGTATAGCCCTGGATGTCCAGCGCGAGCTGTGGGTTCTCGTCGACTCGGTGCGCGATTTCGTAGAGGACGGCGAGCAGGTGCAGACAGGGAGCGGAGCGCGCCGAACACGAACAGTCGGTGTCCGCGAGAACGGGTGCGAGCGCGATCCCGGCGGTGACGATGTCCTGGTGGATGTCGTCGGTCAGCACGGCGGTGTCCGGAACTATCGCCGCGATGCCGGTGATCGACGCTCTGGTCAGCGGCGCCACCTCCAGTTGGGTCACCGATGCCTGACCCCCGCGGTGGATCGAGGCGCGCACGATCCGTCCCTCGACCGTCGCCTTCACGAGGTTGTTGCGTGCGAGGCTGCGAGCACGAGGCAGGAGTAGGCGCGCCGGTCCGCTCTGGCGCAGCGGCTGGGCCAGCCGCACCCAGTCCATGCCCCATGCGGTGTATCCGAATTCGTTGTCCACCATCAGTTCTCCCTCTTGCGGCGAAGGATCTCGATCAGCTGGTCGTCGTCAAGTCCCGCGAGCGCGGCGATGCCCGCCGTGTCACTCAGATCGGTGAGTGCAGCCTTTCGGTCGTGCATGCCCGCGATGTGCTCCTCGACGGTGGTGGTCGAGGTGAGTGTGGTGACGGTGACCGTGCGCGTCTGACCGATCCGGTGTGCCCGGTCGGAGGCCTGCGCCTCGACCGCGGGATTCCACCAGCGGTCGAAGTGGATGACGTCGGCGGCGCGGGTGAGTGTCAGACCGGTGCCGGCGGCGCGCAGGCTCAGGACCAGTACCGGCGGTCCGTCCTCGGTCTGGAACCGGGACACGATCTCGGCGCGTTCGGCCGGGGCCAGCCCGCCGTGCAGGAACGGCGCCGTGACGGCGAACTGATCGGCGAGATGGCGCACGAGTAGTTCACCGGTCCGGCGATACTGGGTGAAGACCAGTGTCGGGCTGGCGGTTTCCAGATTGGTGGCCAGGATGTCGGTGCACAGGTCGAGCTTCCCGGACCGGCCGGCGAGTGACTCCAGTTCACCGGTGACCAGCCCGGGATGGTTGCAGACCTGCTTCAGTGAGGTCAGTACCGCGAGGACACGGCCGTGGCGTTCGATACCGGAACCGAACCCGTCATCGATGGCTTCCGCGAGGAGGAGGTCGTAGATCTCCTCCTGCTCGGCGGTGAGATCGCACAGCATGTCGTTGTGGATCTTCGGCGGTAGCGTCGCGGCCACCTGGACCTTCTTGCGCGCCAGCACGATCGGCTCGATGGTGTCGCGCAACCGGGTCGCGGCGGCGACCGAGCCCTCCTGGATCGGTTGGACGAACCGCCGCCGGAACTGCGCCCGGTGCCCGAGCATCCGGGGCGCGACCAGGTTAACCAGCGCCCACAGCTCGTCGAGGTGGTTCTCCACCGGTGTGCCGGTCAGCGCGATCTTCGCCGCACTGTCCAACGCCCGCGCAGCCTTCGAGATCTGGGTGCGCGGGTTCTTCAGCGCCTGCGCCTCGTCGAAGACCACCGTGCTCCAGTGCTGTCCGGCCAGCAGTTCGCCGTGTATGCGCAAGGTCGGGTATCCCACGATGACGACGGTTCCCGGTTCGGCGGGGATCTGCCCGCCGCGCCACGCCGTCGCATGTAGTCCCGGCGCGAATCGCCCGATCTCGTGTGCCCAGTTGCCGACCAGCGAGGTCGGGCAGACCACGAGCTGCGGCTCCGCCTCCGCGCGACCGAGGAGGAAGCCGATGGTCTGGACGGTCTTGCCGAGGCCCATCTCGTCGGCGAGCACCGCGCCGCCGTGAGCGTCGACGGTCTCCCGCAGCCAGCCGACGCCACGTGCCTGGTAGGGCCGGAGTTGCGCCTCCAGCGTCGAACGTAGTTCGGCCGCCACGGCCTCGGATTCGCGCAGGACGCGAACGGCGTGTTCCGCCGACACGATCGCGGTGCCGGAGGCGTTCGGCACCGCGTGCGCCGCGACGGGCAGGGACGGCCTGTCGGTGGCCGGCGGGGTGAGCGGGCCGCCGTCGGTGGCGTGCACTGCGTCCTGCCACAGCGTCACCGACTCGCCCGCCGGTTCGAGCGTCAGTCCGGCGAGGGTCGTGGTGTCCACGAGCGTGGTGTCCACGTCGGCAACCTCGATCGCGCCGTCCGCGCCGACCGGGAGCGCGAGCGCCAGGGTCTCGCGGTCGCCGTGGACGCTCGGGGCGGGGCCGGTGCCGCGGCCCGTCCACGTCCAGAGCGCGAACATGTGCCGATCCGGCAGGTAGGTGGCGTTTGTGCTGGGCAGAGTAGACCCCCGAAAGTAGCGTATGGTGTACGGAGTATCCCTGACAACGTACACCGTACTGGATTTGTTCCGAAGGGGCTCCGTGAGCGAGGAGATCAGCGCCGAGCAGGCGAAACAGGTGGTGAACCTGCTGTGGCGGCACGAGCTTCCGCCGCAGCCTGCCAGGCGCGGCCCGAAGCAGACGGTCAGTGTCGACGCGGTGGTCGCCGCGGCGATCGCGCTCGCCGACCGGGAGGGCTACGCCAGCGTCTCCATCCGCTCGGTCGCCACCGAGCTGGGCCTGCGGCCGATGAGCCTGTACACCTACGTCCCCAGCAAGGACGCACTCACGATCCTCATGGTCGACGCGGTCGCCGACGAGGACACCACCTCGATTTCGGGGGACCTCGCACCGCGCGAACGGATGGCCTCCATTGCCCGTCAGGTCCGCGCCGAACTGATCGCGCATCCCTGGCTCCTGGAAGTGCCGCCCTGGCGGCTCGTGCTCGGGCCGGGGCGCATGCGGCGTTACGAACAGCAGCTGGCCGCGATCGAGGGCATCGGCCTGTCGGATGTTGCCATGGACCGGGTGATCGCGGTGCTGTCGGAGTTCGCCACGGGCAACGCCCGAGTGGCGGTCGCGGCGATCGATGCGACGCGGCAACTGAGTGACGCCCAGTGGTGGGAGGTGCACGGCCCGTTGTTCGCTGCGGCCATGCCGCCGAGTCTGTTCCCGCTGTCGTCGCGGGTGGGTTCGACGGTCGGGGAGCTGTACCAGGCGCCCGCAGACCCGGACGGCGCGTTCGAGTACGGGCTCGCCAAGCTGCTGGACGGGATCGAGTGTGAGGTTTCGGCAGACTGACACATCTCCGCAACCCTGCGCCGGTTCTCCGTGGGCTCTGCGCGGGACGTATGCCTACAAGGGCATGGGTAGAACCCGATTTGGCATTTGTTCGGCATGGATCGGGGCTCGACCATTGATCCATGACTTCAACCCTCGACGGCTGGATCCGTAACTTCGTCGACGGCGCATTCGTCGATCCCGACCCGCAGCGCGGCTTCGACCAGATCGACCCGGCGACCGGGCGGGTCCTCGCCCAGGTGCACGAGGCCGACCAGGTGCTGGTCGACCGTGCCGTGACCGGCGCGCGCCGCGCGCTGGACAACGGCTGGGCCGACACCCCGGTCCGCGAGCGCACGGCGCTGCTGCGTCGGGCGGCGGACCGCATCGAGGAGCGGTTCGAGGAGTTCGTGGCCGCCGAGATGGCGGACACCGGCAAGCCGATCACGCAGGCCCGCGAACTGGATGTCGCCCGCGCGCTCACCAACTTCCGGACCTTCGCCGACGTCGCGGCGGCCGCCGGTCAGGAATCGTTCATGACCGACCTCGCCGGGGGTCGTCAGGCGCTCAACTACGCCGTGCGCAAGCCGCTCGGCGTGGTGGCGGTGATCGTGCCGTGGAACCTGCCGCTGCTGCTGCTCACCTGGAAGGTGGCGCCCGCGCTGGCGTGCGGCAACGCGGTGGTCGTCAAGCCTAGCGAGGAGACGCCCGCGACGGCGACGCTGCTCGCCGAGGTGCTCGCCGAGGTCGGTCTGCCCGCCGGCGTGTACAACGTGGTGCACGGCTTCGGCGGCAACTCCGCCGGCGAGTACCTCACGACGCACCCCGGCATCGACGGCGTCACGTTCACCGGCTCGTCCGCGACCGGCTCGCACGTGATGAAGACCGTTGCCCCGCGGGTGCGCCCGGTGTCGTTCGAGCTCGGTGGCAAGAACGCGGCCGTCGTGTTCGACGACGTCGACCTCGACGAGGCGCTGACCGGGCTGACCAAGTCGGTGTTCACCAACACCGGCCAGGTGTGTCTGTGCACCGAACGGGTGTACGTGCACCGGGCGATCTTCGACGACATCGCGACGGGCCTCGTCGAGCGGGCGCAGCAGCTGCGGCTCGGCGATCCCACCGACGAGAACACCACCACCGGCCCGCTGATCTCGCAGGCACACCGCGACAAGGTCATGAGCTTCTTCAAGATGGCCGAGCAGTCCGGAGCGAAGGTGCTCACCGGTGGCGGAATCCCCGACCTGGGCTCGAAGTTCGCGTTCGGATCGTGGGTGGAGCCCACCCTGTGGACCGGGCTGACCAACGAGGATCCTGTGCTCCGTGAGGAGATCTTCGGGCCGGTCGCCGCGCTGGTGCCCTTCGACACCGAGGAGGAGGCGATCGCGCTGGCCAACGACACCAAGTACGGTCTGGCCGCCTCGGTGTGGACGAACGACCTGCGTCGCGGACACCGTGTCGCGCAGAAGATGAACGTCGGAATCTCCTGGGTCAACACGTGGTTCACCCGTGAGCTGCGGTCACCGTTCGGTGGCGTCGGGCTGTCCGGCATCGGGCGGGAGGGCGGCGAGTCCTCGCTGCACTTCTACACCGAGCCGACGAACGTGTGCGTGGCGCTGTGACTTCGAGGACTTCTGGGACTTCTGGGAAACGAGGACTGATGGAAACGAAACCACTGGACAGCAACGAGATCCAAGCGCTGGCCCGGCGCCTGGACGACGCTCAGGTCGGCGTGCACGACACCCTCAGCCTCGCCGACGACGTCGCCGTGGACATCGACGACGCGTACCGCATCCAGGAGTCGCTCATCGGCTTCCGCTGCGGGCGCGGCGAGATGCTCCTCGGTGTGAAGCTCGGCTTCACGAGCAAGGCGAAGATGGCCCAGATGGGTGTCTCCGATGTGATCGTCGGCCGGCTCACCGATGCGATGTGCGTCGATGACGGCGGCGACGTCGACCTGCACCGCTTCATCCATCCCAAGATCGAGCCCGAGATCGCGTACCGTCTCGCGCGCGACGTGGACGTCGACGATCCGACCGTCGACATCGAATCCTGCGTCGACGCCGTCGCTCCCGCGATGGAGATCATCGACTCCCGCTACCGGGACTTCCGCTTCACCTACACCGATGTCGTCGCCGACAACACCTCTGCGGCCGCGTACGTGATCGGCCCGTGGCAGCCGATGCGGGGGGTCGGCGACCTCGTGGTGCGGCTCGAGGCGGGCGGCGAGTCCGTCACCGGCTCGACGGCGGCGATCCTCGACGATCCCGTCAACGCGCTGCACGCGCTGCTCGACATGAGTCGACGCCGGCAGATTCCGCTGCGGGCCGGGGACGTCGTCCTCGCCGGTGCTGCGACGGCGGCGATCCCGTTCGCCGCGGGCACCGCACGGTGCGACGTCGAGGGTCTGGGCAGTGTCACGGTGAAGGGAATCGCATGAGCGACAACGCAGCCAAAGTGATCGAACGCCTCGCCACCCCGCGCGGACGGTTCCCGCACGTGAAGGTGGCCGGCGACTTCGTGTACGTCTCGGGCACCAGTTCGCGTCGGCCGGACAACACGTTCGTCGGCGTCGAGGTGGACGAGATGGGCACCACCAAGCTCGACATCCGGGCCCAGACTCGCGCCGTGATCGAGAACATCGAGGCGATCCTCGCCGAGGTCGGTGCCGAACTGAGCGATCTCGTCCAGGTCACGTCGTACCTGGTCTCGATGAACGACTTCGGTGGGTACAACGAGGTGTACGCCGAGATGTTCGACGAGACCGGACCCACCCGCACCACGGTTGCGGTGCACCAGCTTCCGCACCCGCACCTGCTGATCGAGATCCAGGGCGTGGCGTACCTGCCCGCCGACCGTCGCAAGAACATCATCACCACCGCCGCAGACTCGGAGGACCACTCGTGACCCGTATCCCGCCCGTCATCGACTTCCAGAAGTGGATCGCCGAGAACCGCCACCTGCTCGCGCCGCCGGTCAACAACCAGACGATGGCGCTCGGTGACGACTTCATCGTGCAGGTCGTCGGTGGACCCAACCAGCGCACCGACTACCACCTCGACCCGTACGAGGAGTGGTTCTACCAGCTCGAGGGCGACATCCACGTCGACGTCATGACCGAGGACGGACCCGAGCGGGTCCACATCCGCGAGGGCGAGACCTGGTTGCTCCCCGGCAACCTGCCGCACTCGCCGCAGCGGCCCACCGCGGGTTCGATCGGCCTGGTCATCGAGCGGGTGCGCCGCGAGGGCACGCTGGAGAAGTTCCAGTGGTACTGCCTCGAATGCAACCACCTCATCCACGAGATCGAACTGCAGGTGCGCGACATCGTCGCCGACCTGCCGCCCGTGTTCGTGCAGTTCTACGAGGACGAGCAGGCGCGCACGTGCGACAAGTGCGGCGCCCTGCACCCCGGAAAGGGCTGACGAGTGTCCGGCATCATCGACATCCACACGCACTACGTCCCCAAGGGGTGGCCCGACCTCACCGCGGACGCCGGGCCGGAGGCGCCGTGGCTGCGGGTCGAGAGCGAGTCCGAGGCCGTCATCATGATGGGCTCCAAGGAGTTCCGTCGGATCCAGGCCGACGCGTGGGACGCGGAGACCCGGCTGCGGGACATGGACGCCGACGGTGTCCGAACCCAGGTGGTCTCGCCGACGCCGGCGTTCTTCAACTACGGACGCACCGGCGAGCAGGCCGCCCGCATCTCGCGGATCTTCAACGATCTCGCGCTCGAGATCGTCGCACCCGCCCCGGACCGGCTGATCCCGTTCTGTCAGGTCCCGCTGCAGGACGCGGACGCCGCCTGCCGTGAGGTGGAGCGCAGCGTCGCCAACGGGCACCGCGGCGTGGAGATCGGCAACCACGTCGGTGACCGCGACCTCGACAGCGAGGGCGTGGTGACGTTCCTGCAGCACTGCGCGTCGCTGGACGTCCCGGTGTTCGTGCACCCGTGGGACATGGACTCGTCGCCGCGCCTGAACCGGTGGATGGCGCAGTGGCTCACCGCGATGCCGGCCGAGACCCACCTGTCGATCCTCGCCCTGGTCCTCGGCGGCGTCTTCGACCGCATCGACGAGCGACTGAAGATCGGATTCGCGCACGGCGGCGGATCTTTCGCGTTCTGGCTCGGACGGATGGAGAACGCGTGGCATCGGCGCAACGACATCATCGGTACGTCGGAGATGCCGCCGTCACACTACCTCGGTCGCTTCTATGTGGACTCCGTCGTGTTCGACGACCGCGCACTGCGCCTGCTGGTCGACACCGTCGGTGTCGACCGGGTGATGGTGGGCAGTGACTACCCGTACCCGCTGGGGGAGCGGCCGGTCGGGGAGGTCGTGCGCAAGAGTGAGTTCCTCGACGAGACCGCACGCAATCTGATCCAGCGCGGCAACGCCGAGCGGTTCCTCGGGCTCTCCGACATCGCCTGAGGCATAGCCAAATTGAGATACCCGGCGGCCGATTCGGCATTTGTGAGTCATGTCTCACGTGTGCAGAATCTTCCGTACAAGGCCGAATTGGCCGCCGGATTCTCCTGGCGAAGAACGGATCTCGGAGATCCGACCGCCTCCCCCGACACCCGATAGGTATCTGCGATGACCGACAGCACACCAGGCCGGGGCACCGCCCCCGTCGCGGCCGCGCGCAGCCGCGTCGCCATGGCGACCCTGGCCGGCACCACCCTCGAGTGGTACGACTTCTTCCTCTACGGCACCGCCGCCGCACTGATCTTCAACAAGCAGTTCTTCCCCAGCCTGAGCCCCACCGCCGGAACCCTCGCCGCGTTCAGCACGTTCGCGGTCGGATTCATCGCCCGCCCGCTCGGCGGTCTGGTGTTCGGTCACTTCGGGGACCGGATCGGCCGCAAGGCGACCCTCGTGGTCTCACTCGTGATGATGGGCATCGGATCGACCCTGATCGGCCTCATCCCGAACTACGACGCGATCGGCGTCTGGGCCCCGATCCTGCTCGTCGCCATGCGCGTCGTGCAGGGCATCGGACTGGGCGGTGAGGGCGCCGGCGCGACGCTGATGTCGATGGAACACGCCCCGGCCGGCAAGAAGAACCTCTACGCCGGGTTCCCGCAGATGGGCACCCCGGCGGGTCTGGTGCTCGCGAACGGCATCTTCCTCACCACCAGTTCGGTGATGTCGGACAGTGCGTTCGCCTCCTGGGGTTGGCGGATCCCGTTCCTGCTCAGCTTCGTCCTCGTCGCCATCGGTCTGGTCATCCGCCTGCGGGTCACCGAGTCGCCGTCGTTCACCGGGATCGTCGAGAACAACGAGGTGGCCAAGTTCCCGCTCCGCGAGGCGCTGAAGGTCGGCTTCCCCCGACTGTCGCTGACCCTGCTCGCGGTCCTCGCGAATTCCGCTGTCGCGTATGCCTTCATGGTGTTCTCGCTGTCGTACGGCACGCAGCACCTCGGCTACGACAAGCAGTTCCTGATCCTGAGCGTGACGGCGGCCGCGGTCCTGTGGTTCGCGTCTATTCCGGTGTGGACGAGGGTCGCCGACAAGCACGGCCGGCGCACCATGTTCATCGCCGGCTCCGCCGCGATCCTGGTGTGGTGCATCGTGTTCTTCCCGCTGCTCAACACCGAGAACTCCGTCGTCGCCGTGATCGCGTTCCTCGGCATGGGCCTGATCGTGCCCGTCACGCACTGCGTGCAGGGCAGCATCATCGCTGACACGTTCCCCACGAAGGTCCGGTACTCGGGATCGTCGCTGATCCTGCAGAGCGGAGCGATCCTGGGCGGTGGCCTGGCGCCGATGATCGCCACCGCGCTGCTCGACGCCACCGGATCGTCCACCGGCGTCACGTGGTACCTCGCGATCATCTGCGCCGTCAGCCTGTTCGGTGCCATCGCCCTGTTCCGGGTGGTGCCGGACTCGTCCCGCGGCCTGCAGCACGACGAGGCGCCGTCCGTCGTCCACGTCTGATCCTGTCGGGGGATTCGGAGCCGTCCACCTTTCCGGTGGGCGGCTCCGCCCGTTCCGGATCAGCCTCGCTGGGGCGCGATCTCGGCCGCGAACTCGGCGAGGAAGTCCACCAGCGCGGCCGCGGACGGGCTCAGCGTGCGACCGGCCGAGAGCGTGACCCCGACGCTGTGGCCGATCGGATCCAGCGTGATCGGCAGCGTGGTCAGCCGGGCGTCGTCCCGGGGGATCAGGCTCGGGAGCACCGCCACCATATCGGTCTCGAGCAGCAGCTGGCGCACCGTCAGGAACGACGTGGCCTCCACCCGGTTCTCCGGGAGGGAGAGGCTGTTCCGGGCGAAGAACTCCTCGAGCTCCCGACGCAGCGCGGTTTCCACCCCGGGCAGGATCCACGGGTACTGGGTGAGATCGCTCAGTCGGATGTCATCGCGACCCGCGAGTGGATGTCCCACGCGCGTCACGAGTTCCACCGACTCGGCGTACAACGTGCGCCGCACCGCCATCTCGTCGGTGGGGGAGGTGAGCCTGCCGACGATGAGATCGATACGCCCGGACTGCAGTTCGGTCAGCAGCATCTCCGGCGTGCCCTCGCGCACGATCACCGTCAGCAGCGGTCGCTCGTTCTTCAGTCTGGCGATCGCACCGGGCAGCAGCACGTTCGAACCCGCGAGATGTGTTCCGACGACAACGGTTCCGCGGTCGGCGTCCGCAAGCTCGACGACGTGCCGGCCGGCCTGGGTCAGTTGCGCGATGACCGCTCGGGCGTGCGCCGTGAACGCCTCGCCGAAGATGGTCGGGGTGATTCCCCGTGGGCCGCGGTCGTACAGGGACACACCGAGAATCGACTCGAGATCGTGCAGGCTGCGCGTCGCGACGGGTTGCGTGACGTGGAGTGCCGCGGCCGCGGCGACGACGCTGCCCTGACTGGTCAGCGCGTCGACGAGGAGCAGGTGGCGGAGCTTGAGGCGCCCGTCCAGCAGTTTGGGCATGTCCATGGTGGAATCCTAGCGACGACCGCATCCGACGTATACCGTCAGCGGTTTGGCGGTTGCGATGCGCAACTGTACTGCGGCGAGGCGGATTTCGAGGTCTCGGTGGTGCAGCGCCCTCAGGACGTGTGCTCGAGGCCCGCGAACAGCCCGAGCAGTGCGGTACTCAGAGCCGACGCGGGATCGGCGAGATCGAGGAACACGTCGTAATGATTACGGTCCGGGATCACCAGGAGTTCGCTCTCGGATCGACGGGCCCACGCGCTGTGGAACCTCCGACTCTGGGCGAGGAACCCGACGCCGTCGTGCTCGGCCACGGCGACCACCGCCCGCGGACCGACCCGGTCGGTCTGCAACATCGGGCTCAGCGCACTCGCCCGTGGGGTGTCGAGGCTCAACCACTCGTTCGCGAACGAGTTCACGAGTGGCCGGATGTCGAACAGTCCGCTGATCGGCATCGCCGCGCGGACCACGTCGTCCGGCAGACCGAGCGGATCCTGCCAGCCGGGGACCATCGTGGTGGCGGTCAGGTGGCCGCCCGCGGAGCTGCCGCCCACCACGATGCGGTTCGGGTCCAGTCCGTGCTCCGCGCCGTGGTGGTACACCCACGCGACCGCCGCTCGCACCTGCCGGACGATCTCCTCGAGCGGGGTGTCGGGGGCGAGGCCGTAGTCGACCGCGACGGTGGCGATGCCGGCGGCGTCGAGCATGCGCGCCATGAACGCGGTGTGGTGCCGCGACAGCGCCCGCCAGTACCCGCCGTGGATCGCCACGAACACCGGTCGCAGCCCGGTCCCCGTTCCCCAGACATCGAGGCGCTCGAGGCTGTCGGGGTCGTAGCGCAGATCCTGGCACCCGTCGAGCCCGTCGACGGCCTCGCGCGAGCGCTGCCGATACTCCTCGATCGTGGCATCGAACAGTTCGGCGGAGACGGTGTTGCGGACGTTGTAGTCCGCATCGATCTGCGGGTCGGTCATCCTCCCATCCTCTGGGGCGAAGCGAATGCCTGTCGAATGCGAAATCCGGGCAGAGGTATGACCGTGCAGCTATGGCTACTCGACCACAGAAACGACGAAGCCGCCCGGCCCCGGATGGGGACAGGCGGCTTCGGGTCGTTCGGTGCCGGTCGCTCGCGCGATCAGCGAGCGCGGCGCGCCAGACGCTCCGAGTCGGAGATCAGGACGCTCTTGCCCTCGAGCCGCAGCCAGCCGCGGTGCGCGAAGTCGGCCAGGGCCTTGTTCACGGTTTCGCGGGAGGCGCCGACGAGCTGGGCGATCTCTTCCTGCGTGAGGTCGTGCGTCACGCGGAGCGAGCCGGCCTCCTGGGTGCCGAAGCGCTGCGCGAGCTGCAGCAGTGCCTTGGCGACACGACCCGGGACGTCGGTGAAGATCAGGTCCGCGAGGTTGTTGTTGGTCCGGCGCAGGCGACGCGCGAGAACACGCAGCAGCTGCTCCGCGATCTCCGGGCGCTGGTCGATCCACGACTTCAGAGCGTCGCGGTCCATGCTCACGGCGCGAACCTCGGTGACCGTGGTCGCGGTCGACGTACGCGGACCCGGGTCGAAGATCGACAGCTCGCCGAACATGTCCGACGGACCCATGATCGTCAGCAGGTTCTCGCGGCCGTCCGGCGAACGGCGGCCGAGCTTCACCTTGCCGGAGACGATGATGTACAGACGATCGCCGGGCTCACCCTCGTTGAAGATGACGTGCCCGCGCGGGAAATCGACGGGCTGAAGCTGCTTGACCAGCGCAGCCACCGCCGAGGGCTCGACTCCTTGGAAGATGCCGGCTCTGGCCAGGACCTCGTCCACGTGCGCTCCTTTGGAAAAATCTGTTCATCAATGCAAGTTGCTGCACGTCGACTGAGGTCTCATGCAACGAGTACGAGAAGAAAGTCTACTTGGCATCGCTGTGGGACGAGTCACGGACACCACGTAGAGTTCTACAACTTTGCGAAAATCCCTCCCCGGACTGTTCGAGGAAGACACTCGAGGCCGATCGAATCGGCCGGCCGGCGCGCGGGATCAGCTGGCGCGGCGGGTGCTCTCGGGGTTTTCCAGGTCGTCCGTGTCGTCGGCGATCTCGGTCTGACCACCCTTCTTCCGGCGACGGTGGAAACGGGCCAGCGCGTGGGGGAATCCCTCGTTGGCCAGGGTCGCCACCTCGTCCTGGCTGGCCTGGTCGAGGAACTCCTCGACCTCCTGCTCGCGGACGGTGAGACGCCGAAGTCGGAACTCGACACGCTCCATCGCCAGCGCGAACAACATGAGCAGCACCGGGAACAGCACCACAGCCAGACCTTGCATACCGGGAAGTAAACACTGCGAAGGTCTCAGAATCGACACAGTCCGGAATCCGATCGGACGCCGGGTCCGTAGAGTTGTCGAGGTGCATGCGACCTCAGGAGACGACCCGAATCAGGGTGCGGGTGCCGCCGCGACAGGCGAGTCCCGGCTCGCGCTCGTGCGCCGGGCACGGCGGATGAACCGCCGCCTGAAGGTGGCGTTTCCGCACGTCTACTGCGAGCTCGACTTCACGACGCCGCTCGAGCTCACGGTCGCGACGATCCTGTCGGCCCAGTGCACCGATGTGCGCGTCAACCAGGTCACTCCGGCATTGTTCGCGCGCTACCCGGACGCCCGCGCCTACGCGGAGGCCGACCGGACCGAGCTCGAGGAGTACATCCGGTCGACCGGTTTCTATCGCAACAAGGCGAACTCGATCATCGGCCTCGGGCAGGCTCTGCTCGAGCGCTACGACGGCGAGGTGCCCGGCAAGTTGAAGGACCTCGTGGCGCTGCCCGGGATCGGTCGCAAGACGGCGAACGTCGTCCTCGGGAACGCGTTCGGCGTGCCCGGAATCACAGTCGATACGCACTTCGGGCGGCTCGTCCGGCGCTGGAAGTGGACCGAGGAGACCGACCCGGTCAAGGTCGAGCACGCGGTCGGGGCACTCATCGAACGCAAGGAGTGGACCGACCTGTCGCACCGGGTGATCTTCCACGGTCGCCGGGTCTGTCATTCGCGCAAGCCCGCGTGCGGTGTGTGCGTGCTCGCGAAGGACTGCCCGTCCTTCGGTGCCGGGCCCACGGATCCGGTTGCGGCGGCCGCGCTCGTGAAGGGCCCGGAGACCGAGCACCTTCTCGAACTGGCAGGCATGTGAGCGGTATGCGGATCTCGAATGCCGCGCGGTGGAGCCTGGCCGCGCTCGTGGTGGTGGCGGCGCTCGTCGTGGCGATCTGGCCGCGCGGCGACAGCGACGAACAGGAGATCGGGGACTACCCTGGTGCGGGCCGCTCGACGTCGCAGCAGGAGCGTCGGGCTTCGGACTCGCCCGAGGCCCTGGCCCCGCTGCGGGCTGAGGCCGCACTCGCACCGTGCCCCATGGCCGCCGGCCCCGCACCCGACGGTTCCGTGTTGACGGGCATCACGCTCGAGTGCCTCGGCGACGGCACCCGAGTCGACCTCGGTGCCGCGCTCGCGGGCAAGCCGGTGTTGCTGAACATCTGGGCCTACTGGTGCGGGCCGTGCCGGGAGGAACTGCCGTATCTCCAGCAATATGCGGACCGTGCGGGCGACGCGGTTACCGTTCTGACGGTGCACACCGATTCCAACGAGGCCAACGCGCTCGCCCGACTCGCCGAGTACGACGTGCACCTGCCCGGCGTCCAGGACGGTGCGGTGCGGGTGCAGGCGGCCGTCGGGTCGCCCGCTGTGCTGCCGGTGTCCGTGCTGATCCGTCCGGACGGCACCGTCGCGAAGATCCTGCCGCAGCCGTTCCGGAGCGTCGACGAGATCGCCGACGTCGTCCAGCAGTATCTCGGCGTCGCCGCATGAGCCTCTACCCGCAGTCCGGCGGGGCTCCCGAATGGCTGCGCGCGGTGACGAGCACCCTCCCCGCCGACCCCAACCGCGTCAACCCGGTGCTGAACCGACGGTCGCCGACGGGCGCCAGGGTGCGGCCCGCCGCGGTACTGGTGCTGTTCGGCGGCTCGCACGAGTCCGATCCGCTCGCCATCGGCGGGCTGCCCGCCGACGCCGACGTCCTGCTCACCCAGCGCGCATCGACGATGCGGCAGCACAGCGGGCAGGTCGCATTCCCCGGCGGTGCAGCCGACCCGGAGGACGACGGTCCCGTCGACACCGCGCTCCGGGAGGCGGAGGAAGAGACCGGCCTGGTGCGCAGCGGCGTCCAACCGCTCGCGACGCTGCCCGAGATCTTCATCCCGCCGTCCGGGTTCGACGTCACTCCCGTGCTCGCGTACTGGCGCGACCCCAGCCCGGTCGGCGTCGTGGACCCCGCCGAGGCCGAGCGGGTGGTGCGGGTCCCGCTGCGGGAGCTGATCGACCCGGACAACCGGTTCCAGGTCCGGCACCGCGCCGGCTACCAGGGCCCCGCGTTCGAGGTGGACGGAATGCTCGTGTGGGGATTCACCGCGGGCGTGCTCGCCGGGCTCCTGGCCGTGTCCGGCTGGGAACTCGAATGGGACCACCGCGACATCCGAGACCTCGATGCCACGCTCACCCAGGTGGACAGCGGACTGGAGAACACCGAACCCGGACACCTGCGTCCGGGTCGAGGAATGGGGGAGCGTTGAGCGGATCGGGTTGGATCGATCTGGCCGTGATCCTGGTGGCGCTGCTCGCGGCGTCGTCGGGGTGGCGGCAGGGTGCGGTCGCGTCGGCGCTCGCGTTCCTCGGGGTCGTGCTCGGTGCCGTCGCCGGCATCCTCATCGCACCGCACGTCCTGGTCCACGTGGACGAGGGCCGGATGCGGGTCCTCGCCGGCATCGCGCTGATCGTCGCGCTGGTCGTGATCGGCGAGGTCGCGGGCATGGTGCTGGGGCGGGCGGCCCGCAGCGGCATTCACAGCCCGGTGGCTCGGTCGGTGGACAGTTTCGTCGGCGCAGGACTGCAGTTGACCGCGGTGCTGGTTGCCGCCTGGCTGCTCGCGATCCCGCTCACCTCGTCGACCCAGGCCAATGTGGCCGGCGCGGTCCGCGGATCCAAGGTGCTCACCGCCGTCGACGACGTCGCCCCCGACTGGCTACGCCAGGTGCCCAGCGAGTTTTCGGCACTGCTCGACACCTCCGGACTTCCCGACGTCATCGGTCCGTTCGGCCGCACGCCGATCACGAACGTCGAGCCGCCGGACCCGAGTGTGCTCGCGAGCCCGGTGGCGCAGCGGCTGCAGTCGAGTGTCCTGCGGATTCGCGGCGTCGCACCGAGTTGTCAGAAGGCGCTCGAAGGCTCCGGATTCGTGGTGGGACCTGAGCGCGTCATGACCAACGCCCACGTCGTCGCCGGGACGTCGGCGGTCACCGTCGACACCGCCGACGGGCCGCTCGACGCCCGCGTCGTGGTGTTCGATCCGGCCGTGGACGTCGCCGTCCTCGACGTGCCGGGGCTGCGGGCCACGCCACTCACCTTCGCCCCCGAGCAGGCGCGGACCGGTGACAGTGCCATCGTCCTCGGCTACCCGGGCGGTGGGCCCTACACCGCCAGCGCTGCACGCATCCGTGAGGTTCTGGACCTGCGCGGCCCGGACATCTACCGGTCCGGCACGGTCGAGCGTGAGGTCTACACCGTGCGCGGGTCGATCCGTCAGGGCAACTCGGGTGGCCCGCTGGTCGATGAGAAGGGGCAGGTCCTGGGTGTGGTGTTCGGTGCCGCCGTCGACGACAGCGACACCGGGTTCGTGCTCACCGCCGATGAGGTCTCCCGTCAGCTCGACCTGGCCGGCCAGTCCACGGAAACGGTCGGGACCGGGGTGTGCATCGTCTGAGTCCGGGTGGCCTGTGCCGCCCGGGCTCAGCGTGAGGCGAGCGCGAACCGCGTCAGTTCCGCGGTGACCTCGTCGGGGGACTCCTGGTGTGCGAAGTGGCCGGCGCCCGCGATCCGGTGCAGTTGCTGTCCCGGCGCGTGCGCGGTGGACTGCTCGACGGTCCTCGCGAGGACGTAGCGGTCCAGCGTGCCGTGGATCTGCAGGACCGGGATCTGAACCTGCTTGTCCATCGCCGTCATGAAGCGGTGGCCGTCCGGGCGGAACTGGCTGCGGAACGCCCACCGCTGGTACTCCAGCGCCGAGTGCGCGACCCGGGGAATCTGGATCGCCGACCGGAGCCGGTTCGCCACGTCGGCGAACTGCTCCGACTGCGGCCACGCCGGACCGGATCGGGCGCGCAGGAGGCGTTCGACCTCGGCGCCGTCGTCGCGGACCAGTCGTCGCTCCGGCCGCCACGGCACCTGGTAATCGAGGAACGTCGGCAGCAGCGCGGACCGCTGTCGGCGGTCCTTCAGAACGGACTGCTTGAGCGCGATCGGGTGCGGCGAGCTGATCAGACCGATCGACCGCACGAGCCGCGGGTGCAGCAGTGTGGTCGCCCAGCAGACAAGTCCGCCGTCGGCGTGGCCGATGAGGGTGGCGTCGGTGTGGCCCATCGCCCGGATCAGTCCCGCGATGTCACCGGCGAGCGTCCAGCCGTCATAGCCGCGGGGCGGGGTGTCGGTGTCGCCGTAGCCGCGCAGGTCGACCGCGACGGTGCGGAAACCGGCGTCCGCGAGTGCGGGCAGCTGGTGGCGCCACGTCCACCAGAAGTCTGCGAAGCCGTGCAGGAGGACGACGAGCGGCGCGTCGGGGCGTGCGGGGCCGGTCTCCGCGGTGTGGATGCGGATGCCGTTCGCATGGATGTCACGATGCGTCCACGGTCCGTCGAAACGGACCGTGGACGGGTCGGGCTGTGTCACTGATTCGACCACCGCCGGATCAGCCGGCGGTGCCCGTTCCGGTACCCAGCGGGGACGCGCTGTCCGGGCGCTGGCCCGGCAGCACCGTCGCGGCCTGCTTGAGGGAGTCGATCGTCTTGTTCGGCGCGCGCACCTTGCGGACCCGCATGTAGCCGAGCAGCGCGAGGATGCCGGTGACGACCAGCATCAGCACGAAGACGATCAGGAACGACGCCCAGCGATCGAGCCACACGCTGAGCAGCTCCGCGAGGAAGAAAAAGAAGAAGAACGCGCTGAACACCAGCACGGCCAGCGCCAGGATGAAGAACAGGCTGCCCTGCAGCCCCTTCTTGACCTCGCTGGTGACCTCGGACTTCGCCAGCTCGACCTCGGCGCGGAACAGCGTCGACACCTGGGCGGTCGCGTCGCGCACCAGGGTGCCGATCGACGCGGTCTCCGGGTTGTGGAGGTCGGTGAGGGGAATCGAGGAAACCGTGGTCGGGACGCCGTCGCCGGTGAACCGGCCGCCGTCTCCCGTGACTCCGTTGCCGTTGGTGACGCTCACTTCTCGACCCCTCCAGGTTGTTCTGACGCGCTGGTTACTGCGACCCGCGAGCGGTCACTCACGAGCCCTCGGCAGCGGCGCGGGCCTGATGGACCCGTCCGCGTCGCAACAGTAGCGCCGATCCGAGCAGTGACGCAGCCAACGACGTCACGAGCACCGCGGCCTTCGCGATGTCCGCTTCGCTGCCGTCGCCGATACCCGCGAGAGCAAGATCGGCCACCAGAAGGCTAACGGTGAACCCGATCGCGCCGAGCACCGACAGGGCGAACATGTCGCGCATGCCCAGGAGTCGGGGCTTGGTCGCGATGCCCAGACGGATCGCGAGCCACGAGATACCGAAGATTCCGACGGTCTTGCCGACCAGGAGTCCGAGGATGATTGCCAGGCCGATGCGATCGGTGAACAGCTGCCCGAGGACCTGGCCGTTGATCGGGACGCCGGATGCGAACAGGGCGAACAGGGGCACGCAGATCGCCGCGGAGTACGGCTGCAGCCGGTGTTCGAGCCGGGTCGCGGGGGCGTACTGCTCGCCCGGATCGGTCCGGACCCGGGTGAGCAGGCCCAGCGCGACGCCGGCCAGTGTTGCGTGGATCCCCGCCTCGTGGACGCTGTACCAGGTCAGCAGGGCCAGCGGGACGTACAGCAGGGGTGTCGTGATGCGGCGCTTCTGCGCGTACCAGTAGACGACGAGGCACACGATCGCCGTCAGGATCCACAGCATCGCGATGGAACTGGTGAACAGCACCGCGATCAGCACGATCGCGAGCAGGTCGTCGACCACCGCGAGGCTGAGCAGGAACACGCGGGCGCTCGCCGGGATCCGCGAGCCGGTCAGCGCGAGCACACCGAGCGCGAAGGCGATGTCGGTGGCGACCGGGATCGCCCAGCCGCGGTCCATGCCTGGGGCGCCGGCGCCGACGACGGCCGCGATGATCGCCGGCACCACGACGCCGCCGCACGCGGCGATGATCGGCAGCAGCGCCTTCTTCCGGTCGGCCAGTTCGCCGACCACGAGCTCGCGTTTGAGCTCGAGACCAGCGACGAAGAAGAAGATCGCGAGCAGACCGTCCTGTGCCCAGGTGCCGAGGCTGAGGTTCAGGTGGATGGCGGCGGGGCCGATCTGCCAGTCCCGCAGTGACGTGTAAGCGTCGGCGAAGGGAGAGTTTGCCCACAGCACGGCCAGAGCGGCGGCGATCAGCAGGATGGACCCGCCCACCGTTTCGGTGCGGAGGTAGCGGGCGAGTTCGGAGCGTGCGGCAGAAATCAAGGAAAGCCTCTCACCTGGGGTTACGTCGGGTACGGCAAAGCTGTCGCCGACCAGACTTCCCGGCACTCCTCCTAGATCTTAACGGGTTCTTTGCAACCGTTCAGTCGGTAACCGTCGGTTGCGACTTCGTGTGCGCGCCGTGTTCAATTCCTAAGGTTTGGGATGGATTTCCATTCAGTGGAACTTTGGGAACCAGCTCACGGGCGGGGGAGCCATCGAGATGTTTGTGCAGGAGATTGTCACGTGAGCAAGGATGTCGAGTCCGCCGAGCGCGGACAGGACGAGTTATCGACGGCCGGCGCCCCGGCGGACGCGTCGACGGTGGGCGGCGTCCCGCGCAGCCGCATCGTCGTCGCGAGCATGGTCGGAACCTCGATCGAGTTCTACGACTTCTACATCTATGCGACGGCCGCGGTATCGGTCTTCCCGCACCTGTTCTTCCCCAAGGGCAACGACACCACCGCGCTGCTGGCGTCGTTCGCGACGTTCGGTCTGGCGTTCGTCGCCCGGCCGCTCGGTTCCATCCTGTTCGGTCACTTCGGTGACCGCATCGGTCGCAAGGCCACGCTCGTCGGATCGCTGCTCACGATGGGCATCGCGACGTTCCTGATCGGCCTGCTGCCCACCTATCACGCGGTGGGGCTTTGGGCGCCGGCGCTGCTGGCCCTGATGCGTTTCTGCCAGGGTCTCGGCCTCGGCGGTGAGTGGTCCGGCGCGGCACTGCTGGCGACGGAGACCGCGAAGAGCGGCAAGCGGGCGTGGGCCGCGATGTGGCCGCAGTTGGGCGCACCGATCGGGTTCTTCTTCGCCAACGGCCTGTTCCTGCTGATCACGCTCACTCTCGGCTACACCAGCAGCTCCGATCCCGACCTCGACAGCGCATTCCTGTCGTGGGGCTGGCGAATTCCGTTCCTGTTGAGCGCGCTGATGGTGATGATCGGTCTGTACGTGCGCCTCAAGCTCGAGGAGACGCCGGTGTTCGCCCGGGCCGTCGCCAACGGCGAGAAGGTCAAGACCCCGCTCAAGGAGGTCTTCAAGACCAGCTGGCGTCAGCTGATCATCGGCACGTTCGTGATGCTCGCGACGTACACGCTCTTCTACATCATGACCACGTGGGTGCTCAGCTACGGGACCGGCAAGACCGCCGCTGACGGCGGGTACGGTGCCGGATTCCAGTACCGCGACTTCCTGGTTCTGCAGTTGGTGGCGGTGCTGTTCTTCGCGGCCACCATCCCGCTCGCCGGTTGGCTCGCCGACCGCTACGGGCGCCGCATCACGCTGCTGGTCATCACCGCCGCCATGATGGTCTTCGGTCTGACGTTCGGTCTCCTCCTCGGGACCGAGGGCATGACCGATGCCCGGATGCTGGTCTTCCTGATCATCGGCATGGTGTTGATGGGCCTGACGTTCGGCCCGATGAGTGCGGTGCTGCCGGAGTTGTTCCCGACCAATGTCCGGTACACGGGCTCCGGCATCGCGTACAACACCGCGAGCATCCTGGGCGCCGCGGTGGCCCCGTTCATCGCGACCTGGCTGGCCACGAGCTACGGCGTCGGCTGGGTGGGTATCTACCTGCTGATCGCGTCGGCGCTCACGTTCGTCGCGCTGCTGGTGATGCGCGAGACCAAGGACGAGTCGCTCGACGAGATCTGATCCCGGCCGGGATACGAAGGAGGGTGTGACCGTCGCGGTCACACCCTCCTTCGTTCTTTGTCGAGGTTCCTGCCTCTGCCGGCTCGGCCGAGGCAGATCAGCACGTCTGCTGGACGAACAGCGGGTAGGGCTCGCCGGACATCATGCGGGAGTAGCGGACGCGGGGACGCTCGGCGCCCTCCATCGGAGCACCCTCGATCCAGGCGTAGGTCCACGGTCCTTCGTCGAGTGCGACGATCGCGATCGTGTACGGGATGACATCGGTGTACGTCCGGCTGGGGGAGACCTCGAGGACGGTCCAGGCGACGATCGACCCGGTGCCCTCCGACGGCGTCCGGCTGATCTCGGTGCCGCGGCACGACGAGCACGTCGACGCCTCCGGGGCCAGGAGTGAGCCGCAGTCGTCGCAGCGGCCGATCGTGAAACGGTCCACGGTGGTGGTGCGGGGAGGTTGGTTCTGCATCGGGATACCTCGACTTCGTGAAGCTTGGGATGTCCGACTCCCACAGTTCCAACTGCGACGCAAGAGCACGACGGTAGAACTGCCGGGGGGCATACCTATTTCCCGATCGGGTAGGTGCCCGGCCCCGTGTCACACGGCGTCGTCTTCGACCTGTTTCCCCTGTTCGACGACCCAGGCGGCGATCTGGGTGCGCGAATTGAACCCGAGCTTCGCGAGCACGTGCTCGACGTGGCCGTGGACGGTGCGCTGCGAGATCACCAACTGCTCGGCGATGGCCCTGTTGGTCAGGCCCTGCGCCACCAGTTCGGCAACCTCCTGTTCGCGTGGCGTCAGATCGGTGGCGGCGCGCTCGGCGGAGCCCTGACGGGGGAGCTCTCCCTCGGCCGCGAATACGACGATCTCGTCCCGCGTGAACCCTGATCCCTGGCGGACGGCCGCGTCGAATGCGCGGTCACCGAGAGCGCGCTGACACAGGCCACGGGCCTCCTCGCGGTTGTACTGCAGCGCCGGGATGACGACACCCGGGTTTCCGGCCGCGGACCACAGGGTGTCGGCGGCACCGAGCAGGGTCGCGCCCCGCGGGAAGTCGTGCGTCGCCGTGGCCGTCCAGGCGAGCGCTTCCACACAGACCGCGGTCCCCAGCAGGTCGTCGACATCGCCACTCAACTTCACCGCCTGCTCGAACAGGGGACGCGCCTCCTCCGGAGCGTCGTGCCACAGCGCGAGTCCCTGCATGCTCAGGGCGTACGAGCGATAGATCGATTCTCCGTGGGCGCTGGTGATGTCGAGGACCTCGGCGGTGTACTGGGTGGTCTCCTCGCGCTCGCGGAGTACCGCGGTCGCCGTTGCCAGGCCGAGCACGGTGGTGACGTGCCGGAGCCGATTCCGGCCGGCGCGGACGGTGTCGAGGATGCTGCGGAGCAACCGGATCGCTTCGGACGGGTCGCCGGCGTAGATCTGCAGGTGTCCGGCAGCATCGATGACGTCGACGTCGGTCTCGCGATCCCCGATCCGGGCGGCGACGTCGGATGCCTCGGCGACCAGGGCTTCCCCCGCTGCGACGTCGCCCTGGTTCGCGGCGAGGAGCGCTGCCGCGGCCAACGCCTTCACCCGTTCGGGCGTCGGATCGCCGCCCTGCGCCGCCAGCGCCCGGCCGAGCCAGAGACGGCCCTCGTTGAGGAGGCCACGGGAGATCCAGAACATATAGAGCACGTTCGCGATGCGGAGGCCGTTCTCGGCCTCGCCGGGCTTGGTCATGCAGTACTCGAGCGCATCGCGCAGGTTGGACCGTTCGCGCTCGAGTCGCGCGACCCACGCGGGCTGGTTCGGGCCGATCCACTCGTCCTCGCACTGTCGCGTCAACGTCTGGTACCAGTCCCGGTGCCGGCGGCGCAGAGCGTCGTGCTCGCCGGCCGCGTGCAGGCGCTCGAGGCCGTAGTCGCGCAGCGTCTCGAGCAACCGGTATCGCACGACGCCGTCGTATTCCTCGCGGATCAGGATGGACTTGTCGATGAGGGAGGCGACGATGTCGAGTAGATCGTGCGCGGCGAGGTCGCCAGCCGCGATCGCCTCGGCCGCATCGAGTTCGAATCCGCGCGGGAAGATCGACAGCCGCCGCCACAGCTCCTGCTCGGTCGGGGCGCACAGGTCGTGGCTCCAGTCGATGCTCATGCGCAGGGTCTGCTGACGGTCGGGCGCGGCTCGGCCGCCCCCGGTGAGCAGGCGGAACCGATCGGTCAGCCGCTCGAGGACCTGGTTGACCGACATGGCCCGCAGCCGGGCCGCCGCGAGTTCGATGGGCAGGGGAAGTCCGTCGAGCTCGGCGCAGATCGCGAGGATCGTGTCGCGGTTGTCCTCGGTGAGTTCGAATCCGGGAACCGCGGCGCCGGCCCGCTCCACGAACAGGTTCACCGCCTCGTACTCTGCCAACGCCCGCGTCGGCGTCGATCCGTCCGGGACGGGGAAGCTCATCGGGGGGACGCGGAACACGGTTTCCCCGCCGATCGCGAGCGGCTCCCGGCTCGTCGCCAGGATGCGTAGTTCGGGACACGCCCGCAGCAGGGCCTCGGCGAGTTTCGCGACGGCATCGATCAGGTGCTCGCAGTTGTCGAGGACGAGCAGCATCTTCCGGGAGGCCAGGTAATCGGTGAGGATCTGCGTGGTGGGGACCGCCGACTGCTCCCGCAGGCCGAGCGCCGCCGCCACTGCCTCGGCTGCCAGCTGCGGGTCGCGCCGCTCACCGAATTCGACCAGCCACACACCGTCGTCGAAGGCGCGCCTGGAGTCGGCGGCGACCCGGAGCGCGAGTCGTGTCTTGCCCACTCCGCCGATGCCCGTGAGCGTCACGAGACGGGAGGCAGAGAGGAGTCGTCTCGCCTCGGTCACCTCGTGGCGACGTCCGACGAAACTGGTCAGATCGAGGGGCAGGTTTCCGATCCTGCCCCGCATCGCGGGCGCCATCGTGACCCTCGTCTCCGGGACCCTGCGTTCCCGGTTCCCTGCCGGTCACGCTACGCCTGTGCGCTGCACCGGTGCTGTGACCTGGTGATCTGTCGTACTGGTGAGGTTTGGCTGCGTGGCCGGCGTCGATCCGCCCGCCGCGATGGGAGACGTCGTCGATCTCTGCAGCGCAGCGGAACCGATCGTCACGAAGATGGCGGCGAGTAGTGCGCCCGCGATCAGGTCGGTGAGCCAGTGGATCCCCAGTCGGAGACCTGACCGCCACCAGGGTCGACGTCATCCGGGGCGGCCCCCGAACTCGACTCGATCTGACATCCTCGAGCGGCGTCCACTCCGGTCCGGTCGGGACCGGAGAGGACGCCCGGCAGGACGCCGGACTACTGGCCGCGGATCGCGTCGAACACCTTGGGGTCGACGAGGGTGGAGGTGTCGCCGAGGTCGCGTCCTTCTGCGATGTCGCGCAGGAGGCGGCGCATGATCTTGCCGGAGCGGGTCTTGGGCAGTTCGGGCACGACGGTGATCTGCCGCGGCTTGGCGATGGGGCTGATCTCGGTGGAGACCTGCGCGCGTAGTTCCGAAATGAGTTGTTCGCCAGTATTTTCCATGCCTTCGCGGAGGATGACGTACGCGACGATGCCCTGGCCGGTGGTCTCGTCGGCGGCGCCGACGACGGCGGCCTCGGCGATGGCGTGGTGTCCGACGAGTGCGGATTCGACCTCGGAGGTGGAGATGCGGTGGCCGGAGACGTTCATGACGTCGTCGACGCGGCCGAGCACCCACAGGGCGCCGTCCTCGTCGTACTTGGCGCCGTCGCCGGCGAAGTACCAGCCTTCCTCGGCGTAGCGGGACCAGTAGGTGTCGCGGTAGCGGTCCATGTCGCCCCAGATGCCGCGCAGCATCGACGGCCACGGCTCGTCGAGGACCAGGTAGCCGCTGCCGCCGGCGCCGAGTTCACGGGCTTCGTCGTCGACGATCTTCGCGGAGATACCGGGCAGCGGGGCCATCGCGGAACCGGGCTTGGTGGCGGTGATGCCGGGCAGCGGCGAGATCATGATCGCGCCGGTCTCGGTCTGCCACCACGTGTCGACGATCGGCGCGGTGCCGCCGCCGATGACGTCGCGGAACCAGCGCCATGCCTCCGGGTTGATGGGCTCGCCCACCGAACCGAGCAGCCGGATCGACGACAGGTCGTGCGCGTCGGGGATCTCGCGGCCCCACTTCATGAACGTGCGCACCAGCGTCGGCGCGGTGTAGTAGATGGAGACGCCGTACTTCTCGATGATCTGGAAGTGGCGGTGCTCGTCGGGGGAGTTGGGGGTGCCCTCGTAGACCACCTGCGTGACGCCGTTGCTCAGCGGCCCGTAGACGATGTAGCTGTGTCCGGTGACCCAGCCGATGTCGGCGGTGCACCAGTAGACGTCCTCACCGGCCTTGTGGTCGAACACGTTGTGGTGCGTGTACGACGCCTGCGTCAGGTAGCCGCCGGAGGTGTGGATGATGCCCTTGGGCTTACCCGTGGTGCCGGACGTGTAGAGGATGAACAGTGGGTGCTCGGCGTCGAAGGCCTGCGCCTCGTGCTTGTCGGACGCCTTCTCGACGGTGTCGTGCCACCACAGATCCCGGCCGTCGGTGATGTCGACGTCGGCACCGGTTCGCTTGACCACCAACACGTTCTGCACGGACTCGGCGCCCGCGACGGCCTCGTCGACGGCCGGCTTGAGCGGGGCGGCCTGGCCGCGACGCCACTGTCCGTCCACGGTGACGACGAGCTTGGCAGCGGCGTCGTCGATGCGTGAACGCAGCGCGGTTGCCGAGAATCCGGCGAACACCACCGAGTGGGTCAGGCCCAGGCGGGCGCACGCGAGCATCGTCACGATCGCCTCGGGGATCATCGGCATGTAGATCGCAACCCGGTCACCCGCGACGAGACCCAGCTCGGTGAAAGCGTTTGCTGCGCGGCTGACTTCGGCGAGCAGGTCGTTGTAGGTGATGTCGCGGCTGTCGCCGGGCTCACCCTCGAAGTGGATCGCGACGCGGTCGCCGTTGCCGGCGAGGACGTGCCGATCGACACAGTTGTAGGCGACGTTCAGCTCGCCGCCGACGAACCACTTGGCGACGGGGGCGTCGGACCAGTCCAGGACCTCGGTCCACGGCGTCGCCCAGTCCAGCCGGCGTGCCTGGGTGTCCCAGAAGGCGAGCCGATCCCGATCGGCCGCGGCCTGCAGTTCGGGGCCGGCATTCGCGGCGGCCGTGAACTCTGCGCTGGGCGGGTAGACCTCGTGGGCGTCGGTAGCACTGCTCGTCATCTCGGCTTGCCTTCTTTCGGTCGAGTCCTCGGGCGGAGCCTCGGGAAATGTCACTGCGACGGTTCTCGCACGTGTGAGGGTAGTCACACGTGACCGGCGTCGCAGGGTCGCCTCCCGCGGAGCGGTCGCTGCCTGCGACTACCGGTCGATTCTCTGCGACGGATGGTTCGCGCGCACGGTTTGCACCCGGACATCTCGCCGCGGATTCGGCGACGCGGCTCGGTACGACGTTGCGATCGGGCTTCGAAACGGTGCCGATCCGACCGGGGGCCACCGGACCCCGGCGGCCGCGATCGAAGGCTGTCTATCGTCGCAACCACCAACCGAGCACTTCGGGAGGTGGGCAGTGGCTGTTCGACGACGGATCGCACGCGCCGCGGTGTCGGCGCTGGTGGTGGCACTGGCCGCGTCGCTGCTCGCGGCGTGCACCGGCGGGGTGGGTTCGGGCACGGGCATCGTCTACGCGTGGAGCGGCGAACCGCAGAACCCGCTGATCCCGACGGACACGAGTGAGAACACCGGTGGTCGGGTCCTCGACGCGCTGTTCGCGGGCCTGGTCTCGTACACCGCCGACGGCGGGGTCGAGAACGAGGTGGCGCAGTCGATCGAGACGGCGGACGGGCAGAACTACACCGTGACGATCGAGGACGGGTGGACGTTCACCGACGGCACCGCCGTCACGGCGCGGTCGTTCGTCGACGCGTGGAACTATGGCGCCCTGTCCACCAACGCACAGTTGCAGTCGTCGTTCTTCGACCCGATCCAGGGCTACGACGACGTCGCGGTCGCGAATCCCACGGCGATGACGATGTCCGGGCTTCGGGTGGTCGACGACCGCACGTTGACGATCACGCTGAAGCAGCCGGAGGCGGCGTTCCCGATGCGGCTCGGGTTCGCGGCGTACTACCCCCTGCCGCGGGCCGCGTACGCCGACATGGCCGCGTTCGGGCAACATCCGATCGGAAACGGCCCGTATCGGCTCGCCAACGACGATGCGTGGCAACACAATGTGCGCATCGATCTGCTGTCCAACCCGGACTATCGCGGCAATCGTTCCGCCCGCAACGAGGGCGTGAGCTTCGTGCTCTACAGCAATCTCGACACCGCGTACACCGATCTGTTGTCGAACAACCTGGACGTCCTGGACGGGGTGCCGTCGAGTGCACTCGACACGTTCCAGGACGATCTGCCGGGGCGCACCGTCAACCAGCCGTCCGCGACGATCGAGACCTTCACGATCCCGGAACGCCTGCCGCGCTTCAGCGGCGAGGAGGGCAGGCTGCGCCGGCAGGCCATCTCGCAGGCGATCGACCGACAACAGATCACCGACCGGCTGTTCGCTGGCACCCGGACACCGGCACGGGACTTCACCAGCCCCGCCGTGCCCGGCTGGACCCCCGACCTGGTGGGAGTCGGCAACCTCGACTTCGCGCCCGACCGCGCCCGACAACTGTGGGCGCAGGCCGACGCGATCGCACCGTGGAGTGGGACGTTCGCGATCGCCTACAACTCCGACGGCGGACACCAGGACTGGGTGGACGCCGTCTGCAACAGCATTCGCAACACCCTCGGCATCGACGCCCGGGGTGCGCCGTATCCGACGTTCGCGCAGTTGCGGACCGAGGCCACCGAGCACACGATCCGGACGGCGTTCCGGTCCGGTTGGCAGGCCGACTACCCGCAGCAGTACGGGTTCCTGGCGCAGAACTATCAGACGGGAGGCAGTTCCAACGACGGCGAGTACTCCGACCCGGAGTTCGACGCCCTGCTGCGCGCGTCGGCGGGCGCGACCGATCCGGTCGAGGCGCAGCAGTTGATCGACCGCGCCCAGGAGATCCTGCTGCGGGACCTGCCTGCCGTGCCCAACTGGAACCGCAACGCGTCCGGCGGGTGGTCCGAGTACGTGACCAACGTCCGGATCGGATGGGACGGTGTGCCGCTCTACTACCTGGTCGAGAAGAAGTGACCGATGCTGCGATACACCGGCCGCCGTGTCCTGCAGATGATCCCGGTGTTCCTCGGGGCCACGTTCCTCATCTATGCGCTGGTGTTCCTGCTGCCCGGGGATCCGGTCGCCGCGCTGGCGGGTGACCGGGCGCTCACGCCGGCGGTCACCGAGCAGCTGCGCGCGCGGTACCATCTGGACCAGCCGTTCCTGGTGCAGTACCTGGAATACCTGAAGGGCATCCTCACCCTGGACTTCGGGACGTCGTACTCCGGGCGTCCGGTCAGTGAAGTTCTGGCACAGGCATTTCCGATCACCCTGAAGCTTGCGGTGATGGCGGTGGCGATCGAGACGGTGCTCGGCGTGGGGGCCGGACTGCTCGCGGGCCTGCGGCAGGGTGGCCTGTTCGACAGCACGGTGCTGATCCTGAGTCTGGTACTCATCGCGGTCCCCGTGTTCGTGATCGGGTTCCTCGCCCAGTTCTTCATCGGAATCCGTTGGGGCCTGGCCCCGCCCACGGTGGGCGCCGACACCAGCGTCGCGCGACTGTTGCTGCCCGCGTGTGTGCTCGCGTCGGTGTCGTTCGCGTACGTCCTGCGGCTCACGCGCACATCGGTCGCCGTCACCCTCACGGCCGACTACGTGCGGACCGTGACCGCGAAGGGGCTGTCCCGGCCGCGGGTCGTGTGGGTCCATGTGCTGCGCAACTCGCTGATCCCGGTGGTCACATTCCTCGGCGTGGACCTCGCGGCGCTGGTCGGCGGTGCCGTCGTCACGGAGGGCATCTTCAACATCAACGGCGTCGGCGGGACGATCTACCAGGCCGTCATCCGCGGTGAGGCGCCGACGGTCGTGTCGTTCGTGAGCGTGCTGGTGGTCGTGTACCTGGTGGCGAACCTGCTCGTCGATCTGTTGTACGCGGTGCTGGATCCCAGGATTCGCTATGTCTGATCCGTCCGGGGGCGGCGGCATGTGGGCATCGGCCTGGCAGCGACTGCGGCGGCGGCCGATGTTCTTCGTCGCGTGCCTGATCCTGTTCGTCGTGGCGGCGGTGGCGCTGTTCCCGTCGGTGTTCACGGACGTCGATCCGCACTACTGCACGATCGCGGACAGCCTCGCACCGCCGCGCGCCGGGCACTGGTTCGGGTTCGATCGTCAGGGTTGTGACGTGTACGCGCGGACGGTGTACGGCGCGCGGCCGTCGGTGACGGTGGGCGTGTGCGTCACGGTCGCGGTGACGGTGACCGGTGTGCTGTTCGGTGCGTTGGCCGGCTACTACGGCGGCTGGGCCGATTCGCTGCTGTCGCGCGTCGCCGACATCTTCTTCGGGATCCCGCTGATCCTCGCGGCGATCGTGCTGATGCAGTTGTTCGCCGACCGCACCATCTGGACGGTGGTTGCGGTGCTGGCGCTCTTCGGGTGGCCGCAGATGGCGAGAATTGCTCGTGGAGCGGTCATTTCGGCGAAATCGCACGACTACGTCCTCGCGGCGCGGGCGGTGGGAATGACTCGTCCGGGGATCCTGCTGCGCCACGTGCTGCCCAACGCGCTCGCCCCGATCATCGTCGTGGCCACGATGTCGCTGGGCACGTTCATCGTTGCGGAGGCGACGCTGTCGTTCCTCGGGATCGGGTTGCCGCCCAGCACCGTGTCGTGGGGCGGCGACATCAGTACCGCGCAGGTGACGCTGCGGCGGGGCTCGCCCATCCTGTTCTATCCGGCCGGAGCCCTGGCCGTCACCGTGCTGGGGTTCGTGCTGCTGGGGGACGCGCTGCGGGACGCCCTGGACCCGACCACGGCGAGGCGACGATGACCGATCCGGTGCTCGCGGTCGAGGGCCTCGCGGTGACCTTCGGGTCGGGTGCGGGCGCGGTGCACGCGGTGCGTGGCGTCGACCTGACGGTGCATCCGGGCCAGACGGTGGCTGTCGTCGGCGAATCCGGTTCCGGCAAGTCCACGCTCGCGCATTCGATCATCGATCTGCTGCCCGGCTCGGGGCGGGTGACCGGGGGCCGGATCCTGTTCGACGGCGTGGATCTGGCCCGGGCGTCGAAGCGCGAGTTCGTGCGCGTGCGCGGGAACGGGATCGGATTCGTGCCGCAGGACCCGGCCACCAACCTCGATCCGGTGTGGACCATCGGATTCCAGGTACGGGAGACGCTGGCCGCCAACGGGATTGCAAAGGGGCGAAGCGGGCGCCGGCGGGCGGCCGAACTGCTCGGGGAGGCGGGCCTCGACGACGCCGAGGCGCGGGAGGGGCAGTATCCGCACGAGTTCTCGGGCGGTATGCGTCAGCGGGTGTTGATCGCGATCGGCCTCGCGGCGCGTCCGCGCGTGCTGATCGCCGACGAGCCGACCTCGGCGTTGGACGTGACGGTGCAGCAGCGCGTCCTCGACCACCTCGCGGAGTTGACGGGCGAACTCGGCACGGCGGTGCTGCTCATCACGCACGACCTGGGCGTCGCCGCCGAGCGTGCCGAGCACGTGGTGGTGATGCGCGCGGGGTCGGTCGTCGAATCCGGTCCGGCCGAACGGATTCTGCAGGACCCGGAGCATCCGTACACGCGCCGGCTCGTGGCCGCGGCGCCGTCGTTGTCGGCGGGGTCGGTGCGGCCTCGTCCGCCGGCGCTGAGTGCCGCACCGCTGCTCGTCGTCGCCGGCCTCCGCAAGGTGTTCCGGCATCGCGGCGCGCGACGCGGCCGTCACATGGACGGCGGCGTCGTCACCGCCGTCGACGACGTCTCGTTCGCCGTCGAGCGGGGCACCACGACCGCGATCGTCGGCGAGTCCGGATCCGGTAAGTCGACGGTCGCGCGCATGGTCCTCGGACTCCTGACACCCGACGCCGGTTCGGTCGTGTTCGACGGCACGGACATCGCGGCACCGGAGCACCGGGAGAAGGGCTTCCGACGCCGGGTCCAGCCGGTGTTCCAGGATCCGTACGGCAGCCTGGATCCCACGTACTCGGTGTTTCGCATCGTCGAGGAGCCGTTGCGGGTGCACCGGATCGGTGGGCGCGGCGACCGAGTCGACCGAGTGCGTGAACTCCTGGATCGGGTCGCGTTGCCGGCGGAGATGATGCGACGCTTCCCCGCCGAGCTGTCCGGCGGTCAACGCCAGCGGGTCGCGATCGCGCGGGCGCTGGCGCTCGGGCCGGATCTGGTGGTGTGTGACGAGGCGGTGTCGGCGCTCGACGTCGTGGTCCAGGACCAGATCCTGCGGCTGCTCGACGAGCTGCAGCGCGAGCTGGGTCTGACGTACGTGTTCATCAGTCACGATCTGGCCGTCGTGCGCCGGATCGCCGACCGGGTGGTCGTGATGCACGAGGGTCGGGTGGTCGAGTCCGCGCCGACGGAGGAGGTGTTCGAGCGCCCCGGCCACGAGTACACCCGGCGGCTGCTCGACGCGATCCCCAGCGGCCGGCGGCCGCGACCGGACCGCGGAGGGGCGGGCGGGGCGGCGGGGTAGCGTCTGCAACCGTGAGTGATCCCGTGACTGATCCCCTGCAGCCGCTGTTGGACCTGCCCGGTGTGCGCGAGGCAGCGGACCGCGCGCGCGACGCGCTCGGCGAGGTGCATCGGCACAAGACGAACCGCCGAGGTTGGCCGCAGACCGCCACCGAGGCGTCCGTCCGCGCCGCCCGCGCGTCCGCGTCGATCGACGGCGGGTCGACCGAGCTGCCCCTCCCCGGGACCGTCGGCGATCCCGTGCTGTCCGGTGCGTTGCGCGTCGCGCAGGCCCTGGACAGGGATTCGCTGACGGTCATCCTCCCCACCTGGCAGCGCGCCCCGCTACAGGCCCTGGCCCGCCTGCACCTGCTCGCGGCCGCGGACCTCGTCGACGATCCGGAAGCGCTGGGACGCCCGCGCAGCGATCCGGGAGTGGGGGAGCGGCTGGACATGCTGGCCCAGCTGATCACCGGGGGCACCCGGGTTCCGGCGCCAGTGCTCGCAGCCGTCGTCCACGGCGAGTTGGCCGCACTCCGACCGTTCGGGGTCGCCGACGGCATCGTCGCCCGCGCTGCCTCTCGACTGGTGGCCACCTCAACCGGACTGGACCCGCACAATCTGGGTGTGCCGGAGGTGAGTTGGATGCGGCGGGCTCCGGCGTACCGGGACGGCATCACCGGATTCGCATCGGGCACGCCGGAGGGCGTGGGCAGCTGGGTGATCCTGTGCTGCGGCGCGCTCGAGGCCGGAGCGCGGGAGGCGATGTCGATCGCGGAGGCCGCCGCCGGCTGAGGTGTGATCGGGCGCGGGATCGTGCCCGCACATGCGAAGCGGGTGGTGTCACCGACGATGATCGGTGCCGCCACCCGCTAGCACGGACTGCCGGGTTACCAAGCGTGCAAATGTGGGTTGTGTGTCAACGGCCTCGGCGTGGGCTCGGGCGGTGCCGGGTCGTCCCCGCAACCAGTGCGGAGTCCTCACCGTCAGTCATCCGAGTCACGCAGGCCCACAACGCTTCTGCCCTTATAGTGGCTTGCTGCTTCGCGTGGGTGCCTGGTGTCCGTGCTGGGAAGTCCGTTTGGGGGATCGATCCTTCTCTTCCGGATCGGTCCTGGCCTGTGGCCTTCCGTAACTCCTTTGTACCCCGTGCTCCGACCCACTTCAAGTGGCAATTTTCCTTTGTGGCAGATGCGCGTTCATCGCTTCCGGCGTCGCATGCTGTAGGTGAACACGCCCGCGACGGCGGCGCTCGAGAGCACCGCCGCGGCCGCCGCTACGGTGGTGCGTGACGGCGACTGGAGCCGGGCGCGCAGCGAAACCGGATTGGAGAAAGACAATACGGGCCAAGCGCTTTCGGCGGCTGCTTTTCGCAGAGCCCTGTCCGGATTGACCGCGGTCGGGTGGCCGACGGCCTGCAGCATCGGTATGTCCGTCACCGAATCCGAGTACGCGTAGCACCGCGACAGGTCGTAGCCGTGCCGGTCGGCGAGCGCGTGCATCGCCTCGACCTTGCCGTCGCCGTAGCAGTAGAACTCGAGCTCGCCGGTGTACCGGCCGTCCTCGACCACCATGCGGGTCGCGGTGCTGTGCGTGGCGCCCAGGGCCTCGGCGATGGGCGCCACCACCTCCTCGCCCGACGCCGACACGATCACGATGTCGTGGCCGCGGAGCTTGTGGTCCGCGATGAGATCGGCCGCCTCGGCGTAGATCAACGGATCGACGATGTCGTGCAACGTCTCGGCGACGATGCCGCGGATCTGCTCGACGTCCCAGCCGGCCGTCATATTCGTCAGATGCGTACGCATCCGCTCCATCTGGTCGTGGTCGGCGCCGGAGAGGAGGAAGAGGAACTGCGCGTAGCTGCTCTGCAACACCGAGCGGCGGGTGATGAGCCCCTGCGCGAAGAACGGCTTGCTGAACGCCAGTGCGCTCGATTTGGCGATCACGGTCTTGTCCAGATCGAAGAACGCGGCCACGCGGCCGCGTTCGGTGAGTTCGCTCGGGGAGGCGTTCACCTGACCGAGGATAGGCGAGGGGCTGCGCGCCGCGATCGACGACACGGGATGTGGCGGGGCGGGCGGTGAGGTCTAATCGGACGTTCCGGGCGGGCCTGCGAATTGATGAACTTGCAAATAAACCTGGATCTGGGTGTATTATTGCTTCTACCTGGACGCGATCCAGGCGTGTTCAGCCCGACCCCCCGGGGCTGAACTCTGACGACCCCCGCCTCCTCCCCCCCTGGCGGGGGTCGTCCCCTAACTTCTCCTTTCCCGGTTCGAAATCGCGGTGATGACGCGCGCTCGCCGTCCGTCCGCGGTTCCGGATCCTGTGGTTCACCAAGGTTTCCGTCCGGCGTTATCCGGGGCATTTTCGCAGCGTTCCGTCGGGATTCCCGGGTTCCCGGCGTGCGGCCGCGGGCGGCAATCCGCTGCCGGGCGCGGTAATTCGGCCTCATCCGTGCCGATCGAAAAATTGTACGTCTGTACCAGAATTCATCCACAGCCCCCGATTCTGTGCACATTCCCCGAAACCTGCTTTTCTGTCGGGTCGGTGGTGCGCAGGCTTGCTGTCATGGACATCGATTCCCGCGCGCCGTCTGCCTCCGGGCGGCCCGGAGTGCTCGCGTTGGTGAGTGCTCGCGCCGTGGTGCAGACCCTGCGCTCGGTCGCGGCCGCCACCGATCAAACATTTGACTCGATGTCGGGGCTGCCCGGACGGCGAGCGTGGGAGCAGGCGGACCTGGTGGTGGTGGACACGACCGCGGCGCGGGAGTGCGCGGCGCGACTCCCGCGCCGCGACCGGGTGCTGCTCGTCTGCGACGGTCCACCCACGCTGCCCGACTGGCAGGCGGCCACGGCGGTCGGTGCCGAGAGTGTCCTCGGCGTCCCCGAAGACGAGGCCGCGCTCGTGACGGTGTTCGGCGATCGGGGTGCTGGACGGCAGGGCGACGGCACCGTCGTCGCGGTGATCGGCGGCTGCGGTGGCGCCGGCGCCTCGACGCTCGCGGCAGCCGTCGCGGTCGAATCGGTCGGGTCCCGGGCTCCCCGGCGGACACAGCGGCACGGGCCCGGAAGGAACACCGCATCGTCGACCTCGTCGACGATCCTGCTGGACGCGGACCCGATGGGCGGGGGAGTGGACCTGCTCCTGGGTCTCGAGAACGCGCCGGGGCCGCGGTGGTCGGGCCTGACCGTCGAGGGCGGGCAGGTCTCGGCCGAGGCCCTGCACGCGGCGCTGCCGTCGCCCCGTCCCGGCGTCGGTGTGCTCGCGTGCGACCGCGGCCGCGCCCACGTCGCTGGGCCCACGCCGGCCGCGGTGACGGCAGTTGCGGAAGCCGGCCGCCGGGCCGGCGAACTGGTGGTGTGCGACATCCCTCGGCAGGCGTCGGCGGCCAGTGACAGTCTGCTCGACATCGCCGACATCGTCGTGGTCGTGGTGCCGGCCACGGTGCGGGCGGGTCTGGCGGCCGAACGGGTCCTCGCACGGATCGCCGAGCGAAACCCCAATCAGGGCATCGTTGTTCGGGGTCCTGCTCCGGGCGGACTGCGCGGCGCCGACCTCTCCGAGACGCTCGGGGTGCCGTTGATCGCCGCGATGCGACCGGAGTCACACCTCGATGCGATGCTCGAACGGGGCGGACTCGACCTCGGCTCCCGGTCTCCGCTGGGCGCGGGGGCGCGCGCGGTACTCGACCTGCTCGGCGCCCGGCCGGGGCGGTGGTCCGCGTGAACGCGGTCAATACGCTCGAGTCCGCCGATCTGCTCGAGCGGGTGCGTGACCGCCTCGCGCTCACCGAGGGCGAGCTCACGCCGGCGACGGTGGCGGCGGCCATCCGCGCCGAATCGGGTGGGGTCCTCGGGGACACCGACCTGCTGGCCGCGCTGCGGATGTTGCAGACGGAACTCACCGGCGCGGGCCCGCTCGAGGCGCTGCTCGCGGTGCCCGGTGTCGCGGACGTCCTGGTGACGGCGCCCGACGAGGTGTGGATCGACCGCGGCACCGGACTCGAGCGGACCGCGGTGACCTTTCCCGACGAGGCCGCGGTCCGGCGGCTCGCGCAGCGGCTGGCACTGTCCGCGGGGCGCCGTCTGGACGACGCGCAGCCCTGGGTCGACGGCCGCCTTCCGTCGATCGGCCACGGCGACTTCGGGGTTCGCCTCCATGCCGTGCTCGCGCCGGTCGCGCAGGGCGGCACCTGCGTCTCGCTGCGGGTGCTTCGGCCCGCGACCCAAGGGCTCGACGAACTCACCGCAGGCGGTGCGGTGGACCCTGCGGCACGCGCGCTGCTCGACGCGATCGTGCGGGCGCGGCTCGCGTTCCTCGTCACCGGCGGAACCGGTGCCGGCAAGACCACCATGCTCGCGGCCATGCTCGGACAGGTCGGTGCCGCGGAGCGGATCGTGTGCGTCGAGGACGCCGCCGAACTCGCACCCGCGCACCCGCACGTGGTCCGCCTGGTCGCACGCGCACCGAACGTCGAGGGGGTCGGCGAGGTCACGGTGCGGGACCTGGTCCGGCAGTCCCTGCGTATGCGGCCCGATCGCATCGTCGTCGGTGAGGTCCGTGGTGCGGAAGTCGTCGACCTGCTCACCGCGCTCAACACCGGCCACGACGGCGGCGCCGGGACGGTGCACGCCAACTCTCCAGGGGAGGTCCCGGCGAGGCTCGAAGCTCTCGCGGCGCTCGGTGGGCTGGATCGGCAGGCCCTGCACAGTCAGCTGGCCGCAGCCGTCCAGGTGGTGATGCATGTCCGGCGGGATGCGTCGGGAGGCCGCAGGCTCGTGGAAATCGGGGTCCTGGAACGGGATTCGTCGGACGTCGTTCGCTTCGTCCCGGCGTGGACGTGGGAATCCGGCGCGGGACCGGGATCCCGGGCGTTGCGCGAGCTACTGGACGCCAGGTGTGCGCAGTGATCGCGGCAATACTGTGCCTGGCGGTGGCGATTCTGGCCGCCCCGAGCGGAAGCACGCGTCGGCGGCTGCGATCGATGTCGTCGGTCATGCCCAAGCCTTCGACTCCGTCGTGGATGTCGCGGCTGAGGCTCTCGCCGTTCGATCTCGCGCTCGCAGGGTGCATTCCGCTGGCCGTACTGGGCACGCCGACCGCCGCAGTCGCGGCGGCGGTCGGGGCGGCCACTGCGCGGGGACGCCGCCGCCGGCGCTCCGCATCGGCGCACCGGGAGCGGGAACGACGGAGCGTGCTGGCGGGCCTGGATGTCGTGATCGGTGAGCTGCGGGTCGGGGCGCATCCCGCTGCGGCGTGCGAATCTGCCGCGCAGGAATGCGACGGGGCGGCCGCGGAGGCGTTCCGGAGCGCGGCCGCGCGCGCCCGACTCGGTGGCTCCGCGGCGAGCGGCCTAGTGGCGAACGGGGGCGTCGTGGCCGATGACCTGCGGCGTATCGCGGATGCGTGGGCGGTCGCCGAGGCCCACGGTCTCGCGTTGGCCGAGCTTCTCCATGCCGCACGGACAGACCTGTTGGGACGCAGCCGATTCCGTACCCGTGCCGAAGCGGGATTGGCGGGGGCGCGGGCCACCGCGGCGGTCCTGGCCGGGCTGCCGGCCCTCGGAATCGGGCTCGGTCAACTCATGGGTGCGTCCCCGGTGCGGGTCCTCCTCGGTGGGGGCCTCGGCGGCGCGCTGCTCGTGACCGGCACCGTGCTGGTCGCGGTCGGGTTGCTGTGGACAGACCGCATCGTCGGCCGGGTGGTGAGCTGATGTGGCCGGCGTTGATCCTGGTGGCGGCGGCGGTCCTCGTCGTACCCGGATCGGGTCGGGCACGACGGCGGTTGTGGGCGTCCGGGGTGCCGAACATCGGAACATCGAACACCGGAACGGCGGACGTCCACATCCCGAACGCGGGCGCGACCGGTGGTCCGGCGGACCCGATGGCGGTCGCGGGCGCGTTCGACTTGTTGGCGGCATGCCTCAAGGCGGGGCTGCCGGTGTCGACGGCGGCCGCCGCCACCGCGCGGTCCGCACCGAGCCCGCTCGCGGATTCCTTGCGGCGTACGGCGGATCTGTTGGCGCTCGGTGCCGATCCGGCGACAGCGTGGGATGTCGTCGCGGCGGAACCCGCGACGGAGGCGCTCGCCCGGATGGCGCGGCGGTCGGCGCGATCGGGTGCCGCACTGTCGGCGGCGATCGGGGAACTGGCCGCGCAGCAGCGCGGCGATGCCGAGGACGCCGCGGTGGCCGCGGCAGAGCGGGCCGGCGTCCTCATCAGTGGTCCGTTGGGACTGTGCTTCCTGCCCGCGTTCATCTGCCTGGGAATCGTCCCGGTGGTGATCGGGTTGGCCGGTCAGGTGCTCCAGGGTGGGCTCCTGTGACCGGGGGAGGGGTGTCCGGCGCGGAAGGGCCGTGCCGGAATCGATCGAAAGGGAAGTCCAATGTGGGGGAAGAAGTTTCAGGAGATGCAGGCGCGACTCGTCCTCGCGGCGACTGCGGACGACGGCATGTCGACCGCGGAGTACGCGATCGGCACCATTGCCGCCGCTGCGTTCGGCGCCATTCTCTACACCGTCGTGACCGGAGACTCGATCGTCTCCGCGCTCACCGGCATCATCGACAAGGCGTTGGCCACGTCGGTGTGACGGCGCGGTCCGTCCTGCGGCGGGAGGACGGTGCGGTCACGGTGGAGGCGGCGATCGCGATCGCCTCCATCGTGACCGTGGTGGTGCTCTGTGTCGGGGCGATCGTCGCGGTCTCGGCGCAGGTGCGATGCATCGACGCGGCCCGGGAGGCGGCGAGGCTGGCCGCCCGCGACGACCGCGCCAACGCAGTGTCCGTGGCCGGCCGGGTCGCGCCATCCGGTGCGGAGATCACGCTCGACGACGACGGGGAGTTCGTCGTGGCCACCGTGCGGGCGCGCGCATCGCTGCTGCCGCTGGTCGAGTTGTCGGCCGAGGCGGTCGCGGTCCGCGAACCGAGGGTGACGGACGGGTGACGCGTCTTCGGGAGGACGAGTCCGGCGGTGCGACGGTGTTCGCGTGCTTCGCGCTGGCGGCGCTCGTCGCAGTCACGGCCGGACTCGTACACGTCGGCGGGGCGGTCGCCGCTCGTCATCGGGCGCAGGCGGCCGCGGATCTGGCGGCGCTCGCGGCGGCCTCCGCGCTGTCCGACGGCGACGAATCGCCCTGCGAGGCAGCCGTGTCGATCGCAGTCCGGATGGGCGCCACGGTGCCGAAGTGCACGGTGAGCGGCTGGGACGTGGTGGTCGGGGCGGAGGTGCGGGTGGGATCGGTGTCGTTCGTCGTCGGCCCCGCTCGCGCAATCGCGCGGGCCGGACCGGCCGAGTGAGCGCGTCAGGCCACCGTGCGGTCCGGGTCCACCGCCGCCAGCACCGCGGCGAGAACCCGGACCGCGCCGTCCTTGTCGAGCGGATGGTTGCCGTTGCCGCACTTGGGGGAGTGCACACACGAGGGGCAGCCGGCGGCGCACTCGCACGAGTCGATCGCGTCCCGGGTCGCGCTGAGCCAGCGGACCAGTTCGGCGTGGCCGCGGTCGGCGAACCCGGCCCCGCCGGGGTGGCCGTCGTAGACGAACACCGTCGGCAGGCCGGTGTCCGGGTGCAGCGCCGTCGAGACGCCGCCGATGTCGCCGCGGTCGCACGTTGCGACCAGTGGGAGCAGCCCGATCGCGGCGTGCTCGGCGGCGTGCAGCGCGCCGGGGACGCGATCGGCACCGATGCCCGACTCCTCCAGCAGTTCCGGTGTGATCGTGTACATCACGGCCCGGGTCTGCAGGGTCTGGGCGGGCATGTCGAGTTCCACCGAGTCCAGCACCTCGCCGGACGACAGCCGGCGCAGGTAGCCGACCACCTGGTGCGTCACCTCGACCTGCACCAGCGCGACGCCCACGTCGCCGTACGGCTTGTGTTCGGCGACGTCGCTGATCGCGATGTCTGTGATCTCGCGGGCAGATGTGGTCCAGTCCGGATCCTCGGAATGCACCAGGGCAATGCCCTCGTCGAGATCCAGATGGTCCACGACGAACGACTCACCCTGGTGGATATGGACGGCCCCCGGGTGCGCGGTCGCCGGGGCGCGGCCGGTGTCGACGGTGCCCAGCAGTCGCCCGGATTCGCCGTCTACGATGGCGACCTGGCCGCCGATGCCGCCGCGAATGTCGAGGTTGCTGTGCGGATCGGACTCGGCGGTGACGAACCAGCCGTGCGCCCGACGCCGGATCAGGCCCTGCGCGGCCAACTCGGTCAGCACTTCCGTCCCGCCGAAGTCGGTGACCTCGGCATCGGACAACGGCAGCTCCAGCGCCGCACACAACAACTGTGGGCCGAGGACGTACGGGTTGGTCGGGTCGGTCACGGTCGCCTCGACCGGACGATTCAGCAGCGCCGACGGGTGGTGCACCAGATAGGTGTCGAGTGGGTCGTCGCGCGCGACGAGCACCACGAGCGATCCCTCGCCGCGCCTGCCGGAACGCCCGGCCTGCTGCCAGAACGAGGCGACGGTGCCGGGGAAGCCGGCGACGACGACGGCGTCGAGTCCGGCGATGTCCACCCCGAGTTCGAGAGCGTTCGTCGTGGCGACGCCGAGTAGCCTGCCGTCGGCCAGCGCGGTCTCGAGCTCACGGCGGTCCTCGGCGAGGTATCCGGCGCGGTAGGCGGCCACGCGCCCGGCCAGGTCCGGGTCGATCTCGGTCAGCGCTCGACGGGTGCCCATTGCGGTGAGTTCCGCGCCGCGGCGCGACCGGACGAAGGTCAGCGTGCGGGCGCCTTCGACGAGCAGATCCGCCATGATGCGCGACGCCTCCGATCCCGCGGCCCGTCGGACCGGTGCGCCGTTCTCCCCGGTGACCGAGGTGAGCAGCGGCGGCTCCCACAGCGCGATGGTGCGGGGCCCGTGCGGTGAGCCGTCCTCGGTGACCTCGGCGCACGGGGCGCCGATGAGCCGAGACGCGGCCGCGCCGGGATCGGCGGTGGTCGCGCTGGCGAGGACGAACACCGGGTTCGCTCCGTAGCGTGCCGCAATGCGACGCAACCGACGCAGCACCAGGGCGACGTTGGATCCGAACACGCCGCGATAGGAGTGACACTCGTCGACCACGACGTACCGCAGATTGCGGAACAGGTGCGACCAGCGTTGGTGTGAACGCAGGATCCCGATGTGCAGCATGTCCGGGTTCGTGAAGATCCAGCGGGAGTTCGCCCGCGCCCACTGGCGGACCTCGGTCGGGGTATCGCCGTCGAAGCCGCTCGGGTGGATCGACCCGAGTTCGGGTTCGGACTCGGTGAGCGCGATCGCGGCGCGCAACTGATCGGCGCCGAGTGCCTTGGTCGGGGACAGATACAGCGCGGTCCCGCGGGAATCGCCCGCCAGGGCGGTGAGGACCGGGAGTTGATATGCCAGCGACTTACCGGACGCGGTACCCGTCGCGACGACGACGTGTTCGCCGGCCGCTGCGATCGAGGCCGCCTCGGCCTGATGGCTCCACGGTTGTGGAATACCGGCGGCCCGCAACGCGCGTACTGCGGCATCGGCAGCCCACTCGGGCCATTCGGCGAATCGGGAAACCCGCGGCGGAAGTTCGGCGGTGAACGTCAGAGGTTGTTCGCCCGCCGGTGTACCTGCCAGTACACGCTCGAGAAGTGTCCGCCCGAACGAGTTGTCGCCGTTTTCTCCCGTGTCGCGGGAGTGGGGCGAGGGGTTCACGGGGCCTCTTCCGGAATTGTCGTCGGTCGGCGTCCTGGGCGCGTTGCGCGCGCTGGACCTGCGGTTTTGATCCTATCCGCGGCCGGGGCTGGGTGTTCGGGAGGGGTGTACCCGACAGTAGTTGGAGTGGCACTTGGTGCAAGATCAACTATTTGCAGTTTTTGTTCGTCTTTCGACTGTTGCGGGCGCGTCGGACGTGGTTGACTATGACCTGGTCGCAGCTTCTGTGTTCGTTTAAACGCCCGCAGGATCGATGTTGCGAGCGCGGTGCTTATGCGTTCCTGAGGGGGAATCGAGAAAGTACAGCGGTCGGAACCGGCCCGATGGACCGGAAGTGCTGTCCATCGAATCCGGTGTAAGAAAGAGAAGGAAAAGCATGGCACAGGGCACTGTGAAGTGGTTCAACGCGGAAAAGGGCTTCGGCTTCATCGCACCCGAGGACGGCTCCGCTGACGTCTTCGTCCACTACTCGGAGATCCAGGGCAGCGGCTTCCGCACCCTCGAGGAGAACCAGCGCGTCGAGTTCGAGGTCGGCCAGGGCACCAAGGGTCCGCAGGCCACCGGCGTTCGCGCGATCTGATCTGTTCACCAACTGAACGATTGATTCAAGGTCGGTCCTACTGACCGCTGCCTGACTCGTCCCCTGCCACCGGCAACGGTGGTGGGGGACGAGTTCGTTGTGGGGTGATTCCCCGTCCCGCGTGGCAGATGCGCGATCCGCGGGAATGACGCGGGATCTTGGCCTACTGTCCACCTTGTGGCTCAGCTGTCGTTCTTCTCCGCCGAGTCGGTGCCGCCTGCGGTCGCCGACCTCGGTGGCCTGCTCGCGGCGCAGGGGCAGGTGGTCACCTCGAAGGAGGGGGCCCGGGTATCCGTCGTTGTCGACAGCAGGTGGCGGGCCGAGGCGATCGCCCAACTGATGCGGGACGCAGGCCTGGACGCCGAGATCAGTACATCCGAGGAGGGGCGCCCGCTGGTGCGCACGGCCCCGGTTCCGCAGCTGGCGGATCTGGCGACGCAGTGGACACGCGGCGCCGTCAAAGCGGTACCGGACGGTTGGATTCCGGGATCCCGGGAGCAACGAGCGTGGGTACTGGCATCGGGACGGGTCGAGGCGGACGGCCAGCGTTACGTGCTCGGCCTCGACCCGCACGCCCCCGACACGCACGTGGTGCTCGCCCAATCGCTGATGCGGGCGGGGGTGGCGCCGACGATCGTCGGAATTCGGGGGGCCTCCCCGGGATTGCGCATTTCGGGTCGAAGACGGCTCATGCATCTCGCCGAGAACATCGGTCTGCCGCCCGACGATGTCGATGCCCGACGTAACTGGCCGCACATTTGAGCGAACGGAGCGGGACGGATATGCGCGTTCATCTTCCTGGTGTGACACCCTGTAACTGACCGGACCCGGTATAACGGGGGCGGAGACGAGATTCGCATCAGGTGCGCAGCGGCACTGATCGAGCATGAAAGGTGCGGACAGCTGGTGGCATCACGGGAGAAGAGCACGGCGGACGGAGCGTCCGCCACGCGCCGCCTCGTCATCGTCGAGTCACCGACGAAGGCCAAGAAGATCGCGCCCTACCTCGGCAAGAATTACGTCGTGGAGGCCTCGGTCGGGCACATCCGCGACCTGCCGCGTGGCGCCGCCGACGTACCCGCGAAGTACAAGGGTGAGCCGTGGGCCCGGCTCGGTGTGAACGTCGACCACGACTTCGAGCCGCTGTATGTGGTCAGCCCTGAGAAGAAGTCGAAGGTCACCGAGCTCAAGAGTCTGCTGAAGGACGCCGACGAGCTCTACCTCGCAACCGACCCCGACCGCGAGGGCGAGGCCATCGCCTGGCATCTCCTCGAGACGCTCAAGCCCAAGATCCCGGTCCGTCGGATGGTGTTCCACGAGATCACCGAGCCCGCGATTCGCGCGGCCGCCGAGGACACCCGCGATCTCGACAACGATCTGGTCGATGCGCAGGAGACTCGCCGCATCCTCGACCGTTTGTACGGCTACGAGGTCAGCCCGGTGCTGTGGAAGAAGGTCATGCCGCGGCTCTCGGCGGGCCGTGTCCAGTCTGTTGCGACGCGCGTCATCGTGCAGCGCGAACGTGAACGGATGGCGTTCCGGTCGGCGTCGTACTGGGACATCTCGGCCACGCTCGACGCGGGCGCCGAAACCAGCCCCCGCAACTTCGGTGCGCGTCTGGTGGCGGTCGACGGCGCTCGTGTCGCGGCCGGTCGTGATTTCGGACCCGACGGCAAGCTCAAGTCCAGCGGCGTCACCGTGCTCGACGAGGCCTACGCGCGCCGGCTCGCGGAGGCGCTCGAGGGCGTCGACCTGGTCGTTTCGTCCGCAGAGGACAAGCCGTACACCCGTAAGCCGTACGCGCCGTTCATGACGTCGACGCTGCAGCAGGAGGCCGCGCGCAAGCTGCGCTTCACCTCGGAGCGGACGATGCGGATCGCGCAGCGTCTGTACGAGAACGGCTACATCACCTACATGCGAACCGACTCGACCACGTTGTCGCAGTCGGCGATCTCCGCGGCCCGCGCGCAGGCCACCGAGCTGTACGGCGCCGAGTACGTGCACTCGAGCCCGCGTCAGTACACCCGCAAGGTGAAGAACGCGCAGGAGGCACACGAGGCGATCCGCCCCGCCGGCGACGTGTTCCAGACCCCCGGCCAGCTGCATTCGCGTCTCGACAACGACGAGTTCCGCCTGTACGAGCTGATCTGGCAGCGCACGGTCGCGTCGCAGATGGCCGACGCTCGCGGCACCACTCTGACGCTGCGGATCACCGGCACCGCCGGCACCGGCGAGGAGTGCACCTTCTCGTCGTCGGGTCGCACCATCACGTTCCCGGGCTTCCTCAAGGCGTACGTGGAGAGCGTCGACGAGGAGGCCGGTGGCCAGTCCGACGACGCCGAGTCGCGCCTGCCCGCGCTGACGCAGGGCCAGGGGGTGACCGCCACCAAGCTCGACCCGGACGGCCACACCACCAACCCGCCGGCCCGCTACACCGAGGCCAGTCTCATCAAGTCCCTCGAAGAACTCGGGATCGGCCGACCGTCGACGTACTCGTCGATCATCAAGACCATCCTCGACCGCGGCTACGTCTACAAGCGCGGCAGCGCGCTCGTTCCGTCGTGGGTCGCGTTCGCGGTGATCGGCCTGCTCGAGTCGCATTTCGGTCGGCTCGTGGACTTCGACTTCACGGCTGCGATGGAGGACGACCTCGACGAGATCGCCGGCGGCCGCGAACAGCGCGGCAACTGGTTGTCGGGGTTCTACTTCGGCGACACGGCGGCGGCCGACGACTCGATCGCGCGCGCTGGCGGCCTGAAGAAGATGGTCGGTGAGAACCTCGAGGACATCGACGCACGCGAGATCAACTCGATCCGGCTGTTCGACGACGCCGAGGGCCGCGAGGTCCACGTGCGGGTCGGCCGTTTCGGTCCGTACCTCGAACGCATGGTGCAGAACCCGGACGACCCGGACGGCGATCCGATCTCGCAGCGCGCCAACCTGCCCGACGACCTGCCGCCGGATGAGCTCACCCCGGAGTACGCGGAGAAGCTGTTCTCGACCCCGCAGGAGGGACGCAAGCTGGGCGTCGATCCGCTCACCGGGCACGAGATTGTCGCGAAGGAGGGCCGTTTCGGCCCGTACGTGACCGAGATCCTGCCCGAGCCCGCCCGGGAGCCGGAGCCGGACATCGTCCCGGTCGAGACCTCAGCCGACGGCACCGTCAAGACCAAGGCCGCCGCGAAGAAGGCACCGGCAAAGAAAGCCGCGAAGAAGGCTGCCGGCCCCAAGCCGCGCACCGGCTCGCTGCTCAAGTCGATGGATCTGGAGACCGTCACGCTCGAGGATGCGCTGCGCCTGCTGTCGCTGCCGCGCGTCGTCGGTGTCGATCCCGAATCGAAGGAAGAGATCACCGCGCAGAACGGCCGCTACGGGCCGTACCTGAAGAAGGGCACCGATTCTCGTTCGCTGGAGAACGAGGAACAGATGTTCACGGTGACCCTCGAGGATGCGCTCAAGATCTATGCCGAGCCCAAGCGGCGCGGACGCCAGGCTTCGGCGGCGGCCCCGCTGCGCGAACTCGGCAACGATTCCGCGACCGGCAAGCCGATGGTGATCAAGGACGGCCGCTTCGGCCCGTACGTCACCGACGGCGAGACCAACGCCAGCCTGCGCAAGGGCGACGAGGTCGAGTCGATCACCGACGAGCGTGCGTCCGAACTGCTGGCCGACCGTCGGGCCCGTGGTCCGGTGAAGAAGAAGGCCGCGGCGAAGAAGGCGCCGGCCAAGAAGGCTGCCGCGAAGAAGACGGCGGCCAAGAAGGCGCCCGCGAAGAAAGCTGCGGCGAAGAAGACCACGGCCGAGAAGCCGTGACCCGACTCGTCGGCACGGATCGTTAGGCTCGGCGCGTGGCGGGTGTATTCGATCGACTGGTCGGCCAGGAGCATGTCGAGGCCGAGCTGACGGCTGCCGCCACCGCCGCGCGCGGGGGCGACGCCGGTTCGCGGATGACGCACTCGTGGCTGTTCACCGGCCCGCCCGGCTCCGGCCGCTCGGTCGCGGCGCTCTGCTTCGCGGCGGCACTGCAGTGCACCTCCGACGGCGCACCGGGCTGCGGCCACTGCCAGGCCTGCACCACGACGATGGCCGGCACCCACGGTGACGTCCGGCGGGTGGTGCCCGAGGGACTGAGCATCAGCGTCAGCGAGATGCGCGGCATCGTGCAGACGGCGTCGCGCCGGCCCAGCACCGGGCGGTGGCAGGTCGTCGTGATCGAGGATGCCGACCGGCTCACCGAGGGCGCCGCCAACGCGCTGCTCAAGGTTGTCGAGGAGCCGCCGGACCGTACCGTGTTCCTGCTGTGCGCGCCGTCGGTCGACCCGCAGGACATTTCCGTCACTCTTCGGTCGCGTTGTCGGCACGTTCCGCTGGTGACGCCGTCGGTCGACGCGATCGCCCAGGTTCTGCGCGAACGCGATCAGCTCGACCCCGAAACCGCAGACTGGGCGGCGTCCATCTGTGGTGGCCATGTCGGGCGTGCCCGACGCCTCGCGAGTGACGAGGACGCGCGGTCCCGCCGCAAGCGGGCGCTGTCACTGGCGAAGGCGGCGATGCGGCCGGGCACTGCTTATGCCGCGGCCGAGGAACTCGTCCAAGCCGCCGACCTCGAAGCCAAGGAGCTCACCGCCGAACGGGACGAGCGGGAGACCGAGGAACTGCGGACGGCGCTGGGTGCCGGCGGCACCGGCAAGGGTGCGGCCGGTGCGCTGCGCGGTTCGGCCGGTGTACTCAAGGATCTGGAACGACGCCAGAAGTCGCGGGCCACGCGAACCGGCCGGGATTCGCTCGATCGCGCGCTGATGGATCTTGCAGGTTTGTACCGCGATGCACTGGCCTACTCGTTCGGGTCGGGCGCGACGCCCAACCATCCGGACATGTCCGAGCAGGCCGCCGACCTGGCATCCCGGACGTCGCGGGAAGGATTGCTGCGCTGTATCGAGGCGATCCTCGACTGCCGGGAGGCGCTGGACATGAACGTCAAGCCCAAGTTCGCGGCCGACGCGCTCGTGGCGCGACTGGGCGCGGAGTTCGCGTAGAGACCCCGATTTGCTTTCGGGGCGGGGGTACACGCTAGACTCGCACGCGCCGAGAGGCACGCTGCCTTAGCTCAGTCGGTAGAGCATTTCACTCGTAATGAAAAGGTCGCGAGTTCGATTCTCGCAGGCAGCTCCGAAAGGGCCCCTCACCTGGGAAACCAGGTGAGGGGCCCTTTTTCGTCGGTGAGCGCGCACGCCGATCCGGGCTCCGGTGGAAGGAGCGGAGCCGGCCGTGCCCGCCGCGGACGCCATCACCACCGATGCGGTCCTCTGTCGGCGGACAATGGAGTGCACGGGAGGGTCCAGTCCCGACAGAAGGGTTGGCAGTGCTGATCGAGATCTTCTGGTTGATCTTGTTGATCGGTGCGCTCGTGATGCTGATCCCGACGGCGAAACGGGCGTTCCGACGAAACGATGACGACTGACCTGTCCGAACCGCTCGACAAGGGTGGTCGAGACCCGCCATGCTCGGAAGGTGAGCGAATCACTGAAGGTCCGCGTCCGGGAGAAGCTGTTGCGGCAGCTGGCGGAGAACGGCGGACACCCGGTCGAGGAGTTCGAGGGAGACGATCCGCGACTCGTCGCGATCGACGGCGACCTGGCCGCACTCGACGAAGTTGCGGAGGACGACCCTCTCGTCGAAGAGTTGGCCGCCAAGTACTGGGTCCCGTAGTCCCTCAGTACGCGATTGGCGGGCCTTTCGGGCCGTTCGGGGCCTCTGACCAGGCGGTTTGGCATTCGGTGACAGCTTCGCGTAACTTATTCCAGGTCAGAGCGACACGGACACCGACCCGGACCTGAGGGACTGGGAAAACGAGGTTGTACGGAGAGCGCCTGGCGAATCTGCTTCGATCGGTTCTGGTTCACGGATTTGCGTCCGGGTACGGATCTGGTTAGGCTGGAACAGTTGCCCCGAAACGAGGAGCCTGAGGGTTTCGAGTGGTGGTGTGCGTGTGTTCTTTGAGAACTCAACAGTGTGTCGATGAATGTCAGTGCCAATTTTTTGGTACCTCGCATCCTTTTTGGGTGCGGGTTTGCTGATCGTTCCATTCTTCCGTCTGGGATGGTCAGCGCAACAGCTAGTTTGAGTTTATTTTGCTAGTGATTTGACTCGATGTCTATGACTGATTGCCGGCTTTGGCTGGCCAATCTAGAGTCTTCAACGGAGAGTTTGATCCTGGCTCAGGACGAACGCTGGCGGCGTGCTTAACACATGCAAGTCGAGCGGTAAGGCCCTTCGGGGTACACGAGCGGCGAACGGGTGAGTAACACGTGGGTGATCTGCCCTGCACTTCGGGATAAGCCTGGGAAACTGGGTCTAATACCGGATATGAGCCTCCACTGCATGGTGGGGGTTGGAAAGGTTTACTGGTGCAGGATGGGCCCGCGGCCTATCAGCTTGTTGGTGGGGTAATGGCCTACCAAGGCGACGACGGGTAGCCCGGCCTGAGAGGGCGACCGGCCACACTGGGACTGAGACACGGCCCAGACTCCTACGGGAGGCAGCAGTGGGGAATATTGCACAATGGGCGAAAGCCTGATGCAGCGACGCCGCGTGAGGGATGACGGCCTTCGGGTTGTAAACCTCTTTCAGCAGGGACGAAGCGAGAGTGACGGTACCTGCAGAAGAAGCACCGGCCAACTACGTGCCAGCAGCCGCGGTAATACGTAGGGTGCGAGCGTTGTCCGGAATTACTGGGCGTAAAGAGCTCGTAGGCGGTTTGTCGCGTCGTCTCTGAAAACCAGCAGCTCAACTGCTGGCTTGCAGGCGATACGGGCAGACTTGAGTACTGCAGGGGAGACTGGAATTCCTGGTGTAGCGGTGAAATGCGCAGATATCAGGAGGAACACCGGTGGCGAAGGCGGGTCTCTGGGCAGTAACTGACGCTGAGGAGCGAAAGCGTGGGTAGCGAACAGGATTAGATACCCTGGTAGTCCACGCCGTAAACGGTGGGCGCTAGGTGTGGGTTTCCTTCCACGGGATCCGTGCCGTAGCTAACGCATTAAGCGCCCCGCCTGGGGAGTACGGCCGCAAGGCTAAAACTCAAAGGAATTGACGGGGGCCCGCACAAGCGGCGGAGCATGTGGATTAATTCGATGCAACGCGAAGAACCTTACCTGGGTTTGACATATACCGGAAAGCCGTAGAGATACGGCCCCCCTTGTGGTCGGTATACAGGTGGTGCATGGCTGTCGTCAGCTCGTGTCGTGAGATGTTGGGTTAAGTCCCGCAACGAGCGCAACCCTTGTCCTGTGTTGCCAGCGCGTAATGGCGGGGACTCGCAGGAGACTGCCGGGGTCAACTCGGAGGAAGGTGGGGACGACGTCAAGTCATCATGCCCCTTATGTCCAGGGCTTCACACATGCTACAATGGCCGGTACAGAGGGCTGCGATACCGTGAGGTGGAGCGAATCCCTTAAAGCCGGTCTCAGTTCGGATCGGGGTCTGCAACTCGACCCCGTGAAGTCGGAGTCGCTAGTAATCGCAGATCAGCAACGCTGCGGTGAATACGTTCCCGGGCCTTGTACACACCGCCCGTCACGTCATGAAAGTCGGTAACACCCGAAGCCGGTGGCCTAACCCTTGTGGAGGGAGCCGTCGAAGGTGGGATCGGCGATTGGGACGAAGTCGTAACAAGGTAGCCGTACCGGAAGGTGCGGCTGGATCACCTCCTTTCTAAGGAGCATTCTCCTTCTCGGACTCACACACTGGTGTGAGGGGAGTAAGGCAGAGGCCGTTTAGTGAACACATGTTTCACTGCGGTTGCTCATGGGTGGAACACTGACAAGCATTCTTCTTCGCTACCGCTGGCCACTGTGCCCGGCGGGAAGAGAGTTATATCGGCATACTGTTGGGTCCTGAGAGAACACGCGAGTGTTTTTCTCCAGGAAGAAACGATCCTGTTCGGATGTCAGGCAGACCGCGCTACTTCGGTGGTGGGCATGGTGTTGACGCGAGTTCGAGCGGGGTGTGTTGTTTGAGAACTGCACAGTGGACGCGAGCATCTTTGTTGTAAGTAATGAAGAGCGTACGGTGGATGCCTTGGCACCAGGAGCCGATGAAGGACGTAGGAGGCTGCGATAAGCCTCGGGGAGCTGTCAACCGAGCTGAGATCCGAGGATTTCCGAATGGGGAAACCCAGCCACAGTGATGTGTGGTTACCCGCGCCTGAATATATAGGGCGTGTGGAGGGAACGTGGGGAAGTGAAACATCTCAGTACCCACAGGAAGAGAAAACAATAGTGATTCCGTGAGTAGTGGCGAGCGAAAGCGGAAGAGGCTAAACCATGGATGTGTGATAGCCGGCGGGCGTTGCATTCGTGGGGTTGTGGGATCCATTTTGTCAATTCTGCCGGGTTGGCCAACAGTAAGAAATCATCGTGTTAGTCGAAGTGGTCTGGAACGGCCTGTCGTAGAGGGTGAGAATCCCGTAGACGAAAACATGGTGACTGTTGTAGTGGACACCCAAGTAGCAGCGGGCCCGTGAAATCTGCTGTGAATCTGTCGGGACCACCCGATAAGCCTGAATACTCCCTGGTGACCGATAGCGGACTAGTACCGTGAGGGAAAGGTGAAAAGTACCCCGGGAGGGGAGTGAAATAGTACCTGAAACCGTGCGCTTACAATCCGTCAGAGCCTTCGAACACTTCGGTGTTGGGGGTGATGGCGTGCCTTTTGAAGAATGAGCCTGCGAGTTAGCGGCATGTCGCGAGGTTAACCCGTGTGGGGTAGCCGTAGCGAAAGCGAGTCCGAATAGGGCGTCCGTAGTGGCATGTTCTAGACCCGAAGCGGAGTGATCTACCCATGGCCAGGGTGAAGCGACGGTAAGACGTCGTGGAGGCCCGAACCCACTTAGGTTGAAAACTGAGGGGATGAGCTGTGGGTAGGGGTGAAAGGCCAATCAAACTCCGTGATAGCTGGTTCTCCCCGAAATGCATTTAGGTGCAGCGTCGCGTGTTTCACTCTGGAGGTAGAGCTACTGGATGGCCGATGGGCCCCACAAGGTTACTGACGTCAGCCAAACTCCGAATGCCAGAGTGTGAGAGCGCGGCAGTGAGACTGCGGGGGATAAGCTTCGTAGTCGAGAGGGAAACAGCCCAGATCGCCGGCTAAGGCCCCTAAGCGTGTACTAAGTGGAAAAGGATGTGGGGTCGCGAAGACAACCAGGAGGTTGGCTTAGAAGCAGCCACCCTTGAAAGAGTGCGTAATAGCTCACTGGTCAAGTGATCCTGCGCCGACAATGTAGCGGGGCTCAAGTACACCGCCGAAGCCGCGGCATTCACATAACACCCATTTCCTCCTGCGGGGGGTTGTGCAGTGGTGTGGATGGGTAGGGGAGCGTCGTGCAGCCATGGAAGCAGCGGGGTGACCTAGTTGTGGAGGCTGCACGAGTGAGAATGCAGGCATGAGTAGCGAAAGACGAGTGAGAAACTCGTCCGCCGAATGACCAAGGGTTCCTGGGCCAGGTTAATCCGCCCAGGGTGAGTCGGGACCTAAGGCGAGGCCGACAGGCGTAGTCGATGGACAACGGGTTGATATTCCCGTACCCGTGTGAACGCGCCCCTGGTGAATCAGTGATACTAACCGTCCTGAAGCGTCCTTACTTCCCTTCGGGGAACCTGGATGTGGATGCACGGGACCTGATCTGGTAGTAGCCAAGCGATGGGGTGACGCAGGAAGGTAGCTGAGCCAGTCAGTGGTAATACTGGTGTAAGCGTGTAGGGCGTGGCCTAGGCAAATCCGGGTCACATACAGCCTGAGACGTGATGCGTAGCCGATTGAGGCGAATTCAGTGATCCTATGCTGCCGAGAAAAGCCTCTAGCGAGCTTTCACACGGCCCGTACCCCAAACCGACACAGGTGGTCAGGTAGAGAATACTAAGGCGATCGAGATAACTGTGGTTAAGGAACTCGGCAAAATGCCCCCGTAACTTCGGGAGAAGGGGGGCCTCGTCTGGTGATCCAACTTGCTTGGTGAGCTGGGTGGGGCCGCAGAGACCAGAGAGAAGCGACTGTTTACTAAAAACACAGGTCCGTGCGAAGTCGTAAGACGATGTATACGGACTGACGCCTGCCCGGTGCTGGAAGGTTAAGAGGACCGGTTAGCCAGCAATGGCGAAGCTGAGAATTTAAGCCCCAGTAAACGGCGGTGGTAACTATAACCATCCTAAGGTAGCGAAATTCCTTGTCGGGTAAGTTCCGACCTGCACGAATGGCGTAACGACTTCTCTGCTGTCTCAACCACAGACTCGGCGAAATTGCATTACGAGTAAAGATGCTCGTTACGCGCGGCAGGACGAAAAGACCCCGGGACCTTCACTATAGCTTGGTATTGGTGTTCGGTTCGGTTTGTGTAGGATAGGTGGGAGACTGTGAAGCGGGCACGCCAGTGTTCGTGGAGTCGTTGTTGAAATACCACTCTGATCGTATTGGACATCTAACCTCGGACCATGATCTGGTTCAGGGACAGTGCCTGGTGGGTAGTTTAACTGGGGCGGTTGCCTCCCAAAATGTAACGGAGGCGCCCAAAGGTTCCCTCAGCCTGGTTGGCAATCAGGTGTTGAGTGCAAGTGCACAAGGGAGCTTGACTGTGAGACTGACAGGTCGAGCAGGGACGAAAGTCGGGACTAGTGATCCGGCACCGGCAAGTGGAAGCGGTGTCGCTCAACGGATAAAAGGTACCCCGGGGATAACAGGCTGATCTTCCCCAAGAGTCCATATCGACGGGATGGTTTGGCACCTCGATGTCGGCTCGTCGCATCCTGGGGCTGGAGTAGGTCCCAAGGGTTGGGCTGTTCGCCCATTAAAGCGGCACGCGAGCTGGGTTTAGAACGTCGTGAGACAGTTCGGTCTCTATCCGCCGCGCGCGTTAGAAACTTGAGGAAGGCTGTCCCTAGTACGAGAGGACCGGGACGGACGAACCTCTGGTGTGCCAGTTGTTCCGCCAGGAGCACTGCTGGTTAGCTACGTTCGGAAGGGATAACCGCTGAAAGCATCTAAGCGGGAAGCCTGTTCCAAGATGAGGTTTCTCACCCCCCTCGGGGGTAAGGCCCCCCGGCAGACCACCGGGTTGATAGGCCAGAACTGGAAGCACGGTAACGTGTGGAGGTGACTGGTACTAATAGGCCGAGGACTTACCACAAAGAAGCTACGCGTCCACTGTGCGGTATCTGAAACAACACACAGATACCATTCACCCCCAACACCCCAGGTCTTGTGCCGGCGGGTGGTTCGGGCGGGGGAATTGAATGTGTGACAGTTTCATAGAGTTACGGCGGCCATAGCGGAGGGGAAACGCCCGGTCCCATTCCGAACCCGGAAGCTAAGCCCTCCAGCGCCGATGGTACTGCACCCGACAGGGTGTGGGAGAGTAGGACACCGCCGAACACCCTTTCACCGAAGGCCCCCACCCATCAGGGTGGGGGCCTTCGGCATTTCCGTACCACGACCCTTTTCGGTTATGCGTGGACAGGACCCGGACCCTGCCGACGATGGCCCGGCCCCGCCGAGCCGGCAGGTGCCGGCGCACTCCGTGGATGTCCTGCGCACGCAAGCTTCGGGATGTTTCGACCAAATCGCATGCCTTGACCAGGCGATTTGGTAATGCGCGTCGGGTTCGCGTAACTTATTCCAAGTCAGAGCGACACGGACACCGACCCGGACCTGAGGGACTGGGAAAACGAGGTAGTACGGAGAGCGCCTGAAAATCCGAGTGTGAAACATCCTGTAGGATGGTGGAGCGCGTTCGGGTGGCCGACAAAGTAGCGGATTTGCGTCCGAGACTTGGTTCGGTTAGGCTGGAACAGTTGCCCCGAAACGAGGAGCCTGAGGGTTTCGAGTGGTGGTGTGCGTGTGTTCTTTGAGAACTCAACAGTGTGTCGATGAATGTCAGTGCCAATTTTTTGGTACCTCGCATCCTTTTTGGGTGCGGGTTTGCTGATCGTTCCATTCTTCCGTCTGGGATGGTCAGCGCAACAGCTAGTTTGAGTTTATTTTGCTAGTGATTTGACTCGATGTCTATGACTGATTGCCGGCTTTGGCTGGCCAATCTAGAGTCTTCAACGGAGAGTTTGATCCTGGCTCAGGACGAACGCTGGCGGCGTGCTTAACACATGCAAGTCGAGCGGTAAGGCCCTTCGGGGTACACGAGCGGCGAACGGGTGAGTAACACGTGGGTGATCTGCCCTGCACTTCGGGATAAGCCTGGGAAACTGGGTCTAATACCGGATATGAGCCTCCACTGCATGGTGGGGGTTGGAAAGGTTTACTGGTGCAGGATGGGCCCGCGGCCTATCAGCTTGTTGGTGGGGTAATGGCCTACCAAGGCGACGACGGGTAGCCGGCCTGAGAGGGCGACCGGCCACACTGGGACTGAGACACGGCCCAGACTCCTACGGGAGGCAGCAGTGGGGAATATTGCACAATGGGCGAAAGCCTGATGCAGCGACGCCGCGTGAGGGATGACGGCCTTCGGGTTGTAAACCTCTTTCAGCAGGGACGAAGCGAGAGTGACGGTACCTGCAGAAGAAGCACCGGCCAACTACGTGCCAGCAGCCGCGGTAATACGTAGGGTGCGAGCGTTGTCCGGAATTACTGGGCGTAAAGAGCTCGTAGGCGGTTTGTCGCGTCGTCTCAGAAAACCAGCAGCTCAACTGCTGGCTTGCAGGCGATACGGGCAGACTTGAGTACTGCAGGGGAGACTGGAATTCCTGGTGTAGCGGTGAAATGCGCAGATATCAGGAGGAACACCGGTGGCGAAGGCGGGTCTCTGGGCAGTAACTGACGCTGAGGAGCGAAAGCGTGGGTAGCGAACAGGATTAGATACCCTGGTAGTCCACGCCGTAAACGGTGGGCGCTAGGTGTGGGTTTCCTTCCACGGGATCCGTGCCGTAGCTAACGCATTAAGCGCCCCGCCTGGGGAGTACGGCCGCAAGGCTAAAACTCAAAGGAATTGACGGGGGCCCGCACAAGCGGCGGAGCATGTGGATTAATTCGATGCAACGCGAAGAACCTTACCTGGGTTTGACATATACCGGAAAGCCGTAGAGATACGGCCCCCCTTGTGGTCGGTATACAGGTGGTGCATGGCTGTCGTCAGCTCGTGTCGTGAGATGTTGGGTTAAGTCCCGCAACGAGCGCAACCCTTGTCCTGTGTTGCCAGCGCGTAATGGCGGGGACTCGCAGGAGACTGCCGGGGTCAACTCGGAGGAAGGTGGGGACGACGTCAAGTCATCATGCCCCTTATGTCCAGGGCTTCACACATGCTACAATGGCCGGTACAGAGGGCTGCGATACCGTGAGGTGGAGCGAATCCCTTAAAGCCGGTCTCAGTTCGGATCGGGGTCTGCAACTCGACCCCGTGAAGTCGGAGTCGCTAGTAATCGCAGATCAGCAACGCTGCGGTGAATACGTTCCCGGGCCTTGTACACACCGCCCGTCACGTCATGAAAGTCGGTAACACCCGAAGCCGGTGGCCTAACCCTTGTGGAGGGAGCCGTCGAAGGTGGGATCGGCGATTGGGACGAAGTCGTAACAAGGTAGCCGTACCGGAAGGTGCGGCTGGATCACCTCCTTTCTAAGGAGCATTCTCCAGTGCAGGTGCAACACAGGTTGCTACTTGGCTGGCAGAGCCCGTTTCTGTTCCCACATGTGGAGCGGCGGGCGCTCATGGGTGGAACACTGACTACCTCATCCGCGTATCGGGTGGCCAACATGGCCGGCCGGCGGACGATATATCGGCATACTGTTGGGTCCTGAGAGAACACGCGAGTGTTTTTCTCCAGGAAGAAACGACAAGCGGGAAACGCAGGTCAAACCGCGGTGAGGGTGTGAGCCCATGCCGGTCCGGTGTCTGCATGAGTTTCCTGGTTGTGTGTTGTTTGAGAACTGCACAGTGGACGCGAGCATCTTTGTTGTAAGTAATGAAGAGCGTACGGTGGATGCCTTGGCACCAGGAGCCGATGAAGGACGTAGGAGGCTGCGATAAGCCTCGGGGAGCTGTCAACCGAGCTGAGATCCGAGGATTTCCGAATGGGGAAACCCAGCCACAGTGATGTGTGGTTACCCGCGCCTGAATATATAGGGCGTGTGGAGGGAACGTGGGGAAGTGAAACATCTCAGTACCCACAGGAAGAGAAAACAATAGTGATTCCGTGAGTAGTGGCGAGCGAAAGCGGAAGAGGCTAAACCATGGATGTGTGATAGCCGGCGGGCGTTGCATTCGTGGGGTTGTGGGATCCATTTTGTCAATTCTGCCGGGTTGGCCAACAGTAAGAAATCATCGTGTTAGTCGAAGTGGTCTGGAACGGCCTGTCGTAGAGGGTGAGAATCCCGTAGACGAAAACATGGTGACTGTTGTAGTGGACACCCAAGTAGCAGCGGGCCCGTGAAATCTGCTGTGAATCTGTCGGGACCACCCGATAAGCCTGAATACTCCCTGGTGACCGATAGCGGACTAGTACCGTGAGGGAAAGGTGAAAAGTACCCCGGGAGGGGAGTGAAATAGTACCTGAAACCGTGCGCTTACAATCCGTCAGAGCCTTCGAACACTTCGGTGTTGGGGGTGATGGCGTGCCTTTTGAAGAATGAGCCTGCGAGTTAGCGGCATGTCGCGAGGTTAACCCGTGTGGGGTAGCCGTAGCGAAAGCGAGTCCGAATAGGGCGTCCGTAGTGGCATGTTCTAGACCCGAAGCGGAGTGATCTACCCATGGCCAGGGTGAAGCGACGGTAAGACGTCGTGGAGGCCCGAACCCACTTAGGTTGAAAACTGAGGGGATGAGCTGTGGGTAGGGGTGAAAGGCCAATCAAACTCCGTGATAGCTGGTTCTCCCCGAAATGCATTTAGGTGCAGCGTCGCGTGTTTCACTCTGGAGGTAGAGCTACTGGATGGCCGATGGGCCCCACAAGGTTACTGACGTCAGCCAAACTCCGAATGCCAGAGTGTGAGAGCGCGGCAGTGAGACTGCGGGGGATAAGCTTCGTAGTCGAGAGGGAAACAGCCCAGATCGCCGGCTAAGGCCCCTAAGCGTGTACTAAGTGGAAAAGGATGTGGGGTCGCGAAGACAACCAGGAGGTTGGCTTAGAAGCAGCCACCCTTGAAAGAGTGCGTAATAGCTCACTGGTCAAGTGATCCTGCGCCGACAATGTAGCGGGGCTCAAGTACACCGCCGAAGCCGCGGCATTCACATAACACCCATTTCCTCCTGCGGGGGGTTGTGCAGTGGTGTGGATGGGTAGGGGGAGCGTCGTGCAGCCATGGAAGCAGCGGGGTGACCTAGTTGTGGAGGCTGCACGAGTGAGAATGCAGGCATGAGTAGCGAAAGACGAGTGAGAAACTCGTCCGCCGAATGACCAAGGGTTCCTGGGCCAGGTTAATCCGCCCAGGGTGAGTCGGGACCTAAGGCGAGGCCGACAGGCGTAGTCGATGGACAACGGGTTGATATTCCCGTACCCGTGTGAACGCGCCCCTGGTGAATCAGTGATACTAACCGTCCTGAAGCGTCCTTACTTCCCTTCGGGGAACCTGGATGTGGATGCACGGGACCTGATCTGGTAGTAGCCAAGCGATGGGGTGACGCAGGAAGGTAGCTGAGCCAGTCAGTGGTAATACTGGTGTAAGCGTGTAGGGCGTGGCCTAGGCAAATCCGGGTCACATACAGCCTGAGACGTGATGCGTAGCCGATTGAGGCGAATTCAGTGATCCTATGCTGCCGAGAAAAGCCTCTAGCGAGCTTTCACACGGCCCGTACCCCAAACCGACACAGGTGGTCAGGTAGAGAATACTAAGGCGATCGAGATAACTGTGGTTAAGGAACTCGGCAAAATGCCCCCGTAACTTCGGGAGAAGGGGGGCCTCGTCTGGTGATCCAACTTGCTTGGTGAGCTGGGTGGGGCCGCAGAGACCAGAGAGAAGCGACTGTTTACTAAAAACACAGGTCCGTGCGAAGTCGTAAGACGATGTATACGGACTGACGCCTGCCCGGTGCTGGAAGGTTAAGAGGACCGGTTAGCCAGCAATGGCGAAGCTGAGAATTTAAGCCCCAGTAAACGGCGGTGGTAACTATAACCATCCTAAGGTAGCGAAATTCCTTGTCGGGTAAGTTCCGACCTGCACGAATGGCGTAACGACTTCTCTGCTGTCTCAACCACAGACTCGGCGAAATTGCATTACGAGTAAAGATGCTCGTTACGCGCGGCAGGACGAAAAGACCCCGGGACCTTCACTATAGCTTGGTATTGGTGTTCGGTTCGGTTTGTGTAGGATAGGTGGGAGACTGTGAAGCGGGCACGCCAGTGTTCGTGGAGTCGTTGTTGAAATACCACTCTGATCGTATTGGACATCTAACCTCGGACCATGATCTGGTTCAGGGACAGTGCCTGGTGGGTAGTTTAACTGGGGCGGTTGCCTCCCAAAATGTAACGGAGGCGCCCAAAGGTTCCCTCAGCCTGGTTGGCAATCAGGTGTTGAGTGCAAGTGCACAAGGGAGCTTGACTGTGAGACTGACAGGTCGAGCAGGGACGAAAGTCGGGACTAGTGATCCGGCACCGGCAAGTGGAAGCGGTGTCGCTCAACGGATAAAAGGTACCCCGGGGATAACAGGCTGATCTTCCCCAAGAGTCCATATCGACGGGATGGTTTGGCACCTCGATGTCGGCTCGTCGCATCCTGGGGCTGGAGTAGGTCCCAAGGGTTGGGCTGTTCGCCCATTAAAGCGGCACGCGAGCTGGGTTTAGAACGTCGTGAGACAGTTCGGTCTCTATCCGCCGCGCGCGTTAGAAACTTGAGGAAGGCTGTCCCTAGTACGAGAGGACCGGGACGGACGAACCTCTGGTGTGCCAGTTGTTCCGCCAGGAGCACTGCTGGTTAGCTACGTTCGGAAGGGATAACCGCTGAAAGCATCTAAGCGGGAAGCCTGTTCCAAGATGAGGTTTCTCACCCCCTCGAGGGGGGTAAGGCCCCCGGCAGACCACCGGGTTGATAGGCCAGAACTGGAAGCACGGTAACGTGTGGAGGTGACTGGTACTAATAGGCCGAGGACTTACCACAAAGAAGCTACGCGTCCACTGTGCGGTATCTGAAACAACACACAGATACCATTCACCCCCAACACCCCAGGTCTTGTGCCGGCGGGTGGTTCGGGCGGGGGAATTGAATGTGTGACAGTTTCATAGAGTTACGGCGGCCATAGCGGAGGGGAAACGCCCGGTCCCATTCCGAACCCGGAAGCTAAGCCCTCCAGCGCCGATGGTACTGCACCCGACAGGGTGTGGGAGAGTAGGACACCGCCGAACACCCTTTCACCGAAGGCCCCCACCCATCAGGGTGGGGGCCTTCGGCATTTCCGTACCACGACCCTTCTCGGCCATTCTCGGTTCGCAATGCACGAGATTTCGACGCCATTCGGCGGCATCAGAAATCGAGAAATCCCGGGACGACAATCTGGGCCGCCCCCTTGCTGTCGAGTCGCCCGTAGAAGTACACCGAGCCGTAACCGAACAGGTATTCCTCGACGAATTCCGGGTCCGGTGCGTCGGAGACCGGCCACCCCTCCTCGTTCACCTGGAACAAGAATCGATACCCGTCGGCCTCCACGGCGTGCGCATAGGACGGTTCGTTCTGGATCAGGACGGGATCCCCGGCGATCCGCACGAACGGCGCTTCCTCCGCGTCGACCGGTGCGGAGATCAGCGCAGCGCTGCCCAGTCCCGGGTGCCGGCCAACGATCCCGTCGCCGCGACCGGACGGCTCGTGCAGGACCGCGTGCACCCCGATATCGGGGTACTCCAGGTCGTCGTCGCCGATCGTGAACCCTCGCCGGACGAACACCGACAGTTCCCGTCCCAGGAGCCACTCGGCCGCACTTGCCGCCAGGGTGAGCAGGTAGTCGTGGGTCTCGACCAGTGTGTCGCCGGCGAAACACCGCGGCGGATTCCCGCCGACCCGTGATCCCTCTCGTCGGTCGACGGGGGCGATCGCGAGATGCACTGGTTCCATTCGTCGAATAGTAGGTTCAGGCCCCTCGCGGCATAGACATCAGACGTCTGATGTCTATACGCTGGCGATCGGAGGTGGTCGTCGTGACCGAGCACGCATTGCACAGTGGGCCGTTGGTTCCGCAGCTGGAAGCGTTGCTGGCGCAGCGGATCCGTACCGGTGAATGGGCGGTCGGCGAGCGGATACCGAGTGAGACGGAACTGGCAACCGAGATCGGTGTCGGCCGATCCTCCGTCCGGGAGGCTGTCCGGTTGCTCGTCCGCGACGGACTGCTGGATGTACGCCGTGGAATCGGGACGTTCGTCGTGGAGCCTCAGACCGGCGATCCAGGTCTGGAGCAGTTGTTGCGCCGCTCGCGCATCCTCGAGGTCCTGGAGGTGCGCCGCGCACTCGAGGCGGAGGCGGCCCGGCTCGCCGCCGAGCGTGCTCACCCGGAGGGTCTCGCAAAGGTCCGGCGTCAGCTGGCCGAGCGTCATGCCCGGCAACCGCTCGACGCCGAGGCGTTCGTCGAAGCCGATCTCGACTTCCACCAGGCGGTCGTCGAACTCGCCGGCAACTCGGTGCTGTCCGCGCTCTTCGCCTCCGTACGGCCGGTGCTGCACGAGGTGCTCGTCGAGATGGTCCGGAACGAACCGATACCGGACACCGCCTGTGCGCACGACGCGCTGGTGCACGCCCTCGAGGAGGGCGACCCGACGGCCGCGGTCGCCGCGACGGAGGCGAACCTCGATCCCGTGATGGCCACGCTCCGTGAGGAAGGACCACGCCCGTGAGTACCCGGATCCACCGAGAGGTCGTGCTGAGCGCCGAGAACGTCGACCTCGTGCGCGACGGACGTCCGCTGCTGAACGGGATCGACGTCCAGATCGAGCAGGGGCAGCACTGGGTGTTGCTGGGCGCCAACGGTGCCGGCAAGAGCACGCTGCTGAGCCTGCTCGGTGCGGTCGCCCATCCCACCCGAGGCACCGTGCACGTGCTCGGCCACCGACTGGGCCGCGTCGACATGCGTGAACTGCGCTCGCACATCGGGCACGTCAACCCGCGGCACGTCGTCGAACGTCCGCTGACCGTGCGCGACATCGTCCTCACCGGGCTGACGAACACCCCCGAGTTCGCGCAGCGGTGGCAGCCCACCGAGGCGGACCGGGAGCGGGCGGAGGAATTGATCGCGATGATGGGCATGTCGGAGCGGCTCGAAGCGCGCTGGCCGGTCCTGTCGCAGGGGGAGCGGGGCCGGGCATTGATCGCGCGGGCGTTGATGCCGGACCCGCCGGTCCTGCTGCTCGACGAGCCCGCCACCGGGCTGGACCTCGCGGCTCGGGAGCAGTTGCTGACCGCGCTCGACGAGATGCGTGCGCAGCATCCGTCGATGGCCAGCATCCTGGTGACCCACCACATCGAGGAGATCCCGACGACCACCACGCACGCGATCCTGATACGTGACGGCGTCATCATCGCGCAGGGGTCCGCAGCGTCGGTGATCACCACCGAGCGCATCAGCGAGTGCTTCGACCATCCGATCGACATTCTTCGCAACGGTGGGCGGTATTCCGCGCAGGCTCGTGCTCCGAAGGTGGGCTCGACAGCCTGACCCCCGGGTCCCGGGAGATCCTTCGCAAGGCGTATAAATACATCTTGTGTCTAAGTTGTATTCGGCTGCCGAGCTCGCGTACCGCGAGGTGAAGGAACTCATCCTGTCCGGGGAGCTCCCGGGCGGTGAGCTGATCAGCGAGGGCGAGATCGCCACGCGGATGGGCTCGAGTCGGACGCCGGTACGTGAGGCGTTCCTGCGGCTCGAGGCCGAGGGCTGGATGCGGCTGTACCCGAAGCGCGGTGCGCTGATCGTGCCCGTCGCGGAGGGGGAGGCTGAGCACGTCGTCGATGCGCGTCTGCTCATCGAGGTCCATGCCGCGCAGGTCGCCGCCGCGAGCCCGCGTACCCGAGAGGCGCTGGTCGCGGCGCTGCGGGCCAATCTGGAGGAGCAGCGCGACACGGCCGCGCAGGGGGATGCCGCGCGGTTCAGCACGCTGGATGCCAACTTCCACCGCGCGCTGGTGCGCGCCGGCGGCAACCCGCTGCTCGAGAGTTTCTACGACGGTCTGCGCGAGCGGCAACGCCGGATGACCGCGCATTCCCTGGCTCGGGATCCCGACCAGATCACCAAGATCGTCGACGATCACACCCGCCTGGCGGACCTGATCGAGGCCGGTGATGCCGAGGGCTTCGCGTCGGCTGTCGGACGACACATGCGTGAGGTGCACTCACTGGGGAACGGAGGGATCCGATGACCGCGGTCGACGAGTCCACCACCACCACCGCGTCGGCGAAGCCGACCCGGACGCGGTCCTGGGCGCTGGTGGCCGCGGGCATGTTCGCCGTCGCGTGGGGCGGCAACGAGTTCACCCCGTTGCTGGTGATGTACAAGCTCGATCACGGTTTCACGCAGGTCGTCGTCGACACCTTTCTGTTCGCGTACGTGTTCGGCATCGTTCCGGCGCTGCTGATCGGCGGACCGCTGTCGGATCGACTCGGTCGGCGGGCGCTGATGCTGCCCGCGCCGTTCATCGCGGTGGCCGGGTCGCTGGTGCTGGCGTCCGCGCCCGATTCGGCACCGATGCTGATCGTGGGTCGCATCCTGTCCGGTGTGGCGCTCGGCCTCGGCATGGCCGTCGGCGGCAGTTGGGTCAAGGAACTCTCGAGTCCGGAATACGACCCGAAGGCCGGGCCGGGGTCGGGTGCGCGACGGGCCGCGATGAGCCTGACCGCCGGATTCGGTGTCGGCGCCGGCATCGCCGGTGTGCTCGCGCAGTGGGGGCCGTGGCCCAGTGCGTTCCCGTACGCGGTGCACATCGCGATCGCGTTGGCCGCGGGCATCGCGATGCTGCGCGCACCGGAGACCCGGGCGGCGGTGCCGAGGGCCGACCGCGGACGACTGGCCGCCGATCTGAAGATCCCGTCCGCCGGACACCGCCGGTTCCTGTACGTCGCGGCGCCGGTGGCGCCGTGGGTGTTCGGTGCGGCCGCGTCGGCGTATGCGGTGCTGCCCGCGCTGATGACGTCGCGCAGCGGTGGGGCGCCCATCGCGTTCTCGGCGCTGCTGTGCGTGATCGGACTCGGATCCGGGTTCGCGATCCAGGCCGTCGGCCGTCGGATCGACACCCCGCTGAACGCGCGGGCCGTCGCGGTGGCGCTCGCGGTCCTGGTCGCGGGCATGTCGCTCGCAGCCGTCGCATCCAGTGCGTTGACGGTGCCGCTCGCGATGATTGCGGCCGCGGTCCTCGGCTGTGGCTACGGCATGGCGCTGGTGTCGGGGCTGCAGGAGATCCAGCGGATCGCCGGCCCGGACGATCTCGCCGGTCTCACCGCGGTCTTCTACTCGCTGAGCTACCTCGGGTTCGCCGTGCCCGCGGTGATGGCGGTGATCGCCGAGACCAACCCGGCGCTGACGTACCCGATGATGTTCGTGATCGGCGCGATCGTGGCCGCCGCGAGCCTCGTCCTGGTCGTCGTGAAGTGGCGTGCGGACCTGCCGGCGGCGGTCGCCGCGGAGGCGTCAGAGCGCCGGTAGCGGCTTCGCCGCGAGCCACGCGTCCCACAGCGGGCGCAGCGGCTTGTCGGTGAAATGCGCTGCCAGGTCGGTGAACTGCTCGGTGGAGACCGTCGAGTGCCGGTACTTCGCGGTCCACTTCTGCAGCAGCGCGAAGAAGGCGTCGTCGCCGATCTGCCGCCGCAACGCATGCAGGGTGAGGGCGCCGCGCTTGTAGATGCGGTCGTCGAACATCAGCCGCGGTCCGGGATCGCCGAGCAGGATGTCCTGCGGTTTACCGGCGAGCCCGCGGTGCGCCTGCTGCGCGTGGGTGTGGGCGTCGGGGCCACCGGAGTTCTCCGACCAGAGCCACTCGGCGTAGCAGGCGAAACCCTCGTGCAGCCAGATGTCCTTCCACATGCCGAGGGTGAGGCTGTTGCCGAACCACTGGTGCGCAAGCTCGTGCGCGACAAGACGTTCGGAGCCGCGTACGCCGTCGCAATGGTTGGCGCCGAAGATCGACAGGCCCTGCGCCTCGATCGGGATCTCCAGTTCGTCGCCGGTCACGACCACGGAGTAGTCCTCGAACGGGTAGGGGCCGAAGAGCCTCTCGAAGACGTCCATCATCTCGGGCTGCCGGGCGAAGTCGTGGTCGAACGGCACCCGCAGTTCCTTGGGGTGCAGTGCGTGGATCGGCACCCTGCCGTGGCCGACGCGTCGGCGCTCGTACGGTCCGATCTGGATGGTCGCCAGGTAGCTCGACATCGGCTCGGCCTGCTCGTACACCCACGTGGTGTGGCTCGCGCGGGTCTGCTTCCTGACCAGCGTCCCGTTCGCGACGGCGTGGTACGGCGAGTCGGTGGTGATCGAGATGTTGTAGCTGGCTTTGGAACTCGGATGGTCGTCGCACGGGAACCACGACGCGGCGCCGTTGGGCTGGCTCGCGACGAGGGACCCCTCGTCCAGCTCCTCCCAGCCGACGTCGCCCCACATGGTGACGATCGGTTCGGGGTTGCCCCCGTACTGGACGGTGATCGCGAGCAGGCCGCCCGCGGGGATCTTCTGCGCCGGAGTGATCGTGAGCTTGCCGCCGCGGTGCGTGTACTTGGCCCCGCGGCCACCGTTGACCGACACCTTCGACACCTGCATCGTCTGCGCGAGATCGAGCGAGAACTTGCCTCGGACGTCGGTGGTGGTGGCCGTGATCGACGCCTTGCCGGACAACCGGTTGCTGGGGACCTTGTACGTGAGGTCGAGTTCGTATCGGGAGACCCGGTAGCCGCGGTTGCCGTTCTGCGGCAGGTACGGATCGATCGGTTCCTCGTAGAACTTGCCGGGCTTCATCGAGTACCCCCGTTCGTCGTCGAATCCGGCCACGGTGCAATCGGATTGCCCTGCCAGCGGGTGGACGGCGGGACGGTGTCGCCGCGCATCACGAGCGAGGCCGGGCCGACGGTGGCGCCGTCGCCCAGTCCCGCGGCGGGCAGTGCGACACAGTGCGGCCCGAGGGTGGCGCCGGCGCCCAGCGTGACGGTGTCCATGGACATGATCCGATCATGGAACAGGTGCGTCTGCACGACGCACCCTCGCTCGACGGTGGCGCCGTCGCCGAGGGTCACCAGGTCGGCCTCGGGCAGCCAGTACGTCTCGCACCACACGCCGCGGCCGATCGTCGCGCCGAGTCCGCGCAGCCATACGTTCATCACCGCGGTGCCGTTGGCGGCCCGCGCGAACCACGGTGCGGCAACGGTTTCGACGAACGCGTCGGACACCTCGTTGCGCCACACGAACGAACTCCACAGCGGATGTTCGACCGCGCCGATCCGGCCGACGACCAGCCACTTGGCCGCCACCGATACCGCGCCGGCGACGGCGCCCGCGATCATCAGGACCACGCCGCCGCCGAGCGCCGCGAGAGCGAACCCGCCGACCGACACCAGCCACGCGAGGGCGAACAGGACGCCGAGACCGATCCCGAACGTCACCATCACCGGGATCAGCCGGCACGTCTCGACCACCGCGCGGGCGATCTTGAGCCGCAGCGGCGGGGCGAACGTGCGGGACGCGTCGGACTCGGTGGCCGCCCGGCGCAGCCGCACCGGCGGGCTGCCCAGCCACGACGATCCCGACTTCGCCTTGCTGGGCGCTGCGGACAGCACCGCGACGAGGCCGTTCTTGGGCACGCGTCGGCCCGGGCCGGCCATGCCGGAGTTGCCGAGGAACGCGCGCTTGCCGACCTTCGCGGGCTCGACCCGCATCCACCCGCCGCCGAGTTCGTAACTCGCGACCATGGTGTCGTCGGCGAGGAATGCGCCGTCGGCGACGGTGGTGAACTTCGGCAGCACCAGCGCCGTCGAGATCTCGGTGTTGCGGCCGACCTTGGCGCCGAGCAGTCGCAGCCAGAGCGGCGTGAGCAGGCTCGCGTACAGCGGGAACAGGAAGGTGCGGGCCGAGTCCATGAGCCGCTCGGTGGCCCAGACCTGCCAGCCGACCCGGCTTCGGACGGGGTGGTAGCCCTCGGTGAGTCCGATCGACAGCAGCCGCACCGCGATCACCGTCAGCGCGGCGAAGACGAACAGCGACAGAACCGTCGCGACCGGCAGGATCGCCAGGGACCACAGGGCCGCATCCCCGAGGTCGGCGGCGTCGCGGATCCACCAGCCGACGAGCAGGATGCCGACGGCGAGGCCGAAGATCGGCATGCCCGCCAGCACCACGGACGTGACGCCGAAGATCGGCACCCAGTGCGGGGCGCGGCGCGGTGTGTGGTCGGGCCACGGGTGCGTCGCCTTGCCCACCTTCACCGCCGGGGACCCGGCCCAGTGCTGCTCGGCCTTGACCTTCCCGAACACCGCCGAGCCGGGCGCGACCTCGGCGCCGCGGCCGATCCGGGCGCCGGGCAACAGCGTGGAGCGGGCGCCGACGGTGGCGCCGTCGCCGATCCGGATCTCACCGATGTGCACGACGTCGCCGTCGATCCAGTGCCCGGACAGGTCCACTTCGGGTTCGACCGAGCAGCCGTCGCCGAGTACGAGCATGCCCGTGACCGGTGGCAGGGTGTGCAGGTCGACGCCGTTACCCACCCGCGCGCCGAGGGCGCGCGCGAAGTACAGCATCCACGGCGCACCCGACAGGTTGTCGGCACCGCTGGCCTCGACCAGGCGCAGCGCGATCCACAGCCGCAGGTGTTCGCTGCCGCCGCGTCGATAGGTGCCCGGATTCAGGCCGCGCAGCAGCGTGCGCGCCCCGAGTACCGCGATGCCCATCCGTCCCAGCGGGGTGATGAACAGGAAGAAGGCGAGCGCCACCCACCACCACGACAGTGTCGGTGCCCACGGCACATCCAGCCACGACAGCACGTTGCCGGCGATCGCCAGCCACGTGACCCACTGCAGACCCGTGAGCGTCGTGAGCGGCACCGTGGCCGCGATCTGCGCGAGCTGCGCGCGCAGCGGCGTCGGCGCGACGTGGCGCGGTTCGACGGTCTCGGTGGGGGAGAGTTCGTCGAGGAAGCCGGCGAGCGAGCCGAGCCGCGGATGGTCGTACAGCTGGGCGACGGTGATCTCGGGGAAGCGCTCGCGCAGCGCCGTGACGAGCTGCGCCGCGGACAGTGAGCCGCCGCCCATCTCGAAGAAGTCGTCGTCGGGGCCGGTGACACCCGCGCCGAGGATCGACGCCCACAGCCCGGCGACCCAGGCGGCGGTGCCGTCGAGGCTGAGGGCCGGATCGACCGTGTCTTCGCGGGCACCGGGCAGCGGCCACGGCAGCGCGTTCCGATCGACCTTGCCCGACGTACGCGTGGGCAGCTCGTCGACCAGCGCGAGCCGCGGCACCAGGGCCGCGGGCAGCTGCTCGGCCAGCTGGTCCCGCGCCGCCCTGACGTCGAAGTCCGGATCGGTGCTCGCGAGGTACCCGACGAGGACAGAGGTGCCCGCCGCGGTCTTGCGGACCGCGGCCGCGGCGCCGCTGACGCCGGGCAGGTTCTGCAGCGCGTTGTCGACCTCGCCCAGTTCGATGCGCCGGCCACCCAGCTTCACCTGGTCGTCGGCGCGGCCCTGGAACAGCAGACCGGCCGTGTCGAGGCGGACCAGGTCGCCGCTGCGGTACGCGCGGTCCCAGCCCAGGGTCGGCATCGGCGCGTACTTCTCGGCGTCCTTCGCCGGGTCGAGGTACCGGGCGAGCCCGACACCCCCGATGACGAGTTCGCCCACGTCGCCCTCGGCGACCGGTTCGCCGGCCCCGTCGACCACGGCGAGGTCCCAGCCGTCGAGCGGCAGCCCGATCCGGACCGGGCCGGTGCCGTCCATGAGCGCGCCGCACGCGACGACGGTGGCCTCGGTGGGCCCGTACGTGTTCCACACCTCGCGTCCGGGCACCGCGAGCCGCTCGGCCAGGTCCGGCGGGCAGGCCTCGCCGCCGAAGATCAACAACCGCACGGCCTCGAGCGCCTCGGCCGGCCACAGCGCCGCGAGCGTGGGGACGGTGGAGACGACCGTGACATCGCGCGAGACCAGCCACGGGCCGAGATCCATGCCGCTGCGCACCAGCGAGCGCGGTGCCGGCACCAGGGCGGCGCCGTGCCGCCACGCCAGCCACATCTCCTCGCACGACGCGTCGAACGCCACCGACAGGCCCGCGAGGACGCGATCCTCGGGCCCGATCGGGCTGTCCTGCAGGAACATCCGAGCCTCGGCGTCGACGAACGCCGCGGCGTTGCGGTGCGTGACCGCGACCCCCTTCGGGGTGCCGGTGGAGCCGGACGTGAAGATGATCCAGGCGTCGTCGTCGGGGGTCGGACGACGGACCTCCGGGGCTGCCGCACGCGCAGGTGCGGTGCCGGGTTGCACGCCGTCGGCGGTGAGGATCGCCGCCACCTGCGCCTCCCCGAACACCAGGTCGGCGCGCTCGTCGGGATCGTCGGCGTCCACCGGCACGTACGCCGCGCCGGCCGCGAGCACCGACAGGATCGCGACGTACAGGTCGCGGGAGCCCGACGGCATCCGGACACCCACCCGATCGCCCGCGCCGACGCCGGCATCGGCGAGCCAGCGGGCGCCCGTCTCCAGTTGCCCGATCAGTTCGCGGTACGTCAGAGGCAGGTGGCCGTCGTCGATCGCCGTGGCCTCCGGGTACGCCTCGGCAGTTGCGGTGAGGATGTCGATGAGCGTGCGTGGCGCGGGCGCGAGCGCGGACCGGAGCATCTCGGCGGGTATCCGGTGCATCCGGTGCGGATCAGTCTGGTTTGTCGATGGCTGGGCAGACAATCCGGGGCGTCCCTCTCTGGTCCTGGCTGTGCGGGCACCTGGTTGTCTCACGACCAGGTGTCCGGCTGATGAACACGCTCCGACGGCGTGGACATCCTCCAGGGGTCGGTTCTTCGTGACGATTCTCCACCGGTTGTGTCGAAATCGGCGCGTCGCGCACGTCGTGTTGACGAAAGTGGGGTGAAGGGCCCCGCATCGTCGGAAGGAGACGACATGTACTACCTGGCATTGCTGGCAGCGGAGGAGGACGGTCGCACCTCGATCCCGGGCACCGATGAGCACAAGGCGTCGATGGCGCGGCACCAGGAGTTCTGGACCAAGGCGCAGGAGGCCGTTGCCGGTGGCGGGCTGTATCCCTCCAGTGAGGGAGCGGCCATTCGGCACGACGGCGGACGCACCCTCGTCGCCGACGGCCCGTTCACCGACGCCGCCGAGGTCGTGCGCGGGTACTACGTGTTCGACGCCGCCGACCTCGACGCCGCGCTGAGCCTGGTGCGGCAGATCCCCGAGGTCTCGACCGGGCACGTGGAGCTGTGGCCGATGGTGTTCTGGAATTCGGTGGACGAACCGAATGACACGTGGTGGGCTGCGCTGCTGCGTGAACCTCTCGGGTCCGCCAACGAACCGGGGTCGGCCGAGTGGGACGCGCGCGTGGCCGAACATCAGCGGTTCGGCGAGATCGCGGGCGACCGGATCAAGGGTTCCGGGGCGCTGTATCAGCCGGCGTCGGCAACGACCGTACGACTGCGCGACGGGGAAATGCTGCTGACGGACGGGCCGTTCACCGAGGCCAACGAGATCGCGAACGGTCTCTACGTGCTGTCCGCGCCCGATCAGGAGACCGCGGTGGCGCTGGCCTCGCAGATCCCGCTCGGGCCCAAGGGGTGCGTCGAACTCCGGCAGATCGTCGCCGAGTGAGCGCATGACCTCCGAGGCGGCGACGGTGGCACTGACGCGCGTGTTCCGGGAGGAATCCGGGCGGGCGCTGGCCACCGTCGCCCGACTGGTCGGGGACATCGAGATCGCCGAGGACGCGGTGCAGGATGCGTTCACGGAGGCGCTGCGGACGTGGCCCGTCGACGGCGCCCCGCAAACCGGGGGCATGGATCACGACGGTCGCCCGGAACCGCGCGATCGACCGGCTGCGGCTGATCTTCACGTGTTGCCATCCGGCGTTGTCCGCACCGTCACAGGTGGCGCTGACGCTGCGGCTGGTGTGTGGGCTGACCACGCCCGCGCGTTCATGCAGCCGGGGCCCACCGTCGGGCAGCGGCTGAGTCGGGCGAAGGCGAAGATCCGGACCGCGGGCATCCCACTGCGGGTGCCGTCCGACGGCCTGCTCCCCGAACGTCTGCCCGCCGTGCTCGCATGCGTCTATCTCGTTTTCACGGAAGGGTATTCGGCCACCGCAGGTGATGCGAGCGTGCGCGGCGAGCTGTGTGACGAGTCGCTGCGGCTCGGTCGTCTGCTGTGTGAACTGATGCCCGACGCGCCGGAGGTCTGGGGGCTCACGTCCCTGATGTGCCTGCAGGACAGTCGCCGCCGCGCACGCGTCGACAGTTCCGGCGAAGCCGTTCCGCTCGACGAGCAGGACCGTGGCCGATGGGATCGGTCTCGGATCTCGGAAGGATTGGCGCGCTTGATCGTTGCCCGCGCGGGCGGTGGCGGGCGCTATACCGTCGAGGCCTCCATCGCCGCGGCACACGCCGTCGCTCCCACCTTCGCCGATACCGACTGGTCTGCGATCGTCGCCGCCTACGACCGTCTCCTCGGGTTCGGACAATCCCCCGCCGTGCAACTGAATCGGGCTGTCGCAGTGAGATTTCGGGATGGGCCCGAGGCCGGAATCGTCGCGGTGGACGAGATCGGGGGAGTGGGTGCGGCCGGGTTCGATCACACGGTGGCCGCGGTGCGCGCCGACCTGCTGCGCCGCTCCGGCCGGCGCCGAGACGCCGTCGCCGAGTATCGGCGCGCGGCGTCCTCGGCGCGGACCGCGTCGTCGCGACGATTCCTCGAACGGCGCCTCGCCGAACTCGGCGAGATGTGACCACCGTCTCGTTCCGGAAGGGTTGACGATGGGTTGACATGGCGCGGACGCCTCTGCCATTCTCGTTGCCAGGTCACGAGTACCAGCGTCAAGCCCCGGCTAGCTGGTCGGCAACCCTCCAACCGCGGTGGGGTGCTCCGGGTGACGACCAGGCTGTCGGCCACAAGGCCGCGGCAAGCGCGGACTCCGATGGCGTCAACTCTCATCGCCGACGAGTCCTGAACTCGAAGGATGTCGTGATGACTGCTGTACTGACTGCCGATACCTGCTGCGCCACCGCCCCGATTGCTCGGGTGTCGGGCTGTGACCTGCAGGTTCCGCTTGTCGGGGGTGGAACCTGCACCTATGCGAACTTCGACTACGCGGCCAGCGCGCCGGCCCTGGCGCAGGTCACCGACCGGGTCCAGGAACTGCTGCCCTTCTACGCAAGCGTGCATCGCGGCGCCGGCTACGCCTCCCGCGTGAGCACCGAGGCCTACGAGAACGCCCGCGGATCGGTGGAGCGCTTTGTCGGAGCCGACACCGACCAGGTCGTCGTCTTCACCCGCAACACCACCGACTCGCTCAACCTGCTCGCGAACTGCGTGCCCGGCGATGTCGTCGTCCTCGACATCGAGCACCATGCAAACCTGTTGCCGTGGAAGAACTCCCGCATCGTCGAGGCTGCCGACACGGTCGCCGAGACGATCCGTCGCCTGGTCGCCGAACTGTGCGCCAAGCCCGCCGCGCTGCTCGCGATCACCGGGGCCTCCAACGTCACCGGTGAGGTGCTGCCGATCGCCGAACTGGCCGACATCGCGCACCGCTGCGGCGCCCGGATCCTCGTCGACGGCGCGCAGTTGACCCCGCACCGCCGCGTGAACCTCGCCGAGTGCGGCGTCGACTACCTGGCCTTCTCCGGCCACAAGCTGTACGCACCCTTCGGTGCGGGCGTACTGGTCGGCCGCCGTGACTGGCTCGACGACGCGCAGCCGTACCTCGCCGGTGGCGGCGCTGTCCGCGAGGTGACGATCGACGAGACCTGCTGGGCGCCCGCCCCCGCCCGCCACGAGGCCGGCAGCCCCAACGTCCTCGGTGTCGCCGCGCTCGCGGCCGCGTGTGACGCGCTGTCCGCCTTGGACTTCGACCGTGTCGTCGAGCACGAGCGTGTGCTGTCGACCCGCCTCGCGGACGGCCTCGCGGAGATCGACGGTGTGCACCTGCTGCGCCTGTGGTCGGATGCGCCGGACAGCGTCGGCATCGTCACCTTCACGATCGACGGCTTCGAGCCGGGCCGGATCGCCGCGTTCCTGTCCGCCGAACACGGAATCGGCGTGCGCGACGGCCGCTTCTGCGCTCACCCGCTGCTCAGCCGCATCGGCCACGCCGGCGGTGCCGTGCGTGCCAGCCTCGGGCTGGGCACCAGCTCGGCCGACGTCGAGCGCCTGATCGCGGCCGTCCGCCAGCTCGCCGCCGGCGAGGAGACCTGGAACTACGGCAAGACCGATGGACTGTGGAACCCGGTCCCCGAGACCCGCGGGTTCTCCGGGCGGACCTCCGGCGCCGCCGAGTGCGTGTAGACGGCACGTCCGAAATCGCCGTGATTCGAACTGTGGTGGGGACGCGAAGGGACGGCTAGCGTGACGCACATGGAGTCGACGAACACGGGCGGTCAATGGTCCCGCCGGCACGTCGACCTGTGCCGCACCTCGTCCGGCATGTGTACGCGCTGATCGCTCCGCGCCCTGTACCTGCCTTCCTGCGAGGAATTGCCATGTCCGAGAACTTCTTTGCCTCCGTCTCCTCGGCCGCGCACCGTCGCCCACTCCGCGTCGCCGTCGAACTGACCGGTGCGGGACACCACCCGGCCGCAGCCCGTATCGCCGGCAACGTCCCGCTCACCGGCCCCGACTACTGGGTCGACCTGACCGTCGGCCCCGATGACCTCGACCTGGCCGCGCAGCCGCCCGTCGTCTACCGGGTCCAGGCATCAGATCTGCGCGAGGCACAGCAGACCCGGACCCGGATCCGAGCCGAGGTGGCCGCCGAGGGGCGCGACCCCGACGGCATCACCGTGCTGGTCGATGTCGAGACGCTCCTTGCCGTCGATTCCCGAAGCGCGCGTTCCGAACTCGCGTTGCTCGACGAGACCCTCGGAGTGCCCCACCTGCCGACGTCGTTGTCCTACATCGGGACCGCCGACGGCCTCGCGAGCCTGATCGCCGACATCCACGCCGCCGACGTCGCGGACGGGGTGACGCTGGTGCCGCTCGCACTCCCGAGGGTGCTCGAGCGTGTGGTCGACGGCACGCTGCCGTGGCTCGAACGCCGCGGGCTCGTCGCCGCGTCCGAGACCGCCGACGAGGCGCTGGCCAAGTTCGGGCTGCATCGTCCCGCACGCGCGTCCTGAGACCGCTCCGTCAGTCCGGCTTGCGGGCCTCGATGAGAAATCGGGTGGAATGGGCGACGAACGACCCCTCCGCGCGGATGTGTCGGTCGAGGTCCCGCAACCGGTCACGGCAGGCGTCGACCGTGAAGCCCGGAACTATCCAGATCACCTTCCGTAGGAAGTAGACCACCGTTCCGATGTCGAAGAACTCCATGCGCAGTCGCTCGAAACGCAGATCCATGATCTCGAGCCCGGCGGCGCACGCCTCGGACGCGGCCGTGTCCGGATGCCTCGATCGCCGCGCCGCGGGTTGCGGACCGAGGAAGAACTCGGCGAGTTCGAAGACGCTCTCGTGACCCACGTGCTGGGCCAGATAGGTTCCGCCGGGGACGAGCACCCGCGCGATGTCCGGCCACGACACGGTATTGGGATGTCGGCTGCTGACCAGATCGAAGGCGTTGTCCGCGAACGGTAGTGGTGGCTCGTCCGAGGCCGCGACCACCACCACACCCAACGGGTGCAGCACCGCGGTGGCCTTCGCGAGGTTGGGCGGCCAGGACTCCGTCGCGGCCATCGTCGGGGGAATCGCGCCGGCGCCCGCGAGAACCTCCCCTCCGCCGGTCTCGATATCGAGTGCAGCCGTCGCTCGTGCGAGGCGCTCGCCCAGCAGGCGCTGATAGCCCCACGACGGGCGCTGTTCGGTGGCGCGGCCGTCGAGCCAGGAGAATTCCCAGCCGTCGACCGATGCGGCCTCGGCTTCGGCAACCAGACTGTCGAAGGTGCGCTCCATGTCCGTGATTGTCCCAGTGCTCACAGCGTTTTGATCAGCCCGCCGTCGATGACGACGTCGGCCCCGGTGATGTTGCCGGCCCTCTCGCTCGCGAGGTACAGCACCAGATCCGCCACCTCGTCGGGGCGGGTGAAGCGTCCGGTCTCGGACCCTGCGGCGGCGGCCTCGACGACCGCCTCCGCCGTGCTGCCGCTGACCCGGGCCACGGTGGACGCGACCCCGTCGTCGGCGAGCCACAGCGCAGTGGTGACCGGTCCGGGGCTGACCGTGTTGACCCGAATCTTCTGACCGGCAACCTCTTTGGAAAGCGATTTGCAGAAGTTGGTGAGTGCGGCCTTCGCGGCGGAGTAGTCGACCACCCCGGGATCGGGCAGGAACGCGTTGACCGAGCTGACGGTCACGACGGCCCCGCCGCCGCGCCGGACGAGTTGGGGGAGCGCGGCGCGGGTGGTCCGCACCGCGGACAGGAACGTCAGGGTCAGCGATGCCAGCCAGTCCTCATCGGAGATGCTCGCGAATCCGCCGGTCCGCGGCGTCACGGCGCCGGCGTTGTTGACGAGGATGTCCACGCCGCCGCGCTCGGTGGCCGCCTCGATCAGGGTCGCCGGGCCCTCGGCCGTGGACAGGTCACACGGAACGAACGTGACGTTGCCGTCGTTCTCCAGCGACTCGATTTCCGCAGTGCGAGTGCGTGATCCGGCGACGACGTGAGTGCCCTCGGATGCCAGGGCTGTGGTCACCGCAAGCCCGATGCCCTTGCTCGCGCCCGTGACGACGGCGGTCTTGCCGGCCAGGTGCAGGTCCATGACTTCTCGATCCCGTGGATCGGATGTGGTCGGCTCAATGCTACTGCCGGTCTCTGCGCGGGATCGCGGATCGGCACGGATCCCGGGCATAGAGCTGCCACGCCATCCCCATCTCCATGTTGTGTGCGGTCCCGGGTCTCGACGTCCTCGTGCCCGTTTCGAGAGGATTCGACGAAGCACTATCGCTGCAGAATGTAGTAGGTATGCTACAAATCATCGAAGGATCGTGACTGGGGAGGGTTCATGGCTTTGAGTAACGACGTTGTTCTCGACGTCGGCGCGTTGCGAATGCGCTACGCCGACGTCGATGTTCTGCGCGACGTGGCATTCCAGGCGCGGCGCGGCGAGGTGCTGGTCATGCTCGGCCCGAACGGCGCGGGCAAGACGACCACGATCGAGATCCTGGAAGGCTTCCGCAGACGCTCGGCGGGCCGCGTCGCCGTCCTGGGCGCCGATCCCGAACACGGCGACGAACAGTGGCGATCCCGGATCGGTGTCGTCCTCCAGTCCTGGCGCGACCACGCCAAGTGGCGGGTACACGAACTGCTCGACCATCTCGGCGCGTTCTACCGCCCCTATCTCGCGGAGCGATCTCGCGAGCCCTGGGACACAGACGAACTCATCGCCCTGGTCGGGCTCACCGCGCAGGCGGACGCGAAGGTCGCCGCACTGTCCGGTGGTCAGCGCCGCAGGCTGGACGTGGCGATCGGCATCGTGGGCCGTCCGGAACTGCTGTTCATGGACGAGCCGACCGCGGGCTTCGACCCCGCGGCCCGCCGGGACTTCCACGACCTGGTGCACCGCCTGTCCGATCTCGAGAACACGACGGTGCTGCTCACCACCCACGACCTCGACGAGGCGGAGAAGATCGCCGACCGGATCCTGATCCTGGCGGGCGGCCGCATCATCGCCGACGGTTCCGCCGACGAACTGTCACGCACGATCGCCGGCGAAGCCGAGGTGCGGTGGACCGTCGACGACCAGCGTTTCGTCCACACCACCACCGAGTCCACGAAGTTCGTCCACGAACTGTTCAAGCAGCACGGCGAGCGAATCGAGGACCTGGAGGTGCGCCGCGCCTCGTTGGAAGACACCTACATGACGCTGGTCCGTCGCCAGGAATCAGGCGAGGCCGAGGCCGCCGTCCACACACTCTCGGAGGTCGCACGATGAGCCCGACAGGTACCGCTGTCCGCGCCGGTTTCACCCGTGGATGGATCGAGTTCCGTCAGCTGTACACCAACGCCCCCGACCTCATCGGCCAGTTCGCGATGCCGGTGATCGCGCTCGCCGCGCTCTACCTGCTGCGGAACCGGGAGTACGCGGGCAGCGATCTCTCGATCGCCGAGCTGGCACTGCCCGGCCTCATCGGCAGCATCATCGCGTTCAATGGCGTGTTCGCGATAACCAACGTGCTGGTGCTCGACCGGGAGGACGGCACACTGCTGCGGGCCAAGGCGGCACCCAACGGCATGATCGGCTATTTCATCGGCAAGATCCTTTCCGCGTCCGGATCGGTTCTGGTGCAGGTGGCCATCGTGATGGCGGCGGGGATGGTGATCATCGGCGGGTCTTCGCTGGACGGGGTGGGCGCGTGGACGACCTTCGTCTGGGTGGTGCTGCTCGGCCTGCTCGCCACGCTGCCGGCCGGGGCGATCCTCGGCGGCGTCCTCGAAGGTCCGCGCGCCACCTTCCTGCTGACGATGCCGATGATGGCGCTCGTCGCCATCTCGGGCATCTTCTATCCGATCACCGCACTGCCCGGCTGGCTCCAGGGCGTGGGTCAGGCGTTCCCGATCTACTGGGTCGGCCTGGGCATGCGTTCGGCGCTGCTGCCCGACGACGCGGCCGCGATCGAGATCGGCCAGTCCTGGCGGCACCTCGAGACGGCCGCGGTGCTGGGCGTTTGGGCGGTCGCGGGGCTGCTGATCGCGCCGGTAGTGTTGCGACGCATGGCGCGTCACGAATCAGGATCGAGCATGGCCGAGCGGCGGGACAAGGCGATGCAGCGTGCCTTCTGAAGTCATCTACAACCGGATCGCGATGCTGCGCGCCGAGCGGGGGATATCGCGGCGGGAACTGGCCGAGGCGCTCGGCGTGCACTATCAGACCGTCGGCTACCTCGAGCGCGGCGAATACAGTCCCAGCCTGCATCTGGCGTTGCGGATCGCCGCCTACTTCGACGTGGCGGTGGAGGTCGTGTTCTCCACCGAACCCTTTCCCCGACTGGGGTCGGCCGCCGAAACGGCGTGACGCTCCGGCCCGTGAACGGCTCCGGCCAGGCTCGTCGTGGACGAGCCTGGCCGGAACTCTGTCGAAGCGTCTAGTCGAGCGGTGCGGCGCGGTGGTAGCGGCCCTCGTGGTACAGCAGCGGAGCGGCCGCGGCCTCGTCGTCGTTCTCGTTGTGGATGCGGGTGATCAGGCCGATCACGAGGGTGTGATCGCCCGCGGGGATGAGCTGGTGGACCGTGGTGCGCATCCAGATCGGGGTGCCGTGCAGCACCGGCTCGCCCGTCTCGAGGCGGGACCACAGTGACTCGTCGCTGAAACGCTGGTCGGCGCTGCGTGAGAAGCGCTGCGACAGGTGCTGCTGGTGCTCGCCCAGCAGGTGCACGACGATCGAATCGGCGGCCTGCAGCGCGTTGATGCTCGACGAGTTCAGCGCGATGTTGAACGAGATCAGCGGCGGATTCATCGACAGCGACGCGAACGACGTCGCGGTGAAGCCGACCGGACCGGACTCCGAGTCGAGGGTGACGATCGTGACGCCGGCCGGGTGGCGGCGCATGGCCGCCTTGTACTCGTCGTTGCCGATGCCCTCCTCGCTCGGGACGACGGTGAGGTCGGGCGCATTCTCGACGTGCTGTGACAAGGCATTCTCCGATTCGGACCTGATTGACTGCCGTCACTATAGGGCCGGGCTCACAGACCAGGCATGCTTACGCTCACTCAGCGGGCAACTGGTTTTCGTGTCCCATCGCGGCGTCCTCGGCCGGTCGGCCCATGTCGACGGCCAGACCCGCCGTCACCCGCAGCAACTCCGGGAAGGTGGTCCGGAAGACCGTGTCCGGGTGCCCGGCCGCCGCCCACAGATCCGGATGGCCGGCCAGGGCGCTGTCGAGGTAGGTGGGCAGATTGGTGGGATGCCCCAGCGGCGCGACCCCGCCGATCGGTTGGCCGGTGACCTCCCGGACCACGTCGAGCGGGGCCCGCGACAGCGTGCCCTGCAGACGGACGCCCGTGGCGGCCACGTCCACCTCGTGCGCCCCCGACACCAGCAGCAGCACCGGTTCGTCGTCGAGCAGGAACACCAGCGACTTGACGATGGCACCGAGTTGCACGCCCAGCGCCTCCGCCGCCTCCGCGGCACTGTGCGTCGGCGCGGGCTGGGTGACGATGACCCCGTGGTGTCCGCGCGCGATCAGCGTGTCGGCGACGTGCGCCGCATTGGGATGCAGCAGCCTGGGCATGTTCTCAGGGTAGGACTAACTCGCGGCATGGGTAGGCGTATGCGTGAGCGAAGTCCGGGTCCGGCGTGTTCGCCGCGCGGTGAAGCCGAGCAGCATCGCCGCACCGACCGCGGCGTACAGCGCGAGGGCGAGCGCCGGCTGGCCGAGACCGACGTTGTCGAAGTACACGATGCTGCGCACACCCTCGGTGCCCGCGCCGGGGGTGATCCACTGCCCGATCGCGGCGTAGAAGCTGGGAATCACGTTCGCGCCGAATGCGCCACCCGCGCTCGGATTGCCCAACACCACGAACACCGCGATCGCGAGCGGGACCGCGAGAATGCCCACCGCGGCCCGCAGTCCGAGCGTGAACAGCGCCGTCGCGAACACCACGCCCGTGCCCAGCAGCCACAGCGGGAACCAGTGTCCGGCAAACGTTCCCAGCAGGTGCGTCGTGATCAGCGCGCCCAGGGCGCCCGACACCACCGAATAGCCGAACAGGACCGCGATGTGCGTCCACGCCTGACGCATCGTCGACGGCGCTCCGATGATGAGGCCGATCGCCGCGGCCAGCAGGTAGCCGCCGACGACCCAGCCGATCGACAGGTAGAAGCCCGAGAGCCCGCGGTTGTCGTGGGCGCCGACGGGGATCTCGTCGCGCACCACCAGCTGCCGGTCCTGATCCGCCGCGACCCGGTCGAAGACCGCCTCGAGCGCGGATGCGATCGAGCTGCCACCGGCGCTCGCGGTGATCAGGGTGTCCGTTCCGCTCGGGTCGATGACGTATGCGCCCTGGATCTCGCGGTCCCGCAGCAGGCGTCGGACCTCCGAGGTGTCGGACGCGACGCGTGCGTCCAGCGGATGTCCGTCGAGCGCGTTCAGCTTGTCCACCGACTGCTGTCCGACGCCCTCCGGGATGCCGCGGGCCGTGACGACGGCGACCGTGATGTCCCGTGGCGTCGGCTGATGGAACGCGGCGACGTAACTGAGGATGAAGCCGAGCTGCAGCGCCAGGACGCCGATGACCAGCGCGGCCATGACCTTGCCGCTGCCGAACCGCTCGAGCGGGCTGCGGTGCGCGGGCGGGGGCGTGGCGGTTGCCGCGGGGATGGTCGGTGTCTCGGTCGATGTGGTCACGGGCGTCCTCGAAGTCTGGGTGGGCCCCGGCGGTCTTGTCGATACCGCGGGTATTGAATACCGTAGGTATCGTGACTGGTAGTCGTCAAGACGAGGTGGCCGCAACGGCGCGTCCGGCCCGGGATGTGGTGCGCGGACGCATTCTGGACGCGGCCGCCGACGAGTTCGCCGAACGCGGCTTCGCCGCCGCCCGCCTCGCCGAGATCGCGCGTCGGGCAGGGTTCACGAAGGGCGCGGTGTACTCGAACTTCGAGTCCAAGCAGGACCTGTTCGCGGAGCTGTTCGCACAGCGGTCCCTCGAACTCGCCGGCCGGGTCCTCGCCGAGATCTCCGGACTCGACCCCGCCGACGCGGTGGGCAAGGGCGGCGCGGAGGTGGCGTCGGCCCTCATCGCGGATCCGGGATGGTCGCTGCTGGTCCTCGAGTTCGGGGTCCAAGCGGGCCGCGACCCGAACATCAAACAGGCCTATCTACGCGAACGCCGTTATCTGCGCGGCAAACTCGTCGAACTGATCGGCGACCGCGCCCGCGAGTGGGGCGTCGACCTCGACGTGCGGACCACCGCGATCTCGTTGATGGCGCTCATCTCCGGCCTGGTCCTCGAGCACTCCGTCGATCCCGAGGAAGTGGACCAGCGCGCGATGGGCGCCGCCGTGACCGCGCTGTTCGCCGGCGCCGTCGCCCGGGCCACCCGTCGTCAGTAGTCCGGGAACCCGCCCTCCGGTCCGAGCATCCGTTCGAGCCGCGTGCGGGTGATCGTCGCGAGCTCCGCGGTGCGGACATCACGCTCGGTCTCGAGATCGTGGCTCATCCGGGCCGCGAGATTCGCCAGCAGTGCGCGCCCGTCCCGGCCGTCGGCGCACCAGACGTACCGGAACCCGAACCGCTCCTCGTACGCGGAACCGGCCTCGTCGAGCATGCCCATCGAGGCCGCGTCCTCGACCCACACCGCGCACTGCTCCCGATACGACTGCAGGCTCCGGGCCCGGGACCCGATCCGGGGGTGGCCCTGCAGGACCTGCTGGATCTCCTGCTCGGGCAGGATTCGCAGTTCCTTCTCCGCTCGGCTCAGCAGATCGGTGTGCGTGGCATACGCGCGGCCGTCGGCCAGGCGGGCCGACCACGGCAGGCTGGAACAGCACTCGAACAGTGCGTGCACCGCGCGTCGGCGCGGCAGGTCGTTGAACCGGTCCAGGCCGATTCCCTGGTGCATCAGCATGCGCATCCTCCGCTCGGCGTCGCGGACGTGCCCGTGCGGGCAGTTCGATCATCCGCCGTTCGCGGGCGGGAACCGGCCGGTCGGCGCTGATGTTTGCACACAATTAACGAGTCGCACCGGATTGTGCGGATTCGGTGACGATCGAACCGCCGGTCTGGTCCAGCCGGGTCCACTCGGCGAAACCAAATCGCGCGGTGCGCTTGCTTGCTGCGATGCGCAGGATGTCGTCGAGGTCGAAACCGTGGAACGCGGCGATTCCGAGCTGCGGTCAGTTGCCGCACCACCGGCGTCTCTCCGTTCGAACGGATGATCTCCGGGATTCGACCTCTCACAAGCTTGCCCAAGACCGATCTGCCTCCTTCGTGCGCCTTGCCCCGGTAGTTCTTCAGGCGGGCACCGACAGAGGAATCACGAGTCGGGCGCACCGGTTCCCTCGAACGGGGAGAATCGAATGCGTCCGTCCACGCCTGGGGCAGGAGGACTTCATGCGCGTCACCCGTATCACCGCCAATCTTCGTGTGCCCGACGTCGATGCTGCCAAACGCTTCTACACGGACTACCTCGGGTTGAGCACCGAGGAATTCGACATGGGCTGGGTCGCTCGTTGCACCGCGCCGGGCACCGGGGCGAGCGTCCAGCTCGTCACGAAAGATGCTTCCGCTCCTGAGGATTCGGTCGTATCGGTTCACATCGACGACGTGGACGCGGCATACGCGGAAGCGCAGGAGCACGGTTACGAGATCGTGTACCCGCTGACCACCGAGCCGTGGGGAGTTCGCAGATTCTTCGTCCGAGCACCGGACGGCAACATTCTGAATATCGTGAGACATCGGGAAGGGCCACATCGGTAACGACCCCGTCGGACGTGCCTGCGTCGAAAGGAATCCGCATGAGCTCCGTGAACCTCAGCAAGCAGCACCCGGACGCGTACAAGCAGTTGGGCGCCTTGAACGCGCGGGCCGAAACGGCCGTGCAGGAGTCGGGGCTGGACCAGCTGCTGGCCGAACTGGTCAAGATCCGCGTCTCGCAGATCAACGGCTGCGCGTTCTGTCTGCGCATGCACACCCGCGACGCCATCTCGAAGGGGGAGACCAGCGATCGTCTGGCGGTCGTGGCGGCGTGGTGGGAGTCGCAGTACTTCAGTGCGCGGGAGCGCGCCGCCCTGGCCCTGGCGGAACAGGTCACCCGGCTCTCGGTCCCGGACACACGTACGTGGGACGACGGATCCCTGACCGCCGAGCAGGCGTCGGCGGTCAGCTGGCTCGCCGTCGTGATGAATGCGTGGAACAGGGTCGCGATCACCAGCCACTACCCGGTTGCCCCCTGACGACCGGGTCTTCGCCTGCCCGAGCCGCAAAGGTTACTCTCGAGTAATGACGGAAAAGCAGAGCTGGAAGGCGTTCACAGTCGAGCGCAAGGACCACGTCGCCCAGGTGACGCTCATCGGCCCCGGCAAGGGCAATGCGATGGGCCCGGACTTCTGGGAGGAACTGCCCGACATCTTTGCCGAACTCGACGCCGACCCCGAGGTCCGTGCCGTCGTGCTCGCCGGATCTGGTAAGCACTTCTCCTTCGGCCTGGACCTGCCCGCGATGAGCGGCGGCTTCGGCGCCGTCCTCGCCGACAAGGCCCAGGCCGGACCTCGTACCGATTTCCACAACCTCATCAAGCGGATGCAGTCCGGCATCAACGCCGTCGCGGACTGCCGCAAGCCCGTCGTCGCCGCGATCCAGGGCTGGTGCATCGGCGGCGGCGTCGACCTGATCTCGGCCGCCGACATCCGATACGCGAGCGCCGACGCCAAGTTCAGCATCCGCGAGGTCAAGGTGGCCATCGTCGCCGACATGGGCAGTTTCGCCCGCCTGCCCGCGATCATCGGTGACGGGCACCTGCGTGAGCTCGCGCTGACCGGCAAGGACATCGACGCCGCCCGCGCGGAGAAGATCGGTCTGGTCAACGACGTGTTCGAGGACGCCGACGCGGTCCTGGCCGCGGCTCACGCGACCGCCGCCGACATCGCGGCGAACCCGCCGCTCGTGGTGCACGGCGTCAAGGACGTGCTCGACCACGGCCGTTCCGCGGCGGTGAACGACAGCCTGCGTTACGTGGCCGCGTGGAATGCGGCCTTCCTGCCGTCGGAAGACTTGACCGAGGCCATCACGGCGGTGTTCCAGAAGCGTCCGCCCGAGTTCAAGGGTCGCTAGGCTCGAAAGGCGTTTGCCACTGCAGTTGTGAGAGCGACGGCGAGGGACCGACATGGCCGAGGAACCTCAGGATTCTGATCGGGACGTCGAGTCCGCCGTCGCGCCGGAGGGTTCCGGGCAGCAGGTCACGTTCACGCACCGCCAGATCCTGGCGATCCTCAGTGGCCTGCTGCTCGGAATGTTCCTCGCGGCGCTCGACCAGACCGTGGTCGCCACCGCGATGCGCACCATCGCCGACGACCTCGACGGGTATGCGCTGCAGGCGTGGGTGACCACCGCCTATCTCATCACCGCGACCCTGGTCACCCCGCTGTACGGGAAGCTCTCCGACATCCACGGGCGCAAGCCGTACTTCATGGCCGCGATCGTTCTGTTCGTGATCGGGTCGATCCTGTGCACGTTCGCGCAGTCGATGTACATGCTGGCGGTGTTCCGGGCAATTCAGGGACTCGGTGCCGGCGGCCTGTTCTCGCTGGCGCTGGCCATCGTCGGCGACATCGTCCCACCGCGCGAACGCGCGAAATACCAGGGCTACTTCCTGGCGGTGTTCGGCACGTCGAGCGTGCTCGGGCCGGTGATCGGCGGCGTGCTCGCGGGGCAGGACGAGATCCTCGGGATCGCGGGCTGGCGGTGGGTGTTCCTGGTCAACGTGCCGATCGGACTGGTCGCGCTCGCGGTGGTGTGGCGGGTCCTGCACCTGCCACCCGTGCACCGCATGATGCGGATCGACTGGTGGGGTGCGCTGGTCCTCGCGATCGGGCTGGTGCCGCTGCTGGTGGTCGCCGAGCAGGGGCGCACCTGGGGCTGGAGCAGCGAGAAGGCCCTGATCTGTTACGGAATCGGCGTCGTCGGCGTACTCGGATTCGTCGCCGTCGAATACGCCATGCGCGACGCTGCGCTGTTCCCGCTGCACTTCTTTCGCGGCCAGACCTTCGCCCTCGGCGTGCTCATCAGCTTCCTGGTCGGTGCCGTGATGTTCGGTGCCATCACCGTGATCCCGCAGTTCCTGCAGGTGGTGAAGGGGTCGAGTCCGACGATGGCCGGCTTCCAGATGCTGCCCGCCGTGCTGGGCATAGCGCTCGGATCGATCCTGTCCGGTCAGCTGATCGCCAGAACCGGCCGCTACCGGATCTTCACGATCGTCGGCGCCGTGCTGATCGCCGTCGCAGCCCTGCTGCTGCACACCGTGACCGCGCAGACCAGCCTGCCGGTGTTCATGGTGTTCATCTTCGTGCTCGGCCTGGGCCTCGGTAATCTGCTGCAGCCGCTGACCCTCGCGATCCAGAATGCGTTGCCGCCCAAGGACATGGGCGTCTCGACCGCAGCCGCCACGTTCTTCCGACAGATCGGCGGCACACTGGGCGTCGCGCTGTTCCTGTCGATCCTGTTCGCCCAACTGACGCCGGCGATCACCACCCAACTGCACGACGCTGCCCAGTCGCCCGAGTTCCAGCAGGCCGTCGCGGCCGGGGTGAACAGTGCCAACCCCGTCGAAGCCGGGATCGCGCGCGGCCTCATGAGCGGAGACCCGACCGCCGCACAAGCCGCGATGAACGACACGTCGTTCATCGAGCAACTGAATCCGACGCTCGCCGCACCGTTCAAGGACGGCTTCGCGACCGCGTTCGAGACGGTCTACCCGCCGATCGTCGTCCTCGCCGTCGCGTCGCTGGTGCTGATCCTGATCTGGCGCGAGGTGCCGCTGCGTCAGAAGTCGGGCATCGACGAGGCACGATCCGACATCGGCTGACGTGTGCCCATGACGTCCGCGGCATCTGCATCCACCAGATCGCTGGACAGCAGGCCCGGCGACCGACAGGGACTTGTGCGTAATCGAGTTCGATACGGTTGGACCGATATCGGGCGTAACAACGAATTCGACTCGCCGACAAAGGGTTCTGCGCTCGACATGCCGACCGCAAGCTGGGCTGGATGGATGACCTCACCGTCGTCGTGGAAGTTGTGTGCGGTGCGTCCCAGAACTGATGCGTTCCAGTGAGAGCCGGCGAGATCACGGAAACCTGCCAGCACTCCTTCGTTCATGAACGCTGCAGGAATCTCAGATAGAACGCCGTGAACACCAGGACGATCCCGACATTCACCATCAACCGCCCCCAGAAATGGTGCCTGAAGAACAGGACGTCCACTAACAACCACTACGGCTACCAGCGCGAGCACGTAGAGCACGACGGTTGCCTGTCTTCCCACCTGTCCTTTCTACTCTCCGAGTTCTCCTGCACAGACTGTCGTGTTCGACGCTCGCTGACCGAGGTCGAAGAACGAACGATATCTTTAGCCTGCGGCGGCACTGGTCCGTTGAGCTGCGCTCTTGGGTCATGGACGATGTCCACAACGGGGTGTTGGCCAGGGATTCGCTGCTGATTTCGCGGAGCCCTTTGTTATCGAGTCGATACTGTGGGATGGCGAAGTCAGATCACTCATCGTCGAGGGAAGGTTCTTCCAGTTCGAGTAGTGCGGCATCGTCCGGGTGGAGGTTCTCGTTCGGTTGCACCGAGCGGGTCAGCGAATCGTCCCGCTCGACATCGTCGGGAGTCTGGACGATCTGCAATCCCCGTTCCAGGACGTTTATTCGCTCGAGATCGTCGCCGGACGAACCCGCGAAGAAGGCAGCGGCAACCGCGTCACGGACCAGCGCCTCCGCGAGGTCCCAGTCCTGGATGTAGTCCGCGACGGGAACCGACGGGTCCCGCCGCATCGCGGCATCGCTGCTGCACTCCTGGAAGTAGACCCCGACCAGTTCCTGGGACCGGTCCCATTGCTCCTTCAGACCGGACGCGACGGCCTTGACCCGCAACTGCGAACGGAGGTCGAGGGCAGCGGCGGACCTCATCGGCGGGGAGGCGCGAACCTGGTCGACGTAGTCGTCGAACCCGATAGCCGCGACATCCCCGACCGTGTTGACGATCGCCGGCCAGTTCTGCCCCAGATGGTCGAGGAGATCACCGTCCGTGATGGTCGTCGACTCGATGTGTCGAACGATCGTCTCAAGCGATCTGTTCGGGTCGTCGTACACACCGTCCCGCTGTGCTTGACGAAGCCATTCCATCTCCACGGCCGTTGCATCACCTGGAACCGATGCCGCGAGCTCGAACGCCTCGCTGGCGGACAATTGTGTACCGGTAGCGACCTGCCGTCCCCACGCGGCGCCGCGGACGCGCAGCAACTCTCCTGCGCGCTGCATGACGTCCGTCAATCGCTGCGCTGTGCCGGCGGCTGCGGGTCCATCGCCTTCGGAGGCGCCGGGGGCACATGCCCTGCGTGGTTCAGCGCTCGCCGCGGGGTGATTGATCTGCGCCGCGGGGTGGTTGATCTGTTTGTTGGTGGCGGTGGACGTGTCCTTGGACTGGTACTTCCACGCTCCGATCGTCACGGCGGTGAGGACCACGACTGCCGCAACGACCACGAGAGTTGTCAGCCCCTGCTTCCGTGGCGACTGCACGCTCACCGTCCCTTCAACACCGTCTCCGTGGATTGGTCTGGAGAAACTGGAAACCAATGCGAACGCTACCGGGCAGGCGGTTTCGCTGATCGGCCGATGGGAAGTTGCTTGTCGGTGAATGTCTTCGAGGTCACTCGCTGTTTGTGACACTCGTGGCCGCCCACCCCGCAGGGTGGGCGGCCACAGAGTTGGTGGTGTGGTGGGAGCCGGTCAGGATCCGAAGATCGGGCCGAGGGAGCCGGTTGCCGAGGATTCGGAGGTGACCGACGCGAGCGCGAGGGAATGGAAGCCGCCGGCGGCGACGGCGGTGTAGGTCTGCCCGATAGGCGGCGCCGGCACGACGGACACCTCGTAGGCGTTGTTTCCCCAGCCGATCACCTGTCCGGCGGAGGTCAACGCGACGGAATGGGCGCGGCCAGCGGCGATCGCGGTGTAGGTCTGCCCGGCCGGCGGGGCCGGCACGGCGGTCTGCTTGAATTCGTTGCTTCCCCAGGCGATCACCTGTCCGGCGGAGGTCAACGCGAGGGAATGGGAGCGGCCGGCGGCGATCGCGGTGTAGGTCTGCCCGGCCGGCGGCGCCGGCACGGCGGTCTGACCCTCGTAGTTGTATCCCCAGGCGATCACCTGCCCGGCGGAGGTCAGTGCCAGCGAATGGGAGTAGCCGGCGGCGATCGCGGTGTAGGTCTGCCCGGCCGGCGGCGCCGGCACGGCGGTCTGACCCTCGTTGGTGTATCCCCAGGCGATCACCTGTCCGGCGGAGGTCAGTGCGAGGGAATGGAAGCCGCCGGCGGCGATCGCGGTGTAGGTCTGCCCGGCCGGCGGGGCCGGCACGGCGGTCTGACCCTTGTAGTCTCCCCAGGCGATCACCTGACCGGCGGAGGTCAACGCGAGGGAATGGGAGCCGCCGGCGGCGACGGCGGTGTAGGTCTGCCCGGCCGGCGGGGCCGGCACGGCGTTCTGACCGTTGTCGCCCTCGGGGGCCACCTGCCCGTTGTCGTTGTTTCCCCAGGCGGCCACCTGCCCGGCGGAGGTCAACGCGAGGGAATGGTAGAGGCCGGCGGCGATCGCGGTGTAGGTCTGCCCGGTAGGCGGCGTCGGCACGGCGGTCTGCCCGTCGTAGTTGTATCCCCAGGCGATCACCTGGCCGCCGGGCGGGACCGGGACCCCGACCGGGGCCGCGGCCGCGGGAGCGGCCAGCGCCACGGCGATACCGGTCGCGGCGAGAGCCGTCAGGACCGTACGCCGGAATCGGGGCGCGCGGCGGCCGGTCGAGTGTCGGGGCGGAGCGTCCCCACCGTGTGGTGAGGCCGGGGCGGCGAGCAGCATCGAGATCGGTTCCTTCGTATGAGAGTGGTGAACGGTGACCACCAGCAGGCGGACGTAGCGGCGGCACCACTCGGAAGCAGGCAAAACCGGATAGTCGGCCCACTGCAAATTCGCACCATAACAGGGCAAATCGGAGGGCATAAGTGGCAATCAGGAGAGATAGCCGAAAGTGGCCAAATACCGAGGGCGCATCCGGGACGTCGGCCGCAACTCGCGGTCGAGATTTGCGAGCGCAGCGCGCGAAGTCGAGCCGAGGGACGTTCGTTCGCGTGCGTAGCGGGATCAGATCCGCCGCATCACCGACACCACCTTGCCGAGGATGACGGCCTCGTCGCCGTCGATGACCTCGTAGGCGGGGTTGCGGGGCTCGAGGTACACGTGGCCGTTCCGTCGGCGCAGCACTTTCACTGTGGCCTCGCCGTCGATCATCGCGGCGACGATCTCGCCGGAATGGGCCTCGTCCTGGCGGCGCACCACGACGGTGTCGCCGTCGCAGATCGCGGCGTCGACCATGGACTCGCCGCGCACCCGCAGCGCGAACACGGTGCCGGAGCCGACGAGCTCACGCGGCAGGGCCAGTACCTCGTCGGCGTGCTCCTCCGCGAGAATCGGTGCGCCGGCCGCGATGTCACCGACGACGGGAACCGCCACCGTGTTCTCCGTCGCCCGTCCCGGCGCGGAACCGGCGAGGAAGGGGCGCACGTCCAGCTGGCGGGTCATCGCCCCGCCGCGGCGCAGGAAACCGCTGTCCTCGAGGATCCGCAGATGCTTGGACACCGTCGACGTCGAACGCAGTCCCACCGCGTCCGCGATCTCACGGGTACTCGGCGGGCACCCGTACGCGTCGACCCAGTCCCGGATCGTCAGCAGGATCCGTTGCCGGCGGGGCGGCAGGGTGGAGGCGTCGAGGCCACCGAACATGTCGAGATCGTCGTAACCGGTCACCCGGCGAATGGTAGTGGGGGCCGGGGACACCCCCGGAAACAGCGAAGGTGTGGGACCACGAACGTGATCCCACACCTTCACCGGTGGTTACTTCAGTGTCCGCCGTTCGCCTTCAGACGCTCGACGGCCTCCGCGATGACCTTCTCCGCCTCGGCGCGACCGACCCAGTCGGCGCCCGTGACGTGCTTGTTCGGCTCGAGATCCTTGTAGTGCACGAAGAAGTGCTTGATCGCGTCCAGTTCGAACTGCGCGACGTCGGCCAGGTCCTGGATGTGATCCCAGCGCGGGTCACCCGCGGGGACACACAGCACCTTGTCGTCGCCGCCGGCCTCGTCGACCATCTTGAACATGCCGACCGGGCGAGCCTCGACGATGACGCCGGGGAACACGGACTCGGGCAGCAGCACCATCGCGTCCAGCGGATCGCCGTCCTCGCCAAGGGTGTTCTCGATGTAGCCGTAGTCGGCGGGGTAGCCGAAGGAGGTGTAGAGGTAGCGGTCCAGCTTCACGCGGCCGGTCTCGTGATCGACCTCGTACTTGTTGCGCTGGCCCTTGGGGATTTCGATGGTGACGTCGAACTCCACGTCTTGTCCTCACTGTCCTGTCTGCGGCTGCCGCCTCGGTAGACGGTTCGGGAAAAGGGTAGCGGGTCGGCGATACTGTGTTGTGCAGGTGCCGGGCACTTGGTCGGCCCCTCGCGCGAAACGGTCTGAGTAGTCCGAGAAGTCGGTGGAGCGAGAACCCGGAGGGATGTTGGCGGGCGAGGGAAAGAAGAAGATCGGCACCCTGGCGGGGCGTCGACGCCGAAATATCCGGATCCTGATGGCCTTGGCGGCTGTGCTCGTCCTCGCCGCCGCCGGCACCACGATCGTGGTGATGCAGCGCGGGACCGCCACCGCCGCCGAGGACGTGGTCGCCGCGCCCCCGGAGCCGTCGCCCATCAGCGCGACACCGCAGGTGGCGCCGCTGTCCGACGACGCCCCGATGCCGACGCCGCAGGCACTGGCGGCGGCCCTCGCGCCGGTCGTGGCCAACCCCGCGCTCGGCGCGTTCACCGGTTCCGTCGCCGACGCCCTCACCGGCAACGTGCTGTGGAGCCAGAACCCGGACACCCCGATGACGCCGGCATCGACCACCAAGATCCTCACCGCGGCCGCCGCGATGCTCGCGCTGCCCGCCGACCACCGGGTCGCGACGCAGGTGGTGCAGGGCTCGCGGCCCGGTGAGATCGTCCTCGTCGGCGACGGCGACCCGACGCTCACCGCGCAGCCGGCAGGGCAGCCGGGCTACTACCCGGGGGCACCGCGCATCGCGGACCTCGTCGAGCAGATCCAGCGCGCGGGCGCGCCGGTGGACAGCATCGTCGTCGACACCAGCGCGTACACCGGCCCGACGATGGCACAGGGCTGGATGCCCGACGACGTCGCCGCCGGCTACATCGCGCCCACCGAACCGCTCATGATCGACGGTGGCCGGATCTCGCCGCTCGCCGACGAGTCGCCGCGCAGCGCCACCCCCGCGCTCGACGCCGGCCGCGTCCTGGCGCAGGCCCTCGGCATCGACCCCGCCCGTGTCACCCTCGGCAAGGCCGAATCCGGTGCCGCCCCCGTCGCGAGCGTGCTGTCGGCGCCGCTGCGCGACCGGCTCGGTCAGATGATGCGCAAGTCGGACAACGTGCTCGCCGAGGCCATCGCCCGCGAGGTCGCGGGCGCGAAGAACGCCGAACGATCGTTCGCGGGTGCCACCGCGTCCATCTCGCAGACGCTGTACGACGCCGGTTTCGGGATGGACGGGCTCACCCTGCACGACGGCAGCGGCCTGTCCGTCGACAACCGCATTCCCGCCCGGCTCCTCAACGAGACGCTCACGGCCGCGGCCGGCGACACCAAGCCGCAGTTGCGGCCCATGCTCGACGACCTGCCCGTCGCCGGCGCCACCGGCACGCTCTCGGACCGGTACGCCTCGGGGGACCGGACCGGCGCGGGTTGGGTGCGGGCCAAGACGGGAACTCTCTCGGTCGCCAGCGTGTTGACCGGATATGTCGTCGACGTCGACGGCCGGGTCCTCACCTTCGCGCTGATGTCCAACAACAGTCCACCGGAGGCGAGCCGTCCCGCGCTGGACGCGGTCGCCGGGGCGCTGCGGCTGTGCGGATGCCGGTGAGTTGAGGGGAAGTGAGCGGTGAGGTGACGGAGCCGGAGAGCGGATTCGGGAATGCGGTGGACTGGAGTCTGGCCGCCCGGACGGGTGCGCGGCTGGCTCCGGCCGGGCCGTCGACGTCCCGGTACACCGCGCAGTCGGTGGTGGCGGAACTCGAGTCCGCGTCGATCCGGGCGGAGGGCCCGGTCCGGGAGGTCACCGGTCTCGCGGACGGGCTGCCGATCCCGACCGCGCAGGTCGTGGACCGGGCCGGCTGGATCCGTGCCGCCGCGCACTCGATGGCGCAGCTGACCGGGACCGACATCGATGCCGCGCAACGCACGCTGATCGCCGGCAAGCCCGGTGGTGTGCAGGCCGGAGCGATGCTGGCCTACCTGTCGTCCGCGATTCTCGGCCAGTACGACCCGTTCACCGGCGAACACGGCACCCTGCTGCTGGTGGCGCCCAACGTGCTGCAGGTCGAGCGCACCCTGAAGGTGCCGCCCAGCGACTTCCGGCTGTGGGTGTGCCTGCACGAGGTGACCCACCGGGTGCAGTTCTCGTCGGCGCCGTGGATGGGCGAGTACATGCGCCAGTCCGTCGCCACCCTCGGCGAGTCGACCGACGAGCCGATGGGCGAGTTCGTCGCCCGGCTGTCCGGGGCACTGCGCGACCGCCGCCGCGGCGAGGACCTGCCCGCCGACCAGCGCGGAGTCATCGGGCTCCTGCGGGCCACCCAGGCCGAACCGCAGCGCCGAGCGCTGGACCGGATGCTGATGCTCGGCACCATCCTCGAAGGGCACGCCGACCACGTGATGGACGCCGTCGGGCCCGAGGTCGTGCCGTCGGTGGTGCGGATCCGCAATGCGTTCGACGCGCGCCGCCGCCGCAAGAGCAACCCGGTGCAGCGACTGGTGCGGGCACTGCTCGGCATGGACGCCAAGATGGCGCAGTACGTGCGCGGCAAGAGCTTCGTCGACGCCGTCGTCGCGCGCGTGGGTATGGAGCAGTTCAACGCCGTCTGGTCCGGGGCCGAGGCCATGCCGACCGTCGACGAGATCGACAACCCCGACGCCTGGATCACCCGGGTGCTGGGGTGACGGTGCCCGCCGTCCTGCCCGAGGCCCCCGCGATCCTCGAGATCCGGCACGCGGTGCGTGCGTGGCTGGCGCGGCACGAACCGGCCGGTGGTGTCGTCGTCGCGCTCTCGGGCGGGGCGGACTCGCTCGCGCTGACCGCGGCCGCCGTCGCCGAGGCACCCGCGGTGCGGGCACTGGTCGTCGACCACCGCCTGCAGGACGGGTCCGGTGACGTCGCCGCCGTCGCGGCCTCCCGGGCACGCGCATTGGGCTGCGCCGGCGCCGACGTCGTGGCGGTGGACGTGACGGGCCCGGGAGGACTCGAGGCCGCCGCCCGCGCCGCCCGGTACGCCGCTCTCGATGCGGGCCGGAGCGGTCGGCCCGTCCTGCTCGGGCACACCCTCGACGACCAGGCCGAGACGGTGCTGCTCGGTCTGGCCCGGGGTTCCGGGGGACGCTCGATCCGTGGCATGGCCGAGTACGACGTGCCGTGGGGGCGTCCGTTGCTCGGGGTGCGCCGCGCGACGACACGGACCGCGTGCGCCGAACTGGGGCTCGAACCGCACGAGGACCCACACAACTCCGATCCCGGGTTCACCCGGGTGCGGCTGCGCACCGAGGTGCTGCCGCTGCTCGAGGACGTCCTCGGGGGCGGTGTCGCCCCGGCCCTGGCCCGCACCGCCGAGCAGCTCCGCGAGGACGGCGAGGTGCTCGACACACTTTCCCGACAGGCGCTGGCGGCGGCCCGCGACGGCGACGACCTCGTAGTCGAGCGGCTGATCGATGTCCCGGTCGCGGTGCGGCGCCGTGTCCTGCGGTTGTGGCTCCACGACCGCGGTGCGAAGGCGTTGACCGACCGGCAGTTACGTGCCGTGGACGAACTGGTCGGGCGGTGGCGGGGGCAGGGTGGTGTCGCAGTCGGGGGCGGAAGACCGGGAGTCAGGTTGGTTGCATCCCGGCGGCGTGGCAGGCTGTCGGCGGGGTTCGTGAACGACTGAAGGGAATGCTCCGTGTACGAGGGCGACATCGCATCGGTACTCATCTCCGAGGAGCAGATCAAGGAGCGCACGGCCGAACTGGCCGAGGCCATCGCCGAGCGCTATCCGGTGGGCGCGCCGGAAGGTGACCTGCTGCTGGTGGGTGTCCTCAAGGGCGCCATCTTCTTCATGACCGACTTCGCGCGGGCACTGTCGATCCCCACCCAGATGGAGTTCATGGCCGTCAGCTCGTACGGCTCGTCGACGTCGTCGTCCGGTGTCGTGCGGATCCTCAAGGACCTCGACAAGGACATCGCCGGTCGCCACGTGCTGATCGTCGAGGACATCATCGACTCCGGTCTGACGCTGTCGTGGCTGATGCGCAACCTCAAGACCCGCAACCCGGCGTCGCTCGAGGTCGTGACGCTGCTGCGCAAGCCCGAGGCGTGCAAGGTCGACATCGAGGTCGCGCACGTCGGCTTCGACATCCCCAACGAGTTCGTCGTCGGCTACGGCCTGGACTACGCCGAGCGCTACCGCGACCTGCCCTACATCGGCACCCTCGAACCCAAGGTGTACGGCGGATAGTTCCCCTGCGACACCACGCGCTCGAGGGCGCGTAGGTCCTCTTCGAGCAGGCGGAACAGCCAGTACACCAGCACGAAGGCAACCACACCACCGACGCACAGCACCCGCACCGCGTAGATGACGACGGAGATTTCGTCGGGGGACAGGAACGTCACCCCGGCGACTCCGACCAACGGCACTGATGCGGCCACCGCCAGATACAGGGTGCTGCGGCGGTCCAGTCCGCGTAGCCGGCGCTCGTCGCTGCTGCTGGTGATGCCGTGCGGCAGCAGCGACGGATACAGGCAGCGGACGGCGTAGAAGCTGACGACGAAGAACGGGTACGCGACGGCGACCGCGCCGCACACGATCTGCGATCCCAGGAAGTGCACGTACGCGCCATGCGGGATGCTGCCCGCCGCGAACTGCAGCGAGACTGGGAAGACGATCCCCGCGACCAGCCACAGCGTGAACACCACGGCCACGATCCGGTCGCCCATCAGCAGCGTGTCGGCGCGGGCCCGCGCGAGGGTGGCGGTGTCGTAGGACTTGCCCTTGCGCAGGCCACGGGGCACCGAGATGACGTGCCGGCAGAAGTACACGATCAGCAGGAACCCGAGAGGGAACAGGGTGCTGTTGATCACCTGCGAGATCTCGACGAACCGCTGCTGCGCCTCCGGGGAGAGTTCCTCGATGATCAGCGTCTGGTTGTGGTGGTAGTTGTACATCGCGGCCAGCGCGTTCGGCACGCCCACCCCGACCGCGACGATGGGGATCATCCACGGCCGCAGCCGGGCCCGCCAGCTGTTCGGCGGCGGATCGACGAGGTCGCGGGCGCGCGCGTCCAGGCACAGGTCGAACTGCTGCGCCAGTTCGGCGCCGGTCGCCCAGCGCCCCTCGGGATCGGGGGCCAGGCACGTCAGCAGTACGCGTCGCAGCGCGGCGGGACAGTCGTCGGGCAGATCGGACTGGAACTGCGGGTCGATGTCGCGTCGGCGCAGCGCGAGCATCCGCTCGAGGGATGTCGCCGACTCGCCGGCGCCCTGCTCGTCCGCGAAGGGCCGGCGACCTGTGAGCAGCTCCCACAGCATCACACCGAGCGCGTAGACATCGCTGCGGACGTCGAGGTCGGCCGCCGATCCGGCCATGTCGGGATGGCAGGCCTCCAACTGCTCCGGCGACATGTAGGCCAGCGAGCCGCCGAAGTACGCGACCGGGCTGGTGCCGGCGACGCAGTCGCTGAAGCTGATGTTGAAGTCCGCGAGCTTCGGGACGCCCTCCGACGTCAGGAGCACGTTCGCGGGCTTGATGTCCCGGTGCAGGACGCCGCGGCTGTCGGCGTAGTCGAGGGCGTCGGCGAGCCGTCGGCCCAGCCATGCCACCGTCTCGGGCCACGTCAGCCCGGCGATCTCGTCCCGCACGCTCGAGTCGCTGGGACGGATCTCGCCCTTGCGTTCGAGGGTCTCGTCGATCGCGTCGAGCAGCAGCCGGCCGGTGCGCGGGTGCTCGGGATCGTCCGGCTCCTCGCGCACGCGGCGCAGCACACCGAGCAGCGTGCCGCCCGGCACGTACTGCATGTACAGCAGCTTCAGCTCGCGGTCCGTGAGGAGCCGCTGGTCGAACACCCGCACGATGTAGTCGTGGTCCAGCTGGGCGAGGGTCTGCGGCTCGGTGCCGTGGTCGTGCGAGATCTTCACCGCGACCAGTCGTTGCATCGACCGCTGCCGCGCCAGGAACACGCGTGCGAACGACCCGCGGCCGAGCCCGGTCAGCAGATCGAAGTCGTCGATGCAGTCGCCGACGTCCACCTGGTCGAGGGCGTGCTGCGCGCCGGGCTGTGCGATCAGCGTGCTGCGGTAGTCGCCCGCGCCGTTGCCGACCCGGGCCAGCTGCTCGGCGAGTGCGGGGAACTCGCGCGCGTACGCCTCCGCGTCGGCGACCCGGCCGCAGCGTCGGCGCAGGTGGAAGTCCTCGTAGATCAGGTCGAGGGGCAGCGGCTTCGCGTGCAGGTCCGGGAACTCGGAGTGATAGTCCGTCAGCGGCTTCGGCCGGTCGGTCCGCAACAGCCGGTAGTCGAGATCGACCTTGATCAACTCCACCAGCGCGGCACGGCGCAACGCGTCGCCCACGGCCAGCCCGCCGGGCAGGAACGTCTCGATGTCGGGCGGCTCGCCGGTGGTCTCCCACTCGGCCGCGAACCGGGCCACCACGTCCGCCAGGAACGAGACGGTCTGCGCGCCGAGATCCGGCGGCGCTCCGGCTGCGGCCGTGGGAGCCGTCGTCGCAGCGAGGTCCGCCGAACCAGCGCTTGCCGAACCTGGGCCATCCATCACTCGTCACCGTTCGGGAGAGGGCAGCGGCCGGAAGGGTGGGGTGGACTCACCCCTCGGGGTACTCGAAATGATATCGCCGTCGGCGGCATACTCGGCAGGTGCAGGATCACCTGATCGAGGAGTTCACCGCAGTTTCCATCGCTGCCCGCGTGCGTTCCGGTGCGCTGTCGCCGGTAGATGTCGTCGCGGACGCGCTCCGCCGCATCGAGCAACGCAACCCGCGGATCAACGCGTTCGTGCGAGTGCTGGGGGAGCGGGCTCGCGCCGAGGCCCAGGCCCTGGCGTCGCGCGCCGACCTGTCGAGCCTGCCGCTGGCCGGGGTGCCGGTCGCGATCAAGGACAACGTCGAGGTCGAAGGCGAGCCGATGCGTGACGGGTCGGCGGCGACCGATCCGGGCCCGTCCACCCACGACCACCCCACGGTGGCCAGGCTGCGCGCGGCCGGGGCGATCCCGGTGGGGCTGACGGCGGTGCCCGAGCTGTGCGTCTGGGGTGCCGTCGACTCACCTGGCGTGATCACGCGCAATCCCTGGAATCCGGACCGGGTCCCCGGCGGCTCGTCCGGTGGTTCCGCCGCCGCCGTCGCCGACGGCATGGTGCCGATCGCGCTGGCGGCCGACGGCATGGGCTCGATCCGGATCCCGTCGGCCGCGTGCGGAGTGTTCGGCATCAAGCCGGGCCGTGGTCTGGTGCCGGCCGAGCTGGGCGCGCACTCGTGGTTCGGGATGTCGGAGAACGGGCCGATCGCGACCACCGTGGAGGATGCGGCGCTGATGCTGTCGGTGCTGGCCGATGATCCGTCGCTGGCGGAGATCCCAGTGTCGCGACCCCTGCGCGTCGGTGTCGCGGTCAACACGGCGTCGCCGATCCTGCGCGTCGACGCGGACTGGGCGCGCGGTGTCGAGCAGACCAGGCTTGTCCTCGCGGAGGCCGGACACCGGACCAGCGAGACGAGGGTGCCGTACCCGCCGAACATGTCGGCGGCGTTCCTGCGCTGGTTCGCCGGCACCGCCGACGACGCCGCCGACCTCGATCCCGCGCTGCTGCAGCCGCGGACCCGGTGGCACGCCGCGATCGGGCGGGCCGTCAACCGGGCGGGGCTGGTGCGGTCGTCGCAGGTGGACCGTCTCGATGCGCGCATGCGGTCCTTCTTCACCGCGTACGACGTGGTGTTGACGCCGTCGCTGGCCCAACCGCCGATCGAGGCGCTCCCGTGGAGCGAGAAGTCGTGGGCGGCCAACCTTGTCGCAAATGTACGATATGCCCCGTTCAGCGCGATGTGGAACGTGCTCGGCTGGCCGGCTGCCAGCGTGCCGGTCGGTATGCACCCCACGTCGGGTACGCCGATCGCGGTCCAGATCGTCGCACCGCCGGGCGGGGAATCGACGGTGCTCGCGGTCGCGGCCGAACTCGAGCGGCGACAGGCCTGGCCTCGCCACGCACCCGTGTGACTTGCGGCACGTATCGTCCTGTGTCGAGTGATTTCGGCGGCCAGCGGGAACCGGCGGGGGGCCGGCGTGCGTTGAACGGATTGACTCCACTTCTCGGAGTGGATGGCTGCTACCAGGCGTCGAGCATCATCGTTCGCGGTAATCTGAGGTGTCCGAGCAGCCCGAACGCCGACTGTCCGGGGATCCGGACGGTCGACCCCGTACCTGCACGAGCGTAGCCCGCACTATCGAAAGGACCGGCCGCCGTGGCCGAACCTGTATGAACCGCAAGACTGTGTTCCGCAACCTGGCGATAGTCGCTGGAATCCTGTTGGTGATCTACGCCTTCAGTTACTTCGGTAACGACACGCGCGGGTTCAAGTCGGTCGACACCTCGGTGGCGATCTCGCAGCTCGACTCCAAGAACGTCGAGAAGGCGCAGATCGACGACCGCGAGCAGCAGGTGCGCCTGTGGCTCAAGGACGGCAACGAGGCGACCCAGGATTCGAAGCAGATCATCGCCAAGTACCCGAACGCGGCGTCCGAGCAGATCTTCGACAAGGTCTCCGGATCCGGGGCGCAGGAGTTCAACACCAGCGTCACGCAGGAGAGCTGGCTGACGTCGCTCCTGCTGTTCGTGCTGCCGATGATCATCCTGCTGGGCATCTTCTTCTTCGTCATGAACCGCATGCAGGGCGGCGGGCGCGGCGGAATGATGGGCTTCGGCAAGTCCAAGGCCAAGCAGCTGTCGAAGGACATGCCCAAGACCACCTTCGCGGACGTCGCAGGCGCCGACGAGGCGGTCGAGGAGCTCTACGAGATCAAGGACTTCCTCCAGAATCCGGCTCGCTACCAGGCGTTGGGCGCGAAGATCCCGAAGGGCGTGCTGCTCTACGGTCCTCCCGGTACCGGCAAGACGCTGCTGGCGCGCGCCGTCGCCGGTGAGGCCGGCGTGCCGTTCTTCACGATCTCCGGTTCGGATTTCGTCGAGATGTTCGTCGGTGTCGGCGCCTCGCGTGTCCGCGACCTGTTCGAGCAGGCCAAGCAGAACAGCCCGTGCATCATCTTCGTCGACGAGATCGACGCGGTCGGCCGCCAGCGTGGCGCCGGCCTCGGCGGTGGCCACGACGAGCGCGAGCAGACGCTCAACCAGCTGCTGGTCGAGATGGACGGCTTCGGCGACCGCACCGGCATCATCCTGATCGCCGCGACCAACCGCCCCGACATCCTCGATCCCGCACTGCTGCGTCCCGGACGTTTCGACCGGCAGATCCCGGTCGGCGCGCCCGACCTGGCCGGCCGCCGCGCGATCCTCAAGGTCCACTCGCAGGGCAAGCCGATCGCGCAGGACGCCGACCTCGAGGGTCTGGCCAAGCGCACCGTCGGCATGTCCGGTGCGGACCTGGCGAACGTCATCAACGAGGCCGCGCTGCTCACCGCGCGCGAGAACGGCACCGTGATCACCGAGGCGGCGCTCGAGGAGTCCGTCGACCGCGTGATCGGTGGTCCGCGCCGCAAGAGCCGGATCATCTCCGAGCACGAGAAGAAGATCACCGCGTACCACGAGGGCGGTCACACGCTCGCGGCGTGGGCGATGCCGGACATCGAGCCGATCTACAAGGTCACGATCCTGGCCCGCGGCCGCACGGGCGGTCACGCGATGACCGTGCCCGAGGACGACAAGGGCCTGATGACGCGGTCCGAGATGATCGCTCGACTGGTGATGGCGATGGGCGGTCGTGCCGCCGAGGAGCTCGTGTTCCACGAGCCCACGACGGGCGCGTCCTCCGACATCGACCAGGCCACCAAGATTGCGCGCGCGATGGTCACCGAATACGGCATGAGCGCCAAGCTCGGTGCGGTCCGCTACGGCCAGGAACAGGGCGATCCGTTCCTGGGTCGGTCGATGGGCATGAACTCCGACTACTCGCACGAGGTCGCCCGCGAGATCGACGAGGAGGTGCGCAACCTGATCGAGGCCGCGCACACCGAGGCGTGGTCCATCCTCAACGAGTACCGCGACGTCCTCGACATCCTGGCGCGCGAGCTGCTCGAGCGGGAGACGCTCACCCGGAAGGATCTCGAGCAGATCTTCACGAGCGTCGAGAAGCGTCCGCGGATCACCGCGTTCAACGTCTTCGGTGAGCGCACGCCGTCGGACAAGCCGCCGATCAAGACGCCGCGCGAACTCGCGGTGGAGCGCGGCGAGACGTGGCCGCCGACCGTCGAGCCCGAGCCGACGCCGGAGGTGCCGCAGCCGACCTTCGTCAAGCGCGATACGGTGCCGACCCCGCCCGCCAACGGGCACGCGGCACCCGATCCGTCACGGCACCAGAAGCAGGCGCACCCGCAGCAGCCGGCCGCGCCGGTGCAGGGCACGAGACCGGACTACGGCGCCCCCGCGGGCTGGTCGGCCCCGGGCTGGCCTCCGCAGGAACCGGACGGCCGGGGTCGCCCGCAGAACCCGAGCGGCTGGCAGCCGTATCCGCAGTGGGAGCCGCCGCAGCAGCAGCGGCCCACCGATCCCGAGGGACGTCCGGTCCACCGACCTGGCGATCAGGGGACCGGACGGTCTGATGACGATGCGCGGACGCAGGCATGGGAGGGGCCGAGCGGCCCGCAGTAGTCGGCTCGGAACTAGGCTTAGCCCTGGCTCACCCCGTTTCGGTGTGGGTCAGGGCATTCAGCCCCGATACTGGAGGTGCGGTCGGTTGTCGGTGAATCAGCTGGGGAGTGAGCCGGTCGCGCTCATGACGGGAAGGCCTTTCGATCAGGCACGGGCCGAGGCCGCGGTTCGTGAACTCCTGATTGCGGTCGGTGAGGATCCCGACCGCCCGGGTCTGCTCGATACTCCGGCGCGCGTTGCGCGCGCATACCGTGAGGTGTTCGCGGGTCTCTACACCGACCCGGACGACGTACTGAACACGACGTTCGACGAGGGCCACCAGGAACTGGTGCTGGTCCGCGACATCCCCATGTACTCGACCTGCGAGCACCACCTGGTCTCGTTCCACGGCGTCGCGCACGTCGGCTACATCCCCGGTCCGACCGGTCGGGTGACGGGCCTGTCGAAGCTGGCACGTCTGGTCGATCTCTACGCGAAGCGCCCGCAGGTGCAGGAGCGGCTCACGAGCCAGATCGCCGACGCGATGATGCGCAAGCTCGATCCCCGCGGCGTGATCGTCGTGGTCGAGGCCGAGCACCTGTGCATGGCGATGCGCGGCATCCGCAAGCCCGGTGCCAGCACTACGACGTCGGCGGTGCGGGGGCTGTTCCAGTCGAACTCCGCCTCCCGTGCCGAGGCTCTGGATCTGATCCTCCGCAAGTGATCGCCTTACCGAACCCGGGCCGCCCCGTCGTGATGGGCGTCCTCAACGTGACCGCCGATTCGTTTTCCGACGGGGGCCGATTCCTCGACCGGGACGCCGCCGTCGCACACGGAGTGCACCTGCACGATCTCGGCGTCGACATCGTCGACGTCGGGGGTGAGTCCACCCGGCCCGGGGCCGCCCGCGTCGACCCGGAGGTCGAGGCGGCCCGGGTGGCGCCGGTGATCGCCGCGCTCGTCGCGGAGGGTGTCACAGTCAGCGTCGACACGATGAGGGCATCGGTGGCGCAGGCCGCGATCGAGGCCGGTGTCACCATCGTCAACGACGTGTCGGGTGGACGCGCTGACGCGGACATGGCCAGGGTCGTCGCCGACGCCGGTGTGCCCTGGATCCTCATGCACTGGCGGCCCACCGGCGGGTTCGTCCACGCCGGCGGGTCGACCCACTACGACGACGTGGTCCGCGACGTCCGGGACGAGCTGATGGTCCAGGTGGACGCGGCCGTCGCGGCCGGGGTGGACCCGAAGGCGATCGCCCTCGATCCGGGCCTCGGTTTCGTCAAGGATCCGCACCACAACTGGCAGCTGCTCAATCGGCTCCCGGAACTGGTCGATCTGGGTTTCCCGGTCCTGATCGGCGCGTCCCGCAAGCGTTTCCTCGGCTCGCTGCTCGCGGACGCCGACGGCACCGTGCGCCCACCGGCCGGCCGCGAGGTCGCGACGGCGGTCGTGTCCGCGCTCGCGGTGACCCACGGTGCGTGGGGCGTGCGGGTGCACGACGCGCAGGCCTCGCTCGACGCGATCGCGGTCGCGGGGGCGTGGGCGCGGGGTTCCCAGAGCCCGAGTCCCAGCGGTGATGTGCCAGGAGGCGGCGGTGAGTGATGGCAGTGATGTCTCGGGCGATCGCATCGAGTTGCGGGGACTGAAGGTCCGTGGCAACCACGGTGTGTTCGATCACGAGAAGCGGGACGGTCAGGACTTCTTCGTCGACGTGACGCTGTGGATGGATCTGGCGCCGGCTGCCGCGTCGGACGATCTGAAGGACACCTTCGACTACGGCGACCTCGCTCAGCGTGCGGCGACGATCGTCGGGGGACCTGCGCGGGACCTGATCGAGACGGTGGCCGCGGAGATCGCGGACGACGTGATGCGCGACGCCCGCGTCCGGCGCGTCGAGGTGGTGCTGCACAAGCCGTCCGCGCCGATCCCGTTGACATTCGCCGATGTCGCGGTGGTCGCGAGTCGATCGCGCGTGGCCGCCGAGGGCTCCCGGTGAGTCGGGCGGTCCTGTCGATCGGCTCCAACATCGGGGACAGCCTCGCGCATCTGCAGGGTGTCGTCGACGGGCTCCGCGAGTGGATCGTGGCGGTGTCGCCGGTCTACGCGACCGCTCCGTGGGGCGGTGTCGAGCAGCAGGACTTTCTGAACGCGACGGTGATCGTCGATGATCCCGGCACCGACTGCCGGGGCTGGCTTCGACGCGGACAGCAACTCGAGGCTGCGGCCGATCGGATTCGTGAGCAGCGGTGGGGACCGCGCACGTTGGACGTCGACGTCGTCACGTGTGACGGGGTGCGCAGCGACGATCCGGAGCTGACTCTTCCGCATCCCCGCGCGCACGAACGCGCCTTCGTATTGGTGCCCTGGCTGGATGTGGACCCGGATGCGACGCTCGATGTGGGCGGGATCACCGTCCGCGTCGATGAGCTGGTCACGGGCCTCGACGCGGCCGAAAGAGCCGGAGTTCGCCGGACGGCGCTGCAACTGGAACTACGGTAGCCGTGATGAAGCCGACCCGGATCTGGGACCTGCTGTCGCTGGCACTGCTGGCCGCAGTCGCGACATGGTTGCTGGTGCGTGTCTCGTATGGCTCGCTGCCCCCGATTCCCATCTACGCCGGGGCATCGCTGTACCCGGTGGCGCTCATCGAGGTGGTGTTGGCGTTCGTGATCCGAGCCCGGGTTCGCGGGCACGCGATCGGCCCGGGGCCGCGTCAGCTGCACCCGATCACCGCGGCCCGAGCGGCGGCGCTGGCGAAGGCGTCGGCACTGGTCGGTGCGGCGAGTGCCGGCGTGTGGGCGGGTTTCCTGGTGTTCCTGTGGCCGCAGCGTTCGGAGTTGCGGGCGGCGGTGTCGGACAGTCCCGGCGCGATCGTCGGGCTGGTTGCCGCGGTCTTGCTGGTGGTGGCCGCGATGTGGCTCGAGCACTGTTGCCGGACTCCGGACGAGCCGCCGGACGAACCCGCGCACTGATCTGCGCAACCGGACAAACGGGATTGGCGCCCGGATGTGTCCGGGCGGAGGTTCCCTCTGAGTGCGGCTACCCTGATCTGCATGACGGTTCCGGGTCGCGCCAAGTCAGTACGCCGCAACCGGCGCAGTGCGAGCCAGATGATCATTGCAGGTCTCGTTGTGCTCGCCGTCGCCGCCTCTTTGTTCATGATCTTCAGCGAAAGCGTCCAGCTGCTGCGGGTCGGTTTGGTGATCGCGCTGTGGGCCGCGACGCTCGGTGCAATCGCGATGACGAAGTACCGGCGCGAATCCGCCCTCGACAAGGCGAAGGTTCGCGACCTGCAGAAGGTGTACGAGCTGCAGTTGGAGCGCGAGATCGGCGCTCGCCGCGAGTACGAGTTGGGCGTCGAGGCCCGGGTTCGTGGAGAACTGGGCGCCGAGGCCGAGAACATCGCCGCGTTGCGCGAAGAGCTTGCGGCGCTGCGCAAGAACCTCGAGGTCCTGTTCGACGGACGCCTGCCCGAGGAGCGGGTGGCGTTGCGCGCGGAGTCGATGCGGGTCCAGGAGCTGGCAGGTGGCCCTCAGCCGGCGGCGCCGGGCCTGTTCCGGCCGGGCGCTCAGGCACCGGCGCGGAACAACGCCCCGCGGCCGGCACCGAACAGGCCGTCGTTCGCGTCGCCGTACGACGATCCGGTGACCGCCGAAACGTCGGTCGTTCCACCCGAGCCGATCGACGTCGAGGTCGACGAGGTTGCCGAGCCGGTGGTGCCGCAGCCGGTCGTGCGGGCCGAGAAGGTCGAGCAGGTCAAGCCGGTCGAGCAGGTCAAGCCGGTCGAGCGGGTCAAGCCGGTCGAGCAGGTCAAGCCGGTCGAGCGGGTCAAGCCGGTCGAGCGGGTCAAGCCGGTCGAGCGGGCCACGCCCGTCGAGCGAGTCACGCGAGAAGAGCGCAAGCCGGCCCCCGCCGTCCAGGAGCGCGTTCAGGAGAAGAAGCCCGCACCCGTTCCCACTCCCGTTCCGGATCCCGACACCGGGGCCGACGCCGATGCGGACGCGGCCGGCGAAGTGCCCGCGTCGCGGCGGTCGCGTCGCCGGGCCGAGGACGCCGGGGACGCCGGGGGCGCGCACTCGAATGGGCTGTCGGTCGCCGAGATCATGGCGAACATGAAGTCGGCGGATTCGGGTGACGCCGAGCCGCGTCGCCGTCGCCGCGCCGAGTGATCGTCGAGGTCCCGCGGCTGTCGGTCGTGAAGTGAGCTGTAGATCACGTCACTGGCCCGTGGCGGCGTGTCTTCGCGCGGGGCTATTCTCTCCGCAGAACGTCTGGTACCCGCCGAGCGGGACTGGAACGAACGAGAGGACAAGTGTGACCTCTTTCGGGATCACCAACGGGCCTGCGCCTGCACGATTGACGGTAGGAATCGTCTCGGCGGGCCGGGTCGGAACTGCCGTAGGCGCCGCGCTCGAGCGGGTCGGTCATATCGTCGTCGCCTGTTCCGCGGTGTCCGACGCGTCCGTCCTCCGTGCCGAGACCCGGCTTCCCGACACCGAGATCCTGCCGGTGCCCGACGTCGCGGCCCGCGCCGAACTACTGATTCTTGCCGTCCCCGACGATGAGCTCGCGGGCCTGATCAACGGCCTGGCCGCCACCGGAGCGGTGCGCCCCGGCACGATCGTCGTGCACACCTCCGGTGCCAACGGCATCGGGATTCTCGAACCGCTCACCGCGCAGGGCGTCGTCCCGCTCGCGATTCATCCCGCGATGACCTTCACTGGTCACGCCGAGGACACCGCGCGTCTGTCCGACGCCTGCTTCGGCATCACTGCGGCCGACGACATCGGCTACGCGATCGGGCAGTCCCTCGTGTTGGAGATCGGCGGCGAGCCGGTGCGGGTCCGCGAGGACGTCCGCCCGCTCTATCACGCGGCCCTCGCGCACGGCAGCAATCACCTCGTGACGCTCGTCGTCGACGCGGTCGCGGCGCTGCGGGTGGCCCTCGAGGGGCAGGAACTGATGGGTCAGGAACTCGTCGGCGACGAGCCCAACGGGTTGCCCGAGCGGGTGCTGCAGCCGCTGCTGTCGGCGGCGCTGGACAACGCGCTGCGGCGCGGGCAGTCGGCACTGACCGGGCCCGTGGCGCGTGGGGACGCGGCGGCCGTCGCGAAGCACCTCGAGGTGCTCGAGGACGTCGACCCGCAACTGGCCGCCGGATATCGGGCCCTGTCGCTGCGGACGGCGCAGCGCACGGGGGCCAAGCCGGAACTGATGGAAGTACTCGATGATCGGGAATGAGCAGGGAATGGGCACTGTGACCGAAGCTTCTGCACTGCAGGGCGGATACAAGCGCGGCGAACTGACCGTGCACCACGACCCCGCGATCGTGACGCGGGTGTCGAAGGCGCTGCGGGGCGTGGGCCGTCAGGTCGCGCTCGTCCCGACGATGGGTGCTCTGCATTCGGGGCACATCGAGCTGGTCCGCCAGGCGAAGCTGACCGGTGCGGTCGTGATCGTGTCGATCTTCGTCAATCCGCTGCAGTTCGGTGCGAACGAGGATCTCGACGCCTACCCGCGCACCCTCGACGCGGACCTGGAGTTGCTGCGCGCGGAGGGCGTCGAGCTGGTATTCGCGCCCAGCGCGAAGGCGATGTACCCGGAGGGCCCGCGCACCACGGTGCTGCCGGGTCCGCTCGGCGCCGAGCTCGAGGGTGCGAGCCGCCCGACGCACTTCGCCGGCATGCTCACCGTCGTCGCGAAGCTGCTGCAGATCGCGGCGCCCAATGCCGCGTACTTCGGTGAGAAGGACTACCAGCAGCTGACGCTGATCCGGCAGATGGTGCGCGACCTCAACTTCGACGTCCGGATCGTCGGCGTGCCGACCGTCCGCGAGCAGGACGGCCTGGCGCTGTCCTCCCGCAATCGCTACCTGGACGCGGAGCAGCGCGAATTGGCGACCGTCCTGTCGGCTGCGCTCGTCGCGGGGGCCCACGCGGCCGCCGGCGGTGCGGAGGGGATCCTGGCCGTCGCCCGCGACGTGCTCGCGTCCGTTCCCGGCGTCGAGGTCGACTACCTCGAGGTGCGCGGCGTGGACCTCGGCCCGGCTCCCGAGCGCGGTGACGGCAGATTGCTCGTCGCCGCCCGCATCGGTACCACTCGACTGATCGACAACGTCGGCGTCGCGGTGGGAACCGGATTCCTCGAGCGCGACCCCCAGCCCGGCGATCCGGCCACTGACGACCTCCTCTCCCACTGAAACCGAAGGGCCGAAGATGCTGCGCACCATGATGAAGTCGAAGATCCACCGTGCCACGGTCACGCACGCGGACCTGCACTACGTGGGTTCGGTGACCGTCGATCAGGATCTGATGGAGGCGGCCGACCTGCTCGAGGGTGAGCAGGTCACGATCGTCGACATCGACAACGGCGCCCGCCTCGAGACGTACGTAATCACCGGCGAGCGCGGTTCGGGTGTCATCGGGATCAACGGTGCCGCAGCGCATCTGGTGAACCCGGGCGACCTGGTGATCCTCATCGCGTACGGCGTGATGGACGAGCAGGAGATTCGCGAGTACGCGCCGCGCGTGGTGTTCGTCGATGCCGACAACAAGCCGGTGGAACTCGGTTCGGATCCGGCGCACGCGCCCGAGGGCTCCGGACTGATCACCCCGCGGATGCTCTCCAGTCTGGTGTAGACGGTGCTCCTCACCGTCGACGTCCGAAACACCAATATCGTTCTCGGGCTGTTCACCGGCAGCGGTTCGCACTCGAAGCTGGTGCAGGACTGGCGGATGCGTACCGATCCCCGGTTGACCGCCGACGAGTTGGCGCTCAAGATCCGGGGACTGCTCGCCGTGAACGCGGAACAGGTCACGGGGGTCTCCGCGCTCTCGACGGTGCCGTCGGTGCTGCGCGAGATCCGGGTGATGCTCGGCCGGTACTGGGATCACGTGCCGCACGTCGTGGTGGAACCCGGTGTCCGGACCGGTGTCCCGCTGCTGGTCGACAATCCCAAGGAAGTGGGCGCCGACCGTATCGTCAACAGTCTGGCGGCGCACCACCTCTACGACAGCGCGTGCATCGTCGTCGACTTCGGCACCTCCACGTGTGTCGACGTCGTTTCCGCGAAGGGGGAGTTCCTCGGCGGGGCGATCGCGCCGGGGATCGAGATCTCCACGGACGCACTGGCTTCCCAGTCGGCGGCCCTCCGCAAGGTGGAACTGGTGCGGCCGCGCTCGGTGGTCGGCAAGAACACGGTCGAGTGCATGCAGTCGGGGGCGATCTTCGGGTTCGCCGGCCTGGTCGACGGTCTGGTCAGCCGAGTGCGTTCGGAACTCACGGCGTTCGGTGGCTCGAACGTGGCCGTGATCGCGACCGGGGACAGCGCGCCGCTCATCATGCCGGAGTGCGCCACCGTGGAGCATCACGAGCCGGATCTGACGCTCGAGGGTCTGCGGCTGGTGTACGAGCGCAACCTCGCCCGGCGGGCACGGCGCACCGAGGTCTGAGCGCCGGAGTAACCGGCGTCACTGCGCGTCCGGGGTTCCGCAGGCTTCCGTCGTCGCTGATGTTGTGTCACACTGTTCGACGTGTCCCATTGCATGAGTGCCCAGGAGTGTTGTCGAGGCTGAACGCTGCCTTGACCAATTTCACTTCCTGGAGCTCTACTCATGCTTTCTGCATATTCTTTTGACGTCTTCACGTCTGCTTCCGACCGCGGTGCCCGCCGCTTCGATGCCGCGCTGCCCTCGCGTCTGCGTCCCGCCGATCTGCTGCGCATCACCGACCAGGGTGCCGCCGATGTCCTCGAGGGCCGTCACGACCACCTGCTTCCGGGCGCGTTCCCGACGCGGGAGCGGTGGTCGACCCGCCTCTACGCCGACGACGACGTCGACGTCTGGTTGATCAGCTGGGTACCCGACAGGTCCACCGAATTACATGACCACGCAGGCTCTTTCGGGGCTCTGACGGTGCTCAGCGGCAACCTCGCGGAGTGCCGCTGGACCGGTGGCGAGCTGCGTCGCCGCACCCTCGAGGCCGGCGACCAGGCGTCGTTCCCGCTGGGATGGGTGCACGACGTGATGCGGGCTCCGGGCCCGGTCACCGTCACCACCGAACCCACGCTGAGCGTGCACGCGTACTCGCCGCCGCTCACCGCCATGTCCTATTACGAGGTCACCGATCGCGGGGCGTTGCGCCGCACCCGCACCGAGCTGACCGATCTGCCCGAAGGGGGCTCCAAGTGACCATCGACCAGATGCTCGACGACGCTCGTTCGCAGATCGACCGCATGTACGTCTTCGAACTCACCGAGGCCTGCCGGCGCGGCGCCATCTTCGTGGACATCCGCCCGCAGGCGCAGCGCGCGCTCGAGGGCACGCTGCCCGGCGCGTTGGCGATCGAACGCAACGTCCTCGAATGGCGACTCGACCCCACCAGCAGCGCGCACCTGGCGCTCGCCGTCGACCACGACGTCGAATGGGTGATCGTGTGCTCCGAGGGGTACACCTCCAGCCTGGCTGCAGCGTCGCTGCGGCAGCTCGGGCTGAACAAGGCCACCGACCTCGTCGGCGGCTACAAGGCGATCAAGTCGGCCGGTCTGCTCGGCGCGCTGATGGGGGAGCGTCACTGCACCCGCGAGCTGGCGACGGTCTCCGCCCACTGAGGTCACCGGCCGCCCGGCCGAATGTCACATACGTTCAGTTGGACTGAACGCGTGTGACATTCGGCCGGCGGCGGAACTCGCGTGGGCTCACACCGTGGTGTCTGGTGAACGCTGCGGTGAGCGCGAACGGACTGGAGTAACCCACCGCGGCGGCTATCGACGACACCGTCCGCCCGGGATCCGACAGCAGGTCCGCGGCGACGGACAGGCGCCATCCGGTCAGGTAGCCGACCGGCCCGACGCCCATGCGCGCCGAGAACCGTCGTGCGAAAGCGGCTCGGGAACAGTTGCATTCGCGGGCCAGGCCCTCGACGGTCCACGGCTGCTCCGGCTGGTTGTGGATCAGCCGCAGCGCGTTCCCGATGATCGGGTCGTCGTAGGCCGCGATCCAGTTCGGTGACCGTGATGAGTTGTGGGCCAACCATTCCCGCAGCGATGCGATCAGGACGAGGTCCAGTAGCCGATCGAGCAGAACGCTCTGGCCGGGACTGTCCAAGGTGATCTGTTGCGCCAGCAGGGCGGTCATCGGTTCGGTGTCGGTGCTGCGCGGTACCACCGCGATCGGGGTGAGGCAGTCGAGCAGTTGCCGGCTGAGGTAGCTGTCGAACCGGTACGTGCCGGTCAGCATCACGGTCCGGCCGTCGAGCGCGTTGCCCCAGGTTCGGACGCCGAGGTCGGTCATCCTCATGGCCGGTGCTCCGGCGGCAGTGTGGCAGGCCTGGTTCTCGTCGATGATCACGTGCGGCGGCGTGTCCGGGCGGTCGGCGACCGTGTAGGCGTCGGGTCCGCGCACGAGTGCGATGTCGCCCGGTGTGAGAGTCGCGCCGGCGCCGGTATCCGAGACGACGACCGCGGATCCCCGGAGCAGTGCCACTACCGTCACCGGCGCGTGGTCCTCGATGCGCAGCGACCACGGCGGAGCGAGCACCGAGCGCAGTAGGAATGCCCCCTCCGCCCGAGAGTCGGAGAGCACCATCGACAGTGCGTCCATGCCCGCGACGGTAGACGCTCGAGTATGTTTCTGCGACGCTGCGCCATGGATCGTCTCGCATTGTTGCGGTGGTATCGATTCATGACCACAACAGCGGACGGCACGTCGTCGTCGGGAGCAGTCGCCTTCGAGATCCTCGTCGGAGTGACCGCGCTGGGCGCCGTGATCGCCGGCGGGGCCCTGTTCGCGTTCTCCGCGTTCGTGATGCCCGCACTGAGTTCGATTCCCGCACACTCGGCGATCGAGTCGATGCAGGCGATCAACGTCGCGGCGCCGCGCAGTGCGCTGATGATTCCGCTGATGGGATCCGCGCTCACCGCCGCGGTCTGCGGCGTGTGGGCGGTCGTCGTCCGCCCCACCGGATGGGTCCTGGTGCTGGTGGGTGTCGTCGGGACGATCGCGGCCTTCGCCGTCACCGCGATTTACCACGTTCCGCGCAACGACGCGTTCGCGTCGGCGGACCTGGCCGACGCGAACGCCTGGCAGAGCTACCGAACCGGATGGACGCTCTGGAATCACGTCCGGGTCGGCCTCTACTTCGCATCCGGCGTGGTGCTCGCGATCGCTGCCGCGCTACCGGCCACACGCTCGGCAGATGCCGCCCTATAGTCTTGTATCCCGTGAGTGAAGCACCCGCCCAGCCAGTAGACGACACCCCCGAGCAGCTCCGGATCCGCCGCGAGAAGCGGGAGCGTCTGCTTGCCCAGGGGCAGGAGCCGTACCCGGTGTCCGTTCCCCGCACTCACAGCCTCGCGGAGGTGCGCGCGAAGTACCCCGATCTGGAGCCCGACACCGCTACCGGTGAGCAGGCCGGCGTCGTGGGCCGTGTCATCTTCGTGCGCAACACGGGCAAGCTCTGCTTCGCGACGCTGCAGGAGGGCGACGGCACCCAGCTGCAGGCGATGCTGAGCCTGGCCAACGTCGGCGAAGAGGCCCTGGCCGCGTGGAAGTCCGACGTCGACCTCGGCGACTTCGTGTTCGTGCAGGGTGAGGTCATCAGCTCCCGTCGCGGTGAGCTCAGCGTCATGGCCGACTCGTGGCAGATGGCGGCCAAGTCGCTGCGTCCGCTGCCCGTCGCGCACAAGGAGATGAGTGAGGAGTCCCGCGTGCGTCAGCGCTACGCGGACCTCATCGTCCGCCCCGAGGCCCGGGAGAACGCCCGCAAGCGTGTTGCCGTCGTTCGTGAGCTGCGCAATGCCCTCGAGCGGCGCGGGTTCCTCGAGGTCGAGACGCCGATGCTGCAGACGCTGCACGGCGGCGCCGCGGCCCGCCCGTTCGTGACGCATTCCAACGCGCTCGACATCGACCTGTACCTGCGTATCGCGCCCGAACTGTTCCTCAAGCGCTGCGTGGTCGGCGGCATCGAGAAGGTCTTCGAGATCAATCGCAACTTCCGCAACGAGGGCGTCGACTCGACGCATTCGCCGGAGTTCGCGATGCTCGAGACGTACGAGGCCTACGGCACCTACGACGATTCCGCGAAGATGATCCGCGAGCTGGTCCAGGAGGTCGCGCAGGCGGCGTTCGGTACGCAGGTGGTCACGCTCGCGGACGGCACCGAGTACGACCTCAGTGGCGAGTGGAAGACGATGGACATGTATCCGTCGCTGTCCGAGGCCATCGGCGTGCAGGTCACCCCGGACACCACGGTCGAGGAGCTGCTGGCGCTGGCCGCCAAGGTGGGTCTCGAGGTCCCGAAGGACAAGGGATACGGCCACGGCAAGCTCGTCGAGGAACTGTGGGAGCACCAGTGCGGTGACCAGTTGTACGCGCCGACGTTCGTGCGGAACTTCCCGGTCGAGACGTCGCCGCTGACCCGCCAGCACCGCACCCTGCCGGGTGTCACGGAGAAGTGGGATCTGTACATCCGCGGATTCGAACTCGCCACCGGATATTCGGAGTTGGTCGATCCGATCATTCAGCGTGAGCGTTTCGTCGATCAGGCGCGTCTCGCCTCGGCCGGCGACGACGAGGCGATGGCTCTCGACGAGGAGTTCCTGGCGGCGATGGAGCAGGGTATGCCGCCGACGACCGGAACCGGCATGGGAATCGACCGTCTGCTGATGGCACTCACCGGATTGGGAATCAGGGAAACCATCTTGTTCCCAATTGTCCGACCGAGCGCGCGCTGACCGGGAGTTTCAATTCGCTCCTATTGCCGAGTCATCACTTTTGGTGATTCAGGGGTACGATTGCATTCGTGTTACCGGCTGGGGCGCATCGCGTCTGAGCAACGTCGCGTCATTCGGAAGGAATTGACCCCATGGCAAAGAAGGTCACTGTAACGCTCATCGACGACGTCGATCAGGACGCCACTGCCGATGAAACGGTCGAGTTCGGCCTGGATGGGGTTCTGTACGAGATCGATCTGTCTTCGGAGAATGCTGCGAAGCTTCGTGAACAGTTGGATGTTTGGGTTTCGCATGCCCGCAAGGCGACGGCTCGTCGTCGTGGCGGCAAGGGTACTTCCAGTAGCAGTGCGACCTCGTCGCGTGTTTCGGTAGACCGCGAGCAGAGTGCGGCGATTCGCGAATGGGCACGCCGGAACGGTTATCCGGTGTCCTCTCGCGGTCGAATCTCGGCGGAAATCACCGAGGCGTACAACAAGGCGCACTGATTACGGCCGGACGTCGCCTCCGCCGATTCGGCCCCGCGTGTAAAGGCGCGCTGCTAGTGTCCGCGATGTGCGGCTGAGGCGATTGTTTACCGACGCAGTGCCTTCGATATTGGACAATCCGGGTGGGTCCGGGCCGAGATCGAACCACTCGTCGCGTAATCCGCTCGACAGTTATCCGAATCCGGTTGTGCCGGTACACGGCACCGGGGGGAACCGGCCCGGACAATGGGGCCACGTATGCCCCGCCCCCGGCGACCGAGGAATATTGCGTCTTCTCGCTTCCTCCCGTTCCATTCGCCGATCGCTCCTGGTCGATTCCGGCGTTCGACGGAATGAAGCCGATCGAGCAGAGGACACGCCGGCGGGGCACCGATTACGGTGGGCATGCGGCGATCGCCGCGGAGTCGATGGCGGCGCGCATGCTCAATGCGCTGGACCGCGGCCGCCCGCGTCCGATTCCGTGCCAGTTCGTCGCACCGATCACAGGAGGCTGAAGCACCTCGCACAGCACTCCGGCGGCTCCTCAGACTCGCATTAATTTGCGTCAGTAAGGTTCCGCTCCGGCGATCGGGCCGACGGGAAGGAGCGTGTGCGGGTGCGAGCAGTTCCGGAGGCGGGCCTCGGCGACGAGATCGACTTGCCCACACCGACGCGGAATCCCTGGTGGCTGCTCGATTCCCGACGAGTCCTTGCGGTGGCCGCCGCAATGGTCGCCCTGCAGATGGTGGTGCGGGGCATCGTCGCCTTCTCGGGCGACTTCTACTGGGACGACCTGATCCTCATCAGCCGCTCGGGGCAGTACCCGGCGTTGTCGGGTGAGTTCCTGTTCTACGACCACGACGGTCACTTCATGCCTGCCGCGTTCCTGGCGGCCTGGTTCGCGACCACGGTGGCACCGCTGACCTGGGCGGTCCCTGCGTTGATGTTGCTGTTACTGCAACTGCTGGCGTCGCTCGCGGTCCTTCGCGTCCTGCGGTTGCTGCTCGGGATGCGCCCGATCGTGCTGCTGCCGCTCGCGTTCTACCTGTTCTCTCCGCTGACCCTGCCGTCGTTCGCGTGGTGGGCCGCGGGACTGAACTCGCTGCCGATGCAGATCGCCCTCGCCTGGGTGGCGGGCGACGCGATCCGGCTCTGTCGGACCGGACGCGTCCGGTTCGCGGTGTCCGGTTCCGTGGTGACCGCGCTGTCGCTGGCGTTCTTCGAGAAATCGGTGCTGGTGCCGATCGTCGCGTTCGCGACCGTGGTGCTGCTGTTCCGGCTGGACGGAATCGAGCGGCCGCTGCGTTCGGCGTGGCGGCGGGGTCGGGTGCTGTGGATTCCGCTGGTCGCCGTCACCGCGCTGTGGGCGGCGGCGTACCTGTACTTCACCGAGTCGAGGTTCGTCGTCCCGAGTCCGGCGCAGACCGTCGGCCTCGCCCACCACGGCACGTCGCTGGGCCTGGTGCCGACACTGCTCGGCGGACCGTGGGCGTGGGATCGGTGGCCGCCGAGCCCGCCTTGGGCGACGCCGCCGACCGTCCTGGTCGTGCTCGCCTGGGCGGTGCTGCTGGCGGCGCTGGCGTGGTCGCTGCTGTGCCGGAAGCGCACGGGTGCGGTGTGGCTGGCGCTGGTGGCCTACGTCGCGGCGTCGGAGGCGGCGATGGTGCTGACCCGGTCCGGTCCCGGTACCGCCTACGAGCTGGCGCAGACGCTCCGTTACGTCGCCGACAGTGCCGTCGTCATCGCGATCGGCTGGGCGTTGATCGTCCGCGCACCGCGTCGCGAGAATCCTCGGCTGCGCACCCCGGCTGCGCTCCAGAAGCCGGAGAGACGAGCGGTCGTCGCGCTGGCCCTGACCGTCCTGTTCGTCGTGAGCAGTGTGTGGTCGACGTTCACGTTCGTCCAGCGGTGGCGCGACAACCCCACTGTCGACTACCTCGCGAACGCCCGCGCCTCGCTGGCCGCGAATCAGGGCTCGCCGCTGCTGGATCAGCCGGTGTCCATCTGGGTGCTGCTGCCCGTCGCGTACCCGCACAACACGACCAGCCACATCTTCGCCCCGTTGGACGAGCGCCCCGAGTTCGGCCGGTCCACCAACTACCTGCAACTCCTCGACGACTCCGGCCGGCTGATCCCCGCCGCCGTGACGTCGATCCGCAACATCGGTCAGGGGCCGGTGCCGGGCTGTGGCTACCGCGTCGAGGACGGCGCCACCGACATCCCGCTCGACGGCCCGCTGATCGACTGGGAGTGGACCGCCCAGCTCAACTACTTCGCGAGCGCCGACGGGACGATTGAGGTCGGGCTCAGCGGCAGCGGCCCGGCTACCGACGCTGTGACTGTCCCCGTCCAGGCCGGGCTGAACCAGGTGTTCGTGCGGCTTTTCGGCCCCGGCACCGCGGTGCGCGTGCAACCGGTGACTCCTGGACTGGCGCTGTGCGTCGGAGCCGGTCCGGTCGGTGCCGTCGTCCCGGCTGCGGGGTCCGGCTCGTGAGAACGGACGGGGACGCCGGGTATCTGGCGTCGCTCACCGGCCTGCGCGCGGTCGCCGCGCTGCTCGTGGTCGGCGCGCACGCCGCGTTCTGGACCGGCCGGTACACGAACGACCTGGCGGGCGGCGCGTTCTCCCGCCTCGAGATCGGCGTCGCGGTGTTCTTCGCGCTGTCGGGCTTTCTGCTCTTCCGTCCGTGGCTACGGGCGGCGGCCGGGCAGCAGGAGTTGCCGTCGGCGCGCACGTACCTGTGGCATCGGGTCCGACGGATCCTGCCGGCGTACTGGATCACCGTCGTCGCGACCTACGTGATCTATCTGTTCCGGGAGCCGGGGGAGACGGGTCTGGGCTGGTCGGGGTTCGCGCGGAACATGACGCTCACCCAGATCTACGGGACCGGGCACCTGCACACCGGGCTCACCCAGATGTGGAGCCTGGCGGTGGAGGCCACGTTCTATCTGCTGCTGCCAGTGCTCGGGTGGTTCCTCGTCGTGGTCGTCTGCCGCCGCTCGTGGCATCCGGTCCGGCTCGCGATCGCGCTGCTCGTGGTCGTCGCGATCACGCCGTTGTGGACGCTGATCACGCACAACACCGACCTCACGTACACCGCACGGCTGTGGCTGCCGGGATTCATCGCGTGGTTCGCGGGCGGCATGCTGCTCGCGGTGGCGTCGCTGACGGTGAAGCGGTGCAATCCGTACGCGATGGGTCTGCTGGCGCTGTACTTCCTGCTGCTGGCATGCACGCCGCTGGCGGGCGAGGCGACGATCATCCCGATGGACGTCACCGAGGCCGTCACCAAATCGACGCTCTACCTGCTGTTCGCGATGTCGCTGATGGCACCACTGGTGATCGGCGACTGGCCCGGTCCCCTCGGCAAGCTGTGCGCGTCCGGACCGATGGTGTGGCTGGGCGAGATCTCGTACGAACTGTTCCTGGTGCACCTCGTGGTGATGGAGTTCGTGATGGAGATGCTCGGCTACCGCACCTTCCAGGGCTCGACCGTGGGCGTCTTCATCGTCACCGTCGCCTTCTCCGTCCCCATCGCGTGGGTGTTGCACCGGACGCTGGAACGCGTGCTGCCCACCGGCCCGCGGGCGGAGCGGCGGGCGATGACCGTCACCCGGCGCGCATCCGTCGTGGACTCGGCGGTGCCCGACGTCGACGCGGCGGCGACCCGGGCTACTCCCAGTCGAGTCGATTGACGGTGCCGCGACGCGCCGTCCAGCGGGATCACCGTTACGAACCTCGCCGATTCCCTGTGTCGGCGGTCATTGCGGAAGTGTTCGCTTCAGGCGTACAGCCGGCGGGAAACGATTCCGCCACCTGCGGCGTTGAAGACTTCGAGCAGGTTGACTCCGCACGTTTGACGGGTGGAGGAGCGGCGGGTCGAATGGCAGCCCACTAGAGTATGAGGTGGGGTCGTGGAACCTTCGTCGGTTCCGGAGGCCGTCAGCCTGTTGTGCCGGAGCGAAACGCGGCGGGCGGGTACGAGACACTGTGACAAGCGGGGCCTCGGACCTGGACCGCCGGAGAGTGTGAGGGAGAGCGATGTTCGAGAGGTTCACCGATCGCGCGCGGCGCGTTGTTGTCCTGGCGCAAGAAGAAGCCAGGATGCTCAACCACAACTACATCGGCACGGAACACATCCTGCTCGGTCTCATCCACGAGGGTGAGGGCGTGGCGGCGAAGTCGCTGGAGTCGTTGGGTATCTCCCTCGAAGGTGTCCGTAGCCAGGTCGAGGAGATCATCGGCCAGGGCCAGCAGGCCCCGTCCGGCCACATTCCGTTCACCCCCCGTGCCAAGAAGGTCCTCGAGCTCAGCCTGCGCGAGGCGCTGCAGCTCGGCCACAACTACATCGGCACCGAGCACATCCTGCTCGGCCTGATCCGCGAGGGCGAGGGTGTCGCGGCCCAGGTGCTCGTCAAGCTGGGCGCCGACCTCAACCGTGTCCGTCAGCAGGTCATCCAGCTGCTCTCGGGCTACCAGGGCAAGGAGCCGGCCGAGGCCGGCGGCAGCCGTGGCGAGGCGGGCACCCCGTCGACGTCGCTGGTCCTCGACCAGTTCGGCCGCAACCTCACCCAGGCCGCCCTCGAAGGCAAACTCGACCCGGTCATCGGCCGCTCGAAGGAAATCGAGCGCGTCATGCAGGTGCTGAGCCGCCGCACCAAGAACAACCCTGTCCTCATCGGTGAGCCGGGCGTCGGTAAGACCGCCGTGGTCGAGGGCCTCGCACAGGCCATCGTCAACGGCGAGGTCCCGGAGACCCTCAAGGACAAGCAGCTCTACACGCTGGACCTGGGCTCCCTGGTGGCCGGCAGCCGTTATCGCGGTGACTTCGAGGAACGCCTCAAGAAGGTGCTCAAGGAGATCAACACCCGCGGCGACATCATCCTGTTCATCGACGAGCTGCACACCCTCGTCGGTGCCGGCGCGGCCGAGGGCGCCATCGATGCGGCCTCGATCCTCAAGCCGAAGCTGGCCCGCGGCGAGCTGCAGACCATCGGTGCCACCACGCTCGACGAGTACCGCAAGTACATCGAGAAGGACGCCGCCCTCGAGCGCCGGTTCCAGCCGGTCCAGGTCGGCGAGCCGACGGTCGAGCACACCATCGAGATCCTCAAGGGTCTGCGTGATCGCTACGAGGCGCACCACCGTGTCTCGATCACCGACAGCGCGCTGGTCGCGGCGGCCACCCTGGCCGACCGCTACATCAACGACCGCTTCCTGCCGGACAAGGCCATCGACCTCATCGACGAGGCGGGCGCCCGGATGCGCATCCGTCGGATGACCGCACCGCCGGACCTGCGCGAGTTCGACGACAAGATCGCCGACGCCCGTCGCGAGAAGGAGTCCGCGATCGACGCGCAGGACTTCGAGAAGGCCGCGAACCTGCGCGACAAGGAGAAGACCCTCGTCGCACAGCGTGCCGAGCGCGAGAAGCAGTGGCGTTCGGGTGACCTTGACGTCATCGCCGAGGTCGACGACGAGCAGATCGCCGAGGTGCTGGGCAACTGGACCGGTATCCCGGTCTTCAAGCTCACCGAGGAGGAGACCACGCGTCTGCTCCGCATGGAGGAGGAGCTGCACAAGCGGATCATCGGCCAGGAGGACGCCGTCAAGGCCGTCTCCAAGGCGATCCGCCGCACCCGCGCCGGCCTGAAGGATCCGAAGCGTCCGTCCGGTTCGTTCATCTTCGCCGGCCCGTCCGGTGTCGGTAAGACCGAGCTGTCCAAGGCGCTCGCGAACTTCCTGTTCGGCGACGACGACGCGCTCATCCAGATCGACATGGGCGAGTTCCACGACCGGTTCACCGCGTCGCGTCTGTTCGGTGCCCCTCCCGGCTACGTCGGCTACGAAGAGGGCGGCCAGCTCACCGAGAAGGTGCGCCGCAAGCCGTTCTCGGTGGTCCTGTTCGACGAGATCGAGAAGGCTCACCAGGAGATCTACAACACCCTCCTGCAGGTGCTCGAGGACGGCCGTCTCACCGACGGTCAGGGTCGTACGGTCGACTTCAAGAACACCGTGCTGATCTTCACCTCGAACCTGGGCACCTCCGACATCTCGAAGGCCGTGGGTCTGGGCTTCTCCGCCGGAACGGGCAGCGAGTCGAACTACGAGCGGATGAAGCTCAAGGTCAACGACGAGCTCAAGAAGCACTTCCGCCCCGAGTTCCTCAACCGCATCGACGACATCATCGTCTTCCACCAGCTGACCAAGGATCAGATCATCCAGATGGTGGACCTGATGATCGGCCGCGTCGAGAAGCAGCTGAAGAACAAGGACATGGACATCGAGCTGACCGAGCAGGCCAAGTCGCTGCTCGCCAAGCGCGGGTTCGATCCGGTGCTCGGCGCGCGGCCGCTGCGTCGCACCATCCAGCGCGAGATCGAGGACCAGCTGTCGGAGAAGATCCTCTTCAACGAGGTCGGCCCCGGTCAGATCGTGCTCGTCGACGTCGAGGGTTGGGACGGCGAGAGCGCGGGCGAGGACGCGAAGTTCACGTTCACGCCCAACCCGAAGCCGGTCAAGGTGCCGGACTCGCCCGCCGAGGCGCTGGCCGGTGCCGGCGACGCCCCGTCCGAGGGTGGCTCCGCCGAGTAGGTTCACAGGCACGACGACGCCCCGCACGCAGCAGCGTGCGGGGCGTCGTCGTGTGTCAGGCGGAGATCGCGGGCCGGCCGATGCCGGTCCGGCCGGACCAGTTGGCGAGGCGTTCCGTCGGTCCCGCTCCCTCGGCCGGCTCGACCACCGCGCCGAACGGCACGTGCCCACCGCGGGGGCTGGCGGGGATCGCGCGGCGGGCCACCGCGAGTGCCGATTCGGCGAGTGCGGAGTCGGTCTCGGTGGGTTGCCCGGTCGCGGCGGCCAGATCCCAGCCGTGGACCAGCGTCTCGTTGAGGTATCCCCAGATCGCGGCGCGGCCGGGTACGCGGCCCCACGGCGCGGTGACGGTGACGTCGAGCAGCGCGTCGTCGCTCCAGACGGCCCACATCCTCTCGCCGGCGATCCGGTACGCGGCGCACCGATCGCCGTCGACGGCGATCGCGACCAACGGCACGGTGGTCGGGTCGCCGCCCTCCCCGATGACACGCGCCCGGTCGACGGTGGCGACCAGGTGGCCCATCAGGGTCGCGACGTCGAACTCGTCGCACGGCGTCGGATCCGTCAGCTGGTCCGGCCGCACCTCGGCCATCAAGGCGGTCACCCAGGCCAGGGCCTCGCGGTATAGGGGGCGGGGATCGGTGATGTCGGTCATGGTGGGGCCTTTCGATCGAGTGCACGTGTGCGGACCGCGCCCACTCTCGTCCCTAATCACGACATCTCCTGTCATGTATTGCTGAGAGGATGGGGCAATGCGCGCCGACCGCCTCCTCTCGCTGGTATTGCTGCTGCGGAACAGGGGACGGATGTCCGCACCGGCCCTCGCCCGGGAGCTCGAGGTGTCCACTCGCACGGTGCTGCGTGACGTCGAGGCCCTGTCGACGGCCGGGATCCCCGTCTACGCGGAACGCGGCCGGGACGGCGGGTTCGCCCTGCTGCCGGGGTTCACCACCGACCTCACCGGGCTGACGGTGGAGGAGGCTAAGGCGCTGCTCGCGGCCGGCGCCGCGACCACCCCTGCGGCGCTGGGGATGGCGCCCGCCTTCGCGTCCGCGATGCGGAAGGTGTCGGCCGCCATGCCCGACACGCATCGCTCGGCCGCCACACGAGTTGCGGAACGGGTGCTCGTGCGCCAGGGCGGTTGGCTCACCGACCCGTCCCACGAGGCGTATCTCGGCCTGATCCAGCAGGTGGTGTTCGCGGGACGCCGGCTTCGGCTCCGGTACGCCGCCCGCGGCAGCGAATCACGCTGGCGCACAGTTGATCCGATCGGCCTGGTCAATGCCGGCGGCAGGTGGTACCTGGTGGCAACGCATCGCGGTTCGGAGCGCACGTACCGGCTGTCCCGCATCCAGGACGCCGTGGAGCTCGACGAGCCGGCGCGGCGCGACCCCGTCGTCGACCTGGCCGGGATCTGGGACCGGCGGCGGTCCGAGTTCCGTGCGCTGCACGAGTCCGTGGCGGCCACCGTTCGGGTGCGGGCCGAGCGGCGGGAGGACCTTCTCGACTCGGTGCTCTCCGCCGCCTCGGAGACTCGCGCGGACGGCTGGATCACGGCCGAGGTCGAGTTCGGCGACGCCGCTCACGCCGGGGGAGTGTTGTGGATGCTCGGCGAGGATGCCGAACTTCTCGGGCCCGAGAGTCTGCGCGAGGGGATCAGGCTCCGGGCGTCGGGCATGGCCGATCGGCACCGGGCCGCCCGTCCGGTGCCGGAACCGGGCTGACCCACTCAGGTGCAGGGGCCCGTCGACCCCGTCATCACCACGACGTGCGCGGCGCGGCGCGTCCGGTCCGGCCCGAACAACGCCACTTCCTGCCGGGCCCAGCGGTCCCAGTGCGGCCGGAATATGTCGCCGTCGCGCCGCAGGGCGCGACGCATCCGCTCGTCCGGGGAGGCGTCGACGAACACCCGGACCGCGAAGTACCCGCGCGCGATGCCACAGGTCGATCCGGCACCCTCGACGATCAGGTAGCGGTGGCGGCGGACCGCGCGCCACTCCGCGTATCCGCCGCGATACCAGTCGTAGCGCCGGTAGCGCGGGATCCGGCCGTGCTCGGCGGGAGAGAGGACCCACCGGACGAGTAGCGGCACGGACGCCGCAAGACCGTCCCAGCCGGGGTAGAGGTCGTCCATCCGGACGATCGGCGCGTCGCCCAGCGCCGCGGCGACCCGATCGGCGAGGGTCGATTTTCCGCCGCCCGCGGGACCGTCGATGCCTACCAGGATCGGCCGGCGTCCTCGACGCCGCCGTCGGTGGGCGGCACGGGCCAGAGCCGCGGTCCGAGCTGCCCCCCCGGCCTGCGCCCGGCCGGTCTGATCGTCGTCGGTGGTCACGATCAGCACGCTATGCCGATCGTCGCCCCGGTCGGTATTCGCCGAGGCGGTCGAGTGGGCTCCGGGGGGCTGCCGGGGGCCTGCCACCAGATCACCGCGGGGTTCGTCCCGGTCGTGTCGGCCTGTCGGTGAGCGGGACGGACCTCGATGGTGTGAACTGGCCGCATGACGTCCGCTGCGGTCGGGACACGCCCCGCCCGGGCCTCGTTGGTCCTGACGGCCCTGATCCTCGTCGCCGCCGTGGCGAACCTGAACCTGGCGGTGGCCAATGTCGCGCTGCCCGACATCGGTCGGGCCTTCGACGCGAGCCAGACGCAGCTGAACCTGATCGCCGTCGGGTACTCCGTCGGGCTCGCGGGTTCGGTGCTCTACCTCGGTGCCCTCGGTGACCGGTTCGGCCGCAAGATGATGCTGGTGCTCGGCATGGTGCTGTCGCCGCCCGCGTGCATCATCGCCGCGTTCGCGCCGACCGTCGAGGTGCTGATCCTCGCGCGCCTGCTCGGGGGTGTCGCGGCCGGGATGGCCTTCCCGACCACCCTCGCGCTGATCACCGCGCTCTGGTCGGGGGCCGGCCGGACCAAGGCGATCGCTCTGTGGTCCGCGATCGGGGGCGGCATCTCCTCGCTCGGCCCGCTCGTGTCCGGTGCCCTGTTGCAGTCGTTCGACTGGGGTTCGGTGTTCCTGGTGACGGTGCCGCTCGCGCTGGTCGCACTGGGGTTCGCCGTGTTCTTCGTGCCGAGCCACGTCAACGAGTCGACCGATCCGGTGGACCATCTGGGCGGGATCGTTTCCGTGGTCCTGGTGGCTGCACTGGTGTTGGGGATCAACTTCGCTCCCGTCGACGGTATGCGCATGACCGCGTTGTCGATGCTGCTGGTCGCGGCCGCCGCGGGCATTGCGTTCGGAATACGGCAGTTGCGGGCGAAGTACCCGCTGTTCGACCTGCGGGTGGCCCGCAGGCGGATCTTCTGGGTGGCGGCGGTCGCGGGCATCGTCGTGTTCGGCACGCTGATGGGGACGTTGTACATCGGTCAGCAGTTCATGCAGAACGTGCTCGGCTACTCCACGCTGGCCGCGGGCTCCGCGGGTCTGCCCGCGGCGGCCGTCATGGTGGTGGTGGCGCCGCAGTCGGCCAAGCTGGTCGAGTCGCACGGCGCGCGGTTCACCCTCTTGCTGGGATACACGGCGATCGTGCTGGGACTGTTGGTGGCCCTGCTGCTGTGGAAGGAGGACGCGCAGTACTGGAAGATCGCGCTCGGCTACATGTTCCTCGGCGCGGGCGTCGGACTCGCCGGCACGCCCGCCTCGCATTCGCTGACCGGGTCGGTGCCGGTGTGGCGGGCGGGAATGGCGTCGGGCACCGCGGACCTGCAGCGCGACCTGGGTGGCGCCATCGTGCAGTCGGTGCTCGGCGCGCTGCTCACCGCCGGATACGCGGCCTCGTTCGCTGCCTCGATCGCCGCCAGTCCGGACTCCGGCGCCGTCAGTGATCAGACCGAGGCCGCGTTGGAGAAGTCGTTCGCCGGTGCCGAGAACGTCGCGGAGCGGTACCCGCAGTACGCGGACGCGATCACCGCCGCCGCCCGTGCGGCCTTCCTCGACGGTGACACCCGCGCGTACAGCGCGGCGATCGTGATCGTCCTGGTCGGTGCGGCGCTCGTCTTCTTCGCCTACCCGCACCGCGATCGGGAACGGGAACTGTTCGCGCAGTATCACGAGACCGACGAGGCGACCGAGCGCGCCGACCGGTGATCCTGAGCAAATCGCGAGTACCGGACGAGGTGTCGGTGAACACTGGTGGATGTCACCCGCACACTCCGACGGAAGGACTCCCATGCCCACACGTACCGCACGCACCGCCTGGAAAGGGACGCTCGAAAAGGGTTCGGGCCAGGTCGAACTCACCAGTTCGGGGGCGGGCACCTTCGAGGTGTCGTTCCCGAAGCGGGCCGCCGAGGACGCCGGGGGCACCACCAGTCCGGAGGAACTGATCGCGGCCGCGCACTCGTCCTGCTACGCGATGCAGTTGTCCGCCCTGATCGGCGAGGCGGGTGGGGTCCCGCAGAGTCTCGACATCCGCGCCGACGTATCGCTCGGCCCCGACGATCCGGGCTTCAAGCTCACCGGGATCACGCTCACTGTCCGCGGTGAGGTGGACGGCCTGGACGCTGCGGGGTTCGCCCGTGTGGCCCAGGCGGCCAAGGAGTCCTGCCCTGTGAGCAAGGCCCTCACCGGCGTCACGGTCACGCTGGATGCCGCGCTCGAGTAGTCCGTATGGCGGGTGCTCGAACGTTACTGTGGCGGAATCGCTTCCGGTGACCTTGCGGTCAGGCTCGTTCGAGCCTCGCCCGGATCCGGTCCATCTTCGCCTTCAGTTCGTCCTGCGTGACGATGCCGCGGTCGAGCAGCGTGTGCGCGGTGGTGATCGCGGACCGGGAGTGGACCGGGAACTCGCTGTAGATGGTTTCGCCCAGTTCGTCCTCGGTGTGCCGGCGCTCGAGGTTGTCCCACGCGCCGCGCCACGACAGGCATTCGACCGTGGCCTGCATTGCCGACTCCCACGGGTCCGGCTTGCGGTCGGTGTCGGGGAGGGCTCCGCCGCGCTCGGAGCCTTCTTTCAGTGTGCCGAGGATGACCTCGTATCCCTGTGCCGTGGTCACTTGCCACCTCCCGAAGACGGCGCGGACGGCGCCTCGGATGCGTCCCAGTCGGCGGACGGCAGTGCCACACCGATCATCGTGTCGCGGGTGACGATCTTCTCGAGCTGTTCCTCGGTCCAGCCCTCGGTGCCCCCGGGGCGCATCGGCATGACCATGAACCGCGACTTCTGGTTCGAATCATGCACGCGCACTTCCACATCGGACGGGAAGTGTAGTCCGAACTCGGCGAGAACCTCGCGGGGGCGCCGCACCATGCGTCGACGGTAGTTCGGCGTCCAGTACCAGTCCGGCGACATTCCCAGCACGGGGCGCGGGTAGCACGAGCACAGCGTGCACACGATCACGTTGTGCACCGTCGGGGTGTTCTCGAGGACGTAGAAGTAGGTGTAGTCACTCGGTGTTCCGGAGCCGGTGGGGTCCCTCCAGTCGATGCCCACCTCCTTACAGGTCTCGGTCCCGTCCTCGAGCAGGCGCTTTTTGAACTCGGGATCGGTCCAAGCCTTGACCACGAGTTTCGACCCGCCGGAGGGTCCGATCGACTCGGCCCACTCGGAGAAGCGGCGGTGATCCTCGGCGGAGAACAGACCCTTCTCGATCGCGAGTTCGCGCAGCGCGAGTTCCAGGACCTCGAACTCGCTGACCTCCTCGGAGGCCTGGATGGGCGCGTGTGCATCCTTGCCGGAATGGCTGTGTGAGTCGCTCACTTCTCCTCCTACTGGTCCTTCTCGGGAGCCCGGAGCCAGCCCTCCGCGCATTCGGTCTCGAGCGTGTCGATGTCGTACCCGGTGTAGCGGGGCCACAGATCGGTCTGCTTGAACGAGACGACGTAGAACGGTTCCTTGCGGCCGGTCTCGAGCTTGTCGAAGGCCTCGTCCTCCGGAATCACCCATTCGGGTCGGTGCGCGACGACGGTGCCGGTCTGGTTGCGCACGTAAGCCTGTGTGCGCGTGTGGAAGAGGCTGGTCTGGTCCTTGACGACCACGCGGTCGCCGACTTTGAACTTCGGCATCACTTCCTCGCCTCCTGCAGCCGTGCCCGCACCTCGTCGATCTTGTCGGAGAGTTCGTCGAGGGGAATCAGCCCCTTGTCGACCATCACCTTCGCGGCGACGGTGATCCATCGTGCGTAGTACGGGAGCCCGAAGTACTGGGTCTCACCGAGGTCGACCTCGGCCCGACGGCGCATCTCGGAGTTCCACGAACCGCGCCACGTGAGGCATTCGCACGTGAGGTACGTGTTCATCTCCCAGTCCTCTTCCGGCTTCTCCTTGTACTCGACCGGGAGTGCCGGCTGCCCGCCGACGTCGTGCAGGACGTGCCGCAGGATGTCGTACTGCGCGTTGGTGATCGAGTACGGCGAGTCCTGCGCGTCGTGGACTGCGGGGGTGATCTGTGCCAGACCGTCGGTGAGGGTCTGGAATTGTGCCTGGGTGGTGCTCACGGAGGTCTCCCTTCCATGTGGGTCCGGTGGTTCGTGGTGCTCCGAATCCTCGTCAGGTCCCCTCCTACGGTCGTGAGGTGCCGGTCGGCGCCTGCCCCGGCGTGGATGCGGGTGCCGTGGTGGGGGAGGCCGGGCCGCGCTGTGCCCGTTCGGTGAGGTAGGCGTAGACCAGTCCCAGGCTCAGCCACAGCGTGGCCTGCGTCGCCAGCGACGACACCCGGAACTGCCACAGCAGAGTTGCGGGGAAGTCCTCTCCCACCTCGTTCACGGTCGGCAGCAGGAGATAGCCGACGGTGACGATCGCGAGGAAGGTGACGATCGCGGAGGCGGTCCGTACCGTCCAGTAGTGTTGCGACGCAAGCGCCTTGGCGACGTAGACGGCGGCCCCCACGGCCGCGAGCCCGAGTACGAGCGCGGCCAGCCACAGCAGCGTCCGCTCGTTGATGGTGTCCGGATCGCCGACTGCGGGCGCGGATTCCTCGATCGTGACGGCAGTCGTGACGTGCGGTTCACCGAGCGCGAAGGCGACTGCGCCGGTGAGGAGTCCGGCGATCAGCCCGGCGAGAAGGCCTCGCAGCAGCAGGCTCTTCAACGATCCTGCTAGTGGCACGGGAGCCCCAGGAGGTGGCGGCCGTCGTGCATCAGTTCGTGCATGTACATCCCGGTGCGGGAGATCGCGCCCTGGTCGAAGCCGACGAGATAGAGCGTGAGCAGGGCGAGGAGAACCACACCCACCGCGACGAGCGCGATGCCGAGTGATTCGATCGCCCGATTCGGGCTGTGGACGAGAGTCATGGTTCCTCCTGGGGTGCGTCCGAACACCGCTGGCTTGTCATGCGCTGCGATCGAAGCGGCCGGAGAACTCGATTCGGCCGGGCGGCCGAAGCCGTGGGCGACCGCCGACTGTGGGAGCGGCCGCCGGCCGGGCGGAAGGCGTCACTGACGCTACGCGGCCGATGCGGTGGATCTCGCGGACTTGTGGACTTCAGACAACCGCGAATGCATCGTCGGACGCGACGGAACGAGACGGGATGTCGGACAAACGGGTACGACCCCGGAAACCGCACTTTCGGCCGATTCGCCGACGTGGTCTGTGCAATACTCCGGCCACTGACGACGGGGAGCTGGTCATGCGTGGGGGCGGCTACGTAGTGGATCCGGGTGGCGACAACGCGCTCGCAATCGCATTCGGTCTGCTCGGCGACGAATGGAATCTGTGGATCCTCGACCATGCCCTGCGCGGGGCGCGACAGTACAGCGACTGGGCGGGTAGGGGGAAGATCTCGAACTCGGTCCTGACCGGACGGCTCGCCTGGCTGACCGACGCGGGCCTGCTCGACAAGGTCGTGTTCCCGATCGCTTCGGCGCGGCCCGAGTATCTGCTCACCGATCGCGGCCGCGCGGTGTGGCCGATCCTGGCGGCGATGTGGTCGTGGGAGCGTGAGTGGGCGCCGGACGGTCCGGCCGGTCTGTTGCGGGTGCGGCACGTCGACTGCGGGGCCGAGTTCACCCCGGTGATGGTGTGCGCGCGGTGCCGGGAGCCGGCCGGGTTGGACGACGTGACTGCGAGTCTCGGTCCGGGCGCCCAGGTCGCGCGTGGATAACAGTCCGTGGTAAATCTAGTGACCTAGATCACACCTCTAACTGAAGTGACGACGGTCGGGGCGTCGGATCGACGGAAGGGAAGGCATATGGGGAGCCTGAAGATTCACCCTCAGATCCGGATCACCGAGTACACCGCTTCCGGCGCGTGGACTCCGGAGACAGTCCGACAACTCTTCGCCGATCGGGTGCGGGACCGTGGATCCCAGCTTGCGGTGGTCGATCCCGTGAACAAGGCCGAGCAGGTCGACGCGCTGCCGCGTCGGGTCACGTGGGCGAACTCGATGTCGAGGTCGACCGGTTGGCGGCGGTGCTGCTCGAGGCCGGGATCAGGGCCGGCGAGGTGATCGCCGTCCAGTTGCCGAACACCGTCGAACAGGTCGTCGTCTTCCTCGCATCCTGGCGGATCGGTGCGATCGTGTCGCCGCTGCCGGTGCATTCGACCGATGCGGAGATCGTCGAGACGTGCAACGAGTCGTGTGCCAGTGCCTTCGTCACCGCGGGTCGGATCGGATCGAGTCCCGTCGCCGGTCGGGTGATGTCCGTGCGGTCGCAGATCCCCACGCTTCGGGTCGTCCTCAGCTACGGGGTGGGTGTGCCCGACGGCGTCGTGCGGATCGGGCACACGGTGCCGACGGCAGCCGACATCGAAAGGGTTGCCGAGTACGCGACAACGCACGTCGTCGACCCCAACGACTGCATCGCCATCTGCTGGACGGCAGGAACGGAGGGCGAACCCAAGGGGGTGCCGCACGCCCACTACGAGTCGCTCGCCCAGGCTCGGGCCCTCGTCCGATACGCGTCGCTGACCGTCGACGACGTGATCCTCAACCCGTTCCCGATGATGACGGCCGCGGGGATCGTCGGAACGCTGCTGCCGTGGCTCTCCGTCGGATGTGTGCTGGTGCAGCATCAGCCGCCCGACCTCGATGTCTTTCTGCGTCAGATCGCGGAGGAGAAGGTCACCTACACCGCGGGGCGGCCGGCGGTACTCGCTGAGATCGAACGGCGTGAGGGGCCCACGGTCGACCTGTCGACCCTCACCCGGATCGGCGTAGGCGCCGGACCGATGTCGCCCGACACGGTGCGGAAGTGGAAGGAGAGTTACGGGGTCGAGTTGATCAACTTCTTCGGCAGCGTCGAGGGCGTGAGCCTGCGCTCGGCGCCGACGGGCGTGGCGCGGGGACAGCGGACTCTGCTGTATCCGCGGGCAGGCGACGCCACGGGAGCCGAGGTCGATCTGGTGGACGGCCGCACCGGAGACGAGATCGTCGTCCCGGGCGTTCCCGGGGAACTCCGGGTCAAGGGGCCGACGGTGTTCGCGGGGTACCTCAACCCGGCGCGGGACCGGGATCCGTTCGACGAGGACGGCTTCCTCCGGACCGGCGACCTGTTCGTGATCGACGGTCCGGGCGACGGGTACCTCAGGTTCGTCGACCGGGCTGCCGACCTCATCGTGCGCGACGGCGTCCCGATCGGATCGGCCGAGTTGGAGATGCTGATCGCGGAGCATCCCTCTGTCGCGGAGGTGGCGGTCGTCGGATGCCCCGACGGCGGGACGGGCGAACGCGTCGTCGCGGTCGTGGGATGTCGGCCCGGATCGATCCTCGATCTCGACGAGTTGGTCGAGCACCTCGAGAGCCGGGGTGTCGGCGCCGACGAGGCGCCGCAGCGCCTGGTCGTCTCCAAAGCCCTGCCGCGCAACCGGTCCGGCAAGATCCTCAAGCGGGAGTTACGGGAGCAGTTGAGTCGCGGCTGACCGCCCCCGGTGGGCGCGGAACAGGATGCGGGCGGCATGTGTTCGAATGGCTCGTGACCATCGAGAACAATGCCGCCGTATCCGAATCCGATCAGCCGACCGTTTTGGTCGAGGTGTGGTCGGACATCGCCTGCCCGTGGTGCTACATCGGTAAGCGCCGCTTCGCGGCGGCCCTCGCCGACTTCCCGCACCGCGACCGTGTCGAGGTGGTGTGGCGGTCGTACCAGCTCGCTCCCGACACCCCGGTGGGTGCCCGGCGCAGTCAGCTCGAGGTCGTCGCGGAGCGTCGGGGCGTGCCGGTCGAGCAGGCGCGGGAGTTGTACGAGCACGTCGCCCGTACGGCTGCAGTCGACGGTTTGGTGATGGATCTCGACACCCTGACCGCGTCCAACACGTTCGACGCCCATCGCCTGCTGCATCTGGCCGGCGATCGGCAGGACGAGCTGCTCGAGGCGTTGTTCCGGGGATACTTCACGGACGGCAAGGTGATCGACGACCGGACCGTGCTCGTCGAGCTCGCCGCGAGCGCCGGCCTGGACGCCGACGAGGTCACAGCGGCGCTCGACGGCGACGCCGGCGCCGACCTGGTGCGGGCCGACATCGAGACGGCCCGCCAGCTGCAGGTGTCGGGGGTGCCGTTCTTCGTGGCGAATCGGCGTCTCGCGGTGTCGGGCGCGCAGCCGGCGGACGTGTTCGCGGAGCTGCTCCGTCAGGCGTACGACCAGACGGCAGGCGAAACCAGTGCAGCCCCCGGCGGTGATGCCGAGGGCTGCACTGACGATACGTGCGCGATCTGATCTAGCGGGTCACGCGGCGGTGGGCGCGTTCCGTGAGGAACGCGAACGCCAGCCCCAGCGCGAGCCACAGCATGGCCTGCGTTGCGAGCGAAGAGACCCGGAACTCCCACAGCAGCGTGGCCGGGAAGTCCTCGCCGACCTCGTTGATGCCGGGAAGCGCGATGTACCCGATTGCAGCCACGACGAGGAACGCGGCCACCTGGCCGATGACGCGCAGCGTCACCAGTTGCTGGTTGCGCAGTGCGCGCCCCACGTACACGGCCACGGCCACGGCGGCCAGTCCCAGGATCACCGACGCGAGCCACAGCAGGGTGCGCTCGTTGATGGTGTCCGGGTCGCCGACGGCCGGCGGATTCGCCGGGTACTTGAAGAACGGCACGGCTTCGATTGCGAGCCAACCGCATCCGGCGACGGCGATTGCCAGTAGCGGCCCGTTCACGGCGGTGAAACGGCGTGCGTAGTGCACGACGACCGCGAAGATCGCACCGAGCGCCAGCCCGGCCAGCGCGGTTGCGAGGAACAGGCCTGCGCGCTGGCCGGTGCGGCTGACGAGGGGTTCTTCGTCACCGTGGGAGTGTCCCGCGGACTCTTCCGCGGCGCCGGGATCCGTGGTGGCCTCGCCCGCGTGATGGTCCGCTCCAGGCGCCTCGGCGGCTGCTGCCGACTCCTCGATGTTGATCGCGGCCTGCACGTGCGGCTCGCCGAGCGTGAACGCGACGGCACCGGCGAGCAAGCCCGCGATCAGGCCGGCCAGCAGCCCGCGGAGGAGGGTCTTGAAACTGTCCGTGAGCGTGGTCAGTGGCACGGCAGGCCCAGCAGGTGCCGACCGTCATGCATGAGCTTGTGCATGTACATGCCGCTGCGGGAGATTGCCCCCTGGTCGAATCCGACCAGGTAGAGGGCCAGCATTGCGTGGAGAACTACTGCGACGGTGATGGCTCCGATCGCTGCCGGTTCCGTCGATCCATCGCTCTGTCGAGCGCACTTTTGCACCCAGGGGGTCACGGTGTCAATCGAGCGATGGGCACCGTGACCGAACCGGACGATTTGTCCGATGTGGAGGGGGATTCGTCAGGAACCGGACGCCGCTGCGACGTCGAGCACCACGTCGAACTCGAGCAGCGACGCACCGCTGGCGACCGGCTTCGCGCGCTCGCCGGCATGGGCTTCGCGGGCCGGGCCGCTGGCCCACGCCTGGAACGCCTCGTCGGACTCCCACTGCGTGACGACGAAGTAGCGGTTCTCGCCCTTCACCGGACGCAGGAGCTGGAATCCGAGGAACCCGGGGGAGTTCTCGACGGCGTGGGCGCGAGCGGCGAACCGCTTCTCCAGCTCGGGGCCGGCGCCCTCGGGGATCTCGATTGCGTTGATCTTCACGACTGCCATGACGTGAGGGTACTCCGGACGTCGGTGGGTTACCGTCGGTCTTGTGTTGCACGACGAGGGTGGGACGGGCCGGCCGATACTGCTGCTCCACGGGCTGATGGGCAGCTCGCGGACGTGGGTGCGGCACGTGCCCTGGCTGCGGGACCACGGCCGTGTCTACACATTCGACGCCGCCGGGCACGGACGCCCCATCGCGTCGGCTCCCACGACCGAACTCTTCGTGGCCGACCTCGCGGACGCGCTCGCCGCCGTCGACGAGCCGATCACCGTCATCGGCCATTCCATGGGCGCGCTGCACGCGTGGTGCTTCGCGGCCGCCCATCCCGGGCGGGTTCGCGCGCTGGTGCTCGAGGACATGGCGCCGGACTTCCGTGGTCGGACGGCAAACGATTGGGCGGCAATGGTTTCCGCGTGGCCGCAGCCGTTCCCCACCGAGGAGTCCGTCCTGGACTACTTCGGAGAGGTGGCCGGCCGCTACTTCCTCGACTCGTTCGAGCGCCGCGCCGACGGTTGGTACCTGCACGGTGACGTCGAGACGTTCCGCGACATCTCCGAGGAGTGGGGCACCCGCGACTTCTGGGCGCAGTGGGAGTCCGTGACGGCCCCCGCGCTGCTGATCGAGGGCGAGTTCACGATCACCCCGGAGGGACAGATGCGCCGCATGCTCGACGGCCACGACGACGCCCGCTACGTGTGGGTCGCTCAAGCCGGGCACCTCGTCCACGACGATCAGCCCCAGCGGTACCGTGACGCCGTCGAAGAGTTCCTGAAGACGTTGGACTGATCCTCAACTGCCCTCGCCGGCGAGGGCGAACAGTCCGTCCTCGGTCTGCTCGATCAACCCGTCGACGAGGAGCGAATCGAGTGCGCGGTCGCGCTGCCCGGGGTCGCTGAGCCACACGAGGTCGAGTCGCGCGCGCTCCACCGGGTGGGAGCTGTCGCGCAGCACGTCCATCAGCTTCCCGCGGACCTGGCGATCCGTTCCCGCGAACTTCTGCACCTTGCGGGGCTCGCCGACGTGCGCGGGCCGCCCGGCCTCCACCCATGCGCAGGTCGCCAGTGGGCAGCTCGCACAGTCGGGGGTCCGGGCGGTGCACACCGTGGCGCCGAGCTCCATCAGTGCGGCGGAGAACCGTGCGGCGCGGGCCCGGGTGCGCGGCAGGAGCGCATCGACGTCCGCCATGTCGCGCTTCGCGGACGGATTGCCCTGATCCGCCCGGCCGTGAACGGCACGCGCGACGACGCGTCGAACATTGGTGTCCACTACGGGAACTCGCTGCCCGTATGCGAAACATGCCACGGCACGGGCGGTGTAGTCGCCGATCCCCGGCAGGCCCAGCAGGACGTCGACGTCGGTGGGCACCTGGTCGCCGTGCCGGTCGGCCAGCACGCCCGCGCACTCGTGCAGGCGCAGTGCCCGGCGCGGGTAGCCGAGCTTTCCCCACGCGCGCAGCACGTCCGCCTGGCTCGACGCGGCCATCAGCGACGGCACCGGCCAGCGCCGCACCCATTCCTCCCAGATCGGCGCGACGCGGACGACGGGGGTCTGCTGCAGCATGATCTCGCTCATCAGAATGTGCCAGGCCGTCACGCCGTCGCGACGCCACGGCAGGTCCCGGGCCTGCTCGTCGTACCAGCGCAGCAGTGCTGAACCGTCCACCGACATCGAAACTCTCACCCTTCTCCGCACACTGCCGGGCGCTCGTCGCGCCGTCGCCATCGGTCCAACCGAGACGGCGGCCACGCGAAGGTGCACAATTGCCGCATGCCCAATTCCAACCCGATCTCCGCTTGGAAAGCCCTCAAGCAGGGTAACGAGCGCTTCGTCAGTGGCACCCCGCTGCATCCGAGTCAGGGTATTGCCGACCGCGCGAAACTGGTCGACGCCCAGCACCCGACGGCAGTGCTCTTCGGTTGCGGCGACTCCCGCGTCGCCGCCGAGATCATCTTCGACGTCGGTCTCGGCGACATGTTCGTCGTCCGCACGGCCGGTCACGTCATCGACAGTTCGGTGCTCGGGTCCATCGAGTACGCCGTCGAGATCCTCAACGTGCCGCTCATCGTCGTGTTCGGCCACGACGGCTGCGGCGCGGTCAAGGCCACGCTCGACGCCCTCGACAAGGGCCGGATCCCCAACGGCTTCATCCGCGACGTCGTCGAACGCGTGGCTCCGTCGATCCTGATGGGTCGGCAGGAGGGCCTCACAACCGTCGACGAGCTCGAGGGCCGGCACGTGGTCGAGACCGGTTCGCTGCTGATGCAGCGTTCGCGCATCATCGCCGACCGGGTGGAGAAGGGCACGTGCGCAATCGTCGGCGTCACCTACAAGCTCTCCGACGGCGACATCAAGCTGCAGGGTGTGGTGGGTGACATCGGCGAGTCGGTGGACTGAGGCCGAGCCGAACGTGTCCACTCGGCCACCCCGGCCGTCTTCGCAGACGCGACACGCCGGGACCGAAGAAGCGAGGGCAGGTCGTATGGAATTACGGTTGAGTCGTGCTTGAACCGAACGGACCGTTGCCCCCTGAGATCTACTGGCGTCGACGGGCGCTCGCCATCGGTGGTGTCGTCGTGGTCGTCGCGCTGCTGGTGTGGATCATCGCGTCGGTCCGTGGTGGCGGAGACGACCCGGAGTCGGCGGCCGCGGCGGCCACCTCCGAGCTCACCGAGCCGAGTACCACCGCTGGGGCCGGGCCCTCGGACGGGTCGGGGTCCTCGACGGCCGACGCCTCGGGCACCAGCGTGTCCGGAACGACTGCGGCCTCCACGAGTGCCGGCCCCGAGGTGGCCCCGTGTGCCGACCAGTCGTTGGCGTTGAAGGTGTCGCCCGACCGTCCCCAGTACAAAGCGGGTGACGAGCCGAGCTTCTCGATCGCGATCACGAACATCGGCACCAGCAAGTGCGAGCGGGACCTGGGCTCGGGACTGCAGCAGGCGCTCGTGTACTCGCTGAACGGCAGCAACCGGCTGTGGTCCAACGTCGACTGCTACCCCGATGCGGATCCGGCGATGCAGGTCCTCGAGCCGGGTGGGCAGGCACGATTCACCGTCAAGTGGTCGGGCACCACCTCGGAGCCGGGATGCAAGGCCCCGCGCGTTCAGGTCGCGCCGGGCGCCTACACGGTGGTCGCGCAACTCGGCGAGCTGCGTAGCTCCCCGGAGCCGTTCAATTTCTCCTGACGCGGCGAACTAGTCGTACGGTCCGCTGATCGAGGCCTCCGCGAGCCGTGAGAGGCCCTCGCGGATGTGCCGGGCCCACAGGCCACCGATGCCGTCGACGGACTGCAGGTCCGCGGCCGTGGCCGCGAGCAGCCCCTGCAGGGTCCCGAACGAGCTCACCAGCCGGTGGATCTGCAGGAACTGCAGCCGGGGCACCCGGGTGAGCACCCGGTAACCGCGCGGGCTCATCGGTGCGTCGAGCGCCTCGATGGTGCCCGGGTAACCGAAGGCGCGGGCCAGGGTGGTGAGGTCGAGCAGATCCACGTCGGTGAGCTTGTCGAGCGCGGACAGCGTGCTCTCCACCGCCGTCGTCGAGGCGGGCTCGGATCCGGCCAGGTAATCGCGCACCATGAGCTGGCGGACCGTGTCGTTGTCGCCGACCAGTTCCTCGAGCTGCAGCGCGAGCTGCCGGCCGTCGGTGCCCAGCTCGAGCACGTCCTGTTCGATCTCGACGGACACCCGGCGCACCATCTCGAGGCGCTGCACCACGGTCAGCGCGTCGCGCAGCGTGACGAAGTCCTCGATCTCGACGACCGACAGCTGACGGGTGACCCCGTCGAGCCGGGCCTTGTACCGCTCGAGGGTCGCGACGGCCTGGTTCGCGCGGGACAGGATGGTCGCCGACCCGTTGATGACGTGTCGGATTCCGCCGACGTACACGCTCACGATGCTCATCGACTGGCTCACCGACACGACGGGGTAGCCGGTCTCGATCGCGGTGCGCTCGGCCGCGCGGTGGCGCGTTCCGGACTCCACGGTGGGGATCTTGTGGTTCGGCACCAGTTGTACGTTGGCGCGGACGATGCGGGTGCCGTCGGTGGAGAGGACGACGGCACCGTCCATCTTCGACAGCTCGCGCAGGCGGGTGGGCGCGAACTCGACGTCGAGCTCGAATCCGCCGTCGCACAGCTCCTCGACCTGGTCGTCGTAGCCGAGCACGATCAGGGCGCCGGTGCGCCCGCGCAGGATGCGCTCGAGTCCGTCGCGCAGCGCGGTTCCGGGGGCCAGGCGCGCGATCGTTTCGCGGAGCACCGCGGACGGCGTGGCATCGTTCATCGCGAAATCCCCCCTCGTGCGGTCGGCGCTTTCCGGTCGGCGCCTCGGGTCCGATCGGACGGAATCCCGAGTGCGTTAGACGTCACATCTGGCCGAGCCGCATTCCGGCCGCGGTCGGGCCGCCTCTACATTACCTAGTTGTGAGCAGTACTTGGACCTTGCCCGATGACCTTGTCCTTCCCGAGCTGCCGGATTTCTTCCCGGCGCCGGGAGAGCCGCTTCCCCAGCACTGGTCCAAGTGCTTCGGCTGCGGTGACGACCAGCCCGCCGGTATGGCGATGACCTTTCTCGCGGGAGAGAACCTGTCCGTCACCGGGCGCCTCGAGGTTGCCAAGCGTTACCAGGGTGGCCCCGGCGTGATCCACGGCGGCATCCTCTCCACCGCGTTCGACGAGGTGCAGGGCATGGCGTGCATGGTTCTCGGCGGCCCCGTCGTCACTGCGCACCTCGAGATCGACTTCGCGCGTCCGATCCCGCTGGGTTCGGTGCTCGAGTTCCGTGCCCGCATCGAGGGCACGGTCCGCCGCAAGGCGTACACGACCTCGGAGGCGTTCATCGTGGAGGGGCCCGGCGTCGACCCGAAGACGCCCGTCGCGACCTCGCGCGGCCTGTTCCTGACCGTCAACCCCGAGCACTTCGCTCCGACGGCGGCCTTCGTCGACGGCGAACCGACGTCGCCGTTCGGCACGTCGGCGGTCTGACTCTCACCGAAGATTCAAGGCCCGCAGGGCATCTCCGACGTTTCCCACTTCGACGGGACGGATGCCCTTCGGGAGTTCGCCGGAGTCGAGCGGAACGACGGCGCGGGTGAATCCCAGCCGGGCGGCCTCCGCGACGCGGCGGCCCACACCCGCCACGCGTCGGACCTCACCAGCCAGGCCGACCTCGCCGAGCACCACGGTGCCGGCGGGGATCGACCGGTCCTTGCCGGCCGACGCGACCGCGACCGCGAGCGCCAGATCGCACGACGGGTCGGTCATCCGCATGCCGCCGACCGTCGCGGCGTAGACCTCGCGGTCGGACAGTTTGATGCCGTGGCGGCGTTCCAGGACGGCCAGCACCATCGACACCCGCGCCGAGTCGAGTCCGCTCACGGCGCGACGCGGCGACGGGTTGTTGGTGGGCGCGACCAGTGCCTGGACCTCGCCGAGCAGGGGACGCTTGCCGTCCATCGTGACCGTGACGGCGGTGCCCGGCACCTCCTCGGCCCGGTGGTGCAGGAACAGCCCGGACGGGTCGCTCACCCCGACGATGCCGTCCTCGCGCAGTTCGAAGCAGCCCACCTCGTCGGCCGCGCCGAACCGGTTCTTGATGCCGCGGATCATCCGCAGCGTCGAGTGCTTGTCGCCCTCGAAGTGCAGGACCACGTCCACCAGGTGTTCGAGCGATCGGGGACCGGCCACCGCGCCGTCCTTGGTGACGTGGCCGATCAGCAGCACCGGAACCCCGCTGGCCTTCGCGAGCGACGTGAGCGCACTGGTGATGGCCCGCACCTGCGTGACTCCGCCGACGACGCCGTCGACGTCGGCGGCGAGCATCGTCTGCACGGAGTCGACGATCAGCAGCGTCGGGCGGACCTGCTCGACGTGTCCCAGTACCGTCGCGAGATCCGACTCGGCGGCCAGATACACCCGTTCGTGCACCGACCCGGTGCGATCTGCGCGCAGCCGGACCTGACCCGCGGATTCCTCGCCTGTGACGTACAGCGCGCGGTCGTCGGGTCCGCGGCACGCCCACCGGTGCACGACCTCGAGCAGCAGCGTCGACTTGCCGACGCCGGGCTCGCCGGCCAGCAGCACCACCGAGCCGGGAACGACGCCACCGCCGAGGACCCGATCGAGTTCGTCGACGCCCGTCGGCTTGGCGCGAGTGGCGGTGCCGTCGATCTGGGTGATGGGGGACGCCGGCGTGGTCGGCAGCAGCGCGGCGGCACCGGCGCGTGCCAGTGACGCGCCCGGGCGGGACGCGACCGCCGCGAGGACCGGAGCCTCGTCCATCGAGCCCCACGTGCCGCACTCCGGGCAGCGGCCGACCCACTTGGCCACAGTGTGCTGACACGACGAACACCGGAAGCTCGATTTAGCTTTTGCCACGCGCGCAGCCTAGTGGTCCCGACCGACAGAGGAGCCCGGGCGACGGTGTCGCCCGGGCTCCTCCGGAAGTACGTCCGATCCGACGGATCAGTGATGACCCTCGGCCACGTCGGGGGACTTCTCCGACTCGTGGCGCTCGGTCTTCGGGCCGGCGTCGACCGGCACCTGCACGACGACGTCGCCGGCGTTCTCGAAGGAGAAGGTGACCGGGAACGTCAGGCCGGGCCGGACGCCCTCGCGGACGTCCTCGAGCGTGACGTCGATCAGGCTGACGTGCTCGGGGGCCTGCTCGGGCACCGAGACGTCGGGGTTGCCCGCACCGAGAGCGGCCTGCGGCTTGATGTCGCGGCCGCCCTCCTTGTCGTCGATGGTGACGGCGCCGGCGAAGTCGGTCTTGATGCCCTTCAGGCGGTCGGACTCGTGCTCGCTGAGGTTGATCGCGGTGAACGCGAGCTGCGCGTTGCCGCCCGGTTCGATGCTGAACTCCTCGGAGTTCGGGTACACGACGTGCACGTTGCGCAGTGCGATGTCGCCGCTGGTCGCCTTGTTGCCGTTCACCGCAGCAACCTGGGTGGCGGTCTGCGAGACCTGACCTGCGCCGCACGCGGACAGCACGAGCGTCGCGCCGGCAGCGAGAGCGACAGCGGCCATGACTCGGCGAGTCGGCGACGCATTGAGAGCAGTCACGGGTTGTCCTCCATGGGTCAGGTTCACAATCCACTAGGCAGAGTAGTAGTCGGCTCGGAGCGGCTGTGCGCTGGGTACTCGTTACGAGGTCGTGTCGGGCGCACAACGGTTGTCCGCGTGCAGGTTCGGTGGCGCCCCACGGGTCGCTCCGCAGGCGGTTCGCGCGGCCCGAAATGCACGGTTGGTGCGGCCTGTCAAGCCCTAAGATCAGGTAAGGACGCCCCTGACCTGCGCCGTTGATGGGACGATCGATTGGTCACGTGTTAAACTCGAAAGATCGAAAGGGGCACGGGACAGATGATTTTTAAGGTCGGAGACACCGTCGTATACCCCCATCACGGAGCGGCGCTGATCGAGGCAATCGAAACCCGCACCATCAAGGGTGAACAGAAGGAATACCTCGTTCTGAAGGTCGCGCAGGGCGATCTCACCGTCCGCGTTCCCGCGGAGAACGCCGAGTACGTCGGCGTGCGTGACGTGGTCGGCCAGGAGGGTCTCGACAAGGTGTTCCAGGTGCTTCGTGCGCCGCACACCGAGGAGCCGACGAACTGGTCTCGCCGGTACAAGGCGAACCTCGAGAAGCTGGCCTCGGGTGATGTGAACAAGGTCGCAGAGGTCGTTCGTGACCTGTGGCGGCGTGAGCAGGACCGCGGCCTGTCCGCGGGTGAGAAGCGGATGCTGGCCAAGGCGCGGCAGATCCTCGTGGGTGAGCTCGCTCTGGCGGAAGGCACCGACGACGCCAAGGCTGAGATCATTCTCGACGAGGTCCTCGCCGCCGCGTCCTGACAGTGGGTGAGAACCGAGGACCGGTCGTAGCGCTGGTCCCTGCAGCCGGACGTGGAGTCCGGCTGGGCGAGTCCGTCCCGAAGGCGTTCGTCGAGTTGGGCGGGCGCAGCATGCTGCGCCGAGCCGTCGACGGACTCCTCGAGTCGGGCGTCGTGGACACGGTCGTCGTGATCGTGCCCGAGGCGCTCGTGGACGAGGCGCGGGCGGATCTGCCCGGCGGCGTCGTCGTGGTTGTCGGGGGCGAGGAGCGGACCGACTCGGTCCGCGCCGGACTCGCGGCAGCCACGGGCGCCGAATTGGTGCTGGTGCACGACGCGGCGCGCGCTCTGACGCCGCCGTCGCTGATCGCTCGAGTGGTCGCGGAACTTCAGGCGGGACGCAAAGCGGTCATTCCGGTGCTGCCCGTCAGCGACACCATCAAGACGGTCGACGTGCTCGGTGCCGTCACCGGAACACCACCACGCTCGGAGTTGCGCGCCGTCCAGACGCCGCAGGGCTTCGAGGCGTCGCTACTGCGCCGCGCCTACCTGGACGTCGACGGCGACGCGACGGATGACGCCGGCCTCGTCGAGCGACTTGGCGAGCGGGTGCGCACCATCGTCGGTGAGCCCGAAGCATTCAAGATCACCACACCGTGGGATCTCGCTCTGGCCCGGATTCTGCTGGGGCAGGCGGGACCGGCGGAGTCCGAGTAAGTCTGAGTAAGTCTGAGTTTCTTTTTCGAGCACAGGGAGCCCTACGCGTGCGAGTCGGAATCGGCACCGACGTCCATCCGATCGAGCCCGGCCGTCCGTGCTGGATGGCAGGGTTGCTGTTCGAGGACGCCGACGGATGCTCCGGGCATTCCGACGGCGACGTCGCGTCGCACGCGCTGTGTGACGCGTTGTTGTCGGCCGCGGGCCTGGGCGATCTCGGTTCGGTGTTCGGCACCGGTCGTCCGGAGTGGGACGGCGTGAGCGGTGTGCGGATGCTCACCGAGGTCCGGAGCCTGCTGTCCGACGCCGGATACGTCGTCGGAAATGCGTCGGTGCAGGTCATCGGCAACCGGCCCAAGATCGGTCCGCGTCGGGAGGAGGCGCAGCGCGTCCTCGGGGACGTGCTCGGCGCACCGGTGTCGGTGTCGGCGACGACGACCGACGGACTGGGTCTCACGGGTCGCGGAGAGGGCATCGCTGCCGTCGCGACCGCGCTGATCATCCCCGCTGATCGCGACCGGTAGAATCGCACGTCGTGACCTTGCGCCTATACGACACCGTGACACGGGCTCCGCGTGACTTCGTTCCGCTGACCCCCGGACATGCCTCGGTGTACCTGTGTGGCGCCACCGTTCAGGGCGACCCCCACATCGGGCACGTTCGCAGTGGCGTCGCATTCGACGTGCTGCGCCGCTGGCTGCTCGCGCACGACTACGACGTCGCGTTCGTGCGGAATGTCACTGACATCGACGACAAGATCCTGAACAAGGCCGCCGAGGCGGGCCGCCCCTGGTGGGAGTGGGCCGCGACGTACGAGCGGTCGTTCGACTGGGCGTACCAGCAGCTCGGTGTGCTGCCGCCGTCTGTGGAGCCGCGGGCGACCGGGCACATGACGCAGATGGTCGAGATGATGCAGCGCCTCATCGACAACGGCCACGCGTACGCGTCCGCCGGCGACGTCTACTTCGACGTGGTCAGCTACCCCGACTACGGCAAGCTGTCCGGTCACAAGCTCGACGACGTCCACCAGGGCGAGAGCGTGGCCGAGGGCAAGCGCGATCCGCGGGACTTCACGCTGTGGAAGGCCGCGAAGCCGGGCGAGCCGTCGTGGCCGACGCCGTGGGGCCCGGGACGACCGGGCTGGCACCTCGAGTGCTCGGCGATGGCCGAGTTCTACCTCGGTAAGGCGTTCGACATCCATTGCGGTGGAATGGATCTGGTGTTCCCGCACCACGAGAACGAGATCGCGCAGGCGAAGTGCGCGGGCGACGACTTCGCCCAGTACTGGTTGCACAACGGCTGGGTCACCATGGGTGGCGAGAAGATGTCGAAGTCGCTAGGGAACGTGCTGTCGGTGCCGAACGTGCTCAAGCAGGTTCGCCCGCAGGAACTGCGGTACTACCTCGGCAGCGCCCACTACCGGTCGATGCTCGAGTACTCCGAGACCGCGCTGCACGAGGGTGCGGCCGCCTACCGTCGCTGCGAGTCGTTCGTGACGCGCGTCGTAGAGCGGGCCGGTGAGGTCCCGGTGGGCAAGTGGACGGCGGAGTTCGCCGCCGCACTCGACGACGACCTGGGTGTGCCGTCGGCGCTGGCCGAGATCCACGGCCGGGTCCGCGAAGGCAACATCGCGCTCGAGTCCGGTGATCTCGACGGTGCTCGCGCGCTGGCGTCGCAGGTGCGGGCGATGCTCGGCATCCTCGGTGTCGATCCGCTGGATCCGCAGTGGGCGTCCGCGACGGACAACTCGACGGCGCTCGATGCCCTCGACGTCCTGGTTCGGGCCGAGCTCGACCGGCGTCAGCAGGCCCGGGCCGACAAGAACTGGGCAGTGGCCGACGAGGTCCGGGACCGGCTGGCCGAGGCCGGTATCGAGGTCACGGACACCGCGAACGGGGCCGAATGGTCCCTCAAGCAAGCTTCTAACGAATCGGGACAGTGATGGCTGGAAATTCGAGCAGGCGCGGCGCGATCCGCAAGGACGGCACCAAGAAGGGGCAGGTCAGCGGGTCCGGCGGCAAGCATCGCCGGGGTCTCGAGGGCCGCGGCGCGACGCCTCCGGCGGAGGCCCGCACCAAGCATCCCGCCGCGAAGCGGGCCCGGGCCGCGGCGAAGGCGGCGCAGCAGCGTCCCACCGGCGGTGGCCGCCCCGGCGCGGGTCGTCTGCCGGCCGGCCGCAAGGCCGAGGACGGTCCGGAGATGGTGCTGGGCCGCAACCCGGTCGTCGAGTGCCTGCGCGCGGGTGTCCCCGCGACGGCGCTGTACGTCGCGGTGGGCGCCGAGAGTGACGATCGCCTCAAGGAATCCGTGCAGCGTGCGGCCGACATGGGGATCTCGATCCTCGAGGTGCCGCGCACCGACCTGGACCGTATGAGTGCCAACGGACTGCACCAGGGCATCGGCCTGCAGGTGCCGCCGTACAAGTACGCGCACCCGGACGATCTGCTGGCGTCGGCCCGCACCAATCAGGAGCCCGCGCTGCTGGTGGCCCTGGACAACATCACCGACCCGCGCAACCTCGGCGCCGTCGTGCGTTCGGTTGCCGCGTTCGGCGGTCACGGTGTGGTGATCCCGCAGCGTCGCAGCGCCAGCGTCTCCGCTGTCGCCTGGCGCACCAGCGCCGGTGCCGCGGCCCGTCTTCCTGTCGCGCGGGCCACGAATCTCACTCGCACACTGAAGGATTGGCAGTCCAAGGGTGTCCAGGTCGTCGGCCTGGACGCCGGCGGCGACACCACCCTCGACACCTACGAGGGCACCGGCCCGGTCGTCATCGTGGTCGGTTCGGAGGGCAAGGGACTGTCGCGGCTCGTGCGCGAGACGTGCGACGCCGTCCTGAGCATCCCGATGGCCGGACCGGTGGAGTCGCTCAACGCGTCCGTCGCCGCGGGCGTCGTGCTGTCCGAGATCGCGCGTCAGCGTCGTAGCTGACGGAACTTGATCCGACATCCCGGTCGCAGCTGAGCTGCGGCCGGGATGTCGTCTTCCACGACCACGGCGATCACGGGATAGCCCCCCGTGACCGGATGGTCGGCGAGGAACAGCACCGGCATGCCGTTCGGCGGCACCTGTAGCGCACCGGTCACCATGCCCTCGCTCGGCAGTTCGCCGTGACGGGAGCGGTGCAGCGGTCCCGGCCCGTCGAGGCGTGCGCCCACGCGGTCGGTGTCGGTGCTGACCGTCCACGTCCGGTGCACCAGGGCGGCCAGGGAGGCAGGGGTGAACCAGTCGTCGCGCGGACCGGTGCGAACGCGTAGTTCGACGGGATCTCCGGGCGGCGCGGGTGGCGGGATCAGTTCCTCGATCGGCAGCTCGCCGTGGAGGCTTCCCACCGGCAGGCGGTCGCCGTCCCGGATCGGTTCGGGGCCGATGCCGGAGAGGGTGTCGGTGGCGCGGCTGCCCAGGACCGGCGCGACGTCGACGCCGCCGCGCACCGCAAGGTAGGCGCGCAGTCCCGCGGTGGCCAGCCCCAGCACCACCTCGTCGCCGTCGCGCACGTGCAGGGTCGAGTAGTGCGGGCGGGGTTCCCCGTTCACCGTCAGCGGTGTCCGCGCGCCGGTGACGGCGAGGGTGGCCGGCCCGACTGCCCGCACCCGCAGACCACCGAGGGTCACCTCGAGCGTCGCGGCGCGGGGATCGTTGCCGACGAGGCGGTTCGCGCCGTCGTGCGCGACGATGTCGGCGGCCCCCGAGACGCCGACGCCGAGACGCGCATACCCGGGCCGTCCCCGATCCTGGACGGTGGTGCGTGCGCCCGCGCGCAGGACTTCGAGCCATGCCATGGGTCGATTGTCCTCGATCCCGGCAGGAGGTCGCAGTGCTTACTACGATCGATCGATGCTGACAGCTGCGCTGTACGGTCTCGGGACGGCTCTACCGTTGCTCTTCGGTGCGTGGGTGGGCCTGCGCTACAGCCTGCCGCGGCCACTGCTGGCCGCGCTCATGGCCTTCGGCGCCGGCACGATGGTGGCGGCGGTGTCGTCCGAGCTCTTCGCGCCGGCGTTCGCGATCGAGGGCGTGTGGGTCGCCGGGACGGCGCTGCTGGCCGGCGCCGTCGTGTACGTGGTGGCCGATCACCTCATCGAGAACAAGCTAGGTCCCGCGGCGCTGGGGTGGGCGCTGATGCTCGGGGCCCTGCTCGACGGCATCCCCGAGAACACCGCCCTGGGCGTCTCGCTCATGGAGGGCGGGGGAGTGGTGCTGTTGGTCGCGGTCGCGGTCGGCAACGTGCCCGAGGCCGTCGCCGGCGCCGCGTCGATGCGCGAGCAGCCCGGCTTCAACTCGCGGCGGGCGTTCGGGGTGTGGGCCGCCACCGCCGCGGTCCTGGTGCTGGTCGTCGTCGCGGCCAACGCCGTCTCCGACACCATCCCGGACAGCCGAATTGCCGTCATCCAGGCCTTCGCCGGCGGGGCAACCATTGCGGTGCTTGCGGATTCGTTGATGCCGGAGGCCTACCGCGAGGGCGGTTGGTGGGTGGGGATCTCCACCGCACTCGGGTTCCTCGTGGCGTTCGCGCTGGGCGCCTAGGAGTGCGAACGCCACGAGCCACTCAGTCCGTGCGGAAGACGGTCCTGTGCCACGCCTTCCGGGCGTCGCGCGAGAGGTCGAACATCACGTGCTTGACGGTGGTGTATTCCTCGAACGAGTAGGTCGACATGTCCTTGCCGAATCCGGACTGCTTGACCCCGCCGTGCGGCATCTCGCTGATGATCGGGATGTGGTCGTTGACCCAGACGCAGCCGGCGACGATCTCGCGCGTTGCGCGCAGCGCGCGGTGCAGGTCGGTGGTCCACGCCGATGCGGCGAGCCCGTACGGGGTGTCGTTGGCGAGGGCGATGGCCTCGTCGTCGTCGCGGAACGGTGTCACCGTCAGCACCGGGCCGAACACCTCGTCGCGGTAGATCTCGCTGTCGACCGAGGCTCCGGTGATCAGCGTCGGACGGTAGTACGCGCCCGTGGCGAGGGGTCCGTCACCGGCGCTGCCGCCGGTGACGATCGTTGCGTAATCGCGTGCGCGCGAGACCATTGCAGCGACGCGGTCGCGGTGTGCGTACGAGCTCAGGGGGCCCATGTCCGTCGCCTCGTCGCCGGTCGGACCCAGCGTGACCGACTCGTACAGCTCGGCCACGCCCGCGACGAACGCGTCGATCACCGACTCGTGCACGATCGCGCGGGTTGCGGCCGTGCAGTCCTGTCCGCCGTTGATCAGGCTCGCGGCCACGGCCCCGTGGACGGCGGCTTCCAGATCGGCGTCGTCGAACACGACGAACGGTGCCTTGCCGCCCAATTCGAGGTGGACGCGCTTGGCATTGGTGGCGGCGGCCTCGAGGATCGAGCGCCCCACCGCGGTCGATCCGGTGAACGAGATCATGTCGACGCCGACGTGGCGTGCCAGCGCCGCGCCGGACTCCTGGCCGCTGCCGACGACGATGTTGACGACGCCGTCGGGGACGCCGGCCTCGGTGATCGCCTCGGCCAGCAGCAGCGCGGTCAGGGGTGTGATCTCGGCGGGCTTGAGGACGACGGTGTTCCCGGCGGCGATCGCGGGGAAGATCTTCCACACCGCCATCTGCAGCGGGTAGTTCCACGGCGCGATCGCCCCCACGACGCCGAGCGGCTCGCGGCGGATGCTCGAGGTGTGCGTCGGCGAGTACTCGCCCGTCGCCTTTCCCTCGAGGATGCGCGCGGCGCCCGCGAAGAATTCGATGTTGTCGATCGAGCCGGGGACGTCGAACTCCCGTGCCAGCCGGATCGGCTTACCGCACTGCCGGCTCTCGAGCGCCGCGAGTTCGTCCGAGCGGCCGCGCAGGATGTCGGCGACGCGGAGCAGGAGCGCCGAGCGTTCGGCCGGGGTGGTCCGCGACCACGATCCGAAGGCGCGGCGCGCGGCTGCGACCGCGCGGTCGACGTCGTCGCTGCTCGCGAGGGTGACGGTGACGATCGTCTCGCCGGTCGAGGGGTCGATCACGTCCTGGGTGCAACCGGAGGCCCCTTCGCACCGGATCCCGTCGATGTACTGGTGCATCGTGTCCATGCTTTCGTCGTCGGAGTCTTAGAGCCGGGTGGTCAGGAGATGTAGATCTTGCGGAGCGTCTCGCGCACGGTCCACACGGTGCGCTGTCCGGCGTGCAGGCGGACGAGGGTGCCGGGGCGGAGATCGACTGCGGGAGAATCGTCCTCGAACTCGAGGGTGCCCTGGCCGTCGACGACGAAGAACACCTCGTCCGCCTCCACGTCGCGCGAGGTTCCCTGGGTGTGCTCCCATACCCCGATCGTCAACCCCGACAGCGACGACAGGGCCTGGTGGGCGGTGGTCGGCGATCCGTCGACGACGAGTTCGTCCGGGAGGGCCTTGTGGTCCAGAGTGACGTCGGGAACGACGACGCTGTCCTGGTGCGGGGCGGGCTGTGGATGCGTGGAAGTCATTGGTGGGCCTGTCGAGTCGTGTTTCGAGTGGTGAGGGTCGGACCCGAGCGAGGCCTGGCACGGGCGCCCCCGAACGGGTGCGCCCATGCCGCGGTCACTCGTCGAGCCCGACCGGTGCGGTGTCCGCCGAGACGACGTCGTGGAGCATCGGCGGGTTGCCGACTCCCCAGCCGTACGCCAGCTTGCCCACCTCGAGCACGAAGAACGACTCGGTGGAGAGCACCCCGTCGATGGCGTGCAACTGGTCGTGCATCAGGCGGGTGAAGTCCTCGGTGTCCTTGCAGATCACCTCGACGATGACGTCGTACCGCCCCGACGTGACGATCACGTAGCTCGTCTGGGGCAGTGCCGCCACCGCCTGGCACACCGAGCGTGCGGTGCCGGCGCGGGTGTGGATGCCGACCATCGCCATACGGTCGAAGCCGATTCGCATCGGGTTGGCGATCCCGACGATCTGCAGGATCCCGGCCTCCTCGAGTCGCTGCACGCGGTATCGCGCCGACGAGGCGGGGATGTCGAGCGCCTCCGCGATCTGCCGGTACGGGAGGCGACCGTCCTTCTGCAGGAGCTCGATGATCTTTGCGTCGATCGTGTCGATGCTCGGTGTGTTCAAGATGACCTCCGAACCGGTTCGGTACGACTAGGAATCGAATCCCAGTCCTATGCTGTCGAGGAGCCGCAACCACAGGTTGCGGCGACCGTGGTCGTCCTCCCTGGCCAGCGACCATCTGGTCGCCTGGACACCAAAGTAACGCACCGGTTCCGGGGGAAACGGAACGGCGGGGCGCCTGATCATCGCCAGTTCCGTCCGTTCCGTCTTGCGTCCGGCCAGACGGTCGAGCATCACCTGCGCACCGAAGCGGGTCGCGGTGACGCCCAGGCCGGTGAAGCCCGTCACGTAGGCGACCCGTCCGCCGTACGCCGTTCCGGCGGTGAGGCAGAACCGTGTCGACGAGTCGATGATGCCGCCCCACGCGTGGGTGAACTGCACGTGGGCCAGTTGGGGATACGTCGTGGCGAAGTTCGTTGCGAGCCGCGCATACGTCTCCGGTCGGTCGAGGAGATCCTCGTCCCGACGGGAGCCGTAGTGGTAGATCGCGTCGTAGCCACCCCACAGGATCCGGTTGTCCGCTGTCTTGCGGTAGTAGTGGAACTGGTTGGAGGCGTCGGTGAGACCGAGGTCCCCGGTCCACTTGATCGACTCGAAATCGGCGTCGCTCAGCGGTTCGGTGACGAGCGAGTAGTCGTAGACCGGGATGGTCGTGTTCGTGAGACGGCGCAGAAGGGGCTTGAATACGTTGGTGGCCAGCGCAACTCGCTGGGCTTCGACCCGTCCTCCCCGCGTGGTCGCGGCGATGCGCCCGTCGGGCGTCTTGTCGATCGACGTGACGGGTGTGTTCTCGTGGATCTCGACACCGAGGTCGAGGCATGCCCGCCGGAGCCCGAGCACGAGCTTGTACGGATCGACCAGCGAGTAGTCGGGCAGGTACAGGCCGCCGACGTACGCGGGCGACGCGGTCCAGTCGCCCACCTCGGACGGCGGGATGAACTGCGACGGCTCGCCGTAGCTCCCACTCATCTCGGAGTAGGCGCGCAGACCTTCGAGTTCCCAAGTGGTGCGGGCGAAGCTGACCTTGCCCGGCCGCCGGTAATCGGCGTCGATGCCGTAGCGCTCGAGGGACTGCTCGATCCCCGCGAGGTTGTCGAGCCCCATCCGGTGCATGGACGCGGCCTCGGACGGCCAGCGGTTCACGCCGTTCATGAGGCCGTGCGTGATGCTGGGGGAGCAGAAGCCGCCGTTGCGCCCGCTCGCGGCATGCCCGACGGTGTGGCCCTCGAGGAGTACCACGCGCTGGTCGGGGTCCGATTCCTTGGCCATGAGTGCGGTCCACAGGCCGGTATAGCCTCCGCCCACCACCAGCAGATCGGCGGACAGCGTCGTCGCGAGCGCCGGGAGAGGCGTCGGGGCGGGCGTCACGTCGAACCAGTACGGGGAGCGGCGCACCCCGTCGATCGTCGACGGGCTGGTGGTGGGCATACGGAGACCTTTCATTGGAGAGCGTGTTCGTCGCGAATCAACGGTTCAGGTGCATGACACCGGTGCGCAGGTCGGACATGTCGATCAGCGTGTGCTTGCCGCCGATTCGGCCCCAGCCGGTGCCCTTGCCGCCGGCGCCGCCGAACGGCATGTTGATGTCCCAGAATCCGGTGCTGTCGTTGACAATCACCTGTCCGGTCTCGACCTCCTCGACGAATCGGTAAGCCTTGGAAAGGCTTTCGGTGAACACCGCTGCCTGGAGGCCGAGCGCGTCGCTGTTGGCCAGGCGGAGCAGTTCGTCGTCGTCGCGGCCGGTGATGACCGGCACGACCGGGCCGAACGACTCCTCCTTGCTGAGGAGGCCGTCCGGCGTGACGCCGTCTACGACGGTGAAGTCGTAGTACAGGTCGGTCGGGAAACCTTCGCGTCGACCGCCGCCGACGAGGATGTCGAACCCGCGCTCGCGGGCGTCGGCCAGGTGGCGATCCATCTTCGCGGCGACGCCCTCGTTGTTGAGTGGGCCGAGGTTGACCGCGGAGTCGAACGGGTCGCCGAGGCGGACCGTGTCGGAGTAGGCGACGAGCGCCTCGACGAATGCGTCGTGCACGTCGGCATGCACGAGGGCACGCTCGGTGGCGCAGCAGACCTGGCCCGCGCAGTAGTACGCGGCGTCGGCGGCGGCCTTGGCGGCAGCCTCGACGTTGGCGTCGGCGAGCACGATGAGGGGGCCGTTGCCGGAGCACTCCATGATGGACCGCTTCAGGCCGGCGGTCGCCTGGATCTTCGCGCCGGTCTGCGACGAACCGATGAAGCCGATGGCGTCGATGCCCGGATGCGAGACGAGGGCGGAGCCGAAGTCGCCTTCTCCGGGAAGGACGTTCACGAGACCGGCCGGCAGACCGGCGGCCTCGAACGCCTCCATCGCAGCCAACACGGTCAGCGAGGTGTGGGTCGGCGGCTTGACTACGTGAGCGTTGCCGGTGGCCAGGCCCGGTGCGACGAACTCGGTGAGCATCAGCAGCGGGAAGTTCCAGGGCGTGATGATGCCCCAGACGCCGACCGGCCGGTAGAAGGTCCACATCCGCTTCTGCGGATCGTTCGACGGCAGTGTCTCGCCGTGCAGGCGGACGGCGTCCTCGGCGTGCAGGTGGAACAGCTGTGCCGCCTCGGTCACGTCTGCGATGGACTCGGCGAGCGGCTTGCCCTGCTCGAGGGTCTGCAGGCGTGCCAGGACGTCGATACGCTTCTCGAGCTCGTCGCCGATGCGGTGGCAGATCTCGGCGCGCTGCCAGACGCCCACCTTCCGCCACTCGGCCTGGGCGCGATGGGCGGCGTCCACGGCCTTGTCGAGATCCGAGGTGGAGGGGACCGGGATGGTTCCGATGTGGCCGCCGGTGACCGGGCTGATCACCTCGACGGACTCGCCGGTGCTGCCGTCGGTGTACGCGCCGTCCACGTAGAGCTGCTGGCGCGGGGCGGTCGGGATGGATGTCGTCATGAGAAACCCTCTTGGTGTGGGGTAGGGCTGCCGATGCCCTCGGAGTCTGTGCTGGGGATCACTCGTTCCGTGCGAGTGTGGTCACGATAACTGCAATCGGGGTCGATGTCACCCCCGATGGGCAAATAATGCGTCTAAAAGTTGTTCAAAGAGCAAATTTGAAGCTGATCTTCAGCTCAATGTGCGGTGCTGTCGAATGAGCTGTCCGATGCGCCAGGGGACAGTCGTTCGCCGGTCAGTGCCTCGATCACACGCGCGAGATCGTTCGAGGACAGGCCGCCCTCGGACCGACCGGCACGGCGTTCTGCCTGCGGATGGCGCTGATTCTTCATGGCGCGAAGTCCTTTCGGGTGCCAGGGGCGTCGGTGGTCGAGCCGAGTTACAGGGCGCCCAGCGCCGCGGTCCCCGCAGCGCGACCCGAGTCGAGGGACGAGCTGACGGTGCTGGTGACCATGCCGGCCCAGAACACGGTCCGGTCGATCGGTTCGTACAGCCCGTCGCGGCGCGAGGTGGGCCCCGGGTAGGCGCCCCGGGCGTATTCGTCGAGCGACCAGTCGTAGGTCGACGCGGCCACGGTCTGCAGACCGGCATCACCGGCCATCGACCTGACCGCGTCCACCGACTGGGCCAGGCGCTCGGCTTCCGGCAGGGCGAGCAGTTCCCGGGCCTCGTCTCCGGTAGCCCAGGCGACGACGACCTGTCCCGAGTAGCCGGGTGCCGCGGCGGACCCGTTCCACAGGGTCGGCGGGTTCACCAGGTAGTCCTCCGCGAGGTCCCAGCCGTCCGGCAGGACCGGTGCGGAGAACTCCAGCAGGCCCTTGTAGACCGGCAGATAGACCACCTCGGAGATCCCCGAACGCTGGGTCGACGGCAACGGTGGGTCGAATGCGATCGCCTCTCGCTGCAGCACGCCCGCGGGCAGCGCGATCACGAGCTTGCGGGCGGTGAACCGGGTGCCTCCGGCGAGCACCTCCACGCCGTGGGAGGTGTAGGCCACCCGGGTGACCTCGTGATTCATTCGTACGTCGATTCCCTCGGCGAGAATCCGGACGATCTGGTCGTAGCCGCCGACGACTCGGAAATCCCCGTAGCCGTCACTGGGAATCTCGCCGCCGTCCGGTGCCGTGAGCGCGGTCTCGAGGTCCTCGACGACGTATCTGGCGGGGAGCTTGTCGAACTGCTCGCTGTCCACCTCGATGACCAGGAAGGCGAGCGGGTAGTTCGACCGGGTGATCCCCAGCCGTGCGAGGTACTTCTCGGCGGTCTCGCCGGGATTCGGGGCAGGAGGCGGTGATGGCAGATCCGGCTTTCCCTGCGGGAAGTTGTAGAACTCCCACGTGTTCTGGTCCACCCACGGCGAGCTCGGATCGAATCGGGACATCTCGGTTCCCCAGCGATGTGTCGAGATGTTCGCCGGTCCGACGATGTCCCACGTGGAGACGTCGGCGCCGTGGATGAGCTCGGCGCCCCGTTCCACAGGGATGCCCATGGTCGTTCGATCCGTCCACAGGCGCCCGCCGATGCGGTCGCGGGCCTCGAGGACGATTGCCGATCTGCCCGCGTCCACGACCGTTCGCGCCGCGCCCAGACCGGATACGCCGGCGCCGAGCACGATGACGTCCGCGTCGTTCGAGGCGAGCGATCCGAGCGATCCGGTCTGCGCTCGGGCCTGCGGGGTGCGGGCGAACAGGACCGCGGAGAGGCCTACGGCGCCGCCGTATCCGAGCAGTCGGCGTCGCGTCAGTTGGATATCTGGACCGTTGACTGGTTTCACCTGGGTTCTCCTGTGACGGCGTGCTGTGTGATGTGGCGCTGCCGACGCCATGAATGTGTGCTGAGTCACTCGTTCCGTCGAGTGCGGTCACGATAGCGACTCGGGAGGCGCCTGTCACTTCGATGAGCAAAAGCAGCGGGTTCGTACTGTCAATTGAGCAAGTTCGATGTCGGAATTCTTCCGGCATCGGCAAGGATTGCGAGGCGGTTCTGTCCAACGCCTACGGGCGTGAGTGAGGCTGTCGGGGCTTGTCATCGCTCGCGGCGTGATCCATACTTCGTCCGCCGCATCGACGTCGTCGGGTTCCGGGTCTCCGGGTCGATGGGTTCGATCCCCTTGCCGCGGGGGTCGATTCCGCACTGTTCCGTCCGAGTCACCGTCATATCCGGGTGCCCCTGTGGCGCCCCCCAACGGGACTTAGGAATGCCATGGCCGAAACAACGTCCACCGAACAGACCTCCACCGAACTGCACAAGACGATGCGCTGGTACGACGGCTTCGCGATGTCGTTGACGATGCCTGCCGCGTTGATCGCCTCGCTCGGCGCCTCGATCGTCGGCCTCGGCGGATGGGGTGCAGTGCTCCTGTGGAGCGTCTCGATGCTCCTCGCAACCGGGGCGAACTGGATCTACACCGAACTCGCCGCGATGTTCCCGGAGTCGTCGGGAGGTATCGCGGCGTACGCCGCCGAGGCGTGGAAGAAGCGTGCGCCGATCGTCGGACCGCTCGCCGCCATCGGGTACTGGTTCCCGTGGACCACATCGTTATCCGTCTACGCCGGCATCATCGGCGCCCTCGTCCAATCACAGTGGTTCCCGGATCAGGACTGGTCGTGGGAGCTGGGGCCGATCGAGCTGAACTTCCCGATCGTGGTCGGCCTGAGTGTGATCGGAATCCTCTACCTGCTCAACGTCGTCGGCGTTCGCATCACGATGACGTTCGTGTACATCACGGGCGGCATCCTGCTCATCCCGCTCGCGGTGTTCATCGTCGGACCACTGCTGGCCAACGGCTTCGACGTCTCCGGTCTGACCTGGAACCTGCACGGCGTCGAAGGCCTGCGCACGGCTCTCGTCTGGCTCTACGTCATGGCATGGACGTCGTTCGGCGTCGAGGTCTGCGCGACGTTCGCGCCGGAGTACCGGAACACCGTCTCCGACACGGCCAAGGCCCTCAAGGCGGGAGTCCTGTTCTCGCTCGGCGTCTTCGTGCTGCTGCCGCTCATCCTGACCGGGTACGTCGGCGAGGGCGCGATTGCGGACGCGCCCACCACGTTCTACGTCGAGGCCTTCCAGAACCTGGTCGGCGGCGCGGCTGACATCATGGTTCTGTTCCTGATCTGCTCGCTGCTGCTGATCATGGTGACCGGTCTCGCCGACGGCTCGCGCGTTCTCTACAACATGGGCAAGGAGGGAACGAGCCTCCGGCAGCTCGGCGTGCTGAACAAGCGCGGTGTTCCCGTCCGGGCGCTCACCGTGGCGCTGGTGGTCAACGTGCTGGTCCTGACCGTGCTCAAGACGCCGCTCGCGATCATCGTCACGGGCAACCTGGGCTACATCCTGACTCACATCTTCGCGCTGTCGGGTTTCTTCCTGCTGCGCAAGGACCGCCCCGACCTGACCCGTCCGATTCGCCTGCCAGCAGTCTTCGTTCCGCTGTCGCTGGTGCTCTCGGCACTCCTTGCTGTCATTCTCGTCGTAGGAGCCACGGGATTCGAGGTCACGGGGTACGGCGGCTTCAAGGAGCTGTCGGTGGCGTTCGGCGTGCTGGCAGTGGCGGTCGCGCTGTGGCTGTACCGACGCAACGTGCAGGATCGGCGTTCCGTCCCCGAACAGGTGCAGTCGTGAGCGCTTACGGACTGCTCGCCGGCGCGATCGCATGCGAGGTCGTCGCGACGCTCTCGCTCAAGGCCGCCGACGGCTTCAGCCGGCTCGCACCGTCCGTGATCGTCGTGATCGGCTATGCGATGGCGTTCGCGCTCCTGGGGTTCGCCCTCCAGCGCGGCCTGGACGTCGGTGTCGGCTACGCGATCTGGTCGGCCGTCGGAACGACGGTCGTCGCCCTGCTCGGCGTTCTCGTGTTCCGGGAATCGCTGTCCCTCACGGCAATCGCGGGGATCGCGCTGATCATCGTCGGCGTCGTGCTCGTCGACCTGGGCCACCGCACGCAGGCGCCGTCGCCAGAGGGACCGGAAAGTGCTGCCGCCGTCGTGGAGGGCCACTGACGGTGCGATGACGGAAGGCCCCCGGTACCCGAGCGATGGCTTGGGTACCGGGGGCCTTTCTCCGTGTCCGGGTCTCAGGCGTCGCGCGAGGTGCGCGCGGCCCGTGTCGGTGCGCTGGCATGACTGTCGAGGATCAGTACGGCGGTGTGCAGCGACGTTCGGGACTCGGCGTCGTCGAGGTCCACGCCGAGGAGTCGTTCGACGGTCGCGAGCTTGGCGTACAGGGTGGGGCGCGAAATCCGCAGTCGCTTGGCGAGTTCGGCCTTGTTGCCGCCGAGTTCGAGGTAGGCGCGCAACACGTCCAACAGGTCGTCGTCGTGCCGTGCGCGGTGCTCGAGCAGTCCGCGCAGTTCGGCCTCGGCGAAGGCCTGCACGCGCTGATCCGTGCGGATCAGGGCGATCAGCCCGCGTAGTCGGATGTCCGCGGAGCGGTGACAGACCTTGCCGTCCTGCGGCAGCGACTGCGCGACGTCGGCGATGTGCGCCGACTCGGCGAGGCCCCCTGCCGCGTCCAGCAGGCGCGTCGAGTCCGGGCCGACGCCGACGGTGCACCGCACGACGCCGTCGATCCGGCCGAGCGCGGCGTGGATCTCGGTGCACAAGGAGTGCAGGGCGTCGGGGCCGGAGCCGCTCGGGGGTTGCGAGACCAGGAGGTCGAACCATCCGGTCCGGGGATTGGTCGTGAGCGCCGTCAGCCGTGACGTCCGCACGGCGTGACGGATGGCGTCGAGCATCCGAACCCGCCGGCGCTGTGTGAAAACCTGGTCGGCGCTGGGTGTTTCACTGACGCGGATGGTCACGGGCAGATATGTCAGCGCGGGGCGCAGCCCCAGGGCATGCGCGCGGGCGGTGGCCTCGGCTTCGTCCTGGATGCGACCGCGGCGCAGTTCATCGACCAGGCCGCTCTGCGCCTGCTGCTCGAGTGCGGTGCCCTCGCGTTCGACCATCCGGCCGAGTGCGAGTGCCTGCGCCGCGCGTTCGAGGGTCATCCGGGTGCGTGCGTCGTTCCCGATCGGGCGGGGAGCGACCAGTCGGCCCCACTCCTGGCGATGGGCGCCCACCGGGGTGGTGATCCAGGATTCCGGACCGCAGACCTCGGTCTCGTGCGAGACGGGCGTCAGTCGCGACCGGCGTTCCCAATCCGACAGCAGTTCCGCGGTCTCGACGTCCTGCGCGGCGAAGGCGAGGACCTGCCGTGCGAGGTCCTCGAGGACAACCGGTGCATCGAGGATGTCGGCGGCGGCATCGACGATCTCGCCGGGCGACGCCCGCTTCATGCTCAGGTCGGTGAACGCCTCGTGCGTGTTGCGGGCGAAGGCCACCTCCGCGTACTGGTCGGCCACGATCGAGCGATGCACCTCCTCGGTGACCTCGACGAATCGGACCTCCCGGTGCAGTGCGACGACGGGCAGAGCGAGTCGGTCGGCGGCCTCGGCGGCCTCCGGCGGGATTGCGTCGACGTGCAGACCGAGCTCGACGACCAGGCCGATCGCGTTGGCGGCGGCCAGGCCTTCGAGGTAACCGACGGGGTCGTCGACGAGCGCGCGCCCCGTGGTGAGGACCAGTTCACCGCCCTGGAGCAGGTTCGAAAGGTCGTACAGATCGCTGACGTGTACCCATCGGACCCGGCGGTCGAGGGAGCCGCCCCCGACCACCTCCGGTTCGCCCCGCTGGAGGACGGGGAGGTCGAGAATGTCGCGGACCGTCGGCTGCATTTACGAAGTGTAAAGCGCAAGTCGGATTCTCTTACAGAGTGCAGGCCTGCGGGAGGCGGTGAAGCGCAGACAGTGGAAGCAGCACGCGTGATCGCGCGTGTCGATCCACTCAGACAGGACTCCATTCATGACCCACAGCGACGGCGCGGCACGGACGATCGCGCACTGGTCCGACGGCAAGAGCTTCGCCGGCACGAGCGGCGACACCGCCCCGGTCACGAATCCGGCGACCGGCGCCGTGACGGGCCGGGTCGCGCTCGCGAGTGTGGCGGACGCGCGCACGGTGATCGCGGCGGCGTCGGCGGCGTTCCCGGCGTGGCGGGACAGTTCGCTCGCCAAGCGCACCGCTGTGCTGTTCAGGTTCCGGGAGCTGCTCAACGAGCGCAAGCACGAGCTCGCCGAGATCATCACGGCCGAGCACGGCAAGGTGGTCTCCGACGCGCTGGGTGAGGTGACTCGCGGCCAGGAGGTCGTCGAATTCGCCTGCGGCATTGCGCATCTTCTCAAGGGTGGGATGACCGAGAACGCGTCCACGTCGGTGGACGTGGCGTCGATCCGTCAGCCGGTGGGCCCGGTCGCGATCATCTCCCCGTTCAACTTCCCGGCGATGGTCCCGATGTGGTTCTTCCCGATCGCCGTCGCGACCGGCAACACGGTGGTCCTCAAGCCGTCCGAGAAGGATCCGACCGCATCGATCTGGATGGCCGAGCTGTGGGCCGAGGCAGGTCTGCCCGCCGGTGTCTTCAACGTCTTGCAGGGCGACAAGACCGCGGTCGACGAGCTGCTCACCTCCCCGGACATCAAGGCGATCTCGTTCGTCGGCTCGACCCCGATCGCGCAGTACGTCTACGCCACCGGCACCGCGCACGGCAAGCGGGTGCAGGCGCTCGGCGGCGCGAAGAACCACGCGATCGTGCTGCCCGACGCCGACCTCGACCTGGCGGCGGACGCGATGGTGAACGCCGGCTTCGGGTCTGCTGGTGAGCGCTGCATGGCCATCTCCGTGATGGTCGCGGTCGGTGACGTAGCCGACGAGTTGGTCGGCAAGATCGCCGAGCGCACGCGGGCCCTCCAGACCGGTGACGGCACCCGTGCGGTGGACATGGGTCCCCTGGTGACCAAGGCGCACCGCGACCGCGTCGCGTCGTACGTCGACGCCGGGGAAGCGGCCGGCGCGGCCGTCGTCGTGGACGGTCGCGGCATCGAGGCGAACGGGGGAGCGGACGGCTTCTGGCTCGGCCCCACGCTGCTCGACCACGTCACCCCCGACATGAGCGTCTACACCGACGAGATCTTCGGCCCGGTGCTCTCGGTGGTCCGCGTCGAGTCCTACGACGAGGCCCTCGCTCTGGTGAACTCGAACCAGTACGGCAACGGCACCGCGATCTTCACCAACGACGGTGGTGCGGCACGCCGCTTCCAGAACGAGGTCGAGGTCGGCATGGTCGGCATCAACGTCCCGATCCCGGTTCCGATGGCGTACTACAGCTTCGGCGGCTGGAAGAGTTCGCTGTTCGGCGACACCCACGCCCACGGCGCCGAAGGCGTCCACTTCTTCACTCGCGGCAAGGTCGTCACCACCCGTTGGCTCGACCCCAGCCACGGTGGCATCAACCTCGGCTTCCCGCAGAACAACTGAGCCGGAAAGGGACACCCGACATGACGATGACAACCGACGGCCCCGTCGTTCTTCCGTCCGGCCAGGATCTGTCCGCCGCGCGCGCCGACGGCGAGCGTGCCTACGCGCTCGACCGCGCGCACGTCTTCCACTCGTGGTCCGCGCAGGCGCAGATCGCGCCGATGACCATCCTCGCCGCCGAGGGCTCGTACGTGTGGGACGGCGCCGGAAACCGACTGCTGGACTTCTCCTCCCAGTTGGTCAACACCAACATCGGGCATCAGCACCCCCGGGTGGTCGAGGCGGTGCAGCGCCAGGCTGCGAAGCTGTGCACCATCGCTCCGCAGTACGTCAACGACGCGCGTTCGGAGGCCGCCCGGTTGATCGCCGAGCGCACCCCCGGCGACCTGGACAAGGTGTTCTTCACCAACGGCGGCGCCGATGCGAACGAGCACGCGGTGCGGATGGCGCGGCTGCACACAGGCCGCTACAAGGTGCTGTCGCGGTACCGCTCGTACCACGGCGGCACCGACACCGCGATCAACCTCACCGGAGATCCCCGCCGCTGGCCCAACGACTACGGCAACAGCGGTGTCGTGCACTTCGACGGCCCGTTCCTCTACCGGTCGGCGTTCCACTCGGAGAACGAGGCGCAGGAGACCGAGCGCGCCCTCGAGCACCTCGATCGTGTCGTCCGACTGGAGGGCCCCGACACGATCGCGGCGATCGTCCTCGAGTCGGTCCCCGGCACGGCCGGGATCATGGTCCCGCCGCCGGGCTACATGGCCGGGGTCCGGGAGATCTGTGACCGCTACGGGATCGTCTTCATTGCGGACGAGGTGATGGCCGGATTCGGGCGGACCGGAAAGTGGTTCGCCATCGATCATTTCGACGTGGTGCCGGACCTCATCACCTTCGCCAAGGGTGTCAACTCGGGGTACGTCCCGCTCGGTGGCGTGGCGATCAGCGCGAAGATCGCCGCCACGTTCGCCGATCGTGCGTACCCCGGCGGCCTGACGTACTCGGGTCACCCGCTGGCGACGGCAGCGGCCGTCGCGACGATCGAGGCGATGGAGGACGAGGGCGTCGTCGACAACGCTGCCCGGATCGGCGCCGAGATCCTCGGCCCGGGTCTGCGCGCACTCGCGGAGCGGCACCCGTCGATCGGTGAGGTGCGCGGGCTCGGTGTGTTCTGGGCGATCGAACTGGTCGCCGACCGCGCCACCAGGGAACCGCTGGCACCGTACGGCGGGTCGAGTCCGGCGATGAACGAGGTCATCGCGGCGTGCAAGTCCGGCGGACTGCTGCCGTTCGCCAACTTCAACCGGATCCACGCGGTACCACCGTGCACCGTCACCGAGACCGAGGTGCGCGAGGGGCTCGCGATCCTCGACGCCGCGTTCGATATCGCGGACAACCACGCCGGTCGGTGATCCGACCGGATCAGTGATCCAGCCGATCCGCCCCTGGAGTCCATGGCGTCTCCAGGGGCGGATCGGCCTGTCGCCCGGGCTATCCGGTGGAAGGAGGAAGGCAGACACGGCACATCGGTGCAGGGCAGCCTGCCGGGCTGCCCCAGGAAGTTCTGAACAAGATCGAAGACAGAAGGAGTAATTCCATGGGTTCGTCCACCACTCAGCTCGGTCAGATCGGCGCTGTCGCCGGCCTCGTCTCGGCGATCGCTGCCCTCGTGGGAGCTGCCATCGGCGCCGCGACTCTGTTCATGTAGTCCGGGCACACAACGAAGAAGGCCGGAGGCAGAGCCTCCGGCCTTCTTCGTTGCGTTGTCGGGTCAGGCCGTGAACCCGATGTACTTGGTGTCGAGGTACTCGTCGATGCCTTCGACGCCACCCTCGCTGCCCAGCCCGGACTGCTTGACTCCGCCGAACGGTGCGGCGACGTCGGAGACGACGCCGCGGTTGACTCCCACCATGCCCGACTCGAGCGCGTCGGCCACCCGCAGGGCCCGGTCGAGGTTCTGCGTGAAAATGTATGCGGCGAGACCGTATTCGGTTTCGTTGGCCGCGGCGATCGCCTCCTCTTCGGTGTCGAACCCGGTGATCGCGGCGACCGGACCGAAGATCTCGTCGCGGACGATGCGCGAGTCGGTCGGCACCTGGTCGAGGACGGTCGGCTCGAAGAAGAAGCCGGGGCCGTCGACGGTCCGGCCGCCGGTGCGCACCCGGGCGCCCGCCGCGACCGCCTCGTCGACGAGTGCCGCCACGCTCGCGCGCTGCTTGGCGCTCACGAGCGGTCCGACGTCGACGCCGGGCTCGTGCCCGGGGCCGAGCTTCAGTGCGGCGATCCGCTCGGTGAGCCTCGCGGTGAACTCCTCACGGACCGAGTTGGCCACCATGATTCGGTTCGCCGCGGTGCACGCCTCGCCGCCGTTGCGCATCTTGGCGGCCATCGCCCCGTCGAGCGCCGCGTCCAGGTCCGCGTCGTCGAACACGATGAACGGCGCGTTCCCGCCCAGCTCCATCGACGTGCGCAGGACGTTGCGGGCGGACTGCTCGATGAGCACGCGGCCCACGGGGGTGGAGCCGGTGAAGGTGACCTTGCGCAGGCGGGGATCGGCGAGCAGCGGCCCGGACACCGCGGCGGCGTCCGACGTCGGCAGCACCGAGACCACACCGGCCGGCAGACCCGCTTCGGCGAGGATCTCCGCGAACGCCAGCATCGTCAGCGGCGTCTCCGCGGCGGGCTTGACGATCATCGTGCAGCCCGCGGCGAGCGCGGGGCCGATCTTGCGGGTGCCCATGGCGAGCGGGAAGTTCCACGGGGTGATCGCCAGGCAGGGGCCCACCGGCACCTTGTTGACGAGGATTCGGCCGGCGCCGCCCGGCGATCGCGTCGAGCGGCCCTGGATTCGAACCGCCTCCTCGCTGAACCAGCGCAGGAACTCGGCCCCGTACGCGACCTCACTGCGGCTCTCCGGCAGGGCCTTTCCCATCTCGGCCGTCATCAGCAGTGCCAGTTCCTCGGTCCGCTCGACGACGAGTTCCCAGGCCCGGCGGAGGATCACGGATCGCTCGCGCGGGGAGGTGGCCGCCCACTCGGCCTGGACGCGGCACGCCACGTCGAGTGCGCGGATGGCGTCGTCGGCGCCGGCATCGGCAACCGTCGTCAGTGCCTCACCGGTGGCCGGATCGAACACCGGGAACGTGCCGCCGCCGACCGGCGCGGTGGACTCGCCGTCGATCCACAGCCCGGTCGGGACGCGGGAGACGAGGGTGGAGACATCAATCATCGTTCTGCTTCCGGTAGGTCCAAAGTGGAGTGAGCGTCAATGACGTTCGGTGATCACACCGAGGCGCGGACGGCGTCCTCGATCACGTCGAGCGCGTCGGTGAGCAGATCGTCGCCGATGACGAGCGGCGGCAGCAGGCGCACCACGTTGCCGTACGTGCCGCAGGTCAGCAGGATGACGCCCTGTTCGAGCGCGTACGCGACGACCTTGCGCGTCAACTCGGCATCCGGCTCGGTGGTGCCCGGCACCACGAACTCCATCGCCAGCATGGCGCCGCGGCCGCGGACCTCGCCGATCGCGGGGATCTCCTCGGCCAGCTTCCGCAGGCGGGTCGTCACGACCTCCTCGATGTGGCGGGCCCGCGCGGGAAGGTCGAGTTCGCGCATCGTGTCGATCGCCGCGAGCGCCGCGGCACACGCGATCGGGTTGCCGCCGTAGGTGCCACCGAGGCCGCCGGCGTGCACCTTGTCGAGCAGTTCGGCGCGGCCCGTGATCGCGGACAGCGGAAGTCCGCCGGCGATGCCCTTGGCCATGGTGATGATGTCCGGCACCACCTCTTCGTGGTCGCACGCGAACCACGACCCCGTGCGGGCGAACCCGGTCTGGACCTCGTCGGCGATGAAGACGACTCCGTTGGCGCGCGCCCACGTGGCGAGCGTCGGCAGGAATCCCTCTGCGGGAACGATGAACCCGCCCTCGCCCTGGATCGGTTCGATGATGATCGCGGCGAGCGAATCAGCACCGATCTGCTTCTCGATCTGGGTGATCGCACGCTGCGCCGCCTCCGGGCCCGTCAGTCCGCGCTCGTCCCGGAACGGGTACGACATCGGCATCCGGTACACCTCGGGGGCGAACGGACCGAAGTGTGCCTTGTACGGCATCGACTTCGCGGTCAGCGCCATCGTCAGGTTGGTGCGGCCGTGGTAGGCGTGGTCGAACGCGACGACGGCGGTGCGCCCGGTCGCCAGACGCGCGACCTTGATCGCGTTCTCCACGGCCTCGGCGCCGGAGTTGAACAGCACGGTGCGCTTCTCGTGGTCGCCCGGCGTGAGCGCCGCAAGCTCCTCGGCAACCTGCACGTATCCCTCGTAGGGCGTGACCATGAAGCACGTGTGGGTGAAGCGTCCGGCCTGGTCGCGCACGGCATCGACGACGGCGGGATTCGACGCGCCGACATTTGTGACCGCGATGCCCGAGCCCAGGTCGACGAGCGAGTTTCCGTCGACGTCGACGATCACACCGCCGTCGGCGTCGGCGGTGTAGACCGGGACGCTGGACCCGACCCCTGCCGCGACGCTGGCGCGGCGGCGCTCCGTGAGTGCTCGCGAGTTCGGACCGGGCAGTTCGGTGACGAGGTTGCGCTTCTGCGGAAGCCGGTAAGCGATGGTGGTGGTGTTCATATCGTGGAGGACCCCTGTCGTGAAGATCTGACTGGTTCTATTCTGGGTCGCCGTGGAGCGCGGATCACCTGCCAGAATGGAGTGAGGGACTGCCCACGATTCACCATTTCGGACCGCACTCGGGCCGGGTCAGGAGTTGAGATGAGCGTGACCGTCCGGTGGGTGCTGGCGCAGCCGGAGTTGTCCCTGCGCCTGCGCGGTGGTGCTTCCGGACTCGACCGCGACATCGAGTTCGCGATCACGACCGAACTGTCGGACCCGTCGCCGTGGCTCTCGGGTGGCGAATTGCTGCTGACGACGGGGCTCGGGGCTCCGTCCGCGGTGGACGGCTACCGGGACTACCTGCGCCGTCTGTTCGACGCCGGGGTCGCGGCGGTCGGCTTCGGGGTGGGACTGACTCACTCCGAGATCCCGGAGGCGCTGATCGCGGCGGCCGACGAGACCGGACTGCCGCTGCTGGAGGTGCCGCTGCCCACCCCGTTCGCGGCCGTCACGAAGCGGGTCATGGACTGCCTGGCCGAGCAGCGTTACGACGCACTCCTGCGAGCGTCCCGCGCCCAGCCGCGGATGACGCGGGCCGTGGTCCAGGGCGGCGCCCGTGCCATCGTGCGGGAGCTCGCCGTGGCGACCGATGCGACGGCCCTGCTCTTCGACCGCCGCGGTCGGCTCCTCGAGCGCCATCCGACGAACGTGGACGGTGAGACGGTGACGGAGGTGTCCGACCTGATCGACTCGGTGTCGGAGGCTGCGTCGAGCATTGTCGCCCAAGCACATTCGGGCCACTCGATGACCGTTCAACGGATCGGGCTGGGCAACAGCCTCCACGGCTGTCTCGCGGTGGTGAGCCCCAAGCCGCTCGGCTCCGTCGACCAGGTTCTGCTGGGCCACGCCAACTCGTTGCTGGCGCTCGACTTCGAGAAGCCGGTGCGGCTGCGGGCTGCCCAGAACCAGCTCAACAGTCAGATCCTCGGGCTGCTGCTCTCGGAGGACATCGATCTGGAGCCGGCCCGTGAACAACTCGCGCCGGCCGCGGACGACCGTGGCTTCGTCCGCGCCCTGGCCGGGGTCTGCCCGTCGTCGGGGGACGCCGAGGCGGTCGCGTCCTCGATCGCCTCGGCCATGAACGAGGCGGGTCGACCGCTGTTCCTGCGGCGGACCGAGGGACGAATGACGGTGCTGCTGCGCGGAACCGACGACGTCGCGTTCGCGAGGACACTGCTCGCCGGCGCGGGGGAGTCCGTCCGCCGGTCCGCGCGGATCGGTCTGAGCGGTCCGCTGCCCGTCGAGCGCTTCGCGGAGGCGATCGACCAGGCGCAGCTGGCGGCATCGGCGGCCGGAGCCGGCGCCGCACCGCTCGAGTTCTCGGCACTGACGGGCAGCGCGCTGCTCACGTTCGACTCGACCCGTCAGGTACTGCGGTCGGTCGCCGACACGATGATCACTCCGCTCGCCGACCACGATCGTGACCACGGAACCGAACTGGTCGCCTCGCTGCGTGCGTTCCTCGAGGCGAACGGGCACTGGGAGTCGGCGGCAAACGTGCTGGGCGTCCATCGGCACACCCTGCGGAGCCGGATCGCGAAGATCGAGTCCCTGCTGGACTGCCGACTCGACGTCGCCCGGGTGCGCGCGGAGTTGCTCCTGGCGATCATCGCGTCCCAGGCGTAGCGCCCGGACCGAGGTTCCGGGCGCCACGCGGGCAGTGGACTACTGCGCCACCGCGGCGAGCGCGGTCGCGAGCTCCGCGCTGATCGTGCACGCCCGCGCCAGGTCGATGTCGCCGTCGGCCTGGGCCTCGACCACGATCCGGCGCAGCCGGGCGACCACCGGCTCGTGCTGTGCGCGCCACCGCGCCGTCCGGTCGCCGGGGGACTCGCCGTCGCATCCGTGCGTCGCGACGGAGCCGGCCAGTGCGTGCAGTCGCCCGGAGATCTCGTCCCGCAGCGCCGCCGTTGCGAGCGTGTCCCAGTACGCCCGCCGGGGCCAGTGCTCCAGGCGATCGACGACACGGAAGATGCCCAGGTCGTCTCCCAGCGTCAGGTAGGCGTCTGCCACCCGGTCGATCGGAACCCCCAGTGCGAGAGAGCTCTCCGCGAACGGGAGCGCCTCGGCGAGCAGCGGCAGCGAGGTGCCGGCGATCGTGCCGTCGACGACGGTCGCGGGCAGGGACTTCGCGAGCAGTTGACGGACGCCCTCGCGGTACCGCCGTACCTCCGACTGCGGGTCGAGAGGCACGGGCCGGTTGCGCAGCAGCCACGAACACGCGCGCTCGATGAGCGCCTGCACCGCGTGCAGCGGACCCCACGCGTCGCGGTCGGCGGGGTCGACGACAGAGGTGGCGCGGGCCCACATCGCGTCCACCTCGAACAGCTCCGCCACCACCGCGTACGCCAGCGCGACCTGGGGTGTGCTCACCCCGAGTCGCTCCTCGAGCCGGTAGATCAGACCCGGCCCGACGTGATTGATCAACTGGTCCGCGATCTGCGTCGCGATGATCTCTCGGCGCAATCGGTGCTCGTGGATGTGACCGGGAACCCGGTCACGGAACGACGGCGGGAAGTAGTCGACGAGCAGGTGGGCGAAGATCGGTTCGTCGGGGACCTCGGAGCGGAGCAGGTCGTCGCGCACGGTGTTCTTCGAATGTGCCAGCAACGTAGCGATTTCGGGTCGGGTCAGGCCGAGTCCGGCTTCGGTGCGCAGCCGCAATTCCTGCTTGCTCGGCAGCACCGCGCGGGTTCGGTCCAGCCCGCCGACCGCCTCCAGGTTGACGATCAGGCGATCGTGCCGTCCGAGCAGCGACACGGCCTGCGACTCGGCGAGGCTGATCGCCAGTGTCTGGCTCGCGCAGTCGTCGAGGACGGCGCCCGCCACGTCGGCGGTGCACTCGGCCAGCAGTGCGTGGCGCTCGTCCTCGCTCACCTCACCCGCCGCGACGGCGCCGTCCAGCGCGATCTTGAGATTCACCTCCCGGTCGGAAGTGGCCACGCCGGCGGCGTTGTCGATGAAGTCCGCGTTGATGCGGCCGCCGTGGACGGCGAACTCGATCCGAGCCCGCTGGGTGAAGCCGAGGTTGCCTCCTTCACCCACCACCCGGCAGCGCATGTCGGCTGCATCGACGCGGACGGTGTCGTTCGCGGGATCGGCTGCATCCCCATCGGTTTCGGTCGAACACTTGACGTATGTTCCGACCCCGCCGTTCCACAGCAGATCCACCGGCGCTCGGAGGATCGCCCGGATCAGCTCGGCCGGCGCGAGTGCGTCGGCGTCGATGCCGAGTCGCGCCCGAACGGCCGGCGACAGCGGTACCTGCTTGGCGGATCTCGGCCAGACGCCGCCGCCCTCGGAGATGGCGTCGCGCGGGTAGTCGTCCCAACTCGAGCCCGGCGTCTCGAACAGTGTGCGGCGCTGCTCGAATGAGGCGCCCGGGTCCGGATCGGGGTCCAGGAAGATGTGCCGGTGGTCGAAGGCCGCGACCAGTCGCAGTGTGCGCGAGAGCAGCATCCCGTTGCCGAACACGTCGCCGGACATGTCGCCGATGCCCGCGACGGTGACCGGGTCCGTCTGGGTGTCGACACCCAGTTCGGCGAAGTGCCGACGGACCGACAGCCAGGCGCCCCGGGCGGTGATGCCCATCGCCTTGTGGTCGTAGCCGCGGGAGCCGCCGGAGGCGAACGCGTCACCCAGCCAGAAGTCGTACTCGGCGGCAACCGCATTCGCGACGTCCGAGAACCGGGCCGTGCCCTTGTCGGCCGCGACCACCAGGTAGGGGTCGGCGTCGTCGTACACGACGGTATCGGCGGGCGGGACGACGCGGCCGTCCACCAGGTTGTCCGTGACGTCCATCAGCCCGCGGATGAACGCGGCGTACCCCTCGGCGGGTGCGACGCCGCCGAGCAGCACGTACGACCCCTTGGCTCCGGTCGGGACGATCGGCGAGTTCTTCACGGTCTGGGTGGTCATCAGCCCCAACACCTCGGTGCGGTAGCTCTCCGGTCGGTCCGACCAGCGCAGTCCACCGCGGGCGACCTCACCGGCCCGGACGTGGACACCCTCGACGCCACCGCCGCGGACGAAGATCTCGCGGTGCGGAACGATGCGACCGGGCTGCGTCAGCCGCGACGGGTCGAGCTTGAACGCGGCGTGCTCCTTCACCCGGCCGTCCGCGGTGCGCTGGTACCAGTTGGTCCGCAGCACCGCCCCGACGAAACCCGTCAGCGCGCGCAGGATCCGGTCCTCGTCGAGGGTCGCCGCCTCCTCGACGAGCGTGCCCAGTCGTGTCCGCAACTCGGTGACCCCGCGGTCGCGATCGGCCAGTGCAGGGTCGAACCGGGCGTGGAACAGTGCCACGACACTGTGGGTGAAGGCGTTGTGGCGCAACAGGGTGTCGACGAGGTAGGTGTCGGAGAACCCGAGACCGACCTGCTGGAGGTAGCGGACCATGCAGCGAACCAGCACGACGTCGCGCCAGCTGAGGCCGGCGACGGGGGTGAGCATGCAGAACCGGTCGATCTCGAGGCCGTCGGCGGTCGCGGTCTCGAACGCGTCGACGAGCAGTGCGGTGGCGTCGACCGCCCACGTCCGGTCGGGGCTGCTGAAGCGGAATCGGTCCGCGGGGGCATGCTCGCCGCTCGGCCGCGGGGCGGCGATCGGTTCGTGTTCCTCGATGCGAAGGCCGAAGCACTCGAAGTCCCTCGCGACGTCGGACAACGGCGGTCGTGCGCCCGGCCACACCACGATCGCGTCCATGGTGTCGGGGGCGTCGGGGGCGTCGGGGGCGTCGGGGGCGTCGGGAGCGTCGCGGGGAGCGACCAGTTTCATGCGGGGGCGGTTGTCGGCGTTCGGAGCGGAGGGGAGCGTCATCGATCCCTTGCTGATGGTCATCACACACCTTGTTCGGTCGGCGGAGTCTGAGTCGTCGGGCCTGGACGCTCTGAGTGTGCCGTGCTCGCAAGGATTTTCGACTGGACAGTTTGTCGAGGCTGGAGGCTGCGATCCACCGAAACGCACATCCGCGTTCCGATGGTTCGGCAGGTACGGCCGGTCCCGGACGCGCCGTCCGGCCACCGGAGATAAACAAGCATGAGTGCTTGCTTTCTCGGGTGTCGAGTGAAATGCTGGCCCGCAGCCCATCGGAAGTGATCTATCTCACGCCCTGTTCGGTGTCGTGGATCGGGTCGTTTGTTCGTGGGTTTGCTCGGGTCCGCTTCTGCCGAAGAAAGGTCGCGTCAGTGAAATCCAATCTGTCCGGTATCGATTCGTTGGAGTTGAATCTCGCAGCCCGGGTATGTGTGGGGGATGCGTTGACGCGGGTCGCGCGCGTGCTCGGAAGCCGTGAGGCGGTCATCGATCGTGGGCGGCCGGTCACCTACCGCGAACTCGACGATGCCGCGGAGGCCCTGGGACGCGCGTTTCTCGACGCCGGGATCGAACGGCAGCAGCCGGTGGCGATGCTGATGGCCGACGGCTGGAAGCTCCTGGCCACGTATTTCGCGTGCGCGAAGTCGGCGCTGGTCGCGATGCCCGTGAGCATCGCACTGACGGCCGAGGACATCGAATGGATCCTGTGCGACGCGGGCGCCGCCGTCGTCGTGGCCGACGCCGCGTTCGTTCCGCTGCTCGAAGCGGCGCTGCCCCGACTCGACTCGGTGCGCACGGTGGTGGTCGTCGATGCGGCGGTCGACGAGATCGCGGGCCGCGCCGTCCAGCGTTGGGAAACAGTGGTCGACCGCGGTGCCGACGGCCGCCTCGAGGTGATCGTCGAGGATCGGGACCTGGTCCAGTGCCTCTACACTTCCGGTACCACATCCCATCCGAAAGGTGTTCTCACCAGCCATGTCTCGGTGATGGTTGCCGGCCTGACGAACGCGCTGATGCAGGGTAGTTCGTGGGGGAACTCGCCGTCGACCCTGCTGAACGTGCTGCCGCTGTTCCACACCACCGGACTCAACACCCTCGTGCTCCCGATGCTCATGACCGGCGGGCGGGTCGTTCTCCCCGGACGGTTCGATCCAGCCGTGGTACTCGACGCGATCGAGAAGCACGATGTCACGCACGCGATGCTGCTACCGATCATGTGGAAGGCGCTGGTCGACGTGAACGCCGCCGCTCCGAGGAACCTCGAGTCGGTCCGGCTGTGCATCTACGCGATGGCGCAGATGCCGGCCGAGGTCCTCGACCGAGTGGACGCCGCCTTCCCGAACGCGGCGGTGATCCTCGGGTCGGGGCAGACCGAGGTGGTGCCGGCGACGGTGCTGCAGTGGCCCGAACATCGGACCACCAAGCCCGGCTCGTGGGGGCCGCCGGTACCGACGGTAGAGGTGGCGATCATGGACGCCGACGGAACCCTGCTGGCGTCCGGGGAGACCGGCGAGATCGTCTACCGCGGACCGCACGTGTGCAGCGGCTACTGGAACAACATGGAGGCGAACACGAAGGCATTCGCCCACGGGTGGTTCCACAGCGGCGACATAGGCCATATCGACGAGGAGGGCGTCGTGTGGTTCACCGACCGACTCAAGGACATCATCAAGTCCGGCGGCGAGAACGTCTCGTCGCTCGAGGTCGAACGCGTCGTCGCCAATGTGCCCGGAGTGCTGGAATGTTCGGTGATCGGGGTGCCGGACGAGCGGTGGGGAGAGGCGGTGTGTGTGGCCGTAGTCCCGGTACCCGATACCGGCGAGGACGGACTCGAGGCCCGGATCCTCGACCACGCGCGGCAGCAGTTGGCGGGCTTCCAGGTACCGAAGCGTGTCATCGTCGTCGAGGCGCTGCCCAAGACCGCGACCGGCAAGACCCGCAAGCACGAACTACGGACCGCGGTGCAGTCCCGGGTGTGACATCAGACCGCGACGAAGCGGACCGCGGTACCCGGCTGCAGCAGTGCGGGCGGGTCGCGGTCCACGTCCCACATCCGTTCGGGGGTGGTTCCGATCAGTTGCCAGCCACCCGGTGACGAACGCGGATAGATCCCCGTGAACTCGCCGGCCAACCCGACGGCGCCGGCGGGGACCTCGGTGCGGGGCGACGAGCGGCGGGGGACGTGCAGGCCGGTGTCCTCGCCGCCGACGAGATAGCCGAAGCCGGGGCTGAAACCGACGAAGGCCACCGTCCAGGTCCGCTCGGTGTGGGCGGCGATCACCCCGTCGACACTGAGACCGGTGCGATCGCCGACCTCGGCCAGGTCGGGCCCGTCGTAGCAGACGGGGACCGCGACTGGATCGGCCGCGGACATCGCGTCGTCCGCGATCGGCGCGGTCGAGCGCACCCAGGTCGCGATGCTGTCGGGGCGCGCATCGCGGAACCGCACCAGGATCGTGCGGGCCGCCGGAACCAGATCGGTGACGGCGGGGTGGCGGTGCGCCTCGAGTCCACAGAAGTGCGCGACCGCCGCGTCGAGTCCGTCGTACTCGACCAGCAGCGCCCGGTCGCCCATGCCGAGGATCCGCATCAGATGAACGGTTTCACATGGATCTGTTCGGTATCGAGGCGGGCGCGGATGGCCGCTGCCATCGCGACTGCCTCCGGTGTGTCGCCGTGCACGCACACGGTTTCCGCCGCGATCGACACCTGCGAGCCGTCGACGGCGTGCACCCTGCCGCTCGTGACGAGCTGGACCACTCGGTCGGCCACAACATCCGGGTCGTGCAGCACGGCACCGGCCTCGGTCCGGGGAACCAGGATGCCGGCGGGCGTGTAGGCGCGGTCGGCGAAAGCCTCGGTGACGGTGCGCAGCCCGGCCTTCTCGGCCTCCTCCAGGAAGACGGAGCCGGGCAGTCCGAGTACCGGCAACGACGCATCGACCGCGCGGACTGCAGCCACCACGGCACGCGCCTGTTCGCGGTGGTGGACGATCGCGTTGTACAGCGCGCCGTGCGGTTTGACATAGGTGACCGACGAGCCGACAGTACGGGCCAACGCGTCGAGAGCCCCGATCTGGTAGATCACCTCGGCGGTGAGGTCGACGGGTGCGATGTCGATGAAGCGGCGTCCGAAGCCGGCGAGGTCACGGTAGCCAACCTGCGCGCCGATCCTCACACCCTGCGCGACGGCCTCGCGGCATGTGCGGAGCAGCGTCGCGGGATCGCCGGCGTGGAACCCGCTCGCGATGTTGGCGCTCGTGACGAGGCCCAGCATCGCCGCGTCGTCGCCGAGCGTCCACGCGCCGTAACTCTCGCCGAGATCGCTGTTGAGGTCGATGTATGCCACAACTCGATCCTAGTTCCGCGGCCGACGCGCGGCGGACCTGCTTCTACCGTGCGGTCGGCCGGACGGTGAGGATCTGCGACGACGTCCCGATCGGGCCGCGGACGTCACTGACGACGCTGTGCGTGAGTCCGATGCCGGTTGCGCCGAAGCTCACGTTCGTGTCGAAACCGACCCATTCCCCGTGTGGTTCGGCGAACAGGTGGAAGGTGAGGTCCAGATTGGGGAAGGCCACGTCGGTCGGGCTGATACGCGTGGTCATGCCGTTGGCGATGTCGAGCAGGCCGGCGGTCCGCGCGACGGAACTGACCTGCTCGTTCGCGACGAGGTCCGCCGGGGTCCGCACCCAGAACGACGCGCGACCGGGTTCGATCTGGTCCCGCCGTACGTCCGCGGACTCGATGAATCCTCCCGGCCAGACCGTCGTCGCGTCCCACGACGGCATGTCCTCGGGCGCGGCGATGACGGGGAACGGAGTCGCGTGGAACGGCTGCGTCTCGAAGGCCTGCATCAGCCACGCCCGCGCGACGACGGCGGCGCGGCCGTCGTGGCCGAGCGTCGCCTCGACCAGTTCGATCGTGCGCCCGGCACGGATCGTGCGGACGGACGTCTCCACGACGCCGATCGGGAGGGTGCCGAGGATGTCGTAGGACAGTCGGCCGATGGCAGGGCGGTCGTCGCGGCGCCGATCGCGATCGGTCTCGATTGCGTGCGCCAGCAACCCCAGGGCAGGTGCGATGTGCTGTTCCTCGGTGTTCCAGGCGCCGCCGGTGTGGCTGGTTGCGAGGAAGGCCGTCTCGGACAGTCGCTCGAAGTAGTGAATCGGTCTCTCCCTACGGGTTCGGGGTCGCGGCGGATCGGTACTGAATCTAGGACTGCAGTACCGATCCGGGCACCCCCGATCGGGGGTGAGGCGGAGAACGTCGCGTCGGCCCGGCCGGATCCGACTACCCGGGTCGGGCTCAGGGGCGGTAGAACGCAGCCGGGTTGTCGTGCAAGACGAGATCGAGACTAGTTCCAGTTGTCGATCTTGACGTCCCGAGGATCTGGTGCGCCCGTGCCGGTTTCGACCATCGCCTTCAGGCTCATCAGGAAGAGTGCCCATTTGGTGCTGCAATGGTGCATGAACTCCACGGGTTCCTTCCACCCTTCGTGTGTGAAGAGGACGACCGTGTAGTCGCCGTCGCGTCGGAGGTCCCACACCACTCGGGTGCCGACCCATTCCTCGGGCCCTTCGATCACCTCCCAGAGCACTCGCTTCGCGGGCTGGAGCTCGATCACCTTCATATCGAAACCGTCTGCTCCGAAGCGGAACTGGAGTGTCCCTCCGACGTTCGCGTCTCCGTCTGTGTCGCTGGCCCACCAGCCGGCAAGCCCGTCGACCGTCGTCAACGCCGCGTAGACATCGTCGACGGAAGGCGACTTGATCCCGACCCTGTGCAGAATGTCAACCATCTCGAGTCCCTCTCTCTTCTCACTTTTGTCTGTTGCGTTGGATTGCTTCTGCGATCCGCTTGATGCGCTGCAGCCTGGCGTCCCATGTCGACCCGACGGCATTGAGCTGCTCTACGGCGCGGGCGAGTTGTGCGTCATCGACCCGGTAGAGCCGCTCCCGGCCCGCGGGCGTCACATGCACCAAACCGACGCGGTCGAGAACACCGAGGTGTTTCGCGACAGCTTGACGGGTCACGGGTAGCTGCTCACTGAGACTGGTCGCCGTCCCCTCGCCGTCTGCCAGCAGCAGGTCGAGCATTCGTCGCCGTGTCGGGTCCCCGATCGCGGACCAGAGCCCGTCGTCGACAACGGAGTTCATCGGCTCGCACCCAGTCGGCTGATGTACTCGACGAGGCGCGGCAGATGCTGGTCCCATCCCTCGATGTGCGAGTTGTACTGCTCCTCGAGAACAGCGATCTCCCAACCCATCTCACGGAAGCCGGTTTCCGTCATGCGGACCGTCGTGCCCTCTCCCGAGGGGATGAGCTCGAATGTCACCAACAGGGAGTTGCCGGGGGCCGCTGCCTCGTCGGCCGGGTGAACCCAGCGGAAGGAGAACAATCGGGGTGGCTGAGCGTCGATCACCGTGATCGGGGCGACATGTCCGTCGGGGGAGGTCCTGTCGCCCCACACGAGTTCGCCGACGGAGCCCGGGACCGGTTCCAGGTCGACGACCTCGTCGGGCCACCACTCCTTCAGGTGCTCGGGACTGCTGATGACCTCGTAGACCACGTCGGGCTCGGCTTCGACGTATATCGAGCGCTCGATTCGTCCGTACTCCATGCCGGCTCCTCTATCGCAACGTTTGGTTGCACATGAGGGTATCCGGCCGCGGGCCGTATGCGCAACCAATCATTGCGCTTTGTTCTGGTGGTCGGATGGTTTACCGCAGGGCCGGATCGCCGAGGTGGAGTACACGTGCCCCGGATGACTCGGTCATCCGGGGCAACTGCAACACCCGGCACTACGGGAACGTCGCACCCGCGATCACGCAGTGACGAGTACCCGCCCGGCGGATCGGCGCCGTGACGCACCGATCGCCCGGCACGCCAGGTAGATCACGAACGAGATCGCGGTGACGAACGTCGAGACGGGCACGCCGGGTGCGAGCGAGAGCAGGATGCCGCCGACTGCGGCCAGTTCGGCGAACAGGACCGCCAGCACCGTGGCCCGCAGTGGGCTCGCCGTGACGTGTCCGGCTGCGGCGGCCGGGGTGATCAGCAGCGCCATGACGAGCAGTGCGCCGACGATCTGGACACCGAGGGCGGCGGTGATGCCGACCAGGACGGCGAACACGATCGACAGGCCGCGCACCGGGACACCGCGCGCGGCGGCCACATCGGAGTCGGTGCTCGCGAACAGCAGGGGACGGTAGATCACGGCGAGCGTGCCGATCACCACGACCGCGCAGCCCAGGAGCAGCGCCAGGCCGGAGTTGCCGGGGGCCACGATCTGTCCGACCAGCAGCGAGAAGCTGGTGCCGGTGCGGCCGTCGTATGCCCACAGGAACAGCACCGACAGGCCCAGTCCGAAGGCCATGATGACGCCGATCACCGAATCGCGTTCACGCGCTTTCGTTCCCAACAGCCCGAACAGCACTGCGGCGACGACGGATCCGACGACGGCGCCGATACCGACACCGACTCCGATCAGGAGGGCGGCCGACGCGCCGGTCAGCGACAGTTCCGACGTCCCGTGCACCGCGAACGACATCTGCCGGCTCACGATCAGCGGACCGATCACGCCGGCGAGCAGGCCGAGGATCGCGCCCGCGATGAGCGCCTGCTGGACGAAGTCGTACCGCAGCAGATCCGCGGTGGCGGAGAAGTCGAACATGTGCGACATCGCCTCAGTGAACTTGTTGCTCATGCGTGGTCCTCGGTGTGGTGGACGCCCTCGCCGGGGCGGGGTCCGCCGCCGCTGCCGAGCGCGTCGATCGCGTCGCCGGTGCCGACGACCACCAGGCGGCCGCGCACGTGCAGCACCTCGACGTCGGTGCGGTACAACTCGGACAGGACCTCGGAGGTCATGACCTCGGCGGGGGTGCCGATCCGGAACTGGCCGTCGACGAGGTACAGCACGCGGTCGACGAGGGGCAGGATCGGGTTGATCTCGTGGGTCACGAACAGCACCGCGGTGTCGTGTTCGCGGCGACGCCGATCGATCAGTTCGGAGACGCGGTGCTGGTTGGCGAGGTCCAGGCTCAGCAACGGTTCGTCGCACAGCAGCACCTTGGGGTCGCCGACGAGGGCCTGCGCGATCCGCAGCCGTTGCTGCTCGCCGCCGGACATCGACCCGATCGGGGCGTCCGCATAGGACTGGGCACCCACCTGCGCGATCGCGGAGTCCACGACCTTGCGCCGCTCGGCCCGGCCGAACAGCCCGGTACCCCAGCGGTGCCCGTCGTAGCCGAGGCCGACGAGGTCGCGACCGCGCAGGGGCAGTCCCTCGTCGAGCGACTTCTGCTGCGGGACGTAGCCGACGTGCGAGTTACCGGTCCTCGCCGTGGTCCCGGCGATCCGCACGGTGCCGGAGGTGGGGGCGAGCTGGCCGAGCAGGATCTTCATGAGCGAGGTCTTGCCGGAGCCGTTGGGGCCGAGGACAGCGACGAACTCGCCCTGCTCGATCGTCAGGTCCAGGCCCGACCACAGCGTGCGCTCACCGAACGACAACCGCGCGTCGCGCAGTTCGACGGCGGGTGCGGCGACCGCGCCGGTCGCGGTGCTCACCGTGCTCATGATCCGGAGTTCAGGGCGTCGGCCAGCGACTGCGCGGTCTGTGCCTGCCACTGCACGAAGTCCGTGCCCTCGGGCAGGGTCTCGGTGATCTCGACGACGGGGATGCCAGCGCTCTCGGCTGTCTCGCGCATGTTGCGGGTGACCTTGTCCTCGGTCTGCGAGTTGTAGACCAGCACGCGGACCTTCTTGTCGGTGAACAGCTGTCGTGTCTCGGCGATCGCGGCCGGCGCCGGATCGGTGCCGTTCTCGACGGCGCTCGTGAAGGCCTCCGGCGTGAGGTCCTTCAGCTCGGCGGCCTGCAGCAGGTAGTGGGCGATCGGCTCGGTCTGCGCGACGGGAGCGTCGCGGTGTGCGGCCGCGATGCCGGCGGACGTCTCGGACACCTGGCGCAGCTGCGCACGGAACGCCTCGGCGTTGCCGGTGTAGACGTCGGCGCCCTCGGGATCGAGCTTGCCCAACTCCGCGGCGATCGCGTTGGCGGTCGCGGAGACCGTGGGGATGTCGTACCAGACGTGCTCGTTGACCGAGCCGTTCGAATGGCCCGCGTGCTCGGAGTCGGACTCGGTCGCGTGCGGGCCGGTGCGCTCCTCGTAGAGGTCGAACGCGTCGACGGTGGGCTTGGAGCCGGTGGACTCGATGATGTCTTCGACGAACTGGTCGTAGCCGCCGCCGTTGAGGATCACCAGCGACGCATCGCTGATCTTGGCGGCGTCGGCCGGGCTGGCCTCGTACGAGTGCGGATCGGCCGAGGGTTCGGTGACGATCGAGGTGACCTCGAGACGGTCGCCGGCGACGGCCTGCGCCACGCTGCCCCACACGTTGGTGGAGGCGACGACGCGGATCTGGCCGTCGGACCCGGGGGAGCTGCCGCACGCCGTCAGTGTCACCGCGGCGAGGGTCACCCCGATGGCCGCCGCGGCGGAACGTAAGGCATTGGACATGCCGGACATGCGCACAACTACTCCTGGTCACGAATCGGATGATCGGGTGGCCCGGTGGCGGGCCGTTAACGTTATTGGTAACCGTTTCCGTTTACACTTTAGCGGAAGTTTGCAGGTCGCGTCCCTCCAGGTGGTATGTGAGGTGCGTCCGAGTTCGCCGTGTGGCCTCCGAACCGCTACCGTCCCGTTATGCCAAGGTCTCGACAGCCACGCCGCCAAGCCACTCTGGCGTCGCTCGCCGCCGAGCTGAAGGTCTCGCGGACGACCGTCTCCAATGCCTACAACCGTCCCGACCAGCTTTCGGCCGAACTCCGCGAACGTGTGCTGCTCGCGGCCAAGCGTCGCGGATACCCGGGCCCCGACCCGGTGGCCCGCTCGTTGCGGACCCGCCGCGCCGGCGCTGTCGGCCTCCTTCTCACCGAGGCGCTCAGCTACTCCTTCCGGGATCCTGCGGCGATGAGCTTCCTCGCGGGACTCACCGAGTCGTGCGAGGAGGCGGGCTACGGCCTGCTGCTCATCCCGGCCGGCCCCGGCCGCGACGAGGTGGAAGCCGCGGCGGTGGTCCAGCAGGCCGGCGTCGACGGATTCGTCGTGTACTCGGTCGCCGCCGACGACCCCTACCTGGCAGCGGTGCGGGAACGGCATCTGCCCACCGTCATCTGTGATCAGCCGCGCGAGATGCCGGGCGCATCGCTCATCGGCATCGACGACCGTGGTGCCATGCGTAAGGTTGCTGATTATCTGATCTCATTGGGCCACGAGGAGATCGGTGTGCTCTGCATGCGTCTGGGGCGGGACCGCTCGGACGAGGTCGTGGACAGCGGACGCCTGCAGGCGTCGAACTTCCACGTCCAGCGCGAGCGCATCCTCGGCATCCACGACGCCATGCAGGCGGCGGGACTCGATCCGGAGGCGCTCACGGTCGTCGAACGCTACGAGCACACGGCTCAGGACGGATATTCCGCTGCCGCACAGGCTTTGGCGGTCAATCCGCGCATCACCGCGCTGGTGTGCACCACCGACGTCCTCGCCCTCGGCGCACTCGACTGGGCGCGCTGCGAGGGTGTGGACGTCCCCGGACGCCTGTCGATCACCGGATTCGACGGTGTCGAGGATGCACTCCGGGAGGGTCTGACGACGGTGCGCCAGCCGGGTGAGGACAAGGGCCGGCGCGCGGGAGCGCTGCTGCTGTCCGGCTCGGACTCGGGCGTCACCACGGTCGAGATGCTCGAGACGGAGCTGTTGCGCGGCCACACCGCGGCCTCCCCGCCCGAGCCCTGACCGGTGCTCAGCCCGTGATGTCCGCGCTGAGCAGCTGCGCGCACCGCAGCAGCCCCAGGTGGCTGTACGCCTGCGGATGGTTGCCCAGTGAGCGTTCGGCGACGGGGTCGTACTCCTCGGCCAGCAGTCCGGTCGGTCCCGCGGCGTTCACCAACTGCTTGAACAGGGCCTCGGCGTCCGACCGCTGACCGATCAGCAGGTACGCCTCCACCAGCCACGCGGCGCACAGGTGGAAGCCGCCCTCGGTGCCGGGCAGCCCGTCGTCGTGGTGGTAGCGGTACACGGTCGAGCCGCTGCGCAGTTCGGCCTCCGTCGCGACGACCGTCGCGGCGAACCGCTCGTCCTTCGGGTCGATCAGCCCGGACAGTCCGATGAACAACGTGGCCGCATCCAGGTCGGTGCCGTCGTAGGCGGCGGTGTACGACTCGACGTCCGCGTTCCACCCCTTCTCGGTCACTTCCTCGCAGATTTCGCTGCGCAGCGCCGCCCAGTTCTTGCCGGGTTCCCGGCCGAAGTTCTCGGCCAGCGTGAGCGCGCGGTCGATGGTGAGCCAGCCCATCACCTTCGAGTACACGTGGTGCCGGGGGTTGTCGCGGATCTCCCAGATGCCGTGGTCGGGTTCGCTCCAGCGCCGCTCGACCGCCTCGACCATCGCGGACACGAGTTCCCAGTCGCGGTCGGTGAGTGCGTCGGCCCCGGTGATGCCCTTTCTCTGCCGGGCCAGTGCCAGGTTGGAGACCAGGTCGACGATCGGGCCGAACACGTCCAGTTGCACTTGCTGATTCGCGGCGTTGCCGACGCGCACCGGACGGGATCCGGCATAGCCGGGCAGTGAGTCGATGACCGCCTCCGGCGGCAGGCCGGTTCCGTACAGCGTGTAGAGCGGGTGCAGCCGCTCCGGGCCGTGCAGCGTCTCGAGCACGCCGTGCACCCACTCGAGATAGTTCTCGGCCTCCTCGAGCGACCCGAGGCTCACCAGCGCAGACGCGGTCAGCGCCGCGTCGCGCAGCCAGCAGTAGCGGTAGTCCCAGTTGCGGACGCCGCCGATCTCCTCGGGCAACGACGTTGTCGCGGCGGCGAGGATCGACCCGCTCGGCGCGTGCACCAGCCCGCGGAGGGTGAGCGCCGATCGCTTCATCAGATCCGGCTTGAGCGGCGGCAGGTCGAGCGTTTTCACCCAGTCTCGCCAGTACGATTCGGCGATCTCCCGGCGCTCCGGCTCCGAAAGCTGTGAGGGTCCCAGATCTTCGGTGCCGCAACGTAATTCGAGAACGATGGGGCCCTGCGACGGGTCGACGACCGCGAGCGCGGTCTGCTGGGTGCCGTCGGTGGTGATGTCCCAGTGCACGCCGGGGGAACGCAGCACCATCGGCTCGCTCGTGCCGGAGACCCGGAGCCCGTCGGCGTCCGGCTCCAGCTGCACGGGAACCTGACCGAACTCCGGCCGGGGTGCGAAGCTGACGACCGCCTTCGCGCGGCCCGTGATGACGCGGGTGAGGTCGGTGCGGCTCGGCTGGACGTCGTGCGGCAGGTAGTCGGTGACCGTGAGGCTGGCCCAGCGGGTCTGCACGGTCATGGTGCCGTCGAGGTACTGCTGGCTCAGCGGCAGCGCCTCGCGCTGGGGGCCCACGCTGAAGTGGCCGGCCTCGGTGCCGCCGAGCAGGTGTGCGAACACCGCGGCCGAATCCGGTTCGGGGTGGCACAGCCACGTCATGTTGGCGTCGGGCGTGATGAGCGCAACCGAGCGGGGGCTCGCCAGCATCGTCAGCCGCTCGATGGGCGGCGCGTCCGCGCCCGACAGCCACGTCCGGCGCTCCTCGAGCAGGAACGCCAGCGCCGCGGCCACGTCCTCGGTGGAGTCGACGCGGTATTCGGCGAGCGTGTCGCCCTCGCCGACCTTGATGCCGATGTCGGGACCCTGCAGGCGGTCGAACGCCTTCTCGTCGGTGACGTCGTCGCCGAAGAACACGGCGGCCGTCGCCGCCTCCTGGTGACGCAGGATGTCGAGCGCGTTGCCCTTGTCGGTCGCGACGACGGCGAGTTCGATGACGGCTTTGCCCTCGGTGACCTGTACGCCGGTCCACAGGGCGGCCTCGGCGTGCACGGCCGCGAGCGCCTTGGCACCCGCCTCGGGGCTGGCGTTGCGTACGTGCAGGGCGGCGCTGGCCGGCTTGGTCTCGATGGTGACGCCGGGGTGCAGGTCCGCGATGCGGGACAGCTCGGACGTGACCTCGCCCAGGAGCTTGCGGGCATTCGCGTCGATCGCGTGCACGAACCCGACGTCGAACTCGGAGCCGTGGCTGCCGACCAGCTGGACCTCGGCGGGCAGCCGGGACAGCGTCGCGAGGTCCTTGAGCGCGCGACCCGAGATCACGGCGGCCGTGGTGGCGGCCAGTCCGGCCAGCGCACGCAGGGCCCGGACGGACTCGGCGTGGGGGTACGCCTTCTCCGGATCCGAGACGATGGGCGCCATCGTGCCGTCGTAGTCGGACGCCACCAACAGGCGGGGTGTCCGTGCCACGGTGGCCAGGGCTCGGCGGAGTTCGATCGGCAGATCCAGAGCGCTCACAGGTTCAAACCTAAGCGATTACGGGCGCGCTGGCGCGCCGCCCTCGAAGTGCCGGCTGCCACACCGGGTCACACGGGTGTCCGGGACCCGTCGCCGAGGAGCAGTTCGACGGTCAGTTCCAGGCGCTTCGCGACGTCGGTGGCCGACGAGCGACGGGTGAGCCAGGCCACCAGATTCGACAGCCACACGTCGCTTATGACGCGGGAGATTGCGAGCTCGTCCTCGGTGGGTTCGCCGTCGGTCATGGCCCGCGCGAACAGCGTGTCCATGAGCTTGCCGACCTGGTCCACCTCGGCGGCCGCCGAGGCGTCGGCGAACATGAACGCCCGGGTCATGGCCTCGGTGAGGAGGGGGTCGCGCTGCATCGCCTTGGTGATCTGGCCGAGAATGAGCTGCATCCGCTCGAGCGGGCTGCGGCCCGGGGGGATCTTGCCCTTGGACTCGATCCGCTCGAACTCACGCGCGAGGGCGGACACCAGCAGGTGCACCTTCGACGGGAAGTATCGGTAAAGGGTGCCCACCGCGACGTCGGCGCGTTCGGCGACGGCACGCATCTGCACGGCCTCGTAGCCACCCTTGGAAGCGAGTGCGAGGGTCGCATCGAGGATCCTCTTGCGGCGCTCGCGCTGAGCGTTGGAGCTGAGATCGTCCTCGCTGAGGGTCGTGACCGTGCCCCCTGTAGAACGGGATCGGGATGAGGTGGTCATCGACAGTTTCCTTCACGCCTTGACTCTTGACGGCCGAGCATATTAGAACACGTTCTAGATGAAAATGTCATCTATGAGAGGCGGGTAGACGTTGTGACAATCGCCACCACCGACGAGCAGAGGGCCGTCCAGGAGTCGATTCAGGCGTGGGCCCGCTCCGCGGCCCCACTGACCATTTTACGTGAAGGACCTGCGGATTTCTGGCGTCGTACGTGGCCCTCGGTGGCATCCCTGGGGCTGTTCGCCGTGGGTGTTCCGGAGTCCGTCGGTGGGGTCGGCGGACAGGTGGTCGACCTGGCCGCGATGTTGGAGCAGGCGGCCACGGAACTGGTGGGCGGTCCTGTTCTACCGACCGCGCTCGCGGGGCTGGTCCTCGGGCGCGCCGACGGCGCCGTGGCGAAGCAGTGGGCCGCGCAGATCGCCGAGGGCGAGTTGCCGTGTGCGGTCGTCGTCGACGGTCCCGCGGTCTCCGCGGTCCCGGACGCCGACGGCGGTCTGGTCCTGACCGGCGACGCCGGGAACGCGCTGGGCGGCGAGCCGGGTGTCGCGGTGCTGGTGTCGGCGCGTTCCGGCGACTCCGCCGACGGCACCGTGTGGTGCCTCGTCGACGGCGAGGCGCCGGGACTGACCGTCGAGCCGCTCGACATCCTCGACAAGAGCCGCGGCACCGCCCGGGTCCGTTGTGAGGGTGTGGCTGTCTCCGCCGATCGCATCGTCAGCGGTGTCGCTCCGGGACTGGTGCGCGACCTCGCCGCGACCCTCGCGGCCGCCGAGGCCGCCGGCGTCGCGGGCTGGAGCCTGCGGACCGCGGTCGACTACGCGAAGATCCGCGAACAGTTCGGCAAGCCGATCGGCTCCTTCCAGGCGATCAAGCACCTGTGCGCCGAGATGCTGTGCCGTGTCGAGCAGGCGCGCGCGGTCGCGTGGGACGCGGCCGTCGCCGCCGAGGACGCCCTGCCGGACCCGGACACGGGCGGCGCCGGAACCTCGGAACTGCCGATCGCGGCCGCGGTCGCGGCGTCGATCGCGCTCGACGCCGCGGTGCAGACGGCCAAGGACTGCATCCAGGTCCTCGGCGGCATCGGGTTCACGTGGGAGCACGACGCGCACTTCTACCTGCGGCGTGCGGTCTCGCTCAAGCAGATCCTCGGCGGCAGCAACGTGTGGCGCGCGCGGGTCGCGGTCCTGACGCGGGAGGGCGCCCGCCGGCACCTCACGATCGACCTGTCCGAGCTCGATCCGCAGGCCGAGTCGGGGCGCGCCGCGATCCGCGACGAGGTGACCGCGCTGGCCGCCGTCCCGGAGTCGGAGCGTCGGGTGGCGCTCGCCGAGTCGGGCTACGCGGCACCGCACTGGCCGCGCCCGTACGGACGCGGCGCGTCGGCGGCCCAGCAGATCCTCATCGGCGAGGAGATGGCCGCGGCCGGCATCGAACGCCCCGACCTCGTGATCGGCTGGTGGGCCGTGCCGACGGTTCTCGAGCACGGGAGCCCCGAGCAGATCGAGCGGTTCGCACTGCCGACGTTGCGCGGTGAGATCACGTGGTGCCAGCTGTTCAGCGAGCCCGGTGCGGGATCGGACCTGGCGTCACTGCGGACGACGGCCGAGAAGGTCGACGGCGGCTGGAAGCTCAACGGCCAGAAGGTGTGGACGTCGCTGGCCCGCGAGGCGGACTGGGCGATCTGCCTGGCCCGAACCGACAAGGACGCGCCCAAGCACAAGGGCATCACGTACTTCGTGCTCGACATGCGTACCGCCGGGATCAACATCTCGCCGTTGCGAGAGATCACCGGTGACGCGCTGTTCAACGAGGTGTTCCTCGACGACGTCTTCGTCCCGGACGACTGCGTCGTGGGGCAGGTGAACGGCGGTTGGAAGCTGGCCCGCACGACGCTCGCGAACGAGCGGGTCGCGATGAGTGGTGGGTCGTCGCTCGGCAAGGCCGTCGAGGAACTGCTCGAGCTGGCCGGCGATCCCGATCCGGTGACCGCCGACCATCTGGGTGCGCTGATCGCCGAGGCGCTCGTCGGGTCCCTGCTGGAGCTGCGTACCACGCTGCGCCAGCTCGACGGCCAGGATCCGGGGCCCGCGTCGAGCGTCCGCAAGCTCGTCGGTGTCCGCAACCGTCAGGCGGTCGCGGAGTTCGCCGTCGAGCTCGCCGGTGAGGCCGGGTGGGTCGAGGGGCCGCTCACCCGCGAGTTCCTGAACACGCGGTGCCTGTCCATTGCGGGCGGGACGACGCAGATCCTGCTCACGGTGGCTGCCGAACGCCTGCTGGGGCTGCCGCGCGACTGACGGTTTCCCGTCCGGGCCCGGCGTGGCGAGAACGTGATGAACGTGTTCTCGCCACGCCGGGCCTTTCGTCATTCACCTGCAGGTGATAGAACAGGAACACGTTCTAGATCACAGGCGGGATTGGCAGCGTGGACTTCTCTCAGGATCAGACTCAGGAAACGGTGGCGGAGATAGTCGTGGGCCTGTTGGCTCGCGAGCACTCCGATCCCGCCGACACCGGTGGTTTCAACGCCGAGTTGTGGCAGGCGCTCGCGAAGGCGGACCTGCTTTCGCTCGCGGTGCCGGAACGGCTCGGCGGTGACGGGTTGGGCGTCGCCGAGGTGGCGACCATGCTCACCGAGATCGGCCGCGGCGCGGCGCCGGTTCCGGCGCTCGCCACGTTGGGCTTCGGCCTCCTCCCGGTTCTCGCATTGGGGACCACCGAGCAGCAGGACGCCCTGCTCGACGGAATCGCGGGCGGACGGATCCTCACCGCGGCCGTCGCGGAACAGGGTTCGGCGTTCCCGGCGAAGCCGTCCACCATCGCGGTCGCGGACGGCGACCACGTCGTCGTGACCGGGCACAAGGTCGCGGTGCCGTTCGCGGACATCGCACACCGGATCCTGGTGCCCACCGACGCCGGCGTTGTCGTGGTGGCCCCGGACGCTCCCGGCGTCACGCTCACCAAGAGCGCGACTTCCGCGGGCGGACCGGAGTTCTCGGTCCGGCTCGACGGGGTGCGGGTGCTGTCCGCCGACGTCCTGGGTGACGGACTCGACGGTGTCGCGAGCCTCAACCGGATCGCGCTCGCGAGCCTCGGCGCGTACGCCGACGGACTGCTCGCCGGCGCCACCGGCCTGGCGGCCGACCACCTGACCACCCGCGAGCAGTTCGGCAAGCCGCTCGCCGCGTTCCAGGCGGTGGCCCAGCAGATCGCCGATGTGTACGTCACGTCCCGTACGCTGCACGTCTCGGCGCTGGCGTCCACGTGGCGGGTGTCCGAGGGCCTGGACTCCGAGGACGATCTCGACGTGATGGCGTACTGGATCGCGGCCGAGGTGCCCGCCGCGATGCGCACGTTGCACCACCTGCACGGTGGGCTCGGCGTCGACGTCACCTATCCAATGCACCGCTACTTCTCCATTGCCAAGGATCTGGCCCGTCTCGTCGGCGGCGCCTCGTACCGACTCGACCTCGTGGGGGCCCGGTGTTCATCGATCTGACACCCGAACAGCGTGAGCTGCAGGCGGAACTGCGCCGCTACTTCTCCGGACTGATCTCGCCGGCCGAGGCCGAGATCATGCTCACCGAACGCCACGGCCCCACCTACCGGGACGTGATCCGCCGCATGGGCAAGGACGGCTGGCTGGGCGTCGGCTGGCCCGTGGAGTTCGGCGGCCGCGGCTTCGGTGAGATCGAGCAGCAGATCTTCGTCAATGAGGCTGTGCGAGCAGATGTTCCGTTGCCGTCGGTGACGTTGCAGACCGTCGGACCGACGCTGATGACGTACGGCACCGAGGAGCAGAAGCGCAAGTTCCTGCCGGCGATCCTGGCCGGCGAGGTGCACTTCGCGATCGGCTACTCGGAGCCCGACGCCGGCACCGACCTTGCGGCCCTGCGCACCACCGCCGTCCGCGACGGCGACGACTATGTCGTCAACGGGCAGAAGATCTTCACGACCGGTGGCCACGACGCCGACTACATCTGGCTCGCGGTCCGCACCGGCGACGCCGAATCGCGGCACCGGGGTATCTCGATCCTCATCGTGGACACCAAGGACCCCGGGTTCACCTGGACGCCGATCATCACCGCCGACGGCGCGCACCACGTCAACGCCACGTACTACTCCGACGTCCGGGTGCCGGCGAGCATGCTTGTCGGCGAGGAGAACAAGGGCTGGAAGCTCATCACGACCCAGCTCAATCACGAGCGCGTCATGCTCGGGCCGGCCGGCCGCGTCGCCGGGCTGTACGAGAAGGTGTACGAGTGGGCCGCGAAGCGGGATCTGTTGTCGCTGCCGGACGTCCGACGTGGGCTCGGCGAGATCCACGCGACGTACCGCCTCAACGAGCTGCTGAACTGGCAGGTCGCTGCCGCGACCGGTGACGTCGACATCGCCGACGCGTCGGCCACCAAGGTCTTCGCCACCGAGCGCATTCAGCGGGTGGGTCGGATCGCCGACGAGATCGTCGGCGCGCACGGCGACCCGGGTGATCCCGAGACCGCCGCGCTGATGCGCTGGCTGGACGTCCAGATCAAGCGCAATGTCGTCATCACGTTCGGTGGCGGTGTCAACGAGGTCATGCGCGAGTTGATCGCGGTGGCCGGTCTGGGACTGCCGAGGGTGCCGCGATGACCGATACGACAGATTCGACCGCACAGATTCTGGCCGGGGCCGAGCAGGTCAACGCCGGGGGTGCCAGTAAGCCCCGCGCCGGGCGCGATCCGGTGAACATGCCGATGATCCGCAACTGGCTCGAGGCGATCGGCGACGAGAACCCGATCTATGTCGACGAGAATGCGGCTGTCGCAGCGGGTTACGACGGAATCGTCGCGCCTCCGGCGATGGCGCAGGTATGGACCATGCGCGGCCTCGGAGCGGTGCGCGAGGAGGACGACCCGCTGGGTCGGATGACGCAGATCCTCGACGACGCCGGTTTCACGTCGGTGGTCGCGACCAACTGTGATCAGATCTACCACCGCTATCTCCGTCCCGGCGAGGAGGTGACGATCGAGTCGAACCTCGAGGACGTGGTCGGGCCCAAGAAGACCGGGCTCGGCGAGGGCTGGTTCTTCACCACCCGCAACTTCTGGAAGGTCGGCGACGAGATCGTCGCCGAGATGCTCTTCCGCATCCTCAAGTTCGCGCCGCCCGCCAAGGCGCCGCAGGCGCCGGAATCATCTTCCGTTCCCGAGGATCTCGATCCCTCGCGGATGCTGCGCCCCACGCCGTCGCGCGACACCCAGTTCTTCTGGGACGGTGTCGCCGCGCACGAGTTGAGGATCCAGCAGCGCCCCGACGGCAGTCTGCAGCATCCGCCGGTGCCGGCGCTGTGGAAGGACAAGACCGAGACCACCGACTATGTCGTCGCGTCCGGCCGCGGAACCGTGTTCAGCTTCGTCGTCCACCACGCGCCCAAGGTGCCCGGTCGGTCGCTGCCGTTCGTGGTGGCCCTGGTCGAACTCGACGAGGGCGTGCGCATGCTCGGTGAGTTGCGCGACGTCGACCCGTCGGAGGTCGCGGTCGGCATGCCGGTGCAGGCCCAGTTCCTCGACTTCCCGGGCGATGACGAGACCGGGAACGAACCCTGGACGCTGTACGCGTGGCGTCCGGTGAAGGAGTCGTAAATGACCAGCGCACTCGACATCTCCGTCGGCGACACGCTGCCGGGTCTCTCGATCCATGGTGATCCCACGTTCATCGTCTCGACGGCGTTGGCCACCAGGGACTTCCAGGACGTCCACCACGACCGGGACAAGGCGCAGCAGCGCGGGTCGAAGGACATCTTCGTCAACATCCTCACCGACACCGGCCTGGTGCAGCGCTTCGTCACGGACTGGGCCGGTCCGCGGGCGCGGATCACGTCGATCAAGCTGCGACTCGGGGTGCCGTGGTACGCGTACGACACGCTGAATCTCTCGGGTGAGGTGGTGGCCGCCGAGGACGGGCTGATCACCGTCAAGGTGGTCGGCAAGGACAGCCTCGGCGACCACATCACGTCCACGGTCACCCTGGTGATGAACGACGACTCGGATGGAGCACGGGCATGAGCGGGTTGTCCGGGAAGGCCGCGATCGTCGGCATCGGCGCCACCGACTTCTCCAAGGACTCGGGCCGCAGCGAGCTCCGGCTCGCGGCGGAGGCGGTGCAGGCCGCACTCGACGACGCGGGTCTGAAGCCGTCCGACGTGGACGGCCTGACGTCGTTCACGATGGACACCAACACCGAAGCGGCGGTCGCCCGTTCGGTCGGTATCCCGAACCTGAAGTTCTTCAGCCGCATCCACTACGGCGGCGGCGCGGCGTGCGCCACCATCCAGCAGGCGGCCATGGCCGTCGCCACCGGTGTCGCCGACGTCGTGGTGGCGTACCGCGCGTTCAACGAGCGCTCGGGCGCACGCTTCGGGCAGGTCAACGCCGGCCTGGTGCAGCAGGTGAACTCGTCGGGCACCGACAACGCCTTCTCGTACCCGCACGGGCTGGGGACGCCGGCGTCGTTCGTCGCGATGGTCGCGCAGCGGTACATGCACGTGTACGGCGCCACCAGTGAGGATTTCGGCCGTATCGCGGTCGCGGACCGCAAGCACGCGGCGGTCAACCCCGCCGCGTTCTTCTACGGCAAGCCGATCACGCTCGAGGACCATCAGAACTCGCGGTTCATCGCGGAGCCGCTGCACCTGCTGGACTGCTGCCAGGAGACCGACGGCGGCATCGCGATCGTCGTGACGTCGCCCGAGCGAGCGAAGGACCTGCCGAACAAGCCGGCGATCGTCGCGGCGGCCGCACAGGGCAGTGGGCCGGACCAGTACATCATGACCAGCTACTACCGCGACGGGCTGACGGGTCTGCCCGAGATGGGCCTGGTCGCCGACCAGTTGTGGGAGCAGTCCGGGCTGCGGCCGTCGGACATGCAGACCGCGGTGCTGTACGACCACTTCACGCCATACGTGCTGATGCAGCTCGAGGAACTCGGCTTCTGCGGGCGCGGCGAGGCCCGGGACTTCATCGCCGACGGCGCGATCGAGCTGGGCGGGCGCCTGCCGATCAACACCCACGGAGGCCAGCTGGGTGAGGCGTACATCCACGGTATGAACGGCATCGCGGAGGGCGTGCGGCAGATCCGCGGCACCTCGGTGAACCAGGTTCCGGACGTCGAGAACGTGCTCGTGACCGCCGGCACCGGTGTTCCCACCTCGGGACTCGTGCTCACGGCGTAGGCGCCTGCGGCGCCCGTGCGCTTTTCCGGTAGTCGGCGCTATCGGAAAAGTGCACGGGCGCGAAGCGCCTAGTGGGTCGCGAGGGCGACTCGGCGCCGTTCCTCCGCCGTCTCCGGTCGGCCCTCTCCGGGCAGGTCGATGCGGACGTGGTGGAGGCGTCCGCTGAATTCGAACCGGCCGTCGACCTCGTCGCACACCGGGCTGCCGCGGTTGATGCCGATGTCGAGCTGCTCGTTCATGCTGAAGATCGCGCGGGTGGTCTTCTCGATCCGTCCGGTACCGACGACGACACCGTCGACGGAAAGCGTTGCCGTTCCGCCCTTCCCGATCCCACCGCCGTCGTATTCGAACGCGACGGACACCTCGCGGTTCTCGGCGGTCAGGGGTACCTCGCCGCGCACGAACGTCAGGCCGCCGCCGCTGAAGTTGTAGCAGAACACGGGCTTCGAATCGAGAACGTAGAGGGCCAGGCCGCCGAACCGGCCGCCCACGCTCGCCAGCGTTCCCTCGCACGGGTTTCCGCCGGTCTCGAGCGTGGCCGTGATCCTGTACGAGCGGTTGAAGAACGGCGGTGCCGCCTTCTCCGGCAGGCCGTTCATGTGCGGGTACAACGTGATGCTCGTCCGTCCGCGCAGCGGATGCGGCGGGCGGTCCTTGGGTGCAGCGTTCCTCGTCACGGTGCGGTCGTCGAGGGGGAGCACCTGGTAGCGCGCCGCCTCGACGAGGAACTTCTGCTTGAGTTCCTCGAGCTTCTCCGGGTACTCGGCCGCCAGGTCGCGGGCCTGCGACCAGTCGACGGTGGTGTCATACAGCTCCCATCGATCCTCGTCGAACGCAGGGAGCTGCAGTCCGTGCGTCGCCATCAGCCACGGTGCCCGGTGCAGCGTCACGGCCGTCCACCCGTGGTCGTAGATGCCGCGGTTGCCGTAGATCTCGAAGTACTGCGTGGTGTGCCGGTCCTCGGCGTCGGCGTCGGCGAACGTGTAGTTCATCGCGACACCCTCCATGGGCTTCTGCGGCACGCCGTCGACGGTGTCCGGCGCCGGCACGCCCACCGCCTCGAGGATCGTCGGGGTGATGTCCACGCAGTGATGCCACTGGTCGCGGATGCCGGACTCGGCGATCCCCTCGGGCCAGTGCGCGATCAGCCCGTTGCGGGTGCCGCCGTAGTGGGAAGCGGCCTGCTTGGTCCACTGGTACGGGGTGTCGAGCGCCATCGCCCACGACGCCGGGTAGTGCGGGTAGCTCGTCGGGGTGCCCAGTTCGTCGAACTTCTCGAGCACCTCGGCGGTGGTCTGCTTGTAGCCGTTGAGCCCGGCGAGGTAGTTGAACGAGCCCTCCATGCCGCCCTCGGCGGACGCGCCGTTGTCGCCGAGCATGTACAGCACCAGGGTGTTGTCGAGTGCGCCCGTCTCCTGCAGCCGGTCGACGAGCCGGCCGACCTGGTCGTCGGTGTGCTCGAGGAAGGCCGCGTACAGCTCCATCAGCCGGGCCGAGACCTTCTTCTGGTCGGCGTCCAGATCGTCCCAGTGCGGCAGGTCCGGCGCCCACGGGGCGAGCTCCGTGTCCGGCGCGACCACCCCGAGCTGCTTCTGCCGCTCGAGGGTGATCTCCCGCTGGCGGTCCCAGCCGTGGTCGAACTCGCCGCGGTACTTGTCGAGATAGCTGTCCGGCACCTGCAGTGGGGCGTGGCACGCGCCGAACGGCAGGTAGCAGAACCACGGCTTGTCCGGGTCCATCGTGCCGACCGACTCGATCCACTCCATCGCGCGGTCCACCAGGTCCTCCGACATGTGGTAGCCCTCTTCGGGCGAGCACGGCGGATCGACGACGGTGAAGTCGCGGTACAGAACCGGGGAGAACTGGTCGGATTCGGCGCCGAGGAAGCCGTAGAAGCGATCGAAACCCTCACGGGTGGGCCATCGGTCGAACGGCCCCGCCTCACTGATCTCCCACGTCGGCGTCTGGTGCATCTTGCCGAACGCGCCGGTCGCGTACCCGTTGCCCTGCAGGATTCGCGCCACCGTCGCCGCCGAGGCCGGACGGGTCCCGTTGTAACCCGGTGCCGCCGTGGCCTGTTCGGCGATCACGCCGAAGCCGACGCTGTGGTGGTTGCGTCCGGTGAGCGTCGCCGTGCGGGTCGGCGAGCACAGCGCCGTGGTGTGGAAGCGGGTGTACTTGACGCCGTCCGCGGCCAGTCGATCGGCGGTGGGCGTGCGGCACGGACCGCCGAATGCCGACGCGGTACCGAAACCGACGTCGTCGAGCATGATCAGCAGGACGTTGGGTGCGCCCTCCGGTGGGCGCACCGGTTGCGGACGTGTGAACGGTTCCTGCTGATCGCGGTAGTCGACCGCGGCGGAGATATGCGGGTCGGTGCGGACGATAGGAATCGAATGCCGATTCATGGTGCGCCTCTCTGGATGATGGAACGGGGAAACGCGTTCGGTTTCGTTGCGGCGAAGCTGGTTTCGTCTCGAGTGTGTGGGCAGCAGGTTGAGCAGCGGTTCTCCGTCGTGCCGGAGATGCGGGGGAGCGTACCCGCAACGCCTTGACCGTTAAAGCGCCGACTTACTAGTCTCGCGGCGTGTCGAATCCCGGAAATGCGAAGAGCGCGATGATCGAGGTCGCCGAGCGGATGTTCGCCGAGCGTGGCATCGACGGCGTGTCGATGCGCGACGTCGCCGCCGCTGCCGGCCAGAAGAACAACTCGGCCGTGCAGTACCACTTCGGCGGGCGGGACGGTCTCGTTCTCGAGGTCTTCCGTAGGCGCATGCGGGAAATCAATCTCAGTCGCGCGGCCTTCCTGGCGAAACTGGACGAGGAGGGACTCGGGCACGACGTGCGTGGACTCGTCGAGGCCGTCGTCGTGCCGCTCGCCGACTATCTCCGGACCTCCGGGACCGATTCGTACTACGCACAGTTCATCGCTCGCGTATCCCCGTCGGTGGACATCGCGAACACGGAACTGTCCGACGTCACGGAGGTCAGCCGCGAGGTGTCCACCAGGCTGATGCGAGCACTCGGTCACCTGCCGCGCCGTGTCGCGGTCGTTCGTGTCGATCTGATGCTCAACATGGCTGTGTCGGCGCTCGCGGTGTTCGAGCAGCGGCGCAACAGCGGGAACCCGGTCGTGGACACCGACTTCGACGAGACCGTGCGTCATCTGATCGACATGTCGGTGGGGGCGTTGGAGGCTCCGGAATCGGCCTCGGCCTGAAGTCCGGCGGGGGCCGGGGTCGCCAGTCCACCGGTGGCAGGCTTGCGACCGTGCTTCATCACGAGCGCGACGGCGATGCCCACGAGCCCGACGGCTCCCGCGTACAGGAAGCCGCGTGAGAGCGCCGTGTCCGCGTAGAGGACGGCGTGGATCGCCATGAACCAGAAGATCCCGTGGAAACCGAACCCGTCGATCAACCAGCCGGCGATGAACGGTCCTGCGACGGCGGACATGCCGATACCCGTCGCCACCATGCCCAGAGCGACAGGGACGAAGTCGCGGGGCATGATGTCGCGCACGAGGCTGTACGAGAGCGCGACGATCCCGACGAGAACTCCCTGCAGTGCGCGACCGGCGAGCAGGACGGCAAACGAGTCTGCAGTTGCACAGACAACGCTGCCGAGCACGAAGACGCCGGCCAGGCCGAGGATCACCCGCTTCTTGCCGATCTTGTCCGACGCCTTCCCGATGAGCGGCATGAGCGTTGCCCCGGTGAGCGTGACGATCGAGACATTCGGGCTCGAGGAACATTGCCTCGAACTGAAGTGAGAGCGAGCGCCATCGTTGTCCTTTGGGTCGGTAGAGATCGACGACGCATGCGCTCGGTGATATTGGGGCGCAGATAGTTTCGTCGTCGAGTGAGAGTGCCAGGCGGCGGCGCGTTCAATGAGGAATGGGGCGGGCGGGTGGGCGCCCCAGGGGGGGGCTTAGTCACAGTGTCGGGACGCGTGTGATCGCGGTCCCGCTCAGTGGAAACGGGAGGATCGCCTTCGTGGTACGGGTTCGAGTGGCCACTCAATAGTGTTCCTGTGCAGCTAGTTTCAAGAATTAAGTCAGTGTCTTGACGAGTTAAGTCACTGACTGATAGTTTGCCGAGGATGTCCCTCGTCGGATCGACCGGGCGGCGGACGTCGGCGGTGGTGTGTTCAGGGCGGGAACCCTCAGTAACAGGAGTCTTGTATGACGGCGCTGACGAGTAGTCGCACGGTGGCGATCGGTGGCCATTCGATCGAATTCGGACCTCGCGGAATGCGTAGGTGTGCAGATGGATTCGAGTCATTACCGTATGAGCGATTCGAGTTGCGGCCTGTGACGCCATACATCGGCGCGGAGATTCGCGGCGTGGATCTGCGCGATCCGAGTATCGACGTCATCGAGGATTTGCGGCGCGCGCTGCTCGAGTGGAAGGTCGTGTTCTTCCGGGGTCAGCAGATCACGGGCGCGCAGCACCGAGACTTCGCTCGCCACTGGGGCGACCTCGAGATCCACCCGCTTCTCCCGCAGGGTGAGGTCCCCGAGGTGGTTCATTTCGAGCGCGGTGAGGGCAACCCCGGCACCGAGAACATCTGGCACGTGGACGTGACGTGGCAGAAGCGTCCCCCGCTCGGTTCGGTTCTGCGCGCGCTCGAGGTCCCGCCCGCCGGCGGCGACACCCTGTGGGCCGACATGGGGCAACGCGTACGACTGCCTGTCCGACGAGGTCAAGGCGAAGATCGAGGGCCGGGTCGCGATTCACGATTTCGTGCCGTCCTTCGGCCGCTCGATGGGTCCCGAGAAACTTGCACAGATGAAGGAGGCGTATCCGCCGGTCGCACACCCGATCGTGCGGATCCATCCCGAGACCGGGCGCAGGACCCTGTTCGTCAACAGCCTGTTCACGACGCACATCCCGGACATGGATCCGGCCGAGGGTGAGGCGCTGTTGCGGCACCTCTTCGACCAGGCCAAGGTCCCCGACTTCCAGTGCCGATTCAAGTGGCAGCCCAACTCGATTGCCTTCTGGGACAACCGCGCAACGCAGCACTATGCGGCCAGCGACTACTTCCCGCACCGCCGGGTCATGGAACGCGTGGCCATTCTCGGAGATGTTCCCGCCTGATCTCGAGTCCTCCGACGAACGCCAGGAGTGTGGATATGGTTCGACCTCTCGACGAGCTGGGCCGCCGGCTACCGCTACCTGCTCAACCTTCTCAATGCAGGACTCGAGCAGGTCGTCTTCAGTGCGGATCCGGAGTATCCGGAAGTTGTTCACCTGCAGGACAATACGAAGTGGTAGGCGACCGAGTCGCCGGACTGTCTCTTCGGCCATGCCGTCCTCGACCCCGAGGGGACCTACCGGCTCACCGGGACCGGCGGCCGGGTCCGGTACATCGGGCTGACGCTGTACGACACCCACGATCTCTACGAGAAGGCGCAGTCCGGCGACGGCGGGCCGAAGGACTACCGGGCGGCGTTCAAGGCGGCCACCGGATCCGGGCTGGGTGCGACGTCGAACCCGGGTGGAATCACGTTGCAGGACAACGGCGATTTCGAGGTCGTCATCAGCGCGCAGCCGCACGAGGGTAACTGGCTGCCGATGGATCCGCGGACCCTGCGCGACGCCGAACGCAACGTCCTGCGGACACAGCCTCCGGTCAGTTCGACGTATGCGAGAGACGGCGGCCATATCGCTTACGGTGGTGGATCTTTCGAGATCGGTCCCGACGAGGCCCTGATTCTCGAGGTCACGCCGCCGGACTGCCACTTCTGGAACATCCACGTCGGGGACTACTGGGGTCAGTCTCTCGGCTACACGTATCGGCAGACCTCGCTCAACGGCCATCAAGCCGTGCTCGACGAGGACGGGGTGTTCAGGGCCGTCGTGGCGCATCGCGATCCCGGCGTCGCGAACTGGCTCGACACGGCGGGTAACACCTTCACCCGCTGCGTGTACCGGTGGTGGCTCGCGTCCACCCAGGATCTGCCGGCGCCGACGGTGCGTAAGGTGATGTTCGACGACGTGCTCGCAGCACTGCCCGCCACGACCGCGCGTGTCGGGGTGGGGGAGCGCCGCGAGGTACTCGGTCGGCGGCGTGCAGCGGTGCTGAAACGCTACTTTCGTTGAACCACAGAGTGAGTGAGAAGGGACCGTCACGTGACACTGCGCGGCTGGCGTCCGAGAGCGTTCCGGGACGGGGATGATCCCGATCCGCGGTTCACATTGGCCAACGAACGCACGTTCCTGGCCTGGGTTCGCACTGCGCTCGGACTGATTGCGGCGGCAGTCGGTCTCGAGGCGTTCGGAGCCGACGTCGTCGGCCCGAACGTCCACACGGTGCTGGTGGTGGGCCTGCTCGTCGGCGCGATCCTGCTCGTGGTGTTCGCGTTCCTACGCTGGATGGGTGTCGAGGCGGCGATGCGGATGGGCCGGAGCCTGCCGGTGCCGGCCCTCGCGGCGCTCCTGGTGGGGTTGATCGCGGGTGCCGGTGTCACGCTGCTCGTCGTGTTGGTGAGCAGGTGATGTCCGCGGCCGCCGCACACCGGGATCCGGGACTTCAGCCGGAACGGACAACGCTCGCGTGGGTGCGCACCGCGGCGAGCCTGGCGGCGGTCGCGTTCCTCTGTCTGCGCTATGTACCCGGATCCTCCGTCGTCGTCCAGGTGGTCGGAACGTGGGCCATCGTGTCGTCGTCGGTGGTGGTGGTGACCGCTCGGCGCCGCTACGAGCGCATGAGTACCGCGTTCGGGGACGAGCGGGCGGTCTATCCGTTCGCGCTGATGGCGGGGCTGGCGGTCACGGTCGTCGTGCTTGCGGCGGCGTCGGCGGTCGTGATCCTCGTCGTCGGTCGGTGACGATCCCGTCGCATCCCGCTGTCACACGCGGTGGCCGGTGGTTGTGTGGACGGGGACGTCTGCGCCTCCCACTGGCCGGGATCTGTGCGCGTCGTCACAGCGGTAGCAGGTAGGGATAGTTTCGGACTTGCGTGATTCGCGGTCCCCGATCTCGAGGAGAGCAGCAATGGAGGAGTTCGAAGGCTTCGAAGGCCGAGTCGCACTGATCACGGGCGCCGCCCGGGGACAGGGGCGCTCGCACGCCGTGGCGTTCGCCGAGCGCGGCGCCGACGTGGTCATCTGCGACCGCTGCGAGGACAGCGATTCGGTGTTCTACCCCCTCGGGACCGAGGAGGACCTGGCCGAGACCGTGCGCCTCGTCGAGGCCACCGGCCGCCGCGTCATCTCGGTCAAGGCGGACACCGCCGACCGCGACGCGATGGACGCCCTCGTCGCCCGCGCCGAGTCCGAGTTCGGCCGCGTGGACATCGCGGTCGCCAACGCAGGCGTGTCCGTGGCGGCGCCGATCCAGTCGATGACCTCGGCCCAGTGGAACGAGGCCATCAACTCCAATCTCACCGGCGTCTTCAACACCCTCGGCGCCGTCTCGCCCGGCATGATCGAACGCGGCTACGGCCGGATCGTGACGATCTCGTCGATGCTCGGACGCGCGGGCAACACCAACATGGCCGCCTACGCGGCCTCCAAGTGGGGCGTCATCGGCATGACGAAGAGTGCCGCGCTCGATCTGGCGCAGAACGGCATCACCGTCAATGCGATCGCACCCGGCAACATCTCGACCGGGATGATCCACAACAAGGCGCTCTACTCGATGATGCGACCGGACCTCGCAGAGCCGACGATGGACGACGTCGCGCCCGTGTTCCAGAGTCTGCACGCGCAGCCGGTGCCGTGGCTCGACCCGTTCGAGATCACCCGGGCCGTCCTCTTCTTCGCCGCCGAGGCCAGCGCGCACATCAGCGGCACCGTCCTTCCGATCGACGCCGGTAACGCAGCACGCGTCACCGGGTGATCGCGGTACCGACACCCGCTCCGAGTACTGCCCGGAGCGGGGTCGTCATCGCGGCCCTGAGCCTGAGCGGGATCCTGGTCGCGCTCCTGCAGACGCTGGTGGTGCCGGTTCTGCCGGCGTTCGCCGTCGATCTCGGCGTGCCGCCCACCAGCGCGTCGTGGCTGGTCACGATCACGTTGCTGACCGGTGCCGTCGGCACGCCGCTGATCGGTCGGCTGGCCGACATGTTCGGTAAGCGCGCGATGATGCTGGTGTGTCTCGGGCTGATGGTGGCGGGCTCGGTGCTCGCCGCCGTGGGACCGGGCTTCGCGACGGTGGTCGCCGGGCGTGGGCTGCAGGGTTTCGCGATGGCGTTGCTGCCGGTCGGGATCAGCATGATGCGCGACGTGCTTCCGCCGGAACGACTCGGCAGTGGTGTCGCGTTGATGAGCGCGACGATCGGCGTCGGCAGTGTGCTCGGAATGCCGCTGTCCGGTGTCCTCTACGAGCACGCCGGCTGGCAGTCGCTGTTCTGGCTTCCGGCAGGGTTCGCGGTGGTGATGGCGGCACTGTTGCCGTTCGTGGTCCCGGAGTCGACCACCCGCGCGTCCGGACGGTTCGACTATCGGGGCGCGGTGCTGTTGACCGCAGCATTGACCGCGGTGCTGCTCGCGATCTCCAAGGGCGGCACGTGGGGATGGGGGAGCTGGCCGATCGTCGGCCTGGCCGTCGGCGGCATCGTCGGGATGGCGGTATGGGTTCCGTTGGAGCTGAGGATGTCCCACCCGCTCGTCGATCTCCGGACGTCGATGCTGCGCCCCGTGTTGGTGGCCAACATGTGCGCGCTGCTGCTCGGATTCGCGATGTTCCTCAGTTCGTATGCCTCCACGCAGGAACTGCAGGTGCCCGCGTCGACCGGGCACGGCCTCGGCCTGAGCGCGGCGACGGCCGGGCTGGTGATGCTGCCGGGCGGCCTGGTGATGATCGTCCTGGCCCCGGTGTCGGCGGCGATGATCCGCGGTTGGGGTGCCCGGGTGACGCTCGCCGTCGGCGGCGGGGCCATCGCTCTCGGGTTCGTCGAACGTGGTGTGTTCGGCACCGGCGTCATCGTCATCGGCGTCAGTGCCTTCGTCGTGTCGGTGGGCGTGGCTTTCGCGCTCGCGGCGATGCCGGTGCTCATCACGACGGCGGTGCCCCGCGACCAGACGGCGTCGGCGAACAGCGTCAACAGCCTGATTCGGGCCGTCGGAACCTCCGCCGCGAGTGCGGTGGGCGCGGCGGTGCTCGCCGCGTCGACCGTGATGGCGGGGGCCGTCGTGGTTCCGGCTCAGATCGGGTTGGACCGGCTGTTCTGGCTCGGGGCGGCGGTGGCGGCGGTGGCGCTGCTCGTCGTCACCTGCGTGCCGATCCGGACCGACCGCACTACCGCCCGGGTTGGCGTCGTCGTGGATTCGGACGGTGACGCTGTCCGGGTGCGGTGAGCGGCTACCAGTCCATCCGGCCGCGGTGCCAGTTGTCGTCGTATCCGCCGTGCGAGATCCACACCGCCGCCATCACGATGTAGGCGATGGCGATCAGCACGAGGATTCCGGCGAGGATCCACAGCGAGAGTTGGCCGAGCTTGCGGACGCGGTCCGATGCGTACTGGGCTCCGGCGAAGTCGCCCCGGGCCCAACGCGGATACACCTCGAACGCGTTGTTGAACGCGGCGAACGCGAGCGGCCAGAACGCGACGAGCGCCGCGACGGCCCAGCCGGCATTGGTCGGGGGTGGCGGGGGCGGCGCGGGCGGCTGTGCGGGGGCCGGCGGCACGGGAGGAGTCGGCTCCGGCGGGGGCGGAGTGGGATCCGGCGTGGATGCGGTCATGACAGCGCTCCCTAGGCTCAGGTCACCATCGGTTGTCGTGCATCACCTTCGACGGTACTCCGAATGCGGGTTCGGCCCCGCCCACGAGAACGCCGGTGGTGCCTGGCAGCTGGCCAGGCACCACCGGCGTCGGTGGATCGGGATCCGGCAACCTTACGGCAGCAGCTGATCCATGAAGTCGTTGCTGAAGACGCGGTGCGGGTCGATCTCGTTGTACCGCGCCCGGGCCGTGTCCCAGTTCTCGTCGGCCGGCACGCCGTCCATGTAGGTGGCCCGCATCTTGTTCTTGACGATGTCCTCGTCGGTGTACGGGTCCGGGCCGAACGCCCAGCCCTTCGACCACTCGGGACGGAACGTGGCGGCGTTGTTGTTGTAGTGCGACCGCATCCACTGCTCCATCTCCTGATAGAACTCGAACATGCCGGGGGTGCCCGGAACGCCGAGAACGTTCAGCCAGATGGCGACGTCCCAGTCGGGATGATCGGGACGCTCACGAGTCGCCGAGATGGTCGGCGGGCCCGCCGAATCGACCTTGACGTCCTCCGGCCGATCGAGGCCGCAGCAGCGGATCTCGACCGGACCGTTCAGCGGATACTGACCCTTCGCGCGGTAGAACTCGATGCGCTCGTTGAACCACTGGGTGAAGTCGTGGATCACGGTCGCGATGTTGGCGCGGCTCGTGACGACGGCGCCGCCGCCCTCGGTGAGCCGCAGCGTCGTGGCCTTGATGTAGAACTGGACATCCTTCGACCAGCCCCAGATGTCGGACGAGTTCGTCGCGGCCAGCCCGAGCTTGGTGATCTCGTACATCGCCGGACCGAACTGCGCCGCAATCGAGGGGTTTCCGGCGTTGATCGCGCCGATCATGTCGGTGAGCGGCTCCGGCAGGTTGTCCGAGAAGACGTAGTTGTACGGGCCGGTGACCTCACGCGACTGCGGGGGCTTGCCCGCGAGCGAGCCGAGCGAGCCGAGCGAGCCGAGGCTGCCGGACGCCCCGTCCGGCTTGGTCGGCGAGTTCGACCAGACCTTCATCCACGGCTTCTCGGTGAAGGGATACCAGATCGCCTCCGCGCGACCGGATTCGGCAACGAAACTCTCGAACGTCCGGCCCGAGGTGCCCTTCGGTGCGAACAGCTCCTGCCAGGTGATGTCGGTGAAGCTCTGGCACCGCTGCCGCACGTTCGGGCCGGCCTGCATCGTGACCGAGGTGAGGAAACAACGCCCGAGGTTGGTGAGCATCGGAGTGATCTTGGGGTCGTTGCGCCGGTACGTCTTCAGCGCGTACTTGCTGCCGTCCCACACGACCGCGGTGAGTTCGGTGACGAGGTTGCTCAGCGAACCGAACGTGTGGCCGGGCAGCGTCTCTTCGCCTTCAGCAGGGAGGGCCGCGCCGTGGGCGTTCACCGCGAGGGCGCCGCCGATGGACAGCACGCCGGGAGCCGGCAGGTTGGCCCAACCGAGGCCGTGCTCCTGCAGCTCGGTCACGATCGCCTCGATGCTGGCGCCGGCACCAGCGGTGACGGTCGCAGGAGACCCGTCCGGATGCACCGTGACGTCGTTCAGGTGCGTCATCGTGTCGGCGAGGATCACCTTCTCGACGTTGGAGCCCTTCACCACGGTCAGCGGGGTCCAGCCGTGCATCGCGCCGCGGGGACGGACCTTGTAGCCGTTCTCGTGCGCCCAATTGACGAGGGTGACCACGTCGTCCGCCGACTTCGGCGAGCAGACCCAGGTGGCGTCCAGCATGATCTCCTTGGACCAGTTCTGGTACGCCTGCTGGAACAGTGCGATGCCCTGCGGGAAGTTCGGCGGCGTCGGGAGCGGTGCGACGGGGCCGGAGGATCCCAGGGACCCGAGGGATCCCAGGGACCCGGAGGATCCGGCGGGAACCGCGAAGGCGGGCGTCCAGCCGCCGACCACGGCACCGGCGGCAAGGGCACCGGCGCCCGCCGCGAGGAATCCTCGCCGCGACAGCCGGGGCTGCTCGTCGTTGAGCGTCATTCGTGTACTCCAAGGTGTGTGAGGGGGAATGAAGTCCGGGTGCAGATATGCCCGGCCGGGTCGACGAGCACATCGACCCGACCGGTACAGCTTCGTGTTCGCTACGCGACGGTGAGCACGACGTCCGCCAGCGCCGGCGAGTCGTCCCGCTCGGGAACAGTTGCAGAGATGAGTAGCCTGTCGGCCTCTCGCCAGATTCGTGTCCGAAGCGTTTCGCCGGGAAAGACTACCCCCGCGAAACGGGCCCGGAATCCCTTGACACGATCGGCATTTCCGTCAAGGACGGTGTCGGTCGCAGCCTTGCAAATAATCCCGTATGTGCACAGTCCATGCAGGATAGGCGCAGGAAAGCCCGCAGCGGAGGCAAATTCGGGATCCGAATGGAGCGGATTGCGATCCCCGCACATCCGATACAGCAGGGCCTGCTGCGGTAGGACCTGCGAGACAACCTCGGCGTCGGGAGCCCGATCGGGTAGCGCGACCGACTCCGACGGGCCACGTTCACCCCCGAAATCACCCTCACCACGCGCGAAGATCGACGATCGGGCCGTCCACAGCGGAGAGCCGTCGAGTGCGACGGTCGACGACTCCTGGACGATCACCGCAGCCTTGCCCTTGTCCCACACCTCGGTGATCCGAGTGGTGGTCCGAGCCGAGCCGCTCGCCGGAATCGGCTGGTGGACGGTCACTTCCTGGCTGCCGTGCACGACCTTGGCCAGGTCGATCTCGACGCCCGGGAACGACACGCGCGGCGCCTCGGTCGCATGGATGTTCGCGACCACCGTCGCGAACGTCGGCAGGACCTGAGGCTTGGCGTCGTCGAGGTACCTCAGTTCGCGGGGATCGAGCGGACGCGCGCCCGCGCCGATACCCAGGTGGTACAGCTGGACATCCGACGGGGTCCAGGAGAACTCCTGTGCGGGGAGCTCGGCTCCGATCGCGATCGACGGATCGATGGGCACTGGCTTCTCCTGTCAGTTCGTCACGGACTGCGCTGCGGCACGGGCGCGGTCGGCGATATCGAGCACGGCCAGGTACGCGAACGTCATCGCGGGGCCGATGGTCGCGCCGGGGCCGGCGTAGGTGTGGCCCATGACGGGGGAGCTGCAGTTGCCCGCGGCGTACAGGCCCTCGATCACCGAGCCGTCCTCACGGACGGCGCGTCCGTTTACGTCGGTGACGATGCCGCCCTTGGTGCCCAGGTCGCCCGGGACCATCTTGATGGCGTAGAACGGCGCCTTGTCGATCTCGGCGAGGCTCGGGTTCTTCAGACGCGGATCACCGTAGTAGTGGTCGTAACCGCTGTCGCCGCGACCGAAGTCCTCGTCCTTGCCGTTGCGCGCGAACCCGTTGAAGCGTTCCACCGTCTCGGTGAGGGCCTCGACCGGCAGGCCGGTCTTCTCCGCGAGTTCGGCAATCGTGTTCGCCTTGACGACGACTCCGGCCTTGAGCCAGCGGCCCGGGAACGGCGAGCGCGGCGTGATGCCGGCGAACGTGTACCGGTTGCGGTAGCGCTGGTCGAGGATCATCCAGGTGGGGATGTTCTCGCCCGGGCCCTCGCCCTGACCGTATTCGCCGCCGTACATCATGTGGGTGGCCTCGACGTACGGCGCGGCCTCGTTGCCGAACCGCTTGCCGCGGGTGTTGACCATCATCGAACCGGGCAGCGTCCGCTCGGACAGCGCGAACCACGGTCCACCGGTGAGCGGGATCGACGGACCCCACCACGCGTCGTCCATGAAGTCGACTGCCGCGCCCAGCTTCTGGCCGGCGACGATGCCGTCGCCGGTGTTGGCCTTGGCGCCGACGGTCCACTCGGTGCCGATCGGGCCGCGCTGGTACTTCTTGCGCATCTCGTCGTTGTGCTCGAAACCGCCCGAGCCCAGGACGACACCGTGGCGGGCGTGGATGATCTGCTCGGTGGCTCCGTCGGGGCCGTCGACGAGAACCTTCACGCCGCGCACGACGCCGTCCTCGGTGTAGAGATCGGTGAGCGGGGTGTTCAGCAGGATCGGGACCCCGGCGTCACGCAGGCCCAGACGCAGTCCGGCCATGAGGGCCTGTCCGCGCACCAGCAGGTCCTTGCCCCGCAACTTGGCGGCGAGGAACCGGGTGCCGACCTTCATCGCCCGCAGCGGTCCGCGGCGGTTGCGCATCAGCAGATTGAGCCAGCGGTAGTCGGCCTGTGTGATGACGAAGTTCTTGGGGGCCTTGACGTAATCGGGCTCGAGGTTGTCGCGGTCGTCGCCGAGGCGGTTGCCGTCGAACGGCACGGGCTCGACCGAACGCCCACCGAGGCGTCCACCCGGCGCCTCCGGGTAGTAGTCCGAGTACTCCGGAACCCACTGCAGTTCCAGCGCACTGTTCTTCAAGACGAACGACAGCATCTCGGGGCCGCGGTCGATGTAGGTGTCGATCTTCTCCGGGGCGACGACGTCGCCGATGATGCTGTGCAGATAGGTGCGTGCCGCGTCCGTGGTGTCGGTGACTCCGTCGCGCTGCAGCACCTCGTTGTTCGGGATCCAGACACCTCCGCCCGATCGCGCGGACGAGCCGCCGTAGTGGGCTGCCTTCTCGACGACGACCACGCTCAGGCCCTGGTGTGCGGCGGTAAGGGCGGCGGTCATGCCGGCAGCACCACTGCCGACGACGACGATGTCGTATTCCTGCTTGCTCATGTAGAACACGTTATAGAATGAGGTGGCTGACAGTCCATGCTTTCTGCCAGGAAGTATTGCTGGCAGCTCGCGATGGTGATGTTGACAAACGAACACACGTTGCAGTCGACGCCGAAGAGGTGAGTTCACATGACCAAGGCAAGTGTCGCAATTGTGGGTTCAGGCAACATCAGCACCGATCTCCTCTACAAACTGCAGCGATCCCCGTGGCTCGAGCCGCGCTGGATGATCGGCATCGACCCCGCCAGCGAGGGTCTCGCGCGCGCCCGCGCGATGGGCCTGGAGACCTCCGCGGAGGGGGTCGACTGGCTGTTGCAGCAGGCGGAGAAGCCGGACATGGTGTTCGAGGCGACGTCGGCATACGTGCACCGCGAGGCCGCGCCCAAGTACGCCGAACACGGCATCCGCGCAGTGGACCTCACCCCGGCCGCGATCGGACCGGCCGTGGTGCCGCCCGTCAACCTGCGCGAGCACCTCGACGCGCCCAACGTCAACATGATCACGTGCGGTGGGCAGGCGACCATCCCGATCGTGTACGCGGTCTCGCGCGTCGTCGACGTCCCCTACGCCGAGATCGTCGCCTCGGTCGCGTCGGTCTCCGCCGGACCCGGTACCCGCGCCAACATCGATGAGTTCACCAAGACCACCAGCCGTGGTGTCGAGGTGATCGGTGGCGCCCGCAAGGGCAAGGCGATCATCATCCTCAACCCGGCCGATCCGCCGATGATCATGCGCGACACCATCTTCTGCGCCATCCCGGAGGATGCTGACCGGAACGCGATCATCGAATCGATCCACCGGGTGGTCGCCGACATACAGCAGTACGTGCCGGGGTACCGGCTGCTCAACGAGCCGCAATTCGGCGAGCCGAGCGTCGTCTCCGGCGGGCACGCGACGGTGACCACGTTCGTCGAGGTCGAGGGTGCGGGCGACTTCCTGCCCCCGTACGCGGGGAACCTCGACATCATGACCGCGGCGGCAACCAAGGTGGGCGAGGAGATCGCCCAGCAGTTTCTCAGCGTGAGGGCGTGAGCGACATGGGCGACAGGACCGACAGCAGGGCCGACTGGACCGACGATCTCCACTTCGACGGCTCGTGGGACATCCGGATCACCGACACGTCGCTCCGTGACGGCTCGCACCACAAGCGCCACCAGTTCACCGGCGACGAGGTGCGCTCGATCGTCGCCGCGCTCGACGGCGCCGGCGTCCCGGTCATCGAGGTCACCCACGGTGACGGTCTCGGTGGTTCCTCGTTCAACTACGGGTTCTCGAAAACGCCCGAGCAGGAACTGATCACGATTGCGGTGGACACCGCGAAGCGGGCGAAGATCGCGTTCCTCATGCTGCCGGGTGTCGGCGTCAAGGAAGACATCATCGAGGCGCAGGACAACGGCGCGTCGATCTGCCGCATCGCGACGCACTGCACCGAGGCGGACGTCTCGATCCAGCACTTCGGCCTGGCCCGTGACCGGGGCCTCGAGACCGTCGGCTTCCTGATGATGGCGCACACCATCGCACCCGAGCAGTTGGCCCAGCAGGCCCGCATCATGGCCGATGCCGGTTGCCAGTGCGTGTACGTCGTCGACTCGGCCGGTGCGCTCGTGCTCGAACAGGTCTCCGAGCGTGTCGAGGCTCTGGTGCAGGAACTGGGCAAGGACGCCCAGGTCGGCTTCCACGGCCACGAGAACATGGGGCTCGGCGTCGCCAACTCGATCGCCGCGGTCCGTGCCGGTGCCAGGCAGATCGACGGCAGCACCCGGCGTTTCGGCGCGGGTGCGGGTAATACGCCGGTCGAGGCGTTCGTCGGGGTGTGCGACAAGATCGGCGTCAAGACCGGAATCGACTTCTTTGCGATCGCCGACGCCGCCGAGGACATCGTGCGGCCGGCGATGCCGGCCGAGTGCCTGCTCGACCGGCAGGCGCTGATGATGGGCTATGCCGGGGTGTACTCGAGCTTTCTCAAGCATGCCGAGCGCCAGGCCGAGCGTTACGGCGTCTCCGCCGCGGAGTTGCTGGTCCGGGCCGGCAGGCGCAAGCTCGTCGGCGGCCAGGAGGACCAGTTGATCGACATCGCACTCGAATTGCAGCGCGAGTCCGCGGCCCGTTAGGTCGGACGCCCGTTCGGCCCGATGTCACACGCGTTCGGTTGGACTGACCCGATGTGACATCGGGCCGTCGTCGTCACCGGCGGCGCGGGAGGACGGGACGAGACGAGGGGCGCACATCCTGGTCGATGCGCGCCCCTCGTCTCGTGTGATCGCCTACTGCGACAGTGTGTCGCGCACCTCGAGGATGCCCTCCAGCACCGCGTGATCGATGCTGCTGAGCAGGCGCGGGCACGTCTGCCGGGACCCGGTCTGCCCACCGGCGCCGGTGAACTCCGGGCACACCTCGGCAGGATCGGCCTGCCACTGGATGCTGGTGTGCTTGTAGCTGTTCTTGCGAACCAGCACGCACGTCCCGCACGCGCGGCATTCCACCTCCTGCAGACCGTCCTCGAGGTAGGTCTGCAGGTCGACGGCGGTCTGCGTGCGGACAGCCTCGACCCGGGCCGGACTGTCGGCGAAGTTCGGGGACTTGGCCCAGGTCGAGGTCATCGTCACACTCCCGTCTTGTGCTCGTTCTCCGCGGCCTCGGCGGCGGCCTTCTCCTCCGCCTGCCGCGCCAGGTTCGCGTCGACCTCACGCTGCCAGGCCTCGACGGCCTTGGTGGTGTCGATCTCGAACTCGAAGCGCTGCGTCGCCTTCTCGTCGATGTCGGCGACGTCGACGTAGAACTGGTCGTACCAGCGGCGCAGCTGGTACACCGGGCCGTCCTCCTCGCACAGGAGCGGGTTCTCGATCTTGGTCTTGTTCTTCCAGATCGCGACGTCCTGCTCGAAGCCCATTGCCACGCCCTCGGTGAACTTACGGGCGAGCTTGTTGCTGGTGGCGTCGTCGAGGCCCTTCGGCTTCTCCACGCTCACGCCGTACATGAGCATGAACGAGTCCTGCGTGACCGGGTAGTGGCAGTTGATCAGGACGCTCTCGACCTTGTACCCGCTGTAGTTGTTGTGCAGCCAGTTGACCATGTACGACGGGCCGAAGTAGGACGCCTCGGAGTCGAGCACCGAATCGCCGTACTGCGTGCCCATGCTCCCGACGTCCGGCCGGCCGTGGTTCTGCAGGTACTGGGTCGCGACGTGGCCCTCGAAGACGTTCTTGAAGTACTTCGGGAAACCGAAGTGGACGTAGAAGAAGTGCGCCATGTCCACGACGTTGTCGACGATCTCGCGGCAGTTGGAGCCCTCGACGAGGATCCGGTTCCACTGCCAGTCGGTCCACTCGTCGGTCATGACCTGCGGCAGCTCCGGGATCGTGACGTCGTCCGGCGGGGGGTTGCCCTCGGGGTCGTTCCAGATGAACAGCTGCTTGTTGCGCTGCAACGTGGTCCACGAACGGGTCCGCGCGATCGGCGGCACGCGACGGGCGTACGGGATGTCCGTGCACTTGCCGTTGCCGCCCCAGCGCCAGTCGTGGAACGGGCACGCGACGGAGTCACCCTTGATCTCGCCCTGACTCAGGTCGCCACCCATGTGCCGGCAGTATGCGTCGAGCACGTGCAGCTTGTTCTGGCTGTCGGCGAAGACCACCAGCTTGGTGCCGAACGCCTCGACCGCGTGCGGCTTGCCGTCGAGAAATTCGCTCTCCAGGCCGATGCAGTGCCAACCGCGTGCGAAACGCGTCTGCGGAGCTCCCACATCGATCTCACGAATCTGCGCCATCAGTACCTCACATCCCTTCTAGCTGTTGCTAGAACACGTTATAGAACTTCGTCGGATTCCGCTAGATTTCGCGTGCTTGGTATCCCCATCGACATCCTGTTACCAGTGGAATTCCGGTTTTCTCGACACGGAAGAGAACGTGTTCTAGTCTCAGGTCAAGTGAACATCTCTTACAGACGGGAGCGTCCAGTGGGTGACCATGACAGCCGCGAGGTGATGCGGCGGATCGACGCGCTACTGCCGGTGCTGCGTGAACGCGCACAGGAGACCGAGGATCTGCGTCGCATTCCCGACGAGTCCATCAAGGCGCTGCAGGAGACCGGGTTCTTCCGCCTGCTCCAGCCGAAGCAGTGGGGCGGCTACGAGGCCGATCCGGTCACCTTCTACACCGCGGTCCGCACTTTGGCGAGCGCCTGCGGATCCACCGGTTGGGTCGCCGGCATCATCGGTGTCCACAACTGGCACCTCGCACTGTTCGACCAGCAGGCGCAGGAAGACGTGTGGGGCCAGGACACCGACGTCCGGATCTCCTCGTCGTACGCGCCGATGGGCGCCGGCGTCGTCGTCGACGGCGGCTACAAGGTCAACGGCAAGTGGTCGTGGTCGTCCGGTTGCGACCATGCCGACTGGGCGATGCTCGGCGGACCGGTCATCAAGGACGGCCGTCCGGTCGACTTCGTCACCTTCCTGATCCCGCGCAGCGACTACACGATCAACGACGTGTGGAACGTCGTCGGCCTGCGCGGCACCGGTAGCAACGACATCGTGGTCGAGGACGTCTTCGTCCCCACGCACCGCGTGCTGAGCTTCAAGGCGATGAACGACCACACCGCCGCCGGCCTCGCGGTCAACACCGCGCCGGTGTACAAGATGCCGTGGGGCACCATCCACCCCACCACGATCTCGAGCCCCATCGTCGGAATGGCCTACGGCGCCTACGAGGCTCACGTCGAGCACCAGGGCAAGCGCGTGCGCGCGGCCTACGCCGGCGAGAAGGCCAAGGACGACCCGTTCGCCAAGATCCGGATCGCCGAGGCGTCCAGCGACATCGACGCCGCGTGGCGTCAGCTGTCGGGCAACGTCGCCGACGAGTACGCCCACCTGCTCGCGGGTGAGGAGGTACCGATCGAGCTGCGCCTGCGGGCCCGTCGCGACCAGGTGCGCGCCACCGGTCGTGCGATCGCCTCGGTGGACCGACTGTTCGAGAACTCGGGTGCGACCGCTCTCACGAACGGCACTCCGATCCAGCGCTTCTGGCGTGACGCGCATGCCGGACGCGTGCATGCTGCGAACGACCCCGAGCGTGCGTACGTGATGTTCGGTGGCGCCGAGTTCGGCCTGCCGCTCACCGACACGATGGTCTAGGGGGCACCGATGACAGCCACCGAAGCCATCGAGCTCTCCTACGAGTCGACCTCGCGGTTCGCGCAGGTCCGCCCGGACCTGAAGCTGCACTACCACGAGGCGGGGGTCGGCAACGGCCCCACGATCGTGCTGCTGCACGGCGGCGGCCCGGGTGCGTCGTCCTGGTCCAACTTCGCCAGGAACATTCCCGTTCTGGCGCAGCAGTTCCACGTGATCGCCGTCGACCAGCCGGGCTACGGCCAGTCCGACAAGCCCACCGAGCACCCGCAGTACTTCCGGCACAGTGCGTCGGCGTTGAAGGACCTGCTCGACACGCTCGGCATCACCGATCGTGTTCACCTGCTGGGCAATTCGCTCGGCGGTGGCGCTGCGGTCCGATTCGCCCTGGACTACCCGGAGCGGGCCGGACGGCTCGTGCTCATGGGACCGGGCGGCCTCAGCGTCAACCTGTTCGCGCCGGACCCCACCGAGGGAGTCAAGAACCTCGGCAAGTTCAGCTACCAGCCGACGCGGGACAACCTCGAGGCGTTCCTGCGGATCATGGTGTTCGACCAGAAGCTGATCACCGACGAGTTGATCGACGAGCGGTTCGCCGCGGCGAGCGCTCCGGAATCGCTGGCGGCCGCGAAGGCGATGGGGAAGTCGTTCTCCAGTTCCGAGTTCGAACTCGGCATGCTGTGGCGTGACGCCTACAAGCTGCGCCAGCGGGTGCTGCTGATCTGGGGTCGCGAGGACCGGGTCAATCCGATCGACGGCGCCCTGGTGGCGCTCAAGATGATCCCGCGCGTGCAGCTGCACGTGTTCGGTGGGTGCGGCCACTGGGCTCAGCTCGAGAAGTTCGACGAGTTCAACCGTCTCGCAGCGGACTTCCTTCTCGACGGAGGTAAGTGATGGGTATTCGTTCACTGGCGTACATGCGCATCGAGGCCACCGACATGGCCGCGTGGCGCGAGTACGGTCTCAAGGTTCTCGGGATGATCGAGGGCAAGGGCACCAACTCCGACGCCCTCTACCTGCGCATGGACGACTACCCGGCTCGCCTCGTCATCGTTCCCGGTGAGCGCGACGGGCTCTACTCCGTCGGCTGGGAATGTGCGAATGCCGAAGGTCTGCAGGAGATTCGTGAGCGCCTGGCCAAGGCCGACTGGGAGTTCGAGGAGGGCACCAAGGAGGAGGCGGCCGAACGCAACGTCGTCGAGTTCATCAAGTGCCGTGACGCCTCCGGTTCCCGCCTGGAGATCTTCCACACCGTCGCTCTGCAGCACCGCCGCATCGTGAGCCCGTACGGACACAAGTTCGTCACCGGCGAGCAGGGTCTCGGGCACGTCGTGCTCGCGACCAAGGACGACGAGGCGGACCTCGAGTTCTACCGCGACGTCCTCGGGTTCAAGCTGCGCGACTCGATGCGACTGCCTCCGCAGGTCGTCGGGCGTCCGGCAGACGGGGAGCCGGCCTGGCTGCGCTTCCTCGGTTGCAACCCGCGTCACCACAGCCTCGCGTTCGCGCCGCTGCCGAACCCCACCGGGATCGTGCACCTGATGGTCGAGGTCGAGAACTCCGACGACGTCGGACTGTGCCTCGATCGCGCGCTCCGCAAGAACGTGAAGATGTCGGCGACGCTCGGCCGTCACGTCAACGATCTGATGCTCTCGTTCTACATGAAGACCCCGGGCGGATTCGATGTCGAATTCGGTTGTGAGGGGCTCGAGGTGGAGGACGAGAAGTGGATCGCGAAGGAGAGCACCGCTGTGAGTCTGTGGGGGCACGACTTCACGGTGGGGTTCAAGTAAATGTCCGGCCATGAGACGTCCAGAGTGGGAACGGGAACGGAGATCGATCCGCGACAGTTCCGGACCGTCCTCGGTCAGTTCTGCACCGGCGTCACGATCATCACGACCATGGACGACGGTGCGCCCGTCGGGTTCGCGTGCCAGTCGTTCGCGGCATTGTCGCTCGAACCGCCTCTGGTGCTGTTCTGCCCCACCAAGGGGTCGCGGTCGTGGGCGGCGATCGAGCGGACCGAGCGATTCTGCGTCAACGTGCTCGCGGAGGAACAGCAGTCCACCTGCGCCCGGTTCGGGTCGCGGGAACCGGATAAGTTCGCCGGAATCGACTGGACTCCATCGCCGTTGGGGTCGCCGATCCTCGACGGCTCGCTCGCGCACATCGACTGCACGGTCGAGACGGTGCACGACGGCGGCGACCACTACGTGGTCTTCGGACGGGTCCACTCGATGAGTGAGATCAAGACCGAGAGGCCGCTGCTGTTCTACCGCGGCCAGTACACCGGGATCGAGCCGGACAAGACGGTGCCGGCGAAGTGGCGGGACGACCTCGAGGCGTTCCTCACGACCGCCAGCGAGGACACCTGGTTGTAGGCTCCGCCCATCGGGGGATAGCTCCATCAGATGATGGATTGGGGAAAGAGTTGAAGGGTCCCTTCACACGCTCACCGCGTGTGAAGGGACCCTTCAGCCGTTGGGGCAGGGGTTCAGATCATCAGGGCGGTGAAGCGCCAGTCGAGCGCCGGGCGGTCCGCGCCGCCGCCGCTGCGGGCGTGGACGATCGAGCGAAGGTGCACGGCCCACGCGTCACCGATCGGGTCGGCCGCCACCACCTCGAGGGTGCTGGTGAGTGTGTCGCTCTCCCGGACCGGGCCGGTGTGGTCACAGGATTCCCAACCCAGCACGGTCACCAGGTTCGGTAGCGCCCGCACCGCCTGTGCAAGCGCGATACCGATCGTGTGCCCGCCGTAGACCAATCGGGATCCGCCGACGCGCTCGTCGTGATGGACGGCGGCGATGTTCAGGCTGAGCCGAGCCAGTTCGGGTGCACTGGTGACGACGTCGCCACTGTTGGCGAACTCCGTACCCACAAGGTCGGGGGAGAAGCGCTCGCCGGGAACTCGGTCTCGATAAGTGTTCAGGTTCCAGTTGTCGGGGACCGACCACGCGGGGGCGTCCGACGGTCCGATCGAGGACAGGTCGTCCGCGTGAACGACGCGTGTCGGGTCGGGGGCGTCGCTCAGCGGGAGCATCGCGCACCGGTAGAAGTCGAGGACAGTCCGCCCGTCCTGGTCGGTGGTGGTCATCCGGAGCGCGGCCAGCCCGGTGGGTGGGCGACCCGGACGAGCTGAGTTCTCGCGTAGGCCGATGACCTCCGTCCTCGTGTACAGGGTGTCGGCGAGGTGAGGGAACCGGTGGAAGCGGAGTCCTCGATAGAAGAGGTTGGCCTTCACGTGGTGCGTGGCCAACGTCGACTGCCCGATCGCGATGTCGCACACCAGACCCGGGTTGACGACCGCAGTGGGTGCCCCCGTGACCGCCCGCGACAGGTGGGTGTCGAGCGCGAGCCGGATCCGGTCGCCGAGGATCACCTGATGCGCTGCGGAGAGGCCGTCTGTGAGGGTGACGCCGGGGGCTGTGTCGAACACCGTCCCGACGGACAGGTCGTCGAAGTAGGGCCCCCCGACGATGTGTGCTCCGGGCATGTCGTCAGACTCCGATCTGCGCAAGTGTGCGCCTGGCAGCGACCGCGACCGCCTCGTCGAGCATCTGCCCGTCCAGCTGTGCCGCCCCGGCCCCGGCGGTTGCGGCCTCGGCCATCGCGTCGAGGATTCGACGGGCCCGGTCGACAGCTTCGGTTGTGGGCGTGAAGATTTCCATGGTTGCCTCGACCTGTTCGGGGTGGATGACCCATTTTCCGTCGAAACCGAGGTCTCGGGTCCACTGCGCCGCCGCGCGGAAGGCGGCGTGGTCGGCGATGGACAGGTGTGGGCCGTCGATCGCTTGGATATCTGCGGTTCGGGCGGCGATCAGGATGCGGTCCTGGACGTGCACCCAGAGTTCGGGCGCGAACCCGCCGCCTCGGCCGAGCGCGGCGCCCAGGTCGGCGTATCCGATCACGACACTGTCGAGTCGCGCGGTTGCGGCGCAGATCTCGTCGATCGACGAGACACCTTGAGGAGTCTCCACGAGGGCCTGCAGCCGGGCGGGCGAGCCCAGTTCGGTGAGCACCCGGTCGGCTGCGACCAGGTCGGTCGCGGTGTCGACCTTCGGCAGCACGATTCCGACGTTGTCGAGCGCACCGATCGCCCCCAGGTCGTCGGCGCCCCACGGGGTGCCCAGTCCGTTGACACGGACGGTGACCATTCGGTCGGGTCGGTGTTCCCCGAGGAGTCGGCACACCGAGGTGCGTGCCTCGTCCTTGCGCGCAGCCGTGACGGCGTCCTCGAGATCGAGCACCACCTCGTCGGCGGTCGATGCGAGGGCCTTGAGGATCTTGCGTTCGTCCGATCCAGGGGCGATCAGCGCACAGCGTCGGCGGTTCGGTGTTGTGGTGCTGCTCATTTCGCCTCGGCTTCCCCGAGAACGCCTGATTCGACGAGGTCGTCGATGGTTCTTGAATCCAGACCGGCTGCCGTCGCAACGTCGCGGGTGTGTGCTCCGGACACCGGCGCCGCGGCGGCATCGGTGTACACGCCGGACCAGCGGAGCGGGGAACGCGAGGTGAGCATGGTGCCGATTCCCGGCTGAACAACTTCCTGCACGACACCGTCGCCGTCGAGGCAGCGGATATCGGCGGCGACCTCGGCGAGCGTGCGGTAGGCGCTCCACAGCACGCGGGTCCCATCGAATTCGGCCTCCAGCTGTGCGAGGGAGCGGGCCGCGAACCACGGTTGCAGCACAGCCGTGATGGCATCCCGGGCCGCGTACCGGTCGGCCTCCACACTCAGGTCCAGTCCGCGGTGTCGTTCGAGTGCGGAGAAGATGTCGGCGGTGCCGGTGACATCGACGAGTGCCCGCCACTGACCGGTCGTCAGCCCGACAATCATGACGGCCCGACCGTCGGCGGTGGGGAAGTCTGCGCCGTAGCTACCGAACAGCGCATTGCCCTGACGTCCCCGCGCTGCACCGCTGCGGTCGGCTTCCGCGACCCACCCCATGCTCGCGACCGCGGACAGTGCGACATCACCCAGTGCCAGTTGTAGATACGAGCCCTGACCGGTCTGGTCGCGACGACGCAGCGCCGTCACCAGTCCGAGTGCGGCGTACAGCCCGGTGAGAAGATCCCACGCCGGCAGAACATGATTGACCGGGGTGTCTGAACTCGGGGCTCCCGTCATGAGCGGCAACCCGACTTCCGCGTTGACGGTGTAGTCGACGGCGGGAGTTCCGTCGGCGTGGCCCTCGACGTGCAGATGGATCAGGTCGGGGCGGCGCCGGGTGAGGACGGTGTTGTCCAGCCACGGTGCGTGTGCGGCGTTCTCGAGCAGAATCCCGGAGTCGGCAACCAGATCGGTGACGAAGCCCCGACCGGCTTCGCTGCGTAGGTCCACGGTCACCGACTTCTTCGCCTGGTTGAGGCCGGCCCAGTAGAGGCTGGCACCGTCATCGGTGACGGGCCAGCGGTTGCCGTCGACGGCACCGGAGATCGGATCGACGCGGATCACCTCGGCGCCGAGTTCGGCGAGGACGCGTCCGGCAGTCGGCCCGGCGACGAACGACGACATGTCGACGACGCGGATGCCGTTCAGCGGTCGTGCGGTCATGACACCCTCTCGAAGATCGCCGTCAGTCCCTGCCCGCCGCCGATGCACATCGTCTCCAGCCCGTAGCGCACGTCGCGGCGCTGCATCTCTCGCAGCAGTGTCGTGAGGATACGCACGCCGGTGGCACCTACGGGGTGCCCCAGCGAGATTCCCGATCCATTGACGTTGGTTCGCTCACGGTCGGCGGCACCGAAGTTCCACTCCCGCATGCAGGCCAGTGCCTGCGCGGCGAAGGCCTCGTTGAGTTCGATCAGATCGATCCGGGACAGGTCCAGTCCGGCGCGCTCGAGAGCCCGTGCCGTCGAAGGAACCGGACCGATGCCCATGATCGACGGGTCCACACCTGCGACTGCCCACGTGACGACACGGGCGAGCGGGTTCAGCCCCAGCCGGTCCGCATTCTCCCGTGTGGTTACGAGACAGGCTGCAGCGCCGTCATTCTGGCCGCTCGCATTGCCGGCGGTGACGGTTGCGTCCGGGTCGGTCCGCGCCATCATCGGCCGCAGTCGGCCGAGGGATTCGACGGTGGTGTCGGCTCGGGGATGCTCGTCCCGCTTGATCGTCTCGGTGCCACCACCTTTGACCGGGACCTCGACCGGCACGATCTCCTCCGCGAACTTGCCTGTCCGGATCGCCGTCACCGCGCGCCGGTGCGAGGCGACGGCGAGTTCGTCCTGCTCCTGGCGGCTGATGCCGAACGTACGTCGCAGATTCTCGGCGGTCTCGAGCATACCGCCGGGAACCGGGTAGTTCCGTCCCCCCGCGGTGACGCGTCCGCGGGCCAGGCGGTCGTGCAGGGCCGCTGGTGCCCCCTTGGCGCCAAAGCGCATGGACTCGGTGTAGTACTCGGCGCGGCTCATGGATTCGACGCCACCCGCGATGATGAGATCGGCGACGCCGGTCTGGACTCGCATGGCAGCGTCGAGTACCGCCTGCAGACCGGAGCCGCAGCGCCGGTCCAACTGCTGGCCCGGCACGGTGACCGGCAGTCCGGCATCGAGTGCGGCTACCCGGCCGATTGCGGGGGCCTCGCCGTTGGGATAGCACTGTCCGAAGATGACGTCGTCGATCGCCTCGGGTGCGACGCCCGTGCGCCGAATCAGCTCGGCGATCACCCGGGCGCCCAGATCGGCGGCGGGAACGTCGCGGAACACCCCGCCGTACCGCCCGACAGGCGTGCGCAGCGGCTCGCAGACTACGACATCGGTTGCTGACGGTGAGTTACACACTGCGGAAATCCCTTTCACGATCCGTCCATTGCTGCGCCCAGTCGCGCAGTTCCACGGCCCGGATCTTGGTGCCGTTGCCGCCCACCGTGGTGGGCATCTTCTCGATCACGTGGATGGCCGACGGCACCTTGAACGCCGCCAGCGAATCCGCACACCACTGCCGTAGGGCGGCGGATGCGACCGTGGCATTCTCGACGGGAACGATGAACCCGACGGCCTGGGTGTAACCACCGGGCCCGGTGATGCCGACGACCTTCGCGGTTTGCACATCCGAGTGCGTCGCGAGGCGCGTCTCGATCTCGGCGGGGTCGACGAGGAACCCGCGCAGCCGCAACGCATCCCCGGCACGACACACGTAGGTGAACCCACCATCGCCGGTCGCGACCGCCAGATCACCGCTGTGGAACCACCCGTCGGCGGTGAATGCCTGTGCTGCGGCGTCCGGATTACCCAGGTATGCGTCCGTGACGTTCGGTCCGCGAACCTGGAGTTCACCCTGTTCGCCGTCGGGCACCACGGAGTCGTCGTATGGGTCCGCGATTCGGATCGAGATCTCAGGGCCTACGGGTCGTCCGCCACCGTTCCACCGCACCGCCTCGGGATCGTCGGCGTTCCAGAAGAGCATGAGCGAGAACACCTCCGACGATCCGAACACTCCGGTGGTGAACGCGTCGAACTCGTCTCGCGCCCAGCGCGCAATCTCGTGCGAGCGACCGAGGAAGTCCGCGATGCCGAGCCACTTCAAGGACGAGAGGTCCCCGCGGACGTCCTGCCAGGTGTCGTGGATCCTGCCGTAGAGATCGTCGCCGCCGACGATGTGCGACACCCGCTCGGATTCCATCGCGCGCAGCGTGGTGACGGGATCGAACACCGGAACCATGAGCACGGTTCCACCGCCCGCCAAGGTCGCCATTGCGGTGTTGAAGCCGAACACACCGGACAGTGGGAGCACGCACAACGTCACGTCACCGGGCACGATGGCCATTCCGGCCGCATCCGCCCGGGCATGCTGTACGACGGCCGATTCCCGGTGCGCGGCCAGCTTGGGGGTACCCGTCGATCCGGATGTCGTGAAGGCAACGGCGAGCGGGTCATCGGGATCGCCGAGATCCCCTGCCACAGTCTGGGTTGCGGTCACCGGCGTGCGCGGTGCCGACGCCCCGCCCGTATCGCCGCTGCCGGCTTGCCATGATCCGGAGCCGAGATCGAATGCCGCGGCGTCGAAATCGGCCGCGGGGCCGAGACCAGGAGTCCGCACCACCGCCAGTGTCGGGGCATCGGCATTGCCGTCGGTGGCCGAGACGGCCTGGCGGAGCATGCCGAACAGATCGAGTCCGTGGAAGCTGTCGGCGACGGCCACTACGGCAGGCCGTGCCGAGCGGAGCACGTGCTCGATCTCGCCGACGTTGTAGCGGGTGTTGATGCCGATGACGTGGGCGCCGAGTGCCGATGCCGCGAACTGCCAGACGACCGCGTCCGACCAGTTCGGAAGGAACACCGCGACACACTGCCCGCGTCGGAGGCCGACCTCGGCCAGTTCGGTCGCCAGCAACCGCACTCGGTCGCGAAGCCGGGTTCTTGTGGTGGTGACGATGCCCGGACCGACCAGGTCGATGGCTGCGGTCGCCTCGGGGGCTGCGGCGACGAACTTGTCGAGGAACGATGCGAGAGTCTCGCGAGTCATGATGCTGCCTCCGCTCGTGTCGAGCGGGGGACGTCCGCCAGTTCGCCCAGCCACGTGGCCGCGACGTCGGCGAAGTCCTCGACTTCCTCCATCGGATAGTGGCCGATCCCCGCCAACATCGTGAACCGGGCACCGCGGATGCGGGACGCGTCGGCCCTGACCGTGTCAGGAGTGATCCATGGATCCTGTTCTCCCGCAATCATGTGCACGGGACATGTCGTCAGGCACAGTCGCTCACGCACGTCGTGCCCGCCCCAGCCGATGAGGTCGGACGACGAGATCACCGGATCCTCACGACGGTGCATGGTGGCAATCAGATCCGCCCGGTCGGCGGGAACGGTATCGCCCACCGAGGCCAGGGTGCCGAGGTATGTCCGTTCACCGCGTGACGGTCCGGCAACATCCTCGAGTTCGCGGCGCAGGCCTGCCACGTTCACGCGGCCGGGCCCCGCCTCGGCGGCCATCGCGATCGCGCCCGCCAGGGGGCGCTCCGGGCGCGTGGCGAGGTCGAGCGTCAGCTTCCCCCCGATCGAGCAGCCGATCACGTACGGGCGTCCGATGCCGAGAGCGTCGAGCAGCTTCCACAGCCAGTCGCCGTACGCCGTGAGATCGGTGACCGGACCGTTGGCGGCGGGCTCGGACCGGCCATGCCCGGGTAGGTCCGGCACGACCACTCGATACCCCTTGTCCGCGAGAGCGGACGCGACATGACGCCACTGCACACCGTTCTGGCCAGCGGTGTGGATGCACAGCACCGTAGGAGTGGCGTCGTCGGTCGCGGTGGATCCGTTGGCCGGGTGGACGATCTCGACGAAGCCCAGAGCCGAGTCGATGAGCAGATAGCGGGCCTCGATCACAGCTGTGCCTCCCGAGCGATCGTTCGCGCGTGCGCGATGAGGATGTTGAGGGGCTTGGTCAGTCGCAGGTACTCGTAACCGCTTCCCGTGGAGGAGAACTCACCGGTGATGGCGCGGCGCATGAAGTCGTCGCGGTCGCCCAGAACCACGTCCACCCAGGTGTGCCCGGGCGCGACGAAGGTGAAGGTCGCACCTCCAGGCGTGCGGGGGCTGACGTCGATGATCCGGCCCCTGTACACGCGCAGGTGGACCTCGCGGTCGTCGCAGCGTAGTCCGATCGTCCCGTCCCACGTCGCGAGCGAGGACGCGAAGCCTGGGTCCGCACCGAGCGAGTCGCGCACGAGCGCACCCCATCGGGTGGTGCAGAAGTCGGTGGCGGGCACGCCTGGAGTGGACCCTCCGTCGCGAAGCCGCCACGTCTCCACGGACTCCTCGCGTACCGCGCTCACGTTGTCGCACAGGACAACCCGTCGGACGAGAACCGTGGTGTCCCCTTCCGTTACCACCCGGGTGATCACGGATTCGCTGCGGACACTGTCGTCGAGCCGGACAGGATCGCGCGTGCTCCAGGACAAGCGCTCACGCACCGCAGGCGCGATGGTCGGTGACGGTGCCAGCAGTTCGGCGACGGTCGGTCCCAGGAGGGATGTGCCCGCGGGCAGTGCGATGCCGGACTCGGTGAGCAGCGAGGCGACCCGGGCGTACCGGCTCTGTTCGCGGTCGCCTACCCGGAGCGTCGAACGTGAGGGTGCGCCGACGCTCATGACGTGGCCCGGCCGAGGAGTTCGTCGGAGATGATCCGCATCTGGATCTCGCTGGTGCCCTCGAAGATCTTCGTCAGGCGGGCGTCACGCCAGTGCCGCTCGACCTGGAAGTCGGTGGTGTAGCCGGCGCCTCCGTGGATCTGCACCGCCTCGCTGGTTACTCGTTCGGCCATCTCGGTGGCGACGAGCTTCGCCATCGACGCCTCGAGCGAGCAGCGCCGGCCCGTGTCGATGTCGGTGGCCACGGAGTACATCAGCTGGCGGGCTGCCTCGATGTCGGCGGCCATCTTGGCGATCTTGAAACGCAGGTGCTGGAAGTCGCCGATCGGCTTGCCGAACTGGTGCCGGGTGCGTACGTACTCGATCGAGTCCTCGAGCGCGGCGCGGGCCAGGCCGATCGCGCGGGCTGCCGTGTGTGCGCGACCGACCTCGAGGCCGCTCACGGCGAGGTAGAACCCCTTGCCTTCCTCGCCGAGCATCTTGTCGGCCGGAACGCGGAAGTTGTCGAATGCCAACTCCCATGTGCTCCAACCGAAGTAGCCGATCTTGCGGACCTTGTTCCCGGAGACACCTCGGGGAAACGATCCGCGTTCCTTCTCGATGAGGAAGGCACTGATGCCGGTGTGCGGCTTGGCGACATCCTTGTTCGGATCCGTGCGGACGAACAGCACGAGGTAGTCGGCATCGTCGGCGTACGTGCACCACATCTTGGTGCCGTTGACGACCCACTCGTTGCCGTCGCGTACCGCGCGGCACGAGATGTTCGCGACATCCGAACCGGCCTCGGCCTCTGACAGCGCGTACGCGCCGAGGTACTCGCCACGGGCGACCCGGGGCAGTAGCGCCGCCTCCTGTTCCGGGGTGAACCCGCCGCCCATGCCGTTGCCGCGGGCCAGCAGACCCGACACACTCATCCAGGCGCGGGAGAGTTCCTCGGCGACCAGGCAGTACTCGAATACGCCGAGGCCCAGTCCACCATGCTCCTCGGGGATCATGATCCCGAAGAAACCGATCTCGGCCATCGCTTGCTTCAGCGAGTCAGGGATCGTGCCCTGAACCGGGTCGAGTTCGTTCGCGATCGGAAGCACCTGCTTCATGGCGAACTCGCGCGCCAGGTCCCTGATCGCCAGGCGTTCTTCGGTGAGGTACCGCGGGGAATCGACACGCGGTTGTGAAGGTCGGTGAGTCATGCGCTCTCCTAGTCAAGATTAACGCTTGTTAACCAAGTAGAGCATGTGGCTGCATGAGGCGTCAACGGACCCGAACTCAGGCGAACTCGGCGGGAGGATCGGGCGGTCCGTCAGCTGGTTCGGTATCCGACCAGGTTGAGGGCGTAAACGCCGTGCGTGTCGGCGACTTCCTGTGCCGAGAGTGCTCCATCGATCCGGAACCACAGCGCGATTCCCGCGCACATGGTCAGGACCGCGGTGACTGCTTGGTGAACGTGGGGAACTTCGAATACGCCCTGGGCAACGCCCGCTTCGGCGATCGACACGAACAAGTGCTCCTGTGCGTCGCGAGAGCCGACGACGCGTTTGCGATCGACCTCTTCGAGATAGCGCAGTTCGGTGTTCGCAACGACGCAGGCTCGCTGGTTGCGGGCGGTGTAGAGGGCGTGGGCGGTGACAGCCGCGCGCCACTGGTCGGCCGGCTCGGGGCCGGCTTTTCGCAGTGCGTTACGGGTGGCGGTGAACTGTTCGTCGCTGGCGGCCCTCAGGATCTCGACCAGCAGTTCGGCTTTGTTCTCGAAGTGGTTGTAGACGTTGGCGGCGCTGCAGCCGGCGTGCGTTGCGATGTTTCGCATGGTCGCGCCGTGGAAGCCTGCCGCATAGAACTCGTCGAGCGCGGTCTCCAGGATGCGCTCACGGACGCCCTCGTGTGCCGCGGTGCGTGTCCTGGTCAGGGCGTTCGCGCCCGATCGAGTGTTCATGTCTCGGAGGGTAGAGCGGTGCGCCCGCGCTGATCAAGGGCAGTCGTGTGGGTCTTGACCAACTCGGGCCACGGGTCTTATGGTCTGCCTCACATGAACGCACGTTAACCAACGGGCGTCGGTATCTGCCCCATCCCATGCTCATACCCCTCACGAGGAGGCTTACCCCATGAGCACTTCCGAAGACCGACTCGAAGACCGGATCCGCAGACTGGAGGACATCGAGGCTATTCGGCAGCTCGATGCTCGGTACTGCCGGCACCTGGACGACGGCAATTGGGACGAGTTGATGGACCTGTTCACCGAGGATGGCGAGTTCGACGGACTGTCGCACCCCAAGGGTCGCTCCGAGATGCGCGAGTTCTTCGCCGGTCTGGCCGCGGGCGGTCTCACGTCGTTCTGGCACTTCATCACCAACATGGAAGTCGAGTTGGACGGAGACCGCGCAACTGTGCGATCTTTCCTCTGGCAGCCGTGCGTCACTGACGGCGCTCCGTCGATCGCGGCCGGCCGCTACGAGGACCAGGTGGTTCGTATCGACGGCCGCTGGGTTTACCGCGTCAAGCAGGTGCGCTTCCACTTCTTCGGCCCGCTCGTCGAAGGTTGGGACGAGAACCTCTTCGCGCTCGACACCGCCCGGCGCGCGGCGGTCAACCCGTGAGCGCGCCTGTCCACGGCGACCGTCCGGGGGCGCCCGCGTCCGTGCGGTGGTCGGACATACTCAGCGTCGCCGAGTTCGTCGAACTGCGCCGTCGCCGGAGTGTGGTGACGAACAGTCTCGGTGCTGCGGCGATCGTGATGCTCGCAGTCTTCTTGCTGGGGTTCGCATTCCTCCCCGACCTGCTCGGGAGTAGTACGATCGCGGGCGTTCCGCTGTCGCTGTGGCTCATGTTCTCCCAGTTCGCCGGCACCTGGGTGCTGGTCTACCTGTACTTCCGCCTCACCCGGACCTACATCCAGCCTGCGGCTGACGCTGCACTCGCGGCCATCGACCCGTACCGACAGGAGCGTTCGGCATGACTGGCGAACCCGACTTCCTCGCCATCGCCATCTGCGCGGCGGTGATCTCGCTGACCCTGTGGGTCACCTTCGCGGCCTCACGTCGCAGTCGTAGCGCAGACGGCTTCTTCGCCGCCGGCCGCTCGATCACCGGGTGGCAGAACGGATTTGCCATCGCCGGCGAATTCATCTCGGCGGGGAGCTTCCTCGGAACCACCGGCCTGATCTTCTACAAGGGTGTCGACGGCACGGTGATCCTGTGTGCATCGGTGGTGTCGTTCCTTCCGGTGCTGTTTCTGCTCGCCGAGAAGATGCGCAACGTCGGCAAGTACACGCTCGCGGACGTGCTGGTGTTCCGCACACAGGCACGGCGGGTCCGCGTGGTCGTCGCGTTCAGCACCATCGCGACCGGCATGTTCGTGTTGCTCGCGCAGCTCGTGGCAGCCGGAGTGCTGCTCGAGTCCGTGTCGGGGATCCCGTTCTGGCTGTCGGTGATCGTCGCTGGAAGCCTCATGGGCATATACGTTTTCGTTGGAGGTATGCTCGCCACCACATGGGTGCAGGTGATCAAGTCCTCGATCCTCTCGGTGCTGGCGCTGATCGTCGGCCTGGGCATCCTGTCGAAGTTCGGCTTCAGCTTCCCGAAGGTGCTGTCGAATGCCACCGAGCACGCTGTTGCCGGTGACGCGGTCCTGTCACCCGGGCTGATCTTCGCGTCGGGTGGCGCCGTCAACCTCATCTCGTACGGCCTCACCTTCGCGCTCGGCACAGCCGGTATGGCGCACATCCTCATTCGATTCTTCACCGTGCCCGAGGCGGCGACGGCTCGGCGCTCGCTGGGCTGGACCGTCGCACTGTGCAGTGGCTTCTACCTCGTCGTGGTGCTGATGGGGTTCGGTGCCGCCGCCGTGCTCGGTGACGGTGGTGCCGAACGTGTCGGCGCAGGAGGCAATCTCGCCGCACCGGTCCTGGTGACCGAGCTCGGAGGAGGCGTCGGAACGGTCGGCGGCTCCATTGCATTGGCCTTGGTCTCCGCCGTGGCATTCGCCAGCATCGTGGCTGTCGTCGCAGGCGTGGTCATCTCGGCTGCCGGTACCTTCGCGCGCGACGTGTGGCCGACGCTGACCCGCCGCGATCGCGGGAACACTACGGATGTCGTCGCCGATACTGCTGCCGGCGACGCACGGGATGCGAAGGTCGCCAGATTCGGCGCGGTCGGCTTCAGTGTCATCGCGATCCTGCTGACTATGGCGATCGGCGACACCACCAACATCACGTACTTCATGGGCATGGCGTTCATGGTCGCGGGGAGTGCGCACCTGCCGAGCCTGCTGCTGAGCTTGAACTGGCGCAGGTTCAACAGCACCGGCGCGGTGTGGGGCATTGTCGTCGGACTGGTGTCGACGATCGTGAGCCTCATGTTCACCGAGGCCCTGTGGATGGGCAGTGGTCCGGCGCCGCTGCACATCCAGCTTCCGGTGATCATCACACTGCCGCTCGGCCTGGTGGCCTGTGTCGTCGGCTCGTTTCTGGGGGAGCGGCGGGTCGAGTCGCGCGAAGATGCCGACGAGAAGTTTGCGGAGATGTTGGTCCGCGCGGAAACCGGAATCGGCGCCGAGGTGGCGGCGTCGCACTGAGTTGAGTTGGAGGGTCCCTTCATGCGCGCGCAGCGCGTGAAGGGACCCTCCAACTCGTTGGGGGCCTTCATCGGGGCGGTGTGCGGGTCTAGGATTGGGATTGGTACACGTGAGGTAGCCTCCCTGGGCGCCGCGTGATCCGGCGGTCACCGCATTCCTGAAACAGTATGCGTACCGCGAAATCCATTACCCGAGTGCCTGATCGGCGCGGGTGTGTTCACGACTTGCGTGACGCGTCGACGGTCGCCTCCAGTTGAGGATGTGAGATCCATGGCCAAGACGCTCAGTATGAGCGATTCCGTTGTCATCGACCGACCGATCGCGGATGTGTTCAGCTACCTCTCCGATCCGGACAAGGCCACCGAATGGTCGAGCGACGTCGTCGATTACCGGATGGTCTCCGGTGCTCCCGACGAGGTGGGTTCGGTCGCGTCGACCACTCTCAAGGTTGCCGGCGTGAAGGTCGAGGCGACGGAGGAGATCACCGCGTACGAGGAGAACAAGCGGATCGGGTTCGAGTCGCGCGACTCGCGCGTCGAGTACACCCGCGAGCTCGACTTCGACGGGGACGGTGACGGGGCGACGCGGGTGACGTTCAAGGTGGACGCCAAGCCCAGTCCGGGACTGTTCAAGTTCGCCGACTCGGTCGCGATGAAGCTGTACGCCCGCGACGTGCACGGCAATCTGGAGAACGCCAAGACGATTCTCGAGACCCCGAACGGCTGAAGGGTCCCTTCACGCGCCGACAGCGCACGAAGGGACCCTTCAGCTTTCGACAGCAGGCTCAGCGGACGGTGAACTCCGCGGATGTGCCGGTGAAGGGGGATACCGCGCCGTCCGGGGCCTTGCGGTCGCCGAAGTGCTGGATCCGGTACGTGCCCGACGGAGTTCCGGTCGGGACGTCCCAGGTGATGCGCGCGATCGATGCGCCCAGTCCTTCGCGGCGCCACCGGTACTTGGTGGCCCAGTCGCCGTCGTCGGCGTGCCGCACCCAGCGGCCGCCGTCGCGGCGCTGCACCTCGAAATACGTTCCGCGGCGGTGCAGGTCGTTCTTGGGATGTCCGGTGACGAACTCGACGGCCACCTGATCGCCCACCCCGGCGCCTCCGGCGGGCTGGACGACCACGTCGCCGAACGCGCGTCCGGGCAGTGGCTCGTCGACCGGGAAGTCCTGCCCGAAGCCGGGCTGGAAACCGGACAGGTCGCGCGGTGCCGGGCCGCGGGGGACCTGGGCACCGGTCTTCATCGCCGCGGCCAACTTCGCGAACCCCTGCTGGTAGGCGGGCAGGGTGTTGCGGCCGAACAGCGTCGAACCACCCTCGTACTGCTGGGCGTCGTACTCCTCGGGCGTCGTGCAGTAGCTCGAGTACGCGTTGGCGTAGCCCTGGAAGATGACGTTCTCCAAAGGGACTCCGAGTTCCTCGGCGACGGTGCGGCGAATCCGCAGGCCCGAGACGATGGTGAACTCGGCCGGTCCGCCGACCACGTAGATGTCGCCGATCCGGATGATCTGGATCTTGAGCACGTGCGGCACCCAGCCGTCCGGAGGCAGCAGGCCGACGGGCACCAGCACCAGCTTGGGGGCCTGCGCGTCGGCGAGCCACTGCGGGGTGGGGGTGTCGATGCCGCCGAGGGCGTCGATCAGCGGGTTGCGGGTGCCCTCGGTGAAGATCTCGATCGCGGGGCCGTCCTCGGTGCTACCCGCGGCCATCGCGGCGCCCACGCACGCGGGTGCGGTGCGGCGCGGCTGCCCGTCGGACGTGTACTTGCCGTCCACCAGCTGGTCGGCCATGTCCAGGTAGATGATTCGGCTGTCGACGGTGGTCGACGCCAGCGGTGACGCCGCCTTGAACGCCGTCCGGGCCGCGGTCACCTGACGTTCGCCGATGAGCCGCGCGTTCTCGAACTCGTCGGCGGTGGGGCCGTGTCCGGGCTCGAGGTCGAGATTGGGGGACATGTCGCCGGTGTTGGTCTGCGGGAAGCAGGCGACGAACCCGGGCGCACCGTCGAGGTAGCGCACGCCGGCGACGTCGTGCTCCCAGAAGTACGCGGCCGCACCCTTGTTGTCGCCCGAGATCAGGTGGTTCTTGTTGGTGAGCGATGCGCCATGCGTGGGGAACCAGCCGATGCCGCCGACGTTGTCGCCGCCCTGGCTGATCTTGAGCACCCGCATCGAGGTGTCGATTCCGAGCGGGTAGTAGTCCTTGTCGCGCTGCGGGTTCCGATCGAATGCTGCACGCGAACGATTCACGCTCGCGTCCTTCAGCTCGCTGCGTCCGTAGGAGACGACACCCGCGGCGAGGTTGTCGTGCGCGGCGACGATCGCCTCGACCATGCCGTCGACCTCGGCGCCGAACACCTGCGGCTGGAAGCCGAGAGTCGCGAGGCTGTACGCGTAGTCCTGCGACGCACCGCCACATGCCGCGTGCGAGTGCACGGCCGTGAGCATCACGTTCTTTTCGGTGTAGAGGCCACCGAACTTCGCGGCCAGCCGGGCCAGGACCGCGTCGTGCACGGCCTGGAACACCATGCAGGTATCGGCGCATGCGTAGACGACGCGGTTGTCGTCGGCATCGGCGAAGATGTACGCGCGGACCCGGGTCCGCTGATGCAGACCCTCCGCGCGCTGCTCGAAGCTCGAGTAGCCCATCATGCCGTTCTCGGCGACAGGGCCCGTCATGTCGGACAGGCCGACGCCCACCCGGAATCCCTGGCTGTCGGCGGCGCGACGCGCGGGTGCGGCGGTGGTTCTGGGCAGAGCGTGTGCGGTGGCACCGGCAACTGCTGCGAGCGCCGGTGCGGCGGCGGCTCCGGCCAGCACGGTGCGTCGACTGATCGTCACGACGAAGTCCTTTGCGCGAGGTCGAGAATCATTACTTGATCAAACGTCCAAGTCTTCAAGCACACACCAGTAGGTCTCGTTTCGCAAGGGTTCTTCCGTCGAGTGTCGTCCCGGTTCAGACCTTCGCCGCGTCCCCGAAGGTCATCTGCAGGTCGGGGATCGTGGTGGTCATCAAGGCTCGCCGCGGCAGGCCGAGGGACCGGAGTTCGGTGGCGATCGGGTGGTTACCCAGACGCAGTTCGGCGCCACCGAGCCGCGACCGGACGCCGCTTGGATTCATGTCCCAGGCCGTGTGCCGGGTGACGCCGTCGATGTGCGAGTACGCCTCGAGTGAGGTGTTGGCGCCGCCGCCGGGTGTCGGGATGCCCTGCTTGACGGTGAGTTCGGCGATGAGCCGGCCGTCCTGGCTGACCTTGCCACGGCGGACGTCACTGGTGTGGTCGGCCTCGAAGTCGGCCAGGATCTTGGGGAATCCCCAGATCCCACGGCCCGCGGCCAGGGTGAACTCGCCGTCGACGGGCAGTTGGTGAATGAGGGCGCCGGCCTGCCCCGTGGCCAGTGCCCGCAGGTCGCCGGGCACCGACGACCGTCCTCGGCCGCGGTGGTTGCGGACCATGAACGTGACGCCGAATTCGTTGTACGGGCCGAGGTCTCCGTCCACGTAGTCGACGAACACCAGGCCACACAGGCCGCGCCCGGGGCGGAACTGCAGGATCTCGAGCCCGGTGTAGTCGATGAGCGCCTGGGCGGCCGCGGTCGGGACCGAGTACATCGCCATGAACGCGGTGGCGGCGCGGATCTCGACGGGCATGTCGACCTGTCGGCCGAGCACCTCATGCGCACTCACTCCGACACCACCCCGCGCAGTCCGTCGGCGCCGTAGACCTGTTCGAGCATCGACGTGAAGTCGGGTCCGCGGCGCAGCATCTGGCCGCCGTCGACGTTGATCACCTGCCCGGTGATCCACGTGGACTCCGGACCGAGCAGGAACTTGGCGAGCCCGGCGATGTCGTCCACTTCGCCGACTCGCGCGAGGGGAGTGCACGCCATGTAGTCGTCGAGGATCGGTCCGCCGTCGGTGATCATCGCGACCAGATCGGTCCGGGTCAGTCCCGGACGGATGCCGTTGACGCGAACCCCGCTGGCGCCCAGTTCGTCCGCGGCGAGCTGGACGAGATGATCGACGCCGGACTTGGAGACGCCGTAGGCGCCGAACCAGCGGTGCGTGTTGCTGGCGGCGATCGACGAGATCGCGACGATCGCGCCGCCGCCGGCCGCGACGAGCGCGCGGGCCCCGTGCTTGATGGTGAGCATCGTGCCGGTGACGTTGAGGTCGACGGTGCGGCGCCACGCGTCGGCGTCGAGCTGCGTGATGGGTGCGATGGTCTCGTTGCCGCCGGCGCACGCGACGACGCCGTCCAGTCGCCCGGTGGTCTCCATCGCGCGGGCCACGGCACGGGCGACGTCGGCCTCGTCGGTGACGTCCGCCGCGACGGTGGAGATCGACCCGCCCGACGCGAACACACCGGTCGCGGCGATCTTCTCGGCCGCGGTCGACAGCTTGTCCGCGCTGCGGCCGCAGATCGTGACGTGGGCACCCTCGGCGACGAGAGCCTGCGCGATGCCCAGGCCGATGCCGCTGCCACCTCCTGTGACCAGGATCGATCGTCCGGTGAAGGTCCCGGATACGCCGTCCGAACTCATCACGTCTCCCCTCGTGTGTCCGATACCCCGCCGATAGTAGGAACAAGTTCTACTATCGGGGCAGGTTTGGGTGATTGTCGAGGCCTTCCAGTTTGTCCGTACGGACCGAGGAGCACCGGATGACGATCGTGAACAACGTGAAGGACACGGATCTGCTCGACGGGCGTTTCTACGCCGGCGAACTGGGTGACCCCCGCGCGGCGTACGCGTGGATGCGGGCGCATCAACCGGTGTTCCGGGACCGGAACGGGATGGCGGCCGCGACGACGTATGCGGCGCTGATCGCCGCCGAGCGCGATCCGGGCCTGTTCTCCAACGCGGGCGGGATCCGCCCCGAGACCGGCCCGTTGCCGCAGATGATCGACATGGACGACCCCGCACACCTGCAGCGTCGGCGGCTCGTGAACACCGGCTTCACCCGCAAGAAGGTGGAGGCGAAGATCGGGCGGATCCGTGAGATCTGCGATCAGTTGATCGACGCGGTGTGCGAGAAGGGGGAGTGCGACTTCGTCGCCGACCTCGCGGCGCCGCTGCCGATGGCGGTCATCGGCGACATGCTCGGGGTTCGGCCCGAGGAGCGCGAGACGTTCCTGCACTGGTCCGACGATCTGGTGAAGGCATTGGGCAGCAACGCGACCGAGGAGCAGCTGAAGGCGATGATGGACGCGTACGTCGCGTTCAACGAGTTCACGTTCCGCACCATCGCGGAGCGGCGGGAGAACCCCGCCGACGACCTGATCAGCATCCTCGTGCACGCCGAGATCGACGGCCGGCGACTCGACGACCAGGAGATCGTGAACGAGTCGCTGCTGATCCTCATCGGCGGTGACGAGACCACCCGGCATGTCCTCAGCGGCGGTATGGAACAGCTGATGCGGCACGAGGATCAGCGCGACCGACTGGTGGCCGATCCGTCGGGCATTCCGCTGGCGATCGAGGAGATGCTGCGCTGGGTGTCGCCGATCAAGAACATGGCCCGAACGCTCACCCGCGACACCACGTTCCTCGGAACCGACCTGAAGAAGGGTGAGAAGATGCTGCTGCTCTTCGAGTCCGCCAACTTCGACGGGGCCGTGTTCGACGACCCGGACCGCTTCGACATCGGACGCTCCCCGAACCCGCACGTGGCCTTCGGCTTCGGTACCCACTTCTGCCTCGGCAACCAGTTGGCCCGGCTCGAGGGGAACATGATGTTCGAGCGACTCCTGGCCCGGCTGCCCGACATGGCCCTGGCGACGAGCGAGCCACTGTCGCGGCGGCCGGCGAACTTCGTGTCAGGGCTCGAGGCGATTCCGGTGAAATTTACTGCAGCGCAGCATAGTTGAGGTCGTTGCGGGTCATCCCGGTTCGCCGTTGAAACGGGCCTCCATCGTCGGGGACAGCGGGATCCGGTGCACGATCCGCTCGGTGAGCGGCAGCGCACGGATCGCGGTGATCGCGTCCCACTTGAACGCGCCGCACTCGCCGGTCGGCAGACCCGGTGCCCGCAGGCCGAGTCCGTTCTCGTTGACGAGCCAGACGATCGGTGGCGTCGGCTGATCGATACGGCAGGGTTGTTCGTCGGGCGGTTCGGAGGGGAGCCGGTAGCCGGCGATTATCGCCGTCATGTCGCCCCCGCGACGCTCCTCGACCCACGAGACGGTGTGGTCGTCGGCGACGGTGGCATCCCCGTCGTCTCCGCACGTGACGACGCGGACCGGGGCGAAGTCGTCCGGGATCGGCATCGGGTCGGGCACGGGCGGCGCGGTCTGGGGCAGACCCGAGAATCCGAGGAGATTGCCGGCCAGACAGGTCGGTTCCACCAGGTCGGGCACGGTCGTCGGCGTGGTCGGTTGCGGCGCCGCGGTGGTGGCGTTGTCGCCCGACGATCCACAACCGGCCAGTAGTACGACCGCAGTCATCCCCACGAAAATCCTTGAAGCCCCCATATCGGGCAGCCTACGTTCACGATTTCCCTCCCGATCGAAACCGACTGTTTGTCCGCCAGTCGGTGAGCAGTCGGAAAGACTAAGCGCAGCTCGGGGCGGGTGCGTCCTCGGACAGCGGACTGCCGACCGGGTTCACGTACAGCACGTGCAGGACCATCGGCGTCGGGCCGAGATTGCGGCCCATGTGGACGTATCCGTGCCCGCTCGGCTCGACGATGGTTCCGCCGGCGTTGTAGATGCCGTCGGTGGTGCAGTCCGACTTGTAGTGCGTGAGCGTGCCCTCCGTGACGAGGCCGTACAGCATGCCGTCGTGGAAGTGCCAGCCCGTGGTGCCGCCGGGTGCGATCGTGATCCGGCGCAGGATGTAGTCCTGCCCGCCGACCGTGGCCTGGGCCAGGATCTCGCCGGTGACGCCCTCGCTGGGGGTCGCGGCGGCGGTTGCCGGTGCCAGGCCGAGTACGAGGGCGGCGGAGGTGGCGGCCAGTGCAATTCGGTACCGACGGCGCATCGCTGTTCCTTCCCGAACCTGCGGAGGTGCGAGAACATCGTGCGCGCCGGTCGGCCTCGACCGTGGGGTTTTCGCCTACGCGGGTGCCCCGAGATTCATCTCGTCCGGATGGAAGCCGACGCGCACGCCGTCGTCGAGGGTGGCGATGTCGGCGAGGTCCCGGTCGGTGAGCTCGAAGTCGAGGACGTCGAAGTTCTGGGCGATCCGGTTGTCGTGCACGGACTTCGGAATGACGATCAGTCCGTTCTGCAGGTGCCAGCGGATGAGGACCTGCGCGGCCGATTTGCCGTGGCGTTCGCCGATACGGGTGATGACCGGGTCGTCGAGCAGGGTGTTGGGCTTGGACGCGTTGCCCCAGCCGGAGTTGCTGGTGCCGCCGAGCGGGCTCCACGACTCCACCGCGATGCCGTGCAGGGCCGAGAAGTCCCGGATCGCGTGCTGCGGCAGATGCGGGTGCAACTCCACCTGGTCGACGGCCGGCAGCAGGCCGCCGCGGTCGACGAGTTCCTGCAGGTGGTGCGGTTCGAAGTTGCACACGCCGACGGCCCTCGCGCGGCCCGATTCGGCGATCTTCTCCATCGCGTCCCACGTGCGCAGGCGGGTGTTCCGGTCGCGCAGCGGCCAGTGGACGAGGTACAGGTCGACGTAGTCGACGCCCAGGCGCGCGAGGCTCGCGTCGAATGCGTCGAGGGCCGGTTGGTACCCCTGGTCGGAGTTCCACAGCTTGGTGGTGACGAAGATGTCCTCGCGGGGGACCGACGCGTTCGCGATGGCGCGTCCGACGCCCTCCTCGTTGCCGTACGCGGCGGCGGTGTCGATGTGGCGGTATCCGGCGTCGTCCAAGGCGAAGCGGACGGCGTGCTCGGTCTCGTCGTTGGTCGCTTGCCACACACCGAGGCCGAGCTGGGGGATGACTGTTCCGGAATTCAGGGTGATCTCTGGAGTGGTCATGGATCCAGGCTAGGAGTTCCGGCTCAGCCCTGCTGGGAACCGGCCTCCCACATGTGGGAGAGCAGCTTGAAGCTCGGGGTGTCGTCGAGCGAGGTGATCGACTCGTAGATGCGGTCGTACGACGTCTCGACGATCCGCCAGCGGCCGTCGTCGTCGCGCCGGTACCGGTCGGTGTAGTAGCCGGCGCCGCGGATGACGCTCTTGGCGTCCGGGACGATGACGGTGTCCTCGAACGCCCACGAGCCGGACGCCCGCGACCCGTCGACGGTGAGCTCGGGGTGGTTCGCGACGTGGACGGTGGTGACCGCCGGACCGAGCGAGTCCCGCATGAAGCCGGCGAGCGTGTCGCGGCCCTCGAACACCAGCGGATCGCGCAGCGCATGCGTCCCGTACCGGGCGACGACGTCGTCCGCCAGGGTGTCCGCGAACTCGTCCCACCGCTTCAGATCCAACGTCCGGAAGTAGCGGTACTTGAGCTGCCGGAGGTCTTCGAGGGCGGCGAGTTCTTCGAGGGAACGGATGCTCACGCGCGGAGCATGGCACGTCGCATCGGCCGGCCGCAGGCGATTCGCGTCAGGATTCGCAGCAATCCGGGCGCGAGGCAGCCGGTGTGGGACAACATGTGTCGCCCCGCCACGCCTCGACGCCCTCACGCACCGCGACGACGGCGATGACGAGCGCTGCGACGGGGTCCGCCCAGGTCCAACCGACGAGGCTGTTGAGCAGCAGCCCCACCAGCAGGACTGCGGACAGGTAGGTGCACAGCAGCGTCTGCTTGGAATCCGCCACCGCGGACAGCGACCCCAGCTCCCGGCCGGCCCGGCGCTGGGCCCACGACAGCACCGGCATGATCGCCAGGCTCGCCGCGGCCAGCGCGATGCCTACCGTCGAATGCTGTGGCTCGCCCACACCGAGCAGCGAGCGGACGGCGTCGACGGTGACGTACGCGGCGAGACCGAAGAACGAGAACGCGATGATCCGCAACGCCACCTTCTCCCGTGCCTCCGGGAAGCGTCCCGAGAACTGCCAGGCCACCGCGGCGGCCGACGACACCTCGATCACCGAGTCCAGTCCGAAGCCGAACAGCGCCACCGACGACACCCGGGCGCCCTCGGTGAGCGCGACGGCCGCCTCGATCACGTTGTAGGTGATGGTGGCCGCGACGAGGAACCGGATGCGGCGCGCGAGGACCGCCCGTCGATCGGACGAGACCGCGACGCCGGGCGCCATCAGCAGCAACCCTCGCTCGCGGCGGCCGGGCAGCATGCCGGGTCGACGGCGAGTACGAGGCCGATGAGGTCGCCGAGCGCGTGCCCGATCCGCGGGTCCGCGAGCTCGTACCGGCTGCGCCGGCCCTCGGGTACCGCGACGACCAGTCCGCAACCGCGTAGGCAGGCAAGGTGATTCGACACCAGCTGGCGGGAGACCCCGATGGTGTCGGCGAGATCGGACGGGTAGCCGGGGCTCGACCGCAGGCTCAGCAGGATCTGTGCGCGCGTGGGGTCGGACAACGCGTAGCCGAACCGGGCCAGCGCGTCACGGTGGACGAGGGTCTCCATGGCCCAACAGTACATCCGATTCTGTATTCAGAAAAGGGTGTACAGAGGCGCGGTCGGACGTGGGCGGCCACCACCGTGGGGATGCTGGGATCATTCACAGGTGACGCGAATCAGACTGGTGGCATCCGACCTCGACGGGACCCTCCTGCGGTCCGACCGGACGGTCTCGCCGCGCACGGCGCGCGCGATGACCGCTGCACGCGACGCCGGTATCGAGGTGGTGTGGGCGACGGCCCGCGCCCGCCACTCGGTGGACACACTGGCCCGCTCGTGCGGGTTCCGCGGCGAGGCGATCTGCGCCAACGGGGCGGTCACCCTCGACCTGGCGGACGGCACCCCCGAGATCACCGGCACCGTCTCGATCGAGGTCACCGAGGCACTCGCCGCGATGGACCGCGTCCGCACCCTCGTACCGGGCGTGGTGTTCGCGAACGTCGGGCCGACGACGTTCGTCGCCGAACCCGAGTACGCCGCGCTCTGCGACTACGCCGACCACCACCGCACGCTGGACGAGATGATCCTCGAGGAGCAGTTGCCGCGGATGGGGGAGCCGATGGTCAAGATCGTCGCCCGGCATCCGGAGGTCCCCAGCCACGAGCTGTACCGGCTCGCCGTCGCGGCCGGCGTCGACGGCGTGGAGCTGACGCATTCGGGGGCGCCGTACGTGGAGATGGCCGCGTCCGGGGTGTCCAAGGCCAGCGCCCTCGCCCGGCTCTGCGCGGCGAGAGGCATTGCGGCCGATGAGGTTGCGGTGATCGGCGACGCGGTCAACGATGTGCCGATGCTGCTGTGGGCCGGCACCGCGCTGTGCCCGGAGAATGCGTTGCCGGAGGTGCGTGCGCTGGCCGACCGGGTGCTGCCGAGCAACGACGACGACGGCGTCGCGCAGTATCTCGAGGAGATCGGGGGCTGAACCGGCTTCGCCCGGCCAGGGGTGCCTCTGGCCCGAATCGTTGTCGTCGGCAATGATGCAATCCGTCGGAGAAGCGAGACGAAGGGTGCGGCTGAATGCTCAAACAGGAGCGCGCGGTGATCACGCGGAAGCAGATCATCCAGGGTGCCGCCGAGATGTTCGACCGCGTGGGATACGAACGAGCCAGTCTCGCCGAGATCGTCGCCCTGTCCGGAATCACCAAAGGGGCGCTGTATTTCCATTTCAGGTCGAAGGACGACCTCGCCGGTGTCGTCATCGAGGAACAGCACGCCATCTCGATGAACGCGGTCGTGGCCATCGGTGGTACCGGTGCTCCCGCGCTCGAGCAACTGGTCATGCTCTGCTACGAGATGGGCCGGTCGATCGTCGAGGATCCCGTGGTGCGAGCGGGGATCCGCCTCACGTTGGAGATGAGCGCCGTCGGTGGGCCCCAGCGGCCCTACCTCGACTGGATCGACAGCTGTGAGCGGCTCGCGCGGGACGCCGTCGCGCAGGGCGACGTGGTCGACACGGTCGTTCCCGCCCAACTCGGACGCTTCATCGTCTCGGCTTTCACCGGCGTGCAGATCGTTTCGAATGTGCTGACTGCCCGGACGGATCTCTACGACTGCATCGACCAGATGCTCACGCTGCTGCTTCCCGGGATCGTTCCGCCGGATCGACGGAGCGGGATCGACCGCACCCTGGCGGCCCGCTGGACACCGGCTGCGGACTGAGACGAGCGGTCCGAATGACGCCGAGGGCCGGCCCGGAAATTCCGGGCCGGCCCTCGGCTGATGGGGGACGGAATCAGGCCGGCAGGCCCGCCAGCGACTCCATGCCCTTGATGTATTCCTCCGGCTGGCCGAACAGCTGCGAGCTGCCGTGGGCGCGCTTGAAGAACAGGTGCGCGTCGTGCTCCCACGTGATCGCGATGCCGCCGTGCAGCTGGATCGAATCGCCGGTGACGATGTTGAACGCCTCCGAGCAGTACGCCTTCGCGACCGCGGCGTCGGCGGCGGCCGAGGGCAGGCCCTCGCTCAGCGAGTACACCGCCGCGTACGACGCGGACCGGGCCGTCTCGACCTGGAAGTACAGCTCGGCCATGCGGTGCTTGAGGGCCTGGAAGCTGCCGATCGCGCGACCGAACTGCACGCGGTCCTTGCTGTAGTCCACCGTCATCTGCAGGCAGCGCGCGGCGGCGCCGACCTGCTCGGCGGACAGCGCGACGATCGCGATGGTGCGGACGCGCTCGAGCGCGTCCGTCGCATCGTCGGCGGTGAGCCGGACCGCCGCGGCGGAGGTGAACTCCACCAACGACATCGGCCGGGTCAGGTCCATCGTCGGCAGCTCGCGGCGGGCGACGCCCTCGGCGGACGGGTCCACCTCGAACAGCGCGATCGCGCCGTCGACCGCAGCGGCGACGATGAGCACGTCGGCGTGCGCGCCGTCGAGCACGTAGTGCGCGGTGCCCGAGACGGTGTAGCCGTCGGCGTCGCTGCCGGATGCGGTGCACGCGACCTCGTCGCTGCGCCAGTGGCCCTCGGGGCCCACCCAGCACAGTGCCGCGATCGACGAGCCCTCGGCGATGCCGGGCAGCAGGCGCTCGCACGCTTCCGTGTTGCCGGTCGCCAGGATCGCCTGCGCGGCCAGGACTGCGGAACCGAACATCGGTGACGGCGTCAGCGCGGCGCCGAGCTCCTCGAGCACCAGGTGCTGCTCGACGAGCGTGGCACCGAAGCCGCCGAACTCCTCCGGGATCGCCAGCGCCGCGACACCGACCTGCTGGCACAGCACGTCCCACAGGCCACGGTCGTAGCTCTCGCCCGACTCGAGCGTCTTGCGCAGCGCGGCCGCGTCGGCGCGCTTGGCCAGCAGTTGGGCAACCGTCTTGCGGAGTTCGATCTGCTCCTCCGTGAACACTCCGACCCCACTCACAGCGCGCTCGCAATCCGTGCGCGGTGTGCCGAGGCGGTGCCCCACGCGGACTGCAGAGCCCGCACCTTGGTCAACCAGAGCGACAGGTCGCACTCGAGGGTGTAACCGATCGCGCCGTGGACCTGCAGCGCCTTGCGCGACGCCACGTACGCGGCGTTCGCGGCGGCGACCTTGGCGGCCGACACGTCGCGGGCGATGGTGTCGGAACCTTCGGCGATGGAGATCGCCGCGCCGTACACGAGCGGGGTGGCCATCTCGACGGCCACGAGGGCGTCGGACATGTGGTGCTTGACGGCCTGGAAGCTGCCGATGACGCGCCCGAACTGCGAACGGTTCTTGGCGTACTCGGTGGCCGTCTCGATCATCGCGTGGCCGGCACCGATCAGCTGCGCCGACGCCGCCAGCACCGCGAGGTCGTAGGCCTTCTCCGCGGCGGCGGCGACGTCCGCGCCCTGCGCGACCGTCTCGACCGACTCGACCTCGAACAGGCGGCGGGCCGGGTCGACCGACTCGAGCTGCGTGGTCGGGCGGACCAGCTCGAGGGTGTCGCCCGAGACCCGCAGCACCGGCTCGGCGACATCGGCGTCGAGGGCACGCGGGGTGGACGGCTCGAGCACCAGCGACGCGAGGGTGCCCTCGGCGATGCCGGGCAGGAAGCGCTTGGCCAGCTGCTGGTCGTTCAGCGCCGACAGCAGCGCGGGGACGGCGGCGGCGGTCTCGAGGATCGGGCCGGGAACCGCGGCGCGACCGAGCTCGATGAACGCGACGGCCAGGTCGGCCGGGTGCGCGCCGATGCCGTCGAACTCCTCGGGCACGGCGAGCGCGGTCACGCCGGTCTCGGCGAGCTGCTGCAGCAGCGCGAGGCCCGAGGCGGTGTCGTTCTCACCCCACGACCGGACGACGGCCGGGGTGTTGGCGTTGGCGAGCAGGCCGCGGAGGCTTTCCGCGAAATCGCGCTGCTCGGTGGACAGAGAGAATTTCATCGATCCGCCTTCGGGAGTCCGAGCATCCGCTCGGCAACGATGTTGCGCTGAATTTCGTTGGTGCCGGCGTAGATCGGGCCGGACAGCGAGAACAGGTAGCCGTCCTGCCACGTGCCGGCGAGCTCGCCGTCGGCGCCCAGCAGGTCGAGGGCCGTCTCGTGGATGCGGACGTCGAGCTCGGACCAGAAGATCTTGTTGATCGAGCCCTCGACGCCGAGGGGGACGCCCTCCAGCATGCGGGTGACGGTGCCCCACGTGTGCAGGCGGTACGCCTCGGCACCGATCCACGCGTCGACGACGCGGTCACGGGCAGCGGTGTCGGTCTCGTCCGCGTTCGACTTCCACACCTCGATCAGGCGGTTGACCGCGGAGATGAAGCGGCCCGGGCTGCGCAGCGACAGGCCACGCTCGTTGGACGCGGTGCTCATCGCGACGCGCCAGCCGTTGTTGACCTCACCGACGACGTCGGTGTCCGGGACGAAGACGTCCTCGAAGAAGATCTCCGCGAAGCCCGGCTCGCCGTCGAGCTGCGGGATGGCGCGCACGGTGACGCCGTCCTGGTTCAGCGGGAACATGAAGTACGTCAGGCCCTTGTGACGCTGCGCCTCCGGGTCGGTGCGGAACATGCCGAAGCCCCAGTCCGCGTACACGGCGCGCGAGCTCCAGGTCTTCTGGCCGTTGAGGATCCAGCCGCCCTCGGTGCGGCGGGCCGTCGAACGGATGCCCGCCAGGTCGCTGCCGGCCTCCGGCTCCGACCAGGCCTGGGCCCAGATGTCGTCGGCGCGGGACATGCGCGGCATGATGCGCGCGAGCTGCTCCTCGGTGCCGTGCTCGAAGAGCGTCGGCGCGAACAGGAAGATGCCGTTCTGGCTGACGCGGCCGGGGGCACCGGCCTTGTAGTACTCCTCTTCGAAGAGGACCCACTCGATCATCGATGCGTCGCGGCCGCCGAACTCCTCCGGCCACGCGACCGTCGACAGGCGGGCGTCGGCGAGCTTGTGCTCCCACTCGCGGTGGGCCTCGAAACCCTCCGCTGTGTCCATCGACGGCAGCGGCTGCGCCGGGACGTTGGCAGCGAGCCATTCGCGCACTTCCAGCTGGAAGGCGCGGGCCTTCTCATCCAGTTCGAGATCCACTATTTCGCCTTCGCTTTCATACTGTTGACGTCCATTCCACCCAGCGAGTCCCTGCCCACCTCGGCATTGTGTGCGTGGGCAAAGTGGTGCAGGCCGAACACCGAATCCATACCGGCGCGCTGACCCATGAGATCCTCGCACTGGTTGACAGCCTTCTTGGTGAGCGCCAGCCCGAACCGTGGCATCTCCGCGATCCGTGCGGCCAGCGCGAGCGTCTCGGTCTGGAGGTCGGCGCGCGGCACCACCCGATTGACCATGCCCACCTCGTACGCACGCTGCGCGGAGAAGCGATCGCCCGTGAAGAGGATCTCCTTCGCGAACCGCGATCCCAGCACCCACGGGTGTGCGAAGTACTCGACACCCGGAACGCCCATGCGGACGACGGGATCCGAGAAGTACGCGTCCTCCGAGGCGACGATCAGGTCGCAACACCACGCGAGCATGAGGCCACCGGCGATGCAGGCGCCGTGGATCTGCGCGATCATCGGCTTCGGGATCTCCCGCCACCGACGGCACATGCCCAGGTAAACCTCGGTCTCACGGGCGAAACGCTGGTCGCCGCCGGCCTTGCCGAGGTGGTCCCACCACAGCGCGGCCTTGTTCTCGTAGTGCACATGGTGGTCGCGGCCGGGCGTGCCGATGTCGTGGCCGGCACTGAAGTGCTCGCCGTTGCCGGCCAGCACGATCACCTTCACGTCGTCGTCCTCGACCGCCCGCTCGAAGGCGGCGTCGAGGGCGTACGTCATCACCGAGTTCTGCGCGTTGCGGTAGACGGGGCGGTTCAGCGTCACGAACGCGACGTGGTCCCGCACCTCGTAGGTGACGACTTCCCCCTCGTCGGGAACATCGCCCCGATCGGAAACACTGCGGGGGACGGTCATGCCTTGCCCTCCCGCAGATCGTTCTTGAGCACCTTGCCCGACGGGTTGCGCGGCAGTGAACCGACGATCTTCACCTCACGCGGAATCTTGAAGTTCGCCAGACGCTCCTTGCAGAACGCGATGACGTCCTCCGCGGTCACGTCGGCGCCGGCCTTCGGCACGATGTACGCACGGCCGACCTCGCCGGCCCGCTCGTCCGGGATGCCGATGACGGCGGCCTCGACGATGGATTCCATTCGTGCGAGGGCGTTCTCGATCTCCGCGGGGTAGACGTTGAACCCGTTCGAGATGTACATGTCCTTGAGACGGTCGGTGATGTCGAGGTAGCCGCGCTCGTCGAGCACGCCCACGTCGCCGGTGTGCAGCCAGCCGTCGGCGTCGATCGTCTTCTTCGTCGACTCCGGGTCGTCGAGGTAGCCGAGCATGACGTTCTCGCCGCGCACCAGGATCTCCCCGTGCTCGCCGATCTTGACCTCCATGCCGGGGATCGCCCGTCCGGACGAGGTGGCGACCGTGACCGGGTCGTCGTCGGTGCGGCACATCGTCACCACGACCGCTTCGGTCTGGCCGTAGGCGGTGATGACGGCGTCGTAGCCGAGTTCGGCCTGCATCCGCTCCACCAGCACGACGGGGATCGCGGCCGCGCCGGTGATCGCGACGCGCAGGCTCGACAGGTCGTAGTCGGCGCGGGTCGGGAAGTCGAGGATCGTCTGGTGGATGGTCGGGGCGCCCGGCAGCACGCTGATCTTCTCGTTCGCGATGGTCGCCATGATCGTGGGCACGTCGAAGACCGCCGCGGGGACCATCGTGGCGCCGCGCAGGATGCACACCATGAGTCCGGCCTTGTAGCCGAACGTGTGGAAGAACGGGTTGATGACCAGGTAGCGGTCGTTGCTGTCGACCTCGGCGCAATCGGCCCACGCGTCGGCGATGCCGACCGTCTGGCGGTGCGCGGTCATCACGCCCTTGCTCTTACCGGTGGTGCCGGACGTGAACAGAATGTCGGCGACGTCGTCGGGGGAGACGGCGCGGGCGCGAGCGTCGGCCTCCTCCACGGAAACCGGCTCGGCCGCGGCGGCGAGCTGATCCCACTCGAGGACCTCGCCGCCCGGGAACTCGGTGGTCGGGGCGCCGGCCGCGGGATCGTCCGACGGCGTGCGCACCACGAGCTGCAGCGTCGGGATGCCCTGGGGTCCAGCCGCCTTCAGGACGTCCGCGAGGCGATCGTTCTTGAGGAAGCGGTCCGGCACGACCAGGACCTTCGCCCGGGTCCGCTCGAGTAGGTCGAGTGCCTCGTGGCCGGTGTAGCGAGTGCTGATCGGCACCAGCGTCGCGCCGGCGTACTGCGCGGCGAGAAACGCCTCGATCCAGTGGTGGGTGTTGGGCGCCCAGACCGCAACGCGGTCGCCTGCTTCGACGCCCTTGGCCATCAGTGCGCGGGCCGCGAGGCGCACGCGCTCCAGCAGCTCGGTGTAAGTGGTGCGGTCGGATCCGTCCGCAACAGCCTCGTTCGATCCGAATTGTTCAACGGCGCGCCACAGCGCGGCCGGGGTCGTCCGGGGCTCGGTGGTCACATTCGTGCTCACAATCTCTCCTAAGGCGAGGCGGAACCTCTATACAAAGCAAGTGCTTGGTAGGGTACCGTATCGCTGTGGACGTTAGCCAGGGTATTGAGACCAGCGAGCAGGCAGCTGCTGACGAGGCCTTTGCGCGGGAAATTCGCGAATGGCTCGAAGAGAACCTCTCCGGGAAGTTTGCCGAGCTGAAGGGCCTCGGCGGGCCGGGACGTGAACACGAGGCGTTCGAGGAACGTCTCGAGTGGGACCGTCACCTGGCTGCCGCCGGCTGGACCTGCCTCGGGTGGCCGAAGGAGTACGGCGGCCGCGAGGCGACGCTGAGCCAGCAGATCATCTTCCATCAGGAGTACGCCCGCGCGAACGCGCCTGCGCGCGTGAGCCATATCGGTGAGGAGCTGCTCGGCCCGACGCTCATCGCGTTCGGCACCGAGGAGCAGAAGCAGCGCTTCCTGCCGGGCATCAAGACCGTCACCGAACTGTGGTGCCAGGGCTACTCCGAGCCGGGCGCCGGTTCCGACCTCGCGAACGTGTCGACCACCGCGCGCCTCGACGGTGACCAGTGGGTCGTCAACGGCCAGAAGGTCTGGACGTCGCTCGCGCACCTGGCCGACTGGTGCTTCGTCGTCGCGCGCACCGAGCCGGGCTCGTCGCGTCACAAGGGCCTGTCGTACCTGCTGGTTCCCATGAACCAGGAGGGTGTCGAGGTCCGCCCGATCATCCAGCTCACCGGTACCTCCGAGTTCAACGAGGTGTTCTTCGACAACGCCCGCACCGACGCGGACCTGGTCGTCGGCGGCGAGGGCAACGGCTGGGGCACCGCGATGGGCACGCTCACCTTCGAGCGTGGCGTCTCCACCCTGGGGCAGCAGATCGGCTTCGCCCGTGAGCTCGAGTCGATCGTCGAACTGGCCGAGCGCAACGGCGCGGCCAAGGATCCGGCGATCCGCAACAAGATCTCCCGCGCCTGGATGAGCCTGCAGGTCATCCGCGCTCACGCGCTGCGCACGCTCGCAAGTGTCGACGCCAGCGCCAACGGCGGCGAGGCGTCGGTCGCAAAGCTGCTGTGGGCCAACTGGCATCGCGGTCTCGGCGAGCTCGCCATGGAGGTCCAGGGTGCGGCCTCGCTGGTCGGCGTCGAGAACACCGAGCCCGGTGAGGAACTGAACGACCTGCAGCGTTTGTGGCTGTTCACCCGCGCCGACACCATCTACGGCGGATCCAACGAGATCCAGCGCAACATCATCGCCGAGCGCGTGCTCGGCCTTCCCCGAGAGGCACGCCCGTGACCGCCACCATCAAGTCCCCGCTGTCCGTCGCCCCCGAGGAGATCGAGGGCCACGATCTGCTCAAGGGCAAGAAGGTCGTCGTGACGGCCGCGGCCGGCACCGGCATCGGCTTCGCCACCGCGCGTCGCGCGCTGCTCGAGGGCGCCGACGTTCTCGTCTCGGACTTCCACGAGCGTCGTCTCGGTGAGACCGTCGAGAAGCTCTCGGCCGAGTTCGGCAGCCAGCAGGTCGAGTCGTTCGTGTGCGACGTCTCGAGCACCGAGCAGGTCGACGCCCTCATCGCCGGCGCCGCCGAGAAGCTCGGCCGCATCGACGTCCTCGTCAACAACGCCGGCCTGGGCGGCGAGACCCCGATCGTCGACATGACCGACGAGCAGTGGGACCGCGTCGTCGACATCACGCTGACGAGCACCTTCCGTGCCACCCGCGCGGCGCTGCGCTACTTCAAGAGCGTGGAACACAACGGTGTGCTGGTGAACAACGCGTCGGTGCTCGGCTGGCGTGCGCAGCACTCGCAGTCGCACTACGCGGCCGCGAAGGCCGGCGTCATGGCGCTCACCCGCTGCTCGGCGATCGAGGCCGCCGAGTACGGCGTCCGCATCAACGCCGTCGCGCCGTCCATTGCGCGCCACCCGTTCCTGGCGAAGGTCACCAGCGACGAGCTGCTCGACAACCTGGCGTCGCGCGAGGCCTACGGCCGCGCCGCCGAGGTGTGGGAGATCGCCGCGACCATCGCGATGCTCGCGAGCGACTACACCACCTACCTCACCGGCGAGATCGTCTCGATCTCCAGCCAGCGCGCGTAGGTAGTCGACCGTGCCTGCGGTGGCCGAATGTCCCATCGGTTCAGTTCAACTGCACCGATGGGACATTCGGCCGCTGTGGAAAGCTGTCCACTGGGCGAAATGCGCCGATACCCTAGCAATCGCTTGGTTGGTAGGATGTCCGGCATGACTCCACCCCGAGACGCCGACGAGTCTTCGAACAAGTCCGGGCGTCGCGCCGAACTCCTCGAACTCGCCGCGGGCCTCTTCGCCGAACGTGGTCTGCGGGCCACCACCGTGCGCGACATCGCCGACGCGGCGGGCATCCTGTCCGGCAGCCTCTACCACCACTTCGACTCCAAGGAGTCCATGGTGGACGAGATCCTGCGCGGCTTCCAGGACGACCTGTTCGGCCGCTACCGAGAGATCGTCGACGCGGGCATGGGCTCGCGCGAGACCTTCGAGGCCCTCGTGATCGCGTCGTTCGAGGCCATCGACGCCTCGCACAGCGCGGTCGCGATCTACCAGGACGAGGTCAAGCACCTCGCCGCCAACGAGCGGTTCGCGTACCTCGCCGAGCGTAACCAGGAGTTCCGCGACCTGTGGGTCGGGGTACTCGAGGCCGGTGTCGCCGACGGGAGCTTCCGCAAGGACCTCGACATCGAAATCGTTTTCCGCTTCATGCGCGACACGGTCTGGGTTGCCGTGCGCTGGTACCGGCCGGGTGGTCCGATGACCGCCGAGGCCGTCGCCAAGCAGTACCTCTCCATCGTTCTGGACGGGCTTGCCAGCCCCGACTCCCACAAGTAATCCGAATCCAGGAGCAGTTATGCCCGAGGTTTACATCGTCGACGCCATCCGCACCCCGATCGGCAAGAAGAACGGCAGCCTCGCGCCCGTTCACCCGATCGACCTGGGCGCGCACGTCATCAAGGCCGTCGTGGAGCGCACCGGCATCGACCCGTCGGACGTCGATGATGTCGTCTTCGGCTGCGTCGACGCGATCGGCGGCCAGGCCGGCAACATCGCGCGCATGTCGTGGCTGGCCGCGGGCCTGCCGCAGCACGTGCCCGGCGTGACGGTCGACCGCCAGTGCGGTTCGAGCCAGCAGGCCATCCAGTTCGGTGCGCAGGCGATCCTCGCGGGCACCGCCGACCTGATCATCGCCGGCGGCGTCCAGAACATGAGCCAGATCCCGATCTCGGCCGCCATGATCGTGGGCCAGCAGTACGGCTTCACCACCCCCACCGCCGAGTCCAAGGGCTGGACCGAGCGCTACGGCAACGAGGAGGTGTCGCAGTTCCGCGGCGCCGAGATGATCGCCGACAAGTGGGATGTCAGCCGCGAGGATCTGGAGAAGTGGGCCCTGCAGAGCCACGAGCGCGCCAAGGTCGCGATCGCCGAGGGCCGCTTCGAGAACGAGATCGTCCCCTTCGGTGAGTTCACCACCGACGAGGGCCCGCGCGAGACCAGCCTCGAGAAGATGGCCGGCCTCAACGTGCTGGTCGAGGGTGGCCGCCTGACCGCCGCCGTCGCCAGCCAGATCTCCGACGGCGCCAGCGCGCTGCTGCTCGCGTCGGAGGAGGCCGTGAAGAAGTACGGCCTGAAGCCGCGCGCCCGCATCCATCACATGAGCGCCCGCGGCGACGACCCGATCTTCATGCTGAGTGCGCCGATCCCGGCCACCCAGCACGCGCTGGAGAAGGCGGGCCTGACCCTCGACGACATCGACCTGGTCGAGATCAACGAGGCGTTCGCCCCCGTCGTGCTCGCGTGGATCAAGGAGCTGGGCGCCGACCCGGCCAAGGTCAACGTCAACGGCGGCGCGATCGCGCTCGGCCACCCGCTGGGCGCGACCGGCACCAAGCTGATGGCGACGCTGCTCAACGAGCTCGAGCGCACGGACGGCCGCTACGGCCTGCTCACCATCTGCGAGGGTGGCGGCACCGCGAACGTCACGATCATCGAGCGCATTCAGGACTAGCGAGTCGGTCCGTCACGAACGCCCTCTCGACCCGTCGGGGTCGGGAGGGCGTTCGCGTTCGACGAGGCGGGGGAGCGGGTCGGACGTCGACCCAGCAGCATCGGACTGCGCCACCAATCTCGCTGTTGCGACGTTACGACCAGTCCCACAGGCTCTTGGTGGGATCGAAGGATCCGAAGGTGAAGAAATGAGGACGTCCAGACTGAGCATCGGGAGGTTCAGCGGCGCCTTGAGGCCTTCCGAAATGAATTCCATGTCGTCGCTCCAAGCTCGGTGGTTTTGGTGGGACGTAGCGTGTCAAACGGTTTGCGGCGGAGTGTATTTCAATACCCCGCTCGTTTTCGGGGTGCTGGTTGGGCGGTGGGTGACGCGACGGGAACCCGAGTCGTCAGCCGGAGAGACCGGCCAGGCTGCCGAGGCTGCAGGCCGTCTCCGGTCTGTTGCCGCTTACTCGGCGTCAGCAGCCCCGGCTACTGCATGTACAAGACCCGTCCGATGTCGGCGGCCCAGATGCGCCGTCAGTGGCACTGGCTCGATCCGGGAGGTCCACGACGCATCGCGGCAGACCTACGGATCCCGGCGCGTACACGCCGAACTGATCCGCGGATGGGCATCGTGGTCAGCGAGAACCTTGTTGCCCGGCTGATGAGGCTCGCCGGCATCGCCGGCCTACCCGGTCCGGCCAAGGTCAAACGCTTGAAGGGCGTCGCCACGGCCGATGATCTCCTACATCGGAAGTTCCACCGATTGTCGCCAAATGAGTTGTGGGTCAACGATATAACCGAACATCCCACCCGCGAGGGCAAGGTCTACTGCTGCGCAGTGATGGACACCTCCCGCAAGATCGTCTGCTGGTCAATCGATAACTGCCAGGACTCCACCCGGGTCGTCAACGCCCTCGACATGGCCACTAAGAACCAAACACCACCTCCCGGCGGGATCGTGCATGCCGACCACGGGGTGCAGTTCACGTCATGGGCCTTCACGAACAAGATCCGCTCCTCAGGCCTGATGCCGTCGTTCGGCACCATCGCCAGGCGGATATGACAATGCGATGATGGAGTCGTTCTGGTCGTCGATGCAGATCGAACTCTTGGACCGGAAGAAGTGGCGGACCCGGCTCGATCTGGCGAACGCAATCTTCGACTACATCGAGATCTTCTACAACCGGCAGAGACGGCACTCGCAGCTCGATTATGTGTCGCCGATCGAGTACGAGCTACGCTTCGAGGATCCGTCCGTTCCGGCCTGATCTTCACACCGCCGGGGGTAACGCCGCTTGGGGCAGGTCAACGAGTCAACCGAAGTGGGGGTAGTCCCTTGCTGTTGTCGCATGACATGGGAATGATCACGTTCCTGTCCATGCCGATGATGGCCGGCGTAGAACTGGTCAGCATCACCGCCGCCGACTTCCTCCGCGGCAAGAATCGCGGTTCTGTTGGCCGCCAACTGCATTGGCTCCCTGCTACGGCTTGGCCGAAGCGGTGGTCGCAGTCTCTACCCCGGACCGGGGGCGCGGTCTGCGGGCAGATCATGTCGACCGGCTGGTGCTTGAAGTCGAAGGCATCGCCGCATCCGCGGCCGATGGTCCCGCCTGCCCCACACTCGGAAAGCCGCTGTCCGGGATAGAGGTGCGGGTCGTCGACCCGGATACGCGTACCCCGCTGGCGACCCGGCAGGTAGGCGAGTTCGAACTGCGTGGCGAGAACATCACCAGCGAGTACCTCACCGCCCGAGGGAGTGTCGCCGCCCAGGATGCCGATGGCTGGAATCAGATCGGTGACCTCGATACTTTACCGAGGAGGGTGAAACCCGTGATCTGCGGACGCCGCAAGGGCGTCATCATCATCTCTGGGCGCAACCTGTATCCGACCGATATCGAACGGGCCGCCGAACGCGTCGCCGGCGTCCGCACCGGCAACGCCATCGCGGTAACTTTCGCCGCAGGCAGCCCCGGCGAAGGATTCGCCGTGCTCGCCGAATCCGCCCACCACAACGACGAGGCCCTCACCCTGCAACTGCGACGCGCCATCAGCACAGCGGTCTTCAAAGCCGTGTGCATCCCTCCCCGGACGGTGACCGTTCTTTGCCCGGAACCCTGCCCAAAACCACCTCCGGCAAACTGCGCCGATCCAGCGCCCGCGCACTCCTTGCAACGAAGCATGGAACCGACACGCGGAGCGGGCCACAACGAAATGGTTGTTTTACCTGCACTGTTCAACTTTTGGACCGAATCAGGCGCAGTCGCGGGCCTAGGCTACGAGTCGTCGGTGATCGACTCGGAAAGAGGTTGATCGGCTTGTGGTCGCAAGTGCTGCACTGTGCGTCTAGTCACGCCGATCGCTGCTCTGCACGGCGGCACCCTGTGCACATTCCGCCCCCTTCATGGACGACGTGGCCGACCAGCTTGCGACGGCGCGTGGTCATAGGCTTGTGGCAGTTCCGGCAATGGGTAGGGCGCGCCGTCGGCGCTTGCGCGAGTTGCTTGATTACGCGGCGGAGCGCTTTCTCGGTCAGGGCATCGCCGCGGCAGACGATTCCTGCCATCACCACGCCGTCAGCGACGCGGGGCTCTTCTTCCCCAAAGCAGGTCCCGGCGGTCAAAGCTGACTGCGCGCAAGCCAGGAAGATGTCGCGCGGACATCTGTCCTGACACAGCGCCTTCGCAGCGATGGTTGCCGGCAGTACCTGCCAGCCGCTCGTGTCCTTGGGCCGCAGGAATCCAGGTAGTCCAAGGCAAGGTGGTTGATCGTTCACAGCGCTAGGCTACAACACGCATTGCATGTTGTATGCACTGAACGTGTAGTCAATGTAGGAAATTCAGCGCGCTCTGAGGCCGGCGACGAACGCGGCGACCCTGCCCAGGTCCTCATCCGACAATCCCGTCAAGTCAAGGAGGGGCTGCGGACGCGAAGTGGATGGGGTGCCGGTCGCGGGCTTGTCCAATCCCGTCTTGCGCAGCAATGGCGCAGGATCCACCCCCACGGCCTCGGCCATGGCCTGGAGTGTGCGCGCTGTGGTTCGGGCGTCGACCTTATTCTCGCCTTTGTACTGGGTGCCCAATTCGACCTGCGCCCAGAGGCTGACGCTGACCCCGGCCGCCCGTGCTGCAGCATCACGGGACAGGCCCTTGGCCTGCCTCGCGCTACGGATCGCCTCGCTGACCTCCCTGGGCACCGGGGCGCTTTGACGATTGCTCATGCATCAGATTCTATACTATTACCAACAATTACACACATCTAATACATCTTCGCTGATGTGTGTTCAAACGCCTGATGGGGATGGCAATAGGCCGCATCTTGGGCCGCTTCGTCAGCTCGGGGCAGCTGTACATATTGCAAAATTGCATGCAACGATGTAATCTGGGTGCTGCGTCGCGCCCCGCGACGGCGCTGTCGCGAGGGTTGGTGCCCGTCCAGGTTGCATCGGTGATCCCCGACTTGCGCTGTGCATCCGGAAGGAATCTCATGTCCACCGACCCTGTCCAGCTGCCTCCTCCGCAGACCCGTGCCCGTGAACGCGAGAACCGGCAGTTTGCCGAAGAGTTGCGCAGTCGTCCTGGGCGGTGGGCCATGTATCCGTGGCCGACGCGATACCCGCACTCCACCAAACATCGTCTCCGTACCGGAATGGCTGCCGCGTTCGGTCCGGGCTTCGAGTCGGAGGTGCGCGCAGGAGTCGTGTATGTCCGATACAACCCGCAGCAACCCGCGGCGGCGCTGGATCTGATCGCCTAGTCAAAGAAGGTCATATGTACACCGAACATCTCACCTCCGAGCCTCGCGCCGCTGTCATGGCGGCCCTCGAGGCCGTCCCAACGCTGTTGGCGGAGCTCGATATCACTCTCAGTCGCACAGACGCCATCACCTCCGCGGGTTCGCTGGGGTACGTGCGCACGACGAGAGCTGAGCAGGTCCTGCCGTTCAATAGCGGTGCCGCGAAAGCGCGCCGAGACATCGCGGGGGTGCTGACCACTTATGCCGCGAAGGTCTCGGCCGCCATCGCGCAGCGTGCTCCGGTCACCGCCATAGAGCAGTGCCAGTTCCTCATCCGTCACCTGCCCCGGATTCCCGATGACTCGGATGCTCTCGTCGGTTTGGATGCCGCATTGTCCAGGGCTACTCGGTTGGGATACCGCACGATCGACCGCCCGGAATCTCGTGTCGGTGTTGGCAACTGTGAGTGCGGCCGGGGGCTCTCCGCCCAGTCCGATGCCGACCTCGTCCGATGCGAGGGCTGCGGGACCGTCGTCGCGGTGCGGCGTCGCCGCCGTAAAATGTTGGACCAGGCCTACGAAATCATGGGTACCGCGGCTCAACTCGCGCGGCTGGTGTCCGACAGCTCCGGTGACCGCATCTCCGCCGAGCGGATCAGGCAGTGGGCCCGTCGAGGCAAGCTGACTGGCCATGTGGTAGGAAACGACACCGTGTACCGTCTGGGCGACGTGATCGAACTCTGTGCGCTGCCACAGGGGGTCTATCGCCGATCAGCCTGAGTCACAACAGTGTTCAGGGAACGTCTGTAGTTGGGACTACCGAAATTGTCTGAGGATCTCGGGCAGCTTCCGGTATGCCGGCAGCGGCGCGGAGTCGGTCCAGATGCAGCTGACCGGCAGCGGGTATTTCGCGTCTGCATACCAGTCGAGACGATTCACGATGTCCGGGGTCAGCACTCGCCGTTCCGTGCGCGACAGGTACTGGAGTCGATAGCGCACCGTATCGGGATTCACCTGGAGCCAGCCGGCAACGTCGTCGACGCTGGTATAACGCGCGAGCGCCTCTCTGAGATCCGCGATAGGAATCAGGTTGCGACACGCCAGCTCGTAAACGCGGAGTTCCACGCTCTGACGAGATTCGCGGCCGGCACGTGCTTTTCGGACTGTCTTCGAGTGCTCGAGTTGCGCGTGCGCGAGCGCGTGGGCGAGTGCTTCTCGACGATCCACTGTGGTCAGGTCCGCGGTGACCAGTATCGCCCGGAACGTGGGTTGCCAGATGACGATCGGTGCTGCGAAGCCGACATTGCCTATGGTAACGTCAAGTTTCGCCGCCTGGACCCGCGCGTCGTACCGTTTGTTGCCGCTGCGGCTGGCCATTGTTGCTGACACCCCCCCCGTTCGAAATTGGATCTATGGAGACCTCATGGGTTGCCAGATCCGTGCGTATGTTGCCGCCGTTACCTGAGAGCGGCCAGGAACTCGTCGTACAGGCGCTTGTCCTCCTCGTTCAGGTCGGACAGATCACCGACCCTTCGGGGGATGCCGTTTGATCGCCCGTGGTAGCCGGCCGTACCCTCCAGTCCCGAATCCGAGGTCGAGGTGATTTCACCATCGAACTCGTCGGGGGTCTGCGGGTCCAACTCGTATGTCATAAGCGGCGAGTCTACCGATCATCCCTGCGGCGTTAGCACGGGCCGGGTTGCCCTGCAGCCGGGTCGCAGGTTGACGGATCCGGCCAAGGCTCGTCCGTCCCCTGCGATCGGGGCGGTGTGAACCGTCCGGGTTTGTTGCCGCTCCTATGCTGGCGACAACTCCGGTTGGAGGGCCGATTGTTGAGCGTAGTAGATCCCTCGAATTCATCGGGCGTGATGTAACCAAGGGTGCTGTGCAGGCGGCGCGTGTTGAACCAGTCGATCCACCCATCGTGGCGAACTCGATATCGTCGATCGTCTTGAGCGGCCCCGCCAGGAACGGGCTGCCCTTGGAGACCGCCTCGGTCTTGAACAACCCGATAGTCGACTCCGCCGACGCATTGTCGTAAGCATCGCCGTCACGGCCGATCGACGCCACAATTCCTTCCAGCGCAAGGGTTTCCGCAAGCGAAATTGAGGTGTATTGACTACCGGCATCGCTGGGGGGACCGCCCTGCACGAAGTGCTTGGGGAGGATGGATAAGCCCGTCGGCAACGGCATGGCCACCATGGTCCCGACGCCACAATGCCATCTTCAACGCAGTCGTGACCATCGCAGTGTCCATCACGCTCGCCGCATGCCAGCGGACAATGGCGCGGGAGAACGCCCCCAAGCACTTCGTGCAGGTAGGGGCCCCGTCGATCACGAACGCCACGTACACGAACCCGGCCCACGTCCGGCAGTAGGTGAAGTCAGTGACATTTCCGGTTCGGCGCCTCGGCGGTGAAGTCCCGATCGAGCAGGTCCGGAGCCCGGCGACTGTTCTTGCCGCCTCGGATTGTGGTGCGGTGCCGGCGGCCGCGGACGATGCCGGACAGGCCCTCGTCGCTCATCAGTCGGTCGACGGTGCAGGCGGCGACCTGGTGTCCATTGCGTCGCAGGTAGGCGGTCATCTTGCGGCGCCCGTAGCGTCCTTCGGCGGTGTCGGCGGTGCGCAGTAGTGCGTTCGTCAGGTGCGCGTCGGTCACCGTTCGCTCCGACGGTTGCGCGGTTTTCCAGTTCCGGTACGTGCGTGGGGCGACCTTGACGCCGCGCTCGGTGAGCACTGCGCAGATCGACTCGACCCTGCAGTTCTGTGCACGCATTTCGTCGATGAACTGGCAGATGCCCCCAAGCACCTGCGGTGCAGGGAGGTGCCCCCGCGGCGGCGAGGTGGGGATACCTCCCGCTTGCGGGGGACGAGTTCCCTCGCGAAGAAGATCGACGCCGATCTCAGGATCTCGTTGGCTTCCTTGAGATCTCGGTTCTCGCGTTCGAGTTCCTTGATTCGCTGCTGCGCTGCTGACGTGGCACCGGGACGCTCGGCAGTGTCAATCTGGGCCTGCTTGGTCCAGGTCCGCAGCGACTCCGGACCGATACCGAGCTTCGGTCCGATGGCCTGGCAGGAGGCGTGCAGGGATTGGTACTCGTCGAGGTGGCCCTGGACCATCTTGACGGCTCGCTCACGTTGCTCGGCGGGGTAACACTTGGGCATGTTCTGCATCCTTCACAAGAATGGAAGCGGCATCAAACCCGAGACGGTTCAGTGTGACGGCGGTTCCCGCACTCTGGAAATGGCTATTTGCCTGCGGTGTTGGCCAGTATCCCCGGATTCGTCACGGACCCGCTGATAGGCTCGGGCCGTCGGATTGGTGTGGATGCAGATCTGTTGTATAGCGCCATATTTCGATGTCATTGTCGTCATACGATGTTTGTGCCGTTGTTTGCCAACATCATTCGCTTCCTTGGCTCGCCCTCCACCGAGTCGGTGCCACTTTCCTTGCCGGCACGCGGAGTCACGCCCTCTCCACACCTTCAGTGCTTGCAGGGCCACCGAATGTCCCTGCAAGCGAATACATACAGCAAAGGAAATACCCGATGTCTTGGACCGGAGACCCGATCTGGCTGGCCGACGTGCTGCGCGCGGCCGGCCTGCGGGTGATCGAGCACGAAGGCTGGCGTGACCGGGGCCACGGCGACTTCCGCGACCTGCGCGGCGTGCTGTGCCACCACACCGCCGGCGGCGGCACCGAGGACTGGCGCATCGTCCAGTACGGCCGCCCCGACCTGGACGGCCCCCTCGCCCAGCTGGTGCTGGAACGTGACGGCACCTTCCGCGTCATCGCCGCGGGCGTCTGCTGGCACGCCGGTCGCGGCTCCTGGCCTGGCTGGCCCACCGACAACGCCAACTACCACGTGATCGGCATCGAAGCCGTCTCCCGCGGCGACGGAACCGACTGGACCCCAGCCCAGCTCGACGCTTACAAACGCGGCTGCGCCGCCATTCTGGGCCGCATCGGCCGCACCGCCGATGACTGCGTAGCCCACCGGGAGTACAGCCGAGAGGGAAAGATCGACCCCGCCGGCATCGACATGGACGAATTCCGCCGCGACGTAGCGGCCTTCCTCGAGAGAAAGGACGCGCCGATGAGCGCCTCAGAAGTCACCCAGCTCCAGGACTTCATCATCAAGTTCTGCGGCCCGATCAGCAGCGATGTCAAGGACATCCGCGAACAGCTGTGCGGCCTGGACCAACGTGACCGGGGCCAGTACGCCGGCTGGCCGCAGCTCGGCGGCCACACCCTGGTCGACGCCCTCGCTGACGTCATCGGTCGGTTGGATAAGTTCGAAAGCCGCTTCATCCCGCCCGCCCCCTAACCCCCAACGCGCCGGGCCCCGCGCGACACCGCCCAAAGCTCCGCTGAACAGCAGCTGGGCCTGGCGTCCGCTCAGGCCCGCCTCGTTGCGTGCCCGTCTCCCGTGCAAGTCCACGGGCGCAGACGCCGCCGCCCGGGGCGCCCAGGTCCCGCACTCGGGCCGGCTCATACCCCGGGGCGGGACTATTCCTCTCTCGAATCCGCCTCCTTGCTGGAGGATTTTGTTCCGGATCGATCCCGTTGGAAGCTCCGCCGCATGATCGCCGTCACTTCGGAGTTCGGTGATTTGGTGTGCGGTCGCGTTTTCGCGCAAAGAACGGCGAGAACCCTCATGTCTCCGGAACCAGTAACTCCTGGGAAGCCCAGCCGCAGGCTGAGTTCGGTGATTGCGGTGGTGGAGGGCCTCGAACTCGGCTGGCGGCAGGTCGCCGCAGTGCTCGTAGAGTCGACGGTGGTTGAACCAGTCGACCCATTCGAGAGTGGCGACTTCGACCTGGTCAACGGTCCGCCAAAGGCGCCTCGGCGTGATCAACTCGGTCTTGTAGAGGCCGTTGATCGTCTCCGTGAGGGCATTGTCGTAGCTGTCCCCGGTGGTCCCGACCGAGGTGTCGACGCCGGCCTCGACGAGCCGCTCGGTGAACGCAACCGACGTGTACTGGGCGAGTTCAACCGGTCGGAGCGCACCACGGTCCGGTTGTCCGGACTACGGAGGGCGATGGCGTTGCGCAGGGCGGACACGGCGAGGTCAGAGGTCATGCGTGCGTCCATCGAAGTAGCCGACGATCTTGTTGGAGTAGCAATCCTTGATCGCACACAGGTAGAGCTTGCCTTCAGCGGTGCGATGCTCGGTAATGTCGTTCAGCCACAACATATTCGGCTTCGTCGCAGTGAAGTCGCGGGCGACCGGGTCGTCGTGCACCGGCGGCCCCGACCTGCGGCCTCGGCCGGGTTTCTTGGCGAACGCGGACCAGATCCGCTGCAGGGAGCGCAGCCGATGGACGCGGTTCTCGCCGGCGGTGATGTCGTAATGGGGCAGCTCGTTCGCGATGAACCGGTGCCCGAACGCCGGATCGTGGGTCTGGATATCGAGGGCTGCGTTGATCAGATGGGCGTCGTCCCAGTTCGCTGCGAGACCGGATCGGCGCGCCGCTTGTAGAACGCTTGTGTGGAGAAGCCGAGCACCCGGCAGGCCACCGCGACGGGGACACCGTCCGCGGCAAGGTCAAGGACCAGCGGGTACGTCATTTTGGGGGCAACTCGCGGGCGAAGAACGCCGCCGCCCGCCGCAGGATCTCGTTCTCCTGCTCGGGGAGCCTGTTGCGGTTGCGCAGTTGGCGCAGCTCTTCGGACTCCTGCACCGTCACACCCGGGCGGACACCGTCCTCGATATCGGCTTTCTTCAGCCAGTTGTGCAAGGTCGCTTCGGAGATCGCGAAGTCCTTCGCGATCCGAGCCGGCGGCGCCTGGCCTTTGCGGGCCACCGCGACGACGTCGCGACCAAACTCCTCGGGGTAGCGCTTCGGCATGGTTGGTGATCCTTCCAGGCGAGGACGCATCCTCACCAGTCCGAAGTCAACCAAACCCGGGGCCCCCGCTGCGCACAGACCGGCCGCGCGGCCTGCCGCAGCACGTTCACTGAAATAGTGCTCTACCTGCACTGTTGGTCGCTTTCCGTAGGACTGTCACACAACACCCGATGGGCTGATGCCCTCGGTGTGAGGTGGTCCGTAGTGACCGATCGAGGTTCGAGAACACATCGACTGGTCATGAATCACATTGCCCAGGAAAGTGTTTCCGACGCAGGCTGCTTGGGCTATTTCATGTCCACTCTTCGTTGCCGGCCCTTCCGTGTTTAGGAAAAGGCCCTGGCTGCCAACCCATTTCACCCCTTTGAGCACACCGCGGTCCACATGACCGACGTCCCATCGACTCCGCACCGGTAGATACCCCTTCGGTCGGGTACCGCGCTTTCCCTTCCGCCCACTTTTCGGCCGCTCCCCACCCTGGGGTGCGGCCTCTTTCATGAAACACCGAGGTACACCCATGGCAACCGAAGGTCACAAACGTCCCCCACCAACTAAAAAGACCGCGCCCGAGCCCTTCATCGGCCCCGTCGCCGTGGTCAATCCGCAGACTGCGCCCGAGCCCGACAAGCCCGCCTTCATCGACAACCCCTACCCGCTGGTCGATCGGCCGACTTCCCCCGCCACCCCGGCCCCTCCTACCGAGGAGGAGCAGCAGCCTCCCAGCCCTGGCAAGTCCACGAACGTCAGTCCCTACGCCATGATTGGCATAGGGCCCGACGGGGAGCCGCTTCCCGAGCCTCCAAAGATGGTGAATCCTTACGACCCGACCGGGGAACTGGGCATCGCCACTTATCCCGGAAATCCGGCAGCAGCACCGTTGGTACCAGAGAGATCGACATACTCCGCCGAGGACCTCCCAAAGACCACGGTGCCCAAAGACCTTGAGTCATTGTTGCTCCCTTCAGGCGTGACCGCTGACAAACCAGGCAGCGGAGGACTGAATCCACCCCCACCGGGCGTGGGCGCATTGGGTCAACTTATGCTTGAAATGACGCCTCCCGGAACGAAATTCGAGGGTGAGACAACGATCGGCCCGGATGGCGTGCCCACCACCGACTGGAATGTGGTGGTTCCCGGACAGGAGCCGACCTATTGGGGCAGGACTCAACAGGTTCCGCTTGCCGATGGTTCGTCGGTCGACATCAACTATGGCTCCAACGGCACGCCGCTGCTAGCGAAGGGCGAGGGTGATCCCGCGCTCCGGCTACGTCTGGCCGATGACAACGATGCCCCACGATGGGCAGTACTGAACTCTGCCGGTGAGTACCTGTTCACGATCGACAGCTCTGGCAACACGATTGGCGAGGGTGGATCGGCGTCGACGGTGGACCCGTCCGCGGGTCTGGCCGGCCTCGGAATCGGGGTCGCTACCGGAACGACGACGCTGGGGGCAGCCCTCGCCGAAAGCGCGGCGGCCGGGGCTGCGGCAGGTGCTGGGGCAGGAGCCCCCACGGGGCCTGGCGCGGCGGTGACCGCAACCCTCGGTCTAGTCGTCGCGGTCGGACTTACTTATTACATGTGGGAGACCGGGGTGCTCCCGGGCAGCCCGCACGGCAAACCCCAGGACGATGGCGTCAAGCCTGTCGACCCGAACTCGCTTCCAGAGATTGGACAGCCACAGCCGTGGATTCCGCCCAGGGTCGACGGCGACGAGGGCGTTCAACCTCCCCCCTTGCTCGAACCGGGACCCAGTCGCCCGAGCCCGTTTGATGACCCGGACACGGTACCCAGACGCCCGAGCCCGTTTGATGACCCGGACACGGTACCCAGTCGCCCGAGCCCGTTTGATGACCCGGACACGGTACCCAGTCGCCCGAGCCCGTTTGATGACCCGGACACGGTACCCAGACGCCCGAGCCCGTTTGATGACCCGGACACGGTACCCAGTCGCCCGAGCCCGTTTGATGACCCGGACACGGTACCCAGACGCCCGAGCCCGTTTGATGACCCGGACACGGTACCCAGACGCCCGAGCCCGTTTGATGACCCGGACACGGTACCCAGACGCCTGAGCCCGTTTGATGACCCGGACACGGTACCCAGACGCCCGAGCCCGTTTGATGACCCGGACACGGTACCCAGACGCCCGAGCATGTTTGATGACCCGGACACGGGACCCAGACGCCCGAGCATGTTTGATGACCCGGACACGGGACCCAGTCGCCCGAGCCCGGCTGATGACCCGGACACGGAACCCAGTCGCCCGAGCCCGGCTGATGACCCGGACACGGTTTCTACCCAGAACCGTTTCCCCAGCACGAAGGAGGGACAGAACCGGGTTCCGGAGGAAGGACAATACTGGCTGGGAAATAGACTGATGTGGGATAAGGGAAACCCAGCAGGTATGAAGCCCGGCTTCGCGAAGAACCCGGACACAAAGACCGACCTCAACCTTCAGGCTGTTCTATACAAGCTCTTGGAATCGGGTATCGATGACATCGATGAAGAGCACCGGCCACCGATCATGGTAGCTCTTGCCGTCCTCCACGGCACACGGCTCTACCAGCAGACATTTCTCGGCGAGATCTGGCGGCTCGGGAACGGGAACGGGTACAAAGCGGACCTTGCCAAACTCACCAGCTCCAGCTTGGCAACGAGGAGGGACGAGCTGGACAGGCTGGCTGATCTCGGCGCTCCGGAAGCCTCGCTGGATGACGCAATCAACGAATGGTGGCGTGCCAAGGCGGTGGTTGATCGTGCCAAGGAACTGCTCGGCGAAGCCGGGGCGATCGCGATGCTCCGAACCGACGGGTGGACAGTGAAACGCCGCCCCAGAGGTTCGGGCACCCACGACATCGTCGCCGTCAAGAACGGTGAAGTCATGGTGATCGAAGCAAAAGGCGGTGACCCAGGCACCCCGCGGCCAGGCAAGGGGGCGACCGTCTCCGCCGGGCCCGGTAGCGACGAAATCCTTTCCCAGCAGATGACCGACCCGTATCTCTGGCATAAACTCAAGCAGGACGCCAAAAACGATCCCGAGTTCAAGCAGTGGCTTGTCGATCACGGGGTGTGGACAGCCATTGACAGCGAAGACCCTTCCAGGGTGGGTTATCGGCTGATCAAGGTCGAAACCAAGCCCAATGGGATGATTAAGACTATCGTTTATGGCTCCGAGCAGATCCCGACAGAGCATGGTATCCCCGCCGAGACGGTTATCGGCCAAACTACCGGTAATGGACCTGGCCCTAGGCTGCGCGGGGTCGCACTGCCGTTATCGCGGGCCAACACCTTCGTGGGGGCGGGGAACTTCCCGGTCGGTGTGCTCGGTCAGGCCGGTAGCTGGCTCGGTGGCCTGATCCAGGCAGGGTTGCACGATGTCGCCGCGATCGGGCAACTCGCTGTTCCAGTACCTGCGGTGCCTGCCCTGCTACCCGGGTTCCGGCCCCCTCGAACACCGGCAAACGAATCATTGACAGTCAACGTCGTGCAGCACACGCCGCCGCCCGGACAGATCGTCTCGGACGACGAACGACTCCGCGGCATGACTTACCTGTGAGGACTTGGCCCCGTCGTGATGTGGGAGGCTACGACCGCCGTGACGGCCACGACCGAACCACCCACTCTGACTACGAGAAAGAGCTGTAAAAGATGCGAGCAGATATCGAACGCGCTGCCCAGGCGGTGCGCGCGGCCGCTGAGTTCGACTGGACGTGGACCGTCCATGACCTGCCGCCGTTCTGCGGTCAGGTCGGCTGGCAGTTCAGCGGCCTCGATGAGCAGGTGCCGGCAGCGGTGACCAATCTGGAAGTCAATCGCCCGGATGTGAGGGTGTCCGTCGCGGACAGATCGACAACCGACTTGTCGCGAGCGATCAATGAGATCTCCTTCCGTGCCAGTGATGTGGTTCTCGGTCGGAGCGACTTGAAGCCTGAGCTGGATGAAGTTTTCGATGCACTCGTGCAGCGGATGTTCGAACTGCTCGGGCAGCGGCCCACGGATTGGTGGATCGAACCGACCCGCGGCCTGCGCTGGGACCTTCCGGGCGTGGTGGTTACGGCCCAGATCGGCGTCTCATCGGTCAGGGTGTATCTGGTCAGTCCTGCGTACCAGCAATGGTGCGACGAAATCGAGCAGAGCGCCGAAGATGAGTAGACGTGAGGTCGGTTGAGGCTGCGGCCGGCCCGACTCGCTGTCATTCCTGAAAATCGATAGCTTGCGCAGCTCGCACTAGCCTCGATCTTTCGTGAGTCCCGCGTGCTGGCCTGAGCGGCTAGTACATCGCCAATCGGCCCGACGGGGAACTCTGGGTTTGGGGCCACTTGATTTGTGAGGAGGTGTACACGCAGGTATCGCGACGCCACGCTGTCCGGCCTACCTGTGTGCTCCGCCCACCCCGGGCTGATGGGACTGCCCCCGGTTTGGTTGACATCTTGACCTGCCACGCGGGGTGTGTAGTTTCATGCCGCGAGTGGAGCCTGATTGAGGGTCTCATATTCGACCGGGGTCAGTCGCCCGAGCCCCCGTTGACGACGTCGCCGATTGTAGGTCCGCTCGATCCAAGTGGCGATCGCTAACCGCAACTCGTCCCGAGTGTCCCACCGGCGGCAGCGTCGGAGGTCACGTCGGCGCGCTGCCCCGAATCGACCTGCGCCTTGCGGGCCCAGTTGTGGAGCGTCTGAGCACTACCTATCCCGAGCTTGCCTGCGACGGACTAGATTGCCGCCCACCCCGAGCTGTGTCCGTGGCGGATCTCGGCGACCATCCGCATGGCCCGATCACGCAGCTCAGGCGGGTACCTCGTCGACGTCCCTGATGACATGACTCCATCCTTCCCAAGGAATGAAGCCTCCGGATACCTCGGGGTGGTTCAAACCACTATTTACCTGCACTGTTGGTCGTTTTCCGGCCGGTTGTCACACACCCCGTTGTAGGCTTGAGCCACAGGCAAGAAACGAATCGGAACTCCTTCCAACGTTTCTCACCTCTCGATTGCAACAATCTCGACGGGTCTGATAGCCCGTCACTCCCAGCCCATGCGGCTCGCCCCCGAACAACTATCTGGTTGAAAAGCGGGTTGAGAGCGTTCCGCATGCCCCGCCCCTTGCGCGCCCGTCTCCTGCGGGTAGCCCGCGGTCGCAGACGTCGTCGCAGCGCAGGGGCGTCATGGTCCCGCCCCCGGAGCATTCCCCTCGACTCCGGGGGCGGGACTTCTCCAACTCATCGAATGGATTCCCGCACAGGGAGTTCCGCAACACAGAAAGGTCGATGGCGTGATCACTGTTCTGACGTGTAGCGGCACCGGAGAGCGTGTGAGGCGGACCGGGTGAATATGCTCTCGTGCATCACGCGCCGGCTCGACAGCAGCAAATACCTGATCGGCCCCGGCGTCGACTACCCGGCCAGTGTCGGTCCTGCCAATCCGCGGAACCTCTTTGCCGGTCGCTCCGAGGAACAGTCGGTCGCGATGGGCGTTCGGGCGCTGGTCGCGGAGATCCGCGCTACCCCGAACCGTGTGGGGATCCTCGGATACAAGTAGCCCACCACGCAGATGAAATCACCTGCTGCCCTGCCAATTCGCCGCTTCGAACGCTTGCCGACAGCACGTCGGCTTCAGCTTCGCCGTCCTGGGCGGGTGGGGGGAGCGCACTGGCCGACCGTATCCGCTTCGCCCACAACGTCAAATAACGAACTGACGGTTACTGCGACCGGCTCGCCGCGCTGCTCAATGCGCACCGACCCGCGGTCACCGCCTGGAACCAAATGGATGGTCGACAATGTCTTTCGAAGATGTACGAGATGACGCACAGTTCGTGCGTTTCGCCGACGGCGAATGGGAAGGCCGCCGCACCGGCTATGACGATGGCGCACTGTCGGTCTCACGACCCAGCCGCCTGCTTCCCTTCCTCCAGTGGGCGTCGATCGCCAGCAGTGCGCTGAAGGGCCCGACCAAGGCGATGGTCAATGTGAAGGCCTACGCTTCCGGTGGCGAAGTGGAGGACGAACACGGTCCCACCGACGCCGGCGGCTTCCTCTCCACGGCTCCGGTCGGCTCGCTCTTCCCTTTCCTGCAGTGGCACAACTGGTACAACATCTACAAAGGCACGCGGGACGAAATCGTCTCCGCAGGTGGCGAAGCTGCCATCACGGCTATGGTCGGTGCCGTCACCGGCCCGGCCGTAGCCGCCACCGCGGGCGCGGCCACCGCGTTGACCAGCACGGTCAGCACCGTGGTGCAGACCCTGTCTTCCGCATCGCAGAACCTCCGGCAGGACGCCCCGAAGCTGGTGCAGCCCCGATTTCGCACGCCCGTAGGGCGTATGAGCCCGGAGATAGACCGGAGCACCACCATCAACGTGATCAAGACCGCCCCTGACGGCGCGACTTTCACCAACGACCCGTTGCGCGAGCGGATCGCAACCTATCTGAGTCACGTGCGCTGAAGCGCTCCCGCTCGCACGAGCGAAAGGGGGTGATGAGAAATGCTCAGTACCGTCGTCGATGTCCTCGAGACTGTCAGCGTGCTTCCGCTGTTGCTGCCGCTGCTCGGTCTGTAACCCGAAGTGTCAGAACGGGGTTTGTGGAAGCCCCGCTGGGTCCAGTAGTGCAGTCGATGCCGCCGGACCGAATCCGAACTATTCGTTTCCACGGACTACCCGTGAACCCAACATTTGGAGAATCTCGTGCCCAGTTCCGATGATCCCAGCGGTCTCGCCGAACGTATCCAGACCGAAGTGCAGGCCGTGGTCGCGCGACTCGCGATGTTGAAGGCCGATGTCAATGTGCTGTCCGACCTCGCCCAGGGCGTCGCGATGACAGTGGCCGCGGCCATTCCGCCGCCGGAGACCCCCGAGGGTGCGCCCGAGGGCGCTCTCGGCGCCGAGGTGACAGTCGGCCTGGCACCGGAAGCAGCGTAATGCCGACCTATCCCGCACCGGGGGAGTTCCCCGACTTCGAGCAGTTCATGGTCGACCTGTTCACCCCGACCGCGACCACCGTCACCACCTTGCCCGCCACCTCGGCAGACCTGCAGTCCAAGCTGCCCTTGATCTGGGTGCGGACCACCGGGGGAACGCTCGACATCAACGCGATCACCTACAAGGCGAAGGTTAGCGTGGTGGCCTTCGGCACCACTCGCGCTCAGGCGCAGCAGCTTTCGGTGCAGATCCGAACGGCGATGCTCGATGCCCCGGCCAACCGGGTCAACGGTGTGCTCGTCGACTATACCGAGGAGATCGCGGCCGAGGAACCGAAGTTCCATCCGCCGATCTTGCGTCGTGGCCGCGGTCTCACCGAGGTGCCCGACCTCGACCCGCTCAACCAGATGGTCGAGGTTGCGTTCTCGATCGAAGCTCGCCGCCAGTAGGCGGTGGGTGAATCCCGTCCTTGACGGGGCTTTCACCGGCGCCACTCGGTGCCGATTCCTGTTAACCATGCCTGCATTCGCGGGCGCTCGATTGGAGACACATGCCTGCCACCAACCTCACCGCGCTGAAGAACGCGCAGCGGTCGCTGCTGCTCAAGCCGCTCGACGCGGCCGTTTTCATCGCACCGCACTACACCCCGGCGCCGTCCGCGCTGACCGACGCCTCCGGCGTCCTGCAGACGCTGCCGCCGGCCTACCAGCCTGTCGGCCTGATCGACAAGAAGACCGGTGTGGCCTTCGCTCGTGGCATCACCGCCGCGCCGATCGAGTCCTACGGTGAACTGCAGCCGGTGCGCAACGACGTCACCAGCGATATCACCACCATCGAGTTCCAGCCGCAGCAGACGACCGCGCTGACGCTGAACCTGGCCACTGGCACCGCGCTGTCGGCGATCAAGGCCAATGCCGCCTCCGGTGAAGTGTTCTTCGCCCAGCCGGCCTCGGAAGAGATCACCTACTACTCGGCGATCATCATCGGCAAGGACGGCAACGACGCCAACCCGATCTACGTCTACAAGGTGCTGCCGAAGGTCGCGGTCAGCAAGTACGGCGGCGAGCAGTGGAACCCCACCGAGGTCCTCGCCCAGAAGTTGACCATGGTCGCCTTCAAGGACGACACCGCCGGCTACGCCATCGCCCATGGCTTCGGCGGCGCGGGCTGGAAGAAGATCCTGACCCAGACCAACATCCCGAACGCTGCGTAAAGCACCCCCAACCGTCTCCTGACGGTTTCTCGATCTCCCAGGTCCACGGACTTGGGCGTGGGGCGTGTCATGTGTCTCCGGTCATGGCACGCCCCACACATTCCTTATCCATTCTTGCCGGAGAAGAAAGCGGGTCCACCGTGTCCGCCATCCCCACCGAGTACCCCGTCACCATGACCGACGGCGTCGACGACTACATCGTTGCCAACGCGACCGAGTACGTCACCGCGGTCTTCAAGCTCGGCCACGCCGAGAAGGCCGAGGTCGAAGCCGTCGACAAGCCGGCCCGCGGCCGCGCTTCGAAGTCCTAGTAGCACAACACCACCCGGAGAAATAGCATCATGGCATCCACACCCGAAGCGGCCGACCAGGCCGAGGTCGGCGGTCGTTTCTACGAGCTGCAGCAAGAGCTCGCCCCGCGCCGACGCGCGCCCTACCGCCTGACCGACGACATCGCGATCGCACCGGTCACCCGCAGCCAGGTCCTGGCCTTGCGCCGGACCGCCAGCGATGACGAACAGATGGTCATCGTGCTGGGTGACCAGTACGAAGCCGTCGAAGAACTGTTCGCCGATCGGCCGCTCGACGAGTGGTTCGCCTTCCAGAAGGACCTCTACGCCCACCTCTTCGGCCAGGGCTCCTCGGAGCTGCCGGGGGGATCGCAGGGCTCGTAGAGTTCTGGGAACGTTTCGGTGCCGCGCTCGACTACGACTTACTCGAGCGCGGCATCGACATCCGGGAATGCTTCGGGCCCCACACCATTCGCAACCGTGATTGGCGCACGATCTGGTCCCTCAAGGACAGACTGCCGCACGGTTCACAATATCGCTCGGCGCTGGCGATGGATCGCGAGCTGGCCGAGCAGATGCTCGCCGCCGAACAAGCCGAGGCCGATCTCGACCTGTACGAAGAGAAGACCGAACCCGCCGGCCCGACTCCGGAGGGATACACCATCGACAGCTATCTGCTGCTGTCGATCATCGACGCGCTCCAGGGCGTGCAGGCCGCGGTGATCGCCGCCGCCGGTGGCGATCCGCCCCGGATGACGCCGATGCCCCGACCGGTCACCGCGGTGGACATCGTCCGCGACGCACAACGAGACGAGTCGATGCAAGGCCTCATCGACCAGTTCACCGGATCCACCTGGGAGGACGAATGATCTATTCCGCAACGCTGCCGGCCCAAGCCGCCGGCGCGGCCGACACCACAACCCTGGCCGGGGTCTATTCCCCGGCCTTCTACAGCGGCGACACCGTCACCGACGTCCAGCTCGTCGCACCGCCGGGGTTTGCCACTGTCACCGGCGCCGCGACCAGCAACGCCACCATCTCTGTCCGCCAGCTCCGCGATGGCGCTGTGCTGCAGACCTTTGCGAGCCTCACGCTGACCGCCGGCCTGAATCTGGCCGCGGAAATCCCCGTCACCATTCCGCTCACCGCGCCACCGGTACTACGCTCCGGCGATGTGCTGGACGTGCGAATGCACCAGAACGGCACGGGGCAGGCCATCGGCAGTGGACTGTTCGTGTCGGTCTTCGTGAGCTGACGCGCAGACGATGGCAAACGAATCGATATGACTATGAACGAAAATAGTGACGCGAGCAGCAGGCTGCAGAGCTTCTTGCGACAGAGCGGAAATGTGCCCGCTTACGCCTCCGGCGGCGATATCAAGGGGCCGGGATCGTCGATCGGCGACAAGATTCCGGCCTACCTTTCCGACGGCGAATTCGTGATGAACGCCCGATCGACCGCGGCAAACCGCCCGTTCCTGCAGGCATTGAACGCCGATCCGTCCTTCTTGCAGAAGATGCTGGCGGCACGTTCGCCGGGCGGTGGATCCGGCGGCGGTAGCGGCCCGGCCCAGCCGGCCCCCGGTGGGCAGCCTGCGACGGTGAACATCTCGATGTCGAGCAACGAAGACATCATCGGACGATTGAAAATTCTCGCGGCGCAATGGGAATTGTCTCATTAGTCGCCGCCGTAATGATATGGATTGAGGTGAATCTGTGGCGTCCAATGCTGCGATGATCACGGTGACCGGAGTCGATGGTTCACGATGGACCATCGCCGGTCAGGGGAGTGGTCGTGAGGGTGTAGAGCTGGCTACGTCGCCGACCGGGTTGTACGACGCGCCGGTGACGACGATTTGGAATCAGTCGGCGTTTCAGGCCGGTTCCTCGTTCGGTGGTTACCGGACGAACAAGCGCGATGTCGTTTTCGCGGTCAATGTCTTTCAGACCGCGGGTAGTTCGTGGGAAGCGGTGGATTCCGCGTGGCGCAAGGCCTGGGCCTACGACCGCGACGCGACGTTGACGATCACGACCGATTTCGGCACGCGAACGCTGAAACTGCGGATGTCGGAGCAACCAGACTTCAAGCCGGACAAGGATCCGCATCTGAAGTCGATCGGCAAGGTCGTCATGACCTGTACAGCGGGCAATCCGTGGTGGGTCGAGTCCGATGTGACCGGATCCTGGACCTCCACGATCGATACCACCGGCACGAACAAGAGCCAGTCCGGCACGATCACCATCGCCAACCCGACCGATCAGCCGATGTGGCTCAAGTGGGTGTGTTCGGCGCCGGGTCAGTGGACACTGCCGGACTTCTCGTGGGGGGCGGTCGATGGCGACGGCGCGCGGACGATCACCTTGCCGCTGACCGCCGCGGGCAAGGATCTGACGGTCGACACCGACCCGATGGAAGAGATGATCGTCGCCAAGGACGGCTCCCAGATCTGGGCGCTGATGAACGGCGTCAGCTTCCTCTATCCGGTGCCCCCGTACACGCCGGCCACCGCGGTACCGGTCAAGGTGAGTGGTGCGCCGACCGGCGCGTCGGTGCTGGTGGTGCAGCCGCGCAACTGGTCGCGACCGTGGGGGCTGCAGTGACTTCGGTGCTGGACCTCCCCGCGATCTACGCGGATGCGCAATCGGCCAAGACGGTTCGCAAGCAGCAGCGGTTCTCGCGGCCTCTGATCCGCCTGTGGGATGGCGACTGGAACCTGCGCGGTGTGTGCGGCGCGGAGATCAGCGCTGATTTCCGCTGGATTCTGAACCAGGCCGGCACCGGTCTGCTGGTGCTGCCCTACGACTACTACTTGGCGAAGTGGGCGGTCGATATCAATGGCCGCACCAAGAAGAACGTGCACATCACCGTCGACAAGGACGGCGCGCGCTGGGACGGGCGGCTGGAGAAGGCTGTCATCAAGACCGACGGCCACGGTGTCACCACCGTCGAGCTGCTGTTCATGCACTCGTACCAGGATCTCAAGCACATCTACTGTTGGTCGAATCCGTTTCTGCCGGAAGCGGTTCAGTTCCCGCGGCAGTTCCTGCTCGCGGGGCCCAGCGTCTGGGTGCTCAAGACTGCGTTGCATCTGAATCTGCTCCGCCTGCAAGGCGGGCTGTGGACGTTGCCCGACGATCCGATGGACCCCAGTCAGTGGGGCAGCCTTGATCAGTCCACGTGGGGTGTCGTGGTGAAACCTGGTGAGTTCCGATCTGATACGTCGATGTGGACGATCTTCAGCTCTCGCTTCCAGAACTTCCACGAAGCCTCGGCGGGCACATTGGAAACGGCGCAGCTGGCGGTCGTCACGCGGCGCTGGTTGCAGGGTGATCCGCCACCGTGGGAGGGCGCGAAGGTCCGGCACGGCTGCCTGGTTGTCGACATCGTCGACAAGTCCGGCTTTTGGACCGGTACCAGCACCGGCGGCAACATGTGGGATGGGCTCAAGCGCACCAAGCAGGTGCTCGACAACACCATGCTCGACTACAGCCCGGATGAGCTGAAGGATCCGAATGTGCCTGAGCTGTACAGGAACCCGGACAGTCGGGGCTGGATGGGCACGCTCCCGTCCAATCCGTGGGTGGTCTACCGGCAGAACGACAACACTGGCATCCAGACCTCACAGTTCATCGTCAACCCCTCGTCGGCGGTGCAGGTTCTCACCGGCGGTCACTCGATGCCCGGCGTGAACGAGGCGATCTCCTCGGCGATCCAGGTAGTCGGCATGCTGGTCGCCGGCGCCCTCGGTGAGATTCCGTTCGGTGGTTCCATCGCCGGTGGTGTGGTGAACGCCGCCACGGCGGTCGCCAACACGATCGCGACGTCACTGTTGTCGGACACGCTGCTGGCCTGGCAGAAACACAAATCGGGACAGCGCGTCAGCGACGCGGGCTGGTCGCACTACTGGGAGCACTTCGAAAACAGTGCCGACCGGGCCTACACCCTCGGCTCGTTGCTGACCCTGGGTGAGGGGATGTGGAAGACCCGTCAGCACTTCACCCACAAGTTCATCGTCGCCAACGGCGAACCGTATCTGATCGGCGACCAGGGTCAGGGGCACTTCTTCCTCGGCGATCGTGTCGGTTCCACCGTCAAGGGCATGCCCGAAGGCTCGGTGTACGTCGACCAGGTCACCGAACTCGAACTGGCTTGGTCGCGGACCGCGAGCCCGGCCTGGCAGGTCACCGTCGGCTCGGAACGTGACCACGATATGCCCTTCGCCAAGTCCATGCGCGTGGTCGCCGACATTGTCGACGACATCCACGCACTGGCTGTCCAGATGTAGTTCCGCCCGCCGAATCCCTATCGAAACCCTCCGGAGAGAACATGTCCATCCCTTACCTCGAGCAGTGCAACCCCGACGATCCCAGCGAGGCCTTCGTGTGGGCGCTGGTCGGCCTGCCCGGCCCCCAGAACTCACCACTTCTCGTGCACCCCGACGTGCTACGGCAGTGGTCGAAACACCTGTGGGACCTAGGATTTCGCCACTACGCCAGCGAGCAGACCAAGGAATACCACCCGCCCGCGCGCGGTCTGTCGCATTGGCTCAACGGCGCCGGCCAGTGGGCGGAGAAGGGCGCGCCGCGTCCGCCGGAGAGTTCGGCACCGGATGTCACCGAGCTGACGCCGGACGAAAGGGCTCACCTGGTAGAGCAGCTCAGGGAATCCGGTGAACTCAAGCACCTGGTGGACCCGCGTGATCTCGACCTGAACACCGCGAAAGTCGGTTCTGCCGACGAACTCCCGGACGGCAGCTGAGGACAAGCCCGGATGAATCAATTCCCCCGGGTGCGTAAACCGGCGGCTCGATCCGGAACTTGAAGAAGGTCAGCTCGGACTCGGCGCGGGCATCGGCCCTGTCCAGTGTCAGCGCGTCTTTCGTCGGGGTGGAAGCGATCGGTTCGAATCTCAATTCGGCGACCAACCGCGCTCTGAATACGGCCAATACGGCTCGAGTCGGCGCGGCGGGTGCACAATCCACGGCGACCTCCGCGCAGAACACCTCGACGGCGAACGCCGACCTGCAGACCAACCAGACCCGGGAACAGGTGGATGGTGCATCGGCTCAGACAACCTTCAGGCCAGGTAATCCACGAAACTGGCTGTGGACCAGTGGAAACCCGGCGGAGCGAACGTTTCGGGGATCGCTGTTGTCGCGGATCAGGGCCGCCTCCAATTCATTTCTCGCGCCTTCCGGCGCAATTGTCTTCCTAGGAGTTGCTCATGGCTCAGAACGTTGGAGCTTTCGTCGCTCGCAACGCGAAAGCGGTGGTGTCGCTGATCGGCGGCATCATCAGCGTGCTCACCGTTGCGGTGGCATTGCTGCAGTACGCGCCGGCTTCCGCGGTCGGCGTGGGCGTTGCACTGCTCACCGCACTCGAAGTGCTGCGCACCGTCAACGTGTGGATCGTCAAGAACGAGCCGGTACTGGAGGCCGCTGCGGACGCTGCGGCCGAGCTGGTGGAATCGTTCACCGACGCGGTCGGAGTCTCGGACTCCGACCATGCGGTGGCGGGACACCTTTCGACGGGCGGTGCCCGATGACCAGCCCGGACGGGTGGGTACCGTCGGGCGCGTATACCGGCGGCTCGATTCGCAACCTGCAGAAGGTGACCTGGGACTCGGCCCGGGCGCAGATCCTGTCCAGCGTCACAGCGTCGTTCGCCGGTGTGGAAGCGATCGGCTCGAATCTGAACTCGGTGACTAAGCTGGCGTTGAACACTGCCACCGCCGCGCAGTCCGGCGCCTCCCAGGCGCAGGCGTCGGCTGTGGCCGTGGAGAATACCACGGCCCAGAACGCCGTGGACCTGGCGGAGCTGGTCGCCAATCAGTCCGGCCAAACCACGGGCGGTACAGCGTTTTCCGACGCATTCAGCCGCGCTGAGTTGGGTCTGGACTACACCACATTCAAGACCGGCCCGGTGGCGGATCTGGTGGTCATCGACGGCCAGGTGCAACTCAATCGCGTCGGTGACAAGAACACCGGCGATGTTGTCGCCCTGTCCAAAACCGTGACGGGTACCGATGATCAGCGCGTGTCCGTGGTGGTCGGCCGGATTCAGGAGGCCTACAGCGCCGCTGCCCGGATCGTTGTCCGTTCCGCGACGGACCTGTCGACTTTCGTGTACGTCCATGTCTATCGAGACAAGGTCTTTATCGGCCGGGGCACGCGCAGTGGCAACACCACCGTGTACAACAATTGGAAGCCCCCGGTATCGACCGCGGTCAATACCGGCGATACCGTCACGGTTGAAGCCGTGGGTCGCAACTACAAGGTCCTGGTGAACGGCGTTCTCGTCACCGGTCACACGGATAGGGCTACCGACGTACCCCCCGAATCTCCGATCGGAGCGAACAACCGGTCCTTCGGCTTCGGCTGCCAGTACTACTGGACCGGGCTGTTCGGATTCTTCTCGTTCGCGATCAACGCACTCGCCGCGGCCGATCTCTCCTCGCCGCCGATTGTCGGCACCGGGTGGTCGCTGTACCGCCTCAGCCCCACCGCTGTCGCCCAGCCGGCCGGTGAAGCACGCTTGGCGGCAGACACTTTCGATTCCATCGGCCCCAACAAAAACATCGCCGTACCCGATCTCGGACGCGGCCAGGTGCAGATCGAGAAATCGGGCTGGTACGCGATCACGACCGCGTATGCGCTGTCTTCGCCTACCACCGGAGCGCGGGTCGGACTGTGGACCGCGGCGGCGCCCGACGGAACCTGGTCGTTGTCGCGGGTCGGCGCTCGCACGGCCAACGACACATTGTCCAAAAGCGTCGGCAGCTCATTCACCGTCTTTCTGCAGCAGGGATCGGTGGTGGCGCCGGGCTACTACCTCAGTGCCAACAACGGGTTCGTCGGCACGGCAACCTATTTCGATGGCGCCTTGCTGAGCTACTGATGGAGCCTGACTGTGACCTCACCTGACAAATCGGTCCCCGCCGGCGCGTACGTCGGCGACGCGGCGGCCTCGAACAACATCGGCAACCTCCAGAAGCTGACCTGGGAGGGTGCCCGCGAGTCGATGGTTTCCGGTGTCATCGGCTCGTTCGCGGGCGTGACCGCCATCGGCGGCAACTGGAAGGCGATCACCGACAAATCCCAATCCGCCACCACAACGGCGCAAACGCGGTCCTCCGAGGCCAAGTCCACCGCCGCCAGTGCGCAGGTGGTTGCCGATGCCAACAAAGCCACTATCGAGGCACTGAAACCGCCGCCGCCTGGCGAACAGCTCAGTGGCACCACGTTTTCTGATGACTTCGAGCGCACGGCGCTCGGATCCGGCTACACCACCTATAAATTCGGTCAAGTTGCAGACCTGACCATTGTCAGCGGTCAGGTTCAACTGAACCAGCAAGGTGACAAGGGCACCGGCAACGTCGTCGCACTGTCGAAGATGGTGCTGCGAACCGACGACCAAGCGGTCTCGGCGGTCATGGGCCGCGCGAATCAAGCCGGCACAGTCGCCACCTCGCTCTTCATTCGTGCCGCGCCCGACTTGGCCACCTTCGTCTTCGCCGACGTACTTGCCAATGAAGTGCGGCTCGGACGAGGCACCCGCACAACCGGGCTGAACTACATCCGATGGGGCACCGCGGCGGTTACCGTCCGAACCGGCGATACCGTCACCCTGAGCGCGGTCGGAGCGAACTACCAGGTGCTGATCAACGGGGTCGCTGTCTTGGCTTACAACGACAGTGCCAAGAGCTCACCCGTCGGGGTGGGGAACCGGTCTTTCGGATTCGACAGCCAGTACTACTGGTCGGGCTTGTTCGGGTATTTCTCCTTCGCCGTCGCCGCGTTGACGGCTAGCGATCTCGCGTCCCGGCCGGTCACCGGTATCGGCTGGGCGCTGGCCCGCATCAGTTCCACGAACGCGCTCCAGCCAGCGGGGTCCCGTGCCGTCGCGGCAGGTACCTTCGACACCGTTCGGAATAGCTCGGCAGTGACGGTCTCCGCCCTGGGGCTTGGACAAGTTCAGGTGCCGGTCTCAGGCTGGTACCGGATGAGCCTCGGCCTGACCTACGCCAAGGCGCTGACCACCGAGATCGGGGCCGACCTCTGGTGGGCCCCGAGCTCCGGCGCGACCTGGCAGCAGTTGCGCGCCGGGCCCAAGACCGTTCAGCTTCGGATCGAGACCACCCAAAGCGGCGTCGACGGTGACGGCAACCCGATATACACGACCGATTACTACGGGTACGCCTCGAGCGTCGAGGCGACGTTCGTCGTCTACCTGCCCGCGGGGGCAGTCGTCGCTCCTGGCTACAGCTCCAATCTCAACAACAATCTCGTCGGCTCCAACACCTATTTCGACGGGGCCCTGATCAACCGCGCCTAGCCGGTGCCCAACTCAACCCCGATGCCTTCGCAGGGCCGACTTGGTCGAGCCCTCTCCCGTTGGCGACCCTACTAACCCCCTGGAGTCCACAATGGCGCAGAGTCATCACCAGCCGACCGTGCCCAGGTCCGAAGGGACCTGATGCCTCTTCTCGAAACCACGCTGATCAGCGCCGCCACCTTTCTGGGCGGCTCCGGCGCCACCAGCTTCTACTCCTGGCTTCGGGCCCGGAAAGCGCAACCGGCACAAAATATTCGCCACGAAGTGTCCGCTGCCAAACAGGTCAACGATATCGCCTTGGCGACCCTGTCCCGTGTGTCGGAAGAACTGCGGGTCGTCTCCCTGCGGCTCGACGGGGTAGAGGCCGCGCAGGCGGCGTCCATGCAGGAATTGGACCGTGTCACCGGCCTTTTCCGCGAGGCGCTCGCCGTACTGCGCGGCGTAATCGAAGCGGCCCAGCACGGCCGCATCCCGGAACTGAACCTGTCCAGAGAACTCATGGACGAGGTCGAACACAGCGAAGGAATCACATGACATCACCGATCGATCCCGGATACCTCGGCTACCAGCCGAAGATCGAACCACTCAAACTCACCACCGGCGCCGGCTTCGTGCAGACCATTCAGCCCTCCGATGGGGCCGTATTCCCCGCCGGAACAACGGTTTCCATCGTGCTCATCGCGCCCGGCGGCGCATCGCTGGGTACCTGGCCCGCCACCGTCACCCCGACCGCGGCCAGCTGGACCGTACCCGCAGCCACGTCCGATCCGATCCCCACCAACTCGCGCTACACGATGTTGGTCACCTACACGACCACCCCGGCCACCACCTACGCCTGGTACGTCGGCTCCGTCATCCGCAACTGACCTCTTTCGCCGCTCGACAACGGCGCAATTCATTGCAAAGAAACATTTCTCAAGGAGAACATCATGGCTATCGCTGTTACGTCAACCAAGAACGCTCTGTGCACCGCCTACGCCAATACGGGGACCACTCCGACCACTATGTATGTTTCGGTCCATACCAGCGACCCGGGCCCCACCGGCCTCGCTGAAGCCTCGGGTGGTGCGCCGGCCTATGCCCGTGTGGCCACCACCTGGGGTGCGCCGGCCAACGGCCAGATGACCGGCAGCCAGGTCACCGTGAACCTGCCCGCCGGCACCTACACCCACGCCGGTCTGTGGAGCGCCGCCACCGCAGGCACGTTCATCGACAAGGTCGCGATCACCGAGATGAAGCTGAGCGCCCAGGGCACCCTGCTGATCACCCCGACCTTCGCCGTGAGCTGATTCACCTCTTCGATTTGGAGGCTGCTATGCCAGCACCAGCACAGGCGATCGTGGCCGCACTGCCCACGCAACCGACAGTGCTCACCGCGGTCGCGGCGCCACCGACGATGGTGGTGGCACTGCCGGGGTCGCCGGTCAGCCGGGTCGACGGTGCGCAGGTCCCGGTCATCCCGGCATTCGTCTACGCCGCGTTCGGCGGAACCGCCACCCCAGCCGTGACCTTCAAGCCCTCGGCCAAGCTCGCCGCCGAGGCGACCGGGCTCGGGTCTTTGACCTTCGCTACGAAACCCATACTGCGGGAGACTATTTCGCTCGGCAGTGAAGGATCGGCTACGGCTGGTGTCGCTGTCGGGTCCGGCGGCCAGGTTGTCCTGGCCGCGGGCTTCGGCGCCGCGGTGACGGCCCGTACCGCCAACGCGGTCGCCACCGCCACCGGCGAGCTTTCGGCCGTCGCGATCAAACCGTAACTCGGTGCTCATTCCCGCACACCGCGCACTCGGGCGGCACCACATCTAATGGTGTAAAGCCATTCCCGATATCGGGGATCGTGTTCTACATGTGCCGCGCTCAACCTTTGGTTGAGCGCGGCACATGTCTCTTCTCGACTTGTCACAGACCGGTCGACAACTCTCTGCGCGCGCACGCCGAATTGCTCGCCGCCGCTACCCATCCGGGTGCCGCGTAGCTTGCAGCATTTCGAGTCCGGTCGCGACGCGCCTGAAATCTTTGAGGAGGCGACGAGCCGTGTCAGATATCTACGGTCTGCCCGACACCAATGGCCGCCAGGAGGGCGATACGTGGACTACAACGTTGCCCGACGGGCGAACCGTCAAGAACACCATCCCGAAAGGAAACGGCAATCAGACTGTCGATCAGGAAATCACGAATCCTGATGGCAGCACGACCAATTCGCGTGTAGTCGACAACGGAGATGGCGGGTGGCAGCGGTGGAACGACGACTCCACCGGCACCTCCTCCTACGCCAGCAAGGACACGCAGGACTCCGAGGTCTACGGCCAGCACTTCGATCCCGGGACATCGACTACGGGCCAGGCCAGCCACGAGTTCGGGATGTCCAGCGACTACAACAATACCTATACCGCTTCGTACGACGAAGACGGGAACCGGGTGGGCACCGATGTAGGTGTCGCGAACCAGAGCGGTCTGTACGACAACGTTCATGTCGACAACTACGGCAACAAGACATTCTCAGAGACCACCCGAAACGAGGAGGGGGGCTCGTCAGCACATTCACCGGTCAGGTCGATAGCGAAGGCTACGGCTGGCGGGACATCTCGGGTAAGGACGGCCCGCAGCGATGGCAGGTAAGCCCGGACAGCCAAGGCAAGCGGGTCCTGACGCGTACCGAAGAGACCGACTCGCGCGTACACCACTACCGGATGGACGAGAACGGCAAGCTCACCGACGAGTTCCGTGGACCCATGCCTGAGCCTACGTGCCTTGTCGCCGACACCATCTGCCGAACCGTCGAACTCGGGGTGACCATCACCGGCGTCGCGATCGGCGAGAAACTCACCCACATCGAATGTCGGCCTGTCGAGATGGATCCGACGTGCCCGGTGTGCGGACGGACAGGGCAGCTGCGGGACCACGTCGTGCGAGTTTTGACGGACCTGCCTGTGGTCGGGCACCCGACCCGCCTGCAGGTGCGTCTGCCACCGGTTCACCTGCGAGGACCAAGCCTGCGAGGTGACGATCTTCCGGCAGTCCCTCGACCGGGTCGCCGCACCGAAAGCGTCGACGACCAGGCGGTGTGCCCGCTGGATTCTCCAGCGGTTGGCGATCGGCAAAATGCCGGTGTCCGCGGTCGCCCGCGCTCTCGGGTTGGGTTGGGACACCGTCAACGCGTTCACTTACGCAACGCCCTGCACAAGCTCGGATTCACATCCCGGCGTCAGCTGCGGGGAGGCGCCTTGACGGCGACGCCGGCGATCTGGGTGTTGACCTGCAGGAAGGGTGAGCGCAGCCGGTAGGCCTCGACGGTCGTCCCGGCGAATCCGGCGGCCTCGACGTCTGCCCGCAGGTCCCGCTCGCAGGAGCAGCCCTCGAAGGTCCAACTCCACGGCCGGCGCGTGGCCCTCTGCAGGCGGCGGAGCGCTGTGCCGTCCGGAGCGGCGACGTGTTCCAGGAATGCGTAGCGTCCGCCGGGGCGCAGGACGCGGTGGACCTCGGTGAGGACGGCGACGGGGTCGGACACGGTGCAGAGCAGAAGGCTGGATATCACCGCGTCCACCGACTCGTCGGGCAGATCGAGCCGTTCGGCGCCGGTGTTGTGCAGTTCGAGATCGATCCGGGCGCGGGCGGCTCGCGCCCGCAGACGATCGTGCATGGCCGGATTCGGCTCGACGGCGATCAGCCGGGTGCCGGGGCGGAGGTAGCGCAGGTTGGCCCCCACACCGGGCCCGAGCTCGACGACCGTGGGGGGAAGGTTGTCGAAGAGGGATCGTTTGTGTGGCCGAAGCAAGTGATCCAGGTACCGGTCGAGCGCGGTGAAGAACAGCGCGTTGAACGGCCCGCGGAGCGGGTGGGGCCGAAACGTCTCCGGTGTCGGCGCAGGCTCCTTCGGCTCGAAGGACAGCACATCGTGGCTGGTGTCCATCGCTGGCGCTCCTTTCGGGGTTCGCGGTCATCGATGTGACTACGAGCCTCCCGGAGGGGCGCAGCGGTGGATAGGCGGGAATCACCCCTGCCGATACCTCAATCCGGTACCTCGACGTCGGTTCCCGAACCGGCAGAGATGCGTCGGCCCCACCAGGCGGCAACCTGCGCGCGGGACGTCACGCCGAGCCGCAGACGGATCCGCTCGACGTGCCCCTCGGCGGAGCGCTCCTCGATACCCAGCCGCTGGGCGATCTGCCGGTTTGTCATGCCCTCGGCGACCAGCGCCGCCACCTGCAGCTGCCGCGCGGTCAGCTCGCCCGACGGCGGGCCCGGCCGCTCCGCCGACGGCGGGGCGGGGCTGCTCCCCAGGAATTCCAGGATCGCTCGGACGATGGCGGAGGAGTCGCCCACGAACGGGAAATGGCTGGTGCCGGGCAGCGAGAGCAGCCGGGCGCCGGGGATGTGCGCGGCCACCTCGCGGCCCGCGCGGTAGGGGATTGCACGGTCTCCGCGCCGGTGCACCACCAGGGTCGGGGCGGCGACCCGGGCGAGCAGATCATCGACGTCGATTTCGTAGCATTGCGCGAGCAGATCGACGGCGAGGTCGGGCGACGCCGCCTCCCGCTGCAGCCGGGCGAAGAGCGCCTTGGTCGCGGCACTGCCGTCCGGGAGGAAGACGTCGGCCAGCAGCTCCGACCCCAACCCCCAGTGCGCCCGGATCATCCCCAGCATGGCGGTCCGGACCTCCGGCGTCGCGATCTGCGAGCCGTCGGCGTAACCGCCGTACAGGATCAGCCTGCCGACCCGCTGTGGGAACTGCGCCGCGAAGGAGACCGACACCGGTGCGCCCAGGGAGATGCCCAGCAGATCGAAGCGCTCCAGGTCCAGGTGATCGGCAAGGGTCCGAAGCACCACTACATCGGCATCCAGTCCCTGCGTCCCCGGCGAGGGGTCGGACAGCCCGCAGCCGGGCCGGTCGTACTGCACCACTGTCCGGACCGCCGCCAGCGGCGTGAAGAAGGCTCGGTAGGCCGGGTCCTGCCACAGCAGTTCCAGATGGCTGATCCACGCCGCGGGAACCAGAAGCGCCTTTCCCCGTCCCATGCAGGTGTACGCGATCCGCGTGCCGGTCGGCGCCGTGCAGAAGCGGACCGGGCGGCGCGGCTCGAATGCCTCCCGCGAGGACGGTTGGCCCATGTGGGCCTCCAGCCTGTGATGCCTACGTCAAACCATCATGCCCGGTCGCCGACGATCGAGCGGGCCACCGCCTCGACCGAGTCGACGATCCGTCCGGCGCGGGCGCCGCCGGCGGCGAGCGGACGCGCCGCCCCGGCGACCATCGCGAGCAGCAGCACGGCGGTCCCGTCCGGGTCCATGTCCGGCCGCACCTCGGTGATCAGCGCGCTCAGGTGGTCGTACCAGAACCGGTGCAGGTCGTCGGCGCGTTCGTCGGCATCGGAGGCGTCGTATGCGGCGGTGAGTGCGGGGTGGTCGACGATCAGGTGCGCGAAGGCGACGAGGAATGCGACGAGCCGCGCGTCCGCGGGCGCTCCGGGACCGAGTGGCGGTGGCGCGTCGAGGACCGCCTGGCGCAGCGCGTTCGCCTGTTCGTACACGACCGCGCGGACCAGTTCGTTGCGACTGCCGAACCGGTGGAACACCGTCGCCTTCCCGACACCGGCGGCCGCGGCGATCTGGTCGACGGACACCCGGTCCGGGTCGTGCTCGGTGAACAGACGCTGCGCGGCGGCGAGAATCGCGCGCCGGTTTCGGGCGGCGTCGGCGCGTTCCGGTCGCGCGTCGGGCATTACATCTCCTGGAAGCCGTTGTACGAGGGTGACCGAATATATCTTGACCGCCGGTCCAGATCGACGCATGCTTTAACTGAACCGATGGTCCATTTAAGGGGTGATGTGATGCGTGGGGTTCTGTGGTCACAGGCGGGCGGGCCGGACACGCTGGCGGCGCGAGACGGCGACGATGTGCATGCCGCCGGTGGGCAGGTGCGGGTGCGCACCGAGGCCAGTCCGGTGTTGTGGGTGGAGACGCAGATGCGGGCAGGGCTGGTGCCGTCGCCGGCCGCGCCGCCGACGGTCTTCGGCTCCCAGGCCGTGGGGCTGGTCGATGAGGTGGGCGACGGCGTCGATCCGCAACTGATCGGCACCCGGGTCGCGGTGAGTGGTGTGGGGATCGGCGCACACGCCGAGTTCGTCTGCGCCGCGGTCGAGCAGTGCGTGGCGGTGCCGGACGCGATCGGGGCCGTGGATGCGGCCGTCGCGCTCACCGGGCTCCCCGTCGCGCTCGCACTGCTGGAACGGGCGGGTGATCTGAGTGATGCGACGGTGCTCGTGGAGGCGGCGGGCAGCGGGATCGGTGCGTACCTGACGCAGCTGCTGCGAGGCCGGGCGGGGCTGGTGGTCGCAACCGCGGGGAGCGATGAAAGCCGCACCCGTGCAGCATCCTTCGGTGCAGATGTCGTGCTCGATCATGCCGACCTGGACCGACCGGGCGCACTCGCGGCGGCGGCCGGTGGGCGCACGATCGATGCGGCGTTCGACTCGATCGGGGGATCGACCGCACGGCGTGTGCTCGACGCCCTCACGCCGCTGCGCGGACAGTTGCTGTCGTACGGGATGCTCTCCGGGGAGGCGCCCCGGATCGCAGCGGCGGATCTGTATGCCGGTGGGTACACCGTCACCGCCTGCGCCGGGCCCGCCTGGCTCGACCGCGTCGCCGCGCTTCGTTCGATCGCGCTCGATCGCGTCGCCGGCGGCACGGTCCGGCCCGTCTTCGATTCCACGATGCCGCTCGATGCGGTGGCCACGGCCCACCGCCGGATCGACGAGCGAGCGACCAGCGGAACGATCGTGCTCGTGCCGTGACGTTGTGTCAGCCTGCCTCGGAGGCCCTCTCGGTTCGATCCTGAACCGAGACGGCATCCGTCGTCCCGGCCTGCGTGCCGCGACTGATCAGCCAGCCGACGGCCGCGGCCAGTGGGAACATCACGACGCCGTACACGGCGGCGGGGATCGCGATGTCGACGCTGTCGAGGACGCTGATGGAGATCGCGATCGCCAGGGTGCTGTTGTGGACGCCGATCTCCATCGAGCACGCGATCGCCTGACGCTGCCCGACGCTGAGCAGTTTCGGGATCCAGTAGCCCACGGCGAGACTGATGAGGCAGAACAGGATCGTGATCACGCCGACGTCCGCGAGATACGACGGCACGTTCTCCCGCTCGGCCGCGATGGTGCCGACGATGACGAGCACCAGGACGAGGGCCGACGCGATCCGGACCGGGCGGTCCATCCGCTGCGCGAAGTCCTCGCGCTTGGCACGCACGAGCATGCCGATCGCGACGGGGATCAGCACGATCGCGAACACCTGCAGGATCTTGGTGAAGTCGAGGCCCATCGACGTGCCGGTGTCATCGGGGTCGAAGTGGCCGAGCGCGAAATTCGTGATGAGTGGCAGCGTCACGACGGCGATCACCGAATTGACCGCCGTCAGTGTGATGTTGAGGGCGACGTCGCCGCGGTAGAGGTGGCTGAAGAGATTGGCGGTGGTGCCGCCGGGGGAGGCCGCGAGCACCATCATGCCGACCGCGAGCAGCGGCGGCAGGTCGAACAGCAGCACGAGTCCGAACGCCACCGCCGGCAGAATCAGCAGCTGGCAGGCGAGAGCGATCGTCACGACGCGGGGATGTCGTGCGACGCGGGCGAAGTCGGCGACCGTCAGCGACAGGCCGAGGCCGAACATGATGATCGCGAGGGCGGCCGGCAGGGCCACCGTGGCCAGGGCTGAGTCCATGTTGTTCGCCGTTCTGGTGTGCGGATGTGACGCGAACGGTAACGACACTGCACTGCGCGGGTGGGCGAAATGCCCGAATAGATACTGGCGGAATCAGTCTCGACGCCGCCGCAGCGACAGCGTGAACCCCGTAGGCATCAGTGTCAGTCGCTCCTGGATGCGCAACTGGTAGTCGGGGTCGGCGGAGAAGTCGTAGCGGCGCAGGATCGTGCCCAGCACGAGGACCGCCTCGTGCAGTGCGAATTGCCGTCCGATACAGGCGCGTTCACCGGTTCCGAACGGCTTGTAGATGTGCGGTGCCCGGCCGCGAACATTATCGGGGGCGAATCGGTCCGGGTCGAAGCGTTCCGGATCGTCGCCCCATGAAGGATCGCGGTGCAGCGACGGGATCAGCACCAGCACCCAGTCGCCGGCCCGCATCGGGTAGCGGCCGCCCAGCACGGTGTCCTCACGGGCCTCCCGCGCGTAGCCGGGCGCGGTGGGCCACAGTCGCAGTGTCTCGTCGAGCACACGTCGGACGTAGCGCAGCTTTGCGACCTTCTCGAACGGCGGCGTCTCGTCGCCCCACACGGCGTCCACCTCGGCGCGGGCCTTCGCCAGGACGTCGGGGTTGTGGGCCAGGTAGTACAACGCGAACGACAGCGCGCCCGAAGTGGTTTCGTGCCCGGCGACGAGGAACGTCACCACCTGGTGGCGGATGTTGACGTCGTCGAGGCGGTTCGGATCGTCCTCGCGGGCAGCGCGGAGCATGATCTCGAGCAGGTCCTCCGGGCCGGCCGCAGCGGTGTCGCGGCGGCTGCGGATCACCTCGTCCACCACGTCGGCCAGGTACGCGGTGTCGGCGGCGTTCTGTCGATCGGACCTGCGGTAGAGAGCCTTCCCGAGGACCGGAACGGCCCGGAACGTCCGGCGCTGCGCGTGTGTGAGGGCGCGGACCATCGCCTCCACGAACGGGTGCGGCCGCTCGCGGCGGAACGAATCGAACGAGTAACTGAAGCCGGTCCGTCCGATCGTCTCGAGCGTCAGCTTCGTCATGTCCGACGAGACGTCCACCGGTGCGCCGCCGGCGAGGCCGTCCCAGTGCTCGGTGAGCTCGTCGGCCACCTGCACCATGATGTCGTGGTACGACCGCATCGCAGACTGGGTGAATGCCGGCCGCAGCAGGTTGTGCGCCCTGCCCCAGTTGGGTTCCTCGTTGTAGGCGGTGAACAGGCCGTCGCCGCCGATGCCGCGCAGTTCCGCGATCCCGGGTGCGACGTTCTTCGCGAAGCGCGACTCGTCGGACAGTTCCGCGACCATGTCGGCGCCCGAGACGAACACGAAGCGGTGCCCGAGCGCGTTGCGCTCGAAGATCGGCCCCAGCTGTCGACCGATCCTCATCGAGTCCTGCACCGGGGTGTGCAGCGAGACGCCCAGGACGTCGCCGAGCAGAGGAAGGCGCCGGGGCGGATGCGGGACGGCCGTCGCTGCGGTTTCCAGGTTCTCCTCGACGCGCATCCCGCCCCCGTTCGACCGTCCGGTGTCTGATACCGAAAGTACGCGGTAACCGGACCGGGGAACAGCCTTTTGCGCGGCCGGACGCGGGATTACCGTTCGAGGCATGTGCCGAAACATCACTGAGCTGCGAGGGCTCGAGCCGGCCGCCACCCCCGAGGAAATCGAGGCTGCCGCCCGACAGTACGTCCGGAAGGTCAGCGGCATCCACAAGCTGTCCGACGCCAACCGCGCCGCGTTCGAGCGGGCCGTCGAGGAGGTCACCGCGACCACGGCGGAACTGCTCGGGGCGCTGCCGCCGCGCAAGCAGCCGCCCCCGACGGTGCCGCCCCTGCGCCGGCCCGAGGTGCGGGCGCGGATGGCGGCGGCGAAGGGTGCGGCCGCGGGATCCTGACCGTCAGCTGAGACGGTGGGCGAAGAACGCCAGGATCTCGTCGCGGGCCGCGATCGTGGGCTGGCCCGCGTCGTCGATCAGGTGGGCCGTCACCACGCTGTGCGGGCTCCCGATCACGTGCTCGAAGAACGGCGAGGTCGCCGGATTGGCCGCCTCGTCGGGAAGTTCGCGCGCGACGAAGCGGTCGCCCAGCGCCTCGGCGTACGCCGCGAACCGCTGCGCCCGGCAGAATCGATCGCCCCGGAACCGGTAGGCCAGCACCGTCAGATCGTCGTTGTCGAGACGTTTCCGAACGGCGGCGAGCTCATCTGCGGGACTGGCCGTTGCGTCAGGATCGTCGAGCGGGAGCGACGGCTGTGACAGGACCGGCGCGAGCATCGCGGGCTCGAGCATCATCGTCAGCGCGAAGTTGCCCGTGAAACACATTCCGATCGCCCCGACGCCCGGGCCGCCGCATTCCGCGTGGGCGAGCCTGGCGAGGGACCGCAGCCACACGGTCACCGGACTCTGCTCGTCCGCCGCGAACGCGCGGAACTCCGCGCTGACGCACGCCCGCCGTAACACTGCGGTGCCCTCGTCGACGGTGGGCACCGCGCCGTCGCGACCGAACAGCGACGGCAGGTACACGGTGAAGCCCGCGTCCCGCACCCACCGGGCGAAGCGGGCCACGTGCGGGCTGATCCCCGGCATCTCCGGCATGACGATCACCGCCGGTCCCGCGCCGGCCACGTGCACCACCTTCGTCACGCCTTCGAGGTCGATCTGCCGACGCGTGAAGTCCTCGAGGGGATCGTCGACGTTCATGCTCCGGTGCGGCACCGCCGTACCTCCTCATCCCGTGTGTGCGAACGAGATCAGTCTCTCCTCGCCGCGTCGACGGGACGAGAGGCGCGATCGCCACGTTCGGGGGCATTCTCGCCACCTCGCGTGTCGGCGCGGAACCGTCGGCGGTAGTCGGCGGCGCTGACACCCACCTGCTCGACGAACAGTCGACGGAACGTGCCGGCGTCCCGATAGCCGACGAGGCTCACGATCTCCTCCAACGGCCGGTCCGTCGTCTCCAACAGCCGTTTGGCGGCGCGGACCCGCGCCCGCCGCAGGAATGACAGTGGCGACTCGTCGGCCTCGGCACCGAACCGCCGCAACATCGTTCGGGTGCTGACGTGAAACGCCGCCGCGAGACGAGGCAGGTCGTAGGGGTCTGCCAGGTGTTCGACCAGCCATCGGCCGACGTCCTCGACGAACTGCCCGCGGCGCGGCGGGAGCATCGATTCGACGATGTACGGCGCTTGGCTCGAGCGGTTCTCGGCGACGAGGGTGATGCGGGCCGTGGCCCGGGCGACGTCGTCGCCGAGATGCTCGCGGATGATGACCGTCGCGAGATCGAGAGCGGCACTGAACGCCGCCGTCGTGGTGACGCGGTCGTCATCCACGATCAGCGCCTCGCCGCGAACGCTCGCGCGTGGATACCGTTGGGCGAGTTGTGAAGAAAACAGCCACGACGTGGTGCACCGACGCCCGTCCAACAGGTCGGCCTCCCCGAGTAGGAACGCTCCGACACACACCGATGCGATACGAGTGCCTCGGGCCTCGGCGGCGCGCAGGAACGCGGTCTCGCGGCTCAGGCCGGACAGTCGGGCGTCGAGATCCGCCGACGGCGCGAGCTCGAAACCCGGCACGACCAGGCGGTCGAAGTCGTGGTGCCACGCCTGCGCCCCGATCGGGAATCCGCCGGCTGCCGTGACAGGGGATGCCGACGAAGCGATGACCGACACCTGGAACGGATCCTCCGACGCAACACCCGTTTCCCGCGCTACGCGGTTCGCGATGAGCAGCAGATCGGAGAAGAGGAAGATCTCGGCCGCGAGGCAGCCGTCGTAGGCGAGGATCCCGATCCGCATGCTTCCCGTCCCGTCTCCAGGGGTGTACCGAAGTCACCCTGAACCCCTGTTATATTGCCCAATGCAAAGGACCGACCGGGGGCATCGGGTCGGTGGGGGAGGACTTTCGCGATGGGGGCGGCTTTGTTGCCGAGGGGGACGAACGGGCACGTGTGTGCCCACGATCGTGTGTGGGCAGCGTCGGCGCCCGCGATCTCCGAGACATACCCGGCCACGACATCGGTGTACCTCGCGCCCGCCGGCCTGCGGTTCTTCCAGGCCTGATCATCCGCGACGTCTCAGACTCGAGTCAGCTCGACATATCACTAGGGGGTTTCACAGATGGGTAAGCACCGCAAGAGCCGGGCGAGGACGATCGCTCGGGTGGCGTTGGTTCCCTCCGCCGCGGCCGCAGTGGTCGTGGCGGCATCGGGCGCGGCGTCGGCTGCGCCGGACCAGTTGCCGTCGCAGGGCGGTGTCACCTCCGCTCCGCAGACGCAGGGCGGCGTCACCTCCGGACCGTCGTCGCAGGGCGGCGTCACGTCCGCGCCCGCGCAGCCGGAGCCGGTCTACTGGGTGGAGCCCCCGGCCCAGTACCAGAACATCGAGTACCAGCCGCTCGACAACTACGACTACGACACGAACACCTACAACGCGCCCGACAACTACTACGTGGCGCCCGTCCAGTTCGAGGACCTGCACCTGCCGACGTATGTCGAGCCGACCGCGCCGATCATCGCGCCGCGCGAAACCCTGCGCCTGGGTACCTTCCACACGCCGCAGCCCAACTGGATCACCGACGGTGACCTCGCGCGCACCAACAACACGTCCGCCGTCATCGAGGCCGAGGTGTCGACGTTCTGGCGCTCGCTGGGCGTCGAGACCACGCGCGCGAACCGGTTGGCGGCGGCACAATTGGGTATGGGTGCGGCGGGCGCGATCGGGACGGGTGTTGTCGGCGCGCTGGTCGGCGGGACGATTGGCGGCGGCATCGGAGCAGGAATGTGGGGCGGAACCGATCTGCTCATTCCAGGTGGGCAGGTCGTCTTCGTCACCAACGGTGTGGCCGGCACCGCGATCGGTGCTGCCGTCGGCGGAGTGCTCGGCGCTGTGCCGGGCGCTGTGACTGGTGTTATCGCGGGAACCACCATCGGCACTGGTGATCTCGGCGAGCCGCAGGAGCTGCCTGCCGAGGTGCGTAGCTACTTCAACGACGTCGACCAGCCCGCGGTCACGGCGCAGACGCAGGAGACCCTCGCGCAGTGGGAGACCACGCCGATCGGCGGGGCCACCGCGTCGGCCGTGCGGGACGTCGTGAACGCCGCACCCGGAATCGACCGTCAGGCACGTGATTTCGTGGCCGCGCGGCCCGGCGGCTCGCAGGTGCTCGACCAGATCGACGGGGCGCTCACCACATTCGTCGCCGAGTCGTCACTCGGCGTTGCCGCGAACATGATCAGTGGAGCCGTCGGGGGCGGCATCCAGGCATGAGCCACGGGTGGGGCGGACCGGTGTCCGCCCCATCCGTCGACTTCGGGGAGGACATATGGCGACGGACAACCGAGCGGACAATTCGCTGTTCCCGGACGTCACCGAGCACTACGGGACGGAGTCGGTCCCCGAACGCCCGGTGACCGAAGAGATTGCGGCGCTGCCGGTTCCGTCCGAACCGGACCTCGGGCGCCCCTCGGGGCAGGCGCACCCGGCGCCCGAGCCCGCCGTGGTCGCCGAGCCTGTTGCAACTCCCGAGTCGGCCACAACCGCCGAATCGCTCGCCGTACCCGAGCCCATCGAACCGCCCGAGTCCGACGCTGTACCTGAACCGGTCGCCGAGTTCGACCAGTTGCCGACGTGGCTGGTGACCGCCCCGGCGGAGTCACCGGCGGAGAAGCCGTCCGCGAAGAGGAAGCCGCTGCTGATCGGTGGCGGCGCCGCCGCGCTCCTCGTCATCGCTGCGACCGCGACGATCGTCGGGTTCCGCGGCGCAAGCGACGCGATCGCGGGCTCGCCGAATCCCGTCGCCGGCTCCACTGCGGCGTCGTCGTCGGCGGCGGCGGACACGACGGTCGCGGTGGCGCCGGCGCAGTCCGCCGGGTGGTGTGCGGATTCTGTCGCCGACGGGCGGAGCGTCGGTCGCGGACCGGGAAGTGTCGACGACGGCCCGGGCGCGATCAGGGCGTTCGACCACGCGTACTACGTCGACCGCGACGGCGCCAGGGTCGCGTCACTGATGGTGACGCCCAACGCCGTTCCGGACATCCAGAAGTGGATCGACGAGGTTCCGCTCGGTACCGAGCACTGCGTCACCGTCGTCCCCACCGCCGACCCGAACGTATTCGAGGTCGATCTGGGATTGCGGTCGCCGACCGGTTCGGACGGCGTGATCCGCCAACGTGTCACGGTCGCACCGTCGCCGGCGGGATTCAAGATCGCCAAGGTGGAGGACCTGCGATGAACAACGTGGTCTCGCTGCGCCGCACCCCCAGGGTGCCCGAGCCGGAGCGGGTGTCCGCGATGGTGGTCGCCGGATCGGGTGGGGCCGCGACCACCACGACGGTGTACGGGTTGGCCACTGCGCTCCGCCTCGGTACCGGCAAGGACGTCTCGGCGGTCGACGCGACCAGCGACGGCGGAAACCTCCTCGCGCGTGCCGGATTCGGCGCTGTCGATCCCGCCCGATCGATCCGGCAGCTCGAGTCGCGCATGGCGCTCACGTCCGCCGGTGTGGTGGTGGTGGGCAGCGGCAACGCGCAGGCGAGCGACCCCGCGATCGTCGACGAGCTGCTCGCGGCCCGGCACAGCGCTCGCGTCCACGACGTCGGTACCGCGCTGCGCTCGCCGCGACTGGCGCCACTGATCCGCTCCGGTGCGGCACTGGTGGTGGTCGCGCCCGCTCGTTCCGAACCGCTGAGCCGGATGCGTGACGCCCTCACCTGGGTGATGTCGACGTACGGTGCGCAGGTGCTCGGCGGCACCACCGTCGTCGTCTCGCACCAGATGCCCGACGCGCCAGTCGATCTGGGGCCGATCCGGGACGCACTGTCACCGCGGATCGCAGGATTCGTCGAGGTGCCCTTCGACGCGGCCCTCGCGCAGCCCGGAGTCATCGACCACCGCCGTCTGGCGACCTCGACGATCGACGCCTGGACCGACGTCCTGGACGTGCTCGGCGGACTGTTCTCCCGGCCGGAGCAGCCGGGGGAGGCGAGCGAGGAACTCGCCTGAACGGACGAAGGGACCCTTCACGCGCTGGTGGCGCATGATGGGTCCCTTCAGCTGGAGGCCGGCCGATCAGGCCTTGAGGTCTCCAAGTGCATCGATGCGCGCCGTGGCGTCGGCCATGATGCGGTCGATCAGTTCCTGGCAGCTGGGCAGGTCGTCGATCATGCCGACCACCTGACCGGACGCGAGCACACCGGCCTCCGTGTTGCCCTCGACCAGACCGGCCTTGAGCAGCATCGGGGTGTTGGCGGCCATGATGATCTGCTGCCACGTGCGGTCGCCCGACTTCTTCATGGCGAGTCCGTCCTTGGCGAGCGTGGACCACTTCATGCCCGTCATCGCCTTGAACTTCATGGCATTCTTGGTGGCCGCAACGAGTCCCTTTGCGTAGCTGGACTTCTCGAGTGCATTGACCAGTTCGGTGTTGAGCACGCGGTGCGGCATGCCGTCGACCTTCACCGACACCGTGGTGTCCGTCAGGCTGCGCTTGAGGTACTCCTGCTTGACCGAGTCCGGCACCGCCGAATCGCTCGTGAGCAGGAACCGGGTGCCCATCGCGACGCCCGCGGCACCGTAAGACAGCGCCGCGGCCAGGCCGCGACCGTCGAAGAAGCCGCCGCCGGCGACAACCGGGATGTCGACTGCGTCGAGCACGGACGGCAGCAGCAGCGTCGTCGCGACTCCGCCGGTGTGGCCGCCGCCCTCACCGCCCTGCACGATCACAGCGTCGGCGCCCCACGAGGCGACCTTCACGGCGTGCTTGGCGGCACCGATCGACGGGATCACGACGATCCCGTTGTCCTTGAGCTTGGCGATCAGTTCCTTCTTGGGCGCCAACGCGAACGAGGCGACCTTGACGCCCTCGCGGATCAGCAGATCGCAGCGCTTCGAGGCGTCCGACGCGTCGGCGCGCATGTTGACGCCGAACGGCTTGTCCGTCAGCTGCTTGGTCTTGAGGACCGCTGCCTCGAGCTCCTCGTAGGTCATCGTCGCCGAGGCGAGGATGCCGAGGCCGCCCGCGTTGGCGGTGGCCGCGGTGAGGCGCGGGCCGGACACCCAGCCCATACCCGTCTGCACGATCGGATGCTCGACACCGACCAGCTCGGTGAACGGCGTCTTCAGCACGGCGGTCACGCCGAGACCTCGCGGTCACGCAGGCTCTTCGGATCGATGACCTCGCGGATCAGGCGCAGCTCCTCGGCGGTGGGCTCGCGGGTGATGCCGGCCTCGGCCAGGCCCGCGATCTCGAAGGAGGTGTTGGCCTTGACGTCCTCGGCGGTGACGCCGGGGTGCAGGCTCACCGCACGCATCGTCTGGTTCGGGCCCTGGAAGTCGAACACACCGAGGTTGGTGACCACCTGGTGGTTCTTCAGGAAGCGGAACGCCGGGTTCTCCGGGTCCACCTTGTCGTAGCCGACGCCGCACACCACGTCGACCTGCTCGGCGAACACGCGGGTGGAGTGCTTGCCCACCCAGTAGCTGGTGGCGTGGTTGATGGTGTTGCCGGGGGCGCCGCGCAGGCCGAACATCTGGCGGGTCGGCTTGTCCAGCGGGCCGAACGCGGAGAGGTTCTGGTTGCCGAACTTGTCGATCTGGTTCGCGCCCATCACCACGTGGCGACGGCCGGATGCGACCACGTCGAACACCTTGGAGAACGGGATGTAACCCTCGATCGGCGCGCTCGCGCCGATGGCCGGTGCGTCGGCCAGGATCAGGGCCTCACCGTCGGTGATGATCAGGTCCGGCTCGGTGGTGAGCTTGGCCAGGCGGGCACCGATCAGCGGCAGCGTCGCCATGGGGGAGGCGAAGATCTCGCCGGCGTCGGCGAACAACTCGGCGCACGCGATGGCGCAGTACTCCGCGCGGGTTACCTCGGTCATGACTTCTGCTCCTCTGCGAACTTGCGCACGGCGGCCTGGTAGTCGTCCTCGCTGCCGGACAGGTAGGTGTCGGCGAAGGCCTGCCACGCCTCGGGGGTCTTGGCGGACTCGGCGTAGTGGCGCTGGAACTTCTCGTCGCGCTTGTACTCGCCGGCGAAGGTGAAGTGCGCGCCGCCCGGGGCCTCGGTGACGGTGTCGACCATCGCGCGGTTCAGGATCAGGGCCTGATGCGGGACGGACTTGACGAGTTCCTCGGTCGAGACGATCTTGTCGACGCTGAGGATGCGCTGCTCGGCCGCGAGGCAGAACAGGTCGTCGAAGTAGGGGTCGACGCCGGTGTAGGCGGCGTTGCCGCGCTCGTCGGCCAGGTCCAGGTGGACCAGGGCGGCGTCGAGGTTCAGCGCGGGCATCGCGATGAGGGACTCGATGCGGCCGTCGGCATGCGGGTACGGGGATGCGACGGTCTTGAGCTCGTCGCCCCAGACGGTCTGCGCATCCGAGCCGAGGCCGGCACGGATCGGCATGAACGGCAGGCGCGCGGCGGCGGCCTGCAGGCCGGCCTTGACCATGCCCTCGTCCATCTCGCGAGACTCGATGGTCCCGGCGACGCGGGCCTGTGCGAACCAGGGGTCGTAGAACGGCGCCGAGTCCAGGGACACGAAGCCGTAGTAGGCGCGCTTGACCTTGCCCGCGGAGATCAGCAGACCGAGGTCCGGGCCGAGGTACCCGACGACGGTCAGGTCCTTGACGTCGCTCCGCAGCAGCGCGCGCACCAGTGCCATCGGCTTGCGCCGCGAGCCCCAGCCGCCGATGCCGATGGTCATCCCGCTCTGGATGCCGGCGACGGCCTCATCCAGTGAGCGGCGCTTGTCGCGCTTCTCAGCCATTACTTGCTGTCTCCCTTGGGTGCGGTGGTGTTCGACTTCGGCTTGCCCGTGGCGACGAACTCGTCGCGGTGCTCGTCGGCGACGCCGGCGAGGTTGAGCTCGAACGTGAAGCCCTGCTCGATCCGGTAGCTGGTGTGCACGTCCATCACGTCGATGCGGTTGATCGCTTCCTTGGCGCGGCGGATCACTCGGGTGTCCTTGGCGGCGATCTCGCCGGCGATCTTCAGCGCGCATGCGTCGAGCTCGGCGCGCGGGACCACGTCGTACACGGAACCGAAGTGCTTGAGCGTCTGGGCGTCGACGTTCTTGGCCGTGTAGTACAGCGTGCGCATCATGTGCTGGGGGACCAGGCGGGCGAGGTGCGTGGCCGCACCGAGTGCGCCGCGGTCCACCTCGGGCAGGCCGAAGATCGCATCGTCGGACGCGACGATGACGTCCGCGTTGCCGACCAGGCCGATGCCACCGCCGACGCAGAAGCCGTTGACGGCGACCACGACGGGCACCTCGCAGTCGTAGACCGCGGAGAAGGCTGCGGCGCAGCCGCGGTTGGCGTCGATGAGCGCGCCGTGACCCTCGGTGGCCTGCATTTCCTTGATGTCGACGCCGGCGTTGAAGCCGCGTCCCTCGGCGCGCAGGATCACCACGTGCGTGCTGGGATCCTTGCCCGCTTCGAGGATGGCGTCGGCCAACTCGAACCAGCCCTTCGAGGGGATGGCATTCACGGGCGGGTAGTCGACGGTGACCGTGGTGATCCCGGCACCGTCCGAGGTCGAAGTGATGCCCATGGCATGTTCCTTACGTCTGTTGACCGAACCAAGCGATTGCTTGGTAAGTTATCACAGACGGGTGCGAATGACTCGTGCCGCTTCAGGGAGGATGAACGTGGATCTCGGTCTCGAAGGCAAGGTCGTGCTGGTGACCGGCGGAGTGCGCGGAATCGGGGCCGGCATCAGCCGGTCCTTCATGCGTGCGGGCGCGACGGTGGTGACGTGCGCGCGTCGCCCGGCCGACGAACCCGTCGAGGTCGCGGGTCCCGGAGGCGAACTGCGCAGCATCGACTTCATCCCGTGCGACGTGCGCGACGCGGACCAGGTGCAGTCGATGATCGATCAGATCGTTGCGAAGTACGGCCGGCTCGACACTGTCGTGAACAATGCCGGTGGCGCCCCGTTCGCGATGGCCGCCGACGCGAGCCCCAAGTTCCACTCGAAGATCGTCGAGCTGAACCTCCTCGCTCCGCTGCTGATCTCGCAGATCGCGAACGCGATCATGCAGAAGCAGGAGGACGGTGGGTCGATCGTGATGATCTCCAGCGTCAGCGGCAGCCGACCCTCCCCGGGCACCGCGGCGTACGGCGCCGCGAAGGCGGGCATCGACTCGCTCGCGGCCAGCCTGTCCGTCGAGTGGGCGCCCAAGGTGCGGGTCAATTCGATCGTCGTCGGCCTCGTGCAGACCGAGCTGAGCCACCTGCACTACGGCGACGAGGCCGGCATCGACGCCGTCGGCGCCACCGTCCCGCTGGGTCGGATGGCATTGCCCGAGGACATCGGCAACTGTGCGACATTCCTGGCATCACCGTTGGCGGCCTACGTCAGCGGTTCGACCCTTACCGTCCACGGCGGCGGCGAGCGCCCGGCCTTCCTGGCCGCGGCAACAACTTAAGGAGAATCAAGTGAGCGGATTGCTTGACGGCCGAGTCGTCATCATCACCGGCGCCGGCCGTGGAATCGGTCGCGCGCACGCGCTGGCCTTCGCGGCGGAGGGCGCCAAGGTCGTCGTCAACGACATCGGTGTCGGCGGCGACGGCTCCAACACCGGCGAGACCCCTGCCGAGCAGGTTGTCGCCGAGATCAAGGCCGCCGGCGGCGAGGCCGTCGTCAACGGCGACGACGTCGCGTCGTGGGAGGGTGCCCAGAACCTGATCCAGACGGCTATCGACACGTTCGGTGGACTGGACATCCTGGTCAACAATGCGGGCTTCCTGCGTGACCGCATGCTTGTCGGCATGAGCGAGGAAGAGTGGGACGCGGTCATCCGCGTGCACCTCAAGGGCCACTTCGCCCCGCTGCGCCACGCCGCCGCGTACTGGCGTGCCGAGTCCAAGGCCGGGCGCCCGGTGGACGCCCGCATCATCAACACCAGCTCGGGTGCGGGCCTGCAGGGCTCCATCGGCCAGGGCAACTACGCCGCGGCCAAGGCCGGCATCGCTGAGATGACGATCCAGGCTGCCGCCGAGCTGAAGAACTACGGCGTCTCCGTCAACGCGATCGCCCCCGCGGCCCGTACCCGCATGACCGTCGGCGCCGGTGGCGCGATGGCCGAGGCGATGGCCGCTCCGGAGGAGGGCTTCGACGCGATGGCGCCGGAGAACATCTCCCCGCTGGTCGTGTGGCTGGGCAGCGCCGAGGCGAAGAACGTCACCGGCCGCGTGTTCGAGGTCGAGGGCGGCAAGATTACCGTCGCCGAGGGCTGGCGCCACGGCCCCACCCAGGACAAGGGTGACCGCTGGGACCCGAAGGAGCTCGGACCGGTCGTCGCCGACCTGCTCGAGAAGGCCGAGACCCCCACCCCGGTCTACGGAGCCTGAGCAGCGGCATTCTCGCCTGACGAAAACCGCCCGTGCGCTCGATGCGCACGGGCGGTTTTCGCGTTTCGGCGTGTTTATGCCGGGGTACGGATGATCAGGACCGTGCCGGGGAAGTAGGCGGCGAGTTCGCTGCGCGCCTGCTTGAGCGCCGCGGTCCCGTAACCCTGCTTGCGGGCGTCGGGCGCCACCCAGACCGCGACGTCCACCTCGTTGCCGGTGAGCTCGCCGAACACCAGGCCGACACTGCTGGGCTCGTCGCCGGTCGTGCATTCCGCGACGAACCACCCTGCCGACTCGTCGTCGATGCGCTCGAGCCCGTCCCGACGCTCCTGCTCGACGCGGTCCGGGCTCCACGGCGCGCCCGAGTCGTCGAAGCGCTCGGCGGACCGCTTGCGGAACAGGTCGGTGTCCCCGTCCGAATCGGTGAAGGGGCGCAAGCGAACTCCGGCGCCGGTGCTGAACGGACGCTGCTCGGGCAGCCACTGCAGGGTGGCGTCGAGGTCCTCGAGCTCGGTGCGGATCCGGTCGCGTTCCGTGACCGTCAGCCGGTCGAAACGCAGGTTCAGCACGGCCTCGGCGCAGAAGTCGGACGTCTCGAGCAGGTCACGGACGGCCGCGACGGCGGCGGCACGGTCCTTGCTCTCGACGATTGCGTCCAGGACCTCGTGACGACGGTCGAGTGCCTTCAGCAGGGCCGAAGCGATCTCGCGCCGGTCGATCACCTGGTCGTGGTTCTTCACTGTCATGGTGCGACATTCCTCCTCGAGAACGGGGGTCCCGGCGCCGATGTGCCGGGCGTCGACCCTCATTATTCCCGTCTGTGCGCCTGCGGGGGAGTGCCGCGCGCTATTCGCAGACGACGACGGGGATCTGCCGATCGGTCCAGGCCTGGTAATCATCGAACTCGGGATACATCGCCAGCAGCTTCGGCCACAGCTGCGCGCGCTCGTCGTCGTCGGCGACACGGGCTACCAGATTGCGTACCTGTGAACGGATCTGGATCGTCACTTTCGGGTCGGCCTTCAGGTTCAGGTACCACATCGGGTTCATCGGCTGGCCGCCCTGCGAGGCGACGAGGACGATGCGGTCGTCATCCTCGAGGAACACCAGGGGGGTCACCCGTGGCTCGCCGGTCTTGCGTCCGGTGGTGGTGAGCAGGCAGATCGGCAGGCCGTGCTTCGCGGCGCTGCCGATCCGCCACTTGCCGCCGATGCGCCCACCCGTGACCCGGTACACGACGACGTTCGTTTTCGACATCCACTTGACGAGGGATCGGGTGAACTGCGTATCGAGCAACGGTGGGCGCTTCATCGTGGCGTCAGATCCGCTCGATGATGGTGCCCGTCGCGAGTGCGCCGCCCGCGCACATCGTGATCAGGGCGGTCGAGCCGTCGCGGCGCTCGAGTTCGTGCAGCGCGGTGGTGATCAGGCGAGAACCGGTGCTGCCCACGGGATGTCCGAGCGCGAGCGCGCCGCCGTTGACGTTGACCTTGTCCATGTCGGGGCCGTGGACCTGGGCCCAGGACAGGGCGACCGACGCGAACGCCTCGTTGACCTCGAACAGGTCCAGATCGCCGATCTTCATGCCGGCCTTCTCGAGCACCCGCGCGGTGGCCTGTACGGGGCCGTCGAGGTGGTACTCGGGCTCGGCGCCGACGAGGGCCTGGGTGACGATGCGGGCACGGGGCTTGAGGCCGAGCGCGCGGGCGCGGTCCTCGTCCATGAGCATGACCGCGGCGGCGCCGTCGGAGATCTGCGACGACGTGCCGGCGGTGTGGATGCCGCCCTCGAGGACCGGCTCGAGCTTCGCGAGCGACTCCGCGGTGGTGTCGCGCAGGCCCTGGTCGCGGCTGACGACGTTCATCTCGGACGTCGGCTGCTTGTCCTCGCCGATGACCGGTGCGGTCACCGGGACGATCTCGCGGTCGAAGCGACCCTCGGCCCACGCCTGCTTCGCGAGCGCCTGCGAGCGGACACCGAGGGCCTCGATGTCGTCACGGGTCAGGCCACGGCGCTTCGCGATGCGTTCGGCGGCGTCGAACTGGTTGGGCATGTCGATGTCCCACGACGCGGGACGGCGCGGCCCGGCCTCGGTGCCGACGTTGGCGCCCAACGGAACCTGGCTCATCGCCTCGACGCCGCACGCGACGCCGATGTCGATGGCGCCGGTCGCGATGAGACCCGCGATGAGGTGGTTGGCCTGCTGCGCGGAACCGCACTGGCAGTCGATGGTGGTGGCGCCGGTCTGCCACGGCAGGCCCGCGGCGAGCCACGCGGTGCGGGTGACGTTGTTGGACTGCGCGCCGGCCTGCGTGACACAGCCGCCGATGACCTGTTCGACCAGTACCGGATCGATCCCCGCGCGATCGACGATTCCCTTTTGTGCGGCACCGAGGATCTCGGCCGCGTGCAGGCCCGACAACCAGCCACCGCGCTTCCCGATCGGTGTGCGAACTGCCTCGACGATTACTGGTGTGCCCACGGCGGGCTCCTTTCACTCTCTTCTTCGAAAAGTAGAACAGGTTCTCCCGACAGGGCAAGGGGTCCTGCGGCAGATATTTGCCTAGTCTTTCCCTGATCGGCGCTCTGTGATTCAATGCATGTAGAACGTGTTACACATCACTTCGCGGGCTGACCGCGAGGGCAGGAGACAGCAGTGGCGCAGCCCAATATTCCCGCAGGGTTCGACTTTACGGATCCTGACATCTACGCACACCGTATCCCCGTCGAGGAGCTTGCCGAGGTCCGCAAGACTCAGCCGGTCTACTGGGTCGACCAGCCGGACGGCGTCGGTGGCTTCAACGACGGTGGCTACTGGCTGGTCACCCGGCACGAGGACATCCGGGACGTCTCGCAGCGCAGCGACGTGTTCTCCACGTGGGAGAACACCGCGATTCCGCGGTTCGCGGACGACATGCAGCGTGAGGCCATCGAGCTGCAGCGGTTCGTCCTGCTGAACAAGGACGCGCCGGAGCACACCAAGCTGCGCAAGCTCGTCGCCCGCGGCTTCACGCCCCGCGCGATCAACGGGCTCAAGGCCGAACTGAAGTCCCGCGCCGAGGCCATCGTCAAGGCCGCCGCTGCGGAGGGTAGTGGCGACTTCGTCACCCAGGTCGCGGCGGAGCTGCCGCTGCAGGCCATCGCCGAACTCATCGGTGTGCCGCAGGAGGACCGCGGCAAGGTCTTCGAGTGGTCCAACCAGATGACCTCGTACGACGATCCCGAGTTCGCCGACGTCGATCCGGCGGCCGCGTCGATGGAGATCCTCGGGTACGCGTACCAGATGGCCGAGGCCCGCAAGGAGAATCCGGGCACCGACATCGTCACCACGCTCATCGAGGCGGACGTCGACGGCGACGTGCTCAGCCCGGAGGAGTTCGGCTTCTTCGTGATCGTGCTCGCGGTGGCCGGTAACGAGACCACCCGCAACGCGACCACGCACGGCATGAAGGCCTTCATGGACAACCCCGACCAGTGGGAGCTGTTCAAGAAGGAACGTCCGAAGACCATGGCCGACGAGATCATCCGCTGGGCCACCCCGGTCGCGTCGTTCCAGCGCACCGCGCTCGCGGACACCGAGATCGGCGGCGTCGCGATCAAGAAGGGTCAGCGCGTGGTGATGAGCTACGTCTCGGCCAACTTCGACGAGGACGTGTTCGAGAACCCGCACACGTTCGACATCACGCGTGACCCGAACCCGCACCTGTCGTTCGGTGGCACCGGTGCCCACTACTGCCTGGGTGCCAACCTCGCTCGCATGGAGATCGAGTTGATCTTCAACGCGATCGCCGACGTCCTCCCGGACATCACCGAGGCCGGCGACACCCGCCGCCTGCGGTCCGGCTGGCTCAACGGCATCAAGGAGTACCAGGTCGACTACAAGACCTCGGGTTGCCCGGTCTCCCACTAGGTTCGAATCTCTCCCTCCGGCTCGAGCGGAACACCAAGTCGGGCCACACGGACGCAGTAGCGTCAGCGAGATCCCTCATCCCTCGCTGACGCTACTGCTTTGTGTGTAGGAGGGTTTCGTGGGTGGGGCGGGTGTGCCGGTCCCGGTGGTGGGTACACGGCAGCGCGCACACGAGAATGGGGCGGTTACCGGATCCGGTAACCGCCCCATCGCTTTTCGGGAACTGTCGTCGTTTCGGTGAATCAGACCTTCTTCAACGTCTTCATGGCCCGGTCGACCTCCCAGAAGGCCCGCAGCGACTGCAGCTTGCCCGCCGCGTTCACGCGGTAGATGAAGACTCCCTCGGCGTCCACCTGGTTGCCGGCGATCACCGAGCGGATGAAGCCGATGTTGACGTTCTCGTCACCGCACACCAACGAGTCCTTGACGATGAACTCGAGCGAGTCGGTGTTGGCGATGGTCATGTCGTAGAACTTCGAGATCGCCTCGCGCCCATGATGACCCTTGCCCTCCGGATCGAACCCCGACGGACCGACCGGATCCTCGACCCAGCCGTCCTCGGCGAACAGATCCAGCCACTCTTCCTTGCGCTTGCCGCTCGCGGCGGACTGCGACGCGCGTGCCGCGATCCGTGCGGGATGCTCGGCGGTGGACGATTCGGTACCGGCCTGTGTGCTCACGTGCTGCTCCCTCCCTACTTGATGTACTGATCGGCGAACTTGCGCAGCGAGTCCTGCTTGGCCTCGAGCGGTGCGTCGAAGCCGAGGCCGTCGAAGATCCACGGGACGACGATGTTGTCGGTGATGCCGGCGTCGGCCATCTGGGCGTAGCCGTCCTTGCCGAATCGGTCGATGCACACCGCCTGGATCTCGAAAGGCTCCTCGGCCCGGCCGTATTCGGCACGGAGCTCCTTCAGACGGGCCATCGTTGCCACCAGATCGTCGAACTTCATCATCGCCGACGTCCAGCCGTCACCGATGCGCGCGGCGCGGCGCAGCGCGACATCGGTGTGGCCACCCACGTAGAACGGCACCGGCTTGCTCGGTGCCGGGCTGATCTGCAGGCGGCCGAAGTCGAAGAACTCACCGTGGTACTCGACCATGCCACCGGCCAGCACCATCTTGATGATCTCGATCATCTCGTCGACGCGGGCGCCGCGCTTCTTGTAGGGAGCGCCGCACCACTCGAACTCCTCCGGCGCCCAGCCGATTCCGACACCGAAGCCGAACCGGTTGCCGGTGAGGTTCGCGACCGAACCGACCTGCCGCGCGAGCAGCAGGGGATTGCGGGAGCCGAGTTTGAGCACGTTCGTATAGAAGCCGATCGTGCTCGTGACCGCGCCCATGGCGGCGGCGGCGATCAGTGGATCCACCCACGGTGTCTCCTCGTTCCACATCCGGGAACCGTCGGGAGTGTAGGGGTAGTCCGCTGCCGCCGTCTCCATGAAGAACAGTGAGTCGGGCAGCGCGATGTTCGAGAACCCGCACTCCTCGGCGGTCTGGGCGAGCGCGGTGAGCTGGTCGAGCGGGCTCATTGCGATGCCGACGGTGAACTTCATGGCGTTACCCTTCTAGTTGGTCGGACGGTCGGAACTGACCACCCACATCGCGAAGTACTGCGAGCCGCCACCGTAGGCGTGGCCGAAGGCCTTGCGTGCGCCGTCGACCTGGTGGTCACCGGCGCGCTCCATGACCTGCATCGCGGACTCGGCGTAGCGGATCATGCCGGACGCGCCGATCGGATTGGACGAGAGGACTCCGCCCGACGCGTTGACGGGCAGCTGGCCGCCGAGCGCGGTCTCGCCGGCCTCGGTGAACTTCCAGCCCTGGCCCTCCGGCACGAACCCGAGATTCTCGAGCCACATCGGCTCGAACCACGAGAACGGTACGTAGATCTCGGCCGCGTCGATCTCGGTGAGCGGGTCGGTGATGCCCGCGGCCTTCCACAGTGCGGCCGCGGCGTCGCGGCCGGCCTGCGGGTTGGCGACGTTGCGGCCGGCGTACGCCAGCGGCTCGGTGCGCATCGCGGTCGCGTGGATCCACGCCACCTTGCGGCCTTCCGCCAGGACAGCTTCGGCGGCGTCTTCATTGCCGATGACGATGGCGCAGGCGCCGTCCGACGAGGGGCAGGTCTCGTCGTACCGGATGGGGTCCCACAGCATCTGGGACGCCTGCACCGACTCGATGGTGATGTCGGGCTGCTTGAGGTGCGCGTACGGGTTCAACGCGCCGTTGCGGCGGTCCTTGACGGCGACCATCGCGCCGATGTGGTCGGGGGCGCCCGAGCGGCGGATGTACGAGCGCACGTGCGGTGCGAAGAAGCCGCCCGCGCCCGCGCCGACCGGCATCGTGAACGGCACCGGGGTGGACAGCGCCCACATTGCGTTGGACTCGGACTGCTTCTCCCACGACACCGCGAGCACCCGCTTGTGCACGCCGGCCTGCACCAGGCTGGCCGCGACGTTGCCCGTCGACGCACCGACCGATCCGGCGGTGTGCACGCGCAGCAGCGGTTTACCGTTGGCGCCCAACGCATCCGACATCGCCAGTTCAGGCATCATCGAACCCTCGAACAGGTCGGGGGCCTTGCCGATGACGATGGCGTCGATGTCGTCCCAGCCGACGTGGGCGTCGGCCATCGCGCGGTCGACCGCCTCGCGGGTCATGCCGGCCATCGTGACGTCGTGACGCTTGGCGACGTAGTAGGTCTGACCGGTGCCGAGGACCGCGGCGAGTTGCTTGGCCATATCAGTTGCGTCCTTCCATGACGGCGACCAGGTTCTGCTGCAGCACAGGGCCACTGGTGGCGTGGGCGAGGACGCGCTGCGCGTCACCGCTGAAGATCTGTCGGGCCGCGTAGCCGATGCGCTCGAGACCGCCCGCGAACATCGGGTTGCCGGTAAGCGGGCCGCCCGACGGGTTGACGGTGGTGGCGTCGGTCAGGCCGATCGCCTCGCGCAGGATGATCTCCTGGTGCGTGAACGGGGCGTGCAGCTCGGCGATGTCGAGGTTCGAGACGTTGCCGCCGGTCGCGGCACGGGCCGCGGCGGCGGTGGACGGGGACGTCGTCAGGTCGCGCGATCCGAGGCTGGGGGAGTCGATGCGGTGCTCGATCCCGGTGATCCAGGCCGGCCGCTCGCGCAGCTCGCGGGCACGGTCGCCGCGGGCCAGGATGATCGCGGCCGCACCGTCGGTGATCGGCGCGCAGTCGTGCGTGCGCAGCGGGTCGGCGACGTACTCGGACGCCAGCAGCGTCTCGATGTCGACGTCACCGGAGATCTGCGCGTTGGGGTTGCTCATGGCCGACGCGCGGTTGCGCTGCGCGACCCGGGCCATGTCCTCGGCGGTCCACTTGCCGGCGTCGAGGCCCAGACGGGCCTGCAGGCCCGCGACCGAGACCGAGTCCGGCCACAGCGGGGTCACGAGGTACGGGTCCATCTGCATGGACAGGATCTGTCGGAGGTTGCCGGCGGACGACTTGCCGAAGCCGTACACGAGGGCGGTCTCGACCTCACCGGTCATCAGTTTGACCCAGGCCTCGTAGAGCGCCCACGCGGCATCCATCTCGACGTGCGACTCGTTGATCGGCGGCACGGCGCCGATCGAGTCGATCGCGGAGATGAACGAGAAGGAGCGGCCGGCCAGGTAGTCGGACGAGCCGGAGCACCAGAAGTCGATGTCGGACTTGGTGATTCCGAGCTCGGAGTACATCTCCTGGAAGCAGGGGACCAACATCTCGACACCGTTGGTGGTGCCGGTGGTCTCGCGCACATGGGGGGCCTGTGCGAAGCCGACGACTGCAATGTCTGTCATGGTTCTCGAGGCTCCTAGAGGTGGTGCTTGTAGGTGTCGTATTCCGCGTCCGGCTCACCGCTGGGGCGGAAGTGGGAGATGTTCTTGAGCGAGTACTCCCACTCCTCCTTCGGCCGCCACACGGCCTCGACGCGCATGCCCATCCGGACCTCGGACGCGTCGACGTCGAGGATCAGGTGCAGGAACGGGATGTCGGCGCCGTCGAGCAGCACGTAGGCCGCGACGTACGGCGGCTTGATCTGCTGGCCCAGGAACGGCACGTTGACGATGCAGAACGTGGTGATGGTGCCCTTGTCGGACACCTCGACCTGTTCCTTGGTGGGGGCGCCGTCGGTCGGGTTGGCACCGCGCGGCGGGACGTACACCTTGCCGTTCGCGTCGGTGCGGCCGCCGATGATCTTGCCCTCCATCAGGCCGCGCAGGTAGTAGGTCTCCTCGAGCGACGCGGTGTGCGTGTAGTGCAGGTCGATCGGGGTGGTGATCATCGTGACCGGCTCGCCGCCGGAACCGGTTGCGGCGGAGTCGGAGTCGCTCTCGCCGGGTTCGAAGCACGCGATGTCCTGGATGCGTCCGCTGCGCTCGTCGGCCCAACGCACCCGCACCCGCATGCCGGTGCTCATCGCGTCGGGGGAGCCGGCGTCGACGGCGTGCAGGATCGAGGTGTCCGCGCCGTCGAGCTTCACCAGGGCCCACGCGAACGGGTGCGTCAGGGGCTGACCCTCGATGGGCTCGGCCATCCACGACCAGCTCACGACGCTGCCGGTGTCGGCGACGTCGACGAAATCGGTCATCGGATCGTGGGTCACCGGGTCGAACTCCGGCGGCGGCACGTGCACGCGGCCGTCGGATCCGCGGGCGCCGATGACCTTTCGGTCTCGAAGCGCTGTCACGAAGGCACCGATGGTCGGGCCCACCGATCGGGTGTAGTCGAATTTCAGATTAAGTGGTGCTCTCAGTGGCTGCTCGGCCACTCCGCTCTTGCTCGCTGTCTTTCCTTGGGTCACGGATTCGAGTAGAACAGGTTCTTATTACTGTGGCAAGAGTCACTGCGGATATGGGAAAACACGGAGGCAGGCAATGAAGCTCGGGTTACAACTCGGATACTGGGGTGCGCAACCGCCGGCCAACGCGCAGGAACTCGTGAACGAGGCCGACGCGTCGGGATTCGACGCCGTGTTCTCCGCCGAATCGTGGGGTAACGACGCCTTCACGCCGCTCGCCTGGTGGGGCTCGAGCACGGAGCGCATCCGGCTCGGAACCTCGGTCGCGCAGATGTCGGCGCGGACGCCGACCAACTGCGCGATGCACGCACTGACGCTCGACCACCTGTCCGGGGGCCGCGCGATCCTCGGACTGGGCGTCTCGGGCCCGCAGGTCGTCGAGGGCTGGTACGGCCAGCCGTTCAAGAAGCCGCTCGCACGCACCCGGGAGTACGTCTCGATCGTGCGTCAGGTCCTCGCGCGTGAGGCCGCGGTACGCAACGACGGGCCGCACTATCCGTTGCCGTACGCCGGTGCCGGCTCGATGGGGCTGGGCAAGCCGCTCAAGCCCATCACCCACCCGCTGCGCGCGGACCTGCCGATCTGGCTCGGTGCCGAGGGGCCCAAGAACGTCGCGATGACCGCCGAGATCGCCGACGGTTGGCTCGCGATCTACTACACGCCGCGACTGGCGCCGATGTACAACGAGTGGCTCGACGAGGGATTCGCGCGGCCCGGTGCTCGGCGCAGCCGTGAGGATTTCGAGGTCGCCGCGACCTGCCAGGTGGTCGTCACCGACGACCGCGCCGCCGAGATCGCGAAGCTCAAGCCGATCACCGCTCTGTACGTCGGCGGGATGGGCGCACCCGAACTGAACTTCCACGCGCAGGTCTACACCCGGATGGGCTACGGCGAGGAGGTCAAGGAGATCGGCAAGCTGTTCCTGTCGGGCCGCAAGGAGGAGGCCGCCTCGATCGTGCCCGACGAGATGGTCACGGACACAATGATCATCGGCAACATCGACGAGGTGCGCACGCAGGTCAAGCAGTGGGAGGACGCGGGTGTGACGATGCTGCTGGTGACCTGCCGCAGCACCTCGCACATGCGTGAGTTGGCTGCCGCGGTCGGCACCGCCTGACAGATCCGGAACGCGAACGGCGCGGGCCGTGAAGGGATTTCCTTCACGGCCCGCGCCGTTTCTACGCTTCCGGGATCAGCGCGGGATCAGCGCGGGGCCATTCGGATGGCGCCGTCGAGGCGGATGACCTCGCCGTTGAGCATCGGGTTGGACACGATGTGTGCGGCGAGTGAGCCGTACTCGGCGGGGTCGCCCAGGCGCGAGGGGTGGGGCACCTGCTGGCCGAGGGAGGCCTGTGCGGCCTCGGGCAGCGAGCCGAGCAGCGGGGTCTTGAACAGGCCGGGTGCGATGGTGACGACGCGGATGAGCAGCGATGCCAGGTCGCGGGCGATGGGCAGGGTCATGCCGACGACGCCGCCCTTGGATGCGGAGTAGGCGGCCTGGCCGATCTGGCCGTCGAATGCGGCGACGGAGGCGGTGTTGATGATGACGCCGCGTTCGCCGTCGATCGGCTCGTTCTGGGCGATGCGCTCGGCGGCCAGGCGCAGCACGTTGAAGGTGCCGACGAGGTTGACGTTGATGATCTTGGTGAAGTCGGCGAGCGGGAATGCGCCCTTCTTGCCGACGGTCTTGATGGCGTTGCCGATGCCGGCGCAGTTGACCGTCACGCGCAGCGGGCCGAGGGACTCGGCGAGGTCGAGGGCGGCGGTGACGGAGGCCTCGTCGGTGACGTCGCCGGCGGCGAAGCGGACGCGGTCGCCGAGTTCCTTGGCGACGGTCTCGCCGTTGGACGAGGGCAGGTCGAGGATGACGACGCTGGCGCCGTCGGCGAGCAGGGCCTTGGCGGTGGCGAGGCCGAGGCCCGAGGCGCCGCCGGTGACGAGGGCGACGCTATCGTTGACGATCATGTGGGTTCCTTCCGGATGTTCTTGTGCTTCAGGGTCGTTCGATGATGGCGCGTTGGCCGTTCCCGCGCCTTCGCGGATGGTCTGCAGACCGTACCGCTCGCCTGCCGCTTCGAGGTGAATGACGAGTGGCGGGTCCCTTTCCCAACAATCTTACTTATCGATCGCTAAGTGTTAGTACCACGGGGGCCGAGGGAGGTCAACGTGTGGGTCAGTGCTGTTCGACCCCGACCATCTTCGACGCGATCGCCGCGTACTTGGCGGCCACGGCCTGGGGTCCCAGTTTTCCCTCGGTGTGGTACCAGCGGGGAATCGCCTGGCACATGCCCAGGATGGCCCGGGTCGTCTCGGCCGGGTCCTCGACGTCGAAAGCGTCCGCGCGGTTTCCGTCCCGGACGATTCCCAGTACAAGGTTCTCGATGCCCTTGCGGACGGTCCGGTAGCGCTCGTAGGCCTCGGGGCGCAGGTAGCGCGCCTCGCCCTCGACGGCCGCCAGTCGCGCCCGATCGGTCATCCGCAGCACGATTGCGGACACCACGTTCTCGAGCCGACGGGCGGGGTCGTCCTCGCCGGCGTCGTCCGCGGCGTGTGCGCGCGTCAGCACGTCCCTGGTGGACAGCTCGGTCAGGGCGACGAGCAGGCCTTCCTTGCTCTCGTAGTGGTAGTACAGCGCCGGCACCGTGACCCCGACCCGGCGGGCGATCTCGCGCACGGATGCGCCGTGGAAGCCCTTCTCGTAGAAGGCATCGAGCGCCGCTGACAGGATCGGCGTGAGCTCCAGCGGCTCGAGGCGCTGCCACTGAGGCTGAGGTGCGTCACCAGCTGTTGTGCCCATCTACGGTCTCACCTGTCGATCGTCGGTCAATGCTCGTCGAGAATACGCACGGTGCGGGTGTCCCGGGGCGCCCCGCCCTGAGCGCCCCGCGGAAGCGGAAGGGTCCCTTCACGCGCTGACAGCGTGTGAAGGGACCCTCCGCTCGAGCGGTGACCGCTTACTTGCCGGTGAAGTTGGGGGAGCGCTTCTCTGCGAAGGAGCGCGGGCCCTCCTTGGCATCGTCGCTCTTGAAGACCGCCATGCCGATCTGGGCCTCGAGCGCGAACGCCTCCTCCTCGTGCATGCCCTCGGTGACCCGGATGGTCTTCAAGATCGCCTGCACCGCGATGGGGCCGTTGGCGGCGATCTGCTCGGCGATCTCGAGTGCCTTGTCGAGGGCCGTGCCGTCGGGGACGACATGGCCGATGAGGCCGAGTTCCTTGGCCTCGGGGGCGGGAACCGTCCGGCCGGTCAGCAGGATCTCCGCGGCGACGGTGTACGGGATCTGGCGCACCAGTCGGACCGCGGATCCGCCGAGCGGGAACAGTCCGAGTCGCGCCTCGGAGACGCCGAACCGCGCGCTCTCGCCGGCGACGCGGATGTCGGTGCCCTGCAGGATCTCGGTGCCGCCGGCGATGGCCGGGCCCTCGACCGCGGCGATGAGCGGCTTGGTGAGGCGGCGGCCTTTCAGCAGTGCCGGCAACCGCGTCACGTCCATCCCGGCGCCGAACTTGTCGCCCGGGGCGTTGCGGTTCATCTCCTTGAGGTCCATTCCGGCGCAGAACGTGCCACCGGCGCCGGTGAGGATCGCGACGCGAATGTCGGGATCGGAGTCGATCCGGTCCCAGGCGTCGGTCATGATCGCCATCATCTCGCCCGAGAGCGCGTTCCGGGCCTCGGGGCGGTTCATCGTCACGATCATGACGTGGCCACGCTTCTCGATGAGGCAGTGGGGCGATTTCGCCGAAACGTCTGTGTTTTCCGTAGTTTCGGTGGACACTGAGGGCTCCCGCTATGTGTGTGAGTTGAGTCTCAAATTGGGTCTTGTCACCGACAGTAACACGTTCTACTTTGTTGACGTGGCCATTAATATCGCAGATCTCGTAGAACACTCGATCGACCTCAACCCGGACCGCCTCGCCCTCGTGGACGCCGACCGTGAGCTGACGTTCGCGCAACTGGAGGAGAAGGCCAACCGTCTGGCCAACTACCTGCGGGATCAGGGCGTCGAGCCGGGTGACAAGGTGGGCATCTACAGCCGGAACACCATCGAGGCCATCGTGTCGATGGTTGCCATCTTCAAGGCCCGCGCGATCATGGTCAACGTCAACTACCGGTACGTCGAGAACGAGTTACAGTACATCTTCGAGAACTCGGACATGGTCGCGCTCATCCACGAGCGCCGCTACAGCGACAAGGTCGCGGGCGTCCTGCCCGAGACCCCTCTCGTCAAGACGGCAATCGTCGTCGAGGACGGCACGGATCTCGACTACTCGTCGTACGGCGGCGTCGAATTCGAGAAGGCGCTGTCCCAGGGTTCGCCCGAGCGCAACTTCGGTGAGCGCAGCCCCGACGACATCTTCATCCTCTACACCGGCGGCACCACCGGCATGCCCAAGGGCGTCATGTGGCGGCACGAGGACTGGTGGCGGGTGCTCGGCGGCGGTGTCAACTTCGTCACCGGTGAGTACCTGCAGGACGAGTGGGAGCTGGCGAAGCTCGGTGCCGCGCACCCCGCGATGGTCCGCTTCCCGATTCCCCCGATGATCCACGGCGGTTCGCAGTCGGCGGTGTTCCACAGCCTGTTCGGTGGCGGCACGCTCGTCATGCACCCGGAGTTCGACGGCCACGAGGTGTGGCAGGTCATCGACCGTCACAAGATCAACCTCATCTTCATCACGGGCGACGCGATGGCGCGTCCCATGATCGACGCGCTCATTGCCGGCAACCCGGAGACCGGTGAGCCGTACGACCTTTCGTCGCTGTACGTAATCGCCAGCAGCGCGGCCCTGTTCTCGCCCGCGCTCAAGGAGCAGTTCCTCGACCTGCTCCCGAACCGTCTGCTCACCGACTCGATCGGCTCCTCGGAGACCGGATTCGGCGGCCTTGCGACCATCACCAAGGGCTTCGAGCACACCGGTGGCCCGCGCGTGAAGATCGACGCGGCCACGGTCGTCATCGACGACGACGGCATCCCGGTCGTGCCCGGTTCCGGCCAGGTCGGCATGCTCGCCCGCAGCGGCCACATTCCCCTCGGCTACTACAAGGACGAGGAGAAGACCAAGGCGACGTTCAAGGTCCTCAACGGAACTCGCTACTCGATTCCGGGCGACTACGCCACGGTCGAGGAGGACGGCACCGTCACGATGCTCGGCCGCGGATCGGTCTCGATCAACAGTGGCGGCGAGAAGATCTACCCTGAGGAGGTCGAGGGCGCCGTCAAGACGCACCCCGACGTCTTCGACGTCCTGGTCGTCGGTGTGCCCGACGAGCGCTGGGGCAACCGTGTCGCGGCCGTCGTCGCACCGCGCCCCGGAACCAACCCGAGCCTGAACGATATCGTCGAGGCAGCCCGCAAGGAGATCGCCGGCTACAAGGTGCCGCGCAGCCTGTGGCTCGTCGACGAGATCAAGCGCTCGCCGGCCGGTAAGCCGGACTACAAGTGGGCCACCGCGGAGACCCAGTCGCGCGACGCCGACGATCACTACACCAACGGCAAGGACGCTTGATGCACACCGATCTCGCCGAGAAGTTCGGCATCCAGTACCCGATCTTCGGTTTCACGCCGTCCGAGCATGTGGCAGCAGCAATCTCGCGGGCCGGTGGACTCGGTGTCCTCGGTTGCGTCCGGTTCAACGATCCGGAAGAGCTCGAGGCCACCCTCACCTGGATGGACGAGAACACCGACGGAAAGCCGTACGGCGTCGACATCGTGATGCCGGCCAAGGTCCCCACCGAGGGCGCGGCGGTCGACCTGGACAAGCTGATCCCGGCCGAGCACCGCGCATTCGTCAACCGGACTCTCGAGGAGCTCGGGGTCCCGCCGCTGTCGGACGATGTCGAGCGCGCGACGGGAACGCTCGGCTGGCTGCACTCGGTGGCACGCTCGCATGTCGATGTGGCACTCAATCACCGGATCGCGTTGATCGCCAACGCTCTCGGCTCGCCGCCGAAGGACGTCATCGACCTCGCTCACGAGAAGGGCGTGCCGGTCGCGGCCCTCGCCGGGGCCGTCGGGCACGCGCGCAGCCACGTCGAGAACGGTGTCGACATCGTCATCGCGCAGGGCTACGAGGCCGGCGGCCACACCGGTGAGATCGCCTCGATGGTGCTCGTCCCCGAGATCGTCGACGCCGTCGGCGACTCCGCCGCCGTCCTGGCGGCGGGCGGCATCGGCAGCGGCCGTCAGATCGCCGCCGCGCTCGCGCTCGGTGCGTCCGGTGTGTGGATGGGGTCGTACTGGCTCACCACGTCGGAGTACAAGCTCGGCAGTGCCGCCGACGGTCCGTCGTCGATCCAGCGTGCCCTGCTCGGTGCCACGTCGGCCGACACGGTCCGCTCGCGGATCTACTCCGGCAAGCCGGCCCGGCTGCTCAAGACCAAGTGGACCGAGGCGTGGGCCAAGCCCGACGCCCCCGATCCGCTGCCGATGCCGCTGCAGAACATCCTCGTCAGCGAGGCACACCAGCGCATCTCGGCGGGTGACGACCCCGAGGTCGTGGCCATGCCGGTCGGACAGATCGTGGGCCGGATGAACGAGATCCGCCCCGTCGCCGAGATCATGGCCGAACTCGTCGAGGGCTTCGAGTCGACGGTGGCCAGGCTCGACAGTCTGAAGTAGCCTTCGCGGTCACAGAAGAACTGGAGCCCGGAACGACGAAAGTCGTTCCGGGCTCCAGTTCTTCGTCGGAGCTAGGCGTCTGCGGTCTGACGCTCCAACGTGAGCGCGAGCTCCGGTGTGAGGAGTGCGAATTCGTCCTGGCCGCGCTCACGGATCCACACGGGCTCGGGGCAGTGCCAGCGCTCCGCACTGAGCGTGCGGGTGACGACCTTGAACGTTGCGGTGCGCGGGAACTCGCTGCACACCCGCAGCAGGGTCGGGCGCTGCTTGGGCCCCAGATCGGGCTGCCCGTCCAGGAACTCGGCGAAGGCGACCGGATCGAAGTCTGCCGCATCTGCGGTGGGGATGACGGCGGCCATCACGCGGTCGCCGACCTCCCGATCCGGTACCGCGTACACCGACACCTGCGCGAAGCCGGGATAGCGCACCAGGATCCGTTCGATCGGCGCGGCGCCCAGGTTCTCGCCGTCCACCCGGAGCCAACCGGAGCTGCGTCCGGCGAAGTAGACGAAGCCGTCGGCGTCGCGGTAGGCGAGGTCGCCGCTCCAATACATGCCGTCGCGCAGGCGCTCGGCGTCCGCCTCGGGATTCTTGTAGTAGCCGGCGAACGCGCCCGCGCCGGAAACGTTGACCATCTCGCCCGTCGACTCCTCGGCGTTCACGAGGCGGCCGGAGGCGTCGAATTCTGCAGGCGGGCAGACGGCGCCGGTGTCCGGGTGGCGGATCTCCACGTTGTCCGGGAGGAGCCCGAGGGCGCCCGCCGGGGAGTCGGGGTGCGCCGAGATCGACACGCCGCCCTCGGTGCTGCCGAAGCCGTCGATCACGCGCGCCCCGAAGCGACGCGAGAACTCCTTGACCACCGGCGCGGAACCCTCGTTGCCGTACATGATCTTCAGCGTGTTGTCGGCGTCGTCGGAGTGCTCCGGGGTCGCCACGATGAACGACAGCGGCTTGCCGACGTAGTTGGCGTACGTGACGCCGTAGCGGCGCACATCCGGCAGGAAGCCGGACGCGGAGAACTTTCGTCGCATCGCGATACCGGACCGTCCCCGCAGGGCGACGGCCCACGCGGCCATCATCGCGTTGGAGTGGAACATCGGCATCGACATGTAGACGACGTCGTCGTTGGACAGGCCGAACCGGTCCGCGAGCATCACTCCGGGATCGGCGATCTTGGCGTGCGTGCACCGCACGGCTTTCGGATCGCCACTCGTACCCGACGTGAAGATGAGCATCAACAGGTCGTCGGGCGCGGCCGTGGGCGGGATTGCGGGGCTGCCCGCGAAGGGGGACAGGATCTCCGCCCAGTCCGGGGAGTCCACGTTGATCACCCGGACATCGCCGAGGTCGATGTCGTCGAGAAGGTGGGCCTGGGTGTTCTCGGTGAACACGATCTGGCAGTCCGACAGTGCGATGTCGCGGGCCAGGGCCTCACCGCGCCGGGTGGTGTTGAGGCCGGCGAGAACGGCACCGGAGAACGCGGCGGCACCGAGCAGGGAGGAGAACTCGGGGACGTTGTCCATGAGGACACCGAAATGCCGCGGTCGCGCCGGATCGAGGAGGTGGTTCAAAGCGGATGCACGGTCGTACATTCCGTGGACGTGGTCCGTCCACGGAATGTACGCATCTTCGAATCGGATTCCGTGCGTATCGATGTGGCGGACCTGCGCGAGCAGGTCCGCCACCGTGGGAGTCGCTGTCATTCCCACATCATGACGATTGTGACGCCCGTCATGTTTCCCGATTTCACTGTGTGGGACCGATCCGAGTCGTTCGTTTCGGACCGCTTGTGTCCGTGGTGCTTACGCCGGAGTCGTGGCCAGGACGGCGCCGAGGCGGCGGAGTTGATCGGTCGCGGAGCCGAGCAGGAACTCCTGGCGCTTCGCGGCCAGGAAGTATCGGTGCGCCGGATGGTCCTCGTCGAGACCGACACCGCCGTGGATGTGCACGACGGAGTGGGCGACGCGATGGCCCGCATCCGCGGCCCAGAACTTCGCGATCTCGATCTCGCCCTCCGTCGGCAGTCCCTCCGCGAGACGGAAAGCGGCCTGCCACAGGGTCAACCGCACACCCTTGACATCGATGTACCCGTCGGCGAGTCGCTGCGCGACGGCCTGGAAGCTGCCGATGGGCCGATCGAACTGGACGCGTTCGCGCGCGTAGTCGGCAGTGATCTTGAGCCCCTGGTCAAGGACGCCGAACTGGAAGGCACTCGAGCCCACTGCGCCGCGGTCGAGGATCCACTCGACGATCTCGCCGCCCTGCTCGACGGTGCCGAGCACCCGGTCGGCGTCCAGCTGGACGCCGGACAGCTCGACGATGCCGGTGCAGCCGAAGTCCGTCGTCTGCTGGCGCGTGATCGTGACACCCGCGTCGCCCGGCTGGACCAGCAGCAGCACGGTGCCGCTCTCGGTGGCGGCCGGCACGAGGATCAGGTCCGCGATCGGTGCCGCGTCGACGACGATCTTGGTGCCGCTCAGCGTCCACCCGTTCGCCGTCTGCTTCGCCCGGGTGACCGGCGCCGCGGGGTTGTCGTTGAGCTCCTCGGCGAGCCCGACGGCGATGATCTTCGATCCTGCGGCCGCGGGTGCACCCCATTCGGCACGCTGGGCATCAGAACCGAATTCGGCGATCGCGCCGGCGCCCATCACGATCGACGACAGGTACGGCACCGGCGCGACGCCGCGACCGAGTTCGATGAGGATGCTGCACTGCTCGAGAATGCCGAAGTCGTCGCCGCCGACCGACTCGGGCAGTGCTGCGCCGAGCACGCCGGACGACGCGAGCGCGTCCCACAGCTTGCGGTCGAACCGGTCCTCCGCGGAGTCGAGTTCGCGCAGGTGCTCGTTGGTGACGATGTCGGAGACGATGCCCTTGGTGAGACCTGCCAGGTCCTGCTGGGCCTCGGTGAGAGAGAAGTCCATGGTGTGGTCCTTGCTTATCGCTTGGCGTGGGGCTGGCCGAGGGCGGTCATGGCGATGATGTCGCGCTGGACCTCGTTGGTGCCGCCGCCGAAGGTGAGGATCAGTGCCGAGCGGTGCCACCGCTCGAGCCGGCCGCGCAGGACGGCGCCGGGCGAGTTCTGCCGGATGGTGGCGGACGGGCCCATGATCTCCATCAGCAGTCGGTACGCCTCGGTGGCGAACTCGGTGCCGTACACCTTGTTGGCGGACGCGGCCTCGGGGCCGGGAGCGTGGTCGGTGGCCGACGCGATCTCCCAGTTCATGAGCTTGAGGTACTCGGTCTTGGCGTGCACCCGAGCCAGATTGATCTGGACCCATTCCTGGTCGATCACCCGGCGGCCGTCGGCCAGCTTGGTGTTCTGTGCCCACTCGCGCACTTCCTGCAGCGCGGTCATGATCACGCCGGCCGACGTGAGCGCGACGCGCTCGTGGTTGAGCTGGTTGGTGACGAGCTTCCAGCCGCCGTGCTCCTCGCCGACCAGCGAGCTCTGCGGCACGCGGACGTCCTGGTAGTAGGTTGCGCTGGTGTCGGGCCCGGCCATCGTGTGGACCGGCGTGTACGAGAATCCCTCTGCGGTGGTCGGCACGATCAGCATGCTGATGCCGCGATGCTTCTTCGCGGCCGGATCCGTGCGGCACGCGAGCCAGACGTAGTCGGCGTACTGGATGAGGCTCGTCCACATCTTCTGGCCGTTGATGACGTAGTCGTCGCCGTCCTTGACCGCGGACGTGCGCAGCGACGCGAGATCGGTGCCGGCGCCAGGCTCGGAGTAGCCGATCGCGAAGTGCAGTTCACCCGCGGAGATCTTGGGCAGGAAGAACGCCTTCTGTTCGGGCGTACCGAAATGCATGATCGTCGGCGCGACCGAATTGATCGTCAGGAATGGCACCGGCGCACCCGCAATCGCGGCCTCGTCGACGAAGATCAGCTGATCCATCGCGGACCGCTCCTGGCCGCCGTACTCCTTGGGCCAGCCGAGGGTGAGCCACCCGTCCTGGCCCATCTGCTGGACGACCTCGCGGTAGACGTTTCCTGCGCCGTACTCGCCGGTGGTCGCCATCAGTGCTTCGCGACGTTCCGGAGTCATCAATTTCGCGAAGTAGCTTCGCAATTCCTCGCGCAGCTTCTGCTGCTCCGCGGTGTAGGTGATATCCACTTGGTTTCTCCAATCCAGGCTATCGTCGGCGCGGAATCGCGGAATCGCGGGATTCGGCACGGTTTCTGGAAAGATCGCGGGCCACGGCCGTGGTGTTCGAGGCCGTGCAGCGGGCTGTCCGTCACCGAGGCGGAGCCGTGCAGCAGCCGCGTCGAGGATGGTTGTCCGAATCATTGCACAGCAGTGAAACGGGTTCTAGTCTTATGACCGAAGTCGTTGGACCACAGCCCGGTGCAACGCGCTTTCCGCGAGTCTTTCGAACGAATGTGAAAAGAGGAATGGTCATGGAGGTCAGGGTCGACAGGGATCGCTGCGAGGCGAACGGCGTGTGCGTCGGAATCGCTCCCGACATCTTCGATCTGGATGATGACGAGGAGTTGATCATCTCGGCGCCCGTGCCCCCGGCCGACCGGGAGGCCGACGTGCGTTCGGCAATCGCGCAGTGCCCGCGCGCTGCACTGACCGAACACTAGACCGAGCCTTGCGGCCAATGTAGAACACGTTCTACATTGGCCGCGTCGCCGGCAGCCGCAGCGACGAGGCACCGATCGGCACGAGGCCGGTCGACGTCACGGGTACGGGAGTGCGTTCATGAGTGCAGTCAACAGTCGCGAGGTCAGCCTGGAGGGCAAGGTCGCAATCGTGACCGGCTCGGGTTCCGGCCTCGGCCGGGCCGAGGCGATCGGCCTGGCGCAGTCCGGGGCGGCGGTCGTCGTCAACGATCTCGGTATCAACGACGCGGTCGAGTCCACGCTGGACGAAATCCGCACTCTCGGTGGAAAAGTCGAGTTCGTCGCCGGTGACGTCGGCGAGCGGTCCACTGCGGACGCGCTCATGGCCGCGGCGCAGGGCCTCGGCGGCGTCGACATCGTCGTCAACAACGCGGGCATCGTCCGCGACCGCATGCTGTTCGGTATGTCCGACGAGGAATGGGACCTCGTCCTCAAGGTCCACCTGCGTGGACACTTCCTTCTTTCCCGCAACGCCGCCACGTTCTGGCGGGACCAGTCGAAGGCGGCCGGTGCGCCCGTCTACGGCCGGCTGATCAACACGTCATCCGAGGCCGGACTACTCGGCCCGGCCGGACAGCCGAACTACGGCGCCGCGAAGGCCGGAATCACGGCGCTTACGCTGTCGGCAGCGCGTGGCCTGTCCCGGTACGGTGTGCGCGCCAATGCCATCTGCCCCCGTGCCCGGACGTCGATGACGGAGTCCGTCTTCGGTGACGCTCCCGAGGGCGAGATCGATCCGCTGTCGCCCGAGCATGTTGCCGCGCTTGTGTCGTACCTGGCGTCGCCGGCGGCGGACAAGGTCAACGGTCAGGTATTCGTCGTCTACGGCCCCATGGTCGCGCTGATGGCGGCCCCCGTCGTGGAACAGCGGTTCGACGCGGCGGCGCAGTGGACGCCTGCCGATCTCGCGAACGAGATGGGCGCGTACTTCGACGATCGCGATCCCGAACGCATGTTCTCCGCATCCGAGGCGCTGAAGGGTCTCGGCTGATCGAGGCCGCTCCTCGCAACCGTGTCCCGCAATCTCCCCTGTAACGGGAGATTGCGGGATTTTCGATACATGCAGGACGAATGCGGACGAAGATGGGGCGGACGCGCGCGACGTGAGTCGGTGCGTCGGGGGAGTAGTACTTCGGGGGCATGCCGCCGCAGAACGCTGTACTGGTGTCTAGAACGCGTTCCAGTTTTTCTGTCGGCTCCTGCCGGTCCGGGGCGCTCGGGGATGGGGTTGATTGCGGTTCTGGATGAGCGCGGCGATCGGAGTGGGTTGTCGATCCGGGCTATTTCGGGACGTCGGATCGTGGCGCCGGACGGCCATGGCGTCTCCTTCACGGCCGCGGCGAAGGCGCTGTTCAGGCTCGTTTATGGGGTGGATCGACGTTCCGGGCGTTCAGTCGCTCGGCGTCCCGGCCGGCCGTGTGCAACGTCCGGTGTCGCCGCTTCGGGGCGTGGCGCGCGTCGGGGTTTCGGGTCCCGCGAGTGGAATTCTGAGACTCGGACACGGTGGACCTTTGACAGGTGAACACGTTCTAGTTAATATGACCTGGATCACAGGGCGTTTGTGCTGTTCGGGCGCTCTGGGGGATGTGTTGCGTCGCGGAAGCGATCGGCGCACACGCGATCGACAACGTCGAGTTACGAGTACTGGTGAGGAGGAAGAGTGGTCGACCTCCTCGAAGTACCCCTGAGAGCGGCCGGCGGATTCTTCGCGATGTCGGCGGACACGCTCAAGGCCGTCTTTTCGCGTCCGTTTCAACGGCGGGAGTTCATCGATCAGGCATGGTTCGTCGCCCGCGTGTCGATGATTCCGACCGTGCTTGTCGCGATCCCGTTCACGGTGCTGGTGAGCTTCACGATCAACATCCTGCTGAGGGAGATCGGTGCGGCCGACCTCAGCGGCGCGGGTGCGGCCCTCGGCGCGGTCACGCAGGTCGGCCCGATCGTCACGGTGCTCATCGTTGCCGGTGCCGGCGCGACCGCGATCTGCGCGGACCTCGCAGCGAGAACCATCCGCGAAGAGATCGACGCGATGCGCGTGCTCGGCATCAATCCGATCCACCGACTGGTGGTGCCGCGAGTGCTGGCCTCCACCGCGGTTGCGCTCCTGCTCAACGGCCTGGTCTGCACCATCGGTATCCTCGGCGGTTTCCTCTTCTCCGTGTACGTGCAGGACGTCAATCCGGGTGCCTTCGTCAACGGCATCACCCTCCTCACCGGCTTCGGCGAGTTGATGATCTCGATGCTCAAGGCCGGTCTGTTCGGAATGATCGCCGGTCTCATGGCCGCGTATCTCGGGATGAATGTCCGGGGCGGCGCCAAGAGCGTCGGCGACGCCGTCAACCAGACCGTCGTGTTCTCGTTCATGGCGCTGTTCGTGGTCAACGTGCTCATCACCGCCATCGGTATCAAGCTGACGTCCGGATGAGTGACAGGGGGGTGAAGTAGATGGCTCTGGTGGCATCGGGGCGTTTCGTCCGCACTCGGCGGCGGATCGCAAGAACGTCGCGGTCGGTGGACAAGGTTGGCGAGCAGGCGCTGTTCTTCTGGCGCGCGCTCGTGGGGGCGCCGCGCGCGCTGGTGCACTATCGGAGGGAAGTAATCCGCCTGATCGCCGAGATCGGCATGGGTACAGGCGCGCTCGCCGTCATTGGCGGCACCGTCGTCATCGTCGGCTTCCTGACGCTGTTCACAGGCGGTGTGATTGCCGTCCAGGGCTTCAGTTCGCTCGGGAACATCGGCGTCGAGGCCCTCACCGGCTTCTTCTCCGCGTTCATCAACGTGCGCATCGCTGCTCCGGTCATCGCGGGCATCGGCCTGGCCGCCACCATCGGCGCCGGCTCCACCGCACAGCTCGGTGCCATGCGCGTCTCGGAGGAGATCGACGCGCTCGAATCGATGGCCATTCCGTCGGTTCCGTACCTGGTGTCGACACGTGTGATGGCCGGCATCATCGCGATCGTCCCGCTGTATTCGCTCGCCGTGATCGCGTCGTTCGTCGCGAGCCGGTTCGCGACCGTTGTGTTCAACGGGCAGTCGGGCGGCGTCTACGACCACTACTTCTCGACGTTCCTCATACCGACAGACATCCTGTGGTCGTTCGTGCAGGCGATCGTGATGGGCGTGGCCGTGATGTTGATCCACACCTACTACGGCTTCAACGCAAGCGGCGGTCCCGTCGGTGTCGGTGTCGCGGTCGGTAACGCGGTCCGCGCCTCGCTCATCGCCGTCGTGACCGTGACCCTGCTGATCTCGCTGGCCATCTACGGCCAGTCCGGCAACTTCAACCTCTCGGGATAGGGGGGACGATGCCCGAAGCAAGGTGGAAGACGAAACTCGCTGCGGCCGTGATGGTGCTCGGCCTCGTGGCGATCGTCGTGGTGGCGCTGACGATGTTCGTCGGTGGATTCACGAAGAGCGAACCGGTCACGGTGACAGCCTCACGCTCAGGCCTGGTCATGGAACCCGATGCCAAGGTCAAACTCCGTGGTGTCGAAGTCGGTCGGGTGGCTTCGATCGACGAGGTCGACGGCCAGGCCCGGATCAAGCTCGACATGGATCCGTCGCAGCTGCACCTCATTCCCGCGAACTCTCCCGTCGAGATCAAGTCGACCACGGTGTTCGGCGCCAAGTACGTCAACTTCGTTACTCCGAGCGATCCGTCGCCCAAGTCCCTTCAGCCGGGCTCGGTGATCGGCGCCGAGAGCGTCACCGTCGAGTTCAACACGCTGTTCCAGAACCTGTCGACGCTGCTGCAGCAGATCGAGCCGGAGAAGCTCAACGCGACGCTCGGTGCCATCTCGTCGGCGCTCAACGGACGGGGTAACGAGCTGGGAGAGCTGTTGGGCGAGACGGATGCGTACCTGAAGAAGATGAATCCGACTCTGCCGCAGCTGAAGCAGGACCTCAACGCGGCGGCCACCGTGACCAACACGTACGCCGACGTCACACCGGACCTGATGACATTGCTCGGCAATCTGACCGCGACCAGCGGCAGCATCGTCGAGGAGCGGGAGAACCTGCGAATGACGCTGGAGAACGCGGTGGCGCTGGCGAACAACGGCAACCAGTTGCTCACCGACAACGAGGCGAACCTGACTCGGGCACTCGACCTGCTGGAGCCGACCACGGCCCTGCTGTCGGGCTACTCGCCCGCCATCTCGTGCCTCATTGTCGGCCTCAACAAGGCCCGCCCGATGGCCGAGCAGATCGAGGGCGGCGGCCAGGCAGGCTTCGCGATGAGTTCGAGCTTCCTGGCTGGCCTCGAGCCGTACACGTACCCGCGGGATCTGCCGAAGGTCAACGCCACCGGTGGTCCGAGCTGCTGGGGCCTGCCCGACTTCGATCCAAAGCGTGACGGCAACGCGCCGTTCGTCGTGACGGACAACGCGAACACCCCGTACATGCCGTCGACGAAGAGCACCATCAGCATGCCCACTCTGTTCCAGATGCTCTACGGAGGAACCCCGGTTGCGGAGGGTCGGAACTGATGCGCGCGACCACAGTCAAGTTCCTCGCGTTCACCACTGTCATGGTGCTGATCTTCGCCGGTCTGGCAATCGTGTTCAGTCAGGCCCGATTCAGCAGCACCGACGGCTACCGTGCGGTGTTCACCAACGCGTCCGGTCTCAAGTCCGGGGAGAAGGTGCGGATCGCGGGTGTCCCCGTGGGCACGGTCAAGGGCGTCGAGGTGAACTCCGACAACCTCGCCAAGGTGACGTTCGACGTCGATGCGAAATACCCTCTGGTGCAGAGCACCCGGGCCACGGTCCGCTACGAGAACCTCGTCGGTGACCGGTACCTCGAACTGCTCGAGGGCGAGGGCTCGACGGCGCCGCTCGACACGGGCGGGACCATCCCGGAGTCGCAGACAGCGCCGGCCCTCGACCTCGACCTGCTGCTGGGTGGCTTCAAGCCGCTGCTCCGGGGACTCAGCGCCGAGCAGGTCAACGATCTGAGTGGCGCGCTGCTGCACGTCCTTCAGGGACAGGGCGGCACGCTGGTGTCGTTGCTCGGCAACACCAGTTCGTTCACGTCCACGCTCGCCGACCGGGACAAGCTGATCGGTGACGTCATCACGAACCTGAACACCACGTTGACGACCATCAACGACAAGGGTGACCAGTTCTCGTCGACGATCGACCAGCTCCAGCAATTGGTGAGCGGCTTGGCGCAGGACAAGGACCCGATCGGCGCCGCGATCCCGAAGATCGCTACGGCGACCGACGATCTCGCGCAGCTGCTCCAAGGAGCGCGTCCGGATCTGCAGTCGACGATCGCCCACGCGAGCGATCTCGCGACGAACCTGCAGAACGGCCAGGACGACATCAACTGGGTGCTCGAGCGGTTGCCTGAGGCGTACCGGAAGCTGATCCGCACGGGTTCATACGGCGCGTTCTTCCAGTTCTATACGTGCGAAGTGGCGTTCAAGTTCTCCGGGCCCGACGGGAAGGAACTGCGGGTGAACCTGCCGACCACACCGCTTCAGACGACGGGGAGGTGTGCATTCGATGGCCAAGGGTGAGCGGAATCTCACGCGCATCGGCATCATCGGTGTCGCTGTATCGGCGTGCCTGGTGCTGGCTGGACTGCAGTACGACAGACTGCCGTTCCTGTTCGGCAACGTGCGCTACGAGGCGCTGTTCGAGGACGCGGGCGGGCTTATGCCCGGCGACTTCGTGACCCTCGCCGGCGTCAACGTCGGCAAGGTGGAGAATATCGAACTCGACGGTGCCGAAGTGCGGGTCGCCTTCTCGATGAACGAGGGTATTCGCCTCGGCGGCAGTTCGGGCGCTGACATCAAGACCAACACGATCCTCGGACGCAAGTCGCTTCAAGTGACCTCCGAGGGCGAGGACGTCATGAAGGTCGGCAGCACCATTCCGTTGGAGCGCACCAACTCTCCGTACTCGCTCAACGATGCGCTCGGGGACCTCACCTCGACCGTCTCGGATCTCGACACGAACCAGCTCAACGAGTCGCTCAACGCGGTGTCGGAGACGCTCTCCGACACCCCGCCCGAATTGCGCGCCGCGCTCGACGGCGTCACTCGCCTGTCCCAGAGCATCAACTCGCGAGACGAGTCCCTGAAGGACCTGCTGGGCCGGGCCGAGGGCGTGACGAAGATCCTCGCGGACCGCAGCGACCAGATCAACACGCTGATCCTCGACGGCAACCAGTTGCTCGGCGAACTCGACCGTCGTCGCAACGCGATCAGTGAGCTGATCACGAATGTCTCGTCGGTCTCGCAGCAGCTCACCGGTCTGGTTCAGGACAACGAGCAGCAGATGAAGCCGACGCTCGACAAGCTCAACGCGGTCGTCGCGAACCTGCAGAACAACAAGGACAACATCGGCCAGGCGCTCGAGGGGCTGGCGCCGTACGCGCGTTCGCTGGGCGAGGCCGTCGGCAGTGGCCCGTTCTTCATGGCGTATGTCGCCAACTTCAGCGTCAGCGCGCTCACGCAGACGGCGGTCGATCAACTGTTGTGGCCCGAGCATGTGCCGCAGGACCTCACCCAGCTCCCGCCATTGACGACCGAGCTCAAGGACCCGAACCGATGAGCGACCAACAGCAGCAGACAAGTACCAGGAAGAAGTGGCTGACGATCGGCGGCGCTGCCGTCGTCGTGGTTGCCGTTCTCGTGGCCGGGGTGATCTACCTGTTCCCCGGGCTCGGAAAGACCACCATCACGGCGCAGTTCCCCTCCACCACAGGCTTGTACGCCGGCGACGACGTTCGAGTGCTCGGTGTGAAGGTGGGCTCGATCGAGAGCATCGACCCCAACGGAACCGGCGCGACGGTCGTCATGAACGTCGATCGCTCGGTGGACATCCCGGCCGACGCCAAGGCGGTCATCATCGCGCCCAGCCTCGTCGCTGCGCGGTTCGTGCAGATCACCCCGGTGTACACCGGGGGAGAGGCAATGACAGACGGTGCGGAGATTCCGATGGAGCGCACCGCTGTTCCGGTGGAGTGGGACGAGATCAAGACGGAGCTGACGAAGCTGTCGGACGCCCTCGGTCCACAGGGCGGCGCCGATCAGGGCTCGCTCGGTAACTTCATCGACACCGTCGGGGACAATCTCGACGGCAACGGTGACGCACTGCGCAGCACGCTGCGCGAGCTGTCCGACACGATGAAGACCCTGTCCGACGGGCGAACCGATCTGTTCGCGACCATCCGCAACCTGCAGGTGTTCGTGTCGGCACTCTCGTCGAGCAACCAGCAGATCGTGCAGTTCGGCGGACGCCTGCAGTCCGTGTCGTCGCTGCTGGCCGACACCAGTGACGAACTCGGTACGGCGCTGCAGGATCTCGACGTCGCGATCGGCGACGTGAACCGCTTCGTCACCGAGAACCGCGCCTCACTCACCGAGCAGGTCGGCCGGTTGGCGGACGCGACCTCGGTGCTCGTCGAGAAGCGCCCGCAGCTCGAGCAGGTTCTGCATGTCGCACCGAACGCGCTGGCGAACTTCAAGGACATCTACACCCCCAAGCAGGGATCAGTGAACGGTGTTCTGGCCGCGAGCAACGCAAGGAACCCGATCAACATGGTCTGTGGCCTCATCGCGGGGCTCGAAACCAACGATTCGGATCGATCGGCAGATCTTTGCGCTCAGTTCCTCGGCCCGGTGCTCAACTCGATCACGACGAACTACCCGGCGATCCTGACGCGTGTTGCGGATTCCCAGGGTGCTCTGCCGGAGCAGATCGAGTTCAGCCCGCCGAGTCTCGCCGGCCAGGTGCCGGCGCGGGCGCCGTCCGGACCGTCATCCTCCGAGATTGCGCCGCTCTTCACTATGCCGTCGGTCCAGGTGCCCAAGGACCTCGGCGAACTGCTCAATCCGGGAGGTGGGCGATGACCCGGAACCGCAAGCGAACCCGAGTGCTGGCCACGTCGGCCATCGCCCTCACCCTCACCATGGCCGTGACAGGCTGCGAGTGGAACGGTCTCAATTCGGTTCCGTTGCCGGGCACCGAAGGCCGAGGAGACGACTCGTACACCGTTCAGGTTCAGATGCCGAACGTGACGACCATGTCGCAGAACTCACCGGTTCGGGTGAACGACGTGACGGTCGGCGCGGTCACCGGCATCGAGGTACAGGACTGGCACGCCCTCGTCACGGTGTCGCTCAACAAGGATGTGCAGTTGCCGGCCAACACGACGGCGAAGATCGGGCAGACCAGCCTGCTCGGTTCGCAGCACCTCGAGTTGTTGCCCCCGGTGGGCATCGCCCCGCAGGGAACCCTGAAGGACGGGGACGTCATCCCGCTCGAGCGAGCGGGCGCATACCCCACGACGGAGCAGACGCTCTCGTCCCTGTCGGTCGTGCTCAATGGCGGTGGCCTGGCGCAGATCAACGACATCACCCGGGAACTCAACGCGGCCCTCGGCGGGCGCGAGGATTCGATCAGGGACCTCCTACCGCAACTCGATCAGCTTGTGGGCAGTCTCGACGATCAGCGCACGCAGATCATCTCCGCCATGGAAGGGATCGATCGACTGGCCGGCACGGTGAACCAGCAGACCGACACGCTGAACCGCGCTCTGGACGGGATTCCGCCTGCCCTCGAGGTGCTGGTGGCGCAGCGTCAGAACCTGACGAATGCGCTCGTGGCACTGGGTAACTTCAGCGACACCGCGACGCGCGTGATCAACGCGAGTGGCGACGACCTGAAGGCGAATCTTGCTTCGCTGTCACCGCTTCTGGAGCAGCTCGCCGGCACGGGTAACAACCTGACCGAGGTGCTGTCGCTGATGCTGACCTTCCCGTTCACGATGAAGTACATGGATCAGGTGTTCCAGGGCGACTACGCGAACCTCAACATGATGATCGATCTGACCAACGAGCGCCTGACCAGCAACTTCATCGACCAGACGGGCCTCGGTTCGACACTCGCAGGTGTCGAGGGCGCGCTCGGGACGTTGGCGGGCACGGCCGGCCAGACCAACGATCCGCTCAAGATACCCGAGCCGAAGAAGCCTGATCTGATCCAGCCCCAGCCCAAACCTGCGACGGCGAACGATATTCCGTCGCTGCAGATTCCTGGCCTTCCGCAACTAGGAGCGCCGACGCCATGATGCTCTCGAGGTTCGTCCGCATTCAGTTGGTGATCTTCTCGATCCTGACCGTCATCGGTCTGGTCGTGATGGCCACCCAGTACGTGCAACTGCCCGCGCTGTTCGGCATCGGGCAGAACCGGGTGACCGTGCAGCTGCCCTCGAGTGGTGGGCTGTACGTCAACGCCAATGTCGCGTTCCGCGGCACCAATATCGGCAAGGTCGAGGACGTCGTGCTCACCGAGGACGGTGTGGACGCGAAGCTGTCGATCAGCGACAGCTACGACATCCCCGCGGACCTCGACGCGGCGGTCAAGAGCGTGTCCGCGGTCGGTGAGCAGTACGTCGACCTGATTCCGCGCACAGATTCGGAGCCGTACCTTACCGACGGGGACGTGATTCCCGTGGGCCGCACGAGTATTCCGCAGGACGTCGGCGCGATGCTCGACCAGGCGAACACACTCGTTCAGAGCATCTCGAACACACAGTTGCGCACCGTGGTCGACGAGTCGTTCAAGGCGTTCAACGGCGCCGGTCCGGATCTGCAGCGACTCATCGACTCGGCGCGACTGTTCGTCCAGGAGGCCAACGCCAACTCGGACGCCACCAAGACACTGATCGAACAGGCCGAGGGCTTGCTCGACACGCAGGTGGTCACGAGCGACGCGATCCGGGCGTGGACCCAGGACCTGGTGACATTCTCGAACCAGTTGCGTGCCAGCGATCCTCAGATCCGCAGCGTGCTGGCGCAGACGCCGAACGCGGCGAACGAGGCCAACGCCCTGTTCCAGGAGTTGAAGCCGACCCTGCCGCTGCTGCTCGCCAATCTGGTGAGTGTCGGCGAGGTCTCCACGATCTACCACAAGAGCATCGAGCAGGTGCTCGTGATCTATCCGCCGCTGGTGTCTTCGTTGCTGACCATCGCGATGAAGGGACCGATCGACGACGGAGCGATCGTGAACTTCGCGCTGCAGGTGAACGATCCGCCGCCGTGCACCACGGGCTTCCTCCCGGCCGACCAGTGGCGTGCACCGAACGAGAGGACGACTCCGCCCACGCCGTCGGACCTCTTCTGCAAGGTGGCGCAGGACGACCCGACCACAGTTCGCGGTGCGCGCAACTATCCGTGCATGGAGGTCCCGGGCAAGCGGGCCGCTTCGCCCGAGGAGTGCCGTAGCGCAGGTGGATACGTTCCGCTGGGCAACAACCCGCCCAGTGGGCCGCCGCAGGATCCGTCTGTACCCTCGTACACGACGGCTCCGGCGAGCGTCGGGAGCGCGAATGTGCCTGCCACAGCGCGCCCCTACGACCCGACGACGGGCAAGTACGTCGGGCCCGACGGCCTGCTGTACTCGCAGCCGGGGCTTGCGGGAGGAACACCGAGAGAGGACACGACGTGGCAGACGATGATGACACGTCAGCAGGGCTGACACCCGACGAGTACAAGCGGCCGACACGTCGGCGTGCCAGTCGCAGTGCGGGACCGGCGAACGGCGACGGCGCACAGTCGGTGAAGAACGTACAGTCTGCCGACTCGGGTACCAGCCCCACAGGCATTATCACGTTGGAGAAGGCCCGGACGCCGGTCGTGGATGCCTCGGCGACGGAATCCTCCGCGGACACCGAGGCAGCAAACCTCTCGGGTCCGGCGGGGGAGGCTGCGTCGGACGATCGGAACCCGGCCGCCTCGACCGACCCCGGTCGGAGCCGCGGTGCGCTGGCGGCCATGATCGCTGTGGGCTTGGTGATCGTGGCGCTTCTCGGGGTCGGTGGGTGGTTGGTGTTCGAGCGGATGGCCGCCAATGATCGTGACGCCCGGCGAGAAGCCTTCATGGGAACCGCTCAGCAGACGGTCCTCAATCTCACGACGATCAAGCCGGAGACTGCCAAGGAAGATGTCGAGAAGATCCTGGCGGGGGCGAGCGGCGAGTTCAAGTCCGAGTTCGATGGCCGCGAGGACCCGTTCGTCAGCATCGTGAAGGAAGCCGGCGTGACCACGGTGGGCCGGATCGTCGCGTCCGGAATCGAGAGCGACAGCGAGGACACCGCAAAGGTTCTCGTGTCCGCGCGCGCCGATGTGACTACCCCCGACGGAGCGCAGAACGGTACGCGTGACTTCCGGATGCGAGTCACGGTGACCGACAACGACGGGACGTTGACCGCTTCGAAAGTGGAGTTCGTGCCGTGACCGACAAGAGTGTTGAGAACGAGGGCGCTGGTATGAGCACCGACACAGGTTTGCCGCCGACCGAGCTCGCGTCCGAGTCCTTGTCCGTGAAGTCCTCGTTGCCGATGGCGCTCGTGGCCGTCGCCGGCGTGGTGGTTGCAGCCCTGCTGGTGGGCGTCGGGTTTCTGGGCTGGGGCTACCTGCAGGATCGCGCCACCGAACAAGCCAGGACCGACGCGGTCCAGGCGGCAACGGCTCAGGCTACGGCGATGCTGTCCTACAACTTCAACGACGTCGACCAGCAGTTGGCTGCCGCCGGTGACGGTCTCACCGGTGACTTCAAGGCCGACTACGACAAGTTGGTGAAGGAAACGATCGCGCCGGGCGCCAAGGAGAAGAAGATCACCGTCGAAGCCACAGTGCAGGCGGGGGCGATCGAATCGGCGAGCCCTGACGACGCGGTGGTGCTGCTGTACGTCAACCAGATCACAACCAGTGAGGACATGCCGGACGCCGCCACCACCGGCAGCCGGGTGCGGATGGAGATGCACAAGGACGGCGATCGCTGGCTGACAGGGCGACTCGCGCCGGTGTAGCGATCGAACCGAACGACCGAACGACAATGGGCTCCCGCACAGCGCGGGAGCCCATTGTCGTTCGGTGGCAGTCCTATTCGGTGTACTCGCCGTCCGCGGGCAGCAGAGCCGCCCCGGCGACGCCCTGCCGGCTGAGTGCGTCGAGGAAGGATCGGGCCCACCGGTCGACGTCGTGCGCGAGAACCTGGCGGCGCAGGGCGCGCATGTGGCGTCGGCCGTCCTCCCGGTTCTGGTTCAGTGCTTCCTCCATCTTGTCCTTGACGTCGTCGAGGTCGTGGGGGTTGCAGAGGAAGGCCTGGCGGAGTTCGGCTGCGGCGCCGGTGAATTCGCTGAGCAGTAGGGCGCCGCCGAGGTCGCTGCGGCACGCGACGTACTCCTTGGCGACGAGGTTCATGCCGTCACGCAGCGGCGTCACGAGCATGACGTCGGCGGCGACGAAGAACGCGATCAGCTCGTCGCGGCCGATGGGCCGGTGGATGTAGTGCACCACCGGGCGGCCCACCTCGGCGTACTCGCCGTTGATGCGGCTGACGGTCTGCTCGATCGCACCACGCATCTGGACGTAGCTCTCCACACGCTCCCGGCTGGGGGTGGCGAGCTGCACCATGACGGTGTCGGCCGGATCGACCCGGCCCTCGTTGAGCAGCTCGTACAACGCGTCGAGTCGGACGTCGATGCCCTTGGTGTAGTCGAGGCGGTCCACGCCGAGCATGATGTGCTTGGGGTTGCCGAGTTCCTTGCGAATCTGCTTGGCGCGGTCGCGAATCGACTTGCGCCGGGACAGCTCGTCGAGCTTGCCGGAGTCGATGGAGATCGGGAAGGCGCCCACCCGCACGGTGCGGAATCCGACCTGGACGACGCCGAGCTTGGACCGCACACCGACCGTGCCGCGCGAGGTCTGCTGGCCGGCGAGACGGCGCGCGAGGAACATGAAGTTCTGTGCGCCGCCGGGCAGATGGAAGCCGATGAGGTCGGCACCGAGCAGTCCCTCGACGATCTCGCGCCGCCACGGCATCTGCATGAACAGCTCGACCGGCGGGAACGGGATGTGCAGGAAGAAGCCGATGGTCAGATCGGGGCGCAGCATCCGCAGCATCTTCGGCACCAGCTGCAGCTGATAGTCCTGGATCCAGACGGTGGCACCCTCGGCGGCCGCCTCGGACGTGGCCTCGGCGAAGCGCCGGTTCACCTCCACGTAGGCGTTCCACCATTCACGCCGGTACTCCGGCTTGACGATGACGTCGTGGTACAGCGGCCACAGGGTGGCGTTGGAGAAGCCCTCGTAGTAGTCCGCGACCTCCTGCGAGCTCAGCCGCACGGGGTACAGGTCGAGGCCGTCCTCGACGATGGGCTCGAGGTCCACGTCGGGGACGCCCGGCCAGCCCACCCAGGCGCCCTTGTTGTTGCGCAGGATCGGCTCGAGGGCCGTGACGAGACCGCCGGGGCTGCGCTTCCAGCGCGTGGTGCCGTCCGGCAGCTTCTCGAGATCGACCGGCAGACGGTTTGCGACGACGACGAAGTCGGATCCTCCGCGCTCCGCGTCATCGGAGTCGGCGCCCGCAGCGCCCTCGGAACTGTTCGATAATTCCGAGAGCTCAGCCACGGATTTCCTACTCTTTCTCAGTCGTCGTTCGTCAGTCGAGCTTCGCGGCAGGTCCGATGCCGAGCATCGAGAGCAGCATGCGGCACTCGTCGGCGTCCGTGGCATACGCAGCGACGACGCGCTGGGCCTGCCGGGCGGTCTCGTCGGCTACGGGCTCGAGGTCCTCGTCCGCGATCTCGTTCTCGGCGGTCGTCTTCGCGGCCATCTTGTTCCTTCCGGCTTGCTGCTACTTCACGAGCAGGTAGTTCCTGACTGCGACTCTATGAGAACTGCCCCGGTCAGCGCCACTCACCACCGGGTTAGGGTCTACTAACACACGCTGTGGTCGAGGGCTGGAGGGTTGATGGCAGGTGGTACCGCGGTGCTGCGCCGCACGTTGGCACGGAATCGTGCGCGTCTGATCGCGGGCACGGTCCTGGTGAGCCTGCATCAGGTGGCGGAAACGGCGGTGCCGATCGCGATCGGCGTGATCGTCGACCGCGCCATCGAGACCGGCGACGTCACCGCGGTGGTGGTGTGGCTGGCCGCGCTCGCCGCGCTGTTCGTGGTGCTGACGTCGGCGTGGCGTTTCGGTGCCCGATTCATCGTCGTCGCCGTCCAGCAGGAGGCGCATCGCCTCCGCGTCGAGGTCGCAGGACGGATCCTCGATCCGCGCGGGGTCCGCACCGACCTGCGGGCCGGTGAACTGCTGACGGTGTCCACGTCCGACGCGGACCGCGAGGCCTGGATCCTCGACGTGGTCCCGCGCGTCGCGGCCGCGCTCACCGCGTTGATCGCGTCGGCGATCGCGCTGCTGTGGATCGACGTTCCGCTCGGACTGGCGGTGCTGATCGGCACCCCCGTCGTGCTCGGCCTGCTGCAATTGGCGGCGCCGTTGATCACCCGTCGGGTGACGGCCCAGCAGGAGACCACCGCGCGGGCGGTGGGCATGGCGACCGATCTGGTCAGCGGTCTGCGGCCGCTGCGGGGCATCGGCGCGGAGGCCACCGCCGCGCGGCGCTACCGCGACGTCAGCCGCGGCGCGCTGGCCGCGACGATGCGGGCCGCGAAGGCGACCGGTGTGTTCGTCGGGGTGTCGACGACGGTCAGCGCGCTGCTCGCGGTGGCGGTGGCCGGGTTCGCGGGCTGGTTCGCGCTCGACGGCCGCATCTCGGTCGGCGAGCTGATCACCGTCGTCGGCCTGGCGCAGTTCATCTCGGAACCGCTCGGCATGCTCGCGCGGGTGCCCGGCTACTACGCGAACGCGCGGGCGTCGGCGGATCGTCTCGCGTTGGTGCTCGACGCCGAGCCGCTGCTGCCGACCGGGACCGTCGAACCCTCCGGCGCGAGCGACGTGCGGCTGCGGTCGGTCGCGTACTGGTCCCTCGACGGCGTCACCCTCGACGTCGCACCGGGCGAGCTCCTCGGAATCGTCGCGTACCGGCCCGAGGATGCCGAGGCGCTCGCCGAGGTCCTGTCGGGGCAGGTGCCGCCCGACCGTCGCGCGGGCGAGGTGCGGATCGGCGGCGTCGACGTAACGGAGCTGGGGCTCGTGCACGCGCGCCGCACGATCCTCGTCGAACCTCACCACACGGATCTGTTCGCCGGCACCGTGCACTCCAATGTCACGGCCGGGGCCGCGGACGCCGACCACGACGTCGTGCAGCACGTGCTGCGGGCGTCGGCCGCCGTCGACGTCGTGGACGCGCATCCGGACGGTCTCGATCACGAGGTGGCCGATCGGGGCGCGAGCCTGTCGGGTGGTCAGCGGCAGCGGGTCGCGCTCGCCCGGGCGCTGGCGGCGCAGGCCCCGGTGCTGGTGCTGCACGATCCCACCACCGCGGTCGACGCCGTGACCGAACACGCGATCGCCGACGGCATCGCGGCCGGCCGTCACGGTGGCACCCGCGCGCACTCGACGATCCTCATCACCAGCAGCCCGGCTTTGCTGTCCGTCACCGACCGCGTGGTGGTCCTCGCGGACGGCCGCAGCGCCGCCGAGGGCACCCACGCCGGGCTGTCGGCCACCGACGAGAACTACCGGAAGGCGGTGCTGCGATGAGCGCCCCGGAGCGGCAGTTGCTGCCGATCGCGTCGGCCTCGGAGAGCTGGCGCTGGCTGCGCGGCGAACTGGGCCGGCGCAAGGGCCTGGCGACACTGACCCTGCTCGTCGGGCTGATCGCGGCGGCGGCCGCGGTGGTCCCGGTGTACGTGTTCGGTGTCCTCGTCGATCGGGTGCGTGAGGGCGCCCCGGCGTCGACGATCGTCGGGGTCGTCGCCGTCATCACGGCCGCCGCGATCGTGGCGGGCGCGCTCACCGGGTTGGGTTCGTATCTCATCGCGCGCCTGGGCGAGGGCACGCTGGCGCGGCTGCGGGAGCGGGTGGTGGCGCGGGCGCTGCGGCTGCCGATCCCGACGGTCGAGCGCGTCGGCAAGGGGGATCTGCTCTCCCGCGTCGGCGACGACGTCTCGGTGATCGGCAAGGCCGTCGCCGACGTCGTGCCGGGGCTGGTGTCCGCGCTGCTGCTGGTGGTGCTGAGCATGGTGGCGATGGTCGGCATCGACTGGCGGCTGGGTCTGGCCGGGATGGTCGCGCTGCCGATGTACGCGCTCGCGCTGCGCTGGTATCTGCCCCGGTCGGGCCCGCTGTACGCCGAGGAGCGCGTCGCGATGGGGCGGCGCTCGCAGGCGCTGATCAGCAGCATGCAGGGTGTGCGCACGGTCCGTGCGTACGGCCTCGAGGACCGTCATCTCGCGGACATCGACCGGGCGTCGGCGGAGGCGCGTGATGTTGCCGTCGGGGTGTTCGGGCTGTTCACCCGCTTCGCGGGGCGTGGCAACCGAGCCGAGTTCGTGGGACTGGCGGTGATCCTCGCGGTCGGGTTCGCGCTCGTGAAGCAGGACGTTGTCACCGTCGGTCAGACCACCACCGCGGCCCTGCTGTTCCATCGTCTGTTCAACCCGATCGGCACGCTGCTCTTCACGTTCGACGAGGTGCAGTCGGCCGGCGCGAGTCTCGCCCGACTGGTGGGCGTGCTGCGGATCCCGGAGTCGGACGACGAGGGCAGGACCACCGACCCTGCCGATGCGTCACTCGAGTTGGTCGATGTGCGGCACGGCTACGACGACGACCACGAGGTGCTGCACGGCGTGAGCGTGCGGATCGAGCCGGGGGAGCGGGTGGCGCTGGTCGGTTCCACGGGCGCCGGCAAGACGACGCTCGCGGCGCTGGCGGCCGGTTCGCTGCTCTCGACGTCGGGCGCGGTGCGGCTCGGCGGCGTGCCGATCGCCGACCTCGGGGACCGGCTGCGGCGTCACGTCGCGATCGTCAGCCAGGAGGTGCACGTGTTCGCGGGCCCGCTGATCGAGGACCTGCGGCTGGCCCGGCCGGACGCGACCGTGGACGACGTCACCGCCGCACTCGACGCGGTCGGGGCGCTGGTGTGGGTGCGCGCGCTCGACGCCGGCCTCGACACCGTCGTCGGCGAGGGCGGCCATGCGCTGACGGCGGCACAGGCGCAGGAGCTGGCACTGGCCCGGTTGGTGCTGGCCGATCCGCCGGTCGCGGTCCTCGACGAGGCGACCGCGGAGGCCGGCAGCGCCGGCGCCCGCGAACTCGAACGGGCCGCCGATGCCGCGACCCGGGGTCGGACGACGCTCGTGGTGGCGCACCGGCTGACCCAGGCGGCGGCCGCCGACCGCGTCGTGGTGCTCGAGCACGGCCGGATCGTGGAACAGGGCACTCCCGCCGAATTGGTCAGCGCAGGTGGCCGTTACGCACAGCTGTGGGCGGCCTGGGAGGGCGCCGGTTCAGGCGAGCAACTTGGTGCGCAGGGCGTCGACGGTCTGCTGATCGACACCTAGCCCCTTGCGCACATAGTTCTCGACGCTGCCGTACAGCCGGTTCACCTGCGCGAAAGAGGCGTCGAGCCAGGACTTCTCGACGGCGTCGGAGCGTCCGAGGTAGGTGTTGCTGGCGAGGAAGTCGGCGTACACCGTCTCCTTCGGGACCCCGAGCAGCGTCAGCAACACCGCGGTGCCCCAGCCGGTGCGGTCCTTGCCGGCGCTGCAGTGGTAGACCGTGGCGCCGTCGGTGTTGCCGGCGATAGCCGTCAGCAGGTCGCGGAACGCGACGTCGGAGCCGCGGTAGGTGACCATGAACGGGTAGCCGATGGACTGGCCGATGTCGGACGATCCGTTGACCGCCGCGTCGATCAGCGCGCGGCCCAGCGTGAGCGGCACGAACTCGTGGAATGCGATCCCGTGCTCGAACGAGACGACGTCGGCCACCTGATAGCGGACGCCCTCGGGGATCCGGTCGGGGTCGTCCTTGCGCTCCCACATGTTTCGCAGGTCCACGTCGAGCGTGACGTTCGCGGCGGTCAGCGCGGCCTGATCCGCGTCGGTGAGCGAGCTGAGCCTGTTCGAGCGGAACACGAGGCCGGTGCGGACCCGCTTGCCGTCGGACGTCTCGTAGCCGCCGATGTCGCGGAAGTTCTTCGCGCCCTCGAGGCGGATCGCGGTGGTGGGCTCGGTAGCCGGTTCGGCGGATGCGAGCGGAGCGACGAAGGCCGGCGCCACCAGGGCGAGCACGCCCACCACGAGCAGCAGTAGGCGGTTGACGGCGGAGCGGACGGAGCGTGTCGATCCCATGGGGTCCTCACGTCAGACGGGGTAGGTGAGCGGCCCAGTGCCCCTCGCCGATTCGGTGGGAGGGTAGCCGGTCCGGGGCGGTGGCAGCAGGCGAATCGTCGAACCCGGCAGCCTGCCGGCCACATCCGGACCGCGACGCGCTCGATGTTCACGCGTCCTTCACCCGGCGGCCAGCGGGGGCGCACCTCGTACTATCCGGCGCCACCTAGCTTAATTGGTCCAGACCAATTATCGGATCGGGTCTGGTGACCGCGCCGAAGACAAAGGAATTCTCGTGAGACGCAAAACTATCGTGATGGCTGCCGTGGCTGCGGCGCTCGTCGGACGAAGGTGGTCTCGTCGAAGGTGCTCTCGGACTTCTACTTCATGCCGCGCCCCAACGTCCTGGACATCCCCGTCCCGGATGCGGTGGCGGGCAACACGTACGAGGCCAAGGTCGTGGCGGTGGACGCGTACGGCAATGCCTCCCCCGAGGAGACGCTGACGTTCACTCGCTGACCTTCGACCGGAACGTTCCGAACTGGGGAAGACTGTTGCCGCAGGGGTTGTCGTGCTGTCGCACGGGTTGTCGGTACTGAATCGACATGCGGCACTCGCACAAACCCTGCGGCAACTAGCCTGTGCGCGACTCGACGGCGGCTTCGATCACGACCAACTCGACGGATCGGATGATCTGGGCCGCATGGAGACTCCCGACTTCGACGGCGACGTGTGCTGATCGTGTCGAAACAATTCCGCCGCGTGGGGCCGGGATTCGTGGCACACTGGGCGCCCGGAAGTCAGCCACGCGATCAGGAAGGAACAGTCGGATGCGCATCAATGCGTACTCGCAGTGCATGTTGCATCCGCTGATTCAGTGCATGGACCGGCACTCCGAGAATCCTGTCGCCACAGCCGGATTCCGCGTCCTCTGACGCCCCACTTCTCGGGGCGTGCGCGCCCCGACGGTGAAGTCGCCTTCCGGTGATCCACTGGCCGATTCAGGCCGCCACGGGCCGTGCATACCTCGAGAACCCGCCACTCCCTTTGTGAGAGAACGAGGTTGTCGATTGTCATGGCCCGTATATCCCCCAACGCAGTCACCGCGCGCACCTGGATGAACACCCACGTTCGGGTGCTCAACGTCACGTACGAGGACTTCGACGTAGTACCAGCAGCGCGCGCAATCGTGCTGATCGCCGAAGGGCTCGCCGTCACGCTGGTCGAGCGCACCCCGCGATTCGTGGTGCGCTCCCAGCACGTCGCGTTCCCGCTCCCGTGCACGATCCAGCTGCTCGAGTACGTCCACACACCGCCGCGTCCGGTCGTCGACGACGACTCCCGGGCCGCGTTCCCGGCGATCCTGGTGCGCGATCACTACCGGTGCGCGTACTGCGGCCGGACCGGCGCTCGCACGGTCGACCACGTGTTCCCCCGCAGCCGCGGCGGTGGAGACACGTACGACAACCTGGTCGCAGCGTGTGCGGACTGCAACGGCCGCAAGGCGGACCGGACCCCCGAAGAAGCCGGCATGCCACTGCTGTGGATCCCCCGGGCGCCGCGCGAGGACCTCAAGCGTCAGCGTGCGATCTGGCGCGATCTGACCCCGACGGCGTGAATCACCCTTTAAGGAGGCACAACCGATGACCACCGTGATCTTGGCCGATCTGTTGCCGGTCACCGACGACAGCGACGACTGGGATGTCGCCGCCTGCCGCGGCGACAAGCACCCTGACCGCTGGTTCCCGGACCCGAGCGAGCCGCTCGACTACGCCGCCAGCGTCTGCGCATGCTGCCCCATCGCGGCCGCGTGTGGCGACTACGCCGTGGCCACCCACCAATCCGGTGTGTGGGGCGGACGGGAGTACCGGCGCGGCACCATGGTGCGGTAGCCCGGCGGTGGCGCCGGCGGTTTCGAGGCGGTCGCCGGGTGGCCTCGCTGATCACGGGAGTGTTCGTGCACGGCTCAGTCTCGAAACAGCGCCGCGGCCGCGAGTCCGTCGTCCAGGTGCTCGTAATCCCCGATCATCGCAGCGCGAAGGATCGCTTCGTCCATGTCGGACCCGGCGGCCAGCAGTGTCTCGAGTGCCGTGTCGTCTCCGCGCACCGCTGAACCGAACAGGTCCTCGGATGCCTGCTCGAGGAAGTCGGCGAGGGTGGAGAGCGCGGACGTGGGCTCCCGTGACGGGCCCGGTGCCAGCATCATCGGCGCGATGCGCATCGGGTCGTGGCCGACCGCAAACCACCGTCCACTGTCGTACCCGTACGCGAAGTTCGAGATGGCTTCGCTGCATGCTGATTCGAGCCACCAAGGAGTGGATCCGAGGTCCTGCAGCACCTGGCGATTGTCCTCGAGGGGGGGATCGGGGCAGGCGCGATCGAAACCGAAGATCGTCGCCCGACCGTTCGAGAGTCGGGCGAAGTGGAAGTGGGAGCCGCCACCATCGTGGTAGGTGACCCGACCAGCCTCGATGGAGAAGGCGCTCTCGAGTTCCGGCAGGGAGAAGATTGCCGCGTGGACGGCAGCCCATCCCGCGAGCATCCGATGAACTGAATCCGGATCCGGTAGTTCGACCTGAATCTGTTCCATGGGGTGTGCTCTGTCGGCCGGCCCGGACCTACTGGGCGGCGGGGGGCTCGTGCGCGGCGCTCGACGCGGCCAGCAGCTGGTCGAGCAGCGCCGGGATGGCGTCCTTGGGCTCGAACCCGAACAGGCGGCCGATCGAGGTGAGCATTCCCATTCGTGTCTCCTGAGGTCTCGGCCCGGCCGAAGCCGTGCCCGGTGGGGGGAGAGGTGATCTCCGCGGTGCCGTCGGGGACGGTATCAATCGGGTGGGCAGCGCCGACGCGATTCGGCCCAAACCGGGTGTGCGGTGTATTCGAGCAGGGTGACGCCCGGCACCGCCTCACGATCCGGGTCCGGGACGGACTGCGGGGTACCGTTGCCCCAGGATTGGTAGCCCCAGCCCGATCGCAACTAGCCGGAACGTCACGAGGAAGGCCGACATGCCCATCGCCACCATCAACGGGATTCCTCTGAACTACCAGGTCAAGGGTGACGGCGACCTGGTCGTGATGATCATGGGCACCGGAAGCCCCGGCCGGGTGTGGGACCTGCATCAGGTTCCGGCCCTGTTGTCCGGGGGATATCGGGTGTGCACGTTCGACAACCGTGGGATCGCCCCGTCTGGGGAGAGCGTCGACGGCATCACGATCGAGGACCTGGTGGCCGACACGGCGGGGCTGATCGAACTGCTCGGCGGCGGCCCCGCGCATGTCGTCGGCACGTCGATGGGTGCCCGTGTGGCGCAGGAGCTGGCGCTCGCGCGTCCGGAGTTGGTGCGCAAGGCGGTGTTCCTTGCGGGCCACTCCCGGATGGACCAGTTCCAGCGGACCCTCAACGAGGGCGAGCGCGAGCTCGAGGATGCCGGGATTACGCTGCCGTCCAAGTACCGCGCCGCCGTCACGGCCGTCATGAACCTCTCGCCCGCGACGCTCGCGGACCAGCATGCCGCGCGGGACTGGCTCGACGTCTTCGAGTTCTCCGGCGGCAAGACGTCGGCCGGTGTGCGGGCCCAGCTCGCGATGGACCGCGACTTCGACCGGGCCGACGCCTACCGCGGCATCACCCGTCCGTGCCTGTCCGTCGGATTCGCGGACGATCGGATGATTCCGGCCTACCTGTCGAAGGAACTCGCCGACGCCATCCCGAATGCGGTGTACCAGGAGATTCCGGACACGGGGCACTACGGTTACCTCGAGCGTCCCGAGGCCGTGAACAAGGTGGTTCTGGACTTCCTGGCGGACTGAGACCGACGGGCTGAAGAAAGCTGCAGGACATGACCGGCCTATCGGTGACCGCTGCGCAGTCCCGGATCCTGATCGCACAGCAACCGGATCCGCAGAGCCCCGCACACAACCTGTCGCTTGTCGTCGAGGTCGCCGGTCCGATCGATCTGGATCGGACCGCGGAGGCGATCCGCCGCACCGTCTCCCACGCCGAGGCGCTGCACGTGCGGTTCCGGGCGGGGGAGGACGGCACGCCGCGGCAGGTGCCGGTCCCGGCCGACGCCTGGCCGCTCGATGTGGTCGACCTGCGCGAGGCCGCCGATCCGGAGGCGGCGGCGCAGGCGTGGATGGACCGCGACGCCCGCACCCGCGTCGACGTCGCCGGGGCCGACGCGCTCTTCGCGCACGCGCTGCTGCGGCTCGCCGACGACCGCACCGTCTGGTACCAGCGCTACCACCCCGCCCTCGTCGACGGTTACGGGATCGCGCTGCTCGTCGCCGACACGGTCGCCCGCTACGACGACCCGGACCTCGAATCGAATGCGGGGGAGTGGGCGCTGCGCGATCTGGTCGACGCCGACCGCGACTACCGCGGCTCGGCCCGGTTCGCCGCGGACCGCGACTACTGGCTCGCCGAGGTCCTCGGATCGCCCGAGCCGCCGAAGCTGTGCGCCGGTGCCACCGACGCGTCGGCGTCCCCCGAATCGACGACCGTCCACATCGACGCCGGCATCGCGGATGCGTTGTCCGCGTTCGCCGCCGACGTCGGTATCCGCCGCAGCCGGCTGCCGATGGCGCTGCTCGTCGCCTACCTGCACCGCATCACCGGACTGGGCGACCTCACGGTGTCCGTGCCGATCGCCGCCCGCGTGGGACGCGGGATCCGTCGCACGCCGGGCGCCGTGTCGACGGTCCTGCCGGTGACGTTCCACGTGGATCCGGACGCCACCGTCGGCGAACTCGCCCGCGCGATCGACGTCCGACTGGTGGCGGCGCTGCGCCACGGCCGCTTCCCGGGCGGGGATCTCGAGCGCGAGGTCCAGGCGATCGACCCGGACCGCCGGGTGTTCGGCCCCGGCATCAACTCCATGATGTTCGAGCATCCGCCCGCGCTGGGCGGTTCGCCCGCCGGCGTTCGCGACCTGGTCACCGGGCCGGTCCGCGACCTCGACTTCTCCATCCTCGGCGGCGGGGACGGTGAACCCGTCCGCATCGATCTGCGGGTTCCCGCTGGGCGGCGCGCCGACCTGCTCCGGCACCAGGATCGGTTGGTGCACTTCCTGTCCCAGTTCTTCGCCGACCCCATGGCCACGGTGGGCACGCTCGACCCGATGACCGACGACGACCGCAGCCCCGCGCTGGTCCCGGCGGACGGGTCCGGGCCGGTCCCGCTCGCGCCGTCGCAGCGCCTGCACTGGCTGCGGCATCGCGCGGCGGGCAGGTCGGCCCGTGCCGACCACGCGCTGGCGCTGCATTTCGCCGGATCGGTGGATCCCGAGCACCTGTCCCGCGCGCTGGACGACGTCATCGACCGGCACGCCCCGCTGCGGACGGTGTTCGCAACGGACGGGCGGGAGGTGCTCGCGTCCGACGGCCCGCGACCGCGCCTCGAGGTGATCGAGATCGGTGACGACGACCTGCAACGCCGGGTCCACGGACTGGCGCAACTGCGGATCGACCTCACCGAGGAGGCGCCAGTGCGGCTGCACCTCGTGTGCGACGACGCCGGACGGCAGGTGCTGCTCCTCACGATGCACTACCTGGCGGTCGACGACCGGTCGGTGGGTCTGCTTCTCGCGGACCTGTTGTCCGCGTACGCGGCTCGATCCGGTGGCGGCCGTCCGCAGTGGGCGCCGCTCGAGGTGGCGTACCCGGACTACGCCCTCTGGCAGGACCGGTTGCTGGGCGATCCCGCCGACCCGGACAGCAGGCATGCCCGGCAGCTCGACTACTGGCGGAATCGGCTGTCGGACATGCCTACCCGGCTCCACCTACCGGCCCCGGCCGGTGTCCGCGAGCCCCGGCGCGAGACGATCCGGGTCGAGATCGGCGCGGCGCTGCGCGACGGCATCGACCGCCTCGCGGACCGGACGGAAACCAGCACGTTCATGGTGCTGCAGGCGGCGCTCGCCACGATCCTCACGAGACACGGTGCGGGGAACGACATCCCGATCGGTTCGCTGGTCGCGGGTCGTACGGAGGACGCGCTCACCGGCCTGGTCGGGTGCTTCTCCAACCTGGTGGTGCTGCGTACCGACACGAGCGGCTCGCCGAGATTCGACGAGTTGCTCTCTCGCATTCGAGCGTCGAACCTCGAGGCTTTGGATCATCGGGATGTCGGATTCGCCTATGTTGCAGCCGAACTCGGTGGTCGGGCGGGCACCCGCTACCCGCAGGTGCTGCTCGTCCACGACGAGCAGCCCCGGGTCGACGCCCCCGACGGTGTCCTCGACGGACTTCTGCCGGTTCCGGTCGGGATGCCCTCGGCGGAACTGACACTCGGCTTCCGCGAGCCTGCGGGCGCAGGTCCCGTGCACGCGTACTTCGAGTTCTCCACGGGAGTTCTCGATCGGGATACCGTCGAGCGATGGGCGCGAGAGGTGCCGGTACTGCTGGAAGTGGTTACGGACGCCGAAGCGCGGGCCTGAGCGGGGGCGCGAGCGACGAAGCGCGCGGTCGGTCCTCAGTTGGCCACATCCCTGGGTGAGGATAGCCTTTGCTATCTTCTGCAATGCGCCCGACGTGCGGATCACCGCACGCTTCTTCGAGAAGCAGGATCAGTTCGGCTGGCACCAGGGCATGCTGCTCGACGGCGCCACGATGCAGATCGCGTCTCCCGAAGGACCTGGTCACGTTCCGTAATCCGTGCAGCGGAGCGGGTCGAGGCCGACGTCCGCTACGGCACGGTCGACGAACTGCACGCCGCTCCGCCGGAGGAACGCGCCCGACTGCTCGAACTGCACCGCAGCACCAACTATTCGGTGGTCGACATCGAACTGATCAACGAGCTGTACGCGACCGAGTACCGGGAACGGGTCCGCGGTGAGCGGCGCCTGTTCATGTGCCGCGCCTCCGAGATCGACGGCGTCCGCGAAGTAGAGGACGGCATCGAGGTGTCGGTGCGCAGCGCGGTCGACGGGCTCACCGACACGCTGACCTGTGACGCGCTGATCCTTGCCACCGGGTTCTCGGCCGCGCCGCTCGAGTCGCTGTTCGGGAGTTCCCTCCCCGAGGTGAGCGTCGATCGTGGTGTCTGCCGGGACTACCGACTCGAGGTCGGTCCGGCTGTTCGCGGCGGCATCTACCTGCAAGGTGGGACCGAGAAGACCCATGGTCTGACAGCATCACTGTTGTCCGATGTTGCGGTGCGCGCAGGAGAGATTCTCAATTCGATTCTCGCTCATCGAGATCTCGGCGGCAGCCTTGCTAGGCTGAACGCAGACAACCCGTACGCGACAAGCGAGGTTAGATGAGCACCAATCCGTTCGACGACGAAGACGGCCGCTTCTACGTGCTGGTCAACGACGAAGACCAGCACTCACTGTGGCCCACATTCTCCGAGGTCCCGCAGGGCTGGAGGATCGTTTTCGGTGAGGATTCGCGTCAGGCATGCGTCGAATACGTCGAGAAGAACTGGACCGACATGCGGCCCAAGAGCCTGCGTGAGGCGATGGAGCAGGACCAGAAGAACGCCGGGAAGTAGCCACTTCCGGCCCGCCCCGTCGACCTACTGCGTCACGGAATCGGGCACCGAATCGCTCATCACGACGCTGCGTCGTCCGAACCTCGGACGGCGCAGTGTCGTGTTTCGGCGAACTATCGCATTCCGGCGCATCCGGGGCGGCCGCCGTAGCGTCCGGGCGCCCCATTCTCCGAGCGTGACCCCCGCCGCCAGCGCACACCCGATGCCGAACGCGGACAGCAAGGCGCTCAGCCCGATGATCAGTTCGTCGTTCAGCAGCGCGTACAAACCCCGGTAGAGCGACAGACCGGGCAACAGCGGGGTGATGCCCGCGACCGCGACCACGAGTGGCGGTGTCAGGGCGCGGCGTGCCATCAGGCCACCCGCGAAACCGACCACCGTCGCCGCGATCGCGGACGAGATGACCGGGCCGATACCCACGCTCTGGGCAATCACGAAGAAGAGGAGCCCGGCGGCGCCGCCCAGTCCGGCCGCTGTGAGTGCCCGACGCTCGGCGTAGCAGGCCAGCGCGTAGAACATAGAAGCCAGCGCGCCCGCGGCCACCTTGACCGGAAGCTGTGTGAGGTCCGGTTGCGCGGCGTTGCTGATCACCGGCAGGTCCGCCCCCAGCGCCGACGCCACCCGCAGCGACAACGCGACGCCGGCAATGATGCCTCCCGTCATCATCACGACCTCGAAGAACCGGGCGGCCGCCGTGATCGGAGCCCCCGTGATCGCGTCCTGCACCGAGCCGACCAGCGACAGCCCGGACAGCAGCACCACCACACCGGCGGCGATGACCTGGGAGGGTCTGATGACGACCCCCAGGTGGTCCTGGACCGTGTACAGCGCGGTCGCCGGCGCCGCCGCGATCAGTCCACCCATCATCTGTTGGAAGAAGTACGGAAGGCCGAAGCGGTTGAGGACCCGGTTGACGCGGTCGATGACGACGGTGGTGAGGAACGCGACGGCCATGATGAGCGGACCACCGCCGAGCAGCACGGCCACCGCGGCCGCCAGTCCGGCCCAGCCCAGCGTCGCGATCCACCGGTTGTAGGGGTGCGGCGCGGAGACGATCGCGTCGAGCGCGGCGTGCGCCTGCGCGGGGGTGATCGCCTCGAGGCGGATCCGCCGCGTCAGGCGGTCCGCGGCGGCGAGGCGGGTGAAGTCCATCGACCGGTAGTGCACGATGCGCATCGTGCCCGCCGGCGGGATCAGCGGACCGCGGTGCGCGGAGACCACGATCGAGTTGTAGGTGACGTCCACGTCACACTGCGCCAGCCCGTAGGTCGCCGCGATGAACTTCACCTGTGTGGCGGTGTCCATCGCGGCGGTGCCGGATGCGAGCAGCACCTCGCCGACCCGGACCGCGAGATCGAGCACTTCGGCCACTCGCGCATCGTCGGTGAGGTCGATCGGCTGCAGCGGGGTCGGCGCGGCGGTGACCGAGTCGACCGTCGCCCGGCGGTCCTTGACGAGACTGCCGATCGACGCTGCAAACCTGCGCACGTCAGATGTCGGTGACGAGATCCTTCTCGCTGAGATCGGTGGCCTCCAGTGCCTCTTCGAGGGTGTCGTGCCGGAAGACGGTGGTCACCTGGTCGTTCACGACACGGAAGGCGGTCGCCACGGTCTTCGACTGGTCCGGCTGAGAAGCCCAGGTGGCCTGCTCCTCGACGACGATCACCCCGTCGTGCATGAACATCCGGCCGGGAACCAGTGTAAGGCCGGACGATGAGGCCCATTCTCGGAGCACCGTGAGCCCCTGCGCCGCGCCCTCCTCCCCGGCGATGTCGATGTCGTCACTCGAGACCGCGAGGAGAGTGTCGATGTCGGACGAGTTGAGAGCGTCGTGCCACGCGAGGACAGTGGCGATCTCCGAGATGCGCATGGGACAACGCTAACGAAAACGGGCGGTCGCGGCACGGTTACGCACACCACTGTCGGCTATGGATATGATGAGCGCGCTCGAATGCCTCCTTAGCTCAGTGGTAGAGCACTCGCCTTGTAAGCGAGCGGTCGTCAGTTCAATCCTGACAGGGGGCTCCACCAGCGGAAACGCGTCGAAGCAGGTCAGGGGTCGGTACCGGAAACGGGACCGGCCCCAGCCCACTTCTCGCCCACACGTGGGCCTCAGGGGTGCAGTGGCGCCTGGAGGAGCACGTGGTCGTTGCCGGGGGCGCTGATTCCGAGCGTCGTCGCGTCCGACATCGGTAGTGCCACCGCCAGTTGCATCGACATCGTCCGATCGCCGCCCGCGATGAAACTGCCTGCATTCATGCGACTTCCGTCCGGGCGCTGCAGCCAGACGTTGTAGGTGCCCCCTTGCGGGAGTCCGGTGACGTCGAGGCTGATGCCGGTTCCCCAGGCCCGGTTCTCCACCCGTGCGGACGCCTCCACTCCCGGGGACAGCGCGGTGAACGCCACGGCCTGTCCGGGCGGACCGCCCGCGGTGGCGCCGCGGAGCAGGAACCCTGCGGTCACCAGGCCCACGGCGATCACGGCGGCCGCGGCGACCAGTCCGATCCGGCGGTACCGCTGCCGTCCGCGTTCGCGGTCGAGGGCTCCGAAGATCGTGTCGGGCAGAGTCGGTGGCGGCAGTGGCGGCGGCTCGGCGAGCCGATCCGGGTCGGCCTCGGACAGGGCCGCCGCGACGGGCGCCAGCTGGCGCAGCTCGGAGCGGCAGTCCGGACATCCGTCCAGGTGGGCGCGCAGCGCGACGGTCTCGCGGCCGTCGAGGTGCCCCAGCGCGTACATCCCCAGCAGGGGACGCGTCTGCCGGCAGTGCTCACTGGTCACCGTGCCACCCCATTTCCTCCAGTACGAGTCTCAGTGCCTTCAGCCCGTAGTACACGCGACTGCGGACGGTGCCCACGGGTATGCCCAGTTGTGCCGCGACCTCGGCGGCGGGACGATCGCGCAGATGGATCTCCACGAGCACGAACCGATGCTGATCGGACAGCCGTCGCAGCGCCTCCTCCAACTGCAGTCCCACGAGGAGTTGTTCGAGCGGTCGTTCCGCCGTCGGCAGGTCCGGGGGCTCGGCGTCGGCCAGGCGTGGGCGGGCGGCGAGGGCACGACTTGCGTCGATGACGACGTTGCGGCAGATGGCGTACAGCCACGTCCGGACCGTCGAGCGCCGCGGGTCGTATCGGTCGGCGCCGCGCCAGGCCCGGAGAAACGTCTCCTGGACAGCCTCTTCCGCGCGTCCCCGGTCCCCGAGCGAGCGGTAGGCCAGGGCGAAGAGTTCGCCGCCGTGGTCGTCGTACGCGGCCCGCAACACCGTGCCGTCGGCCAAACTGCCGACCGACTCGTCCGTTTGCCGACGCGACCTGCGTAGCCGCACGCCGTCACCTCCTGCCTCAGCGGAAACTCGTCGGTGCGCCCGACGTCCACCGAGGAGTACGTGACCGAGAGCCGCGGCGTTCACGGTCGATCCTCGCATCGGTCCGAGTTGCCGCGTCGAGTTACCCGTGAACGGTCCGGGTGGACGGTCCGTACTCCTGTGCGGCGCCCGCAGCGAGTGGGTGACTGCCCCGAAACCAGACGATGGAGACCCTGATGAAGTCCAAGAAGTCGATCATTGCCGCGGTCTGTGCCGGTACCGCCCTCGTATTGACGTCGGGGTGCGGCGCGAACACCGACGAGCAGGTGGCCGCCCCCGCGACGGTCAGCACGAGCACCGCGCCGGCGGTGACGAGCACTACCGCTGCGCCGACGGGCGGCCTCGAGATCGGCACCGCCGAGACCGCGCTCGGCACCGTGCTGACCGATGGCGACGGCTTCACCCTCTATCGATTCGACGAGGACGTGCCGGGCGCCATCAAGTGCACCGGTCAGTGCGCCGAGATCTGGCCGCCCGCGATCGGGGCACCACAGGCCGCCGGGCCTCTCTCGGGTGCTCTGGGAACTGCCGCGCGTCCCGACGGGGCCACACAGGCGACCTACGACGGCCAGCCCCTCTACAGGTTCGCGAAGGACACCGCGCCGGGCCAGACCAGTGGCGACGGGGTCAAGGGCACCTGGCACGTGGTGAGGGTGGACACCGCCGACGAGTGACGTGGCGGAGCGCTCGCGTTACAGGGCGAAGCCGTCACCCACGCTCGATTCCGCGACGGCGAACAGTGGGTACTTCCCGCCGGCGTCGTGCTGCAGGAGTTGGACGCGCACACCGGACTCGCAACGCCGTCGTCCGACGATCCTGCCGAAGCACCAGTTGCCGCTGTCGAGAGCAACGAGCGTCTTACGTCCGCGACGCATCATGAACTGTTCACCTCAACCGTCGTCCTGAATTGGTCTACTACCAGGGTCTCTCGGGAGGGGATCCGGGGCCACGTCAGAACTACCTGTTCCACTACCTGTATTCGGCCCGTAGGCAGGGGCTTTTCCGGGCCGCGCCGCGCACCGACATGCGCGCGGCGCGGCCCGCCCGACCGGGCGTCACCGAACGAGGACGAATCCGTTCAGGCCACCGGTCGGCTTGATGACCTCCAGAGCTTCGGGCAGGTACGGATCGACATACGTGCGACCGGGGCGAGTGACGTCGTGGTCATGACGCCGAGGGTGGCGAACATGCGTCCGTCGGGGGCGATCGCGAGAATGCCCTCGGTGGTGTCGGTCGCGAAAGCGACTTTACGGCGGCCCTTTCCGTCGCCGGTGAGCCCATAGATCGACCCGTCCGGGGGGCAGGCCCGGGCTCGATCCGCTGCCCGGGCCCATCTGCGCGGCGAAGGCGATGTCGACGCTGCCGGGGGTGGTGCCGGCGGGCGGCGTGACGTCGCCGTACAGCGCGCCCCGGTCCCCGTTCGGTGCTGATGCTGAGCACCACGATGCTGTCCCCGCGTGCACAGGACCTGGCCGGTCGACGCGGGTTGCCGCTCAGCGCAGTCGATTTCGAGAAGAACCTCGTATCGATGGTGACGGCGGCCCTGACCGCGCCGGCGGACGGGTAGCAGGAGTTACGTCGCCGGACCGCGTTCGATCGGATTGCGCGGGTTCGCCGACCACTGCGACCACGACCCGGGAAACAGGGTGATGTCGAGTCCGGCCGTCTCGGCCGCGGCGAGGACGACGGCGGCGGTCACCCCGGAACCGCAGTAGGCGCCGGCTGGCCTCGTTCCGTCCAGGCCGTGCTCGGCGAACAGTGCGCGCAGTTCCTCGCTCGACTTGAACCGCCCGTCGGCCGCCAGCACCCAGGTCGACGGGACGTTGCGGGCCCCGGGGATGTGCCCCGCCACGGGATCGACGGGTTCGACCTCGCCCCGGAAGCGTTCGGGCGCACGCGCATCCAGCAGCCGGCCCGAGCGTGCGAGGGCCGCGGCCTCGCTCTCGGTGAGGGTGCCCGCATACAGGTCCCGACGCGCGAGCGATATCGTTCCGGCGGGCGGTGTCACCTCCCCGGTTTCCACCCGACCCGACGCCTCCCGCCACGCCGACCACCCGCCGTCGAGGATCCGGACATCGCCGAGCCCGGCGGCGCGCAGCACCCACCACGCCCGCGACGATCCGGCGGCGTTCCAGTCGTCGTAGACGACGACCGTGTCGCCGTCGTCCACGCCCCACCGGCGCAGGGCCGCCTGCAGGTCGTCCGCGGAGGGCAGGGGATGGCGGCCCCGATCGGCGACGGCATGGTCACTGAGTTCTCGCTCGAGGTCGACGTAGACCGCGCCCGGGACGTGCCCGGCCGCGTGGGCGGCGCGGCCGTCGGGCTCGGGCAGCGACCATCGGACGTCGAGGACCCGTGTGACTGCGCCCGAGGCCAGTCGGGCGGCGAGGTCCGGTGCGGAGATCAACGTCATGCTGGGTCCTGTCTGAGGTGCTGCCGGATGGATTGCCCTGCCGGGGTGGATGATTAACGCTGTCCGGCCAACTCTGCGGGGGTCGTCAACGGTGGGATCGCGGGTACTCTGCACGGTACCCGTGCCCGCACTGCAAGGAGTGACGAGATGATGCCGACCAGTGGACTGCAGCCTCCTGCGCTGCGCACGGTCTGGCACAGCTGGCGGTTGTATGTGGACCTGTGCCGAGTCGGCGCCCTGCGCTGTCGTAGCTGATCCTTCCCGATCGCCGAGGTGATCGGGGCATTCGGCTCCCGCGTCATCCCGACACACGAAGGTATCTCGTCATGTCCGCTACGTCCTTGTCGTTCCATTGGTTCCTGCCCACCTCAGGCGACAGCCGCAAGATCGTCGGCGGTGGCCACGGCGCAGATCTGCGCTCGTCGGCCGGCGACCGGCCCGCGACGTTGGAGTATCTCGGCCAGATCGTGCGTTCGGCCGAACAACTCGGCTTCGAGGCGGCGTTGACCCCGACGGGCCTGCAGTGCGTGGATGCCTGGGTCACCACCGCAATGCTCGTTGCGACCACCGAGCGGCTCAAGTTCCTGGTCGCGTTCCGCCCCGATGCGCTCTCACCGACCCTCGCCGCGCAGATGGCGACGACCTATCAGCAGCATTCGCAGGGACGCCTGCTGGTCAACATCGTCACTGGCGGCGAGAGCGCCGAGCAGCGGGCCTTCGGTGACTTCCTCGACAAGGACGATCGCTACCGCCGCACCGACGAGTTCCTGTCGGTGGTCCGGCGCCTGTGGCGCGGCGAGCGAGTCGACTTCCACGGCAACCATATTCGGGTCGAGGGAGCCGAGCTCGAGCAACTGCCCGATCCGGCGCCGCAGGTGTACTTCGGTGGCTCCTCGGCGGCGGCGCTGCCGGTGGCGGGTGCGCACTCCGACGTGTACCTGACGTGGGGCGAGCCGCCGGCCGCGGTCGCGGCGAAGATCGCCCGCGTCCGGGCCGCCGCGGCGGAGCGCGGCCGCACCCTCCGGCTCGGTGTGCGCCTGCACGTGATCAGCCGCGACACCTCGGCGCAGGCCTGGGCGCAGGCGCAGCTGCTGCTGGACGACATGGACCCGGCCGACGTCGCCCGGGCGCAGGCCGGGATGGCGGCCAGTGAGTCCGAGGGTCAGCGCCTGATGCGGGAGTTGCACGGCGGGGCCACCTTCGGAGACGGAGACGCCCGCTCCCTCGAGATCTACCCGAACCTGTGGAGCGGTGTCGGCCTGGTCCGCGGCGGTGCCGGGACGGCCCTGGTCGGCAGCCACGCCGAGGTCGCCGCGCTCATCGAGGAGTACCGCGCCGCCGGGATCGACGAGTTCGTGCTCTCGGGTGCGCCGCACCTCGAGGAGGCGTACTGGTTCGGGAGGGCGTGCTCTCGCTCCTCGAACGCAAGGGGCTGTGGACACACCCCGCCTCCGCCACCGCTGTCCCGACCACGGTGCGGCGGCTGGCGGGGGTGTCGGCGTCGTAGGGCCGAGGCCGGAGCACAGGCGGTGGCCCGGTGCTCCGGCCAGGGCCAGGCCGGCGTCAGCGAAGGCGCTGCGCGCGGACGACGCTGTCGTGGATGGTGACCTCGTGGCCGTCGTGCTCGACGGTGCGCGACGTCGCGGCCGCGGTGACGATCTTCCATTCCTTCGGATCGAGCCGGGACACAACGTCTTCCGGCGTGAAGTACAGATCGGCGTGGCGTGGACGCTGCAGGTGGGTATCCAGATCCGACGGGTGATGTCCCACGATCAGCAGGGTGCCGCCCGGCGCGACGAAGTCGGCGAGGCGGTCGTACAGCGCCTCGCGCGGACCGCTGGGCAGGTGCACGTACTGCGACGTCACGAGGTCGTACCGGTCGGTGCCCGGATCCCATTCGAGCAGGTCGGCCTGCTGCCAGGTGATCCGGCCGGCGATGTCGTCGCCGGAGCTCGCTACGTGCTCGGCGGCGCGCTCGACCGCCACGATGGACAGGTCCAGGGCCTTCACCTGCCATCCGCGGCCGGCCAGCCAGATCGCGTCGGCGCCCTCGCCGCAGCCGACGTCGAGTGCCGTTCCGGGATCGAGGTCCGAAACCTCGTTCACGAGACCGCCGTTCGGGTTCCCGCTCCACACACGGTGGCTCGATCGGTAGCGCTCGTTCCAGAAATCCTCGTCGAACTGCACGGTCATGCGTCCACTCCCTTCGATTCGCTTGCGCGGTGTTCCGCGACGGCAAGCTGTGTGTCCTCGGCGATCAGATCGTTGTTGATGGCGACGGCGGCGATCGCGGCGCCCGCCGCGGCCCCGAGCACCTGCAGCTTGGCGTCGGCGACGTTGCCCGCGACCCAGACCCCGGGCACCTTCGTCAGTCCCGACCAGTCGCCCGGCACGAACTGGCCACCACTCATCGGCTCGACCTCGGTCTCGAGGCCCAGCGAGGTGAGCGCGTCGACGCGTGCCACGAACCGCGGCGCCACGACCAGCGCCCGACGGGCGACGACGGTGCCGTCGTCGAGACGGACCCCGGTGAGGCGTCCGTCGTCGGTCACCAGCGACTGCACGTGTCCGGGCACGACGCTGATGCCGCGCGCCGCGAGCTGCTCGTGCTCGTCGGCCGTCGGCTCGGGGCCGGTGTGCTGGAACAGGACGACGTCGTCGCTCCACTGCCGGAACATCAGCGCCTGGTGCACGGACATCGGTCCGGTCGCCAGCACGCCCACCGGCTGATCGGCGATCTCCCACCCGTGGCAGTACGGGCAGTGCAGCACGTGGTGCCCCCACAGTTCCCGCAGGCCCGGGACGTCCGGCAGCTCGTCGACCAGCCCGGTCGTCACCAGTACGCGTCGCGCCTGCACGGTCCGGCCGTCGGCGAGCGCCACGGTGAACCGGGACCCGTCGCGGCGGATGTCCGCGACGGTGCCGTCCACGATGTGCCCGCCGTAGCCGCGGACCTCTTCCCGGCCGATCCTCGCCAGCTCGGCGGGCGGGACGCCGTCCCGGGTCAGGAAACCGTGCACCCCCTCTGCCGGCGCGTTGCGCGGATCGCCCGCGTCGATCACCAGCACGCTCCGGCGGGACCGAGCCAGCATCAACGCCCCCTCGAGCCCGGCCGCGCCGCCCCCGACCACTACTACGTCGTATCCGTCCGACATCTGTTCGCTCATCGATACCTCCCTTGGTGCCACCACCATGCCGACCCTCGGCCGGATCGAGCAAGCTTTATTGCCGAAGTGGCAACTTCCGGGCAGTCTGGAGGGCATGGACGACGTCGAGGACATGGACCGGATTCTCGGGGCGGTGGGCCCGCGGTTGCGGGATCTACGGCAGCAGCGGGCGGTGACGCTGGCGGATCTGTCCGCGGACACCGGGATCTCGGTGAGCACGCTGTCGCGGCTCGAATCGGGTCAGCGCAAGCCGAACCTGGAACTGCTGTTGCCGCTGGCCAGGGCGTACGGGGTGCCGCTCGACGAGCTCGTCGGCGCACCACCGACCGGTGACCCGCGGATCCACATGCGTCCGGTCACCCGGGGGGACAAGACCATCGTGCCGCTCACCCGGCGACCGGGCGGAATCCAGGCGTACAAGCACGTCATGCCGGGCGTCACCGGCCGGCAGGAACCGGATCCGCGGGTGCACGAGGGCTACGAGTGGCTGTACGTCCTCAACGGGAAACTGCGACTGGTGCTCGGCGACCAGGACATCGTGATGCTCCCGGGCGAGGCGGCCGAGTTCGACACGCGCGTCCCGCACTGGTTCGGGGCCGCCGACACGAACCCCGTGGAGTTCCTGGGGCTCTTCGGGCGCCAGGGCGAACGCGCGCACATCCGGGCGCGTCCGGCGCGGGACGAAACGGGGGAGTGATCGAATTGGGAAGGGGCCGGGACTACTTGTCCTGATGGCCGGCGGGGGCGTCTCCGAACATTGCCGCGATGCGTGACTTGATCTCTTCGGTGCTGATGGATCCGGTGCTGATACCGCTCGCGGTGGTCTGGCGAGAGTTCGAGATGAGGTTCATCGACTGCTTCCGTGCCTTTCCAGGTACTTCCAATGCCGTCCGGTGCATTTCGCACCGGTATGACCGGCGGCGCCGCATCCGAGGTGGAGCAACTGCGCCAAGGCCAGGCTAGCGACGGAACGACCCCGCGGGAGGGCCTCGGCGAAGTGGTTACGCAACCGGAATGAAATGGCGGCAGCGGCGGTCGAATCGTTACGAATCCACCGTGTATCCGGGACCGAGGACCCTAGTCTCGGAGGATGTCCACGGTTTCGCTGCCCACACCGGACGGTCCGATCGACGCGGTGCTCGAGACACCCGGGCACGACGGACCGTGGCCCGGCGTGGTGGTCGTCCACGACGCGCTCGGGGTCGGCCGCGACGTCCGCGAGATCACTGCCCGTGTCGCCGCGCGCGGATACCTCGCGCTCGCCCCCGACCTGTATTCCCGTGGGGGTCGAACCCGATGTGTCACCCGGGTCTTCCGCGAGTTGATCCGGCGGCAGGGGCGCGCGGTGGACGACCTGCTCGCCGCGCGGGACCTGCTCGCCGCCCGACCCGACTGCACGGGACAGGTCGGCGCGGTCGGGTTCTGCATGGGCGGTGGGTTCGCACTCGTGCTCGCGCCCAAGGGGTTTGCGGCCTCCGCGCCGTTCTACGGGCCGCTGCCTCGGCACCTCGAGGAGGCCCTCGGCGGGACGTGCCCGATCGTCGGAAGCTACGGCGCACGGGACCCGATCCTGCACGGTGCCGGACGCAGACTCGACGCGGCCCTCACCGGCTTGGGCGTCGCGCACGATGTCGAAACGTATTCCGGGGTGGGACACAGCTTCGCCAACCGCATCGTCTCGGGTCGGGCGAACACGCTCGCGCGGATCGCCGGGATGGGGTACGACCACGAGACGGCCGAGGACGCGTGGCGTCGGGTGTTCGCGTTCTTCGACGCGCACCTGTCAGGCGGGTCCGAGGGTTAGGTCGGGTCCGCGGCCGCCCTTGAGCCAACGTCCGGGCAGGCGTCCGGCGAGGTCGCCGAGCGGTCCGACCGCGGCACTGAGCACCCCCACGGTCTCCTGGAGCAGATCGATGCTCGCGCTCATCCGCTGCAGGTTCGGGGCCAGCGCCGTGAGTGTCTCCGACAGCGCGACGATCTGGTCGAGCGGACCGCCCTCCGCGATGAGTCGCTCGAAGGCGCCGTCCTCCGCGAGCAGCGTCTCGAGGATGCCGTCCTCGGCCAGCGCGCGGTCGACGATCCCGTCCTTCTTCGTGAGCCGTTCGACCGCGCCGTCCTGCGCGGTGAGCCGCTCGAGCGGGCCGTCCTCGGCGGTGAGCCGGTCGAGCAGACCGCCCGGTGCGAGCAGGCGTTCGAGCGGGCCGTCCTCGGACAGCACGCGGTCGAGCGGGCCGTCCTCCGACGTCACGCGGTCGAGCGGACCACCCGGTGCCAGCACGCGATCGAGCGCTCCGCCGGGCTCGAACAGCCGCTCGAGGGTGCCGCCGTCGGACGTGAGCCGGTCGACGACCCCGCCCGGCGCCAGCAGTCGATCGAGCGGACCGCCGGGATGCAGTGCCTGGCCCAGCGGGCGGTCGTCGGAGGCCAACGCCGCCAACTGCTGCACCAGCTGCAGCGGTCCGCGAGGATTGGCGAGTGTTGCCGCGCTGACGCTGGTGACGGTGGTGCTGGACAGCGCCAGCCGGGTCGTGGCCAGCGCCGTCTCGGCGACCTCGAGCGCCGCGTCCGTGATGGCGAGGCCGGCACGGACCGGGAACGTGATCGCTGACACCAGGTTCATCCGATTACTGTAACCCCCGCCACACAGTCAAACGGGGTGTTCGGTACGCGGGGCGCGGGTCCGTCGGGCGGTCAGTGCAGGACCTTCAGGCCGACGACGCAGCCGACGATGCCGAGGATCAGCAGGACCTTGACGAACGAGGCGCTCTCGTCCCCGCTGAGCATCGCGTAGGCGACGGTCAGGGATGCGCCGATGCCCACCCAGACCGCATACGCGGTACCGGTGGGCAGGGTGCGCATCGCGTAGGCGAGTCCGGCCATGCTGAGCGCGATGCCGACGGCGAACACGATCGAGGGGGCGAGGCGGGTGAAGCCTGCGGACTTGCCGAGGGCGGTCGCCCACACGGCTTCGAGAACGCCGGAAATTACGAGAACGATCCAGGCCATGGTGTTTCAACTCTCCAAACACCGTCTTGTCGCTGGCCGGGTACGGTGTGCTCGTCCGGGTGTCGTCTGACCGGTACCAAGGTACCGAATTCGCGCACCGATTCCGAGTTCGGTGGCCGCTCTCACCACCCGTTCAGGCGCTCGCCGGGCATTCACAGGAATCTCGCAGGGAACGTCCAGCATGCGACCAGACATGTGGGGGAGTCTGGAGCTGTGAGTGAGATGTCGCAGGTCCGGGTGCTGATCGTCGACGACGAGCCGTCGCTCGTCGAACTGCTGTCCGTCAGCCTCCGCTTCCAGGGGTTCGAGGTGGAGACCGCGTCCAACGGGGCCGAGGGCCTCGACAAGGCGCGCATCTTCCGACCCGACGCGCTGATCCTCGACGTCATGATGCCCGGCATGGACGGGTTCGGGATGCTGCGCCGCCTGCGGGCGGACGGCATCGACGCGCCGGTGCTGTTCCTGACCGCCCGGGACGCCGTCGAGGACAAGGTCACCGGATTGACGATCGGCGCCGACGACTACGTCACCAAGCCGTTCAGTCTGGAGGAGGTCGTGGCCCGGCTGCGGGTGATCCTGCGGCGCTCCGGTCACGGCGACCAGGACAAGCAGCCCGCCCGGGTCCGGTTCGCGGACATCGAACTCGACGACGACACCCACGAGGTGTGGAAGGCGGGCGACCAGGTCTCGTTGTCGCCCACCGAGTTCACGCTGCTGCGCTACTTCATGGTCAATGCGGGCACGGTGCTGAGCAAGCCACGGATCCTCGACCACGTCTGGAACTACGACTTCGGCGGCGAGGTGGGCGTGGTGGAGTCCTACGTCTCGTACCTGCGCCGCAAGGTCGACACCACCGAGCCGCGCCTGATCCATACCCTGCGCGGCGTCGGCTACGTGATGCGCGAACCTCGGTAGGCGGACGGATGAGGCGCCTGCGCGCGTTACCGCTGCGGATCACCCTGGTCGCGGCGCTGCTGCTGTTGGCCGCGGCCGGGCTGCTCGCCTCCGGTGTCGCGGTGACCTCCGCGATGGAGAGTTCGCTGATCGCCCGCACGGACCGGCAGTTGTTCGACGCGGCGCACGGGTGGGCGAAGCCGCGGGACTCGCGCCCCGGTCCACCAGTCGCCGAGCCAGGACCGAATCGGCCGCCCAGCCCGTTCTACGTCCGCGTCACCGCCCCGGACGGCACGGTCCACCTCGAAGTGAACGACGAGAGCACCAACGCGACACCACAACTCGTCACCGACCCCGGACCGGTGACCGTCGGATCCGCCGGTGGTGGCGACATCCGGTGGCGGGAGATGACGGTCACCACCCCCTCCGGGACGACGACGGTGGCGATCAAGCTCACCGACATCGACGAGACCGTGGACCGGTTGGTGGTGCTGCAACTCGGAATCGGCATCGTGGTTCTGGCGGTACTCGGATTCGCGGGGTACTTCGTGGTGCGTCGCAGCCTGCGACCGCTGCAGGAGGTGGAGGAGACGGCGGCCGATATCGCCGCGGGCGATCTGCACCGACGGGTGCCGGAGCGGGACCAGAGCACCGAGGTGGGTCGGCTGTCTTCGGCGCTCAACGGGATGCTCGCGCAGATCCAGTCGGCGTTCGCCGCGACGGAGGCATCGGAGGAATCGGCGCGTCGGTCCGAGGAACGGATGCGGAGGTTCGTCGCCGACGCCAGCCACGAACTGCGCACGCCGCTGGCCACGATCCGGGGCTTCGCCGAGTTGTACCGTCAGGGCGCGTCGACGGATGCCGAGATGGTTCTGAGCCGGATCGAGAGCCAGGCCACCCGGATGGGTCTGCTGGTCGAGGATCTGTTGATGCTGGCGCGGATGGATGCGCAGCGACCGTTCGAGCGGCATCCGGTGGACCTGCTGACGGTCGCGGCCGACGCCGTCCACGACGCGCGCGCGCTCGCGCCCCGGCGGCGGATCACGTTGGAGGTCTTGCCCGGTTCGGAACCCGCCCAGGTGATGGGCGACGACGCCCGACTGCGGCAGGTGCTCGGCAATCTGATGGGAAACGCGCTCGAGCACACCCCCGGCGCGGCGTCGGTGACGGTGCGCGTCGGCACCGACGGCACCGACGCGGTCCTCGAGGTGTCCGACACCGGACCCGGCCTCGGTGACGAGGACGCGGCCCGGGTGTTCGAGCGGTTCTACCGCGCCGACGAGTCCCGGACTCGGGCGAGCGGCGGCAGCGGACTGGGGCTGTCGATCGTCGCCGCGCACGACGGCACGGTCACCGTCGACAGCGCACCCGGGAAGGGTGCGACCTTCCGGGTGCGGCTGCCGAGAGGCTGACCGGTCAGGCCGGGACGTTCTCGGCGTGGCCGAGGTCGCGCAGCGCGGCCTTGATCTTGGTGGCGGCCTCGTCCATGGACTCGGGCGACGGGTCGGTGTCGGCGCCACTGATGTCGAAGTTCCCCATGGTGTACGCGGGAAAGACGTGCATGTGCAGGTGCGGAACCTCGAGGCCCGCGATCAGGAAGCCGGCGCGGGGCGCGTCGAACGCCTTGCGGACCGCCTTCGCGATCGTGCGGGAGACGGTGGTGCACTTGGTGAACAATTCGTCGTCGACGTCCTGCCACTGGTCGACCTCCTTGCGGGGGACGACGAGGGTGTGGCCCTGGGTGACGGGCGCGATGGTCAGGAACGCGACCACGTCCTCGTCCTCCCACACGAAACGACCCGGCAGATCTCCGGCGATGATGGCGCTGAACACAGAAGGCATATGGCGAGGATAGGTCCCGGCCGTGGCCTCCGGTACTCGGACCGCGATCGCGGCCGCGCACCCGGGCGTGCCCGCCGGCGACCCGGGGAAAATCACGGTTCGTGATGTGCGAGCGCATTGCGTGGGTCACACTGTAATCCGTCTTTCACATCTCGGTCGGGGGACCGTTACGCCAAGGAGCGTCATGTCCGTCCGTTCGTTACGCCCCCGCCGGATCCTCGTTTCGGCCGTCATCGCGGCGGCCGCCGCCGGACTCGCGCTGCCCGGCCAGGCCGGTGCCGAGTCCTCGCTCGGCATCGTCAATGCGGTGTCGCCCACCACGCTCGTCAACGGTGCGCTCTCCGTCGTCGGCGGATGCCAGACGCCGGTCCGGGACCTCATTGTCAGCTGCACCCGGCTCGAGACGCTGACCACGCAGGTCCCGGTGATGCTGGCGATCAATCCGTTCACCACGAACATCGTCGTGCTCGGCGCCGGACTGTTCCCGGACGGCACTATGCGGCCGGTGCTCGAATCCCGTCTGCGGGCGGCCCTCCAACTGGCGCAACAGTATCCGCTCGCGCCGATCATCGTCAGCGGCGGCGTGCCGCAGTCGGGTGTCACCGAGGCGCAGGCGATGCGTCAGTGGCTCGTCGCGAACGGGGTCGTGCCGTTCCGGATCACGGAGGAGAACACATCCCGCTCCACCGTCGAGAACGCGGCCAACACCAACGTGATCCTGCAGCAGCGCGGGGCGGTCGGCGCGGTGGTCGTGACCAGCCCCGACCACTTGCAGCGGGCCATGGTCGACTTCCGGGTCGCGGTGGCCGGCCGCATTCCGATCGCGGGCGTCGTCGCACCGTAGGCGGAGTTCCCCGGAGGTTCGTGGCCGCTTCGCGCAGGCTTCCGTGAAATGTTGACACCCATCACGCGCTGAGCCACTATGTGCACCGAGCGATCGATCGGTCGGCTCGGTGGTGAGGATGGAAGAGGATCGCTTTATGGCGCCGTCGGCGCGTGCTCGGCAGGCTCCGGATGCTCGCGACAAAACTGTCATCGACCGTCCGGAAGGGTGAAACATGCAGCTGCTCATCGTGAGACATGCTCTGCCGGAACGCATCACGGTTGCGGAGGGGCCTGCTGATCCCGGGCTCGCCGAGCTCGGACATCGGCAGGCGGGCCGCCTGCCGCAGGCACTTGCCGAGTACGACATCGCACGGATCGTCACGAGTCCGCAACGTCGGGCACGGGAGACTGCCGCGCCGATCGTCGAGGCGACGGGGCTGACACCCGAGGTCGACGAGGAACTGGCCGAGTACGACTCCCAGATGGACCACTACATCCCGATCCACGAGGCGCGGGACAGGGCTCCGGAGGTGTTCGAGCGGATCCGCGGCGGTCTGCTGCCCGAGTTCGTCGACGAGGACGCCTTCCGGGGCCGGGTGGTCGGTGCGATCGAGCGGGTGGTGGCGGGCTCGCGGCACGAGGACACCGTGGCCGTCGTCGCGCACGGTGGCGTGACGAACGTCTTCCTGCAGCAGGTTCTCGGGCTGCCTCGGCCGTTGACCTTTCCGCTGGACTACACGTCGATCACGCGGGTGCTCGTTTCGCGCAACGGCAATCGACGTGTGGCCTCGGTCAACGAAACCGGACACGTGCGGGACCTGCTGCACCACTGACGGCCGTCCCCGGCACGACCGCCCGCCGTCGCTGTCGGGGTCCGATTGGCAGGTACCTCACAGCTGGGCTCCCGCCGGGCCGCAGGCGCGAGCGCCAACCTGGGCTCCATGACGACCGAACCCCAGCCCTCGGTTGACGTGCAGCGGCCCGAGGCGGTGACGACTGCGCCGGCCCTCGACGTAGTGGAGCCGGTGTACAACGAGCAGCAGTCACTCGAGGGATGCGTGCGGCGCCTGCGCGCCTACCTGTCCACCGAGGTGCCCTTCACCGCGCGAATCACGATCGCGGACAACGCCAGCACCGACCGCACCCTGGAGATCGCGCGGACACTCGCCGACGAGTTCGGCGACGTCCGGGTGGTGCACCTCGCCGAGAAGGGCCGCGGTCGCGCGCTGCGCACCGTGTGGAGCGGCTCCGACGCCCGCGTCCTCGTCTACATGGATGTGGACCTGTCCACGGGACGGTATGGGCGGCGGTCGCGACGGCGTGGGCACGGCGTCGCAGATCTCCGAATGGGTGCAGGCGAACTTCACCGCGACCACCGTCGACGGGATCACGATCTACGACCTGACGCGGTAACCGGACAGCGCTGCCGATCCGGTTTACCCTGAGGTGGGAGGCACACCATGTCCGAGCACGACATCATCGAGAGCATCGACGAACTCGTCCGTGAGGAAAGGGAATTGCGCTCACGGGCCGAGAGGCAAGGGCTCTCGGACGAGGAGAGTGCCCGCCTGACATTCCTCGAGCAGCGGCTCGACCAGTGCTGGGACCTGCTCCGGCAGCGCCGTGCCAAGGTCGAATTCGGCGAGGATGCAGCGCGGGTCGCTCCGCGACCGGTCGACGAGGTCGAGTCCTACCGTCAGTAATCGGCCGGTCGGGATTGTCCGATCGATGAAAGCGGCTGCGCACCAGGATTTCCGGTGCGCAGTCGCAGTGCGCGGCGGTGTGCCTGCCGGTACGGAACGAAGAATCGAACTGCTTGGTGGTGATTGCCATATGACTTTGGTGGAAGACGTGTACACGACCCGGGTTTCGGATGAGCCGCAGGTGATCGGCCGCCCGGATCCGGTGTTCTGGGGCGATCCCATCACCGCGGAGTATGCGGATTTCGACCGACGCGGATATCTGCAACGGGAGAACGTGATCGGCGACGCGGACGTCGGGGCCTGCCTCGCGGAGATCGACCGGATCCAGCACGATTCGACGTTGCGGGATGACGAACGCATCGTCCGCGAGGACGGCTCCGATGCGGTGCGCTCGATCTTCGACATTCTCGAACTCAGCGATGCCGTTCGTCGGGTCGTCGAGTTGTCCGGCGCGTACGACATCGCGCGCGACGTTCTCGGCTCGGACGTCTACGTCCACCAGAGCCGGCTCAACTACAAGCCGGGATTCCAGGGCGGCGCGTTCTACTGGCACTCGGATTTCGAGACCTGGCACGCGGAGGACGGCATGCCCCGTCCGCGCGCGGTGAGCGCCTCGATCGCGCTCACCGGAAACACCGAGTACAACGGCCCGCTGATGATCATGCCCGGCACCCAGCGGTCCTTCGTGCAGTGCTCGGGGGCCACACCGGACGACTTCTATCGCGAGTCGCTCGTGACCACGACGCCCAGGATCGGGGTGCCGTCGGAGCGCGTCATCACCGACATGTGGCAGCGGCACGGCATCGAGGTGCTGACCGGCGGCGCCGGTTCGATGACGATGTTCGACTGCAACGCCCTGCACGCGTCCGGTGGGAACATCTCGCCGATGCCGCGGGCCAACGTGTTCGTCGTGTTCAACAGCGTCGAGAACGTCGTGCAGGCGCCCTACTCGGGTTCGGCACCGCGGCCCTCGTTCCTGGCGAAGCGCCCCCGCTGACGAGGGTGGGGGTGGTCGAGGCGTCGGCGTCCGGCCCGTAGTCTGAGACCCGTGCGCGTACTCGTGATCGGCTCCGGAGCCCGTGAACATGCCCTCCTGTTGGCCCTCGCCCGTGACCCGGGCGTCGACAAGCTGATGTGTGCCCCCGGCAATGCCGGCATCGCCCGCATCGCCGAGACACATGGGGTCGACGTCGCGTCCGGTGACGCCGTCGTCGAGCTCGCGAAGTCGCAGGCCGCCGACCTGGTCGTCATCGGCCCCGAGGTGCCGCTGGTGCTCGGTGTCGCCGACGCCGTCCGCGCCGCGGGGATCGCTTGCTTCGGCCCGTCCGCCGAGGCCGCCCGCATCGAGGGCTCCAAGGCGTTCGCCAAGGACGTCATGGCCGCCGCCGGTGTCCGCACCGCGCACAGCGAGGTCGTCGACACCCCGGCCGATCTCGACGCCGCCCTCGATCGCTTCGGCCCCAACTGGGTCGTCAAGGACGACGGACTGGCCGCCGGCAAGGGCGTCGTCGTCACCACCGACCGCAGCGCCGCGCGCGACCACGCCGCCGAGTGCCTCGAGATCGGGCACCCCGTGCTGCTCGAGTCGTTCCTCGACGGCCCCGAGGTGTCCCTGTTCTGCCTGGTCGACGGCGAGACCGTGGTCCCGCTGCTGCCCGCGCAGGACCACAAGCGCGTCGGCGACGGTGACACCGGCCCCAACACCGGCGGCATGGGCGCCTACACGCCGCTGCCGTGGCTGCCCGCCGAGGCCGTCACCCAGATCGTCGACGACGTCGTCAAGCCGGTCGCGGTGGAGATGGCGAAGCGTGGTTGCCCGTTCACCGGCCTGCTGTACGCGGGTCTGGCCATGGGCAAGAACGGCCCGGCCGTCGTCGAATTCAACTGCCGCTTCGGCGACCCTGAGACCCAGGCCGTGCTGGCGCTGCTCGAGTCGCCGCTCGGCGAGGTGCTGAACGCCGCCGCGACCGGCACCCTCGCGTCGGTCCCGCCGCTGCAGTGGCGCGATGGCTCCGCGGTCACCGTCGTCCTGGCCGCCGAGAACTACCCGGCCACCCCGCGCACCGGTGACGTCATCACCGGGTCCGACGCCGAGCGCGTCCTGCACGCCGGTACCGCCGCCCGTGAGGACGGCGCGATCGTCTCCGCCGGTGGGCGCGTCCTGAGCGTCGTCGGCGTCGGCGCCGATCTGACCGAGGCCCGGGAGGATGCGTACGCACGCCTGTCCGAGGTCAAGCTGCCCGGCGGCCACTTCCGCACCGACATCGGCCTCGCCGCCGTCGAGGGTCGCATCTCGATCTGACGATCGGCCGTACGGCGGTCGTCTGGCCCGCCGCTCTCTTCCTTGTCGTGCCGCGCCCCCGAATGGGGGATCGGCACGACTGTTTCTGGCGCGGCAGCGGGGCCTCCGCCGGTGCGCGGCGGGGCCTGTTCACCCATCCGATCAGCAGCCCTGGTCTCGGAAGATGTACGGGGGAACCCCGGCGGCCTCACCGCGCACAGTCCGATCGCCGCGAGCCGCCGCGTCCTGCTCGACGACTGACCTCGCGACGTCGAATTCCGGTACCTCGTTGCACAAGTTCGGGCCGTTGCTAGCGTCGAAGATGTGCGTACCGAATCCCAGCGATCGTCCATCCCCGCCTTCCACGTCATGGACGTGTGGAAGGCCGCCACCGAGCGGCAGCGCACGCACGGCGATGTGCTCACGCTCGCGGCCGGTCAGCCGTCGACGCCGGCCCCGCAGCCGGTACTGCGCGCCGCGCGGGAATCGCTGGACAACCACCTGCTCGGGTACACCGAGACGTTCGGCATCGAGCCGCTGCGCGAGGCCATCGCGGGATACCACAGCAGCCGGTCCGGGATCTCCGTCGACGCCGACGACGTCGTGGTCACCACCGGTTCGTCGGGCGCGTTCACGCTGCTGTTCCTCGCGGCGTTCGACGCCGGCGACACCGTCGTCGTCGCCCGGCCCGGCTACCCCGCGTACCGCAACACGCTGACAGCGTTGGGCTGCAACGTGATCGAGATCGACTGCGGACCCGAGACCCGGTTCCAGCCGACCGTCGCGATGCTCGAGCAGATGGACACCCCGCCCGCCGGGCTGATCGTCGCGAGCCCCGCGAACCCCACCGGCACCGTCATCGACCCTGCCGAGTTGGCCGCGCTGGCCCGCTGGTGCGAGGAGCACGACACGCTGCTGATCTCCGACGAGATCTATCACGGGATTGGGTTCGGAGCGCAGGTCACGGCATCGGCGTGGGAGACGTCGCGGCAGGCCGTGGTGATCGGGTCGGTGTCGAAGTATTTCTCGATGACGGGCTGGCGTCTGGGTTGGATGCTGGTGCCCGAGAGCCTGCGCCGTCCACTGCAGCGGCTCGCGTCGAACATGACGGTGTGCCCGCCGGCGATCTCGCAGTACGCGGCCGTCGCGGCGTTCACCGACGAGGCGCGTGCCGAGCTCGACGGTCACGTGCAGCGGTATGCGGTGAACCGGGAGCTGCTGCTGACCGGGCTACCCGAGCTGGGGCTCACCGAGCTGGCGCCCGCCGATGGTGCGTTCTACGTGTACGCGGACATCGCGCACCTCACCGACGACTCGACGTCGTGGTGCGCGCGGCTGCTGGCAGACACGGGTCTCGCGCTGGCGCCGGGCATCGACTTCGACACCGTGCACGGCGACCACACGGTGCGGTTGTCGTTCGCGGGTTCCACCGCGGAGATCCGGGACGCGCTGGCCCGGCTCGAGCGGTGGCTGCCCGCGCCGAAGTAGGACCGAGATAGGTCGAGAAGGGTCACTGCCTGCGCTGTTTGGTCGAATTCACTCGGGCGTGTCGCCGTGGCTGGCACGATGGAGGGATGACGTCCGCGGCGACCCCGAAGGGTGAGAGGCGCCGTCAGGCGCTCGTCACCGCCGCGGCCGACCTGCTCCTCGAGGGCGGCTTCGACGCGGTCCGGCACCGTGCGGTGGCCTCCCGTGCGGGTCTGCCGCTCGCGTCCACCACCTACTACTTCGGCTCGCTCGACGAGCTGGTGGCCCTCGCCGTCGAACACAACGGCAACCGGGAACTGGACGCGATGCGCGAACGCATCGACGACGTCACGCAGCGGCGGCGCGGCGTCGAGGCGACGGTCGATCTGATCGTCGACCTACTGATCGGTCCCGACGAGGTCGGCGACGGTGCCCGGGAACGGCTGATCGCACGGTACGAGCGGTTCGTGGCGTCGGCGCGACATCCCGAGCTGCGGGACGTGCAGCTGCGGCTGCGGGCGCAAACCGACGACCTTCTCGCCGAGGTGCTGCGCCGGTCCGGCCGCGTCGTGCGCGAGCCGCAGCTGCGTCGCCTGGTCGCCGTGGTGGACGGGGTGGTCGTGGGCGCGCTCAGCGAGGTGGACCCCGATCCGCGGGGGATGGCGCGCGCGATGCTGCTCGACCTGATCGACGAGTTCGCTCCTCCGAGCACGCACTGACGAGGGGCTTGGGGTCTCGCCGTAAACTGGGATCTCGTGAGCCGCATCCCGAATGTCCTTGCCAACCGTTACGCCAGCCCCGAGCTGAAGGCGCTGTGGTCGCCGGAGTACAAGATCGTGCTCGAGCGTCAGCTGTGGTTGGCGGTGCTGCGGGCGCAGGCCGAGCTGGGGATCGACGTTCCCGCCGAGGCGCTCGCCGACTACGAGCGGGTGCTCGAGAGCGTCGACCTGGACTCCATCGCCGACCGTGAGCGCGTCACCCGCCACGATGTGAAGGCCCGCATCGAGGAGTTCAACGCCCTCGCCGGCCACGAGCACGTGCACAAGGGCATGACCAGCCGCGACCTCACCGAGAACGTCGAGCAGCTGCAGGTGCTCCGCTCGCTCGAGCACGTGTACAACCACGGTGTCGCGATCGCCGCCCGCCTGGGCGAGCGGGCCGCCGAGTACACCGGTTTCGTGATGGCCGGACGCTCCCACAACGTCGCCGCGCAGGCCACCACGCTGGGCAAGCGTTTCGCATCGGCCGCCGACGAGCTGCTGGTGGGTCTCACCCGGCTGCGTGAGCTCATCGACCGCTACCCGCTGCGCGGCATCAAGGGCCCGATGGGCACCGCGCAGGACATGCTGGACCTGCTCGACGGCGACGCCGCCAAGCTCGAGCAGCTCGAGAAGAAGGTCGCCGAGCACCTCGGCTTCGCGCACGTGTTCACCAGCGTCGGCCAGGTGTACCCGCGCTCGCTGGACCACGACGTGCTGTCCGCGCTGGTCCAGGTGGGTGCCGCGTCGTCGTCGTTCGCGCACACCATTCGCCTGATGGCCGGCCACGAGCTGGTCACCGAGGGCTTCCAGCCCGGCCAGGTGGGCTCGTCCGCGATGCCGCACAAGATGAACACCCGCTCGTGCGAGCGGGTCAACGGCCTGCAGGTGGTCCTGCGCGGCTACGCGTCGATGGCGTCCGAGCTGGCGGGTGCGCAGTGGAACGAGGGCGACGTGTTCTGCTCCGTCGTCCGCCGTGTCGCGCTGCCGGACGCGTTCTTCGCGATCGACGGCCAGATGGAGACCTTCCTGACGGTGCTCGCCGAGTTCGGTGCGTACCCGGCCGTCATCGAGAAGGAGCTCACCCGCTACCTGCCGTTCCTGGCGACCACCAAGGTCCTCATGGCCGCGGTCCGCGCCGGTGTCGGACGCGAGACCGCGCACGAGGTCATCAAGGAGCACGCCGTCGCCGTCGCGCTCGCGATGCGCGAGCAGGGCAAGGAGCCGGATCTGCTGGATCGTCTGGCCGCCGACGACCGGCTGCCGCTCGACCGCGCCGCGCTCGACGAGGCCCTCGCCGACAAGTCCGCGTTCATCGGTGCCGCCGGCGCGCAGGTCGACTCCGTGGTCGCCGAGGTGCAGAAGCTGGTCGACGCCAACCCGGATGCTGCGCGCTACGCGCCGGGCGCCATTCTGTGACAACGGGTTCCACGGTGAGGTCACGGACCGTCACGGTCGGTGACCTCACCGCGCACCTCGCGCAGCCCGACGGCGGCAGCGATACCGTCATGCTGCTGCTGCCGATGATCAACGGCGTCGATGCGCAGGTGCGCGATTACGCCGCCGACATCGCCGCGGCGGGGATCACCGCACTGGTGTGGGATCCCTGGCACGGACCGAGCCTGGATGACACCCCGAAGGAGCGCCTCTTCGAGCTCATGGGGCAGCTCGACGACGAGGAATGCCTGTCGGAGATGGGCGCTCTGCTCGACTACGCCCGAGGTGAGCTGGGCGCACGGCGCGTCGGAGTCATCGGCTGGTGTCTGGGCGGCCGGTTCTCGCTGCTGCTCGGCGCGCGTGACCGTGAACTCGCGAATGTCGTTGCCTACCATCCGTCGATCTGGGATCCGGCCGCGGCGAACCACGCGCTCGACACGGTGGCGCTGGCTCCGGCGATCGCCGCACCGGTCATGGTGCTGCACGCCGGCGCCGACACGATCCTGTCGGCCGGAACTTTCGGGGCCTTGCAGTCGGCGCTGCAGTCCCGCGACAGCGGCGCGACGATCGTGCACGCGTATCCGGGTGCCGCGCACGGCTTCAGTGCCCGTGCGCGCCAAGACGATCCGGTGAACAAGGCCGCGTGGGACATCTCCTGGCCGCAGGTGCTCGCCTTCGCTTCCGCATCGATGGCCCGGTAGCGGTCGGGACGTCTGCACCACGCCAGGCGGATCAGCCGGAAGTCGGCGGAGTCAGGGTGCCGTCGACGACTTCAGCGGCAACGTCGTGGAGCGGTCGGCCATGGGTGCGGGCGTAACGGCGGAGCGCGTCGAATGCCACCGCCGGGGTGCATCCGGCACCTTCGGCGAGCATCCCCTTGGCTTGCTCGATAATGATTCGGCTGGTCAGCGCCTGCCGCAGTTGTGCGGCCTCTTCCTGCGCGTTGCGCGCGGTGCGATTGTGCAGTAGCCCGATGGTGGCGATCCGCGCCAGCGCCCGGCTCGTGTCGACGTCCTCCGCTGGGAGGCTGCCGGTGGCGACACAGAACATGTTGAGCGACCCGATCACCTGGTTTCCCAGCTGCAACGGAACGGCATGGACGGCCCCGAAGCCGACCTCTCCGGACAGGTGCTGAAACCGTGGCCAGCGCGCCGAGGTCGCGTCGCGGCCGAGGTTGACGAGGGGGCGCCCCGTGGTGAAGCAGTCGTAGCAGGGGCCACGTGCGTCCGCCACCTCCAACTGTTCGAGGGTGTGCGCCGGCTCGGTGGTGGACGCCACCGAAGCAAGGTGCCCGCGTTCATCGGTCAGCAGGATGCCGGCAGCGTCGATCGCGACCAGTGCCACTGTTCGGTCGGTCAGAGTGTGGAGAAAGTCGGTGGTGTCGAAGCCGGGTACGAGGGCGTCCGCCAGTTCCTCGAACACATGGACCAGTCGTTGTTCACTCATGAGTTTCCGGTCTTTCTGGCGGCTTGTCGCCGCAGTCGGTTCCAGGCTAGCCACGTCTGGCGTTGTCGGCACGGAGCACTTCGAGCGGTTGGCGCGTGTCGAGTGGCTCTGGCAGGATGGGTGAGCGGCCACCAAGTGGCCCGAGACGTCACAGGCGTCATTTCGCCACCCCGGACCCGGTGGCACGGTCGGCACGTTCGAGCGAGAAGACTCCACCGCAGCTCCGATATCGGGCACTCGCCGAGCAGGTCGGCGTCACCGCGCGTCGGCGGTTCGTCCCTCGGGACGTGGTGCGTGACGCGCCACTGCGCCCGCTTGTTCACGGGCCGGTTATTCCACCCGCGACAGCCAGGTCGCGACGACACGACCAGATTGCACTCTGATGGACGAACAGGCGGAGTCGACGTCAACCGGATTCGGGACATCTTCCATGGAAGTTGCTGCTCTGAAACCCTTTCCGCTGTCGTCGGCGCAGTACGAGGTCTGGCTCGCGCAGCGACTGGCCCCGCACCTTCCGTACTGCATCGCTCAGTACGTGGAGTTCCACGGCGACCTCGATCTCGACCTGTTCCGATGGGCGGCCGTGACCGCGGGACGTGAGACCCAGGGCGCCTTCCTCCGGCTGGTCGAGGTCGACGGGGAGCCCAGGCAAGTTGTTGATCCGTCCTTGGATAACTCGTTGGGGTTCATTGATTTTCGTGGAGAGAGTGATCCGGTGGCGGCCGCGGATGGGTGGATGCGCGAGGACCGGTCGAGTCCGGTGGACCCGATGCACGACCCCCTGGGGGTGTCGACCATATTGCAGGTCGGCGATGCGCAGTACCTGTGGTACAGCCGTGCTCACCATGTCGCGTTGGATGGGTACGCCGCGATGACGTTGGTCAACCGCATCGCGGCTCTGTACTCGGCTGCGGCGTCGGGCCGGGACCCGGAACCCAGCAGAGCTGCCGATCTGCGAACGTTGTACGAACTCGACTGTCGGTACCGTGCCTCGAGTCGGTTCGAGGCGGACCGTGCGTACTGGATCGAGCGGTTCCAGGGGCTGGCGGAACCCGTGAGTCTGGCCGACCGAGACGGCACTGCGGTGGCCCGCGACATGCTGGTGGCCACATCACTCGACGAGGACACGGCCACCCGGCTCGAGGACTCCGAGGGTCGGGCGAGCAGAACGTCCGCTGCGGTGATCATCGCGGCGTTCGCCTGCTACCTCTCACGGATGACGGGCCGGGAGGAGGTTCGCGTGGATGTCCCGGTCTCCGGGCGGACCACTGCGGTGTTACGCAGTTCGGGTGGGATGTTCGTCAACGTCGTTCCGCTCCGGATTCGGGTCGGTCCCGGCGACACCGTGGGCGATCTGGTCGAGCGGGTGAGTCTGGAACTGATGGGCGCGTTGCGACACCAGCGCGGCAACCTCGCCGAGATTGCGCGAGAGGTGAGCGTCGGTGCCGAGGCCCACCGGACCGCCGCGCCGATGGTCAACGTGATGCTCTTCCGTCAGGAGCTCGATTTCGGTTCGGTGACGGGTGAATTTCATGTGCTCACCTCCGGTCCGATCGCGGACCTGCTGATCAATGTCTACCAAAGCGGCACACCCGCAAAGACGTTCGTCGAGTTCCGCGGAAATCCGCTGCGATACCGCATCGACGAGCTGAGGCTCCATCACGAGCGGTTCGTCGGCGTGGTCGAGGACTTCGTCGCGGCCGGTCCGGAGTCGCTGATAGCGACGATCCACCCTGACAGTGCCAGGGAAGGCGAGCGCCGGCTGGAGGCGGCCCGGGACCTGGACTATTGGCGACGGACGCTGGCGGGGTTGCCGGTACTGCTCGGGCTGCCGACAGATCGGCGGCGACCGAAACAGCGGTCCCTGGACTCCGGAAGCCTGCAGTTCACGCTCGGCGCGGAGCTGCATCGCAAGCTGCAGCAGCGCGCTCGCGAGTACGACTCGACGATGTTCATGACGATGCATGCGGGGCTGGCCGCACTGCTGGCCCGGGTGAGCGGCTCCGACGACATCGCGGTCGGTGCGCCGATTGCCCGACGGGCCGACGCCGCGCTCGACGACGGGGCGGACGCGTTCGTCGATGGCGTGGTGTTGCGGACCCACGTGGATCCGGGACTCTCGTTTGCGGACCTGTTGGAGCGGGTGAAGCATTGTCAACTCGGCGCATTCGCGCATACGAGGGTGTCGTTCGACCGGTTGGTCGAGGCGCTCGCCCCGGACCGCACGACGCCCTGCCCGCCGCTCGTCCAGGTTGTCCTCGGCCCCACTCGTGCCGAGCCGACCGCGGTCGCCGACGTGTCCGTCACGGCACCCGAGAACTGTTGTCCCGAACGCTGCGATCTGCAGATGACCGTAGGTGAAAGCTTCACCGACTCCGGCCGACCGTCGGGACTGTCGGTCGACCTCGTGTTTGCCACCGATCTGTTCGACTCGGCGACAACGCAGGCATTCGCGGATCGGCTGGTGCGGATTCTCGAGTATGCGGCGGCAGATTCGTCGGCTCCGGTCGGCGACGTCGATGTGCTTGCCCCCGAGGAGCGTGAGCAGTTGATGCCGGTGTCCGGGGCAGCGGCGTTGCCCGCGTTGACTTTGCCGGGGCTGTTCGCGGCATCGGTGGGCGCGGACCCGAATGCGGTCGCGGTTGTATACGGCGACCGGAGCTGGACGTACGGCGAGCTCGACAGCCGGTCGAACCGTCTGGCGCGCTGGCTGATCGGTCATGACGTGGGGCCGGAGAAAGTCGTGGCGGTGGGACTGCCGCGGTCGCTCGAGTCGGTCCTGGCGGTGTGGGCCGTCACAAAGACCGGTGCGGCCTTCGTTCCGCTGGATCCGGGGTATCCGTCGGCTCGGCTCGAGTACATGCTCACCGATTCGGGCGCCGTCCTGGGGCTGACGACGGAGGACGTGTCGAGAGACCTGCCACCGACCGTGCCGTGGCTGGTGCTCGACGACGAAGCGGTCGAGGCGGAGGTGGCGGGGACTCCCTCGACGGCGGTGACCGACGGCGAACGGGTCTCGGCACTGACACCCGACCATCCGGCATACGTGATCTACACATCCGGGTCGACGGGGGTCCCGAAGGGCGTGGTGGTGCCGCATCGGGGTTTGGCGGACCTGGCGGCCGAACAACGCGACCGTTTCGCGACGGGGCCCGGTGCGCGGGTCCTGCACTTCGCATCCCCGAGTTTCGACGCGTCGGTGTTCGAGCTGGTGTGGGCGTTCGCGGCGGGCGGGTGCCTGACGATCGCACCACCGACGGTGTACGGCGGCGACGACCTGGCGGCGCTGCTCGATCGTTGCCGCGTGACCCATGCGATCCTGACACCGTCGGCGTTGTCGTCGGTCGATCCCACGGGTCACGGCTGCTTGCGGTGTCTCGTGGTGGGGGGTGAGGCGTGTTCCCCGGAGTTGGTAGCGCGGTGGGCGCCGGGGCGCGCGATGTTCGACGCCTACGGCCCGACGGAGTCGACAATCATGGCGAATCTCGGAGTGATCGGGTCGGCGGAAGAGCCGGTGACACTCGGCGGCCCGATCCGGGGTTTCGAGGAGTTGGTGCTCGACGGGCGGCTGCGACCGGTGCCGGTCGGTGTGGCGGGGGAGCTGTACCTGGCCGGTCCGGGCCTGGCACGTGGGTATCGGAATCAGGCCGGTCAGTCGGCCGCTCGATTCGTCGCCGATCCGTTCGGTGCACGGGGACAACGCCTCTACCGCACCGGGGATGTGGTGAGGTGGCTGCGCGATCGGGAGGGGGACCTGACGCTCGAGTACCTGGGCCGGACCGACTCCCAGGTCAAGATTCGTGGCTTCAGGATCGAGCCCGGCGAGGTGGACGCGGCGCTGACGGCTCACCCCCATGTGAGATTCGCGGCGACACTCAGTCGTGCCGGCCCGACCGGCGACCCGGTCCTGGTGTCCTACGTGCTTCCCGCCGCCGAGCACGTCCCCGACCCCGCCGACCTGAAGGCCCAGGTTCGTGTGGCGGTACCGGACTACATGGTGCCCGCGGCGATCACAATGATCGACGAGATTCCGCTGACCCCGGTCGGCAAGCTCGATCGCACCGCACTACCCGCACCGGACTTCGGGACGAGGCCCACCGAGTCCCGGCCGCCACGCACGCCGACCGAGGAGACAACCGCAGTCGTCTTCGCCGAGCTCCTCGCGGTCGACCACCTCGGTGTCGATGCAAACTTCTTCGATCTCGGCGGAAACTCCCTCATCGCGACCAAGGTGGTCACGCGGATCAACTCGGCGCTGGATCGGAACATCGATATCCGCGACCTGTTCGAGGCGCCCACCATTGCCGCGCTCGCGGCCCGGATCGACGGGATCGACGGCATCGACGATCGATCGTCGGCCCGACCGGCACTGACCACGGGCACTCGGCCCGACAGTGTTCCGACCTCCCCGGCGCAGCACCGAATGTGGGTCGTCAACCAACTGGATACGTCGTCGCCTGCCTACAACATTCCCATCGCGCTCCGGTTCTCGGGCGATCTGGACACCGGTGCCCTGCGGTTGGCGCTTGCTGACATCGTGGATCGGCATGTCACGCTCCGGACCGTCTACCCCGACTCCACGGACGGTCCCCGCCAGGTGGTGGTCCCGACGGGACAGGTGCATCCCGACCTCACGCCGATGTCCGTGTCCGGCGCGGCAGACCTGCGGGCGCACCTCGTGCGGGGTGCCGCCGCCGGATTCGACGTCACCGACGAGACGCCCATCCGAACGGCACTGTTCCGGAACGGTCCGCAGCAGCACGTGCTGATGATCGTGGTGCACCACATCGCGGCGGACGGTGCGTCGATGGCGCCGCTCGCCCGGGACCTGACGGTCGCATACACCGCCCGCCTGCACGGGCGGGCACCCGACTGGGCGCCACCGGCAGTGCACTACGCGGACTACACCCTGTGGCAGCGCCGCATGCTCGGCAGCGAGTCCGAGCCCGATTCGCCGATCGCACGCGAGTTGGCGTACTGGCGGTGGGCGTTGTCAGGGATGCCTGCGACCGTCGAACTGCCGACGGACCGACCACGACCGGCGCAGCGATCGATGCAAGGGAAGAAGGTTCATTTCGAGATCGGTTCGGATCTGCACGAGCGACTGCAATCCCTTGCTCACGAACATCATTCGACAGTGTTCATGGTCATGCACGCGACGCTGGCCGTGCTGTTGAGCAGGGTGAGCGGGAGCACGGACATTGCGGTGGGTACGCCGACAGCGGGGCGAGGCGAGGCTGCACTCGACGACGTGGTGGGCATGTTCGTCAACACCGTCGTGCTGCGGACGCCGGTGGAGCCCGAGTCCACGTTCGCCGACCTGCTCGATCGGGTGAGGGAGCGCGATCTCGGCGCCTTCGCCCACGCGCAGATGCCGTTCGAGCAGGTCGTGGAGGCCATCGATCCCGTGCGGTCGACGGCGTACTCCCCGCTCTTCCAAGTGATGTTGGAGTTTCGGAACGCCGAGTCGCCACGCCTGGACTTGCCGGGGCTGACGGTCGAGCCTGTCGACATCGATCTCGACGTCGCCCGGTACGACCTGCATCTGAGCCTCGCCGAGAAATTCGACACCGGCGCCGGCGCTCCCCTCGGGATGTCGGCTTCCTTCGGCTTCGCTGCCGACATCCTCGACGCGGACACCGTGCAGCGCCTTGCGGACCGATTCGTCCGCATTGCCGAGGAAGTCGTTTCCTCGCCCTCGATTCGGGTCGCGGACATCGATCTGCTTTCCCGGGCTGAGTGTGGGGAGTTGGTGCCGGTGTCGGGTGGGTCGGGGGTGTCGGGGCGGGTGTTGGTGGAGTTGTTGTCGGCGTCGGTGGTTCGGGATCCGGGTGCGGTTGCGGTGGTGTGTGGGGGTCGGGGGTGGACGTATGGGGAGTTGGATGAGCGGTCGAGTCGGTTGGCGCGGTTGTTGATCGGTCGGGGTGTGGGTCCGGAGTCGTGTGTGGCGGTGGCGGTGGCGCGGTCGTGCGAGTCGGTGTCGGCGGTGTGGGCGGTGGCGAAGTCGGGGGCGGCTTTCGTGCCGGTGGATCCGTTGTATCCGGCTGGTCGGATTGGGCGCATGTTGTCGGATTCTGCTGTGGTGGTTGGGGTTACGGTGGCTGAGTGGCGGGATCGGTTGCCTGGGTCGGTGGGGTGGGTGGTGCTCGATGATCCGGTGGTCGAGGTGGAGTTGGCGGGGTTGTCGTCTGGGCCGGTGAGTGACGGGGAGCGGACGGCGTGCCTGGGTATCGATCATGCGGCGTATGTGATTTATACGTCGGGGTCGACGGGGGTGCCGAAGGGTGTGGTGGTGACGCATCGGGGGTTGGCGAATCTGTTGGCGGAGCAGGGGGTTCGGTTCGGGTTGGGTCCGGGTGCGCGGGTGTTGCATGTTGCGTCGCCGAGTTTCGACGCGGCGGTGCTCGAGCAGTTGTGGGCGTTCGGGTTCGGTGGGCGGTTGGTGGTGGTGTCGCCGGCGGTGGTCGGTGGTGTCGATTTGGCGGGGATTCTGCGGCGGGAGAGGGTGACTCATGCTGCGTTGACGCCGACGCTGTTGGGGACGGTGGATCCGGTGGGGCTCGACGATCTCGGGACCGTTGTGGTCGGTGGTGAGCGGTGTCCGCCGGAGTTGGTGGCGCGGTGGGCGGCCGGTCGGCGGATGTTCAACACTTACGGTCCGGCGGAGGCGACGATCCAGTCGAATGCCAGTGTGTGCATGACGGTTGCGGGTGGGGTGACGATCGGTGGTCCGATTCGGGGTGTCGGGGAGTGTGTGCTCGACGGTTGGTTGCGGCCGGTGCCGGTGGGGGTGGTCGGGGAGTTGTATCTGGCGGGTTCGGCTCTGGCGCGTGGTTATCGAAACCGGGCGGGATTGACGGCGGCGCGGTTCGTTGCGGATCCGTTCGAGGGTTCGGGTCGGCGGATGTATCGGACGGGGGATCTGGTGCGGTGGTTGCGGTTGCCCGGTGGGGGTCTGACGCTCGATTACGTCGGTCGCGCGGATCTGCAGGTGAAGGTTCGTGGTTTCCGGGTGGAGTTGGGTGAGGTCGAGTCGGTTCTGTCGGCGTGTGTGGGGGTGGCGCGTGCGGTGGCGGTGGTGCGTGGGGACGATGGTGCCGGTGATCGGTTGGTCGGGTATGTGGTGCCCGGGGTGGGTGTGGATCTGGATGTGCGTGAGGTTCTTGCGTTTGCGGGGGAGCGGTTGGCTCCGCACATGGTTCCGGCGGCGGTGGTGGTGGTCGAGGCCGTGCCGCTGACGCCGAATGGCAAGCTTGATCGTGCGGCTTTGCCGGCGCCGGATTTTGCTGCGGGCCGAGCAGAGTACCGGGCACCGGACACCGAGATCGAGAAGGTACTCACCGGGCTGTTCGGGGAGGTGCTCGGCGTCGACGTGGTGGGCGTGGAGGATTCGTTCTTCGCGCTCGGTGGCGACAGCATCATGTCGATCCAGTTGGCGGCGCGGGCGAAGGCGGCGGGGGTGGTGTTCTCGCCTCGGGACGTGTTCGAGTGCAGGTCGGTGTCAAGGCTGTCGGAGGTTGCCGTCCGCGGCGACAGTGGTTCGACGCAGTTACTGGAGGAGCTTGCCGGTGGCGGGGTAGGGGAGACCCCGTTGACGCCGGTACTGAGGTGGTTGCTCGAACGCGGAGAGTCCGGGTTCGGTCGTTTCTCCCAGGCCGTGATGCTGAATCTGCCGGAAGGCATCGGAGCCGACGGCCTGGTGAACACAGTGCAGGCGGTGCTCGATCACCATGACATGTTGCGCGCACGGTTGCGCCAGGATGCCGATGGGGTGTGGGCGTGGGAAGTGTTGCCGCGCAGTACGGTCCTCGCCGACGGGCTGATTCGTCGGGTGCCCCTCGACATGTCGCCGGGAACGGTCGAGTTCCACGAGCTGGCGGCGGCGGAGTTGAACGCCGCGGCGGATCGGCTCGACCCGGCGGCCGGGATCGTGGTGCAGGTGGTCTGGTTCGACCCCGAGGACGAGGCGGAACGGGGTCGGGTCCTGGTGGTGGTCCATCATTCGGCGGTCGACGGGGTGTCCTGGCGGGTGCTGGTGCCGGACCTGGCGGCAGCGTGGTCGCGGATCGAGGCGGGTGAAGCGCCCGATCTGGCCCCGGTGGGGACGTCGATGCGCAGGTGGGCGCACGGGCTGGCCGAGGCGGCGCACCGGCCGGAGCGGGTTGCGGAACTCGAGATGTGGCGGGCGCTGGCTGCGGTGGACGATCCGGTGATCGGGTCCCGACTCCTCGACCTCACGATCGACCTGGTCGCCACCACCCGGAGCGTGGAGGTCGACATACCGCCGGAGGTAACCGAGGCCCTGTTGACCACAGTCCCGGGGGCGTTCCACGGCGGGGTGGGCGACGGGTTGCTGGCCGCGTTGGCGGTGGCGGTGACGAAGTGGCGGCGCGAGCGTGGAGATGGTGTTGACGGGTCCCTTCTCGATGACGCGGTGATCCGGCTCGAGGGGCACGGGCGCGAGGAGAGTGTGGCCGCTGGTTCGGACCTGACTCGCACGGTCGGGTGGTTCACCACGAGCTTTCCTCTGCGCCTGGATCTTTCCGGAATCGATCTCGACGATGCGTGCGCCGGTGGGCCGGCCGCGGGGGCGGTGGTCAAGTCCGTCAAGGAGCAACTCCTCGCGGTCCCGGACCACGGGATCGGCTACGGACTGCTGCGCTATCTCAACGAGGACACCGGACCGGTGCTGCGGGACCAGCCTGCGCCGCAGATCGCGTTCAACTACCTCGGCCGCGTCGCCGGCGGGATCCCCGACGGCGGGCGTGGGGCAGGCTGGCTCCCGGTCGACGACGCCAGCGATCTCACCGGTGCGCAGAACCCAGACATGCCGGTGCCGGCGGTGCTCGACATCAACGCTTTCACCCTCGACGACGGAGGCCGACCGAGGTTGCGGGCGATCTGGTCCTTCCCCAGCGGAGTGCTCACCGCCCGTGAGGTGGGTGCGGCGGCCCGGATGTGGCGCAATGCGCTGGTCGCGCTGGTCGCGTATGCCGCGACGCCGGGGGCGGGCGGGCGGACCCCGTCCGATCTCGACCTGGTCGGGCTCGGGCAGGCGGAGATCGAACGGCTCGAGGACCGGTATCCGAACATGACGGATGTGTGGCCGCTCTCGCCGCTGCAGGAGGGGTTGCTGTTCCACACGTCGGTGTCCGAGGAGTCGGTGGACGCCTACGTGGTGCAGTTGGTCGTCGAGCTGCGCGGGGACGTCGACCCGGCGCGTCTGCGGCGCGTGGGACAGGTGCTGCTGGAACGGCATCCGAACCTGCGGACCGCGTTTGTCCCCGGCGTCGCCGGGGGCCCGGTACAGGTGGTTCAGGACCACGTCGTGGCCCCGTGGTCGGCGAGCGACCTGTCGGGTTCGGACGACGATGAACGGAATTGTGCGTGGGATCAACTGATGTCTGCCGACCGGGCGACGCGGTTCGATCCGGCCCAGGCCCCACTGCTGCGCTGGATGCTGGTCACCACCGGACCCGAGCGTCACCGACTGGTGCTGACCAATCATCATCTGCTGCTCGACGGTTGGTCGACGCCGCTGCTGTTGCGCGAACTGTTGCTGCTCTATGCCACCGACGGCGACGGCGCGATGCTGCCTCGTATCCATCCCTATCGGGACTACCTGACCTGGGTAGGTGGGCAGGATGAGCCGAGGTCACTCGAGACCTGGGCTCGCGCGTTCGACGGCGCCGACGAGCCGACCCTGGTGGCGCCGGCCGACCCGGGCCGTCGATATTCGGAATCGCGGGAGGTGCTCGGTGGGCTGACCGAGGAACAGACCGCGGCGCTCACCTCCCTCGCGCGCGCCCGCGGAATCACCCTCAACACCGTGGTCCAGGCGGCGTGGGCGATCGTGTTGGGCACGTGGACATCCCGGGACGACGTGACGTTCGGTGCGACCGTGTCCGGGCGCCCTGCGCAGGTTGCAGGCGTCGAGTCGATGATCGGGCTGTTCGTCAACACACTGCCGGTCCGGGTCCGGCTCGACACCGCAGACAGTCTGGGACAGCTACTCGACCGGGTCCAGGCGGAGCAGGCCGGACTACTCGATCACCACCACGTGAGGCTGGCCGACGTCCAGCGGGCGGCCGGGCCTGGAGCAGTTTTCGACACGATGACCGTGTTCGAGTCCTATCCGGTCGATCGGGGTGGGCTCACCGCCGAGACCGACATAGCCGGAATGCGGGTGGTGGATGTGAGTGGGATCGACGCCTCGCACTATCCGATCGGTCTCGTTGCGCACGTCGACACGCGACTGCACCTGCGAATCAGCTACCTGCCCGAAGTCTTCGACCGCGACACGATGGAGGCGATCCTGCAGCGGGTCCTGCGCGTGATCGATGCCGTCGTCGCCGACCCTGACCTGCCGCTGGCCCGGCTCGATCTGCTTTCCCGGGCTGAGTGTGGGGAGTTGGTGCCGGTGTCGGGTGGGTCGGGGGTGTCGGGGCGGGTGTTGGTGGAGTTGTTGTCGGCGTCGGTGGTTCGGGATCCGGGTGCGGTTGCGGTGGTGTGTGGGGGTCGGGGGTGGACGTATGGGGAGTTGGATGAGCGGTCGAGTCGGTTGGCGCGGTTGTTGATCGGTCGGGGTGTGGGTCCGGAGTCGTGTGTGGCGGTGGCGGTGGCGCGGTCGTTCGAGTCGGTGTCGGCGGTGTGGGCGGTGGCGAAGTCGGGGGCGGCTTTCGTGCCGGTGGATCCGTTGTATCCGGCTGGTCGGATTGGGCGCATGTTGTCGGATTCTGCTGTGGTGGTTGGGGTTACGGTGGCTGAGTGGCGGGATCGGTTGCCTGGGTCGGTGGGGTGGGTGGTGCTCGATGATCCGGTGGTCGAGGTGGAGTTGGCGGGGTTGTCGTCTGGGCCGGTGAGTGACGGGGAGCGGACGGCGTGCCTGGGTATCGATCATGCGGCGTATGTGATTTATACGTCGGGGTCGACGGGGGTGCCGAAGGGTGTGGTGGTGACGCATCGGGGGTTGGCGAATCTGTTGGCGGAGCAGGGGGTTCGGTTCGGGTTGGGTCCGGGTGCGCGGGTGTTGCATGTTGCGTCGCCGAGTTTCGACGCGGCGGTGCTCGAGCAGTTGTGGGCGTTCGGGTTCGGTGGGCGGTTGGTGGTGGTGTCGCCGGCGGTGGTCGGTGGTGTCGATTTGGCGGGGATTCTGCGGCGGGAGAGGGTGACTCATGCTGCGTTGACGCCGACGCTGTTGGGGACGGTGGATCCGGTGGGGCTCGACGATCTCGGGACCGTTGTGGTCGGTGGTGAGCGGTGTCCGCCGGAGTTGGTGGCGCGGTGGGCGGCCGGTCGGCGGATGTTCAACACTTACGGTCCGGCGGAGGCGACGATCCAGTCGAATGCCAGTGTGTGCATGACGGTTGCGGGTGGGGTGACGATCGGTGGTCCGATTCGGGGTGTCGGGGAGTGTGTGCTCGACGGTTGGTTGCGGCCGGTGCCGGTGGGGTTGGTCGGGGAGTTGTATCTGGCGGGTTCGGCTCTGGCGCGTGGTTATCGAAACCGGGCGGGATTGACGGCGGCGCGGTTCGTTGCGGATCCGTTCGAGGGTTCGGGTCGGCGGATGTATCGGACGGGGGATCTGGTGCGGTGGTTGCGGTTGCCCGGTGGGGGTCTGACGCTCGATTACGTCGGTCGCGCGGATCTGCAGGTGAAGGTTCGTGGTTTCCGGGTGGAGTTGGGTGAGGTCGAGTCGGTTCTGTCGGCGTGTGTGGGGGTGGCGCGTGCGGTGGCGGTGGTGCGTGGGGACGATGGTGCCGGTGATCGGTTGGTCGGGTATGTGGTGCCCGGGGTGGGTGTGGATCTGGATGTGCGTGAGGTTCTTGCGTTTGCGGGGGAGCGGTTGGCTCCGCACATGGTTCCGGCGGCGGTGGTGGTGGTCGAGGCCGTGCCGCTGACGCCGAATGGCAAGCTTGATCGTGCGGCTTTGCCGGCGCCGGATTTTGCTGCGGGCCGAGCAGAGTACCGGGCACCGAAAGCGGGCGTCGAATCGGCTGTGGCGGCTGCCTTCGCGGTCGAACTCGGTGTGGCGAGGGTCGGTGCAGACGACAACTTCTTCGCCCTCGGCGGCAACTCGTTGACGGCCACGGGGGTGGCTGCGCGACTGCGGGAATCGACCTCCACGGAGGTACCGGTCGAGTGGATCTTCACACATTCGACGCCCGAGTCGCTGGCACACCGGATCGAGACGCGCGAGGCCGAGACCGTCGAGAACGACGGCGCCGGTTCAGTGGTCGAGGTGCTACTCCCGCTGCGTGCCACGGGCAGTCGGAATCCGCTCTTCTGCATACATCCCGCCATCGGGCTCGCCTGGTGTTACAGCGGCCTGGTGCAGCACGTCGACGACGACCGACCGATCTACGGAATCAATTCCCCCGCGCTGACCGATCCCGATGTACGTTTCGGATCGCTCGACGACCTTGCCCACCGCTACGTCCGGGAGATCCGGTCTGTGCAGCCACACGGTCCTTATCACCTGCTCGGCTACTCGGTGGGCGGGCAGATTGCGCACGCGATGGCGGTCCAACTTCGTCGAGAAGGTGACGACGTGCTCACCCTTGCCATGATGGACAGCCGCGCGCCGTCCGGAGCCGAGACCGACGGTGAGATGCCCACGGCTGCAAGGTTGGTCGCCGAGTTCGGTGGGGTGGAGTTGGCCGACGAGGGGGAATCGGACATGACGACCGAGCAGGCCGCACGGCTGCTGCGTGCGAAGGGGGGACTCTTTGCATCACTGACTCCTGATCACCTCGACACCCTCTACCGGGAGTACCAGGACCTCGTCCATGGCGCTCTCGCGCATCGGCCGTCGACCCTCGAAGGTACCGTGGTCGCGTACTTCAGCGCGGCGACAGACTCGGACGACGATCACGGTCTCGACCGTGAGGCCGGAGCAGCGGGCTGGAGAAAGTACATCATCGGTGAAGTACGCGAGTACCGAATCCCTACGCGTCACGAGCAAATGACGAGCCCGCAGGGCCTTTCGGTCGTGGGCCCCCTCCTCAACCGGCACTTGAATCTGGTCGACCGAGAGCGGGGGGCACCCGAGTAATGCGCAGCACTACACAAACCGTGCACCCGTTGCCCGACTCTTCAGCGCGGACTACCGTGGTGTCGAGCGGGCCGAATGGATGTACAGGTCGTGCTCGATGCCCTTGGCTGCCCCGGACCCGGCAGTCCCATTGGAGGACAGCGATTCGCCGAGAGGGTTCCTCAGGACTGCAGCTGTTCACGGCACTCGCCGAAGCAGTGTCTCTAGTCGGTCTTTCGCCTGATCGCCAGGTGCGGACGCACCGCAGTCGACCCGGAAAGCATGCTTTTGCGTATGGCGCGGAGCGCCACCGGTCCCTTCCTCTCGTCGGCGCCTTTGCGCGTCGGATGGTGGTGCGATGCGAATCGGGTAGGAGGACAAATGACCGCGATTCGGCTCGAGAAGTTGTTCGGAGAGGACGCGGTCGTGGGCTCCGAGCATCGGTGCTCCGAGGTGCTGCGTAGTTGGGTTTGCGACTACCTGATCCGACCGCATCCGGATCTCGGCAGATCGGGTCCGGTCTGCCCGTTCACCAATCCGTCGATCTCGCGAGGACTGTTGTGGGTCGGATTCATCGATGGCTGCGACGTCGGTGTTCAGCAGATGACCGAGGCGGTGGACGAGATGTTCGCTGCTTTTCGCGAGTTGCCGCCGGTTGACGGCGACGATGCGCTCCTGAAGGCCGTGCTCCTCGTGTTCGCCGATGTCTCGGACTACTCGCTGATCGAGGAGGCGCAACGCGAAGGTAAGTCCAAGTTCGTCCAGGAAGGACTCATGCTCGGCCAGTTCTATCCGGGATGCACCACGTCCGGGCTACGGAACAAGGCGTTCCCGGCACTGGACGCGCCGCTTCCCATTCTGGCGGTGCGCAGTATGGTCGGCTCCGATTTTCCGTTCCTGGCGGAGCGGAGCGAGTGGGTCGACGCCTATCTGAAGAAGTTTGCAGACCGGATCCCAGGTCCGGTCCGGAGCAGCATCACAGAGAAGGTGGTCGGGGAATTCGCGGTGGACACCTGCCCGGACCGGTAGACGAGACAGGATTGATCGGGTGTGACAGGTGACTGCCGCGACGCGGTGGCAGAGCGGAGTGCCGGTCACAGAGTCGACAGGTTGCTCCCGAGGGCTGCGTCCCATAATCGGAGTATGGCGATCACCATGCGACGATCCGGGCCGCAGGACCGGGAGGCGATCCTCGCGCTGATGGCGGCCTCGCGCGGTGACGGCCTGTCCGCCCAGGAGCGCGCCGAGCGCGGCTTCATCCAGGGGCGCATGGACGCCGATGTCCTCACCCGGTTCCAGGAGGGCACCGGCGTCTTCATCGCCGAGGAGACCGGCCGACTCGCCGGGTTCGCGATGACGTCGGAGCCCGGCGCGGTCGCCTCGGGTCCGCCGCGCTTGGCGCTGGATGCGCTGGGGGACGGGGACGGCCGCTTGTTCCTGTACGGGCCGGCGGCCGTGGACCCGGGCTTCCAGGGGCGCGGGGTGTTGACGATGCTGCTCACCGCGCTCAGTCGTGAGCTTCGGGACCGCTTCGATCTCGGCGTCGCCTTCGTCGAGGCGGCGAACGCGAAGTCGCTTGCGGTGCACCGGCATTACGGGATGACCGAGGCGGCGACGTTCGTGTTCGACGGGCGCGACTACTTCGTGTTCACGTTCGACCCGGCCGAGTTCGCGGCCCGCCCCAACCCCTGAACGGGAGTTCAGCACACGCCGTCGCGCTCGAACCGTGCCGTGAACTCCCGTTCAGGGGTTCGCGGGGCGCGCGCGGGGTCAGCCGTCGCCGGCGGTGAGCTTGCCGAGGATGCGGCGCAGCTGCGCGCGGTCGTCGGCGTCGAGCGGGGCGAAGAAGTCGGCGGCCTGGGCGTCGCGGGCGTCCGACATTTCGGCGATCAGCTTGCGGCCGGTGTCGGTGAGCTGGACGCACACCGCGCGCCGGTCGCCGCCGTCGGAGACGCGCTCGACGAGCTCGCGCTTCTGCAGCCGGTCGACCACCTCGGTGGCCGACCGGGGCGCGATGCGCAGCGCCTTCGCGACGTCGCCGAGGCGGGGGCGGCCGTCGGACTCGGTGCCGATCACGCGCAGCGCGCGGAACTCGTGGGGAGAGAGCTCCCATGGTTCTAGCGCGGTGAACCACTTGCGCCGCAGGGCGCGGGACGTGGACATCACGAGGTCGCGGAGCTGTTCGGACGATGCCTCGGTCATGGTTTCGGAGCTTACCTCACTTGACAGTCACCTCATGTTGAGGCAACCTCAGTAAAGGCTTGCCCCGACTTCTGAGAGGGGTGGTTAGATGACAAGCCCACCATTCGGTGGACCCGGTGGGGGTCCCATGCGTTCCCGCAAGATCGATCCCGCCGACCGCGCCCAGCTCGAGGATTCCCCCGTGAGTCTGCGCCGGATCGGCTCCCTGTTCGCGCCGTACCGCTGGCAGATCGCCGTGGTGATGGCGCTGATCGTGGTGTCGTCCACGATCTCGCTCGCCAACCCGTTCCTGGTCCGCGAGGTGATCGACCGCGCGATCCCGGAACAGAACGTCAGTCTGCTGGTGTGGGCCGTGCTCGGCATGCTCGCGATCACGGTCGCGGGCTCGGTGCTGGGCGTGATCCAGACCTGGATCTCGACGACGGTCGGCCAGCGGATCATGCACAACCTGCGCACCCGCGTGTTCACCCATCTGCAGCGGCAGTCGCTTGGCTTCTTCACCCGCACCCGTGGCGGCGAGATCCAGTCCCGGCTCACCAACGACATCGGCGGCATGCAGACCGTCGTCACGTCGACCGCGACCTCGATCGCCTCCAACGTCACCACGGTCGTCGGCACCGCGATCGCGATGGCGGTCCTCAGCTGGCGGCTGTCACTGCTGTCGCTGATCGTGCTGCCGCCGGCGATCTGGCTCACCCGCAAGGTCGCGCTGATGCGCCGCGAGATCACCGCGCAGCGCCAGCGCGCGCTCGCCGACATGCAGACCCAGATCGAGGAGAGCTTGTCGATCAGCGGTGTGCAGCTGGGCAAGACGCTCGGCGCCGGCCCGGCGATGTCCGACCGCTTCACCGACACCTCGCACCGGCTGGTGGATCTCGAGGTCCGCTCGCAGCTGTCCGGACGCTGGCGGATGGCGACGATGAGCATCATCTTCTCGGCGATCCCCGCGCTGCTGTACCTGGCCGCGGGGCTGCCGGCGACGTCCGGCGGCATGACGATCGGCACCCTGGTCGCCTTCACCGGACTGCAGACGACGCTCTTCCGCCCGCTGATGGGCCTGCTCGACGTCGGTGTGTCCGTGACGAGTTCGCTCGCGCTGTTCAGCCGGATCTTCCAGTACCTCGACCTGCCCGTCGAGATCGACGACCCGGCGAAACCGGTGCCGATGCCGTGCGAGAAGGTCGACGGCGGCGTGCGGTTCGAGGACGTCGGCTTCCGCTACGAGAACGCCGACCGCGACGCACTCACCGGCATCGCCATCGATGTACCGGCCGGATCGTCGCTCGCACTGGTCGGTGAAACCGGTTCGGGCAAGACCACTCTGGCATCGCTGGTGGCGCGGCTGCACGATCCGACGTCCGGCCGGGTGACCATCGACGGCGTCGACCTGCGCGACATCTCGCTCGCGGAACTGTCCGAACTGGTCGGTGTCGTCTCGCAGGAGACGTACCTGCTGCACGCGACGATCCGGGAGAACCTGCGGCACGCGAGGCCGGAGGCGAGCGACGCCGAGATCGAGTCCGCGGCACGGGCGGCTCAGGTGCACGAGCTGATCGAGTCGCTGCTCGACGGCTACGACACCGTCGTCGGCGCCCGTGGCCACCGGTTCTCCGGCGGCGAGAAGCAACGCATCGCGATCGCGCGAACCCTGTTGCGGGACCCTCGGATTCTGGTGCTCGACGAGGCCACCAGCGCGCTCGACAACGAGACCGAGCGGGCCGTGCAGACCGCGCTCGACGTCGTCAGCCGCGGCCGCACCACGATCACGATCGCGCACCGGCTCTCCACGATCCGGGACGCCGACCAGATCGTGGTGCTCGACCACGGCCACGCCGCCGAGCGCGGCACCCACGAGGAGTTGCGCGTGCTCGGCGGCCGGTATGCGGCGCTACTCGCCCGCGGAAGCGGCGATGCCGGAGCGGCGGCCGAAGAACGTGCCGTCGCCGAGCGAGGTGCCGCTGATGTAGCCCCACGAGTGCAGGCCCGACGTGGCGCGGCCGGCCGCGAAGAGTCCGGGGATCGGGTCGCCGTCGAGGTCTAGGACGCGGCCGTCGACGGTGGTCCGCAGGCCGCCGATCGTGAACACCTCGGCGCCGCCCCCGCCGGTCTCGCCGTCGCCGTACTCCGGCGGGGCCATGCCGCGCTGGACGTCGATCGCGGCGAACGGGGACTGCAGCGGCCGCAGCCACCGGGCGGACTTGTGGAAGTAGGGGTCCTCGCCGTCGGCGGCGAAGCGGTTGTACTCGCCCACGGTGCTGCACAGCGCGCCCTCGGGCATCCCGATCTCGCGTTCGAGTTCCTCGAGTGTTTCGGCGACGAAGTGCGGCTGCACGCCCCAGCGTTCGTCGACCGGGACCTCCTCGTACGCCTGCTCGTCGAGGATCACCCACACCTTCAGGTTGTGCTTGAACAGCGCCGCCTGGCCGACCAGGCCGGGGTAGACGTCCTCGTTGATGAACCGCTGGCCCACGCCGTTGACGATCATGCCGCGCACCATCATTCCCGGCACCAGCGAGATACCGACCTGGCCGGCGGACATGTGCTTGACGGCCGCGCCCACGGCCTGGGCCATGACGATGCCGCGGCCGTCGTCGCCGCCGTCGCTGTTGACGCCCAGGCCCACCAGTTGCGGCGCGTGCTGGGCGAGCATCTCCTTGTTGTCCGCGAAGCCGCCGGTCGTGATGATCACGCCGCGGCGGGCCCGGTACGTCACGGTCTCGTTGAAGTGCCGGGCCACGACGCCGACCACGCGGTCACCGTCGAGGATCAGCCGCAGTGCGGTGGTGTCGGCGTGCACCGCGATGTCGCTCTTACCGACGGCCTCGCTCAGCACCGCCATCAGGACCTTGCCGCCGAAGCCGTCGGAGGTGACGCGGTGACCACGCGGGGCGGGCTTGGCGATCTCGTAGAACGGATAGGCGTTCTCGCCCATCCACATCAGACCGTCGTCGGTGGGCGGCACCCAGGTGGGGGAGTCCCACAGCGACGGCTTGAACGGCACGCCGTGATCGACGAGCCACTGGTAGTGCCCGACGCTCTCGCGGCTGTAGAGGCCCACCTTCTCCTGGTCGGCGTCCGGGCCGAGCGCGGCGAGGAGGAACTTCTCCATGTCGTCGGCGGTGTCGACGAATCCGCACGCCTCCTGGATCGGGGTGCCGCCGCCGAGGTACATCTCGCCGCCGGACAGCGCCGACGACCCACCGCCACCGCTCTGCCGCTCGAGCAGGATCACCTCGGCCCCGGACTCGACGGCCTCGAGCGCGGCCGACGCGCCGGCGCAGCCGTAGCCGACGATCAGGACGTCGGTTTCGTGGTCGTAGGTGTCGATCTCCGCGGCGTCGATCGGTGTGACGGGTACGCGAGCGCTCATCCAGAACTCCTGTGTCCTCGGGGCTTGACCTGCCTGTGGTGCCCGTCATACTAGGGTAGGCGTCCGTGGTCGAGAAGGTGGTTGTCCGTTGAGCGGGACACCGGGTATCGATTCGAATTCGTCTGGGCCGCTACTAATCTCCGCTTCCACAGATCGGTCGAGTTGGCGTTCGGTTCCGGGAGTGGCCTTGCGGTTCTTGCAGCCCTGAGAACGCCCGACGTAGCGACAGTCACCACCGTTGGGGATGTTGCCGAGTTTCTTGACGTCGACGTGGATCATCGAACCCGGATACGGGTGTTCGTAGCGGCGGATCACTTCGCCGGTGCGGATGTCGATGTGGGACAGGCGATTGAGTCGGCAGCGGACCAGGACGGCGTGCACGGTCGAGGCCGGCATGTCCAGCCGCGACGCGATCGCTTGCGGGGACAGTCGGCGTCGCCACCGCAGATCGACGATCTTGCGTTTGGTCGGTTCCGGAGTGCGATTCGGGCTCCGGTGCGGCCGGCTGGATCGGTCGACCATGCCGGCCTCGCCCATCTCCTGATAGCGGCCCGCCCATCTCTTGGCGGTCGGCCGGGACACGTTGAAGTGTTCCGCGGCCGTGCTGATGGGCCAGCCCTCGTCGACGATGCGGCGGGCGAGCAGCAGTCGCCCGCGTGGGGTCAGTGGTGCGTTAGCGTGGACCACGAAGGTCTCCTGTCGGTGAGTGGGCGTCTAACCTCGATCTTTCGTGAGCGCGGCGTGCCGGCCTGATCGAGTTCGGTTTTCTTGTCCCGGTGATGGTTCCGGTTTCCGGACGTGGCGGGGTGGCCGACGCGGTCGGGTTGCGTCGGGGTCCACGGCCCCGAATGATGGTGCTCCTTTCGTCCCGGCGGGGAAGATTTCCGCTGGTCAGGTCACTGTTTTTGGTGTCGTCACGCGTGTGATCGCGGCGACGAGCAGGTCGACGTGGGGTGCGTGGGCGGCGAGTTTGAGGTGGATGCGTCGGGCGTGACGGACGATGCGGCCGGCGATGTGGAACAGCCGGAGTCGGAGTCGTTTCGGTTCCCAGCGTCGGGCGGTTTCGGTGTCGAACGCGAGGAGTTGTGTCCAGGCGATCAGTTCGCCGGCGAGTTGCACGATCTGCAGCCAGATCCGGTTCTGGTCGAACCCGTGTAGCGGAAGGTTCTGCAGGCCAGTGTCTTTCGCGCCCCGGATCCGGTCCTCGCAACGGGCCCGGCGGCGGTGCCGCAGCTCGAGATCCGGGAGTTGGCCGCGGGTGGTGTTGGTGGCGAACGCGGTCAACCGCAGACCCTCGTGGTCGGTGAACCGCAGTTGCGCGCCGGGGTGCGGCCGCTCCTTGCGGACGATGACCCGCATCCCAGCGGGCCAGGTAGACAGGTCGATCAGCCCGGTGAGCTCGGCGACCCAGGCGCCGTCACGGACCTTCCCGTCGGCGTCGTAGGCGGGCGTCCACACGGTCTTCGGGATCAGGTCGATCGCCGCGGTCATGGTGTCGGTGAGCCCGAACCCGATCGAGTACGCCAACCGCCGCTTGGTCAGGTAGTCGAGAAAGTCGTGCGTGCCGCCGGCGCCATCGGTGCGGATCAACACTTTCTTCCCGACCCGGTAGCCCGGATCGAACGGCAACTGCGCCAACGCATCCTTGACCACGGTCACATGGTCTGCAGCGGTGTTCGAGCCGGCATTTCCGGGCCGCAGGAGCATCGCCACCGGCTCACCGGTCCCGCCATCACCGTGGTCGACGAACGCGCACAACGGATGAAACCCGAAGCCACGCTTGAATGTCGGGGCTGCGGATTCCTTCTCCGAGTGCGCGGTCACCAGGGTGGCATCGATGTCGACGACCAGCGGATCCTTCTCGTCGATCCGATGATCGGGTGTCCGGTCTCCGGCCGCGGCCCATGCACGGCGTCGGGCCGCAGCGCGAGCACTCCCGATCGCCGCGAGTGCGGCGCCGGGGTCCGCGGCCAGCGCGGTGACCAGCCTCGATACGGTCGGGTCGGAGGCGACCGGACCGAACACCTGCGGGTGCGCCCGCAACTGCGCGATGTCGGCCAGGCAGTCACCGCCGAGCGCGAGCGTGACCGCGAGATCCAACACGATCTTGCCCGGGTCGTGCGTCGCGAGGGGCTTGCGCCACGGCTCGAGCGCGGCCGACAGGGCGGTGGTCAGGCCTGTTTTCTCGGCGGTACGCAGCAACAAGACCGTCCCGGCATGCGACACGACGCCGGTTCCGGTGGCCGATGCGGACAGGTGTGGGTACGGGGACGTAGACTTGGCCACCTGAAAGGTGCTCCTTGATCACGCGATTGTTCAACCTTAGACAAGTCGAATTGTCGCAGGTCGGAGCACCTTTCTTCGTCAGTGACACAGGTGTTCAGCCGAATTACCGTGAAAGCGGCAGGCTAAGCAGCTCCACATCCGCGACAGGAGACCTTCTTCGTTCAACGACCGGCTACAGCGTGTCGTCGCAATCGTTCAACCAACCTGCCTGGGCAGTACAGCTAGATCGGTCGGTTGGTGACCTGCCTATCTCGGACGTTGACGTCGATGACGTCTATCGGCATTCGCCCAAGCACTTCGTGCAGGAGAGATCTCCACCAGATACACGGGCTGGAGGCCGCCCCGGCTTGCCGGAACTGCACCTAGCGATGCGATTGTGCCGTCGGTGGCCGCGTCAGCTCCTGCAGTCGAGGAGGACTTTGCCGAGGTGTCCTTTGCTGTCGAAGTATGAGTGTGCCGCAGCGACTTCCGAGAGCGGGAACACGTGATCGGTCGTGGTGCGAATCTGGCCGTTCTCGAACAGTGGCCAGACGATCCGTCGGGTTTCGGCCATGATCTCAGCCTTCTGTTCTGCAGACCGGTCCCGTAGGAGCGTTCCAGTGACGGTGGCTTTCTTCTTCAGCAGGAGGCTGAAGTCCAGTTCGCCTGTCCGGCCGCCCTGCATACCGATCGTCACTACCCGTCCGAATGGCCGCAGGGCTTCGATGTTGCGTTGTAGATAGGGGCCTGCAACGGTATCGAGGATAATGTCGGCGCCGCCATGTGCCATCATCCGTTCCGCGAAGTCTTCTGTGGTGTAGTTGATAAGGATGTCGGCGCCGAGTTCTTCGGCGGCGTGGAGCTTTGCGGAGGTTGACGCGGTGACGGCAACTGTTCCTCCCAGCGCCTTGACCAGTTGGATGCCGAAGAAACCAATGCCGCCGGTGGCGCCGTGGATGAGTACGGTCTGCCCTTGCTGGAATCGACCCGTCATGAAGATGTTGGCAACCACAGTTGCTGCGACTTCCGGGATGCCTGCCGAATCGAGCAGGGGTACGCCGGCGGGGCGCGGCAGTACATGTCGGGCGTCGACGGCGACCTTCTCCGCGTAGCCGCCTGAGGCCAGGAGCGCAACCACCTCGTCGCCGACTGCGAAGCTGCTGACGTCGTCGGCGACGTCGCTCACCCTTCCTGAGATCTCCATACCGAAGATGTCGGATGCGTCGTCAGGCAGGTTGTATCGGCCGCGGCGCTGTAGCGAGTCGGCCCGGTTCAGCCCAGCACCGACAATGTCGATGATCAGCTGGCCGTCACTGATCTGTGGATCGGGTAGTTGTTCGACATGTAGCGTTTCGGGGCCGCCTGGCTGGCGGGAACGTACGGCTCTCATTCGGTGATTCCTTTGTGTTCGCACAGTGGAAGGTAGTCGTCGCGGACGGGGGCAAATACGTCGATGTTCAGTGCTCGCTCGGTGCCGATCGGTTCGGCGCAGTGAGGGACGTCGCGTGGGATGTGCAGGACCGCCGGAGCGTGCAGTTCGAACACGTCGTCGCCGACGTAGAAGCGCATCGCACCCACCGCGACATAGCTGAGCTGGTCGAAAGGATGTGAGTGTGGCCCAACGGTCGTGTAGCCGGGCTCGAACCAGTTGACCGTTGTCACAGCGCCGTCGGAGCGGATGCCGCTACGGGAGAAGCCTGGACGGACCTCGTTGAGGACCATTTCGTCAAGCTTGAACGCTTGGGCACCCGAGGGGGAGTTGCCGCCACGTTCCCCGGTCACTGCGCAGCACCGCTGACGGACCGCGAGGCAGCAACACGGAATCCCCGGCGGATGATGCGGCGACGGATCTTCCACCGTCCGTCATCGAGCACGTACTCGTCGTCGTAGTCTCCGACCATGAACGGGGATGTGTTGGTTGTATCGGGGCTGTCGCTGCGATAGACGGTTGCGTAGAGGGTGCCGTGCAGGATGCCGTCTCGCCATTCGAGCCGATGATTCGTTTCGATGTGTCTCGCCGTCCGCGTCATTCGAGCGCGTTGTTCACCCCACTGGGCGATCGCAGCATTCCCGATGAGATCGCGGGGTGGTAATCCGATCAGCTCGCCGTCGTGCGAGTACAACTCATGCAGCGTGTCCGCCGATCCGTGGTCGAGGCGATACGCGTGTTCGGCGGTGAGCGCTTGGATGGCCAATCGTGTTTCGATGTCTGGGACAGTGCTGTCCGATGCGAGGTGCATCTTCAGTTCTCCTGTACTGCGGTCATGATGCCGAAACCGGTCATCCATTCCTTCACTGGCCAGTACCAGCGATTGGTCACGGTGTACGGCCCGCTGGCAGCCAGCGCACTGAATGCCGCTACCCACGTACGGATCTCATGGGCGGAATGTCCGCCCTCCTTTTCCATCCACTCGTTGGACCAGTCGTCGACCCCACCGAGGACACCGGAAGCGAGGGTGTTCATCACTGCAGCGTCAAAGTCGGGGTTGATCTCCTGATAGGTGGTGTTCCCCGCCGCGAACGCTTTCCCGGCCTCGATAACACGCAATTCGCGTTCGGCGCGTAGTTGCGGCGACGGATTCCGGCCGTCGATCAACCGTGCCACGACGTCCGGGGAGGCCTCCTCCAACCGGGGAATGGGCGGATCGTGGGACAGCCCGCCGGATCCGACGACGAGTATCCGCTTGTTCCACGACGACAGTTCACGCCCGATCGACTCGCCGAGCAGGCGGACACGCTGCATCGGCCCTAGCGGCAGTCCAACAGCATTGACGAAGATCGGAACTACCGGGTGGCCGTACCCCTTGCCGAACAAGAACTCGAGCGGCTGGGAAATGCCGTGGTCGACGAGCATCTCTTCGGACTGAGCGGCGTCGAGGCCATCGTTCAGGACCGCTATGGCGAGGTCTCGGGCAGCACCACGATCAACCGTGAGTGCACCTGGACTAGTGCCCCAATCGCCGACCGCTCGTGCTCCGGACCCAATGCAGAATGCCGGCATCATGTCGTAGAAGACCCCGTTGAAGTGGTCCGGACCGAAGACGACGGTCAGCTCGGGATCGAAATCCTCGACGAATCGACGGGCAGTGTCGAATGCCGAGTTCACAGCCTCGAGGGTCTCCGATCCGGGGTCGTTGATCCCGTACAGCGGCGAGTGAGACAAGGTGCAAAGTGCCAAGGACATGGTTCGAATTCCTTCACTTTCTATTCGATGCCGAGGCGGTCAGGGGTGCTTGATGATTCGACTGCCAGATCGGCCTCAGCGACGGAACGAGTCCATCGAGGGTGGTGAAGACCTCGTCTTCTCGCCCGGCCTGGACGACGGCTGCGACGTACCTGTCGGGTCGAACGAGCACGGTGTACCGGTCGCGTACGAGCTCCTTGAAGATGCCTGTGTCATCGTGGACAACCACGCGAGACGAGGCGGCCCCGCCGAGGGGTGTGACCTCGATGGCGCTGGATGCGCCGCCGAAGCCGAGCGAACACCATCCTCTTCCCATCACTTCGTCCAGCGGTACTGCACTTCCGTCGGACGACCGCACTGTCGGTTGGGGCAGTGCACTGCCGACGATATCCGCGACTGCTGTGGGGAGGCCCGTCGCCGGTGGAACGATGCAGCCCTCAGTGAAGCGGGGACGCTTGAGGAATTTCATTGAAGCGATCCAGGACTGCACCGACGGAACTGCTCCGGCGGCGGTGATGATCAGATCACGCAGGAAGGTCACCTTCCGGTCTGTGCTCATCACGATCTGCCCGATTCGGTGGGAGAGCTTCACCATGTCCGCGGCATGCGGTCGACGCTCGGTCTGATAGGTCGAGACCAACTCGTCGGTCCCCGCACCGTGCACGGATGAGGCGACCTTCCATGCGAGGTTGGCGGCGTCGCGAATGCCGGCGTTGAGTCCCTGCCCGGCGAACGGCGGCATCATGTGTGCGGCGTCGCCGGCCAAGAGGATGCGGCCGTGCTGGTATTGCAGAGCGACGCGTTGGTGTGCGACGTAGACCGATGCTCGTCGAATGTCCTCAGGACGGACCGGCTGAGACAGGTACGGTGCCACCAACGCGGCGACTGACGACGGTGTGGTCATCTGTTCGGCAGTCTCGCCGGGCAGGAGCATGAACTCGAATCGGCACCGTCCCTTGACGCCGGGAACGACGACGCTGGGTCTGACTCCGTTGCAGTAGAACTCGGCGAACTTCTCCCGCGCGTTGGTGTTGATCACATCGATGACGATCCACTTCTCGACCTGTGTGGAGCCCTCCATCGCTATGCCGAGCTGAGTGCGAATCGGGCTACGCCCACCGTCACACGCGATAAGCCAGGCAGAACGCACCGTCGCTTTACCGTTCGGACCCAGGACGGTCGTCTCCACATGGGTGCCGTGATCCTTCACCGAGAACGCCTCGGTCTCGAATCGCACCTCAACACTGTCACGACCACGGGCAGCGTCGAGGAGCAAGGACTCCATGACTGGCTGGTCGAACTGGGATTTTCCCGGATGCCCTAGTTGCGAGTTCGCGGGTCGGACTTCTGCCAGTAGTTGGCCCTTTCGGCCGAAGTAGCGCGCTCCAGTATTCATCAGCATCTCTGGACCGAGGCGGTCCATGATGCCGATCTGTTGCATCACCCTGAGGGTTTCGTCCGTAACACTGATCGCGCGGGGTTCATCACTTGTGCTCAGGTTCTTCTCCACGAGCAGTACACGTACACCGTAGTCCGCCAGAAGATTCGCGGCCGCCAACCCGATTGGGCCCGCCCCGATGACAACAACGTCAGTGTCAATTACAGGATCCATCGACTGTACTACTTTCCTTTCACCCGAACGTGATTCGATATCTCGTCGAGTCAGTGTTCTGTCGCCACGGTGTTGCGCAGGACGCCCAGGCCGGTGATCTCCACTTCGACGACGTCTCCGTCCGAGAGCAATCCTTGCGGCTCCATGAAGAACCCAACTCCTCCGGGGGTTCCGGTGACAATCACATCACCAGGCGCAAGCCGGGTGAAGCCTGTGATGTGGGCAATCAACTGGGGGATGGAGAAATACAGGTCGGCAACTGACGCCTTCTGGCGGATGTCACCGTTGACGCGGGTTTCGAGCGTCAACTCGTTGATGTCGCCCAGGTCGTTGGCCGGGACCAGGTACGGTCCGAAGGCGCCGGTTTCGGGGAAGTTCTTGCCCGGGATCCACTGGGTGGTGGCGCGCTGCCAGTCTCGTGCAGTGAAGTCGTTGTAGGCGGCGTATCCGGCGATGTAGTCCCACGCCTCGTCTTCGTTGATGTGGAAGGCCTCCTTGCCGATGACCAACGCCATCTCGCCCTCGTAATCGAACTTCGTTGTCGAAGCAGGCATACGAGCAGGCTGTAGGTGTCCGGTCTGGGTGTCGGCGAAACGCGTGAAGACAGTCGGTGCCTTCTGCTCAGCCCGGTGCTCGGCTCGGCCCGTCTCCTTCTGGTGGCTTCGGTAGTTGACACCAATGCACAAGATCTTCGACGGATTCGTCAGAGCCGGCAGGAATTCGATTTCGGACTCTGGGCGAGAGGGAGCAGTGAGGTACTGAGACCCGACCTGGCCGAAAAGGCCCGACTCGATCGTCGCCTTCAGATCAGGAGCGAGGGCAAGGCCGGACGGGCCGAGGTCGTAGGCGGTGCCGTTGACGATGACACCCCACGTGGGAGATCCGTCGATGGCAGCGAAGCTGGCGTAGTGCACGAGGTTTCCTTTGTTGTTGGTGGGTGGTGTTGCTCGAAGAGCGCAGGAAATCAGGCTGCGATGTCCTTGCGGAATGACTCGCGCGTCAGCATCACAGCGGTCGCGCTGACGGCGAACGCTGCGGCGACGAATGCAGCGACATAGGTTGCGCTCGTGCCACCGGTGGCGTCGAGGAGTGCGACGGCGATCATCGGAGTGAAACCGCCGAAGGTTCCAGCGAGTTGGTAGCCCAGCGATGCGCCTGTGTATCGCGAGGTCGTGCTGAACTGCTCGCTGATGAACGAGCTCAAGGTGCCGAAGAGGGTACCGACGATGCAGCCGTACCCGAGTACGTACCCCAGCATCAGCAGGACAAGATTTCCGCTGCCAACCATCTGCAAGATGGGGTAGACGAGCACGATGCCCGTACCAAATCCCGCCAGGAGGACGGGCCGCCGCCCGATTCGATCCGACAAGGCGCCGGACAGCGGAATGGTGAACACGTTGATCACTGCCCCAACGGAAGCAGCGAACAGGGCGCTGGAGCGGTCAATGCCGCCGAGCGTGGCGTAAGTCAGGCCGAAGGTGGCCATGAGGGATTGGAAGGCCAAGGCTCCAGCGCCGGACAGCGAGGCCAGGATGACCACCTGGGGTCGTCGAAGCACGGCGATCAACGGCAGGGTGCTCGGCTTCGCTCCTTCCAGATCGGTAGCGTCTTGGGCGTGCTTGAACATCGGAGATTCCGAGATACTCAGGCGGATCCAGAGGCTGATGGCCACGAGGACTGCACTGAGCAGGAACGGCACGCGCCAGCCCCAGGAAATGAAGTCGTCCTCGGGCAGCAGTGAGAACAGGCCCATCACTGTTGCAGCCAGTACCGCGCCAGTAGGCGCGCCGGAGTTGACGATGGCGGCGGCAAAGCCGCGCTTGCGCATATCGGAGTGTTCCAGTGCCATGAGCGTGGCGCCGCCCCACTCGCCGCCGACCGCGATGCCTTGGATTATGCGTAACAACACCAGCAGCAACGGTGCGAGTACACCGATCTGCGCTTGTGTGGGTAGCAAGCCGATGAGGGTCGATGCGACTCCCATGAGTGACATCGTCAGCACCAGCATCTTTTTTCGGCCGAGTCTGTCGCCGAAGTGGCCGAAGACGATTCCGCCGATCGGGCGTGCCACATAACCCACGGCCAAGGTGCCGAATGACGCGATTGTCCCCACAACGGGGTCGAGGTCCGCGAAGAAGATCTGGCCGAAGACCAGGCTGGCGGCCGTGCCATAGACGAGGAAGTCGTAAAACTCGACGGCACTTCCGAGATAGCTCGACAACAGAACTCTGCGCATGTGCTTCCGGTCATCGGCCGCCGCCGGCGGCGGCGCAGTTGACCTCGAAACAGGTGAAACCTGGGACATAGATCCACGCTCCGGTGAATGGGCCCGAGAAGTCGGGGAGACGGGTACGCCCTCGGCCCGTATTGGCCGGAGGGCATCGTTGCGTCGATGTGATTGCAGTCACCACAGTAGGAGGCAAAAGTACACAAGTCAATCAAGAATATTTTTTTCTTGATTGGTAGACTATCTGCATGGGAACTGACCAGGGGAAGGGCAAGTCGGAGATTCGACCCATCGATGAGGTTCGCCGGGCGATCCTTGATGGCGAGTGGCGGCCCGGTGAGAAGCTTCCGACGGCAGCCTTGGCCGAACGGTTCGACACCAGTACAACGGTCATGCGCGAAGCGTTAACCCGACTGGCCGGAGATGATCTCGTCGTGGCCAAGCTCAATCGGGGCTTCTTTGTCCGCGATCTGAGCATCCGGGAGCTGTCCGATATCACCGAATTACGTTGCGCCACAGAATCTGTGGCCGTTCGAATCTCACTCGAGCGTGGAGGTCTCCAGTGGGAGTCCGATCTGATCTCGGCTCATCACCAGATGACTCGCATCCCCCGCCGCGACGGATCGGACCCTGCGCACATCAATGAGGAGTGGGCAGCCGCCCATCGTAGGTTCCATCAGACGATAATCGGTGCCTGCGAGTGCGATCCGATGATCAGACTGTCGGCTAATCTCGCCGACTCCACCGAGCTCTATCGCAGGTGGGCTGCACCTTCGACTGCCGCGACGATCCGCGATGTCGAACGCGAGCATCGAGAGATCCTCGACGCTGCATTGGCTCGCGACACGGCGCGTACCGCGGAGTTGGTTTGTGCTCACTACAAGGCCACGGTACAGGTCGTGCTCGACTCCGGCCTGGCGGATTCAGTCGTATCGAGTGCGTCGCACGGATAACCAGGGGCTGGCGATGCCCCCGACTGGTGGGTCCGCGCGACCGTCTACGACCTGATGATGCGAAACCCGCTGCGCTACATCGACCGATCCGAGATCACGCCCGATGAGCGCACTGCAGCTGGGGATGAAGAACGTCGCAACGGTCAGGAAGGTGCCGTCCACCAAGGCGGACTGGGGAAAGAAATGTGTGCGCATCTAGATCGGCGTCGACCCGTATGGGACTGCCCCCACCTTGGTTGACTCGTGGGGTTGAGTAGTTCAGGCCGCGTATGCGGCTCTGTTGATTGTCTCAAACTCGATCGGAGTGAGCTTTCCGAGACGGCGTTGCCGGCGCTTGCGGTGGTAGGTCCGCTCGATCCAGGTCACGATCGCCATACGAAGTTCCGTTCGTGTCGACCAGCGCTGTCGATCGAGGACGTTCTTCTGCAGGAGGGCGAAGAACGACTCCATTGCGGCATTATCGCCGCATGCTCCCACGCGTCCCATCGAGCCACGTAACCCATTGTGCGAGAGTTCATGTACGAACTTCCGTGACCGAAATTGGGCGGATTCAACCGGTCGATGCAACACCGGGCTGTTGCAGTGATCGTAACTGCTCGTCGAGAGCTTCGGCGGGGGTCTTCCACCCGAGTGTCTTGCGGGGTCGCGTATTGAGCGTATGGGCGATCGCGGCGATCTCCTTTCCGGTCCATCGGGACAGATCTGTTCCCTTCGGGAAGTATTGGCGCAGCAGACCATTGGTGTTCTCGTTGGTGCCGCGTTGCCACGGGCTCTTCGGGTCGGCGAAGTAGACCTTCACCCCGGTATCGGCGGTGAAGCGGGCGTGATCGGAGAGCTCCTTGCCTCGATCCCAGGTGACGGAGCGACGCAGGTGGTCAGGAAGCGCTGTGATCGCCTGTGAGAGAGCATTCGTCATCGTCACGGCTCCGTAACCGGCAAGTGCAGGCCCGTTCTTCGTGCGTGGGATAAGCCCGTAGCCGTCCTCGCGGGGCAGAGGGATGAGCATCGTGAACCTCGTCGACCGTTCGACCAGGGTGCCGATCGCGGAACGGTGTAATCCGATGATCAGGTCGCCTTCCCAATGCCCGGGAACGCCACGGTCGTCCACCTCGGCGGGACGTTCGCTGATAAGGGTGTCCGGTGTGACATGCGCCCAACTGCGCTGCTTCGCCCGTGCTCTCGGCGCTCGCAGCGCACGTCCGGTGCGCAGGTGCACGACCCATTCTCGATCGAGTCCGCCACGGCTGTGACGTATAGCGCCTGGTGAATCGCCTCATGGCTGATGCGCATAGACTCATCGTCAGGGAAGTCCACCTCGAGTCGGCGCGAGATCTGTTCCGGGCTCCACGCGGTCACCCACGCCCGATCACCCCGATGTGGCTTGTTTCGGCCCTTCCACTCCGGTGCAGCAGGACCGGCGACCACGCTGCCGTCGACGTCGCGGACTACACCGGCGAGCTTGTCTTGCACGTACTCCCGGAGCTCGTCATTGGAAGCGAGCTTTGCTGTCTTCGGGCGCCGGGCAACGAGTTCGGCTTTCCACTGCGCCACCGAAGCCCGGTAGTCGAGTTTGCCGCCGCGGGTTGCCGCGTTGCGACGCAGCTCCCGTGAGATGGTCGACGGATCCCGTCCCACCGCCCGGGCGATCTCACGCACCCCAGCTCCCTGCGCCTTCAGTAGCGCAATCTCCTCACGCTCCTCGAAGGACAGATACCGACCGATAAGCGGTACGGTCATGAACGTCGGCATCCCGCCACGATCCCGGAACCACCTGGCACCGGCCGCCGGCGACACGCCGACCGCTGCCGCTGCTGCCTCACTCGTCACACCTGTCGCGATCTCACGCCAGAACTGCCGCTCGACCTCCCGTCGATGCGACGGAGCGCCAGGCGACTTCATCGGCGACCGACCCGTGAGTTCCTTCATCCATCCCGCTGGCCTGCCCACCAACACCTCCGTCATCAAGGTGTTGCGACCACCGGTTGAATCCGCCTTGACTCCCTCTGTCGGAGTGGACAATCGTTCCGGCCGGGTGGCGTTGCGCGATGGCATTGCGCAACGCCGTGACTGCCAGAGACGCCTTCATGCGGGAGTCGATCGAGTATCCGACGATCTTGTTCGAGTACACATCTTTGATCGCGCAGAGGTAGAGCTTGCCCTCGTCAGTGCGGTGTTCAGTGATGTCGGTCAGCCAGAGCTCGTTGGGCTGCCCAGCGGCGAACTGGCGGTCGACGAGGTCGTCGTGAACTGGCGGGCCGGCCTTTCTGTTCACGCCTCGCTTCTTCGAGAACACCGACCAGATGCGCTCTTGTGAGCACAGTCGTGCGACGCGGTTCTCGCCGGCGGTGATGCCTCGATCGGGGAGTTCGTCTGCGATGAATCGGTAGCCGAAGGCGGGATCATCGGCGTGGATCTCGCGAGCGGCATCGATCAGATGCGCATCGTCCCAATCACGTTGTGTTACGGGCGCTTTCCTCCATTTGTAGAACGCCTGGGTAGAGAATCCGAGAACCCGGCAAGTCACCGTGACGGGGACACCGTCAGCGGCAAGGTCGAGGACCAGCGGGAACATCATTTTGGGTTGACGTCCCGGGACAAATAGGCGACGGCACGGCGCATGACCTCGGCTTCCTGCTCGAGGAGCTTGATCCGCTTACGTGCTTCTCGCAGCTCCGCCGACTCATCCGAGCTCGTGGACGTGCCAGTGTCTATGCCGTCCTCACGGTTGGCGATCTTCAACCAGCGGTGCAGACAGCCCTCGGAGATTCCGAAGTCCTTCGCGATCTGGCGCAGCGGGGCCTCGCCTTTACGAGCGACCGCGATGACGTCGCGGCGGAACTCCTCAGGGAACGCTTTCGGCATGGGAAACATCCTTCCACCTGTGACGAGCAGTCCTCACAGGTCAAGATGTCAACCAAACCGGGGGCAGTCCCTATCGGGTGACGTCTGTGCAGTCCAGCAGCTGTAGATGACACAGCGCATCCGCCGCGGCGACCTCGTGCTGATGTGGGGCGACGTCACGGAATGGGAAGGGTTCGTGCAGATGCTGGGCGCGCTGATCGTGCCGATGCGCAACGCGATCGCCCTGTTGGTGCCGGTGTACCCGCAATCCTGCAAGCAAGAGGTGTCAATGTGGACGCTGCACCGCGCGGTCCTCAACGCGCTGCGCCGACTTCTCGCGCTCGACGACCCGATCCCCGACAACACCGCCGACGCCACCGCGTGCCGGGGCCGCCTCACGTACGACGCGCTACTCCGAATGCGGCGTTGAACTGCACATATGCGGTGTCTCATGTCGGCACCAGCGGTGCGATGTCCGTGCAGGTGAGCGGGCCGCCGGTGCGGTGCTCGTTGTAAGCATCGTGGCCAGGCGGACTCGCTATGAGAGCGAATCGAGATCCATGATCGGAGGGGGACCGGTGGCGGAGCGGTACGACTAGCTGACGGGTGGGAACCGTCGGGCGCTCGCGGTCGAACGGATCACGGACGCCGCGACCGAGTTGTTCGTCGAGCGTGGGTTCGATCAGGTTGGGGTCCACGACATCGCCGAACGGGCCGGCTGTTCGCGCGCAGCGCTCTATCGCTACGTCGGTGGCAAGCCCGCACTGGTCGCGGCGGTTCGAGCGGATGCGACGTTGTCCTACTGGTTCGCCCACACCCGCACCGGTGACGCCGACGACTACCTGGCGTCCTCGCCGGATCTGAGCCGGGTGGCCACCGCCCTCACCGGTATCGCGCCCGACGAGGCGGGCGGGCAGTGGGTCGTCCGCGTGGTGCTCACCCTGCTCGCGTGGCCCGCCGCCGACACGCGCATGGAGCGACAGATGGTACAACGCTTCGTTGCTCCGGCATTCGACACATAACATCAACCAGTATGAGCCACTGCGTCTTCTGCGCCATCGTCGCCGGCGAGGCCGAATCGAGCCTCGTGTACGAGGACGCGCGCACGATCGCGTTCATGGACATTCGTCCGTTCACGCCCGGCCACCTGCTCGTGGTGCCGAAGAAGCACGCAGCGGATCTCGCTGAGTTGGATCCCGATGACGGAGGACGATTGTTCCAGGTGGGGCAGCAGATCGCGGCAGCGTTGCGAGACAGTTCGGTGGCCGCGGAGGGGGTGAACTTCTTCCTCGCCGACGGCGTGGTGGCCGGCCAGGAGGTGTTCCACGTGCACCTGCATGTCGTTCCGCGGACGGTGGGGGACGGGTTCGGGCTGCGGGGCCGGCCCACGGTTCCACCGAGGCCCGACCTCGATTACCTCGCCGGATCGATCCGCGGTCGGGCTGGGTTCGCGGGATGCCTGACGTGACCACGGCACCGCTTCTGCATCAGCGCTTTCCCGAACTCGCAGAGTCGCTGCCCCATGTTCCCCTCGGTGTACCGCCCACCCCGGTCCGCAGGCTCGACGGGCTGGGCACGCGAAACCGGATCTGGGTCAAGGACGACAGCACGTTCGGCTCCGGTGGCTGGGGCGGCAACAAGGTCCGCAAACTGGAGTGGATCATCCCCGACGTTCTGGCGCGGAAGTCGCGGCGGATCATCACGGTGGGCGGGCTGGGGACCAACTGGGGTCTGGCGACCGCGTTGTACGCCAGAGAGTTCGGCATCGAAACGGCGATCGCGCTGATCGATCAGCCCGTCGACGACCATGTGCGGGCGCAACTGGCCCGGCTGCAGCGCTCGGGCGCGACCCTGCACTTCACCCGGAACAAGGTGCGGACGTTCGCGTCCGCACCGTGGTTGATGCTGCGGCACATTCGCGGCGGACGGCTGCCGTACTACCTGCCGCCGGGCGGTTCGTCCCCGATCGGTGCGCTCGGATACGTCGAGGCCGCACTGGAGTTGGCTGCGCAGGTCGAGGCCGGGGATATTCCGGAACCGGCCCACATCGTCGCGCCGGTCGGATCGGGTGGCACCGTGGCGGGTCTGCTGCTGGGTCTGCAATTGGCGGGCCTGCGCACTGGTGTCGTCGCGGTCGTCGTCAACGACACCCTGCCGCTGGGCGCCGCCGAGATCCGGGACCTCGCGGGTCGGGCCGAGTCCCTGCTGCGTCGTCGTGGCGCGCAGCTGGGCGAGATCGACCTCCGCTCGGCCGGTCTGACCGTGACGCGGGAATATCTGGGGCCCGGTTACGGATACGCCACCGCGGAGGGTCGCGCAGCGCAGCGCGTCGGTACCGAGTACCGCGTCCCGCTCGATCCCGTGTACACGGCAAAGGCATTCGCCGGGTTGCTCGAGATCGACGCGAAGACGCGGGTCGACGACGGTCCCATCGTCATGCTCGACACCTTCGGGCCGCGGCCGGACTGACCGATACCGTGGCGCCATGAAATGGTGGCTCCTGTCCGGTGCGATCGTGTGCGAGGTCGCGGCGACGTTGTCGTTGCGCGCCGCGACCGAACACCCCGCGTGGTACGTCCTGGTGGTGACCGGGTACCTCGCGTCCTTCGCGTTCCTCGCGGTTGTGCTGCGTCACATGGCGGTCGGTGTCGCATACGGGATCTGGGGTGCATGCGGGATCACCCTGACGGCGGTACTGGCCACCGTGCTCTTCGGCGATGCACTGACCGCGCTCATGGGCGTGGGCATCGCCCTGGTCATCGCCGGCGTGCTGACCGTCGAACTCGGTTCGCAGGCCGCCGAGAAGGACAGGGTCGGCGACGGCCGGGAGTTGGAAGCGACGCCGTGACCTGGGTGCTGCTCGTCGGGGCGATCATCGCCGAAGTGACCGGTACCTTGTGCCTCAAGGCATCCGACGGCCTCGCCCGGCGGTGGTGGTTGATCCCCACCGGGGTCGGCTATCTGGTGGCGTTCGGCCTCCTCGCCGTCGTCCTCGACCGTGGCATGGCCGTCGGTGTCGCGTACGGCGTCTGGGCGGCCTGCGGTGTGGCGCTCACGGCGCTCCTCGGTCGCGCGATCTTCAAGGACCCGTTGACGCCGCGGATGGGGTTCGGGATCGCGCTCATCGTCGCGGGGGTGCTCGTCATCGAACTCGGTGCCTCAGCGACCTGATCTGTACCGATTCCACCTGGACCCATGTCCAGAAAGGTGTCGTGGAACGCCCCGGTATGTGGTAGAACACGTTCCAGTTCGTTGTTCGTCCGTGGTGGGTGCGTCGTGTGCTCGTGCTGTACCGGCCACGTCCACCGAAGGATCTCGATGCACTGGTACACCGGCAACACCGTCTACGACACCGTCCTCACATGTGCGTTCGTGTTCGCCGCGTTCGTCATCGTCGGCGGGTTCTTCGCGCAGAGTTCGTACGGCAGGTTCTCCTCGACCAACCTCGGTTTCAACCTCAACCCGAAGCTCGGGTGGTGGCTGATGGAGATCCCCGCCACCGTCGTCTTCGCGATCTTCTACCTCACCGGACCCGACCGGTTCGAGCCCACGTCGATGGTGCTCGCCGCGGTCTGGCTGCTGCACTACGCGAATCGTGGCTGGTTCTTCCCGCTGTCGATCCGGCAGGTGCCGGGCAAGCGCAGCACCTTCAACATCTCGGTCATCGCGATGGGCGTCATCGTGACCTCGATGCACGGCTACCTCAACGGCGCGTTCTTCAGCCACGACTACATGCACCAGTACGACACGGCGTGGCTCACCGATCCCCGGTTCCTGATCGGCCTGGCCGTCTACCTGTGCGGGTTCGCGCTGCTGGTGAACTCCGAATCCATCGTCCGCAACCTCCGGGACAAGAAGAACCCCGGCGCGACCGAGTACCGCATACCGGAGGGCGGAGGCTTCCGATTCGTCTCCAGCCCCGCGTATCTCGGCGAGCTGATCGCATGGGCCGGCTTCGCCCTGCTGACGTGGTCGCTCGCGGGCGTCGTCATCTTCCTCATCACTGCCGGCAACCTCATCCCGCGCGCCCTCGCGACGCACAAGTGGTATCGGGACAAGTTCGTCGAGTACCCGACCGACCGCAAGGCGTTGATCCCGGGCCTCGTCTGATCGATTCGTCAGCCCACGTACAGTGCGTCGATCTCGCGGGCGTACTTGGTGTCGATGGGTTTGCGCCGCAGCTTCATCGTCGGCGTGAACTCGTCGCCGCCGGGCTCCCAGATTGTCGGCAGCAGCGTGTACTTCTTGACCTGTTCAACGCGGGAGAGTTTTGCGTTCGCTGCCGTGACGGCACGGTCGATCTCGCCGCGCACCAGTGGATTCGACGCGAGGTCGCCGGGCGACCCGTCCTCGATACCGTTGCGGGTCGCGAAGGTGGCCGCGGCGTCGGGGTCGAGGGTCAGCAGGGCGGTGACGTAGGGACGGTCGTTGCCGATCACCACCGCGCCGCCGATCAGCGAGCTCGCCGCGCGGATCGCGCCCTCGATATTCGATGGCGACATGTTCTTGCCCGCGGCATTGATGATCAATTCCTTCTTCCGGTCCACGATCCGGACGTAGCCGTCGGCGTCGATGGTCCCGATGTCGCCGGTGTGCAGCCGTCCGTCGGCGTCGATGGTCTCGGCGGTCTTGGCTGGGTTGTTCCGATAACCCTTCATGACGACCGGACCGGAAATCAACAGTTCGCCGTCGTCGGCGAGCTCGAGCGTCACGCCCTTTGACGGCCTGCCCGACCGTGCCGATCCGGACAGCATCCGGTCGGTTGATCGAGACTGCTCCGGTGGTCTCGGACAGGCCCCATGCCTCGAGGCACGGAATACCGAGCCCGAGCACGAACTCCAGCGTGTCCGGTGACAGCGGGGCGGCTGCCGATACCGCGACGCGTACTCGGTCCAGCCCGAGTTTCGTGCGGACGGCGCGGAGTACCAGCCTGTCTGCAACGGTGTGCTGGATGCGAAGGGTCCGCGGCACCGGAGCGTGGTCGGACTCCAGTCGGGCCATGCGGCGGCCGACGCCGATGGCCCAGTCCGCCAGACGCCTCTTCGCCGTGCTCGGTTCGTCGGTGAGCGCCAGCTCGATTGCTGCCTTGACCTTGTACCAGACCTGCGGCACGGCGACGAGCACGGAAGGCCGAACCTCCGGCAAGGCCGTAACCGCCTGCTTCGCGTCCGCGAGGGTGGTGACTTGGAGTCCGCCGACGAGGTTGGCGTAGTGAAAGAGCCGGTTCGCGATGTGTGCGTCGGGCAGGTAGGACACGTACCGGTCGTCCGGACCCAAGTCCACGAAGTCACTCACCGCGTCGTACTCGGCGAGGATGTTCGCGTGCGTGAGCTCCACACCCTTCGGCGGTCCAGTGGTGCCGGAGGTGTAGATGATGGTGAGCACATCGCCCGGTTCGACTGCCCGCCAGGAGGCGTCGAAGTCGAAATCCGGGTCGCCGTTCGCCTCGAGATCCGCCAGGTTCATCGTGCCCTCGGCGTCCGCATCCACGCAGACGATCCGCTCGACGGCGGTGCCCTCGACCGCCTCTCGCACGACCGGCAGGAACTGCTCCTCGCAGACCATGACCTTGTTTCCGGCATTGCCCAACACGTATTTCAACTGCTCGGGGGCGAGCGGGTTGTACACGGAGAACGGGGTCGCACTCGCGTGCAGCGCGGCGGTGTCGACGAGATGGAATTCGGGTCGGTTGGTCAGCATGATGCCCACGGTGTCGCCTTGGCGGACACCGAGTTTCGCCAGACCGGAGGCGATCCGGCGGACCCGCTCGCCGTACCGGCGCCAGGTGATGACGACACCGTCGTCGGGGGTGCGGAGCGCCACGGCGTCCGGGTCGGTCGCGACGGTGGACTGGAATGCCTCACACAGTGTCCGAGGTTTCGTACCAGTGACTGGGGGCATCGTGATCCTCCTCGATGTCGTCGACCCCAGCTTTCTCAGGGCCGGTACAGCCTGCGAATCAGCTTGGCCGCGCGGTCGGTGTAGGGCGGGTAGGCGATCCGGAGATCGGGCTTGAACAGCTTGACCAGCACGGCCTTTCGATGGCTGAGTTCATCGAACCCCCACTTGCCGTGGTACCGCCCCATCCCGCTGGATCCCACGCCTCCGAACGGAAGCTGGGGTGCCACGCGCTGGTAGGTGAGGTGATTGACCACCGCTCCGCCGGAGCTGACTTCGGACAGCACCCTGCGGCCGGTCCGGGTGGACTTCGTGAAGACGTAGGCGGCCAGGGGTTTCGGTCGCGCGTTGACGAAGGCGATCGCCTCGTCCAGCGAGTCGACGGCGAGCACCGGCAGGATCGGCCCGAAGATCTCCTCCCGCATGACCGGCTCGTCGGGGCTCGGGTCCATCAGCACGGTGGGCTCGATCGTCAGCGCGGCTCGATCGGATCCGCCGCCGTGCGCAACCGTGGCCTCGGTGTCTGCGAGGTACCCGGCCAGCCGGTCGAACTGATGCTCGTTCACGATCCGCACGCCTCGCCCAGGTGGTCCCGCCCGGAACTCCTCGAGGCTGCGCACTATGTGATGCACCAGCTCGTCCCGGGCGGCGCGCTCGACCAGCACGTAGTCTGCCGCGATGCAGGACTGGCCGGAGTTGAACACCTTCGTCCAGGCGATGCGACGGGCGGTGACGGCGAGGTTCGCGTCCCGCATCACGATCGCGGGGCTCTTGCCGCCCAGCTCGAGGGTTACCGGCGTCAGGTGCGGCGCGGCCCCCGCCATGATCTTCCGGCCGATCTCGGTCCCGCCGGTGAAGACCACGTGATCGAGGCCCTGAGCGAGCAGGTTCTGGGTGGTGCGCCCGTCGCCCTCGACCACGGCGACGGCATCCGGGTCGAGGTACTCGGGCAGCAGTCGGGCCAGCAGGCGCGACGACGCGGGTACCAGCTCCGAAGGCTTGATCACGGCACAATTGCCTGCCGACACGGCGGCGATCAGCGGTCCCAGCGTGACCGTCAGCGGGACGTTCCACGCCCCTATGATCAGCACCACCCCGAGCGGCTCGTACTGCACCCACCCCAGTGCCGGCATCTGGTGCAGCGGCAGTCGCCGCGGCCTGCTGAGCATCCACCGGCGTACCCGTCTGCGTGCGTACGCAGCCTCGAGCCTGACGTCGAGGACGTCGATCATCCAGGACTCGAAGGTGTCGCGGCCCAGATCCTCGGCGAGGGCGCGGGTGATCTCGTCCTCGCGCTCGTTCAGCATTCGTTCGATGCCGCGGAGCTGTTCGATCCGCCACTGCGCGGTTCTGGTGCGTCCGCTCGCGTGCACCTTCCGAAGCCTGGCGACGACTCCCGCGATCACATTCGTGGTGTCCGAATCGGTTGCGCCGGTTTCTGCCTGATCGGTGGTCATGACGGCCTCAGCTCCATTGTGCGGTGGCACAGCTGTATCAGTGCGGCCGACGCGCGACGGGATCGGCCGTTTCACGGGGTGCGGTATCGCCCCATATGTCTCTGATCAACAGTGGTCGCTGATCGAGTGACCGTCAAGACCTCGAGCTCAGTTGTTGTGCTTGCGATCTGCGTGCCCGAGGTCCCGGTCCGGCACGACCGCGTCACGCACCAGCTTCTTGAGTGTCACGATGTCGGGAAAACCGCTGTCGCGCTTACGATCCCACACCAGTGTGTCGCCCGCGGTGACCTGGAAGATCCCGCCGGTACCGGGAATCATTGCCACCTCGCCGAGTTCGGTGCCGAACGTGTTCAGCAATTCCTGTGCCATCCATCCGGCTCGGAGCAGCCAGTTGCATTGCGTGCAGTACGTGATCGTGACGCGGGGTGAGGCGGAGGTCATGGCTCCAGGGTGGCAGACGGACCGCCGGCTACGATCCCGAGCGCGTTCAACCACAGAGTCGTCAGGTGCTCGGACGCCTCCTCCAACGCCGGGGGCTCGCCGAAGACGAACCAGATGTACGCGCATCGTTCCGTCATGGCGCCGAGCATCGCGGCAGCGGCATCGACGTCGAGATTCGCGTCGATCAGGCCCTCGTCCTGCCAGCGAGTGAACGCGCGGCGGGTTCGCCCTTGGTAGTAGCGGCGCCGGTCGGTGAGCGCCCGGCGTGCCTCTGCGCTGGAGAGTGCGGCTTCGCCGAGTACCTTCCAGAAGTCGGAATTGCGTTGGAAGGCTTCAAGGTACAGCAGGTTCGTCTCGGCTATTCGGGCACGCGGTTGATCCGGTCCGGCGACTGGGGACGAGAGTTCGCCGTAGACCTCGTCCTCGACGTCGATGATCAGATTCGTGAACAGCTCGTTCTTGTCCTCGAAGTACCGATAGAACGTACCGACGGAGACGCCTGCTTCTGCGGTGATGTCCGCAACGCGTGCCTGATGGAAGCCCCTTTCGGAGAAGACACGCCGGGCTGCGCGCAGGAGCGATCCGCGGGTGCGTAGCCCCTGGCGGGTCATGGACGTCTTGTCGCTCATTTCGTCAATCCCTCGGTGGCAGCGACAACGACAACGCGGCACCAGAGGTCGGTCAACTGGTCCGCGGCGGCATCGATCGCTGGAGGGCGGTCATCGAGCACGAACCACTGGAAGGCGCATTGTTCGGTAGTTGCGACGAGAGCGAGTGCGGTGAGGTCGACGGGGACGCCGGGCGTGACCAATCCGGCCTCGACCCAGGCGGCGATCGTGTCGCGCACGTGGGCGACATAGACCTCTCGTCGTGCGGCCAGCATGCGGCTGATGTCGCGATTTCCGAGTGCCGCCTGCTCGACTCGTCGCCAGAAGTCGGCGTGGCGTGCGAACTCCTCGAGATAGTGGTGGGCATTCGTGCGAATCCACTGGTGGACGCCGTGTTCCGGTGACCAGGATGCCGGCATGATCGCGGCGTCCAGTTCGTCGAGCATGGCTTCGAAGACGAGTTCCTTCGAACTGAAGTACGTGTAGAAGCTGCCCGACGCGACTCCGGCTGCCGTCGTGATGTCGGTGATGCGTGTGTCGAAGAAGCCGCGATCGACGAAGACGTCTCGGGCGGCCGTCACGAGGAGAGTTCTGGTGGGCGTCGATCCGGTGGTGGATTCGGCCGCACGGGAGTTGCGCTTGTTGTCCATACCCCGCCCTGGTTTGCGCCCCGATCAGGGGCGTTGTCTGTTGCCGGTGCCCGATCCTACTCGGCGGTTCGCTGCCGACCGCCCGGCCCGATGGGTGCTGAGGTGAGGAATTGTTCAACGTGGCTGGAGGCTCCTCCGTGCAGAGTGACGCGGATGGTTCGTGTCCTTGAACGCTGATGTTTAACACAGTGATTCGGCTACACGTGCAAGATCGCATCGAATTCGTCCAGTCGTTGACAACCGTCGACTCCGGGTGGATAGTCGCCTCACCTGAATGGTTCTTCAATAGGCTCGAATGACCCTGGATGTGAGGGCGGTTCAATTGAGAGATCTAGAGGGATCCGTCGCTGTTGTCACAGGCGGCGCCCGCGGTATAGGTGCAGCGATCGCCAAGCGGCTGGCGGCGGCCGGTGTGGATGTCGCGATCTGGGACGCGCCTGAATGGAACGATCCGCCGCTCGGATACGCCCTCGGCGATGAGGCTGACCTGCGGGATATCGAAACGGAAGTCCGTGCGCACGGGCGCCGTGCGCATGCGATCGCCATCGACGTGCGTGACCCGGACGCCGTCGAGTCCGCGGTGGCCGAGACCGTGTCCGCGCTCGGCGGGCTCGACATACTCGTATGTGCGGCGGGCGTGCGGAGTGCTGTACCCGTTGCCGAGATGACCGACGTGCAGTGGGAGTCGGTGGTCGATACCAATCTGCACGGTGCATATCACTGCATCCGGTCGTCGCTCGCGCACCTCGAGTCGTCCGGTTCGGGCCGCGTGGTGATCGTGGCCGCGGAGGAAGGCAGACGCGGTGCTGCCGGACTCTCCCACTACGCCGCAGCAGCGTGGGGGTTGATCGGGCTGGCCAAGTCGTTGGCGCTCGAGTCCGCGGAGTTCGGGCTCGCGGTCAACGTCCTCGCTCCCGGTCCCGTCGATACGACGATGTCGCGGACCTCCGACTTCTGGGCCCTGGCGCAGGCCGGGCGTGCTGGAAACGACCCGGTGGGAGAGGTGAACGAGGAGTCCGCCCGTAGCGCCCTCGAGCTGATTCACCCCAGCAGATCCGCGTACGTGTCGATCGAATCCATCTGTGATGCGGCGATGTTTGTGATCGGGGCAACGGGGCTGGATATGACGGGATCGGTGCTCGATGTCTCGGCCGGATTGGCCGCAACCAATACGGCGTGAGGAGAGGTGATGAGGAGCTTCGAAGGACGAGTCGTCGTCGTGACCGGTGCCGGCAAGGGCCAGGGAGGTTCCCATGCGCTGTCGTTCGCGCAGCAGGGCGCGTCGCTGGTGCTGTGTGATCTGGGACAACAGATCCCGTGCGCGTCGCCGATGTCGACTCCCGAGCAGTTGTCGGAGACGGCCCGGATGGTCGAGTCGGTCGGTGGTCAGTGCATCTCGATGCTGGCGGATACCCGTTCGAGCGCCGACATGGACAAGTTGGTCGGCGCTGCCGTCGAACGGTTCGGCAGGGTCGACGTCTTCGTCGCGAACGCCGGCCTCGCATCGTTCGGCCCGCTTCGCGACATGTCTTATGACGTTTGGCGTGAGGTGGTCGACGTCAACCTCACCGGCGTCGCGACGAGCATTCGAGCGGTTGTGCCGCAGATGATCGAACAGGGGAGCGGGCGGATCATCGCGACGTCGTCGTCGGTCGCGCGAGAGGGCGGGCCCAACAACGCGAACTATGCCGCCTCGAAGTGGGGTGTCATCGGGTTCGTCAAATCACTGGCGATCGAGCTGGCACCGCACAACATCACGGTCAATGCTTTCGCCCCGATGTCGGTGTCGACAGACATGTGTCACAACCAGTTGACCTATCGGCTGTTCCGGCCGGACCTCCGAGAGCCGACGACCGACGACGTGCGTGAGGTGTTCGCAGGACTCAATCCCATGGGTGTTCCGTGGCTCGAGGTGGCCGATGCGAGTGCGGCAGTGCTGTTCCTCGCCTCGGACGATGCCCGGTACGTCACCGGCAACGCCTTCGACGTCGCCGCCGGATGGAACGCATTCCACGTCGCGTAATCACTTCTCGTGCTCCCCCCCGAATTCAGATCTCAGCAACAACGAAGGAGTTCTTCGATGACGATCGACCCGAAGCATCTTCTGTCGGACCTCGCTCAGGGCGGACCTGCCCTGTTCTTCCCGGACCCGCCGACTGCAGTCACGTTCAACTTCGACCAGGGCATCGCCGCCGAAGAGACGTTTCCCATCGAGGACTTCAAGGAGCTGATGGGTGATGTGCTCGACCGTGACGGCGGGTTGGCGCTGGAGTACATCTCGTTCGATTATGACAAGTCCAACGACCAGATCGTCTATCTGCCCTCCTACATCGAACTGATGCTCGGCCACACCGGTCTTCGGGCGGAGCTGGCAACGTGGCTGGGCCGGACCCAGGGGATCGGCGGTCTCGGCGCGGACAACTTCATCCTGACCTCCGGGTCGGTCCAGGCAATCGCTTTGGCGGTCAATGCATTCGTCAACCCCGGCGACGGCGTTCTCGTCGAAGCGGCAACCTTCCCGTATGCAATGCGGTTCATGCAGATGCGGGGTGCCGACATTCGAACGGTCGACATCGACCAGGACGGCCTTGTCATCGAGTCCCTGGAGGCACGTCTGGAGGAGTTCCGCCGGGACGGCGTGAAACCGAAACTGCTGTATGTGATTCCGACATTTCAGCTTCCGACATGTGTGGTGATGCCGGAGGAACGCCGTCGGCGCCTCCTCGAGATCGCCGAGAAGTGGGAACTGATCGTTCTCGAGGACTCGATCTACGCCGATCTGCGCTACGGCGGAGATCCGGTGCCCTCACTCCGAAGCATGGACACCTCCGGTCTGGTCATCCAGTCTCACGGGTTCTCGAAGGTCCTCGCCCCTGCACTGCGTCTCGGGTGGATGTGCGCATCCGAGCAGATGATTCACGCGTTGGCCTCGGTCCGGCAGGACCTGGGCGTCAGCCAGTGGATGTGCCGGATGATGGCCGACTACCTTGCCCAGAACAAGCTCGATCCGCACATCGAGAGGGCAAACGCCGTCTATCGCCGCAAGCGCGACATCGCGGTGCAAGCCGTGCGTGAGCATTGCGGCGGTCTGGTCGACTTCGATGTGCCTGACGGGGGCTTCTATCTGTGGTTGCGGATCGACGACTCGGTGGACTGGGATCGAGCCCAGCACGCCGCTGCGATGAGTGGCGTCTTCTGTCGACCCGGCGAGAAGTTCCTCGGAAGGGAAGCGGGGCAGGGCTATCTGCGGCTGGCGTACAGCCATGCCCCCGACCACGAGATCGAGCGCGGGATCAAGGCGCTCGGTGACGCCATCACCTCCAACGTCCGGGCCACCGCATAGTCCGAAAACTCTGGAGCCTGCCCCGAGTTCTGCGGTGGGCACTCCATCGACCGAGTGAGAGGGATTGACATGACCGTGTCGGTAACACAGCGATCCACGCGCCGTCGCCTGTCGAGGATCATGCTCGGCGTTCTCGGGGCGGTGACGGCGACCGTCATGCTCGTCGGATGCGCCGGCGCCACCGGTGACACCGCAACCGATCCGGGTTCTGATCCGGCTGGTAGCGAGTGGTTGGCCGCCGCTCAGGATGCGGCGCAGGCCGCCACCACGGTTCCCACCGTCATCCGAGCGGCCCAGCTCGGTCCGGTGACCCCACCTGCGACCCGCACCATCTTCTTCGTCGGGTGTGACCAATCGATACCCGGATGCGTTGCACAGGTGGCAGGGGTTCAGGAAGCGGCCGCTGCCCTCGGATTCACCGTGAAGGTGTGCGACGCGAAGGCCGACGTCGCGTCCTTCCAGAACTGTATGAGCCAGGCGGTGAACGCCAAGCCCGACGTGATCGTCAACAATGCCCGGCCCGCGGCGGATGCCGCCGAGGCGTACGCCGGGGCGCACGCCGCCGGGATTCCCGTCATCGGCCAGTTCACCTCGGAGCAGCCCGATCCCGCCAAGGGAAACACCGTCGAGGTTGGCAACGTCTGCCGTCAGGAAGGCGAAATGCTCGGCAACTTCATCGTCGCCGAAAGCGGTGGTAAGGCCGACGTCGCAGTGTTCGCCGACACCGTCTACGGGTGCAACGGGCAGCGCGCAGAGGGAATCGAGGCCGCCCTCGACAAGTGCGACTCGTGCAAGACCACGATCAAGCGATTCTCGGCGGCCACGGCGCAAACGGACCTACCTCCCGCACTCCAGGCGGCCATCCAGTCGAATCCGAAGCTGAACTGGATTGTAGGAACACCCGGATTCTCCGGTCTGATGGCATCGGACGCGGTTCGTCAGGCGGGCAAGGCCGACTCCATCTCGGTCGGAACCTTCGACGGCGACGAACCGTCACTGGCGCTGGTGCGCAAGGGTGACATCATCAAGGCCGACGTTGCCTCGGGTGTGTACGAGAACGGGTGGACTGTCGTGGACGCGGCCGTGCGTCTCGCCGCCGGTCAGTCGATCCCGGACGGGATCTCGAACCCGACCCAGCTCCTGATGACCCAGTCGAGCGTTCCCCAGAACGGAACCTACGAGGGTGCAACGGGTTTCCGAGAGCAGTTCGAGACGCTGTGGGGTGTCGCGTGATCTCGGATGCGCCGGGTAGAGGTGAGGGTGCGTGATGACGGCTCTCGAAATGGCCGCTATCACCAAGACCTATCCGGGACAGCGCGCGCTCGACAATGTGGACTTCGCGGTCGCAGCCGGGGAGATTCATGCCCTGCTCGGCCACAACGGATCGGGAAAGTCGACGCTCATCAAGGTGATGTCGGGATATCACCTACCGGATTCGGGAGCGGGAGGTTACTCGGTAGCCGGGAAGCCGATCAGGTTCGGCGACGTGGCCGGGATACGCAACGCGGGAATGCGGTTCATCCACCAGGACATCGGGATGGTCGAGGGCCTGACCGTCCTCGAGAATCTGAGGCTCGGTGTCGGGAACTACGACGCCCGCCGCCTCGGTCGCATCAAATGGCGCCGTGAACGTGAACTGGCGAGACGCAGCCTCGAAGAACTGGATCTGGGCCACATCGACCTCGACGCCCCGCTCTCGGATCTGACCGCCGTGGAGCGGACCGAGGTCGCGGTCGCCCGAGCCCTCGGGGACCAGAGTTCGGTGACGGTGCTCATCCTCGACGAGGCGACGGCGGCGATGCCCTCCGAGCAGGTCGGCAACTTGTTCCGCCTGGTCCGTCGGCTCGTCGAGCGCGGCGTGGGAGTCGTCTACGTGACCCACCGGCTGGAGGAGGTCCTCGAAATCGCGGACCAGGTGACCGTCCTCCGGGACGGCAAGGTGGCCCTGCGCTCGCGGGTTGCCGACCTGACGGGAGCGGAACTGGCGCGGGTGATCGCGGGCACGGAGTTGACGCCCGTGCGAAGCCCCCGGAACGAGGGCCGGGTGCGGGGCGATACTCGTCTCGAGTTCGTCGACGTGATTGCAGGCAGGGAATTGAAGGGCGCCAGCTTCTGTGTGCGAGCCGGCGAGGTTGTCGGCATCGCGGGACTCACCGGATCCGGAGTGCACGAGGTAGTGCGACTGCTGCAGGGCGGTGCCCGAGTGGTCTCGGGGGAGGTGAGGGTGGAAGGGCGACCCGTGGGTCGATTCGGAACCCGGCCGATGCGCGAACACGGAGTGGCAGTACTGCCCGGCGAGCGGCGCCTCAAGGCGATCTTCACGATGTCGGTGGCCGAGAACATGACGATATCGAGGCTCCGGCCGCTGTGGCGCAGGGGAATCCTCAGCCGGCGAGCGGAACGGACCGAGGTACTCGCCGGGATCGATCGCTTCGGCATCCGCCCGGGAGACCCGGACCGGCCGATCGAACTGCTCAGCGGCGGCAACGCCCAGAAGGTGTTCGTTCTCCGCTGGCTGCGCATCGATCCGCGTGTACTCGTCCTCGAAGAACCTACGCACGGTGTCGACGTCGGAGGATCAGCGGAAATACTCCGAGTCGTGTCCGAATCGGCAGCGCGGGACGGCATCGCAGTCCTGCTCTGTTCGTCGGATACCGACGACCTCGCAGCAGCGTGTGATCGCGTCCTGGTGTTCCGGGACGGGTCTGTCCAAGCAGAGCTACAGGAGGAGGAGATCACTCGTGAAAGAATCGTTGGACTCTGTTACGCCCCGTCCTGATCTCTCGGCGCGCGACATCGCCGGGACTCGTGCCAGACGCACGTCCGTGAACTCGCTCGCATCGAAATGGGCCGGCCCGGCGCTGCTGCTCGCGATGATCATCGGATTCACGATCGCCCTCCCCGGCGTATTCCTCACCAGCAGCAATCTCGTTGCGGTGGTGAACAACCAGGCGATCGCCGCGATAGTTGCGCTGGGGCTGCTGTTCCCGCTCGCTGCCGGTGTCTTCGACATCTCGATCGGAGGTGTGATCACGCTGTCGGTGATCTCCTCCGCGTCGATGTTCCAGGCGACCTCCGGCAGGATGCCGGTGATCGCGGTCATCGTCGTCACCCTCCTGGCCGGATCGCTGGCGGGATTCGTCAACGGCCTCCTCGTGGTTCGACTCCAGATCGATCCATTCATCGTGACTCTGGGAACCGGCTCGGTCTTCCTCGGGCTGTCCCAGCTCGTCGCGAACGGCAAAGCGGTATCGGAGAACATCCCGACCGCATTCACCGACCTCGGGCGGGGTGAGATCCTCGGGATACCCAACCCCATCGTGTGCGTCATCGTGCTGGCGGCGATCGTGTACTACGTCCTCGAACACACCCCGCTCGGGCGCATGATCTATGCGACCGGCGCCGGTCGTGAGGCCTCGCGGTTGGCGGGGGTGCCGACGGATCAAATTCTCTACCTTGCATTCTGGGCTTCGGCATTCTGCGCAGCCCTGGCCGGACTCGTGTACACGGCCCGCATCGGCACGGGGCAGCCGGATGTCGGCGGACAGTATCTGTTGCCGTGTTACGCGGCCGCCTTCCTGGGATCGACCATGATCAAGCCGGGACGATTCAACGTCCCAGGTCTGCTCGTCGGTCTCGCGATCATCGCAATCGGAATCAACGGACTGCAGCTGTGGGGCATCCCCTTCTGGGTCATCTCCACCTTCCAGGGCGGCGCTCTTGTCCTCGCCGTGGTCCTCACCAAGATTCGCAAGACCCCGAAGACGACCTGACCGGAACGACAGAAGGTACGAGAGGAGAACCCGATGGGCAATCTGGATGGCAAGGTCGCTTTCGTCACGGGAGCCGCACGCGGGCAGGGGCGCTCACACGCGCTGGCCCTCGCGCGTGCGGGTGCAGACGTCGTCGTGTCCGACATCTGCCGCGACCTCGATTCGATCCGTTACGCACTCGCCACCGAGGATGATCTCGCCGAGACGGTCCGCCTCGTCGCAGAGGTGGGGCGGAAATGCCAGCCCTTCGCTCTCGATGTGAGGGACGGCGACGCGCTCGACGACGCGGTGTCCGAGACGGTCGACCGTTTCGGCTCACTCGACATCTGTGTCGCGAACGCGGGAATCTGTGGGCATGGAAAGTTCTGGGAGATAACCGATTCCATGTGGGATGAGATGATCGGAGTCGATCTGACCGGAGTGTTCAAGACGCTCCGTGCCGTCACGCCCACGATGGTGGGGCAGGGACGCGGACGGATCGTAGCGACCGCCTCGATGGGCGGTCGCATGGGCAACCCGAATCTGGCCCACTACGTGGCCGCGAAGTGGGGCGTCATCGGCCTGGTCAAGACCCTGGCGCTCGAAGTGGCCGAACACGGGATCACCGTCAACGCGGTGTGCCCGGCAACTGTCGACACGCCGATGGTGCACAACGCATCGATGTACGAGTTGTTCTGTCCAGGGCTCGATTCCCCGGACCGCAGCGACGTCGAGCCCATCTACTCACGGATGAGTCCCATGCGGACACCGTGGGTCGATCCGCAGGACGTCTCGGACGCAGTGCTCTATCTGGTCTCGGACCAGGCGCGCTACGTCACCGGGTCGACGCTCGACGTCTGTACCGGCGCAACGGCCGGGATGCCCTGATGACGCAGATCTCCGAATCGAGCGGGGTGCAACGAGGGTTCAGCCCACCGCATCTGACGTTTGCCGGGATGTCGCAGTCCGTCCGGTGTGGGGGACTCGTCCTCGTCTCCGGTCAGGTCGCACTGGGCGACGACGGAACGGTGGTCTCCGACGATCCGCGCGATCAGGCCGAACAGTGCTTCGCCAACATCGAGTCGGCCCTCAGCCTTGCCGGTGCGCGCGTCTCCGATGTCGTCAAGCTCGTCTGCTACCTCACCGACGCCTCATATTTCGGTGCCTACAGCGACGCCAGGGCGAAGTGCCTCGGTGACAATTCGCCTGCCGGTACGGCCGTCGTGGTGGCGAGTCTGCTGGATCCGGCGATGCTGATGGAGGTGGAGGCGTGGGCTGTCGTACCGCAGCCCGATTGAGTGGTGACGCGGAGCTACTCGGCGGGGTCCAAGGATCGCCGCGCACCGTGCCACTCGGTGACGGGACGTCCCTCGACGAGGTGCTCGTCGACGAATCGCTCGACCCGGTCGGCGTGCAGTGCGGCGTACCAGGTGTTGTCGGGGTACACCACGGCGACCGGGGCCTGCGAGCACGGGAACAGGCAGCCCGTCTGGGTGACGAGGACGTCGTCGTCACCCAGACCGCGGGCCTCGAGCGCGTGGTCGAGCGCCTGCGCGGCCTCCGGACCGCCGCGGGCCGAGCACCGCGGACCCCGGCACACCAGGACGTGCCGTGCGAAGCCGGGCACCTCGTCCCAGGCAGGGGAGGTCAGGGGAGCGGTGGTGGTGCGCGCCGGGGTGGTGGGGCCCGAGATCGCGGCGTCGAGCAGGTCGGCGTAGTTCGCGTTGTCGGAGAGCGGATTCGCGACCCGCACGTCGGGAATCCGTTCCTCGGAGTGCTCGCGGGAGTGCTCGCGCAGCCAGTGCCCGATGACGCGGCGGAACCACGCGTCGATCTTGCGGTCCAGCACCGTCTGGGCGCTCACCACGACGACCTCGGTCGCGCCGGACGCGGTCGCCTCGTCGAGCGCCGTGGTGACGGATGTTCCCGAGCCGCCGAGCACCGCCGTCACGAAGACGGTGTCCGGGTGCCGGTCCTGCAGGGTGCGCAGCGCCCCGAGTACCTGGTCGCGGGGATCGGCGCCGCGATCGGTGGGCGCGGTGACGACCACCCACCGGTTCTGCGCAATCGTGTTCATGAGAAAGACCTTTCGGCTGCCGCGTCGACGGTGCCGCACAGCACCACCATCGGACGGCCCGTTCGTGGATGGGGTTGCACCAGGGCGTCGAGGCCGTACACGTCCGCCAGCAGTTCGGCGGTGAGTACCGACTCCGTCGGGCCCTCGGTGACGACCTGGCCGTCGCGCAGCACCACAAGGTGATCGCAGTACATGGCGGCCAGGTTCAGGTCGTGCATCGCGGCGACTGTGGTGAGCCCGCGGGCCCGGATCAGTTCGAGCAGTTCCAGCGACGCCGAGACGTCGAGGTGGTTGGTGGGCTCGTCGAGTAGCAGCACACAGGGGCGCTGCGCGAACGCGCGGGCCAGCTGGGTCTTCTGCTTCTCGCCGCCGGACAGGCTCTGCCACAACCGGTGTCGCAGGTCGGCGATGCCGGCCGTCGCGAGGCAGTCGGTGACGAGTTCACCCGTGCCGAGTGCGGCGGGGCGGGCCCAGCCACCGCGGTGCGGAATGGCGCCGAGTTCGACGATCTGTTCCACCGTCAGGTCCAGTTCGGTGGCCGAATGCTGTTCCACCAGTGCGACGGTCCGGGCGAACTCGCGCCGGTGCATCGCGGTCGCCGGGACGTCGCCGATCAGCACCCGTCCGCTGTCGGGACGTTCGAGCCGGGCGATGGCCGACAGCAGCGAGGTCTTGCCCGATCCGTTCGGCCCGATCAGCCCGGTGACCCGACCGTCCGGGGCCGTGCACGACACCCGGTCGAGGATCCGCGTGCCTCCGGCCGACCAGGTGACGTCCTCGACCCGGATCTCGGGAGAGTGGTGCGTCATGAGGTGGCTCCCCGTCGTCGGAGCAGCCACACGAACGCCGGCACCCCGACGACCGCGGTGACGATACTGATCGGCAGTTCCCGCCCGGGCATGACCGTGCGGGCGGCGATGTCGGCCCACACGAGCAGCAGGGCGCCCACCAGAGCGACCACCGGGAGCAGGCGCGCGTGCAGCGGCCCGACGAGCATCCGGGCCGCGTGCGGCACCACGAGCCCGACGAAGCCGATGATGCCGGCCTGCGCCACCAGCGCCGCCGTGCACAGTGACGCCACCGCGTACAGCACCCAGCGCGACCGCTCGACGTTGGTGCCGAGGCTCGCGGCGGCACGCTCACCGAACGCGAACGAGTCCAGTACCCGGCTGTACGCCAGGAAGATCGTCATCGTCGCGGCGACGACGACGACGATGCCGACCAGACCCGACCAGCGCACGCCGGCCACCGAGCCCAGGGTCCAGTTCAGCACCCGGTGGGCGGAGTCGCGGTCGCCGAACAACACCAACGCCGACGTCAGTGCCGCGGTCAACTGCCCCACCGCGATACCGGCGAGGACGAGTCGACCGGGCAGCAGCGCCCCGGACCGGGACGTCGCGATGACGAACACCAGCAGCAGGCTCCCTAGGGCACCGAGGAATGCGGCGGACGACACGGCGCCGAATCCCAAGGCGCCCACCGCGCTCGCGCCGGTCGTCAGTGCCAGGACCGCACCCAGTGACGCGCCCCCGGACATGCCGAGCAGGTAGGGGTCGGCCAGCTGATTGCCGGTCAGCGACTGCAGCACGGCGCCGCACAGGGCGAGCCCCGCGCCGATCGCCGCGGCCGCCAGCACCCGCGGCATCCGCAGGTCCACGACGATGTGGGTGGTGAGCAGATCGGTGCCCGGGCCGATGCCGAGGCGTCCGGCGATCGACTCGACGACCGTGCCGATCGACAGGTCGGCCGCACCGATCGCGACCCCGGCCGCGCAGCTCACTGCGAGCAGCGCGACCAGGATCACCGACCAGCCGGTGCTGGTCGTCGCGGCTACCCGGGCCGGCACCCGGGTCGTCGGACTCATGCCCCGTTGTCGCCCAGCTGTTCGGCGACCAGGCTCGCGCCCTCGATGGTGCGCGGTCCCGGCGTGCTCGCCGAGAACGGGACCACGACGAACGCGTCGTCGCGAACGGCCTTCAGATCCTTCAGGGCCGGGTCGCTCCGCATGTAGTTCTTCTTCTCCTCGGCCGTGTCCCACGACGCGTCCGCGAGGACGATGACGTCGGGGTTCGCGGCCAGCACCGTCTCCCAGCTGCCGTCGAGCCACGCGCCGTCGGCATTCGCGAAGATGTTGGTGCCGCCGACCGCATCGATGATCAGCTGCGGTCCGCCGGCGTTGCCGCCGACGTACGGGGTATCGGTGTTGCTGTCGTACCAGAAGATGCTCTTGCCCTTCGCGGGCGCCGCAGCCTCGATGCCGCTGAGGGTCTCGCGCATCTGTGCGACGACGGCGTCGGCCTCGGAGTTGCGGCCGAACAGGGTCCCGTAGTCGGTGATCTCGGTGCCGATCGAATCCCAGGACACGGCGGGACGGGTCGACTTGTCCTTGCAGCCGAACGGGGAGACGTAGGTGGCGACACCGAGGGCGTCGAACGACTCGTGCGAGCCGACGGCCTTGTCGTCGAACGCGCTCGAGTACGACGCGAGCACCAGGTCGGGCTTGACCTCGAGCAGGGCCTCGCGGCTCGGGTAGTCCTTCTCGTCGAGCGCCGGGACCTGCGCGTAGGCGGAGGCCCACTGCGGCGCGATGGTGTCGTCGAGGTAGGCCGTGCCGGCCATCCGGTCCTGGGCGCCGATCGACAGCGCCGTCTCGGTGGCGCCCTGGTTGAGGGTGACGCCCCGCTCGGCGGGGCCGTCGAGGGTGACGGTCCGACCGCAGTTCTGCAGGGAGATCGCAGCGGTGTCGGCGTCGGAGTCCGACGATCCGCCGCACGCGGACAGCGTGAGTACGGCAGTGATCGACAGTGCCGCGGAGGAGATGACTCGGTGTGAAACAGGGGTACGCAAAGCGACCCGCCTTCCATGACTCGTGGAAAACGTGCTGGTGTGCGTCACGGCCGGTCTCCTGGCTCGGCAGGGATAGCCGCCGGCTACGCCTTCCCGGATGCGTGCGCATCCAGTGGCTGGGGTCGAACCCCTAGTAGTCGACGTACCTGCCCACAGTGGCGAGTACCGCGCCGGCTTCAACCGGACTTCCCGAACACCGTGACAACATCGTGAAGAATAGACGACGGGTCAGGCGGCGCTGTCCGCCTTGTCTGCTTCCTCGGCCTCCTCGGCCTCCTCGGCTTTCTCGGCCTTCGGCATCAGCGCCGACGACACGGTCAGCAGCACCGCGATCCCGAACAGGCCGAGGAACACCAGATGGATGGCTTCGGACAGGTCGCCCGGATCCGGTTCGGCCGTGTCGCCGACCCGCGAGTTCACCAGCGCTCCGAACACCGCGACGCCCACGGCGCTGCCGATCGAGCGCGCGAACATGTTGGTCGAGGTCACCACGCCGCGTTCGGTCCAGTCGACGCTGGTCTGCGCCGCGATCAGCGTCGGGGTGGCGATCAGGCCCATCCCGGATCCGATGACGAAGCATGTCGCGCCCACCTGCCACACCGGTGAGCCGTCCGAGAGCAGCAGCAACAGCGCGGTGCCGACGAGTGCGAGGGCGCTGCCGATCAGCGCGGTGGTGCGGAACCCGACGCGCAGGTACAGCCGTCCGGCCTGGGATGCGGCGATGGGCCAGCCGATGGTGAGCACTGCGAGCGCGAAGCCCGCTACGAGCGCGCCGGTGCCAAGCACGCCCTGCACGAACGTCGGCACGTACGACGTGAGGCCCATCAGGATCGCGCCGACGGACAGCGACACCAGGCTGCTCGCGACCAGCACCCGGCGGGTCAGCATGTGCAGCGGCAGGATCGGTTCGGCGACGCGGCGCTCGACGAGGACGAACCCGACGAGCAGCAGCGCCCCGACGACGAAGATGCCGATACCCATCGGGGACAGCCACTCCCACGACTGGCCGCCCTCGAGCAGTCCGAGGATCATCAGCGCGGCGCCGCCGGTGAGCAGGATTGCGCCGGGGTAGTCGATGCGTCGCCGCGCGGCGGTGGTCTTCTCGGTGAACTTGCGATGCAGCATCCACGCCGCGATCGCGCACAGCGGAAGGTTGACGAGGAAGATCCAGCGCCACGACAGGTACTCGGAGAACACGCCGCCCAGCGTCGGGCCCAGGACGGCGGACATGCCCCACACGCTCGCGATGTAGCCCTGCACCTTCGCGCGTTCGGCCACGGTGTAGATGTCGCCGGCGATGGTGAGGCTCATCGGCTGCACCGCCCCGGCGCCCAGACCCTGGATCGCGCGGAAGACGATCAGCGCCGGCATGCTCCACGCGAGGCCGCACAGCAGAGAACCGATCGCGAACAGCGCGATGCCCAGCAGCATGATCGGTTTGCGGCCGAACACGTCGGACAGCTTGCCGTAGATCGGCACCGAGACCGCCTGCGCCAGCAGGTACACCGAGAACAGCCACGGGAACTGCGAGAACCCGCCGAGATCGCCGACGATGGTGAGCACCGCGGTCGCGATGATCGTGCTGTCGAGCGCGACGAGGGACGTGCTGAGCATCAGCGACAACAGGATCGGGCCGCGTTCCGAGCGCAGTCCCACCGATGCCCTGGCTGCGGCGGTCGTGTCGGTCGCCATCACTCTCCTGTAGATCGATGCCGAGGTGGATCAGCCGACCGTGTCCCGGCGCACACCAAGTCTGAAACAAGGCTAACGATCTTCGGTGCGGTCCTATTCCCGACGCCACCCACCCCGCGTTTCGCGCACTTATCGTGCAAATCCGGTCTCGGAAGGCGCGACAAGTGCGCAAAACGCGGGAGAACGGGGGACGGGGGAGTCGGGGTCGGTCGTCGTGTTCGGTGAAGTCGCGGTCGTGGTCGGCGGCCTTGCCGTACCCGGTCTCGCTGACACCGCGCTTCCAGTGGCCGATGACGAGCGTCGACTTGCGGTCGAGGCCGACGTTGTGGCGCAGGTGGCGGCGCAGGTCGAGCACGACGGCCGACTCGGCGGACACCCACGCGAACACCTTCTCGTCCGGGGCGTCGGGGAACGCGTGACGCCACCACCGGCCGCGGCGCCGATCGTGTCGCCCGGTCGCGCCCGCTCCGCCCAGGCGCTCGCTAGCCCCTCGTCGCCGTCCCGGACCGAGGCGACGGTGATCTCGGCGGGCAGTCGGTGATAGGAGGACGGCATGTTCTGCAGACACTGACCAAGCGGTTGCGTGCTGTGGGGCGCGCCGATTCGCCGGACCGATAGGGTAGCCACGTGCGTCCTTCACTCGATTCCTACACCCACCTGGCCGGCGGCAAGGTCCGCGATCTGTACACGATCGACGACGAGCACCTGCTGCTGGTCGCGAGTGACCGGATCTCGGCCTACGACCACGTGCTGACCACCCCGATCCCGGACAAGGGGCGCGTGCTCACCGCGATGAGCGTCTTCTTCTTCGAGAAGTTGGGCGGCACCAACCACCTCGCCGGTGACCCGCTCGACGAGCGCATCCCCGAGGAGGTGCTCGGCCGCGCGTTGGTGGTGCGCAAGCTGAACATGGTCCCCGTCGAGTGCGTCGCCCGCGGCTACCTCACCGGTTCGGGGCTGCTGGACTACCAGAGCACCGGCGCCGTGTGCGGCGTCGAACTGCCGGAGGGCCTGGTCGAGGCGAGCAAGCTGCCGGATCCGATCTTCACGCCCGCCAGCAAGGCCGACCTGGGTGACCACGACGAGAACATCGACTTCCAGGCCGTCGTCGACAAGGTGGGTCGGGATCTCGCGGTCAAGCTGCGCGAGGACACCCTCGACATCTACTTCCGAGCGTCGTCGTTCGCGGCCGACCGCGGCATCATCCTCGCGGACACCAAGTTCGAGTTCGGTCTCGATTCCGACGGCAACCTGGTCCTGGCCGACGAGGTGCTGACGCCGGACTCGTCGCGCTACTGGCCGGCCGACGGCTACGAGCCGGGCAAGGTGCAGCCGAGCTTCGACAAGCAGTTCGTGCGCAACTGGCTCACCAGCCCCGCGTCGGGCTGGGACCGCGCCTCGGACACCCCGCCCCCGCCGTTGCCGCAGGAGATCGTGGACGCGACCCGCGCCCGCTACATCGAGGCCTACGAGCGCATCTCGGGTCTGTCCTTCGAGGATTGGGTGGGCTGAGATGAGCGCGCTGACTCCGCCGGTCGCCAAGCGGGTGCCGCTCGAGCGGACCCATCACGGGGACACGTTCGTGGACCACTACGAGTGGCTGCGGGCCAAGGAGGACCCGGAGGTCATCGAGTACCTCGAGGCGGAGAACGCGTACACCGCGCAGCAGCTCGAGCATCTGGAGCCGTTGCGGGAGAAGGTGTTCCAGGAGATCAAGTCGCGGACGCAGGAGACCGACATGTCGGTCCCGACGCGGCTGGGCAACTGGTGGTACTACGCGCGCACCGCCGAGGGCAAGCAGTACGGCGTCAACTGCCGGTGCCCCATCTCGGGACCGGACGACTGGACGCCGCCGGAGCTGTCGGCCGACACCGCGATGCCGGGCGAGCAGGTGCTGCTCGACGGCAACATCGAGGCGGAGGGCCACGAGTTCTTCTCCGTCGGCGCGTTCTCGGTCAGCCACGACGGCACGCTGCTGGCGTACTCGGTGGACGTCATCGGTGACGAGCGCTACACGCTGCGGTTCAAGAATCTCGAGACCGGTGAGCTGCTCGCCGACGAGATCCCGAACACCGCACCCGGTGCGACGTGGGCCATCGACCACCAGCACATCTTCTACCTGACGGTCGACGAGTCGTGGCGTCCCGACACTGTGTGGCGCCACAAGCTCGGCACCACACAGGACCAGGACGTCCAGGTCTTCCACGAACCGGACGAGCGGTACTGGGTGGCGGTCGGGTCCACGCGCAGCGAGAAGTACCTGATGATCTGGCTCGGGTCCAAGGTGACCACCGAGGGCTGGATCCTCGAGTCGGCGAACCCCGAGGGCGAGTTCCGGGTGATCCTGCCGCGCCGCGAGGGTGTCGAGTACTCGGCCGAGCACGCGGTGATCGCCGGCGAGGACCGCTTCCTGATCCTGCACAACGACGTGGTCGACGGCGAGAAGGCCGAGAACTTCGTGTTGGCGCAGGCCCCGGTGTCGGAGCCCGGTGCGATGGAGATCCTGATCCCGCACCGCCACGACGTCCGACTCGAGGACATCGACACGTTCGCCGACCACCTGGTGCTCAGCTACCGGCGGGACGTGCTGACGCGCCTGGCGATCTGGCCGCTCACCGCGGACGGCTACGGCTACCTGGTCGAGATGGAGTTCGACGAGGAACTGTTCTCGGTGGGGCTCGGCTCCAACCCGGAATGGGACCAGCCGATGCTGCGCCTGGGGTACACCTCGTTCATCACACCCTCCCGTGTGTACGACTACGAACTGGCGACCGGCGCGCTGCTGCTGCGCAAGTCGCAGCCCGTGCTCGGCGGGTTCGATCCCGCCGACTACGAGCAGCACCGCGAGTGGGCCATCGCCGAGGACGGCACCCGCATCCCGCTGTCGATCGTGCGGCGCAAGGGAATCGGTGGCGACCCCGCGCCGACACTGCTGTACGGGTACGGCTCGTACGAGGCCAGCATGGACCCGGCGTTCTCGGTGGCACGGCTGTCGCTGCTCGACCGCGGCATGGTGTTCGCGGTCGCGCACGTGCGCGGCGGCGGCGAGATGGGTCGGCACTGGTACGAGAACGGCAAGACGCTCACGAAGAAGAACACCTTCACCGACTTCGTCGCGTGCGCACGACATCTCGTCGACGAGGGGCGTACGACACCGGCGCAGTTGGTCGCCGACGGGGGCAGCGCGGGCGGCCTGCTGATGGGCGCGGTCGCGAATCTCGCGCCCGAGTTGTTCGCCGGCATCCTCGCCAACGTGCCGTTCGTCGATCCGCTCACCTCGATCCTGGACCCGGACCTGCCGCTGACGGTGATCGAGTGGGACGAGTGGGGCAACCCGCTCGAGGATCCGCAGGTGTACGAGTACATGCGGTCCTACAGCCCGTACGAGAACGTCGCCGCCAAGGAGTACCCGGCGATCCTCGCGATCACGAGCATCAACGACACCCGTGTGCTGTACGTGGAGCCCGCGAAATGGGTTGCCGCGCTGCGTGCGACGAAGTCGGGTGAGGCGCCGTTGCTGCTCAAGACCGAGATGAGTGCCGGTCACGGGGGCGTCAGCGGACGCTACGAGAAGTGGAAGGAAGTTGCCTTCGAGTACGCGTGGGTGCTCGACACCGCGGGCGCGGCGTAGAGCTTCTTCCGAGGCGAGGGGCGTGGGCACCGACGGTGCCCACGCCCCTCGTTCGTTCAGGCCGGGACGGGTCTGCTGTACGCAGCCCCTGCGGTGGGTGCGGTACGGGGCTCGCTCACCAGCGGCTGGACCGGCTCCGTCCGGTGGTCGGGCCACGCTGCTCTTCACGGTGCTGCGGCAGCTGCGGCGCTTCGACGAGCACGCTCAGCCGGTGGTGGCGACCCAGGCGTAGCGCACCTGGGGTCGTCCAGCCTTGCCGTACTCGGTCTCCCGGCCCACCGCACCGTCGTCGGCGAGCCGTTCGAGGTAACGCCACGCGGTCACCCGGGACACCCCCACAGCCGCGGCGACCTCCGCCGCGGTCAACGGGCGGCCGGCGTCGCGGACGCACGCGCCGATGAGGTCCGCAGTCTGCGGTGCAACACCTTTCGGTGCAGTTGCGCGCTCGTCGGCGCTGCGCAGCACCGCCATCGCGCGGTCGATGTCGCGCTGGCTGGCGGCGGTACCGCCCCGCGACATCGTGGCCCGGAACTCGCGGTAGTGCTCGAGCTTGTCGCGCAGCGCGGCGAACGTGAACGGCTTGAGCAGGTACAGCAGCACGCCGCGGGTGACCGCCGTCCGGACCACCGCGAGGTCGCGGGCCGAGGTGACGGCGATGATGTCGGGGCGGGGCCGCAGCCCGCTCAGCGCGTCCGCCAGATCGAGTCCGTTGGCGTCGGGCAGTCCGATGTCGAGCAGGACGAGATCGATCGGGTCGTCGCCGGCCGCGGCACCCGCGACCGCCCGCATCGCCGCGTTCGCGGTATGGGCGACGGAGTGGACCGAGAAGCCCTCGACCCGTTCGACATACGAGCGGTGCGCCTCCGCGATCAACGGCTCGTCCTCCACGATCAGGACGCGGATCATCGGGTGCCGTCCCGTCGACCCGGCGTGTGCAGGGGAATCTCGACGACGAGCATTCCGGCCAGCGACGGCTCGGTGCGCAGACGGCCGCCGTGCCGGGCCACCACCTGCGCCACCAGCGCCAGGCCCAGTCCGCGTTGCATCGCCGGGCGGCCGTCGACCTGCTTGGTCGAGTATCCGCGGGTCATGGCTCGTGTCAGCGCGTCCGGATCCATCCCCGGCCCGCTGTCGGCGACGCGGATCACCAGGTTCGAATCCTCCTCCGCGACGGTCACTTCCACCCACGGGGCGGTCTCGTCGGTCTCGGTCGAGCGGGCCGCGTCGATCGCGTTGTCGATCAGGTTCCCCACCACGGTCACCATCTCCAGCGGCGTCAGCATGGTCAGCGGACCCATGGCTGTGTCCTCGGTGACCGTCAGTTCCACACCCTGCTGCGCGGCCTCGGTGACTTTCCCCAGCAGCAGCGCCGCCAGCGCCGGTTCGTGCACCGCCGCGATGAGCCGGTCGATCAGCTGCTGCGACGTCGCCAACTCGGCCGTGGTGAACGCGACCGCCTCGTCGTGGTGGCCCAGCTCCACCATCGTCACGATCGTGTGCAGCCGGTTCGCGTACTCGTGGGCCTGGGCGCGAAGGGACTCGGCGACGCTGCGTGTCGAGTCCAGCTCACCCAGCGCGTTCTGCAGGTCGGTGTGGTCGCGCAGGGTCACGACCGTGCCGATGCGTCTGCCGTCCCACAGCACGGGTGCCCGTCCCACCACCAGGATGCGGTCGGCGGTCACGTGCACCTCGTCGTGTTCCTCGTCGGCGTCCGGTCCGATGCGGCGGAGGGTCTCGGGCAGTTGGTCGACGGTGATCGGACCGTCCGGCAGCCACAGCAGCCGGCGGGCCTCGTCGTTGACGACGTCCACGCGAACCCTCCCGTCGCGGTCCCGTCCGAACACGATCAGCCCCTCGCCGATCGAGCGGAGCACCGCGTCGTGATGCTCGTACATCCGGCGCAACTGGTCGGGGTCCAGGCCCAGGGTCTGTCGTCGGATCCGGTTGCTGACCAGGGTCGCGCCGATCGCGGCGATCCCGACGGCGATCGCGGAGATCCTCAGCAGCGACGGCAGGCTGTTCGCGAACTGCTGGCCGATCCGCTCGCGGGTGACACCCACGGAGACAAGACCGACGATCTCGTCGCCGTCGCGGACCGGGGTCACCGCGCGAATCGACGGGCCGAGCGACCCCGTATAAGTCTCGGTGAACGTCTCCCCGGCCAGTGCGCGATCGATGTGACCCCCGAAACGTTGCCCGATCAGTGTCGGATCGGGGTGGGTGTACCGGGTGCCGTCCGGTGCCATCACCACGATGAAGTCGGTGTCCGTCGCCGCCCGGATGCGTTCGGCCTCGGGCTGCAGCAGTGCGGTGGGATCCGGACTGCGCAGCGCCGCGATCGTCGACGCCGACAACGCGTAGGTCTCTGCGATACCGGTCACCTCCCGACGGCTGGCGTCGTCGGAATCACGTCGCTCGTCGAGTGCGATGAGCACCGAGAGCGCGGCAATGACCAGCGTCAACACGACGAGCTGCAAGATCAGCAGTCGCGTCGCGACGCTCATGGGCTTGCGGGTCACGCCCCGGCGCACCTCGGTCCTCTCGTGAAACTAATGAACACAACCTTCACCGGTGCTCGGATCGGTACCAACATTCTCTGACGAGTCGACGTGACCCCGATCACCTGTATCGACTCGTCGAGAATCCACCCGATCAAGAGGACACCCGATGAGCACGAGTGCAACAGGGAGACCCGGCGCAGCGCAACCCGCCCGGGACAAGAAGTCACGTGACCGCACCCACTGGCTGTACGCCGGTGTCGTCGTCGCGGTTATCGCCGGCATCCTCGTCGGCTGGCTGGCACCCGAGGCGGGCAAGTCTCTCGGCGTGCTCGGCACGATGTTCGTGAGCCTGATCAAGATGATGATCAGCCCCGTCATCTTCTGCACCATCGTCCTTGGCATCGGGTCGGTGCGTGCGGCCGCGAGTGTCGGCAAGGTCGGCGGTCTCGCGCTCGCGTACTTCATCGGTATGTCCACCGTCGCCCTCGGGATCGGCTTGGTGGTCGGCAACCTGCTCAGCCCCGGCAGCGGCCTCGACATCACCGCCACCGCGAACACCGGTGCGGCCCTCGCCGAGAAGGCTCATGCGTCCGGCGGCACGATGGACTTCGTCGCGTCGGTCATCCCGACGTCGTTGCTGTCGTCGCTCACCGAGGGCAGCGTCCTGCAGACCTTGTTCGTCGCGCTGCTCGTCGGGTTCGGCGTGCAGGCGATGGGCAAGCAGGGCGCGCCGATCCTGCGCGGCGTCGGCCACGTGCAGAAGCTCGTGTTCAAGATCCTGTCCATGATCCTGTGGCTCGCGCCGATCGGTGCGTTCGGTGCGATCGCGAACGTCGTGGGGCAGACCGGACTCGGCGCCGTCGTCCAACTCGGCGCGCTCATGCTCGGCTTCTACCTGACGTGCCTGATCTTCGTCTTCGGCGTGCTCGGCAGCATCCTGCGCGCCGTCGCCGGGGTCTCGATCTTCAAGCTCGTGCGCTACCTGGCGCGGGAGTACCTGCTGATCTTCGCGACCTCGTCGTCGGAATCGGCCCTGCCGCGGCTCATCGCGAAGATGGAACACATCGGCGTCGAGCGCACCACCGTCGGTGTCGTCGTGCCCACCGGCTACTCGTTCAACCTCGACGGGACCGCGATCTATCTGACGATGGCGTCGATCTTCATCGCCGACGCGATGGGGAAGCCGCTGTCGCTGACCGAGCAGCTCTCGCTGCTGGTTTTCATGATCATCGCATCGAAGGGCGCCGCCGGAGTGAGCGGTGCGGGACTGGCGACCCTCGCCGGCGGCCTGCAGAGCCACCGCCCCGAACTGCTCGACGGCGTCGGCCTGATCGTCGGCATCGACCGGTTCATGTCCGAGGCCCGCGCGGTCACCAACTTCTCCGGCAACGCCGTCGCGACGCTGCTGGTCGGCACGTGGACCAAGTCCGTCGACACCGATCGGGTCCGGGCCGTCCTGGCGGGTGAGCTGCCGTTCGACGAGGACAGCATGGTCGACGACGATGGGCCCGACGAGCCGCAGTCGGCTCCGGTGGAGGGGCAGGTGCATTCCACGCCGATACCCGCTCCCGACAAGCGAGAGTTGGCGAGCGCCTGATGTTCGTGGGACGGATGGCATTTCCGACGCAGGGTGCCCGCGCGTGGCCGAAGCACGAGTCCGAGGCCTTCGCTAGGTTGGTGCACATGACGAGCCCCCTGCAGAACATCACGATCAACACCCTCGGTGGTGTGCCGACCAGCCTCGGTGAGTACGGCGGCCGCGCGGTCCTCCTGGTGAACGTGGCCTCCAAGTGCGGCCTGACCCCGCAGTACACGGCCCTCGAGAAGCTGGCCTCGGGGTACGCGGAGCGCGGCCTCACCGTGATCGGCGTGCCGTGCAACCAGTTCATGGGCCAGGAGCCGGGCACGCCGGAGGAGATCGCGAGCTTCTGCTCCACCACCTACGGCGTCACCTTCCCGCTGACGGAGAAGATCGAGGTCAACGGCGACAACCGGCACCCGCTGTACGCCGAGCTCACCCAGGCCGCGGACGCCGACGGCGAGGCCGGCGACATCCAGTGGAACTTCGAGAAGTTCCTGATCGCCCCCGACGGCACCGTCGCCAACCGGTTCCGTCCGCGCACCGAGCCCGACGCCCCCGAGGTGATCGCGGCGATCGAGGCCGTGCTGCCCCGCTAGGTCTGTCCCCCTCAGGACACCCGACGGCGCCCACACGCACATTCGACCACCGAATGTGTGCGTGGGCGCCGTCCGGCGTTCACCTGCAGCTGCCACCCTCGATGCATGACCGGACAGGTGATCGTGTCGGTGTCGGGGATCAGGGACGAGACGCTCGACGTCGTCGCCGAGTTCGCGGCGGAACTGGACCGCAGATCCGTGCCGCTGTCGCTGCTGGTCGCGCCGCGGCTCAAGGACAAGTACCGACTGGTCTCGGACTCGCTCACGCAGGAATGGCTTCGCGGCCGGCGCGACCGTGGTGACGCGATCGTCCTGCACGGCTACGACCAGGCCGCCACCAAACGCCGGCGGGCCGAATTCGCGCTGCTGCCCGAGCACGAGGCACGGCTGCGGTTGCTGGCCGCGGATCGGGTGCTCGAGGAGGTGGGGCTGCGGACGCGGTTGTTCGCGGCGCCGCGCTGGGTGGCCTCGCCCGGTGCCGTCGCGGTCCTGCCGACCAACGGTTTCCGGCTGCTCGCCGGGATGAGCGCGGTCCGAGACCTCGCGAACGGGACCAGCGTGCGCAGCCACGTGATCGGTCTCGGCGACGGCTTCCGCGCCGAGCCGTGGCGGTGCCGCGCCATGGTGCTCGGCGCGTCCCGCGGCGCCCGGCGGGGACGCCTCGTCCGGCTGGCGGTCTCCGCGAAGCAGTTGGGCAAGGTCGGGCCCCGGCAGGCCGTGCTGGACGCCGTCGACCTGTCGTTGCACCACGGCGCCCGGCCGGACGTGTACCGCTGGCCGCTGCGCGAGGGCGTGCGCGAGGTGGCGTGAGGCGTCAGATCCCCATCGACCGGGCGATCATCGGCCAGTTGTTGTGGAGGTCGTCCTGCCAGTACCCCCACGAGTGGGTGCCGCCCGGCTTGAAATCGAACGTGGCCGGGATGTTCAACTGCGCGAGACGATTCGCGAGGTTGTGGGTGCAGTAGTTGGTGGCCGCCTCGATCACACCACCGACGATCATCTGGTTGGCCAGTGCGATCGGCCGGCCGTCGATGCCGGGCCCGTCCAACGTCTCGTGGTGGCCGGGCAGTCCGGAGCCGGTGGTGATGTAGAGCTCGGTTCCGCGCAGACCTTCGGCGTTGACGACGGGATCGTTGTCGATCCACCCCTGCCCGTCGAGGGGGCCCCACATGTTGGTGATGTCGACGCCGCCGCGCACGCCGGTGACCACCTTGATGGCGTTCTGGCCCGCCCAAGTGCTGGTCTCGGCGCAGCCGCTGTACGAGCCGACGCTCTTGTAGAAGCCGGGCTTGGCGATCGCGTAGTTGAGCACCGAGGTCGCGGTCATCGAGATCGCGGCGATCGACTGCACCCGGTTGGTGTCGAAGGCCTCGTCGATGACCGGCGGCAGTTCCTCGAGCATGAAGGTCTGCCACTTCTGGCGACCGAGTTTCGGATCGTCCTTCACCCAGTCGGTGTAGTAGCTGAACGCACCCTCGAGTGGGGTGACGACGTTGACGTTCTTGTCCTCGAAGAAGTTCATGACATCGGTCTGCCGCTGCCAGGTGGCCCGGTCCTCACCGCCGCCGGTGCCGTTGACGAGGTAGAGCGTCGGGCGCGGCTGACTGGTGTCGGCGGGGAGGATGACCTCGAGTGGGATGTTGCGATCCATCGCAGCCGAGTACACCGAGATGGTGACCTTGCGGTCGGAGTTCTTCGTGGTGCTCACCAGGTAGGGAGCCGAGACGTCCGATGCGGCTGCGGTCTTGACCGAGGTGTCGCCACCGGCGGACGCCGTCGCCGGTACCGCAAGCAGTGAAGCGGACACGACCGCCGCGGCGGCCAGGACGCGGGCGCATCCGAGCGTCGAAGTCCCCATGCGAATTTCCTCCCCTGAGAGCCGAATTCGCCGTGCATCACGAAAGTGCCCACGGCCGGTAGTCCACCGAGATGCCGAACGTCCCCCTGAGCGCGGCATTCGTGCAGCACAGTACCGACGGACAAGCCCCGGGTGTCCCGATCGGAGATACCGGTTCGAGATTCACCCGGGGCTTCACACCATGGCGACCGACGCCTCAGGACACCTCGACGCTCGACTCCTCGGGCAGGACGCGGAATTCGGTTCCGCCCGGGCCCATTTCGGTGAGCCGCCCGTAGTAGATGCCGCGGGCCTCCTTCGCGATCACACCCTGATGGATCGGGACCGCGACCCGCGGGTGCACCGCGCGCAGGTAGTCGACGGACTCGGAGATCTTGAGCCACGGCGCCGCCGCCGGCACCGCGAGAACGTCGACCTTCTGCTCGGGGACGAACAGCGAGTCGCCCGGGTGCATCAGCTTGGCCGGGTTCTCGGCGTCGCCGAGCAGGTACGCGGTGTTGTCGATCAACGGGATCTCCGGGTGGATCACCGCGTGGGTGCCACCGGTGCCGGTGACCTGCACCTCGCCGACGTTGAACACGTCGCCGGGATACACCGCGGTCCACGCCTCGCCCAGCAGCGCCGTCGTCTGCGGGTCGGCGTACAGCCCGGCGCCGGGATTCGCGTCGACCAGCGCGGGCAGCCGCGCCGGGTCGGCGTGATCGGGATGCTGATGGGTGATCAGGATGGCGTCGAGGCCCGTGATCCCTTCGAATCCATGCGAGAAGTTGCCCGGATCGAACAGGATCTTCGCGCCGTCGAGCTCCACCAGGACACAGGAATGGCCGAAGTGCGTCAGTCGCATGAGACGAGTATGCGGGATCACACCGGGCAGCGGGGTGGCGTCCGACGTTCACTCGATGCGGAGTCGCACGGGGCAGCCCGGTAAACTCCTGGATGCCCGGTGCGATCCCGGGCGCAAACCAGCCATAGCGAGGAGCAGCACGTGGCCCGTGTCGTTGTCGATGTCATGCCCAAGGCCGAAATTCTCGACCCGCAGGGGCAGGCCATTGTCGGGGCCCTGTCCCGACTCGGTCATGCCGGTGTGTCGGATGTTCGCCAGGGTAAGCGTTTCGAGCTCGAGGTCGACGACACCGTCAGCGACGACGAGCTCGCCAAGATCGCCGAGTCGCTGCTGGCGAACACGGTGATCGAGGACTGGAAGGTCACGCGAGTCCAGTGAGCGCGCGCATCGGAGTCATCACCTTCCCGGGCACGCTCGACGACGTCGACGCCGCCCGCGCAGTCCGCCTCGCCGGTGGCGAGGCCGTCAGCCTGTGGCACGGCGACGCCGACCTCAAGGGTGTCGACGCGGTCATCGTTCCTGGTGGCTTCTCCTACGGCGACTACCTGCGCTGCGGTGCCATCGCGCGCTTCGCGCCCGTCATGGGCGAGGTCGTCAAGGCTGCGGACGGCGGCATGCCGGTCCTCGGCATCTGCAACGGCTTCCAGGTGCTGTGCGAGGCGGGTCTCCTGCCGGGCGCACTGACCCGGAACGCGGGCCTGCACTTCATCTGCCGCGACCAGTGGCTCAAGGTCGAGTCCAACTCGACGGCGTGGTCGTCCCGCTACGAGGTCGGCGCCGAGATCCTCGTGCCGCTCAAGTCCGGTGAGGGCCGCTACCAGGCGTCCGAGCAGGTGCTCGACGAGCTCGAGAGCGAGGGCCGCGTCGTGTTCCGCTACGCCGGCGACAACCCGAACGGTTCGCAGCGCGGCATCGCCGGCATCGCATCGGCCAACGGTCGCGTCGTCGGCCTCATGCCGCACCCCGAGCACGCCACCGAGTCGCTGACCGGCCCGAGCGACGACGGCCTGGGCATGTTCTACTCCGCGCTCGAGAGCGTGCTGACGGCCTGAGCCGCCGACTTATCGAGACCTGAAGGGACCCTTCGGCCGCTGCGAGCGGACGAAGGGTCCCTTCGTCTGTGCGGAAGTGGGTACGCGAGTCGACCTGGTTCGCTAGCGTCCCGCGCATGATCACCACTGTCGTATGGGGCACCGGCAACGTCGGCCGCGCGGCGATCCGCGCGGTGCACGCCAACCCGCATCTGGAACTGTCCGCGGTCGTCGTGCACAACCCCGACAAGGTGGGACGCGACGCCGGCGAGTTGGGCGACGTCGGCGAGCAGCTCGGTGTCGCCGCGACCGCCGACATCGACGACGTGCTCGCGACTCGCCCCGGCGCGGTCGTCTACGCGGCATCCGGCGAGGTCCGGCCCGACGACGCACTCGCCGACATCGTCCGCGCGCTGCGCACCGGTGCGGTGGTGGTGACGCCGTCGCTGTACGCGCTCTACGACCACCGCAGCGCGCCGCCCGAGCTCCGTGACCCCGTGCTCGAGGCGATCCGGCTCGGCGGCGGGTCGCTGTTCGTCTCCGGGGTGGACCCGGGCTGGGGCAACGACGTGCTGCCGCTGCTGATCAGCGGGCTCGGTTCCACCGTGGATGTGATCCGCTGCCAGGAGATCTTCGACTACGCGGACTACGACCAGCCCGACTCGGTGCGCTACCTCGTCGGGATGGGCCAGCCGATGGACTACGAGCCGCCGATGATCGCGCCGACCGTCCCGACGATGGTGTGGGGCGGCCAGATCCGGCTGATGGCGCGGGCGCTCGGGCTCGAACTCGACAAGGTGGGCGAGACCGTCGAACGGCGCGCCCTCGAAACGGACGTCACGACCACGTCGATGGGGGACTTCTCCGCGGGCACCCAGGGCGCTCTGCGGTTCGAGGTGCAGGGCATCGTCGCCGGCATCCCGCGGATCATCGTCGAGCACGTCACCCGGATCCACCCGTCGTGCGCCCCGGACTGGCCGACGCCACCCGACGGCGGCGCCGGCGCGCACCGTGTGATCGTCGAGGGGCGGCCGCGGATCGAGGTCACCGTCGAGGCCACGGACGAGGGCGGCAGCCGCGCGGCCGGTGGCAACGCCACCGCCGTCGGGCGCCTGGTCAACGCGATCGACTGGCTCGTCGCGGCCGAGCCCGGCCTGTACGACGCCCTCGAGGTTCCGCTCCGTCCGTCTCCGTCGATGCTGCCGCGCCGCTGACCCGCCCCAGATCCACAGCGGGAACGTCAGGATCGACAGGCCCCACACCCACATCGACGCCCGCGGGTGGGACCGCATGTAGTGCACGACGGCCCGCAGGATCGCGCAGAACGCGAGCATGGAAAGTGCCGTCACCCGATCGGCCGTAGGGCCGTTGGTCCTCGTTCCGGCGGCGCCCGCCCGAATCCCGACGCAGTCCGGACTCGATTGCCGAGTGGTGAGAATCTGCACCACACGACGGCTTCGGCGGAGCACACTGGGCGCCATGAACATCGACATTCCAGAGGGCAAGGACCCGGTCGGCTACGTGTGGGGCGAGATGGTCCCCGGAATCGGGATCCCGGCCTCGAAATTCTCGCTGTCCGTGTACGCGAACTCGACGCTCGACCTGCGGGAGTTCGAGGCTGCCCGACTGCGGATCGCGCAGATCAACGGCTGCATCGTCTGCATGGACTGGCGCACCGAGCGCGACGGGCAGAAGGTGGAGGACGACTTCTTCGAGGCCGTCGAGAACTGGCGCACCACCGACGCCTTCGACGACCGTGTCCGGCTCGCCGCCGAGTACGCCGAGCGGTACGCGCTCGATCACCACAACCTCGACGACGAGTTCTGGGCGCGGATGAGTGCTCGGTACAGCCAGGCCGAGATCGTCGAGCTGTCGATGTGTCTGGGCTCCTGGATCGCGTTCGGCCGGCTCAACCACGTGCTGGGACTGGATACCGTCTGCGCGTTGCCGGGCAGCTGAGCCGGGTAAGACGGCCGGGTCAGACGGCCGGGTCAGAGGGCCGGGGTCGGCGGCAGCGCGTCGAGGAAGTCCTCGCTGGGTGCGAAGAACAGCGAACCGGTGACCGCCACCGAGAAGTCCAGCAGCCGATCGTAATTGCCGCGCGGGCTGCCGAGGAACATGTTCTCGAGCATCCGCTCGGTGATCGCGGGCGTTCGGCAGTAGCCGATGAAGAACGTGCCCATCTCGTCGCCGACCCGGCCGTACGGCATGTTGGCGCGCAGGATCTCGAGCGCGTTGCCGTCGTCGTCCTTGATCGCATTGAGGGCGACGTGCGAGTTGGCGGGCTTGACGTCGTCGGTCATCTCGACGTCGTCGGGCTTGCTGCGACCGATCACCCGCTCCTGCTCGTCGACCGGCAGCGCCTCCCAGTCGGCCATCGTGTGCACGTATCGCTGGATGTGCACGTACGAGCCGCCGGCGAACCCCGCGTCCTCCGCGCCGACGGTGACTGCCGCGACCGCCTGCTGTCCGCTGGGATTCTCGGTGCCGTCCACGAACCCGATGAGGTCGCGGTTCTCGAAGTACTGGAATCCGTGCACCTCGTCCACCACCGTGGCCGCGCCGTCGAGACGCTTGACGATCTGGTGGGCGAGCTCGAAACATGCGTCCGGCGTCTGGGCCCGGATGTGGAACAGCAGGTCGCCGGGGGTAGCGGGCGCGACGTGCTTGTCGCCGCGCAGTTCGACGAACTCGTGCAACTGCGCCGGCCGCGGCCCGGTGAACAGCCGGTTCCACGCAGCGGATCCGATCGCGACCACCAGTTCGAGGTTGGAGCCGGGAACCCGCAGGCCCACGGCACGACCCATCCCGGTGACATCGGTGAGTAGGTCCCGGACCGTTGCCTCCCCGCCGGGTGCCACGGTGGCGACGAGGAAGATCGCGGCAGGGGACAGCGGGGTGGCCACCGGCTGGGACTGGGGGAGGGACACGTCGTTCATCGGACTCCGGTTCGTGCGGCGCGGCCGCACGTGCGACTGCAGTCGATCTTGGGGGCGTGGCCAATCTAGCGTCTGCTTCCGACGGCCGAATGTCGGTCCCACGCGCTAACGTCCGGGCATGACGCTGACACTGGGCATGATCACGTTCGATTCGACGGATCCCGGGCCGCTCGCGCGCTGGTGGGCGGACCTGACGGGCGGCACGATCGAGGCGGAGAACGACGGCTGGTTCTACATGGTCGGGGTTCCCGGCTGGGGACAGAAGCTGGGATTCCAGAAGGTCGACGACCCGACCCCGGGCAAGAACCGGCTCCACATGGACATGACCTCTCCCGATCTGGACGCGGAGGTCGAGCGGGTAGTCGCGGCGGGCGCCACCGAGGTGCACCGGGAGAACATGGACGGCTTCCGGTGGGTGGTGTTCGCGGACCCGCAGGGCAACCAGTTCTGTGTCTCGGGAGCACACTGATCCGGGTACTGCATGATTGTCGGTATGCCATCGATTACGCAGGCTGACGCCCAGGGATTGTGTGCCTTCGTCGACGCGTCGCCGTCCCCGTTCCACGTGTGCGCGACGGTCGCGGCCGAGCTGACCGACAACGGTTTCACCGAGCTGCGGGAAACCGAGGCGTGGCCGTCCGCGCCCGGGCGCTACTACCTGATCCGCGGCGGGTCGTTGATCGCATGGAGCACCGAGGACGGGACAGCCGGCGGCGCGTCAGTTCCCTCGTGGCCGTTCCGGATCGTCGGCGGGCACACCGACAGCCCGAACCTACGGGTGAAGCAGCACCCGGACCTGGTGTCGGCCGGCTGGCAGATGGTGGGCCTCGAGCCGTACGGCGGCGCGTGGCTCAACTCGTGGCTCGACCGCGATCTCGGCATCTCCGGCCGGCTCAGCGTCCGCTCCGGGGACGCGGTCGAGGAGATGCTGGTCCGTGTCGATCGACCGATCCTTCGGGTGCCGCAGCTGGCGATCCACCTGTCCGAGGAGCGCAAGGGCGTGCAGCTGGACCCGCAGCGGCACGTCAACGCGGTGTGGGGGACCGGGACCGAACTACGATCGTTCGTCGGTTTCCTCGCCGGTGAGGCGGGAGTGGCGGCCGAGTCGGTGCTCGGTTGGGAGCTGATGACCCACGACCTGGCGCCCAGCACGGTGGTCGGCGAGGACGAGTCCCTGATCAGCGCGCCGCGCCTCGACAACCAGGGCACCTGCTACGCCGGAACGCAGGCGCTGCTCGCCGCGGTCGCCGAGCCGGGCGAGAGCACCCCGGTGCTCGCGCTGTTCGACCACGAGGAGGTCGGCAGCATGTCCGACCGCGGCGCCTTCTCCGATCTGCTCAACTCGGTCCTCGAGCGGATCGTCCTGCTCCGGGGTGGTGGTCGGGAGGACTTCCTGCGGGCGATGTCCGGCTCGGTGTGCGCGTCGGGCGACATGGCCCACGCGACGCACCCGAACTACCCGGACCGGCACGAGCCCGCGCACCGCATCGAGATCAACGGCGGCCCGGTCCTCAAGGTCAACCAGAATCTGCGCTACGCCACCGACGCGAGCGGGTCCGCGGAGTTCGCGCTCGCGTGCGACCGCGCGGGAGTCCCGTTGCAGCGGTACGTGCATCGCGCCGACCTGCCCTGCGGCTCGACGATCGGACCGATCACCGCGTCCCGGACCGGGCTGTCCACGGTCGACGTCGGCGCCCCGCAGTTGGCGATGCACTCGGCGCGAGAACTGATGGGTGCCCGCGACGTCGGCATGTACGCGGACGCACTCGCGGCGTTCCTCACGCCTGTGCAGTAAGAGCGAGTTCTCGCGTTCTGCTGCGAACTGGACAGCGGTTCAGTAAGAAGGATGCGCGACTGTGCCGAGCTGAACCGCTCGGCGCACCGCATGTCGGCTCTGCGGGGAGGTCCGACACGCAGCCGTTACCCCCTTCGATCGGAGATCTGCATGTCTCGTCCTTCGCTGCGCCGCCTTGCGGCCGCCACCGCCGCTGTCACCCTCGTCGCCACCGGAGTCACCGTCGGGCTCGGAGCCTCGGTGGCCCAGGCCGCGCCCGCATGCGCGCTCAACCAGTCGGTCACCGACAGTTGGGCCGGCTCCCTCTGGACGCCGTACACCGTGAGCAAGGAGGTTGTCGGCGACGGCACGGTCGCACCGGGACACACCGTCACGTACCTCACCAAGGTGTCCGGTTCGGGAGCGCTCGTCAACCAGATCCGTGACTTCCACCCGGCAGGTTTCCAGCTGGTGAAGGCTCGCCTGAACGTCAAATGGCTGATCGGGGATCAGCAGTGGGAGGACGTCACCGGTACCGCCGTCGTCGGCAACAACGCCGTCATCGCCAAGGGTGGCGGGTGGACCACCGCGGGTGGCGGCGTGATCGCCTTGGAAACCACCTACAAGGTCCCGGACAACGCCACGGTCGGCTCCAAGCTCGACAGCGGCGCCGGCACCAACATCGTGCTCGCTGCTGGTGACTGGAACATCAACCCGATGGGCGTGTGCGTCACCGTTCGTCCGCCGAACCCCATCGAGGCCGGCTCGGGCAGCCTCGAGGATCTGGGCTTCGGTTCGGTGAACACCGGATCGGGCCAGGTCTTCGGATCCATCACCGATCCGCAGGGTTCGATCACCAACGTGGTCGGCGGAATCCTGGGCAATGTGCTCGGCAACCTGAGCTGACCCAGCGCGCCCGTGACGGGCGCGCTCGGCGCGTGACGACGAGGACCTCCGGTTCGAGCGTGTCGTGTCCCGGACACGACGGTCGACCGGAGGTCCTCGCGTTCGTGTGCGCTGCCTCGGACGCGCCTCGACGGCTCACAGTCGACTGCGAATCAGCTTTCCGGTGACGGTTCTCGGCAGAGCGGCCACGAACTGGACTTCACGCGGATACTTGAATGCGGCCATCGAACGACGGCCGTACTCGATGAGATCCAGCTCGCGGAGTTCCGAGCCGTCGCGGACGACGACGAAAGCCTTCACTGACTCGCCTCGGTAGTCGTCCGGAATGCCAACCACCGCAGCTTCTTTCACGTCGGGATGGTTCAGCAGAACCTCTTCGACCTCGCGCGGCCAGATCTTGTAGCCCGATGCGTTGATGACGTCGTTCTTGCGGTCCAGGACGTAGAACCATCCGCCCCGGTCCATGAACCCGACATCGCCGGTCGGAAACGTGGTTGTGCCGGGGACAGTTTCGCCGTCGTCGGGGTTCGGCCAGTATCCGTGGGCCACCTGTGGCCCCGTGGTCACCAGCTCGCCCACGTCGCCTACCGGAACGTCCTGGCCGGAGTCGTCCACCACGCGTACATCCGTGTTGTACACCGGAATTCCGACCGAGAGCACCCCGGTCTCGGCGTCCACCGGTGCTCGCCGGCCGAACGGTACGGCGTGCGATGGGGAACTCGTCTCGGTCTGGCCGTACATGTTGTGGATGTACTTGCCGAATACGGTTTCGAGTCGGCTCAGAACGGTGGGGGAGACCGGTGCACCGCCCGAATAGAGCGCGGACAACGAGTCGAGGTCGGTGGCGTCCGCCCCGGCATCGGCCAGCGCGATGTAGGCGGTGATCGCCGCCATCGCGAACGTCGGTCGATGCTCTCGAACGGAATCGAGCATCACCTCCGGGTGGAAGCGGTGAGTCAGCACGAGCGGTGATCCCAGGAGAAATCCCACCATCACGTGTCCGACCAAGCCCGAGACGTGGAACAGCGGCGAGAGCCCGAGCACACGGTCGCCCGGACCCAGTTGCGCCCAGTCCCGGTACACCTGCGCGCTGAAGACGAGGTTGCGATGCGACAGCATGGCCCCCTTCGGAAAACCGGTGGTTCCGGAGGTGTACATGATCATCGCCAACTCTCCCGGCGCCGGGCTGTCGGTGATCGTCGGACGGTGCGCGCGGTCGTGGGCGGCAACCAGTTCGTACAGGTCCGTGGCGCCCGTCGCGATCCGGAGGCTCGCGGCGAACAGGCGGGCATCGTTGCGACTCTGGCCGTCGAGTGCCGACACGGTGACGATGTTGTCGATGGGGCATTCACGAAGCGCTGCCTGAGCAACGGTCTCGAACACGTCCTCGAGGATCAGAATTGCCTTGGGACGGCAGTCGTTCACGAAATGGGCGAACTCCCGTTCCTTGCACATCGGGCTGAGCGACACGGATGTGCCGCCCGCTCGCCACGCCGCGACGACACCGATCAGGAACGCCGGGTTGTTCTGCGTGCACACCGCCAGGCGGTCTCCACGGCCGAATCCCCGCTCTTGGAGGTGACAGGCCAGAGCATCCGCCGCCGCGGACAGTTCACTGTAGGTGAGCGTGCCGTCGAAGTAGTGGATGGCGACGTCCGCCGGCGCCCGTTGCACCGCGGCGTCGAACATCGCCAACGCGTTGTCGAAGTCGGGAGTGATCGAATCGGGATGCTCGGCGGGGAAACTGGCGAGCCACGGCCTGTTCGGGGATGTCACCTTCTCACCTCTCTCGATCCCGCACTGCTTGCCGCCCCGGAGGACGCTCTGCGAGACGCACTAAACCCTACGACACGGAGACATCATCGGACGCGGTGATCCGATCGCTACGATGTTCAGCATGGCTGAACGAGCTGCTGTCGCTGTGGGCCCGAATGTGCGCCGCGAGCGAAACCTCGTGGGCGTGACCCTTCGCGAGTTGGCGGCACGGATCGGCGTCAGCGTCGGAACGATGAGCGCGATCGAGAACGACAAGGTCTCGCCCACGCTGATGCGCCTTCAGGAGATCGCCGACGAACTCCAGATTCCGATCAAACGGTTGCTCAGCGGGCCGGTCGCTGATCCGTCGCCGTCGGTCCCGGATCCGGCCGCAACCGACGCGAGCGCGTGGCGTGAGTTCGCGCCGTTGTCGGTTGATCCGGTGTTGCGTTCGGCAATAGATGTCTTCACGGAGACCGGCTACCACGCCGCGACCATGCGGATAATCGCCGACGGCGCCGGCATCAGTGTGGCCGGCGTCTATCACCACTACCGCAGTAAGCAGAGCCTGTTGGTCGCCATCTTCGAGCTGATCATCGAGGAGGTGCGGGTCCGCTTGATCCGAGCCAGGGACGAGGGCGGAGCGGATCCGGTCGAGCGCTACTCGAACATGGTGGAGGCACTCGCGCTCTATTACGTGGTGCGCAGCGACATTGCGGTGGTGGGCACCAACGAGACACGAAGCTTGGAAGAACCGGCAGCTGGCCGCATCGCTGCGGAGCGCCGCGGGATGCAGGACCTGATGGACGCCGAACTCGATCGGGCGGCCGCAGCGGGTGCGGTCATACGTCCCCGGCCGCACACGACCGCGCGGGCCGTCACGACGATGTGTGCTGCGCTGCCCCAGTGGTTCGACCCGACCGGGCCCCTCTCCCCGGAGCAGATCGCGCAGGAGTACGCCGGTCATGCGCGCGCGATGCTCGGCATGCGACCGGCGTACTCCTAGCGTCGATCAGTCGACTTCGGAGTCGGTGACGCGCCGATGTCGCTGCATGCCGGAGATCCAGCGCTCGATGTCGGCGGCTTTCCGGGCTCGGAAGTCGGCCACCTCGGCGTGGGGAAGAACGAGGAACTGGTTGTGAGCGACACCGTCGACCGCTTGGCGGGCAACCTCTTCCGGTGTCATCACTTCCCCCGCACGGGTGATCGTGGCGGCGGCCGATCGCATCTGCCGGTCCGATGATTCGGAGGCGTCACCGATCATCGCGGTCGCGATGCCCATCGGGCACACGCAGGTCACCGATACGCCCAGGTCGCCGTACGTCACGGCGAGCCACTCGGCGAAACCCACGACGGCGTGCTTGGTCACCGAGTACGTCGGCGAACCCAACTGCGTCAGCAGGCCCGCCGCCGAGGCGATGGACACGAACCGACCGCCGCCTCGCTGCAGCCACGACGGGACGAGAAGGCGGGCGGCACGTACGTGTGCCTGTACGTTGACCTCCCACGAGGTACTCCACTCCTGCTCCGTGGCATCCAGGCCGAAGCCTTGGAAGACACCGGCATTCGCGACGTACAGGTCCACCGGGCCGAATGTCGAGTCCGCGAGCGCCAGGGTTCGTTCGATGTCGTGCGAGTCGGCGGCGTCGCCGGCGATCCACTCGACCCGATCGCCGTGTACCCGACGCAGCGTTTCGCCCGCCACCTGCAGGCCGTCTTCGTCCCTGTCGGCCAGGACCACGCGACATCCGCGACCCAGCAACTCGCGCCCCAGTGCGAACCCGAGGCCGTGGGCAGCGCCGGTGACAACGGCGACCGACCCATTCAGTTCGGGCCCCATCACAGCGCTCCCGCCGCGGGAATTCCGTTGTCGCGGAAAGCTCGCCGCAGGATCTTCCCGGTAGCGGTCTTCGGTAGCTCGGAGACCACCACGATCGAGCGCGGATACTTGTATGCGGCCATGCGCTCGCGACAGAACTGGATCAACTCCTCCTCGGTCGCCGACGCGCCCGAGGCCAACGACACGAATGCCTTGACGGTCTCGCCGCGGTACTCGTCGGGAACGCCCACGACCGCTGCCTCCCGCACGGCGGGGTGCCCGTACAACACGTCCTCGACCTCGCGCGGCCACACCTTGTAGCCGGAGGCGTTGATCATGTCCTTCTTGCGGTCGACCAGATAGAACCATCCGTCCGCATCCATGAATCCGACATCCCCGGTACGCAACTCACCGCCCGGCATCGACGCGGCGGTCGCCTCCGGATTGTTCCAGTAACCGGGGGCCACCTGGGGGCCGCTCGCGGCGAACTCCCCGATCTGTCCGGCGGGAACCTCGTTGCCGTTCTCGTCGAGAACCCGTACGACGGTGTTGAACACGGGCACGCCGACCGAGAGGGCGCCGGATTCGTGATCGACGGGTGCACGCATCCCCGCGGGCACCGCGTGCGTGGGCGAACTGGTCTCGGTCAGCCCGTAGATGTTGTGGATGTAGGTCCCGTACATCGATTCCAGGCGGTCTGCGACCGCCGGTGCTACAGGTGCACCGCCCGAGTAGATCGCCCGCAGCGACGAGAAGTCGTCGGGACACGCGCCGTCCGCGCCGGCGAGTGCGATCAGGGCGGTGATCGCTCCGATGGTGAACGCCGGACGGTGCTCTCGGATCGAATCGAGCATGACCTCCGGCTGGAAGCGGTGCGAGAGGACGAGCGGTGACGCGGTCAGGAACGCCACCATGATGTGCCCGACGAGTCCGGAGATGTGGAAGAGCGGGGCGATCCCGAGCACGGGATCGCCGTCACGCAGATGGGCCCAGTCGCGGTATGTCTGGGCGTTGAACGCAAAGTTCGCGTGAGTGTTGACGGCGCCCTTCGGCTTGCCGGTCGTACCCGAGGTGTAGGTGAGGATCGCGAGTTCGTCGCCCTCGATGCTCACCGGGTCGGGCTTCCGTCCGTCGTGGTTGCCGATGATGGCGTACAGGTCATCGGTGGCGAGGCTTCTCCGGGTCGCTCCACCGAACAGGCGACCGTCGTTGCGGCGCTGTCCGTCGAGCGCCGACGTCGTCACGACCAGTTCTACCGCCGTTTCCTCCTGCGCGAGTACGGGTTCCGCCACCGACTCGTACAGGTCGTCGAGGACGAGCAATGCACGCGCGCCCGAATCCTGCAGCAGGTACGTGACCTCGCGCTGCTTGTTCATCGGATTGACGGCGACGGCGGCACCGCCGCACTTCCACGCCGCCAGCAGTCCGATGACGAACGCCGGGTTGTTCTGAACGAAGAGCGCCAGGCGATCGCCACGGCCGAAGCCCCCGCGCTGCAGGTGGTTCGCGAGTGCATCGGAGGCGGCATCGAGTTCGCCGAACGTCGCCGATCCGTCGAAGTACCTGACGGCGGGCATGGCCGACGCGCGCCGCACCGCCGATCCGAACATCTCGAGACCGTTGTGGAACTCGGGGGTGATCTCGGGGCCGAGTCCCTCCGGGTAGAGGCGCAGCCAGGGGCGGTCCCGGTAGGTCACTTGATCACCACCGGGTTGACCGGGGCGCCGGTGGCCTGATGAATCTTGAGCGGGGCCGCGACATAGAAGAACTCGTAGGTTCCGTCCGCGGCGCAGTCGGCGGCGAGACTCTCGAGATCGCAGATCTCGGTGAAGGCCACGCCGAGGTTGCGCATCAGGGCGTTGTGCAGGACCAGCGCCATCCCGTTGTGGGGATCGGTGGTCACCTCGTTCGCGATGGTGTCGGTGACCAGGTTGGGAATCTCCTTGTCCCGGAACCATTCGACGAGTTCGGGGGAGTAGACCAGGCCCGGCTCGCAGAAGTCCGCGTAGAACGCCTCCCGGTCGCGGAAGAACATCTCGAGATGGTTGGTGCGGATGATGATGATGTCGCGGTTGCGGATCTCGATGCCCTGTCGTTCCGCGCAGGCCTCGAGGTCCTTGTGGTCGAACGTCTCGCGTTGCCCGAGGTACTCCTTGTCGAAGTGTCGCGCCATGTCGAGCAGGATCGCTCGGCCGACGATTCCGCGCTGGGCGATCGGTTCCACGCTGGCCTTGGACATGCCGCCGACCGTGCTGCGGGCGTCGTAGCCGTTCCAGATCTTGCCGTCGTACCAGACGTGGCCGAGGGCGTCGTACTGCGTCGAGCCCTGCAGGAAGGCCTCGATCTTGTCGTCGGCGTAGTGGAGTCCGCCCGGGAAGCATGGGCCCGAACCGCCTTCGTCCCAATCCGATTCGTCGTAGATCATCTCGCGCTCGGCCGGCTCGCGGCCGGGCCACACCGGATCGCCCTTCGGGTCGCCGATCAGCCGCTGGAGGGTGAAGACCGACCCCCGTCGGATCAACGCCGCACCGGCGAGGACCTGCTGCGCGGTCAGGTAGTTGAGGCTTCCGACTTCGTCGTCGGCCCCCCACTTGCCCCAGTTGCTGGGCGATGCTGCCAGCAGATCCGTGAGATCTGACAGTTCGATGTCGGTCGACATGCGCTTTCCTTCCTCCCAATGAACTGAACCGAGCGAGCGTTCAGGCGGTTCAGTCAGAGGGTGGCAGGCATGAGGCGGCGTAGTCAACCCCCAAAATTCGTGTCGGGGCCGATGGGCTCCGGCGCGGTGTTCAGGCAGGGTGAACACGTCGCGCCGCACTTGCCGCATGGGCGGTACGGCGTCCCGGGGCGTCCGCGTGCTCGGCAGGGTTCACTGGTGACGCGGGCGTGGGCGGTGTCGGACCGGTCGTGCGCAGCGCGTCGGTGCGCCCGGCTAGACTTTGCCCTGGCAGCGCGCCGCCCGGCCTGCCGATTCGATCCCAGAGGGAAGGGACCATAAGCCCCGTGTCTCCGCAGGTAGATACCGTCACGCACGCTTCCGCGACTCCCGACGTCGCCCAGCCGTTCAAGGAGCTGGGCCTCAAGGACGACGAGTACGCCCGCATCAAGGAGATTCTCGGCCGCCGTCCCACCGACGCCGAGCTCGCGATGTACTCGGTGATGTGGAGCGAGCACTGCTCCTACAAGTCCTCCAAGGTGCACCTCAAGTACTTCGGTGAGACCACCACCGACGAGATGCGCTCGTCCATGCTCGCCGGCATCGGCGAGAACGCCGGTGTCGTCGACATCGGTGACGGCTGGGCGGTCACCTTCAAGGTCGAGTCGCACAACCACCCGTCGTACATCGAGCCCTACCAGGGCGCGGCCACCGGCGTCGGCGGCATCGTCCGCGACATCATGGCGATGGGCGCGCGTCCGATCGCGGTCATGGACCAGCTGCGTTTCGGTGCGGCTGATGCCCCCGACACCCGTCGCGTCGTCGACGGTGTCGTGCGCGGCGTCGGCGGCTACGGTAACTCCCTCGGCCTGCCCAACGTCGGCGGCGAGACCGTCTTCGACGCCTCCTACCAGGGCAACCCGCTCGTCAACGCGCTGTGTGCCGGCGCGATGCGCGTCGAGGACCTGCACCTGGCGTTCGCGTCCGGCGCCGGAAACAAGATCATCCTGTTCGGTGCGCGCACCGGCCTCGACGGCATCGGCGGCGTGTCCGTCCTCGCCTCGGAGACCTTCGACGAGAGCTCGGGCGGACGCCCGAAGAAGCTCCCCGCCGTGCAGGTCGGCGACCCGTTCACCGAGAAGGTACTCATCGAGTGCTGCCTCGACCTGTACAAGGCCAAGCTGGTCGTCGGTATCCAGGACCTCGGCGGCGCCGGGCTGTCCTGCGCCACATCGGAGCTGGCCGCGGCCGGTGACGGCGGCATGCACATCGACCTCGACCTGGTCCCGATGCGTGCCACCGGCATGACCGCCGCCGAGGTGCTCTCCAGCGAGTCGCAGGAGCGCATGTGTGCGGTCGTCACCCCCGAGAACGTCGACGCGTTCATGGAGGTCTGTAAGAAGTGGGACGTCCTGGCCACCGTCATCGGCGAGGTCACCGACGGTGAGCACCTCGTCATCGACTGGCACGGCGAGACCGTCGTCGACGCGCCGGCGCGCACCATCGCCCACGAGGGCCCGGTCTACGAGCGCCCCGTTGCCCGTCCCGACACACAGGACGCGCTGATCGCGAACACCACCGCGGGTCTGAAGCGTCCCGAGACGGCGGACGAGCTCAAGGCCACGCTGCTGAAGATGATCGCCTCGCCTGCGCTGTGCAGCCGCAAGTGGATCACCGAGCAGTACGACCGCTACGTGCGCGGCAACACCGTGCTCGCCGAGAACGCCGACGGCGGCGTGGTCCGTATCGACGAGGAGACCGGACGCGGCATCGCGCTGGCCACCGACGCGTCGGGCCGCTACACCATGCTCGACCCGTACGCCGGTGCTCAGCTGGCGCTGGCCGAGGCGTTCCGCAACGTCGCCGTCACCGGTGCCACCCCGAAGGCCGTCTCCAACTGCCTCAACTTCGGTTCCCCCGAGGATCCGGGCGTCATGTGGCAGTTCCAGCAGGCCGTGCGTGGCCTCGCGGACGGCTGCGCCAAGCTCGGCATCCCGGTCACCGGCGGCAACGTCAGCTTCTACAACCAGACCGGATCCACTGCGATCCTGCCGACCCCGGTCGTCGCGGTCCTCGGTGTGATCGACGACGTGCACCGTCGCATCCCCACCGGCCTGGGCCTCGAGCCGGGCGAGACGCTGATCCTGCTGGGCGAGACCCGGGACGAGTTCGACGGGTCCATCTGGGCCCAGGTCGAGCACGATCACCTCGGTGGCGTGCCGCCGAAGGTCGACCTCGAGCGTGAGCAGCTGCTGGCCGACATCCTGCTGGCCGGCTCGCGTGACGGCCTCATCTCCGCCGCCCACGACCTGTCCGAGGGTGGCCTTGCGCAGGCCGTCGTCGAGGCAGCGCTGGCCGGCGAGACCGGCTGCCGGATCCTGCTCCCGGAGGACGCGGATCCGTTCGTGACGCTGTTCTCGGAGTCGGCCGGCCGCGTGCTGGTCGCAGTACCCCGCACCGAGGAGACCCGCTTCACCGGAATGTGCTCCGCACGGGGTCTACCGTGGGTCCGTATCGGCGTCGTCGACGAGGGTTCCGACTCCGTCGAGGTCCAGGGTCAGTTCTCGGTCTCCATGGCCGAGCTGCGTGAGACGTCCGAATCGACCCTCCCGGCACTGTTTGGGTGATGTGTGACGGACTCGGGGGTCGAGCGGGAGGCGGTCGCTGAGCTGCGGGAGGATCCGCGGCCGGTGACACCTGTCCTCACCCCCGGGTTCGATCAGCGTCACCCGTTCGTCCTGTGGGCGTGGGGCCTGCTCAAGCTCGACTTCACGGGCATCGCGTTCGCTTCACTGTTCTTCTGCTGGTCCCTGACGCCGTCGCTGCTTCCGCGCGACTGGCTGTTCCAGGGACTCATCGGCGGTATCAGCGCTGCAATCGGCTACGCGGTCGGCGCCGCCGTCGGGTGGGTGGTCTACGAGTTCGGCCTCGCACGCCGCCCCTGGTGGCCGCTGCCGGACCGGATCATGCTCGCCGTGAAGGTGTTCGTGCCGGTCGCGTCCGCGCTGGCCGCGGTGATCATGCTCATCTACGCGGCCGGATGGCAGCGTGAGCTGTCGGCGCTGATGAACGCCGAGGGCACCACCACCACGGGATACATCCGCACCGGCGGGCTCAGCCTGCTCGTGGCGGCCGCGCTCATCTCGCTGTGGCGGGTGCTGCGCGACCTGGTCCGCTGGGTCGCGCGCCAACTGAACAAGCGGCTCAAGATCCCGCCACCCGCCGCGTCTGCGGGCGGACTGGCCGTGGTGCTCGTGCTCGTCTTCATGCTTGTGGACGGAATCCTGCTCCGCGCCGGGTACGCCGCCGTGAACTCGATATTCAGTCTGCAGAACAACGAGACCCGGCCCGGTGCCGTGCAACCCCTGCTGCCCGAACGGTCCGGAAGCCCGGCATCGCTGGCATCGTGGGACACCCTCGGGTTCGAGGGCCGCAACTTCGTCTCCGGCGGCATCCACGCCGGCGAACTGACCGCCGCGAACGGCAAGCCCGCCAAGGAACCCATCCGGGTGTATGCGGGTCTCGAGACCGCCGACGACACGGCCGCGCGGATGAACGTCGTGCTCGACGAACTGGAGCGGACCGGCGCGTTCGAACGCAAGGCCCTCGTCATCATTCCCACCACGGGGACAGGATGGGTCAATCCCACCGCGGCGCAGGCCATCGAACTCGTCGAGAACGGCGACAGCGCACTGGTGGCGGCGCAGTACTCGTACCTGCCGAGTTGGATCTCGTTCATCGCCGACCGCGGGAAGGCGGCGGTGGCCGGGAACGCGTTGATCCACGCGGTGCACGACCGTTGGCTCACGAAACCGGAGGCCACCCGCCCCAAGCTGTACGTGTACGGCGAGAGCCTCGGCACCCAGGCCGGCGAGGGCGCCTTCGACGGTCTCGCCGACATCCGCGAGACCGTGGACGGTGTGCTGTGGGTGGGTCCGCCCAACGCCAATCCGCTGTGGAGTGCGCTCACCGACCGGCGTGACCCGGGCACCCCGGAAGTGCAACCGGTGTACGCGGACGGTCTGGTGGTCCGGTTCGCGGACGACGCGTCGGCGATCCCCGGCGATCAGGGGCCGTGGCTCGAGCCGCGGGTGCTCTACATCCAGCACCCGTCGGATCCCGTGGTGTGGTGGTCCACCGATCTCGCGTTCACCCGCCCGGACTGGCTGTCCGAGCCACCGGGATTCGACCGGTTGCCGTCGATGAAATGGTTCCCGTTCGTGACGTTCTGGCAGGTGAGCGCCGATCTCGCGAATGCCGCGGGCGTCCCGGACGGGCACGGCCACAACTACGGCACCGTGATCCTCGACGGCTGGGTCGCCGTCACTGCGCCCGAGGGCTGGACGCCTGCCGACACCGAACGGGTGCGCGCCACCCTCGAGGACCTGCGCGGGCACGACGGGCCCGAGAAGTGAGCCGGGCGGCCGGGCCGGCCACCGCGGCCGCGCTCGTCGCCTGGAACAACGCGGTGCTGCCCGCGCTGCGGCTGTCGTCGCGGGGCCGGGCGACGTCCGGAACCCTGGTGGCGCTCGGCGCCACGGCGGCCGGGCTGGCGCGCGGGCTGCACCGCGACGAACTGGGGCTCGGCAACGTCCGCTCGGGGCTGGCGTGGGGGAGTGCCGCCGCCGCGGTCCCCGTCGTCGGTTATGTGGGCGCGCTCGCGATGCCGTCGCTGCACAGCCGTTTCACGGTGCCCGACGAGGTGCGGCACGACTTCGCCGAGTGGGTGTCGGCGCACATTCCGTTCGGCACCGTCGTCACGGAGGAGTTGCTGTTCCGGGGCGTGCTGACCGCGTTGACCGACCGCGCGTTCCCGCCGGCCGCCGCGACGGCGGTCCGGGCGACGGCCTTCGGGCTGTGGCACGTGCACCCGGCACACGTGGCGGGCGACTCGGTGGTCGGCACCGTCGCTTTCACGGCCGCCGCATCGATCCTCTTCGACCGGCTGCGCGCGGTCAGCGGCAGCGTCCTCGCGCCGGCACTGCTGCACCTGGCGGTCAACGTCGGTGGCGCGCTGCTGCTGCGGCGCATCCGGGTCGTCACCGGCCCGGTCGAGGTGCCGCTGCCGCCGGTGTGACCGGCGGTCAGGGCAGCTGCGCCATGCCGTAGACGTGGTCGGCGCGGACCCGCAGGACCAGACGCCGCTCGGCGACCATCGCCCGACGGAACTCGTCCCAGTCGTCGTGCTCGCCCCCGGTGGCGGCGCGGTAGACCGCGATGAGTTCGTCGACGGTCGCGTCGCCCGGATCGGCGGCGACGGGCGTCAGCTCCGCGTCGCCCTCGATCACCGCGTAGCTCCAGAAGTCGGCGGCGCTCACGTGAAGCGACACCCGCGGATCGCGGGACGCATTACGGGTCTTCGCGCGATCCGCGGTGACCGAGATCCGCGCGGTGCGCGACTCGGGGTCCCACGCGTAGATGATGTTGGACAGTTGTGGCCTGCCGTCGTGCTTGAGGGTCGCGAGGATCGCCCGGTTCTGGGACGCGACGAGATCGAGCAGCGGTCTCTGGGTGTCGGCTGCGATGCTCATGGACTGTGCAACTGCGCTGCCCGGAGGCTTGTTCCGCCGCCGCGGACGGGCTCAGTAGATTTGATGCTCATGCCAGCCCGCCGTGCCGTCGACCCCGCCGAACTCCGCAGTGCGCTGCTCGCCGTCGGGCCGTGGCTGCGCGGCGAGGACGAGACGAAGCCGGCCCGCGCGGACCTGGCCGCCGCGGTGCGGCTGAGTGCCCGCACCCTCGAACAGATCGCGCCCGGGTCGAGTGTCGAGGTCCGGGTGCCGCCGTTCGTCGCGGTGCAGTGCATCGAGGGCCCGCGACACACCCGGGGGACCCCGCCCAACGTCGTCGAGACCGACCCGCGGACGTGGCTGTTGTTGGCGACCGGACGACTCGGATTCGACGACGCGGCGGCCGGCGGGTCGCTGAGCGCGTCGGGCAGTCGGGCCGGCGAGATCGCCCACTGGCTCCCGCTGATCCGCTTGTGAGTTCATGTGACGTGGGTCGCATCGACGTGATCCGACGCACCGACCGTCGAGTGTGCCTGGATCGGTAGTTAGAATGGGGCACGCCCCCCTCACCGAATCCCCTTAGGGAGCGCTTGCCGTGACTCGTGCCGAACTGTCGGTCAACAGTCGGAATCTTCTCGCTACGACCGCACCAGACGAGGACGAGAACGAACCTCGTGAAGAGTGTGGCGTCTTCGGTGTCTGGGCGCCGGGCGAGGACGTCGCCAAGCTGACGTACTACGGGCTGTACGCCCTCCAGCACCGTGGCCAGGAGGCTGCCGGCATCGCCGTCGCCGACGGCGCGCAGGTGCTGGTGTTCAAGGATCTGGGCCTGGTCAGCCAGGTGTTCGACGAGCAGACCCTCGGTGCCATGCCGGGGCATGTCGCCGTCGGCCACTGCCGCTACTCCACCACCGGGTCCACGACCTGGGAGAACGCGCAGCCGATCTTCCGCACCACCGCCGCCGGCACCGGCGTCGCGCTGGGCCACAACGGCAACCTCGTCAACACCGCCGAACTGGCGCAGCGCGCCCGCGAGGCCGGCCTGATCAACGACAAGCGTCCCGGCGCGGCCACGTCCGACTCGGACATCGTCGGTGCGCTGCTGGCGCACGCCGCCGCCGACAGCACGCTCGAGCAGGCCGCGATGAAGCTGCTGCCGACGCTGCGCGGTGCCTTCTGCCTGACGTTCATGGATGAGCACACGCTGTACGCGGCGCGCGACCCGCACGGCATCCGCCCGCTGTGCCTCGGTCGTCTCGACCGCGGCTGGGTGGTCGCCAGCGAGACCGCCGCCCTCGACATCGTCGGCGCGTCCTTCGTGCGCGAGATCGAGCCCGGCGAGCTGCTCGCGATCGACGCCGACGGTGTCCGGTCGTCCCGCTTCGCGAACCCGGAACCCAAGGGCTGCGTGTTCGAGTACGTGTACCTGGCCCGCCCGGACAGCGTCATCTCCGGTCGTTCGGTGCACTCGACCCGCGTCGAGATCGGTCGCCGTCTCGCCAAGGAGCACCCCGCCGAGGGCGATCTGGTGATCCCGGTGCCGGAGTCCGGCACCCCGGCCGCGGTCGGCTACGCACAGGGTTCGGGTATCCCGTACGGCCAGGGGCTGATGAAGAACGCCTACGTGGGCCGCACCTTCATCCAGCCGTCGCAGACCATCCGTCAGCTGGGTATCCGCCTCAAGCTCAACCCGCTCAAGGAAGTCATCCGCGGCAAGCGCCTCGTCGTGGTCGACGATTCGATCGTCCGCGGCAACACCCAGCGCGCGCTGATCCGGATGCTCCGCGAGGCCGGCGCCCTCGAGATCCACGTGCGCATCGCCTCGCCGCCGGTCAAGTGGCCGTGCTTCTACGGCATCGACTTCGCCTCGCCCGCCGAGCTCATCGCGAACGGTGCCGAGGGCAGCGGCGTGAACGCCACGTTCGACGAGATGCTCGACGGCGTGCGCCGGTCGATCGGTGCCGACTCGCTCGGCTACATCTCGATCGACGGCATGGTCGCCGCCACCGAGCAGCCCCGCTCGCGTCTGTGCGCGGCGTGCTTCGACGGCAACTACCCGATCGCGCTGCCGGACGGGGGCATCGGCAAGAACGTCCTCGAGGGGATGTTGGAGTCGGCCGCGGGCGCCGCGGTCAGTCATGACAACGACAACGCGGACGCGCTGTCTCGTCCCTAGTTCGCAGGACCGTCCGGGGATGCCCGAGCAACTCCGGTAGCGTAAGGGCGCAATCGAGGTGATTGCGCATGCGCACATGCATTCGCGACCGCTGCGGATGCTGCAGTTGAGACGTTCACCGAGTATCAAGGCTGGAGCCAGAACCCAATGACCGAGGACAGTACCCGCACGCAGGGCGCTTCGTACGCCGCCGCCGGAGTGGACATCGAAGCGGGCGACCGGGCAGTCGAACTGTTCGCCCCGTTGGCGAAGAAGGCCAGCCGCCCCGAGGTCATGGGTGGTCTCGGTGGTTTCGCCGGCCTGTTCTCCCTCAAGGGTGGATACAAGGAGCCGCTGCTCGCCGCGTCCACCGACGGCGTCGGCACCAAGCTCGCCGTCGCGCAGGCCATGGACAAGCACGACACCGTCGGCCTCGACCTGGTCGCGATGGTCGTGGACGACCTCGTGGTGTGCGGCGCCGAGCCGCTGTTCCTGCAGGACTACATCGCGGTCGGCCGGGTCGTCCCCGAGCGGGTCGCCGAGATCGTCGGCGGCATCGCCGAGGGCTGCATCCAGGCCGGCTGCGCGCTGCTCGGCGGCGAGACGGCCGAGCACCCCGGGGTGATGGCCGACGGTGACTACGACCTGTCCGCCACCGGTATCGGCGTCGTCGAGGCCGACCAGGTCCTCGGACCGGACCGTGTCCGCCCGGGCGACGTCGTGATCGGCATGGGCGCGTCGGGTCTGCACTCCAACGGTTACTCGCTGGCCCGCAAGGTGCTGCTCGAGATCGACCACATGTCGCTGACCGGGCACGTCGACGAGTTCGGCCGTACCCTCGGCGAGGAGCTGCTCGAGCCCACCAAGATCTACGCCAAGGACTGCCTGGCGCTGGCCGCCGAGACCGACGTGCGCACGTTCTGCCACGTCACCGGTGGCGGCCTCGCCAACAACCTCGCGCGCGTGATGCCCAAGGGCCTCGTCGCCGAGCTGGACCGTGGCACCTGGAGCCCCGCTCCCGTGTTCACCATGATCGCGCAGCGCGGTCGTGTCGAGCGCGCCGAGATGGAGCAGACGTTCAACATGGGCGTCGGCATGGTCGCGATCGTCGCGCCCGAGGACGTGGACCGCGCCCTGGCGGTGCTCACGGCCCGCCACATCGACTGCTGGACCCTCGGCAGCGTCAAGAAGGCATCGGACGCCGACGCCGCACGCGCCCTGCTGCTGGGCGATCACCCTCGCTTCTGAGCGGCCGTCCCGAGCCGGGACCGCACGTAGGCGTCGTCCCCGGAACCTCCACGAGGTTCCGGGGACGACGTCGTTCTAGGCGGTGTCGGCCGGTTAGGGCCGGAGATGCCAGAGGCGCCAGACGTGCACCCGGGATGCCGGAGATGCGACGGCATTGCACGCGCGGGCAGGCCGCGAAGTACTCACGGAGATACCACGAATGAGGGGGAGCCGGTCGGGCTCCCCCTCATTCGCGTTTGTCCGACTGGGTCAGGACGACAGTCAACGACGCCAATCGTCGTAGTCGTCGTCCTCCCAGGGAGGGCGGTTGTCCTCGTCGGAGCGCTTGTCGGCGATGACTCCGCCGTTACGGGACGAGCCGGATCCACCGCCGCTCGAGAGCTCTCGTTGCAGGCTGTCGAAATCCGTGGACGGAGAGCTGTATTTGAGCTCCCGTGCAACCTTGGTCTGCTTTGCCTTAGCCCGGCCGCGGCCCATGGCTGACCCCCTCGCGCTTTCGCGGGGCGGCCTGGGGAATTTGGCGGCCCCGCGTGAGTGTTGATGTTTTCCTGACCCACACTCTAGCGTGCAAATGTCGCTTCCGCCTCCACGAATGGTTCCCGGTGGTGTCTGATTTGTCTCAGAGGGCCCGTGAGCTGGAGTGATGGCGAATTTCTGCAGGCTAGAACACACCCGGGACGGCGCGTATCGTCCCCACTCGGGCGCCGCCGCCGAGGACGGGCTGGGACGCCAGTGCGGCGTGGTCCTCCGACCACGTCACGCCGAGCCGGTGGAGCAGCGCCGCGGTCAACGGCAGCCGGGCCCGCTCGTGCCCATCGTCGATCTTGAACGCGAAGGCGGTGCCGTCGGGCAGCGCGCCCGCATGGACTCCGTCGGCGCCGGCCTTGCACAGCAGCCCCGGCACCGCCGGCATCAGGCGGGCGTCGTCGCGACCGGTGCCCGACACGAGGTGCGGGTGCGCGCGGATCGCGTCGGCGACGGATCGCTCGGCCGATCCGGGTTCGGCCGTAGCCAGGCGGGAGAACGCCCGCGCGAGGTTGGTCAGCGACACCGGAATGATCGGCAGCCCGCAGCCGTCGATGCCCAGTTCGGTCTCGGGTTCGCCGCTGAGTTCGGCGATGGTCCCGATCACGGTGCGCTGGAGCGGGTGGGCGGGGTCGAGGTACGTGTCCATCGGCCAGTCGTTGGCCGCGCATGCTGCGAGCATGGCCGCGTGCTTGCCCGAACAGTTCATGTAGACCGTTCGGGGCGGCCGGCCCGTCGCGAGCACCTCGGCGCGCGCCAGTTCGTTCGCCGGCAGGTCCGGAGGGCACTGCAGCTGCCGCTCCTCGAGGCCGTGGCGGTCGAGTAGCTGCTCGACGAGTTCGACGTGCGCGAGCTCGCCCTCGTGCGACGCCGACGCGATCGCCAGCTGCTCGCTGGACTCGGGCACGAACCCGCTGCGGAGCAGTGCGACCGCCTGCATCGGCTTGTTCGACGACCGCGGGTAGATCGGCGTGTGGACCTCGCCGAGGGTCAGCGTGCTGGTTCCGTCCGGCGCGAGCACCACCAGGGAACCGCGGTGCACGCACTCGCGGAATCCGGATCGGACGACCTCGACCAGTTCGACGCTCACGACGGCACCTGCTCTTCCAGACGGTTCAGGAACTTGCGGACCCGGGCTTCGACCGTGTCCGCGAGATCGGGTTGTTCGGCGAGCAGGCGCGCCAGCCGGGCGGCGTCGTCGCCGACGAACACGTCGCGGACGGTCACCCCGTGTGCGGGCACCGACAGGATCTCGACGGCGTCGCCGGCCTGTATGCGGCCGGGGGTCAGCACCCGCATGTACGCGCCGACGTCGGCGCGTTCGGTGAACCGCTTGACCCACCGTGGCTCGCCGGACCAGTGCGCGAACGTCCCGCACGGCACGCGCGGCTCGGTGATCTCGAGTTCGACGTCGCCGATGCGCCAGCGGGTGCCGATCACCGCGTCGGTGGTGGGCACGCCGACCACGCGCATGTTCTCGCCGAACCAGCCCGGCGCGAGGGGCCGGCCCAGTTCCGACGCCCAACGCTCGGCCTCTTCCGTGGAGTAGGCGTAGACCGCCTTGTCGCGCCCTCCGTGGAACTTCGTGTCGCAGACGTGGTCTCCGGTCACCCCGCCGGTTTCGACGCGCACAGGGCCCGTCACGGGCCGTTTGTCGATGGCCGTGCGCGGCGCCCGCTTGCTGGGTGCGTCGCGGTCGGCGAACACGACGCACACCGCATCGAGGCGGCCGGTCGACGCGCCCGTCACCGGCCGCGCAACCGGTCGACGGCCGCCCGGCCCGCCTGCACCTCGTCGTGCCGCGGCACCGAGTCCGCGTCGATCGAGGCGGCGCACGGCCCGGCGACGAGCGCGGTCTCGACGGGCACGGTGCGCTTCACCAGCGCCAGCGCGATCGGTCCCCACTCGAAGTGGTCGACGACGGTGCCCACGCGGCCGACGGTGCGCCCGTCCGCGGTCACGGACTCGCCCGCCTCGGGGCGACCCTCGGCGGAGCCGTCGAGGTGCAGCAGCACGAGGTGGCGCGGCGGCTTGCCGAGGTTGTGGACCCGGGCCACCGTCTCCTGGCCGCGGTAGCAGCCCTTGTCGAGGTGGACGGCGCCGTGCTCGGCCGGCCCACCGATCCAGCCGGCCTCGTGGGGGATGGTGCGGTCGTCGGTGTCGACGCCGATCCGCGGGCGCAGCGCTGCGACCCTCAAGGCCTCGAACGCCCACGAGCCGGCCGGACGCGCGCCGGCCGCGGTGAGGACGGTCCACCAGCGGCTGAGTTCGCTGCGCGGGATCACCAGGTCGAACGAGTCCACGGTGGGCCACGGCATCCGGCGCACGAATCCGCCGCCGGCCAGCGGGACCGCGTCGTACACGCCGGGCAGTGCCGACACGCCGAGCGCCTCCAGGAAGGCGGGGGAGGATGCGACGTCGGGGCCGAGCAGGCTCAGCACGGCCATGTCGTTGCCGTCGCGCGGCTCGGCCTTGGACCAGAACACCATCTTCTGCAGGAAGGTCAGCAACTCCGGGCCGTGGTCGGCCTCGGTGTCGATCCACGTCACGCTGTCGATGTCGGTCTGCACGAAGTGGTGCTCGATGCGGCCGTTGATGTCCAGGCTCAGGTTCTCGGCGCTGGACCGGTCCGGGAGCGCGGCGACGTGCTGGCTGGAGATGGTGTGCAGCCACGTGAGCCGCTCGTCGCCGGAGATCGCGATGACGAACCGGTGGGAGCGGTCGACGACGGCTGCGGAGCGGACCGCGGCGCGTTGCTCGGCGAACGGATCGCCGTAGTGCCATGCGACGCCGGCATCCGGTGAGCCCTCGGGCGGAGGGACCGCGCCGGGCGTGGACAGAAGTGGACTGGGTGCAACGTGCGGAGTGTCGGCCACGGCCCCATTCTAGGAGCGGTGAGCGACGGTGCCGCGTGACACAGGGAACTGCTGGTCGCGCCGAGTTCTGACTATGGTGGGCGGCATGGCTGAGCAGGTTGGACAGGTGCTGGTGACACTGGACGGGCAGGTGCGCGACGCCGACGCCCCGCTCCTGCACGTGGACGACCTCGCCGTGGTGCGCGGCGACGGCGTGTTCGAGACGCTGTTGGTCCGCGACGGGCGGGCGTGCAAGGTCGGGCTGCACCTGGATCGTCTGGAGGCGTCGGCGACCGCCCTCGAGTTGCCCCTGCCGGGCCGTGGGTTGTGGCGCCGCGCCGTCGAGGCGGCGGCCCGGGAGTGGGGACGCGACCGGGAAGGCTGGATGCGTCTTCTGCTCAGTCGTGGCCGGGAGACCGGGGGACCGGCCACCGCGTTCGTGTCGGTGGGTCCGGTCGCGGAGCGTGTCCTGCGTGCTCGCCGCGACGGGGTCTCCGTCATGACGCTGCCGCGCGGGTACTCGGTCGACCTTGCGGCGTCGGCGCCGTGGCAGCTGGCGGGGGCGAAGACTCTGTCGTACGCGACGAACATGGCGGCCCTGAGGCATGCCCAGGCGCAGGGTGTCGACGACGTCATCTTCACGAGCAGTGAAGGACGAATTCTGGAGGGTCCCCGGTCGACGGTCGTGATCGCCCGGGGTAAGACGTTGATCACTCCGCCGCCCGAGCACAGCATCCTGCCGGGCACCACGCAGCGGGCCCTGTTCGAGGTCGCCGGGGCCAAGGGATACACGTGCAAGTACGAACCTCTGAATCCCGTGGATCTTGTTGTCGCGGAGGGAATCTGGATGGTCTCGAGTGTTACCCTGGCGGCGCGGGTGCACACCCTCGACGGGCTCTCGTTGTCGGTGTCGCCGGCGGCCGAGGACGTGGCCTCGATGGTTCAGTTGGCCGTCGAGACGGTGGGGTCGGACTAGATCGGGTTAGGCGCCGACCGAAAGGTCTACTACATTCCGTAGTAGCAATCCGCTGCGGGGAGCTTCTGCCCGCAGTAGCTTTGTGAACAGGGATCGAGCGGACGCCCACGTCTCGACCCCGAAGCCTGTCCTACGGGCCGACTTTTCGGAGTAGCCATGGATGTCTTGGATGTCTCCCGGTGGCAGTTCGGAATCACCACCGTCTACCACTTCATCTTCGTTCCCCTCACGATCGGACTGGCTCCGCTGGTCGCGATCATGCAGACGATGTGGGTGATCACGAAGAAGGATCACTGGTATCGCCTCACCAAGTTCTTCGGCAAGTTCTTCCTGATCAACTTCGCGATCGGTGTCGCGACAGGCATCGTGCAGGAGTTCCAGTTCGGTATGAACTGGAGTGAGTACTCCCGGTTCGTCGGCGACGTCTTCGGTGCCCCACTGGCGCTCGAGGGTCTCGTCGCGTTCTTCCTCGAGTCGACGTTCCTCGGCCTGTGGATCTTCGGCTGGACCCGACTGCCCAAGGGTGTCCATCTCGCGACGATCTGGTTGGCCGCGATCGGTGTGAACGCCTCGGCGTACTTCATCATCGTCGCCAACTCGTTCATGCAGCACCCCGTCGGCGCGCGTTTCAATCCGGAGACCGGACGCGCCGAGCTCGAGAGCATCTGGGCCCTGCTGACCAACAACACGGCCATCGCGGCGTACCTTCACGCGGTTGCAGGTGGCTTCCTCACCGCCGCAACGTTCGTGGTCGGCATCGCCGGTTGGTGGATGGTGCGCAACATGCGCAAGTCCAAGACCTCGGCTCCGGAGGAGGCCGAGACGCTCGTCGAGGACGCGCGTGGAATGTTCCGGCCGGCCGCGCGGATGGGCATGCTCGTGATGATCATCGCCGGTATCGGTCTCATCTACACCGGTGACGTCCAGGGCAAGCTGATGTTCCAGCAACAGCCGATGAAGATGGCGTCTGCAGAGTCGTTGTGTCACACCGAGACCGATCCAGACTTCTCGATCCTCACCGTCGGTACCCACAACAACTGCGAGGGTGTCACGCACGTGCTCGAGGTGCCCTTCGTGTTGCCGTGGCTGGCCGAGGGCAAGTTCAGCGGCGTGACACTGCAGGGCGTCGAGGATCTGCAGGCTCAGTACGAGCAGCAGTTCGGTCCCGGCAACTACCGTCCCAACCTGTTCGTCACGTACTGGTCGTTCCGCGCGATGATCGGTCTGGCTGCCGGGTCGCTGGCGCTGGCGCTGGCCGGACTGTGGGTCACCCGTCGGGGCCGGGTCCCGGACCAGAACTGGTTCAAGTGGTTGTGCCTCATCGCGATTCCGATGCCGTTCCTCGCGAACAGTGCGGGCTGGATCTTCACCGAGATGGGCCGTCAGCCCTGGGTGGTGCATCCCAACCCGACCGGCGTCGACCTGATCCGGCTCACCGTCGACCAGGGTGTCTCCGATCACCCGACCGGGCTGGTCGTCACCTCGCTCGTGGTGTTCACGCTGCTGTACGGCGCGCTGGGTGTCGTGTGGTTCTACCTGATCCGCCGGTACGCGGTCGAGGGACCGTCGCCGCACGATCTGCATCCGCCGGGTCGAGGGCCCGCGCCGAAGGCCGGCGGCCCGGGCGAACCGGGCGAGCCGGAGGCCGAAGAGCAACTGTCGTTCGCGTACTAGGAGACCGTCATGGGACTGCAGGAATTCTGGTTCATTCTCATCGCGGTGCTCTTCGTCGGGTACTTCGTACTCGAGGGGTTCGACTTCGGTGTCGGAATGCTGATGCCCGTCCTGGGCAAGACGGAGAACCGTCGTCGCGTGCTGCTCAACACGATCGGGCCCGTCTGGGACGGCAACGAGGTGTGGTTGATCGTCGGTGGTGGTGCGCTGTTCGCGGCGTTCCCCGACTGGTACGCGACATTGTTCTCCGGGTTCTATCTACCGCTGCTGATCATCCTGGTGGCGTTGATCCTGCGAATCGTCGCGATCGAGTGGCGCGGCAAGATCGACGACGACAAATGGCGGCGGCGTGCCGACTGGGGCATCATGATCGGCTCCTGGGTGCCGGCAGTGCTGTGGGGTGTCGCATTCGCGAACATCGTCCGCGGTGTCGCGATCAACGCGGACAAGAAGGTGACGTCAACCTTCTTCGACCTGCTCAACCCGTACGCGCTGCTCGGTGGCATCACCACGGCGCTGGTGTTCGCGCTGCACGGCGCGGTGTTCATCGCCCTCAAGACCGCCGACGACGTGCGGATCGACGCCGCGGACCTGGCGAAGAAACTCGCCATCCCGACGGTCCCGATCGCCGGTGGGTTCGTGCTGTGGACCCAGCTGGCTCACGGCAAGGGCTGGACGTGGATCCTGGTGGCACTCGCGGCAATTGCCGTGATCGCGGTGGTGTTCCTGACCCGGGCCGAGAGCGAGGGCTGGGCGTTCGCGTTCACGACGCTCGCGGTGATCGCCACCGTGGTGCTGCTGTTCGCGTCGCTGTACCCGAACGTGATGCCGTCGACGACGAGCGAGGCGTACAACCTCACGATCGAGAACGCGTCGTCGAGTCCGTACACCCTGAAGGTGATGAGTTGGGCGGCAGTGATTCTCACGCCGATCGTGCTGTGCTACCAGGGCTGGACGTACTGGGTGTTCCGTAAGCGGATCTCCACCAAGCACATCCCGCCGTCGATCGGGCTGTCCCGCAAGGCTGGATCTACGAAGGTCGGATGAGTACTGATATCGATCGCCCCGCCCGATCGAGTCGACGGGCGGGGCGGCGCGGGGGTCCGGTGGATCCCCGCCTGTGGAAGTACTCCGCGTCGGCGCGCGGCTACCTGATCCTCACGGTCGTCCTGTCCGCGATCAACGTCGCGATGGTGATCGTCTCGGCCGTGCTGATCGGCACGATCCTGGCCGGGGTGATCACCTCCGATCGGCGCAGCCTCGCGGACTGGCGTACCGACCTGATGTGGCTCGCCGTGGCGGTGGCCGTGCGGGTCCTGGCGGCCTGGCTGCACGCGCGGTACGCCCACCGCTCCGCCAACCGGGTGGTCGCCGAACTCGAGGTCGAGGTCCTGCAGGCGGCCGTGCGGATGCCGCCGCGCACCCTCGACCCGCGCCGCGACGAGATCGCGACCGTGCTCACCCGGGGGGTTCGCGCGTTGGCGCCGTATCTGACGGGCTATCTGCCCGCGCTCATCCTGGCGGCGACGCTCACCCCGGCGACGCTGGTGGTGATCGTCATGCAGGACCTGACGGCGGCGATGATCGTCGTGATCACGCTGCCGCTCATCCCCGTGTTCATGATCCTGATCGGCCTGCTCACGAAGGGGAAATCCGAGCAGACGCTCGCCGCGTTGACGCGCCTGTCGGGGCAGCTCCTGGACCTGTTGGCCGGCCTGCCGACGCTGCGGGCGCTCGGCCGCGAACACGGCCCCGCGACGCGGGTGCGCGAACTCGGGGACGCGCACCGCAAGACCACGATGTCGTCGCTGCGGGTCGCGTTCCTGTCGTCGATGGTGCTCGAACTGCTCGCGACGCTGTCGGTGGCGCTCATCGCCGTCAGCATCGGCCTGCGTCTGGTCTTCGGCAACATGGAACTCGAGCCGGGCATTGTCGCGCTGATCCTCGCGCCCGAGGTCTACCTGCCGCTGCGCATGGTCGGTGCCCAGTTCCACGCCGCCGAGGACGGTGTCGCTGCCGCAACCAAGGCGTTCGGAGTGCTGGACGAGGCCGCGGAACAGCGGCCGACCGGCACTCGCGCGGTGGTGGCCGAGGGTGCCGTCGTCGAACTGGCGGGCGTAAGCGTGCGGTCCCGGTCGGGGACGGCGCCGGACCGGTTGGATGCGAGGTGCCTGCCCGGCGCGGTGACCGTGCTGACCGGTGCCAACGGGTCCGGAAAATCCACTGCCCTGCAGGTGGTTCTGGGACTGACCGAGCCCGACGCCGGATCGGTGCGGATCGACGGGACCGACGTCCGTGACCTGGACCCGGCCGGATGGTGGGCACAGATCGCGTGGCTGCCCCAGCACCCCGTGATCGTCCCGGGCACTCTCGCCGAGAATCTCGCCCTCGTCGGCGACGTCGACACGGACGCCGAGCGATTGCAGCAGGCATGTCGGGCAACCGGATTCGACGATGTCCTCGCGGAACTGCCGCGCGGATGGGACACCGTCGTCGGTGCCGGGGGACTGGGGCTGTCGCTCGGTCAACGCCAGCGACTGGCCCTCACCCGGCTGTTGGTGTCCTCGCGGCCGGTGCTGTTGCTCGACGAGCCGACGGCGCACCTGGACGAAGAAACCGAACGGACAGTGTTGAACTCGCTACGTGAGCTCGCCCGCCACGGCCGCACCGTCGTGGTCGTGGGACATCGCCCGACCGTGCTGGCGGCGGGGGACCAGGTGATCGAGGTGGCGGCCCGACACGACGTCGTGGCCGACGAGGACGCGGGAGCGCAGCACCATGAATCGTGACCTGGTGCGGGCGATACGGCTGCTGGATCTGCAGCCACGGCGGGTGCTGGCCGCGATCGCCGCGGGTGTCGCGACGCTGGGCAGTGCGCTGGCGCTCGCGGCGCTGTCGGCGTGGCTGATCACGAAGGCGTGGCAGATGCCGCCCGTGCTCGATCTGACGGTCGCGGTGGTCGCGGTGCGTGCGCTCGGCATCTCCCGCGGCGTCTTCCGCTACCTCGAACGCCTCGCGACGCACGACGCCGCGCTGCGCGGCACCACGTCGGCCCGGACGAAGATCTACCGCCGCCTCGCGGACGGTGATCCGGCGGCCGCCGCAGGACTCCGGCGCGGTGACCTGCTGGCCCGGACCGGCGCCGACGTCGACGCACTCGGCGACGTCGTGGTGCGGGCGCTGATCCCGATCGCCGTCGCGGCGATCATGGCACTGTCCGCCGTCGTCGTGCTCGGGCTGATCTCGCCGCCCGCCGCGCTCGTTCTCGCCGTCGCCCTCGCCCTGTCGGGGGTGCTGGCGCCGTGGCTGTCGGCGCGCGCGGCTCGGATTGCGGAGTCCCGCAGCGCGGCCGCGACGGCACTGTTCAGCGAGACCGCGGTGACCGCACTCGACCATGCCGCCGAGTTGCGGGTGGCCGGACGCCTCGACGACGTCCTCGCGAGTGCGGAGGCCACCAACCACGACGCGGTTCGGGCCACCGACCGGGCCGCCCTGCCCTCGGCGTTCGCCGCCGCCGCGACACCGCTCGCGATCGGGGCCAGTGTGCTGGGGTCGCTGCTGATCGGAATCACGCTGTACGGGCTGGACGGTGGTACGCCGGGCGCGATGACGCCGATGTCGTTGGCGATCCTCGTGCTCGTGCCGCTCGCCGCATTCGAGGCGACCGGTGCCCTGCCGGCGGCCGCGCTCGCGCTGACCCGGGCTCGGATCGCGTCGGGTCGGATCCTGGCGTTGCTGGATCGGGCCGGTGAGCCGCTGCCCGAGGGCGCCGAGGTGCCGTCGGGTCCCGGACGGGTTCGTGCCGAGGGCTTGCGGTGCGGGTGGCCTGGAGGCGAGAGGGTGACCGCGCCCGTGGATCTGGATCTGTCCCCGGGGGCGCGTGTCGCCGTGGTCGGCGGGAGCGGTGCGGGCAAGACCACGCTGCTCATGACCCTGGCCGGGTTGCTGCCGCCGGTCGACGGCACCGTGTCGCTCGACGGCACACCGATCGCACGATTCCAGCCCGACGCGCTGCGCCACGAGATCGGGTTCTTCGCCGAGGACGCCCATCTGTTCGACACGTCGGTCCTCGAGAACCTGCGTGTCGCCCGTGGCGACCTCGACGAGGACACCGCGCTCGAGGCGCTGCGCACCGTGGGGCTGGGGGAGTGGGTGGCGCAGTTGCCGCGCGGCGTGCACACGTCGCTGGGCGGTGGGGCTCGGGCGGTCTCCGGTGGCCAGCGCCGACGCCTGCTGCTCGCCCGCGCGCTCGTCTCCCCTGCGCGGGTGCTGCTGCTCGACGAGCCCACCGAGCACCTCGACGCGGCGGACGGCGCGAGGATCCAGCGGGCCCTGCTCGACCGGGAAGGTGGGCTGGTCGATCGGGAACGGACCGTGGTCCTTGTTACGCACCAGTTGCCGCCGGACGCCCGCGCCGATCGCAACGTGACCGTCGGTAACGGAATCGGCCGGGATGTGGATTGTGTCAGGGAGTCCGCGGGTCTCGACTCGGCTCGGCCCGCCTGACCACGGACGACGCGTCGGCAAGCGCGGTACCCAGATGTGGAACGCGTTCTAATTGTTCGGCCAATCGCGGCTACCGGCCGCGCCGTTACAGGTCGGTGAACCCAAAAGTTGATGCGCCACCTCGTAACTGCCCTGCTGGACGAACGTCCGAAAAACCGGTTAGTATGTGATCGTCTTCACTGCTGTATGGGCGATTTGCCGTGACTTCACGGTCTAAATTGAAACGCGTTCTACATAGAACTGCCTCCCCTCAGGAACGATCGAAGGAGCATCTACATGTCACGCCGCTCACTACGCCACGCCGTAGCCACAACCGCCTCTGTGGCCCTTCTCGCCGCCGGCGTTACCGTCGGACTCGGAGCGTCGGCGGCCCAGGCCGCGCCCGCATGCGCGCTCAGCCAGTCGGTCACCGACAGTTGGGCCGGCTCGCTCGGGACTCCGTACACCGTGAGCAAGGAGGTTGTCGGCGACGGCACGGTCGCACCGGGGCGCACCGTCACCTACCTCACCAAGGTGTCCGGTTCGGGGGCGCTCGTCGACCAGATCCGTGACTTCCACCCGGCAGGTTTCCAGCTGGTGAAGGCTCGTCTGAACGTCAAATGGGCTATCGGGAATCAGCAGTGGACGGACGTCACCGGTACCGCCGTCGTCGGCAACAACGCCGTCATCGCCAAGGGTGGCGGGTGGACCACCGCGGGTGGCGGCGTGATCGCCTTGGAAACCACCTACAAGGTCCCGGACAACGCCACGGTCGGCTCCAAGCTCGACAGCGGCGCCGGCACCAACATCGTGCTCGCTGCTGGTGACTGGAACATCAACCCGATGGGCGTGTGCGTCACCGTTCGTCCGCCGAACCCCATCGAGGCCGGCTCGGGCAGCCTCGAGGATCTGGGCTTCGGTTCGGTGAACACCGGATCGGGCCAGGTCTTCGGATCCATCACCGATCCGCAGGGTTCGATCAGCAACGTGGTCGGCGGAATCCTCGGCAATGTGCTCGGCAACCTGAGCTGACTCGGCTCCGGCAAGAATGCGGGCAGGGCTACCAGCGCATGCTGGTAGCCCTGCCCGCATCGGCATTGTCGAAGAGAGCTTTGATCGTCATCAGCTAGTCCATCCCGAACGGGAATCGTCGGCACGCTGCGCGCGTGAATCCGTGCCGTGAACTCCCATGAGCACTTCGAAAACGAGCCCCGCCCTGGACATCTCCGGGGCGGGGCTCGCTTCGTTGCGCTGAGGGCACCTTCGACCGAAAACCCGTTGCCGAGCGCCGTGACCGGGCGTAGCTTCGGGCGTACACGAGGAAGGAGGTGGTCTGAAGTTGATTGACAAACGGACACGTGAGGTGGCTGTCACCTAGCCACGATGCTCTCGGAATTCACTGACCGCCTCGCGGCTGGCGAATCCCAGGCAGCTACCCGACCCCCGAGCCCTCCGGTCACGTCCAGATCGGAAACCCACGACAAACGAAGCCCCCGGGCATCGTCCGTGGACGGGCCCGGGGGTCGTTGCTGTGTATGAGGCTGTCTCAGCCGATGTAGCGCGACAGACGCGCGGAGAACCGCGGCGCGAGGGGGCCGTCGGCGACGACGCGCTCCTCGACGTAGGCCAGATCGCCGCCTTCGACGATCCCGTACAGGCGCTTGGCGCCGCCGATCAGCTCGCCGGACTCGCTGCGGATGACGACGTCGGTCGCGAGTTCCCACGACGACTGCGTGAGAGCCTGGCCGTAGAACAGCTCGACCACACCGGAGGCGTGCGTGAGCAGGAGCTCGACGACCTCTTCGTTGGTGCTGCCGGGGATGCCGTCACCGGCGACGCGCCAGTAGCCGCTCTCGCGCTGACCGGGTCCCACGTATTGACCGTCGGCGTCCAGGCGCCAGGAACGGGATTCCCACGCCAGGTAGTTGCCGCCGTCGTGTGAGACGACGATCTGCTGACCGAACGGGTAGTCGCCGGTCTCCGGATCGTGTCCTTCACCCTCGCCGCGCCACACGCCGACCAGCGGCAGCAGTGCGAGCAATCCGGGATGCAGGTCCGGCCCGAGGCGCAGATTCGCGGTGTCCTCGGGCAGGGGGAGATCGGGCAGCGTCGGGATGTTGCGTCCCGCCGTTTCCTTCGCGCGCTCTACGGCACCCGCGACCGCGCGGTCGCCGCTGCCACGAGCAACGTGCGACTCGGTGTCGTCAGGCTGCGTTTCCGAGCCCGCGTCCGGATCCTGACTCACGGCTTGTCGGTGACCAACCGGTACACGACGTACAGCGAGAACCAGGTGATCAGGATGGCGGCAAGAACCAGGAGAACCTCGAAGAAGATGACCACGCGCCCATCTTAGACCGCACCCCCGAGGCGTTCGAAATCGGCAGCAACGCGGCAGTTCCGGGCACTGATCTTGTCGATTCCCGATCCGTACCGGATTTGCGGTATACGGTGCTCGCGGAATCGCGAACGAATCACGAACTGTCACGCCTGCGGGGGTGCGCACGGTCGGAGGTGTCGATGGCTCGTCGAGGAATCGTGTCCGCGCTCGGCGGGGTGATCGCGGCGGTGACGCTGCTGTTCTGCGCGGGTCCGGCGGTGGCAGAAGGTTCCGCGGGGGCCGGGGGCTCGGGGGGATCCGGCTCGGGGTCACTGCGCCCGCCCGTGAAGGACCCGAACAACTTCGGCGACGGCTGCCCCGACGTCCTGGTGGTCGCGGTGTCGGGCGCCGGTGACTCGACGGTGGATCGGGACCCGTTCGACGACGGGGAGCGGGTGCCGTGGTCGAACTGGCTCCCCAACATCACCGTCCCGCTCGGCGAGGCGAATCGGGATCAGCCGGGCACGGTGGGCTGGATGTACGTCCCGTACCCGTCCACCTTCGGGCTGGGTCTGCTCGAGGACGTGCCCACCTACCAGGACTCGGTGGCTGCTGGTGTCGCGTCGATGAACCGGATTCTGGACGAGAAGAAGACACAGTGCGGCGACGCGACCCAGTTCGTGCTGCTCGGCTACAGCGTCGGCGCCGAGGTCACCGAGCGGGTCGCCCGCGAACTCGGCCACCGCGGCGGCTCGGCGACCGTCACCGCCGACGATATCGCCGGGGTTGCGCTCGTCGGGGACCCGTACCGTCCCGCCGGCACCCCGTCGCTGGGGGCGCCCGGACCGCGCGGCGGCGGATTCATGTCGTCGGAACCGGCCGACTACGGGGCCCTCGACGGCAAGATCCTGTACGCCTGCCGGCCGTACGACATCGCGTGCGACGCCCCACCGGAAATCGCGGTCCTCGAACTCGCGCTGGGGGTGCTCGGGCAGATGCGGTTCACGGTGCTCAATCCGGTGCAGACGTTCGCCGACTTCGGTCGAGTGATGTCCGAGATGTCGGCGCGGACCATCGCGCACATCGTCACGCGGGACGACTGGTTCACCTCCGACGAGTCCCTGCTCGACGTGCTGCGCAAGGTGGCCGACCAGACCTACCGCGACGGCGCGGCGGCCGCGGAGGCGACGCCGGAGCGCATCGCCGCGATGATGGACTGGGCGCGCGGCCCCGGTGCCGACGTGGTGCGCGCGAAGCTGCGTGCCGAGGGCGCCGGTTTCGTCGAGGACAACCGCGGCGTCGCGAACCTGATCGTGGAGCCGTACATCTTCCTGGGCTTCATCCAGCACATCCTGTACTGGAACTCCAACCCGAACGACCCGTGGTACTGGGACAGCGAGAAGGTGGTCGACTGGATCAGCGGTCTCGCACGCGAGGACGCGCCGGTGACCCCGACGTCCGGCGGATCGACCGGCTCGTCGCTGTCGTCCGGTTCCTGACTACTGGTAGCTCCGGTCCCAGTCACCGGACGGGCACACGGCCTCGAAGGCCTCGCGCAGTGGCCGCCGTCGGACGACGAAAGGGGCGTCACTCCAACAGGAGTGGCGCCCCTTTCGAGGGTCTGGATCTACTTGGCGACCGTCACGTCGACGGCGTAGACGCCGGCGCTGTCCGGGCTGATCGTCACGTCGCCGTTGCCGGAGCTGGAGAGTGCACGCACCTTCCAGGTTCCGGGGGCCGCGAAGAAGCGGAAGTCGCCGGTCGCGGAAGCGACGACCTCGGCGGTGAACTCGTCGGTGCCGTCGAGCAGGCGCACGAACGCGCCGCCCACCGGCTGGCCGTCAGCGGCCAGGACGCGGCCGGTGATGACGGTTTCCTTCTCGACGTCGACGCCCGCGGGCAGGGTCTGGGTCTGAACAGGTGCTCCGCACATATCTCTTATGCTCCCAACTCGATCGGTGCGCCGACCAGCGAGCCGTACTCGACCCAGCTGCCGTCGTAGTTCTTTACGTTCTGCTTGCCCAGGATCTCCTGCAGCACGAACCAGGTGTGGCTCGAGCGCTCGCCGATGCGGCAGTAGGCGATGGTGTCCTTGGTTTCGTCGAAGCCCTTGTCCGCGTACAGCTTCGCGAGGTCCTCGTCGGACTTGAAGGTACCGTCCTCGTTGGCGGTGGTGCTCCACGGGATGTTGATGGCGCCCGGGACGTGGCCGCGCTGCTGCGCCTGCTCCTGCGGCAGGTGCGCCGGCGCGAGGATCTTGCCCGAGTACTCGTCGGGGGAGCGGACGTCGACCAGGTTCGCGGAACCGATCTCGGCGATCACGTCGTCGCGGAACGCGCGGATCGAGGTGTCGGGCGCGGCGGCCTTGTACTCGGTGGCCGGGCGGGTGACGGTCTCCTTCGACAGCGGACGGCCGTCGAGTTCCCACTTCTTGCGGCCGCCGTCGATCAGCTTGATGTCCTGGTGGCCGTACAGCTTGAAGTACCAGTAGGCGTAGGCCGCGAACCAGTTGTTGTTGCCGCCGTAGAGGACCACGGTGTCGTCGTTGGCGACGCCCTTCGCGGACAGCAGAGCGGAGAACTGCTCCTGGTTCAGGAAGTCGCGGCGGACGCCGTCCTGCAGATCCTTGCGCCAGTCGAGCTTGATCGCGCCCTCGATGTGGCCACCGTCGTACGCGGCGGTGTCCTCGTCGACCTCGATGAAGACGGTCTTCGGGGCGGTGAGGTTCTGCTCTGCCCAGTCTGCGGAGACCAGGACGTCGGAGCGAGCCATGGGTTGTCCTTTCGGTGTGGGAACGGCGTGTGTGGAGCGTGGGAGTGCTGTGCGGTTGAGGGCCCGCACGGGTGGAGCGAAGTACTGCGGCTCAGGCCGCGCTGGGGGTCGCGCCGCCGCGCAGGCGGTTGGCGAGCGGGTAGATCTGGCAGCCGAGGCAGATCCCGAACGCGGCGTTGAGCAGGGCCGCGAACAGCGCGAAGCCGGTGGCGATTCCGCCGACGAGGCCGGCGCCGAGCAGGAACGCGACGGTGCCGACGGCCGCGAAGACCAGACCGACGAGCTGCGCGAACCGCAACGGTGCGACGGACTCGCGTTCGACGGTGGGGCTCAGACGCGGCGCGACCAGCGTCGCGAAGAGCCGCCCGTACGGGCTGCGACGCGGGCCGGCGACGGCACCGATCGCGAACACGACCGCCTGTGCTGCCAGCAGCAGGCCGGCGGCGAGGGTCGAGACGGTCGACAGCACCAGCGCCGCGACGAGGACAGCGGTGGTGATCCATGCGGCAAAGCGTGGACCGCGGACGTCGACCTGCTGGTTCTGGAGTGTGGGAGTGGACATCTGGGTGTGCTCCTGCGGGCTACCGAGTGCTGACATGCCGACGTGGGAACGCGGCAGGGACCGGATTTCGGGGTTTCACCGATCACGGACGGGTCCGTCAGCGAGAACGCTGGGAAGAAAGATCGACCGTCTGCGTGATCAACAGCAGGGACAGCAACAACCACCGAGGCGGCACAGATCGACTGCGCGGCGACGGGTGAGCATCAGCTCATGGTTGGCGTACACGTGGTGCAGCGTACCCGGTTTCTCAGGAAATTGAATCCCCGGATGTGAGGAGGGTCTCGATCGACGACTGGAGGTCCGTGGCCGACGGCACACCGGAAATTCGGAAGCGCTCGACCAGTGCTCCGTCGAGAATGAACGTCGTCGGCAGGGACAGGACACCGAGTGTCTTTGCGAGGGAAGGGTGCTCGTCGATATCGAGCTCCACCTCGGTGGCGGTGGGGGAGTCGGGTGAGTCGTCGGTGTCGGCGTCGAGGCGCTCGAGCACCTGCCCGATCACGCGGCGCACCGCGGCGCACGGCCCGCACCAGTCGGCCGAGAAGTGCAGAACGATCGGTCGCCCGGTGGCCGTCACGCCGGCCGCGGCGAGCTGTGCGGTCCACGCGTCGTCCACCGCGTCGGCCGTGGGGGCGGGCGTGGATGCGCGGACCTTACCGGCGCGGCCGCGCAGGATCAGCCCGACGGCGAGCGTCGCGACGACCGCGATGACCAGGATGGTGATTGCGGTCACTGCTTCGTCTTCAATTCGTCGAGGTTGACGACGACGTTGTCGCCGGACCCTTCGATGACGATCTGCGAGCCCTCCGCGTAGACCTCGGTGGGCATGACACCGAACGGGAGCGACTGCGGATCGATCGTCTTGGTGAACAGGTCGAGCACCCCCTGCCGGAGCGGTGCGGGCACCGTGAAGTCGGCCTCGCCCTCCGGCCCGAAATAGAAGTCCGTCGCCACGATCACCAACTGCTCGCCGCGCAGCACCAGGTCGGCCTGCACGCTCACCGACGTCTGCAGCGGACCCACCGGCACCGTGCCGGTCAGCACGATCCCGCCGGTGGTGGGGGAGCCGGAGCCGCCGGAACCCCCGGTGCCGTCCGACTTGCTCGCCGGGGGTGCGGAAACCTGCAGGTCAGGGATGCCGAGGAACCGCCCCAGGTCGGTGGCGTCGATCATCATCCGGCCGTCGAGATGATCGACCGGGACGGTGCGGACCGAGCCGTCGAGCAGGGCCGACGCCGGCACCGACACGCCGTTCAGGGTCGCCTCGATGGTCACCTCGCCGATCATGTCGTTCGGCACCTGCCGGGCGCGGACCTCGACGTTGTCGTACTTGCCGTTCCGCGCCTGGGTGAGGAACGGGAAACCGTGGATGGTGACCTCGGGATCGGCGGTGAGGGAGCCGCCCTCGCGGAGCGCGCGCGAGACGCGGTATTCGGAGTAGGCGGCAGCGCCGAAGTCGACGACGACGACGAGTCCGACGAGGCACACCAGTCCGATGATGAGTTTCCGCACCACATCATTCTTACCGGCCTCGCCGAGGACCGGTGCGGCGGTCCTGCGCAAACTCGCGCTAATCTGTCCCCGAAACAAGAACGTCGGTCCACTCGGTGTCGGCTCTTCCGCCGGCATTCGTGCCGCGAGAGAGGGAGGTGGAGTGGAGCTACTGCTTCTGACCTCCGACCAGAACCCCGAGGCGGTGCTGCCCTCGTTGGCGCTGCTGTCACATTCCGTTCGCCCCGCTCCGACGGAGGTGTCGTCCCTGCTGGAGGCGGGATCCGCGGATGTGGCGCTCGTCGACGCCCGCACCGACCTCGCGGCCGCGCGCGGCCTGTGCCGACTGCTCGGCAGCACCGGGTCGGCGGTCCCGGTCGTGGCGGTCCTCACCGAGGGCGGCCTGGTGGCCGTCAACTCGGACTGGGGTCTCGACGACATTCTGTTGCCGACCACCGGCCCGGCCGAACTCGACGCGCGACTGCGGTTGCTGGTCGGCCGCAACGGGGGTGTGGCGAGTCCGGAATCCGCCGGCAAGATCACGCTCGGCGAGCTCGTGATCGACGAGGGGACGTACACCGCACGACTGCGGGGTCGTCCCCTCGATCTGACTTACAAGGAGTTCGAACTCCTCAAGTACCTCGCGCAGCACGCCGGTCGGGTGTTCACCCGGGCGCAGCTGCTGCAGGAGGTGTGGGGCTACGACTTCTTCGGCGGCACCCGCACGGTCGACGTCCATGTGCGACGGCTGCGCGCGAAGCTCGGCTCGGAGTACGAGTCGCTGATCGGCACGGTCCGCAACGTCGGCTACAAGGCCGTGCGTCCCGCGCGGCCGTCGAACCGGCCGGGGCAGGCCGCCGCCGCGGACGACCTCGGCGACGCCGACTCCGACGACCCCGACCTCACTCCCACCAACGGATCGGCGTATTAGATGGCCACGCAGCAGCTCGACTGGATCGATTCACCGCCGGCGGAGGCCGTGCGGGCGATGATCGAACGGGCCACCGCGGCGGACGGTACGGCGCCGGTGTCCGAGCACGCCGTGCGCGCGCTCACCGCGGCCGGCTCGGTCCGCCACCTGGTGTCCACCTCGGACGGTCGGGTCGTCGGGTATGCGCAACTCGAGCCCGGTCACGGTGAGCATCCCGCGATGGCGGAGGTCGTGGTCGACCCCGCCGAGCGCGGGGCCGGGATCGGTGGACGGCTGGTGGCCGAGGCTCTGGAGGCCGGTGGTCCCGGCACCCGGGTGTGGGCGCACGGCAACCTCCCCGCCGCGGTCGCGGTCGCGCGCCGGCTCGGACTCGTCGGCGCACGTGAGCTGCTGCAGCTGCGCCGGCCGCTCGCGACCCCCGAACTGCCCGACGTCGTCGTGCCGGACGGGGTCACGCTGCGCACGTATCGCGGACCGGAGGACGACGCGGAGCTGTTGCGGGTCAACGCCGCCGCCTTCGCGTGGCATCCCGAGCAGGGGAGCTGGACGCAGCGCGACGTCGACGAGCGCCGCGCCGAACCGTGGTTCGATCCGGCGGGGCTGTTCCTCGCCTACCCGGCAGAGGGGGCTGCGGGGGACCCGAACCGCCTCCTCGGTTTCCACTGGACCAAGGTGCACGCACCCGAGAACGACACCCCGGCGCTCGGCGAGGTGTACGTGGTCGGCGTCGGCCCCGACGCGCAGGGGCGTGGCCTCGGCCGGGTGCTGACGCTGGCCGGGCTGCACTACCTGCGCGACCGCGGCCTGGAGACGGTGCTGCTGTACGTCGAGGGCGACAACACCGCGGCGCTGCACACGTACGAGCGGCTCGCATTCGAGCGGTTCCACGTCGACGTCGCGTACGCCACCCCGTCCCGATAACGGCTGTTCGTGCAGGTTCGGGTGGGTGTGACGATCCCCTCCGAAGATTTCTCTCGGGAGTTCACCTTCCGTTCACCGAACCGGGTCCAGTTGGCTACCGGCGCCCCTTACGTTTCTGGCCTGGGTGGCAGTCGGTCGCCCGGTGCGAGTCACGCGTGATTCGCGCTTCCCATGCCGCCCGGAGTCGGGCGAGACGCTAGACCAGCGGAGGACAAGGGTGAACCTCAAGCGAAACGGCGCACTGCTCGGAATGGTGGCAGTCGGTGCCGTGACGGCGATGTCTCTGACGGCGTGCGGCAGCGACAACAATGCCGCGTCGTCCACCGTCGACACGTCGGCGTCGACCGCCCTGTGCGACGGCAAGGACAAGCTCTCCGGTGCGGGTTCGTCCGCGCAGAAGAACGCGATGGACGAGTTCACCTCGGCCTACATCGCGGCTTGCCAGCAGAAGGGCAAGAACGTCAACGTCGCCTACAACCCCAGCGGTTCCGGTGACGGCCGCACGCAGTTCATCGCGAACCAGATCGACTTCGCCGGCTCCGACTCCGCCATCAAGGGCGAGCAGGCCGATCAGGCGAAGGCCCGCTGCCAGGGCAACGACGCGTGGAACCTGCCGCTCGTGTTCGGCCCGGTCGCGATCGCCTACAACCTCGACGGCGTCGACAACCTGGTGCTCAACGGCGAGACCATCGCCAAGATCTTCAACGGTGGCATCACCAACTGGAACGATCCGGCCATCGCGGCGCTGAACTCCGGCGTCAAGCTGCCCGACGAGAAGATCAGCCCGATCGTGCGTTCGGATTCGTCCGGCACCAGCGACAACTTCCAGCAGTACCTCGAGGCTGCTTCCAACGGTGCGTGGACCGCCGGCGCGGGCTCGGACTTCAAGGGTGGTGTCGGCGAAGGCGCCAAGGGCTCCGCCGGTGTCGCACAGGCCGTGGCCACCGCGCCCGGTTCGATCACCTACGTCGAGAAGTCCTTCGCGGATCAGCAGAAGCTGCCGTCCGCCCAGATCGACACCGGCTCCGGCCCGGTGAAGCTGTCGCAGGAGACAGCGTCGAAGGCCATCGCCAACGCGTCGTTCAAGGGCTCGGGCACCGGTGACCTCACGCTGGACCTGAAGTCGATCTATGGCACCACGGAAGCCGGCGCCTACCCGCTGGTTCTCGCGACCTACGAGGTCGTGTGCTCCAAGGGCTACGACGCCGCGACCACTGCGGCCGTGAAGTCCTTCCTGACCAGCGCCGCCAACGAGGGTCAGCAGACCCTCGCCGAGCAGGGCTACGTGCCGCTGCCGGAGTCGTTCCGCGCCAAGATCAACGAGTCGATCTCCGCGATCGCCTGATCGGACCCGTCGCCATTCGGACCGCCCATCTATATTCAGACAGAGAATGTGAGCGCAGATGACTGACGCGAGCACACGGTCAACACCACGCGCCTCCGGCCCCGCGGACGGCGGGGCCGGGGTGGGCGGTCCGAACGGCACCCCGGAGGTCCCGATCACTTCCCCCGAGACAACGAAGCGCAAGACGGTCACCCGTCCCGGCGACCGGATCTTCGGATCGCTGGCGTCGGGGTCGGCGGTCTTCATCACGTTGCTGGTTGCCGCTGTCGGCTTCTTCCTGATCTGGCGCGCGATTCCGGCGCTGCAGCGCAACGAGGTCAACTTCCTCACCAGCCGTGAGTGGAACACCGACAACATCAACTCGATGGCGTTCGGTGTCCTGGACCTGCTGCAGGTGACGGTGATGGTCTCGCTCGTCGCGCTCGTGCTGGCGATGCCGGTGGCGCTCGGCATCGCGATCTTCCTCACCGAGTACGCGCCGAAGAAGGTGGCTCGACCGCTGGCCTACGTCATCGACCTGCTCGCCGCGGTGCCGTCGATCGTGTACGGCCTGTGGGGCCTGCTGATCTTCGCCCCGGCGATCGCCCCGGTTGCGGTGTGGCTCAACGAGAACCTCGGCTGGATCCCGATCTTCGCGGACGGCTCCGGCTCGATCCGCGGCGGCGGCACGATCTTCACCGCCGGCATCGTGCTCGCGGTGATGATCCTGCCGGTGATCACTGCGGTGACCCGCGAGGTGTTCGGGCAGACGCCCAAGGCACACATCGAGGCCGCGCTGGCGCTCGGTGCCACCCGCTGGGAGGTGGTGCGCACCACCGTCATCCCGTTCGGCAAGTCGGGTTACATCAGTGGCTCGATGCTCGGCCTGGGCCGCGCGCTCGGCGAGACCATGGCGCTGTACATGATCCTGCGCACGACGTCGCAGGCGTTCAGCTGGTCGGTGTTCGACAGCGGATCGACGATCGCGTCCAAGATCGCCCTCGGTTACGCCGAGTTCAACAACAACATCCAGGCGGGCGCCTACATCGCCGCCGGCCTGGTCCTGTTCGTACTCACCTTCTTGGTCAACGCGGCGGCCCGCGCCGCGATCGCCGGAAAGAGGGACTGACCGATGACCAGCGTTCTCGACAAGCCCATCAAGGCGCCCGCATTCCAGGGCGTCGGATTCCGCCGCCGTTTCACCGATGTCGCCGCCACCGTGCTGGTGACCCTGTCCGTGCTCGTCGCGCTCGTGCCGCTGGTGTGGGTGCTGTGGACGGTGATCGTCAAGGGCATCGGTGCCGTCACGTCGCAGACGTGGTTCACGAACTCGCTCAGCGGTTTGTCCGCCTCGGCCGAGGGCGGCGGTATCTACCACGCGCTGATCGGCACCCTGATGCAGGGACTGGTGTGTGCGGCGCTGTCGGTTCCGCTCGGCCTGTTCGTCGCCGTCTACCTCGTGGAGTACGCGGGCAACTCGCGGCTCGGCAAGCTCACCACTTTCATGGTCGACATCCTCTCCGGTGTCCCGTCGATCGTCGCGGCCCTGTTCATCTACGCGCTGTGGATCGCGACGTTCGGCTTCCCGAAGTCGGCGTTTGCGGTGTCGCTGGCGCTGGTGCTGCTGATGGTGCCGGTCGTGGTGCGCAGCACCGAGGAGATGCTGCGAATCGTGCCGAACGATCTGCGCGAGGCGTCGTACGCGCTGGGTGTGCCCAAGTGGAAGACCATCGCGCGCATCGTCGTTCCCACCGCGCTGCCGGGCATCATCACCGGCGTCATGCTGGCCCTGGCCCGCGTGCTCGGCGAGACCGCGCCGCTGCTGATCCTGGTGGGCTACGCGCCGTTCATCAACTTCAACCTGTTCGGCGGGGAGATGGGCACGCTGCCCGGCGTGATGGTCGCGGAGATGAACAACCCGACCGATGCCGGCTCCAACCGGATCTGGGGTGCGGCACTGACCCTGATCCTGTTGATCGCGGTCCTCAACATCGTCGCGAAGACGATCGGTCACTTCGCTTCGGTGCGCAACAAGTGAGCACCGAATCGGAGGCGATCGCCGCGATCGTCGCATCCCCCGAATCTCGTCAGCACATACTCGAGCTAGCGCTCACATCAGTAGGGAGCCGGTAATGGCCAAGCGTCTGGATCTCAAGGACGTCAACATCTACTACGGCAAGTTCCACGCCGTCGCCGATGTCGGGCTGTCGGTGCCCCCGCGCAGCGTCACCGCGTTCATCGGCCCGTCCGGTTGCGGCAAGTCGACGGTGCTGCGCTCCCTCAACCGCATGCACGAGGTGACCCCGGGCGCGCGCGTCGAGGGCTCGGTGCTGCTCGACGGCGAGGACATCTACGGCTCGTCCGTCGATCCGGTGGGCGTCCGCAAGACGATCGGCATGGTCTTCCAGCGGCCGAACCCCTTCCCGACCATGTCCATCCGGGACAACGTCGTCGCCGGCCTCAAGCTGCAGGGCGAGCGCAACAAGAAGAAGCTCGACGAGGTCGCGGAGGAGTCGCTGCGCGGCGCCAACCTGTGGAACGAGGTCAAGGACCGGCTCGACAAGCCGGGCGGTGGCCTGTCCGGTGGTCAGCAGCAGCGTCTGTGCATCGCGCGCGCCATCGCGGTCTCGCCGGACGTGCTGCTCATGGACGAGCCGTGTTCGGCGCTGGATCCGATCTCGACGCTCGCGATCGAGGACCTCATCACCGAGCTCAAGAAGGACTTCACGATCGTCATCGTCACGCACAACATGCAGCAGGCGGCGCGCGTGAGCGATCAGACGGCGTTCTTCAACCTCGAGGCCACCGGCAAGCCGGGCCGGCTCATCGAGATCGACGACACCGAGAAGATCTTCTCCAACCCCACCCAGAAGGCCACCGAGGACTACATCTCCGGCCGCTTCGGCTAGGCCCCGGTCCGCGTTCCGTTCTGCGGCGCAGGGACGGCCGCGGGAACGGCCAACCGGACGTCGGCGACGAGTCCGTGGTGGTCCGATCCGACGATCTCGATGCGCTCGAGGGCGGTCACCGCGGCGCCCTTGGTGATGATGCGGTCGATGCCCGTGAACGCGGGGAGCCGACGGTTGGCCGGCATGGTGGGCAGCAGCCCGGCGCCCACCTGGTCGGCCGCGTCGGTGTAGCCGTCGGTGAGCAGCTCACGGTACTGGCGCTGGGTGTAGCTCGCGTTGAAGTCTCCGCTGACGATGACGTTGTCGCGCGGCGCGTCCGCGAGCATCTCGCCGTGCAGGCCGCGCAGTTCCGCCGCCCACAGCTGCGCCGGGAACAGGTAGGCGGGCGCGGGGTGAACCGCCAACAGGGACACGGGTTCTCGTAGCCCCACATCGAGATCCGCGGTGAGGTTCGCGGACAGGTAGCCCTCCAGATTGCGGGTGTTCGACAGCGGGAAGCGGCTGTAGATGCCGCCGCCCTCGCCACCCGGGCCGTACGACACCACGAACCGGTACGGCAGCAGGTCGTCGAGGCCGGCGGCCTGCAGTCCGTCGATCGACTCGTCGGTGAGTTCCTGGACGGTGAGGACGTCGACGCCGCGGTCGCGCACGGTACGGACCAGGGACGCGGGATCGGCGCGGCCGATCTTGGTGTTGGCCTGCATGACTCGCACCGACGGACCGGACGGGTCCGGCGTCGCGGCACCGTCCGCGCCGGGGATGTACAGCGGGGCGAGAACCCCGACGCCGACGGCGCAGACGACCAGGCAGGCCGCCTGGACGGCCCAGTGCCCGGCGAACGCGGCGACGGCGGCGCCGACCAGTGCGATGACGAGCAGTGTCGGCGTCTGTCCCGCCAGCAGGACCACGAACCGGTTCTCCACGCTCACGGCCGAGGCCAGCAGGCCGAGTGCTCCCGACAGTCCGCAGATTGCAGCGAAGACTCCCGCCGCCAGGCGCGCGGTCCGGTAGTCGATCACCTCTCGATCATGCCCGCCGCCGGCGAGGTCGGCCGCAGTGTTGGCGGGCCCGGAGCGTTCGAGGTGATAACCGAGGATAAGCCTCATGTCTTACTCGGTCGTTTGCAATGGCAGCTATCTGCGCATTCACTGCAATTGTCCGAATCGCCCAAACATTGCTCGAAGTTTCACTACGCTCCTGCGGCAAGCCGGATAGGAGGTGCGGACAGCGCCGAGGGGGACGGTTTCGCGATCCGTGGCTCCACATCTCGTCCGGAAGTGCAGCGCCTATCGAGAAGGACATCACGTGAAACTGAAGACCCTTGCTCCGGCGATCGCAGCCCTCGCCACCGTCGGCCTCGTGGCCTCGGGTTGCAGCAACGACAGTTCCGCCGACGCCGCCGAGAATGCCGCGACGGGCGATCCGATCAAGGTCGGCCAGATCCTCGCGATCGAGGCGGGTGGCGTGTCGGTGGCCAGCCAGGCGGCCGGCATGACGGCGTCGATCCAGGCCCTCAATTCCCGCGGCGGCGTATCAGGTCGGCCACTCGAGCTGATCCAGTGCGACTCGATGGGCGATCCCAACAAGGAGGTCGACTGCGCCAACGACATGGTCGGCAAGGGCGTGACCGCCACGCTGGCCGACTTCACCCCGGCGTCGCCGGAGGCGGTGTCGCAGATCCTCGCGGAGGCAGGTATCCCGCGCATCGGCATGAACCCGATGAACATCGCGGACTTCACCGCGGCCAACGTGTTCACGCCGTTCGCGGGGTCGCTGCTCACGCTCTACGCCAATGTCGACGCGCTCGTCGCGCAGGGCAAGACCAAGCTGTCGCTGATGCGCCCGGACGTCCCGGTCGCGGCCATGCTCAGCCAGATGCTCACGCCCGCGGTGAAGGCGAAGGGGGCCGAGATCGTCAACGAGGTCGCGGTGGGTGCCGGTGCGACCGACTACACGCAGTTCATCGCGGCGGCCGAGCGCAACGGAGCGCAGGGCGTCATCATGGCGCTGCCCGCCACCGAGGCCAACCAGATGGCCGACGCGTTCGAACAGCTCGGGTCGAAACTCGGATTCGCGCTGGCGGCAACCGGATTCACGCAGGCCGACCTGCAGGACCTGGGTACGTTCGCGACGTCGTCGATCTACACCAGCCCGGTGCCGGCGCCGTCGTCGAGCACCGACCAGTTCCCGGGGCTGGTCCCGTTCCTCGACGACATGTCCGCGTCCGGCGAGGAGAACCTGGAACGCGCCAACCTCAACGGCACCGAGATCTTCTCGTGGCTGTCGGTGCGCGCGTTCGGTGAGGTCGCCCAGACCCTCGACACGATCGACGCGTCAGCGGTGATGCAGGGATTCCAGAACGCCACGGACATCGACATGCTGAGCCTGGTCCCGGCGTGGACACCGAACGCGGTGGAGCCGTTCGGCATCTTCCAGCGCGTGTCGAATTCGATGATGTACCGGATGACGTTCGACGGTGACGTCGTCGTCACCGATCCGAACATGTTCGATCTGCGGACCCGGTAGCGCAGACGGCGCGGGGTCCGGCCGGTGCCGGGCCCCGCGCCGATCGTGCTGGGGGGCTCTACAGCTCCGGGTACGACGTGAGGTCGTCGGAGTCGTTGCTCGGTTCGACCGGCATCTTGCCGGTGACGAGGAAGATGACCCGGCGCGCGACCTCGACGGTGTGGTCCGCGAAGCGCTCGTAGAAGCGGCCCAGGAGCGTCACGTCGACGGCGGCTGCGACACCGTGCGACCACTCCCGGTCCATGAGGACGCTGAACAGGTGGCGGTGCAGGTCGTCCATCGCGTCGTCCTCTTCGTGCATCTTCGCTGCACGTTCGGGATCGCGGGTCTCGAGGACTTCCTTGGCGCCGGCGCCGAGCGCGACGGCGATCCGGCCCATCTCGGCGAAGTAGCCGTTGACCTCTTCGGGGAGGACGTGGTTGGGGTGCCGGCGGCGCGTGATCTTGGCGACGTGCAGCGCGAGCGCACCCATGCGGTCGATGTCGGAGACGATCTGGATACCGCTGACGACGGACCGCAGGTCGCCGGCGACCGGGGCCTGCAGGGCAAGGAGGGCGAACGCCCGTTCCTCGGCCACGACACTCAGCTCGGTGATCTTCTCGTGCTCGCCGATGACCTGCTCGGCGAGACCCAGATCGGCGTGGAGGAGGGCCTGGGTGGCCTTCTCCATGGCCGCCCCGGCCAAGCCCGCCATCTCGCCGAGGGTGTCGGCGAGCTCGGTCATCTGTTCGTTGTAAGCGACGCGCATGAGGTCACAGCCTACGGTGCAGCGGAAACCAAGTCACCACGGTCAGGTGAACGGTGGGTGAATGCCAGGCGCAGTTCCGGCGGTCAGGTGCAGGGATTGTCCGTCGCGTTGGTGACTGCGAGGTCGGCGGGCAGCTCGATCTCCTCGTCGGCGCCGACCCGTGCGTGCCCGGCGTCGACGGGCGTGCCGGCCTCGACGGGGGCGACGAGGGTGCGGTCGAACTCGCTGCCGAGAACCACCTCGACGATGTTGCCGAGGCCGGATACCGATTCGAGCACCGCACCGGGGATGGACGACGCCACGGTCGCAGCCTCGGCCTCGCGGCCGGGGGAGAACCGGACGACGGTCTGGCTGCTGGTGCCGGTGTAGTTGCCGACGCTGTAGATCTGGAACCCATACGCGGCGAGCTGGTCGGCGGTCGTGGCGGCCAGCCCGGAGACGCCCGAGCCGTTGGATACCTGGAGCGTCACCTCTTCCGGACTCAGCGCGAGCTGGTCGACGGCGTGGTCCGGGGCGGGCGCGGCGTCCTTCTTGGTGTCCTCGGTGCGCTTCTCGCCCGGGAGGGGCTCGTCGTCGATGATCGCCTTGAAGATGTCCTTGATGTCGTCGAGTCGGGGGATCTCGTTGCCCCACTCGTTGGTTCCGGCGGTCGGGACGGTGATGAACGTGACGGCGCCGGCGTCGACGTTGCGCAGCGACTGGCCGAGCGTGAGTAGCGACTTGGTGTCGATGTTCTCGACGAACGTGGCCCGGGTGAACGCGTTGATGAAGCCGTTGAGCTTGGTGGGATCGAACAGCACCTTGCTCGACATCGCCTCACGCAGCAGCGCCGACAGGAACAGTTGCTGGCGTTTGATCCGGCCGTAGTCGCCGTTGCCCTCCGCCTCGACGTGACGGGCGCGCACGTAGTCGAGCGCCTTCTTGCCGTCGAGGGTCTGGGTGCCCGCCGTCGGCAGGATCGTGCCCAGCTCACCGTCGATCAGTGGTTGCGGGACGCACACCTTCACGCCGCCGACCTCGTTGACCATGTTCTCGAAGCCCGCGAAGTCCATGCCGACGAAGTGGCGGATCTTCACACCGGATATCTTCTGGATCACCTTCACCAGGCACTTCGGTCCGCCGAGTGCGTAGGTGGCGTTCAGCTTGTCGCCGTCGGCGGCGGGGTACGTCTCGTCGGTGTATTCGCCGGTCGTGCTGTCCCAGCCCTGACAGACCGGCCGCTCCACGTCGAGGTCACGGGGGAACGACACCGCGACGACGCGGCTGCGATCGGCCGGGACGTGGACGAGCATGACGGTGTCCGCGCGGGCGCCCTCGGCGTCCTCGACGGTGCCGGCGCCCACCGCTCCGGCGGCTCCGGCGCGGGTGTCGGTGCCGACGATCAGATACGTCTCGTCGCCGGTCTGCCCGCCGGGGTCGATGATGTCGGTGGAGTCGGTGTCGAGTGCGGCGATCTGCGAGAACCGGCCCTCGGTGGTCCTCAGGTATCCCCACACGACGCCGGTCGCGAGCAGCGCCATGACCGCGACGAGCGCGACGGCGGACCGTCCGAACAGCAGTAGCTTGCGTTGCCTGCGGGTCTTGCTCGCGGCGAGCCTGGTCGGCTGGGGGTTGCCGACGGCCTGGGGTGGCGCGGTCGTCACGGCCTCTTCCACCCAGTTCGGGGCGGACGGCTCGGGGTCGTCGTAGGGATCCTCTGTGAACAGGTAGTCGTCGTCGGTGACGGACGGGATGATCTCGGTCGGGTCCTGATCGTCCATCGGGTCGACGTCGGAACCGTAGCCGGCGACTCGGGCGTCGTCCTCGTCCGCTCGGGCGCGCCGCCCGCGGGAGGCCCGGCCCGCGGGCCGGCCCATCTTTTCCATCAGTTCGGCGACGGACAGCCGTTCACTCGTGTCGCCGTCGTCCGCGCGTCGGCCCGCGGATCCGGGCGTGTCGATCGCTCCCGGATCGGACTCGTGACGCCCGTGTCTGCGGGCCTGCGCTTCGCGATAGGTGCTGTCGGCGAGAGGGCGCTCCCAGGGCGCTCGGCCTTCCGGCGCGGCGTGACCGGGATTGTGCTCGTCACCCACCGATTCGCCCTGACCTCTCCGCCTCCAAAAAAGTACCGTCGCTCGACGACGTCGCAATGATACTGATGGATGACCTCCGTGGCATCAGTGCGCGCGCGGGAGTTCGGTTGTCGCAGTTGGAGGCGGGCGCGCGAAGATCAGCGGCTCGAACGCCACCGCCGCGGATCGCACTCGAGCGCGGCGCGATCCCAGTCGGCGTTGTCGGCGGCCGCCTCGTATGTGGTCTGCAGGAATCGTTGCAGCGTCGCGTCGGGGTCGTCCGCGGTCCGGACGGCCTCGTAGGGCAGCAGGAACTGGCGGTGCTCGGTGCTGTAGAACGCCTGGTCGGGCGCCACCGGGTAGTCGGCGAAACCGTCGGGCTCGGGGTAGGCGTACGAGTAGAACGCGCCTTCCTCGCCGCCTCCGGGCCACCACCCGCAGCTCGACAGCTCGTGTGAGTAGCCCTCCACCATCACCCAGTCGCCGCAGTGGGGTGCGCCACCCGGATGCTTCGGCGCGGTGCGTCCCGAGAATCGGGTGCACGCCATGTCGAACGAGCCCCAGAAGAAGTGCACCGGACTGACCTTGCCCAGGAAACGGGACCGGAACTCGTGGATCCCGCGGTCGACCTGGATCAGCTGCCGCCAGAACAGGTTGGCCGCGTGCGCGTCGTAGGACGCGTGCGCGGTGTCCTCGGCGAACGGGATCGCCGTGACCACCTCGTTAGGGGTCGCCGTGATGTGTGTCTCGATGCCCAACTCGTCGAGCGCGCCGGTGATCAGGGTGTAGAACTTCGCGACCGGCATCGGTTCGAGCGCGAATCCCCGCGCCGATCCGTTGCTGTCACGGATGGTCAGGCGGTGGTCGCAGAAGTCGAACTCGATGTCGAAGACGCGGTTGCGGTACGGGATCGCCGACGTCGTCAGTCCCCGCGCGCTCACGTACAGCGGCACCTGCCACCAGTGGTTGACCAGCGGGGTGTGGGCCAGACGGACCTTGCCGACGATCTGCGTCCACATGTGCAGGGTGTCGCGGGTGGGTTCCCAGTCCGAGACCCGCAGTGCGGGCCAGGCATCGGAATCGGTGGGTGAAGCGGCCACGACGTCTCCCTCCGGAAGAATCCTCGAGGATCTGCAGCTTCTCCGGAGTCTAGGCGTCGGTGGTGATCGGCCGGGGCTATCCGCCGGAATGCATGATGTCGGCACCCTCGGGGACGAGGGTGTCCTCGGGGTCGTCGAGCCAGCCGTCGGGCAGCGCGACGGTGCCGGGCGAACCCTGGCGGCCGCGCGGGCCCTCGGCGTCCTTGGGGAAGGGCACCGTCGGGTCGAGCTGGCCGAGGAAGCCCTCGAGTTCGGCGAGCGAGGACACCCGGGCCATCCCGTTGCGCAGTTCCGAGCCGGCCGGGAACCCGCGCATGTACCACGCGATGTGCTTGCGCATCTCGCGCATACCGCGGTCCTCGCCGTGGTGGTCGGCCAGCAGCCGACCGTGCCGCAGCATGATCGCGGCGACCTCGCCGAGCGTCGGCGGCGTCGGGATCTGCTTGTCGTTGAGGGCGGCGCTGAGCTCGGCGAACAGCCACGGTCGGCCCAGGCAGCCACGTCCGACGACGACACCGTCGCAGCCCGTCTCTGCCATCATCTTCGCGGCGTCCTCGGCAGCGAAGATATCGCCGTTGCCGAGCACCGGGATGTCGGTGACGTGTTCCTTGAGCCGGGCGATCTCGCTCCAGTCGGCGGTGCCCGAGTAGCGCTGCGACGCGGTGCGGCCGTGCAGCGCGACGGCGGCGGCACCCTCCGCGGCGGCGATGCGTCCCGCGTCGAGGTGCGTGTGATGCTCGGCGTCGATGCCGATGCGCATCTTCACCGTCACCGGGATGTCGGTGCCCTCGGTCGCCTTCACCGCGGCGGCGACGATCTGCCCGAACAGGCGGCGCTTGTACGGCAGCGCCGAGCCGCCGCCCTTGCGGGTGACCTTGGGGACGGGGCAGCCGAAGTTCATGTCGATGTGGTCGGCCATGTTCTCGTCGACGATCATCTTCGCGGCGGCGTACGTGATCTCGGGGTCGACGGTGTACAGCTGCAGCGACCTGGGCGTCTCGGTGGGGCCGAACGTGGTCATGTGCATCGTCACCGGATGCCGCTCGACCAGTGCGCGCGCCGTCACCATCTCGCAGACGTACAGGCCCGACGTGCTTCCGGCGCGCTCGAGTTCGAGTTCACGGCACAGGGTGCGGAACGCGACGTTCGTGATGCCGGCCATGGGGGCCAGCACGACCGGGCTGCCCAGCTCGAGGGGGCCGATGCGAAGGGGTGACATGAAGACCTCGGGATAACTACTACGGGAGAAAAGACTGTGCCCGGTACCGAATCCGGTACCGGGCACAGGATAGCTGCAACGGGGCAGGTGGCGACCTGTCAGGAGGCCTTCTCGGCGCGCGCGGCCTCGCGGGCCAGCGACCGGTCGCGCATCTCCTCGAACTTGGTGGCCTGCTTCTCGAGATCCTCGAGGAATACCGCCAGTTCCTCGCGGGTGTCCTCGCCGCGCGCAGTGAAGTCGGTGCGATCGAAGACGTTCCACTTGCGGAGCACCGGCATCACGACCTCTTCGAGGTGCTGACGCAGGTCGTAGATGCCGTGCTTGGCCATCAGCACGCCGTTGCGGCGGAAGTTCGGCATACCGGCGCCGGGCATCTGGAAGTTCTTGATGATGTCGGTCACGGCCTTGAGTGTCTGATCGGGTGCGATGTCCATCGCCGCGCCACAGATGTTCCGGTAGAAGATCATGTGGAGGTTCTCGTCGGCCGCGATGCGCTGGAGCATCTTGTCGGCGACCGGGTCCTGGCAGGCCTTGCCCGTGTTGCGGTGCGAGACGCGGGTCGCGAGTTCCTGGAACGTCACGTACGAGACCGAGTGCAGCAGGCCTACGCTGTCGCCGGCCGGTGAGTTGTAGCCGTTGGTCATGTGGATCATGCGGGCGTTCTCGAGTTCCACCGGGTCGACGCCGCGGGTGACAACGAGGTAGTCGCGCATCACGATCCCGTGGCGGTTCTCCTCGGCGGTCCACCGGCCTACCCAGGTGCCCCAGGCGCCGTCGCGCGAGAAGTTCTCGGCGATCTCGCGGTGGTAGGAGGGGAGGTTGTCCTCGGTGAGCAGGTTGGTGATCATCGCGGCCTTGGCGACCTCGCCCAGGCGAGACTGCTCGGGATCCCAGTCCTCGCCGCCCATCGCGGCGAAGTTACGGCCCTCGTCCCACGGGACGTAATCGTGCGGATGCCAATCCTTGGCCATCGAGAGATGCCGATTGACGTTCTCTTCGGCAACAGGCTGCAGCTCCTGCAGCAGCTCGAGCTGGGTGAGATCCCGCGACATCCGATTCTGCCTCCGTAACGAGTTGGGGGACACGCATTCCTCGGGGAACGTACTGCAAACCTACGGTACCGTAGGTTCGAAGGGAAGGGGGCCGGGTGGCAGTGGATGCCGCTGCGTAATCCCCCTGGGGCGGCACGTCCCCTGTGGCCTCGCCGATACCGAGTTCACCGTGTCGTCTGTGTCGGACGTTACACGTCGGTGACCTTCGGGGAGCCCGTTTTCCACGCTTCTCCCCACTGTGAATCTGCTGTGAATCGGAGGAACCGCTCCGCGGCGAGCGGCAGTGGCCGTCCGCTCGCCCAGACGATGCCGATATCGCGTCCGGCGCCGCGCAGGGGGACGAGCGTCACGCCCTCGGGCCAGGCGTGCGGCTCCTGCCACGGCATCACCGCGACACCGAGCGACGCCGACACCAGGCCGCCGATGGTGGCCAGCTCGCTCGACTCGAAGACCACGGTCGGCACGACGCCCGCCTCGGCGCACAACTCGTCGAAGATGCGACGCATCCCGTAGTCCTCGTGCATCCCGATGAACGGTTCGTCGGCCGCGGCGCCGAGGTCCAGGGAGGTGCTGCTGCTCAGCGGGTGACCGGCCGGGACCGCGAGGGCGAGTCGCTGGTGTGTGACCGCGGCCCACTGGACCTGCGGCGTCCGCGGCCTCGGTGACACGAACGCCAGATCGTCGCGGCCCTCCACGACGCGGTCGACGAGGGCCTGGGCGGCGTCCTGGTAGAGGGAGAACGTGACCTTGGGGCGCTCGTCGCGATAGGCCCGCAGCACCTCCGGGACCAGCCAGGTTCCGAACGAATGCAGGAAGCCCAGCCGCACGGTTCCACCGTCGGGGCTGCCCAGTGTCGCGATCTCCCGCTGCGCTGTCGACAGCTCGGTGAGGGCCCGGCGTGCGTGCTCGAGGAGCACCCGCCCGCTGTCGTTGATCTCGAGCCGGCGTCCGTGGCGGTCGAACAGTGCGACGCCCAGGTCGCGTTCGAGCCGGGCCAGGCGACGCGACAACGTCGGCTGGGAGATGCGCAGCATGTCCGACGCGGCCGTGACCTGCTCGGTCTCGGCGAGTGCGACGAACCAGCGCAGGCTCTCGATCAGTTCCACCCTGCAAGCTTATGCACAGGATGCATCACCAGCTGTTGAGAAATGCATTTCCTTTGTCTACGTCGCATCGCGAAGATGGTCGACGGAGGCAGATGCATGAAGAACACGGTCGCGGGGGCGACGAACCCGCGCGACGATCGCCCGACCCGAGGATCGCGGGAGTACCGCGCGATCACCCTCGCGCTGTTCGCGGCCGGACTCACCACGTTCGTCTCGATGTACTCGGCGCAGGCGCTGCTGCCGGCGCTGACGGACGACTTCGGGGTGGCCCCGGCGGTGGCCGCGCTCGCGGTGTCGGTCACGACCGGCATGGTGGCCGTCGCGATCATTCCGGCGAGCGTGCTGTCGGAGCGTTTCGGCCGGACCCGGGTGATGGTGACCTCCGCGGCGGTGTCGAGTGTGCTCGGGGTGCTGGTGCCCCTGAGTCCGAGCATCGAGGTGCTGTTGGTCGGGCGGGCCGTGCAGGGGATGGCACTGGCCGGGATTCCGGCGGTCGCGATGGCGTACCTCGCCGAGGAAGTGGGCTCCCGCGATCTGGGATCGGCGATGGGTCGGTACATCGCGGGCACCACGATCGGCGGTCTCGTGGGCCGGCTCGTCCCGTCGGCGGTGCTCGACGTCGCGTCGTGGCGCTGGGCGATGGAGGCGGCGTCGGTGCTGGCGTTGGTGCTCGCCGTGGTCATGACCCGCAAGCTCCCACCGTCGCGCAACTTCCGGCCGCAGCGCGTGCATCCGCGCATCGTGCTCGCGAATCTGGCTGGACACCTTCGTAATCCGGCGCTCGCGACGCTGTTCTCCTTGGGGTTCCTGCTGATGGGCGGCTTCGTGTCCGCCTACAACTTCCTCGGCTTCCGGCTGCTCGCGGAGCCGTTCTCACTGCCCGAGGCGCTGGTGGGTCTGGTGTTCCTGATGTACCTCGCGGGCACCTACACGTCGGCTGCGGCGGGCGCCGCCGCGGACCGATTCGGGCGTGCGACGGTCCTGCTCGGTGCGGTGGCGGTGATGGCGGCCGGGCTGGTGATCACGCTGACGCCGTTGCTGCCGCTGGTCCTGCTGGGGATGCTGCTGTTCACCGGCGGCTTCTTCGCCGCGCATTCGGTGGCCAGCGGATGGGTGGGGTTGCTCGCCACCGAGCATCGCGCGGAGGCGTCGTCGATGTACCTGTTCTCGTACTACCTGGGGTCGAGTGTCGCCGGGGCCGCGGCGGGTGTCGCCTATGCGTGGGGCGGCTGGCCGGCGACGGTCGGGTTCGTCGGTGTGCTGCTGGTGATCGCAGTAGCGGGAGCCTCAGGGATGTTCCGGCAGTCGCGCCCCGGACCGGGTCGACGCGTCCGGGCGTCGGCCGGCGGGCCGGGACGTCGCGAGCACCGCGACGGCAGCGACGAGTAGCAGCAGTCCGGCGCCCGGTCCGGTGACGGTGCTCGGTGCGACGTCGGTGGCCAGCCCGACGACGAGCGCCACCACCGCGATCGCGGTGACTGCCACGCCCAGCGGGACCAGCCACAGGTCGCCGAACATTCGGGCCAACGGGAAGAAGTGGATACCGACACCGGCGCAGATCCACACCGCGGTCCACGCCCCGAGCCCGAGCGATCCCAGCAGAATCGCACCGGCGAAGAGGACCCCGAACTCGGCGCCCACGACGACGTTGTACCGCCGTCGTACCTGTGGATCGGCCATCGGAGTGTGTTCCCCGGTGCTGCGGACCGCCGTCATGATGCCCACGATCACGACGAGTCCGGCGACCACCTGACCCACCAGGAGCACCGTGCGGAGCCAGTCGGGCGCCTCGGCCGATCCCCAGCCGAACCACATGAAGGCGAAGAACCCCTCGATGACGGCGGTGATGCCGCGAGTGCGCGTGTTCGTGGTCGCCGGTGTTCGAGTCACCGCCCCATCGAACCATCGAGAGACCGCATCGTCCCGTCGAAAGTCTTGCGGCCGTGCGTGCGGGAGGCACACAATCGCGCCATGGTCGCGAACATGAGCCGACTGCAGCGGATCGTCGACGAACTGCCGGAGGCTCAGCGGGTCGATATCGAGGAGTGGGGTGGGCACCCCAGTTTCCGCGTGCGGGGCAAGAACTTCGTCTTCAGCGACGCCGACGCGACGAGCCTGTCGTTCAAGTTGCCTGTGGACGAGGCCGCAGCGGTCGTGGCGACCGAGTCCGGTATCGAGCCGGCCGGCTACGGACTGGGTCGACACGGCTGGGTCTCCACCGCGGTGCCGCCCGACGGCGGCGAGGAATGGTGGGCTCAACTGCGTGAGTGGCTACGCACGTCGTACACGCTGATCGCGCCGAAGACCCTGGCGCGCATCGTTCTCGCCGAGGACGGGGCGCCGACGACGGGAGGACCGAAGTGAGCGACACCTCCACCACCACACCGTCCAAGGCAGGGATGCCTCCGTGGGCGAGGAAGGCGATCTGGGCCGGGGTGATCCTGGCGGCACTGGTCGTCGCGTACTTCATCCTGGCCGCATTCCTGCCGCGCTGGTGGGCGCAGCGTGTCGGCTCGCTGTCGTCGGGCAGCTTTGCCCAGGGCATCACGTGGGGGCTGCTGTACGGGGCGCTGTGCACGGCGGTTCCGCTGCTGCTGTTCTATCTCGCGTGGCGCTCGCGTCATCGCAAGCACGCGCGGGTCTGGGTGTTCACGAGTCTGGTGCTCGGCCTCGTGTTCGCGATCCCGAACCTGCTGACGCTCACAGTGGTCCTGGGTGGCAGCAGTGCCGCGCACGCGGGTGAACGCACGCTGGACGTCGACGCGCCCGGGTTCCGCGGAGCGTCGCTGTGGGGAGCGATCATCGGTGTTCTCGTGTTCGCGGCCGTCGTGTTCCTCAACGTCCGGTACCGCAAACGCGGCGAGGAGTTGACGGAGTTGCGCGCCGATCTTCATCAGCGGGAGCCGGAGTCGTCGGGGGAGGCGCCGGGGCCAGAGATGTGATCGCCCGTCGCGCGAGGTCGGTCGGCGCGCCCTCGTCTTGCACCGAACCCGTCGTCGGCGCAGTCTGGGCAGGGGGCGCGTTTGTGAGGTAGAGCCGTGGATACCGAGGCCACTGAGATCACCGAGATCGCAGCCGACATCTTCCGTCTGTCGACGTTCGTCGACGACGCGAATCTGGTGATGAACCAGTTCCTGATCCTCGGCGAGGAGCCGTTGCTCTTCCACACCGGTCTGCCCGTACTGTTCCCCTCCGTCTCGGTCGCGGCCGCCCGATTGCTACCTGTCGAAACGCTGCGCTGGATCACGTTCGGACACGTCGAGGCCGACGAGAGCGGCTCGATGAACCGTTGGTTGGCAGCGGCTCCCGATGCCGAGGTGGCGCACGGTGCGATGGGGTGTTTCGTCCAGGTCGGATACCTCGCCGATCGCCCGCCCCGACCACTGCAGGACGGCGAGGTCATCGACATCGGTGGCCGCCGGGTGCGGCGTATCGAGACCCCGCACATTCCGCACGGCTGGGACGCCGGCCTGATGTTCGAGGAGACGACGTCGACGTTGCTGTGTGGGGACTTCTTCACCGCATTCGGCAAACTGCCCGCACAGACCGAACACGACATCGTCGAACCGGCGTTGGCCGCGGAGGACCTCGGGCACGCGACGGCGCTGACCCCGGCGCTCGGGTCGACGCTGTCCGAACTCGCCGACCTCGACCCGGCCGTGCTGGGACTGATGCACGGTCCGGCCTTCCACGGCGACTGCCCCACGGCGCTGCGCGAACTGGCGGTCGCGTACGACGAGCGCTTGAACGCCGAATTGGCTCGCCGGCGGCGCTGAGCCGAAATCGTCCGGGACCGTGGGCCCTTCGTCCCTCGTTCGTGGGTCCTTGCTCCCGATATCCGCGTCAGGCCTTCCGTGACCCGGTGCGGTGTGGTGATCTGTTGATGCCTCTTCGCGCAGAGGTCGACCGTCGGTTTCGGGTGCTGTCGACGGTTCTGCTGGACGCCCCGTCAGTCTGGAGACGGGGCGTTCGCCATTTCTTCCCGATGAGGGCCCTTCGTCGAACCCTCGGGGGAGGGCGGTCGTCGGTGTACGGTGCGGCACACTCTCCCTCGCCGGTACACCGACGGCCGGATACTCCGGCGCTGCACCGATCCTCGTCGTGATCGCGATTGTCGGGGGCGAAGTTCCCACGAGCCGGCGGATCCCACTAGACTGCTGCCCGCACGCCCCTATAGCTCAGTTGGTAGAGCTACGGACTTTTAATCCGCAGGTCGTAGGTTCGAGCCCTACTGGGGGCACTCAGACCCCCGCCAGGATCTTCCTGGCGGGGGTTTTCTGCTCTCGGTGTTCCGGGTGATGCGCGGCATCGGTCGACGAGTTGATTCGACGCGCGGTGCGGCCGCTTCCGCGGCCGGAGCTTTCCGCTGCCCGGATACGAGATGCCCGTATGTGCGGCGCCGGGGAATTCCGGCTGTGGAACGGCTCGGGTGCGCACCCCCTGCAGCACACCCGAGCCGGGAAAATTATACCATTCGGTGTGTTTTTGGGCCTGTGTCGTCGAAGCCCGAGGTCAGGGCATTGCTGTTTCGGACCCGGGCACAAGGGGACTAGTCTGGTTTTCGGGCGGGTGGCAGCTGGCCGATCAATCGGCCGGCGTTACGGCTTTCGGAGGCGAGTAGCGCAATGGCACGTCAACAGGAACGTGCGCGGCGGACTCGCGCTGCGATCGTGGAAGCGGCCGCAGTCGAGTTCAGCAAGCGCGGATACGCGGCAGCGTCGGTGAATGCAATCCTCGAGGGTTCGCACGCGACCAAGGGCGCGATGTACTTCCACTTCGAATCGAAGGAGGAGCTCGGGCGCGCGGTGCTGGGCGCCGCTCTCGAAAAGTTCAAGGAGACGACGGACCGGTGGATGAGCCGGACGGATCTCGACCCCTTCGAGGTACTGCACGGTCTCATCGACGACGTTGCGCGGATGTTCCTGTCCGACGCGATCGTGCAGGCGGAGTTCCGGTTGATCATCGAGCCGGAGTTCTACTCCGACGTGCAGAACGGCGGGGCGAGCGTGTGGGGTGGTTCCGCTCACGAGTTGGTGGAGAGGGCCAGCCGCGAGGGGTTGGTCCGGGAGGGCGCCGACGCGGAGAAGTTCACGCGGGTCCTCGCGGCCGGTCTGGCCGGCCAGCGGTACATGTCCGACCTCACGGCGCAGGAGGTCGACCTGCGGGCAAGGTTCGAGGAGACGCTCGAGGTGGTTCTCGCGGGGATGGCGTCGGAGGCGTGGCTGGAGAAGTGGCGCCGTGAGGGATGGCCGGTGGAGACGGTTGCCGCAGGGCCGGAGTGATTCCGCCTTTGCGGCCCCTGATCAGGCGATTTGTGGTTTGCGAAATCGGTGCCCTAAGCTATGCAAGCTCCCAACGGAACGCCGTTGAGGGTACTGGCCGGAGCAATCCGACGGGCCCCCTTCGTCTAGCGGCCTAGGACGCCGCCCTTTCAAGGCGGTAGCGCGGGTTCGAATCCCGTAGGGGGTACGCTTCGCTCGTTGAAGTACGCAGTACAGTTGAATAGCAGTAACAGCAAGGCCCTGTGGCGCAGTTGGTTAGCGCGCCGCCCTGTCACGGCGGAGGTCGCGGGTTCGAGTCCCGTCAGGGTCGCTTTGTCTCACCGGAAACGGTGGGGCGCGATAGGCATTCGGTTCGGGTGCCGTCCGGCCAGGTAGCTCAGTTGGTACGAGCGTCCGCCTGAAAAGCGGAAGGTCGCCGGTTCGATCCCGGCTCTGGCCACCACAGGAAGTCGACAGACTCCGCAACGAGGATGACAACTCGATCGCGGAGTCTTCGCATGCAAGCCCTTGCATGTGCCGGCTCCCGTGGCAGCAGTACAGTTCCACCAGCAGTAACAGCAAGGCCCTGTGGCGCAGTTGGTTAGCGCGCCGCCCTGTCACGGCGGAGGTCGCGGGTTCGAGTCCCGTCAGGGTCGCTCATTCGAGTCGGAAACGGTTCGATGCGACAGACATTCGTTCGGGTGTCTTCCGGCCAGGTAGCTCAGTTGGTACGAGCGTCCGCCTGAAAAGCGGAAGGTCGCCGGTTCGATCCCGGCTCTGGCCACCACTTCGAGTACCGAGCTTGTCCTCGGTCTTCTTCCCTCATCCCTCGGCGATTCGTGCCGAGATCATCCGTGTCGCCCCCGCGAGCAGCGGCAGGGCCCGCTGCAGCTGATCCGTGTGGACCCGGCCGCGCAGCGAGATGCAACCCAGTTGGGCCGAATCGGTTTCGCCGGAGCACATGGCGGCGGCAACTGACAGCACGCCGGACGGATCGGTGTCCCAAGCCCGGCCGCTGCGGGTCCTGATGATCCCCAGTTGCCGATGCAGGTCCGACAGCGCCGCCGGCGCCAGCGCACCCCGATACAGCGCGTCGACGTGCTCCGGGGGCAACAGCGCGAGCATCGAGCGCCCCTCGACGGTGCGATCCGCTCGGCTGCGGTCACCGACGCGTGTGGCGATGGAGTCTGCGCAGCGTCCGCCGACCTTGTCCAGCCACACGATGTCACGGCCGTCGAGCACCGACAGGTGCGTGATCAGTCGCGTCCGCAGATGGAGTTGATGCAGGTGTGGGGCGGCGACGGCCCGAAGTTCGTCGCGTTCGGTGCTGCGCCCGAGGGCGATCGCCCGCCAGCCGAGGCGGTATCCGAAGCGGTTGTGGCGAAGCCAGTTCAGTTGGGTGAGCTGGTCCAGGATCCGATGTGTGGTGGACCGGGGGATGCGGGTCAGCTGGACCAGTTCTTCCGCGGTCAGCCGGGTGCCGGCGCCGTCGAACTGATCGAGGATCAGCGTGATCCGCTCGGCCATGGTCGGTGGCACGCTCGAAGCCGAGACATCCAGGTTGTCGTCGATGACAGTCACGTGTCCTCCAATCGCCGGCCGAGTCGGAGATCCGGTCCATTGAGTAATACCGAGTAATACCGAGTAATACCGAGCAATACCTGAGTTATACCCACCCCGCCGCTGCGGCGCCAAGCTGGGGGCGGCCGCGAGTGTCCGGTCGCCGGTTACTCCTTGGTACGAATTGGTTGTCGAAACCCTCGATGGTGAACAGTGTTTCAGAGTAAACGAGAACATTGTTTCAAATCTAGAGGCTGGGGCGCAGGCGTCGCGCGGGTTGTGTGTCGGCTACCGTGGCCGGGTGCGACCTGAGTGCGAGGCTCCGATGGCGACCGCGGAGATGACGTCGAGCCAGCGGGCGCGGCGAGCGGCGCTAACGGACGCGGTGATCGAGTTGCTGCAGGAGGTGGAACCGGACCGCATCCAGATGCGGGAGGTGTCCGAGCGGTCGCGGGTGGCGCTGGGCACCCTGTACAGGTACTTCCCGACCAAGGCGCACCTGATGGCCGCGTCGATGGTCGCCTGGAACGATCGGCTGTCGCGCAAGCTGGCCGCCGAGCGTCGACGTGCCCGCGAGTCCGACACGAGGGATCCCCGCAGCGTCCGTGATCGCGTGGTGTCGTTGTATCGACGGCAGATGCGGGCATTTCAGCGCGGGCCCAACTTTGCGCGACTCGACCTGGAACTGACGACGTCGTCCGACCCCTACGTGCGCGAGTCCATGCGGCGTCGGGCCGCGGACAACCATGCCGCGATGCTCGAGTTGATGGACGGGGTCCCGGAAGACGTGGCGCGCACGGCGATCCTTGCCATCGACGGGGCCATGCTGTCGGCCATGGCGCTCTGGATCGCCGGGCGCATCAGTTACGCGCAGGCCATGCGCAATGTCGAGGACGTCGCCGGGTTGGTACTCGCCGACTACGGCTGAGCGGCAGACCGGGCGAACGCCCTCTCCTCGGGCGAGAATCTAGAACAGATTCCACCGCTTTTCCGGGACGCGCCCGAGCCGCGACCCGGGGAGACGGTTCCGCGCGCTGAAATGGCTATTTGACCAGTTTGGGTGATGTGTCGAGTGGCTGGTCGGTGATTCGCGACGGGCGCTCGCCGAGCGGTTGCCCGCTCCGATGATCGACAAAATCTGTACCCTGTTCTAATCTCTGGGCCAGTGGAGGTGATCGTCCGAGGTATCGGTCGGTTCGGACGTGGCCGGGATGACCTCGGCGGGGATTGGGGCTCGATGGGTGACCGGCAAGTCGCGGATGTACTGCGCGACATCGAGGCGCTCCTGCCGGAGTTGCGCGAACGGGCCCAGGATGTCGAGGACGCTCGGGAGGTCTCCGTCGGCGTGATCCGCGCACTCACCGATGCCGGGCACTTCCGGTTGCTGCAGCCGAGTCGATTCGGCGGCCACGAGGCCGATCCGCGCGACTACTACGCGGCGGTGCGGGCGCTCGCGAGTGCGTGCGGTTCCACGGGATGGGTCGCATCAGTCGTGGGTGTACACCCGTGGCACCTGGCGCTGTTCGATCCCCGCGCACAGGACGACGTGTGGGGCGAGAACCCGGACACGCTGATGTCCTCGGCGTACGCGCCGATGGGCCGCGCCATCGCTTCCGACGGTGGGTACTTCTTCTCCGGGCGGTGGAGTTATTCGTCCGGGTCGGTGCACGCTGACTGGGTTCTGGTGGGTGGTCTGGTCGTCGACGACGCCGGGGACCCGATCGACTTCCGCACGTTTCTCGTGCCGGCTCGTGACTACACGATCGACGACGTCTGGGACACCGTCGGACTCCGGGGCACCGGCAGCAACGACATCGTCATCGAAGATGCCTTCGTTCCCGAGTACCGCACCCTGAGCTTCGCCTCGACCGTGCAGTGCGTCGGTCCTGGTCAGGGTGTGAATCCTGCTCCGCTGTACCGTCTTCCGTTCTCCGTCGTCTTCTCCACTGCCATCTCGGCGCCGATCGTGGGGATGGCCGACGGTACGTACTCCGCGTTCACCGCGTTGACCGCGGAACGGGTGCAGATGCTGATCGGCGGGCGACTCAACGCCGACGGGAACCACGTGCACACGGCCCTCGCCGAGTCCGCCCGCGACATCGAGCTCGCCTGGATGCAGTTGGACAGCAACATTTCCCGGCTGTCCCTGCTCGCGGAGAACGGTGATCGACTGCCGTTGTCCCTGCGGGCCAAGGTTCGTCGTGATCAGGTGAGCGCCACCGGAATGGCGGTCGCGGCGATCGATCGGTTGTTCGATCATGCCGGTGGTGCCGCGCTGCGGCGGGGGACCCCCATGCAGCGGTTCTGGCGCGACGCGCACGCGGGCCGGGCGCACGTGATCAACGACCCGCATCAGGCTCTGGCGCTCTTCGGGCGCAGCGAACTGGGGCACGACATTCGCGACGCGTGGGTGTGACGCGCCGCGCGAGCGGATCGAGGAGGAGGCGGAACATGCAGGTGCACACTGGGTCCGATCGCTGGGACGGTGAGGCGGACGTGGTCGTGGTCGGCTTCGGTGCGGCCGGCGCGAGCGCGGCGATCGAGGCGTCCGACCGGGGCGCACAGGTACTGGTGGTCGAGCGGTTCGACGGCGGCGGTGCCACGGCCATCAGCGGCGGCATCTACTACGCGGGCGGCGGGACGGCGCACCAGAAGGAGGCCGGATTCGATCACGACACTCCGGCCACGATGTTCGACTACCTGAAGCTCGAGACGTCGGGTGTGGTCTCGGACGAACTGCTCGACGATTTCTGCGAGCGCAGTGTCGAGAACCTGCAGTGGCTCGAGCGGCTCGGGGTGCCGTTCGAGGGCAGCATGGCGCCGCGGAAGACGTCGTACCCGACGAACGATTACTACCTGTACTACTCGGGCAACGAACTCGCGCCGCCGTACAAGGATGTCGCCGAGCCGGCGCCGCGCGGACACCGCACCAAGGGGCGGGGGACGTCGGGCAAGGTCTTCTTCTCCGCGATGGAGAAGGCCGCGCGCAAGCGGCGGATCGACGTACGCCGACAGACCACGGTCACGTCGCTCATCACCGACGACGCCGGCACCGTGATCGGAATCGAGTGCCGGGAGGTGGATCCGGGGGCCACCGCGCGCCGCGCTCTGCACCGGCTGCTCGGCTCGTGGAACCGCAAGATGAACCTGTACTACCGGCCGATCGGCCGGCTCATGGACGGTCCGATCCGCCGGATCGAGCGCGAGCACTCGGTGGTGCGCCGGTACCGGGCCCGCAAGGGCGTCATCCTCGCCGCCGGCGGGTTCGCCTTCAATCGAGAGATGTTGAAGGAGCACGCGCCGCGGTATCTGGGCGGCACCGCGCTGGGCACGATCGGTGACGACGGCAGTGGCATCCGACTGGGGCAGTCGGTGGGCGGCGCGACCGACCGCATGGAGCGGGTGTCGGCGTGGCGGTTCTTCAATCCGCCGATCGCGATGACCGAGGGCATCCTCGTCAACAAGGAAGGCGAGCGTATCTGCAACGAGCTGTACTACGGCGCGAAGATCGGCGAGCACATCGCCGAGCAGACGGATGTGGCCGCGTACCTGGTCGTCGACTCCCGCGTCCTGGCCGACGCCAAACGGCAGGTGCCCGAGCAGACGCTGTGGTTCCAGCGGTTGCAGACCACGTATCTCTTCAGCACCGGACACAAGAAGGGTGCCACCGCCGAGGAGTTGGCCCGTCGTTCCGGGATCGATCCCGCGGGGCTCGCGCGCACACTCGAGCGGTACAACGCGGACCGTCGCGACGGTCGACCCGACGCGATGGGCAAGGACTCCGCGCATGTCACGCCGCTGGTCGACGGCCCCTTCGACGCGTTCGACTGCTCGATCCGCGTGCAGGCAGGTTTCCCGTGTCCGGTGCTCACGTTGGGCGGTCTCGTCGTGGACGAGGTGACCGGCGCGGTGACCGGCGAGGACGGCCGCCCGATCCCGGGACTGTACGCGGCCGGCCGCAACGCGGTGGGGATCTGTTCACAGTCGTACGTCAGCGGTCTGTCGATCGCGGACTGCGTGTACTCGGGCCGTCGAGCAGGGGCCGTCGTCGCGCGGAATTCCACCGTCGCGTAGCCTCCGGACATGTGTCTGGCAATTACGAATCGACCCGCCGCCGTCTGACGTCCAAGCAGGCGGAGACGGTCTCGCGGCTCACCCGGTGCGCGGTGGAGGTGCTACGGGAGAACGGTTTCGCCGGATTGACCGTTCGTTTGGTGGCGGCGCAGGCGGGTGTCGCGCCGGCCACGGCGTACACCTACTTCTCGTCGAAGGAACACCTGGTCGCGGAGGTTTTCTGGCGCCGGCTGTCCGCCATGTCGAGCGACCATGCGCCCTCGGACGACCGCACGACGCGGGTCGTCGAGGTGCTGCGCAGCGTCGCCCTCCTGGTGTCGGACGAGCCCGAACTGGCGGCCGCGGTCACGACTGCGCTGCTCGGCCGCGACCCGGACGTGGTGCATCTGCGGGCGCGGATCGGACTCGAGATCCGGAAGCGACTACTCGACGCCCTCGGCCCCGAGCCCGACGAGGAGCTGCTCGAGGCGCTCGAGATGCTCTACGCGGGCGCGCTGCTGCGGGCCGGCATGGGGTACGACTCGTACGGGCATATCGCGGACCGGCTCGAGGGCTCGGCCCGGATGATCCTGCCGTGATCCAAGGGCCGGTCCCGGGCTCAGACGGTGTAACCGCCGTCGACGTTGAGCTTCTGGCCGGTGACGAATCCGGCCTTGTCGCTCGCGAGGAAGCAGACGGCCTCCGCGATGTCGACGGCAGTCCCGAACTTCTGCAACGGAATGCGGCTCATCGTGACATCGAGGGCCCGCTGGTCGAGGCTCTGCGAGCTGATCAGGCGCTCGGCCATTCCGTCGGTGAGCATGCCTGGGCCGACGGCGTTGAAACGGACACCGTAGCGGCCCTCCTCGGCCGCGAATCCGCGCACGAGTGCCTCGACCGCGCCCTTGGTGCCGGCGGACAGGCCGTCCCGCACCGGGTAGCGGTCGGTGGCGGCGGTGGTCACCGCGACCACGGAGCCCGACGCCTCCCGCAAGGCCGGTAGGCAGGCCTGCACGACGGCGAAGAACGCGGTCGCCTCGTCGTTGAGATGCTGTGCGTACGTGGATGGTTCGACGCGGGACAGGTGGACCATCGGAACGTGCGGTCCGGCCGCGTGGACCAGGATCGAGAGGTCGCCGAAGTCGGCGGTGGTGTTGCGGGCCAGGTCGCCCAACTGGTCGACGTCGCACAGGTCGACGCGGTGCGCGGCGCCGCGCACCCCGAGTTCCTCGATCTCGGTGACGAGCTTCGCGGCGGCCTCGGCATTGGACCGGTAGGTGAGCACCACGTTGTGGCCCTGCGCGGCGAGTCGACGGACGATGGCTGCGCCGATGCCGCCGGTACCGCCGGTGACGAGGGCGGTGGTGGGCGTCGAACTCGGCGATGAGGTGGTCACGGCGTGCTCCTGGGTGTCGTGGTGAATGGCGTTCTCGTGAATCTCCAGGCAACCTAGCACTTGCTTGGTATGGCGGGCCCGGGTTCGCCCGCGGAGTGGGAGAGTGCCGCGTTCAGGCCTCGAGCGCGCGACGGCTCTCGAAGCGGCGTCGCGCACCCGAGAACGGGTCGTCGAACTCGATGCTGCGCGCGAGGAGCTGCAGGGGCGTCGAGTAGTCGTCGCCCGCGACGTCGTAGAACTCCGGGTAGAAGTTGTCGCCGAGGATCGGGAGGCCCAGGGAGCTCATGTGCAGTCGCAGCTGGTGGGTCTTGCCCGTGTGCGGCAGGAGTCGATAGCGGCCGATGCCGTCGCGCGTTCCGATGAGTTCGATTCGGCTCTCGGCGTTCGGCGGGCCGGGAATCTCGCGGGCCTGTAGCACCCCGCGCTCCTTGATGATTCGGCTGCGGACGGTGACGGGCAGCTGCACGGTCGGATCGTGGCGCGCCAGCGCCTCGTACTCCTTCGTCACGCGACGTTCGTCGAACAGCGACTGGTAGGCCCGTCGCGCCTCCCGTCGGATGGTGAACACCAGGACCCCCGCCGTGATCCGGTCCAGGCGGTGGGCGGGAGTGAGTTCGGGGAGGTTGAGGTCGCGGCGCAGGCGGACCAGTGCTGATTCGACGACGTAGGCCCCGCGAGGGGTGCTCGCGAGGAAGTGTGGCTTGTCGACGACGAGGAGGTTCTCGTCACGGTGCAGGATCTCGATCTCGAACGGCACCCGCTTCTCGACCGGGGGGTCGCGGTAGAGGTAGACGAACCCGTGCGGGCGGTACCCGGTGTCGCGGGTGATCGGGGAGCCGTGCTGGTCGACGATCTCGCCCGCGTCGACCTTCTCGAGCAGTCGCGCCGCGTCGTCGGGGAAGCGGTCCAGCAGGTAGGCGAGGGCGGTGGGCCAGGTCTGGGCGTTCGGCAACCGGAGGCGGGTGGGGTTGAGGCCGTCGCGGACGGGCAGGGGGGGCGGCGGGCACATTCCGACGGTACCCGCCGGCGCGGGGGCAGACGTCGACGCCGACGCGAGTTGTGCGCAGGTCGTTGACGTGCACACCTCCTTAACTTACCCTTCAGTAAGTTACGGTGTCCACCGCTCTCGAGGGGTGTGTGGTGGCGCTGTCGTCACGCCGGTGCGCTGCGGTCGCGGATCCGCGCCGCACGCGCCGCCGGCGGCCCGGCAATGGGTAGCACGAAAACGGCCGATTCCGTGAAATCCATCTTGATTCTCAGAGAACTCTCACGAATATGAATTCGAGAGCTTCGCCACACCCTGCGGGTGTTAACGCCGCGACGCGTATCTAAGATCAACACGGTGATCGGATTCAGTTTGTTCGTCGAGATCGGCGGCTCGTGTAGGAAGAAGCATTGATGTATTTCGCCGGAGATCGACAGAGAATCTGGAAGAACCCCGTAGCGCTGGTGCTCGCCGTGCTGCTCGCGTTCGCCGGGGTGGCGGCGGGGGCGGCGCCGGTTGCGGCCGCCGAGCCGAGCCGTCAGGTGCAGCGGGGCGGCTACCAGGAGTTGTGGGTTCCTTCCTCGATGGGGGACATCAAGGTTCAGGTCCAGTGGGCTGCGCGGGGTGGCGGCGCGTCGTTGTACCTCCTGGACGGCATGCGGGCCCGGGACGATCGCAATGCCTGGACCTTCGAGACCAACGCGATGGAACAGTTCGCGCTCGACAACGTCACCGTTGTCATGCCGGTCGGCGGCGAGGCGAGTTTCTATTCGGACTGGTACAACCCCAGTAATTTCAACAACCAGAAGGTCACCTACAAGTGGGAGACATTCCTGACTCGTGAATTGCCGGATTATCTCGCCAATTTCGGCGTGGACCGGACCAATACCGGGATTCTGGGACTATCGATGGGCGGAACGGCCGCGATGACGCTCGCCGCCTATCATCGCGATCAATTCAAATTCGCCGGTTCGTTGTCGGGCTACCTCCACACGACGGCCCCCGGAGGTCGGGAGGCCATCAGGCTGGCGCTGTACGACGCCGGCCGCTACAACGCCGATTCGATGTGGGGCTTCCCCTGGGATCCGGCGTGGCTCCGTAACGACCCGTTCGTATCTGCGCCGCAATTGCAGGGATTGTCGCTCTACGTCTCGGCGGGCAGCGGAATCCCGGGTATGTACGACCATCCGTCCGACCCGGTCGGGTACTGGAATACCACGATGGGCATGGGCCTCGAATTCATCTCGATGATCACCTCGCGGGCATTCCAGGTTCGACTCCACACCCTCGGAATCCCGGCGACTTTCAAGTTCAACGCCACGGGCATTCATGCCTGGCCGTACTGGTCGGCCGAACTGTGGCAGGCCCGGCCGCAGATCCTGAATGCACTGAACGCGTGGTGAGAGAACAACACGCGTAGGTCCGCCTCCGCTGATCGTGATTTCCGTAGTCTGTGGCCATGACCACATGGACCACGCGGGACATCGTCGATCAGCGGGGCCGGACGTTCGTCGTGACCGGCGCGAACAGCGGCCTGGGTGCCGAGGCCGCCAAGGCGCTCGCGAAGGCCGGTGCGCACGTCGTGCTCGCGTGTCGTGACGTCGACAAGGGGAGCGCCGTCGCGGCGGAACTGGGGGAGAACGCCGAGGTTCGCAGGCTCGACCTCGCGGACCTGGCGTCGGTACGCGAGTTCGCGGACTCGGTCGACGGCCTCGACGTTCTGGTGAACAACGCCGGGGTCATGGCGGTTCCGCTGCGTCGCACCGTCGACGGGTTCGAGATGCAGATCGGTACCAACCATCTCGGCCATTTCGTGTTGACCGGGCTGTTGCTCGACAAGGTGCGCGACCGGGTCGTGACGATGTCGAGCGCGATGCACAAGATCGGCACCATCGACCTCGACGACCTCAATTGGGAGCGCAGGTCGTACCGGCGCTGGCCGGCGTACGGGCAGTCGAAGCTCGCGAATCTGTTGTTCGCGTACGAGTTGCAGCGGCGGCTGGCGGCATCGGGGTCCACCGTCAAGTCGCTCGCGTCGCATCCGGGGTACGCGTCCACCAATCTGCAGTCGCACACCGAGTCGATCTCGAGCCGGGTCATGGCCCTGGCCGACCCGTTCATCGCGCAGTCCGCGGAGATGGGCGCGCTGCCGATGCTGTACGCCGCGACGGTGCCCGACGCGATCGGCGGCAGCTACCTCGGCCCGTCGTCGATGTTCGAGACGCGGGGCTATCCCAAAGTGGTTTCCTCGAACCGGAAGTCGCACGACCGGAGCGTTGCACGACAATTGTGGACGCTGTCGGAGCAACTGACCGGCGTCAACTACAACTTCGGAGGCTGACCGCGTTGGCGATCGAGCGACTCAACCATGCCGTGCTGTTCGTGTCGGACCTGCAGCGCAGCCTGGCGTTCTACCAGGATGTGCTGGGGTTCAAGGCACTTCCGGGTGCGTTCCCGGGTGCGGCCTTCCTGCAGGCGCCGGACTCGGCGAACGATCACGACCTGGGCCTGTTCCAGAGCCCGAACCCGAGCAGCGGCGTCACGCCGGGCAACGTCGGTCTCTACCACCTGGCGTGGGAGGTCGACACGCTCGCAAACCTGGCGGAGATGCGGGACCGATTGATCGCAGCGGGCGCGCTGACGGGCGCCAGCAACCACTGTTCGACGAAGGCACTGTATGCGCAGGATCCGGACGGCATCGAGTTCGAGGTGTGCTGGTTGGTGCCGGACGAACTCGCGATCGACGAGTTGGTTCCTGCTCAGCCGCCGACCCGTCCGCTCGACATCGCCGCCGAGATCGCCCGCTACGGTGCCGACACGCACGGCGGCCCGCGCACCGATCGGCATCTGTGGGAGCGGGTGCACGCGGCGCGCGCTCGCCGCTGATCAGCCGGCGGTTGCCTCGACGGCGCGACGGGCCGCCCGGTTCGGCCGGGCGTCCCGCGGCGCGGCCCGCCACGCGGTCCCGCCGCCGACGAGTGCCAGCGCTGCGAAGCTGAACAGCAGCAGCTGCGCCGAGCGCAGCTCGGACTGTCCGCCGAGATTTACCAGCACACCGGCCAGCGCGGTGCCGAATGCATTGGCGATCAACTGCACGGTGTTGATCGCGGCGGAGGCACGGGCACCCTCAGCGGGTTCGGCCACGGCGCTCATGGCACCGACCGCAAGGTGCGGCCACGCGATGCCGATGCCCGCGCCGGCGATGATCAGCCCGGCCGCCCAGAGCGCGACGCGTCCGCTGCCGGCCTGCTCGGCCAGGGCCACCGCCATGATTGCGAGCCCGGCCGCGGCGAGGATCGGTCCGGACCGCACGATCCGGCGGACCACGTCAGGCGCGGCGGCCGACGCGCTCGGAATCTCGCCCACCGTCCAGCCGAGTGCCAGTGCGGCACCGAGGAATCCGGCCACAACGGGGGCCAACCCCGCGAGTTGCTGCCCGAACAGCGGGACGAACGTCTCGACCGTCGACGCCATCGCGAGGACTGTGATGGTCAGGTAGACCCACTTCAGGGGCGACCGGGTGAACGTCGACGGTGGCAGCACCCCGTGCGGGCTGCGCCGGTCCGCCGCGACGAACCACACGACCAGCGCCACCGCACCGGCGACGGCGACACCGGCGATCGCGGCGTCGGCCAGGAGGCCGGCGACGCTCACCAGGAGAGTTGCGGCGGTGAGCAGCGCCAGCGGGACGACCGGCACGGGCGCGACGACGCGGTCGCGATCGCCCGTGCGCCGTGGAAGGACCATCGGTACGAGGACGGTCACCGCGACGGTGCACGCGATCAGCGCACCGAAGGCCCAGCGCCACGCGCCGAACTGGGCGAACACCCCGCCGACGGCGGGACCCACCAGAGTGCCGACACCCCACATGGTGGAAACCAGTGCGGTGGCGCGGGTCCAGAGGTGCCGGGGCAACGCGGAGTTGATCACCGCGTAGCCGAGACCGGCGAGCAGACCGCCGCCGAAACCCTGCACGGCCCGTCCGGCCAGTAGCAGTTCCATCGTCGGGCTCAGCGCGCACACCGCGGTTCCGAAGGCGAAGAGCGCGAGGCCGATCAGGTAGGCGCCGCGGGGGCCGCGGGCGGCGAGCGTGCGGCTGACGATCATGGAGGAGAACACCGATGCGATGAGGAAGACGGTCGACGTCCAGGCGTAGTAGCGGAGCCCGCCGATGTCGTCGATCGCGGTGGGTAGCAGGCTGCTCGTGAGGTAGACGTTGGTCGCGTACAACGCCTCGCCTCCGGCCAACACGGCGGCGGCACCGAGATGTCGTCCGGTCAGCAGCTGATGCCAGGTACCGGAGGCCTCGGTTCGGGTGTTCATGGACCCGAAGGTAGAAGCTCGAGTGCGCTCGAGGTCAAGGCGAGTTCGGCTCGGGCGCCCACGGCCTGTCCGAGGTTCGGCGCCATTCGGTCGGCTCGTCGTCGATGGTGATGACGCCGTCGCGCAGCCAGAAGGTGGCATCCGGGTCCCAGCCGGCGAGCACGGTTGCGCCCGAGTTCGCGACGAGCGGGATCGCGACTCCGGGTGTGCTGAGGTAGCCGTGCACGGTCAGGTGCACCCCGTCGTAGTCGGCGGCGACGGCAACCCGGTCCGGGATGAACCAGTCGAGGTACTGCCCGGTGGTGGAGTACCAGTCGGAGCGCCGCGACGCCGGTACCGGAAACGGATACGTGTCGACCAGGTGTGCCCAGTCCGCCGGACCCCCGATCTCGTACACCCGGGGTGTGCCGTGGACGCGAACGGGCCGGACCCGGGCGCGCGCCTGGGCGATCGAGCGCAGCGCCGCGACGACGTCGGGTGGGCGAACAGTAGATCCTCCTCGTCCGGTGGCTGCCAGTAGCGCGCGAAGTCCACGGCGAGGGCATCGAGCAGTTCGGCTTCCGGCAGTGCGGCCACTGCCCGGACGTCGACCTTGTCGAGGACGGCCAGCACGGCGTCGTGTGTCCGCGGCCGAAAGTGCAGAGAAACCTGCTCCTCGTCGCTGCACAGGTAGCCGACGTTGGCGGCGAAGAACCTTCCGCGCGGGCAGCCCAGAAGCTGCGGCACCGTGGCGAGACCCCTGTCCATGGGTCGACGGTACTTCCGCGCGCAGCCGAAAGTGTGTCGGCTCTCACAGCCGTCGGGTCGTCGGTCGTCGTTGTGGAGAAGCATCGAGGTCAGAGGGCTGGCGGGTTCGGTGGGTGCGGTGTGCGCGGGTGGTCGGACGCTCTCGTGCCAAAGATTCTGGACGGTCGGGAATTGAATCCGATCGAGGCATGTTCCATGAGTCGATAAGACTCAACTTTGGAGGAGGCTGCGAATGCCGGCATTCTTCGGGCCCGAGGGGCCCGGGCGCATCGACATCACCCGGCTCATGAGCAACGAAGCTCAGGTGCTCATGGCGGAGGCCGCGCAGTACGCGGCCGGACGCGGTGATGCGGGCCTCGACGCACTGCATATCCTGCACGTGGCCGCGGTCAAGGACCCGGTGCGCGACATGGTGAAGCGTGTGGGCGGGGACCCGGAGGCGATCTCGAAGGCTGCGGAGGCCCACCTGCCGCGCGGCCGTGAGGCGATCTCGACCCCTCCCGCGGTGACTGCCGCGGGACGTCGGGCACTGCTCGACGCTCACCAGATCGCACGCGCACTCGGCTCGACCTACATCGATCCCGAGCACATCTTCCTGTCGCTGGTCTCCAACGGGGACTCCGCGACCGGACGTGTCCTGGCGTCGGCCGGCGTGACACCCGAGTCGATGCAGTCCGCTGTGAACGCGGGTCCTGCCGAACCCCAGCAGGATTCGGCCACGCCAATTCTGGACAAGTACGGCACCGATCTCACCGAGCGCGCTCGCTCCGGCGGCGTCGACCCGGTGATCGGACGTGCCGACGAGATCGAGCAGACCATCGAGATCCTCGCGCGCCGGACCAAGAACAACCCGGTGCTGGTCGGCGAGGCCGGCGTCGGCAAGACCGCCGTCGTCGAGGGGCTGGCGCAGCGCATCGTGGACGGCGACGTCCCGGAGGTGTTGGCGGACAAGAGGATCGTCCAGCTGGACCTGGCGGGCATGCTCTCCGGTACCCGCTACCGCGGCGACTTCGAGGAGCGGCTGACCAAGGCCGTCGACGAGATCGTCGCGCAGAACGGCCAGGTCATCGTCTTCATCGACGAGATCCACACCATCGTGGGTGCGGGTGCCGGCGGTGAGGGTGCGATGGACGCCGGGAACATCCTCAAGCCCAAGCTGGCCCGGGGTGACCTGCACATCGTCGGCGCCACCACGCTCGACGAGTACCGCAAGCACATCGAGAAGGACTCGGCCCTCGAACGACGCTTCCAGCCGGTGACGGTGAACGAGCCGAGTCCCGAGGACGCCGAGGCGATCCTGACGGGCCTGCGGGAGCGGTACGAGGAGCATCACCGTGTCCGCTACACCGACGAGGCCATCACCGCCGCGGTCGAGTTGTCGTCGCGATACATCGCCGACCGGTTCCTGCCGGACAAGGCGATCGACCTCCTCGACCAGGCGGGCGCGCGAAAGCGCCTGCAGCTCGGCGCATCCAATCCGGATGCGAAGGCGCTGCAGCAGCGGATCGCTCGGCTCGAACAGGACAAGGACAGCGCGGTGCAGGCCGAGCAGTACGAGCGTGCGTCGCAGCTGCGGGACGAGATCGCGGGTGTGGAGAAGCGGCTGGCGGAGGCTCGTGACGGCGAACCCGTCGCGACGGAGGTTCCGGCCGTGACGGCCGAGGACATCGCCGAGGTGGTCGCCCGGGCCACCGGTATCCCGGCCAGCCAGATGACGCAGAAGGAGAAGGAGCGTCTGCGCCGGCTGGAGGACGAGCTGCACCAGCGGGTCGTCGGCCAGGAGGACGCGGTCAAGGCCATCGCACGCGCGGTGCGCCGCAGCCGGACCGGCATGGGCGATCCGCGTCGGCCCGTCGGCAGCTTCCTGTTCCTGGGGCCCACCGGCGTCGGCAAGACCGAGCTCGCGAAGGCGTTGGCGCAGTCGCTGTTCGGTGACGAGAGCAAGATGCTGCGGCTCGACATGAGCGAGTTCGGCGAGCGGCACACCGCGAGCCGACTGGTCGGCGCCCCTCCGGGGTACGTCGGCTACGGCGAGGCCGGTCAGCTCACCGAACAGGTGCGCCGGCACCCGTACTCGGTGATCCTGCTCGACGAGATCGAGAAGGCGCACCCGGACGTGTTCAACGTCCTGCTGCAGGTGCTCGACGACGGCCGGCTGACCGACGGTCAGGGTCGGACGGTGGACTTCAAGAACACCGTCCTGATCATGACGAGCAACCTCGGCTCGGGCATCATCTCGAGCAAGGGCGGGGCGCTCGGCTTCACCACCGGTGACGCCGCCGCGGCCGAGAAGCCGTTGCGCGACAGGGTGATGGGGCGCCTTCGGGAGTCCTTCCGGCCGGAGTTCCTCAACCGGATCGACGAGATCGTGACCTTCCGGAAGCTCGAGGCACAGCCGTTGCACCGGATCACCGATCTGCTGCTGAGCGAGAGCCGTGATCGGCTGCGGGCCAAGGACATCGACATCGAGTTCACGCCCGATGCGGTGGACTGGATTGCCGAGCACGGGCACCAGCCCGAGTTCGGTGCGCGGCCGCTGCGCCGGACCATCGCCCGGGAGGTCGACGATCGCATCGCCGATCTGCTGCTGGACGACGTGCTCGACGCGGGTGGTCGGATCACCGTGACCGTCGCGGACGACGAGCTGGACCTCGTCGTGAGCTGATCGCGGTAGAAGAAGGGGCGGTACAGGCGAATTCGATTCGCCTGTACCGCCCCTTCGTGTGTCTAACGGACCCGCAGTCCGTCGATGAAGATCGACGTGATCTCGTGTGCGAACTGTGCGTTCGACTTCGTCGGGGACTTCCGGAACCACCGGCTGGTGAGCCACACCGCGTCGCGCATCAGCTGGTAGAAGGTGGCGGACTCGACGTCGCTGCGGAGATCGCCCGACGCCTGCGCCTCCTCGATGCACTGCAGCCATAACGTCGCCGCGAAATCGCCCTTGTCGTCGAGGCTGGCCTCGAGCATCTGATCGCGCATGTAGTCCGTCTCGACCTGCCAGATCGCGGTCGCGTGACGGTGGTTCTCGGCGGAGTCGATCGCGACCAGGACGAGGGCCTCGAGCCGCTCGATCGGCGGAAGGCCCTGGCCGATCACCTCGGAGCACTTCTCGTACAGCTCGTCGACGTACACCCGGATGATCTCGGTGACGATCGCGTCCTTGGACGGGAAGTAGTGGTAGAGCGTGCCGGAGTAGACGCCGCACGCGTCGGCGATCTCGCGGACCGTCGTCGCGGAGATGCCCTTCGTTGCGAAGATCTCACCGGAACGTTCGAGTATCTGACGCCGACGTTCCTGCGGATCCATTCGGACTTCCCCCTGTACCTGGGTCGATTCTGTGTCGGTCGAGGCGCCTCATGCTACCTGTGCCCGCACAGCCCGCGCCCGACCCGGCAAGGCAATCCTACATTGATTGAGCGTTTGCTCAATTCGGTGTCTTGGATCACAATGATCGGCGACTTGTGACCGAGTGAGCAGCAGCAGGAGTGATTGATGGGTGTACTCGAGGGTGACGTCGCGCTGGTGACGGGCGCCGGACAGGGGATCGGGCGGGGAATCGCGCTCGCCCTCGCGGTCGACGGCGCGCGCGTCGCGGTCGTCGGCCGGACCCTGTCCAAGGTGGCCGACACCGCCGACGAGATCGTCCGCAGGGGAGGCGACGCGGTCGCCCTCCGGTGCGACGTCACCGACCCCGAACAGATCGACGCCGTGGTCGCCGACGTGGTGGCGCGGTACGGAAGCCTGTCGATTCTGGTGAACAATGCCCAGACGCCGGCGCACGGTACGCTGCTCGAGGTCAGCGAAGACGACTACCGCGGCAGCATGAACTCGGGACCGCTGGCGACCCTGCGGATGATGCGGGCGTGCCACCCGCACCTGAAGGGCCGTGGGTCGATCGTCAACCTGGGGTCGGCGGCCGGGCTGAAGTGGGATCCCACCGGGACAGGCGCGTACGCCGCGGCGAAGGAGGCCGTCCGGGTGCTCACCCGGACGGCGGCCTGCGAGTGGGGCGCCGACGGCATCCGCGTCAACGCCATCCTGCCGCTGGCGTCGACGCCCCTGATGGACGAGTGGGCCGATCTCAATCCGGAGGCGTACGGCGAGTACCTCCGGAGCGTGCCGCTGGGGCGTCTGGGCGACGCCGAAACCGATATCGGGCCGGCCGTGGTGTTCCTGTGCAGCGCCTCCGCGCGGTACATCACCGGCCATTCGCTGCCGGTGGACGGAGGACAGGCTTTCCTGAGGTGATGATCGGTCGAATTCTTTACCGCTCAACGGAAATGGACCAGGAAGAGCGCACTGCCTACTCGTACGCTCGCTGAATACAGTTCCAACGGAAAGGTCGCACAATGCAACCGATCGAATGTGGATCGTGCGGTAACCGGGTACTCGTCGAGAAGTTCAGCCCGACTCACACCAGTACCCAGTGGGTCGACGACGCGGAGAGCAACTGCGCCGAATTCCGCGCACAGGCCGAGAAGGGCGTGCACAGCATGTACGTCCGCACGTGCTACTCGCTGCGTAACACCATCGACGAGGCGGTCGAGAACGGCACCATCGCGGAGTCCTACCGCACCGTGCCGGTCGCGGGATCGACGCAGGAAGTCCGCTCGTACACCTAGTCATCGGAACCAGATTCTCTGTGGTTCCGGGGGTTTTCATGCGGCTTGCACAAGGGCGAGCACGCGAACACATCATTTGAGGAGGCAAGATGACCGAGATCGCCGACGACGTCGAGGTTCGGGAGATCGAGGCGGGCAAGAACCCCGATCGTTTCGCGCGTGGCTGGCACTGCATCGGCCGTGCCAAGGATTTCCGCGACGGGAAGCCGCACCAGGTCAAGATCTTCGGCACCGACCTGGTCGTGTTCGAGGACAGCAAGGGCGAGCTCCAGGTTCTCGACGCGTTCTGCCGTCACATGGGTGGCAACCTCGCGATGGGTGAGATCAAGGGCGACAACATCGCCTGCCCGTTCCACGACTGGCGTTGGAACGGCAAGGGCAAGTGCACGGAGATCCCCTACGCTCGCCGCGTTCCCCCGGTCGCCAAGACCAAGGCGTGGGTCAAGCTCGAGCGCAACGGCCTGTTCTTCGTGTACAGCGACCCGCAGGGCAACCCGCCGCCGGCCGACGTCACGATCCCGCAGATCGAGGGCTTCGACGAGGGCGGCTGGAGCGACTGGAGCTGGAACACCTACTACGTCGAGGGCTCGCACTGCCGCGAGATCGTCGACAACGTGGTGGACATGGCGCACTTCTTCTACGTGCACTTCCAGATCCCGACCTACTTCAAGAACATCTTCGAGGGTCACGTCGCGACCCAGGTGATGCGCTCGGGTGGTCGTGACGACATCCAGACCGGCGTCCAGCTGGGTATGGCCGAGGCCGAGACGATCTCGGACGCTTCGTACTTCGGTCCGTCCTTCATGCTGGACACCGTCTACACGGTTGCCGGCGACATCAAGGTCGAGACCAAGCTGGCGAACTGCCACTACCCGATCACGAACAACTCGTTCCTGCTGCAGTGGGGCACCGTCGTCAAGCGGACCGAGGGTCTGTCGGACGAGGACGCCAAGGCGATGGCGGAGCAGTTCACCGAGGGCGTCGAGCACCAGTTCAAGCAGGACATCGCGATCTGGAACCACAAGAGCCGGATCGAGAACCCGCTGCTGACCGAGGAAGACGGCCCGGTCTACCAGCTGCGTCGCTGGTACCAGCAGTTCTACGTCGACGTCGAGGACGTCACCGAGGACATGACCAAGCGGTTCGAGTTCGAGGTCGACACCACCCGCGCACAGGAGAACTGGCGTGACGTGGTCGCGGACAACGTCGCGAAGGGCGTCAAGCCCGTCGAGCTGGTCGCGGACGTCTAGGTCTGCCGACTGCAACGCCTGTGCCCCTGCCGAATTGTTCGGTAGGGGCGCAGGAGTTTTCAGGTTCGGTGGGGGAGCGGTGAAGATCTACAGCGAGGGTGCGGTTCTCGAAACCCGAGCCGTCTGAGTCGCATCCGTCGCCCGTCTCGCCGCCACCGCCGCAACGAGACGCACCAGGTCGGGTGCTGTCCCGACGTCCAAGCCGGTGAGGGTAGCGACTTTTCGCAGCCTGTAGGCCACCGTGTTCGGGTGTACGTGCAACGCAGCGGCCGCGGCGGAGCGGTCGCAGCCGGTGTCGAGGTAGGACTCCAGCGTTTCGAGCACGACCGGGTTGGACTGCAACGGTGACAGAAGGTCTGCCAGCAGCGGCGTCGCTGCGCTCGGCCGGGTGAGCTGATATTCGAGCGCGACGTCCCGGAGTCGCACGGTGCCGTTGCCGCGCCCGCATCGGCGGGCGACGTCGAGGATCTCTCGAGCCTGCTCGTATGCCTGTGGCACCTTCTGTGGCGCTGCCACCGACACTGCCGTCAGGACCGCGGCACCGATCGTCCGCTCCATGTCCCGCAGGTTCCGACTCAGTTGCGCGTACTGTGCGCTGTCCTGCCAGTCGTCCACCCCAGGGGTGGGCTCGAGAATCGGGATCAGGACACCGCCGCCACTGCTCGTGAGCATGCTCAACGCGTTGTCGCGGCCGACGTTGTCCAACTCGCGCTGTAATCGCCGAACCTTACGACGTTCTGCCACCACCGCGTCGATACCGGCCGACCGCTCGTCCGGATGGGGTTCGACGTGGAGCGACAGCACCCAGTACAAGCGGGGAAGGTCGATACCGAACCGTTCCGCTGTCCCCGTGGTATTCGGGCCGGACGTCAACTCCAGGAACAAGTCTCGCCGCGCTGAGTCCTCCTCGCCGTGAACCGCTGGATCGGAGCCGTATCCTGCCAGCACCGCGGTTGTCGCTGCCAGCAGGTGCCTGTGCAGCAGCGTTCCGGCCCGCGACAGGTCAGTGGTGTCCTCGGGGCCGGCGAGGTCACCGATCACTTTCCACCAGTGATCGACAGCGAGGTGATACGCGTGCAGCACCTCCGCGAGCGGAACCAGTTCCTCTGCCCGCCGCTGCGCCGACGCGCGGATCCGCATCAATCCCTCGTCGTCCGTCGTCTGCAACGACCGCAGGCTCGCGATGAGCACCTCGAAGTTGCACCGGATGATCACCGTGACGTCGCTGCGTACTGCTTCTTCGGGCAGTGACCGATAGAACGGCACCTGCCTCCATACCAACTCGACCGTCGCCGCCACGATTGTGTGGGTGCGCTGGGCGAGCTGATCGGCTATCGGTCGGCCACCGATGGCGATGGGTTTGTCCACAGGCACAACACTCCTCCGATAGTCGGTTTGCTCAAACAACGACGACCTGTCGCTTTCCGGTGAATATGTAATACGCATCACTCCGAAATCGACAAGTCCGACCACAGTGAGCCTGCCCGCCGACCGAAGGAGGTGTCCGCCGTGCGTTCCTTGATCCAGCTAGAAGCGCTGAGCGCGGACACCGACCTCGTCACCGTCACCATCGGCGCCAACGACATCAATCTGGTCACCACTGCACCCCGCTGCCTCAATCCGCTTCCGGAGCGGTACGGCACCTCGTGTGCAGACGCGTTCACCGCCGGTGGTGTCGACCAGCAGCGCCCGCTCGTCGACCAGGTCGCCCCGCAGTGGGGAACGGCGCTCGACGAGATCCGGGCACACGCGCCGAACGCCGAGATCGTCGTCGTCGGCTACGGCACCTACACGCACCCGGGTGGATGCCCAGACCGGCAACCGATGTGGCCGCGCGACGCTGACTACCTGCAGAACGTCATCGATTCCGTCGACGATGCCATGGCGGCCCAGGCACGTTCCCGTGCAATGGCATTCGTCGATATCCGAACGGTGCCCTCCGGGCACGACATCTGCGCCGACGTGAGCCGGGCGCACTATGCCGGCGTCGTGCCCGCTGAATCCGCTGTACCACTGCACCCGACCGCACTGGGTATGCAGGCGATCGGCGCCTACGTCGCCGAACAGATCCGCTGATCCGCCCTTTCGGCCTACACGCCACCCTTCCCCTTCGACACTGAGGACTCCCATGTCGCTGCCTCGAACCGTGACGGGCGCCCCTGCCCCGGACACCGGCCGCACCACAATACTCAGCGGGGCGCTGGTCGCCCTGTTCCTCGCCAACCTCCTCAACTTCTTCGACCGGTCGATCCCTTCGGTCGTCGCCGAGCCGATCAAGCACGAATTCGCCCTCAGTGACTTGCAGTTGGGCCTGATCACGTCAGCCTTCACCGTTGTGTACGCGATCGCGGGACTGCCACTCGGGCGCCTTGCCGACCGCGGAAACCGCCCGGGGATCATCGGTGTCGGACTGCTTGTGTGGAGTGGTCTGACCGCAGCCACCGGGGCCGCTGGCAACTACATGCTCTTTGTCCTCGTCCGACTCGGCGTCGGTGTCGGAGAGGCCGCCTTCACCCCAGCCGCGAACTCGATGATCGGCGACCTCTATCAGGCCGATAGGCGTTCTCGTGCCGTCGGTATCTTCATGCTGGGACTCCCGATGGGGCTGATGCTCGCCTACTTCACGGTCGGCAGGATCGCCGAGGCCTTCGACTCGTGGCGGGCACCGTTCTTCGTCGCCGCGGTCCCGGGCGTCATCCTCGCGCTCGTGATGCTTCGGATGCGCGATCCCGAACGCGGTGGTGCTGAGCAGGTCTCGATCACCGAATCAGGCGCGATTCGGCGTCCGATCCGCCTCCTGCTGTCGATCCCGACCCTGCGCTGGCTGATCCTCGCCGGCCTGACCTTCAACTTTGCGGCCTATGCGGTCAACTCCTTCACAGTCCCGCTCCTGATGCGACAGTACGAACTGAAACTGACGTCCGCGGCCGTCGTCACCGGCGTCATCGTCGGGCTCACCGGGTTGTTCGGCCTGCTGCTCGGGGCTCGCTACGCCGACCGGGCCTCGGCCACCTCGCCGCGGTCCCGGCTGATGATCGGCGTCGTCGCCAGCGCCGTCGCGGCGCCGCTCACCGCGTTGGCGCTGATGCAGAAGGGCGGCAGCGTATTCCTGTTCGCCCTGCTGTTCTCGCTCGGCTGGCTGCTCGCCTACGGCTTCTACATCAGCGTGTATCCCGCGATTCACGACGTTGTCGTTCCGCAGCTACGTGCCACCGCAACCGCGTTGTTCTTCGCCGCGATGTACCTACTCGGAGGATTTGCCGGACCGGTTGTGGTCGGCGGCATCTCCGACTGGTTCGCCGAACGTGCGGCACACAGCGCCGGCGTGCAGGGCGTCGCGCAGTTCGCAGGCCAGGGTCTCAACTCCGCGCTCTACCTGGTGCCGTTGATGCTCGCACTGACCGCGGGTTTCATCTACCTCGCTAGCCGTCGGGTGGATGTGGACTCAATTCGTATGCGGTCCAGTCTCGCCGACTGACCGTGCCGATCAAATTCGAAAGGTAGACCTTCATGCGAAAATCCCTCAATCTGTTCGCGAATGCTGCAACGACGGTTGCGCTGTGCGCGACACTCGGGCTCACGGGCCCGGCCGGAACGGCGGCCGCCGAGACGCCCGGCATCCCGAGCGTCGGGCACGACTGGGCGGGTGCAGGGCCGTACACGCCGAACGTCTCGATCGGGCTGGTACATACTCTGTACTACCCGGGTGAGCTCGGCGCACGCGGCGAGAAGCACCCCGTGGTGATTTGGGGGAACGGGACCGGCGTGCTCCCCGGTGCGTACGCCTCGTTGTTGCGCCACTACGCCAGCCACGGATTCATCGTGGTCGCCGCCAATACCCCGGCGAGCAACTTCGCCGTCACCATGCGGTCGGGAATTGACCTCATCGCAGGCAAGGCAGCCAACCCATCGAGTGTCTTCTTCGGCAAGGTCGACCTGGAACACATTGGTGCGGTAGGGCATTCACAGGGCGGTTCGGCAGCGATCAATGCCGCGATCGACGACCGCGTCGACACCGCCGTCGCGATCCAGCCGGGCCCGCTCAACGATGTCGACCTCATCGACGAGCCCGTTCTCTATCTCGCAGGTGAGGCCGACGCAATCGTCTGGCCGGCAGTGGTGCGGGCGATGTACGAGGACGCCGACCACGTGCCCGCCGAGTATCTGGAACTGCGCGACGCTACGCACTTCGGCACATCGATCACCGGCGGCGATATGCGCGGACCGAGCACGGCGTGGCTGCGGTACTGGCTACTCGACGATCCGAACGCCCGCACCGAGTTCTTCGGCGCGAGCTGCGGGTACTGCACTGACACCCAGCAGTTCTCGGACTTCGACCGCAACGATCTGGCCCGGCAGATCCCGGGCTGACGGTCGAGTCCCGCGCTGGAGGCACTGTGTGCGCTGCGCATGGCGGATGTCACCCCGTCGAAGGCATGGCCTTCGGCGGGGTGACATCCGCTTCGATCAGGCAGCCGTGGTCACCGGATGCCGCTCCACAATTGCCGTCGCTGTGCATGCGGATCCGTCTGCACGGCGGAGACGGTATCGAAGCGCATAGTTGCTCGGTCACGAACGGTGTAAGGCGCCCAGCCGGGATCACCGTGTGTCGCGAATGCGATCCACGCGGCGTGCATGGTGTCGGCCAAATCCTGCGGCGGGCGTGCTCCCACCACGTTCTCGAACCCCTCGAGGCCGAGGTTGTCGAAGACGAACGGGATCTCGGCGGTATGGCAAGCGCCCAGTCGGCCATCGAAGGTCGGTGGTTGCCAAGCGAATTCGTAGGCGTAGGTGCGTCCCCGGCCGTTGTCGGCATGTGCCTCTGCCAGCCGGATGGCGGGTATCCGGTAGAACCAGTCGGTGCCGACGGCCGCGAGTAGGTCTCCGGGACCTGCATTCGGATCGGCTTCTCGGTAAACCGGCAGTGCGACATCGGGGTCGAGCCCGTACGCGGCAACCGCGCCATGCGTCAGCTCGGCTGTGACCGCGTCGATCGCGCCGACCGGAACCAGGAAGTAGCGGAACTCCTCGGTGTTGCATCCGATCAGCACGTCGACGTCGCCGCCCGCGCCGTCCGCTATCGCTTCGGGCGGCGTTACCGGGAGCACTTCGCCGTCCACCACGGGCTCGAACGGCATGAGGTTTCGCGTCACCTCACCCCACCGTTGCGGATTCGGGTCGGCTGACACCGCGGCCCGCAACTGTTGCTGGGCGGCCAGCACCCGGTCCGCGGGCACAGCGGCGAGGGCTTCCTGGGTTGGCGAAATCCCCAGCAGGGAAGCCAGTTCTTCCGAGATCCGCTCGGCGGTCTCGGGCCGTATCGTGTGGTGGGCCGCGCCACTCTGCAGGATTGCGCGCTGGAACAAGCCTTCGGCTGGTGGGGAGGCGAGTAGCGCTCCGATGCTCATGGCGCCGGCGGATTCGCCGAATACCGTCACAGCCGTGGGGTCGCCGCCGAACGCTGCGATATTGTCGCGAACCCAGCGCAACGCCGCGATCTGGTCGCGCAGGCCGAGATTCGTGACCTGCCCGCGTAGCTGTCCGAACCCGTCGACGCCGAGCCGGTAGTTGATGGTCACCAGCACGACACCGTCGCGGGCGAATGCGGTGCCGTCGTAGGCGGTGGTCGAACCGGAGCCGTTGGTGAACGCACCACCGTGGATCCATACCATCACCGGCGCCGTGCCGTTCGGATCCGGTGTCCACACATTGAGGTTCAGGTAGTCCTCGCCCGGGATGAACACTTCGGAAATCAGCGCATCATAGGGAGGTGCATAGGGGGAGGCCGGTGCGGTGGGTCCGTACTCGCTCGCGTCTCGCACTCCGTCCCACCTGGGACATAGCTGGGGTGGAGCGAACCGGCGTGCACCGACCGGTGCAGCTGCGTAGGGAATTCCCTTGAAGGAGACCACACCCGTGGTCGGATCCGTCCGGCCGCGTACCGCTCCGTCGGTGGTGGTGACGACAGCACTCTGCGCGGCGCGTGTCATCGCACTGCTCCTTCGTCCGCTCCGGCGATGCGCAGGGCGTAACGCACATAATTGTCGGCCACCTCGTCCGGGGTGAACGGCTCGTCCGGCCCGAACCACTGAGCTACCTGCATGGCCATCCCGCCGATGGCTATCGCACCCAGTTGGAGGTTCTCGATTCGGAAGACGCCTTCGGCGACGCCGATTTCGAGCGCATCGACCAGCAGTCGGCTGCACGATGACCGCAATTCCAAAGCGGGCGCGGCCACTTCTTCAGGTAGCGCGTGTAGCTCTGAGTTCGTCACCACGGCCAGCAGGGGGAAATCGGTGTGCAGCAGCACATGCGCGCGTACCAGCGCCGACAGCTGGGCCACCGCTGTGGGCTCGGCGGCAGCGAGTGCGTTCGTCAGCCGTGCGTGCAGCGCGCGGTGCCCGATCAGCACCAACTCCGCCAGGATCTGTTCCTTGGATCGGTAGTGCGCGTACAGGCTCGCCGAGGTGATCCCGACCTGGTTGGCGATCTTGCGGATGGATACCGCGCTGTATCCGGATTCGGCGAAGAGTGCCAGCGCGGCTCGAAGTATCGTCCCCCGCGTTCCGGCAGACGCGACGCCCTCGGGTAGTTCCACGGGCACTGATGCCACCCGCCGCGGTTTCCACACTGACATATCCACCTCGGACTCCTTCGTTCTGCTCCGACCGGTTGCCTACCGATCGATCGGTTGACATCGTACGCGAGATGGATCGATAGTTAGGCGATTCTCAGCGACAACCGATCGATCGGCAGGGAGATTAAGTGACGAATCTGGCAACCACGCTGACGGACTCGGCCCGACGGCATCCAGACCGGATCGCGGTGATCTGCGGCGAGCAGCAACTCACCTACGCCGAATTGGAGACAGCCAGCGCCGCACTGGCGCTCGAACTGCGCGAGCGCGGGGTTCGGTCGGGCGAGCGCGTCGCGATGATGGTGCCGAATGTTCCGATGTTCGCGATCGCCTATTACGCGATCCTGCGATCCGGCGCGATTGTGGTACCGATGAATCCGCTGCTCAAACCCCGCGAAGTCGCCCACCAACTCGCCGACAGCACCGCAGCGTTGTTGCTCGCCTGGCACGACGCCGCCGAATCGATCCCCGGTGCGGCGCTCGCTGACGTCGAATGCCTGACGGTGCATCCGGATTCATTCGTGAACCGGTCGCCGGTGCAGGAGCATCAGGGCGCCGTTGCGCTCCGAGATCCGTCGGACACCGCGGTCATCCTCTACACCTCGGGCACCACCGGCAAGCCGAAAGGCGCTGAGCTCTCCCATCGCAACCTCATGCGCAATCAGCAGGTCACGAGCACCAGCCTGCTGCAGCTGACCGAGGACGATGTCGTGTTCGGAGGCTTGCCGTTGTTCCACGCGTTCGGGCAGACCGTAACCCTGACCTCGGCCATCGCTCACGGCGCATGCCTCACTCTTCTGCCCCGTTTCGACGCCACCGATGCACTGCAGGTCCTGACCCGGGACCGCGTCACCGTCTTCGCCGCCGTGCCGACCATGTACGCCGCGCTGCTCGCGCATCCCGATCGTGGCGACTACGACCTGAGCGCGCTACGGGTCTGCGTGTCCGGCGGCGCGGCGCTGCCGGTGGAGACACTGCACGCCTTCGAGGAGCAGTTCGACACGGTGATCCTCGAAGGCTGGGGGCTGTCGGAGACCTCGCCGGTGGCGTGCTTCAGCCATCCGGATGCGCTGCGCAAAGCAGGCAGTATCGGTACGCCGATCGCCGGCATCAGCATGTGTGTGCTCGGCGACGACGGGCGTGAACTGGGCGTTGGGGAGGTCGGAGAAATCGCGGTGCACGGCCACAACGTGATGAAGGGCTACTGGCGTCAGCCCGCCGCCACCGCAGCAGTGCTCTCGGACGGCTGGTTCCGGACAGGCGACCTCGGCCGGGTCGACTCCGACGGCTATTACTGGATCATGGACCGGAAGAAGGACCTGATCATCCGCGGCGGATTCAACATCTATCCACGCGAAATCGAAGAAGTCCTCTACGAACACCCCGACGTCGAAATGGCTGCCGTCATGGGCATTCCCGCACACGCCCTGGGCGAAGAGGTCGGTGCTGCCGTCGTACTTCGGCCCGGCTCGCGAACTACGCCCGAGGAACTGCGGACCTTCGTCCGCGAGCGCGTCGCCCCCTACAAGTATCCGCGCCACATCTGGCTGGTCGATGAACTGTCCAAGGGCGCCACCGGGAAGATTCTCAAACGCGCGATCGTCATTCCCGACAGCGTCGTCGCTGCTGTCTCGGCGTGAAATCACCCTCGCCGGCGGGCGAATGACAACTGAGGGTGGTCGGTCAGGCGGGGATGGGTCGCAGCGTGCGGCTGCTGGTCATGTGCCGCCATGTCGCGAGCGCGGCCATCCGCACCGGTGCGACGAGTGCCGAGCTGTTCATGCCCTTGGTCGGTCCGCACACCGAGATCGCACCGACCGCGTTCTTACCGTCTCCGATAGCTGCTGCGACACAGGAGACTCCGATGGTCGTCTCGTCGCGATCGTGCGCGATGCTCTGCTCCCGGATGCGGGCGAGTTCGATCCGCAGGCGCGCCGGATCGCTGATCGAGTTCTGTGTGGGCCCCGAAATCGACTCGGGAAGAATGGTTTCGGCATCCACGCGCGAGTTCGCGAGCAGTGCCTTGCCGATCGCGGTGCGGTACGCGGGCTGGCGTCCGCCGACGCGGGAGGGGACCGAGAGCGTGAATCGCCCGCCGATCTTCTCGAGGTAGAGCGCGTCGGATCCGTCGAGTACCGCGAGGTGGACGACGAGGCCGGTGGCGTTGTGCAGTTCGTGCAGCACGGGCAGTGCTGCCTGGTGTACGCGGTCGTGGTGCTGTGCCAGCGAGCCGAGTTCGAGCATCTTCATGCCGAGTTCGTATGCATGCCCGTGGCGACGGATCCACCCGATCCGAACGAGCTGGAGGAGCATGCGATGTGTCGAGGACCTGGGGAACCCGGTGCGACGCGACAGCTCCGAGAGCGTCAGTCGTTCCGCTTCCCTGAACGCGTCCAGTAGGAACGCGACGCGGTCGATGACTGCGATCGGGGAGCTTGCATCTGCCGTCGTCATGACGTTCTGAACCTCCATGGGTACGCGTTCCGAGTATATTGAGCAAGCGTTCAATCAAGTGATGCGAACTGTATCAGCGTGAGGCGCGGCGCTCCAGCGCCCTCGCGGAATTCGTTGCATCGCGCGCTGTGTGTACGCAGACGACGACGCCGGGGCCGCGGTGGGCGGCCCCGGCGTCGGGGGGAGGGGTGTCGGTGCAGAAGGCGTAGCCGTCCACGACGGTCGCGACGTGCGAGTTGAGCACCGCGAAGGCGACGACCGGGAACACCGAGGAGATGAGCGACTGGGACACCTGGACCATCGACGACATCGATGCCTGCACCGATGCGGGCACCGACGCGATCACCAGATTCGGGATCGACGCGGTGAACGCGCCCATGCCGAGGCCGAAGATCAGGACCCACACCAGCAGGGGCGCCTTGTCGGTGTGCCAGAACGCGGTGAGGATCGATGCGGCCAGCATCAGCGAGACGCCGACGAACTTGGTTATCGCCGGGTTCACGGTGCGGATCATGCGTCCGACGGCCAGGCCGCCGATGACGCTGCCGACGCCGATGGGGGCCTGCAGGATTGCGAACTGCTTGGCGTCGATGCCGGAGCCGTAGCCCATGCCGGCCGCGGAGCAGATCTTCAGCATCGGACCCTCGCGGAAGAACCGGAGGTCGATCAGCGGCTCACGGCCGCGCAGGCTGGTCAGGACCCACACGACCAGCGGTGCCACGCCGCCGACGAGCAGGCCGAGTGTGCAGGTGGCCGTCCAGCCCCACGTCGGGCCGAAGCTCACGCCCAGTCCAGGTGGTGAATTACCGTTTGCAGCAGGCGATTTCCCTCGCGTGACGGCCGCCGGCCCGTTCGGATGTCCGAGTGTTCGGGCGGACATCCCTGAGGTGAGTCTTTCGATTCGGAACACTTTTCCGCTCACCGGGAAACGATGGAGGTGAGTCGCGTCTCACCTCCTAACGTGCTTGCGGTCACTGTTGGGCACACGACTGGAATGTAGGTAGGAAATGTCAGTCACCGTCTCAAAGGGCGACGAAGCCCCCGTGCGGGACGCCGGTGATCCCGGCGGCTCGACCGGGTACTGGATCCGCGTTCTGCTGATCCTCGTCCTGCTTACCGAGCAGGCGGCACTGGCCTTCGCCCTCTTCACCCCCGCACTGCCGAAGATTGCCGTGAAGTACTCGACGACGCAGGTCGTCTGGGTCATGACTGCACTCGTTCTCGCCGCCGCTATCGCGTCCCCGATCCTGGGCAAGCTGGCCGACGTCTACGGCAAGAAGCGCATTCTCGTGGTGACCGCGGCGATCGCGAGCCTCGGTGCGCTCATCTCGGCCATCGCGCCGACCTTCCCGATCCTGCTGGTCGGCCGCTTCCTGTCCGGTGTCGGCTTCGCCTTCACCGCGCTCGGCTACTCGCTGATCCGTGACATCTTCCCGGCCCGCCTGCAGGCGATGTCCATCAGCATCGCGAACACCGGCGTCGGTGTCGTCACCGTCGTCGCCCCGCTGATCTCGGGCTTCATGCTCGATCGCACCGACGTGTCCTCGGTCTTCTGGTTCTCCTTCGCTCTGTGCGCCGTCGGCGGCCTCCTGACTCTGTTCTTCGTCCCGGAAACTCCGCTGCGTGCAAAGGTTTCGGTCGACTGGCTCGGCGCGTTCCTGCTGACGGTCGCCCTGTTCACCGTCATGCTGGCGCTGTCGCTGGGTGCCGGCTGGGGCTGGCTGAGCGGCAAGACGCTCGGCACGCTTGCCGTCACCGTCATCTTCGCGGTCGCATGGGTGGTCTGGGAGCGTCGCTGCCCCGAGCCGCTCATCAGCATCGATGTTCTGGCCAGCCGCAAGGTCGGCATCACGCTGCTCGCGGGTGGTATCGCCTACGGCGCAACGACGCTCACAGCGACGCTGATCCCGATGCTGCTGCAGACGCCCAAGGAGGCGGCGGACTACGGATTCGGTCTGTCGGTCACCGACATGGCGCTGTGGATGCTGCCCGGTGGCATCCTGATCGTCCTCGGCGGCGTGTTCGTCGGCGCCACCTCGAAGCGAATCGGCTTCCGTCAGCACCTCATCGGCGGATCGGTCCTCATCGCCCTGGGCGCGGCCCTGCTCGCCACCACCCCGGACCAGGCCTGGCAGGTCGTGTTCGGCTACGGCCTGATCGGCTTCGGCTCGATGATCTACGCCGCCATCCCGAATCTGGTGATGATGGCCCTGCCGGCCGACCAGCGCGCGATCGGTGCCAACTTCACCGGACTGTCCCAGTCGATGTTCGGCGGAATGCTGTCGTCGGTGGGCTTCGCCCTGCTGGCCCAGCATGTGATCACCGTCGGTCCCGCCGGCCCGGTGTACAGCTCGGACGGCTTCTTCGTCGGCTTCATGGTCGCCGCCGGCGCGGCCCTGCTCGGTGCAATTTTGGCCTTCGGCATCACCGTCGGACGGCGCGGCCAGGACCTGTAGTCCCACACGCTTGGACGGCCCAGGCACCGAGCCGATTCTCGTGCTGCGACGGTCAGGCCACCACCGAGCGCTGTGGCACGCCGGTGTATTCGCTGAGCGGTCGGATCAGGGCGTTGGACTCGCCCTGCTCGATGATGTGCGCGGTCCATCCGGTGATGCGGCTCATCACGAAGACGGGGGTGAAGACCTCGATGTCGAAGCCCATCAGGTAGTAGGCGGGCCGGGTGGGGAAGTCGAGATTGGGCTCGAGTCCGGTGGCCTCGTTCATGGTGCGCTCGAGGATCTCGTACATCTGGACCCACTTCTCGCCATCGGTCTTCGCGGCGACATCGAAGAATGCCTGACGCATCGTCGGGACGCGCGAGTCGCCGTTCTTGTAGACGCGGTGCCCGAAGCCCATGACCTTTTCCTTGCGGGCCAGCTTGTCCCTCATCCAGGCCTCGGCGCGCTCGGGCTCACCGATCTCGATCATGTCGTGCATGACCGCCTCGTTGGCACCGCCGTGCAGCGGGCCCTTAAGGGTGCCGATCGCGGCGGTGACGGCGCTGTAGATGTCCGACAGCGTCGAGGTGACCACGCGGGCGGCGAAGGTCGACGCGTTGAAGCTGTGCTCCGCGTACAGGATCAGCGAGACCTCGAACGCCTTCACGATCTCCGGCTCCGGGATCTCACCGAAGCACATGCCCAGGAAGCTCTCGGCGAACCCGAGGTGGCTGTGCGGGGCGATCGGATCCAGGCCGTGCCGGCGACGGTGATCGGCCGCGACGATCGTCGGCAGCACCGCCATCATGCGAAGCGCCTTCTCGCGGTTGGCCTTCGGCGAGTTGTCCCACTCCTGCGGGTCTTCCGCGCCGAGGAAGCTGATCGCCGTGCGGACCACATCCATCGGATGGCAGTTGTCCGGCATCTTCGCCACGAGCGAGAGCAGCGACCGGTCGGCGCGGCGGGCCGCCCGCTCACGCTGGCAGAACAGCTCGAGCTGGGCGTCCGAGGGCAGTTCGCCGTTCCACAGGAGGTACGCGACCTGCTCGAAGCTGCAGTTCGCGGCGAGATCCTGGACCGCGTAACCGCGGTAGGTCAGCGAGTTGGTCTCGGGTACGACCTTGGAGATCGCGGTGGTGTCGACGACGACGCCGGCCAGGCCTTCGCAGATCGTCGGGACTGCATTCGTCATTGGTTCCCTCCGAGCATGAAGTTGAAGACTCCGGAATCGAACTCGTTGTAGCGCTCGTACTCGAGCAGTTCGTACAGCCGGGAGCGGGTCTGCATCTGCTGCCGTACCCGCCGGCGTCGTGACCACCCCCACTTCAGGCGCTGACCGGTTGAATGTCTGATTCGATATCTGTCAATATTGAAGGATGTCGAATCAAGATCCGGGCGACGCATGCTGTTCGCCGCTCGCGCGCACGCCACTGACCGAGGACCGGGCCGGTGACCTGGCCCGTATGTTCAAGGCGCTCGGTGACCCGGTGCGGCTGCGGTTGCTGAGCCTGGTGGCCAGTCACGCCGGCGGCGAGGCATGCGTGTGCGACATCTCCGATACGTTCGACCTGTCGCAGCCGACCATCTCGCACCATCTCAAGGTGCTGCGCGAGGCGGGGCTGCTCGATTGCGAACGCCGCGGAACCTGGGTGTACTACTGGGTGATTCCCGCTGCGTTGCGGCAGCTGTCGGAGGTACTCGTGGCGCAGGGTGGGCCGTCGCGGGCCTGTGCGGAGGTCACGGCGTGAGCGGGGCGACCAGCGTCCCGCAGCCCGCCGTGGTCGGCAGGCTCTCGACCCTGGATCGTTTCCTGCCGGTGTGGATCGGCGTCGCGATGGTCGTCGGCCTGCTGCTGGGCCGGATGATCCCGGGGCTCGGCGACGCGCTCGGCGCCGTCGAACTCGACGGGATCTCGCTGCCGATCGCGCTCGGCCTGCTGATCATGATGTACCCGGTGCTCGCGAAGGTGCGCTACGACCGCCTCGACACCGTGACCGGCGACCGCAAGATGCTGATCGGTTCCCTGCTGCTCAACTGGGTGCTGGGGCCGGCGCTGATGTTCGCCCTCGCCTGGCTGCTGCTGCCCGACCTGCCCGAGTACCGGACGGGCCTGATCATCGTCGGACTCGCCCGGTGCATCGCGATGGTCATCATCTGGAACGACCTCGCCTGCGGCGACCGGGAGGCCGCCGCCGTCCTGGTCGCGATCAACTCGGTGTTCCAGGTGCTCATGTTCGCCGTCCTGGGCTGGTTCTACCTGTCGGTCCTGCCCGGCTGGCTGGGACTCGAGCAGACCACGATCGACACCTCGCCGTGGCAGATCGCGAAATCGGTGCTGATCTTCCTGGGCATCCCGCTGCTCGCCGGATTCCTCACCCGTCACTTCGGGGAGAAGACGAAGGGGCGCGAGTGGTACGAGTCGACGTTCCTGCCGAAGATCGGCCCGTGGGCCCTCTACGGTCTGCTGTTCACCATCGTGATCCTCTTCGCGCTGCAGGGCGACCAGATCACCTCCCGGCCCCTGGACGTCGTGCGGATCGCGCTGCCACTGCTGGCGTACTTCGCGATCATGTGGGGCGGCGGCTACGCCCTCGGTGCCGCGATGGGTCTGGGCTACGAGCGCACCACCACGCTCGCGTTCACCGCTGCCGGCAACAACTTCGAGCTCGCCATCGCCGTGGCCATCGCGACGTACGGGGCGTCGTCCGGTCAGGCGCTGGCCGGTGTCGTGGGGCCTCTGATCGAGGTGCCCGTGCTGGTCGGCCTCGTCTACGTGTCCCTCGCGCTCCGCACACGTTTCGCGGGGCACGTGCCCGCAGCAGCCCGGAAGGAGTCCTGATTCGTGTCCACGACCCCGAGTGTGTTGTTCGTCTGCGTCCACAACGCCGGAAGATCACAGATGGCCGCAGCGTTCCTCGTCTACCTGGCGGGGGACAGGATCGAGGTGCGGTCGGCGGGCTCGGCTCCAGCCGAGTCGGTCAATCCCGCTGCCGTCCAGGCGATGGCCGAGGTCGGCATCGACATCTCGCGGCAGAGCCCGAAGATTCTCACGCCCGACGCCGTCGAGTCCTCCGACGTCGTGATCACGATGGGGTGCGGCGACACCTGCCCGGTGTTCCCCGGTGTCAGCTACCGCGACTGGATGCTCGACGACCCGGCCGGGCAGGGCGTGGACGCGGTGCGCCCGATCCGCGACGAGATTCGGGCCCGGGTCGAGGCGCTGATCGCCGAACTGCTTCCGGGATAGCCCAAGTCGTCCATTGATCCCGGTGCACGACCAAACCTCTGCTACCTTACCAAGCAAGTGCTTGCTTTGGGAGATCGAGGGGGATGGGATGCTCACGCTTGTCCGTGCAGTCGTGATCGGGTCGGACGTGCGCGTTCGGGTGGCTGAGGGGGTGCGGTCGTGACACTGAAGACGAGGATCACCGAACTGGTCGGCGTCGAGCATCCGGTCGTGCAGACCGGCATGGGGTGGGTGTCCGGATCCCGACTGGTCACCGCGACCGCTCGGGCCGGCGGGCTCGGCATTCTCGCGTCGGCGACGATGACCTACGACGAACTGGCCACGGCGATCCGGGATGTCAAGGAGCGCACCGATGCTCCGTTCGGTGTCAATCTGCGCGCCGACGCCGAGGATGCACAGAAGCGGGTCGACCTGATCATCCGCGAGGGCGTGCGGGTCGCGTCGTTCGCGTTGGCCCCGCGCGAGGAGATGATCGCTCGGTTCAAAGAGGCCGGCGTGGTGGTGATTCCGTCCGTCGGCGCCGCGCGCCACGCCGAGAAGGTGGCGCGTTGGGGTGCAGATGCGGTGATCGTGCAGGGCGGCGAGGGTGGTGGCCACACAGGTGGTGTCGCCACCAGCCTTCTGTTGCCCTCGGTGCTGGACGCCGTGGACATACCGGTGATTGCTTCGGGAGGCTTCTTCGACGGCCGCGGTCTCGCGTCCGCGTTGGCCTGCGGTGCTTCGGGTATCGCGATGGGGACGCGATTCCTGCTGACGAAGGAGAGCACCGTCCCGGAGTCCGTGAAACGGGAGTATCTGGCCCGTGGGCTGAATGACACCGTCGTCACGACGAAGGTCGACGGGATCCCGCACCGGGTGTTGCGCACCGAACTCGTCGATGCACTGGAACGCACCCGGGGCGCCCGCGCGTTGGCGCACGCGGCCGTCAACACCGTCAGGTTCCGGAAGCTGACCGGCATCTCGTGGCGATCGATGATCGCCGAAGGCCTCACCATGGTGCGATCCGGTGATCGCACCCTGTCCCAGCTGATGATGTCGGCGAACAGTCCGATGCTGTTGCGGGCAGGGCTCGTCGAGGGCAACGCTCGCGCGGGCGTCCTCGCCTCCGGTCAGGTGGTCGGAATGATCGACGATCTTCCGAGTGTGGCCGAGTTGATCGACGAGATCGTGAGCCGAGCCGAGCGATGCCTCGACGAACTCGAGAAGGTCCGCTAGGTCCAGGGAAACCGGCGGTGATGCGATCCGGTCCGATACGTGTTCAGCAACAGGGGGATTCGCCAGCCGGCGCCTCGTCGGCAGAGGTGCCGCAGCACACCCCGCTGTCGGTGTTGGACGGATGCTGCGGGCTCGAGCCGAAGGTGTCCGAGTCGGCGAGGACCGTGTAGACCTCCCACTTCTCGCCCGCCGGACCGGTGACCCACACCTTGTCCTGCGTGGCGAAACAGCAGGTGGTGCCGATCTCCTCGTCGGTGAACAGGCCCTCGCCGGTCAGTCGGGCGATCTCCTCGTGAACCTTGGTGCTGGACTCGACCTCGACGCCCAGGTGGTTGAGGGTGCCGCCCTTGCCCGGATTTTCGAGCAGTACCAGCTTGAGTGGGGGTTCGACGATCGCGAAGTTCGCGTAGCCGGGCTTGACCTTCGCGGGCTCGGTGCCGAACAGCTTGGAGTAGAACGTGATCGCCTCCTGCAGGTCGTCGACGTTGAGAGCGAGCTGGGCGCGTGACATGACAGCCTCCACTTATGCGACATATATCGAATTACCGACTTCGAGAGTGCCCACCTTTTCGACATAAGTCAAGTAAGTGGTTACGATCGTTGTCATGCCCAAGACGCTGCCGATGGTCGATGTCAGTGCCCCGATCTGCTGCGCTCCCGTCTCGGCGGGCCCGATGGGCGACGAGGCGGCGCTGCAACTCGCACTGCGGCTGAAGGCTCTCGCCGACCCGGTCCGGATCAAGCTCATGTCGATCCTGCTCACCGCGGACGGCGGCGAGGTGTGTACGTGCGACCTGGCCACCGGTGTCGGCCTCGCGGAGTCGACCGTCAGTCATCACCTCGGCCAGCTCAAGAAGGCCGGGATGGTCGAGCGCACCCGCCGCGGCATGAATGTCTTCTACCGTGCACAGGCCGAGGCGCTCGACGCGCTGCGAGTGGTGCTGGACCCGAACTGCTGCGTTCGGCCCTGACCGCGGGGTGCGCGCGATCGGGGAGCCCCGGCGCTGCAGCGCGCGTTACAGTGGACCGAGCCGTGTTACCGCGTTTCTCGATCGCGAGGAGTCTGCCGTGGACGTCGGATTTCTGGGCATGGGCACGATGGGGCAACCGATGGCGCGCAATCTCGCCCGCGCCGGACATGCCGTGAAGGTGTGGAATCGCACTCCCGGTAGGGCTGCGGGTGTGGTCGACTACGGAGCCACCGAAGTGTCGGCGGTGTCGGATGCGCTGCACCAGCCGGTGGTGTTCAGCTCACTCGCCGACGACCGGGCGTTCGCGGACGCGGTGCTGTCGGTGCCGTCGCTGCAGGCCGCGCAGCCCGGTTCGGTGCACGTCAATCTGGCGACCGTGAGCCCGGGGATGTCGACGGAGGCGGTATCGGCGTTGGGGGAGAGGGGGATCCGCTACGTCGCCGCGCCGGTGTTCGGCCGGGCGGAGGTCGCCGAGGCGGGAGAGCTCACGGTGCTCGCCGCCGGTGATCCCACCGCGGTGGACGAGGTGGCCCCGCTGCTCGCGGTGATCGGGCGTCGGACGTGGCGGATCGGTGACGATCCGAAGCAGGCCAACGTCGTCAAGATCCTCGGAAACTATCTGATCGCCAACGCGATCCAGGCGATGGCCGAGGCGACGACGGTGGCGGAGAAGGTGGGCGGTTCGCCCGAGCTGTTGATGGAGGTCATGAACGACAGCCTCTTCCCGGGCGGCGTCTACGGCGGTTACGGGAAGATGATCGCGCAGCGCAACTACGAGCCCGCCGGTTTCCGGCTCACGCTGGGCCTCAAGGATGTTCGACTGGCGCTGTCGGAGGCGCGCGATGCCCGGATCGGCCTGCTGTTCGGCAGCGCGCTCGAGAATGTGTTCCTCGACGCGCTCGCGCACGGGCAGGCCGACCAGGACTGGTCCGCGATCACCGAGTCCACCCGGCGCCGGGCCGGTTTGACGAACGACTGAGGCGGTCGCTCAGCCGACGGCCGCGGCCTGCCCCGCCCATGCCGACGCCGGCCCCTCGTCGCCGTGGAGCACGAAGTCGATGTCGATCTCCTGCACGTCCGGGCGGTGCGCGCGAATCGTGTAGGCGCGCATCCACGGACGGATGTCGTCGGGCATCGCGAGATACGTGCGGTGCCAGGTCATGATGTCGTCGTCATCGGGTCGCGGCGGCACCTCGGGCTCGCTGTCGGTGCGGGAGAAGAACAACTTGACCTGCTGGTCGGGGGAGACCGAGCTGAAGCGGTGGAGGTCTGTGCCGCAGAAGGTGAGCCTGCCGTAACTGGGTGTCCGGGCGCACCCCCGTCGGATCGGGGGTGCGCCCGGAGCTACCTAGATCGCGGCGCGCACCACGTGCGCCGCCTCGACGAGGTTGCGCAGCGACGCCTCCACCTCGACGGGCCCGCGGGTCTTGAGGCCGCAGTCCGGATTGACCCACAGGCGCTCGGACGGCACCGCCTTGAGCGCGGCCCGCAGCGACCCGGCGATCTCGTCGACCGACGGAACGCGCGGCGAGTGGATGTCGTAGACGCCCGGCCCGACACCGAGGTCGAAGCCGACCGCGTTGAGGTCGTCGAGCACCTCCATGCGCGAGCGAGCGGCCTCGATCGAGGTGACGTCGGCGTCCAGGCCGGCGATCGCCCCGATCACCTCGCCGAACTCGGAGTAGCACAGGTGGGTGTGCACGGACGTCGAGTCCTCGATGCCCGACGTCGCCAGCCGGAACGCCCCGACCGCCCAGTCCAGGTAGGCCGGCTGGTCCACCGCGCGCAGCGGCAGCAGTTCGCGCAGCGCCGGCTCGTCGACCTGGATGACCTGTGCGCCCGACTTCTCGAGGTCGACCGTCTCGTCCCGAATCGCGAGCGCGATCTGATCGGCCGACTCCGCAAGCGGTTGGTCGTCGCGCACGAACGACCATGCCAGGATCGTCACCGGGCCGGTGAGCATGCCCTTGACCGGCTTTGCGGTGAGGGACTGTGCGTACGACGTCCAGTCGACGGTCATCGGCCGCGGACGGCGGACGTCGCCGAACAGGATCGGCGGACGCACGCAGCGGCTGCCGTACGACTGCACCCACCCGTTCACGGTCGCGGAGAAGCCGTCGAGCTGCTCGGCGAAGTACTGCACCATGTCGTTGCGCTCGGGCTCGCCGTGCACCAGCACGTCCAGGCCCAGCTTCTCCTGCAACGCAACCACATCGGCGATCTCGGACTGCATCCGCCGCACGTACTCGGCGTCGTCGATCTCGCCTTTGCGCAGCGCCGCGCGGGCGACCCGGATGGCGGTGGTCTGCGGGTACGAGCCGATCGTGGTGGTGGGCAGCGGGGGCAGCGGCAGCACCGCGGACTGGGCCGCACGACGCTCGGCGGCCGGGCTGCGCCGACGGTCCGCGTCGGACAGTGCGGCGAGCCGGTCGCGGATCGCCTCGTCGTGCAGACGCGGGTCGGCTACGCGGGTGGCCGCCGCTGCGCGGGCGTCGGTCAGCTCGGCGGTGATGGCGTCGCGGCCCGACTGCACGCCGGTAGCCAGTGTGGCGACCTCCTTGATCTTCTCGGCACCGAAGGTCAGCCACGACCGCAGCGCGCGATCCAGGCCGTCCTCGCCGTCGAGGGTGTACGGGACGTGGAGCAGCGAGCACGACGTGGAGACGGCCACCGAACCGGCGCGCTCGCGCAGGGCCTCGAGGGCGTCGAGCGAACCGTCGAGATCATTGCGCCAGATGTTGCGGCCGTCGACCACACCGGCGACGACGTGCTTGCGCTCGAGGCCCGGGGTCGCGATCACGGAATCGAGCGAGCCCGCGACCAGGTCCACGGCCAGCCCCTCGACACCGGTCTCGGCGAGTACCGGCAGCGCCGGACCCAGGTCGCCGAAGTACGACGCCAGCAGGATCGCCGGACGGCGATCGAGCGCCGACAGGCGGTTGTACACCGCGCCGACCGCGGCGATCTCGGCGTCGGTGCGGTCCGCGACCAGGGCCGGCTCGTCGATCTGCACCCACTCGACGCCCGCGTCCTCGAGACGCGCCAGCAGATCGGCGTACAGCGCCACGATCTCGTCGAGGCGATCCAGCGGAGCTCCGCCCTCGAACTTGGACAGCAGCAGGAACGTGACCGGTCCGATCACGACGGGTCGGACCGGAACACCCAGCGCCAGTGCCTCGTTCACCTCGCCGAGCACCTTCGACGGGTCGAGCGTGAAGACGGTGTCCGGGGTGATCTCGGGGACCAGATAGTGGTAGTTGGTGTCGAACCACTTCGTCATCTCGAGCGGCGTCACGGTCGCGTTGCCGCGGGCGGCGGCGAAGTAGCGGTCCAGTGCGTTGTCGATCCCGGCGACCCGCTCCGGCAGCGCGCCGAGCATGACGGCGGTGTCCAGCATCTGGTCGTAGTACGAGAAGACGTTGACCGGCACGGAGTCGATGCCGGCGTCGACCAGTTCGGTCCAGGTCTGCCTGCGCAGATCCTTCGCCACGGTCTCGAGTGCGGCGGCGTCGAGGTTCCCGGCCCAGTAGGACTCGACGGCCTTCTTCAGTTCGCGCCGGGGCCCGATGCGCGGGGAGCCCAGCACGGTTGCGGTGAAAGCGAATGTCACGGTGTTCTCCAGTTGCTCACAGCGTGGATGGCCACCACCGGCAGACGAGAACAGACCGAGCCCCTGGTGTGCGTCCGCCAACGGGGCAGCACGAAGTACCGAGCTGATCTACTCGCCTTTTCCTCGAGGCGGTGGACCGTCGGGCACGGCGTGCCCGACACAGTCGGCAGGTCTTCGGACTCGTGGACACTTCGGACAGCGCCGAAACCTACTGGCCGTCGCTTCCCAGACCTTCTCGGTCCAGTGCATGTGACGGCGGTCGTTCCCACTCACCGCTGCGGGACAGTCCCGGATTCTCACCGGGTTCCCTCTCACCCCCGTGGTCTCGTGACCGCGGATGCTTCGACGCCGGGCGGTGGTCTTCGGGGCTCCTCACGACCGCGCCTGGCGAACCAGCTGCACCGCCCAGCATAAGCCCTCGAAACACACCGATCGGGCGGGCCCGGTGACAGGCCCGCCCGATCGGGGACGGAATGTTCGCTTGTCGCGCCGCCCTACGACTCCGAATCCTCGGTGAGCCAGGCGTCTCCGAAGAGCAGGATGCCGTCGGCGCTGGGCGTGATCCCGTGGACGTTCTTGCTCCACGGGATGAAGTACTTGCCGGCGCCGGTGACGACCATCGGTGCCGTGTCGTTCACGAGGGTCTGGATCTCCTGGACGACCCCGAGCCGGGCCTCGTCCGTCGGGGCGGTCTGCAGCTTGCCGAGCAGCGCGTCCATCTGCGGGTTCTTGTACCCGAGGGCATTCGAGGGTGATTCGCTGAAGAGATTGCCGTACAGACGCACGAACGGCGACTCGTCGAGAACGTTGAACCCCGAGTACGAGACGTCGTAGTCGTACTGCACGAACGTCTTCTTCACGAGATCGTTGATGTTGGTCGCCCACACGATCTCGACGGTGAATCCGACCGCCTGCAGCATCGACTGGAAGGCCAGGGCGCCGCGCTGGGCCGCCGGATCGTTGAGCCCGACGTAGGTGAGCTTGCCGTCGTATCCGTCGGCCTTGGCCTCCGCGAGGTACTTCTTCGCCGCTTCCGGGTCGTAGGCGGGGCCGGCCACGTCGCCGTGCCACTTGGACCCCGACTGGAACATGTCGCTGCTGGGCAACCCGAAGCCGCCCTCGTAGCGTTCGTTGTAGGACTCGGGGTTGAACGAGGCCACGATCGCCTTGCGAACCCGCTCGTCCGAGCCTGCTCGACCCTCGCGCTGATTGATCAGACCGATGCCACCCATGTTGGCGGTGTAGACGTATCCGGGGTCGCCCGCTTCGAGGGCGCCGTGCACGACGTCGGCCGCTCGCAGGTAGGCCGCCTGGATGCCACCAGTGTGCAGGGCGTCGACCTTGGCCTGCTCATTGACGATGGCGGGGAAGCGCAGCTTGTCCAGGTGCGGCTTGCCGTTCCAGTAGGTCGGGTTCGCGGTCAGGACCAGTTCGTCCTGGGAGGCGAACTTCTCGACTTGGAACGGGCCGGCACCGACCGGAGTGAAGGTGCCGGTCGCCGTCGAGGCCGGCGAAACGATCATGCCGGGCCCGGTGGTGAACATGATCGGGAACTCGTTCCACGCCTGCTTGAGCGTGAACACCACCGTCGCCGGATCGGGCGAGGCGACGTCGGCGACACTCGCCTTCCACACCTGGCTGTGCGTGCCCCTCTTCTCCAGGTAGTGGTTGATGCTCCACTGCACCGCCGCGGCATTCACCGGGGTTCCGTCACTGAACTTCGCGTCGGGCCGCAGCTTCAACGTCCACACCGTGTTGTCGGCGTTCGCGGTCAGCGACTGCGCGAGTTGTGGCTGATACTCCTTGCTTTCGGAGTCGTAGCGCATCAACAGGTCGTAGATCGCCGCCATCTCGCTGCCACCGGTGGCGCCGCCGTCCTGGCGGTCGGCCGGATCGAGACTGCTCACACCGTTGTACGTGGCGTACGAGACCGTTCCGCCGGACTGCGGATCGCCGCCGTCCGGTTGCTCTCCCACGATCCCGGTCCTCACGTCGGAGGCGTCGGTCGACGAACCCGACTCGCCGGCACACCCGGCCAGTAGCACGGTGGCGGTGGCGAGTGCCGTGAACATCGTTCCGGCGCGGGCGAGAGACGATCGTTTCATTCGAACCTTCTTCCGTTTCGAGGCTGAGAGGACCGGGGACCGTGAGCGTGCTACGGCGCCATGGTCTGGGCGGTGAGGAATCCGGACGGGTCGTGGCGGCCGGCGACACCGTGCTCGAACATGCCCCAACCCACGTCGCCGTTGCAGGTGGCGCGGGCGATGTGTTCGACGGTGCCGTGCGGAATCCGGGGCGCGAGTGCGGGATCGGTCAGGTCGTACAGCGAGGAGGAGCTCCAGCTGCGGCCCTTCCACTGCCCGTGATTCCACTCGGGATCACTGCCGTACCCGGAGCCGATCTGCAGGACGACGAATCCGAGCGGGTCGATGTCGACCACGAGGGGATCGCCGGTCGGCGTGGTGAGATGAATGCGAATCGATTCGGGGGTGCGGGTTCCGCTGCGGTAGGTGATGTCGAATCGCGGCCAGCCCAACTGCTCGATTCGACCGTCGGGGAAGATTCTGGTGGCGTGGTTGAGCGTCCGGTGTCCGTCCGGTCCCTCCTGCGCGATGATCATCAGCGCGTAGTCGTCGAATCGCAACGGAACGTACGCCCACCAGAATCCACCGACCGGCTCGTCGGCCATTCGGCCGAGCGGTTCGCGTTCGCCCACCGGCCGGATGCCCCAGGAGCGGTCGCGGGTGCCCGTCCACACCGAGGGATCCACGGTGAGGTCCGTGCCGTCCACGCTGATGGTGCCGGCCCAGCTTCCGACCTGAGCGAAGCGGCTGGCGTCGAGCGACGGCCGGTTGCCCGCCATGAGCTCGTGATGCTCCTCGAGCACCGCGGGGAAGGCGCCCTCCCAGACGAGGTCGGCCGACAGATCCGCGTGGTCACAGATCAGGCGGACGGTCTGCAGGGGTTTGACGACCTCGAGGCGGTACCCGCCGACCTCGGCTTCGATCGAGCGGGCGTCCAGCGCGTCGGAGAACCGGACCGACCTCTGAGTGTCACCGCGGCGGACGGTGACGAACGCGTCGCGGACACCTAGATTGGGGTACACGCCGAAGCCGGACACGAGGAAGATGCCTCCGGTGCGGTCGTGACCGTTGAAGTAGAAGCGGTCGTAGAAGTTCCGGTCGCTGCTGGCGACCCGCGCCATGGACAGCGGCGACTGATGGATGGGGTATTCGTCGAGCGGATCGGGGTTCACATTGTCTCCCAAGAGTATTCGTTGTCGATCAACCGTCGGAGCATTCGATGGTGCAGGACGTATTCGTCGGGGTCGTCGGGCGCAGGGCTGTCGCCGAAGTGGATGGACCGCCGTTTGATCCGGGACATGATGATGCCGTGGCGGATCGCCGCGTACCCGAGGTAGAAGTCGAGGTCGCGTAGCTCGACTCCGGTCGTATTCTCGTAGTGGGCAACCACGTCCGCGCGTTGCAGGAAGCCGGGTAGCCCCGGCCGGCCGAACTGCTCGGCCATGTCCTGGTACATCCGGTGGAAGAAGACGAACCAGCCGACGTCCAGTTCGCGTGGGGCCAGCGTGGCCAGTTCCCAGTCGAGGACAGCCGCGGGTGCGAAGTCGCGGTACATGATGTTCCCGATCCGGGAGTCGCCCCAGCACAGCACCGGCTCGGACGGACTGCTGGGCCAGTTCTCCTCCAGCCAGTCGAAACCTCTCTCCAACAGCGGGATACGCAGTCCGTCGTCCTTCCGCGTCCATTCGTAGTACGCGCGTTCGCCGTCGACGTGCCGACGCAGCGCGTCGTCTGCTGTACCGACACCGAGTTCCGGCAGCAGAGAACGGGGATCGGGAATGGAATGAATGCCGGCCAGTACGTCGACCGAGCCGTGCTGCACGACGTCCAACTGTGCCGCCGTGGCCTCGTGCAGCCAACCGCCGAAGACGTACGGCGGGTTGTCGACCGGGACCACGCCGTCGACGCGATCCATCACCACGAACGGCCGCCCCAGGACTGCGGGCGACGATTCGATCCATCTGACCCGCGGTACGGGCACCGTGCTGTGGTCCGCGACGGTCCGCATCACCGCGGCCTGACGGTCGAGGTCGTAGCCGGGAAACACCGGAAGCGCCGTGGACTCCGGCGCCAGTCGCGCGACGAGATCGGCGCGCTGCCGCGATCCGTCCAGGTCCCACTCGACGGTGAACAGCACGGAGATGCTGGACATCCCGGACTCGGATGGCTTCCTCAGGTCGGAGATCCGGGCGGTCGGGGTTGCGAGCCGGTCCCGGATCCAGCCTTCGAGGCTGCGCTGCAGGCCGGTGACATCGGTAGCGGTGGTGGTGACGGTCGTGTTCACTCCGCGTGGCGGAGCCGGATGGGTGGTCAGCTTCCCTTCTGTCCCGGTCACTGTGCGGCGCTCATAGCGGGTGCGACCAGGGTTCGGAACACGAGAGACCCGTAGCCGCCGTCGACCGGGAGGTCGACACCACTGATCCAGGAGGCCTCGTCGGACGCGAGATAGACGATGGCGTCGGCGATCTCCTCCGGTGCCGCGTGCCTGCCGGCCCAGGCCGCCGCACCGTTGATGACCGCCTCGCCCATTGTCGCGGTGAACTCCGGCAGCAGTGGCGTTCCCACCGTGCCGGGGGAGACGGTGTTGGAGCGCAGGCCGAGGGTCTTGCAGTCCACCGCCAGGTTGCCCGAGTTCACGATGGCCGCTTCCTTGGACAGCGAGTAGCAGAGTTGGTCGATGCTGGGCAGATCGGCGAGCGAGTCCAGGGCCTCGTCCCAGTCGTCGATCGCGAGGAATGCGTTGGCACGGGCAAAGTTCCGCTGCCACTGGAAGCCGGCCTGCGACGCGGTGGTGACCACGACCGGTCGCGGACCGAATTTGGGGAGCAACAGGCGGGTCAGGTCACGAGGTGCGAGCGCGTTGACGGACAGGACCGTCCGCCACGGCTGGGTTGCCGCGACGCCGGCGTTGTTGACCAGGACATCGATCGGTCCGTCGATGGCGTCGGCGACAGCGCGCACGCCGTCGGAGGTGGAGAGGTCGCCGACGACGGTGCGGGCCACGAGCGGCCCGGAATCGGCGGCGGCGCGGTCGACACCGATCACGACAGCGCCGAGTTCGGTCAGTTGGGCGGCCGTCGCCGCCCCGATGCCCGACGCGTGGCCGGTGACGACGACGGTCTTGCCGTTGAGACTGTGCACGAGGGGTCTCCTTGTCGATTCAGTGGGCGACCGGGCAGGAGCCGTAGTCGACGGGCAGTGCCTTGATGCTGTTGAGCCACCCCGAGTGCATTCGCACCGGAGGGCCGAGAACGCTGATGTCGGGAAGGTGGTCGGCGATCGCGTTGAACATGAGATCGACCTCCAGGCGGGCGAGGTTGGCTCCGACGCAGTAGTGCACACCGGTGCCGCCGAAGGACAGGTGCGGGTTCAGGGAACGCGTGATGTCGAATCGCCGGGGATCGTCGAAGACCTGCTCGTCGTAGTTCGCGGATGCGTACAGCATCACGACGCGGTCGCCCTTGCGGATGTGCTGCCCGCCGAGTTCGGTATCGCAGGTCGCCGTCCGCTGGAACGACAGCACCGGGCTCGCCCAACGGATGATCTCGTCGACTGCGGTCGTGGGTCGCTCGCGTTTGTACAGTTCCCACTGCTCGGGGTTGTCGACGAACGCCATCACCCCCTGGGTGATCGAGTTCCGCGTAGTCTCGCTGCCGGCCACGATGAGCAGGATCACGAAGTGCGCGAACTCCTCCGGCGTGAGGGAGCCGTCCGCGATCTGCGCCTGGACCAGTTTGGTGACGATGTCGTCGGCGGGCCGCGCGCGCCGATCGGTGGCCATGGCGTGGGCGTATTCCATGACCTCCCGCACCGCGACGAGGGGGTCGTCCACGACGTCGGGATCGTCGCGGCTCGTCATCGTGTTGGACCAGTCGAAGATCTTGCGTCTGTCCTCTTGCGGAATACCGAGGAGGTCGGCGATCGCCTGGAGCGGTAGTTCACACGCGGCCTGCTCGACGAAGTTGCCGCGGCCGAGAGTCGCTGCCGTACGGGCGATGTCCTCGGCCCTGACGCGCAGGGCGTCGCGGAGGCTCTTGATGGCTCGCGGTGTGAACCCGCGTGTGATGATCCGGCGAAGTGTCGCGTGTTCCGGCCCGTCCTTGTTCAACAGGGTCAGCCGGCCGGCCTCGACCTGGGCCCGGGGGCAGTCGTCCTCGTTGCGCACCAATGCGGTGTTCTCCCACGAGGAGAACACCCCGTCGGAGCGGGACACCTCCTGGACGAGGTCGTGGGTGGACACCACCCAGAATCCGTCGTCCTGGTAGCCGGCGGCGCCGCGGCGCTGGGGATTCCACCACACCGGCGCCGACCGACGAAGTTCGGCGAAGAGGTCGTGCGGTATCCCGTCCTCGAATGTCGACGGATGGGTGAAGTCGATTCCTTCGGGAAGATCTATTGGTGCTCGAAGATCCATTTGCTGATCCTTCAGAGTCGTCGGAGAAGGGACCGTGGAGTTTGGGAACAAGCGTGTGGCGCGGGATCTACGCAGGTGAGAGCGTCGAACCCGGAAGAAAGATCCAGTTAACGGAACCTGTTAAGAGTGATGCGGAACACACTAACGGAGTTTGTTAGGCTGTCAAGCATGGTGGCGGACATTCCCGCGAAAGAGCGATTGATGCGAGCCGGGGAGTACCTGTTCGCGCGCGAAGGTATCGATCGGGCCCGCATCCGGGACCTCAATGATTTGGCCGAGGTTCGCAACGACTCCGCGGTCCACTACTACTTCGGCTCGCGGGAGGGTCTGCTCGAAGCAATCGTTGTTCGCCACATGGGGGACATCAAGGAGCGCATCGAAGAGATGGTCGAGCGATACTGCGTGGGCCGGGAGCCTTCGAAGTCCGCTCTTCGCGACTCGATCGGCGCGCTGACGGTCCCGTTCGCTGCGAAGCTCCTCGACGATCGCGGACGGGACTTCATGCAGATCGTGGCCGAGGTGTACGAGCGGCGCGGCGGTCTGGCCGACGCGCAGTACATACCGACCAGCGAGATCGCGAAGGACCTCGTCCGCCGATCGATGGTCGGTATGAGCGACGCCGTGCGGGAGGAACGCTATCGCCTGACGATCAACTTCATGGTCTCCGGTATGGCCGCGCGGGCCCGAGCGTACGACGCCGAACGTGAGTTTCCGCTCGACCACGACACTTTCGTCGTCAACCTCGTCGAAATGGGCACGATGGCGTGCCTGGCCGAACTGCCCGACGGCCCGCTCTTCCCGGGCTAGAGCCAGCCGTTCGCGTCGGCGATGCGCGCGGCCTCGGTGCGGGTGCCTGCGCCCGTCTTGCCGATCGCCGAGGACAGATGGTTGCGGACGGTGCCCGCGGACAGGAACAGCGCCGCCGCGATCGATGCCACCGGCGCTCCGTCGCGCGCGGCCCGCAGCACCTCGGTCTCGCGTTCGGTGAGCGGCGACTCGCCGCTGACGAGGCTGTCCGCGGCCAGCGTCGGGTCGACGACACGCAGCCCCGCGTGCACGCGCCGGACGGCGTCGGCGAGTTGACGGGCGGGGGTGTCCTTGACGACGAAGCCGGACGCCCCGGCCTGCAGTGCGCGTCGCAGATAGCCCGGCCGGCCGAACGTCGTGACGATCAGCACGCGGGTCGACGGCATCGCCTCCCGCAGCGCCGCGGTGGCCGAGATACCTTCCAGCCCCGGCATTTCCACGTCGAGCAATGCGACGTCCGGGCAGTGTTCGACGGCGGCCGCCACCACCTCGTCACCGCGACCCACCTCGGCGACCACGTCCAGATCGGGTTCCAGGTCGAGTAGAGCGGCCAACGCCCCCCGGACCAGCGCTTGATCGTCGGCCAGCAGCAGTCGGATGGTCACGGGGCCTCCTCGGCGATCACCTGCAGCGAGAAACCGTGCGGCTGGGGATGGGTCATGATCACCCGTGCCCCTGCGGCGGCGGCGCGTTCGCGCAGCCCGGTGAGCCCGTTTCCGCTCCCGGTTCCCGTGGCGCCCACTCCGTCGTCGAGGATCGTGATGCAGCGTTCGTCGACCGTCACGGTGCACTGCCGGGCGCCGCTGTGCCGCAGCACATTCGTGACTCCCTCCCGGACCGACCACGCGAACAACTCGCGCAGCCGTGACGGCACGGCGTCCGTGCTGTTCGGTAGGTCGGCCTCGATCCCCGCGACGCGCAATGCCTCACGGGCGCGGGCAATCTCGACAGGGAGCGAGACCCCGCGGAATCCTTCGACCGTCGAGCGGACGTCGGTGAGGGCGTCCCGCGAGAGCCGCTCGAGGTCGTCGAGTTCGGCCCGGGCTCTGCCGAGGTCCACGTCGAGCAGTCGATTCGCCAGCTCGGCCTTGACGGTGATCACGGTGAGGGAATGCCCGAGGATGTCGTGAAGGTCGCGAGCCATGCGGGCACGCTCCTCCTGCACCGCACGGCGCTCGTCCTCCTCGCGCTGGTTCAGCAGGACGATGTTGCGGTTCATCAACGCGATCACGCCCGCCATCGCGAAGGCGGCGGCGCACACCGCGAGCGGCAGGCTCGACACGTTCCACCCGGCGCGCGACGCGAGCAGTTCCACGACGCCCGCGACGGCGAGCGCGAAAGCGCCGCCGGCGATGGTAGGCAGCAGCGTCACCGCGGAGACGGCGAGGAACACCGTCGAGGCCAGCCCGGATTCGCCGAGCGTGACGGTCATGACGACTGCGAGTCCGGTGAGCACCGCCATGTCGACGACCGCCCGGCGCAGCGGCGGCCGGATCTGGCGCCGCCGGGTTCGGCCGAGCCGGGCGTCGGAGAAGACACGCAGGAAGTACACGGCGAAGGAAACGGTGGCCACGATCCCGAGCCATCCATTCGGCTCGTCCCGCTGCTCCCATCCGCGGGCGAGCGGTTCGAGCAGGAACACCAGCCATACGGCCGCGAAGACGATGCCGAAACGACCCCACCGCTGGACGACGGTGGGCTGTTCGGTGTTGTTCACGCGGAACACGCTATACACGGGCGGTGTCGCGCCGGAACCGCCACACGGCACCGCCGACGAAGATCGTCAACCACACGACGACGTTGACGATCCACGTCCACTGCACCGCATCTCCGGTGAGCGGGGCGTGCACGAGGTTGCCGATGCCGTACATGGGGGTGAACCGGGCGATCGTCGCCCACACCGAACCGCCCTGCAGTGGCACGAACAGGCCGCCGCCGAACGCCAGCAGCGCCAGCCCGGGGCCGAGGATCTGCATGACGTTCTCGCTGGGGAGCAGGTAGCCCATGAACAGTCCGAAGGCCGCGAAGATCGACGAGCCGAGCCACGCGATCGCCGCAGTGGTCAACCACAGCGTGCCGTCCATGTGCGCCGAGGTGAACGCGCCGACCGCGTAGACGACCACGAGCGCGGCCAGTCCGAGCGTCATCGCGACGACGAGCTTGACGGCGATGTATGTGACGGGGGACAGGGGCGTCAGGCGCAGCTGTCGACTCCAGCCGGAAGCACGTTCCACCGAGACCATCGCGCCGCCGCCGGTGGTGGCGATCATCGCGCCGTACAGCGCCATGCTGATCATGATGTACGCGGTGACGTTTCCGCGCCCGGCACTCTCGTCCGCGTAGTCCTGGCCCAGCCCGAAGACGAGGAAGAACACGACCGGCATCACCAGTGTGAAGATCATGGTGCGGCGGTTGCGAAACAGGCGACGCAGTTCCAGGCGCAGCAGTGTGGGGTTGCAACCGCCCCAGCGGACGTTCCGGCATTCGGCGGCGAGGATGGTCATCGAATCTGTCCTTCGGCATGGTCGGTGGTGAGCGCGATGAATGCGTCTTCGAGCCCGCGGGAGACGATCTCGAGATCATGGGCATCGGTGTGGGTGAGCAGGAATCGGGCGACGCCGTCGGTGTCCGACGAGTGCACCACGACGGACTGACCGCGCAGTTCGACGGCGTCGGCGTGCGGGATGGACTGCAGCAGTTCGGTGCTCGCGCCGGGGAGCGTCGCGCGCAGGATACGGCCGGCCGTCAGCGCCTTGATCTCGGCGGTGGCGCCGTCCGCGACCACCCGGCCCTGCCGCACCAGCACGATGCGGTCGGCGTAGGCGTCGGCCTCCTCGAGGTAGTGGGTCGCGAATACGACGGTGCGGCCCGCGTCGGCGTCGGCACGGATCGCCGACCAGAACTCGCGGCGCCCCTCGGCATCCATGCCGGCCGTCGGTTCGTCGAGCATGATCAGCGACGGGTCGGGCAGCAGCGCCATCGCGAACCGCAGACGCTGCTGCTGTCCACCGGAGCACTTGCGGACCGGGCGGGACGCGATGTCGAGGATCCCGGCCCGGCGCAGCACCTCGTCCACCGGGCGAGCGTTCGCGTACAGGCTCGCGGTCAACTGCACCGTCTCGCCGACCGTCAGCTCGGGAAGTAGGCCACCGGTCTGCATCACCGCCGACACCAGCCCGCGTGCGATGGCGGCGCGAGGGGTCGTCCCGCACACCTCGACGGTTCCCGAATCCGGTTGCGAGAGCCCGAGGATCATGTCGATCGTCGTGGTCTTCCCGGCGCCGTTGGGGCCGAGGAACGCCACCACCTCGCCGGGGCGGATCGCCAGGTCCAGGCCGCGAACGGCATGCACCCGGCCGAAATGCTTGTGGACGCCGGCCAGGTGCACCGCGTCGCTGCGGTGTGGGTCCCGTCGGGGCGTGGAGATCGGCTGCGCTGTGGTCATGCCTCCAATCTGCGCAATGCCGACCCGATCGCCCTCACACTTCCGTCACGAGCTACCCATGACATTTGTCAGGGATCGTCGGTAGCTCACCGACCTGCACCTCGGTGGGTCGCGGGAGTGTGATCGTCGTCTCGTTCGAGGGGGTCGGTGTGCGGCCGGCCGGGGCTGCCGCTACCCTGGCAAACGTGTCAGCGACCTATTTCTGGTTTAGCAGGCCGGCCCCGGGTGGGTCGGTCGGCGTAACCACGCGCTGACAATCCACCCCAGAGCCGGATGACAGACCGGCTCGCTGGGATTCTTCACAGTCTTCGAGGGTCGGCCTGAGAACAGGAAACCGAACCCCATGACCGTTATCGCCAATGATCAGCGTCTCGATGATCAGCGCACCGTCAGTATCAGCCCACTGGTCGCGCCGTCCGTCGTGCGTGCCGAGCACACCCCCGACGAGGTGGCCGCCGCCACCGTGCGCTCGGGCCGTGCCGACACCGTCAACATCCTCAACGGCGACGACGACCGCCTCGTCGTCGTCGTGGGCCCGTGCTCGGTGCACGATCCCGAGGCTGCGATGGACTACGCGCGTCGTCTCGCCGCGAAGGCCGAGGAACTGCGCGACGACCTGCAGATCGTGATGCGCGTGTACTTCGAGAAGCCGCGCACCACGCTGGGCTGGAAGGGCCTGCTCAACGATCCGCACCTCGACGGCACCTACGACATCAACACCGGCCTGCGGATGGGCCGCAAGCTGCTGCTCGACATCTCCCGGCTGGGCCTGCCGGTCGGCTGCGAGTTCCTCGACCCGATCATCCCGCAGTACATCGCGGACCTGGTGACCTACGGCGCGATCGGTGCCCGGACCGCGGCCAGCCAGGTGCACCGTCAGCTGTGCAGCGCGCTGTCCATGCCGGTCGGCATCAAGAACTCCACCGAGGGCGACATCCAGGTCGCGGTCGACGGCACCCGCGCGGCGGCCGCCAGCCACGTGTTCCCCGGCACCGATCTCGAGGGCCAGGCGGCGCTGATCCACACGGTCGGCAACCCGGACTGCCACGTGATCCTGCGCGGTGGCACCGACGGACCGAACTACGACGCCGAGACGGTCGCGGACACCCTTGCGCGCCTGCGTAAGTCGGGTCTGCCCGAGCGCGTCGTGGTCGATGCCAGCCACGGCAACAGCCGCAAGGACCACAACAAGCAGGTCGACGTGGTCACCGACATCGCCGAGCGTATCGAGGCCGGCGAGAAGGGCATCGTCGGCATCATGCTCGAGAGCTTCATCGAGGCCGGGCGTCAGGACCTGACCCTCGGGCAGGCCGACGAACTCACCTACGGCCAGTCCATCACCGACGCGTGCATCGACTGGGACACCACCGCAACGACCCTGGATCGACTCGCTGCCGCGGTGGCCGCGCGCCGCTGAGCCGAACACCGCACGCCACGCACCCACCCCGTGCCCGGGGTGGGTGCGGCGGGTGTCTTCCGCACATGGTGGCGGATGCCACCATCGGCGCTTCGCGCGGCCGAGGCCAGCAGGTATCGGCGGTTCGGGGTGGTCGGTATCCCGATCGAGTCGGGCGAATGCCGCGAAGGACCCCTACGTTGGACAAGTGCCTTCTGCCGTCTGCACCCGATTCCGGCGCGCAGATAGCGCGGAAGGGAGTTCGCAGAAGTGAATCTGCGCAATGCTTGGCGTGCGATGAAGAAACCGGTGTTCGTGCCGGCCTCGATCGTGATCTTCGCGATGATCGCGTTTGCGGTGGTGTACTCGAGCGCCGCGGAGGGTGCGTTCGAATCGCTCAATCGGGTGATCTCCGACGGTGTCGGATGGTGGTACATCCTCGCCGCCACCGGATTCGTGGTGTTCGCGCTGTACTGCGGGGTGAGCCGGATCGGCAACATCCGACTCGGGCGGGACGACGAGGAACCTGAATTCTCGGTCCTGTCCTGGTTCGCGATGCTCTTCAGTGCCGGTATGGGCATCGGTCTCGTGTTCTACGGTGTGGCAGAACCGCTTTCACACTACGTGAAACCGCCGGAGGCCGGTCGGGTCGCCGGCTCGTCCGACGCCGCCGCCAACCAGGCCATGGAACTGACCCTGTTCCACTGGGGCCTGCACGCGTGGGCCATCTACGTCGTCGTCGGCCTGGGTCTGGCGTACATGACCTACCGCAAGGGCCGTCCGCTCTCGGTGCGATGGCTGCTCGAGCCGCTTCTGGGTCGACGCCGTATCGAGGGCCCGATCGGGCACGCGATCGACGTGGTCGCGATCGTGGGCACCCTGTTCGGTGTCGCGACCTCGCTCGGATTCGGGATCCAGCAGATCACCGCGGGTCTCGAGTACCTGGGGTGGGTGGAGGTCGACAACTGGCTGATCATTGCGCTGATCGCCGGCGTCACCGCGCTCGCGACGTTCTCGGTGGTGTCCGGGGTATCCAAGGGCCTCAAGTGGCTCTCCAACATCAACATGCTGCTCGCGGTGGCGCTCGCCGTGTTCGTCCTGCTGCTGGGGCCGACGCTGTTCATCATGCAGTCGTGGGTCCAGAACCTCGGCGGCTACATGCAGGCCCTGCCGAAGATGGCGCTGCGGACATCTCCGTTCGCGGAGGACGGATGGGCCGGGGCCTGGACCATCTTCTACTGGGGTTGGTGGATGAGTTGGGCGCCGTTCGTCGGCATGTTCATCGCCCGTATCTCCCGGGGCCGCACCATCCGCGAGTTCGTCTTCGGCGTGCTGCTCGCCCCCACCCTCGTCGGCTCGCTGTGGTTCACGATCTTCGGCGGCTCCGGCATTCTCCGCCAGCGCAACGACGGCGACATGCTCGGCGCCGACGGCGTCGTCGACACCAACACGAGCCTGTTCACGCTCCTCGGCGGACTGCCACTGGCGACCGTGACCTGCCTCCTGGCGATCGCGATCGTGATCTTCTTCTTCGTGACCTCGGCCGACTCGGGTTCCCTCGTCATCGACATCCTGTCGACGGGCGGCGACATGGGCACGCCGGTGCTGACGCGCGTCTACTGGGCGGTGCTCCAGGGGGTGGTCGCGGCGGTGCTGCTGCTGGTCGGCGGCAGCGGATCGCTGACGGTGTTGCAGACGGCGTCGATCGCGACGGCGGTGCCGTTCTCGGTGGTGCTGGTCCTCGCCTGCATCTCGATGCTCAAGGCGTTCCGATACGAGGTGGCCGCCGCACCGCGGTACGTCCGGATCTCGTCGGCCGGCGGGGACCGACCGGCCGAGGAGCGCGGGCGCCGGTCGGGCGTCTCGGCGACGCTGGCAGGGCTGACGGCGCCCCCGGCCGGGCGATCCGGCCCTGCCGGCGCACGGCACCGGGTCTTCGCGGTGCACGAGGTTCCGACCGGTGCGGTGAGCGTCGACCCGGACTCGGGTGCGGTGACGCTCGACGACGCCGCGCGGGCGACCGACCCGCTCGGCGGCGAGGTGTTCGACACCCCGGAGTTCGCGGACTCGGCCGAGGGGCAGTCGCGGCAGCCTGCACGCGCAGAAACGCCGTAGCCCACCACCGGGAGCGACCGGCGTAAGGTGAGCGGCGTTCGGGTCTGTCGACTCCACGGAGTGCGGGCATCACCGATCTCGTGCCCACGCATCCGTGATTCGGAAAGGATGCACTGTGGCGGAAAGTAAGCGGACGATGCGCGCGGCGCGATTTCATGCGGATACGAAAACCAATGTGGTGGAGGATGTTCCGATCCCCGAGCCGGGTCCCGGTGAGGTCCTGGTCAAGGTCGCATTCTGCGGCATCTGTCATTCCGACCTGAGCCTGCTCGACGGTACCTTCCCGGCGATGCTGCCGGTGGTGACCCAGGGGCACGAATCGTCGGGCACCATCGCCGCGCTGGGTCCCGGCGTCCAGGGCTGGCAGGTGGGCGACCGGGTGATCCCGTCCGCCGGCAAACCGGACATGAAGTGCCGCAACTGTCGTCGCGGCGACTTCACCAATTGTCTGAACATCCAGCTGATGGCCTTCGCCTACGACGGCGCCTGGGCCGAGTACACGGTGGCGCAGGCGGGTGGGCTCACGAGGGTGCCCGACAACGTTCCGCTCGAGCAGGCGGCACTGTTGGCCGACGCGGTCTCCACGCCGTTCGGCGCCGTGGTGGGGACCGGCCAGGTCAAGGTCGGCGAGTCCGTCGGAGTGTGGGGTGTCGGCGGGATCGGCACGCACATCGTGCAACTCGCGCGCCTGGTCGGGGCGGTCCCCATCATCGCCTTCGACATCAATCCCGTGGTCCGTGAGCGGGCCCTCGAACTCGGCGCCGACTTCGCATTCGACTCGCGTGACGAAAACCTGCGGGAGAAGGTGAGGGAGGCTACCGGCGGCAAGATGCTCGACGTCGCGTTCGATGCGGCCGGCCTCAAGGTCACCTCCGAGCAGGCCCTGAGCTGCCTGGACGTCGGCGGCCGGCTGGTGGTTGTCGGCATGAGCGGACAGGACGTCTCGCTGGGATCGACCGCGGCGTTGGTGCTGTCCAAGAAGCACGTCATGGGGCACCTCGGCTACAACGTCGCCGACATCGAGACGCTGGCCCAGCTGGTGTCGCGCGGACGCCTGGACCTGTCCCGGTCGGTGAGCGAGATCATCCCGCTCGAGGATGTCGCGAAGGGCATCGAGAAGCTGCTGGGCCACGAGGGGAGCCCGATCCGAATTCTCGTGCAGCCCTGAGTATCGGTCCCGTGCGCCGGATTCTGTCGGTGCCCGGCAGTAGCGTCGGCGCATGGGATACGAAATTCAGATCACAGTCGATTCGAAGGACCCGCACCTGCAGGCCAAGTGGTGGGCGAACGCGCTGGGCTGGCAGGTCGAGCCCAGCGACGAGCAGTTCATCCGAGGTCTCGTGGCGGCCGGTCACGCGCAGGAGTCCGACACCCTGGTGTTCGAGGGCGTACTCGTCTGGAGGGAGGGCGCGGCGATCCGCGACCCCGAGCATCCGCAACGCCCGCGAATGCTCTTCCAGTTGGTTCCGGAGAGCAAGTCGGTGAAGAACCGGCTGCACCTCGATCTCCGCGTGGGGGATCGTCGCGAGGAGGTGGCGACCGAACTCGTCGCCGCCGGGGCGTCGATCCTCCACCGCGGGCAGCAGGGGCCGAGCATCTGGATCACGATGACGGACCCGGAGGGCAACGAGTTCTGCGTGAGCTGAGCGGTCAGGCGGTCAGTCAGTGGCTTCCATGGGGCGCGAACGACAGACCCACCCGCAGGGCGCCGGCCGCCTCGAGCAGCGCGTCGACGCCGGCGCGACCGTAGCCGGTGAGGTTCACGAAGGCGTGGACCAGTCCGCGGTGGACGCGCAGGGTCGTCGGCACCCCCGCTGCGCGGAGTCGCTCGGCGTACTCGAGGCCCTCGTCCCGCAGCACGTCGAAGCCCGAGATCGCGACGTAGGCGGGCGGCAGCCCGGTGAGGTCCGCGGCGAGGATCGGTGATGCGCGCGGATCGGTGCGGTCCTGTTCGTCGGGAACGTAGTGGCCTGTGTACCAATCCATCTGGGCTTCGGTGAGGAAGAAGCCGTCACTGAACAACCCGTACGACGGCCGCTTGGCCGTCATGTCCAGCCACGGGAAGAACAGCATCTGGAACGCCGGCCGGGTCGCGTCGGCGCGGGTGATCTGGGAGACCACCGCGGCGAGATTGCCGCCGGCGCTGTCACCGGCCACCGCAACACGGCCCGGGTCGATGCCGAGCGTGGACGCGTTCTGCACCGCGAAGCGGAATGCGGCCACCGCATCGTCCGCCGCGGCGGGAAACGCGTGTTCGGGCGCCAGTCGGTAGTCCACCGCCAGTACCGCGATCTCGGCGTGCCGGGCGAGGAACCGGCACAGCGAGTCGTGGCTGTCGAGGCTGCCGAGAACGAAACCGCCACCGTGGAAGTACACGAGGAGCGGCGCCGCCGCGGGCAGGCCCGCCGGACGGTACAGACGCGCGGGGATCGGTCCCGCGGGACCGGGAATCGTCACGGTCTCCACCGACGCCATCGGGATCGGGCGCCCGCTGACCAGCCTTGCCTCCATGTCGATCTGGGCACGGGACTGCTCGAGGGGCAGTTCCTCGAAGTCCGAGTCCGGGATCAGCGCGAGCATGCGCAGCATCAACTGGATCTCGGTGTTCAGTTCCTGGCCGTCGACCCGGATCGGACGGCCGGCGAGGGCCCGCTGGATCGGGGAGGGCAGCGAGCCGGCGATCGTGGCCGCGGTGCGGACCGCCGATTCGAGCAGCGACTCCAGCAGTGTCGTCTTCATCGATGTTGGTCCTCTCACGGCGGGGCCCGAACGTCCGGCGTGCGGGTCTGCAAGCGAAGTCTGTCAACTGACCGACTTGGAAACAAGGGTGAAAGTGGACATCGGTCGAGTCGGCACATTCATTGCGCTTAACTCTGGTCCCCGGCGGGACCGGACACTACGCTGCCGACAACATTTGTGCGATGGTCGGGAAGGGTTGCAATGCCATACGTTTCGGTCGAACAACGACGCAGAGACCTGATCGATGCAGCGATCCGCGTGACGGCCGACGTGGGGCTGGCAGCCGCCAGCACCCGGGCGATCTGCGCCGAGGCCGGCGTGCAGCAGAGCGTGTTCCACTACTGCTTCTCCTCGAAGGAGGAGTTGCTGCGAGAACTCACCCGTGAGGTGGTCGCGGGGATGGTCGAGACCGCGGTCGCGACCCTGCCACCCGGTGTCGACGTCCGGGAGTCGATCCACAAGGGGCTCTACGGGTTGTGGCGGATGGTGAGCGTACAGCCCGAGAAACAGTTGGTGTTCTACGAATTGACGGTCGGGGCACTGCGTGAACCCAATCGCAGCGACATCCCCGAGTGGCAGTACCGCGAGTACTACGCGTCGACCGGCACGTTCCTCGAGCGGCTCGCGGAGACTGCGGAAATCGAATGGACCGTACCGATTCCCGTGCTCAGTCGGATGGTTACGACGGCCATCGACGGTCTCATCCTGGGATGGTTGGCAGACCGCCGGGCCGACGAGGTGGAGGCGTCGCTCGAGGCGTTCGCCGAGATGTTCGCCGGGCTGGCGGTTCGGCCCGTGGTGGTCGCCTAGCCGTGTTCTGGGAACGTTGTGATCAAGCTGTCGTGCAGCAGGATTCGGTCGGTGCCGCGACTGTTGCTGTTGCGGGTCGTGACGTTGTTGACGAGAAGGTGCGTACATGCGAGCTCAGCTTGCTGGTCAACGTCCGTATGCGGCGAGGAAGACATCCACGCCCTCAGTAACAACGTGCTCGATATCGGTTGCGGAGGCGATTGAGTTGACCGTGCCGGCGGTGAGTTGGATCAGGTGAACGGCAGCGATCTGGCCATCCTCCACCCTCAGTAGGCGTTGGCTGCTCATGACGAGTAGATGTTCGGCGATGGCGGACCGGACGCGCTCCGGACCGGCATGGCGCCACGCCGCCAGGACGTCCGGGTCGATGTGATCGGCGTCGGCGGCCACCTGCCGGATCATGGCGAAGTGGGACTGCGATGCCGGATCCGGTGTCGCCCAAGCGACACCGAACGCGATCAGGTCACGGCGGAGGTCCGCGATGCGGCCGAGTAGCCGATCCGCCAGTGCGATCTCACGCTCGGCGACGCGGTTGGCGCTGTCGAGGATGACCGCCAGGAACAGCGCTTCCTTGCTGCCGTATCGGTTGTAGATCGTCCGAGTGGAGACGCCGGCCTCGGTCGCCAACGACTGGATGCTTGCCCTGCTGTAGCCATCGCGCGCAAATACGCGCAGGGCTCCGTCGAGCAATGCCCGCTCCTTGTAGCCACTCACACTAGACCTCCCAATCGGGTACAACGAGCATTGTACTAAGTGCAATGTTCGTTGTACTTTGGGTGCATGGATACCCATACCGCAACCACGTCCGTACCCCGAATCGCCGTCATCGTCGGATCCACCCGCCCCCACCGGCGGGCGAGACTCGTCGCCGACTGGGTGCACGAGAACGCTGAAGAACACCTTCGTGGGCGCGCCAAGGTCGAGATGGTGGATCTCGCCGAGTACCACCTGCCTCTGTTGGACGAACCGGTGCCCGCCGCCATTGGCGCCTACGCGAAGCCGCACACTCGTCGCTGGGCCGAACGGATCGCTACCTACGACGGTTTCGTGTTCATCACTCCCGAGTACAACCACTCGTTTCCGGCCGCGTTGAAGAACGCCGTCGATTTTCTGTTCTCGGAGTGGAACGACAAGGCGGCGGGCTTCGTGAGCTACGGCCTCAATGGCGGTGTGCGCGCGGTCGAACATCTGCGCCTGACGCTCGCCGAGGTCAAGATTGCGTGTGTCCGCAGCCAGGTCGCGCTCAGTCTCTTCACGGACTTCGACCTCCCGGAAATTCAGCAGCCGGGCCGGCTCACTCCCGCGCCCCACCACGAGGAGATTCTCGAGCGGATGCTCGAAGAGGTCGCGGACTGGTCCGAGGCACTGGGCGCGCTTCGAGCGGGGCGCAGGCCGTGACCTCGGCGGCGGTGAGCGGCGCCGGAGAGCAATCCGATCGTATCGATGCACGGACGTGGCGGCTGTGCTGGGTGATCGTGCTCGGCGCGTTCGCGAGTGGCCTGGATGCCTCGATCGTCAATGTCGGCATGGACTCGATCAGCCATGCGTTGGGATCTTCGCTGGCGGCCACGCAATGGGTTGCGAGCGGTTACCTGCTGGCTCTGGCTGTCTCTCTTCCACTGGCGGGATGGCTCGCCCGTCGCTTCGGCAGTAGGCGACTGTGGCTGGCATCCCTCGCGGCTTTCACTGTGGCGTCCATCGGGTGCACCGCTGCGCCCACAATCGAGCTCCTCATCGTGGCGCGCGTGCTCCAAGGCCTCGCCGGAGGTGTCCTCATTCCGACCGGCCAAACTGTCCTGGGTCAAGCAGTCGGACCCGACCGTCTGGGGAGGGTGATGGGCACCCTCGGCATCGCCGTCAGCGCGGCGCCCGCAATCGGGTCCCTATTGGGTGGATTCATCCTGCATAGCGCCGCCTGGCCGTATCTCTTCCTGATCAACATCCCCATTGGTGTGGCCGGGCTCCTACTGGGTAACCGCCTGCTCCCCCGAGACGTCGGATCATCGACGACCTCCCCGATACACCGGACCGGGCTCGGGCTGATCAGCGTCGGGCTCCCCGCCCTGGTGTTCGCGGCCAGCCGGTGGGGAGACGCCGGCCAATTGGCCCCCGACATCGTCGCGGCCGCAGGTTTCGCGGCCCTCGCGTTGACGGCGTTTGTCGCTGTCACCCTCACATCCACCCATCCGCTACTCAACCTCAAGATGTTCCGGGTGCCAGGATTCCGTGCCGGTGCCGTGACCGCGTTCTTCTCGGGAGCGCTGATCTTCGGAAGTGGTGTCCTGTTCGCCCTGTACTTTCAGGTCGGTCGCGGGCAGACACCACTCGATGCCGGGGTCAGCCTCCTCGGCTTCGCAGGCGCAACTGCGGTCACTGCCCCGATCACCGGCCGCTGGATCGACCGCAGCGGTCCCAGTCGCGTGGCGCTCGCCGGTGGTGTGCTGGCTGCAGCCACCATCACAGTTCTGACGGCTCTGCCCTTGAATGCGCCGATCTGGGTGCTCCAACCCCCACTCATCGTCTTCGGCGCTGCTGTCAACATGGTGGCGATGCCGGCTGGCATCACTGCCTACAAGTCCGTCAGCGCTACGCATCTCCCCGACGCGATCGCCCAGATCAACATCCTCCAACGTATCGGCGGATCCCTCGGCGGAGCGATCTGCGCGGTACTCGTCGCCAGCAATCAGACAGGTCTCGCAGCAGCTTTCACTCGCGCCCATCTGGCGCTTCTGGTCGCTTCCCTGGGAGCCACCACCGGAGCTTGGCTCATCTACCGCGCAACAAGACCAGCCCGGACCCCACAACCATCGGACAAGGATCACTGGTGACGAGATTGCAAGCAAACGCACCACTGTCAGTCGAGGGACGCAGGCTGCTGATCGAGCGATGCAAAACCAGACCGATCGCACACGTCGCCGCGGAAATGGGCATCTCGCGTGCCTGCGCGAGCAAGTGGGTGGGCTCGGCGGTCGATGGCTTCTCCCGCCTCGCCTACATCGAATCACTGCCCGATGAGAAGTCAGTCACCGCAATCGGTTTCATGCACCGCGCCCGCGCATTCTTCACAGCCCACGGGCATCCTGCACATTCAGCGGATCGTCACCGACAACGGCAGCTGTTATCGGGCCAAGGACTTCGCCAAGGTCCTCCACAGGCCACACTCTGCCGTCGGCGACCGTCCGCCGACCTCGAAACTCCACGTTCGGTGTAACCAACGTCCTGGCTTCATACAACTAGCCGGACTTGTCGGTCACGAGTCGGTAGATCACGTAGACGCAGAACCAAGTCGTCATCAGAACGGCGAGTGCGAGGAGAGCTTCGATCACAATCGCGAGCATGGTTGCCTCCAGGGCATCGGTTGGATTGTGGACTCCGGATGTGGTGTGTGCTGTGGACGGTGCCGGAAGGCCGTGAGACTGGTGGGGCGGAGTCGCGACCACGTGTGCATTCACGACCTCAGTCCCTTCCCGAAACGGCCTCCGATACCCCTGTGGCAGCCGACGCTAGATCCCCGAATCCGATATCTCCAATGCATTCAAACCATCGACCTAATGCATTTACGCTATGGGCGTGACCCTGGATCAATTGGCCTGCTTTGTTGCAGTCACGAGAAGTGGGCATTTCACCCGGGCAGCCGACGAGGTCGGCATCGCTCAGCCGTCCCTCAGCCGCCAGATTGCCGCACTCGAAAAGGATGTCGGCACCCGACTGTTCGACCGAGGGGCGGGAACCGTCACACTCACCGATGCCGGCGAAGCACTGCTGCCCGTCGCTATTCGCATGCTCGAAGACCGCGCGGAGGCATATCGGCAGATCGCGGAACTCAACGGATTGATCAAAGGCAGGCTCCGGCTGGGGGCGACCCCAAGTCTGTGCATCAGCCTTGTCGCCGACGTACTCAGCCAGTTCCATGCGAAGTACCCCGGCATCGAGCTACACCTCACGGAGGCCGGATCGCGCACCCTCGTAACCAAACTCGATCAGGGCGAGCTCGACCTGGCGCTGGTTGTCGCGGAACGAACCGACAAGGGGTCCGGACTCGTCCTGACACCCCTCCTGAGCGAGGAACTTGTGATTGTCTCCTCTGCGAGCAAACCACCGTTGACATCCCACCATTCGATGACGCTCGCGGAGCTCGCCAACGAAGGACTCGTGGCATGTCACGACAACTACGACCTGCGCGTCACCGTCGACCACGCCTTCGCCACCGCTGGACTGCAAACGCACACCGTCGTGGAAGGTGCCGAATTGGATGCAGTTCTACGATTCGTCGCCCACGGAATAGGGGTGAGCGTCGCACCCATGATGGCGGCCCTCCACTACCCGGGCTTGAGGATTACGCGCCTGACCGCACCACAACTGACTCGCACTGTCAGCCTCGCGCACCGCTCGAACCTGGCTCCGACTCGCGTGTCCGCCGCGTTCCACGCCCTGCTCGACGACGCGATCGCTGAAAACACCGCTCGAGCGATCGCGTCGTTCTCGCCGGCATCGTCGTAGTGTGTGGGCGTCAGGGGGAACGACTTTCACGGCATCTTCGGAGATCCCAGCAGCGCCTCGGTTAACCTGTCTTGATGTTCCTCACCAGGATCGTCGCCGGGCGCATGCCGAGTCGGTTGTTGTCTGTGTTCGTACGCAACGCGGAACTGTTGAAATTCCTGACAGTGGGATCGATCGCGTTCGTCGTCACGTGCGTGCTGTTCTTCGGTTTGAAGTGGACGATCCTGGACGGCAAGCCGGTAACAGCCAATGTTGTGGCGGTGCTGCTGGCCACCGTGCTGTCATACGTCCTCAATCGAGAGTGGGCATTCACCGCCCGCGGAGGTCGAGAGCGTCGGCACGAGGCAGCCCTGTTCTTCGTCGTAGCAGCTGTCGGGCTGGTGATCAACCAGCTACCGCTGGCGGTGTCGCGGTATGTCTTCGCTCTCCAGACACCACATGTGTCGCTGGTCGTGGAGAACCTTGCCGACTTCATCAGCGCCATAATCGTGGGCACCCTCCTCGCGACAGTGTTCCGTTGGTGGGCAATGCGCAAGTTCGTGTTCCCGGATCCTGTGACGCCGCAACAGGAGTGTGACGAACCGGTGCTGGAAGCCGGACGCTGACGTCGTCGCCGCAAGCGGCATCGGGGCCGGGGCCGCGGGGGATTCAGTATCGCCTGGCTGTACGACGCGATGAATTCCGTGGCCGGCCCGGGTCAGTACCCGGTGGACACGGGAGCACCCCCGTGCCGTGAATCGAGGAGGCGCGGTCCACATGATCGTCATCGAGGTAGGCCGACCACGCCACGGGAACTGCTCACTTCCCGTCGGACCGGGGACCGGCGGGGCAGCCGACCGGAAGTTACCCTGCAGGGCAGGTGATCCCGATCTGTGGTTCGCCGAGTCGCCGGCCGATCTCGAACGTGCCAAGGGGCTGTGTGGGGGATGCGCTGTCCGTTCCCGCTGTCTGAGTGACGCGCTCGATCGCGCCGAGCCGTGGGGTGTGTGGGGTGGTGAGATCTTTCGACAGGGGGTTGTCGTCGCCCGCAAGCGGTCCCGAGGTCGACCGCGCAGGAACACGGTGGTCGGATGCAGTCGAGTCGGAAGGTCGGGTGTCTCTCACTGCGGTGGCGACTCGGGATCGAGCGGCATCGTGTCGGCGTCCCCGTCCCGAACGGATCGGCGGTAGCGGTCGAGGTACTCGTCTTCGAGTTCCTGCGCGGCGGATTGTCCCTCCCATCGGTCCGGCACGGGAACGCCGTCGTGGGTGCAGCGGGTGCGCCGCGCGGCATCCAGGCTGGGCAGGGAGCCGCGAAACTCGCACCGGTCGAACGTGGTCAGCGGCGAGACGGTGACCCCGTCGAACGTGCAGTCCACGAAGCGCCCGCCGATGAGCGTGGCGTCGGTGAGGTCGGCCGCGTCGAGGGAGCACCGCTCGAACACGGTGTTCTCGCCGAGGGTGAGCTTCCGGAGCGACGCTCCGGTGAAATCGCAGTCGACAAGTCGACGCCCGATCCGCGACTTCGAGAGGCGGGCCGAGCGGAAGCTGCATCGCTCGAATAGTCGGTCCAGCAGGCTGTCCGCCGCCGAGATCCTGTCGAAGCAACTGTCTCGGACCTCCGTCTCGAAGACGTGCAACCGTCCCCGTGCGTGACTGAGATCGAGACGCTCCACGGACAGGTGCCTGATGGACAGATCGTCCACGGTCCCCGGCGTCAGGCCACGCAGGTCCAGCAGGCCCTGCGGTGTGGTGCCCTGTGGCGACGCGATCAGGTGCGGACCCCGGACGATGCGGGCCTGCAACTCCAGTTGCCGCCGCACGTCGGCCAGTTGATCCGGGTCCCACCGGCGGCGAAGCACCGCAGCGCTTTCGCCTGCACTCCTGCGCGTCGTCACGCGCCCACTATAGGAGTCGGAGCGGGATCTAGCGGTAGGCGCCGGGCGTCGATCCGGTCCAGCGTTTGAACGCGCGGCGGAAGGCGCTGGGCTCCGAGAAGCCGAGGCGGGTCGAGAGTTCGTCGACGGGTTCGCCGCGTCGCAGCGCGGCGATGGCGGCGTCGCGCAGCACTTCCTCACGAAGGGTGTTGAGCGAGGTGCCCTCCTGGCGCAGCAACCGGCGCAGGTGCGGCACGCTGATGGAGAGCATTTCCGCGATCTCCTCCGCGGTGCACGTCCGCCCGCGCACACCCATCTCCAGGACCCGGCGGACCTGTGCGGACGCGGTGCTGTCGTAGTCGCGTGCGGAGAGAAGGAGATTCGGCGACTCGCGCAGGTACTCGGCGAGGCTCTGCTCGTCCTGGATGAGCGGCGCGCGCAGGATCGCGTTGTCGAACTCGAGTGAGGCCACGCTCGCGTCGAACGTGACGGGGACACCGAAGATGGTGTCGTAGTGCTTCGCGAACTGAGCCTCGGGCTGCGGGTAGGGGATGAGCACGGACCGCAGCTTGACGCGCCGGCCCACCAGCCAGGCTGCGAACCGGTGCAGCAGGATCAGTTCGAAGTCCGTGACCAGCCGGAAGGCCTCGTCGGCGAACTCGGGGGAGACGGCGCCGTCGCGGACCTCGACGCGTACCTCGAGACGGGTCGACTCGTCGCCGGGGACGAGGGTGAGTGGCGGCACCGGCAGCGCCCGTGTCACGTCGGCCATCCGTTCGAGGGCACTACCGAGATCGGGTCGGTGGATCAGCGACAGGCAGATCAGCCGGAACGTCCCGCGCGGCACCGGCGACACGCCGATACCGAACAGTTCGTCGTCGGTGAGTTGCCACGTGGCCTGGGTGAACGCCGTGACCTGCTCCGGTGTCAGTCGGGTGCGGGGATCCTCGAGCGAGGCCACGTCGATCCCCGAAGCCTCGAGCATGCCGGCCAGGTCGGCCCCGGCCGTTTTGGCGAGATGCAGCGCACGACGGAGGAAGTCTGCCGGGATCGTTGCCAGACTCACCGCGGCACCTCGAGCCGGCGCAGGCGCGACACCGCCTCCGACAGCACGTCCTCGCGCTTGCAGAACGCGAAGCGCACCAGGTGATTCCACTGATCGGGGCGGTCGGTGAACGCACTGATCGGCACCGCCGCGACCCCCACCCGCTGCGGCAGCGTCCGGCAGAACTCGACGCCGTCGCGGGTACCGAACGCGCTGATGTCGGCGCACAGGAAGTACGTGCCGCCGCCCGAATAGACGTCGAATCCGGTGTCCCGCAGCGCCGTCGCGAGCAGATCGCGTTTGCGCTGCAGTTCGTCGCGCATGGACCGCACCCATGCCTGCTCGTGCTCGAGCGCGTACGCGACGGCGGGCTGGAACGGGCCGCCGGCGACGAACGACATGAACTGCTTGGCGGCGCGGACGGCGTCGATCAGTTCCGCGGGCCCGAGCGCCCAGCCGGTCTTCCAACCGGTGACGTTGAACGTCTTCGCGGCGCTCGATACGGTGACGGTGCGCTCGTACATCCCCGGCAGCGACGCCATCGGGGTGTGCGTGCGGCCGTCGAAGACCAGGTGTTCGTACACCTCGTCGCTGATGACCAACAGGTCGTGCTCGCACGCCAGTTCGGCGACCGCCATCAACTCGGCCTCGGTGAGCACCGTCCCGGTGGGGTTGTGCGGCGAATTGACCACCAGCATCCGGGTGTTCGGGGTGATCGCGGCCCGCAGGGCGTCGAGGTCGAGGGCGAAGCTGTCGCCGTCCCGCACCATCGGCACGGCCCGGCGGACCGCCCCGGCCAGCGCGACGGCGGCGGCGTACGAGTCGTAGTACGGCTCGATCAGCACCACCTCCTCGCCGGGCTCGACGAGCCCGAGGATCGCGGCACTGATCGCCTCGGTGGCGCCGACGGTGACCAGGACCTCGGAGTTGGGGTCGTGCGAGATGCCGTACCGGACGGCGCGGTCGGCGACGATGGCCTGCCGCAGCACCGGCATGCCCGGACCCGGCGGGTACTGGTTGAGGCCGTCCGCGATGGCACGGCGCGCCGTCTCGAGCATCGCCGCCGGGCCGTCGGTGTCCGGGTAGCCCTGGCCCAGGTTGATCGCGTCGTGCTCGGTGGCCAGCGCTGTCATCTCGGCGAAGATGGTGGACGCGAACGGTTGCAGTCGCGAGACGGTGCGGGAACGTGGCGCTGCGGGCATTTGTCCAGCGTAGCGGCGTGGACGTCGTCGAACGAACTCGGTGTGTCACGTTCTCGGGTGCTGCATCGTCCTAGGGGTGGACGGGCGCGCACCGGCGCCCGACGACGGTCGAGACCACGGAGGAGATCATGCCTCGTATTGCCCCTGTGTCCCCGCAGGAAGCCGGCCCCCTGATCAAGGCCGCGTACAAGTACGTGGGTCGCCGGTACGGCGAGGTGCCCGAGCCCTTCGCGGTGGTCGCCAACCATCGCAAGCTGTTCGCGGTGTCGGCCGCTCACGAGATGGGCGCCCAGAAGGCCTCGACCGTGCTGCCGCCCAATGTCCGCGACATCGCGGTGTACCGGGTGGCATGGACCGTCGGCTGCTCGTGGTGTATCGACTTCGGCACGATGCTCCAGCGGTTCGAGGGACTGGACGTGGAGCGCCTGCAGCACATCGCCGACTATGCGGACTCGCCCCTGTACACCGAGGACGAGCGGATCGCGATCGCGTACGCCGACGCCATGACCGAGACTCCCACGACCGCGACCGACGAGCAGGTGGCCGAGCTCGAACGGCGGTTCGGACGCGACGGCGTCGTGGAGCTGACCTACCAGATCGGGCTCGAGAACATGCGGTCGCGGATGTACTCGGCGCTCGGCATCCACGACCAGGGGTTCGACTCCGGCGATGCGTGCCGGGTGCCCTGGGCGACGGATCAGGGGACGGCGGATCGGGAACGGAAAGCCTGATCCCGCGCAACTTCTCGCGGTTCGCGATGTCTTGGGCGGCCCACACCCTGCCATCGCCGGCCGTGAACGCGGTGACCAGCCCCGGAGAACCGGGGTGGACGTCGTCGCCGGGGGAGCCGTGGCCGAGGACCCCGGTTGGTCGTCGACCGATACGGGTGCAGCGCGGCGACGACCGCGTCGAGGTCGCCGGCCGCCATCGCGGAGAGCAGTCGGGTGACGACCTCCGCGTGCGCGGCATCGGGGACCGGCGGCGGTGCGGCGGCGACCGCGCGCCGGGCGCGGGACGCGAGCTGCCGAGCGGACGGAACGTTCACCGACAGCACGCCCGCGATCTCGTCGAACGGCACCGCGAAGCCGTCGTGCAGGACGAACGCCACCCGCTGGGCGGGGGAGAGGGCGTCCAGCACGACCATCGCCGCCATACGGTTTGCTTCTTGCCGGACAACCGATTCCAGTGGATCCGGCGGGTTCGACGGCGTCAGGTCGGTGCCGATCGGCTCGGGCGGCCACTGTCCGACGTACCGTTCGCGGCGCGCCGTCGCCGACCGGAGGCGGTCCAGGCAGATTCGGTCGACGACGGTGGTCAGCCACGCGCGCAGGTCGCGGATGGCCGCGGTGTCGGCAGCGGCCAGTCGAAGCCAGGCGTCCTGCACGGCGTCCTCGGCGTCGCTCACGCTGCCGGTGAGGCGGTACGCCGCGGACAGCAGGTGGCTGCGGTGCGACTCGAACGACTCCGCGAGTGGCGCGACGCTCATGCCGTGATCCTACGTCCGCCCCCATGTTGGACAAATGTCCACTTTGTAAGCCCGATCACATTAATGTGAACATCGGTAACGGCTACCGCTAGCGTGTTGTCCGGGTAACAGCAGGGCGGTTCCGGTGATCTCGCCGACATGCTTTGAGTGGCGAGTGGTGGAGGGCCGTCGACGTTGAACACGGTGTCGAAGCTGGCCAGGTGGCAGCTGAGCGCGTTCGTGGTGCTCGCGATCCTGAGCGTGATCTTCGTGGGCGGACGCTATGTTCGGCTCGACAACCTGATGGGTTTCGGGCAGTACTCCGTCTACGTGGACCTGCCGTCGTCGGGTGGCATCTTCACCAACGCCGAGGTGACGTACCGGGGTGTGCCGGTGGGCCGGGTCGGCGACCTCACGCTCACTGCCGACGGGGTCCGGGTGGAACTGCACCTCGACAACGACGGGCCGGACGTGCCCGCGTCCGCGGCGGCGGTGGTCGCCAACCGGTCGGCGATCGGTGAGCAGTACGTGGATCTGCGGCCCGACCGAGACTCCGGGCCGTACCTGCGGGACGGGTCGGTGATCGACGTCGACGACGCCGCAGTCCCGATCCCGGTCGAGGACCTCATCGCATCGGTCGACTCGCTCGCGCGATCAGTCCCGACCGACAGCCTGCACGCCGTCGCGACCGAACTCGGGAAGGCGTTCGACGGCCAGGGCGACAACCTGCGGACCGTCGTCGACTCGCTGGCCGACTTCACCCGCGTGGCCTCCGCCGCGTTGCCGCAGACCCTCGACCTCGTGTCCGACGGTCGCACCGTGCTCGACAGCCAGGCGGACCAGGCGTCGTCGATCCGTTCGTTCAGTTCCGACCTCGACGCGCTCACCGCGCAGTTGCGCTCGAGCGACCCGGACGTGCGCCGGCTGATCGGCACCGGCGCCGCCACCAGTGAGCAGGTGGGGGCGCTGGTCCGTGACAGCGGCGCCGACCTCACCGAGGTGCTGTCGAACACCCGGCAGATCGTCTCGCTCGCGCCGGGGCGCGAGGCCTACCTGCGGACCGCGCTGCAGTTGCTGCCGGCGCTGCCGGTGGCGGCGCGTGCCGTGGCGCCGGGCGACGGCACCATCCACTTCGGCCTCGTCCTCGAGACCAACAACCCGCCGGCGTGCACCCTCGGCTACGAGAGCACCCACGAGACGCTCGCCGAGATGAAGCGTCGCGACCCGGACTTCGGCGACACCCGCGACGACTTCCCGTTCTCCTCCGATGTCCGGTGCCTCGTCCCGCAGGGTAGCGCCACCGGTGTCCGCAACGCCGAGCGTGCGGTGCTCGCCGACCCGACGGTGTCGCAGCCGTGGGACGCGAAGCCCAAGCAGGCCCCGGATGCGTTGAACCTCAACCCGATTGCGTCCGTGCTCGCGACCGTCATGGGCATCGCTCCGCCGCACTGATGACCCGATCCGTGAACGGGACACAGTGGGAAATGCGGAACCGGCCTGCGAAATCCGCCGATGTGCGAGAGACTGAGCTGACCCCCTAGTAGGAGGTCACCTCGTATGGAACTCCGATCGAACGGGTCTCTACCCGGGGAAATTCGTCCAGCCTTGTTGCAGGACTTCGATCTTCGGAGGTCGAACACGATTCCGGCCGTGCTGTGGTGGGTCGTTCTGATGCTCATGGTTGCCGCGGTGCCGGCTGTCGCGACGGTTCTGCTGATGGGTTCGGTGACCCTCGCAATGACAATGGCTCTCGTTACCGTCGGCGGGGTCGGCCTTGCGGCGCTGATGATCTGACGACGTCACCATCCGAATTGGGGTGGGGTGAATCCCATCAGTGCAATTCATTCGGCGGCCCGGCCGAGACCAGTGCAACCAATTGGTTGTTCGATGCCGGAGCGTGGCGCTCACAGTGCGATCGAGTCGAGTCCGTCCGCCTCTATGCCGATGGAGGCTCGATCCAAGGTCGCGTCGAGGACCCGGAAGAGTCGCTCGGCGTCACCGGCCGGCCAGTTTTCTGGAAGCAGCGACATCGGCAACAGTGGGTCGGTCTGTGTGATGGAGAGCCACTCGGCCTGGACCCGGATTCGGGTGGCGAAGGCATGTTCGCGACTCGATCCGGACGTTTCGTCGTTCTGCCACCGCGACGTGAACCCGGTATAGCGGGCAGCGATCTCGTCGAGGTCGAATGCCGAGGTCACGAGCGCTTCGTCGGTGGTGGGCGGGAGGACCCGCCCGACCATCACGGTGAGGTCCACGTCGGCGAACTCGGGGCCGAGGATCGTCGCTACGTTATGCCGGCGGGGTGCCACCCACAGTCCAGAGGCGGTGTTCCCGAAGCCGGCCCAGCTCAGTCGCGACCGTGCCCGGTGGCGAAGATGGCGCGAGTCCTCGGGCACCGACAGCGCGACCGTCGTCCACACGCCGTCCCAGTCCGCGCCACCCATGCTGCGCCAGATCTTCTTCGAGCCTTCCTCGAACACTGACGTTCCGTGTTCGGTGAGGGCGTAGTAGGTCTTGCGACCCACCTTGTGCCGCTCCAGCAGGCCTCGGTCCGTCATTCGGGCGAGCAGCGACCGAGTGGCCGACTGGCCGACATCCAGCCAGCCGAACAGCTCGACAAGGGACGCGCCACTGATGGCGATCGGTTTCCAGAGAAGGTGCATTCCAAGGAACGCGAGAAGGAGCGACTTGGGGGTGATGTCGACCTTGTCGACGGGCTCTGCAGTGAGGTTATACCGCATGCCGTGGAGTCTAGTTGTCGCCTACTGGGGGTGGCCCGCCAAGTCAATTGCAACTCATCTTATTGACGCAACGCAATGAAGATGCATAGTATTCGGCCCGTCAGATGAGTGAGGTGGATCACGGTTCGGCCCGGATTCGCCGTCCGTTCAGAGCACTCCCAGTGAGGTTTTCCCATGGATCAGAGCTATCCCGAGGCTGCAAAGGATCCGGCGATGCTCAAGCGCGCCGCCGCATCCAGCTTCCTCGGCAGCGTCATCGAGTACTTCGACTTCTTCGTCTACGCCACCTGCGCTGCGGTGGTCTTCAAGGACGTCTTCTTCTCCAACATGAGCCCGCTGGCGGGCACCCTCGCGAGCCTGGCCACGTTCGCTGCGGGCTACCTGGCGCGGCCCTTCGGCGGTGTCATCTTCGGCCACTACGGCGACCGACTCGGCCGCAAGCGGATGCTCGTTCTGACAATGTCGATCATGGGCATCGCCAGCGCCCTCATCGGCGTCCTGCCCACGTACGCCACGGCCGGAGCGATCGCACCGATCCTGCTCGTGCTTCTGCGCGTGGTCCAGGGCATAGCGCTGGGCGGCGAGTGGGGCGGCGCGGTACTGATGTCGGCGGAGCACGCAGATTCCCGACGCGGCTTCTGGGCAAGTTTCACCAACGCGGGTGCCCCGACTGGCACGCTGATCTCCACCGTCGTCATCACCTCGACCATCGCGATCCTGGGCAACGACGCCTTCGTCGAGTGGGGCTGGCGTCTGCCGTTCCTGTTCAGCCTCCTGCTTCTCGTGCTCGGTCTCGTGGTCCGTGCCAAGGTCGACGAGTCGCCCGAGTTCATTGCAGCCACCGATCGCGCGCCGGACACCGGCATCCCGCTGCTGCGGCTGCTCAAGGCGCAGCCCAAGGTGCTGTTCCTCTCTGTCGGAGTCGGGCTGGGGGCCTTTGTCTTCCAAGGCGCCTTGACCACCTACTCCATCGCCTACGGCGTACAGTCCGGGGTCCCGCGCCAGGAGATCCTCAACGCGCTCACCATTTCGTCGTTCCTGTCGATCTTCGGCATCATCGGGTGGTCGGCCCTGTCCGACAAGATCGGCCGGCGGCCGATGGTCATCGCCGGCTCCGTCGGCATCATCGCGTGGGGATTCGCGCTCTTCCCCCTGATCGGATCGAAGAGCTTTCCGTTGATCGTCCTCGCCATGGTGGTCGGCCAGGCGATCGTCCACCCGATGGTCTACGGCCCCCTCGCCGGCCTGTACACGGAGCTGTTCAGCACCGAATACCGATACACCGGAGCTTCGCTCGGTTATCAGCTCGCCGGGATCGGTGCGGGTGTCTCCCCGGTACTGTTCGCCGAGATCATGCGCTCGAACGGCGGCACGAGCACCCTCGGGCTGTCTGCGGTCATCGCACTGACCGCCCTGGTGAGCATCGCCTGCATCATCAAGCTCGGTGAGACCAAGAACCGAAGACTCTCGCGCGTCGCCTCCGACGGGGCTGACACGCAGTCCGTCGCCGCCGATGTATCCGCGGCGGGGGTGGCGTGATGCGGGGCGGCTACCGTCCGGGCCTGGCCACACTGTCCGAGCGGCGGGCTCGGATGAGCGGTGACTCGGTGGCGCTGGTCTACCGGGACACCGCGCTCAGCTACCGCGAGGTCCACAACCGCGTCCTCGTCCGGGCCGCACAGCTCGCGCGGTGCGGGGTGGGACAGGGGGACCGGGTCGCCTATCTGGGTCCCAACCACCCGGCATTCGTCGAAACGATGCTCGCGGTGGTCCGGCTCGGGGGCGTCTTCCTTCCGCTCAACCACCGCCTCTCGGCTCCCGAGCTGGACTACCAGCTGACCGATGCCGGGGTCTCTGTGCTCCTCGTCGCCCCCGAGTCGCGGGCGACCGCGGGTTCGCTAGGAGTCGACGGCGTCGTCGTCGAGGACGTGGTGTGGTCGACCGAATCGGTGGATACGCCCGGTGATCCGATCGGCGCCGCCGAGGTCGGCGGGCACGATCCCGCCTTCGTCCTGTACACCTCCGGCACGACGGGTCGTCCGAAGGGCGCGATCCTCACCCACGAGAACCTGTTGTGGAACAGCTTCAACCTCCTCCTCGATCTCGACGTCGCCTCCGACGAGGTGACCCTGGTGTCGGCTCCGCTCTTCCACGTGGCGGCGCTCGACCAACTGGTGCTGACGGTGTACCTCAAGGGCGGTACCAGCGTCCTCGTCCCGAAATGGGAAGTCGATCTCGCCTTCGATCTCATCGAACGTCACAGGGTCACGTGGATGTTCGGCGTCACCACGATGTACGCCGACCTCGCGCAGTCGCCGCGCTGGCCGCAAGCCGACCTGAGCTCCATCCGTAGCGTCATGTCGGGCGGTGCGCCGATCCCGGTGCATCTCATCGACACCTACCGGGCGAAGGGTGTCACCTTCTGTCAGGGGTACGGCCTCACCGAGACCGCGCCCGGCGCAACCTTCCTCGCTCCCGGGGACGCGGTCCGCAAGGCCGGTTCGGCGGGACAGCAGGTGATGTTCGACGAGGTCAAGATCGTCGACGACATAGGTGTGGAGTGCCCCCGCGGCACCGCCGGCGAGGTGATCATCCGGGGCCCCAACGTCACGCCCGGCTACTGGCGGAACGACGCGGCGACCGCTGCGGCCTTCACCGCCGGCGGCTGGTTCCACTCCGGCGACATCGCGTACATGGACGACGACGGGTTCGTCTTCGTCGTCGACCGCATGAAGGACATGTACATCTCGGGCGGTGAGAACGTCTACCCGGCCGAGGTCGAAAGCGTGCTGTTCCAGCACCCCGACGTTCTCGAGGCCGCGGTCGTCGGCGCCCCGGACGACCGTTGGGGCGAGGTGGGTCATGCCCACGTCGTCCGGCGGGAGGGCTCGGATCTCGACCGGGACGCCCTCCTGGCCTTCGCGACCGAGCGACTGGCCCGGTACAAGGTCCCGAAACTGGTGTCGTTCGTTCCTGCCCTACCTCGCACCGGCTCCGGAAAGGTGCGCAAGCAAGACCTCCGCGCCGGCACCGCGCTCGGCGCTCACTCCGATTCCGTACAACAGATCTGCACGATCAGCAAGGCGATGAATTGATATGACCACCGCCATCTCCGAATCCCTCGTCTTCGACCAGCGCGGCGACATCGGCATCCTCACCCTGGATCGACCGCACAAGCGAAATGCCCTCGACGACAAGACCGTTCTCTCCCTCGGCGACTTCTTCCGGACGCCCCCCGAGGGTGTGCGTGCCATCGTCCTGACCTCGTCCGGCGATCACTTCTGCGCCGGCCTCGACCTCTCGGAGCTCTCGGACCGGGACGCCGTCGCCGGACTCCATCACTCCCGTATGTGGCACAAGTCGCTCGGCGAGATGGCGGGCGGCACGATCCCCGTGGTCGCGGTCCTGCGCGGTGCGGTCGTCGGTGGCGGACTCGAACTCGCCAGCGCCGCGCACATCCGAGTGGCGGAGCGAAGCGCGTTCTTCGCGCTGCCGGAAGGACAGCGCGGGCTGTTCGTGGGCGGCGGGGCCTCGGTGCGGGTTCCGCGGTTGATCGGCGTCGCCCGGATGCAGGACATGATGCTCACGGGTCGGGTCCTCACCGCAGACGAGGGCGAACGTGTCGGCCTCGCAACCTATCTCGTCGACAACGGTGGTGGCGACAACCTGGCCTGCGAGCTCGCCGAGAAGATCGCCTCGAACTCTCCTGTCACCAACTACTCGGTGATGCACGCCCTTCCACGGATCGCCGAGGTCGGCCCGGACGAGGGGCTGATGATGGAGTCGCTCATGGCCGCCGTCGCGCAGTCCAGCCAGGAAGCCAAGCATCGGATGAACGAGTTCCTCACCGGCCGTGGGCCAAAGGTCCGCACCGCGGACGGAGGGGCGAACTGATGGCGGCGATCCTGCGGTCCGTGCCCGCCGACGCCCGGGACACCACGCGGGTCGGGGCCTTCATGGACTGGCTCGGAGCCGAGCGCGGTGTGCGGGTGGAGAACTGGGACGACCTCTACCGGTGGTCGGTCGAGGACGTCGAGGGATTCTGGGCGGCGATCTGGGACCATTTCGGCGTCGTCACCCACCGCCCGTACCGCCAGGTGCTCGAGGCCCGGGTGATGCCCGGCGCGCGGTGGTTCACCGGCGCACTCCTCAACTACACCGAGCACTCTCTCGGAACCGAAGTGGACCTGGACGCGGTCGCCGTGGTGGCCACGTCGCAGACCCGCGCCGACATCACGATGACCTTCGGTCAACTGCGCGACGAGGTCCGCCGCGTGCGGGCCGGCCTCGTCGACCTCGGGGTGGGCCGCGGCGACCGGGTCGCCGGCTACCTGCCCAACGCCCCCGAGGCGCTCGTCGCGTTCCTCGCCACGGTGAGCCTCGGCGCGATCTGGGCGGCATGCGCACCCGAGTTCGGCGCCCACAGCGTCGTGGACCGGTTCGGTCAGATCGGCCCCAAGGTGCTGTTCGTCGTCGGCGGCTACACATACGGATCCAAGACCGTCGATCGTCGTGACGAGGTCGCCCACATCCGCGAGAATCTCCCGGGGGTCTCCACGGTGGTCTCGGTCGCCTACGGCGAGCACGTCGTCACCGACGACGTCGTGGCCTGGAACGACCTCGGGCGCGGTGAGGCCGGTGCACCGGGGTCGATGCCCGATGTCGAGCCGGTCCCGTTCGACCACCCGCTCGTGGTGCTGTTCTCGTCCGGCACCACCGGCAAGCCCAAGGCCATCGTGCACGGCCACGGCGGCATTCTGCTCGAGACCCTCAAGAACCACGCCCTCCACTTCGATCTCGGGCCTGGGGACACGTTCTCCTGGTTCAGCACCACGGCGTGGATGATGTGGAACTCCCTGGTCGGCGGACTGCTGGTGCGGTCGTCGATCGTCATGATCGACGGCAACCCCATGTACCCGGACTCGGGTCACCAGTGGCGGGTGGCCGCTGAGACCGGGGCGACGGTGATGGGCATGAGCCCGGGCGTGGTCATGGCGTGCCGACGCGAAGGTCTCGATCCCGCAACCGAATTCGATCTCTCGGCCGTCCGGCAGTTCGGCGCCGCCGGCAGCCCGCTGCCGCGGGAGGGCTACGAGTGGATCTCCGACCGCTTCGGCCCCGGCGTGCTCCTCAACGTCGGTAGCGGCGGCACGGACGTGTGCACCGGCATCATCCAGGCCTCGCCGATGACCCCGGTCTACGCGGGCGAGATGTCCGGGCCGAGCCTCGGTTTCGCGGCAGCCGCGTACGACGGGGACGGCAACGAGGTGGTCGGTGAGCTCGGCGAACTCGTCATCACGCTGCCGGTGCCGTCGATGCCGGTGAAGTTCTGGGGCGACGACGACGGCTCCCGATACCGAAGCGCATACTTCGACACCTATCCGGGGGTGTGGCGGCACGGCGACTGGATCCGCTTCGACCCGGAGGGCGGTGCAGTCATCACCGGCCGGTCCGATGCGACCCTCAACCGTGGTGGTGTCCGGCTCGGCACCGCCGAGTTCTACCGCGTGGTCGAGGAGCTGCCCGGCATCGCCGACTCCCTCGTCGTCCACCTCGAGGGCGCCGACGGCGGGATGGGCCGCCTGGTCCTGTTCGTCGTCACCGACCCCGGCGTGGAGGTCGACGACGCGCTGAGGAGGACCGTCTCGACGACTCTGCGAACGGCGCTGTCGCCGCGGCACATCCCGGACGAGATCCATCCCGTCGCGGTGGTGCCGTACAACCGGACCGGGAAGAAGCTCGAGATCCCGGTCAAACGGATCCTTCTCGGGGCCTCGCCGGACAGCGTCGCGGCACCCGGTTCGCTGGCGCAACCGGAGGCCCTCGACGCGTTCGTCGCGTGGAGCGTCACGGGAGCGATCGGATGAGCGCCCCGGCTGCGGCGCAGATCCGGACCGTCGCGGTGATCGGGACCGGCGTCATCGGCGCGGCGTGGGTGGCAGGCTTCCTCGCCGCCGGTCTCGACGTCGTCGCCACCGACCCGGCCGACGGAGCCGAGGCGCGGCTCCGGTCCTATCTCGACGAAACCAGCGATCTCGTCACCGAACTCACCGGATCCGCGGTGTCCGAGCGTGGTGAGCTCCGGTTCGTCGCGACCGCCGCCGAGGCTGCGCGCGACGCCGATTTCGTCCAGGAGAACGGCCCCGAGAGACTGGACGCGAAGGGTGCGCTGCTCGCGGAGATCGACGCCGCGGCGCGCCCGGGCGTGATCATCGCGTCGTCGACGTCCGGTCTCGAGCCGAGCGCGCTGCAGGCCGCGTGTTCGGTCGATCCCGGCCGTGTGCTGGTGGGCCACCCGTTCAACCCCGCGCACATCATTCCGCTCGTCGAGGTGGTACCGGGCGGGGCCACGCCGCCCGAGACGGCGCAGGTGGCGCTCGACTTCTACCGCCTGGTCGGCAAGAAGCCGATCCTCGTCCGCGCCGAGATCCCCGGGCACGTCACCAACCGGTTGCAAGCCGCCCTCTGGCGCGAGGCCTACTCGCTGGTGGACCGCGGTGTGGTATCCGTCGCCGACATCGACACCGCCATCTCGAACGGGCCGGGACTGCGCTGGGCCATCATCGGACCACTTACCGCACAGCACCTTTCCGGTGGGAAGGGCGGCCTGCGGCATCTGCTGGAACACCTGGGCCCACCCACCCAGAAGTGGATGGACGACCTCGGGACGCCGCAGCTCACCCCGGAACTCGCCGACAAACTCGTCGCCGGCATGGACGACGAGATGGCGGGGGTAGACCAGGCAGGCCTGGTCGCGGACCGCGACCGATTGCTGGTCGACATCATGCGACTCAAACGCGCCGGCCGAAACCTGCCCTGACAGTTCCCACCCGATCCACAGAGGATTAACGATGTACTCTCCCGCAATCGATCTCGACGCCATCACCGCCATCGACGTGCACACCCACGTCGAAGCGGACGGTGCGCACCACTGCTCGCTCGACCAGGAACTGCTCGACGCCTCGGCCAAGTACTTCAAGCCCGGGGTCAACCGCACGCCCACCGTCGACGACCTCGCCGAGTACTACCGCGAGCGCAACATGGCCGCCGTGGTGTTCACCGTCGACGCGCGCACCGCACTCGGCGGGCACCCGCCGGTCTCCAGTGAGGAGATCGCGGCGAAGGCCGCCGAGCACCCCGACGTCCTGATCCCCTTCGGATCCGTGGACCCGCACGACGTCGGCACTGCCGTCGCCCGGATCACGACCCTGGCGAGGGACTACGGCGTTCGGGGCATGAAGTTCCACCCCAGCCTGCAGGGATTTCTGCCCAACGACCCGATCTACTACCCGATCTACGAGGCGTGCGCCGAGCACGGGCTCGTGACGCTCTTCCACACCGGGCAGACCGGGATCGGTGCCGGTCTGCCAGGTGGCCGCGGCATCAAACTGCGGTACTCGGACCCGATGCTGCTCGACGACGTCGCAGCCGACTTCCCGACGCTGACGATGATCCTCGCCCACCCCTCGGTCCCGTGGGTCGACTCCTCGATCTCCATGGCCACCCACAAGGCGAACGTGTACGTCGACCTGTCGGGTTGGTCGCCGAAGTACTTCCCGCCGCCGCTCGTTCGCAACATCAACTCGCTGCTCAAGCACAAGGCGCTCTTCGGATCCGACTATCCGGTGCTGACGCCGGATCGGTGGATGGCCGACTTCGCGGAACTGGGCATCAAGGACGACGTCATGCCCCTGGTGATGAGGGAGAACGCTATCCGGGTGCTCGGACTCGACCGACCCACGGGGCGGTGATGCAGCGGTGAGGACGAGTGCCGAGGCCGAATGGCTCCTCGACGACGAGCACCGGGACCTCCGGGAGATGGCCGCCGAGATAGCGAATCGTCAGGTGGCGCCGCACGCCGCCGCGGTAGACGAGTCGGGAGAGTTCCCGGAGCGGTCACTGGCGGCGGTGACCGCGAGCGGGTTGCACGCGATCGGCATCCCCGAGGCGTACGGCGGGCAGGGCGGAGACCACCTCGCCTCCGCGATCGTCGCCGAGGAGATCGCCCGCGCGTGCGCAACTACGCAGCAGGTCGCCGGCGGCAACGAACTCTTCGCCATCCCGCTCCTGCTCGCGGGCTCGGAGGAACTCAAGGCCCGGTACCTGCCGAGGATCGCGTCCGGCGAGCATCTCGGGGCCTTCGCGCTGAGCGAGCCCGAGGCCGGCAGCGACATCGCGAGCATCAAGGTCCGGGCCAGGCAGACGGACGGCGGCTGGCTGCTGAAGGGCACGAAGCGGTGGATCACCAACGCGGGCCGTGCCGACGTCTACGTCGTGTTCGCCTCGACCGATCCGGCCGCCGGCGCCAAGGGGATCTCTGCGTTCGTCGTGGAGGCCGCGGACGAGGGGATCGTGTTCGGGGCGCCGGAGCGGAAGATGGGCCTGAAGGGATCTCCGACCCGGGAGGTCACGTTCGAGGACGTGTTCGTTCCCGGCGACCGCATGGTCGGTGAGCCCGGCCGTGGCATGCGCATCGCCCTCGGGACGCTGGACCGGACCCGGACGGCCGTGGCGGCGCAGGCAGTCGGTATCGCACAGGGCGCCCTGGACGCCGCGGTGTCCTACGCGGCCGAACGTGAGCAGTTCGGTTCCCCGATCTCCGAGTTCCAGGGCATCCAGTTCATGGCGGCCGACATGGAGACGAAGGTCCGGGCGTCGCGGCTGCTCACGTGGGCTGCCGCGATCGCCTGCGATCGTGGACACCGGGAGATCGGGTCGGCGGGCGCGATGGCCAAGTGCTTCGCCTCCGACACCGCCATGGCGGTGACCACCGACGCTGTTCAAATCCTCGGTGGCGCAGGGTATGTCAAGGACTTTCCGGTGGAGCGAATGATGCGCGACGCGAAGATCACCCAGATCTACGAGGGAACCAATCAGATCCAGCGGATCGTCATCGCCCGCCACCTCTTCCACGGACGAGCTCGATAGCACACAGAATGGAGCAACCAATGTCAGGTACGGCGCAGCACGCACCATCGGCCGTCGCCAAGGCGGCCGTCGCCTTCTCGGTCGCGGCCTTCACACTCACCGCCTGTGGCGGCGCGAACGCATCCGAGCCCGAGTCGATCTCGCTGTCCGCGCCCGCGGGACCGGCCGGGACGACCTTCTGGGACGTCGGGGAGCAGCCGCCCGCCGACGCGAAGCCGGGCGATGTTCACTCGGTCCAGCCCCGGTCCGACGCTCCGGAGGGAAGTCAGGGCTGGAACATCGTCTACGTCTCCGAAATCCAGCCCGGAGTCCGGAAGTACGTATCCGGGGAGATCTACGTTCCGCTGTCCAAGGGCGACGGTCCCCGCGACATGGTGCTGTGGAACCACGAGACCACCGGGCTGGCCGACAACTGTGCCCCGTCCAGACGGAGCTTGGGGGAGGGGGATCAGTCCCGCGTTCCGGCGATCGGCGAACTTCTCGACCAGGGATATGTGGTCGCCATGAGTGACTATCCGGGACAAGCCCTTCCGGGGCCGTCCTACTACATGGCCGGTGAGGTCAACGCCCGGGCTTCTCTCGACGTCCTGCGCGCTGTGCACAACCTCCCCGAGATCGACGCCTCGAACCGGTTCGTCGAATACGGCTGGTCGCAGGGCGGACAGACGACGATGCACGTCGAATCGATCCTGGATTCGTACGCCCCCGAATTCGACGGTGTGGGAGCTGGATTGATCGCGCCGGCGGTCCGCATCCGTGAACTGACCCTCAACTCGATGCAGAGTCCGGAGTTGGCGGGCTACGTCATTTCCACCCTGCCGGGCATCAAGGCGGCCTACCCGGATCTGCGTTACGGCGACTTCCTCACGGCCCCGGCGATGGAGCAGCTTCCGGTGCTCAGTGACGGCTGCTTCGACATCTGGAGCAGCGCTGCATCTTTGCGTGACGCGTACCAGCCGGGCGCGATGTCGCCGGACGGTAGTTGGTGGAAGGCCTTCACCGCCGTCGACGACTTCCGGCCCGCAGGGTCCATGCCGTTCGTCATCTATCAGGGATCGGACGACACGACCACCCCCGTTGCACTGACGTCACGCGAGCAGGAGGGACTGTGCCGCACCGGAACCGAGTCCGACTACCGCGAGTTCCCCGGGCTCGACCACGAGTCCGTCGTTCCCGAGGCGGCGAAGCAGTTCCCCGCATGGGCCGCAGACCGGTTCGCCGGGAAGGCCGCACCGAGCAACTGCCCGCAGCCGTGATCGCCGGTCCCGGACCCGGTTGCTGACGCCCGGTCCGCCCCGTGCCTCTCGGGGGCGGGTCGGACCGGGCTATCCGCGCAGTTCGTTCGGCAGCTCTGCCGGATCGACCAGGACGAACTGGTTGCTCGACCCGCGCACCTTCTCCGACATCGAGATGTTCTTGCGCAGCAGATTCCACTCCACATCGTCGATGCGGGCGGTGGCCTGCGTGAGCACCTTGCTGTCGCGGGTGCCCCAGGCGATCGGCATGAAACTCACCATCTGCCACGTGTCGCCGTTGCCCCGCGAGCTGCGGTCGCCCAGCACCGACACCGACGGGATCTTCTTGCCCACGGTCCAGCCCCGGCCGGGCAGGGCGCGGACGGTGCGGGTCGCGAGCGCGTAGTGCGGTTCGGTGGCGTCGGGCTTGGCGATGTCGAGCAACGAGAGCAGCGTGTACCCGCGGGGGTGGATCTCCGACACCACGGCCGGCACCAGGTTGCCCTTGGCGTACAGCTCGTCGATGCTGCCGACCTTGCGCGGCGTCCACACCACCATCCACAGCGACGTCACCGCGCACACCGCGAGGACGGCGCCGAGGATGTACGACCACGGCTGGCCCAGGACGAACAGTCCGGCGGCGCCGGCGCCGAGGGCGACCGCCATCACCGCGGCCGACCACTGCAGCCGCCGGAGATCTGCGAGGGTCTCGTTGACGGACTTGGCGTGAAGCTTGTCGACGGGGAACTCGAAGCGTCGCACGGGGGTGAAGTCCTATCCGATGGTCGGGCCGAGCAGGTCGTCGGCGTCCGTGATGCGGTACGCGTAGCCCTGTTCGGCGAGGAAGCGTTGGCGGTGGGCGGCGTACTCGGCGTCGAGCGTGTCCCGAGCGACCACCGAGTAGAAGTGTGCCTGACCGCCGTCGTGCTTCGGCCGCAGGAGTCGGCCCAGCCGCTGCGCCTCCTCCTGCCGGGAGCCGAACGTGCCCGACACCTGCACCGCCACCGATGCCTCCGGCAGGTCGATGGAGAAGTTCGCGACCTTGCTGACCACGAGGGTCTGGATCTCGCCGGCACGGAACTTGTCGAAGAGGAGCTCGCGTTCCTTGTTTCGCGTGGAACCCTGGATGACCGGGGCGTCGAGTTCCTCGCCCAGCTCCTCGAGCTGGTCCAGGTAGGCGCCGATCACCAGGGTCGGCGCACCGGGGTGCCGGTCCAGGATCGACTTCACGACGGCGTGCTTGGTCCGGGCCGTCGAGCACAGCTTGTAGCGCTCCTCCGGCTCGGCCGTCGCGTACGCCATGCGTTCGGCGTCGGTGAGCGTGACCCGCACCTCGATGCAGTCGGCGGGCGCGATCCACCCCTGCGCCTCGATGTCCTTCCACGGCGCGTCGTACCGCTTGGGGCCGATGAGGGAGAACACGTCGCCCTCGCGGCCGTCCTCGCGGACCAGCGTCGCGGTGAGGCCGAGGCGTCGACGCGACTGTAGGTCGGCGGTCATCCGGAACACCGGGGCGGGCAGCAGGTGCACCTCGTCGTAGATCACCAGGCCCCAGTCGCGGGAGTCGAACAGCTCGAGGTGCTTGTACTCGCCCTTCGACTTGCGGGTGATCACCTGGTAGGTCGCGATGGTGACCGGGCGGATCTCCTTCTTCTCGCCCGAGTACTCGCCGATCTCCTCCTCGGTGAGCGACGTGCGCGCGATCAGCTCGCGCTTCCACTGCCGGCCCGCGACGGTGTTGGTGACCAGGATCAGCGTCGTCGCCTTGGCCTTGGCCATCGCCGCCGCGCCCACCATGGTCTTGCCGGCGCCGCAGGGGAGCACGACGACGCCGGAGCCGCCGGCCCAGAACGAGTCGGCCGCCATCTCCTGGTAGTCGCGCAGGTGCCAGTGCCCCTCCTCGAACGCGAGGTCGATGGGGTGGGCCTCGCCGTCGACGTACCCGGCGAGGTCCTCGGCGGGCCAGCCGATCTTGAGCAGCATCTGCTTGAGGTGCCCGCGCTCGCTGGGATGCACGATCACGGTGTCGTCGTCGACCATGGCGCCGAGCATCGGGGCGATCTTCTTGTGCCGCATCACCTCGGTGAGCACCGCCCGGTCCAGGCTGATCAGCGTCAGCCCGTGCACGGGACTCTTCACCAGTTGCAGGCGGCCGTACCGGGCCATGGTGTCGACGATGTCGACCAGCAGCGGCTGCGGCACCGCGAAGCGGGAGTAGCTGACGAGGGCGTCCACCACCTGCTCGGCGTCGTGCCCGGCGGCGCGGGCATTCCACAGCGCGAGCGGAGTGATCCGGTAGGTGTGGACGTGCTCGGGGGCGCGCTCGAGTTCGGCAAACGGGGCGATCGCCTGCCGGGCGTCGTTCGCGCGCTCGTGATCGACCTCGAGCAGCAGTGTCTTGTCGGACTGGACGATCAGCGGGCCGTCGGTCACGTGCGCCTCCTAGCAACGGTAACCAGACCATTGTCCAGACGGCGGCGCTGTCCCGCCATACGGCGGTGCCTCGGCGGCCGCGGATCGTGAAGGATTTCCGTCGGCAGCCGCCGGAAATCCTTCACGATCGGATCAGCGTCCGGCGGTGAGGGATTTCTTGGTCTCCATCACCTGGACGAGTGCCTCGGAAATTCCGGCGCGATATCCGACGTCCCGTTCGCTGTGCACGGCGGTGGTGTCGAGCTCGTTTTCCAGTCGCGCCTGAATTTTGTCCAGGGCGAGCAGGGTCCGCTTCACGATAGGGGGTCCTTCACTTTTTTTCGTGCGTCGGCGGGAAAGGAAATCCGGAATGCTGGGCGCGCTCGTCGAGAACGAAAAGTTTCGCCGACGCGATGCCGGACCGGAAGCCGTCGGCGCGGGGTTGCGGCAGGGTGCTGTCGCCGAGCAGATGGTCCAGTTTCCGGTGCAGGTGGTCCAGCACACCCGGTGCGTCACGCGCCGGTGCCTCGCGGGTCATGGCGAGGTCCGTCAGTGGCGCTTACGCTTTTTGATCAACTCACCGGCATCAACAGCGCGCTCGCGCTTTTCCGCCCGCTTTTCCTTGATCGACTGACTTGGTTTCTTCAGATTTTTGCCAGGTTTCTTGTCGGCCATTGTCGCTCCTAATTCGAAGTGGCAATCACTCGATCGAGACCATACGTCATTTCCAGGAAAATGCCAGTCGTGCAGTTCGGAGCTTTTTCCGGGGCGGGAGAAAGTCAGTCGACGAGCGCGACGGAGGTGATGCGGTGCAGTGTGAAGCGACGCATCTCACCGGTCGCCGGGTCGAGCGCGTCGAGCTGACCGCCGCCGACGCTGACCGGTTCCACGATGCGCTGCGACGCGATGCCCTGCGCGTCGACGTAACCGATCGACACGCTGCGCCGGACCTGCGCGGCGGTCTGCAGCAGCGTCATCGTCGCCGCGCTGGACGCGCGCGTGCCGTCGCTGCGCAGTCCGGCACCGGTGGACGCGGCGGCGCGGTCACCGGCGCGGAGCGAGCGGACCAGCGTCGCGAGCTGCTCGTCGGTGGGGACGGCCGGGGTGCGCAGCCGCGGCACCCGGGCCGCCGGCACGCGGGCCCCGCGCGGGCGCAGGTCGACGATCGCGCCGGACGAGTCCTCGCCGGCCGGGGCGAACCCGACCGCACGCAGCTCGGTGAGGACCTCCTTGAGCGGGGCCTGCGAGATGACGACGGTGGGAGCCAGGGCCCGCAGCGCCAGCTGCTCGGCCACGGGGGAGGCCAGAACCTCCGCGAGCAGCGCCGGGTCCTCGCAGCGGATGAACGACGACGCGACCCCGGCCCGCAGCCGGCCGTGGCGGCGGGCGACGTCGTCGATGAGGTAGCTCAGCGACTGCGGCACCGGCGTCTTGGAGCGGGTCGAGAACAGCGTCTGCAGCTCGGACGCTGAGAGCCCGGCGTCGAGCGCGCGCCGGATGCTGTTCTCGCTGACCCGGTACATCGACGCCGCGCCCGCGGACTCGATGTCGGCGACGAGCGTGATCTGATCGAGCAGCTCCGGGATGAGCGGCCCGGGCGCGACGACGGTGAGGTCGGCCTGCACCAGGAAGTAGTCGATGGGCGCGGGCAGCGCGGCGTCCATCTCGGACTCGGGGTCGCCGCCGTGCAGCAGCGCCTTGCCCGGCGAACTGAGGACGCCGTGCGCCACCAGCCCGAGCGTGCGCGCCTCCCCGAGGGTCCGCTCCACGACGCGCGGCCCCAGCCGACCCGCCCAGCGCGGACGACGCCACGCGAGCAGCCGGCTGGCCTCGGACGCGGACACCGACTTCCCGCCGCCCGCCTCGGTGAGCAGTTCCAACAGCAGCCGGCGTTCCAGGGCGGCGCCCGGCGCGCGCACCTCCTCGGACAGCGCCGAGATGGGCTTGTCGGTGGCGTCGCGGCTACCGATGATCCATGGCCGGCGCGGCAGCGTCAGCCATGCCCCGGCGAGGGTGGCCCAGCGCCGGGCGGTGCCCGAGTTGAGCCAGCCGTCCACGGCGACGGTGGGGGCCCAGTAGTCGTCGATGTCGGTGAGCGGTGCGGGGTCGGGGCTGCCGCTCGCGATCAGTCCGGCACCGGCCAGCAGTTCGAGCAGCAGGCCGATGCGGGCCTCGTCGATGCCGGTCGACTTGGACAGCCGCCGCACCTCCCGCACACCCAGGCCGCCGGCCTTGAGCGCGGGCGCCGGCCCGTCACCGAGCGCGGCCACCAGGTCCTCACAGTGCCGCACCAGTTCGAGGGCCTCGCCCGCTGCGGTCGCGTTGACGTCGGAGAGCTTCTGCTTGCGTCCGGTGAGCGGGGGCGGGGTGGGTGACGCGGGATCGAAGACGGCCTCGCCGCGCAGCACCTGACCCACCTGGACGGGCAGCTCCACCGTCTCGGCGTCGATCCAGTGCAGCAGCCCGCGGGCGAGCAGACGTTGGACGGGGCGGTCCGGTGAGGTGCCGGGCGCGGCGTCGCGGGTGCGGCCGATGGGCGACGACCGGGCCAGCGTGGTCAGCAGGTCGCGCTCACCCGGTTCGATCCCGTCGAGCGCGGCCCGGATCTCGTCCTCGGTCATCGCCTCGGACTCGGCGGTGATACGGCCGATGCGCCACGGGATGGCGTCGGCCGCGGCGCGCACGATCCGCAGCCGGTCGTCGTCGCCCCACGTCAGCGCCAGGGCGCGCAGCCGGTCCAGCGCCTTGTCGACGGTCTTGGCCGGCACCCGGCCGCCGAGGGCGTCGTCGACGTGCCGGCGCGCGACCGGCATCTGATCGGCCTGTTCCAGCGCCAGGACCTCGAGGACGGTGAATTCGAGGGATCCCAGGGTGTCGGCGGCCCGCATCACCGACGCGCGCTGCTCGGCGCGCCCGGCCAGCACCGCGGCCGTGGCGGGTGGAGGCACGGCGAGATCCGGGCGCAGCCGCAACAGGTCGGTCAGTTCGGCGTCCTTGCGGGCGCTCAACCAGCCGGTCAGTGTGGGTGCTGCCACGGGGTTTGCGGTTTCCGGGGCGCCCTCGGTGCCATGCGTGGAGGTCATCGACTATGAGATTAGTGACCTGGGCTGTACGGCGGCGAACGCTCCTGTCAAAATGGGCGCGTGGCTAACAATTCGAAGAAGCGCTATGTCGATCCAGGGTGGCCGGAAACTGCGGATGGAGATCACGCGGTGACCGAGTTGTCTTCCAGCCGTGCAGGCAATCTCTCGCCGTTCGGCGAGGACACGGAGTTCCCGCTTCCGGTGGACTCGCTGCCCTACGTGCACCCGCACACCGTGATCAACCGCTGACGCGCAAACACAGAAAAGTGGGCCCCTCGCCATCGGCGAGGGGCCCACTTCGTGTTTCGGGGGGGAGCGGCTCAGCTCTGCGAGAGGTTCGCCACGCCGGCGACGTCCTGCAGGTTCAGCTTGCTGAGGTCGATCGTCTTCGCGACGTCGTAGGCGTCGAGGATCGGCTGGCCGATGACGATGCCCTGATCGGCGGCGGCGTCGATGAGCGAGTCGATCTGGTCGAAGACGCCCTGCGCGGGGTGCACCGGTGCCTGGGCGACCGGGGCGGGAGTGACGACCCGCGGGGCCTCGGTGGCTGGGGCGCTGCGCTGCGACGGCGCGCTGCTCAGGCCGAGCTTGGACGAGCAGGACGGCCAGGCGCCCCAACCCTGGTTGGCGAGCACGCGCTCAGCGACGACGATCTGCTGCTCACGGGTGGCCTGGTTCGCGGTGGCAGCGAACTGTCCGCCACCATGGCTGGTCCAGGTGCTCGGCGAGAACTGCAGGCCACCGTGGTAGCCGTTGCCGGTGTTGATGCCCCAGTTGCCGCCGGCCTCGCACTGCGCGAGCTTGTCCCAGTCGGAGTCGGGGGCCGCGCTGGCCGTGCCGGCGAAGGCGACACCGCCCACGCCCATGATGGCGCCGGTGACGGCGACCTTGGCTACGGTGCGGCCGGTGGTAGACGGCTTGCGATGGCGTCCGCTCATGTCGGTTGGTTCCTCTCCGCACGCGCCTGCGAGGTCAGCTGTCGGGTTCGGACTGAGAGGTCGCCCGGCCTCGCCGCTCATGGATGGAGCGGGTCTGGCTTCACCCCCAGGGAGATTGCTCTCCCGATGCCCTGCGGGGTTGTCCCTTTCGGGACCTTCTACCCCGGAGGACCTTTGGGTCCCCCGTCCCCGTCCATGGATGGTTCGTGGGTGTTCCGGACCCACTGGACGGGGTTTGGCGCGGCGGGCCCGGATGTGGCCGAAGTTCCGGCCGGACACGACGGTACGACGATCGAGCGCCAAACGTCACCGGTTGATAACGCGGCGCGTCTTGTGTTGCTCGACTGCGGGATTCGACTGAGACGGCTTAGCCCCAGCTAGTCGCGTTGGGGCAGGGTTGATCACGGTTCGACACCGCTCCGTTATCGGGGCGTAATGTGAGTGAGATCACACTCTGAACGGGCGGTCTGTCCCACTTTTCGGAACGGTCAGGCCGTCGACCACTGGGCCTGATCGCGGCGGTCGACGTCCACGATCTCCTTACCGAGCGGCATCAGACAGACAGGGATCATCTTGAGATTGGCGATCGCGAGCGGGATACCGATGATCGTGATCGCCATGGCGACGGCGGTGACGATGTGGCCGATCGCGATCCAGACGCCCGCGAGGATGAGCCAGATGACATTGCCGATGAGCGACCCGACGCCTGCGGTGGGTTTGTCGACCACCGTCTTGCCGAACGGCCACAGCGCGTACACCCCGATCCGGAAGGACGCGATGCCGAACGGGATCGTGATGATGAGGATGCACATGATCACGCCGGCCAGGAAGTAGCCGAGCGCCAGCCACAGGCCACCGAAGATCAGCCAGATGATGTTCAGCAGGATCCTCATGGTGATTCCTTCCAATGGTTGGGGAGCCTCCGGCTCAGCGACTCCGGCGTCCGGAGCGGAGGGCGTAGGCGATCGCGAGCACGAAGCCGAGCGGGCACGCGAGCGTGAGGAAGTACAGAACCAGGCCGGGGTCGCCCTCGGAGAGTGAATGGACGAAGAAGATGGCGACGATCGCCGCGATCCCGATCAGGAAGCTGGCGACTGCTGCGTAGAACAGTCCTTTGCCGGCCCGGCCGGGGGTGTCGGTGTCGCTGCGGTTCGAATCGTTCGTCACAACACAACGGTAGGCCACCCGCGGGCGTGAGGCGCACGCGCTTCCCGAAGTGGCGGCCGGAGAAATATCTCCGAATTGGACGTTTGATTACATTCGCTGCCCTAGGCTCCGCGCCATGACTGCTTCCACTCGTGTGCCCGGATCGCTGGCGTGGCAGGGCAAGATTCTGGGTGGGGTGCTGCTCGCGCTCTTCCTCGCGGCCGTCGCCGTGATCGCGGTGCCGTCGCTGGCTCGCGCCGACGAGCCGGCCCCCACCGTCGAGTACTCGTCCGACAACAGTGTCACCTGGGGCGGCATCGGGGAGATCGACTGGAATCTCGGTGAGCTGGTCCCCGGGCGGGAGCTCGCGACCACCTTCCAGGTCCGCAACATCGCCGGCGTGGAGGGCTTCGTCGGCTTCTCGGTGGGCCCGTACACCCTGTCCCAGGGCATGACCGCGACCGCGCGTGTCGACATCGACGGCAAGGCCGGCGACGCAGTGACACTGACCGAGCCCCGCGTGGTGGCTCCCGGAACGCGGATCGGCTCGGTCCACCTCGGTCCGAACGAGACCGCCGCGATCTCTCTGGTCGTCGGAATGCCCTCCAACGTAGGTAACCAGGCGCAGAACGGCCACGTGAAGCCGATGTGGGCGGTCGGCTTCGTGCCCGGGCCCGGCCCCGCCTCCACCGGTCCCCTCGGCTCCCTCGGCAGCGGCAGCTTCGCTTCCTGACCGGGTGCCGGTAGCCCCGACGAACGAACGGGCGGTTGCCTGACTCGGCTCTCGGCCGATGGTCGGACAACCGCCCGTTCGTGTTCCGATGCGAGTTGCCGGCACCGCTGACCGAGAAGCGCCGGCTGTTCTCCGTCTGCGGGAGAACAGCCGGCGCTGTGCGGCGTGCGTCGATCCGGAACGCACGTGCCCGTTTCCCCGCGCACGTCGTCCACCCGACCTCCGGTGCAGGATCGGGGAGTTGCGGGAAGTGGGGGATCAGGGCCGCCCGATGGGAGGGGGGACCGACGGTGGCCCTGAGATTGTGGGGGGGGTTAGGAGAGGACCTGCTCGAGACGAATTCTGAAGTCGCCGAATGTTGCCGAATCCGACTGCCCGACAATGCCTGACGTCTGCGGATCGAAGATGAACCTGGCTGCCACGTCGACAACCGCGTTGTTCTGTGCGGTGTCGACCACGATGCCGGCAGGGCCGGACGGGACGACGGTACCCCCGATGGTCGCGGTGACCTGAGGCTGTAGCTTGCCCTTGAGCTGGCCGCCGCCGGTGAAGGCGATGTCGTCGGCCGTCAGCCGCGCCTGCAGACCGGTGCCGTTGACGGTGAGCCGGTAGCTGCCTCGGTACGTCAGAACGTCGCCGGGTACCACCCGGAACGTCGCGATGTCGATGGGACCGTTCCGGTCGCTCCAGCCCGGCGTCGTCACCTGGGTGAGAGCGAGGGAGCCCGAACCGTTGCCCCCACCACCGATCGTGGTGGGGGGTGCGGTGGTGGTGGGCGCCGACGGCGTCGTGGTCGTTGCGCCACCGGCGCTACCGCTGCCGAGGCTGCCGAAGTCGCACGCGGACAGCATCAGTGTGGAGCCGAGTGTGGCGGCCGCGACGGCGACCCTGAAGCCCTTGGTCTGTGTCTTCATCGGACTACTTTCATTCCCCTCGTGCAAGATTCGCCGGCCCCGACCCGATTGGACTTCCCGGCGGTGAGGCCGGGCAGCAGGAGCGTCATTCGATCAGGGCCGCGATGTCGGCCGGCACGTCGGTGGACGACGGGTCGACGGCGGTCTTGTTCCATGTGGAACCCGTTGCCTTGTAGAGCTTCCCGTTATCCACAATCCACAGGGCGTCTGTGGATGAATCCCACTCGTAGTGGGCCGATGCCGACGCTGGAATCCGCTCCAGTTCTTCACCGTTCGCGTCCTCGATCACGATCGCGGTCTCCGAGGTTTCGGCCGAGTTCACCAACAGCGCCGAGTAGTCGCGGGACTGCGACTTCTCCGACGTGCCCAGGGGGGTGTCGGCGGCAGTGGCCGTCGTAGCCGGAGGCGTGGTTGTAGTGGTAGTGGTTGTCGTGGATTCCGATGTCTCCGACGCCGTTGTCGGAGGCGTGGTTGTCGTGGTGGTGGTGCTTGCCGTCGTGTCGGACGTCGTCGGAGCGGTCGTTGTGGTGCTAGTGGTGGTCTGAGGCGACGTCGTGCTCGACGGTGCGGCGGTTGTCGAGGACGGCGTCGTGGTGGTCTCGACGGGTCCCGCCATCCGGGCGTTCAGCGCTTCGGTTCCGGCGGTTAGTCCCTGCACCTGGTTGCCGTCGGAGGTAGCGCCGTCGCACTTGATGTTCCAGAGGGTGAACGCCCACATGTTCTCGCCTACCCAGCCGGAGCCAATCTGCCCGTCTCGCTTCGCGCGCACCTCGATTCGGGAGGACGAGGCCGTCTCGTAGACGTTGTCGTATGCGCTCACGCTGATGGAGACTACGTCTCCCTTGTTCTGCGGGATCGTGGGATTCCAGGATCCGCCCCATCCGCTCACCAGCTTGACATCATAGGTGTACCCGGGTCCGAGATGCGCCCACTTCATCGTGACGGAGCCACCGCTACCGCTGCACCCCAACCACTTCGGTGCCGCCAACATATCGGCGGGCGTCGAGAACGACGCTGCCGCCGTGGCATTGTCGGTGAGCGCCGCAGCGGTCATCGTGGCCTGGGTGATGCCGAGGACAGACAGGGCGGCGGCGCTGATCGCAAGTATCGATCGAGCGGAGGGGACCGAGAATCGCTTTGTGGGAGACATGGGTTCGACCTTCGACTCGATGACTGGCACGAATTCGGTGGTGGCAGCGTCCTCGATAGACGAACCCGGGCCGGTCGCCTGGTCGTCGTCGCTGTCGTCGTCATTCTTCTTGGCTGGGCGTACCACGATCATCAGTAGAGCGCCGACGAAAGCGCCGCCGAGGAGGAGTGCAGCGGGGCTCGACAGCCACGCCACCACGTAGCCGAGTCCGCCGACGCTCGTGAAGACGCGATCGGCTTCGGTGATTGCGTAGGGTTCGATGTCGGGGTCCTGGTTGGCATCGCCCTTGAGTGTGACGAGCACGGTGCCACCGGCCTGTGGATCGAGCGCGTGCACGCGGTGCGTGATGCGGGTGCCCTGCGTATTCTCGACGCTGACAACGTCACCAACCTTCAGATCGGTGGCTGGGACGTTGCGAGACAACGCGAGTGAACCGGTTGTGATCTCGGGCGACATCGAACCGGACCGGAAGATCAGCGGCTTGACGCCGAACACCATTGCGGCGACGGTCGCCACTATGCAGATCACGCCAGCGACGGCACCGATGGTGAGCGCGGTTTCTCGGCAGAGCCAGCTGATTGATCTTGGCCGGCGCGAAGCCTTCTCATTGTCAGACATTGCTACCTCACGCCGTGGTCGCCGCAAAGGCGAATGAGACGTTGACCGTCTTGTTCTGCGAGGCGACTGTCACGGTGGGGTCGAGTGCGACGCGGAAACACAGTGTCTCCGAACCGGTCGACGGGGCGAGGTTGCGGCCGACGGTGATGATCGGCTTGGCTGCGCTGGTGGACAGGGCCGTGGGGGCGATGATCTGGTTTGCGCACGCGGCGTCGAGGACAGTGACCTTGAGGAATCCGGCCAGGGTGGCGTCGCCGGTTGCAGAGGCCGACATCGTATAGCTGAACGGGGCAGTGCCCTTGTTCTGGATCGGCAGGGCGGCCTGGACACTGTCGCCCGGCATCATGTCGGTCTTGTTCAGCGTTGTGAACGCGTACGCGGGATTGCCCTGATTGTTGTTGAGCTGCAGGTCGATCGAGGCAACGCTGAAAACACCCGACGTCGCGGTTGCGGTGTCACTCCACGCGGCCATAGTGCCGACCGCACCCAGACCGAGCACGATTCCGAGGGAGAGTGCGGCGCGCACTCGGCCGCCACCTAACGCCTTGCGCACGCGGGTACCGGAGGTGGGAGTCGATGAGGAGTGCTCGGGGCGAGGCATCGCGGTCCTTCTTACTTCGTCGTGGCCGGCGCGTCGGCGTCGACAACGGGGATTACGGCAGTGACGGTGGAGTCGTCGTCGGAGGCCGACTCGGGTCGGCGCTTGCGGGCCTTGTCCAGGCCTGAGCTGACGAACATCGACACCGCGTAGATCAGCAGACCGCCGACGACCACCACGAGGAGGACCGAGCGCTGCTTGCCGGTGATGTAGTTGTTGACATACCCCACATAGGACACGGAGTACCAGACCTTGCCCCGAACCTGCTCGGGTACAACCGGTCTCTCGTCGGGTGACGGGTTGTTGTCGCCGTGCGTCACAAACGTCAGTTCGCCCTGAGACGTGCGCCGCACCTGGGTGATCCGGTGGGTCACAACATCCGGCTTGCCGGACTCCCACTGAAAGGTGATGGGGTCGCCGACCGCGAGTGTCTGCGGGTCCTGCGGTCGCACAACGATGAGCGTTCCCGGAGGATACGTGGGCTTCATCGAACCGGTCAGCACCGTATATGGGGTGGCGCCGACGATTCGTGGAATCACGATCGTCAGCGCCAGGATGCCGACCATCGCGATGAGCAGCAGCCAAGAGACGACGGACTTCACCCACCACCAAATGGTGGTGGGCTCGTCCCTCCCGACCGCGTTACTCATCAGGACTCCGAAGCGAAGGTGAATGTTGCCGTGGTGCTGGCGCCTTGAATTGCTGCAGCGCCGACTGTGCCGCGAAGACACAGCACCTCGGACGCACCTGAGCCGAGAGTGCGCCATTGCGGCGACGTGGGAGTCTGCGCACCGACCATCGCCCCGCTGTAAAGCTGCGTTGCCCCAGTCGGGTTGGCGTCTGCGGGGCATGCCGCCTCTGAGCCGACGGTCGATACCGTGAGCGTCAGGGGCACAGCAGCATCGGATTGCGCGACGTTCTGCAGTCGGTACTTCATTGGCACGTTGCCGGAGTTGCGCACCGTCAGCGGAGCCTGCGCGAAGCCTCCGGGTATCAGGTTGGTCTTGCCCAGGGCCGAGAACGCGAAGTTGCTCTGCGTCGTGCCGCCGGCACCGACACCGATGTCGAGGGTTCCGGAGGTGATGGTTCCCCCGGCGAGGCTCTTGGAGTCACTCCACAGGGCGCCGGTCTGCTGGGTGGAGAAGAAGATCAGACCCAGGGCCGGCACCGCTGCGAGTGCCCACCAACGGTGGTTTTTGGACAACTGTCAGGAATCCTGCGTGAGGGTGAGGTTGAAGTTTGCGAGGTTCACGCTCTGGGTCTGCGCCGTCGTGCCGGTCGCGTTGAATGTGAAGGTGACCTGGACGTCGACCGTCTGGCCGTCGTTGTCCTGGTTGATCGCCACTCCCGTGGCACCGGTGGCCAGGGCGTCGCCGTTAAGGGTTGCGGTGGTCTGAGGAGCGAGGGCGGCAAGAAGCTCTGGGTCGCCGGTGATGCTGCTGGCATCTGCCTTGAGCGTCGCGTGCAGGTTGTCGCCAACCGCGCCGATCTTGGCCTTTGCGTTGTAGACGAGGACATCGCCGGGAACGGCCTTGTAGCTGGAGATGGTGACCGGGCTTCCGCCCTTGGTCCAACCGGGAGTTCCCACGGTCTCGAGGGAGAGCTTGCCGGAGGAGATCGTGCCGCCGTTGAGCGTCTCGGTGTCGCTCCACAGCGCGAATGTGCCGGCACCACCGGCGAGGAGCAGCGCCGCTGCGCCGGCGGCGATTGCGCCCTTGGTCTGCTTGTTCATGCGGGTGTTCTCGTTTCTTCTGGCCCCAGGACAGGGGTCGTTACAAGGGGTGGTGCGTCGGCACTCAGACACTTGGACCAGTCAAAACTTTGTTTCACGCATACACCTGGTCGGCGCTTGTCCGGCGCTGGCAGAGCTGGTGGAGCAGATGAACTGGTGGAACAGATCGGCACAACCCCCGCGCTGCGCCGGAGTAATTTGTAGCACCTTCTGCGCCTGGTTGAAGGTGAAACTGGTCAAATGTCCAGTAGAAAGGTTTGTCCTGATCGGTTCAGCTGGTGCGGCAACGCCGACCAGCACCGACAGCCAGCACTGAACCCCCGTCAGTGCCCCTTGAACGCCTCGGCGAGCCACCACGCGCCGCCGTCGGAGGCGACCTTCGCGTCGATCAGCAGCGGACGGGTTCGCGGACCCGCGACCCATGCGCGCACCGCGTCGAGGTCGCCGACCGACCGCACCGTGACCGCCTCGGCGCCGTACCCACGGGCGATGGCCGCAATGTCGGTGTCGGGGAAGGTGACCGCCGAATGGTCGGTGCCGGGAGAGTCGAAGTGGTGCACCTCGGCGCCGTACGCGCTGTCGTTGTAGACCACCAGCACCATCGGCAGTCCCAGGCGCACCACGGTCTCCAACTCGGAGATCCCCATGAGGAATCCGCCGTCACCGAGCGCCGCGACCGGCAGCCGATCCGGTTGTGCCAGTGCGGTGCCGACCGCCGTGGCCAGGCCCAGCCCGATCGACTGGAACGCCTGCGTGAAGCAGAAGCCGAACTCGTCCGGCACCGACAGGTACGCGCTGGGGTAACCCATGAAGTTGCCGGAGTCCACCGACACCGTCCGCTCCCGCGGCAGGATCACGTCCAGCTCCCGTGAGAGCAGGCGCGGGTCGATCGTCGTCGCGGTGGACAGGTCGTCGAACGGCACGTCGTTCCAACGGCCCTGCGCCGCAATGCGCGAGTGCACCTCGTCGCTGCGGTAGCCGCGACCGCCCTCACGCACCCGCTCGAGCGCGACGGCCGCGGTCTCCCCCGGCAGTCGCCCAGCACACCGAGGTCGATCGGCCGGTTCGCGCCCAGCGCCGAGTCCTCGATGTCCACCTGCACGACGGTGGCCTCCGGGCCGATGAGCGACCCGTGCCGCATGGTCCACATGTTCAACGCGCAGCCCCAGCCCACGATCACGTCGGCGCCGGCGATCAGTTCCGCGGTGAGCGGGCTCGAGAAGCCGCCGGAGATGCCGAGCGAGAACGGATCTCCCTCGAACAAACCGTTGGCCACCGCCGACGTCGCGACCAGCGCGCCGACCTCATCCGCGAGCGCCGCGATCTGCGGGCCGGCATCGCGGGCGCCGCGCCCGGCGACGAACACCGGCCGCTGCGCCTTGTCCAGCACCGACACCAGCGCGTGGAGCGCGTCCACGTCGGGTCGGATGCGCTGCACCGGCGGCAGCAGCGGAACCGTCCACGAATCCGGCGCCGGCGCCTCCTGCACGTCCAGCGGCAGGCTCAGTACCACCGTCCGGCGCTCCCGCACCGCCGTGCGGTACGCGCGGACGGTGTCGGCCACCGCCGACGCCGCCGAATGCACCCGCTCGGCGACGGCACCGACGCTGCGCGCCAACGCGTCCTGGTCGATCCGGAAGTTCGACCGCACCGCCGCGCCCGCGGTGTCGGCGGTGCGCACGATCAGCGGCGTGCGGCTCTTGGCCGCCTCACCGATCCCCGTCAGCGCATTGGTCAGCCCGCACCCCTGGTGGGTGGTGACGACCGCGGGCAGCTCCGACATGCGCGAGTACGCGTCGGCCATGGTCGCGGCCCCGCCCTCGTGCCGGGCCGCGACGAACGGCACCCCCGCCGCGATCAGGGCGTTGGTGACCGCGAAGTTGCCGCTGCCCACCACCCCGAACGCGTGACCGATCCCGAGGTCGGCGAGGGTGCGACCGACCAGCTGCGCGACGGTGGAACTCATGCGCGCTCGACCAGTGCGAACACGCGTGCCGGGCTGCCGGTTCCGCCGACGATCGGCAGCGGCGACGCCACCAGCACCGCGCCCAGCGTCGGCAGCTTGTCGACGTTGCGCAGCTGCGTCAGGCCGTACTTGTCGTGGCCCAGCAGGAAGTAGTGCGCTGGGAACATCGGGTCGAAGCCGCCCGCGATGCCGGCGTCGATGCCGACCGTCTCCACACCGAACCCGGTGATGGGGCTCGACTCGGCCAGCCATTTGGCCGCCGCCACCGACAGGCCGGGGGTGTGCGGGCCGTCGGCGTCCGCGTTCGCGAAACGCACCGGGTCGCTGCCCCGCTCGCCCCAGCCGGTGCGCAGGATCGGCCACGCGCCGTCGGGCAGCGGGCCGTGCTCGGCCTCCCACGCCTCGATGTGTTCCACCTCGAGCACGAAGTCCGGGTTCGCCTCCACCTCGGCGGTGACGTCGATGACCGCGACCGGACCGATCAGCCGCTCCGGCGGAATCTGGTCGACGCTGGCGCCGTCCCGCCCGGTGATCCAGTGCGTCGGCGCATCCAGATGGGTGCCGGTGTGCTCGCCGGTGTGCAGGTTGTTCCACGCCCACATCGGGCCGTCGTCGTCGAAGTTGCTGACCGTCTCGAGCGCCGCCGGAATGGTGTTGGCGAACGGCTCCGGCAGATGCAGGACCGGGGTGTCCGAGCAGAGCGGCGCGGTCAGGTCGAGCACCTCGATGCTCTTGGAGCCGATCTTGGTGAGCAGGTCGGTCAGCGTCGTCACTATCTCGTCCCATCGGTCGTGGAGGGGTCGTCGGAGGGGTCGGGCCCGCCGAGCACCCCGACCATCTGCACAGTATCGAGCACGACGCCGACGAACCGACCGCCCGGTCACTCGGTCGAGAGGCCGCCGCGTGCTGGGAAAGGAGGATGCCGGGCAGCTGGCCAGGCGGGTACACTCGGCCATTCACGCGTCCCGCACTCCGAGTGGGGCGCGTTGTTTTGCATGTATCCACGCGCGCGCTCAACGACGAGTGCGGCAGGCAGATGAGCGGGTGAACACGGTGCCTACCGGCAAGGTGAAGTGGTACGACGTCGAGAAGGGTTTCGGCTTCCTGTCCCAGGAAGAGGGGGAGGACGTCTACGTCCGCGCAGCGGCGCTGCCCGAAGGCGTCGAGGGCCTCAAGGCCGGCCAGCGCGTCGAATTCGGCATGGCAGCCGGACGCCGCGGCCCGCAGGCGCTGAGCGTCAAGGTGCTCGATCCGGCGCCGACGCTGCGTCAGAGCGGCGGCGCGCGCAAGGAGGCCGTGGCCCGCAAGCACTCGCCCGACGAACTGCACGGCATGGTCGAGGACATGATCACGCTGCTCGAGGCCAAGATCCAGCCGGACCTGCGCAAGGGCAAGTACCCGGACCGCAAGACCGCGCAGCGGATCTCCGAGGTGGTGCGCGCCGTGGCGCGCGAGCTCGACAGCTGAGTGGACTCACTGCGGTAAGCAGTCGCTGACAGACGAAACGGGAGCCCTCCGATGATCATCGGAGGGCTCCCGTTTCGTCGTTCCTGGGGTCAGGAGGCCGGGGCGACCTGTCCGCCGCCGGGCATCGGGATGGTCTGCAGGGCCCACACCGGTGCCAGCCCGCCCTGCGCGGGAAGCTGGATGATGGCGCTGATCAACTGCTCGCCCGGATTGCCGGGCACCGTCACCGCCCACGCCTCGCCGGGGGTGTAGTCGCGGTAGCCCTCGAAGATCTCGCCGGTCTTCGGGTTACCGATCTGGACGTTGAGACGCCAGTCGGAGTCCGCGACCTCCTTGGGCAGCGACAGCTGCAGCGGGTAGCCCTCGGGCACGTGGAGTTCGACGATCTCGAGCCCCTCGCACTGCAGCGTCTGGTCGCAGAACCCCGGCGTGGCCGAGACGGTCTCCTGCTTCGAGTACGCGGTGATGGTCGGCAGCTTCTCCTCCGACTGACCGACGAGGTAGGCGACGACCCCTGCAAGACCGGCCGCCGCGACCACCACTAGGGCCGCGATCAGCGCGACAATCTTTTTCGTCCGGTCCTGCATCATGGAATCCGTTTCTCGTTCGGTGGATCAGTCGGCACGAGGGCTGTGGCCGACGGTGGTCTCCTGGTTCACGTGCTCCGGTCGCTTGCCGCCCAGTCCCGGCAGCAGCGAGGCGCCGCGGTACGTGAGGACGGTCTGCACCAGCCCGATCGTAAGCACCACCGACACGACCGTGAAACCGATCCACAGTTCGGTGGGCAGCAGGACGCCCATCGCGCCGCCGATGACCCAGCTGAGCTGCAGGACGGTCTCGGACCGGCCGAAACCGGATGCGATGGACTCTTCGGGCAGGTCTTGCTGCAGCGACGCGTCCAGCGACACCTTCGCCAGGGCGCTGGCGGCCGATGCCACGAGCGCTGCGAGCGCCGCGGTGAGCAGGTTACCGGTGACCGCCGCGATGATCGCGACGACCGTCACCGCGATCGTGCAGCGCAGCACCATCACCGCGGGCCGCCCCAGCTCCAGCCGGGCGCCGGCGGCATTGCCGGCGAAGTTGCCGATGCCGGCGGCCGCGCCGACCAGGCCGAGCATCGCGGCCTGCATCAGCGCCGCGTGTTCGGTGCTGGCCTTCGCGACGAACGCGATGTACAGCGTCAGGAATCCGGTGAGCACGCGGATGGTGCCGTTGCCCCACAGTCCGGTGACCACCACGCGGCCCAGGGGTTGGCGTCGCTTGTCCGGTTTGACGCTCGCCACGGCGGACACGTCGATCAGTTCGGTGGGGGAGTCGTCGCCGTGGAAGGTCAGCGTGGCCGGCACCTCACCCTCGGTGACCTCCACCCACGCCGGGATCCGCATGCTCAGGTAGGCGCCGAACGCGGTGATGAGCGCGGCCAACCAGAGCGCCCCGGTGGACCCGGTGACCAGCGCGAGGGCGCCGGCCAGCGCGCCCGCGCCGATGGTGCCGCCGAGCAGGCCGAACACCGTCAGCCGCGAATTGACCCGCACCAGATCGATTTCCGGTGGCAGCACACGAGGGGTCACGGCGCTCTTGAGGACCGAGAACGATTTGCTGAGCACCATCATGCCCAGCGCACACGGGTAGAGCGCCCAGCTGTCGAAGTTGAAGACGAGGACGAGCGCGAGCACCGTCCGCAGCGCGAACGACGACGCCAGCGCGATCCGGCGACCCCGCTGCAGGCGGTCGAGCGCCGGGCCGATCAGCGGGGCGATCACCGCGAACGGCGCGATCGTGATCAACAGGTACAGCGCGACCTTGGTCTTGTCCTCGCCGGTGGCCGCCGAGAAGAACAGCGTGTTGGCCAGCGCCACGGCGATCGCGGCGTCGGTCGCGAAGTTCGCCATCACCGCGTACGTGAGGGCGGTGAGCCCGGACTTGTCGGCGCCGTCCGCGGTCGCAGCCCGCCGGAACGTCGCGATGCTCTTGTTGGTCAGCTCGCGGCTGCGCATCGCGGCGACCCGGGTGACCGTCAGCTTCCGCGGCATCGGCCGCGGCTTGGGTGCCCCGTCGTCGGTGTCGGCCTCGAGCGCCTCCGCGTCCTGCTTGGAGAACCGTCGGGTCGACTGCTCCTGGTGTTCGGGCGGCTGCTCCACGCGCGCGGTCTCGTCGGGGCCCGGCGCGGCCTGCCCGTTCCGGTCCTGCCCGGTGCGGCTCGGCTCGCCCTGGCTGTGTCCGTTCGGTCCCGGCGGGATCCGATCGGTGGGCGCGGACCGGTCGACGGGATGCAGCGGGGGCAGCGGAGTGCGCCGGGCGGTGGCACGTCGCGCGGGCGGATAGTTGTCGTAGCCGGGGTGTCGCGGGGGCGCGGGGATACGCGGGTCCTGCCCACGCCGGTCGGCGTCGTGGGGTTCGCGAGGTCCGGTCACCCCCCAATTCTGTCCTAGTCCCCGGACATTGCACGACACGGGCGGTCTGTTCCAGCTAGTTCGGACGTGTCGGATGCGTCACGCGCTCGTCACGTCCGCCCTCAGGCGACGAACCGGACCTCGAACATGCGCGGCCACAGCTTCCCGGTCACGAGGAAGCGGTCGGTGCCCGGAATCTGGGCGATGCCGTTGAGGACGTCGATGTCGCGGCTCTCACCGGACGGCAGGGCCTCGCGCAGCGCGGCGGCATCGATCCGGCCGACCGCCACTCCGGTCGCGGGATCGATCCGCAGGATGGTGTCGGTCTGCCACACATTCGCGTATACGAAACCGTCACTGCTGCATTCGAGTTCGTTGAGCTGATCGATCGCCCGGCCGTCGAGCGTGACATCCACCGACCCCGTCGGCTCGAACGTCGCGGGATCACGGAACGTCAGGGAGTCCGAGCCGTTGCTCATCACCAGGCGATCCGGTTGCGCGCACAGCCCCCACCCCTCGCCGTCGTACCGGACCTGCTGCTTTTGGGTGAGCGTGTCCCGGTCGCGCGCGACCGCGACACCGTCCTTCCAGGTGAGCTGCCACACCGTGTCGCCGACGACGGTGATCCCCTCGCCGAACATCGGGCGCATCAGATCGGCACGCGCCCGCTCGGCGCCGGTGTCGAACTCGGTGGCCCGCACCCACGACCGGCCCACCCGGCCGGTGCTCTCGTACAGCGTGCCGTCGGAGATCTCGAGGCCCTGCGTGAACGCGTCCGGGTCGTGCGGAAGCTCGCGGACGATCTCCGGGCGCAGCGATTGGGCGATGGTCGCGCCCTCCGGCGGGGTGCCGTCGTCGGTGCTTGCGGTGCAGCCGGCGAGCAGCGCAACAGCCAGCACGGACACTCCGACAGCGACGGGATACGGGGTGCGACGCCGATTCACCGGACCAGCATGACAGCCCGCACGAGCACGGTCCGGACCCAGTGCGGCAAGATGGACATTGTGAGTGTTACGTCGTCTCCAGAGAGCGCCGTCGTGCGCCCCGTCCTCGCCGAAGCCGTCGAGCCTGCCCGAGCGGCACTGACCGCGCTCGGTGAGGGTGGTGTGGGGAAGCACCTGGGCGTGACCGGGGAGGACTTCTGCGCGGCCACCCACCGGTTCGAGGCCGAGCTTCCGGGCTATCGCGGCTGGCAGTGGGCCGTCGTGGTGGCCGCAGCCCCCGACTCCGATCGGGTGACGATCAGCGAGTTGGCGCTGCTGCCGGGACCCGACGCGCTCGTCGCCCCCGAATGGCTGCCGTGGGATCAGCGAGTCCGTCCCGGCGACCTGTCGCCCGGCGACCTGCTGGCGCCGCCCGCCGGCGACCCCCGTCTGGTGCCGGGGTACGTCGCGACCGGCGATCCCGAGGTGGACGACGTCGCGCTCGAGATCGGGCTGGGCCGCAAGCAGGTCATGAGCCGCGAGGGTCGACTGGAGTGCGCCGAGCGTTGGCACGACGGCGACTTCGGACCGGACTCGGACATGGCGAAGGCCGCGCCGTCCACGTGTGACCTGTGCGGTTTCTATCTGCCGCTGTCCGGTTCGCTGCACGCGGCGTTCGGCGTGTGCGGAAACGAGATGGCCGCCGACGGTCACGTCGTGCACGCCGCGCACGGCTGCGGCGCGCATTCCGACACCACCCTGCCGACCGGTGCCGGCACCCCGCGCTACGACGCGTACGACGACGCCGCCGTCGAGGTCGTCGAGATCGAGCGCCCGGTCGCGCCCGAGGCACAGGCCGAGGCGACCGCCGAGATGCAGGCCGACGAGCCCACCGATCCCGAGCCCCCGCTGGACCCGGCATCGACCAGCTGACGGATCCGTTCGGCACCGCGGCGCTGCAGGAGGGGACGCTCCTCGCGTGGCGGAACTCGCCGACGCGTCTGCGTGAGGACGCGGCGGCCGAGGCCGACCTCGTCCGCGCCGGCTACCGCGACCGGCTGCTGACCGAACTGGCGCAGAACGCGGCCGACGCCGCCGCCCGCACCGGGATCCCCGGCGCCCTGCGGGTCCAACTGCACGACGACGTGCTCCGGATCGCGAACACCGGTGCACCCCTCGATGTCGAAGGCGTGCACGCGCTCGCCGCGCTCCGTGCCTCCGGGAAGACCGGAAGCTCCGGAGCGTTCGCGGGGGTAGGACGATTCGGCGTCGGATTCACCGCGGTCCGGGCCGTCAGCGACGAGGTGGAACTGCGGTCCACCAGCGGCTCGCTGCTGTTCTCCGCCGCCCGCACCCGTGCCGCCGTCGCGGAGGAGGGCCTGGAAGTGCCCGACGCGGGTGTCCCGGCGCTGCGCCTGGTGTGGGCCACCGACGAACGGCCGCCGTCCGGATTCGACACCGAGGTGGTGCTGCGGCTGCGCCCCGATGTCGATGCCGCGGCCCTGGTGGCCGGATTCGCCGCCGAGGCCGTCGACCTGCTGCTCGAGCTCCCGGGAATCGCGACGATCGAGGTCGGCGACACGGTGCTGCGCCGTACCGAGCGTGAACTCGACGGTGACCGCGCCGGGCTCACCGAGATCACCGTCGGCGACCGCACGTGGTGGCAGTTCCGGGCCGATGCCGCGCGGTGGCTGGTGCCGGTGGTCGACGGGCGGGTGCGCACCGTGACCGCCGACGTCCTGCGTGCCCCCACCCGCTCCGACGAGGAACTGTCGATCCCGGCGCTGCTGATCGCCGACGTCCCGACGCAGCCCGACCGCCGGCGCGTGCTGCCCGGCGCGCCGTTGGCCGCCGTCGCCCGCGGCTACGCACGGTTCGTCGCGGCGCTCCCGCGCGACCAGCGCCCGGATCTGGTGCCGCAGCCCGGATTCGCGCGCAGCGAGGTGGACGCGGCCCTGCGCGAGGAGTTGCTGCGCGAGTTGCGCACGCAGCCGTGGGTGCCCGCCGCCCGCACCGCTGCCTACCCGGATGCCGCCGACCTGGTCCCGACCCGCGCCACCGTGATCCCCGCACTGACCGACGAACTGGCCGATGCGCTCGCCGATGTCGTGCCCGACCTGGTGGACCCGGAGCTGTCGGGGCCGCGGCACGCCCCGGCGCTGGCGGCGGTGGACGTGCACCGGGTGGGACTGGCCCGTATCGCCGAACTGCTGGGCGGCCATCACCGGGAACCGTCGTGGTGGCACGCCCTCTACGACGCGCTCGAACCGCTGGTGGTGGATGCGCTGGCCGTCGAAGAGCTTGCCGCCGTTCCGGTTCCGCTCGCGGACGGTCGCACCGTCACCGGCCCGCGCACCACCGTCACCGGCACCGACCTGGGGCATGCGGTGGATGCGGCCGTCGCGGCCCTGGACTGGGTGCGGCTGGTGCACCCGGACGCCGCCCATCCGCTGCTCAACCGGTTGGGTGCCGAGCGGGCGACCGCGGGGGACCTGCTGTCCGATCCCGCGCTGCGCGCCCGCATCGAGGACGTCGACTACGACGACCCCACCGCCGCAACCGAATTGGCGACCGCAGTGCTCTCGCTGGTCGGACTCGCGCCGCCCGACGCGCGGCCGGGTTGGCTGGGTGAGCTGCCGCTGCCCGACGCCGACGGCGAACTGGTGCCCGCCGACGAACTGCTGCTGCCGGGCGCCCCGCTCGCCGAGCTGCTCGACGACGACTCGCCGTTCGGCACCGTCGACGCGGCACTGGTCGAGCGGGTGGGGGAGGAGTCGCTGCGCGCGCTCGGCGTCGGCTGGGGCTTCTCCGTGATGCGTGCCGAGTTGCCCACCGGCCCCGAACACGACCTCGACGACGAGCCCCGCTGGTGGGACACCCTTTCCGAGGACCCCGAGACGCTGGTCGCGGTGCGGGACCTGGACCTGGTCGATCCCGCGCGGTGGTCGCAGGCGCTGACGCTGCTCGCCGGCGACCCGCTCACCGCGGCCGCGCTCGCCGACCGCGACGGCTACACCGCGTGGTGGCTGCGCACGCACGCCGAGATCGACGGACGGCGCCTCGGCCTGCTGCGCGCACCCGACGACGACACGTTCGCCGGACTGCTCGACGTCTTCGACCACCCGGCCGCACCCGCGCTGGCCGGTGCGCTGGCACCCACCGCGGTCGACGACACCGGGCTGGCCCGGGTGCTGCTCGACCGGCTCGCCGACCCCGAGCGCACCCCCACCCCGGACGTCGTGACCCGCACCCACCGGCTGCTGGCCGCGGCCGCGGACCGCGGCGTGCTGGATCTCGACGAACTGGGCCTGCCGTCCGGCGTGCGCAGCCTCGCGGGCGCCGTCGCCGATCCCGACGTCGCGCTGGTGCTCGACCGCGCGCACCTCGGCGCCGTCGTCCCACCGGGGCGCCTGGTGCTCGGTGCGCTGGACACCGCCGCCGCCCTCGCGGATCTGCTGGATCTGCCGCTCGCGTCGGCCGCGGTCCACGCACAGGTCCTCGGGGACGGCGAGACCAGCACGTGGGATCGCGAACCGGGGGCCGTGCTGGCGTGCACGGTGCTGGGGCTGCCGCTGCCGAGCGGATCCGTCGTCGTGCACGACGAGCTCGTCGTGCGGCTCGGCGGTGCGCTCGACGGTGACGTCGCCGTCGCATGGTGGGTGGACACCGACGGCCGGACCCACTGCCGTCGCCGTCCGTGAGGGGAGAGACATGACGTTCGACCAGTCGGTACTGGACTGGATGCTCGACATCCGCACGCCCGGGCTCACGGACGCCGTCACGGTCGTCACGAACAGCGGCGGGACGCTCGCGGTGTTCGTCATCTCCGCGGTCGTGACGACCGCGCTGCTCGCGCGGCGGTACACCGCGGACGCCGTGATGGTCGCCGGCGCGATGCTCTCCGGCTGGGCGGCGATGAGTTTGCTCAAACTTTTGTTCGGGCGTGAACGGCCGCCCCTGCCGGAGCGTCTCGTGATGCTCGAGAGCTATTCGTTCCCGTCCGGACACGCGATGATGTCCGCGATCCTCGCGTGCGTCCTGGGTGCGGTGGCGGTGCGGATCCTCGCCGCCGGCCTCCGGCGGAACCTGCTGCTGGTGCTGCTGGCGTGCTACACCCTGGCCGTCGGGCTCTCACGGGTGTACCTGGGCGCGCACTGGCTCACCGACGTGCTCGCCGGCTGGGCGTTCGGTGTGGCGTGGGCCGCACTGTGGATCTGGGCGATCACCCGTCGAAATACCCGTTTGACGCGCGCGAACTCCGTGTGAATTCCCTCACCCCGCGGATCGGGCGGCGGTGACGACGTCCGAGGCTCAGGCGAGGCCGCGCTGCGCGCCCCGGCTGCCGCGCCGCGCGGCCCGGCGCTGAACGAGGAACAACGCGAATCCCAGGAGGCCCAGGGCGGTTCCGGCATAACAGACCGGAAGTGCGTCGCTCCACCGGTCGCCCACCAGTAGCACCACGACGGTCGCCAGAACCCACGCTGCCGTGCCCACCGCGAGCACCGGGCGGGGATCGGACAGGCGGGCCACGAGCGTCGACGTGCTATGGATTTCGGTCACACGATTAAGTTACCCCTGCGTCGGTGCCCTAATCTGCCAGGTGCGAAACCCCACTTCCCGGCGATTGGACCGAAACTCGACATGGCGGTTACCGACAAAACGACCGAGCCCACGCGGCGGTCGGCGCCCTCGCGGTTGCTCGACACCTACTTCAAGATCACAGAGCGTGGCTCGACCATCAGCACCGAGGTCCGCGGCGGCCTGGTCACGTTCGTGGCCATGGCGTACATCGTCGTCCTCAACCCGCTGATCCTCGGTAGCTTCTCGGCCGACGACGCCGCCGCCAAGACCGACGTCCTCGGCAACATCCTGCCGATCAGCCAGGTCGCGGCGGTGACCGCGCTGGTCGCCGGTCTGATGAGCATCGCCTTCGGCATCATCGCGAACTATCCGTTCGGTATCGCCGCGGGTCTGGGCATCAACAGCCTCCTCGCCGTGTCGATCGCGCCGCAGGTCACCTGGCCCGAGGCGATGGGTCTGGTCGTCATCGACGGCATCATCATCGTGGTGCTGGCCGCGACCGGTTTCCGCACGGCGGTCTTCAACGCCATCCCGCGTGAACTCAAGGCCGCGATCGCCGCCGGTATCGGCATGTTCATCGCGTTCATCGGTCTGGTCGACGCCGGATTCGTCCGCCGCATCCCCGACGCCGCCGGCACGTCCGTCCCCGTCGGCCTCGGCATCAACGGTTCGATCGGCGCGTGGCCGACCGCAGTCTTCGTCTTCGGTGTCCTGCTCATGGGCGTCCTCGTGGTCCGGAAGGTCCGCGGCGGCCTGCTGATCGGCATCGTCGTCACCACCGTGCTCGCCGCGATCATCGAGGCCGTCTTCGATGTCGGCGCCTCCAAGGGCGTCGACCCCAAGGGCTGGAACCTCAGCGTTCCCGTGCTGCCCGACGTCGTCGCGCAGCTGCCCGACCTGAGCCTCGTCGGCGACGTCAGCCTGTTCGGTGCGTTCACCCGCATCGGTGTCCTCGCCGCCAGCCTGCTGGTCTTCACCCTGGTGCTCGCCAACTTCTTCGACGCGATGGGCACCATGACCGGCCTCGGCAAGGAAGCCGGGCTCACCGACAAGGACGACAACCTGCCCGGCGTCGGCAAGGCCCTCGTCGTCGAGGGCGCCGGCGCGATCGTCGGCGGCGGCGCATCCGCGTCGTCCAACACGGTGTTCGTCGAGTCCGCCTCCGGCATCGCCGAGGGCGCCCGCACCGGCCTCGCCAACGTCGTCACCGGTGTGCTGTTCCTGGCCGCGATGTTCCTCACGCCGCTGTACTCGGTGGTCCCGATCGAGGCCGCGGCCCCGGCGCTGGTCGTGGTGGGCGCGTTGATGATCGGCCAGGTGCGCGACATCGACTTCGGCAAGTTCTCGATCGCGCTGCCGGCGTTCCTGACGATCGTCACGATGCCGTTCACGTACTCCATCGCCAACGGCATCGGTGTCGGCTTCATCTCCTACGTGGTCCTCGCGGCCGCGGGCGGCAACGCCAAGAAGGTGCACCCGCTGCTGTGGCTCGTTGCGGCACTGTTCGTCGCGTACTTCGCAGTCGGCCCGATCACTGACGCCGTTACGTGATTGGCGGGGCGCGAGTTCCCGTATTGTTTGATTCTGTGACATCGGATACTCGCGCCCTGGCCAGCGACCTGTCCTTAGCGGTTGTGCGTCTCACGCGCCACCTGCGGGGACGGCGTGCGGAGGCCCAGGTCTCGCTGACGCAGCTGTCGGCGCTCGCCACCCTCGCCGCCGAGGGGTCGATGACGCCGGGCGCTCTGGCCGCGCGCGAGAAGGTCCAGCCGCCGTCGATGACCCGGGTCATCGCGTCGCTCGCCGACCTCGGACTGGTCGATCGCACACCGCATCCCACCGACGGTCGGCAGATCATCGTCTCGCTCTCCGATGCCGGTCACGCCCTCATCGAGGGCGAGACCCAGGCGCGCGAGGCGTGGATGACCGAGAAGCTGTCGGGCCTCGACGACGAGCAGATCGAAACCCTGCGCAACGCCGTCACCATCATCTCCGGTCTGGTCTCCGAGAACGGCTGACTCGACCGATTGCGGCCCCGAAGTCGTTCACGCACAGCCTGATCGGGTCCGCGTCATCGCGAAGGTGATGCGGCGCTCGGTATCTTGTCGAGGTGTTGATCGGCGCGGGGCTCCACCGAGACGGTCCGCGCTTCCAGTGTCGTCTCGCAGTGATCGCACACGAGCCGCGGCACGAACGGCCTCCCGCACCCAGTGTGTGTGAAGACGATCGCCTCGCCCTCGGGTGCAGGAAACCAGTGCTGTCCCCACGTGATCATGCACAACACCACGGGGAAAAAGGCTCGACCCTTCTCGGTCAGGTGGTAGGTCACCCAGTCCGTACGGGCGGTGCTGGGCGATTCGCGAAGGACACCGAGTTCGAGGAACGTCCGTAGTCGATCCGCCACAATCGTGGGTGACGCCTGCATCCGCTCTGCGAACTCGCTGTAGCGCTGCGCCCCGAAGAACGCCGCTCCGAGCATCGCCGCGGACCACCGATTGCCGAGCAACTCCATGGTGTGCGGTAGTACTCGCGGCGGCCGGGCCGCGCCGCTGGACCGCCGCCGACTCGACGCCGCGGGCACGCTGCGGGTCCAGCCGCCACTGGGGCCCATCTCGGCGACAACGTCGCGGGCGCTGGCCGGACGACCGCACGCGGCGCAGTGCGTTACCGGTGTGAACTGGTGTCCACAAGGGGAGTGCCGCATGCTCGGCAGAATGCCCTCGTCCGGTGCCCACTGGAGTTCCCACGACCACACCGAGAGCAGAATCGGCCACACGGCGTGCCCGCACTGGGTGCGCCGGTACTCGTAACGCGCGGGTCTCTCCTGGTAGCAGACCCGATCGAACAGTCCGGCCTCCGTGAGCGCGGCCAGTCGGGCCGACAGGACCGCGTGCGAGATCCCGCCCACCGACATCCAGTCGCGGTACCGCAGTGCGCCTTGGAACGAATGGCGGAGAATCCACAGGTTCCATTCGTCGCCGAGCAGACCGAGCGTCACCGCGATCGCGTTGTCACCACCCGGTGCGAGCATGCGCCCGGCGGTCGGAGCGGTCTGCGCCGCGCCGGAGGCATGTTCGTCGGACATCCCACGAACTATAGTCCGGGACGGTCCAGTCCCACCGCGTCCGTCGGGCTGTCCGCCGTACGCCAACGGGGGAGCGCCGACCCCGGCGCCCACGTCGAATGCGTGCCGCTCGAGATCCGTTCGGGCAGGCGGATCCGCGCGATCGGTCCGTCGGCGACGCGCGCGGCGTCGAACACGAGGCACTCGGAGATGTCCCGGTTGACGTCCGAGGTAATGGTCACCAGGTAGCCGTCGTCCTCGGACGTCGACCCGATCCGCGGGGCCATGACGGTCTCGCTGCCGAACACGCCCTCCCCGAACGCGAAGTGTTCCTCGTTCCCCGTGACGGTGTCGTGCTTGACCAGGCCGTTGAACAGGAACCAGCCCGGAAGCCCGGTCGCCGCGTAGGTGTAGCGGTGACTGCGCCCCGCATGCGCGGGGTTGATCATGCCGAACTCCGTCACCGTCTCCGAAAGACGTTCCTCCCGAACCTCTCCCGTGCGCATGTTCAGCCGCCATCGGTGCAGGTGCGTGCCCATGCGGTCGAGCGCGAGGAAGCGGAACATCCGCTGGTAGGGTCCGCCGTCTCCGGTGTCTTCGGGCTCCGGATGCTCCTGGTGGAAGCCTTCGAGGATGATCTCGTCGCCGCTCTCGTACGCGTTGGTCCAGTGCAGGACGTACGTCGGGTCCGCCTCGAACCACCGGATCTGATCCGAGTTTCCGCGGCGTGGGATCACGCCCAGTCGTAGCGGGACGTCCGGATGGAACCGGGAGACGTACTTGCCCACCGCGAGGGCCTCCGGAACCCAGAACAGGGGGCAGTCGTTGAGGATCGCGTAGTTGTCGGTGAACGCCATGTCGTGCGGCAGGCGCGGACCCGGCAACTCGATGTCGACGTAGTGCACGAGGCGGTCGTCGGCGTCGACCACGCCGTAATGCATGTACGGAGCATCGGTGCCGTAGTTGAAGAACAACAACTCGCCGGTGCGTTCGTCGACCTTGGGATGCGCCGAGATGCCCAGGGCCGATGGGAAGTCGCCGTGCCACGTGGCCTTCCCCAGGGTCTCGAGCGTCGTCGGATCGAGCCGGTAGAGGTCGCCGCACTGCCAGAAACTGGTCTGGGCGACGCCGCCGTGGACCACGACATCGGTGCTCGACGCATCCTTCATCCGACCCCGGGCGCCCCAGCCGTCCTGCCGGATCGACTTCTCCGGCCGCTCGGCAATGCCCGCCCACAGCGGGCCACCGGCCTCCTGCTCGGCGAGGAATCCGTCGGTCTTGACGAAACGGTTGCGGTAGAAAGCCTTTCCGTCGCGGAAGCCGACGACGTGAATCATGCCGTCACCGTCGAAGGGGTGGTACCGGCCCTCCAAGGCCGGATGCGCCGGGTTCTCGGTGTTGCGGAGGTAGACGCCGTCGAGGTCGCTCGGCAACTCGCCCACCACCTCGAGATCGTCGGCGCTGCGCTCGACATGTTGGGGGCGCCACGCCCCCGTGCGGTACGGATGGTCGTCGTCGGCCGGCAGCGTCGTCAGGGCGCGCCCGAGTACCTCGATCTCCATGTGGTTCCTCCTACTGTCCGATCACGAAACTGGCTGTCGTTGCGGTGCTTCCGCCGAAGTTCAACATTGCGGCGCGGCGCGCGTCGGGCACCTGGTTCGCGCCCGCCCGGCCGGTCACCTGGCGGTGGCAGTCGAGCAGCATACGAATTCCGGTGGCGCCCACCGGATGGCCGACGCCGAGCAGGCCGCCGCTCGGGTTCACGGGGATTCGGCCGCCGATCTCGAGGTCGCCGTTCTCGACGGCGCGCCAGCTCTCGCCGGGCGGCGTGATCCCGAAATGATCGATGGCCAGGTACTCGCTGACGGTGAAGCAGTCGTGGGTCTCGATCAGATCGAGGGCGTCGACACCGTCGATCCCCGCGCGGCCGAACGTATCCCGGATCGTAGCCCGCACGTGGGGAGCCACGTAGGGGTCGTCGGCGCTGCATGAGAGCTTGTCCTCGAGTGACAGCCCCACGGTCCGGTGCCCCCAGCCCAGGATGCGGGACTGGTTCGACGTCGCCCCGCCGGAGCGGAGCACGGGGTGGTCCGCGCGGACCAGGACCACTCCGGCGGCGCCGTCGGTGAGGGGTCCGCAGTCGGCCTTCCGCAGCCGGCCCTCCACCGGCGGGTTGGCCACGAGGTCGTCGGTGAACGACGCCTCGGTCCGGTCCCAGCCGCGGGTCTGGGCCAGCGGATTGCGGGCCGCGTTGCGGGCATTGAGTTCCGCGATCGACCACAGGTGGCGTTCGTTCAGGCCGAAGCGCCGCTCGTACTCGTCGGCGATCTTTCCGAACATGTAGGGCCACATGAATTTTGCGTCGGATCCCTCGTGGCCTACCCATGCCGCGGCGCCCATGTGCTGCGCACCCAGGTCGCCGGGAACGGTCTTCTCGAGTTCGACGCCGACGACCAGCGCGCAGTCGTACCTGCCGGACTCGAGATCTGCCATTGCGGCGAGGAGTGCAAGTGACCCCGACGCGCAGGCGCCCTCGTGGCGGGTTGCGGGTGCGCCCCACAATCCGGGCACGACCGAGGCCGGCATCGCGCCGAGGTGGCCCTGGCCGGTGAAGAGCTGCCCGAATGCGTTGCCGACGTGCACGACGTCGATGTCGGAGGGGGTGACTCCCGCATCCGCGAGCGTGCCCTCCACGACCTCTCGGGTCAGGTCTGCGACATCGAGACCCTCCTTCGTCAGGTTGCGGGCGAAATCTGTCTGGTAGCCACCGATCACTCTGATCGCGTCTGTGTCCATGTCGGCTGTTGTCTCCTCGGGTCTTGCGGTTCCATGCGCGTCAGACTACAACTAACAGAGTGATGAAGGCCACTCATTCTTTCGAAGTGAGGATGACGACGCGATGAAGACCTCGGAGCCGCGACTGAGCGTGAGCCTCCCGTACTGGCAGGACCGCCCGCCGCTCGATGCGCTGGCCGTCGCCGACGAAACCGCCCGCCTGGGATTCGACCGTCTCTGGGTCGGCGAGATGGCGACCTTCGATGCCTTCGCGCTCGCCACGGCGATCGGCGCCAGGGTTCCGGACCTGCCGCTCTGCGTCGGACCACTGGCGGTGGACGTCCGTACGCCGGTGGCGATCGCACTCGGCGCGGCCAGCGTCGCCGCGCTGACGGGCGCGCGTGTCGATCTGGCGATCGGCACGTCCAGCACGGTGGTCGTCGAGGGATGGCACGGTCGTACGAGGCTCAGTCCCGCAATCCATCTGGAGGAGACGGCCCGCATCGTCCGGCAGGTTGCCGCGGGGCGGAAGGCGGACTTCGACGGTCGTGTCGAGCGTGCCCGCGGGTTCCGGCTCAGGTTGCCGGCCACCGACCCGGCGCTCGTCATCGCGGCCTTCGGCCCGCAGGCGCTCGCTGTCGCCGCCCGCGAGGCGGATGGTGTGGTGCTCAATCTCGTTACACCGCAGCAGGTGTCGCGGTGCGTATCCGTCGTACGTGCGGCGGCGGAGTCGGCCGGCCGGCCCTGTCCGCGAGTCTCGGTGTGGGTCACGGCCGCGGTGGACCCCAGTGCCGCGGACCTCGAGTCGTTCCGCCGCGCTGTCGTCGGCTATCTCGCGGCCCCCGGGTACGCCGAGATGTTCGCCGACGCCGGCTTCGCCACCGCGGTCGAGATCGCGCGTAGTGGAGCAACTCCTAAACAGATCTACGGTGCCGTCACCGACGACCTCGCAGCCGTGATCGGCGCCTTCGGAGACGCCGGCGCCGTGGCTCGACGTCTCGCCGCGTACCGAGACTCGGGTGCCGACGAGATCGTGGTGGTGCCCGCGACCTCGGCCGACGACCCGGGCGGAGCCCGGACGCTCGACGTCGTGGCGCGTGCGTGCGCCCCTGCCGCCGAGATCCTCGCGTGAGCCGGGCGCTGGTGTTCGACGCCGTCCGCCTGCCGCGCGGGCGGGTACGGCGCGGCGGCGGCACGCTGGCGGAGATACCGCCGCACGTTCTGTTCGCGCACCTGCTGCGCGCGCTGGAACTGCGCGGCCTCGACCCCCAGCGGGTCGACGACGTCGTGGTCGGGATCGGCACCGTCACCGGCGAGCAGGCAGGCAACCTCGCGCGCGGCGCTGCGCTGTACACGGGCTGGCCCGACGCGGTCGGTGGTTCGGTCGTGACGCGCCTGTGCTGCTCGGGGCTCGAGGCACTCGGCACCGCCGCGGCGAAGGTCGTCGCAGGGCACGCCGACGTGATCGTTGCCGGCGGCGTCGAGTCGATGTCGAGGGTGCCGATGCTCTCCGACGCCCCCGCGATCGCGACGGACGGTGAACTCGGTGAGCGGACCGGCTTCGTCACGATCGGTGTCTCCGCCGATGCGACCGCGACGGTGCACGGATTCACTCGCGATCAGCTCGACGTCTACGCCGTGGAGTCGCACCGGCGCGCGTCGTCGGCGCCGTCGTCGGAGTCCGTGGTGCCGGTGCGTCGTGGTGACGAGGTGATCCTGTCGGTCGACGAGGGTGCCCGCCACGACGCGAGTGCGGCACAGTTCGCGGCTCTGCCGGCATTGTTCGGGGACGACCCGGCCTGGGGGCTGGTGCAGCGCCGACTGCCCGAGATGCAGCCGCCCACCGAGGGTTTGCACTCCATCGCGACGGCGCCGCAACTCGCGGACGGCGCGTCGGCGGTCGTGATCGGGAGCCCCGGTGCGGGGCCGATGCGCGGTCGTCGGCCGGTCGCCGAGATCGTCGCCGTCTCGCACCGCGCCGTCCGCTCGCCGCTGCTCGATGCTCCGGTCGACGCCGCGCGAGATGCGTTGCGCCGATCAGGAATCGGTGCGCACGATCTGGACGTCGTCGAGGCCAACGAATCGTTCGCGGTGAGCCCGTTGCTGCTGACACGGGAGTTGGACCTCGATCCCGCGCGGGTCAATCCCGTCGGCGGGGCGCTCGCCGTCGGGCACCCGCTCGGTGCGACGGGCGGCAACCTGCTGGTGTCGGCGTTGGACGCGTTGCGCCGCGTCGACGGCGAACACGCTCTGATCACGATCCCGGCGGCGCTGGGCCTCGGCTCCGCCCTGGTCGTGCGTCGCCTCCGATGACGAACATCCCACATTCCAGACCCGTTCCCCCGCTCAGTCGAGGAAGGTAGCCATGCCCCGAGAGTTAACCGCCACAACACTTTCCGGATCGAGTAGTCGCGGCGCCGTGCTGTGCCATTCGGAGAGCAAGATCCGCGACTACGTCGAGAAGGGGTGGTGGCGGACCACCACGCTGCTCGACGCGTTCGACGACTGGGTCGCCACTCGACCGCACGAGGACGCGGTGTCCGATCCGGTGAACCTGCCCGCCCTCACCGGCGCCGTGCCGGAGACCGTGACGTGGACCCGGATGGGGGAACGCGTGGACGATATCGCGGCACGACTGTACGAGAACGGGATCCGGCAGGGCGACGTCGTGGTGGTGCTGCTGCCCAACACGGTGTCGCTCGTGGCGACCTACCTTGCCCTGTGGCGGCTCGGGGCGGTTGCGAGCCCGGCCCCGGTCGCGTACCGGCAGCACGAGCTGTCGAACATCTGCCGTGCGACGGGGGCGGTGGCCATCGTGACGGTGGGCCGGCTCACGGACCGCGACCTCGCGGCCGAGGCTCTCGAGCTCGTCGACTCGGGCGTCGGCCTGGAGACGGTGTTCGCGTTCGGGCCGGATGCCGACGTGCGCGCAGTGCCGATGGACCCAGAAGTGAACGACGCCGCGAAGGCGCAGGCCCGCAGCTACATCGACGATCTGCACGTCACGATCGGCGACCGGATCACGATCTGCTGGACCAGTGGGACCGAGGCCGCGCCGAAGGGTGTGCCCCGGTGTCACGCAGACTGGTTCGCGAGCGGGCAAGCCGCCCAGGACGGGCTCGAGACCGACACGTCGTCGGTGATCCTGAACCCGTTTCCGATGGTCAACATGGCGGGCTTCGCCGGCGCGTTCCTGCCCTGGCTGCTCGGCGGCGGTCACCTCGTTCAGCATCAGCCGCTCGACCTGCCCGTCTTCCTGTCCCAGATCGAGCGGCACCGCGTCACCCATACTGCGATGCCTCCGGCGATCCTGACGATGCTGCTGCAGCGCGACGAGCTCCGCGACTCGGTCGATCTGACATCCCTGCAGCGCGTAGGTTCGGGTGGTGCGCCGCTGCCACCCGCCGTGGTGCGTCGGTGGCAGGAAGAGTTCGGCATCGAGGTCCTCAACTTCTTCGGTTCGAACGAGGGTGTGTGCCTGCTCGGCGCACCCTCCGACATTCCGGATCCGACGGTGCGCGCCCGTCACCTGCCGAACTACGGTGCACCGGGTAAGGAATGGGCAACGCGGGTCGCGAAGATGACGGCGGTCCGACTGGTGGATCCGGTCTCGGGTGCCGATGTGCACGCGGTCGGCGAGCGCGGTGAACTACGCCTCGTGGGGCCGACCGTGTTCGGTGGATACCTCGAAGGCACCGCTACCTCGAGCCCGTTCGACGACCAGGGCTACCTCTGTAGCGGAGACGTGTTCGAGTTGGGCGGCACCGACGGGGAATACCTCGAGTTCGTCGACCGGATCAAGGAGATCATCATCCGTGGCGGCATGAACATCGCCCCCGCCGAGATCGAGGGACTGCTCTTCGAACATCCGGCCGTCGGCGACGTCGCGGTCGTCGGGTATCCCGACGAGGTCCTGGGAGAGAAGTGCTGCGCCGTAGTGGTGCCGGCCGGCGCGTCCGACGTGTCTCTCGCCGATCTTGTCGAACACCTACGTTCCCACCAGGTCGCCTCGTTCAAGCTGCCGGAGCGACTCGAGATCGTCGCGAGCATCCCTCGGAACCCCGTCGGCAAGATACTGCGCCGAGATCTGCGCGACAGGCTGCAGTCGAGGACGTGAGCTGCCCGCCGACCGCCCCCTTCTACGTCCGCCGCTCGACCGCCTTCGCCCGTGCCGGGAACACCGTGTAGCTCAGGGCGATGACGCCCCAGATCCCGAGTACGACGGTGAGGGTGTCGATCCAGTCGGACAGGGCTGCGGTGCGGGTCGGGTCGTCGACCATCGCGATCGCCGCGGACAGCAATCCGCACGCGATGCCCCACGCGATCACGGCCTTTCCGAACTCGCGCCACTCGCGGATCGCCCGGCCCGCGCCGTGCCGCGGCGGCTTCACCGGGGCCGGCCCGCCGGCGAACCGGTACGCGAATCGGGCGTCGGCCCAGCGGATGATGCTGTGCCCGAACGCCACCGAGAAGCCGATGTAGGCGGCCGCCAGGCCGTGACTCCACGACGCCGCACTGCCGCTGTGCAGGTCGATCGTGGTGGCGACGAGGAGCACTACGTCGACCAGCGGTGCGCCGATGAGTAGCGCGGCACCCAGGGCGGGGCGGCGCAGCAGGTAGCGGGCGACGAGGCCAGCGCTGAGGAACACCCAGAAGAGGATCTCGCACACGACGATCAGTTGGACGATCATGCTCGACCCCGTTTCTAGTACGACTGTGTTAGTTGTTCGAAAGCTAGCACAGTCGTGTTAGTTTTGCGATGTGGTGAAGAGGTCGAGCCCCGAATGCAGACGCGAGGAGATCGCCGACGCCGTGCTGCGCGTGATCCGCCGCAACGGCATCGGCGCGGCCAGCGTGCGAACCGTCGCCGACGAGGCGGGCATGTCGACCGGGTCGCTCCGGCACTTCTTCGGCACCCAGTCCGAACTGCTGCTCTTCGCGATGGAACTCGTCACCAAACGGGTCTACGACCGCATCGCCGGGATCGAGTTCAGTGGGGATCTGCGGGCCGACGTGCGCGTTCTGGCCGAGCAGTTCGTCCCCCTCGACGACGACCGTCGCGGCGAGATGGAGGTGTGGCAGGCGTTCACCGTCGCCGCCCAGGCCGATCCCGCGCTCGCCGAGGTGCGCGACCGCTCCGACTTCGCGGTGTACGAGGGCTTCCTGGGAGCCACTCGGTTGCTCGCGGAGGCCGGGGTGCTCGCGGCGTCCGCGGTCGAGGTCGAGGCGATGCGGATGCACGCCCTGGTGGACGGCCTCGCGGCACACGGCCTCAACCACCCCCACCGGATCGGTCCCGACCAGATCCACGCCGTCCTCGACGCACACTTCGCCGCGCTGTTCGCGGCGGGCGGGAGCGCCCGCTAGCCGTCGACCACCCATACGGCACGATGGATCCGTGGTTCACGTCATCGACATCGCAGACCCCGCCGATCCCCGGCTGGACGACTTCCGAGACCTCAACTCGTCGGATCGTCGGCCGGACCTGCCCGGGGGCAAGGGGCTGGTGATCGCCGAGGGTGTGCTGGTGGTCCAGCGGATGCTTGCGTCCCGGTACGCGCCGATCGGCCTGCTGGGTGTGGACCGCCGGCTCGGCGAGCTGTCCGCGGACCTCGAGGGCGTGGACGTGCCGTTCTACCGAACCACGGCCGACGTGATGGCCGAGGTGGTGGGCTTCCATCTCAACCGGGGTGTGCTCGCTGCGGCGCACCGGCCGCCTCCGCTCGACGTCGAGGACGCACTGCGCGACGCGCGGACGGTCGCGGTGCTCGAGGGCGTCAACGACCACGAGAACATCGGCTCGATGTTCCGCAACGCCGCCGGCCTGGGTGTGGACGCGATCCTGTTCGGTGCCGCCGTCGCCGACCCGCTCTACCGCCGCGCGGTACGGGTGTCGATGGGGCACGTGCTGCGCGTACCGTTCGCGCAGGTCCCCGAGTGGCCGCGTGGGCTGAACATTTTGCGCGACAAGGGCTTCCAGTTGATCTCGCTCACCCCCGATCCTGCAGCGGTGCCACTGGCCGAGGCGATGACGGGGGAGAAGGTGGCGGTGCTGCTCGGAGCGGAGGGCCCCGGCCTCACCGAGCACGCGATGCGCGTCACCGACGTGCGCGCCCGCATCCCGATGGCGCCGGGCACCGACTCGCTCAACGTCGCGACCGCCGCTGCGATGGCGTTCTACGAGCGCATCCGGACCGGCTCGTGACGGCAGGTCCGGCGTCGCCACCCACCCCGTGGTGCACGGGACTGCTGGTCAGTGGCTTCGCGGCGCTCGTGACGTTGGTCGCCGTGGTGGCCTTCGGGTCCGCGCTGGCGCACATCCACGTGCTGCTCGCGGTCGGCTTCAACCTGGTGGTCGTCGGCGGCGCCGCCCCCACCGTGTGGCGCTGGCGGCACCGGCCGGTATGGCGCTGGGTGGTGTACGGCGTCGGGGCCGGCGTGGTGTTCGGTTGGGCCGCGCTGTTTTTCGGGGCCCTCTGACGTCGGTCAGTGGTCGCGACGGAACAGGCGGGAGAGCAGCGACGGCCTCTTCGGTGACGGCACCGACTCCTGGTCGCTGCCGTCCTCCGGCTGGCTGTGCTCGTTCGGTTCGCTGTGCTCGTCCGGTGCGCCAGGCTCCTCCTGCTCCCGGGCCGGTTCCGCGCGGCGCGCCTCCTCGAGTCGGAGGACCGACTCGGGAACCTGTCCGGACGGGTGCACCGCGAACCGCGAGACCGTGATCGACGCCGGATCCAGGTCGTCGCCCAGCCAGCCCCGGGGTGCCGCCTCCGCGAACTCGCCGGGATTGAACGGCAGCGTCTGCGGGTCCGGTAACACGTCCAGCGAGGGGCGCACCGGATGCTCCCCGGCCCAGAACGGACGCTCCCACACCTGTGGGAGGCCGAGGTCCTCGATGATGTGAACCGGTGTGGCGCTGAACGATCGCTTCAGTTCCCCGTGGTCCCAGTGCGCGAACGCGCCCCACGAACCGGCCTTCGTCACCGGACTCGACGAGCAGAGAAACGTGTGGCGGAAGCCCGTCGGGTGGATCCAGTGCTCCACCAGTGAAGACGGGACCGGCGGCAGGGATTCGCCCGTGCGGACGACGACCACCCCGGGGTACCAGCCGGCGATCACCTCGCCCGCTTCAGGTTTCGCGGCGTCCGTCAACGGTTCGTCGCCGAGATACGACACCTCGAGCCCTGGATGCAACTGCCCGACGAGGTCGCGGGCGGCGTCCCGGTCCGGTTCCGCGTCACGCAGAACCGAGGCGGGCTCGGTGGCGTCGACGTACCAGATGGTGGATGCGTTGACCCCCAGCACTGACGTCAGCCGCGCCCGTTGCTCCGAACGCCCAGCAGAACGTCGTCCCAGGACGGCAGTGCGGGCTTACCGCGCTTGTCCTTGCCGTGGGTGTGCTGGGGTGCGGTCTTCGGCTCGTCGTGCTCGGCCTCGTCGACGGGCTCCGGCGTGTCGACCTGCTCCGCCGATTCCTCTTCGATGTCGTTGTCCGCCAAGATGATCGACGAGTCTTCCGCGGCCTCGTGATCGTGGTCCTGCTCCATGTCGGCCGGGCCGTAGATGCCGTCGCTGGGGACGGGAGTCAGCCCGCGGAGCGGACGCCCGAAGTCGGGGTCGATAAGCTGGACCGCGGCGTCGTCGAGGGAGTTGATGGTGCCGCCGTGCGCGTCCGGCTGGTAGCGCCAGTGCGCGGCGTTGGTGCTCCGTCCGGCCTGCCACTGCAGCTGGGCCACCCAGTGGCCGTCCTCGTCCTTCCACGCGTCCCACGTGGCGGCGTCCATGTCGTGGCCGCGGGCTCGGAAGGCCTGCGCGACGATCTCGGACAGGGTGTCCACGGCGGGGCCGTCCGGGCGGACCGGGTGACCGGCCTGTGCCATCTCGGCCGCGCGACTGCGTTCGAGAAGCACGGGATGTGCGTAGCGCTCCACCTTGGAGTACGGAATGCCCGCCTGCTCGGCGACTTGTTCGATGGATGCGCCGGCGCGGATACGGGCCTGGATCTCTCGCGGGCGAAGCTGACTGTCCATTTCGATCTCAATCTGGCCGAGTCGAGCGATGTCTCCGCGAGAGGCCGCGCGGAGCTTGTCATCGGCGGGGAGCCGGAACTTTTCGCCGGTATCTGGATCCGAACACACTACGTGCGCGCCGCCAGGTTCGAGACCGATCACTCGCAGCTCTCGCACACTGTCCTCCTCATCGCGCCGACTCGCGATCACGCCGGAATCGACTGTAATTCATCTGTGACCCGTGTGCAGGAAAGACACGCGTGTGAATACGTTTCCTCGCGATTTGCGCACGTATCGGTGTTTCGCGGGCGTCCCCGGGACCGATACGTGCGCAAATCGCGGGGCGGCGGGGCGCGCGGACGACGAAGACGAAAGGGAGGGGCGGTCACGCAATTCGTGACCGCCCCTCCCTTCAGAGGTAGTGCGGGATCAGCCGAGCTGCGAGACGACCCAGTCGATGCTCTTGGTGAGCTGCGAGATGTCCTCGGGATCGATCGCCGGGAACATGCCGATGCGCAGCTGGTTGCGGCCCAGCTTGCGGTACGGCTCGGTGTCGACGATGCCGTTGGCGCGCAGGATCTTCGCGACCGCGGCCGCGTCGACCGAGTCGGCGAAGTCGATGGTGCCGACAACCTGCGAGCGGTATGCCGGATCGGCGACGAACGGCGTCGCGTACTCGGAGGCCTCGGCCCACGAGTACAGGCGCTCCGACGAATCCTTGGTGCGCGCGGTGGTCCAGTCCAGGCCGCCGTTGGCGTTCATCCACGCGATCTGGTTCTCGAACATGAGTAGCGTCGCGAGCGCCGGGGTGTTGTAGGTCTGGTCCTTGGTGGAGTTGTCGACCGCGATCGGCAGCGACAGGAAGTCCGGCGTCCAGCGACCCGAGTCCTTGATCTCGGCGACACGCTCGAGCGCGGCCGGGCTCATCAGCGCGATCCACAGGCCACCGTCGGCGGCGAAGCACTTCTGCGGCGCGAAGTAGTAGACGTCGGCGTCGGCGGCGTTGACCGGCAGACCGCCGGCACCCGAGGTGGCGTCGATCGCGATGAGCGCGTTCTCCGAGCCCGCCGGGCGGGACACCGGCACGGCGACACCCGTCGAGGTCTCGTTGTGCGCCCAGCCGATGAGGTCGACGGAGCCGTCGGCGACGATCGCCGGCGCGGTGCCCGGATCGCTCGAGACGACGATCGGGTCACCGATGAACGGGTTGTTCTTCGCGACCGACGCGAACTTCGACGAGAACTCGCCGTACGTGAAGTGCTGCGAACGCTCACGGATCAGACCGAACGCCGCGGCGTCCCAGAACGCGGTGGAGCCGCCGTTGCCGAGCACGACCTCGTAGCCCTCGGGCAGCGAGAACAGGTCGCGCAGGCCCGAACGCACGCGGGCGACGACGTCCTTGACGGGCTTCTGCCGGTGGCTGGTGCCGAACACCGAGGCGCCGACGTCGACCAGGGACTGCAGCTGTTCGGGGCGGACCTTCGACGGTCCGCAACCGAAGCGGCCGTCTACGGGCTTGAGGTCGGCGGGGATGATCGGAGTGCTCATCGGCGTGAGATGTCCTTCTCGGTTGTGCTCGGTTGTGGTGACGGTCCAACTGGTCTAGCTGTGCGAGATCTGGTCCCAGCCCTCGACCGAGTCGGGGGTGCGGGGCTCGGGGCCGGTGTAGATCGCGGCCGGGCGGACGAGCTTGCCCAGACGCTTCTGCTCCATGATGTGCGCGCACCAGCCGGCGGTGCGGCCACACGTGAACATCGCGGGCATCATGTGCGCCGGGACCTCGGCGAAGTCGAGGATGACCGCCGCCCAGAACTCGACGTTGGTCTCGATCGCGCGGTCGGGGCGACGCTCGCGCAGTTCGGCCAGCGCGGCCTGCTCGAGGGCGGCAGCCGCCTCGAAGCGGGGGGCGTTGAGGCGCTTGGCTGTGGCGCGGAGCACGCGGGCGCGGGGATCCTCGGCCCGATACACCCGGTGACCGAAGCCCATGAGTTTCTCCTTGCGATCCAGGATGCCCTTGACCAGTGCGCGGGCGTCGCCGGTGCGCTCGGTCTCCTCGATCATCGGCAGCACGCGGGCCGGGGCGCCGCCGTGCAGCGGGCCGGACATCGCGCCGATCGCGCCGGACAGCGAGGCCGCGACGTCGGCGCCGGTGGACGCGATGACGCGCGCGGTGAAGGTGGAGGCGTTCATGCCGTGCTCGGCGGCCGACACCCAGTAGGCGTCGATGGCCTCGATGTGCGCGGGGTCCGGGTCGCCCTTCCAGCGCGTCATGAAACGTGCTGTGACGGTGGGGCATTCGTCGATCAGCTTCTGCGGGACGGCGGGCTGGTAGATCCCGCGGGCCGACTGCGCGACGTAGGACAGTGCCATGACGGACGCGCGGGCAGCCTGCTCGCGGGCGGTCTCGTCGTCGATGTCCAGCAGCGGCTGGTAGCCCCAGATCGGGGCGAGCATCGCCAGGCCGGCCTGCACGTCGACGCGGACGTCGCCGGTGTGGATGGGCAGCGGGAACGGCTCGGCCGGGGGCAGTCCGGGGCCGAATCGACCGTCGACCAGCAGGGCCCACACGTTGCCGAACGTGACACGACGACCGACCAGGTCCTCGATGTCGACACCGCGGTAGCGCAGCGCGCCGCCGTCCTTGTCGGGCTCGGCGATGTCAGTGGTGAAGGCGACGACGCCTTCGAGGCCGCTGACGAAATCCTCGGGTACTACAGCGCTTGGTGCCATTGCTCCTGGACTCTCCTCATCCGAGTGCGTCCCGGTGAGGGGTGCACTGCCTTGGACCGAATCAGCCTTCGACTACTGCGGTAACTGTCAGGTGCGGGATGCGCCGCCGGGCCTGGTACCCAAACTTTAGCCGGTGTCACCGGTCACCTGGTCAGCGCATACCCGGGGGTAGCGTCTGAGGCTGTGTCACCAGATTCCCAACGCCGGGGTTCCCGGAAGTCCGACCTCTCCGCGATGCGGGTGAGCTACGGCGAGATCGGACCCGAACGGCCCGTCGTCGACCCCGATCTGGAACCGTCGTGGCTCGACGACGGCTGGCCCGCGCTGGCGCGGCACTGGGTGGAGGACGCCGTCCAGGCCGCACTGCCCGAACCCAACGCGATGGTGCTCGGCACCGTCGACGCCGCCGGACACCCCTGCACGCGAACGGTGCTGTGCAAGGGACTCGACGCCGACGGGGTGCTGTTCTTCACGAACTACGACTCCGACAAGGGCCGTCAACTCGCGGCCACCCCCTACGCGTCGGTGACGTTCACCTGGATTCCGCTGGCCCGGCAGATCACCGTCCGCGGCCCGGTGGAAAGAACCAGCGAGAACACGACCTCCGACTACTGGGCCAGCCGGCCCCGCGGCTCGCAGTTGGGGGCGTGGGCGTCGCAGCAGTCGCGGCCGATCGGCTCCCGGGCCGAACTCGAGGCGGCACTGATCGAGGCGGGCGAGCGGTTCGCCGTCGACGGGGACATCCCGGTCCCGGGACACTGGGGCGGATTCCGGATCCGACCGGAGTCGGTGGAGTTCTGGCAGGGCCGACCCAATCGCATGCACAACCGGATCCGCACCCGTCTGGTCGACGGTGTGTGGATCGTCGAACGCCTCCAGCCGTGATGCGGGGACTGCTCGCCGACACCACACCGCTGCGCAATCCCGACTACCGCCGGCTGTGGACGAGCGGCATCGTCACGGTCATCGGCGGTCAGCTGACCGTGGTCGCGGTGCCGGTGCAGATCTACGCGATGACGCAGAACTCGGCGTACGTCGGCCTCGCCGGCTTGTTCGGGCTGGTCCCGCTGGTCATCTTCGGGCTGTGGGGCGGCGCGCTGGCCGACGTCATGGACCGCCGAAAGCTGATCATCATCACCACGCTCGGGCTCATCGGCACGTCGGTGCTGCTGTGGCTGCAGGCCGCGTCCGGGGTGAACAACGTGTGGCTGCTGCTGTGCCTGTTCTCGCTGCAACAGGTGTTCTTCGCGGTGAACTCGCCCACCCGCAGCGCGATCATCCCCCGCCTGCTGCCGCTGAAGGACCTGCCCGCCGCGAACTCGCTCAACATGACGGTGATGCAGTTCGGTGCGATCGCCGGTCCGCTGCTCGCGGGCGTGCTCATCCCGCACCTGGGCTTCGCGACGATCTACCTGCTGGACTCGCTCGCGCTGCTCGCGACGCTGTGGGCGGTGATCAAGCTGCCCGCGCTGCCGCCGACCGGGGAGGCGCGCCGCGTCGGCCTGCGGGTGCTGGGGGAGGGCTTCACGTACCTCGCGACCCAGAAGGTGCTGCTGGCGTCGTTCGTCGTCGACATCATCGCGATGGTGTTCGGCATGCCGCGCGCGCTGTTCCCGCAGATCGCCGAGGACACCTTCGGCGACCCGAGCGGCGGCGGGCTCGCACTCGGGCTGCTGTTCGCCGCGATGTCGGCGGGCGCGGTCCTCGGCGGCGTCTTCTCCGGGTGGCTGCCGCGGATCCGCTACCAGGGCCGTGCGGTGATCGTCTGCATCGTGCTGTGGGGGCTGGCGATGGTCGGCTTCGGCGTGGTCGTCGGGATCTCGACCCCGGGCAGCTCCGCGGTGCTGTTGTGGCTCGCGCTCGGCTTCCTCGCGTTCGGCGGTGCCGTCGACATGGTCTCGGCGGCACTGCGTTCCACGATGCTGCAGCAGGTCGCCACCGACGACATGCGCGGCCGACTGCAGGGCGTGTTCACCGTCGTCGTCGCGGGCGGGCCGCGGATCGGCGACGTGCTGCACGGCGGCGCGGCCTTCCTGTTCGGCACCGCCGTCGCGTCCGCGGGCGGAGGCGTCCTGGTGGTGATCGGGGTGGTCGGGTCGATGCTGGCGTTCCCGGCGTTCGTCCGGTACCGCGTCAGCCGATCGGGTAGCCCCGAACATGTCTGAGTCGCGAATCGTCGTGTGCGGTGAGGCCCTCGTCGACCTGGTGCCGACGGGGGAGACCACGTTCGCGGCGCACCTCGGCGGCGGCCCGTTCAACGTCGCGATCGCACTCGGCCGCCTCGGCAGCCGCGTCGCCTTCTGCTCGAGGCTCTCCACCGACTCGTTCGGGGAACGGCTGCTCGCGGCGCTGGTCGCGGCGGGTGTCGACGTCTCGATCACGCAGCGGGGACCCGAACCCGCGACGCTCGCCGTCGCTGCCGTCGACCCCGACGGCGGTGCCGGCTACACGTTTCATGCCGACGGCACCGCCGATCGTCTCGTCGCCGATCCCGGACCGTTGCCGGCATCGGCGGCCGCGGTGTCGTTCGGCACGCTCTCGCTCGTGTTCGAACCCGGCGCGAGCGTGTACACGGATCTGTTGCGCCGCAGCCACGGCGAGGGGCGGCTCACGATCGTCGACCCCAACATTCGGCCGGACGTGTTCCCCGCCGACTACCGCCGCCGCTTCACCGAGTTGCTGCCGTCGATCGACATCGTCAAAGTCTCCGACGACGACGTCCAATGGTTGGGACGGGGTGTGGACGGCACGACGCCGGCGCAGTGGCTCGACCGCGGGGTCGCCGCGGTCGTCACCACCCACGGCGCCGACGGTCTGAGCGTGCGGACGCGTCGGTTCCGCGTAGAGGTTCCCGGTTTCCGGGTTCCCGTCGCGGACACCATCGGTGCAGGTGACACCGTTCACGGTGCGCTGCTGCATTGGCTCGACGAGCATCGCGCGCTGGATTCGGATTCGGTCGAGGGCCTCGGCGGGGGACAATGGCAGGACGCCCTGGAATTCGCGGCGCGAGCGGCCGCGGTCACCGTTTCCAGGCCTGCGGCGGACCCTCCGTGGGCATCGGAGCTCACGGGCGGCTAGTTTCTACTTGAATGTTACGAAGTTACTCACTGGTCTGAGTTTGAGAGGGATCCTTCCGTGCCCGCTGAGAATGACAACAAACCCACACTCAGCTACCCCGGTGGCGAGCACACAATGTCCATCGCCAAGGCGACTGAAGGCAATGACGGCATCGAGCTGGGCAAGCTCCTTGCCAACACGGGTTACACGACGCTCGACCCGGGCTTCGTGAACACCGCGTCCACCAGTTCCGCTATTACCTACATCGACGGTGAACAGGGCATTCTGCGCTACCGCGGATACCCCATCGAGGAGCTCGCGCAGCGCTCGACGTTCATCGAGGTCAGCTACCTGCTGATCTACGGGGAGCTGCCCACCGAAGCCCAGCTGGAGTCGTTCACGGACAAGATCCGTCGACACACGCTGCTGCACGAGGACCTCAAGCGGTTCTTCGACGGCTTCCCGCGCAACGCGCATCCGATGCCGGTGCTGTCGAGCGCCGTCAACGCGCTGTCCGCGTACTACCAGGACTCGCTGGATCCGGAGGATCCGGAGCAGGTCGAGCTGTCCACCATCCGACTTCTCGCGAAGCTGCCCACCATCGCGGCGTACGCGTACAAGAAGTCCGTCGGCCAGCCGTTCCTGTACCCGGACAACTCGCTGAGCCTGGTCGAGAACTTCCTCCGCATGACGTTCGGCTTCCCGGCCGAGCCGTACGAGGTCGATCCCGAGATCGCCAAGGCACTCGACATGCTGCTGATCCTGCACGCCGACCACGAGCAGAACTGCTCGACGTCGACGGTGCGCATGGTCGGCTCGTCGGACGCCAACCTGTTCACGTCCGTCTCCGCCGGCATCAACGCGCTGTGGGGCCCGCTGCACGGCGGTGCCAACCAGGCCGTGCTCGAGATGCTCGACGAGATCAAGGCCAACGGCGGCGACGCCAAGGACTTCGTGCGCAAGGTCAAGAACAAGGAAGACGGCGTGAAGCTCATGGGCTTCGGTCACCGCGTCTACCGCAACTACGACCCGCGCGCCGCGATCGTCAAGGAGACCGCGCACTCGATCCTCAGCAAGCTCGGCGGTGACGACAAGCTGCTCGAGATCGCGATGACCCTCGAGGAGACGGCGCTCACCGACGACTACTTCGTCGAGCGCAAGCTGTACCCGAACGTCGACTTCTACACGGGCCTGATCTACCGCGCGATGGGCTTCCCGACGCGCATGTTCACAGTGCTCTTCGCGCTCGGCCGCCTGCCCGGCTGGATCGCACACTGGCGTGAGATGCACGAGGATCCGGCCACCAAGATCGGCCGCCCGCGTCAGATCTACACCGGCTACACCCAGCGCGGTTACGTGGACCTGTCGGGCCGCTGACCCGTCCTGCCCGACTACGACTGATCGGACAACACACCATGAGCACCAAGCCCGAGATCGATTTCCAGGAGGGCCCCGCGCCCACCGAACTCGTCATCAAGGACATTGTCGTCGGTGACGGCCCCGAGGCCACCCCCGGCGCCAAGGTCGAGGTCCACTACCTCGGCGTCGAGTTCGACTCCGGCGAGGAGTTCGACTCCTCGTGGAGCCGTGGCGAATCCATCACCTTCCCGCTCGCCGGCCTCATCGCCGGATGGCAGGAGGGCATCCCGGGCATGCGCGTGGGTGGTCGGCGTCAGCTGACGATCCCGCCGGAGCTCGCGTACGGTCCGGCCGGCGGCGGCCACCAGCTGTCGGGCAAGACACTGGTGTTCGTCATCGACCTGCTCGACGTCGTCGTCCCGCCGCCCGCTCCCGAGATCGAGCCGGCCACCGGCCCGGCCCCGGCCGAGCTGGTCATCGAGGACATCGAGGTCGGTGACGGCGCGGAGGCTCAGCCCGGCGGCGTCGTCGATGTCCACTACCACGGTGTCGAGTACGACACGAACGAGGTGTTCGACTCGTCGTTCCTGCGCGGGGAGTCCGTCGCGTTCCCGCTGAACCGGCTCATCCCGGGCTGGCAGGAAGGCATCCCCGGCATGAAGGTCGGCGGTCGCCGCAAGCTCACGGTTCCGCCGGAGCTCGCGTACGGTCCGGCCGGTGCCGGTCACCAGCTGTCGGGCAAGACGCTGGTGTTCGTCATCGACCTGCTGGGCACCCAGTAGTCCTGTAGAGCAACAGAACTCGGGCCCCGCACCGTTCCTCGGTGCGGGGCCCGAGTCGTGTCCGGGCTCGGTCGTCTCAGGACCGGCGGGTCAGCCGGATGACCGGCAGTTCACGATCGGTCTTCTGTTCGTATTCGGTGAACTGCGGCGCCGCCGCCGTGATCGTCGCCCGGGCGTCGTCGCGCTCGGTGTCCTGGAGTTCGCGTGCCGTCACCGGAATCGACTCGCCGCCCACCTCGATCGTCACCCGGTCGGGGTGCGCGGCCAGGTTCATGAACCTGCCGCCGCGCCGGACCCGGCCCATCGCGAACTTGTCGACCCAGCGCACCATGCGTCCGTGCGGTGGGCGTGCTCCCCGGGTTCCACGTGGGTGGCTGAAGGTCATGGCTGCGTCTCCTCGTTCCGGGTCGGTACGGGACACGACCAGTATGAGCCGCTCGCGGGACTCTGCGGGACGAGAGAGGGCGCCCCGGCCGAAGCCGGAGCGCCCTTGTCGCAGCGTGGTGAAGCTACCGCCGGATGACTACCGCGGGGTGCCCATGGCGTCGGCCAGCATCGGCCACGAGTTGTTCAGGTCGTCACGCCAGTAGCCCCACGAGTGGGTGCCGGCCGGCTTGAAGTCGAAGAACGCCTGCTCGCCCATGCCGTTGGCGTTGACCGCGTTGAACAGTCGGTGGGTGCACTCGTTGGTCGCAGCCTCGATGATGCCGCCGACGACGACCTGGTTGGCCAGCGTCCCGACGTTGCCGTTGATGCCCTGGCTGTCGAGGGTGTCGTGCGGGCCGGGCAGGCCGGACGCGTTGGAGACGTACAGCTTGGGGCCGCCCCTGAGCTTGCCGATGTTGATGATCGGGTCGTGTGCAATCCAGTCCGGGCTGCCGACCGGGCCCCACATGTTCTCGGTGTCGGCGTCGCCGCGGGCCGCGATCACGATCTGGATGTAGGTCTGGCCGACCGGAGTCGCGGTGTCCGCGCAGCCGCTGTACGCGCCGACGGCCTTGTACAGCTGGGGGTCCTTGAGCGCGAGGTTGAACACCGAGGTGCCCGACGTCGAGATGCCCGCGAGCGTGTTGACACCGGTGGTGCCGAGCGCCGAGTCGATGACCGGCGGGAGTTCCTCGGTGAGGAAGGTCTCCCACTTGTTGGCGCCGTGGAGAGACGGATCCGCCTTCTGCCAGTCGGTGTAGTAGGTGAACGCACCCTGCATCGGGGTGACGACGTTGACCTGCTTGCCCGCGAAGAACGTGCCGATGTCGGCCTGCTTCTGCCACGAAGCCGAATCCTCGCCACCACCGGCGCCGTTGAGCAGGTAGAGCGTGGGGGCCGGCTTGGAGGTGTCCGCCGGACGGATCACCTCGAGCGGGATGTCCCGGCCCATCGACTCGGAGCGGACGACCAGGGACATCTTGTTGCCCGTGCCCTGCTTGGCGGAGACCAGCTTGGTGCCGCCGTTCGACTGGGCAGCCGCCTCGACCTTGGCTGCGTCGGTTCCCGGCGCTGCGGCCGTGGCCACCCCGGCCCCCAAGAACACGGGAAGTGCGGCGACCGTCGCCGTCGTGGCGCCGATCAACGCTTTGAGCCGGCGGGACTTCTTGGTTACACGCATACTTACTCGCCTTCGGTGGTCGGCCGGGGAGCGCGGCTGTGCTCCCACGGTGCTGGACGTGTGTATATCACTTTCGCTATCGGGTCTACGTCACGATTTGCTACGGGTTGCCCGAAAGTTCTCGACACGTTCCAGAATTATCGAACACAAACCATCAGACCATGTCGTTTTTCTGCAACCAACGCAAGGTAGGCCAGCCACAGAAGACCGGCAGCCAACACGTCAGGACGCGGTACAGCAGTACGGACGGTACCGCGATCCCCACGGGCAGCCCGAAAGCGGTGAGGCCACCGATGAGTGCGGCTTCCACGGCGCCGACACCGCCCGGCGTCGGCGCAGCCGAGGCGAGGGTGCCGCCGATCATCGTGACGATCGTGACGGTGACGAACGTGGTGCCGCCGCCGAACGCCTCGACGCTGGCCCACAGGGCGAGCGCGGCGCCGAGGGTGGTGCCCGCGCTGCCGAGCACGATCAGCAGGAATCGGCCCGGGCTGCGCGCCAGTTGGGTCAGCGACCCCAGCACCTCGGTGAGCTGTGGGCGGACCTCGTCGTTGAGCCAGCGTCGCGCCTTCGGGATGAACATGAACGTGCCGATCGCACCGAGGGCGATGCCCGCGATGAGGTACAGCGTCGTGCCCTTGGGGACGAAGTGCGACAGGTCGGCGTCGCGCCCGGCCGCCACGCTGAAGAAGATCAGCAGCGCGATGTGGGTGACCACCTGCACGGTCTGCTGCAGCGCCACGGCCGCCGTGGCGCGGACCGTGCCGAGACCGCCCTTCTGCAGGAAACGCACGCTCAGTGCGAGCCCGCCGACGCCGGCCGGGGTGGTGGTGGCGGCGAACGTGTTCGCCACCTGCATGATCAGCAGGTCCCGGTAGCGCACGAGCTCGGATGCGCACGCCCACAGTGCCGCCGCCGCCCCGACGTAGGTGAGTGCCGACACCACCAGCCCGGCCAGTGCCCACCACCAGTTCGCCGTCTTCAGTTCGGTGAGGAACGTGGGGACCTGGCTGATGAACGGGTACGCGACGTAGACCAGGCCGATCAGCAGCACCAGCTGGATGATCTGGTTCCGGGTGAAGCGGGTGACCTGTTCGGGCGCGATCTTCTCGATGTCGGTCTGCCGGCCCACCTCGTCGCGGATCGCCGAGAGCATCGCCGACGAATCGGGGACGTGTTTGCGCAGCCGCGACGGCATCGCCGACTTGGTGAGCCGACCCGACGCGGCGAGGATCCGGTCGCGGCCCTGAGCGTCCAGTGCGGCCCGCACGGCCGGTTCCACGCCGAACAACGCTGCCGTGGTCAGCAGCAACTGCGCGGTGTCGGAGAGGACCTGTGCCTCGGTCGGCCCGAGCTCGGCGTACGCGAACCCGTCGAACAGGGCGCGGCCGTCGTCGATCCGGATCTCGCTCGCCCGCAGGTCTCCATGGGTGATCTGGTTGGTGTGGAGTTCGCCGAGCGATCGCCACATCATCTCGAGCAGGGTGTCGCGGGGTTCCGGGTGATCGGTGGCCAGCGTCGCGACGGGGGCGCCGTAGGAGACGGGGTGCGCGTACAGCTGCCATCCACGGTCCAGGGCGGACACCGCGATCGGCTTGGACGCCGCCAGGCCCGCATCGGCGACCGCGATGCCCATCAGGGCGCGGTGCTCGACGGCCCGCGCGAGCGACGCGTGCACCGGTGCACTCTCGCTGCTGCGCAGCGCCAGCCACTGCGAGACCTGTCGGATCGCGCCGCGGCTGCGCTGATTCTGTCCGTACAGTTCGACGATCAGTTCGGGCTCTCCGTCGTCGCGCGAGGCGCCGAGGATCAGCGGACCGCTGCCGGCCGGGGCGATCACCCGGAACGCGGTGATGCGGTGACCGAGCCGCTCCAGCGATTCCACCGCGGACTCGAGCGGCACCTCCAACGCCGGCGTGCCGACCACCAGGACGATGACGGCGCCGACCAGGTAGCCGACCGCCAGCCCCAGCATCGAGCGCGCGGGCACGATGGAGCTGACGATCAGGTGGATCGGCGCGAACGCCAGCAGCAGCGCCCACCACAGTCGCCGCCACCGCTTCGGCAGCCACGGCCCCGACACCGTCAGGACGGCCGCGAGCATCGCGATCCAGCGGGGGTCGTCGAGGAACTGGGACAGGAACGTGTTGAGGCGGTCCGAGACGTCGAGGTGCCACTGCGGAGCGGCCAGCCCGGTCCCGGTGAACGACAGTGCGAGCCCCGCGATCAGCCCGGCCGCGGCGTAGCCGGCCAGCAGCTTCCAGCGGCGTCCGACGATCAGCTGGATCAGGATCGCGAACGGCAGCGCGAGGATCGCGACCCCGTACAGGAGATAGACGGTGTCCGAGACCCCTGGCGACAGGATGCCGACGATGTCGGACACCGACGTCTCGAGCGCGTCCCATTCGCTGCGGGTGATCACCGAACCGGCGATGACCGCGCCGAGCAGGGTCAGCGCGATGACCACCCGCAGGATGTCGCTCGTGCGCCGGACCAACGGCTGCAGGAGGCTGCCGGTGACCGGGATGTCGCGCCCGTCAACTCGCAAGGGACACCACCAGTCGCACGCCGCCGAGCGGGCTGTCCTCGAACCGCGCCCGGCCCCCGTGGAGGTGGGCCTGCTGAGCTATCAACGCGAGGCCCAGTCCGGACCCGCCCTTCGCGGCGCCGCTGCCGCGTCGGAAGCGTTCGAACACCTCGGTTCGTTCCTCCTCGGGAATGCCGGTGCCGTCGTCGTCGACGGTGACGGTGACGGTGCCTGGCGCGTCCCGGCCTGCGCCGATCGACACGTGTCGCGCGCCGCCGTGACGGAAGGCGTTGGCGATGGCGTTGTCGAGCGCCAGCCGCAGTCCCGCCGGCAGTCCTCGCAGCACGAGACCGGGTGGGGCGTCGACCGTCACGGTGAGGCCGGGGTGCTGACGCTGTGCGTCCTCGGCGGCGAGGTCGCACAGCTCCGTCAGATCGGTGTCGACATGGTCCTTCTCGCTGGACAGTTCGCCCGACGCGAGGCGCTCGAGCGCGGTGAGGGTCGCCTCGACGCGACCCTGGGTGCGGATGAGGTCGCCGAGGATCTCGGCGCGCTGGTCGTCGGACAGATCGAGCGTGTCGAGCACCTCGAGGTCGGTCCGCATCGCGGTGAGCGGGGTTCGCAGTTCGTGTGCGGAGGCGGCCGCGAAGTCGCGCGCGGTGTCGAGGGCGGCGGCGGTGCGGGACTGCGCATCGGAGACGTCCTGCAGCATCGCGCCGGCGGCCGCGGCCAGTTCGTCGGCCTCGCGGACCCCGGACGCGGCGGTGGCGAGGTCGCGGTCGCGGCGGCTCACCCGATGGGTCAGTTCGACCAGGGGCCGCACCGCCCGCCCACCGAAGATCCAGCCGAGGCCGCCCGCGGCGACGATCGCGAGCACACCCACGAGCGCGACCTGCTGCTGTTGTTCGGTCGTCGGATCCTGCGCCTCCGCGAGCGGAACGGCCACAGACAGCAGCGCCGTGGATTCGGGCCCGAGCGGGGCGGTGAAGGTTCGGAACGGGGTGCCGCCGACGTCGACGGTGTGCGACCCGAGGTCGAGCGCGGGAAGCCGGCTCGACGTGCTGGAGACGACCTTGTCGCCCGCCCGGATCGTGACCGCGAACGCTCCGCCGTCGCCGAGGACGTTGAGGAACGGTGCGGCGGCGGGCGCGTTGACGACCAGCACCCGCGACGCGGTCTCGAGGCGTCGGTCCAGTTGCTGCAGGTTGTTCCGCGCGATCGCGAGCGCGAGGTAGACGCCGACGGCGGCGACGATGATCGTCGCTCCCAGTGCCGTCGCCATCGCGACCCGCGCGCGCAGCGAATGCGGGCGACTCACGCCGGTTCCCGGAGAACGAATCCCACGCCGCGCACCGTGTGCAGCAGCCTCGGTGTGCCGTCGGTTTCGAACTTGCGCCGCAGGTAGCCGACGAAGACGTCGACGACGTTGGTGTCGGCGACGAAGTCGTAGCCCCACACCAGATCCAGTAGCCGTTCCCGGCTGAGCACGACGCCGGCGTTGCGGGCCAGCACCTCGAGCAGCTCGAATTCCCGCTTGGTCAGCGGAATCTCGGTGTCGTCGAGCCACACGCGGCGGCCCGAGAGGTCGATGGACAGGGGGCCGACGGTCAGCGGCGGCTCGGTGCCGGGGCCGGCGGCGGCCGAGCGGCGTCGCAGCATCGCGCGGATCCGGGCGACGAGTTCGGCCAGGACGAACGGTTTGACGAGGTAGTCGTCCGCGCCGGATTCGAGGCCCGCGATGCGGTCGTCGACCGAGCTGCGGGCGCTGAGTACACAGATCGGGATGTCGTTGCCCATCCCGCGCAGCGCCGTGACCACACCGGTGCCGTCGAGCACGGGCATGTTCATGTCGAGCACGAGAGCGTCGGGCTCGACGTCGGCGATCACCCGCAGCGCGATCGCGCCGTCGGCCGCGGTGAGAACGGTGAATCCGGACAGCCGCAGCCCACGCTCGAGTGAGGCGAGAACATCCTGGTCGTCGTCCACGACCAGGACCGTCGCGGGTGTGGTCACGTGAGCATTGTGCCTGGAACGAGGGTCCGATTCGTGCATGATCGTCACCGGTCCGATTCCGGTGGCTGCAGGTGTCGGTGCGTGATGAGCACGTCCGCCACGCGCACGAATGCCTCCAGATCCGCGGCGGGGACACCGTCGAAAAGGTCGTGCGCGGCCTGCTGCCGCAGTTCCCGGATCCGCGCGGCGTCGGTGTGTCCGCGCTCGGTGAGGGCGACGATGTGGGCGCGGCGGTCGGTCGGATGGGGGTCACGCCGCAGGTGACCGGACTTCTCGAGCGCGTCGACCAGGGCGGTGACCTGGCGGGTGCTGCAGCGCAGGACGCTCGCGAGGTCGCGCTGCGTCATCGGCGGATTCTCGAGGACGTACAGCAGGGCGCGGGTGCGTGCCGTCGTCAGCCCGAAGGTGCGCATACCTGCAGCCGTCGACGACGACAGGTGCTCGGCCAGAAGGTAGGCGCGAGCCAGCGCATCGCGAGTGTCGGGGGTGTCGGGCACGGCGATGATGCTAATTCATTGTGAACACTGTTCACGAACCGTGCCCGACGGCCGGGTCACTGCACGCAGCGCTGCACCAGGGCGCCGATGCCCTCGATCCGAGTGGTGACGACGTTGCCGGGGACGAGGAAGCGCTGCGGGCTGCGTCCCACGCCCACGCCGGCCGGGGTGCCGGTGAACACGATGTCGCCGGGGCGCAGGGTGCACACCGCCGACAGGTGCGCGATCAACTCCGCGACCGGGAACATCATCTGCGAGGTGCGGCCCGACTGGACCGTCTCGCCGTCGATCTCGCACGTGATCGCGAGGTCGGTCGGGTCGGCGAACTCGTCCGGGGTGACCAGCCACGGGCCGGTCGGCCCGAAGCCGGGGTGCGACTTGGCCAGCGAGAACTGCGGTGCGGGGCCGGTCATCTGGGAGGTCCGCTCCGAGAAGTCCTGTCCGACAGTGAGCCCGGCGACGTGTGCCCACGCATCGGCCGCCGCCACGTCGGTCGCCTCGCGGCCGATGACGGCCACCAGTTCCACCTCCCAGTCGACGGTGTCGGTGGGCAGGCGCAGGTCCGTCTCGGGGCCGGTGAGGCAGCTCGCGAACTTGGTGAAGGTGGGCGGCGCGTCCGGCGCGTCGAGGCCCGTCTCCGCCGCGTGGTCCCGGTAGTTGAGGCCGATCGCGAACACCTGACTCGGCGCCGGAGATGGGGCGCCGAGGTCGCGGACCTCGAACGGGGCGCCGGAGGTGGTGACCGTGGCGGTGTCGGCGGCCGCCCACGTCGTGAAGGCCTCCCACTCGGCGTAGATGGCGGGCAGGTCGGGGCCGAAGCGTCCCGCGCTGGCGGTGTGGATGTCGACGGCCAGGTGTCCGTCGACGAGAACTGCTCGTCCGGAGAGGTTGGCGATGCGCACGGTCGTCACGTCCTGTCTGTGGTCGGGTGTGGACAGTAGATCCGAGAAATATCGGAAAAGCAATATAATTTCGAAACTTGACTCTCGATTCGCATCGTCCTGTACTTGCGGAATGGCACGAGCGAGCGGAACCCGCGCTGACGAGATCCACGCGCGGCTGCGAGCGGACATCCTCGGAGGTGTGCTCGCGCCGGGGGAGAAGCTCGCGTTCGGCCAGTTGCAGGCCCGCTACGACGCGAGCACCGGCGTCCTGCGGGAAGTCCTGCCCCGCCTCGTCGAGCGGGGGCTCGCGGTCTCCGAGGCGCAGCTCGGCTTCCGCGTGGTGCCGGTGTCCGTACCGGACCTGTTGGAGCTCACCGAGACCCGCGTGTTCGTCGAATCCGAGGCGCTGCGGCAGTCGATCGCGCACGGCGACGTCGAATGGGAGTCGGCGGTGCTCGCGGCGCGGCACACCCTCGCGCGGACGGCGGCCGTGGACGCGGACGGCAGGGTCGCCGAGGCGTGGCTGTCGGCGCACGGCAACTTCCACGGCGCACTCCTGCGCGCGTGTCCCAACGGGCGCCTGGTCCGAATCGCCGAATCGCTGCGCGACGTCTCGGAGGTGTACCGCTGCTGGAGTGTTCGCAGTGCAGAGTCCGAGAAACGCGACGTCGACGCCGAGCACGGACGGATCGCCGCGGCCGCCGTCGAACGGGACGTGGACCGCGCGGTGGACGAACTGCGACGGCACATCGAGTCGACGACTGCGCTGCTGATCGCCGGGGTGGACGCGTGATCGGGCTCGGCGACCTCGAGACCGCGGTGATGGACGTGCTGTGGAGCGTGGACGAATCGGTGCGGGTGCGGGACGTGATGGATCGACTGCAGTCGCCGCGGCCGCTCGCGTACACCACCGTGATGACCGTCCTCGACAACCTGCACACCAAGGGCATGGCGTCGCGGCAACGCGTCGGACGGGCCTATCGATATCGCGCCACCCGCAGCCGGGAGGAGACCGCGGCCGATCTGGTTCGTCAGGTGCTCCGGTCGAGCGGTGACGCCGAGCAGGTCATGCTGCACTTCGCGAACTCCGCCTCGGAGGACGAGTCGAGGATCCTGCGTCGGGCCGCGCGGCGTACACAGACGCGCCGACCGGGTGGCGTCGGGTGATCGCCGCGATCGGCCTCACGGTCGCCGCGGTGGTGCTCGGGTTCGCGGCGCCGCACTGGCTCGGCCTGCTCGCGGCACCCCACCGGCACCCACGGGTGGCCCTCGCGGCATGGCTGTCGTCGCAGGCGTTGTTCGTCGGTGTGGTGGCGGCCGTGCCCCTCGTCCTCTGGGTGCGGCCGGGGGACCGCTGGCACCTCCTGCCGTCGTCGACGCTGTCGTGTGTCAACTCCCTGCGCCGGAACGGCACTGTTCCTTGGTTTTCCGCGGTCGAGGCAACGCTCTGGGGCGCCGGTCTGCTGGTGCTCGGACGGATCGTGGTCGTCGTCTCGCGGGCTCTGCTCCGCCATCGCCGAGTCACCGAGGAGCACGCGTCGGTGTTGCGTCTGGTGGGCCGGCCCACCGTGACCGACGGCGACGACGTCTTCCACCTCGTCGGGCAGGGCGTCGCGGCGTACAGCATCGGCGGCCGCTCCCCGGCGATCGTGTTGGGAACCGGTGTACGCGAACTCGATCCGTCGGCCCGGGCGGCGGTCCTGGCCCACGAACGCGCCCATCTGACCGGGCGTCACCACCTGCTGGTGGCGTGGGCAGACGCACTGGATGCTGCCGTCCCGTTCGTCCCGGTGGCGCGGGTGGGGGCAACGTGGATTCGTGTGCTGGTGGAGTTGTCCGCGGACCGTCACGCCGCCGCGTCGTGCGGTTCGGGAGCGGTGTGCGCCGCGCTCGAGAGTTGGCACGGCGAGGCGCGGGACCCTCGGCCGGCGGCGATGTCGGCCGCGGGCTTCGTCGAGGATCGGGTGGTGTGGCTCTCGGGACTGCGCGCGCCGCGTCGTGGAGCGCAGGTCCTGCACTATCCGCTCGCGCTCGCCCTGTCGGCGCTGCCGGTGCTGGCGACGTTCTCCGCCCTGGTCGCGGCGCTCGCGGCCTCCTGCGCGATCTTCGGCGGCTGACCCGTACCGGACCGCTCGGCCGGCGCGGTGCAGGCGGGTCCGCAGAGCAAATACCTCCCGCCGCTGAAGGTTTCGGTCACGGTGTGCCGATCCCGCTCGTCGGCGGAGGCCTCGGAACTACTAAGGATGATAGTAGTTCCATGTACGATCACCGATTGGTAGTCGTGGGCGAGTGTGCATGGAACGAACGGAGGACGGATGGCGTCGCGGAGCAAGCTCTTCGGGATCAGGCGGGACGTATGGCTGCTCGGAGCGCTCGGCGTCGTCGCGCTCGTACTGGCCGGGGTTCTCGTGCTGGAACGGATGCGCACCACGGACGAGCCGACCTCGGCGGCGGTGGCAGCCACCGAAGGTCTCGAGGCCGGAATCGGGCCGGTCGGCGACATGGCCCGCCGGGTGGACGGCGACCCGTTGGCGCGCGGACCGGTCGACGCTCCGGTGGTGCTGGTCGTGTACTCGGACTATCGCTGCCCCTTCTGCGCGAAGTTCAGTCACGACACCGAACCCCAGCTCGTCGACAAGTACGTCGAGGCGGGAAAGCTGCGGATCGAATGGCGCGACCTGCCGATCTTCGGAGAGGAGTCGATGGTCGCCGCGCGGGCCGGCCGGGCCGCGGCCGCGCAGGGCAAGTTCTGGGAGTTCAACTCGGCTCTCTACGCCGCCGCGCCGGATCGCGGACATCCGACCTTCGACCAGGCCGCACTTCGGGGGTTCGCGGAACAGGCCGGTGTGCCGGACCTGGATCGCTTCGCGCGTGACGCCGCGGACACCTCGGTGGACACCGAGATCGCGTCGGACGTCATGGAGGCCAACATGATCGGAGTGTCGAGCACACCGTCGTTCGTGGTCGACGGCTATCCCGTGCTCGGCGCCCAGCCGCTGTCGGTCTTCGAGCAGTTGATCGCGAAGACCGGTGGGCAACTTCCGTGACCGACATCGGACTGCTCGGTGCGCTGTTGGGCGGTCTGCTCTCACTGGTAAGTCCCTGTTCGGCGTTGCTACTGCCGTCCTTCTTCGCCTACGCCTTCGACGGTGTGGGACGGCTCGCAGCCCGGACCGCGGTGTTCTACGTCGGCCTCGCGGTGGTGCTGGTGCCGCTCGGCGCCGGCCTCGGGGCGATGGGATCGTTGCTGACCCAGCACCGCGAGACGGTGACGACGGTCAGCGGTCTGGTGCTGATCGCGCTCGGTGTGATGACGGTGTTCGGCCGGGGATTCGCGTTCGCTCCCGCGCAACGCGCGGCGGGATCCGTCCGCATCTCCGGGACCGTGTCGGTGTTCGCGCTCGGAGCGGTCTACGGGTTCGCCGGGTTCTGTTCCGGGCCCCTGCTCGGCAGCGTTCTCACGATCGCGGTGGCCGGGGGCGGTGCCGGCTACGGCGGACTGCTGATGGCCGTCTACGCGCTCGGGATGACCGTGCCGCTCTTCGTGCTGGCGTTGCTCTGGGATCGATTCGAACTGGGACGGCGTCAGTGGTTGCGGGGCAAGCAGATCGCGCTCGGCCCGGTGCGTCTACACACGACGTCGCTGGTGTCGGGCCTGCTGTTCGTGGCACTCGGGGCCCTCTTTCTCGTCACGGACGGGACGGCGAACCTCGGCAGTGTGATGGGCGTGGACGACCAGTTCTCGCTCCAGGTCACGTTGAGTGAATGGGCCCGGAACGTCTCCGACGCGGGGATCCTGCTGGCGCTCGTGCTGGTGCTGTTCACGGTGGTGGCGGTGCGGGTGGTGCGTCGGCGCCGATCCGAGTCCGCGGCGTCGGAGCCGGATCCGGGCCAGGGCGGCTGAACTACCGTGGGTGGCGCACCGCATGCACCATCGACGGAGAGGACGACGTGGCCGAGTCTCTTGTGTGGTTTCGGCGCGATCTGCGACTGGCGGACCTGCCGACGTTGAGTTCGGCGGGGGAGCGCGCGTTGGGGTTGTTCGTCCTCGACGACCGGCTGCTCGGTCCGTCCGGCGGTCCCCGTCGAGACTTCCTGTGCCGCAGCCTCGTCGCGCTCGACGAGCGGATGGACGGGCGGCTGCTGGTGATGCGCGGCGATCCTGCCGAGGTGGTCCCTCGGGTCGCGAAAGCCGTTGGTGCGCGGGAGGTGCACGTCAGCGCCGACTACGGGCCGTACGGGCGGGAGCGCGACGCGGCGGTGGCCGAGCAGGTCGAGTTGGTGGCCACGGGCTCGCCGTACGCGATCGCGCCGGGCCGGGTGACCAAGGACGACGGCACCCCGTACAAGGTGTTCACGCCGTGGTTCAAGCGGTGGCTCGACCACGGCTGGCGCGGGCCCGCGCAGACCGGCGTGGACACCGTCGCGTGGATCGACCCGGATGACGTTGGCGGGCTGCGTGATCGAGTGGCGATTCCGGCACCGTCGGAGCCGGGCCTCGAGGCGGGCGAGAGCGCGGCACTGACGCGGTGGCGGGAGTTCTGCGACGACGACCTGATCCGCTACGACCACGAACGTGACCGTCCGGACCTCGACACCACCAGCCGGATGTCGGTGTACCTCAAGTTCGGCAACATCCACCCGCGCACCATGCTCGCGGATCTGGCGCGCCGGCGCAGCCGCGGCGCCGAGCAGTACCGGCGCCAGCTCGCGTGGCGAGACTTCTACGCGGACATCCTGTTCCAGCGTCCCGACAGCGCGCGCCGCAACTACGACCGCAGATTCGATGCGATCCGGCACGACGCCGGACTCGACGCCGACGCCTTGTTCGATGCGTGGTGCGCGGGCCGCACCGGGTACCCGATCGTCGATGCCGGCATGCGGCAGCTGGCCGTCGAGGGGTGGATGCACAACCGGGTGCGGATGATCGTGGCGTCGTTCCTCGTCAAGGACCTGCACCTGCCCTGGTGGCGCGGCGCGCGGTACTTCATGCAGCAGTTGGTGGACGGCGATCTGGCGTCGAATCAGCACGGCTGGCAGTGGACCGCCGGGTCCGGCACCGACGCGGCCCCGTACTTCCGGGTGTTCAACCCGATCAGCCAGGGCGAGAAGTTCGATCCGACGGGCGAGTACGTGCGGCGGTGGGTGCCCGAACTGCGCGGCGTCGAGGGCAAGGCGGTGCACGCGTTGAAGGCCGGGCGCCCCGACGACTATCCCGGCCAGGTCGTCGACCACGCCGAGGAGCGGCGCGAGGCGCTGGCGCGCTACGGCGAACTGGGCTGATCGCCCGGGTGTCCCACTGGGTGGACACCCCCACTTTCGAGACCGCTGGCTGCGGTATAGCCTCGGCCCGCCCCTCGACGGAAGGTTTCATGGTGTCCCAGATCGCTCCTCCTGACGTGTTCGCGCCGGCCAAGCTGGGCCCGATCACGCTGCGCAACCGCATCATCAAGTCGGCGACGTTCGAGGGACGGACGCCGCAAGCGCTGGTCACGGACGAGCTGATCGAGTTCCATCGCCAGCCGGCCGCGGGCGGTGTCGGCATGACGACCGTCGCGTACTGCGCCGTGCAGCCCGAGGGGCGCACCGAACGCGGGCAGCTGTGGATGCGTCCCGAGGTGGTGCCGGGACTGCGCAGGCTGACCGACGCCATCCACGCCGAGGGCGCCGCGGCGTCCGCGCAGATCGGGCACGCCGGTCCGGTCGCGAACGAGAAGTCCAACCGGCTGCCGGCGCTGGCACCGTCGACGTCGTTCAACCCCATGAGCATGAAGAAGATCCACGCCGCGACCGCCGCCGACATCGCACGGATCACCCAGGCGCACGCCGACGCCGCCAAGTTCGCGATCGAGGGCGGCTTCGACGCCGTCGAGATCCATTTCGGCCACAACTACTTCGCGAGTTCGTTCCTGAGCCCCAAGCTGAACAAGCGCAAGGACAACTACGGCGGATCGCTCGAGAACCGGGCGCGGATCGTGCTGGAGACTGCGCGTGCCGTACGCGAGGCCGTCGGTGACCGGATCGCGATCCTCGCCAAGCTCAACATGGACGACGGCGTGCCCGGCGGCTTCTGGGTGGACGAGGCGATCCAGGTGGCCCAGTGGCTCGAGGCCGACGGCAGCCTCGACGCCCTCGAACTCACCATGGGCAGTTCGCTGCTGAACCCGATGTACCTGTTCAAGGGCGACGCCCCGGTCCGCGACTTCGCCAACGCGATGCCGCAGCCGATCAAGCTCGGCGTGCAAATGGTCGGCAAGGCGTTCATCAAGACCTACCCGTACGAGCCGCTGTTCATGCTCGAGGAGGCCCGGCAGATCCGGGCTGCGGTGAAGATGCCGCTGGTGCTGCTGGGCGGCGTGACCGACAAGGCCGGCATGGACACCGCGATGGCCGAGGGCTTCGAGTTCGTCGCGATGGCCCGCGCGCTGCTGCGGGAGCCGGACCTGATCAACCGCATCGAGGCCGAGTCGCGCACCCGGTCGCTGTGCATCCACTGCAACAAGTGCATGCCGACGATCTTCTCGGGTGCTCGCTGCGTCCTGGTCGATCCGGTGCCCGTCCGCCGCTAGCGTGCCGGGCGAGCCGTCAGATGCACGCCCACGCGTACTCGACGGCCGCCCGGACGTCGGCGGCCCACTCGCTCCAGACGGACTCGTGTGTCAGCAGGTCGGCCACGGAACACAACGCGTCGGTGGCCTCGCGCACGATCTCGAGCACAAGATGGAACTGGTAGCCGCCGACGGTGGCCAGGTGGACGTAGTCGGTGGCGTGCGGCGACGCGTGCAGCGACTGCACGTCCAGCGGGCCGCCGTCACGCGCGGTGGCGGCGCCCAGTTCGACGAGTTCGACCAGCGCGGCGACCGGTGCATGCGGACCGGGCAGTGGCAGCGGATCGGTTTCCGTCGCAACAAGCTCCGCGGACACCAAGGCGGCCGGGAGGTCCAGGTCGACGTTCTCGGACGCCGCCGCCGCGGTGAGCCGGCCACGGGTGCGCGCCGATGCGGCCGCGAGCTGCGCCGCCACCCGCTCGCCCGCGGATGATTCCAGCGCAGCCAGGATGCGGAGTCGTTCGGCGGCCGACCCGAGCAGTGTCCACACGGTTGTCATGCGTCCGGCCTCGAACGGCGCGACGGCGTCGAGCAGCGTGTTCAGGATCTCGTCGTACTGGGCGATCGACGCGATCAAACGTATGCCCGGTCCGTCGGCCCAGTCGGGATCGGTGGACCGCTCCTTGCGTTCCGACTCGCGGAGGGCGTTCAGGTCCCGCTCCAGGCACGCCTGGACCGTCGCGACGAATTCGCGCAGCAGGGCACCCTGGTTCGACAGCTCCACGCCCTCGGTGTCGTGCAGGAAATGGCGCCGCGGGCTGTTCGCGACGAGATCACGCAGGAGGGCGTGGACGGACGGCGTGGCGACTGCGGACAATTCTCCCCCTCGGGCAAATGCGAATCGGTGGCGTCGAATCGAGGATCGGGTGAAACCCTGTCCGTGAACCTACCGTGATTGTACCGTGATGGTCAAGGATGGCGCATGTCCTGACCTGCGGGTTTGGGTGATTGAACTTATATGTCGTTTGGTCGAATTGATTCGACTGGTCCCATTTATCCGAAATAGGAAAGGCTCCGCACCTTGCGGTGCGGAGCCTTTCCGTCGACGGCGGTTCCTATCCGCGCAGCAGCTTCTCGAGCTCCTCGAGGACCGAGGGATCCTCGATCGTGGACGGCACGGTGTACTCGGCGTTGTCGGCGATCTGACGCATCGTCTTGCGCAGGATCTTGCCGGAGCGGGTCTTCGGCAGCGCCTGCACGACGGTGACGTCGCGGAACGTGGCGACGGCGCCGATCTGCTCGCGCACCATCGCGACCAGTTCCTTGCGCAGCACCTCGTCGTCGATCTCCACACCCGCCTTGAGGACGACGTAGCCGCTGGGGCGCTGGCCCTTGAGTTCGTCGTGGATGCCGATGACGGCGCACTCGGCAACCGCCGGGTGCCCGGCGACCACGGCCTCCATGCTGCCCGTCGAAAGCCGGTGCCCGGCAACGTTGATGACGTCGTCGCTGCGGCCGAGGACGAAGACATAGCCGTCCTCGTCGATGTAGCCGGAGTCGCCCGTGAGGTAGTACCCGTCGAACGTCGACAGGTACGACTTCACGTACCGGTCCTCGTCGCGCCACAGCCCGGCCAGGGTGCCCGGGGGCAGCGGCAGGGCGATCACGATGTTGCCCTCGGTGCCGGCCGAGACGGGGGCGCCCTCGCCGTCGACGATGCCCACCCGGTAGCCGGGGACGGGCACGGTGGGGGAGCCGGCCTTGATCGGCATCGGTTCCAGCCCACGCATGTTCGCGCAGATCGCCCAGCCGGTCTCGGTCTGCCACCAGTGGTCGATCACCGGGACGCCGAGCTTCTCGGTGGCCCAGACGTACGTGTCGGGGTCGAGGCGCTCGCCGGCCGCGAACAGCGTCGTCATCGACGAGATGTCGTACTTGGCAAGCTCGTTCGCATCCGGGTCGGCCTTGCGGATGGCGCGGATCGCGGTGGGGGCGGTGAACAGCGCGGAGACGTTGTGCTCCTGGACGACTCGCCAGAACGCGCCGGCGTCGGGCGTGCCGACGGGCTTGCCCTCGTACATCACCGTGGTCGCACCCGCGAGCAGCGGCGCGTAGACGATGTAGGAGTGGCCCACGACCCAGCCGACGTCGGACGCGGTCCACATGACCTGGCCGGGACCGATGTCGTAGATGTTGCGCATCGACCACGTCAGCGCGACGGCGTGACCACCGTTGTCCCGGACGACGCCCTTGGGCTTTCCGGTGGTGCCGGAGGTGTAGAGGATGTACAGCGGGTCCGTGGCCGCAACGGAGACCGGCGCGGCATCGGTTGCGTCGGCGGCAAGTTCGTCCCAGTCGAACCACGCCGCGCCGCGGTCGCGGTAGTCGGCGGCCGAGCCGGGGATCGTCTCGCGGTTCTTGACGATGACGGTGTGCGGCGGGTGCGCCGACATCCCCAGCGCCTGATCGACCATCGGCAGGTACTCGATGGTGCGGCCGGGTTCGAGGCCGCCCGAGGCGGTGACCAGCACGACGGGCTGGGCGTCGTCGATGCGGGTGGCGAGCTCCTTGGCGGCGAAGCCGCCGAACACGACCGAGTGGACGGCGCCGATGCGCGCGCACGCGAGCATCGCGATCGCGGCCTCGGGGATCATCGGCATGTAGATGATGACGCGGTCGCCGGCGACGACACCCTGCTCGGCGAGCACACCCGCGAAGCGCGCGACCTCCGCCAGCAGTTCGGCATAGGTGTACGTGCGCTGGGCCGGAACCATGGCCGAGTCGTAGATCAGCGCGGCCTGGTCGCCGTGGCCGTCGCGCACGTGCCGGTCGAGCGCGTTGAAGCACGTGTTGAGGGCGGCGTCCGGGAACCAGCGGTACGCGGGCGCGTTCGAGTCGTCGAGGGCGCGGGTCGGCGCGGTGTCCCACTCGACGGCGTCGGCGGCGGCGAGCCAGAACTTCTCCGGCTGCTCCACGCTCTGGCGGAAGGCCTCGGCGTACGCGCCTGTTGCGTGCTCGGCTGGGCTCATCGATTCGTGTCCTCTCGGTAACTGACCACGCATCTGTGATGCACACAACACATTATTCGACCGGTGGTCGTTCGACGTGTCGGTCCGCCCTCCGTGGGTTCGGCGTGCGCCGGACGGTGGGGAACGGTCGGTGAACGGCATGGACGGTTGTCCGAGTCACCGTCGGCGCAGGCTCCGGTAGTGCGCGCGCAGGTCGGTGTCGAGATGCTCGGTCGCGTAGCTCAGCGCGGTCGCGCCCATGTCGGCGGCGTGCTCGTCGAGGAATCCGGTGAGCAGGACGCGGTCCACCCGCTTGCCCACCTCCCGCAACATCCACCCGGTCGCCTTCTGCGTCAGGTCGCGCCGATCCCCGAGGACGCGGGCCGCCATCGCGAGGGTGGTCGACGCGTCACCGTTGCGGACGAATCCGAACGTCGTCAGCAGCGCAACCCGGCGGCGCCACAGGTCCTCGTCGGTTCCCAGCTCGAAGACGAGATCGCGAGGACGGTCGTACAGCCAGTCGCCGAGGATGTACGGGGCGGACTGGTCCACCAGGTCCCAGTTGTTCACCCGTCCCCGTCGGACCGCCGCGAGATAGCTGTCCGCGATCCGTCCACGCGCGGCGTCGTCCCGCGTGCGAGCCGCGCTCGCCCGGCCGAACTGTTCGACCAGGATCAGCAGGCCCGCGAGGCGGTGCTCGTGGACGGGGGAGTCGAGCAGGACGTCGACCTCGGTGAGCGGGAGTGCGGCGAACTGCTTCGCGAGCTTGCGGATCGCGGGCACCCGCACCCCGATGAAGACGTCGCCCTCGCCGTACTCACCGGGGCCGGTCTTGAAGAACCGCTGGAGGTGCTGCGCGTCGCCCGCGTCGGCGTTCTCGGCCAGCGCGTCGGCCACCTGGGAGACATCGGGCATGGTCGGACCCTGCCACATCCGGGATCCGTACGGTGGAGCCATGACGCTCATCGCCGAAGATCTGCTGCTGTTGCTGCTCGACGACGAGTCCGGCACCCCGCTCGTGGACGGCACGAAACTGCCCCGCGTGCTCGCCGGCGCCGTGCTGCTCGAGCTCGCCCTCGACGGCTACGTCACGCCCGCCGAGGCGGGGGAGGACGTCAAGAAGGGTCGCCTGGCCGTGCGACTCGACGGGACCCCCGACGATCCGATCCTCGCTCGCACCCTCGACGTGATCCGCGATGTCGGCCGGCCGATGAAGCCCGAGACCGTGATCGAGAAGCTCGACGCCGAACTGCGGATCGCGGTGTTCGAGCGGGTGATCGGCCGCGGCTGGGTTCGCGAGAGCCGCCGCAAGGTTCTCGGGATCTTCCCCACGAAGACATGGCCGCCGGTCGACGAGAGCCACGAGCGTGCGGTCCGGGACCAGCTGTCCGGCGTTCTGATCGAGGGCCTGGACCCCGGTCCCCGCACCGCCGCGCTGGTCTCGTTGCTGTCCGCCGTCGACGCCGCGGCCAAGGCGTTCCCCGACGCCGATCGCAAGGCGATCCGCAAGCGTGCCAAGGATATTGCGGACGGCGAATGGGCGGGAGCCGCGGTGCGCAAGGCCGTCGACGCGATCAACACCGCCGTCATGGTGGCCGTCATCGTGCCGGCGGCCATGATCGGCAGTTCCTGACCCCTGCCGGCCGGGTTCAACTGCCGAACGGCCACAGCGCCACCCCGTCGATGTTCGCGACGTCGGACGTTCAGATCACTCGCGTCCGGCCGAGATCCACTGCGGTCCATTGAAGGTGAGATTTCTGCCGCCTGCGGCCATGTCGGCCGCACCGTCGAGGCACGTCAGCTGTTCGTCGGACAGCGATATCGACAGCGACGCGGCATTCTCGTCGATCCGTGTCGCTCGCCGAGTTCCTGGGATCGGTACGACGGGTATGCCCATCCGCGTGCCGCGGGAGTAGAGCCAGGCCAGGGCAGCCTGAGCCGGCGTTGCGCCAATCTCGTCGGCGATCGACCGGACGATGTCGACGACCGCTTGGTTCGCCTCGAAGTTCTGATCGAATCGCGACTGTCCGGCGCGCATGGAGTTCGCGACGGACTCCTTCGTCAGCGTGCCGGTGAGAAATCCCCGACCCAGCGGAGAGTACGGAACGAATCCGGCGCCGACCTCGATCGCCGCAGGCACCACGTGCCGTTCCACATCACGCGACCAGATGCTCCACTCGCTCTGAACGGCCGCCACCGGATGTACAGCCGCCGCTGCGCGTAACTCGGTGCCGGTCACTTCCGACAGGCCGACGTGTCGAATCTTGCCCTCGCGGACGAGCTCGGCCATAGCGCCGACCGTTTCCTCGATCGGTCGGTCGAGTTCGCGTCGGTGCATGTAGTACAGGTCGATGACATCGGTTCCCAGCCGCCGCAACGACGCTTCGCAAGCCGACTTCACGTAGTCTCGATCGCCCCTGATCGAGTTGCCGCCCGCGCTGCCCCCGACCGTGCCGGTTATTCCGAACTTCGTCGCCAGCCGCACCTCGTCGCGCCGGTGCCTCAGCACTTCTGCGATGAGTTCCTCGTTGGTTCCGGCGGGCCCCTCGGCGCCCGGGCGGGGTTCACCGTACACATCGGCCGTGTCGATGAAGGAGATCCCGATGTCGATGGCGTGGTTGATGGTTTGCAGGGCCTCTGCCGGATCCGACCGGCCGTAGACATGGCTGAATGCCATAGCTCCGAGGCCCATTCGGCTAACCGAGAGACCATCACCGAGTTCCACGGTTGATACGACATCAGGATTGGTGGGGGAGTGTTCTGTCATGCCGGTTGACCTTGTCTCTCGCGGATGGAGGTATCGGTAATCGGGGTGTCGTCGCAGTCGAGGCCGTCCGCTATGAGTCCGCGGTAATGGCGGATCTTGTCGTCGACGGCAGCGAGGTCCTCGCGCAGCTCGGCGAGCTGACTCGCCACTCGCGCGCGGTGTTCCTCCAGCAATGACATGCGCCGACCGTGACTCGCGGCCCCCTCGTCGTACATCGCGAGGAACCGGCGGACCTCCGCCACCGGCATGCCCGTGCGTTTGAGCCGGACGATGAGCTGGATGATCCGAATGGATGCATCGTCGTATCGGCGTCGTCCGTCGGTGTCACGCGCAACGCGTGGAATGAGACCCTCGCGCTCGTACCAGCGAAGCGTGTCCTGCGTGAGACCTGTGACCTCTGCTACAGATGCGATTCCCAGTGAAGCGGTCATGATTGCGACGCTAGGCGCTGGAGTGCACTCCAACGCAAGTTCGCCGATCTCGTATCACCGTGATCCCACTGGAAGTCGATCTCCAGGAGCGCGGTGGGCGGGAGGATTGGGTGCATACCCGGACTCCAGAAGCTGGAGTGGACTCCAGCACAACCGATTACGTCCGGGTCCGTGAGTGACCCTCCTCCGTTCGACCGCTCCTGCGCGTGCGATCGGGGCCGGATGCCTAGATCTTCACCAACATCTTCCCGATGTTTGCGCCGCGCATGAGCTGGAGGAAGGCGTCGACGGAGTTGTCGATGCCGTCGACGACGGTCTCCTCGAACACCACGTCGCCGGATGCCAGCCAGGGGCCCATCTTGGCGGCGAACTCGGGGAAGAAGTGGGTGTAGTTGCCGAGCGTGAAGCCCTGCAGGGTCAGTCCGCGGGTGATGATGTTGGCCATGTTGTCGGGACCGGGGGTGCGCTCGGTCGCGTTGTAGGCCGCAATGGCGCCGCACAGCGCGGCCCGGCCGCCGCCCCGCATCACGTCGAGGGCGGCCTCGAGGTGGTCGCCGCCGACGTTGTCGAAGTAGACGTCGATGCCGTCCCCGGCGATCTCTCGCAGCTGGTCCCGCACGGGCGCCTGCTTGTAGTCGAACGCCGCGCTGTATCCGTAGCGGTCGGTGAGCAGCTCCACCTTCTCGGCGGTCCCCGCGGAACCGATCACCCGGGCGGCGCCCTCGAGTCGGGCGATCTGCCCGGCGGCCGTGCCCACGGCGCCCGCGGCGCCGGAGATGAACACGGACTCGCCCGGCTTCAGGTGGGCGATGTGCATCAGCCCGACGTATGCGGTCAATCCGGTCAGCCCGAGGATGCCGAGGTACGCGGAGACCGGAACCCCCGGAATCTCCTCCACGACACGGAAGCTCGCGGCATCCCCCTGGGCGACGTCGCGCCAGCCGAAATCGTGCACGACGACGGATCCGACGGGGTGGGCGGGCGACGTCGACTCGACGATCCGGCCCACCGCGCCACCGGTCATCGTCTCGCCCAGGGCGAACGGCGGCACGTACGACTTCACATCGTTCATCCGGCCGCGCATGTACGGATCGACGGAGAGGAACTCGTTGGCCACCCGCACCTGGTTGGGAGCGAGGTCGGGCAGTTCGACGGTCACGGTCCGGAAGTTGTCGGGCGTGGGCCATCCCGTCGGGCGGGCGGTGAGCTGGATCTGGGTGCTGGTCGACATGGGTCTGTCCCTTCGGGGGTGTGCGGGGTTCAGAGGATCAGTCCGAGCGTGAGGAGAACGACGGCGAGGAGGGGGAGGGTGCCCTGTGTGATCGCCGCCCGGGCCTTGTCCGGCGACGACAGCAGCAGCACGAGCGCCGCGAGGAACATGGATCCGGTTCCGGCGAACACGAGTGCCGATCCGACCGCGGTCGCGCCGATCAGCACACCGACGATGCCGGCGGCCGTGACGATCGCCAGGAACAGGTTGTAGAAGCCCTGATTGAAGGCGAGTTCCTTGGTCGCGACGGCCTCCTCGGCGCTGGTGCCGAACGTCGCGCGGGTGCGCGGGGCGGTCCAGCGCATGGACTCGAGGAAGAAGATGTAGACGTGCAGCGCGCCGGCGAGTGCGGCGAGAATCAGTCCCGCGACGACCATGGTCACTCCTCCTTATTTTGAACTGATCGTTTCAATATATACTGCAATGGTCGTTCCATAACGAGAAGTGAGGGTCGTCATGCCGCGGACGCAGGAGTTCGACACCGACACGGTGGTCGGTCGGGCACGGGACCTCTTCTGGGACAGGGGGTTCGGGGAGACGTCCGTTCCGGACCTCGAGCGGGCCACGGGCTTGAATCGGTCGAGCCTGTACAACGCCTTCGGTAGCAAGCGCGGTCTGTTCGACGCCGCCGTGCAGGACTACCTGGACCGCGTCGTGCGCCCGCGACTGCGGATCCTCACCGACGAGCCCACCGCCCCGGACGCCGCGACGCGGTACTACTGCGGTGTCGTCGAGGCGCTCGAATCCCTGCCCGACGACTACCCGGGCCGCGGCTGCCTGCTCCTCAACAGCGCCGCCGGCTTCGCCGCGCACGACGACGCCCAGCGGGCGGTGGTCGACGCCTACCGATCGGAGTTGGCCGCGGCGCTGGCCCACGCGCTGCGCGCCCTCGACCCCGGCACCCCGGCCGACCGGATCGTGCATCGCACCCGACTCCTGACGTCGCTGTCGATCAGTGCGCTCCTGCTCTCCCGCGTCAATCGGGACGAGGCCGCGGCCCTCGCGCGGACCGCACTGGACCAGTTGGCGGAGTGGTCCGCGGCACGGAGCTAGCGGAACCGTCCCGTCGTCGCTTCCTGGTGGCCGAGACCATCCACCGTCGGCGGGACCGTTCGAACGGAGCAGCTTCAGCCACTCCTCGCGCTGAGGGGCTGTCCTGGAAGATCGGCGCATCGTCCATCACCGACGCGAAGTCGACGGTGGTGACGGTGGCCCCGAGCGCGCTGCCCCCGGCGGAGAGATCACCGACGCGGGTCATCAGTGCGTCGACGTCCTCGTCCGTGAGATACATCAGCAGGCCCTCGAGGACCCACGCGGTCGGGACGTCGTCGCGGAATCCGGCGTCGTGGAGGGCGGCGGGCCAGTCGTCGCGCAGGTCGATCGGGATCGGCACCCGGGTCGCATTCTCGTTCGGCGCGGCGTCGCTCACGACCGAGGCCTTGAACTCGAGCATGTCCGGGGTGTCGAGTTCGTAGACGGTCACGGGCGCCGGCCAGCGCAGCCGGTCCTCGCGCTGGCTCTCCAGCGCTCTCGCCGCGGCGACGAACACCGCCGTCGCGCCGAGGCCTCTAGGTTGATTCATGGTGTCCCTTCCTCGTTCCCCGTTTCACGGTCCCGAGCGGGTGTTCACCTCCAGTGTCCTCCGGGTCGACCCCGAGGGAGTCAACTCGCGGGCAACCCCAGCGTGCGGTAGCGGGCGACCCGGGCCGCAATCCGGTCGTCGCCCGACATTCCGCCCAGCGCGACCAGCTCACGCGCGATCGCCGCCCCGACACGCCTCGAGAACTCGACCGGTTCGATCGCGGCGTCCGGGCGCTCGGGGATGACGCCGTCGACGACACCGTCGCGCAGCAGGTCCCGCGCCCGAATGCCCTGAGCCGCCGCCATCTGCGGCGCGTGGCTGGTGTCGCGATGGACGATCGCGCTCGCACCCTCCGGGGGAAGCGGTGCGAGCCAGCCGTTCTGGGCGGCGAGGACGCGGTCGGCCGGGAGCAGCGCGAGTGCGCCGCCGCCGGTGCCCTGCCCGAGCAGCACCGAGACGGTGGGGGTGCGCAGGGTGACGAGATCGGAGATGCACCGCGCGATCTCCGGTGCCAGGCCGCGCTCCTCGGCCTCCTTCGACAGCGCCGCGCCGAGCGTGTCGATCACCAGCACCAGCGGCAACCGCAGTTCGGCCGCCATCCGCATGCCGCGGCGGGCCTCGCGCAGCGCGGCCGGGCCCATCGTGTTCAGGGCCGACTGGCCGGCGCGGTCCTGCCCGAACAGCACACACGGCTGACCCTGGAAACGGGCGAGTGACAGTAGGACCGTCGAATCGACCTCGCCCTGTCCGGTGCCGCTCAGCGGTACCCGGGTGGAAGTGGCGTGACGGACCAGCTCGCGAATGCCGGGGCGGTCGGCGCGGCGCGAGATCATGACGGACTGCCACGCCGGGACGTCCGGAACATCCTGTTCTGCAACAGGATCGGTACTCGTATCGAGCGGGTCGGCCGGATCCACCAGCACATGCAGCGCGCGCTCGACGAGGTCCCGCAACTGCGTCGTCGACGCGACACCGTCGATCACGCCGTTGCGGTACAGGTTCTCCGACGTCTGCACCCCCTCCGGGAACTTCTCGCCGTAGAGGGCCTCGTAGACGCGGGGACCGAGGAACCCGACCAGGGCGCCGGGTTCGGCGATGGTGACGTGCCCGAGCGACCCCCACGACGCGAACACGCCACCGGTCGTCGGGTTCCGCAGATACACGAGGTAGGGCAGGTGCGCGGCCTTGTGTGCCGCGATGGCCGCCGCGATCTTCACCATCTGCACGAAGGCCAGCGTGCCCTCCTGCATCCGGGTACCGCCGGAGGTCGGCGACGCGAGCAGCGGCAGCCCCTCCGCGGTGGCCCGCTCGATCGCGGTGACGATCCGCTCGGACGCCGCCACCCCGATGGAGCCCGCGAGGAACGCGAACTCGCACGCGATCACCGCGACCCGACGACCACCGAGCGTGGCGGTGCCGGTGATCACGGACTCGTCGATGCCCGACTTCACTGCGGCGGCGTCGAGTTCGGCCCGATACTTCGGATCGGGCGAGACGTCGATCGGGACGGTGTCCCACGAGACGAAGCTGTCGGCGTCGAACACCTGGCCGATCAGTTCACGAGCCGAGATCTTCTTGGGGGCCACGGATCTTCCTCCACTTCGTTACGAAGCGGCCGCCGCCGCTCGAGGAGCGGCGGCGGCCGTCACGGCTCCAGACTAGTTACCGGGCGAGAGCCTCACGCCACGAGACCGTCTTGCCCATCCGCAGGATCGACCGCTGATAGATGCGGGCGGCGAGGGCCGACATCGCCACGGTGACGACGAGCATCAGCGCGATCGTGCCGGCGATCTGCGCGGGAGACGCGACGCCCGCGGCGATGCGCAGCGGCATCAGGATCGCGGAGAACGGCGGAATCCAGCTGAGCACGTTCGACAGCGTGCCGTCCGGATCCTGCACGGCGGTGAACGCGGAGAAGAACATCGCCATCACGAGGATGGTCAGCGGCATCGCCGTGGAATTGACGTCCTCCTGACGCGAGACCATCGATCCGGTCGCGGCGTAGAGCACCGCGAAGAACGCGAACCCGAGCACGAACCAGCCGAGCGTGCCGGCCAGTGTGCCCCACGCGGTGCCGCCCAGCGTCAGTGCTCCGGTCGCGACGCCCGTGCCGACACCCGCGACGCCGTACGCCGTCAGCTGCGCGAGCCCGACTGCGCCGATGCCGATCACCTTGCCCCACAACAGCTGCAGCGGACGCAGCGTGGACAGCAGCAACTCGACGACGCGGGACGACTTCTCCTCGACCACGCCCATTGCGACGTACATGCCGAACACCAGGATCTGCATGTAGAGCAGGAAGACGACGGCGGTCGAGAGCGCGATGCGCTGTCCGCGCTCGGGGTCCGGCGGATCGATCGCTTCCACGGTGACGACGGCGCCCTCGGTGGCCGCGGCGAGCTGTGTGGCGTCCACGCCCTGGGCGGCCAGCGCTGCCGACTGGGCCTGCGTCGCGACGGCGGCGTCGAGCACGACCCGCAGCGACGAGTCGATCTCGGACTCGGTGATCGCGGTGACGCCGTTGTCGGCGCCGGGAATCAGTGCGACGTCGAGGTCGCCGCTCTCCACCTGGCTGCGGGCAGTCTGCTCGTCGGCGATCTCGGTCACCTCGACCGGGTTACCGGCCGCGTCCCCGGTCGCGACCAGGGCCGCGCTCAGCGACTGGTCGCCCACGAGTCCGACCTTCGCGCGGTCGTCGTCGTCGCCTCCCGAGAAGAGCGACACAGCGAGGATGCCGCCGACGATGGCGATGAGGATGATCGCGTTGCTGATGACGAAGCTCTTCTTCGACACCTGCGTCAGGAATTCACGGCGGGCGACCAGCGCGATCGCGCGGGCCGGGCTGATCCCTCCCCTCTCTCGAGTGCCGCTCATGCGGACACCACCTCTCGGAACAGGTCGGTCAGGGACGGCTTGCGGACGGTGAACTCGTGCACCGGTCCGGTCTTCAGAGCGGCGTCGAGGACGGCCTGGTCGTCGGCGCCCGCGCCGAGGGAGAGCAGGGTCCGCCCCTCGGTATGGCTCACGGTGGTGACGCCGAAGAGATGGTCGGCCCATCCGGGCGGCGCCGCGGGGGCGTGGACCTCGAGTCGGACATCGCCCCGGCCGCGCAGTTCGTCGACGGTTCCGATCGTGCTCATCCGACCCTTGGCGACGATCCCGACCCGGTCGCACAGGCGCTGCACGAGGTCCAGCTGGTGGCTCGAGAAGATCACCGGGACACCGGTTTTCGCCTTCTCGATCAGGACGTTGCTCATGACGTCGACGGCGACCGGGTCCAGCCCGGAGAACGGCTCGTCGAGGATCAGCACCGCAGGATCGTGGACGAGCGCGGCCGCGAGCTGCACGCGCTGCTGGTTGCCCAGGCTCAGCGAGTCGACGGTGTCGTTCACGCGCTCGGCGATGCCGAGGCGCTCGGTCCACCGGCGCACCGAATCGGCGGCGTCGGCGCGGGACAGCCCGTGCAGCTCCGCGAAGTACGCGAGCTGGCGGCCCACCTTCATCTTCGGGTAGAGGCCACGTTCCTCGGGCATGTAGCCGATCGAGCGCCGCACCTCGAGATCGACGGGCTTGCCGCCGAGGCGGACCTCGCCGCTGTCGGCCGCGAGGACTCCGAGCGCGATCCGCATCGTGGTGGTCTTGCCGGCGCCGTTGCTGCCGACGAACCCGAAGATCTCGCCTGGGCGGACCTCGAAGCTGAGGCTCTCGAGGGCTACGAGGTCGCCGTAGCGTTTCGAGATCCCGTCGAAGGTGAGGGTCTGTCCGGTCATTCGGGCTCCAGATGGTCGTCGGGATCGGGGTCGGGGATGGTCCAGGCGAGGATCATTGCGGGCAGGCACCCGCCGAGTAGCAGTGCGGAGAGAACGGTGCCGCCGCCGGAGTAGGCGAGAGCGCGATGGTCGATCCCGTCGAAGCCCGCACCCCAGGTCAGCGCAAAGATCGGCAGCAACATGAGCCACTGGAGCACGGTCAGTCCGATCGACCGGGCGCTGTTTCGTTCGGCGATCTCACGCTCGTCCAACGCGAACCGGGGCGCATCGGACTGCCGGCTGGACACGATCTGCAGGGTTGTCCAGATCGGAAGGAACAGAACGAGGAGGGCGACCCAGCCGAGGACGATCGTGTCCGAGAAATAGGAGCCGACCGCGGTCACGAACATCCCGGTGAAGACGACGGCCAGCGCCACAACGAGGGCTCGACGGCGCGTCCGGGTGCGCCAGCGCGGCAGCCAGCTCGCGGTCTGGGCTTCGCGACGCAGAAATCGTCGCGTGCGGAAGTCCTCGTACCGTTCGAGCATGCCGGCGTCAGGCATGGCTCTCTCCTTCTCGGGCTCGATCGTTTCGGTACAGCTCGGCGCTGAGGGGTCCGAACTCCGTTCGCGAGAACACGGCCTCCACCGGAAGCTCGAACACCGCGCAGATTCGCAACGCCAGGTCGAGGCTGGGGTAGTGGTCGCCCCGCTCGAGCGCGCCGACGGTCTGAGGGTTCACCTCGATCAGTTCGGCGAGTCGAGCCCGACTGATCTTGCGCTCGGCGCGCAGCACGGCGATGCGGTTGTGGATGGGGAGGTTGGCCCCACGTCGCACCGGACTCATGCAACAGATTGTTGGGAAAACCCAACAACCTGTCAAATCGAGCGAACAGTCCGTGGTGCACCGGGGCAGGCCGATACGACGACCTGTAGTAACCTCGGGGCATGCGTATCGGCCCAGGTGAGGAGCTCGCACGTCAAGTGCGTGGCGTCGCCGTCGCCGGGTCCGGAATCGCGCTGGCGATCGGTGCGCACGGAATCGCCGGTGGCGGCGCCCCGCACGGCGTGACCCTGTTGCTGCTCGCCGGTGTCGCCACGGTGCTGGCCGCGTGTGTGGTTGCGGTGCCCGCCCTCGCCGTCCGGCGGATGTGGCTCGTGCCCGTCCTGGCCACCGGTCAGGTGCTCTCCCATACGGCGTTGTCGCTGGGCGACGCGCACGCCGGGGCTCACGCGGGTTCACACCTGACGGTGCCGATGCTGCTCGCGCACTCCGTCGCTGTCGTGCTGTGTGCGGCCCTCATCGCGGGTGCCGAACGCATCGGCCCCCGCGCCTACGCCGCGCTGCGCCGCATCGTGCCGCGGATACTCGCCGCCCTGCCGGTCCGGCTCGAGCCGGCGTCTCCGCATGTCGTCACCGACATCCGCCCGCCCCTGTCGGTGGTGCGCGTCGGTCCCATCGCGCGCCGCGGACCACCCGTCTTCTGCTGATCGCCTCACCTCACTTCACCGCGTCACGGCCGTCTCGCGCCATCGACGCGTGTCCCCCCACACCCTGCGGGCCGCGCCCGCGCGCCTGACGGCTGCCGCGCGCCCGCACACGAAAGGCACAGATTCATGAAGGCATTCACCCGCGCCCGCACCCTCGCGATCGGCGTGGCGGTCGCCGCCGGCCTCGTTCTCACCGGCTGCAGCAGCGACTCGGACGACTCGAAGTCGAGCGGTACCGACACCGCGGCGATCGCGTTGCAGGACTCGTGGGTCAAGGCGGCCGACACGGGCATGACCGCACTGTTCGGCACCATCGTCAACAACTCCGACAACGCGGTCAACCTCACCAAGGTCACCACGACGGCATCGCCGCGCGTCGAACTGCACGAGATGGCGCCCGACGGCACCGGCGCGATGAAGATGCGCGAGAAGGACGGCGGCGTGACGGTGGCGGCACACAGCACGTACGAGCTCAAGCCGGGAGCCGACCACATCATGCTGTTCGACCTGCCCGCACCGGTCCAGGCCGGCACCGACGTCCCGTTCACGTTCGAGTTCGCCGACGGTGCCACCGCCCAGTTCACGGCGCAGGTCCGTGACTTCACCGGCGCCCGCGAGGAGTACAGCGGTGGCGACCACGGTGCGGCGCCCGCGGAAACCCAGGGGATGAACCACGGTGGCTGATATCAGCCGCCGTCGGCTGCTCGGGGCCGGTGCCGTCGCTGTCGGCGGCGTCGGCCTCGGCCTCGGGGCGGGCGCCGTTGTCGCCCGCCCCGCCAGGGCCGAAGCCGTCTCGCCGGTGGTCCCGTTCCACGGGGAACACCAGGCGGGCATCGAGACGACGCCGCAGGCGCACACCACGTTCGTCGGACTCGACCTGCGTCCCGGCACCGACCGGGCCGCGCTGGTCAGGATGATGCGGGTGTGGACCGACGACGCGGCCCGGCTCACCGCGGGGCGCGGCGCACTCGCCGACACCGAGCCCGGCCTCGCGACGGCACCGGCCCGGCTCACCGTCACCGTCGGATTCGGCCCGGGCGCGTTCCTGGCCGCGGGACTCGAGGATCGGCGGCCGTCGTGGTGCAAGCCGTTGCCGCCGTACGAGATCGACCGACTCGAGGAGCGGTGGAACGACGGCGACATCCTGCTGCAGGTGGGCTCGGACGATCCGGTCACCGTCGCCCACACGCTGCGGGTGCTGCTCAAGGCTGCCCGCAACACCGCGACCGTGCGCTGGGTGCAGCGCGGGTTCCGCCGCGCCCGCGGCAGCGAACCGGACGGCACCACGATGCGGAATCTGATGGGGCAGGTGGACGGCACCGTCAACCCGCAGGCCGGCAGCGACGACTTCGCGCAGGTGGTGTGGAACGACGGTGCGGAGCAGCCGTGGCTGGCCGGCGGGACGTCGGTGGTGATCCGGCGCATCCACCTCGACCTCGACGGGTGGGACGAACTCGACGGTCCCGGCCGTGACGTGGTGATGGGCCGACGGATGTCCGACGGCTCGCCGCTCACCGGTGAATCCGAGCACGACACACCCGATTTCGAGGCCACCGGACCTGGCGGGCTCACGATCATCTCCGAGTTCTCGCACATCGCTCGGGCCCGTCCCGTCGACCCGCGGGAGCGGTTCCACCGCCGGGCGTACAACTACGACGAGGCGCCGGATGGTGTCGGAGTCTCCGACTCGGGGCTGATCTTCGTGGCCTACCAGGCCGACGTCGACGCCCAGTACCTGCCGGTGCAACAGCGCCTCGCCGAGTTGGACATGTTCAACCAGTGGTCGACGCCGATCGGGTCCGCGGTGTTCGCGATCCTTCCGGGATGCCGTGAGGGCGAGTACCTGGGGCAGGTTCTGCTGGGCTGACGCCCAGTCGGTGGCCGGCTCAGCTCTCGCTGAGTCGGCCGCCGTCCATCCGCCACCGTCGGGTGCTGCGCGTCGACTCCAGCATCCGCCGGTCGTGGGTGACCAACAGCAGTGTGCCGGTGAAGGATTCCATCGCCTGCTCGAGCTGTTCGATCGCCGGCAGGTCGAGGTGATTGGTGGGTTCGTCGAGGACCAGGAGGTTCACGCCCCGAGCCTGTAGCAGCGCGAGGGCCGCACGGGTACGTTCGCCCGGCGACAGCGACGACGCGGGCCGCCGCACGTGGTGCCCCTTGAGGCCGAACTTGGCGAGCAGGGTGCGGACCTCGGCCTCGGGCCAGTCCGGGACCTGCGCACCGAACGCGTCGGACAGCACCTCGTCGCCCTCGAAAAGTCCACGTGCCTGGTCGATCTCGCCGACCGCGACACCCGATCCCAGGGTTGCCGTGCCCTCGTCCGGGGCGAGCTTGCCGAGGAGGACGCTCAGCAGCGTCGACTTGCCGGATCCGTTGGGGCCGGTGATGAGGATGCGGTCACCCCAGTCGACCTGCGCAGTGACCGGGCCGAACGTGAAGCCGTCGCGTCGGACCACGGCGCCACTCATCGTTGCCACCACCGCACCGCTACGCGGCGCGGCGGCGATCTCCATCCGTAGTTCCCACTCCTTGCGGGGCTCCTCCACCACGTCGAGTCGTTCGATCCGGCGCTGGGTCTGACGGGCCTTGGCGGCCTGCTTCTCGGTGGATTCCGCGCGGGCCTTGCGTCCCATCTTGTCGGAGTCGCCGCCCTTGGCCTTGCGGCGGGCGTTGCGGACACCGTGCTCGAGCCAGTTGCGCTGCATCTGCGCGCGATCCTCGAGCGCGGAGAGGTTGCCGGCGTACTCGTCGAACGCCTCGCGGGCGTGACGGCGAGCCACCTCCCGTTCCACCAGATAGGCCTCGTAGCCGCCGTCGTACACCGCGATCTGCTGCTGCGCGAGATCCAGTTCGACGATGCCGGTCACGGTGCGCGCCAGGAACTCTCGATCGTGGCTCACCACCACCAGCGCGGTCCGGGTTTCGGCGACGAACTGTTCCAGCTGCTCGAGGCCGGGCAGGTCCAGGTCGTTGGTGGGCTCGTCGAGCAGCAGCACGTCGTAGCGGGACAGCAGCAGCGACGCCAGCCCGGCGCGGGCGGCCTGGCCGCCCGACAGGTCCGTCATGTGGGCGTCGCCGGTGACGTCGAGGCCGAGGTCGGAGAGCACCTTCTCGGCGCGCTCGGCGAGGTCGGCACCGCCGAGGGCGAGCCAGCGGTCGAGGGCGGGGGAGTAGAGGTCCTCACCGCCGTCCGCGAGCGACTCGGCGGCGGCGTTCATCGTGGACTCGGCGGCGGTGACGCCCGTCCGGCGCCCCAGGAATTCGAGCACCGTCTCACCGGCGATCCGATCCGGTTCCTGTGCGAGGTATCCGACCGTGGCGTCCGGCGGGCTGAGCGTGACGGTTCCCTCGACGTCGGCGCTCCCGACCCCGGCGAGTGTGGTCAACAGCGTCGACTTGCCGGCTCCGTTTGCGCCGACGAGTCCGATCACGTCGCCGGGCGCGACGGTGAGATCGAGGTCGGTGAAGAGGGTGCGCTCGCCCCGAGATGCGGACAGGCCGGAGATGCGCAGTGTTGCAGTCACGTGGGAATTATCCCCGGTGGCGGGGTGCCATCGCGGGCCGGTACCGACTCGGGCACGCTGTCCGCACCAGTTCCGCGATTTCGCCGCGAAACAGCTACATAACGTCCTAGCATGAAACGTAATGAGTGAGCGTACGCAGCGGGTGGGTCGACCGCGGGACCCCGGCAAGGATCACGCGGTGCTGGTCGCTGCCCGTCGTCTGCTCGCGGACGTCGGCTACCAGCAGACGACCATTGCCGCGATCGTGCGCCGGGCGCAGGTCAGTGCGCCCGCGATCTATCGGCGCTGGCCCACCCGGGAGGCGCTGATCGAGGAGGCCGTGCACGGCCCCGGCCGGTACGACCTGCCCGCGGACACCGGGGATCTGCGTGCGGACCTGGCGACCTGGGCGCGGGCGTTCCTGGTGCGTGCGGCCAGTCCTGCCGCGCGGGCCGGAGTCCCGGGGTTGCTGTCCGACATGCAGGCGGACGCGGACCGCAGCCGTCTGCTCGCCCGGCAGGCACCGGTCCGCGATGCGTTCGTCGCGCGACTCGACCGGGCCGCCCAGACCGGTGAAGTCCCCGGACCGGTCGATGCGTCGATCCTCTTCGAGATCCTCACCGGCGCGACGTCGATCCGCGGCCTCACCCAGGGCTACGCGGACGCCGAGGCGTTCGTGGAGTCCCTCACCGACGCCCTGTACACACTCGCGTGCCGCGGGGTCGCGGCCGCGTCCGAGACGAAAGCGAGTCACTCGTGAAGATCGACGTGCAACTGGACGGGCGGCCCGAACATGCCGCCCAGCGAGCGCGGGAACTGGTCGACCTCGGGGTCGACGGTCTGTTCACGTTCGAGGGCGCGCACGACGTCTTCGTGCCGCTGGTCGCCGCCGCGTCGGTGGTGGAGGCCGACCTGATGACGAACGTCGCGATCGCGTTGCCGCGCAGTCCGATGCACCTGGCGAACACCGCCTACGATCTGCAGCTGCTGAGCCGAGGACGGTTCCGGCTCGGTCTCGGCTCCCAGGTTCGCCCCCACATCGAGAAGCGGTACGGCTCGCAGTGGTCTCGCCCCGCCGCTCGGATGCGCGAGACGGTACTCGCGATCAAGGCGATCTTCGATGCGTGGGAAGGGAATTCGCGCCTGCGCTTCGAGGGCGAGTTCACGACGCACACGTTGATGCCGCCCACCTTCGATCCCGGGCCCAACCCGTACGGCCCACCGCCGGTCTGTCTCGGTGCCCTGGGCCCGATCATGACCCGCACCGCCGCAGAGGTGGCCGACGGCCTGCTCGTGATGCCGTTCAACAGCGTCCGGCACTTTCGGGAACGGACCCTGCCCGCTGTCGAGGAGGGGCTCGCCCGCGGCGGCCGCACCCGCGCGGACCTCGCGATCTATCCGCAGATCATCGTGGGCGTCGGGCGCACCCCGGACGAACTCGCCGCGGCCTCGCTCGGGGTGCGCGGACTCCTGGCGTTCTACGGTTCCACGCCTGCGTACCGGCCGGTGCTCGAGGTGGAGGGCTGGGCGGACCTGCAGCCCGAGCTGAACGTGCTGTCCAAGCGGGGAGAGTTCGCCGCGATGCGCGACCTGATCGACGACAAGATGCTCGCGACCCTCGCGGTGCACGGTACCCCGGAGGAATGCGCGGCCGAGATCGTCGCGCGCTTCGGTGACCACAGCGACCGGGTGTGCTGCTACTTCCCCGGGTACGACGTCGACGACCGGCACATCGCCGACCTCGTCGCGGCGGTCAAGGCGCTGACGTCGTGAGCGACGTCCTGGTCGAGATCGTCGACGGCGTGGCGGTTCTCACGCTCGACCGGCCGCAGCAGCGCAACGCGTTCACCGGGGCCATGGGACGCACGCTCGGCGATCTCTACCGCGCCCTGGACGCCGACGACGACGTCCGAGTCCTGGTGCTCACCGGAACCCCGCCGGCGTTCTGTGCCGGGGCCGACCTCACCGCCGGCACGGACACCTTCGCCGCACCCACCCACGACGGGTTCTCCGCGTCGCCGGTGAACCCGCCGGCCTTCGACCTCCGCAAACCGGTGATCGCCGCGGTGAACGGCCACGCCATCGGTATCGGCCTCACCCTCGCGATGCAGGCCGACATCCGCATCGTGGCCGACGACGCCAAGTACGCGATCCCGCAGGTGCGGCGGGGGGTGGTCCCGGATGCGATGTCGCACTGGACCGTTCCGCGTGCGGCCGGGATGGCCGCGGCCGCCGAGATCCTGCTGACCGGGCGCACCTTCGACGGCCCGGAGGCGGTGCGGCTGGGAATCGCGAGCCGATCCCTGCCCGCCGACGAGGTGCTCCCCGCGGCGCTGGCGATGGCGCGGGACATCGCCACCAACGTCGCACCGATGTCGGCGGCGCTGTCGAAGCGACTGCTGTGGGACACCGCGCGGTACGGATTCTCCCCGGAACGGGTGGCCGAGTTCGAGACCGAGCTCCACCACCGCGTGATGGGCAGCGCCGACGCGTCCGAGGGTGTGCGCGCATTTCTCGACCGGCGCGACCCGGACTGGTCCGCGCGCGTGTCGACCGACTGGAAGGAACTGCCTTGGGAATGAACGGTTTCGGGCCCGATACCACGACCGACGAGGTCCTCGCCGGGATCGACCTGCGCGGGCGAACCGCGGTGGTGACCGGTGCGACCAGCGGGCTCGGCACGGAGACCGCCCGTGCGCTGGCGGCCTCCGGTGCAGCAGTGATCCTGGCGGCCCGCGACGGTACCGCGGCGGCAGCCGTCGCCGATCGGATCCGAGGCGAGATCCCGGACGCCGAACTGCATGCCGTCGCCGTCGATCTGGCCGACGTGCGCACTGTCCGAGCGGCGGCCCGGCGCATCGACGAGATCGGGAGGCCCCTGGATCTGCTGCTCAACAACGCCGGGGTGATGTACACGCCGTTCGGGCGCACCGCCGACGGGTTCGAGCTGCAGTTCGGCACCAATCACCTGGGCCACTTCCTGCTGACCACCCTGTTGTTGCCACACTTGCAGGACGGGGCCCGACGCTCGGGGACACCCGCCCGGGTGGTGACGGTGTCGTCCGACGCGCACCGGGCCCACGCCGTCGATCTGGGGGACCCGAACTTCGTGGAGCGTCCCTACGACAAGTTCGTCGCGTACGCACAGTCCAAGGCCGCCAACGTCCTCATGACCGTCGAACTCCAGCATCGCTACGCAGACAGTGGTATCCAGGCGTTCGCGGTGCACCCGGGGGTGTGCGCGACGGGTCTGTCGCGGTACATGTCCCGCGACGACTTCGCGGAGATGAAGCGGATGAGTGCCGGAAAGCCCGGCCTGCTCGCGAATCTCAAATCGATCCCGGCCGCGGCGGCCACCTCGGTGTGGGCCGCGACGTCCGCCGACCTGGACGGCGCGGGCGGGGCGTACCTCGCCGACTGCGGCATCGGCCGGGCGTCGGCCCATGCCGCCGACCCGGTCACCGCGGCCGCGCTGTGGGAGCTGTCGGAACGCCTGACGGCCCGCTGACCGAGCGCCGATCCGGGGCCGCCCACGAAGTCGACCCCGGATCGCGTTGTGTTACTTGGATTCCGGCGGCAGCATCGCCTTCGATGCGGCCTGGGCGGCGAGCAGCAGTTCGGCCCGGTTGCCACCACTGCGCTTCTCCACCGCGCCCTCGTTGCCCTTCGCGACCACCACCGGGCCGTTCGACAGGTTTGCGAGAGCCTGCGCCGCCACGTCCGCGGGCTCGGAGACGTTCAGGCCGGGGATGTCCATGTTCAGCCCGGCGCGGGCCATCGCGGGGGTCCGGGTGACACCGAGGACCATCTCGAGGACGTCGACGTCGTACTCGCGCATCTCGAGCCACAGGCCCTCGGCGAAGGTGCGGCAGAACGACTTCACACCTGCGTAGATGCTGATCTGGGCGGAGCCGAGGAATCCCGCCATCGAACCGACCAGCAGGAGACCGCCGCGCCGGCGGTCCTTCATCGGTGCGCCGAAGTGCTGGACGAGCTCGAGCTGGCCGGTGATGTTGAGATCGATGACCTGCTGGAAGCGGTCGAGGTCGCCGGTGACGAACTCGTGGCCGTAGGTGTTGGCGCCGGCGTTGTAGACCAGCAGTCCCACCTCGAGATCGTCGGTGACACTGCGGATCTGGTCGAGCATGTCCGCCGCGGTCAGATCCACGGACAGCGTCCGGACCTCGACGCCCTTGGCTCGGGCCTTCTCCGCGGTCGCCTCGAGCGGCTCCGGCTTGCGCGCCAGCAGCACCAGGTTCAGACCGGCCTCCGCGAGTTGGACGGCGAACTCCTCGCCGACGCCCTCCGAGCCGCCCGCGATGACGGCCCACGGCCCGTACTTGGTCTTGTCGATCATGTATCGATCTCCTCGTCGTTCGTATCCTGTGCGACAGCATCTTTCGTGGAACTGTCCGCGACCCGGTGGGCGCCGGCAACGGCGCAAGGCGGGTCGAGCACTGCGAGTATCCGTCGACGTGGCCTGGATCACATCGCCGATTCCACCGGCCGGGACTTTCCGGACCGATCGGCTCGAGGCTGCTGCGGACGTGACTACGCCGCGATCAGCCGTTCCTGCTCCGGCGTCAGCGGGTTCGCGGCAGCCTCCTCCGGGCTCGGGAACCGGCCGGGATCGCCCGCCCGCAACCGCGCCATCGACAGCTTCATCGGGGCGGCGAGGTAGCGGGCGCGCTCGTCGTCGTCGGCGGCCATCACCGTGACCGTCAGCATCGCGTACGGCTCGTCGAGTACCTCCGACGGCCGGAACGATTCCCGGTACACGCGCAGTGCCGGCATCGTCTGGGCGGGGGAGAAGTGCCGGGCGAGCGCGAACGGCAGACCGAGGATCCCGGCGACCTGCGCGCTGTACGTGCTCGAGCCGAGCAGCCACACCGCGACCTTCGCGCCCAGCCCCGGGACGGCGGTGATCGCCGCGTACGGGTGGTCGGCGGGGAAGTCGTCGTCGAAGAACGCGCGCAGGTGCGCGAGCTGCTGCGGGAACTCGTCGGCGCCCAGCGCGTCGGTTTGGCGGCGCAGCGCGTGCGCGGTCACCTGGTCGGTGCCGGGTGCGCGGCCGATGCCGAGGTCGATCCGCTCCGGGTACAGGGCGTCGAGCGTGCCGAACTGCTCGGCCACCACCAGCGGTGCGTGGTTGGGCAGCATCACGCCGCCGGAGCCGACGCGAATGGAATCGGTTACTGCCGCGACCTGGCCGATCATCACCGCGGGTGCCGAACTGGCGATGCCGGGCATGGAGTGGTGTTCGGCGAGCCAGAACCGGTGGTAGCCGAGTTCCTCGGCGCGTCGAGCCAGCTCGAGCGTGTTGCGGAGGGCCTGGCCGACGGTGGAACCCTCGGCGATGGGGGACAGGTCGAGTACGGAAAGCTTCGGCATCACCCCGACGGCAACCCGTTTGCATTGCGAATTGTTCCGGTCTCGTTCCGGTCGACGGTGGTCAGTCGCGGACGAGTCGGAAGAACCGCGGCTCTGTCTTCGCGAGGATTACCGGCGCGGCCGTGGTGTCCATGGCGTCGTCCCCGACGACGGTCCACTTGCCGAGCGCCCGCTCGACGTCGGAGCGGGACGCGCCGCGTGGCAGTGGACCGCGGTGGCCGGGCGAGAACGAGAACATCAGCAACTGCGCGCCGGATTCGGTGACAGCGGTCAGGCCGTTGCCGTACACCCTGCGCTGCGCCTCACCGAGCCCGTGGAAGCAGCCGACGTCGAGCGCCAGAACGTACCCGCTGTCCACGTACGCGGGCAGATTCGTGACGTCGCCGAGCACGAACGTCACATCCGCGTTCGCGATCGGCAGCTTCGCGCGGGCCCGCTCGATCGCGAGCGGGACGGTGTCGACGGCGGTGACCGACCACCCGCGGATCGCCAACTCGATGGCATGGTCGCCCGTGCCGCAGCCGAGGTCGAGGGCCTTCGCGGCGGTCGCGTCGGTCGGGGCAGGTGCTGCGTCGAACAGTTGGCCCAGTTGGTCCCCGAAGACACTGCGCCCGGCGTTCTCCCACGGTGTGAAGCCGAGCCGATACGCCAGCCGGTACCCGAGGTTCATTGCCCGCCCCTTCCGGGAGATCAGACCACCTGGATCGAACGTATGCCTGCCCGTGCGCGCCGCGCAACGACATCGCGGTGTCCACGTTCTGGGACGCCGGGAACATGTCGGCGCGCCGCCGTGGTTGCCCCGATATGACCTCCACAAGTTCTGTACCTGCCGTTGCTCTCCATGACGGCAACACGATTCCGCAACTGGGCTTCGGGGTGTTCCAGGTGCCCGACGATCAGGCGTATGACGCCGTCGGTGAGGCGCTACGGGTGGGGTATCGCAGCATCGACACCGCTCGCATCTACGACAACGAGGCCGGTACCGGACGTGCCCTCGCCGACTCCGGCGTCGCTCGCGACGACCTGTTCGTCACCACGAAGCTGTGGAACGACGACCAGGGTTACGACTCGACGCTGCGCGCGTTCGACGACAGCCTCGCGCGAATGGGACTCGAGTACCTCGACCTGTACCTCATCCACTGGCCGGCCCCGGCGAAGGGCCGGTATATCGACACGTTCAAGGCGCTCCAGCAGTTGAAGGCCGACGGGCGGGTGCGGTCGATCGGTGTCTCCAACTTCACCGCGGAGAATCTCGAGCGCCTGGTCGAGGAGGTCGGAGAGGCGCCCGTTCTCAATCAGATCGAACTGCACCCCGGCTTCGGGCAGGCGCACCTGCGCTCGGTCCACGCGGACATGGGCATCGTCACCGAGGCGTGGAGCCCGCTCGGACAGGGGACCACGATCGGCGACCCCACGATCGGTGCGATCGCCGAGGCACGCGGTCGCACCCCCGCGCAGGTGATCCTGCGCTGGCACCTGCAGTTGGGCAACGTGGTGATCCCCAAGTCGGTGACGCCCGAGCGGATCGCGAGCAATTTCGACGTGTTCGACTTCGAACTCACCGCCGACGACATGTTCGCGATCGGTTCCCTGGACTCCCCGGACGGTCGTCTCGGACCGGACCCGGCGACGTTCGGCTGACGGCGACTCGCGGCAGTGTTCCTGGTCACAGGCCTCGCAGGGCATTGCCGGTGAAGCCTCCACGGCCGTATATTCCACGCGGAATATTTGGCGCGGAAGTGGGGTGACAGGAATTGCTGCCGCGATCAGTCACACCCCTCGGGGTGTCCGTCCTCGCGCTCCTGTTCGAGCGGCCCATGCATCCGTACGAGATGTACCAACTCCTCGTCACCCGCCGGAAGGACCGGATCGTCAAGGTCCGGCCGGGCTCGCTGTACCACGCCGTCGACCGTCTCGAGCGCGACGGATTGGTGGCGGTGGTGGGTACCGATAGGCAGGGCAACCGCCCCGAGCGGACCACCTACGAGATCACCCCGGCCGGACGTGCCGCGGTCCGTGAGCGCGTGGCCGAGATGGTGGAAGTCCCGGCCTCCGAGTACCCGCAGTTCACCCTCGGCCTGGCCGAGTTGCACAACCTCGGATCGGCTGAGGCCCTCGCGCTGCTCGAACGCCGGATCGCCGCGCTGGCAACCGAGATCGAGGAGCTCGATGCTTTCGCCGAGGCTGCTCGGGGGCGCGAGGTTCCCGACCTGTTCACCATCCCGTTCTCGTACACCCGGGCCATGGCACAGGCCGAACTCGACTGGCTGCGCGCGTTCGCGGCCCGGGTCCACAGCGGTGAGATCCCCTGGGTGACCGACGAACACCTCGAAATCTTGAAACGTGCGGACCAGAAACTCGCAGATCAGAAGGGCAACCAATGAAAACCGAAGTCAAGCCCTGGCCGGCCCTGTGGGCCCTGTGTCTGGGGTTCTTCATGATCCTGGTCGACAGCACGATCGTCGCGGTCGCCAACCCGGTCATCACCGCCGAACTGGACGCCGACGTCAACGCGGTCATCTGGGTGACGAGCGCCTACCTGCTCGCGTACGCGGTGCCGCTGCTGGTGACCGGTCGGCTCGGTGACCGGTTCGGCCCCAAGAACATGTACCTCATCGGCCTGGTCGTGTTCACCCTCGCGTCCCTGTGGTGCGGCCTGTCCGGCGGCATCGAGATGCTGATCGTCGCCCGCGTCTTCCAGGGCCTCGGCGCGGCGATGATGACGCCGCAGACAATGGCCGTCATCACGCGAATCTTCCCGCCGGACAAGCGCGGAGCCGCGATGGGCCTGTGGGGCTCGGTGGCCGGCGTCGCGACTCTGGTGGGTCCGATCCTCGGTGGAGTCCTCGTCGACAACCTCGGCTGGGAGTGGATCTTCATCGTCAATGTCCCCGTCGGTGTCGTCGCGTTCGTGCTCGCGTGGCGTCTGGTCCCGGTGTTGCCGACCAGCAACCACAAGTTCGACCTGGTCGGTGTCGCGCTCAGCGCAATCGGCCTGTTCTGCATCGTCTTCGGCCTGCAGGAGGGCAACTCCTACGACTGGGACGCACGGACCTGGGTGCTGATCGGTGTCGGCGTCGTGGTCATGATCGCGTTCGTGTGGTGGCAGAAGGTCAATCGCAGCGAACCGCTGGTACCGCTCGCCCTGTTCCGCGATCGGAACTTCTCGGTCGCCAACCTCGGCATCATGACGATGGGCTTCTCCATCACCGCAGTCATGTTGCCGTTCATGTACTACGCGCAAAGCGTCACCGGTCTGTCGCCGACACGGTCGGCCCTGCTGATGGCACCGATGGCGATCGTCACCGGCATCCTCGCCCCGTTCGTCGGACGGCTCGTCGACAAGGCACATCCGCGCTTCATCGCGGGACCGGGCTTCCTGACGTTCGCCCTCGCCACCGCCTGGTTGGCGACGCGACTGACCCCGACCACGCCGATCTGGCAGATCCTGGTCCCGATGGCCGTCATCGGTGCGTCCAACGCATTCATCTGGGCTCCGGTCTCCGCGACCGCGACCCGGAACCTGCCCATGGCGCATGTCGGTGCCGGTTCGGGCGTCTACAACACCACCCGCCAGGTCGGAGCCGTGCTCGGTAGCGCCGCGATGGGCGCGTTGATGACGTCGCGGATCACGGCCGAGCTGTCCTCGGTCGGAATCAGCGGCGGTGCCTCGGCAGGGGAGGGCCACTTCATGGGCGGACAGTTGCCCGAGATGGTCCGCGAACCGTTTGCGACCGCGATGGCGCAGTCGGCGATGCTGCCCGCGGCCGTGCTGATGCTCGGCTTCGCTGTCGTGCTGTTCTTCGTCAATCCGCGCAAGGGTGAGCCGGTGCGCGAGGTCGTGGCCGACACCGAGTCGGCCGCTACTTCCAGCTGACGGATTCGGTCGTCGCTCCGGCCGTCGACGGTGCTTTCGCGCCGGTGGCGGCCGGAGCCGTCTCTGTGGGCCGCGTCTGCAACTGTCCGAGCCGGCTCAGGATCCGGTCGATGTCGACGGGCAGATGCTCGGCGCCGGCGAGCGAGTCGACCGTTCGGCCGGCGAGGAACGTCACCACGACGTCGCGGTCGTACAGGACGTCGACGAGATTGGCGAAGCGTTGCGCCGGTTCGCTTCCCGCGTGCACGAGATCGGGGATGTCGCTGATCACCCAGCGTTCGTGCCGTGCGGTGAGCTCCAGATAGTCCGCCGGCGCGGTGGTGTGGCCGCACAGGTCCGCGAAGTCGAACCACAGGCAGTGCGCGTCGGCGCGGAGCGCGACGAGCGGGTGCCCACACGGTGACATCGTCCGTCGTTCGGTCGGTTCGGGGCGCTCGAGCCCGAGTAGAGCGAGTTGCTCAGCGTCTGCAGGGACCACCCAGTGCCCGGCCGCGAATCCGGCGGCGTGGTCCGAGCCGGTGCGATAGTCACGGGGCCCGTCGACCGCGACGACGGCCAGAGACCGTTCGATCAACTCGATGGTCGGAACGAAAGCGTCGTGGAACAGCGGATTGGGCATCAGGCGGTGCGGCGGATAGTTCGACGTCACCACGAGGGTGACGTCGCGGGCGAGGAGCGCGGGCAGCAGTCGCGCGACGAACGTGGCATCGCCGACGTCGTGGACGTGGAACTCGTCGAAGCACAGCACCCGGACGTCACGGAGCAGGTCGTCGAGCGCGGCGTCGAGGTTGTGGCCGCGTCGGCGGATGGCGACGTGGAGGTCACGGAAGAACTCGTGGAAGTGCACGCGCAGTTTGTGTTCCGTCGGCAGGCCGTCGAAGTACGTGTTCAACAGCCAGCTCTTCCCGCGGCCTACGGGTCCCCACAGGTACACGCTGCGGCCGTCGGCTGCAAGCAGGTCGGAGATCGCTTGCCGCTGAGCGTGATCGAGTGCGAATCCGCGATCGGCGGCCGCAGTCTCGAACACTGCGGCGGAAACGTGCAGGGCGGGGAGGGGCGCGCGCCGGAACCATCTCACGGCCGAAACTCTAGCATCGTAGAGTCTGGGAGAATGGGAGACATGAATCACCGTCCCTCACGCCGCGAATCGATCTGTGACGCCGCGCTCGAGCTCGCGGCCGAGGGCGGCAACCACGCCGTCACGCACCAGGCGATCGACAGGCGACTCGGGCTCGCGAAGGGGTCCACGTCGTACTACTTCCGGACCCGTGATGCGCTGGTGGGTGCTGCGGTCCGGCGCCTGTCCGAGCGGTCTCGGCAGGCCTTTGTGGAAGCGCACGCCGTCGACGTGGACCTGTCGGTCGACAGTGCCGCCGATCTGATTGCCGGCCAGGTCGGTCTCTTGCTGACCGATCGGCGCCGTGACGTCCTGGCGCGCTACGCGCTCGCCGTCGATGCCGCCGGCGACGAGGAGCTTCGACCTGCACTCGCTGGGTGTCTCTACTCGGTGGAGAAGGCGACGGGGTTGATGGACGCGCTCGGTGCGAGTGATCCGCGCATGGCGGCGCACGACCTGATCAGCCTGCTGGAGGGGCTGGTGTTCGACGCTCTGTACGGGTCTCGATCGGTGCTCGGCAGCGGATCGGCGTTGGGCGCCGATCGACTTCGGTCGACGGTCCGGTTGTGGCTGGCCGCGCTTGCCGAGTCCTGAAATGCAACCCGCTGTAGCCGGCACCCGATTTGGGCGCCGGTTACAGCGTCATGCGGCGAGTGGTCCTGCGCGATTGTGCGCCGGGATGGGCTTCTTGTAGGGGTCGACCGAACTCGGTGGGGTGAACCACGGATGTCGGTCGGGGCCGATCTCGACTTCCCAGTGCGAGTGGTGGAGTAGTCGGTGGTGGTAGCGGCACAGGAGTACGAGGTTGTCGAGGTCGGTGGGTCCGCCGTCTGCCCAGTGTTCTATATGGTGGCCTTCGCAGTGGGCGGGTGGTTCTCCGCAGCCGGGGAAGGCGCAGCCGTTGTCGCGGGCGGCGAGGGCTCGGCGTTGTTTCTTCGAGACGGTGCGGGTGGTGCGGCCGAGGTCGAGCGGTACCCCGTCCTTCATGACGATCGGGGTGAGGTCGCAGTCGCAGGCGATGCGGCGGGCGGTTGCGACGGTGAGCGGCCCCATCCACGGCATCCAGGCGACGTCCTTGTCTCCCACCATGTCCGCGTGATCGGCGGGCGTGCTGCTGCCTGTGTCGGCGTGGCCGTCAGCGTTCGGCTCGGTGCGTGCGAGGTCGCGTGCGTTCACGTGTAGTGACAGGTGCGGCCGTTCGCCGCCTTCGACAGGAGCTGCGCCGGAGTTGAGGTAGTGGCGCAGGATGTCGGTGAACGCTTCGGCGCGGCGTTGTCCGGGGGTGCGCATGCCGGCGGGGTCGTCGACCGGGTTCCTCGGCTTGGTGAGGGCCGATAGCGCGGTGAGGAGCATTTCGCCTGTGACCGAGTCGAAGTCGCCTTTGACGGCGACGCGCCCGTTCAAAGTTTTGGAGGCGTGGAATTCGTTGCGGTCGGTGTCTTCGCTGGCCGGCAGGTCGTCGGATTCGAAGATGCGCTCGAGTTTGGCGATGGTGCCGCGCAGGGTGTCGGTGGTGGCTGTGGGGCCGGTGGCGCAGTCGAGCAGCACGTTGCGGCAGGAGTCGAGTGCTTCGGCGGGCATGCCGCGGGGCGGGCGCTCGCAGAACTTCGCAATCAGGCTGGCGTGGTCGGCGGAGATGCGGCCTCCTTCGAAGGCGTCGGCGATCTCGGGTTGGCGTCGGAGGGCTTTACCGAGGGCGAGGATCCGGGCGGCGGCGGGTACTTCGAGGAGGGTCGTCGATGCGAGCCAGAGTTTGACGCTGCGGAACCCGAGTGTGTCGAACGAGACTGCGCGCTCGTCGATTTCGGCGACCGCGGCGACGCGGAGTGTTTCGAGTCGTTCGATCTCGCGGGAGATGTCGACCGCGGCGGCGAGGAGTTCGGATTCGGGGAGTCGGCGCACGTCCTTGACGTGCAGCGGTAAGGCTGCTGCGCCTGACTCGATGATTCCCCCCGGATTCATACTGAAAGTCTAGTTCGAACTGATGTTCGAGTCAATGGATTTCTCGTGCGTCAGACTTTCTGGTAGGGGCGACAGCGTCTCGGGGAACAGCCATCCGGCTCGGCCGAGCAGCGGAGCACGCTCGAGGAGCGTCGCCTGCGCAGCGAGAACGGGCAGCTGAAGTTGGCGTTGGCGGAGGCCGACGGTGCAACTGCGGATCTGTCAGCACAGCGCGAAGCTGGTCGATCAGGTCCTTTCCTGGGCCTCGAATCCCTGAGAGAGGCGTCCGGGCTGTCAGTTTCGAGGTTCGCACCACTCGCGCACATTCCCGAACGCACCTACCGACGCCGCCTCGCCCGCGCATCCCTGGGCCTTAGGATCGCGTGCATGGCTCTCGGTGCTGAACTGGTCGCACGCATCGAACGCGCGGTGGCCACCTACGGACCCGGGCGGCCCATTCCCTCCGGCGAGCTCCGGAACGGATTGAGTGCTCTGGGTCTCGTTCCCGACCCGGACTACGAGGAGTTCGTCGGCCGTTGGGGTGGCTGTTTCGTCGGTGTGCCCGTACACGCGTGGGACAACGCCTCGATCCTCGGGCGCGAGAGCAGCATCGAGTTGACCACCTGGGCGCGTGAGGCGTACGGAACCGTTGTCGACGGTGTCGTCATCGCCGACGACGGTTCCGGTAACCCGATCTGGATCGCTGCCGACGGAAGCGTTTGCCTCGTCGATCACGACAACGGTGGCGAAACAGTGGAACTCGCTCCCGATTTTCGAACTCTCCTCGCCGACAACGTCCACGATTGACCCGCCGAGGACGAATCGCGGATGCGACCCATCAGTACTGCGATGGCGACGACATCGGGTACTCCTGGCCTTCGAGGCGGAAGTCTGCGAAATCGAAGCCGGGAACGACGACGCAGCTGACGAGGCCGGCCTCGTCGTCGGCTGGGCGGGCCCGCTGCCATGTGCGTGGCGGCACCACGATCTGCGGGCTCTGCCCGGCCGCGATGTCCGGCCCGACGACGTGCGTGGTCACCGCGTCGGGTGTGTCACCGTCGCCGCCCAGCTCGAGGAGGATCGGGCTACCACGGTGGTACAGCCAGATCTCGCTGCCGCGCACACAGTGCCACGCCGACTGCTGTCCGGGCTCGAGCAGGAACAGGATCGCCGTCCCGGCGGAGCGTGCGCCGCCGTACATGTTCGGCAGCGCGACGCCCGGTAACTCGATATCGCTGCGCCACGTCTCGCGGTACCAGCCGCCTTCCGGATGGGGAACGAGGTCGAGCGAGCGTGCCCACGCGGGGAATTCGGTCACCAGACCATGATGAACCCAAAGTTCGCGGATCGCGAGCGAAGGTGCGCCAACGGTGGTGGAATGAGCCATGACCAATCCGAGCAGCGATTCGGCAGTCAACGTCGAGTCGGCAGTCATGGCGTTCATCTACGGTTTCGCTCCGGTGTTCAACCTGTCCCAAGTGCAACGATTCGTGACGACAGGGGTCGGGGCCAACGCGGCGGCCCCGTTCAATTCCTTCAGCCATGCGACGGATCTGGCGGGTCCCGAGGACACCTTCGTCTCGATCAACAACGACACCGTCTATTCGATGGCGCAACTCGATCTCGGTGTGGGGCCGCTCCTGCTGGACGTGCCCGACACGGCGGACGCGTACTTCGTCCTCCAGTTCGTCGATGCGTGGACCAACAACTTCGCGTACATCGGTAAGCGGGCGACCGGAACGCAGGCGGGAACCTACGTACTGGTTCCGCCGGGCTGGCCCGGCGAACTGCCGGCGGGTGCGACGCCCGTGCACTGCTCGACGCGCATCGTGTCGGTCGTCGGCCGGTGGGCGTGCGACGGACCCGGTGATCTGCCGCGGGTGCAGAAGCTGCAGGATCAGACTTCACTCAGCGCGATGACGTCCACCGATCCGGAGGGACTGCCGGAGCCGGATCCCGCAGTGCCGGAAGAGCTTCTGTTCTGGGAGAAGCTGCGGCTGTATCTGCAGGCTTTCCCGCCGGCACCGCGCGACCTGGCGCTGCAGCACGCCTTCGCGTCGCTGGGACTGCTCCAGACGGGACCGTCGCCCTACGTCGGCGCCGACCCGGCTCTCGCCCAGATCCTGATCGAGGGCGCCGCGCAGGGCCGCGCGAAGGTGGAGGACGCCTTGAAGTCGGGTGCCGGCGACGCCGTGGTGAACGGCTGGCACCAGACCTTCCACGTCTTCGACTACAACGACGACTTCTTCGAGATCGGGACGATCGACGCGCCGGAATGGCGAATCTCGGATCGTGCCAAGGCGATCGGGCTGCGTGCGGCGGCGGCGATGGGTGGGCTGTGGGGTAACCACGGGTACGAGGCTGCCTACAGTCCCATTTACACGGACTCCGACGGCGACCAGTTGACCGGCGACCACACCTACACGATCACCTTCGCGCCCACCCCGCCGGTGGAGGCGTTCTGGTCGATCACCATGTACAGCATGCCGAACTACTACCTGGTGGCGAACCCGTTGGAGCGGTACTCGATCGGTGATCGCACCGACGGCCTCGTCTACGGCGAGGACGGTTCACTCACGGTCACCCTGAGCGCGACCGAACCGGCCGACCCGACGGCGCGTGCGAATTGGCTTCCCACACCGACGGGTTCGTTCCGGCCGTTGCTGCGCATGTATATCCCCGACGAGGCAGTGCTCGACGGCAGCTACCGGATACCGCCGATCGTGAAGTCCGACCGCGGCTGACTCACCCCTTCAGGTATTGCGTCAGCTCCCGGGCCGCGGCGCGCCCCGCGCGATTGGCTCCGATCGTGGAGGCCGACGGCCCGTAGCCGACCAGGTGCACGCGGGGATCGGCTGCCACCTGCGTCGCGAGCCGGCCGGTCATCGTGATGCCGCCGCCGGGGCCGCGCAGGCGCAGCGGTGCCAGGTGGTCGAGCGAGGACCGAAAACCGGTGCACCACAGGATGACGTCGGCGCGTTGCTCGGAGCCGTCGGGCCAGCGCACGCCGGTCTCGGTGATCTCCGCGAACATCGGCAGTCGGTCCAGTACGCCGCGTTCGCGCGCGGCCCGGATCGCGGGTGTGACGGGCAGTCCGGTCACCGACACCGCCGATCCTGGCGGCAGTCCGCGGCGCACCCGTTCCTCGACGAGCGCTACTGCGGCCCTGCCGATCTCGGGCGTGAACGGTTCCTCGCGGAACTGTGGCTCCCGGCGGGTGACCCAGGTGGTGGTGGTGACGCAGGAGATCTCGTCGAGCAACTGCACCGCGGAGATGCCGCCGCCGACCACGATCACGTGCTGCCCCTCGAACTCGCGCGCCGACCGGTAGTCGCGGGTGTGCAACTGGCGTCCGGTGAACCGCTCGGCGCCGGTGACGGCGGGCACGAACGGACGCTCCCATGTGCCCGTCGCGTTGACGAGCCCGCGGGTCAGATAGGTGCCGTCGGGTGTCTCGACGGCCAGCCGCTCGCCGCGATCGCACACGACGGTGGCGTGCGTGGGGCGGTGGACGGGCAGCTCGAAGCGCTTCTCGTAGAGCCCGTAGTAGTGGGGGACGGCGTCGGCCGCCCGGACCGTGTCGGTGTCGGGCCCGAGGGTGTCCGCGAACGGCATCCCCGGGAGGTCGTGCACCCCGTTGACGGTCCGCAGCGTCAGCGACGGCCAGCGGAACTGCCACGCCCCGCCCGGTCCGGGCGCATGGTCGAGCACCACGAACTCCCGTTCGGGGGCGAGCCCGAAACGGCGCAGGTGGTACGCGGTGGACAGGCCCGCCTGCCCCGCCCCGATCACGACAACCTCGAGGTCGGTGTCCATCACGCTCCGATCTGTCATAGCCTGAATCTGCCGCAACGCCTCCGACGGGTCCGTTGTTCCATCGAACTCGGTGTGTCTGTGGATGCTGCGTGACAGGTACTGTTCGGAGCGCACCCGCCGGGGCCCGTCCACACGCGGACGGGGTCCCCGCACCCGAGAAAGCGAGTGGAGCCACATGATCGGGACCAGCCGTGACGGCCACGTAGTCACGCTCGAGCTACAGCGTCCGGATCGACGCAACGCCCTCAACTCCGAGTTGTGCATCGCGCTGCGCGAGGGCCTCGAGAAGGCGGTCGCGGAGGAGGCCCGGGTGGTGGTGCTCACCGGTCAGGGCACCGCGTTCTGTGCGGGTGCCGACCTGTCCGGCGACGTCTACGCCGAGGGATTCACCGACACGCTGCTCGAGATGCTGCACACCATCGACTCGATCCCGATCCCGGTGATCGCCGCGATCAACGGCCCCGCGATCGGGGCCGGTACCCAGCTCGCACTGGCGTCGGACCTGCGCGTGGTCGCGTCCGAGGCGCGCTTCGGGATCCCGGCGGCGAAGCTCGGGATCACGGTGGACAAGTGGACGGTGCGCCGGTTGGTGTCGCTCGTCGGCGGCGGACCGGCGCGGACCATGCTGCTCGGCGCCGAGATGCTCTCGGCGGAAGAGGCTTTCGCGCGCGGACTGGCGAACAAGATCGGTGACCTCGTCGCGGCGCAGGAGTGGGCGCGCACCATCGCGGAGCTCGCTCCGCTGTCGGTTCGGCACCTCAAGCTCGTTTTCAACGACGACGGGACCCGCGAGCCGCAGACCGAGGAGCAGCTCGCCGCGTTGTTCGCGGCCTGGGGCAGCGACGACGCGCAGGAGGCCCGCGCGGCCCGCGCGGAGAAGCGCGCACCGGAATTTCGGGGTAGGTAGAACCAGCGCAGGCAGGGGAGCGGAATGGTCATGATCGGCAGAGGTGTCCTGGTCGCGGCAGCGGCAGCGGCCGCGGGATGGGTGGCACGGGCCGCGTGGGGAGCGGTGCCGGCGCTGGGTGCGTCGCGAGCCGCGATCAAGCCGTATGCCGCGGCGTCACCGCGGTACCGGGACAGCCGGTTCCACAACTCCGATCCCAGTTCATCCCTGCCGGCGGGCTCCCAGTCCGGGCTCGCGAAGGCGTTCCTCACACGCGGAACCACGGGACGCCCGCGCCGGGAGATCCCGCTCGCGACGCCTCTCGCGCCGGCCGCCGCGGGCGAACTCGCGGTGACGTGGTTCGGGCACTCGAGTGTGCTCGTCGAGGTCGACGGTCGTCGTGTATTGGCGGACCCCGTATGGAGCGAACGGGTTTCGCCGTCGTCCGTCGTGGGCCCGGCGCGCATGCATCCGGTGCCGATGTCGTTGGCGGACCTGCCCGCGATCGACGCCGTGGTGATATCGCACGACCACTACGACCACCTGGACCAGGCCACCGTCACCGCCCTCGCCCGCACACAGGAGACCGTGTTCGTGGTTCCGCTCGGGGTCGGGGCGCACCTGCGGCGCTGGAACGTCCCGGACGAACGGATCGTCGAACTCGACTGGGACGAGCTGGCCGAGGTTGCGGGACTGACCCTCACCTGTACCGAGGCCCGGCACTTCTCCGGACGCGGGATCGCCCGCGACACGACGCTGTGGGCGTCCTGGGTGATCGCCGGGCCGCAGCGGAAGGTGTTCTTCGGCGGCGACTCGGGCTACACGCCGCGTTTCGCGGATCTGGGCCGCGCGTACGGGCCGTTCGACGTGACGCTGCTGCCGGTCGGCGCGTACGACGAGCGCTGGCCCGACATCCACATGAACCCGGAGGAGGCCGTGCGGACCCACCTCGACGTGGGCGGCGCGCTGCTGATCCCCATCCACTGGGCCACCTTCAATCTCGCCTTCCACCCGTGGGGGGAGCCGATCGCCCGCGTCGCGGATGCGGCCGCGGCGGCCGAAGTCACGATGGCGGTGCCCATGGTGGGGCAGCGCATCGACGCGCTCCGGCCGCCGACCCAGAAGACGTGGTGGGACGAACTGGGCTGACCCCGGCCCGGACGCGGGGCTACTTGCGGCGCAGGGCCGACACCAGCTTCCGGGTACCGCGCAGCAGTCCACCGTTGCAGATGTCGACGAAGGCCCGCGTCGCCTCGGGCGTGACGGCGCCCTGCGAGAGCATCGTCATCATCCGCGGCGGCAGCTCCTGCAGCGACCGTGCGAACAGCAGCGACAGCGGATCGTCCTCGTCGGTGGCCGGGATCATCGCCGCGACCTTCCGTCGCATCACCGTCGTCAGCAGTGTCGCCGCGGGGTGGCGGATGTCGGCGAGCGGGGTGTCGACGGTGTAGTGCCCGGGCGCGTCGACGACGTTGTCGGGCAGCGGGCGACCGTACAGTTCGGCGAACGCGTCGCGGTCGAACGCCGGTGACCCGTGATACCCGGCCGGGCCGGGTGCGAAGCCCGTGCGGTCCGACTCGAGCGTCACCGTCGCCGACGCCCGGATGTCGCGGGACGACGCTCCGACGCGGATCTCGAAATCGCCGGATTCGATCGACCAGTCGTCGACCGTCGTGTCCCAGAACGCGAATGCTCGGCGATCCAGTTGCACTGTGACGCGGCGTGATTCGCCCGGGACCAGGTGCACCTTGGTGAACCCGGCGAGTTCCTGATCGGGCCGGAAGACGGTGGACTCGACGTCCCGCACGTAAACCTGGACCACGTCGCTGCCCGGCCGGTCGCCGGTGTTGGTCACCCGGACGCTGACATCGAAGCGCTGCTCGGACGCGTCGTCGTTCTCCACTTCGATGATCTCGAGTTCGGTCCAGTCGAACGTCGTGTAGCTCAGTCCGTGGCCGAACGGGTAGCGGACGTCGACGTCGGCGGCGTCGTAGTAGCGGTACCCGACGTACACGCTCTCCCGATACTCCACCTGCGCCGGCCCCGCGGGCCACACGTGCACCGGGTTGTCGGTCACTCGCAGCGGGAACGTCTCGGCCAGTCGGCCGCCGGGCTCGGCGTCGCCGATCAGGACCCGGGCGACCGCGCTACCGGAGGCCTGTCCGCCGAGGTACCCCTCGAGGATCGCGGCGACGTCGTCGTGCCACGGCATCGTCACCGGGGCGCCGTTCGCGAGCACGACCACCACGCGCGGACAGGCCTCGGCGACCGCGGCGATCAGTGCGTCGTGACCGGCCGGCAGATCCAGGTTCGCGCGATCGACACCCTCGGTCTCGTAGCTGTCGGGCAGGCCCGCGAACACCACCGCGACGTCCGCCGCCCCGGCCACCCGGCGAGCCTCGTCGAGCAGCGCGGGTTCGGTGCGGCCCGAGCCGCGCACGTAGCCCGGCGCGTAGGACAGGCGGTCCGCGCCGACCTGCTCCGTCAGGTCGGTCCATGCGTCGTCGACGCGATGCGGGTTGATCCCGGAGCTACCGGCGCCCTGGTAGCGCGGCTGCTTGGCGAACTCGCCGATCACGGCGATGCGTTCGGTGGAGCCGATCGGCAGCACGCCGTCGTTCTTCAGCAGCACCGTGCCCGCCTGCGCCGCACGCCGCGCGAGGGTGTGGTGGGCCGCATGGTCGTAGCCCTTCTCTGCGGTGCGCGCCGGGACCGTGCGCTCGATCAGCCGCCGCACCGACTCGGCGGCCCGGTCGAGGGCGGCGGCACTCAGTTCGCCGGTGCGCACCGCCTCGAGCACCGCGTCGTCGCCGCGCCCGCCGTAGCCGGGCATCTCCAGATCCAGGCCCGCCTCGAGGCAGGTGGACCGCCGGGTCACCGCGCCCCAGTCGGAGACGACCAGACCGTCGAACCCCCAGGCGTCGCGCAGGACGTCGGTCAGCAGGAAGCGGTGCTCGGCGCAGTGGGTGCCGTTCACCCGGTTGTAGGCCGCCATCACCGTCGCCGGCCGGGCCGCGACGACGGCGTGCTCGAAGCTCGCCAGGTAGATCTCCCGCAGCGCGCGATCGTCGACGAGCGCGTCGACGCTGTAGCGGCGGAACTCCTGGTTGTTGACGGCGAAGTGCTTGAGGGAGGCGCCGACGCCGGTCGACTGCACGCCCCGGATCCAGGCCGCGGCCATCCGGGACGACAGGAACGGATCCTCCGAGAAGTACTCGAAGTTCCGCCCGCACAGCGCGCTGCGCTTGATGTTCGCGCCCGGGCCGAGCAGGACGCTGACGTCCTCGCTGCGGGCCTCGGCGCCGAGCGCGACACCCACCTCCTCGAGCAGTTCGACGTCCCACGTCGCCGCGAGGGCAGATGCGGTGGGAAAGCAGGTCGCCGGAACGGATTCCATGGCGTACCCGGCATCGGTGCGCTGCTTGCGGAGGCCGTGCGGCCCGTCGGTGAGCATGATGGCGGGAAGTCCCGTCCCAGCGGGAGCCTGGGTGTTCCAGAAGTCGGCACCCGATGTGAGGGATACCTGCTCGTGTGTCGTCATGTGACCAGCATGCCCGTGGCGCCTCACACAGCGGACTGTCTGTGGCAAACGGGACGGCTTGGAATAGCCTTCGTGTCATGGCAACGGACGACCCCACCGAAGGCGGCGCTGTCGGCACCCTCGAGACCGACCCCCGGCACATCGAGAACGGTCTCACGGCCGTCGAGGTGGCGACGCGGGTCGCGAACGGGCAGACCAACGACGTTCCCGACCGAGCGAGTCGCTCGGTCAAGGACATCATCCGCTCGAACGTGTTCACCCGGATCAACGCGATCCTCGGTGTCCTGTTGATCATCGTGCTGTCGACGGGCTCGATCGTGGACGGAATGTTCGGTCTGCTGATCGTCGCCAACAGCGGGATCGGCATCATCCAGGAGATTCGCGCCAAACGAACCCTCGATCAGCTGGCGATCGTGAGCCAGGCCAAGCCGATCGTGCGCCGCGACGGCACGGCCGCCGCTCTCGCCCCGCGCGATGTGGTGCTCGACGACATCGTCGAGCTCGGGCCCGGCGACCAGATCGTGGTCGACGGCGTCGTGGTCGAGGCGTCGGCGCTCGAGGTGGACGAGTCCATGCTCACCGGCGAGGCCGACCCGGTGCACAAGCCGAACGGTTCGCTTGTGCTGTCGGGCAGCTTCGTCGTCGCCGGCAGCGGCGCCTACCGCGCGACCAAGGTGGGCCGGGACGCGTACGCCGCGAAGCTCGCCGAGGAAGCCAGCAAGTTCACGCTGGTGCACTCCGAACTGCGTTCGGGTATCGACAAGATCCTCAAGTTCATCACCTACCTGATGATTCCGGCGGGTCTGCTCATCATCTACAACCAGCTGTTCTCGAGCGGTCAGGACATCGGTCCCGCCCTCAACGGCATGGTCGCGGCGCTCGTGCCGATGGTCCCCGAGGGACTCGTGCTGATGACCTCGATCGCGTTCGCGGTCGGTGTCGTCAGGCTGGGTCAGCGCCAGTGCCTCGTCCAGGAGTTACCGGCCATCGAGGGCCTGGCCCGGGTCGACGTCGTGTGCGCGGACAAGACCGGCACGCTCACCGAGAACGGTATGCGGCTGTCCGAGGTGCGCACCGCCCGATCCGACGACACCCAGGCGTCGCGCGCACTCGCGGCGATGGCGGCCGACGATCCGCGCCCCAACGCGAGCATGCTCGCGATCAAGGAGGCGCTCTCCGACGATCCGGGCTGGGAGCCCACCGCGGTGGCACCGTTCTCGTCGGCGAAGAAGTGGAGCGGGCAGTCCTACGGCAACAACGGCAACTGGCTGCTCGGCGCCCCCGACGTCCTGCTCGACCCCGACAGCGACATGGCCCGGCAGGCCGAGGAGATCGGCGCCCAGGGCCTGCGCGTGCTGCTGCTCGGCAGCAGTGACCGGGCCGTCGACGCTGCGGACGCGCCCGGCGTCGTCACCCCGCGCGCCCTCGTGGTTCTCGACCAGAAGGTGCGCCCCGACGCCCGCGAGACCCTCGAGTACTTCGCGAGCCAGAAGGTGGATGTCAAGGTCATCTCGGGCGACAACGCCGTGTCGGTCGGTGCCGTCGCGAGCTCGCTGGGACTGGCCGGCGGCGAGCAGGCAATCGATGCCCGGCAGCTGCCCGAGGACCAGGACGAGCTGGCCGACGTGCTCGACGAGTCCACCACCTTCGGTCGCGTGCGACCCGATCAGAAGCGCGCCATGGTCGGCGCGCTGCAGTCGCGCGGGCACACGGTCGCGATGACCGGCGACGGCGTCAACGACGTGCTCGCACTCAAGGACGCCGACATCGGAGTCGCGATGGGCTCGGGCAGTCCCGCGACCCGTGCCGTTGCGCAGATCGTGCTGTTGGACAACAAGTTCGCGACCCTGCCGTACGTCGTCGGTGAGGGCCGGCGGGTGATCGGCAACATCGAGCGCGTCTCGAATCTATTCCTGACCAAGACCGTGTACTCGGTGCTGCTGGCGTTCCTCATCGGCATCTCCGGCGTGGTGGCACAGATCTTCGGTTTCGATCCGCTGCCGTACCCGTTCCTGCCGCGGCACGTGACGATCGCGGCCTGGTTCACGATCGGTATCCCGGCATTCATCCTGTCGCTCGCACCCAACAACGAGCGCGCCCGCAGCGGGTTCGTCGGGCGGGTCATGCGGTTGGCGATCCCGTCCGGCGTCATCATCGGCGTCGCGACGTACGTGTCGTACCTGCTCGCCTACAAGGGCGTGAATGCCACCGAACAGGAGGTGGAGCAGGCCGGCACCACCGCTCTCATCACCCTCATCATGATCGCGCTGTGGGTGCTGGCCGTGGTCGCCCGCCCGTACACGTGGTGGAAGATCGTGCTGCTCGTGGGCTCGGTGCTCGGGTACGTCGTCCTGTTCGGATTCGATTTCACCCGCGAGTTCTTCAAGCTGGATCCCTCCAACGTGGCGGCCACGACCGGTGCGCTCGGGATCGGGCTGGTCGGTGTCGTGTTGGTCGAGATCGCCTGGTGGGTGACCGGCCGGATCCACGGTGAGCACCGGCGCCTGTTCGCGTCGAGCGACGATCTTCCCGGCGTGCACGCAGCGTGATCGGAGGGTGACACGACGGTTCCCGAGTGCGTCTCGGGAACCGTCGGACCGGCTGTTCGAACTATGTTGCGCAATCCCGACAAATTCCGTGATCTCTGTCGTAAAGTCCACCGCGCAGACACGACGGACCAATGGATTTCGGTCGGGATGAAGGGGACAGCCATTTCAGCGCAACTGTTGTCGGAGAAGCATGCCGAAGTGATTCGGGCGACGTTGCCCGTGGTGGGCGAGAACATCGGCGCCATCACTGGGCTGTTCTACACCAAGCTGTTCGATGCGGCTCCGGCGCTCGAGCGCGACGTGTTCAACAGGAGCAATCAGGCTCGGGGCGAACAGCAGAAGGCGTTGGCCGGTTCCATCGCCAATTTCGCGACGCTTCTGATCTCGGAGACCGACGAGGATCCTCGTACGACGATCGGTCGGATCGCGCACAAGCATGCTTCGCTCGGCGTGAGCGAACCCCAGTACGACGTGGTGCACACTTTCCTGTTCGAGGCCATCGTGGAGGTGCTCGGCGACGCGGTGACTCCCGACGTCGCGGAAGCGTGGGACGCCGTGTACTGGCTCCTGGCCAATGCCCTGATCGACGCCGAGAAGCAGCTCTACAAGGACGCCGACGTCGACCCCGACACCGTCCTGCGAGAGGTTCAGGTCCTGGAGGTCGTCAGGCGTACCGAGGACGTGGTCTCGCTCGTCCTCGATGCCAGTGGGTTCCAGGAGCCCGTTCCCGGTCAGTACCTGTCGATCGGCGTGGAACTGCCCGACGGCGCGCGTCAGATCCGCCAGTACTCCATCGTCGACTTCGGCAACGGCAGGATCGAGGTGGCGGTCAAGCGGGACAAGAGCGATCCGCGGGGCGAGGTGTCCAACTTCGTCCATGACCATGTCGCCGGGGGATCCACGGTGATCGCGTCGCCGCCCTTCGGCGATGTCGCCCTCCCCGAGGGCGCCGGCCGAGTCTTCTTGCTGTCCAAGGGCATCGGCAACGCCCCGTTCGTCGGGATTCTCCACGGTATGGTCGCCCAGGGCCGGAAGAATCCGGTTGTCGTGATCCATGCCGATCCGGACAGCGCATCCCACGCCTTCGCCGACACCACCGCGGACCTGGTCGAGAAGCTGGGTGGGGAACACGTCTTCTGCTACTCGGAGTCCGACGACACATTCGCTCGAGCGATCGAGGACCTCGCCGTCGAGGACACCGACAGCGCTCTCATCTGTGGCTCGGTGGACTTCGTCGCCGCCACCCACAAGCTGCTCGACGTCGCCGGCGTCGCGGACTCCCGGATCCATTACGAGGTCTTCGGGCCGGATTCCTGGCTCCGATCCTGATCACTCCATAGGCGTGAATACGTGGTGGGGCCATTCCCGTATGGCCCCACCCGTATTCTGTTCAGCCCTTTCCAGCAGGGGTGGAAGCTCTTTGTGGCAGAGAACGAAGGACTAGAAGGATGACCCTGACCCGGTCTGGGGTGGGTGCGGAATTAGATCATCGAGAATCCCTTCGCTACGAACCGTTCACGAAAACTCGCGAGGTCGCGTCGCTGATGCGGGACGCAGAAATGTGGGGTTCGACGACGTCCGACCTCGATTCGTACCTGGAATCCCTGGAGCTCCAGTACTACCTGAAGGGGGTTCTGGGTGTCTTCCAGGAATCCGACGCCCTGTACCGCCCCCATGTCGCCTCTCCCGACGTTTCCGGGCCGGTCACCCGTCTGATCATCGCCCTCCAGGACAAGTTCGGTCCTCGATTCCACGATGGGGTTTCCGACTCGTCCGTGGAGGTCGCCTTTCATCAGGGGGTCGGCGATGGATTGTCCGCCGTTTTTCATTGGTCTCGAAAGGTCGTGACTATCTGATGTCCGAAGCCGTTGTTGCGCCGAATTCGTCGCTCCTTTCGCCTGCATCCCTGCCCGTCATCGAGGCGACGCTGCCCGTGGTGGGCGCGAATCTGGGCCGGATCAGCAGTGTCTTCTACAAGAACCTGTTCGACAGTCTCCCTGCGCTGGAGAAGGACCTCTTCAACCAGACGAACCAGGAGAGCGGGGAGCAGCAGAAGGCACTGGCCGGCGCGATCGCGGCCTTCGCCACCCTGCTGGTCACCGAGGATGCGCCGCCGGTCGACCACGTCATGTCGCGAATCGCCGCCAAGCACGCCTCGCTGGGCATCGCCCCGGTGCACTACGACATGGTTCACCGCGCGCTGTTCAAGGCCATCGTCGAGGTGCTCGGGGACGCGGTGACCGCGGAGGTCGCCGCGGCGTGGGACGAGGTCTACTGGCTCATGGCCAACTCGCTCATCAGGCAGGAAGCCGCGGTCTACGAGAGGGCCGGGGTGCCCACCGCGCAGATCTGGTCCGCGCTCACCGTCGTCGGTCGCCGCGAGGTCGCCCCGGGCGTGTGGACGTTCACCCTCGCCGGAGACGAGAACTCCCCGATGCATCAGTTCGAGGCCGGCCAGTACATCTCCGTGTCGGTGATCTACGAGGACGGCAGTCGCCAGATCCGTCAGTACACCGCGATGAAGGGCCAGGATCCGGGAACCTGGGAGTTCACCGTCGGTGCGGTGCCGGGCGGCCGCGTGTCGAACAAGTTGATCGCCGAGATCGGCGTCGGGTACCCCCTCGTGGTGTCGATCCCGTCGGGGACGTCGTATCCGATTCCGGCGGACGGTCCGATCGTGCTCGGTTCGTCCGGTGTGGGTTCCGCGCTGACGGTCGCCGTCCTCCAGAAGATGGTCGAGGATGGGGACACCCGCCCGGTGCACGTCTTCCATGTCGACTCCGGCGAGGCGTCCTTCGGCCACCGTGGCCAGGTTCGGGAACTGCTGTCTGCGTACGCGGGCAGGACGTCGATCGAGACCTTCTACGCCGGTGCCCTCGAGGAAGGCATCGCGCAGCTGCGCAAACACGACTGGGATCGCAACGCCGACGTGTACCTGTGCGGATCGCCCCAGTTCATGCGGCAGGTTCGCAAGATCGCGGTGGTCAAGGGGGTCCGTCCGGAGCGCATCCACTACGAGGTGTTCGCCCCGGATTCGTGGCTCGGCTTCGACTGACGGGGAGCCGGTCGACGGTGTCGCTCACATCACGTGCATGATGCATATCGCGTGTGGTCCGTAGTGGGAGTGAGGCAGAGTGACCGATTCGACCGAGCAGCAGAAGCTCCTCTACGTCTTCGACGGGTTGACCGACGACGAGATCGCCCGCGAGGCGGATCTCTACGGCCCGTTGACCGACAGCGTCCGTGAACTGATCGAACTGACCCTCGCCACCGAGGTCGAGGCCGCGGACATCGCCCGGGCCCGCGAGCACATCGAGGCGGCGAAGGAGTTGCTGGGCAAGCGCACCCGGCCCACCCCGTTCGGCGTGCGGTGGGGTGCGTCGGGGACGAAGCGGACGTGGGGCAACGCCGCGGTCGGATTGCGCAACGCCGTCGCGCCGCCGCTGACCGTGAACCGCGACCCCGACGGCCGCGTGTGGGCGGACTTCCACCTCGGGATGCCGTACGAGGGTCCGGCCGGCCTGACCCACGGAGGTGTGTCGGCCCTCGTGCTCGACCAGGTTCTCGGTGAGGCTGCGGAGGCCGGCGGCGCCCCGGGTATGACCGCGACCCTGACCCTGCGCTACCTCCGGCCGACCCCGCTGGGCAAGCTCCACGCGGAGGCGCGCATCGACCGGGTCGAGGGGGTCAAGACCTTCGTCACCGGCCACCTGGCGGGTCCCGACGGCGTGTGCATCGAGGCCGAGGGCATCTTCATCCTGCCGCGCTGGGCGCGTGGCGGCGACGGATCGGGACCGGTGCCGGTGCCGGTGCCGGGACCGGCCTGAGCGGCCGGTGACGGCACCCGCTGTGGAAAACACCGCGACCAGGGTGTGAAACTGGTTGCGCGGCGCAGTGGCCGTGGACGAACCCGAGGAGGATGTCGGTATGGGATTCATGGATTCGGTCAAGGGACTGGTCGACAAGGGGCAGGAGCTGGCTGCCGAGCACTCCGACAAGGTGCAGGACGTGATCGACAAGGCGGCCGACATCGCCGACGAGAAGACCGGCGGCAAGTACAGCGACAAGATCGACAAGGCCGCCGAGGCGGCCAAGAAGGTTGTGCCCCCGAAGGAATGACGGTGTGAGCCGGCCTGCCGGCGCAGGGCGGCGCGGCAGCGAGTGACGGGGGCCCGGTCGGCGGCACAATCGTCGTGTGAACGGAACCCTCGTACTGCTCGTCATCATCGTGTCGATCGCGGTGACGAGCCTGGCCAAGCGGCGGGACCTGCAGGTTCCCCTCATTCTCGTGGCCGTCGGCTCGGCGGCGTCGTTCATCCCGGGCATGCCCCGGCTGGAGCCGTCGTATCGCCGACCGACGCCGTCAGCGCGGTCACCGTGGGACGCAGGCTCGGGCTGCCGAAACGCCTGCTCGCCATCCTCACCGGTGAGGGCCTGCTCAACGACGCGACCGCGCTGACCCTGTTCACCGTGGGTGTCGCGGCCGTCGCGGGGACCCGCGTGGTCGTGGAGCAACCGGTGCTGTTCTTCCTCTACGAGGTGGTCGGCGGTGTCGTCATCGGCCTCGTGACGGCCACCGTCGTGCGCTTCGTGCGCGCGCGGATGTACGACTCACCGCTCGAAACCGTTCTGGGACTGGTCCTGCCGTTCGCGGCCTACCTTGCCGCCGAGGAGATCCACACCTCCGGGGTGCTCGCCGTCGTGGTCGCCGGATTCGTCATGGGCCACCACGCGACCAACGTGTCGATCCCGACCCGGCTGCAGGAACGCTCGCTGTGGGCGACGCTCGACATGCTGCTCGAGATGTTCGTCTTCGCCTACATGGGCCTGCAACTCGAGTTCGTCATCGACGACGTCGCCGACGAGGGACTGCCCGTCCACCACGTCTTCGCGTACGGGTTCGCGGTGCTGGTCGTCGTGATCCTGGTCCGCCCTATGTGGGTGTTCCTGAACTGGGGCGGGATACGGATGCGGTTCGATCCACGACACGGCACCACCGCACAGACCGGAATGAACTGGCGTCAGAAACTCGTCGTGTCGTGGGCGGGCATGCGCGGTGTCGTCACCCTCGCGGCCGCCGGCGGTGTCCCGGTGCTGACAGCGTCGGGGGAGCCGTTCCCGGGGCGCGGCGTCATCCAGGCGATCGCGTTCGTCGTCGCGGTGGGCACCCTGCTGATCCAGGGGTCGACGATCCCGTTCATGATCCGGCGCCTCGACGTCGCCGACCCCGCCGAACTCGAACGCGGGCGGCAGCAGACACTGCTCGCGCGCACGATCGCCGCCGACGCGGCCGACCGTGCGCTCGCCGAGGTCGCCGCGAGGCCGCCGGCCGGTGCGGATCCCGACCAGTTCGAGAAGGCGCTCAATCGCGTCCGGGTCTCGGTCCGCGCCCAGGCCCAGGTCGAGGAGGCCGAAGAGGACGACACCGGCACCGCGTCCAAGATCGAGCGCGCCGGCGCAATGTTCGACGCGGTCCGGCGACGGGCGCTGCAGGCGCAGCGCAGCGCGCTGATCACGGCCCGCGACGACGGTGTCCTCGACGACGAGGTGCTGCGCGCGGAACTCGAATCGAGGGACATCGAGGAAGCCGCCGCGGAGCAGAGAGTGCGCCGCAGGCGTGGATGACGGGCACAATCGAGCCGTGACCCGAACCCGGATGGCGCTCACCGCGCTCGCGTGCGCGGTGCTGGTGGCGGGCTGCTCGGCGACCGCCGACTCCCCGGAACGCGTGACCCCGTCGGCGGCCCCGACGACCTCCGCGATCGCGCTGCCCGATCCCGCCGACCGCGGCAACGTGACCCGTGACGAACCTTTCGCCGGGACCGGGCTGTCCGGCCACCGCATCCTCTACCGGTCCACCTCCGGCATCGACGACCGCGGCACCGAGGTGTCGGGGACAGTGTTCGCGCCGCCCGGGCAGGCGCCGCCCGGTGGTTGGCCGATTGTGACGGTGGGGCATCCGACGACGGGCCTGCTCGACGAGTGTGCGCCGTCCGGGCATCCGAACCTGCTGGGTTCCGACGGGCTGGTCCGGGATCTGCTCGCGCGCGGATTCGTCGTCGCCGTCACCGACTACGAGGGCCTCGGCACCGACGGCCCGCACCCTTACCTCGAGCCGGTCACGGCCGCACGCAACCTGATCGACGCGGTCCGTGCCGCGCGGAACCTCGTGCCCGACACCTCGACCCGATGGACTGCGATCGGGGTCTCGCAGGGCGGTCAGGCGTCGTGGGCCGCCGCGGAACAGGCGGCGCGGTACGGCGACGGACTCGAGTTCCTCGGCGCCGCGAGCCTGTCCCCGCCCGCGGACCTCACGCCGATCGTCTCCGACGGCCCGGTCACCCTCGACGTGCCGCAACAGTTCTTCCTGCCGATGCTGCTCGACGGTCTGTCGGTGTCCCACCCCGACCTGGACGCGAGCGCCTACATCCGGGGCACCCTCGCCGACAACCGCGACGTCATCAGGTCCTGCACCGGGGAGTTGGCGTCACGGAAACTGTCCGTGGCGCTCAATCTGACACCCGCCGACACGCTGCCGCGCAGCACCAGCGACGTCGCGCGGATGCGTCAGTGGCTGGCACACGACGCCCTGCCCCAGCAGCCGGCCGCGGCACCACTGCTGGTGGTGGTCGCGGGCCGGGACAACCTGATCCGGCCCGACTGGACCGTCGCCGCGGTCGGGCGCGCATGCGGGCAGGGGGATGCGATCGAACTGCGGTACCGCGCCGACGACGTGCACGCCGATTCCAAGGCTCTGCCCGGTGCCATCGACTGGGTCGCGGACCGCTTCGCCGGCGCACCGGTCGTGAACACGTGCGCCGGGCAGGCGGCGCCGTGACCGCCATCGTGTGGACGGTGACCGTCGTCGCGCTCGCCGTTGCCCTCACGATCGTCGCGATGCGGACCAGACGCGTGCTCACCACACCGGCCGAACGCGCGGTCCACGACACCCTGCACACGGCGTCGCTGGCCGCACGACCGCTGCGGCGCGGTCTCGACGAGACGTCCGCGCGGGAGGCGGCGCCGCACCTGCGGCTGCTCACCGGAGCGCAGTCGCTCGCCATCGCCGGCCCGGACGGCCATCTGCTGGCGTGGAACGGCCCGCACGACGGGCTGGCGGGGCAGTTCGTGGCCGCCGCCGCCCGCGCGATCGACGGCGAACGCCGGGTCCTCGTCGACCGCACCGACCTCGACCGGAACGGCGACGACCACGACGTGCGGGCACTGATCGCGCAGCCGCTGTCGGTCGAGGGCACCGGCGTCGTCGGGGTGCTGGGGGTCGTGACCACCACCGAACCCGGGCCGGCGATGCTCGGGGCGCTCACCGAAGTCGCGCGGTATGCGTGCAGCCAGATCGAACTGGCCGAACTGGACGCGTCCCGCGCGCGCATCGACCGCGCCGAGGTCCGCGCGCTGCGCGCCCAGATCAGCCCGCACTTCATCTACAACGCGCTCGGGACCATCGCATCGTTCGTTCGCACCGACCCCGACCGTGCGCGGGAGCTGGTGCTCGAGTTCGCCGACTTCACGCGCTACTCGTTCCGGTCGGCGGGCGAGTACACCGTTCTGGCCGACGAGCTGCGCAACGTCGACCGGTATCTCACCCTCGAGCGCGCGCGGTTCGGCGACAACCTGCAGGTGCGACTGCAGGTGGCGCCGGAAGTGCTCAGCGTCGTGCTCCCGTTCCTCGCGCTGCAACCGCTCGTAGAGAACGCGGTGCGGCACGGGCTGTCGGGTAAACGGGGTGGGGGAACGGTCACGATCGTCGCCTCCGACGAGGGCACCGACTGCGTGATCAGCGTCGAGGACGACGGGGTCGGCATGGACCCCGAGTTGCTGCGCTCGGGGGAACTCGACGCCGTCGAGGCCCGTCCCGGCGGGCCCAGTGTGTCCGAGGCCGCCCACGTGGGCCTCGCCAACGTCGACGACCGGCTGCGGGCGGCGTTCGGCAACGACTACGGGCTGGTGGTGGAGACCGCGCCCGGGGCGGGCACCAAGGTCAGCATGCGGGTGCCGAAGTTCCGGCCCGGCATCCGGGCCTGATCACGAACGAGTCGATCGGCCCGCCATGGTCCGACTCGCCGCGGCGACATGGCACGATGGATTCGTTGTGAAAGAGACCTCTGACGGGCCCTCGGATGGCCTCCTGACCGTGCTGGCAGTCGACGACGAGCGCCCCGCCCTCGACGAGCTGGCGTACTTGCTGCGCGCCCGTGAGGACATCGGCGAGGTCCTCACCGCCGGGGATGCGACCACCGCGTTGCGGATCCTGCGTGACGGCGCCGTCGACGCGGCGTTCCTGGACATCAACATGCCGGGCCTCGACGGACTCGAGCTGGCCGGCATCCTGACGCAGTTCGCGAATCCGCCGTCGGTGGTGTTCGTGACCGCGCACGAGGACCGGGCGGTGGCGGCCTTCGATCTCGGTGCCGTCGACTACCTCCTCAAGCCGCTGCGCGAGGAGCGTCTCGCGGAAGCGGTGCGCCGGATCGTCGAGCGCCGCCGCCGCAGCGCCCGCGGCGAGGCCGACGACACGTCGGCGGCCGACGAGGTGATCCCGGTGGAACTGGGCGGGGTCACGACGCTGGTGCCGCGCTCGACCGTCAAGTGGGTGGAGGCCGACGGTGACTACGCCCGCCTGCACACCGCGACCGGATCGCACCTCGTCCGGATCCCGATCTCGTCGCTCGAGAGCCGCTGGACCGACGCCGGATTCCTGCGGGTGCACCGCTCGTATCTGGTGTCGCTGTCCGAGGTGACGGGTATCCGGAGTGTCGGCTCGGGCCTCGTGGTGTGTCTGCGTCCGCAGGGCGGCGCTCCCGCCGTCGAACTCCCCGTCAGTCGCCGGCACACGCGCGAACTGAAGGACAAGCTGATTCGCGGCCCGCGGCAGAACTGGATGTCGAGGTGACATCGCCGGGCGCCGTCCCACCCGCACGCGAGCGGGTGGTGCTCGCGCAGCGGCGCGGGGCCCGGATCGTGCGCACGCGCGTCGAGGTGCAGGAGCAGACCGAGGTCGGCGACGCGATGATCCGCGGGCTGGTCCGGGCCCAGCTCAGCCTGGCGCTGCGGGTCGCGGTCGCGGTCGGATTGGCGTTCGGCGCCGTCCCGGTGCTACTGCTCCTGTTTCCCCGCGTCGCCGATGTCGCGGTGTTCGGCATCCGTCTGCCGTGGTTCCTCGCCGCCGCGCCCCTCCCGATCCTGCTGGCGGCGGGCTGGTTCTACATCCGTGCCGCCGAGCGCAACGAGCAGGACTTCACCGACCTGGTCGACGACTGAGCCGCGGCGCCGATGACCGGACAGCCCATTCCGCTCCTGACGGTGCTGGCGCTCGTCGCCGCGGCGGTGGCCACCGTCGGCATCGGTATCTACGGGGTTCGCCTGGCGCGCACCACATCCGACTTCCTCGTCGCGTCCCGCAGCGTCGGTCCGGGATGGAATGCGGCCGCAATATCGGGTGAATATCTTTCGGCGGCATCGTTTCTCGGAGTCGCAGGCCTGATCGCGAAGTACGGCGCGGACGCGCTGTGGTATCCGATCGGCTTCACCGCCGGCTATCTGGGGCTGCTGCTGTTCGTCGCGGCCCCGCTGCGCCGGTCCGGTGCGTACACGGTGCCCGACTTCGCGGAGTTCCGGCTCGGCTCGGTGCGGGTCCGCCGGATCGCGATGGTGGTGGTCGCCCTGGTGTGCGGGCTGTACATGGTGCCGCAGTTGCAGGGGGCCGGGCTGACGCTGAACATCCTGCTGGGCGTGCCCGGTTGGGTGGGCGTCGTCGTGGTCGGGGTGATCGTGATCGCCAACGTCGTGGGTGGCGGCATGCGCTCCATCACGTTCGTGCAGGGATTCCAGTACTGGCTCAAGCTCACGGCCGTCGCGGTCCCGGCGCTGGTGCTCTCGGTGCATTACTTCGCCGACGCGCGGCCGGTGGGCGCGCCCGCACCACCGACCGTCGCCGCGCAGACGTCGGTGGACATCACCACCGATGTGGTGGTGCAGGTGGCGACCCCGACCGACGTCACGGTGCACGGACAACTCGACGGCCGAGAGGTGGCGGGCGACGTCCAACTCGGCACCGGCCGGCACGAATTCGGCACGGGGACGACGCTGGTGCTGCCCGCCGGATCGCCGGTGCCCGTCGTCGCGGGCGCTCCCGCCGACGGCGCCGGGTGGGCCGATCCGGGCGGCGGTTTCGGTGGTCCGCACCCGCTGTTCCAGGTGTACTCGCTGATCCTCGCGACCTTCCTCGGCGCGATGGGCCTGCCGCACGTGCTGGTCCGCTTCTACACCAACCCGGACGGGCGGGCGGCGCGGCTGACGTCGCTCGTGGTGATCGCGCTCGTGGGTGTGTTCTACCTGTTCCCGGTGCTGTTGGGGGTGTTCGCCCGGCTGTACGTGCCGCAACTGCTCATCACCGGGACGTCCGACGCCGCGGTGCTGCTGCTGCCGGTGTCGGTGTTCTCTGGATGGGGTGGCCAGTTGCTCGCGGCGCTCGTCGCGGCCGGCGCGATCGCGGCGTTCCTGTCGACGTCGTCGGGACTGCTGGTGAGCATCGCCGGCGTGCTGAGCACCGACCTGTTGCGCGGCCGGATCCGTGACTTCCGGGTGGCCGCCGTCCTGGCCGGTGCGGTGCCGCTCGTGCTGGCGTTGGGCGCGACGTCGCTGGACCTGTCGCGTTCGGTGGGCCTGGTCTTCGCGGTCGCGGCGTCCACGCTGTGCCCACTGCTGATCCTCGGCATCTGGTGGCGCGGGCTGACGGCCGCCGGGGCCGCGGCGGGACTGATGGTCGGTCTCGTGGTGGGCGGGGGAGCGGCGATGCTCGCGGTGCTCGGGGTGCCGTCGGACGACGTGTGGCACGGGTGGCCGTCCGTGCTGATCGGGTATCCGGCGGCGGTGAGCGTCCCGCTGTCGTTCGCGGCAATGGTGTTCGTGAGTGTCGCGACCCGACGGCAGGCGTCGGCCGATATCGGCCGGATCTTCACCCGCATGCACGCGCCCGAGCGGCTGGGGATGGGCCGCGACCGCGAGGACGACCTTCGTTCGTTGTGACGCCGGTTCCGGTGGATGGGTCCCGCGATTGACGTGCATCGTCGGTATCGGCGAGCGTGGCCGAGTCTGCGTGCGCTCGGGTGTGCACGCCCGGAAGAAGGAGACCCTGTGTCGGACTGGTACTGCCTCGGATCGGCCGACGACTATCGCGACGGCAAGCCGCACGCCGTGCGGGCATTCGACACCGACCTCGTGGCCTTCTCCGACCGCGCCGGCGTCATCCACCTCCTCGATTCGCGCTGCCCGCACATGGGCGCCGATCTGAGCCGAGGCCGGGTCGTCGGCGACAACATCGACTGCCCGGCCCATCTCTGGCGCTGGAACGGCAAGGGGAAGTGCGTCGGCGGCTCGCCCAAGCTCCTCCCGATCCGCGCGTGGACGACGGAGGAGCGGGAGGGCCTGCTGTACGTGCAGAAGTCCGACGCTGCGCCGACCGGTCGGCCGGTCAGGGCTTCCAACGCCTGGTGGTGAGCGCCGCGGTGACGACACCGAGCGCGGTGCTGATCGCGATGCCGATGGCAATGTGGCGCGCGGCGCCCCGCCGTTCGTCGCGCCCGGGCGACCGTTCGGCGCACACGCCGACAGCTCGGCGTGTGACTGGCGCCACATGCTTCTCCTGTGACCTGGCTCTCACTAGCGTCGCTTCGCACACCCCGCACGAACTAGGAGCGCGCAGTGACCACAACAGATCTCAGCTCGGGAGCGCCGCCGCAACGGCCTGCCCCCGATGCGCAGGCCTTCGTCGAGATGCAGGCGAGCCCCGAGTTCCAGGATCTGCGACGCCGCCTGCGGCGCTTCGTCTTCCCGATGACCGCGTTCTTCCTCACGTGGTACTTCGTGTACGTCCTGCTCGCGACGTACGCGTCGGACTTCATGGCCACCAAGGTCTTCGGCAACGTCAACCTCGGCATCGTGCTCGGCCTCGGCCAGTTCGTGACGACGTTCGTCATCACCGCCCTGTACGTGAAGTTCGCGAACCGGGAACTCGATCCGCGCTCGGCAGCGATCCGCGAGGAACTGGAAGGACCGGCACAGTGATCACCACCCTCGTCCAGGCGGCGCCTGCGGCACCGGCCGCCGATGTCGGCAACCCGCTGTTCAACATCGCGATCTTCGTGACGTTCGTCGTCGGCACCATGACGCTGGTGATCCGGGCCAGTCGGACCACGAAGAAGGCGTCGGACTTCTATACCGGCGGCGGCCAGTTCTCCGGCCCGCAGAACGGATTCGCGATCGCCGGCGACTACCTGTCGGCGGCGTCGTTCCTCGGTATCGCCGGCGCGATCGCCGTGTACGGCTACGACGGCTTCCTGTACTCCATCGGCTTCCTCGTCGCATGGCTGGTCGCGCTGCTCCTGGTGGCCGAACTGCTGCGCAACACAGGACGTTTCACGATGGCCGACGTGCTCAGTTTCCGGCTGAAGCAGCGACCGGTGCGGATGGCGGCGGCGCTGTCGACGCTCGTCGTCTCGCTGTTCTACCTGCTCGCCCAGATGGCCGGCGCGGGCGGACTGGTCGCACTCCTGTTGAACATCAAGGACTTCGCGGGCCAGGCGGTCGTGGTCGCGGTGGTCGGTGTCCTGATGATCGTGTACGTGCTGATCGGCGGCATGAAGGGCACGACGTACGTGCAGATGGTCAAGGCCGTCCTGCTCATCGCCGGCGCCGGAATCATGTTCGTGCTGGTGCTGTTCGCGGTGAAGGGCAACTTCTCGCAGTTGCTCGCCGACGCGCAGAACATGGTCAACGGCTCGGCCAACGAGGCCGTCGCCGGCCGGGACGTGCTCGCGCCCGGTGCCAAGTACGGCATCAGCGACATGTCGCGGCTGGACTTCCTGTCGCTGGGCATCGCGCTGGTCCTCGGCACCGCGGGTCTGCCGCACGTGTTGATGCGCTTCTACACGGTGCCGACCGCGAAGGAGGCCCGGCGCTCGGTGACGTGGGCGATCGGCTTGATCGGCGCGTTCTACCTGTTCACGCTCGTCCTCGGGTACGGCGCCGCGAAGATGGTCGGCCCGGACAAGATCCTCGCCGCCCCGGGCAAGGAGAACTCGGCGGCGCCGCTGCTCGCCTTCGAACTCGGCGGCACGATCTTCCTCGGCATCATCTCCGCGGTCGCGTTCGCGACGATCCTCGCCGTCGTCGCCGGACTGGCGATCACCGCGTCCGCATCGTTCGCGCACGACATCTACGCCAGCGTCATCAAGCGCGGCAAGGCGTCGGAGGAGGAGCAGGTCCGGGTCTCGCGGATCACCGTGGTGGTCATCGGCGTCGTCGCGATCGTCCTCGGCATCCTCGCGATGGGGCAGAACATCGCGTTCCTCGTCGCCCTGGCCTTCGCGGTCGCCGCTTCCGCGAATCTGCCGACGCTGCTGTACTCGCTGTTCTGGAAGAAGTTCAACACCACCGGCGCGCTGTTCAGCATCTACGGTGGACTCATCAGCTGCCTGCTGCTCATCGTGTTCTCCCCGGCGGTCTCGGGTGCCAAGTCGTCGATGTTCCCGGACGCCGACTTCGCATGGTTCCCGCTGGCCAACCCCGGCATCGTGTCGATCCCGCTCGCGTTCGTCCTCGGCATCGTCGGCACCTACGTCGGCCGCAACAAGCTCGAGGACCCGTTCAAGCAGGCCGAGATGGAGGTCCGCTCGCTCACCGGCGTCGGCGTCGAGAAGGCCGTCTCGCACTAGTTCCACCCCGCTGTGCCTCGTGTCGCGCTCGCGGCACGAGGCACAGCTGTCGTGTACGTCACCTTTCTGATTGGTTACGATCCGTCAATGGCGAAGCTGAAGGTGTCGATCGACGTCCCCATGAGTCCCGAGGACGCGTGGACCAAGGCGTCTGATCTCGACGGATTCGAGCAGTGGCTCAGCATCCACGAGGGATGGCGCAGCGAACTGCCCGCCGAGCTGAGCGCCGGCACCACGATCAGTTCGGTCGTCACGGTCAAGGGACTGCGCAATCGGGTGAAGTGGACGTTGAAGCAGTACAACCCGCCACGCAGCCTGGTCCTGAAGGGGGACGGCAAGGGCGGCGTCAAGCTGGGGCTGGTCCTGAGTGTCGATCAGGCGGCCGCGGGTGCCAAGGTCGCCCTCGACATCGATCTCGGCGGTGCGCCACTGTTCGGCCCCATCGGCTCCGGCGTGGCGAAGGCGCTGCGCGGCGACATCGAAAGCTCCCTGCAGAAGTTCGTCACCCTGTACGCCTGATTCGGCGGTACCCGTCCGTTCACCCCGCCCACCAGCGCTCCCTGTGCTTTCCCTGGAGGTCTCGAAGCCATGGCCGGTCGTCACAGCGCGTCGCGCACGAAATCGAAATCGAAATCGAAATCGACATCGCCCGTCGTCAAGTACGGCGCGGTCGGTCTCGCCGCGCTGGTCGTCGTGGGCGCCGGCGGCTACTTCGTATTCGACCGACTGGGCGGCGGCGGATGCGACTCGACCACCGAGTACGTGGTGGCGGCCGACCCGTCGATCGCCCCCGTGCTCACCGCCGTCACCACCGAGGCGTCCGCGGAGGACCTCGGTTGCCGCAGCTTTCGAATCGAAGCGGCGTCCGGCATGGATCCGCTCGGGGCGCCCGGACAGCAGGGCGGACCGGATCTGTGGATTCCGGATTCGACGCAGTGGGTCGCCAAGGCCAGCAGCGGAACGGGAACCCTGTTCGACGTCGCGGCCACATCCGTCGCGGCCACTCCGGTGGTCATCGCGGCGCGCGAGTCGGAAATGCCGTTCTTCGCGACGTGGACGAGCGCGCTGCAACTGCCCGGGCTGCGGATCGGTGATCCGCTGACGAGCAGCGTCTCGGTCGCGCCCATCGTCGGGGCGCTCTCGGAGGCGGCCGCCGGTACCGTCGCCGCCGACGCCGTGCCCGGCGCACTCGTCCCGATCGCACAGGCGCAGGCCGCCAACATGCACCAGACCGACGCCTCCGCGCGGTTCGCGGCCGTCACCGCAGACGGCGGCATCGCGATCGCTACCGAACAGCAGGTGGCGGCGCACAACCAGGACGACGCGCCGACGAAGCTGGCGGTGACGGTCCCGAACACGGGTGCGGTGTTCCTCGACTACCCGGTGGTGGCGACGGCATCGGGCACCGAGCACGCCGACGCGCGAGCGGCCGGAGTCGCGCTGGCCGAGGTGATGGGGACAGAATCGGGACGGGTCGCCTTGTCGCAGAGCGGGTTCCGTGGACCCGATCGGGCTCCGCTCGACGCCGGTCGCGGCGTCGGGGAGGCCACCGTACTGACCGTCTCCGATCCCGCCGCCACGGCCCAGGTGCTCCGGCGCTACGCCGTGCTGGCGCTGCCGTCGCGCGCACTGGTGGTCGAGGACGTCTCGGGTTCGATGGCCGAGACGGCCGGCCCCGACACCCGGATCGCATTGACGGTGCAGGCCAGTGAGACCGGCGCCATGCTGTTCCCGGACAACGCGCAGCTGGGTCTGTGGGCGTTCTCGATCGGGCTCGGCGGAAACGGGAAGGACTACAAGGAACTGGCGCCGATCCGGCGGATGGACGAGATGGTCGACGGGGTGAGTCACCGGCAGCGGATGACCGACGCCGTCCGGATGCTGCCGTCTCTGGTCAAGGGCGGGACCGGGCTCTACGACACCACACTCGCGGCGTTCCGGAACGTCAAGGAGGGGTACGACCCGAGCGCGATCAACAGCGTCATCCTCCTCACCGACGGCGCCAACGAGGATCCGTCGAGCATCTCGCTCGACGAATTGCTGGCGACGTTGAAGCGGGAGCAGGATCCTGCGCGTCCGGTCATCATCGTCACGATCGGCATCACCGACGACGCCGATGCGGCGGTCCTGCAGAAGATCTCGGCAGCGACCGGCGGAACCAGCCACATCGCGCGTACCCCGGCCGAGATCCCCGGGGTCTTCGTCGACGCGATGCGCAGTCGCGCCACGAGCTGAACGCGCGCAGGGTGGGCGGCGAGGGATCGCCGCCCACCCTGACGTCACGCGAGTGGCGCGTCCGTCGCGGCGCGAACCTGCTCCTCGTCGACCCCCGGAGCGCATTCCACGAGAACCAGCCCGGACTCGGTCACGTCGATCACCGCGAGGTCGGTGATGATCCGGTTCACCACCGCACGCCCAGTCAGCGGCAACGTGCACCGTTCGACGATCTTCGACGAGCCTTCCTTGTCCGTGTGCTCCATGAGCACAATGACCCGGCGCGCGCCGTGCACGAGATCCATCGCGCCGCCCATGCCCTTGACCATCTTCCCGGGCACCATCCAGTTCGCCAGGTCGCCGGTGGCGGAGACCTGCATCCCGCCCAGCACGGCGGTGTCGATGTGACCGCCGCGGATCATGCCGAAGCTGGTAGCGGAGTCGAAGAACGACGCACCGTCGTTGACGGTGACGGTCTCCTTGCCGGCGTTGATCAGGTCCGCGTCGACGGCGTCCTCGGTGGGGTAGGGGCCGGTGCCCAGGACGCCGTTCTCGCTGTGCAGGGTGACCTCGACGCCGTCGGGCAGGTGGTTCGGGATCAGGGTCGGCAGACCGATGCCGAGATTGACGTATTCACCGGTGGTCAGTTCCTGCGCGGCACGCGCGGCCATCAGCTCGCGGGTCCACCCGACGGTCTCCACGACTGCGGTCATCGTGCGTCCTCCTTCACGGCCGAGACGGTCCGCTTCTCGATCTTCTTGTCCTGCTGTCCGATATGCACGATGCGGTCGACGTAGATGCCCGGCAGATGTACCTGCTCGGGGTCGAGCTCGCCGGCCTCGACAATGACCTCCACCTGCGCGATACACACCCGGCCCGCCATCGCAGCCAGCGGGTTGAAGTTCATCGCGGCCTTGTTGAAGACGAGGTTGCCTTCCGTGTCCGCGACCATGGCGTGCACCAATGAGAAGTCGGCGACGATGGACTCCTCCAGCACGAACTGCTTGCTGCCGAAGGCGCCACCGAACTCGCGAACCTCCTTCGGGGGAGAGGCGATCGCGACGGAACCGTCGGCGGCGTACCGCCACGGCAGCCCACCCTCGGAGATCGGCGTGCCTACCCCGGACGGTGTGAAGAAGGCCGGGATTCCGGCGCCGCCGGCACGGAGCTTCTCCGCGAGGGTGCCCTGCGGGGTCAGCTCCACCTCGAGTTCACCGGACAGGTACTGCCGTGCGAACTCCTTGTTCTCCCCGACATAGGACGCTGTGACGCGCCGAATCCTTCTGTCTTCGAGGAGTATCCCGAGTCCGTGCCCGTCGGTTCCACAGTTGTTCGAGAACACCTCGAAGTCCGTTGCCGTGTGTGCCGCGAGGGCGGCGATCAGCACGTCCGGGATTCCGCACAGTCCGAACCCACCGACGGCTAGGGACGCCCCGGACGGGATGTCGGCGACAGCGTCGGCCGCCGATGCGTAGATCTTGGTCATGAGTACCTTTCCGTCTCCGACTGTCTCGGTGGTCGCTGGGTCAGGCGGACGCAGTGCTCTGCGATGCGAGCTTGCGCATTCCTGCCGGGTAGAGGCGCTTGCCGACGAGCAGCGCGACGATGGCAGCGATGTAGAAGAGCGGGGCCAGGCTGAGGGACTCGAGAAGTCCCAGTCGATCGGCGAGGATGCCGATGACGAAGGGGCCCAACGCCAATCCGAGAACATTGTTGGCGATGGTGAGTGTACCGAGTGCCGACGAGCGGACAGATTCGTGGGTGAGGCTGGCGACCATGGCCGCAGTCGGGCCCGAGCAGCCGGCCGAGAAGAAGGCGCCGATGCCGAGCAGGATCAGCTGGGGTGCGCCGGTGCCCAACCGGAAGGCGACACCGAGCGCCACGAGTGAGATGACGCAGAACGCGACTGCGGTCATCCACTTGCGTGCCGGGTTGTTACGGCTCACCCGGTCGGTGATCATGCCGCACACGACCATTCCCGTGCCGACCAACAGGACGAACAGTGCGGCGACCCCGGCCGCCTTGTCGAGCGCCATACCGTAGTACCGGTTGAAGAAGCTGGGCGTCCACGACAGCAGGACGGCCGCGGTGAACATCTGGAATCCGCCGGCGAGGTAAGCACACCACACGGCAGGGTTCGTGAACAGCGTGGACACGGGGACCCGGATCACCGGGGCGGACGGCGCGGAGCCGTCGGACGGGGCGACGGGTTCGTCGTGCACGGCGTACTTTGCGAGCCGGGACTCGGTGACCACGGCCCGGAACAGTGCGACGAGGATGAGTCCCAGCACAGCCATCGCGGTGAACGACCAGCGCCACCCGACGTTGACGGCGATTACACCACCGAGCGAGACGCCGACCACAGAACCGAAGGATCCGCCGGCCATGAAGGCGCCGCTCAACGACGAGTGCAGACGCGGGGAGAACACGCTCAGGACGACCGCGATACCGACGCTGCCGTATGCGGCCTCGCCCACCCCGACGAAGAACCGCGCCGCCAGCATCTGCTCGAAGTTGGACGCGATCGCGCAGCACAGGGTTGCGATGCTCCACATCACGGCCATCAGCACCAGGCTTCTGACTCGTCCCCACCGGTCGGCGAGCAGCGACAGCGGGAAGGTCAGGAGCCCGACCATCAGAGCAACCACGCTCGTGAGCGAGGCGAGCTGGGAATCGGACAGCGACCAATCGGCCTTCAGCATCGGGAAGACAGCGCTGAGGACCTGTCGGGACATGTAGTCCGACAGCAGCAACGCGAAGGCGAGGCCGGCCACGATCCACGGGTACATCCGGCTGCGGCGATTGCTACGTCCGGAGTCGACGGTCTCGGTGTGCGGTGCGTTGGTGCTTTCGACCGGCTGGTCGGTCAGAGTGGGAGGCAGTCCCATGGGTGCTCCTAAAGCGACAGGAGTGGTGGAGGCGGGTGTGCGCGACGACGGACGGTTACGTCGGCGGGGGCACGGGAGCGGCGGTATCGGCTGCGGACTCGAAAGCCGCCAGCTGCTGCATACGGTCGATCGCCGGAGGGGGTGTCGGCTCGGGGTTCGTGGTCATGGCGGCACTCGTTTCACGGCGGTCGAAATGGATGTGATGCGAGATACGGCTCGCTTGAAAGGTGGCGCAGATCACGTTATCCGGACTTGGCGGTTCGTGGTTATCCCTCGGGGACGCAGTTCTTTGCATTTCGGGACAGATGTCGGATTTGTCGCGCGCTGTCAGCCGTTTGCCGGCGCTTCCGCCGGCGTGAGGGACTGTCTGCGCCATTCGCGTGGGCTGACGCCGAATTGCTGATGGAACCATCGCGAGAAGCTACTCGGCGTCGAAAACGAGAGCATCTCCGAGATCTCGGTGAACGAGTACCGCTGACCGCTGACCATGCGATTCGCGAGTTCGGTTCGCGTGGCATCGAGCACGGACGAGAACGTCTGCCCCGACTTCGCGAGGTGGCGGTGGACCGTCCGGCGGTCGACGCCGAGGCTGCGCGCAACCTGGTCGATGGAACACCGGCCGGTCGGTAGGAGAAGTTCGACGAGTTCGCGCACACGGTTGGCGATCGTGGGTTCCTCGGGCGTCGTCAGAGTGTCGAGGAACTGTTGCGCGTACGAGCGAAGGTGCGGGTCGGACATCCGGTTGGGTTCGTTCAGATCGGCTGTGTAGGTGATGATTCCGCTGAAGTCGTTGTCGAATGTCAGTGGTGCGCCGAACATCTGTCGGTGCGTCGAATCGTCGATCGGCCGGGTGTGGTCGAAGCAGACCGACACGGGGCGCCAGCGCTCGCCGAGCATGTTGCGGAGCAGTTGGTGGGTGACCGCCACTGCCAGTTCGACTGCCTGTCGGACGATCATCGGTTCACCGGGTTCGATCCGGATCCTGATCGCGGTGAGCCCGTCCTTCTCCGACATGCGGATGTGAAGCGATTCGTTGTACATGTGCTGGTAGCGGATCAGCATGCGAAGTGCGCTGCGTGCGTCGGGTTCCTCCCGGATGCTCACGCTGAGGGGGCCGAGTGTGGAGAACCGGCGGCGCTCGGCGAGTTTGAGGGCGAAATCCTGGCGCCCGGTCGCCGCTGACGACAATTCCAGGAGGCGAGCGACGGACGATGCCGGAATCCACCGATCCTGGAGGTCGAGGCTGGCCGAATCCAGGCCGACGGCCCGCAGGAGTTGGACCGGATCGATGCCCAATGTCCGGCTGACCTCGATGTATCCGGTCAACGCGGCATATCGCGCGAGGGGTCTGGCCACGCTTGTCACCTCGTCTCGACTGTGCCCGACTGCCCCGCAAGGGTAAGTGTGCGGCGGGTCACGTGTCACGGACGGTGTGGTCTGAATCCCGGTTGTCCCGAAATGACAAGAAATATGTCCCTGAGAGGTAAGTGTGATGCCCTCCGAGTCGATACTGTCGTGTCAGCTGAATCACATCGGAACCGAGTTCCGGTTCCAGCGCCGAGTCGAACCGGGACGGCATGGATCGTCCCCGGGGAGGCGGGGTACATGTTCGAAAAGGTTGCGGTCCAGAAGATCCGGCAGCCGTGTGTGCGAGTTCGTCCACTCGGACGAACTCGCGAACAAGGAGATAGCAATGGCAAAGGCGATTCGCTTCTACGAAACCGGTGGTCCGGAAGTCCTGAAGTGGGAGACGGTGGAGGTCGGCGATCCCGGCCCCGGCGAGGTGCGTATCCGGCACGAGGCCGTGGGCCTGAACTTCGCGGACACCTACTTTCGGACCGGCCTCTACCCGGCCGCACTCCCGGCCGGTATGGGTGTCGAGGCCGCCGGCGTCGTCGAGGCCGTGGGCGAGGGCGTCTCCGGCTTCCAGGAGGGTGACCGGGTCACCTACACCGGCAGCCCGCTGGGTGCGTACAGCACCGAACGCGTGATGCCGGCCGAGCATCTGATCGCACTGCCGGACGGAATCGAGTTCGAGACCGCCGCGGCGATGACGATGCGCGGGCTCACGACGTCGTACCTGCTGCGCCGGATCTACCCGTTGAAGGCCGGTGACACGGTCCTGTTGCACGCCGCAGCGGGAGGCGTGGGACTGATCTTCTGCCAGTGGGCGAAGCTGCTGGGCATCAATGTGATCGGGACGGTGTCGACCGACGAGAAGGCGGCTGTCGCCAAGGCGCACGGCTGCAGCGAGGTGATCGTCTACAAGCGTGAGAACGTGGCCGAGCGGGTGCGTGAGCTCACCGACGGCGCGGGTGTACCGGTCGTCTACGACAGCATCGGTGAATCGACCTACGAGTCCTCGCTCGACTCGCTGGCACGCCGCGGTCTGCTCGTCGCGTTCGGCACCGCATCGGGACCGATCCCGCCCATCAACGCCATGCAGTTGGCGGTCAAGGGATCGTTGTTCGTCACCCGCCCGGCACTGGCCGACTACATTGCGGATCCGGCGGAGCGCGCCGAGTTGGCGAACGAGTTGTTCGGCCATGTCGCCGCCGGCCGTATCTCCATTGAGATCAACCAGCACTATGCGCTCGAAGAGGCCGAGGCGGCCCATCGAGACCTCGAGTCCGGCAAGAGCATCGGTTCTTCGGTGTTCTCGTTCTGACCTGAAAAACCCATTCAGCCAACGTCGTTCGGCGTGCCGACGTAGCACGTGACGGCGCTACGACCTACCACTTCCAGCTTGTACAGGAGAGTGCCATGACCACTGTCGAACTTGCGCCAGGAGCCCGGACGACCGTCTCGCCCATGGACGCCCGCCCGCTGACCTGCAGCATCGGTGCGGAACTCCACGGTGTCGACCTTGCCGATGTGTCCCGTGACGCCGACCTCTTCGCCGAACTGCGGTCGCTGCTGCTGAAGCACAAGGTGCTCTTCTTCCGGGATCAGGACATGAGCCGGGCCGAGCACGTCGCGTTGGCGGAGCGTTTCGGCTCGCTCGAGGACCATCCGGTGGTCGGCAGCGACCCCGATCATCCCGGTCTCGTGCAGATCTACAAGGACCTCGACAGCCCGCCGGAGGCGTTCGAGAACTCCTTCCACTGTGACGCGACGTGGCGTGTGAATCCTCCGATGGGGTGCGTCCTCCGCTGTGTCGAGGGCCCTGCCGTCGGTGGAGACACGATCTGGGTGAACATGGCTCTGGCCTACGAGCGGCTGCCCGAGCGAGTCAAGGAGCGGATCGAGGGGCTGCGCGCGCGGCACAGCATCGAGGCGTCGTTCGGCGCGCGACTGCCGATGGAGAGGCGCCTCGAGCTCAAGGAACGCTTCCCGGACGCCGAGCATCCGGTGGTCCGTACCCACCCGGAGACGGGGGAGAAGATCCTCTTCGTCAACAGCTTCACCACGCACCTGACGAACTACCACACCGCCGACAACGTCCGGTGTGGCATCGACTACGCCCCGGGCGCCGGTGAGCTGCTGCGGTACCTGCAGAGCCAGGCGACGATCCCGGAGTACCAGGTGCGCTGGCGGTGGACGAAGAACAGCGTCGCGATCTGGGACAACCGATCGACCCAGCACTACGCGGTCCAGGACTACTGGCCCGCCGTTCGAAAGATGGAACGCGCCGGGATCATCGGCGACCGCACTTTCTGATATCCGCTTTCCCTACCTCACATCTGTCCAGAAACGGAGTTACACAATGCATTTCCACGATGACGCACTGTTCCCGGAGAACCAGGAGAAGCTGGTTATCACTGTCGCGCCGTACGGCCCGGAGTGGGCGGTGGAGGACTTCCCCGAAGACCTGCCGTTGACGATGGACGAGCATGTCCAGCAGGCGGTGGACTGCTACGAGGCCGGCGCGACGGTGCTGCACATCCATGTCCGTGAGGAGGACGGTAAGGGCTCCAAGCGGCTGTCGAAGTTCAACGAGCTCCTCGGTCGCCTGCGTGAGGCGGTGCCGGACATGATCCTGCAGGTCGGTGGTTCGATCTCGTTCGCGCCGGAAGGTGAAGGCGCGGATGCGAAGTGGCTCTCGGATGATGTCCGGCACATGCTCGCCGAGTTGGATCCGAAGCCGGACCAGGTCACGATCGCGATCAACACCAGCCAGATGAACATCATGGAGTTGATGACGCCGGGTGACATCAAGGGCACCTCTCTGGAGAACGCCGAGCTCGCCTCGACCTACCGTGAGATGACGGTTCCCGCCGGCCCCGAGTGGGTCGAGGAGCACCTGCGTCGTCTGCAGGCGGCGGGGATCCAGCCGCATTTCCAGCTTTCGTCGATTCCGCAGCTCGAGACGGTGGAGCGGTTGATCCGTCGGGGCGTGTACACCGGTCCGTTGAACCTGACCTGGGTGGCGATCGGTGGTGGCTTCGACGGCCCGAACCCGTACAACATGATGCAGTTCATCAATCGGGTTCCGGACGGCGCGTGCCTGACGCTGGAGACGCTGATGCGCAGCGTGTTGCCGGTGAACACGATGGCGATCGCGATGGGTCTGCACCCGCGCTGCGGTAACGAGGACAACCTGTGGGCGCCGAGCGGCGAGGTCAAGATCACCTCGGCCGAGCAGGTCCGTCAGCTGGTGCGGGTTGCCAAGGAGCTCGGCCGTGAGGTTGCCACGGGCAAGGAGGCTCGCGACATCTACAAGATCGGCACCACCTACGCGAACGCCGACGAGACCCTCGCCGAGCTCGGTTACGCCCCGAACCGTCGCCCCGGCCAGGTCGGCTTCACCCAGCACTCCTGACCCGCTGTCTCACGTCTGCGACAGCACCTCTCGATGGAGCGGGGACGCCCACAGGCGTCCCCGCTCCGTCTGCCCGCCTCGAGATCTTTTGGAGGAAATGCCTTGAGCAGCTCCGTTTCCCCGACCGTCGTGATCGTTCCCGGACTGCGTGACCACGTCGAGGACCACTGGCAGACCCTGTTGGCCGCCGGCCTGGACAAGGTCCGTACCGTCCCGCCGCTCGAGCACGACAAGCTCAGCCTCGACGCCCGTGTGGCCGCGCTCGACGCCGTCCTGGCCGACATCGACGGCCCCGTCGTGCTCGTCGCGCACAGCGCCGGCGTGATGATCACCGTGCACTGGGCCGCCCGGCACGACCGCCCGGTGGCGGGCGCGATCCTGGCCACCCCGTCGGACCTCTCCACCCCGCTGCCGGCCGGATACCCGGCGCTGGCGGACCTCGAGGCGAACGGCTGGAACCCGGTGCCGCGCAGCCCGCTGCCGTTCCCGAGCATCGTCGCCGCCAGCACCAACGACCCGCTGGCCGATTTCGCCGTCGTCGTCGACCTCGCACACGCGTGGGGCGGCCGTCTCGTCGACCTCGGCGAGGTCGGACACCTCAACCCCGCCTCGGGCTACGGCGAATGGCCCCGCGCGACCGAGCTTCTCGACGAACTGTTCACCACGATCGGCGTCCAGACCGCGCCGAGCCACTGACCTTCACGACCGCTGCCCGAGAGAGACGCCCCGATGCTCAATCTGTCCATGTTCCTGGAAGACTCGGCCCGCAAGTACCCGAGCCGCGACGCGCTGGTGCTGGGGGACGACCGGTTCACCTACGCGGAGACCGACGGTCTCGCGAACCAGGTCGCCAATCTCCTCGTCGCGTCGGGCATCGTTCCCGGTGACCGCGTCGCCATCTCCTGCCCCAACCTGCCGTGGTTCCCGATCGTCTACTACGGGATCCTCAAGGCGGGCGCCGTGGTCGTGCCGCTCAACGTCCTGCTGAAGGGACGGGAGATCGCCTACCACCTGCAGGACTGCGGGGCGGTCGCCTACTTCTGCTTCGAGGGCGGACCGGATCTGCCGATCGGCGAGTACGGACGGGACGGCTTCGACGAGGCGCCCTCGTGTCGAACGATGTTCGTGATCGGCGGCGACGGCAGCGTCGCAGCCGGCAGCGATGTGGGAATCACCGCGCTCTCGACGGTGCTGCCCGACCAGCCGTCGACGTTCGAGTCGGTGGCGCGGGAAGCCACGGACACTGCGGTCATCCTCTACACGAGCGGGACGACCGGCCGGCCGAAGGGCGCCGAGCTGACCCAGTCGAACATGGTCATGAACGCCATCGCCTCGAACCGGTTGTTCGACAGCAGCCCGAGCCTGCACGACACCCACCTGCTGACGCTTCCTCTGTTCCATTCGTTCGGGCAGACGATCAACATGAACGCCGGTTTCTCGGTGGGCGCGACGCTCGTGCTGCTCCCGCGTTTCGAGGCGAGCGCGGCGCTGGACATCATGGAGCGCGAGTCGATCACGATGTTCGCGGGCGTGCCGACGATGTACTGGGGCCTGCTCGGAGCCGTCGACGACTCGGTCGACGTGGGCCGGATCGCCGCCAACCTCCGCAAGGCGATATCCGGGGGCGCGGCGCTGCCGGTGGAGATCCTCGAGCGCTTCGCGAGGCGATTCGGGGTCCAGATCCTCGAGGGATACGGGCTGTCCGAGACCTCACCGGTCGCCCTGTTCAGCGATCCGGAGCAGGCACCGCGAGCGGGATCGATCGGGATCCCGATCTGGGGCGTCGACGTGCGCCTCGTCGATCGTGACTGGAACACCGTCGACGAAATCGGCGCCGTCGGCGAACTCGCGATCCGCGGACACAACGTGATGAAGGGCTACTACGGTCGGCCGGAGGCCACCGACGAGGTGATGCGCGACGGTTGGTTCCGCACGGGCGATCTGGCCCGCCGCGACGACGACGGTTTCTACTACATCGTGGACCGAGCCAAGGACATGATCGTGCGCGGTGGGTTCAACGTCTATCCGCGGGAGATCGAGGAAGTCCTCATGACACACGAGGCGGTCTCGTTGGCGGCCGTGATCGGAGTGCCGCACGAGAGCCACGGCGAGGAGGTCCGCGCCTACGTCATCCCGCACGAGGGCTCCGGGATCTCGGCCGACGAGTTGATCGCCTGGTCGAAGGACCGGATGGCGAGCTACAAGTACCCGCGCGAGGTGCGGATCGTGGATCAGCTCCCGATGACCGGCACGGGGAAGATCCTCAAGCGCGAACTGGTGTGAGCAACCGCAACCGTCCGAAAACTCTTACCTGAGGGTGAGTTTCACGGTTCAGACTCCTGCACGGAGGGTCTGAGCCTAGGCTCTCGGGCACTTGGACGGTTGTACAGGAAGGCTCACCGTGCGCGCGTTGCTGTTGCTTGCCCTGACGGCTCTGACCCTGCAGGCAGTCCCGGCTGCGGAAGCGGCTCCGCTCGGCGACGGGTGGACGCTTCCGCAGCTGACGGTCGACGATCGGACGATCAAGGACGTCGAAGGTCGGACGGTGCTCCTGCGCGGCGCGAATGTGAATCAGCTCAACGACTACGCGCAGAACGGAACCGACCTCCCGACGGTGGCTCCGCTGGATCGAACGGACTTCGCGCGGATGGCCACGCTCGGGTTCGACGTGGTGCGACTGAACGTGTCGTGGTCGGCGCTGGAGCCGACCCGGGGCGCGTTCGACCAGGCCTACGTCCAGCGGATCCGCTCCGCCGTGCAGGACGCGAAGGACCACGGCATCTACACCGTGCTCGACATGCATCAGGACGCGTGGGGTCCGTTCGTCGGAACCCCCGCCGGGCAGACCTGCCCACCGTTGCTCGAGCCGGGTATCGGGTGGGACGGCGCACCGGAATGGGCCACGCTGACCGGCGGATGGACGACGTGCAACATCGGGGGACTGCGCGAGGCGTCACCCGCCGTTGCGCGCGCGTTCCAGGCGTTCTACGACGACGAACAGGGGATCCAGGGCCGCCTGGTCGCGACGTGGGCGCGGCTGGCCGCCGAGTTCGCCGACGAGCCCGCGGTCGCCGGCTACGACCTGCTCAACGAGCCGAACCCGGGACTGCGGGACCCGTTCACGGCCGCCGACCAGATCGGCCGTTTCTACCAGCGCGCGATCGCGGCCATCCGGCAGGCCGAATCCGGCGGCTTTCCGCACCTGATCTTCTTCGAACCGAGTGCCGTCTGGTCGGCGTTCGGGATCGACGCGCTCCCGCCGCGTCACTACCTCGCCGATCCGCTCGTAGTGTTCTCGCCGCACCTCTACAGTCAGTCGATCACCGTCAGTAGCGAGTTCCCCTCCCTGGAGACCGGATTCCGGATCGCCGCCGCGGGAGCCGACTGGTACGGCGCACCGCTGTGGACGGGCGAATGGGGCTGGTTCGGTGAACCCGACGAGCAGTCCTCCGCCGTCGACCGGTTCGTCGACGCCACGAACGAGCATCGGATGGGCGGCGCGTGGTGGTCGTGGACGCAGGCGTGCGGCGATCCGCACGCCGTGCGCGACGGCAACACCGAGAAGCCGCAGGGCAACCTCAATCGGATCGACTGCCCGTCGGGCCGGTCGCTGGGGATGGTGGACGGATTCGTGACTCCGCTGGCCCGGGCGTACCCGCGCGCGACGCCCGGATCTCTGACCGACGTCACGTCGGAGGGCTTCGCCGGCAGCGGTCGCGGACGGGTGGAGGCGTGGTATCCCGGCGCCGAGCAGCCGCAACTGGACACCGTGAATCTCGCGGATGTGGATCTTGCGCGGGTGGACGGCGGCTGGCGCTTCACGGCACACGCCGACGGTGACTACTCGGTGAGCAGCCGCTGAGTCGACTCGGATGGAGCTCGGCCTGAGCGATTGCTTAGGAGGTGGGCGGATGTGTGTTGTCACACATCCGCTTTCACCATTCGTTCCGCGAAGGCCGCGAACGACGCGCCCACCGACTCGGGGGTATGCAGCTCGCGGGACGGGTACCACCGCACCGTGTCGATACACAGCGACAGAACCGCGAGGGTGGTGACGTCGATGTTGTCCACCGCGAACTCCCCGTCACGCGTGCCGTCCGAGATGATCGAACGGACGGTGGCGACGATGTCCCGGCGTAGTTGCACCACCCGCGCGTGGTTCTCGTCGTCGAGCGCGGCGAGTTCGTACTGCACGACCCGGGCGGTCCTGTGGTTCTCGGCGTGCCAGTGAGCGAACGCGTAGACGGCGGCACGCAGGCGTTTCGTCGGAGATCCCGCGGTCTCGGCGCCGGCGCGCAGGGCCGCGTACGCCGCGATGTGCCCCTCGAGGCTCAGCCTGGCCAGCACGTCCTGCTTGGACCGGAAGTGGATGTACATCGCGGCGGGGCTCATGTTCGCCCCCGCGGCGATCTCGCGCGTGCTGGTCCCGTGGTAGCCCTTCGCGGCGAACGCGTCGCGCGCGGAGTCGAGTAGCCGCTGCTCGGCCTCCCCGATGGGGCGGTCCGCGCGCGGTCCTGCTGATTGCGATGACATCTGTCTCCGACCTCCGGCGCATCCGCCGACCCGATGTCGGCGTTTCCGCATTGACTTTCCCACACTCTCGTCGCAAACTAAGCGAGCGCTTAGCCGATGGAGGTTGAGTCGGAAAGGGTACGAAGTGAAGAGAGCAGTTTTCACCGCCGATCACGAGCAGTTCCGCGCGGCGGTCCACGACTTCCTGGCGCGGGAAGTGGTCCCTAACGTCGAGTCCCACAGCGAGAACAAGCTGATCGCGCGCGAGGTGTGGCGTGAGGCCGGCAAGCAGGGCATCCTCGGCCTCGAGATTCCGGAGGTCTACGGCGGCAGCGAGGCCGGTGACTACCGGTTCAACGCGGTCGCGACCGAGGAGTTGGCCGCCGTCAACATGGCCCTCGCGTCGAGCTTCGGGATCCATTTCGACATCGTGACGCCGTACGTGGTCGACCTCGCGTCGGAGGAGCAGAAGCAGCAGTGGCTGCCGCGGATGGCGTCCGGTGACGCGGTGGCGGCGATCGGCATGACCGAGCCGTCTGCGGGCTCGGACCTGGCCAATCTGAAGTCGTCCGCCGTTCGCGACGGCTCCGACTGGATTCTCAACGGATCCAAGACCTTCATCACGAACGGCTACACCGCCGACGTGGTGGTCGTCGCGGCGCGAACCGACCCGACACAGCGTTCCAAGGGCATCAGCCTCTTCCTCGTCGATGCGTCGCTCCCGGGCTTCGAGCGGGGACGCAAGCTCGACAAGGTGGGCCAGCCCGAGTCCGACACCGCCGAACTGTTCTTCGACAACGTCCGTCTCCCGGCCGACGCGCTGCTGGGCGAGCCCGGCACGGGATTCGTGGCGATGATGGAACGCCTCCCGCAGGAGCGCATCGGCGCCGCGGTGACCAATGTCGCGCACGCCAAGCAGATCCTGCTGGAGACGATCGAATACGCCAAGGATCGCAAGGCGTTCGGGAACTCGATCGGTTCGTTCCAGCACAACAAGTTCCTGCTGGCCGAGCTGGTCACGAAGATCGAGGTGGCGCAGGCGTACATCGATGCGGCGGTCGCCCAGCACTCCGATGCCGGGCTCAGCGCCGTCGACGCGGCCAAGGCCAAGTGGTGGTCGGCGCAGGTGCAGAACGAGGTGCTCGACCACTGCGTGCAGCTGCACGGCGGCTACGGCTACATGCGCGAGTACCGCGTCGCGCGCGCCTGGATGGACGCGCGCGTCACGAAGATCTGGGCCGGATCCAACGAGATCATGAAGGAAATCATCGGGCGCGATCTCGCGCTGTGATCCTCGCCCTCCCGATCCGTGGGGCTCGTGCGCCCCGCGGATCGGGAGGCCGGCACCAGTGCGTGTCTCCTGTTCGGCGGCGAGTCCCTCTCCACCTGTGAAAGAGGCCCCCCGCGACAATCGAGGGCCACTGTCGGCCGTCGTATCCCTACATGAAGTTCGCCCCGGCGAAAGTGTGTGAGTCGCCACCGCTTCGGTACCCGATTCGATCCTTCTCGATGGAGAAGGCGTATGCGAGGTCGGCCAGGGAGAAGAAGGCCGCGTGGACCGCCGCCCACCCGGCACGTCTACGGCCGCATCGTCGATGACGCGATACTGCCCGTGCGCCGACAATTTCGTCCCCGCACCGGAATTTGCCTTCAGCGCGCCTTGTGACGGCCGGTGGCGCATCCACCGATCAATAAGCGATTGCTTATTCTGGTGGAGCACATCTAGCTGCTGCAGTGCGGCCCTGGCCGACTGCCCCTCGAGGCGTGACCTCCGTGTTGCACGCGCAAGATCAACTGTTCGAACTGTTGTCGTGCTCGGCCAGAACCAGATTCGGTCCACCTGCTTCCGTCTCCGCGGCTGGGATTGACTTTCGCGAGCAACCGCCCCAAACTAAGCGAACGCTTAGCGATCCGCCCTATGGGCGGAGGTCGAGGCGGAACGGGGACCGACCGCGCGGGCAAGCGCCGCGTCGCGCGCGTGGATGACATGTCTGCCCGCGACGACGCTCCCGGCCGGTTCGACCGAGTTCACGTAGGAAGTCACTCTGGCGCGAGTTGGCGCTGTTACCTGTGCCGGCTGCGGCCGGCGGAACGGGAGTTACGAATCATGACCGAAGCAGTCATCGTCGCAACCGCACGTTCGCCGATCGGGCGTGCGGGTAAGGGATCGTTGGCAGGGGTCCGGCCGGACGACCTTGCCGCGCAGATGGTTCGAGCAGCTCTCGACCAGATCCCCTCGCTCGATCCGAACACCGTGGACGACCTGTACCTGGGGGCCTGGGAGCACACCGGTGAGCAGAGCGAGAACATCGCCCGCCGCGTTGCAGTCCAGTTGGGTATGGATGCAGTTCCCGCCGTGACGGTGAACCGGGCGTGCGCGTCGAGCGTGCAGACCACGCGGATGGCGTTCAACGCGATCAAGGCCGGTGACGGTGACGTGTTCGTCTCCGCCGGTGTCGAGTGCGTCTCGCGGTACCCGCAGCAGAACGGCGTCGGGGCCGGCGACGTCCAGTTGCAGAACCCGCTGTTCGCGCCGGCGCAGGAACGGACCAAGCGGCTGGCGGAGACCAACGAGACCTGGACCGACCCGCGCACCGCGGGCCTGCTGCCCGATGTCTACATCACCATGGGGCAGACCGCGGAGAACATCGCCACCTACCGCGGGATCAGCCGGGCCGAGCAGGACGAATTCGCCGCCCGCTCACAGCAGTTGGCGGAGAAGGCGATCGCCGACGGGTTCTTCGAGCGGGAGATCACCCCGGTCATCCTCGCCGACGGAAGTGCGGTCCGCACCGACGACGGACCCCGAGCGGGCACCACGTTCGAGAAGCTGTCCGGACTGCGAACCGTCTTCCGGGAGGACGGCACCGTCACCGCCGGAAATGCGTGTCCACTCAACGACGGTGCCGCCGCGCTGGTCGTGATGAGCGACCACAGGGCCGCCGAACTCGGGCTCACCCCGCTCGCACGCGTGGTGTCGACCGCCGTGAGCGGCCTGTCGCCGGAGATCATGGGGCTGGGCCCGGTCGAGGCGTCGCGTCGGGCTCTCGCGAAGGCGGGCCTGTCGATCTCCGACATCGACCTCGCCGAGATCAACGAGGCGTTCGCGGCGCAGGTGATCCCGTCGTACCGGGATCTCGGCATCGACATCGACCGACTCAACGTCAACGGCGGCGGCATCGCGCTGGGGCATCCGTTCGGTGCGACCGGTGCCCGCATCACGACCACGCTGCTGCACTCGCTGCAGGAGCGTGACCTCCAGTTCGGACTGGAGACCATGTGCATCGGTGGCGGCCAGGGAATGGCGATCATCTTCGAGAGGCTGAGCTGATGACCGAAACGATTGGGACACAGACAACGTCGAACGTGTCGTTCGACTTCACCGGCCAGTCCGTGATCGTGACCGGCGGTGGACGCGGCATCGGGCTCGAGTTGGGGCGCTTCTTCCACGAGACCGGTGCCACCGTGTACCTCGTCGACTTCGACGGCGATGCGGTGACCGAAGCGGCTGCCGAGGTGGGGTGCCGCTGTGCCGTAGCCGACGTGAGCAACAGCGATTCGGTCCAGTCCGTGGTCGATCGCGTGATCGCCGAGACCGGTCGGATCGACGTGCTGGTCAACAATGCCGGCATCCTCCGCGACCGAGTCCTCTGGAAGCTCACAGACGACGACTACGAGCAGGTCATGGCGGTCCATGCGGGCGGGACGTTCCGGTTCAGCCGCGCCTGTGTGCCCCATTTCCGCGAGCGCGGTTACGGCCGCATCGTCAACGTCACCTCCTACACGGGTCTGCGCGGCAATCCGGGCCAGGCGAACTACGCCATGGCCAAGGCCGGGATCATCGGTTTCACCAAGACCGCCGCGAAGGAACTCGCCCGATTCGGTGTGACGGTCAACGCGATCTCGCCCAACGCCGAGACCAGGATGATCGCCTCCATCCCGGAGGACAAGAAGGCCGAGTTGATCGCACAGGTCCCGATGGGCCGCTTCGCCGATCCCCGCGAGATGGCGGCGGCGGTCGCGTTCCTCGCATCGACGAACGCCGGATACATCACCGGCACCGTGCTTCCTGTCGACGGCGGGATCTCGATATGACGGCTCGCTTCGTCGGCCGCGTCGCCGTCGTCACCGGGGCGAGCCGCGGCATCGGTCTCGCGGTGGCGCAGCGCCTGGTCGACGAGGGCGCGCGCGTCGTGATCACGGCGCGCAACCAGGACGCGCTCGACGCCGCCGTCGAACAGTTGGGCGGCCCGTCGGTGGCGCTCGCCGTCGCTGGGCGGGCCGACGACGAGACCCACCAGGCCGAGACGATCGCGCGGGCCGTCGAGGTCTTCGGCCGGTTGGACGTCCTCGTCAACAACACCGGCATCAACCCGGTCTCGGGGCCGGTGCTCGACACCGACCTGGACGCGGCGCGAAAGATCCTCGGGGTCAACGTGCTCGGCGTGATCGGTTGGGCCAGGCACTTCCGGAAGCAGTTGGATGGGGCGGTCGGCGCGGTGGTCAACGTCGCCTCGGTGGCGGGGCTCCGGCCGGCGACCGACATCGGCGTCTACGGAGTCAGCAAGTCCGCGGTGATCGCGTTGACCGCGCAGCTGGCGGCCGAGAACAGCCCGACGATGCGAGTCAATGCCGTCGCGCCCGCGGTCGTGCGGACACGGTTCGCCGGTCCGCTGTACGAGGGGCGTGAGGAGCAGGTGGCCGCCGACTACCCGCTGGGACGGCTCGGCGAGCCGGAGGACATCGCTGCCGCCGTGGCGTTCCTCGCGTCCGACGACGCGGCGTGGATCACGGGGCAGACTCTGGTCGTCGACGGTGGCCTGACCCTGGCGGGAGGAGTGTGATGGCGGTATTCACCTCTCTCGACGAGTTGCGCTCCGCGGTCGGCACCGACCTCGGCGCCAGCGACTGGGTGACGGTCTCCCAGAACCGGATCGACACGTTCGCAGACTGTACCGAGGACAGGCAGTGGATTCACATCGATCCGGTGCGCGCGGCGGACGGTCCGTTCGGCGGTCCGATCGCCCACGGTTACCTCACGCTGTCGTTGCTGTCACGGTTCTTCGATGATCTGATCCGCGTCGAGAACGTGACCGCGGCCGTGAACTACGGACTCGACCGGGTGCGGTTCCCCTCTCCGGTCCCGGGTGGTTCGCGCGTGCGCGGCCACGCACGGGTGGCGTCCGTCGACGACGTTCCCGGCGGCGTGCAGGTCGCACTCGACGTCTCCGTCGAGTGCGACCGGGCCTGCAAGCCGGTTTGTGTGGCGCGGTCCCTCGCCCGATACCTGGTGGAATAGCCGGGTGGGGCCACGAGCACGTGGGCCTGCCGCGCACGTCGTGCGCGGCAGGCCCGTGGTTCGTTTCGGGGTGTCCCCGGATCAGACCATCATGACTCCGACGAGGGCGATGGCCGCGACCCAGACGGTGGACGCCGCGGCGAGGATGAACGGCCGGATTCCGACCTTCTTGATCGTGGCGATGCGGACGCCTGCACCCAGCGCGAACATTGCTGCGGTCAGCAGCGCAGTCTGCAGTGAGCTTGCAGCCGAAAGAAGTCCGGTCGGGAGGACTTCCGTCGAACGGATGACGACCAGTCCGAGAAACGCCAGGACGAAGAGCGGAATCAGTGGTGGGCGTTTGGTCGTGGTGCCCTGGCCGATGGTCCGTCTGCGTTGCATGATGCTGAGGGCAGCCATGACCGGGGCGAGCATGAGGACCCGGGCCAGTTTCACGATCGTTGCCACGGTGAGGGCTGCACCGCCGATGATGCCGCCGGCGGCGACGACCTGAGCGACCTCGTGGATCGATCCGCCGGCCCACAGCCCGGCTTCGGTGTCGTCGAAACCGATTGCACTCGAGATCAAGGGGATCGTCGGGATCATCAGGGTGCCGAAGATCACGACCAGTGCAACGGCGGTGAGGACCTCCTCCTCGTCGGCTTCGACGACGCCGTCCGCTGCGGCAACTGCCGCGGCTCCGCAGATCGAGAAGCCGCAGGCGATGAGCACCCGCTGGGTCCAGGAGAGGCCCAACAGGCTGCCCACGAACATGGTTCCGACGATTCCGAGGACGACGATCGCCACGACCATTGCGATGACGCCCCACCCGAGGCCGAGGATGTCGCCCAGCACGAGCTGCAGTCCGAGCAGGGAAATGCCTACGCGCAGAAGCTTCTTGGACGAGAAAGTGATTCCGGCGCCGAAGCTCGCCGGCAGAACGACGAGATTGGCAGTGAGGGCGCCCAGCACGATTGCGATCAGCAGCGGGCTCAGCGTGGGGACGAAGTGCCTGACGCCCATGGCGACGACGGCAGCGCCGGCGGACAACGCAATGCCCGGCACCAAGGCGCGCGCCGAGTCCAGACGTGATGGGCCGGATGGGGATGGAGACGCAGCGCTGGAGGCGTCGGATTGGCCCAGTACGGATTTCATACTACGACAATCCTTCGTCGACCGGCTGTTCGGTAGAGACCGATTGAGCAACGGGTCATACCGAATTGATATGTAAGCGCGGTCGGCCATACAGTTGTCGCATGTCGCGTCGGTCGCTCGATCACACTGCTCTCGAGTTGCTGGTCGGCATCGCCGACAGTGGAAGTTTGAGTGCCGCAGGCAGGCTGGTCGGGATGGCGCAACCGAATGCGAGTCGCCATATCACCCAGTTGGAGCGCAAGTTCGGGATGACGTTGGTGCGGCGCAGCACTACCGGTTCGGTCTTGACGTCGAATGGCCTGGTGGTTGCGCACTGGGCCCGAAAGATATTGGCCGACATGGACAAGTTGCTCGAAGCCGTCGACGGCCTGCGGGCGGAGCGATCGCGCGGACTTCGGGTCAGCGCGAGTATGACCGTCGCCGAACATCTGATGCCGCTGTGGCTCGTCCGCTTTCGGCAATCGCATCCCGATCTGACAATTCATCTGGAAGTGCAGAACTCGTTGCGGGTGTTCGAACAGGTCTCGGACGGATCGTGCGAGTTGGGGTTCGTGGAGTCGCCCGAGATTCCCAAACAGATCAGGAGTGTTCCGGTTGCCCGGGATCGTCTGGTGGTGGTCGTCCATCCCGAGCATGTGTGGGCCACACGCGGCCGACCGGTCGGTGCTGCTGAACTGGCCACGACACCGTTGATCGTCCGAGAGCCGGGTTCGGGAACCCGCACCACCCTGGATGTGGCACTCGAAAGGTATCCGCGCTGTCCTCCGCTCCTCGAGTTGGGTAGCTCGGGTGCGATTCGCAGTAGCGTCCTGGCTGGAGTGGGGCCGGCGGTGCTGAGCGCGCTCGCTGTCGCCGACCGCGTCGCGTCGGGCGGCCTCGTGGTGGTCGACGTCGAGGGGCTCGATCTCGAACGGACACTGCGCGCGGTGTGGAGTTCGCAAGGCCCACTGCACCCCGCTGCGGGCGAGCTGATCGGGCTGGCAAGCGATTTCGGTGGGCGTCGCCGCATCGACAGTCGGCGGTGACAAAGCGGATCCGTGCACTCGGGACGAGGTCGCGGACGGGGTGGCCCTGGTCGGTGGAGGAAAGAGCAGGACATGGTGCCTGTCGGCGGCGCACAATGTGGGTATTCCGTGACGGGAGGTACCCCGGATGCCGACGCGCACGATCGACGGTCGACGCTTGACGGTGAGCCGGCTCGACAAGGTGCTGTACCCGGCCACCGGCACCACCAAGGGCGAGGTGATCGACTACTACACTGCGATCGCGCCCGCGCTGCTCCCGCACGCGATCGACCGTCCGGTCACCCGGAAGCGTTGGCCCAACGGCGTGGACGAGCCGTCGTTCTTCGAGAAGAACCTCGCCGAGTCCGCCCCGGAATGGCTCAGCCGAAGGGCGGTGCATCACAAGGATCGGACGGTCCGCTACCCGCTGATCGATTCGACAGCGGCGCTCGCGTGGATCGGCCAGCAGGCCGCGCTGGAGGTGCACGTGCCGCAGTGGCGGTTCGTCGACGACGAGCCGGGGCCCGCGACCAGGCTGGTGTTCGACCTCGACCCCGGTGACGGCGTCGGGCTGGCCGAGTGTGCGCGGGTGGCCTTCGCGGTCCGTGACCTGGTCGCGACCCTCGGGTGGGCGGCGTTCCCGGTCACGAGCGGCAGCAAGGGAATCCACGTCTACGTCCCGCTGGACCGGGCGCTGGCGCCGGGTGGTGCGTCGACGGTCGCGAAAAAGGTGGCGACGAGTCTCGAGCAGATGCACCCCGACCTGGTGACGGCGACGATGGCGAAGTCGGTGCGCGGTGGACGGGTGTTCCTGGACTGGAGTCAGAACAACGCCGCGAAGACCACCATCGCGCCGTACTCGATGCGCGGGCGTTCCGCGCCGACGGTGGCGGCGCCGCGCGCATGGGAGGAACTCGAGGATCCGGATCTGCGGCACCTGCGGTTCGACGAGGTACTCGACCGGTTCCGCCGCGACGGCGACCTGCTCGCCGGCCTGGACCCGCCACTGGATCCGCTCGCCGAGTACCGCCGCAAGCGCGACCCCGACCGCACACCCGAGCCGATACCGCGGACGGAAGAAGAAGGCGGCGAAGGAAACTCGTTTGTCATCCAGGAACACCACGCTCGGCGGCTGCACTACGACTTCCGACTCGAGCACGACGGCGTCATGGTCTCGTGGGCGGTGCCGCGGGGTGTGCCGACGTCGCCGAAGGAGAACCGCCTGGCGGTGCACACCGAGGACCACCCGCTCGAGTACGCGAGTTTCTCGGGCAGCATTCCCCGCGGGGAGTACGGCGGTGGCACCGTGAGCATCTGGGACGCCGGAACGTACGAACCGGAGAAGTGGCGGGACGACGAGGTGATCGTCCGACTCTTCGGCAGCCGAGTGCAGGGCCGGTACGCGCTCATCCGCACCGAGGGTGACCAGTGGCTGATGCATCTGATGAAGAGCGACGGCAACGGCGACGGCGCCCGCACCGATTTGCCGCGCGGACTCGCCCCGATGCTCGCCACCGCGGGCACCCTCGATGGTCTCGACCCCGACGAGTGGGCGTTCGAGGGGAAGTGGGACGGCATCCGGTTGATCGTCGAATTTGACGGCGACGCAATACGATTGCGGGGGAGGGAGGGAAACGACGTCACCGATCGGTACCCGGCACTGCAATCCCTTGCGCGGGCGCTGGACGGGCACCGGGTGGTGCTCGACGGCGAGGTCGTGAGTCTGGACAGCCAGGGGCGGAACAGCTTTCCCGCGCTGCAGGCTGGGGGAGCGCCGCAGTTCTGGGCGTTCGACGTGCTCTACCTCGACGGGATCTCCCTGGTCCGCAAGCGCTACGACGACCGGCGTCGCATCCTCGACGCGCTGGCCGCGGCCGTCGACGGGTTGGTGGTGCCGCCCCAGCTGACCGGGTCGGTCGCCGAGGTCCGCGAGCGCAGTCGTGACCTCGAAGGCGTTGTGGCGAAGCGGCGCGACTCGGTCTATCTGCCGGGCAAGCGGGGATCGGCGTGGATCAAGACGAAGAACTGGCTCACCCAGGAGGCGGTCATCGGCGGGTGGCGACGTGGGCGAGGCGCACGGCACGCGGTGCTCGGTTCGCTGCTGCTCGGTATTCCTGAGGAGGCGGGGCTGCGTTACATCGGCAGGGTCGGCACCGGGTTCAGCGAGCGCGACCTCGACCGGTTGACGTCGATGCTGGCGCCCCTGGAGCGAAAGACGAGCCCTTTCGTCGACGACGTGCCGGACGTCGGCCGCGGCGACACGGTGTGGGTGACGCCGAAGATCGTCGGCGAGGTGCGGTATCGGGAGCGCACCGAGGCCGGCCGGTTGCGGCACCTGAGCTGGCGCGGGGTGCGGGACGACAAGTCTCCCGCGGACGTCCGACTCGAGAACACCTGAGTGTCGATCAGACGTCTCTCGGGGCGGAACGGTCCTCCGCCATGTCTGCGTTCTCGTTGCTCAGGACGGACACCAGGTCCTCGAGCGCGAGGATCTCGCGGATTCCGGTCAGGTTAACGCCCAGTTCGACGAGTTCGGTGATGCGTCGTATCCGATCGAGATCGTCTCGGCTGTACCGGCGGGTGCCTCCCTCCGAGCGGTCCGGGGCGAGCAGGCCGCGGCGTTCGAACAGGCGCAGGGTCTGCGGACCGATGCCGGACAGTTCTGCGGCCACCGAGGTGCCGTACCCGCCCCTGGCGGAAGGCGCCGCGGTAGAGCCAGGGCCGCGGGTCGAGTGCTTGCGGGTATCAGTGCTCATCGAATCCTCCGCTTCGTGCAGTGCTGCGGATCGTGCGTCGGACGTCGATCGCAGCGGTCGGGCTGACGGATCCTGTGATCGAAACCTGTGTCGTCAGTACATAGGTAACCTCCTACGGCGCCATCAGACGGGCCCTGACTTGCGGAAATCGTCGTCGCGGACGCTACGATCGAGCGGGCGAAACGCAACGGGCGGGCCAATTCGAGTCCCATGCGCGGCTGCCACCGTGGGTTCCACGGGGGCCACTTCAAGGAAGAGATGAGGGCAAATGCCCCGCACGCAGGAACACGCCGATCGCTACACCGACGCCCTGATTGCGCTCGCGGCCGCCACGCACCGTCCCGCCAATGTCGTGAACACCGCGGGCCGGTACGCGATCCGCGTCGACTTCGAGTTCAATCGCTATGTTCTTGCGACCAACGCGCAGGACGGGCTGACCAACGACGTCGACGCGATCGAGGCCTGGCACGTGGCCTTCTTCCAGCAGTCCCACAGTGTCACCGAGGACGAACTGCTCGCCGAGGCCGAGAACGAGTGGCTGGTGGACGCCTTCGATCAGGCGCTCGACACGCTGCGCAACTCGGGAAAGTGGATCGAGTCGGACGCCAAGTTCGGCGAGCTCGTGAAGTCACCGGTCGCAGCTGATCAGGACTGACGAGTTCACAGCGTCATGCGGCGCCCTCGACGATGGTGACGGGGCGGTCGAGCGCGACCTCGACGGGCGACCACGAGCCCTCGAATTCGAGGCGCTCCACCGCGCGCCCGTACGCGGCCACCAGGTCGCGGTCGGTTTCCGTTGCCAGTACATCTGCCCCGGTAGGGGTGCTCTCGTGGATCTCGACGGTCCAGGTGTCGAGGTCGGTGCGGGCCTCGGCCAGGCCCTGATCGCCGTTGGTGGCGAGGAGGAAGCGCCCGAAGCCGGCATCGGCGCGGATTGCGTAGCCCGCGGGGGTCCGCACGACGGACGCCGGCAGGTGGGTGAAGGCGGCGAACCCGATCAGGGCGTCGGTGTACAGGTCGGTGAAGTACTCGTGCTTGCGTGCCATGACACTCGTCTCTCTTTCGGGCCACCGAACCTCGCGGAGTGGTTTCGCGGATCTCGGAAGCGATGTACCGAACCTCGGTGGTACCGGGCCGGCTGCTGTTTCCTCTCTCGATGGGAGCATCTTGTCTCCTCCAAAGTGTTTAGTAAATCTATACCAGAAGGCATAGATAGCTGCTCGGCGAAGAAGCCGCCGTAGGTGACCGCACTCGTGTCTGCTGGCGTACGAACTGCCGAAAGTAGTTGGGATGCAAAAGCTTCTCCACTATCGGTATCGTCCGATGCAGCCGGGGCTTCGGCTCTACGCTGGTGCCGAACGATGGAGGTGAGGCGATGACGGACGGGGTGGAACCGGGTCGGCAGTGGTACGACCGGGACGGACGACCGATCCCGCAAGAGGAGGCCGAGCGGCTACTGGGGCGGCCGGGGTACGACCGGATCCGGGCGACAACCGTGATGGACATGTCCGACCTGGACTGGATACGCGACATCTCCACGGTGTGGGTGGGCGTCGACCTCGGGGAGGTGGCCGAACCTCCGCTGATCTTCGAGACCGCAGTGTTCGATCGCGATCACACGACACTTCGACATCGCCGGTACGCCACCGAGGCTCAGGCGTCGGAGGCGCACGAGGCGTTCGTCGTCGCTGCGTGCGAGGAGGCGAACGATCCTGTCGTGCTGGAGACGACCGATTCGGTGACGTGAGTGCACCGCTTCCCGCCGCTTGACACGACCGACGGCCACCCGTGCAAACTGGAATCGGGTGCCTGATCGGGAGTGTCGACGGAGAGGTGCGCGCGATGTCGGACAGTGAGATCGTCGTCAAGCCACTGCCCGGTCTGCGGGTGGCAGAGCTCACCGGGGTCGCGGCCGGCTTCGACCCCGAGCATGTCGGTCCGGTCGTCAAACTGCTGTTCGACGATCTGATGGACCGCTTGGCGCGGGACGAGGTCCGGGGCATCGGGCCGGCGCTGGCCTACTACGAGCGCACCCCGGCAGGGGCGGACGTCGTCGTCCATGCCGCGATTCCCGTCGGGCCCGATGAGCGACCGGGACGAGATTTCGCGGTCGTGGATCTGCCAGAGATTCCGCGTGCGGCGACGCTCGAGCACCGCGGCTCGATGGAGAACGTGCTCCCGGCGTGGGCGTCGCTCGAGCACTGGATCGAGGCGAACGGCTACCGCGCCGACGGCCCGGCCCGCGAGCGGTACCTCGTCTACTCGGAGAACACCGACGACTGGGTCACCGAACTGCAGCGGCCGGTCACGCGGGACTGACAACGATTCGCCCGGGCCCCGATCTCGCTCAACGGAATCGACGCGCAGACATCCAAGCCGCCTGTGAGACGTTCACGATGACGGCGGCCGAGTACCTTGGGCGCACCGATCCGAGGAGGCCGACATCATGCGCGCCGCGTTCCACAACGAGCAGGGCGGCACCGAGGTACTGCGGGTGGGCGAACTTCCCGACCCGGTCCCGGGGCCGTCGGACGTCCTGATTCGGGTGCGGGCGTCGGCGCTGGACCGCGTCGACGTCTATTGGCGCGAGGGCTCCCACGGAATGCGGGTCACCCCACCCCACGTCGGCGGTCGCGACATGGCGGGCACCGTCGTCGCGATGGGGGAGGAGGCGCGCAGGCTGCGGCCCGAGCTCTCGGTCGGCGACGACGTGGTGGCGATGGGCCGGCGCGGCGCGCACTGCGAGCTGGCGGTCGCGCCAGCGTCCTGGACGTTCCCGATGCCCGCCGGGTGTTCGTACGAGCAGGCCGCGGCGATCCCGACCGCCGGCCGCAGCGCCTACGACGCGCTGGTGGGTCGCGCCGCGATCCGCCCGGGCGAGGACGTTCTGGTGTTCGCCGGCGGCAGCGGGGTGGGCAGCTTCGGGATCCAGATCGCGCGGGCCGCGGGCTGCCGGGTGTTCACCACGGTGGGAAGCCCCGAGAAGCGTAAGCGTGCTGTGGAACTCGGAGCCGACGCGGTGATCGATCATCACAACGACGACATCGTCGCCCGCGTTTGCGACCTGACCGCCGGCCAGGGGGTGGACGTCGTCCTCGATCACGTGGGCGCACCGGTGTTCTCGGCGGCGATCCGCTCGCTCCGTCCGTTCGGCCGCTACGTCACCACGGGTGTCACGGCGGGACATCTCGCGGAACTGCATCTGGGACGGGTCTTCGAGAGGGGGCTGTCGGTGCTCGGTGTGGGCCGCCCCGATGAACAGCAGGTGCGGGAGACCCTGACCGCACTGCTGCGGCTGGTGGAGCGGGGATCGGTGACGCCCGAGGTGTTCGCGGTCTTGCCGCTGGAGGAGATATCCGCCGCACACGAGCTGATGGAGTCGTCCGGCTTCTTCGGCAAGATCGTTCTCTCCGTCGGAAAGTGAGCAGCATGTACCGACTCGTCGTGCACGGCTCCCACCTGTTGCAGTTCGCGCGCGCGATCGGCGACCCCGAGCCCGCGTACACCGACGTGGACCGATTGACGGTGTCCGGACCGGACGCCCTCGTCGCCCCGCCCACCTTCCTCATGGCCGCCGACCACTTCGACCCGGCATACGCGCGTCGTCCGCGGCCGGGCGTTGCCTGGATCGCGTCGCGTCGGCGCGAGCCGGACCAGCAGGCGGGCTTCCACATGGAGCAGCACTTCACGTTTCACCGCCCGGTCCGCGCCGGGGACGTCCTCACCGCCGACGATCGCCCCGGTGACACGTGGCGCAAGAGCGGTCGCCGGGCGGGGACGATGACCTTCAGCGAGACCCTCACCGACTACCGCGATGCCGACGGCGCGCTCGTCGCCACCGCGCGATGGGTGCAGGCGATGGTGGAGCACACGCCGCCGGTCGCAGCCGACCCTGTCGCACAGCCGAATCCGAGTCCCACCGCCGAGTCCGAGGGTGTCGACGACGGCGACGACGGCGATCTCGTGGTCGGCAGCGCGTGGAGCGTGCCCCTCGTCGCGGACCTCACGCGGGCCCAGATCGTGATGTACGCGGGCGCGTCCGGTGACTTCCATCCGCTGCACAGCGACGACGTCTATGCCCGCGAGCGCGGCTATCCGGGCGTATTCGCGCACGGCATGCTCACCATGGGGATGAGCGGACGGGCGGTCACCGACCGGTTCGGTCACGCGAACGTGCGGTCCTTCGGCGGGAGGATCAGTTCGCAGGTCTGGCCCGGCGACACCCTCACGGCCCGGGTGGAGGTCACCGGTCGGCGGGCCGAGGACGGGGCGGCCCTGCTGGATCTCGCCGTCGCCACGGTGAACCAGCACGGCGTGCGGGTGTTCGACGGGGCGGCCACGGTGCGGGTGTCGTAGCTGCCGCACCGGTTCTGGCGGCGTCGCGTCGCCGATCGGGGGTGCGGCGCCGCGACGAGGGAGCGGCAGAAGTTCGGGGGTGCCCTCGGCAGGATTCGAACCTGTCATGCCTAGACGCGCTCGGAGCGGGTCTACCAGCGACAATGTCCTATTTGTGCTGGTGATTGGCGACGCTACACTGTGCCTAAAGTGGACGCAAGCGGACACGCGATAACTCCTATTAGGCAGGAGATAGGCACGGACATGGCACGAACCAGACGCGGCTTCGGAGCGCCACGCCAAACATCGTCCGGCCGCTGGCAAGCCCGGTACACCGGCCCTGACGGATTGCCGCATAAGGCTCCTCGCACGTTCGAAACGAAGGACGACGCTGTCGCTTGGTTGGCCGGCGAGCGCCGCAAGATCGACCTTGACGCTTGGACGCCGCCGGAACTCGATGCTGAGCCGAAGGATGTCCTTACGGTCAAGAAGTACGCGGAACGCTGGTACACCGAGACGAAGGGGCGGCACAAGCCGCGAACCCGGCAGCTCAACCGTGGCTATCTCGACAACGTCATCCTGCCCGAACTTGGATCGGTGCCACTCGAGAGCTTGACTGTGCAGGATGTTCGGAGGTGGTACGCGAGTCTGGATCACTACCCGACGCGCAACGCCAACGCCTTCTCGCTCCTGCGGACCATATTCAACCAGGCCGTTGATGACGAGCTGGTGCCGGCGAACCCGTGCCGCGTCAAGCGTGCTGCGGTGAAGACGCGGGTCATCGAGCCTGTTGCGTTGACTGCCGCCGAGATCCGCCAGTTGGCCGATTCCATGCCGGCGCAGTGGCGCGCGCTGGTGTTGGTGGCTGGCTTCGGTGGCCTTCGATGGGGTGAGCTGACGGCGCTACGGCGGTCTGATTTCACGTTGACCGAGTCGGATTGCTCGGTGACGGTCGCCCGTGCGGCGGTGCGGATGAAGGGTCATTTCGTGGTTGGCCCGCCGAAGTCGAAGGCGGCGATGCGTACGGTGCCATTGCCGTCTGCTCTTCGTCCCATCTTGGTTGCGCATATCGCGGAGCACGCTGCCCCTGGTCGTGGTGGCTTGATGTTCCCGGCGGATACTGCGGACCTTCTGCACGACAACACGGTGCGTCCGAGGTTTAAGCGTGGTGCGGCGGCCCTTGGGCACCCGAAGTTGCGGTTCCACGATCTGCGGCACTCTGCGGCCACGTTGTTTGCGCAGGCTGGTGCAACGTTGGCGGATCACATGGTGTTGATGGGTCACACGTCGTCGGCGATGTCTGCCCGGTATACGCACAGCACTGCGGCGCGGAACCGGTCACTGGTGGAGGGCATCTGGGAGTAGCCGAGAGTGCAGATGGTGAACTCCGATGGCATGTCGGCTTGGATTCTCTGGGATCGCAGAAGACGGGCAGTCAACCTGCGAATATCGGCTATGTCGCTCGCATGATCTCGGGTTGTGCGTTTCTGGTGGCCTCTAGGTGTACCGTCTTCAAATTAGTCGAACGGAAGTTCGAAGCCGAGGGGGGCCGTGGTCCTATCAGAAGAAGAAATCCGGAAGCTGCGGGCGCAGGTTGACGCTGCCCACGGTTGTGGGGTCGCTGAGCGGGCAGTCCGGCAGGAAACGGATGCTGTGATCGCTGCGGCGTACCGGCGCGCTCAAGATGCTGGTGACAGCGCGCGAGTGCGGGCGCTTGACCAGGATCGGAAGACCTGGATGGACGAGTTTCGGGCCGCGCGCTTCATCGGCCGGAAGCCATCAACGTTGCAGCGTTGGCGTCGGCAGGGGATCGTCCGGGCTGTCAGTAAGCGGGACGAGTTCGGCGTCCGCTGGTCATACAACCGGCTCGATATTCGAGCGGCCCTACATGTCTCGCACAAGGGTCGGCATGTCAGTCGACAGGCGGGTCCGGGTCGTCCGCAGAAGGTAGAGGCTCGCGCTGAGACTCTCCGGTTGCTGGAAGAGGATTCGACAGCGAGTAATCGGGCGATCGCTCGGCAGGTCGGAGTGTCACATACGTTTGTGGCTTCCGTGCGTCGCGAGTGGCAAGAAAACACTGTGTCATGACGACTGTCTAAGATGGTTTTTGAAGTCATGGCCAACGTCGGCCAACACTAATTCTGGGAATCACATCGTGGTTCTGTCATGCCTTGGGGGAGGTGAATTGTGGAGTGGCTGAATGAATCCCAAGCCTGCCTGCTTGTGGGTACGTCGGCGCGGTCTCTCCGCCGTTGGCGTCAGCGGGGCGACCTTCCAGAGTATCGGCAGTGCGTTGGTCGAACGATGTACCGACGTCGCGACGTCGAGGCGTGCGCAGAACTCCAGCGGAGGCGGTACATGGACCGACCGTTGCAGGGCAGGCCGAAGCTCACCGTCTGACCGGTCAACCGAACGCACCATAAAGGCCCCCAGCTTCCACGCTGCCGGGCTGAATCAGCATGCCCGAAGGGAAGTTCCACATGAATGCTCGTCTCGTCACGATCGGAGACGCCGCCGCCTACCTCGGCTGCTCGACGCGAACAGTACGCCGGTACATATCTGCCGGCCGAATCGAGGCCTATCGCGTCGGTAACCGAATGATCCGAGTCGATAGCGCCGAACTTGACCGACTGCTCCGGCCGCTTGCTCACATGGCCTGAACACACCGAGAGGAACCGAGAGATGAGTTACCGCAACAGTACATACAACGTGCTCGAACACTACTCGCCGAGGGCGGACCGAACTCTGTACCGGGTGGTCCCGACCGCCATCACCCGCGAGTGGCGACTGAACGAGGACGAGATCCGAGCCCTACATGGGGCGCTGGGTGAGGCGATCGAGCGTTACGGCCTGTAGGCCACCGGCATAGCTGACTGATTGAGACATGGTGCCGCATAACTCGCGGACGACGAGAAGAGGAACTATTGATTGACGCGAACTGGAATGAGATTCCAGACCCCCAGGTGTGGAAGGCCACCGACCTAGAAGGCTCACGCCGAATGGAATGGCTCGCCACCGGGCGGCTCCCATCAGGCGCAGTCACTTACATGCTGGGTCCCGAGGGGATCGGCAAGAGCCTGTTCCTTGTCTGGCTGACGGCGATCATCACGACCGGGCGGGAGTTCAAGGCGTTCGGCATCCCGCAGCGGCCACCGAGCAATGTTGTGCTCGTGCTCACCGAGGACGACTGGGCGACCATCGCGCGTCCCCGCCTTGAGACGGCAGGCGCTGACCTGGACTACGTGCGGGTGATCTGCACGGATAGTGACGGGTCTGGCTCTCCGGAGTTTCCTCGTGACATCGAGTTGGTCGAAGGGGCTGCTGAGGATGCAGCGTTGGTGATTGTCGACGCGTGGGCGGACACGCTGCCATCGAACCTGTCGGTGAAGGATCCGCAGCAGGCTCGGCAGGCGTTGCATCCGTGGAAGGAAGTGGCGTCGAGGACTGGGGTGTCGATCTTGCTGTCGGGGCATACGAATCGTGAGAAGGGCGGCAACGTCCGCAACGCGTACGGCATGACGGCGGAGCTTCGCAAGAAGGCGCGAATGACGCTGCTCGCACAGCCTGACCCAGATGAGGACGGTGTACTGGTGATCGGGCCGGAGAAGTCGAATGTGACTGCCCCAGTGGTGGCATCCCGATTCCGCATCGAGTCGGTCCAGGTGTTCGAACCGTCTGACGATGGTGATGGGACGGTGCCGCGAATGGACTGGGCTGGAGACGCCGAGCAGTCAGCGCGCGAACTGTTCGTAGCCGCTGCCGCTGCCGAGAGTGGGGAAGTCGGCGATGACCGCGACGACATCGACGCGTGGCTGAAGGCGTTCCTGTCCGAGAATCCTGACTGCCGCCAGAAGGCGAACGACGTGTTCACTGCGGCTGACGCTGCCGGCTATTCGAGGGACAAGGCGAAGCGGGCGAAGGCGCGGCTGAATGTTGATGCAGTCCGGGAGGGCTCGTGCTGGTACTGGGTTCTGCCGGTGGAAGGGAGCACTAGTTGTACTGCCCATGGACGTTGATCAACCTGCTGAAGGGAACGTTCCTGCCGATGGCGGAGTGCTGCCGGTGGTGATTGTAGGTGTGCAACCATCCCGGCAGTGCTGCCCGTCTGGCCTGTTCTGACTGGTAGTGGCGGGCGAAGGCCCATTCGGCGGCCATGGTGCGGTGGAAGCGTTCGATCTTGCCGTTGGTTTGAGGCCGGTACGGGCGGGTGCGTTTGTGGATGACCGCGAGCTCGGTGCAGGCCTGCTTCCACAGGTGCGAGCGGTAGCAGCCGCCGTTGTCCGACAGGACCCGTTCGACCGTGACGCCGCGGGCGGCGAACCACGACACTGCCCGTCGTAGCACTCCGACCGCGGTGGCGGCGGTCTCGTCGTCGTGGATCTCGGCGTAAGCGACGCGGGAATGGTCGTCGATCACGGTGTGCACGAATGCGTGCCCGAGGAGGACATCGCGATGGCGGCTGCGTTTCGTGCCGGGAGTGGTCTTGCGGTTCTGCCAGCCCTGTGGACGCCCGACGTAGCGCCAGCCACCACCGTTGGGGATGTTGCCGAGTTTCTTGACGTCGACGTGGATCATCGAACCCGGATACGGGTGTTCGTAGCGGCGGATCACTTCGCCGGTGCGGATGTCGATGTGGGACAGGCGATTGAGTCGGCAGCGGACCAGGACGGCGTGCACGGTCGAGGCCGGCATGTCCAGCCGCGACGCGATCGCTTGCGGGGACAGTCGGCGTCGCCACCGCAGATCGACGATCTTGCGTTTGGTCGGTTCCGGAGTGCGATTCGGGCTCCGGTGCGGCCGGCTGGATCGGTCGACCATGCCGGCCTCGCCCATCTCCTGATAGCGGCCCGCCCATCTCTTGGCGGTCGGCCAGGACACGTTGAAGTGTTCCGCGGCCGTGCTGATGGGCCAGCCCTCGTCGACGATGCGGCGGGCGAGCAGCAGTCGCCCGCGTGGGGTCAGTGGTGCGTTAGCGTGGACCACGAAGGTCTCCTGTCGGTGAGTGGGTGTCTAAGCAACTCCACTTCACGACAGGAGACCTTCTTCGTTCAACGACCGGCTACAGCGTGTCGTCGCAATCGTTCAACCAACCTGCCTGGGCAGTACAACTAGTACCCCTATCTCCTCTTCATGCTCTCTTACTCCCTTGCAGGTCAGCAATGCACCCTTGCACAGTGAAGAGAGCAAGGGAGCAAAGGGGGCAAGCGTGGAGACATACCAAGGGCGCACCCTTGGCCACTGGCGAATGTCTGGGGAACCGGTGATCGCCAATGTCTGACACCTCCTACATCGAACGAATCCCAACCGACCTCACCATCCACGGCACGCTCGAACCATGCCAGATCCCACGGTGCCGAAGATCAAGACGCGCCCCAACCGAACGGTGCTGCCTCCAAGACGGGGACGGCTGGCAGCACTGGACCCGGCGAACCTGCATCGCCGACTAAGTAGAAGCCACAGGGGCATCCACTGATGGGTGCCCCTTCGTCATGTCAGGAGCCAGATGCGGATAACCACAACCGCCGAAGAGTTGCGGGTTCTCCTCGCTACCTCTGAACTATTCGTCAGCCGCGACTCGAAGCACCCCAGCCTCCACGTCGTCATCCTCGAACGCCACAAGGGCAAAGTGCTCGCCGCGTCCACCGACCGATTCCGGTTCGCACTGACCGCCATCGAGGCCGACTTTGACCACGTGCCCGAGGACTGGCGGATCGCGCTCGATGTCGCGGACATACGCACACTCACGACATCACTGAAATCGCTAGGCGGTGTACGCCAGCGCCGGCAGATCGAGACAACCATCCACGATCAGGACGGGAAGCTCACAGTCTCGACACCGACAGCAGAGTGGACGTTCGACCGTGCCGAGAACCAGGTGCCCGACTGGCGTGGCCTATTCAGTGCGACACCATCCGCATCTGGTGGTGTGCCGGCACTCGTGAACCCTGGTCTGCTCGCCGATGCTGCACGTGCCGCTCGCGGCTCAAAGGACATGGCGCTCATCGAATTGTCTGCTAACTCGACACGCCCAGCTCGAATCACCATCGGTGACCACACCACGATCCTGCTCATGCCCGTTGGCCCAACCAGAGAGAACACGGTCGGCCGGCGTCTACACAAGGAACTCGGAATCGAATGCCAGTGACAGTCATACGAAAACAATCAACGATCAGGGAGGGGACAGTGGCGAAGCCACGAGTGACGGACAGCGACGAGCGCACCGCTGAGGAGATGGTGCAGGCGCTACGCGACGGGGACGACGCGGCGTTCAGGCGTGCACAGGACAGTTGCTTCGAACGCTGGTATGGCGTCGAGGGAACGATGTTCGCTCTCGCATCGAAGCTGTCCAAGTTGGACAGTCGGACAGACGAACCAGAGCCGGCCAAGTCCCGACCAGGCACCTACGGGAAGCAGCCCAAGCCAATCACTACAGAGAAAGAGAACGTCACAGTGACAGAACAGCAGAAGCAGATAGACAGCCTCGCAGCGAAAGTCGAAGTACTACGAGACGCACTGAAGGAAACCGACAATCGGATCGACCGAATCGTAGGTGCCCTCGAAGCGTTCGCGGATGTCCTCGAAGAGGATCCGGAGGCACTGGCGTGAGTGAGCAGAACACCGAGGTGGAGCAGGTCGACACCGGACAGCCCAACGAACAGATCGTTGAAGACGGCACCGAACCCGACCTCGCCGCGCTCGAACACCAACGACAGATCGCCGACCTCACCGAACAACTCGAAGCCGCGAACCAGGCGCTCGCCCGCCGTGATGAGCAGATCGAGAAGCACCGGGTGGCCGAACTGAAGAAGCAGATCGGCACCACCCACGAAGTCGACCCAACTCTGCTCCACGGCAGCACCGTCGAAGAGTTGGAGGCACACGCTATCCAGCTCACAGCATGGCGCAAGACCGTCGAGGCGAAGGTCGTACCCCAACGGCGCGTCCCACTTCGATCCGGCTACGTCCGGGAGTCGAACTACATGAACGCCCGACAACGCGCCGTGCACGGCGCCCGCAACTCCTTCTAACTAGCAAAGGACCACCAATGACCTCAAACATCAACTTCCATCCCATCCCGCAGAGCCAGCAGGCGACAGTGGAAAACTTCAAAGCCAGCATCGGACGCTACGTGGACACCAACCGCGTGGACAGCATCAAGGCCTCGCACAAGGCCCAACTCGAAGCCATCCGGAAGGACCCTCGCCTCACCGCAGAAGGCAAGCGGAGCGAGCTAGCCAAGGCGCACGTCGCGTCCAGAGATCAGATGAACGAACTGCGAACCCAGTTCAAGACTGGACTCGCCGCCGACAAGCTTCGAATCCAACGGCGACTGTTCGGATCCGTCACCGCAGACCCGACCGACATCGTGTCAGCCCGAGACGCACACGAACGGGCAAGCCGAATCAGCAGCCAGCAGGACGCCATCACGCTCCTCGAGCGGGCACAAATCACAGGCGACACTGCACTGAGCCGGGCCATCTTCCACCAGGCGGCCCGACACAACTGGAACGAGGCCATCACCACCCACGCAGAGACCAGCCCCGGCGCGGCAGACGGGCTCAAGGAGCTACGAGACCTTCCCGAGGGCGACATGACCGAGAACCTCGCCTTCGCACTCCCACTGCCCAACGAGTTCGTCGGCATGACCGCTAAGGGCGTGGACGCCGAGCTGCGGAAGTACGCGGACGAATGATCAGGCCGGCACAAGGCAAGCCAGGCACCAGCACGACGCCGTCCAGCCCTCAGGGGTGGGGGAGGGGTCTCGACAAGACCGATGGCGGCCCCTCAGGCATTGCTGCCAAAACCTACTTAACCCGAATTTTCCACACCTGGAATCTTGATGGCTGACGGTGGATTGGTGGCTGCATCGCTGACGGGAGACCACATGACGGCGCTCAGGGCATTGCGGCGTCGGTTGGCTACGGCGATTGATGAGTGTGGGTCGAAGCGGGATCTGGCGGCTTTGTCTCGGCAGTACATGCTCGTGATGAAGGCAGTGGATCGACGCTGCGCACCCATACGGATCAATCTGTCGCCTGCCGAGGTGATCGCTGCACGGAGGGCTGCACGGTCGGGTGTGAAGGCCGTGAGTCGGGGTGTGAAGCGCTAGGGGCGTTTCGGTGGTGTTGGGGCTGTGCCGGCTTGGTGCGGCCCCTTTTTCATGCCCGGATTACGGGCGGAAGTGGAGATAGACGATGGGGAACAACGATCCGTTCAACGCGGAGATTCAGGCGGCGGCTGGCGAACTGTGGGGATCGCTGATCGCGACAGACGGCGACCGGGATTGGGCGCTGATGCTGATCGCTGCTTCGGCAATGAAGTATCAGGAGCGGTTCAACGAGGTGGCGTCGCTGGCGCTGGTTCTGATGGCGTCTCAGGGTTGGCGCACTGCGCTGAAGATGCTCGCCGAGAAGGGGGTTGATGCGGAAGCGGTGCGGCAGCGGGTTGTGGGTGATGTGTTCACGGATCTTCTCGCGGAGGTTGTTGCGGCGCAGCAGCAGTCGGTGTAGCAGCAACTCGGTCTACCGGCGGTTCCCCATCTCGGGGGGCCGCCTTCTTTGTTTGTTTACAGGGGAATTGGGGGTGCGGAATGGCCGGTGTTGAGTTGGCTACCGCATATGTCAGCCTAGTTGCTGACACTAGTAAGTTGCCGAAGCAGGTTGGTTCGGCGTTCAAAGATATTCAGACCCAAGCTGGTGTTGCCGGTCAGGGCATGGGGTCGAAGATGGCCGCCGGGCTTGGTAACACGCTGAAGGCCGGCGCGCTTGGTGTGGCTGCTGCTGCGGGCGCGACCGCCGGCGTGGCATTCGCGAAGGGCTTTCAGCGTCTATCGGCGATCGATGGTGCTCAGGGCAAGCTCCGTGGTCTGGGGCATGACGCGGGCACCGTGCAGACGATCATGGACAACGCCCTGGCGTCGGTGAAGGGCACGGCGTTCGGGCTCGGCGACGCGGCCGGTATCGCAGCGGGTTCTGTGGCTGCAGGGATCAAGCCGGGTCAGGATCTTGAGCGGACGCTGAAGCTTGTCGGTGATGCTGCGGCGATCGCAGGCACCGATCTCGGGTCGATGGGCGCGATTTTCAACAAGGTTGCAGCGTCGAACAAGATTCAGGGCGATGTGATCGCCCAGTTGTCTGATGCCGGTATCCCAGTGATTCAGATGCTGGGCAAGGAACTTGGCAAGTCCTCAGAGGAAGTCGTCAAGCTGGCCTCTGACGGCAAGATCAACTTCGAGACGTTCCAGAAGGCGATGGAGAAGGGGCTCGGCGGCGCTGCCCTGGAGTCCGGCAACACCGTCTCTGGTGCCTTTAAGAACATGAATGCGGCGCTTGGGCGGCTGGGTGCTGAGGCTCTGAAGCCGACGTTCGCTCGTCTCGGTGGCGGGATCGGTGGGGTCACAAGCGCGATTGACCTTGCAGCGCCGAAGGTATCCGAGTTGGCGAAGGCGCTGGATGACAAGGTCTTTGCACAGGGTGTTCCAAAGCTGACCGACGCTTGGAAGGAACTATCAAAGTCCGACCTTGCGCAGGGCTCGCTGCACTCGCTCGTGACTATCGGCGGGAACCTCAAAGACACGTTCGAGGGTGTCGTGCCACCCGCGAAGCGGATAGCCGAAGAGCTGGGACGGGCATCGGCTGCTATCGGTGTGAGCGGTTGGCAGACTCTGCTTGCAACTGCCGAGGCGCTGTCGTCGGTTGCGGCATCGGTCCTCGTGCCGGCGCTTGAGACTGTCGCCGGTTTGATGGAGAGCAACACAGGCATCGTGACAGGTCTGGTCGCAGCCTGGCTGGCGTTCAAGACGATTCCTGGCCTGATCAGCCGCACTGGTGCGCCATTGTCGACGTTGAACGGACAGGCCGTGTCTGTGTCGGGGGCATTGCGGGGAATCGCCACGGCAACAGGTGGTATCACCCAGGTCGCCGGCTATGGAGCGGTTCAGATGGGCCGGTTCGGTTCGGCGGTGCAGCAGCTCGGCACCCACTCGCCTCTGATCGGCCGGTTGCAGCGAACGTTCATGGATGCTGCTGCGGGCGCGGACAGGTTCGGTCGCATGGCTGGTACGGCGGCGGTCGCGGGGCAGGGTTTGGCTACTGCCGGCGGTGGTCTGATGTCTGCGCTGGGCGGCCCTTGGGGTGTTGCGATAACGGGTGCGACTGTGCTGGTCGGTGGTCTCGCGAGGAAGCACGCGGAAGCGGCTGCAGAGGCACGCGCACAGGAGCAGGCGACCAAGGATCTTGCTACGGCACTGGATCAGGGTTCTGGTGCGATCACTGCGGCGGTATACGGAGACAAGGCCCGTGAACTCGCCAACAACGGATCCGTCGATCAGGCGGAAAAGCTGGGTATCACCGGTAAGGAACTCACTGCGGCCAGCCTTAACATGGGCGACTACCTTCCCGCGTTCACAGAGAAGGTCAAGACCGCTGGTGTCGCTGCTGTGGAGGCGTCTCAGTTTTTCAAGACGAACTCCGACAAGATGTCTGAGCTTGGTCTGACGGCTCAGGTGGTGTCGGGTGCGTTGGCGGGCAATGCCGATGACATCGCACTGGTGAATGCGCAGTTGCCGACACTTGGTGCGATGACTGCCGGCGGCGCGGCCACTATGGACGGTCTAGCGCATTCGCTGAAGGGCGGCGCGGAGGAGAACTACAACCTGGTTCAGTCGGTCGCCAAGTCCAATCAGGCGCTCACCGATGCACAGAAGATCCAGGCTGATTTTCAGTCGGCGGTGCGTGGAACGGCTGCCGAGACGCGCACCATGTCGGGTGATGTGGCCGAGCTTGGATTGCAGGTCCGCGAGGTACCCGATGCGAAGTCGGTCGTTGTCGACATTCCGACCGAGGATCAGAGGAATCGGCTGCTCGGGCTCGGGATGACTATCACGGACATTCCTGGCACGAAGACGGTCACAGTGACGGCTCCGACTGAGGAAGCGGCAGCCGGGTTGACGAACTTCGTCAATCAGCAGCGGACGATCACGGTCAAGGTTCGTGCGGAGGCTGCAGCGGATGCGTACGCGGCGAATCTTGCGGCTGACATCGCGAATGGTGGCTATGTCCACTATGCGGATGGCGGTATCCAGAACCTGCCTGGGCAGGCGAAGATCCAGCCCGGTAGCGGTGCAGGGCTGGTGCAGTGGGCTGAGGGTGAAACCGGTGGCGAGGCGTTCATTCCGCTAGCACAGTCGAAGCGGGGACGCTCCACGTCGATCCTCGCGGACGTTGCGGCACGGTTCGGGTATGGGCTGACTGCGTTCGCTGAGGGTGGAATCAACGGCATCCAAGCAGCACTCAATGCTGGGCGCTCGAACAATGGTGTGAAGTACCTGTGGGGTGGAACCGGTCCGAACGGTTGGGACTGCTCAGGTTGGGTTGGATGGCTACAGCAGATCGCTATGGGCATCGTCGGATCAACGAAACGCCTGTACACCACCTATTCGCTGCTTGATGGTTCGTTGGCTGGTTTGCAGCGCGGACTCGGTCCTGCTGGGACTCAGTTCCAGGTGGGCGTGTCGCAGGAGCACATGGCGGCAACCGTTGGTGGGCAGCCTGCCGAGTCTGGTGGCTCACACGGCGATTCCCGCATTGGGGCTCCGGCAGTTGGGGCGACAGATAGCCAGTTCACGAACTGGTTTCATCTGCCCAACAGCATGATTGCTGGTGGTGTCGCTAACTCGTTCACTCCAGGCGATCGGAGGGCCGTTGAGTGGACCGAGGACGATGACCTTTACCTCGAAGAGGCGGGCATCAATGTCCGGCAGGAGCAAGATCGCCGCAACGAAGTCCAGGAGAAGCTGAACAAGGGCGAAGCCACGCAGGCGGAACTCGACAAGGCCGATCTGGACGTGAAGAAGGCTCAGAAGAAGGTTCTGGATCTTCAGAAGCAGAAGGAAGCGGCAGGTGCTGGCAAGTATGTGGCTCCTGAGGCTCCGGGTATCGCGAAGGCATACACCGAACGGGAGATGGAACGTCTCGACGCCCAACTCTCGGTTGATGAGGCGAACGAGCGGCGTAACGAGGTGTACGACGACCCGGAGGCATCGGAGCGTGACCGTCTGCGGGCTGACATGGACCTGGTTCGCGCCCAGAACTCGCTTGCTGAGGCGATCAAGGGCACGAAGGACGGCAAGGATTATTCGGCGCGGGGGATCGCGAAGACGTTCCTTGATCGGGCGTCGGATGCTGCGCTGGATGGTGTGTTCGGGCAGATCCCGTTCGGTGTCGGTGACTCTCGTTGGGTGACCACGGACTGGAACTCGCTGATCCCTGAGGGCGATTGGACTCAGGAGCAGGTTGATTCGCAGCTTGGTGTGACGCCGGGTCAGGGTGACTGGATGTCGGCACTGTCCAAGAATCTGGAGGGTGCGCCGGCTGAGGTTGGGGACCTGTTGAAGCGGGTCAAGGTGTTTGACAATGGTGGCTGGTTGGAGCCTGGTGAGTTGGGTATCAATTTGTCGTCGCGTCCGGAGCCGATCTTCAATACCCGGGACTGCTGCAAGATCGGGTGACAGGTTCGGTCACGCAGCCTGAGTGGCTGGTGTGGTCATGATGGTCTCGTATTCGACGGGGGTCAATTTGCCGAGCCTGGCTTGGCGTCGGCGGCGGTGGTAGGTCCGTTCGATCCAGGTGACGATCGCGATCCGAAGGTCGTTACGGGTCGCCCATGGCTGGCGGTCGAGGACGTTCTTCTGCAGCAGGGCGAAGAACGATTCCATCGCGGCGTTGTCGCCGCAGGCGCCGACTCGGCCCATCGATCCGACCATCGCGTGCCGGCCGAGGGCGTGGACGAATTTCCGTGAACGGAACTGCGATCCGCGGTCGCTGTGAACCACGCAGCCGGCCACCGGATCACCGGCCGCGGCCCGGCGGGCGACGGCCGAGTCGAGGGCGTCGACCGCGAGTCGGGCCTTCATCTTCGAGTCGATGGAGTAGCCGACGATTCGGTTCGAGTGCACGTCCTTGATCGCGCACAGGTAGAGCTTGCCCTCGCCGGTGTGATGCTCGGTGATATCTGTGAGCCACAACCGATTCCGCTCATCGGCGGTGAAGTTCCGGGCGACGAGATCGGCGTGGACCGGCGGACCGGAACGGACGTTTTTGGTGCCGCGCTTCTTGCCGAACGAGCTCCACCACTTGTTAGCCGAACAGATCCGCCACCCGGTGCGCGGTGCCATCGTCTGGCCTGCGTCGGCGGCTTCGTCGACGAGGAACCGGTAACCGAATTCGGGGTCGTCGCGGTGAGCGTCGAACAGTGCGTTGGCCCTGTACGCCTCGTCGAGCTCGGCAGCGGTCACCGGTGCGGCCAGCCACCGGTAGTAAGGCTGACGTGCGATTCTGAGGACCCTGCACGTCACCGCGACGGGAATGCCGTCGGCGGCCAGTTCACGGACGAGCGGGTAGATCATTTTCCCGGCAGGTTCGCCTGCGACAGATACGCCGCGGCCCGGCGCAGGACCTCGTTCTCCTGTTCGAGCAGCCGGATCCGTTTCCGAGCCTCGCGCAGCTCGGCGTTCTCACTTGTGGTGGTTCCTGGCTTGACGCCGTCCTCGACGTCGGCGGCCTTCATCCAGTTCGCCAGGCAGGACTCGCTGATCCCGAAATCAGCGGCGATCCGCTTCAGCTGCTGGCCCGGTTCGCGATTGCGGGCCACGCGGACGATGTCGTCACGGAACTCCTTGGGATACGGCTTCGGCACAGGGCACATCCTTCCAGCAGTGCCTTCCGGCACCACAGATCAGATGTCACCTATTCGTGCAGCAGTCCCCCGGATCAGTTGCGGCAGTTCGCTGGCGGGTTGAACCCGGCGCAGCAGCAGCGGCAGACAGTCGATGCTTCTGTCCACTTCCACGCCCCGGTGACGACCGCCGACATCAATGAGTTCAGGGACACGATTCGCGCCGAACAGGACTGGCGCACGCGCGGCCTGGTGAGGAGGTGAGCATGACGGTTGAAGAAGAAGTTGATGGTGCTCGCGCGCTCGAACTGTGGCGTGCGTCGATAAAGGGCGGCCCCCCTCTACCGGACGGACCGGGCTGGGGTGATGTCTCCCACGAGGACGCCGCCCTCGACTGGTGGCGGACCAAGGAAGCCAAGGAACGGGCTCTTCCAATGTGGGTGGGCGGCAACGCCATGTGAGGTGATGGTGTGCCCCTCAGTTAAATTGGCTGAGGGGCATCACACCCGCCACCTATAATCGTGTCGATGGACTGGATTGGCGTATCTGACGAGCTGCTGGATGAGGTCGAGCAGCTAGTGAATGCTGCCGGCCGCTCTGATGCCGGCCGGACGATCGTCGACAACCTTCTGGGGGAGGGTGAGTTTGATGCGGCTTTCGAGTCGCTGGTTGCGCAGGCGGCATCTGTGGGTGTTCGGTTCCCAGCTGGGCTGCTCGACCGGATCGAGGCTGAGGTTGTCGATGCAGACGAGGAAGCATTCACTGGCGAGTTTGATGATGATCTGCGGAAGCTGCGGCTGATCGCTGAGTGACGCTGTGCCCCCTCGGTTACCCTCAAATACTGAGGGGGCATCCATCATGGACACACCAGACCCACACATCGCGGAGATGCGGCTGTATGAGCGCATCCTCGATGAGCTTGATGGCGATCTGGGCAGCGGCGATGTCGCTGCTGGTAGTGCCGCGGATGCAGGCGAGTTCGATGTTGCGGCGTGGCTGGCGGTTGAGGCCGCCTACCACGATCAGCGGCCGTTGAGTCGCTCGTTGATGGATCGGTTCCGTGTGGAGCATCCGTTGCGAGTTGAGGATCCGGGTCTGTGGCGGCAGGTTCTGAAGTGGCTGGATGGTATTCCGGTGAAGGGCTGACCTGCTCTAGCTCTCGAGTACCCAGTTGCAGCCGAGGGTCTGCACGATCTGCCCTTCAGCCAACTGCATGTACGTCGGACCGAACGAATTGTTGCCGCCATCGGCTTCGCCCAAGCTCGCTCCCTTGTACGGCAGGTAGGTGTAGGCGCACATCGGTACGTCTGGGTTGGTTGGGCCATCCGAGTAGTAGGTGCCGGCAGCTACGTCGGTTCCGCCGACATACACACCACCGCCGAACTGGGTCTTCAGTCCTGCCTTGGTGGTGACGACCGGAACCTGTGTGGTGGTTGTGGGTGGGGCGGTCGTTGTTGGCGTCGCTGTGACGGTAATGGTCTTGTATTCGGTGACGGTCTCGGGAATTGCGGATGGTGTGTCGTTGCTGCCACATCCTCCGACAAGTAGGAGTCCCCCGACCGCGAGTGCGGTGATCATGCGTTTCATGCGGATAGGTGTATCAAACTGGACAGACACGGCGGTTTGGTATGCCGGAATGCGAAGTGCCCCACCTGGCCTTAGGCTGGGTGGGGCACTTTTCGTCGTTTACAGGCTCACCATGGGTCTCCGACCGCCCGGGTGTTGTTCTTCTCGTATGTCTGTACCCCTTCCTCTGAGAACCTCACTGATTCGCCGATCCGAATACTCGCGATCTCGCCGGCTTGAGCCAGGCGGTAGACGGTCCTCTGCGAGATCTGCCAGCGTTCGGCTACTTCGGATGCCTTCAGGAGTGTGTATCGACTGGGTGTCTTGTCTCTGGGGTGGTTTGCCACGTCACAGATTGTCGCGTGGCTGACGTGGCGTCGTGATGCGGGGGTTCCATTGCGGGACAGAAGGTCCCAGCTAGTGGATGAAGTTTGCCTACTACACCAGTTGAGGAGTGGTGGTTGGCAAGAGTTGGGCGGTAGGTCACCCACACGCGCTGCGGACACCTGGCGGTGGCAGGAGCTGTAACCCCTCCCCAAGATTTCCCACGAACCATGCCCCGATATCGCGTCTCGGCCAACACAAGTAGCCCGACCACGGATGTGGACGAGCTTGTGTCAGACCCTCACGGCGTCAGGCCTGACCCACTGTGAGAGCGCCTGTGCCGGTTCACAGGATTAGGAACACCGGGCTGTCTCGGTTTGCGTCGGAGACGGCAGGAGCGACGTGCTGCAGGGTTTTTCCCGGAGGTGGGAAGAACCCGGCTGGCAAGGCGCGGGCACCTACGAGAGATGCCCGGCCCAACCAGTCGGGAACTAAGCAGCAGCCCTAACAGACGTTGCCGCCAACCACTTCGAATGCATCACCCGAAGACTCTCGATCAACTCCGGAATATCCTGCGGACGTACAGCAGTCGACTGATCGTTGCGAAACCACACCGACCACTGCGTGTAGTCGACAGCCCCGTCCTCACCGTGCGTTGTCAGCAGATCCAGTTCGACAGTGGTGGGGGAATCACCCTCGCCCGGATGCTGAAAGGTGCCGGTGCCGAAGTTCTCGAAGTGTCCATCGCAGCCATGGACGAAGAGGTCGAACTCGATGCTGGTTCCCGTGTGCTTGTACGTGGCGCGGATTCCGGTATCGGTCTGTTCGAGTTCGCATGGTCCGAAGGCGTGCCCGATCAGCTCGAGCTTGTTGTGGACAGTGCGGGTCATGAGTGAATGGGTGCGGTAGTTGCCCAGGTAGTCGTGGGCTTTCCCTGCTTTCATGATGACGCCGTAGCCGCTGCAGGGGTGTCCGTGGAGGTTGGGGTGGTTAGCGATGAGTCGGTCGATGATGTTCACGCTGCACCGCCGATGAGCCACAGGCCGATGCGGAGGGCTTCGATGGTGGCGAAGTAGCCGGTGGTGAGGATGGCGACGACTGCGGCGATGTCACGCAGGGTCGTCTTGTCGGTGGTGCTGGATACACTTCTTGCACGGTTCATGCGGAGTCTCATTCCGTGTGTGCCGGAGGCCCCGGATGAGAGTTGGCGCTCTCACTGGGGCCGTTCTATTTGGCGACACGAACCAAGCCATCTGGCACGAATTAGGCAAGAAGCCTGACTGTGAGAGGCGAAAAGCAGCCCTGAGCTGCTGAAACGTGAGTGCCCTCGGCAGGATTCGAACCTGCGACACCGGCTTTAGGAGAGCCGTGCTCTATCCCCTGAGCTACGAGGGCGGGGGCGAAGCGAACGCGTGGTCGAACATCGTTCGCGCTGTTCCGCAGTAGGGAGTGTAGCGGCCGGGGGCGGTCCGGGATGAATCGGTCGCACGGTCGCAGGATCGGCGGGTCGGACATCGCAAGCGCCGACACGCCGGAGCTTGCGGACCGCCCGGGAAGCCCGATCGTCCTGCGTACGCGCACACCGGGCCGGAGCAATCCAGATAAAGATCCGGTAACGCTGGTCACGGCCTATATGAATTTGTTACCTTGGCCCGGCAGCAAGATCGAGTGCACTCCGGAGTGTGCGGCCGAAGAAACCGATTGACGAGGTAATTGACTGTGGGACGCCATCACCGGACGTCAGCCGACGCTGTTCTCATCGAGCTCGACCCGACACTCCGGCAGGGGCGTCACCGCGGCGAGAGCACAGGCCCCGGTGCAGGTCTGAAGGCCGCCACGGTCGCCGCCGCAACGGGCGCGATCCTCACCGCCGGTGCGCAGCTCGGCGCGGGCAGTGCCGCTGCCGACCCGGTGGCCGCGCCCGCCCAGGTCCAGCTTCCCGAGGGGCTGCTCCCCGCAGGGCTCGAGCTCCCGGCCCTGCCCCAGCTCCCGGCCCTGCCGCAGCTGCCCACGCCGGATCAGGCGATCGACTCGTTCAAGGCCGTGCAGTTGCCGGCGGAGCTGCCGCAGCCGGTCCAGCAGGCCGTGCGCGACCTCACCGCCGCCGCCGAGGCCAACTTCGGATCGCTCGACAAGGTCACGAACCGCGCCGTGAAGCCCGTCTCGGGCACCCTCACCTCCGACTTCGGTCCGCGTTGGGGCAGTCATCACGGAGGCCTCGACATCGCCGCCCCCATCGGTACGCCTGTCTACGCCGCCGCCGACGGTGTCGTGGTCGACGCCGGGCCGGCCTCGGGATTCGGGCTGTGGGTGCGCGTCAAGCACGACGACGGCACCACCACCGTCTACGGCCACGTCAACGACTACCAGGTGTCGACCGGCCAGCACGTGGTCGCCGGTCAGCAGATCGCGACCGTCGGCAACCGCGGCCAGTCCACCGGACCCCACCTGCACTTCGAGGTGTGGAACGCCGCCGGCGCCAAGGTCGACCCGTCTGCGTGGCTCGAGGAGCGCGGCGTGGCGGTCACGTGGCGCGGCGCCTCGGCCACCATGTGAGTCGACCTCCGAAACGAGCAAAGTCCCCGTCGGGTGTGGTGAGGGCGGTTTCAAGGGGTCGTCGCAACACTGCCTGGTTTTAGGCGGTAAGTAGATCACGCAGACGCTCGGCTGGGGTATCCCAGTCGAGCGTTTTGCGTGGACGGCCGTTGAGTTCCTGGGCGACGTGTTCGAGGTCCTCGGGTCCGAACACGCTCAGGTCGGTGCCCTTGGGGAAGTACTGCCGCAGCAGTCCGTTGGTGTTCTCGTTGGTGCCGCGCTGCCAGGGACTGGCGGGGTCGCAGAAGTAGACCGCCATGTCGGTGGCCATCGAGAACTGTTTGTGGCGGGCCATCTCGCTGCCCTGATCCCAGGTGAGCGATCCCCGCAGGTGTGCCGGCAGGGTCGAGATCGTCGCGACCAGCCCGTCCCTGACGGTTTCGGCGTCATGGCGGCCGGGAAGGTGCACCAGCATGGTGTAGCGGGTGGAGCGTTCGACGAGCGTGGCGATCGCGGACTTGTTGCCTTCACCCATGATCAGGTCGCCCTCCCAGTGGCCCGGCACGGCACGATCGTCGGCCTCGGCGGGCCGGTCACTGATCATGATCATCGGGTCGACGAACCGGTGGGTGCGCCGATCCGGGGCGCGGCGCGGTATCCGCCTCGCTCGCCCAGACCGAAGCGTCTGCTGCACTTCACGTTTGAGGCCGCCACGGGCCTGGAAATACAGTGCCTGGTAGATCGTTTCGTGGCTCACTCGCATGCTCTCGTCGTCCGGAAAGTCCTTCACCAGGCGGTGCGAGATCTGTTCGGGAGACAACCGCTGCGACAGCCCGTCGGTCACCGCCTCACGCAACACCTGGCTGGTGACCAGTTTGGACTGTTTCGGCCGGGCACGAGCGGCCGCCGCGGCCCGGTCGGCCTGATAGGGCAGATACGTTCCCGCGATACTGCGGGCGCGGACCTCCCGCGAGACCGTCGAAACGTCCTTGCCGATCCCGGCCGCGATCGCCCGCAACGACCGACCGGTCAACAACCCGTCCGCGATCGCCAACCTGTCCGGCAAGGACAGATACCGGCCGCTGATCGTGGCGGGGCCGGCCCCGCGAGGCGTGGTCACAGGCACCGAGTATCGGGCACCACGGCCGTAGTCCACGACCGTCCCGTCGCGGTGGATACGTTTGTTGCCGACCTTGCGGGTGCCGTCACGCCAGTCCCGTCCGGTGCGTTCGTGGACCCCGACCTCCCGGGCGGCACGCCTGACCGACCAACCCGACCCGACGAGTTCGAGGAACCGGCGTCTGGCCTCCGCCTTGCCCACCGGCGCCTTCGCCTCGTCGGCCAGGCCTTCGGCCACCAGGATCCGCCGGGCGACCGAATGCGACACCCCGCACGACTTCGCCGCCTGGTTGATCGACCCGGTCACGGTGAACACCGCCGCGACCTGCCGCCGATCGACCGCACGGCGGGGGCCACGCGACCGACCTGCGGGGCGTCCGGTCGCCCGCAGAATCGAGTAACACCGTTGCCGCGCAATCCCCAACGCCGCCGCGGCATCCTTCACCGACACACCGGAATCAACCAAACCCACCAACCGATCACCGAACCGAGCACAGTCCTCCGAAAACGACACGGTCGCCGCAACCCCTCACATCGAGAGTGTTGCGACGACCGCGTGAACCCAAGGAGCACCAGGCGGGGACTTCTCGTTGTTCGGGTTCGGGTTCAGGCGGCGGGGGCGGCGGTCCTGCGGGCGGCGTAGGACAGGCCGCATGCGGTCATCACCTGGCCGAGGCTCAGTTGCCCCTCGTCGCCCTGCGCTCGGGAGAAGCGGCCGTCCGGGCGCACCCACAGCCGGATCGACGCGTTCACGGCGTCCACCCGCCCGAGTACGTACTCGTCGCAGCCGTCGGGGCAGGGGAGCGTCTCGCGCACGACGTGCCGGGAATATGCGAGTTCGATCAGGTCGTCGATCACGAAGCTGCTCCTAACACCCCGGTTGCGCGGGGACCCGACGTCACCGTTCGGTAACGATGATTAGGTTAGCCTTCGCTCCCGTCCTGCTGTCAACCCCTCATTCCGTGCGTGTGAGCAACAACTCCGGCGGCGACCTAGCTGGTCGACAGCGCCACCGAGGCCTCGCCGGTGTACGTGAGGAACGTCAGCGACTCCTGGAAGTACAGATCGACCGTCTCGGAGTCGTGCGACAGGTAGCCGATCGACAGGTCCTGGCCGATCTGCAGATCGAAGTCGCCACCACGGGAGGTGAGCACGAACGCGCCGTCGATCGCCGGCGCCCAGATGATGTCCCCGTCGATGAGTCGCTTGATGTGCTCCCGGATCGGGTAGCCGTGATCGGACGTCTCGCTCACCTGCGTGTAAGCCTCGGCGCTCAGCAGCACCGAGTACGGGCCGTCGACGCCGGCCAGGCGCAGCTCGGACAGGGCCTGGCTGATCACCTCGGGCACGTCCCGCACGTCCTCGGGCAGTCGCAGCGGCGGATTCGACGAGCTCGCCCGGATGCCCTCGATGCCGGCGGCGGCGTAGCCCTCGAAGATGGCGCGGTCCTCGGCGAACGCGATCTTCTTCGCGGCCTCCTTCACGGCGTCCCAGTCGGAGTCCTGCGCGCCGCGCTCAACGTTGTCGATCTCCTCGCGGGACAGCGTGAACGGCACCCGCAGCTCCACCAGCGGCGCGACGCGGCGCTGGCGGGCCAGCACGCCGGAGCCCGGAGCCTCGATGGTCGTGGTGCGGCCGAGGCCGACCGCGGAGAAGTCGGTGCCGTGCGGACCCGAGACGTCGACGACCGTGCGTCCCGCGATGTGCCGCTTGAAGGTTCGGGTCGCCTCCTCCTCGATGGACGCCCACGCGGCGTCGGTGATGGGGGCGAGACCGCGATAGAGATTGTTCATCTTGTGGAACTCCTTCTCAGACTGCCAATTCCGAGTGATCCGTCAGCGGCGGGGGACGGGCTCGTGTCGTCGTCGGCCTGCCGGATGCCCGGCGCCGGCGGGAGGTCGCCGAGGAACTCGACGGTGGGGGAGAAGAACAGGCCGCCGGTGACGGCGGTGGAGAAGTCGAGGATGCGGTCGGTGTTGCCCTCGGGCTTGCCGATGAACATGTTCCGGAGCATCTCCTCGGTCACCGACGGGGTGGCGGCGTAGCCGATGAAATAGGTGCCGAACTCGGCGTCGCCGAGGCTGCCGAACGGCATGTTGACCCGCAGGATCTGCCGTTCGTCGCCGTTCTCGTCGGTGATCGTGTTCAGTGCGACATGGGAATTGGACGGCTTCACGTCGTCGTCGAATTCGATGTCGTCGAGCTTGGTGCGGCCGATGACCCGCTCCTGCTCCTCGGTGGAGATCGCGTTCCAGGAATCCATGTCGTGCAGGTACTTCTGCACGATCACGTAACTCCCGCCGACGAAGTCGGGGTCCGCGTCGCCGACGAGAGCCGCCTGTGCCGCCTCGATGTCCTCGGGGTTCTCGGTGCCGTCGACGAAGCCGAGCAGGTCGCGTTGCTCGAAGTAGCGGAAGCCGTGCGTCTCGTCCACGACGGTCGCGCCGCCGCGCAGGCGTCCGACGATCTTCGACGCCAGTTCGAAGCACAGGTCCATCGACACCGCGCGGATGTGGAACAGCAGATCGCCCGGCGTTGCGGGGGCGCGGTGCCGGGCGCCGTCGAGTTCGACGAACTCGTGCAGTTCGGCGGGGCGAGGGCCGTCGAAGAGTCGGTCCCATGCGGACGAGCCGATCGAGGCGACGCACACGAGCCCCGAGTCTGGGACCCGGAATCCGACCGCCTTGCGCAGGCCGTCGAGATCGGAGAGTAGATCGCGTGTCACGGACTCGCCACCCTCGTCGATCGTGAGCACGAGAAAGATTGCCGCGGGTGTCAATGGCGTCAGGATCAACTGGGGTCGGGCCACACCTCACGGTAGAACACTCGCACCCCGCCTGCCCGGGAACGGCGGCCGTCGGCGACGTGATGTCGCCGACGGCCGCCGTTCGCTCGCTCGGGCTACGCGGTCGCGCCCGCCCAGCTGTCCGGGCCGAACACCTCGTAGTGGATGTTCTCCGCCGGCACGTCCCGTGCGATGAGCGACTCCTTCATGGCCAGCATGAACGGCAACGGGCCGCACAGGAATGCGCGGGTGCCGGGCTCGAGTGTCACCTCCGACAGATCGGCGCGCCCCACGCGGGTCCCCGCGAACGCCTCGCGCGCACCCAGATCCTCGTACCAGCGGTGCATCACGCCGGACGGCAGGCGATCGACCAGTTCGGTCAGCTCCGTGCGGTGGGCGTGCTGCGCCGCCGAGCGGTCGGCGTGCAGCACGGAGATGCTGCGACGGTCGCCGGTGGCCGCGAGGTGGTCGAGCATGCCGATCATCGGCGTGCAGCCGATGCCGGCCGAGACCAGCAGCAGCGGCGCATCGTCCTCGGGCAGGACCAGATCGCCGAACGGCAGCGATACAGTCAGGTCGTCACCCTCGAAGACGTTGTCGTACAGGAAGTTCGACACCTCGCCTGCCGGGGAGAGGGCGCCGTCGGGCAGTGCCTGGGCCGAGATCCGCTTGACGGTGATGCGCCACTGGTCGTCGGCGGGCCCGCACGCGAGGCTGTACTGCCGGATCTGACGGGCGCCGTCGGGCAGGTGTACCGCGACCGAGATGTACTGTCCCGGCGCGAATGACGGGAGCGTCTCGCCGTCGGCGGCGGCGAGCGTGAACGACACGGTGTCCGCGGACTGGTGTGCCCGCCCGGTCACCCGGACCCGACGCCACACGTCACCGGCCTCGACGCCCGCCTTCTCGTACAGCCCGGCCTCCATCGCGATGAGGGTGTTCGCCATGAGCCAGTAGACCTCGTCCCATGCCGAGGCCACGTCCGGGGTGACGGCCTCGCCGAGGACCTCGACGATCGCCTCGAACAGGTGCTTGTGCACGATCCAGTACTGGTCCGCGGTGATGCCGAGCGATGCGTGCTTGTGCGCGATCCGGGACAGGATCGTCTCCACCCGCGCCGGATCGGGGTCGAGCTGCAGCGTCGCGAACGCGGCGATGGCCCCGGCGAGCGCCTTCGGCTGCTCGCCCTGCTGCTGGTTGCCGCGATTGAACAGATCGCGCTCGAGCTCGGGATGTGCGTCGAACATCTTGCGGTAGAACAGCGTCGTGATGTCGCCGATCGCGGCGCCCACCGCGGGCAGCGTGGCGCGGACGGTTTCCTTCGAGGCCTCCGAGAGCATCGGATTCTCCTGTCGTTCGGGGGAGTTACGGTTCGACCACTGCCGGCACGGCGGGTGTCGGCAGCACGGTTGCGGGGACGGACGGCGTGAGGTCGCGGACCGTCATGGCGTCCAGTGCGGTGTAGAAGGCTTCCTGTGCATCGCGCAGTGCCGAGCGCAGGCGGCAGCCGCGACGCAGCGGGCACGGCTTGTCGCCCTCGCACGTGACCACCTCGCCGTCGCCCTCGAGTTGCCGCGTCAGCCAGCCCACCGACGCGGTCCGGCCGAGTTCGGTGATGGCCAGGCCGCCGCCGCGTCCGCGTCTGGTGGTGACGACGCCGAGTTCGCTCAGCCGTGCAACCACTTTCGTCGCGTGCGTGTACGACACCGCGAGCTGCTCGGCCACCGCGCGGGTGCTGGGAGCGTCGGACGCGGGCTGTTCGGCCGCCAGTCGCATGACGATCCGCAGGCCCAGGTCGGTGAACTGCGTCAGTTGCATGACTCGACCATAGAAAATTGGAATCCTGGATTCCAATTAAATGTGATCCACGTCGCGGGCCTCCGGCCGAAGTCCCGACCTTCGGCATCGGGCTGTAGGGGCTTAGGTCCCGAACCACTCGGGACCGAAGCATCCCCGCGCAAACCGGTTCGAGTGACTACCGTCGGAAGCGGCACCTCGACGTGCGGTCCGGGGCCGGACCGCACGCGAACGCCGCACCGATTCGTCGCTAACGGAAGAGGGTGAGCGGGATGACCGCACAGGGCACGGAGAAGGGCACCAAGGAGCCGTCGATCGCACGGGACGCGAACTCGGTGGTGGTCGGCGTGGACGGGTCGCCGGCCGCGGAGGCGGCAGTGGTGTGGGCCGCGCGGACGTGCGCGGCACGGGATCTGTCGCTGCGGATCATCCATGCCCTCAACTTCTCGCCCTACACCTACGGGGCGCCGTACCTCGACGTCGCGGGCATCTACGACTGGATGGAGGACGAGGGCAAGGAGATCCTCGGCCGTGCCGCCGCGGTGGCCCGGGAGGTGTCCGGTGATCTCGACATCTCCACCGAGATCTCCACGATGGGCGGCGCCCGTTGGCTGGTGTCGCTGTCCGAGGACTCGCGCGCGCTGGTCCTCGGTGCGTCCGGCAGTGGCGCGGCCGGCGGCATCGGATCGACCGCCGTCAACGCCGCGAGCCACGGTGTGTGTCCGGTGGTCGTCGTCCACGAGCGTGACGGCAAGGTTCCCGACGAGGGTCCGGTCGTCGTGGGCATCGACGGCAGTCCCACCAGCGAGCGTGCCACCGGGGTCGCGTTCGAGGAGGCCGCGCAGCGTGGGGTTCCGCTCGTTGCCATCCACGCCTGGAGCGACACCCCACACGGGACGCTCGCCGGCGGGCGCAGTGCCATCCGCGATCCACGCGCGTTCGAGGACGCCGAACGGGAGGTGCTCTCCGAGCGGCTCGCCGGATGGTCCGACCGGTACCCGGACGTGGACGTCCAGCGCGAGCTCTACATCGACGGCCCCCGCACCCATCTGCTCGCGTGGTCGCAGAAGGCGCAGCTGGTGGTGGTCGGCAGCCGCGGTCGCGGTGGTTTCCGCGGCCTCCTGCTGGGGTCGACCAGCAACGAGCTCGTGCAGAAGGCGCAGTGCCCGGTGATGGTGGTTCGGCCCGAGCGGTCGTAGAGTCCACTTTGTCGTAACGTCCGTCACAGGTAATACGGAATGGGGTCGCCGAAGTGCGCATCGGTATGGGCTTGAACTACAGCGGAGGTTTCGCGGAGACCGTCGACGAGGTCGCCGACCTGGAACGGGCCGGGCTGGACATCGTCTTCGTCCCCGAGGCCTACTCGTTCGACGCCGTCAGTCAGCTCGGCTTCCTCGCCGCGAAGACGTCGACGATCGAACTGGCGTCGGGCATCTTCCAGATCTACACCCGCACCCCGAGCCTGACGGCGATGACGGCGGCCGGTCTGGACTACGTCTCGAACGGCCGGTTCGTGATGGGCATCGGGGCGTCGGGCCCGCAGGTGATCGAGGGCTTCCACGGTGTCAAGTACGACGCCCCGCTCGGCCGCACCCGCGAGCTGATCGACATCTGCCGCCAGGTGTGGCGCCGCGAGAAGGTCCAGTACCAGGGCAAGTACTACCAGGTCCCGCTCCCCGCCGATCAGGGCACGGGTCTCGGCAAGCCGCTCAAGCTGATCAATCATCCTGTGCGTGAGCGGATTCCGATCGTCATCGCCTCCCTCGGTCCGAAGAACGTCGCGATGACGGCGGAGATCGCCGAGGGCTGGGAGCCGATCTTCTTCCACCCGGAGAAGGCGGAGTCGGTGTGGGGCGAGGCGCTCGCCGCGGGCAAGGCCAAGCGTGACCCGAGCCTGGGCGACCTGCAGATCTACGCGGGCCCCGCGCTGGCGATCGGCGACGACGTCGAGCCGATGCTGCAGTGGATCAAGCCTCATCTCGCGCTGTACATCGGCGGCATGGGCGCCAAGGGAAAGAACTTCTACAACGACCTCGCGTGCCGCTATGGCTACGAGGAAGAGGCCGAGAAGATCCAGGACCTGTATCTGGCCGGCAAGAAGGAAGAGGCCGCCGCGGCCGTGCCCGACGAGCTGGTGCGGGCGGTCTCCCTGATCGGGACCGAGAGCTTCGTCAAGGAGCGCGTCGCCGCCTTCGCCGCGGCCGGCGTGACGACCCTCAACGTGACGCCGATGGCGGCGGACCGCGCCGGGCGAGTGAAGCTGATCGAGCAGTTGCGCGCCATCGTCGACTGACGGCAAACACCTCGGCGAGAGCCCCGGAGTCCTTCTCGGACGTCCGGGGCTCTCGCGTCTGCGCCGGGCGCCGTGCTGCGCGTCACCCGCGGCACGGGACCGAAGACCCACACGCCGGACCATCGAAACCGGGACAATGGTCCTCGACCGGTCCGTAAGGGTGAAGGAGAAGCTGAATCCAATGAGCGCAACCGAAGCGATCGTCGTCGCCGTCGACGGATCCGAGGCGGCATCGAACGCGGTGGTGTGGGCGGCTCGTGCCGCCTCGGTGCACCAGCGGCGCCTGCACATCGTGACCGCCGTGCACATCCCCGCGTTCTACTACTCCGAGCCGTACCTGGCCCGCAGCTTCCAGGACGAGCTGCGCGACACCGCGCGCTCCCGCCTCGACAGCGCACAGGTCCTCGCCAAGCAATCCGTCGAGGACCTGCCGTCGATCGAGGTCACCACCGAGCAGCTCGAGGGCCGGCCCGCGCCCATGCTGATCGACCTGTCGGAGCAGGCGTGGATGGTGGTCCTCGGCTCGCACGGGCACGGCGAGATCACCGGCCTGGTCGTCGGCTCCGTGACCGCCGCGGTGGCCGCGCACACCGCCTGCCCCATCGTGGTCGTCCGCGGCCGCACCCTCGACGGGCGCCCGCCCACCGAGGGGCCGATCGTCGTCGGCGTCGACGGCTCGGAGTCGTGCAAGCCGGCCGTCGCGGCTGCGTTCGAGGAGGCCGCGATGCGCGATGCCGCGTTGATCGCGGTCAACGTGTGGAGCGATGTGAGTGTGCAGCCGTCGCTCGGCGCCACCCCCGACGATCCGCACTGGAGCAGCATCCAGACCGGGGAGGAAGTGGTGCTCTCCGAGCGGCTCGCGGGCTGGCAGGAACGCTACCCGGACGTCGACGTCGAGCGCGTCGTCGCGCGTGACCGTCCGGTGCGCGTGCTCAGCGAGTACGCCGAGCAGGCGCAGCTGATCGTGGTCGGTACCCGTGGTCGCGGTGGTTTCAAGGGCATGCTGCTCGGCTCCACCAGCCGCGCGATGCTGCACACCGCCGACTGCCCGGTGCTGATCGTGCCGTCCGGAAACGTCGACTAGAACTACCGACTCCGACACTGGGGCCGTGGAACCGTCGGTTCCACGGCCCCAGTGTCGTTGCTGCCTCGCCCCATCCCATTGCCACGGTTTGGCTCGAAGCCGTGCACGACACCGCTCGCCCCATCCGCCCGAGCGTCGCACGATTGCTCGGTACTGCCGAGGATTCGATCGCGACCACAGTCGCGGCGGGGCAGGTCAACTCGCCCGCAACCGCGGGGCGCGGGTAGTCGGCACCGAGTCGCCGCGAAACCACGAGCACCTGGCCGCCTTCGGTGCGACCCCGATCGACTACACCGGTGACTGGGAGCAGGCTGCGATCGACGCGGAGATCGCCGCGGCGCAAGATCTCTCCGCCGCCGGACACGTCCGCGGCAAGCTGCTCCTCGAGATCGTCCCGCAGTAGGACCCACCTGCCGTACCGGGGCTGCCGGGGTCGACGAGTGGTTCGTCAGGTCCCGGACAGCGCGAGCATCCGATAGCCCGACTCGTTGAGCGAGTGGTGGTGCGGCCAGCGGGTCGCGGTCCACTCCGGATCGTTGTGAGCGGCCACCAGCGCGGCGGTCGTCGCCGAGTGCAGATCGAACTCGAGTCCGCGGCGTAGTTGGCGTGCCTCGCCGGGGTCGGGTGCGGCGTCGATCTGTTCGATCGTGGCCGCGACCCGGGCGTCGGCGTCGTCGAGGATCCGGCGGTACGACATCGGCAGCACCGTCCACAGCACGACGACGGCGACGACGACGCCGATCACCGTCTCGAGCAGACGGTCGCGGGTCACTCCGGTCAGGTCGTCCGGCGACCCGAGCCCGCCGAGCAGCAGGGCGAGGATCGTGATGAACACCATCGCCAGTCCGTAGTTGCGGACGAGGTACGCCTGGATTCCTGCCATCGACGCGGCCAGCACGAGCACGAGCGTCACGCCGTTCGGGTCGATCGGGGTCAGCGCGGCGAGGATCACCAGGCCCAGCACGGTTCCCGCGAAGCGGTGCACGGCTCGATAGGTACCCAGGATTCGGTCCGGGCCCTGGTGCAGGATCATCGCGGCGGTGATGACCGCCCAATCCGGCCGGGCGACACCGAGAACCATTGCGAGGGCCCCGGCCGCAGGACACGCGACGAGCAGGCGCACGACGATGAGCGCCGACCGGCCCCGCAGGTGTGCCGCCCGGCCGAGCCGGAATCGGATGGTCGGGCGCGGGGCAGGGACTCGTCGCGACAGATCCTCGGCGTCGGCATCGAGAATCGCCGCGCTGCCGTGCAACAACGAGACGCAGCGGTCCTGGGCTGCGAGCAGATCCCGGGTGTGGGGGTGATCCCGGGCGGCGATGCCGGCGTCGTGCAGACACTGCCATGCCGCGTGGACGGCCTTGACGGCTGCGTGCCGCCGCGCCGCCGATCCCTGATCGTGGTCGAAGGCATCGACCGCCGCGATCGCCGATGCGATCGCCGCGCGTTCGGGTGTGCGCGGCCGCAGCAGGCACCCCGACATCGCGATGGGCACCGCGGTGGCCGCTCCGACCGCGGTCCAGGCGACGACGTGGCCGGCGGGAACACCGGCCGCGGGCAACGCCGACGCGATCTCCACGGCGAGCAGCGGGAGGAACGCGCCCGGTGCACCGATCCGGAGCGCGTCGACCGTGAAAGCGGCAACGGCCACGAACACCGACATCGCGAGCACCAGCGCCATCGGCCACAGTGCGGACCCGCCCGAGGCGGCCGCATCGTGGACCGCGCTGCCGACGACCGCGCCGAGGGCGGCCGCGACCACCATCACGCCCGCAGCCGCCGAGACCGCCCGCCACCGCACCCGGTACGGCCGGCCCTCGCCGTACACCACCGCGAAGGCGCCGAGCGTCGCCGTCGCGGCCGCCAGGTCGTGGCCGAGCGCGATCCCGGCGAGAGCGGGCAGGGCGACGGCCACGGCCGCCCGCATCGTCCCCGGCCAGTGTCGTCCGACCCGCGGCACGCGCACCAGCGCGGGCCACGCGCGGGCCGGCGTGGGAATCGGGGGAGGGACTTCGATCGACACGGCTGCTTACGTTACGAAACGATCCGGGCAGTGATCGAATCAGACAAAACGGCGCCCTCGGTCGGTGCCCGCGGGCACCGGTGACGGGAGTCCGTTCGGATGGTGTGTGCCGGGGCGTGCGCGAGCCTCCCCGCCTTCGTGATTCCTCCCCTCATCGGACCGGATCGGAGTTAAATAGATTCGGCCAGGCGCAAGGGATTTCGACACGAGCAAGCACAGCCAAGTCCACCGCCCACCCGCACCGGTCCGGTGCCACCTGCGGGAGGCAGATCGTTTCGGGGATGCGCGATGAACGAAGCAGCCTTGGGAGTCCACGCGAGCGGTAGCAAGCCCGCCGTGACCCGACCGGAACCGTCCGAACCGATCGACGACGACTCGGGTGGCGGTCTCGATGTCAGCGGTGCCGGCGTCACCTTGCCGACACTGCTCGCGGTCGCGCGACTGACGCCCCCGCAGGCCGCGCAGCTGGTCGCGGACCTGGTCGGGCAGGTCGAACTCGCGGGCACGCGCCGGGGCCGCCCGGTGACATTGCAAGACGACGCCGTCATGGTGTCCGACGGTGGACGGCTCACGATCGACGGCGTCACGTCCCGCATCGAAGTGGACGACGCGATCGTCGGCCTGATCCGGAGTATCGCGACCAATTGCCGGGGGTCGGGTTTCGGTGACCTTCTGTCCGAATCCGTTTCGGGTGCAACGGATCCGGAAGGACTGATTCGCCGGGTTCGTCGGGTGATCGATCCCGAGCTCGACCCGGTCGGCGAGTCCCGGCGGAGGCGTCAGATCGGCGAACTCGTCCGGGCGACGACGGGACGGTCGCGGCCGGGAAGTCGGGCAGTGGACGATCGGGAAGCTTCGACCGATGTACCGGACGGTCCGTCCGTGCCGGCCGGATCGCTCGTGACGAGTACCGGTTGGTATCCGCCGGTCCGAAGCCCCTGGCACAGTCGTCGGCGTCGGCCTTCCCGTCGTCAGGGCCTGTACGTCGTGCTTGCCCTCGTCGTTCTCGCCGGGTCGGCCGCGGCGGCTCCGCGCGCCTGGGACCAGTTGAGCCGGGGCTGGGACGCCTTGGTCCATCCGGTGAACACCTCGTCCGCGCAGAACCGCATCGAGCCGGTGTCGCCGCCGCCGCCCGCGCCGGCGGACCCGGCCGCGGGAGGCGGTGTCGCGCCGGCGCTCGTCGACATGGGTGCTCCGCCCGCCGCTGGTCAGATAACCAGGGTCACAGCAAGTTTCGCCGACGGGTCGTGCAGCCCCGGCAAGCCGTGCGCGGTACGGGTGGACGTCGGTCTCGATCCGTCGACGGTCGGTGCGGTCACCTGGAAGCTGAACGTTTACGACCGGTGCACCGGTGAGGTGCGCGAGGGCGGGGACGTCACCATCCCGGCCGAGCCGGGGCGGGACGGTGTCTACGGTCTGAGCCGGACCACGCTGCCGGACGCTTCCGCCCTGGGCATCGCCGCGGTCACGAGCGCGCCGGCGGTCGCCGCGTCGGAGCCGCTGTACGTGCCCGCCGAGAACGCGGTCTGCCGATGAGCGGCGACGGCGGCCGGGTGCGGGGACACGATCGCGAGTCCGACCCCTGGATCGTTGCGGCGGCGGTCGTCCTCGCGGTCCTCGGCCTGCTCAACCTGGTCTCGATCGGGTTCACGTCGCAGGCGATCCGCCATGCGTTGTTCACCGTGATCGGACTCGGGTTGATGTGGGTCGTCTCGCGCATGCGGGTGAACAATCTGGCCCGGTTCGGATGGGTGACCCTCGGGGTCTCGGTCGTGATGCTGGCGGCCGTGCCGCTCGTCGGCGTCGCGGTCAAGGGCGCTCAGCGATGGCTGGACTTCGGCCTGTTCACCGTTCAGCCGTCCGAGATCGCCAAGCTCGGTCTGGTCGTGGTGTCGGCAACCATCCTGGCCGGCGGCTACACGTTCGGCCGGTTGACGGCGGCGTTGGCGATCGCGGGTGCCGTCGTGGCACTCGTCGCGTTGCAACCCGACCTGTCGAGTGCCGTGGTGCTCGTCGCGATCGCGCTGTTGATGCTGGTCCTGGCAAGGGTGCCGGCGGCGCCGCTGATGCCGTTGTTCGCGCTGGGGATCGCCGCGCTGCCCATCGCCGTGCTCTTCCTCCGCCCGTACCAGCTCGAACGGATCCAGACGTTCATCTCGAGCGATGCCGATCCGAGCGGGTCGGGTTGGGCGTCGATGCAGGCCGACATCGCGATCGGCAGCGGTGGTCTGTGGGGCCTGGCGCGCGACCCCATCTACGACCTGCGAGCGGCCTACCTTCCCGAAGCCGAGCACGACCTCGCGTTCGCGAGCGTCGTGTACGGGTGGGGGCTGTTCGCCGGTATCGCCGTCATCGCGGCCAGCCTGGTGATCACGTGGCGTGCCGCGCTCGCCGCGCGCCGCGCCCGGACCCGGGAAGCCGCACTCGTGGCGGCGGGCGTCGGCGGGCTGTTCGGGATCCACGCGGTGCTGTCCATCGGGGCGAGTCTGTCGGTGCTGCCCCAGACCGGCATGCCGCTCCCGATGTTCAGCTACGGCGGCACCGTCGCGGTCGTCGGATTCGTCGCGATCGGGCTCGTGCTCGCGGTGCGCCGCGACGGTGTCGGCCGGCCGCTGTGGTCGCAGCCGTCCACCCGTCGGCGCCGGCCGCGGGGCGTCACGGCGGGTTCCCTCGCGGTCACCGCGCTCCTCGTGGCGATGTCGGTGTTCGCCTGGCAGTTGCAGAGCGACCGCGGTCCGGAATTGCGCGCGTTGAGCGATACCCAGATGACCCGCTGCATCCGTCTGCCCGCCGAACGGGGCGAGATCCTGGACCGGAACGGTGTGCCGCTGGCGACCAACGTTCCCGAGTACTCCATCTCGGTGGTCAGTCGTATGTTCGACGAGGACGACTCCGGGGAGCGCAGCTTGCTTGCCGGGCTGCTGGGTGAGCCCGACACCGAGCTGGCGACAACCCTGGCGGACGGCGGCGAAGGGGAGATGCAGGCCGTCGTCGGCCAGGTTCCGCCCGATCAGGCGCGTCGGATCATCGATGCGAAGCTGCCCGGCGTGCTCGTCGTCCCCTCCGGGAAGCGGCACTATCCGTACGGCACCACACTCGCCTCCGTCCTCGGCTACGTCGGCGTCGGTGATCCGCAGGACATGGAACGTTGGCCGCAGCTCGCACTCGGGTCGAGGGTCGGCCGAGCGGGTCTCGAGAAGCAGTACGACGCGCTGCTCCGCGGCACCGACGGCAGGCAGTGCGTCTACGTCGATCCCGCCGGAAACCTGGTCGGACCCGCCGAGCGCGTGGATCCGGTACCGGGCCACGACCTGCGCCTCCATCTGGACATCGGGCTGCAGACCCTGGCGACGGATGCACTGGCCCAGGCGGTCCGCAGCAGCGGAGGCGACCTCGGCGCGGCGGTGGTGATGGACGCGCGCACCGGTGGGGTGCTCGCGCTCGCCAGCGTGCCCGGGTACGACAACAATGTCTACGGTCCCCCCGTCGACGCCGTCGCGCTGGCCGCCCAGACCGAGGGCGCCGGGCCCGGACGGATGCTCAACCACGCCTACCAGACCGCCGCGCCGCCCGGCTCGACCTTCAAGATCGTCGTGGCGTCGGCGAACCAGGAGGATCAGGTTCTGGACCCGGAGCAGGTGATCGAGACCGGCGCCGCCTACAGCTACGGCGGGCACACGTTCGCGAACTGGCAGCCGATGGGGCCCAACAAACTGTTGGGCGCGATCCAGTGGTCGGACAACGTGTACTTCTACAAGCTCGGCGAGCTCCTCGGTCCCGAGCGGATGGCGAAGACCGCCTCCGAACTCGGAGTGGGCAGCCGATCCGGGATCGACCTGCCCGGCGAGTCCGCGGGGTTCCTGGGCACACCGGAGAACGTCGGCGACATCGGTGGCACCTGGTATCCCGGCTCGACGCTGTTGATGGGTATCGGGCAGGGCACGGTGATCGCAACCCCGATCCAGGTGGCGCGGTGGACGTCCGGCATCGCGACCGGAGCGATCGTCACCCCGCAGCTCGCCGCCGCCGATGCGACCGGCGACGGGGCACCGATTCCGACGGGGGAGCCGCAGCGGCTTCCCTTCGCCGACAAGCTCGGTCCCGTCCGCGCGGGGATGCGGGCATCCGCCTCCGCAGGCACGGCCGGACAGCTCGCCACGCTGCCGGTGACGGCCGGCGCCAAGACCGGCACGGCGGAGGATCCGTCGGCGCCAGGCGGTCTCAACGCCTGGTTCTCCGCGGTGGTGCCCTTCGAGTCCCCCGAAATCGTTGTCACGGCGCTGGTTCGTGGCGGTGGATTCGGATCGGCGACGTCCGGTCCCGTGGTCAAGGCGCTCCTGGAGCGTTACCTCGCGGGGCGACCGGCACCGGCGCCGGGTCGGTGATAGCTGTTGTGGGTGATCCCCCGCTGCGGATCGGACGCTGCGGGGGATCAGAGGATGTGGGAGATCAGCCGCTGTAGGCGGCGACGACCTCGGGGTGATCCAGGCAGGCCGTGGCGCCTTCGGCGACGCATGTGAGCGGTCGCTCGGCGGTCTTCACCGGGAGACCGAACGATTCTTCGAACAGTTGGGACAGCCCGCGGAGCATCGCTCCGCCTCCGATCATCAGGACGCCTTCGGACATGACGTCGCTGATCGCTTGCGGGGGAAGGTCTTCCAGGCAGGCGGTCAGCGTCTGCACGATTCCGGTCGTGGTCGGTCGTAGCGCTTCCACGATCTCCTCGACGTCGAGTGAGATCAGTCGTGCGCGGCCTGTGACGGCGTCGAGTCCCTCCACCACGAGCGACTGTTCGTCGGCTGTGTCGGGTGCGCCCATCTTGGCGCGCTCCGCGGTCAGCTCGCCGACCATGATCTGGTGCTCCTCGCGCAGGTAGTGGTGCAGCGCCTCGGTCAGTTCCTCCCCGGCCAGTTGGCAACTGCGGTGCGAGATCACGCCGCCGAAACAGATGGCGGTGACCTCCGAGACACCGCCTCCGACGCTCACGACGAGATGGGCGCGAGCCTCGAGTGGATTGACCCCGCACCCGAGTGCACCCGCCACCGGTTCCGGGATCAGCCCGACCTTGCGCAGGCCGACCTCGTGCCCGACCTCGAGCAGTGCGCGGCGCTCGAGTGGGGTGGCCCCGGCGGGCGCCGAGAAGACGGCCGTCGGCCGTCGACCGTACCGTCGGTGTGGGGCGACCTGCTCGATGACGGCCGTGACGAATGCCCGGGCCGACTCCAGATCCACGATCACCCCGTCACGCATGGGGCGAACCTGTGTGATGCCCGCAGGTGTGCGGCCGACGAGGTTGCGCGCATCCTGGCCGATCGCGAGGGCCCGGTGCGGATCTTTGTTCCGAACCAGCATGAAAGACGGTTCGTTCAGGACGATTCCGCCGTCCAGGGTTCCGACGACAGTGTTCGTAGTTCCGAGATCGATGCCAAGTCCACGCACGTCGGCCTCCCGAAGGGAATCGAACGAGATGGGTTAGATGCTACGCATGCAGTCGACGTTCATGGCCGGTTTCGCGAGGCAGTGCTCGGTGCGGTGGGCGATTCGCGAGCATTTTTGCGAAGTGTGCCGGATCTTCCAACTCACCGACCTCCGCGAGAAGCGCGGTGCCGTAGAGCAATTCGTCGGTCTCGGCGAGGCTCGGGTCGTCGGTGCCCTCGGGGTGCGCAGCCCGTAGCCCCCACCAGCGGGTGCGTCGGGTTGAGTTCGAGGATCCGCTTGAAGTGCGGGACCTCCTGGCCCGAGGCTCGGTACATGCGCTCGAGCGCGGGCGTCATGGCGAACTCGTCACCGACGATGCACGCGGGGGATTCGGTGAGGAAATCGTGACCGAGCGTGACACCGACGAGACCCGGCAGCGTCACGGCGACGGCGCCCCGCGCCGTTCCCGGCCAGCGGCGGCCGTCCCTCTGTACCCGAACCAGCGCGGGCCACGCCCGGGGCCGGCGTCGGGATCGGTGGAGTTGATCCCCGGTGTTCTTCGATCGACACGAAGACTCAGGGTGCGAAGCGGACGTCAGCGGTTGGTCGGCGGGCCGACTCGGCTTGCCCGGCGCCGCGGCCGAATCAACCACGCCGCGCCGCGTCCGCACTCGTAATGCTAATTCCACCTTCCGTTGCCTGAGTGAGATGTTAGATTTCCTTCGCCTATATGCAAGGGGGGCGCCCACCCATTCAGTCGGGGTCTGGTGGAGTTCGCGCAGGGTAATGGCGGCGCCATGATTTCTATGTCTTCATGCGATTAGGCGGAATGTCAATAGATTGTTGCGCAGGCCAATCGAGGAAGGTCGTACAGCTATGCCAACCCACAGGGCTACAAACGTCCGCACTCTGAAGATGAAGACCCGCATCATGATTGCCGCGACGGCGGCCGCCGCGCTGGCGATCGGTTCGTCCGCAGTCGGGCAGGCTGCCCCTGCCGAACCTGGCGCCGGCGCTGGCAGGGACGCCGGAAACGCCGGACTGGGGAGTCTTGGGGCAGCGATGGATCTGCAAGGACTCGCTGACCTGGCGTTGAGCAGCCTCGGCCTCGGCAGTTCCGGCGCTGCGCCTGACGCACGTGGCGGCGGTGAGCATGGCGGCGGTGAGCATGAGGGTGGGGGCGGCGAGGGCAGTCTCGACAAGGGCAGCCTCGGGAAGGGCAGTCTCGGTAGTGAGCATGGGGGCAGCGGGGGCGAGGGCAGTCTCGACAAGGGCAGTCTCGAGAGTTTCGGTAGTGAGCATGAGGGCGGGGGCGGCGAGGGCAGTCTCGACAAGGGCAGCCTCGGTAGTGAGCATGGGGGCAGCGGGGGCGAGGGCAGTCTCGACAAGGGCAGCCTCGGTAGTGAGCAGGGGGGGCAGCGGGGGCGAGGGCAGTCTCGACAAGGGCAGTCTCGAGAGTTTCGGTAGTGAGCATGAGGGCGGGGGCGGCGAGGGCAGTCTCGACAAGGGCAGCCTCGGTAGTGAGCATGGGGGGCAGCGGGGGCGAGGGCAGTCTCGACAAGGGCAGCCTCGGTAGTGAGCATGGGGGCAGCGGGGGCGAGGGCAGTCTCGACAAGGGCAGCCTCGGTAGTGAGCATGGGGGCAGCGGGGGCGAGGGCAGCCTCGACAAGGGCAGCCTCGGTAGTGAGCATGGGGGCAGTCTCGGGAAGGGCAGCCTCGGCAGCATCGTGGATCTCGGAAGTTCGGACCTGGGCAGTTTGTTCTTGCCGTTGCTCGGTAGCTCCGGAGGCGCCGGCGGCAGCGCTCTGCTCGGCAGTGCCTTACTCGGTAGCGCCGGACTGGGCAGCTTGTTCGTCGGCTCCGGCGGCTCCGGCGGCTCCGGCGGCTCCGGCGGACCGGGTGGACCGGGTGGGCCGGGTGGGCCGGGTGGGCCGGGTGAAGAAGGGGGACCTGGCGGCCCGGGTGAGGAGGGTGGACCCGGCGGGCCGGGTGAGGAGGGTGGACCCGGCGGCCAGGGAGGCCCGGGCGGGGAAGCGCTTCCAGCTGCGCCGCACGGTGGAGGGCAAATCGGTGTTGTCCCCGTCGGTAGCGTCGAAGCGGGCGGCAAGGGGACGCCCGACGACGCCGCTGGCAACGCATTGCTCATCGGTGGCGTACTGCTCCTCGCAGCGGCGGCGGGTACGACGGCGGCCGAGAGGCATCGTCGTCGGTCGTAGGGGCACGACCCTCGCCGGAGGGACCAGACAGGCCGTCGCCGGTACCACCGAGACGACGGCCTGTCTGGTCTCGGCGTTTCACCGTCCCACCAGCAGCCGGCACCACCGCACGATCTGGGGGGCGTTATCCGCCCTCTCGGTCGTTTGATTTGAGTGCTGATTCGAATTCACTCCGAAACCGCGGTCCAGGATTGTCGTGACAGTGCAGCGAGAAATTGCCGGTATTTGCCGAACCTCGCGCGCATGCGGCCGGTGATATCGGATGAATTACATCACTTGGAATTATGATTCCTTTAATGATTGATTCGTCCGGTTGGTTGCGATCCCGTATTCGGGGAACCGGGTAGTGGGTGTGAAAAGCATGCCGGCGGGGCTTCGCATGTGGTTCGGTGTCCGGTGCTCTGCGACGCGGACGCCCACGGAACGGCACCCGCGGGAGTGGAACTCCCGCGGGCGCGCTGAGCCGTGATCCGGTCCCCCGAAATCGTTGTCACGGCGCTGGTTCGTGGCGGTGGATTCGGATCGGCGACGTCCGGTCCCGTGGTCAAGGCGCTCCTGGAGCGTTACCTCGCGGGGCGACCGGCACCGGCGCCGGGTCGGTGATAGCTGTTGTGGGTGATCCCCCGCTGCGGATCGGACGCTGCGGGGGATCGGAGGATGTGGGAGATCAGCCGCTGTAGGCGGCGACGACCTCGGGGTGATCCAGGCAGGCCGTGGCGCCTTCGGCGACGCATGTGAGCGGTCGCTCGGCGGTCTTCACCGGGAGACCGAACGATTCTTCGAACAGTTGGGACAGCCCGCGGAGCATCGCTCCGCCTCCGATCATCAGGACGCCTTCGGACATGACGTCGCTGATCGCTTGCGGGGGAAGGTCTTCCAGGCAGGCGGTCAGCGTCTGCACGATTCCGGTCGTGGTCGGTCGTAGCGCTTCCACGATCTCCTCGACGTCGAGTGAGATCAGTCGTGCGCGGCCTGTGACGGCGTCGAGTCCCTCCACCACGAGCGACTGTTCGTCGGCTGTGTCGGGTGCGCCCATCTTGGCGCGCTCCGCGGTCAGCTCGCCGACCATGATCTGGTGCTCCTCGCGCAGGTAGTGGTGCAGCGCCTCGGTCAGTTCCTCCCCGGCCAGTTGGCAACTGCGGTGCGAGATCACGCCGCCGAAACAGATGGCGGTGACCTTCGAGACACCGGCCGGCGCCGAGAAGACGGCCGTCGGCCGCCGACCGTACCGCCGGTGCGGGGCGACCTGCTCGATGACGGCCGTGACGAATGCCCGGGCCGACTCCAGATCCACGATCAAGGCGTTTCGCGACAAGGACCTCGAAGCCGACACATCGGATCTGCACATCGAGCTCGACACCGACGCCCGCACTCTCACGGTGCGCTACAGCGGCATCGGCATGTCCCGCGACGAGGTGATCGACCTGATCGGCTCCCTTGTCAATACCGGGACCGCCGAATTGCGCTACTACACGGCGCTTCGCGCTGAAGGCGGCGAGCTGGAGCACCCTGCGCACTTCGCGAAGCCTGCTCGCGAACCGAGCTCGAGCTTGTCGAGCGCGTCGGACGCGTTGGAGGCGAGCGCGCGGAGGGAGGTACCCCGTCGCACATGGGGCGAACCTGTGCGATGCCTTGTCTTTGTTGGAGTACACCGAATGGATCATCAGATCCAGGATCTGGCGAGTCTCGGTTTGGAAGCGGATTCGTAACTGGCACAAACCACTCCAAACCCCAGAATGCGGCAAATCGCATATGGCAATTTCGGCTTCCGCTACCCAATCGAAATGCTAGGTTGACTTCGCCTACACGCATGTGAGGCGTCAACCGTCAGTCGGGGGTCTGGCGGAGTTTCGTAGGGGCGATGGTTGCGTTTCAATGAATTTGATTGCATGCGGTTTGGGCGGATCGTCTTAAATTCTGCATAGGTCAATCGAGGAGGTCGTGAAACAATGCCAACCCACGGGAGCGGAAATCCCCGCACTCTGAAGATGAAGACCCGCATCATGATTGCCGCGACGGCGGCCACCGCGCTCACGGTCGGCGCGCTTGCGGTCGGGCACGCTGATCCTGAATCTGGAAGCCATGGATCAGTGGAATCCCTCGCCGCCCCGGTGTCGGGCAGCCTCGACGGCTCCGGAAGTCACGATGGCAGCTCTGGCAGCAAGGACGGCAGCCACGATGGCAGTTCCGGCGGCAGCCTGGGGAGCCTCGCTTCCGGTAGCAAGGATGGCAGCAATGAGGGGAGCCATGACGGCAGTTCCGAAGGCAGCCACGATGGCAGTTCCGATGGCAGCCTGGGGAGCCTCGGTTCCGGTAGCAAGGACGGCAGCAATGACGGGGGCCACGGTGGCAGCCTGGGGAGCCTCGCTTCCGGTAGCAAGGATGGCAGCAATGAGGGGAGCCATGACGGCAGTTCCGAAGGCAGCCACGATGGCAGTTCCGATGGCAGCCTGGGGAGCCTCGCTTCCGGTAGCAAGGATGGCAGCAATGAGGGGAGCCATGACGGCAGTTCCGAAGGCAGCCACGACGGCAGTTCCGATGGCAGCCTGGGGAGCCTCGGTTCCGGCAGCAAGGACGGCAGCAATGAGGGGAGCCATGACGGCAGTTCCGAAGGCAGCCACGATGGCAGTTCCGATGGCAGCCTGGGGAGCCTCGGTTCCGGCAGCAAGGACGGCAGCAATGAGGGGAGCCATGACGGCAGTTCCGATGGCAGCCTGGGGAGCCTCGGTTCCGGCAGCAAGGACGGCAGCAATGAGGGGAGCCATGACGGCAGTTCCGATGGCAACCTCGGGAGCCTAGGGGCCCTGGGGAGCCTCGGCGCACTGGGAAGCCTCGGAGCCCTGGGGAGCCTCGGGGCCCTGGGAAGCCTCGGTTCAGGCAGCCACGACGGCAGTATGGATGGCAGCCACGACGGCAGTAAGGATGGCAGCCACGACGGCAGTAAGGATGGCAGTAAGGATGGCAGCCACTGGGGGTGACCGTTTTTGAATTGCTTCGTAGGCCTATCCCGAAGGTCATGAAGCGATGTCAATTCACGGGAGGGGGAAATCTCCCGCACTCCGACGATGAGGACCCGCATCATGTTTGCTGCGACGGCGGCCGCGCTCGCGATCATCGCGCCTGCGGTCGGACAGGCTGATCCTGTCGACCTCATGAGGAAATGAATTTCTCCCCAATGGTGCCGGCGGTTTGTTGCCTTGCCTCGTGCGACAACAAACTGCCGGCACCAGCGTTTCACGCTGATGCGAGCCGAGCGGAACTTTGATCGTTTGATCGTTTGATCGTTCCGCGGCCGCAATTGTTTCGATGCACAACGCGCCCGCGGGAGCAGGACTCCCGCGGGCCGCTGCCTCGAGTTGATAACGCGTCTAGATGGTGCGTGCCAGGCGGTTCGCGAGCATCTTCGCGAAGTGCGCCGGATCCTCCAACTCGCCGCCCTCCGCGAGAAGTGCGGTGCCGTAGAGCAATTCGGCGGTCTCCGCGAGGCTCGGGTCGTCGCCGCGCTCGGCGTGCGCAGCCCGTAGACCCTCCACCAGCGGGTGCATCGGGTTGAGTTCGAGGATCCGCTTGAAGTGCGGGACCTCCTGGCCCGACGCCCGGTACATGCGCTCGAGCGACGGCGTCATGCCGAATTCGTCGCCGACGATGCAGGCAGGGGAGTCGGTCAGCCGAGTCGACAGGCGCACCTGCTTGACGTGGTCGTCGAGGGTGGAGGTGAGCCAGCCGAGGACGTCGGCGAACTGCTTGTCCTGTTCCTCGCGCTTGGCTTCGGCGTCCTTCTTCTCGTCCTCGGTGTCGAGATCGACCTCGCCCTTCGCGATGGACTGGAGCGGCTTGCCGTCGAACTCGGGGACCGACGTCACCCACATCTCGTCGACCGGGTCCGTGAGGAGCAGCACCTCGAGGCCGCGGGCGCGGAAGGCCTCCATGTGCGGCGACGCCTCGAGCTGCTGGCGGGACTCGCCGGTGAGGTAGTAGATCTGCTCTTGGCCGTCCCTCATCCGCTCGACGTACTGCGCCAGCGTGGTCTGTTCGTCCTCGCTGTGCGTCGACGGGAACGAGGAGATCTCGAGCAGGGTGTCGCGGTTGTCGAAGTCCGACAGCAGACCCTCCTTGAGGACCCGGCCGAACTGCGACCACACGGTCCGGTACTTGTCCCGCGACGTGTCGTCATCGTGCGTCATCATTTCGCGGATAGTGGTGAGGACCTTCTTGGTGAGCCGGCGCCGGATCGCCCGGATCTGCCGGTCCTGCTGCAGGATCTCGCGGGAAACGTTGAGCGACAGGTCCTGTGCATCCACGACACCCTTGACGAAGCGCAGGTACTCGGGCATGAGTTCCTCGCAGTCGTCCATGATGAAGACACGCTTGACGTACAGGTGGATGCCGGCGCGGTGCTCGCGCGAGAACAGATCGAACGGCGCGTGCGACGGGATGAACAGCAGCGCCTGGTACTCGAACGTGCCCTCCGCCTTCATCGGGATGACCTCGAGCGGGTCGTCCCACGAGTGGCTGACGTGCTTGTAGAACTCGTTGTACTCGTCGTCGGAGACCTCGCTGCGGGGCCGGGCCCACAGCGCCTTCATCGAGTTGAGCGTCTCGGTCTCGACGACGGTCTTCGGGGCGTCGTCGGTGTCGTCTGCATCGTCACTGCTCTTCGGGGCCGGCTTCTCGACGTCCATCCGGATCGGGTACGCGATGAAGTCCGAGTACCGCTTGACGATTTCGCGGAGCTTGCGCTCGGCCGCGTAGTCGTACAGGTGGTCGTCGACGTCCTCCGGCTTGAGGTGCAGCGTCACCGATGTGCCCTGCGGGGCGTCGTCGACGGTCTCGATCGTGTACGTGGACTCGCCGCTCGAGACCCACCGCGTCGCGTGGCTCTCGCCGGCCTTGCGGGTCAGCAGCGTGACCTTGTCGGCGACCATGAATGTCGAGTAGAAGCCGATACCGAACTGACCGATCAGTTCTTCGGAGGCGGCGGCGTCCTTCGCCTCGCGCAGCTTGCGGCGCAGCTCGGCGGTGCCCGACCTGGCGAGCGTGCCGATGAGGTCGATCACCTCGTCGCGCGACATGCCGATGCCGTTGTCGCGCACCGTCAGCGTGCGCGCCTCCGTGTCGACGTCGAGCTCGATGTGCAGGTCGGAGGTGTCGGCCTCGAGGTCCTTGTCGCGGAACGCCTCGAGCTTCAGCTTGTCGAGTGCGTCCGACGCGTTGGAGACGAGCTCCCGGAGAAAGGTGTCCTTGTTGGAGTACACCGAGTGGATCATCAGATCCAGAATCTGGCGAGTCTCCGTCTGGAACTCGCGTTGTTCGATACCTGTGGTCATTCCTGGTTCCCTTCGGCAGCAGAACGTTCGACGCAAATGTTAGGACGAGGCCCGTGGTTTCCGCGAGGAAGGGCGACACCGACGTATCTTGGAATCGGGCTTTCCGCGTCCGGACCCCGAGCGCTCGGGCTCTGTTGCAGCGCGTCGACCTGGGCGGAGGGACTGAGATGGCGCCTTCCGCGACAGCACACCCTCTTCGCGGCCGTGAACAGGGAAATCTGCCCGAGGACGTCAGCAGCTTCGTGGGCCGCAGTTTCGAGGTGAAGGAGACGCGGCGGTTGCTGTCCGAATCGCGCCTCGTGACGCTGACCGGCCTCGGCGGGGTCGGTAAGACGCGACTGGCTCTCCGGGTCGCAAGGGATGCGCAGCGGACATTCGTCGACGGAACCTGGTTCGTCGACCTGAGCGAGCTCCACGATGCCGACCAGCTGGCGCAGGCAGTGGCGAGCACCCTGGGACTTCAGGACTGGTCGGTTCGGTCACCGCAGTCGGTGTTGATCGATCACCTGGCAGACCGGCGAACCCTCCTGTTACTCGACAACTGTGAGCATCTCGTAGGTCCTGTTGCCGCACTGGTGCAGACGCTGCTCAGGGCCTGCCTCGGATTGTCCGTGCTGGCGACGAGCCGTGAACCCCTCGGCATCGGCGGCGATGCGGTGGCCCTGTTCGAGCAGAGAGCCAGGGCCGTGGTGCCCGGATTCCGGCTCACCACCGAGAACAGCGCCACGGTCGCCCGGATCTGTGCGCGACTCGGGGGCCTGCCCCTGCCGATCGAGCTGGCGGCGGCCCGGCTCCGAGCGCAGTCCGTCGATCAGCTGCTCGAACGACTCGACGACCGCCTCCGCCTGCTGACCCGGGGCGACCGCACCACACCGAGCCGCCAGCAGACCCTGCGGCTGTGTATCGACTGGAGCTACGGCCTGTGCACCGATCGAGAACAGCGGTTGTGGGCTCGCCTGTCGGTGTTCGCCGGCAGCGTCGCGCTCGACGCGATAGAGGGCGTCGTGGCGGACGACGGAGTAGACGGTGACCTGCTCGACGTCGTGACGTCCTTGGCCGACAAGTCCATCCTGATCCGGGAGGAGGTGGATGCGGCCGTGCGCTCGGCTTCGCCTGGTGCTTCGACGAACTCGCGTGGACCGCTGGCACGGAACGGCCCGAGCGGGCCGCGATGTTACTGGGCGCGTCCGACGCCCTGTTCACGGCGACCGGCAGCCCGTCGGCAACCTTCCAGGCCCTGGTCTCCTATCACGACGCGTGCGTGCGGGCGGCGCGTGAGGTGCTCGGGGACAAGGTATTCGATGCAACACTCGAGCGAGGAATGGCCATGAACCTCGACGAGGTCGTCGCCTGGGCCCTGGACTAGCGGAGACCGGAGACGCCGCTGCCGTCGCCCGCCGGTAGCAGCGCCACGCTGACCCCGCGCGAACGGTAGGTGGCCGCACCCCGTGGCCGAGGGCATGACGAACAAGGCGATCGCCGAGCGACTGGTGATCGCTCCGCGCACAGTGGAGGGACATGTCGAGCACATACGCGACAAGCTGGGATTCAACTCGCGCGCACAGATCGCTGCCTGGACCGTCGAGAATCAGGCGGACGGTTGATCTCCGGCGACCGGCACCGGTCGGTCCCGACCCAGGACCGGCCCGTCGATCGCGCAGAAGCTGTGGCACAGACCGGTGACGATCCGGTGCGCGCGTTCGGGGTCGAACCAGCGGTCGACGTGCGCCCAGTGGTAGGGGTGGGTCATGTAGGGGCCGGTCAGCCCGTCCACGCTCGCGTACTCCTGTTCCCACACGTGGGTCCACCGGGTGCCGCACGACTCCCGCACGCGGCTCAGTTGGGAGGCGCCGATCGACGGTATGTAGTCCGGCATCGCGGCCGTCTCGGCCTCGAACTGCGCCACCAGGTCGGGATCCGTCGCGGGGTCGACCGCGACCAGCAGCGTCCGGTAGACCGTGGGCGTCGACGCGACGCTCGCCGGTCGCACGGCGCCGGTGTAGGTGACGCCGTCGATCTGGTCGACGGTCGGAACCCACAACAGGAAGTCCACGGCGTTCTCGACGCCGCGCCAGTCCGATTCGCTGTCGAACCGGAACTTGGCGACGAGGTCCCCGCCACGGATCCCACCCGGCAGGGTCGGCCGGACGAGGACGCTGCGGGCGTGCGGTTCGACGGCGTCGCGCAGGCCCGCGACCACGGCGTCACGTGCGGCGTCGTCGGCGGTGTCCGTGAAGCTGATCAACCTGATGACCTCAAACATCGGTCACCACCGGAAGATCCGCGGCGGCGCAGGCAGTGGAGCGTCGACGGCTGGTCAGCGACCGGTCGGCGGACGCCCACCACTGCGCCACGTCCGGGTCCCGGCCCGCGGCCCACCGCTGCTGCCACCAGGCGTCGGCGCCGTGGACCGTCCAGGTGACGGTCACGGTGTTCGACTGGTCGTCGAGCCAGACCGGTGGGCTGACGAGGATGCGGTCGAGGGTGAGGCCGCGTGCACGGGCACCGGGTGCGTACTCCTCGAGGTACGACGCGAGGAACGCGCGGCCTTGTCCGGGCGCGACCACCATCTCGTCGACGACGTAGACGACCGGCTCCAGGGTCTCAGCGGTCTCGGGGGAGGTCACGGGCTACACCTTCTGGGTGAGACCGGCGTCGACCACCAGTTCGGTGCCGGTGACGAAGCGGGACTCGTCGCACGCCAGGAACAGCACCGCGTTACTCACGTCCACGGCGTCGACCCACGGTACGGGGATCAGGTTCCGATCCGACAAAGCTTGCCTCGCATCGGCTTCGGTCGGTGCAGCGAGATCGGGACGTAGTCGCGCGATCGCCTCGGCGGCGAGTGGCCGCCCGCTGCCCACCGCGCCCGGATGCACCGAGTTGACGCGGATCGAGCGCGGACCCAGTTCGATCGCCAGCGTGCGCGCCAGACCGACGGCGCCGTGCTTGGCGGCCGCGTAGTGCGCGCGGTTCGCGTTCCCGCGGATGCCGGCGGTGGAACCGACCACGACCACCGATCCGCCGTCGGGCATGTGAGGAACGAAGGCGCGCACCGTGTTCCAGACGCCGCTGAGATTGATGTCGAGGGATCGCTGCCACGTCAACTCGTCGATGGTCAGGGCCGGGCCGGGGGCGTCGCACAGCCCCGCGTTGGCGACTACGACATCGACGCGTCCGAACTCGGCCACCGCGGCGTCGGCGGCGGCGCGCAGGGCGGCGACGTCCCGGACATCGGCGGTGCGGGTCAGGACCCGGCGCCCCGCCGGGACGCTCGCGGCGGTCTCTGCCAGGGCCTGCTCCGACAAGGTGCCCGGCAGGTCCAGCGCGACCACGTCGGCGCCCTCGTCGGCCAGCCTCCGGACGTGGACCCGGCCCGTACCGTTTCCTGCCCCGGTGACCACTGCCACCTTGCCGGTCATGCGACCCGCCACGCGCGTCATCCAACTCCCTCCGTAGTGCTCGGACAGGACGCTAGGGCCCCGCCGAGCGGGGTGCCTACGGCCGATTCCACGGAGCGGGAGGGTCCGCCACCGCCCGGGTGCGACCGGCGCGGTAGCGTTTTCCCGACAGCTACGGAGGTGCACCGATGACACGGGTCTTTCTCGTCGACGATCACGAGATCGTGCGGCGCGGACTGGTGGATCTGCTGGGCAGCGCGCCTGACCTCACTGTGGTCGGCGAGGCCGCCTCGGTGGGGGAGGCGCTGGCCCGGATCCCGTCCAGCGGCGCCGACGTCGCGGTGCTCGATGTCCGGCTGCCCGACGGCAACGGCGTGGAACTGTGCCGCGACCTGCGGGCCGTGCTGCCCGACCTGCGCTGCCTGATGCTCACGTCGTACGCCGACGACGAGGCCCTGTTCGACGCCGTCATGGCCGGCGCGTCGGGTTTTGTGCTCAAGCAGATCCTCGGCACCGACCTGATCTCGGCCGTGCGGACGGTCGGCGCGGGCGGCTCGCTCCTCGACAGCCGCGCCACGGCCGCCCTGATGCAGCGGATCCGCTCCGAGCGCACCACCGACCCGCTCGCGGAGCTGTCCGACCAGGAACGCGCGGTCTTCGACCTCATCGGACAGGGTCTGACGAACCGGGAGATTGCCGAGCGCCTGTTCCTCGCGGAGAAGACGATCAAGAACTACGTCTCGCGCCTGCTCGCCAAGCTCGGCATGCAGCGGCGCACCCAGGCGGCCGTCCTCGCCACGGAGCTGCGGAACAGCCGGCGCCGCTAGGTACGGGGTGCCGGACTTCGATCCCAGCTGAGTGTCGGCTGTCCCCGCTACTCTCCTACGGTCGCGATCAACAAGGTCGGACTCGTGGACGAATGGAGCGATGATGGGCATCCAGGGATGCGGCGAGAGCGGAACCCCCGATGGTGCAGAAGCAGCGGTGACGAGTATTCCTGCACCGCTGCTTCGGGATTACCGCCACATCGGAGGAATCGAATCAATCGCGGTCGACGGTCATCGGTACTTCTTCGGCTACGACTTCAGTGAAGATCTGGTGCTTTCCCCACTGATCGACGACAACGAACTCATGTCGGTCTTCGCGGAGGCGCACATGGAGCAGCGGGACGGCCTGCACGATCGCGAGTACTGGCGGGATCTCGTTGATGGATCACTCGAATTCTCAGGGTTGGCGGAGCCGGAATCTTGCTCCTTCGAGTCCGACCAACTGCGCTTGATCGTCACCTCGCTGAAGAATATTGCCGAAACCGGAGTGCCGGCGCCTGACTTCGACTACCCCTATCACCTGAGATTCCTGTTGTCCTCCGCCGGGCAGTGGGAAGAGCAATTCACCGCAACCGAAGAGGGCATGACGGCCCTCCAGGGCATCGAGAGCTCTGCCGGAGGGGCCACGCTCGAGCAGATCGCTCGGGATGTTCTCCTCGAGACTCGGAATGCGATGAATGTTGCTGGAGGAAACTGGGCAGAGGTCTTCGACGCCCTCGGCCAATGACACCTCGCGGTACTGCTCCCTGACGTCGAAGCCACCCAACTGACGCAACGTGGGACGAGCGAAACGGGTCGTCACCTCACCGCAGCGGCACCCGCCACGTGAGTTCGGTTCCTCCGCTGAGGCCGGGCAGGAGGGCGCAGCTGCCGCCGCACTGCTCGGCCCGGCGGGCCAGGTTGTCGAGCCCGCTGCGGCGCGTCGTCTCGGGCAGGCCGACGCCGTCGTCGCAGATCCGGATCGTCAGGTGATCGGCGGCGTCGATCGCCACCGTGATCGTCGTCGCGTCCGCATGCCGCAGCGCGTTGCTCAGGCCTTCGCGCAGCACCGCCTCGGCGTGCGGATGGATCCGCGGCGGCACGAGGGTGTCGATGGCGCCGGTGAACTGCACGTTCGGGACCAGCACCGAGCGGGTCGTCAGATCGCCGATCGCGTCGAGCAGCCGTCGCCGCAGGCTCGTGGGGGCCTGTTCGCCGGTGGTCTGCAGGTCGAAGATCGTGGTGCGGATCTCGTGGATCATCCGATCGAGTTGGGACACCGACTTGGTGATCGTGCCCGACGCGGACTCCGGCACGGGCGCGTTCTCGTCGAGCAACAGGCTCTGCAGGCTCATCCCGGTCGCGAACAGTTGCTGGATGACGTTGTCGTGCAGGTCGCGGGCGATGCGGTCGCGGTCGGCCAGCACGTCGAGCTGCCGTCGCCGGTGCTGCTGGTCGGCGAACTCGACGGCCAGCGCGGCCGAGTCGGCCATCGACCCCAGCCGGGTGATCTCGTCGGGCGCCCACCCGAGGCCCTCGCGCGTGACGACGAGCATCCCGGCGACGCCGGACGTCGTGGACAGCGGCAGCGCGGCCACCCGAACGTCGCTGCCGGTGGCGAACGGTGCCACCCGATCCCGCTCGGTGAGCAGCGCGGGCCGTCGACCACGGACCACCGGCAGCAGGCCGGAGTCCGACAGGTCGATCCGGCTGCCCGGCCGCGGGCCGTCGCCGCGGGAGGCCGCCTCGACGATCGCGTCATCCTCGTCCTCGACCACCAACACGTACGCGCCGGTCGCTCCGCACAGATCGCGGGTGCGCGTCACCAGAAGCTCCAGAGCCTCGTCGATGGACCCACCGGAGAGCAGGCGGGCGTTGGACGACGCGAGGGCCGTCAGCCAGCGTTCCCGGGTGCGGGACTCCTCGAACAGGTGGGCGTTGTCGATCGCGACGCCCGCTGATGTGGCGAGGGCGTCGAGGATGGTCTCGTCCTCGTCGGTGAACTCCGGACCGGTCCGCTTCTCGGTGAGGTAGATGCTGCCGAACACCCGCCCCCGCACGATGATCGGCATGCCGAGGAAACTGTCCATCGGCGGATGGTTCGGCGGGAAGCCGACCGACGCCGGGTGCGCGCCCAGGTGTGCGACGCGCACGGGTCGCGGATGCTCCATCAGCAGGCCGAGCAGCCCGTGGCCCTCCGGCAGGTGCCCCATCCGCGCTCGCTCCTCCGCGGTGATGCCCTCGTACACGAACTCGGACAGTCCACCGTCGGGGTCGCGCACGCCCAGCGCGCCGTAGCGCGCATCGAGCAGCGTGGTCGCCGCCTGCACGATCCGCTGCAGGATCGAATCGAGTTCCAGTCCGGCGCCCACCACCAGGACGGCCTCGAGCAGTTCCCGCAGCCTTGCCGGGGTCGCGACGCTGTCGACGAGCCGACTGCGCATGTCGGCGAGTAGTTCCTCCAGGTTGTCGAACTCCCCGAAGCCCCAGTTACCGCCGTTCACCATGCACGCAGCATAGGTGGCGAGGAATTTGTCCGACACGGGTGTAACACGTTGCAGTCGCGCCTCGATGCATTCGGTGAAGTTGTCGTGAGCGAGTTGTGGTGGCTCGCCGGCGACATCACAACTGTCCGGCGTCGATCCTCGGGGGAGGGGGTCGACGCCGGACTCCCTTTCGGCCGCTCTGTGCGGCCCGCCGGGTCAGACCAGGAGGTCGTCCAGCGCGAACGGTGGCGCGCCCACCCCGGTGATCCGGAAGTGACCCCACGGATCCCGCTCGGCGAGGATCGCGTCCACGACGGGCCCGTCCCCGATCCGGAGCGTCGGCACTCCGGCGTCGGGACGTTTCAGGTCGGCGATGCGATCGTCCCCCGCGACCTGCCCGTACCAGTGGTAGTGGCCGTCGAGCGGGTCGAGGTGCCCGGTGAGGTGCACCTCGACGGCCAGTCGCAGCCCGGCGCCCTCGAGAACCGCGGGGCCGCGGAAGTCCTCCTCGTCGCGGTCCTCCGCGGAGCTGAGGTCGAAGTCGTCGACGCCGGGGCGGCGCATGCGCAGCCAGTACGACGCGCTCGACCCGGGCCAGACCGCCCGGTTGCGTCCCGTCCGGTCGAGGTACCAACTGTCGCAGCCACCCGAATTCCACACCGAGCCCGCGAGCTTATGATGGATCCGACGATTGAAGTCCCGCTGGGTGCCGCCGCGCACCTCGATGCGGGTGGCATCGTGGCCGTCCATCAGCTTCAGGCACTCGAGGATGTAGTGCGCCTGTGCCTCGATGACGAAGACGATGGACTGGTTTCCGCCACCCGAGTTGGGGCCCATCATGAGGAAGAAGTTCGGGAAGCCGCTGACGGCGACCCCGAGGTAGGCCTCCATGCCGTCGCGCCACGCCTCCTGGATGCTCAGCCCGCCGCGTCCGACGATGTGTTCGCTCGCGAACCGGTCGGCGATCTCGAACCCGGTCCCGAACACGACGACGTCGGCGTCGTGCTCGGCGCCGTCGTCGGTGCGGATCCCGGTCTCGGTGAACTCCGCGATGCCGGACGTCACCAGGTCGACGTTCTCGCGCTGCAGCGTCGGATAGTAGTTGCTGGACACCAGGATTCGTTTGCAGCCGATCGTGTAGTCCGGGGTGAGGGTCGCGCGCAGCGCAGGGTCGCGGACCTGGTGGCGCAGCAGACTGCGGGCGGCGCGTTCGAGCGCGCCCATCAGCCGCGGGTGCATGAACCCGGCGATCAGCGATTCGTGACTCCAGTAGATCGCGCCGCGGTAGGTCTTCTGCACGCCCGGCACCGTCCGGAACAGGTGCTTCTCGGTGGGGGTGATGGCCCGGTCCAGTTTCGGCAGCACCCAGTGGGCGGTGCGTTGGTAGACGTCCACGTGCGCGGCCTGCTTCGCGATCTCGGGGACGAACTGGACGGCGCTCGCGCCGGTGCCGATCACCGCGATGCGCTTGCCGGTCAGGTCCACCGAGTGATCCCACTCGGCGGAGTGAAAAACGTTTCCCGTGAAGCGATCACGGCCGGGGAACGCGGGGATGCTGGGCTTGTGTAGCGGGCCCGGGCCGGCCGCGACGATGCGCGGTCGGTAGACGTCGCCGGCGGCGGTGCGGACCGCCCAGCGGTCGGTGGCCTCGTCGAAGTCGTAGGCCACGACCGCGGAGTCGAAGCGGATGTGCGGGGCCAGGTCGTAGTCGTCGACGATCCGCCGGATGTAGTCGAGGATCTCGGGTTGGCGGGCGTACATCCGCGTCCACCGCCGGTTCGGGGCGAACGAGAACGAGTACATCAGCGACATCACGTCGCACCCGCACCCGGGGTACGTGTTCTCCCGCCACGTACCGCCCACCTCCGACGCCTTCTCCACGATGACGAAGTCGTCGATTCCCGCCTCCTTCAAGCGGATCGCCATGCACAGCCCCGAGAACCCGGTCCCGACGATCAGGACCCGGGGCGCCGCGACGGTCTTCACAGGAATCCCGCTCGACGCCACATCGCGCGCGAGGGTCGGCGCATCAGGCCGGTCTCCTCGAGGAACGCGGCAAGGTCGGCGAACCCGCGACGCTGGTTCACCCGGAAGTGCGGATTCGCCAGGGCCTGTCGGCGAGCCTCCCGCGGGTCGAGGCCGGCCCGCTTGTACATCGCCGGATTGGTGAACAGTCGCGCGAGCAGCAGTCCGCCGAGTCCCTGGGCCGTACCGACCCAGACCCTGTCGATCCGATGGGTTCCGGCGATCCTCCGGCGCACGCCGGCCCGCGCGAACTGGATGTGTCGGGCCTCCTCGGTGACGTGGATCCGCATGAGCCGGGCGATCAGGGGTTGCAGTTGGGGATCGTCGACGACGCGACGTTGGGTGGCGTCGAAGATCTCCTCGCCGATCAGCGCGGCCACCCACAGCATGGTGCCGCGAAAAGTCTTGGGCAGCACGTTGACTGCGGCCGCCTGATACCAGCGCAGTCGGTAGGGCTTGGCGCCCATCCGTTCGATCGCCCGGCCGAACATGGCCATGTGCCGGCACTCGTCGCCCATCTCGGTGAGCGTGTAGCGGGTGTGCAGCGATCCGGGATCGTTGTGCAGCAGGTGCCGCAGCAGCGCCTGGTTGAGAATGTTCTCGAACCAGATCCCCACGCTGAGGATGTTGGCGGACTCCTGCCGGGACAGTTCGATCCGCTGCGCTTCGCTCATCGAGTCCCACAACGGCGTGCCGTACAGCGACAGCACGTGGGGCGGGAGGAAGTACTTGCCGTCCTCGAGCGGTGCGTCCCAGTCGATGTCCACCACCGGGGCGTACGAGCGCTTGACCGATCCGTTGAGCAGTCGGTCCGCGACCGACTCCCGATCGGGTGGACTCGTCGTCTGCGTCATGACCGTCCCTCCTGGGCGTACCCTGCGGGACTCGCCGCAGGGGCGGGAACGAACGCCGTAGCCGATACGGCGCAGTGTTTGTCGTTTGCCGATATCACCTAAAACGTAAGCGCATCCGCGACGGTCGTCAATGGTGTCTGTGATGCTGCGGAACAGTAATCGCGTCGTGACTGCCCCGGCGCGATCGGCGAGCCGCGCTACTAAACTCCCTGCGGTGAATTCCCGTGCACAAGATCTGAGCCCCACCGCGTTTCGCGAACGCATCCTCGACGCAGCGGAGGCGTGCCTGATCGACGTCGGCTACAGCCCGCGACTGCACGCCCAGATCGCCGAGCGGGCGGGGCTGTCGCGCCCGACGGTCTACAAGTACGTGGGCGACCAGACCGCGATCTTCGAGGCACTGTTCCAGCGCGAGATCACCCGGTTCTTCGCGGTGCTCGATCCGGTGCTGCGCGGGCGCGATCAACTGCACGTCGGATTCGTCGACTGCATCGTCTTCGCGGTGTGTTACGCGCGCCGGCACACGCTGCTGCAGAAGGCACTTCGAGACGATCCGGACATCGTCCTGCCATGGTTCACGGTGTGCGCGAGGCCACTGATCGAGCGAGGCGCCGATTTCCTGGTGCCGCACTTCGAGCGCCTGTTCACCCCGCAGCAGTTCGTGGCGGTGAGTCCCCGCGCGATCTGCGAGTGGGCGTTCCGGTTGGTGGCCTCGCTCATCGTCACCGAGGGAGTCGTCGACACCACGGACGAGGCCGCGGTGCGGGGGTTCGTCGGCGGTCTGCTGTCGATCGCGGTCGTGCCCGCGACCGACGCGCAGGTGGTCTGACTACTTCGCGACCGTCAGCAGGAACGCAACGTCCTCGAGCGCCTCGACGCTGTGTCGCGCCGCAGGCATGATCAGCAGGTCGCCGGCCGACCCCTTCCACGAGTCCTCGCCGCAGATGAGCGCCAGTTTGCCGCTGAGCACCAGCAGCGTGGCCTCGCCGGGGCTGTCGTGCTCGGCCAGGCTCTTGCCGGCGCCGAGCGCGATCACGGTCTGACGCAGGCTGCGTTGATGGCCGCCGTACACGGTCTGCGAACTGCGTCCACTGGACGACGTGGACGCCAGTTTGAGCTGCTGCCGGGCGAGGGCCGTCAATGAGGTCTTGTCCATCAAATGTCACTCCTGGTGACTGCAGGGGCGGTGTCCCCGCAGTATGACCCACCGCGCCGGAGATGACCGGGTTATCGGCCTAACGGTTCGGCCACCGTCCGACAGTGGCCCGTCAGCCGCGGACGTACGTGAGGAACCGGTAGCGCAAACCGGACTTCTCCGAGATGTGCCAGTCTCCGGTGTCTCCGACGACCCACTCGTCGCCGATCTCGGGCGCGAAGGCGTCGCCCTCGATGTCCGCGTCGATCTCGGTCACCGACAGCAGGTCCGCGAACGGCATTGCCGCGGTGTAGATCTGCGTACCGCCCACGACCCAGGCGGTGTCGCCCACGAGCGCGAGGGCCTCTTCGATGCCGTTCGCGGTGTCGGCGCCGGCCGTGGTCCAGCCGCTCTGACGGGTGACGACGATGTTCCGGCGGCCCGGCAGGGGGCGGAACTTCGGCGGGAGCGAGTCCCACGTGAGCCGGCCCATCACCACGGGGTGACCCATGGTGGTGTCCTTGAAATGGGCCATGTCCTCGGGGACGCGCCACGGGATCGTGTTGTCCCGGCCGATCACGCCCGCGGTGGTCTGGCCCCAGATCAGGCCGATCATCAGATCGCCACCGGCGCCTTGATCGCGGGGTGGTGGCGGTAGTCGACGATCTCGACGTCCTCGAAGGTGTAGTCGAAGATCGAGTCGCGCTTGTTCAGCTTCAGCGTCGGGTAGGGGAGCGGCTCCCGGGAGAGCTGCTCGGTGACCTGGTCGACGTGGTTGTCGTAGATGTGGCAGTCGCCGCCGGTCCAGATGAAGTCGCCCACCTCGAGCCCCGTCTGCTGCGCCACCATGTGGGTGAGCAGCGCGTAGCTGGCGATGTTGAACGGCACGCCGAGGAACAGGTCGGCACTGCGCTGGTACAGCTGGCAGCTGAGCTTGCCGTCGGCGACGTAGAACTGGAAGAACGCGTGGCACGGCTGCAGTGCCATCGCGTCGAGGTCCGCGACGTTCCACGCCGAGACGATGATGCGGCGCGAATCCGGATTGGTCTTCAGCGTCTCGATCACCTTGGTGATCTGGTCGATGTGCTCGCCCGACGGGGTGGGCCACGACCGCCACTGCACGCCGTAGACCGGGCCCAGCTCGCCGTCCGCGTCGGCCCACTCGTCCCAGATGGTGACGCCGTGTTCCTGCAGCCACTTGACGTTGGACTCGCCGCGCAGGAACCACAGCAGCTCGTACACGATGGACTTGAGATGCACCTTCTTGGTGGTGATGAGCGGGAAGCCCTCGCCGAGGTCCCAACGCATCTGGTGCCCGAAGACACTGCGCGTACCGGTGCCGGTGCGGTCAGCCTTCGCGGTGCCGGAGTCCATCACCAGGCGCAGAAGATCCTCGTAGGGCGTCGGCACAATCACGGACCCTAGCTTAGGCTGCGCACGATCGACCGTCTTCGGCGGCCGACGATACCGGCTGGGTCCTGTGTGTATCGGGTGCAGCAATGACGATAGCGTGCCCCGCATGCGTGAGCTTCTCGTGATCGGCATCGGTGCCGGCGACCCCGACCAGGTGACGATCCAGGCCGTGAAGGCCATGAACCGGGCCGACGTGTTCTTCGTCATCGGCAAGGGCGACGAGAAGCAGGAGCTGGTGGACCTGCGCACCACCATCCTCGCCGAGCACATGGAGCGCGAGTACCGGATCGTCGACATCGTGGACCCGCCGCGGGACCGGACCCCGTCCGACTACGCCGGCGTAGTCGACGACTGGCACGACCGCCGCGCCGAGGTGTTCGAGGAGAAGTTCGCGGCCGAGGACGGCGTCGGCGCGATCCTGGTGTGGGGCGATCCGTCGCTGTACGACAGCACGCTGCGGATCGTCGAACGCGTCCTGGCGCGCGGCAACGTGCGGTTCGAGTACACCGTGATCCCCGGCGTCACGAGCATCCAGTCGCTGGCCGCGCAGCACCGCATCGTGCTCAACCGGATCGGCGAGCCCGTCCATGTCACCACCGGACGCCGGCTGCGCGAGGGGCTGCCCGACGGCGTCGGGACCGCCGTCGTGATGCTCGACGCGGACTGCAGCTTCACCCACGTCCCGGACCCCGGCAACGAGGTGGAGATCTGGTGGGGTGCGTACCTCGGTCTGCCCGACGAGGTACTGATCTCCGGCAAGCTGCGCGAGGTGGACGACGAGATCGTGCGCGTGCGCGCCGAACTGCGCGAGCGCAAGGGCTGGATCATGGACATCTACCTGATCCGTCGCTGACAGGCCCGCCCACCCCAGGGTGGGATTTCCTCACCCCTACGAGTGTGTGGGTCCACCCTCGGGTTGCTGTTCAGCGGGACGCCGTCGGACGAGGTTGGAAACCGGGAGATTTGGACATCCGACCTTGGAGCGTCACCCTCGCTCCGAGCCCTACACCTGGACGGCGGTGGAGGAGATATGAGGTTTCTCGAAACTGACCGCGGCGTGCTGCAGCGCAGTCTGCCCGGTCTGGACGAGGCGCTGACGCCGATACCGCCGGGCGACCTGGAACGGCGGGGCAGCCCCGGCACCGCGGTGTTCCGGGAGGCCGGTGGGCCGGGCCTCCTCGTGCCCGCCGATCTGGGCGGCATCGGGGCAAGTCCCCTCGAGGCCGTCCGGGTGCAGCGCGCGATCGGCTCGCGGTCACCGTCGCTGGCGGTCGCCACCACGATGCACCACTTCTCGGTGGCGAGCCTCGTTGCGGTGAGCGAGACGAACACCGGTATGGACTGGATGCTGCTGCAGGCCATCGCCGCCGACAGTCTGCTGCTCGCATCCGGCTTCGCGGAAGGGCGCCCGGACGGGCAGATCCTGAAGCCGACCATGACCGCCACCCCCACACCTGACGGCGTCCGGCTGAGCGGGGTCAAGAAGCCATGCAGCCTGTCGCGCTCCATGGATCTGCTGACCGCCAGCGTCATGCTCCCTCGGCCGGACGGCCCGGGAGAACAGCTCGCGGTCGCGCTCATCCCAGCGAAGGACGACGGCGTCTCGGTCAGCTCGTTCTGGTCCAGTTTCGCGCTGGCCGGTGCCGAAAGCGATCAGGTCACCATCGACGACGTGCTGGTTCCGTCGGATCTCGTCGTAACCACGTCGGTGAGCGAGGGCGAACAACTCGACGACATCCAGAATGCCGCCTTCCTGTGGTTCGAACTGCTCATCACCGGTTCCTACGTCGGAGCCGCCAGCGCCCTGGTGGAGTTGGCGCTCGGTTCGGACCGGATCAGCGAATCCGACCGGCTCCGACTGGTCGTCACGTTGGAAGGTGCGATGGCGTCGGTGGAGAACATCGCCCGCCGGATGACCGACGAGCTGAACAGCCGGCAACTGCTCGTGGACGCGCTCCTGGTGCGGTACGCCGTGCAGGATGCGATCGCGGCCGCCGTGCCCCGGGCAGTTGAGCTGCTCGGCGGGATGAATTTCATCACCTCGGACCGGATCGGCTACCTCGCGGCCGCGGTCAACGGACTGGGCTTCCATCCGCCGGCCCGAGCCAAGATGGCCGGCCCGTTGCTGGGTTACTTCGCCGGGAACCCGCTGGCCATCGCGTAGCGCCGATAGCGTTGCCGCGCAGCGTGATTCCCCGGAACTATCGAAGAAATCGAAACGCATCGAAGGGGTGCCGACATGAAGATCGAACAGTTCGATCACGCTTCCCGTCACGGCCCGAAGGGTGGGGTCTTCGCCCCTGATTCCCGATGACCCGGAGCAAGCGAACTCTGCTGCTCACCGGTGGCTCCGGAGTCATCGGCAGGGCCGTGCTCGACGCGATGGCCGAGGACTTCGACATCGTGTGTCTGCGCGGCAGACGCCCGATCGACGACCCACGGGTCAGCGAGTTTGCCGGTGATTTCACGCACCCCACGCTGGGCTTGCCGGCCACGGACTACGCCGCTCTGGTGAACCGGGTCGATGTCGTGCTGCACGGAGCAGCGGTCACCAAATGGAACGTGGATCCGGAGCGCCTCCGGGCGGTCAACGTCCAGGGTCCCGCGTCCATGCTGCGTGTGGCGGCCGACGCCGACGCCCCGCTCTACTACCTGAGTACGGCCTTCGTGATTCGTCAGGCCCCGGCCGACGAGCGTTTCGCCGGACTGGCCGCCTATTTGGAATCCAAGACGGAGGCGGAGGAGTTGATCCGCGCCGGTTCGGTTCCGGCCGTCATCCTCCGGCCGTCGGTGGTGACCGGAGACTCCCGTGACGGTCGAATGGCCGCCTTCCAAGGGTTGCACCGCATGTTGGGTAACGCGGTCAGGGGCAATCTCCCGGTGGTCCCGGGGGAGATCGAATCCCTGGTCGACACAGTTCCCCTGGACATCGTCGTCGAGGCCGTCGGCAAACTGATTCGTGAGGACGTGACCGAGGGCGAGTACTGGCTGACCGCGGGAGATCAAGCACTCACGTTCACCGATATCGCCGAGCTGTGCGAGTACGTGTCCCGGCTCGCCTGGATCGGCGCGGTGCGGCCACGGTTCATGCCCTTCGAGTCCGTCGACCGGTTGTTGTTGCCGCTGTTGGACGACCTGATCTCGGACGGACGACGACGGATGTTCATCGACTTTCTCGAGTCCGTGTGGGTGTTCCAGTCCAGCGATGCCATGCCCAGTGACCTGGACAGGCTGGGATTCGGTGATCGGGCCACCAAGGACGCCCTCACCGAGGCGCTCAGGCGCTCGCTGATCTACTGGGCCCAGGTCAAGAAGCTGTTGCCGGCGGAGCCGCCGGTGGTCGAAAGCGCAGTCCGATGAGCACCGGCATGCTGCTCGATTCCGATGTGCTGACCGACCGATACCGGAGGCACTTCGGCAGCGGCCGGGCGGCGCTCGGGCGGTTGATCGGTGACCTGGTCGAGGTCGAGTCGTCGGGTGCCTGGATCACGGTCGCGGACGGCCGTCGGGTCCTGGACTTCGGTGGCTACGGCGTCTATCTGCTGGGGCATCGTCACCCGGCAGTCGTGGAGGCGGTGTGCGATCAGGTTCGGCGGCACCCGATGGCCTCCCGGGTGTTCTTGGACCCCGTCAGTGCCGGTGCCGCCGCCGCCCTGGCCGAGATCACCCCCGGTGATCTGGACCTGGTGCACTTCGTCAACTCCGGTGCGGAAGCCACCGAGTGCGCGCTGAAGTTGGCTCGCGCGCAAGGCAAGACGGCTGTGATCACAACCCGCGCTGGGTTCCACGGCAAGACGCTCGGCGCGCTGAGCGTCACGGCGAACGGCGTGCTGCAGCAGCCCTTCCGACCGTTGCTTCCGCACATCATGGAGGTCGCCTTCGGCGATCCGGCCGAGCTGGAGGTGGCGTTACGCGCAACCGGCGGCCACGGCTGCTTCATCGTCGAACCGGTGCAGGGGGAGGGCGGCGTGAACGTGCCGCCCCCGGGCTACCTGCGCGACGCCGCCGAATTGTGTCGCCGCTACGAGGCGTTGCTGATTGTGGACGAGGTCCAGACCGGTCTCGGTCGGCTGGGTCGCTGGTGGGGTGTGGACGCCGACGGCGTGGTGCCCGACATGATGTTGGTCGGCAAGGGCCTCTCCGGGGGCGTGATGCCGATTGCCGCGGTGGTGGCCACGCGGGAGTCCTACGAGCCCTTCGCCCGGGACCCCTACCTCCACACCTCCACGTTCGCGGGGTCGCCGGCGGTGTGTGCGGCCGCCCGTGCCGCCATCGGCGTGATCCGCGACGAGGACCTCACGGCTCGCGCAGCAATGCTCGGCGAGCACCTCCTCGCGGGCATCCGGACGGCTGTGGCCCGGTACGGCGGCGGCCGCGTGGCCCACGTGCGTGGCCGCGGGCTGTTGCTGGGCCTCGAGATGGCCTCGAGCGGCCTGGTCGGGGAACTGTTCCTGAACCTTCTGGAACGTGACGTCCTGGCCAACCACTCACTGAATGCGGCCAACGTGCTGCGCTTCACCCCGCCGGCGATCCTGACCACGGACGAGGTCGAACTCTTCCTCCGCGTCCTCGCCGAAGCCCTCGAGGACCTGACCCTCACCTGAACACGATCCTTTGGAGTTCTCATGCGCCACGTAGTCATGCACATCCGCGCCGAGCACGTGCAGCCCGAAGCGGCCTACGCCCGGATCAGCGACTTCGCCCGCTATCCCGAACTGACGGAAACCGTCCTCGCCCTCGAACTCGAACCCGCGCAGGCGGACGGGTCGGTCATCTCCAGTTGGCTGGTCCGGTTCCGCAAGGGCACCTTGCGCTGGACCGAGCGGGACGTGCTCGACCCGATCGCCCGCCGCATCGAATTCGCCCAACTCAGCGGGGACTTCCTGACGATGGAAGGGTCCTGGCAGCTCGACCCGGAGCCGGATCGTGACGGTGTGCTGATCCGCTTCGAGACCCGATTCGACCTCGGGATACCGAGCCTGGCGGAGATCCTCGACCCGGTTGCGGAGTCCACCTTGCGCAGCAACATCGTGCTCATCCTGACAGGCTTGCTCGGTTCCGTGGTCGACGTCGGGCCGCTCAACGAACCTGTCTGACCCCGCCCGGCTGTCGGCGCCGGCGCCTACGCTGAGCGCATGCCCGAACTGCCCGAGGTGGAGGCCCTGGCCCAGTTCCTGCGTGACCATGCCGTGGGGGCGGTGGTCGGTCGCATCGACGTCGCCGCGCTGAGCGTGCTAAAGACGGTCGATCCGCCGATCACGGCGCTGCAGGGCCGCGACGTCACCGGGGCGCGGCGGTTCGGCAAGCACCTCGCGATGGACTGCGACGGGCTGTGGCTGATCACGCACCTGTCCCGCGGTGGCTGGTTGCGCTGGGCCGACAACCCCAGCACGGCGCCGCCGAAGCCGGGGAAGGGCCCGCTGGCGCTGCGGGTGCACTTCTTCACCCCCAACGGCGCGACGCCGGCCTTCGACCTCACCGAGGCCGGTACCAAGAAGCGGCTCGCGGTGTGGGTGGTGACCGACCCGCATCAGGTGCCGGGCATCGCCCGCCTCGGACCCGACGCGCTCGAGGTGGCCCGTCCAGAGTTCGGGGAACTGCTCGCCGGGACGTCGGCCCGGATCAAGACCGCGCTGGTGGACCAGTCCCTGCTCGCGGGAATCGGGAACGCGTACTCCGACGAGATCCTGCATGCCGCCCGGCTGTCGCCGTTCGCGACGGCGTCGAAACTGACGTCCGACGAGGTCGACGCGCTGTACGACGCGATGCGGTCGGAACTGTCCGACGCCGCGGCGCGCTCGGTGGGGCAGGAGGCGGCCCGGCTCAAGGGCGAGAAGCGGGCCGGGATGACGGTGCATGCGCGAACGGGAATGCCGTGCCCGGTGTGCGGCGACACGGTACGCGAGGTGTCGTACGCGGAGCGGTCGTTCCAGTACTGCCCCACATGCCAGACCGGCGGCAAGATCCTCGCCGACCGGCGGATGTCACGACTGCTGAAGTAGCGGCTGCCGGCGGCCGAACACCCAGCCGCGCAGTGCGATGAACCGGAGCCCGCCGACGACGCCGCTCACGGCGATCACCAGCGCGATCGACACCAGGCCGCCGACGTCGGGGAAGAAGAAGTGCAGCAGCGCCAGGGCCAGGGAACTGATGAGCAGGCCTAGCAGGGCCAGCGCGCCGCCCTCCCACTGGGCGGCGAACCAGGGCACCCGGTCGGCGGCGCGGAAGGTGCGGCGTCGATGCAGCTCGTTGGCCAGCACCGTGCTGGTCGCGACACCGACGGCGTTCGCCAACAGCGTCCCGTAGGCGTCGAGAACGAGGAACGACAGCGCGTACAGCATATTGCTGGATCCGCCCACCAGGGCAAACCTGGTGAGCTGGGCGGCCCATCCGTCGCCGCCCAGACGCCTGTCGAGCACGGACATCGAGGTCTCCCACAGCCTGAGATTTGGTTGCAGTTCGCAACCGTAGCTCACGGGGGATTCAGTGACGGTGCCGGTATCCGAGCCAGGCCTCGCGGCGGGTGCGCAGCGGATCGGTCTCCACGCGGGACTCCGCGTCGATGATCAGGGTGTCACGGCGCTCCAGCGAGTAACGCGGCCACGTCCCGAGCGGCCGCCCACCGCGCGCGAAGCGGAGCCAGTGGCTCTGCATCGTGTCGGTGACGACGCGCAGGTCGCGGCGGCCGCCGAGCGAGGTGAGGGTGCGCGCCGCGGGCCCCCGTGCACCGAACACCGCGAACAGTTCCGTCGCGTGCGTCGCCCCCAGGCCGGTCAGGCGCAGGAGGCGGGGCGCGAAGTCGTACCGGTACATGTAGGTGTCGCTGTGGCGCGTGTGCGCGTGTGCGCAGCGCACCGACGGCTCCCAGAAGACGACGTCGCCGCCGAGATCCGCGGCGGCCCGCCGGCCGGGGTATCCGGGATACGCGCCGATCGCGCGAGCCTTGATCGCGGGATCGGTGTCTTCGAACATCTTCTCGATCCGATCCCGGTTCGTGGGAAGGATGTCGAGGAAGCGCGGGAAGATCCGGCCCTCGTGCGCGTTGGTGCCGATCAACAGTGGCACCCGGTGTTCGGTTCCCGCCTCGAACGCATTCAGTGGGTGCTCCGGCAACAGGTCACCGTCGGCGACCGCAGCGAACGGACGGGTGCCGGGCACCTCGTCGGCCCCACGGGTACTGAGCGTGGTGGCCGCCTGCACGAGGAGTTCGGGTGCGGCGGTGGTCAGGAACTCGGTCACGTCGGACCCGCAGACGCCCGCGATGTCGAGGAACTCGCGAGCCCACAGCGCCGCCAGTTCCCGGCCGTTCGAGGTGGCCGGGGGCGGGCTCTGGGCGATGGCGCGCGCGAACAGGCCCTTCGCGGCGGGCGTGCACATCAGGGTGACGACCGCGTCGGCGCCGGCGGACTCGCCGAACAGTGTCACGTTGGCGGGGTCGCCCCCGAACGCGGCGATGTTGCGCTGCACCCACTGCAATGCGGCAACCTGGTCGCGCAGGCCGAGGTTGGTATCGAATGGTCGTTCGGGCGTGGAGAACTCGGAGAAGTCCAGGTAGCCGAGGGCGCCGAGCCGGTAGTTCAACGAGACGAACACGACGTCGCCGCGGCGGACCAGCGAGGCGCCACTGTACAGCGGCGCCGACGAGGTTCCGGCCGTGTGTGCGCCGCCGTGGATGAACACAATGACCGGCCTGGCGGCGCTGCTCGGGTCGGCCGACCTCAGCACGTTGATGGTCAGGCAGTTCTCGTCGCCCTGTCTGCGCTGCTGCGGCGCGGAGGGACCGAACTCGGTGGCGTCGCGGACGCCGGCCCACGGCTGTACCGGTTCCGGAGCGCGCAGCCGGAGCGCTCCCACCGGCGGTGCAGCGTACGGAATTCCCCTCCACGACAACAGATCCGGAAGTCGGCGCCCACGGACCACGCCTTCGGCGAGGGTGACCTCGACCTCGAGGCCGCCCCCGGTCATGCCCGGTGCTCGGGTACGGCAGGGTGCCTGTCCCCGTCCTCGTCGAGGTATCCGCGATAGTCCGCCCACGCGAGTCGGCGTTCCCGGCCCGGATCGCGTTCGACGCGGGTGGGAACGTCGAGGATGAGGGTACGGCGCATGTCGGTGTCGTACCGTGGCCACCACGGCGCAGGGATTCCGTTGCAGGCGAAGGAGATCCAGTGCTCCTGGACCCGGTCGGTGACCACGCGCAGTCCGCGTCGACCACCGGGGGCGGTGAGCGCACGTCCGGCGGCGGAGTCGCCGTAACCGAACACCGCGAACATCTCGAACGCGTGTGTGGCGCCGAGGTCGAGCCAGTGCATGAGGCGCGGCGCGAAGTCGAAACGGTAGCTGTAGGTGGGGGCATGGACGGAGTGAGCCTCGGCGATCTGGACCGACGGCCTCCAGAACGTCAGATCGCCGCCCAGATCGATCGCCGCTGCCGGACCCGGGTAGCCGGCGTATGCGCCGACGACGCGCGCCCGGGCCTCCGGATCGGTGAGCTCGAACATCGCGTCGATGCGTGCCTCGTCGGTGGGCAGACCGTCGAGGAACTTCGGGAAGAGGGTGCCCTCGCGGGCGTTGGTCCCGATGATCAGCGGTACTCGGTGCGCGGTGCCGTCAGTGAATGCCTGCAATGGCGCCACGGGCAGGAAGTCGCCGTCGACGGTCGGCCCGAACGGGTGCAGGCCGGGAGTCTCGGCGAGCACCTTGGCACCCAGCCGATGCCCCGCCTTGCCGAGTTCTGCCGAGGTGGCGTCGTCCAGGGCGCGGGCGGCCGCCGCGGGGTCGTCTGCGTTCGATCCGAGCAGCGACACGAACTCCCGGGCCCAGCGTCGCGCCCGCGGTGCGTCGTTCACGAGGACGGGTGCGGAACTCTGGGCGATGGCGCGGGCGAACAGTCCACGGGCGGCCGGCGTCGCCATCAGCGTGGTCACCGAGGTGGCGCCGGCGGATTCGCCGAACAGCGTGACGTTCTCGGGATCGCCCCCGAAGGCGGCGATGTTGCGCTGCACCCACTCCAGCGCGGCCAGCTGGTCGCGCAGGCCGAGATTGGCGTCGAACGGCCGCGCGGGCGTGGAGAACTCGCTGAAGTCGAGGTATCCCAGCGAGCCGAGCCGGTAGTTGACCGACACGAACACCACGTCGCCCCGGCGCACCAGACGGTCCCCGTGGTAGATCCCCAAGGCCGTGGTGCCCATCGTGAAGGCGCCGCCGTGGACGAACACCATGACGGGCCGCGGCGTCGAGCTGGGCGCCGCCGGGGCGAGCACGTTGAGCGTGAGGCAGTCCTCGGACATCGGCTGGTACTTGCCCGGTCGCAGGGCGGTGCCCATCCGGTGCTGCGGTGCGGCATTGCCGAACGCGGTGGCGTCGCGGACGCCGGTCCACGGCTCTACCGGTTGCGGTGCCCGCAGGCGCAGCGGGCCGACGGGTGGAGCGGCGTAGGGGATACCGCGCCAGGCCAGCAGATCGCCGACCCGTCGGCCCCGAACGACGCCGTCGACGGTGGTTACGTCCAGCCCGGGGGTCATGGTCGCGACTATACGACGGATCGCGTGCCCGGCGGCCGCCGAGCACGTCGACGTCCCGAGGTGGCTCGTCACCGAGCCTCGAGGAACCTCCCGGTCCGTGCGCTGCCCAGGGTAGGCGCGGGCTGCCCGTCGCCGAAGACGTACTCGCCGCCGACGAAGACGGCCGAGACGGTGTCGTCGTTGCGGTTCACCATCCGGGAGAGGTTGTCGTACTCGGGGATCGGGCACTCGGCGTACGTGTCGAGCGAGGCGTCGAGATGCTCGGGGTCGACGACCACCAGGTCGGCGCGGTCGCCCTCCCTGAGGTGACCCGCGTCGAGGCCGTACCAGTCGGCGAGCTCACCGGTGACCCGATGGACCGCCTGCTCCACCGACAGGAACGGCGTACCCGCCCGCTCGGCGTCGCGCACGCGTCGCAGGAAGCGCAGTCCGAAGTTGTAGAACGCCATGTTCCGCAGGTGCGCGCCTGCATCGGAGAAGCCCAGCTGCACACCGGGATCGGCGGCGAGCGTATTCAGCACCTCGGGGCGGTGGTTCGAGATCGTGGTCCGCCAGCGGACCTTCGGTCCGTACTCGACCACCAGGTCGAGGAACGCGTCGACGGGATGCACGCCGCCGCGATCCTCCCCGACCTGACCGAACGTCTTCCCGATGACCGATTCGTCCGGGCACTCGACGATCTCGGCGTCGAAGAAGTCGCGGTGCCACACCCGGGGCCCGTACTTCTTGTCGTAGTCCTTGCGGAAGCGCCGGCGATAGTTCTCGTCGGCCAGCAGATCGCGGCGCGCGTCGATCTGGTTCGACAGGTGCAGGGCCGCCGCGCCGGAACCGAATTCCTCGAACACCGGCAGGTCGATGCCGTCGGAGTACACCTCGAACGGGACCGGCAGGTGCTGCCAACGGAAGTCGCCGCCCAGGCCGTTGATGACCTTCGCCATCAGCGGAAAGACCTTCACCACACCGGGGATCGCCTTGACGTCGGCGGCCGATAGCAGGCTCGTCTTGAGCGGCTTGCGGAAGATGCCGAGGCTGCTGAGTGCCATCACCACCATGCTCTGCGGGCGGGCCACATCCGGGCCGCCCTGCAGCGCCCGGCGGCGGCGTCGCAGGATCGCGTTGAGTCGGCGACGCTCCTTGGCGGTCGCGTACGTCGACGGCAGCGTGCGGGACCGGCAGACCTCGCCGTCGAGCTTGTCGAACATCAGCTGCTGCGAGGACATCCCGACGAAGCCGGCGTCGAGCGCCTCGGTCAACTGCTGCTCCATCGCGGCGAGTTCGGACGCGGTCGGCTTGATCTCCTTGCGAGTGGCCCGGTCCAGGCCCATCAGCGCCGCCCGCATGTCGGAGTGGCCGATGAACGCCGCGACGTTCGCTCCCAGCGGCAGCGATTCGAGCGCGTCGACGTACTCGCGTGCCGAGTTCCACGTCTTGCGCTCCTCGAGCCCGTCGACGACGTGGCGACGGGGGATCGCCTCGACCCGGCCGAACAGGTCACCGGCGTCCGACGGCCCGACATGGACCGTCGACAGCGAGCACGAGCCCACGAACACGGTGGTGACGCCGTGCCGCACCGACTCGTCCAGTTGGGGACGCAGCAGGACCTCGACGTCGTAGTGCGTGTGGATGTCGAGCATGCCCGGGATCACCCACTTGCCGGCCGCGTCGATCACCCGCGGGCAGTCGGTCTCGTCGAGCGCGGCGGCCGAGACTGTGGCCACCCGGCCGTCTCGGATACCGAGGTGTCGGGTTGCGGACGGGGCGCCGGTGCCGTCGAACCACCGGCCGTTCTTGACGATCGCGTCGTAACTCATCGGGATCTTGCCTCTCTCACCGCTGGGAGCGGGGAACGTGTTCGCTCACAGAGCGATTCGTGTGCGGATCGTCTTTCCGGTCGCGTTGCGCGGCAACGAATCGGTGGTGATCTTCCATCGGGTGGGCACCTTGAAGTACGCGAGACGCTCGGACGCGAACTCCCGCAATTCGTCCTCGGTCACCTCCATCCCGGGCCGGACGACCACGATCGCGCCGACCTCCTGCCCCAGGTCGGGGTGGTCGACTCCCACCACCGCGGACTCCGCGACCGCCGGATGCTCGTCGAGGCACTGCTCGATCTCCACCGGGTAGACGTTCTCTCCGCCGCGCAGGATCAGATCGGAGCGGCGTCCGGTGAGCCGAACCATCCCGTTCTCGATCACCCCGAAGTCGCCGGTGTGCAGCCAGCGTCCGGGACGGATGGCCGCGGAGGTGGCCGCGTCGTCGTTCCAGTAGCCGAGCATCACGTACGGGCTGCGCGCGCAGATCTCGCCCTCGGTCCCGTCGGGCACCGGCTCGCCGAACGGGTCGCGGATCTCCACGCTGACACCGATGATCGGCCGGCCGAGCGTGCCGGGGAACGCCTGCAGATCCATCGGCGTCGCAACCGAGATCGCGGTACTGCACTCGGTGAGCCCGTAGCTGTCGACCAGTGCGTTGCGGGCGAACGGCAGCTTCTCCCGCAGGCGCTGCTGGAAACCCGGCGACGACGGCGCCGAGGCGAGCGCGAACGAGGTCAGCGACGACAGGTCGTAGCGAGTCACATCGTCGTGTTCGAGCAGGCGACCCGCCATGGTGGGGACCGCGCCCCAGTTGGTCACCTTCTCGCGCTCGATCAGACGCAGCACCCGGTCCGCGTCGAACGAGCCCTGATAGATCACCACGGCGCTGCCCGTGCCCAGACGCGGGACGACGAGGTTGTGCAGGCTGGCGATGTGGAACAGCGGCGACGTGAGCAGGTAGCGCAGATCGCTCGGCGCATCGGAGCTCGGGTCACCGCCCGTGAAGGCCGCGACGAGGCCGTCGCTGTAACGGTGATAGCCGATGACGGCCAACAGGTTCCGGTGCGAGTGCACCGCGCCCTTCGGGCGGCCGCTGGTGCCGCTGGTGTAGAGGATCACCGCCGGATCGTCCTCGAGAACGGTCGTGTCCGGCAGGTCGGCGCCCGCGAACTCGGCGATCAGCCTCGGCAGGTCGTCCTCCATCGTGAGGACGGGGACGTCCAGGTCGAGCCCGTCGAGGAGCGCGGCGCGCTTCGCGTCGACGATCAGTACCGACGGCTGGGCGTGGCCGACCCCGTACTCGATCTCGCGCGTCGTCCACCACGCATTGAAGCCCACCGCGATCGCGCCGAGCGCCTGCGCCGCCCAGAACGACAGGACCCACTCGGGAGTGTTGGCGGCGAGGATGCCGACACGGTCGCCCTTGTCGACGCCGTACCGCTCCCGCAGGGCGCGGGCCAGTGCCGCCGCGGCGGCACCGTGCTCGGCGTAGCTCATCCGGCGGTCCTCGGTGACCAGGTAGTCGCGGTCGCCGAATGCGATCGAGGCCGCCAGGGCGTCGCCCAGGGACCGATCGCGGTTCTTCATCACCGGCATGCGGACGCCGAGGACATCCTCCTCGTGGAGTTCGAACGGCCCGCCCGGGCCCGTCAGTCCGGCCATGACGGACGCGATGTAGGCCTGCGGGTCGACAGACTTGGTCACGGGTAGTTCCTTTCGATGCGGGCAAGGATCGTCGCCGTGCTCGACACCGGCGCACATCTATAGTGATGTGCGTCATACTTTCTGATTGACTGACGATGTGTCAAGTGAATGACGATCCGTCCTTCGAGCGGCGATTCGACTTGCCTGCGCCCGTCCGGGTGCGCCATCGTCTAGGGCGTGGGAGTTGCTGCGGACGAGATCAAGAGCCGGCGCGGAAGTCTGCGAGAAGAACAGAAGCGGTGGACCCGGACCAAGCTCATGGAGTGTGCTCGGGAGTTGTTCTGCGCGCGCGGCTACGCGGCGGTCACCGTCGACGACATCGCCGCTGCGGTCGGCTGCAGCCGCGCCACCTTCTACCTGCATTTTCCCGGCAAGGTGGAGATCCTGCGAGCCATCAGTGCGGAGAAGATGGTGCCGAGTGTCTTCGCGTTCTACGAGGACCTCGATCGGGTGCTCGAGACCGGATCCCGCGCCGAGTTCACGGCCTGGGTGAACCGGGCCATCGACTGGTTCGACGAGTGCAAGGACATCCTGCCCGCGTGGGACGAGGCGGTCGCCCTGGAACCCTCGTTCCGCGAGACGTCCCGTGACGGGATCCTCGCCCTGCCCAACTCGATGACGCAGTACCTGGCGCGCTGGCCGCAGGACCGGCAGGACGAGGCCCGGTTGCGTATCGAACTACTGGTCGCGCAGCTCGAACGGTTCTTCACCCGATGGGCCCTCCAGGGGACGATCGAGGTTCCCCGCGAACAGGCGGCGGAGGTCCTCACCGACATCTGGTTCCCGGCGCTCAGCGCCCCGGGCGGTGACTGACGCCGGCGCTCGTCCCCTGGGGGTGCGCGGTCAGGCGGGCTCGCCCGACAGCATCCCCGCGGGGGACGGCTCCACCGGTGCGGGTGTCGTCTTCTTCGATTCGGACTGCAGTCTGCTGACCGCGATCGCTCCGAGGATAAACGCGCCGGCGACGAGGATGTACAGCTGTGTGGGCGTCCAGTCCAGATCCAACAGCTTGCCTGCGACGATGGGCGAGACGATGGCGCCGATCCGTCCCACGCCGATTCCCCAGCCGACGCCGGTCGCTCGGACGGACGGTCCGTACACCGACGGGGTGATCGCGTACAGCCCGGCGACGCAGCCGTTCACGAAGACCCCGATGAGGGCTCCGAGCGTGAATCCGACCACGATGGAGCTGGTGGCGGGCACGAAGACGACCAGGAGAACACTTGCGATCACCATGTAGGCGGACAGGACCGATCGCAGCGCGAACCTGGCGGACAGGGCGCCGAGCAAGGTGGCCCCGAAGATTCCGCCGAGGTTGAGCAGCACGCCGCCGGTGATCCCCTGGTTCGCGGAAAGTCCCGCGGCCACCAGCAGTTTCGGCGTCCAACTGGTGACGAAGTAGAAGCCGAACATGATCATGAAGAACGCGAACCAGATCAGCAGGGTGGGACGAAGCAGTTCAGGCGAGAACAGTTGCCGCAGTTTGCCGGCCGACTCGGTCGGCGAAGTGCCGTCCTCGGTCGGGTCCGGAAGCTCGGACAGTTGCGGCTGCCCGATTCGCGCGGCGAACTTGTTGATGCGCGCGAGTGCGTTGGCCGGCCGCCGGGTCAGCAGAAAGTCGAGTGACTCGGGCAGTCGCAGGAACACCACGGGAATGATGGCCGCGGTGCAGACGCCGCCGAAGAGGAAAACGGAGCGCCACCCGAAACTGTTCTGCAGCACCACGGCGATGATGCCGCCCGACGTGGCGCCGATCGCGTAGCCGGTCGAGTTCAGGCTCACCGCGAGTCCGCGCCAGCGGGACGACGCGTACTCGCTCGCAATGACGTTGCTGCTGGCCAGGATTCCGCCGATTCCGACTCCGGTCAGCGCGCGGAGGAGGCCCAGTGCGAGGGCGTTGGGGCTCAGCGCCGACAGGGTCATCCCGGCGCTGGCGATGGCCAGGCAGAGCAGGATCATCCGGCGTCGGCCGATCGTGTCGGCCCAGGGCGCGAGTAGCAGTGATCCGCCCGCCATTCCGAACAGTCCGGCGCTCAGGAGTAGTCCGACCTCGGAGCCTGATAGTCCCCATTCCTGAGATACCGACTGTGCGGTGAAGGCCATCACCAGCACGTCGAAGCCGTCGAGGACGTTGAGCAGGACGCAGATCGCCACCGCGCCCCATTGGAATCGCGACATCGGACTGGAATCGATGCGCTCCCGCAGATCAATACTCATGTTCGGTCCCTTGATCGAGTGATGTGATGTGAGCCGGATCACTCGGCAGAACATTTGCGGATCGCCTCGTCTCGATTCCACCCCCATTCCGGATATCGGAAGACGGCACACAGTCTTCCGATATCCGGAAGTCGAGTGGTCTCGGTCATATCGGTTCCGTGACAGTGGATGCAGTCACCGGGCCTGCCGGCCCCACCCGAAGTCGAGGTGCGCGAGACGCGCCGCCCAGTTGGGAGCACACGATGACATCGATAGCCCGAAACCAGTGGTACGTGGCGGCCTACGGTTCGGAGGTGGGGCGCGAGTTGTTCGCCCGAACCATCTGCGGTGAGCCGATCCTGTTCTGGCGCACCGAATCCGGAGAAGTCACCGCGATGTCGGATCGCTGCGTGCACCGCAGGTTTCCGCTGTCCCAGGCGCCGAGTCGCCTCGAGGGCGACACGGTGGTCTGCGGTTACCACGGATTCACCTACGGCCGTGACGGGGGCTGCGTGGCGGTGCCCGGCCAGAGTCGGATCCCGCGTACTGCGCGCTTGAAGAGCTTCACCGTCGTCGAGCAGGACTCTTTCGTGTGGATCTGGATCCCGGACCCGCACGATCCGACGGAGCCCGATTCGGCCGAGATTCCCCGTGCCCCATGGCTGGACAGCCCCGACTACGCGGTCGTGCGAGGCATGGAGCCGCTGCGGGCGCGATACGGCCTCCTGGTGGACAACCTGATGGACCTGTCCCACGAGACCTATCTGCACGGCGGATACATCGGTACACCGGAGGTCGCGGCGACACCGATCAGCACCGAGGTGGACGAGGATGCGGGCGTCATCTGCATGAGCCGGCACATGGACGATGCGGAGTGCCCCCCGTTCTACGCCGAGTCGACCGGCATCGAAGGGCGCATCACCCGATGGCAGGACGTCGAGTACACCCCACCATGTCTGTACCTGTTGCACAGTCGTATTGCCCCCGTCGGTGTGATGCCGCCCGAGGAGGGTCCCGACAGCCAGGCCTTCCACGTCGAGGTGGTCTACGCCATCACCCCCGAAACCGAACACTCGACGCACGACTTCTGGTCGGTGGCGAGAGATTTCGCGCTCGATGATCAGGACGTGACCGACTTCCTGCGGGAGAACAACCGCACCGTGGTGCTCCAGGACGTGGTCGCCCTCGATCTGCTCGAGACGGTGATCGCGGGCGAACCCTCGGGTTATCAGGAACTGAGCATCAACATCGACGCCGGTGCGCTGGCCGCGCGCAGGATGCTCGAGCAGATGGTGAAGCGGCCCTCTCGATCCGTCCCGGTCGGCTGACGAGAGCGCATCGATGGCCACCGAACCCGCCGTAAGGCCGAAGGGCCGCAACGTCGTACGAATCGTCTGGGTGCCGGGATCCGACAGCCTCGAAGGCACGTGTCACTGCGGCGCCACCAGGGTCGCCGACGATCCGATCGAGCTGTGGAACTGGTTGCTCGGCCACCCGACCGGCCACACGACCGGCTCCGGGACCAACGAGACAGCGACCCCCTACATCCCTCCGAGAGTGTTGGTGAACTCATGACAGTCCGGTCACACGAATTCGAGGCCGACCTCGAAGTGCATCGCAAGAGCGACGTCGTCGACGGCGTCGCCGTCCTCGAACTACGCCACCCAGCGGGGGTTGCGCTGCCGCAATGGACTCCGGGCTCGCACATCGATGTCGTATTGCAGCCGGACCTCGTGCGGCAGTACTCCCTGTGCGGCGATCCCTCCGACCCCGGCTGTTGGAGGATCGCGGTGCTCCGAGAGCCGGACGGCCGCGGTGGGTCACAGTACGTGCACGACAAGCTCGATGTGGGTGACTCGGTCCGGGTCCGCGGTCCCCGGAACAACTTCGAACTACGCGACGCGCCGCGGTACATCTTCATCGCCGGCGGCATCGGAATCACCCCGATGCTGCCGATGGTCGCTGCCGCGCACGCCGCGGGATCCGACTGGACGCTCACGTACGGCGGCCGCCGTCGTGGCTCGATGGCGTTCGTCGACGAGCTGACGACGCTCTACCCGGACAGCGTCGAGGTGTGCGCGCAGGACGTCTCCGGGCGGCCCGACCTCTCGGCGATCCTCGGTACACCGCTTCCGGACACCCTCGTGTACTGCTGCGGTCCAGCCGGCCTCCTGGATGCGGTCGCCGAGAGGTGTGAGCAGTGGCCCGCCGGAACGCTGCACGTCGAGCGTTTCGCGGCAAGGGAACTCGGCGCCCCGGTCCTCGACGAGCCGTTCGAGGTGGAGCTCGCGCTCAGCGGCACGACCGTGACCGTGCCACCCGGTACCTCGATCCTCGAGGCGGTCACCGCGGCGGGAGTCCAGGTGCTGTCCTCCTGCCAGGAGGGTACGTGCGGGACCTGCGAGACGTCGGTGCTCGGCGGCGTCGTCGAGCACCGGGATTCGTTGCTCACCGACGAGGAACGAGCGGCCGACGACACGATGATGATCTGCGTTTCGCGAGCAGCGTGCCCGCGACTCGTTCTGGACCTGTGAGGAGAGCGGACACATGACCACCGAGACCTCGACCGTGCGGCTGGACCTGCCCGGCCTCGACGACGACCCGTTCGACGATGCGACCCTGGCGAATCCGTACGAATTCCATGCCAGGCTGCGAGCCGCCGGACCGGTCGTACGCCTGCCCCGATACGACGTCCTCGCGATGGGCCGCTACACGGATGTGCACGCCGCGCTCACCGACTGGCGCACGTTCGTTTCCGGCCGGGGCGTCGGTCTGAGTGACTTCCAGCATGAGAAACCCTGGCGAACACCGAGTTTGCTGCTCGAGGCCGACCCGCCGGACCATACCCCGGTGCGGGCGGCGATGAGTGCGATCCTGTCGCCGCGATCGGTCCGCCAACTGCGAGACCACCTCCAGGAGCAGGCGGATCTGCTCGTGGACGCGTTGGTGTGTCGTGGCGAGTTCGATGCGGTCACCGACCTGGCCGAGGTGTTCCCTCTGCAGGTGTTCCCGGATGCGGTGGGCGTGCGCGCAGAGGGCCGCGAGAATCTTCTCCCGTACGGCGCGATGGCCTTCAACGCTTTCGGCCCCCGCAACGACCGGGTGACGAGGGCGCTCGAGACCGCCGAGCCGATCCAGGCGTGGATCTCGGAGAGCTGCGAGCGTGCCAACCTGTCGGCCACGGGATTCGGTGCGCAGATCTGGGCAGCCGCCGACCGCGGCGAGATCACACATGCTCAGGCGCCGATGCTGGTGCGCTCGCTGCTCACCGCGGGTGTGGACACCACGGTGTTCGGTATCGGGAACGCCCTGCACGCGCTGGCCGCGCACCCCGCCCAGTGGGGCATCCTGCACGAACGGCCCAACCTGGCGAAGTTCGCGTTCGACGAGGCGCTGCGCTTCGAGTCCCCTGTGCAGACGTTCTTCCGGACCACCGCCGCGGACACCGAGTTCGCCGGTCACCGGATCGCGGAAGGCCAGAAGGTGCTGCTGTTCCTCGGATCCGGAAACCGCGACGAGCGGCACTGGGGCGACCGGTCAGAGGAGTTCGACATCCAGCGCGCCGCGAGCGGCCACGTCGCCTTCGGAATGGGCATTCACCAGTGCGTCGGACAGCCCATCGCGCGGCTCGAGGCCGAGACGATCCTGACTGCCCTGGCACGCCGGGTACGCCGGATCGAGCCGACGGCCGCCGCCGTCCCGAGGCTGAACAACACCCTCAAGGGCTGGGCTAGCATTCCGGTGCGGGTGCATCCCGTCTGAGTCGATGAAGGCCTTGAGTGGGGTGTTGGACATGTCCGTGGTCGGGAGTCGCCGGGGCCCAACCGGTTCCGTCACCGTGCGGGCACTGAACCTGCTCGAGGTCTTCTCTCCGGACCAGCCCGTTCTGACGCTCAGTGAGATGTCCCGCCTGACGGGCTTCCCACTCACCACCGTGCACCGGCTGGCCGCGGACCTGACCGGGTGGGGCGCGCTCGAACGGGACGGTTCGGGCCGGTACCGGATCGGGCTGCGGCTGTGGGAGGTCGCGTCGCTCGCGCCCCGCGGCACCATGCTGCGCGAGCTCGCCATGCCGGTGATGGAGGACCTGTCGCAGATCACGCAGGAGAACGTTCAGCTGGGGGTACGCGAGGGTTCCGAGATCATCTTCCTCGAACGAATCGGCGGCAAGCGCGCCGTTCCTGTCCGAACCCGGGTCGGAGGACGATTCCCGATCCACGCATCGAGCATCGGACTCGCGCTGTTGGCCTTCGCGCCGGTCATGGTGCAGGAGGAGGTGCTGTCGAGACCGCTCGAACGGTTCACCGAGAAGACCATCACCTCCGCGGACGAGCTGCGTCGAACACTCGCGGAGGTTCGCAAGCGGGAACTGGCGATCAGTGACCGTCAGGTCACGATGGAGGCGCTGTCGATCGCCGCACCGATCTTCGGACGCCCGGGTGTGGCCACGGCCGCCCTCGCGATAGTCGTCAACGCCGAGACCGCGCAGACGACTGCACTGTCCCAGATGGTGCGCGCTGCGGCGCGGTCGATCGGCCGTTCGTTGCAGCCGGGCGGCCTGACGGCCCGTGGTTACGGAGGCGGGCTGCCGGACTGAACGATGTCGGGCACGGGCGTCACCCGTGTTCGACGATCCCGGCGAGCCGATCGAGCGCCTCATTCCAGCCGAGTTCGTTGTCCGCGGGATCGACCCCAGGCGGAATGCCTGTGTGCAGGACGTCCAGTTCGGTGCCGTCGGCGTGGTCCCACAGCTTGATCGACACGTTCATCATTCCGCGCATGTCAGGGTCGTCGGTCTCGAACTCCATCTGTTCCTTCACCTGCTTGCCGTCGGTGATGGACTGGAAGTAGCCGTGGTACGTGTCGGTGTGGGCCGTGGTCTTGCCGGCCACGTCGGGGGAGTCGTAGGTGAGTGAGATGCGGTAGTGCCCGCCGACGTGGGCGTCGAACCGGTGCACCTGCGCGGTCATGTTCGCCGGGACGCGCCAGGTCGCGATCGCTTCCGGATCCAGCAGGGCGCGGAAGACCCGTTCCCGCGGGGCGTGCAGGACCCTGATGGTTCGCGTCGACGACACACCGTGAGTGTCGCACTCGTGCGGTCCCGGGCGGGCGTGATCAGGGCGCGAGAGCGGCATTGTGGGCGGTGAGTAGCGCCCCGAGAAGGTAGTGCCCGTCCGCCGAATCGAGCGGAACGACGCCGCCGACCGCCGTGACCGCGGGGTGCGCGATGGTGGTCGGGGAGCCGGCGAGCATCCAGGCGAGGTTGTTCTCGTCGTGCCGGGGCCGGTATTGCAGGCCGTCGATGCCGGGATTGGCGGCCAGGACGGCTGCGGCCCAGCGCCGGGTGTGGAGGTAGCCGGACGGGTCGCACTTGGTGAGCCAGACCCCCGCGTTCAGGCGCGCCGACCCGGTGCCGGTCAGGTCGGCCACCCGCACCGGGCGGGTGGTTCGCAGTTCGCTCAGTACGCGTCCCCGGATCTGCACCCGCGGAATCAGTCTGGGGGACTGGTCGACCGGCAGGTTCCGGCACAGCGTCTCCGCGACCGCGGCTGCGGGACTGTCCCCCAGATACAGGTAGGCGTAGGAGCCGTCGAGACTGTCGAACCTGCCGCCGGCACGCGGGCGTGGTCGTGGGGTGGGGTTGAGGTCGGCGGCGCCGCGCACGGCGCTGTGAATGCGCCACACCGACGTGTCGGCGGGAAGCGTGGTGATCAGGGCGGGTGGCAGCAGCGCCGGCGGATCCGGGTAGATCACGCGATGCTCAGCCGTGGATCAGGTCGTCGGCCATGTCCCGCAGATCCTGCTCGTGCCCGCCCGCGACGGCGAGCTCGGCAGGGGAGCGCGGGTCGTCGGCGAAGGCGGTGGGGGACAGCCACCACGACGCGGTGCCCCATGGATCGTCCTTGGCGCCGATCATTCGGTTGATCTCGGCGACGATCGGGCGCACCTCGCGGCGTTCGGCGTCGAACTGGAAGGCAGGGAAGAGATTGTGCCCGGACGCGGGCAGTGCGATGACGGTGCCCGCCGCCGCCAGACGGCTGGCGGTGTTGCGGCTGGTGGCCGACTTGCCGAGGGCTCGGCTGACGGTGGTGGAGTCGAACATCTCGTGCTCGTCGACGAGCGACCGGAGAGCGGATGACACGATGCGGGTGCGCGCCACCGCGGCTGCGGCGGGGTTGGCGACGGCGCGCTCGTGCTGCAGCGCCAGCGCCGGCCCCATCGCCATCAGCGCGGTCACGTCGTCGCGGACCGGCCGCAGGTTGGGCCGACGGGAGAACTCCTCTGCCAGCAGCTCGACCAGATCCTGATCGGACAGCGCGTGGATCGTGTCGCGGGCACGGTCGCGGTCGACGAGCATGGTCACACCTCCGTATGTGCCACCAGCGTACCGCGTACCGACCGTGTCGGCCAGGAGGTGGGGAACGTCCTCGCGGTGCTCACGACGGATTGCGTCTCGCCTCGAGCAACCGCAACCACACCTCGCTGACCGTCGGATACGACGGGACCGCGTGCCACAGCGTCTCGACCGGGACCCGGCCCACCACCGCGACCGTCGCCGCGTGCACCAGTTCCGCGACCCCGGATCCGACGAACGTCGCGCCCACCACGGTGTCGGTGGCCCGGTCGATCACGAGCGCCGCGCGCCCGGTGTAGTCGTCCCGCGACAGCGCGGCACCCGCGACGTCGATGTCGACCGCCAGCACCTCGACGTCGAGGCCGTCGTCACGGGCCTGTTCTTCGGTGCGGCCCACCGCGGCGATCTCGGGCGTCGTGAACACCACCTGCGGCACCTGCCCGTGATCGGCGGACGCGACGAACCGGGGCCCGTCGAGCGGCCGGCCCTCCGCTCGCGCCGCGATCACGTCGCCGCACACCCGCGCCTGGTACTTGCCCATGTGGGTGAGCAGGGACCGACCGTTGACGTCGCCCACCGCGTACAGCCAGTCACCGTCGACGCCCGCCACAGTGAGGTGATCGTCGACGGTGACGTAGCCGTGAGAATCAAGATCGGGCAGACCGAGCGTCTCGAGCCCCAGCCCGGCGGTGGCGGGGGTGCGTCCGGTCGCGACGAGGATCTCGTCGGCCTCGAGTTCGGGGTCCGAGCCGTCGCCGCTCAGCGCCAGCGTGACGGGTCCGCCGTGGATCCGGCCGATGCCGGTGTCCGACGGGGCAATGCGAGTCACCGACTCCACGTTCGCGCCGAAGCGCAGGTTCACGCCGTGCTTGCGCAGTTTCTCGGCGACCATCTCGCCCGCGAACGGTTCGGTGCGTCCGAGCAGCCCGGACCCGCGGACGACGAGCGTCACCTCGTCGGCGCCGAGTTCGTGCAGCCACGTCGCGGCCTCGCACGCCACCACGCCACCGCCGATTACCGCGAGTCGTCTGGGGATCTCCCGCACGTTCGTGGCGTCGCGCGACGTCCACGGCAGCGCCTCCTGCAGGCCCGGTGTGCCGGGGACGGAGGCGGTCGTGCCGGTCGCGAGGACGACCGCGTGCCGGGCCCGCAGCACCCGGTCGCCGACGGTCACCTCCCGCGCCCCGGTGATGCGGGCGCTGCCGCGGATGACGTCGATGCCGACCGAATCCGCCCACAACACCTGTGACGAGTCGTCGAGGTTGTGCACGAAGCCGTCGCGGCGCGTGAGGACCGCCTCGACATCCAGTCCGTAGGCGTTGACCTTCTCCTCCACACCCGGCATGTGCCGCGCGGTGCCGAGCACCTCCACCGGTCGCAGCAGTGCCTTCGACGGCATGCACGCCCAGAACGAGCACTCGCCGCCCACCAGTTGGTGCTCGATCAGCGCCGCGGTGCGGTCGCTGCCGGCAATGGCGTAGGCCGCCGCGTTCTCGCCGGCCGGCCCGCCTCCGATCACGATGACGTCGAACTCTTCGGGAGCCATGAATCCACGGTAGGCCCGACCGGGCGGTTTCGCGCCGCTTCCGGTCGGGCCAGGGGGTGGGGATCAGCGTATCGAGCGACGCTCGAACCGGCGCTTCGCCCACACGTACCCGAAGAGGGCGATTGCGGCGGACCAGGCGACCGCCAAGGCTGCGTCGGCGCCGATCGGACCGCCCAGGAGAAGCCCGCGCAGGGTGTCGATGACCGGGCTGAACGGCTGGTACTCGGCGAACCAGCGCAAGCCGGTCGGCATGGAATCGGTGGGGACGAAACCGCTACCCAGGAACGGCAGCAGGATCAGGAACATCGGTAGGTTGCTCGCGGTCTCGACGCTCTTCGACACCAGCCCGAGCGCGACGGACAGCCACGTGATCGCGAACGTGAAACCCGCCAGCAGCGCGATCGCCGCGATCCACTCGACGACCCCGGCCGTCGGGCGGAACCCGACGAGAAGTGCCACACCGGTGACCAGCAGCAGGCTCAGCATCGTCTGGATCATCGTGCCCACGACGTGACCGGTCAGCACCGACGCGCGCGATATCGCCATCGTGCGGAACCGGGCGATGATGCCCTCGGTCATGTCCGTGGCGACGGAGATCGCGGTTCCCTGAGCGGCGCCGGCCACCGTCATCAGCAGGATGCCCGGGGTCACGAAATCGACGTAGGCGGAGCGCCCGCCGGTCGGATCTCCCAGGCCTGCACCGAGAGTCCCGCCGAACACGTAGACGAAGAGCAGCAGGATGACGATCGGCATCCCCACGAGCAATACCGTCATCGACGGGTACCGGACGATGTGCCGGAGGCTGCGCCGCAGCATGGTCGCCGAGTCCGTCAGTGTGTACGTCATCGTGGTCATCGCACTGCCTCTTTTCGTGTTTCGGGTCGGCCGGTGAGTGCGAGGAAGACGTCGTCGAGGTCGGGCGTGTGGATCGACAGGTTCGCGACCTCGATCGAGTCTGCGTCGAGTCGGTCGAGAATCGACCGCAGTGACCGGATGCTGCCGTCTCCGGGAACCTGCAGCGTGAGGGTGTCGTCGTCACGAACGGCGTCGGCGAGTGATGTTGCAGCCGAGTCCAACTCGTCCGGATCGATGAACTGCAGGCTGACGTGACCGCCCGGCACGAGGCGCTTGAGTTCGGTCGGCGTGCCTGCCGCGACCACGTGGCCGCCGTCGAGGACGGCGATGTGATCGGCGAGTTGGTCGGCCTCCTCCAGGTACTGCGTCGTGAGGAAGATCGTGACGCCGCCCGCGACGAGTTCGCGGATGATGTCCCACATCGTGCGTCGACTGCGCGGATCGAGTCCGGTCGTCGGTTCGTCGAGGAAGATGATCCGGGGACTACCGACCAGCGTCATCGCGAGGTCGAGTCGCCGCCGCATCCCACCCGAGTAGCTCCCGGCAGGTTTCGAGGCCGCATCGACCAGGTCGAACTGCTCGAGCAGTTCGCTCGCCCGGCGCCGACCGGCGTCCCGGCCCAGGTGGTGGAGATCGGCCATCAGGATCAGGTTCTCGCGGCCCGTGAGGAGGTTGTCGACCGCGGAGAACTGCCCGGTGACGCCGATCGCGCGGCGGACGGCGTCGGGTTCCTGTGCCAGATCGTGGCCGCCGACCGTCGCGTCACCCGCGTCGGGGCGGACGAGAGTGGACAGGATGTGGACCGTGGTGGTCTTGCCCGCCCCGTTGGGACCGAGGAGGGCGAAGACGCTTCCCTCCGCGATGTCGAGGTCGATGCCGTCGAGCACTACATTGTCTCCGAAGGACTTTCGAAGCGAGCGAACGCTGATCGCCGATCGGGTGCTGACCGATGTCGTCATAGCTCTGCCTTTCCGGTAGTTGTCTGCCCGACCTCTGCGCGGTGAACGATGATGTCGCCGAAGCCGGTGTGGGCCTGGAGTTCCAAGGTTTGGTCGGTCGATGCCGGTCCGGCCGTCTCGGCGAGCCTGTTGTGGACCTTGCCGAACGAGGTGTGTACGTCGAGGCGCGCGGCCGTGCCGGACCGGATTCCCACCTCGATCTCGCCGTGTCCCGTCCGCAGGGACGCGGTGCCACGGGTGACCTCGCCGATCCGGATGTCGCCGTTCGCGGTCGCGGCGGTGACGTCGGCGCCGGCGTGGTCGACGGTGACGTCGCCGTTCGCCGTCTTGACCCGGAGACTTCCCGTGACGCTGCCGATCCGGTTGTGCCCGTTGGCATTCTTGACGACGAGGCTGCCGTCGACGCGGGGCAGTTCGACCTTGCCCGAGCCGGTGCTCACGTCGGCGTCGCCGGACACACTCTCCACCACGATCGCGCCGGCACCGGAATGCGCGGTCAGTGCGGCGGTGGCACCGAGGCGGACGTCGCCGGTCGAGGTCTTGATCCGGCAGTCGCCGAGTCGGCCCGTCGAGCGGAACGCCGCCACCGACGCGTCGGCCTCGACCGCCGATCCGGAGGGCAGTGCGACCGTGATGTCGACCGATCCGACCTTGCCCCACACGCCGAGCACTCGGGGCTTCGGTGCTCGTACGAGCAGTCGGCCCGAGGCGAACTCGACGCGGGTCTGTTCGGCGGCGCGCACGTCCGTCTCGCGGTTCGGGTCGCTGGGGCGGACCTCCACGACCGTGTCGTCACGATCGCTCGCGGTGATGGTGGCGTCGCCGACGGCGAACTGGAGGGTTGCGGTGATCGGTTCTGTGCTGGCGAAAGTAGGCATTGGTGATCCTCGGGGGTTCGATGGTGTGCGGGGTCAGCCGGGGTCAGCGGACCCAGCCGGTGTAGCGGTCGCCGCCGGTCGGGGCGCGCCGCTCGGGCCGTCGGGCGCCGCTGCCGTCGTCGAGCGCGGCGGCGGCCGACCGGACCAGCCAGGCGTTGACGGACAGCCCGGCGGTACGGGCCGCGTCCTCGACACGGTCCTTGAGGTCCTGCGGGAGTCGGAGATTGATGCGGGTCATCGGCCCCTCGTCGGTCTCTGCGGGACGAGGCGTCGGAGGCTCGGATTCGGAGGCCTCGCCGGGGTCGGTGAACGCCGGCGGCGCGGGCGGCGGGGTCACGACGAAGCTGGGCTCGCGTCCGCGCAGGCGCAGATCGACCGAACCGGGGGCCAGTTCACTGGTGATCTCGCTCGCGGCGGCCGAGAGCGCGTCCAGCAGTGCCAGTCGGATCGCCGAATCCAGCGGTGCCGTCAACCGTTCCGCGAGTGCGCGGGCGTCCGGGCCGCCCGCCTCGGCCGCGACGGCGAGATCGTTGTGGAGTGCGGAGACGTACGGTGTGAGGTCCATGGCACCACTATGGCACCAAAGTGATGCCAATGGGAAGGGTTTGGCATCAAATTCTTGTCCACATGGCGCCGAGTGGTGCCATGTGGCTCACCAGGTCTGCGCCGACAACCCCCGCTTCGCGAGCTGTGCGACGGCGAGTTCACGCAGTTCGTCGGCGCTGTCGAAGTACGCGGGATCGACCCCGACCAGCGACAACGAGTACGTGTCGCCGTACGAGCACAGGTACGCCGACAGCCGCGTCATGGTGCCGGCGTCGTGGTCCACGGCCAGGCGCGGGTGGACGGCACGGGTCGCCACGCCGGTCGTGCGGTGCGGGCCGAGTGACCCGACGGAGTCGGGCAGCCGCCCGATGTTGGAACAGAGTGCATCGCGTTCGCCCGCGCCCGCAGTCAGGTGGTGCGCCAGTCGGTCGGGGAGCAGTTGGGAGATCTCCTCCGGGAACCCCGACGGCGCGCCCATCGGCGGGCGGGAGTACGCCTCCCGGCTCAGTTCGCGGATGTCGGCGAGTGAATCCTCCGGTCCGACAGTCACATCCGTCATCACGATGGAGTTGTCGGCCGTCTCGGAACTGCGCATGTCGACCGGCAGGCAGATGTTCAGGGGCATCGGAACCCCGGCGGCGTCGGCGATCGCGGTGAGCACCGCGATGAACAGTCCGTTCGCGGTGCCGTCCTGTTCGGCGGCCACCGCGTCCCAGGCGGTCGCGTCGATGTCGAGAATCGCGCTGCACATCGCCGACGGCCTGTGGGCCTGGCCCGACCCGGGCTCCGGAGTCTGGTCGACGAAGTCCCGCAGTTCACGGCGCCGGCGCTCGCTGAACGCCAGCCCCAGCGTCGCCGCCAGCCCGCGCCCGACGACGGTACCGACCAGGCGCGCCGCGTCCGCCACGTCCGACGTGCGCGAGATGGTCGGTGGGGTCGAGCGGCCGGTGAGGGCCGCGTCGACCGCGGAGATCAGTCCGCGGGCGTCGGCGATCACGTGCGAACACACGAGGGAGATCACGGTGCCACCGTCGGCGACCGGCGCCGCCGACAGCGCCCACCCCGGCCCGAACTCGGGGTCGACGTCGACGGCGGCCTGCCCGTCGGCCCACCGGAGCACGTCGTCGACCGGCACGGTCTCGGTGTCGTACCGCAGGGGATAGCAGTCGGTGCTGGTCACCCAGCGCAATCGGGCGCCGGGCACCCGCGGACGGACGACCCGCCGGGCCAGGGCCCCGTGCCTCAGCCCGTCGTGCACCGACGCGAGGACCGCGCCATCCATGACGTCGGCGGTGCGCCACAAACCCTGCATCACGATCGGCAACCCGTAGCCGTGATGTCGGCGCAGGAAGATCTCGTCCACCATGGTCAACCGGTCCATGGGATCGGACGTTACCGCCAAGCGGGCCTCAGCTGCCGAAACTGCCGTGCCTGCCCTCGCCGGCCGCGAACCGGGCGGCGCCGCCGAGCGCGTCGACGGTGACCGCCACCATGCCGTGCCGGAACTCGGACGCCAGGGCATTCTCCTCGGACAACCCCTCCTGCTCGAGCGCCGACATCCGGTCCTCGCGGAGGCAGGTTTGCGGGAATCGGGCGAGTTCGGTCGCCAACTCCTCGGCGGCGGCCCGCGACTGCCCCGGCGGCACCACCCGATTGACCAGGCCGATCGCGAGGGCCTCGTCGGCGTCGACCGCGCGGCCGGTCAGTATCAGGTCCATTGCGCGTCCCGCGCCGATGAGGCGGGGCAGGCGCACGGTGCCACCGTCGATCAGTGGTACACCCCAGCGCCGGCAGAAGACGCCGAAGACGCTGTCGGACTCCGCGACTCGCAGGTCCGCCCACAACGCCAGTTCGAGACCGCCGGCCACCGCGTGCCCCGCGATCGCGGCGATCACCGGCTTGGACAGTCGCATGCGAGTAGGTCCCATCGGTCCGTCGCCGTCGGGTGTGACGTGGTTGGACCGGTCCGTGCCGAGTGCCTTGAGGTCGGCGCCCGCGCAGAACGTGCCACCGTCGCCCCACAGGACCGCGACCGCGGCATCGGGATCGTTCTCGAACTCGCGGAACGCCTCGGCCAGCGCGGCGGCGGTGGGCCCGTCCACCGCATTACGCACCTCGGGCCGGGACAACACGATGGTCGTCACGGGCCCGGTTCGTTCAGTGCGCACCGGCATGGTTCGACGCTACCCGGGGCCGCTGCGCCGGAAGGGTTGAATCGTGGGTTCGCGGGCCGTACTGGAACACTGACCACCATGGCCTACCGTCGAACCCCCGCCGTCGAGGCGCGTCTCGCGGCCCAACGCGACGCCATCTTCCAGGCCGCGGTCGCGGTGCTGTCGGAGGAGGGCTATCAGGGGCTGACGATCGCGGCCGTCGCCACCCGCGCGGGGGTGGCGACCGGCAGCGTCTACACGCATTTCTCGGGCAAGTCGGACCTCGTGGTCGCGGTGTTCCGAGAGATCGTCGGTCGTGAGGTTGCCGAGGTGAACGCGGCTGCGGGACCTGGTCGTTCGGCCGCCGAGCGGATCGCGGCGGTGATCGAGACCTTCGGCGGTCGGGCCATGCGAAACCCGAAGCTCGCGTACACGCTGCTCGCGGAACCTGTCGACGCGGCGGTCGACGCCGAGCGTCTCATCTTCCGCCGCACCTTCGCCGACGCGTTCGCCGCGGCCGTCGCCGACGGTATCGCCGACGGCGAACTCGAGCCGCAGAACGTTCCGCTGGCGGCGGCGTCGCTCGTCGGCGCCACCGCCGAGGTACTGGCCGGCCCACTGGCGTCCGGCGGTGCCGATCCCGGCGTGATCGAAGACCTGGTCCGGTTCGCCCTCACCGCGGTCGGTGGTGTCCGCTCGACGCGTTGACCAGTGCGTTTGCCGTGCAGGCGCATACTGGGTGCAGCGAATTTCTCGATTCACGGAGCACGTCATGCTTGTCGACACGAGATGGAGCGCCTGGAACGAGGAGATCGAGGTCCAGGTCACCGAAGCCGCGGCGCTGGGACCCGCGGCGGGGCTGGTCGGTGCGGTCCTGTCCGAGGCGGAATCCGCCTGCAGCCTCCACCGCGGCGACGCCGAGATCCACGCCGTCAACCTGGCACAGGGGCTGCCGGTGCGAGTCAGTGTCCGGTTGGCCGGGCTCCTGCGATCGGCGCTATGGGTGGCCCGCATGACCGACGGCGTGGTCAGCCCGCTCGCCTTCGACGAGCCGCCGTCGAGTGTTCCGTCCATCCACCCGGAGCCCACGTTCGCGGACGTCCAGATCGACGACGCCACCGTGCTCGCACCGTGGGGGGTGTCGTTCGACATCGGCGACACCGCGAAGGCGGATACCGCGGATCGGGCGGCCGCGCTGGTCGCCCACGAACTCGAGTGCGGTGTGCTGGTCCGCGTCGGCGGCAACGTCGCCACGGCCGGACACTGTCCGGCCGGGGGATGGCAGGTTCCCGTCCCGGGCGACGGGGCGGTGGAACTGCCGGCGGGTACCGCGCTGGCGACCGCCGGCGCAGATCGCACCCGGGCGAGCGAAGGTGTGGGAGGCGGCTGGGAACAGGTGTCGGTGATGGCCGGGGACGCGTTGTGGGCCTACGCGGCCGCGGCGTCGTCGCAGCGACGGAACCTCGGTGCGGTGGCCTGGCTCGAGCAGCAGGAACTGGCCGCCCGACTCGTCGACTACGACGGGCGCGTCTACACCACGTGCGGATGGAGTCATCCGCACGCGGCGTGAGGGTCGCCGACGTCAGACGGTGCGGCCGCGCTGCTTCCGGTACCAGCGCACCAGTGCGTCGGTAGACGAATCGTCCTGCTGCGGAGGCGCTTCCGTCGACGTCAGGACCGGACCGAGCTCGAGGGCCTGGGCCTTGCCGAGTTCGACACCCCACTGGTCGAACGAGTCGACGCCCCAGATCACGCCCGCCACGAACACCTGGTGCTCGTACAGCGCGATGAGCTGACCGATCACGGCCGGGGTCAACCGCGGAGCCAGGATCGTGGTCGACGGCCTGTTGCCCGGCATCACCTTGTGCGGCACGAGTTCCGGCGCGGTGCCCTCGGCGGCGATCTCCTCGGCCGTCTTGCCGAATGCGAGCACCTTCGTCTGCGCGAACAGGTTGCTCATGAGCAGGTCGTGCATGCTGCCGGTGCCGTCCGCGGTGGGCAGATCGTCGGTGGGCTCGGCGAAGCCGATGAAGTCGGCCGGCACCAGGCGGGTGCCCTGGTGGAGCAACTGGTAGAAGGCGTGCTGGCCGTTGGTGCCAGGCTCGCCCCAGAAGATCTCGCCGGTCTTGGTGGTGACAGGGGAGCCGTCGGCGCGCACCGACTTGCCGTTGGACTCCATCGTCAGCTGCTGCAGGTAGGCGGCGAACCGGGCCAGGTCGTTCGAATACGGAAGCACCGCACGGGATTCGGCGTCGAAGAAGCTCGAGTACCAGACGCCGATCAGTCCCAGCAGTACCGGCGCGTTCCGCTCGAGCGGTGCTGTCCGGAAGTGCTCGTCGATCGCGTGGAACCCGGAGAGGAACTCGGCGAACCGTTCCTTGCCGATCACCGCCATCACTGCCAGGCCGATAGCCGAGTCCACCGAGTAGCGGCCACCCACCCAGTCCCAGAACCCGAACATGTTGGCGGTGTCGATACCGAACTCCGCAACCCGCTGCGCGTGCGTGGACACCGCGACGAAGTGCTTGGGCACCGCGCTCTCGCCGAGCTCGTCGACCAGCCACCGGCGCGCGGCCGACGCATTGGTGAGCGTCTCGAGCGTCGAGAACGTCTTGGACGCGACCACGAACAGCGTGGTGGCCGGGTCGAGGTCGGCGAGCGTTCCCACCAGATCCGACGGGTCGACATTCGAGACGAACCGCGCCGAGATCCCGGCGTTCGCGTAGTGGCGCAGTGCGCCGCACACCATGACCGGTCCCAGGTCGGAGCCGCCGATGCCGATGTTGACGACCGTGCGGATCCGTTCGCCGGTGGCGCCGCGCCACTGCCCGGACCGCAGCCGGTCGGTGAAGTCGCCCATGCGACGCAGGACATCGTGCACGTCTGCGACGACGTCCTGGCCGTCGACGGTCAGCTGCGCGTCGGCCGGCAGCCGCAGCGCGGTGTGCAGCACCGCGCGGTCCTCCGACGTGTTGATGTGGGCGCCGGCGAACATGTCGTCACGACGCTGCTCGACGCGCGCTGTACGAGCGAGTTCGACCAGCAGGTCCAGAGTTTCGCGGGTCACGCGGTGCTTGCTGTAGTCGACGTACAGGTCGGCGGCGGTCACCGTCAGCGCGGTGCCACGATCCGGATCCTGCGCGAACAGGTTTCTCAGATGGGCAGATTCGATCACTCGATGATGCGCATCCAGGTTCTTCCAGGCTGCGGTACCGGTGATGTCTGTGCTCATGGAGGCAGCTTATCGGCACTGGACCCGAACATCTTGTCGGCTCTCATTCTCTGGAGAGGCGGCGCATGATGGAGGTCATGAACCCAGCCGAATTGATTCGTGCCGTTCCTACCAAGCTGTGGATCGGCGGCACCCCCGTCGACGCCGAGAACGGCGCCACGTTCCCCGTTCGGAATCCCGCGACCGGTGACGTCCTCACCGAGGTCGCCGACGCCAGCCCCGGTGACGCCGTCAAGGCGCTCGACGCGGCGGTGGCCGCGCAGGCGGACTGGGCCGCGACCCCGGCACGCGAGCGCGGCGAGCTGTTGCGGTCGGTCTTCGAGAAGATCGCCGCTCGCGCCGAGACGTTCGCGCAGTTGATGACGCTCGAAATGGGCAAGGCCCTGCCGGAGAGCCGCGCCGAGGTGAAGTACGGCAGCGAGTTCTTCCGGTGGTTCGCCGAGGAGGCGGTCCGGATGGAGGGCCGCTACCAGTCGGCGCCGGCCGGCAACGGGCGCATCCTCGTCGGCAAGCAGCCCGTCGGGCCGTGCCTGGCGATCACCCCGTGGAACTTCCCGCTCGCGATGGGCACCCGCAAGATCGGACCCGCGCTGGCCGCCGGCTGCACCATGATCGTCAAGCCCGCGTCCGAGACGCCACTGACGATGCTCGCGCTCGCGGAACTGTTCGTCGAGGCAGGCCTCCCGCAGGGCGTGCTGTCGGTGCTGCCGACATCGCACTCGGGTGCCGTCACCGAACTGCTGCTCGAGGATCCCCGTCTGCGCAAGCTCACGTTCACCGGTTCCACCGCGGTGGGCCGGATGCTGGTCGAGAAGTCGGCGAAGGGCTTGCTGCGTACGTCGATGGAACTCGGCGGGAACGCTCCGTTCGTCGTGTTCGACGACGCCGACATCGACGCCGCCGTGGACGGCGCGATGCTCGCGAAGCTCCGCAACGGCGGCGAGGCCTGCACCGCTGCCAACCGTTTCCACGTCGCGAACGCCGTCCGGGAGGAGTTCACCGCGAAGCTCACCGAACGCATGGCAGCGTCGAAGATGGGCCCCGGTATCGACCCCGAGACGACACTGGGGCCGCTGATCAACCGGGACCAGCTCGAGACGGTCACCGACCTCGTCGAGGACGCCGTGAAGGCCGGCGCCGAGGTCCTGCTCGGCGGCGACGCGCCGGAGGGTCCGGGCTGGTTCTATCCCGCGACCGTACTCGCCGACGTGCCCGCGTCCGCTCGGATCCTGCGCGAGGAGGTGTTCGGCCCCGTGGCCGCGATCACCGGCTTCGACACCGAGGCGGAGGCTGTCGCCGCCGCCAACGACACCGAGTTCGGTCTGGCCGCGTACATCTACACCCGCGACCTCGACCGGGCCCTGCGCGTGTCGGACGCCCTCGAGACCGGGATGGTGGGCGTCAACCGCGGTGTCATCTCCGACACCGCCGCACCGTTCGGCGGCGTAAAGGCATCCGGGTTCGGGCGGGAGGGCGGCAGCGAAGGCATCGCCGAGTACCTCGAGACCAAGTACATCGCGCTGACCTGACCCCGGCATACGAGAACCGCCCGGTCGCAGGACCGGGCGGTTCTCGTAGGACGTGTCGGTGCCGGTGAGGTCAGTGCCCCAGTCGCCCGCGCCCGAGGCGCAGCAGCAGCATCGCGAGGGTATGGCCCTCCTGGCCGAGTTCGCTGAACCGCTCGAGGACCTTCATCTCCCGGCTGTGGACCAGCCGCGGGCCGCCCGACGCCATGCGGGTGCGGCCGATGATCTGGGACACCTCGCTGCGGCGCTTCACCGCCGCGAGAATCTCGGCGTCGAGGCGGTCGATCTCCTTGCGGAGTTCGTCGATCTCGGCTTCGCTCGCGGGAACGGGTGACTCGGATGAAGGAGGTGCGGTCGGACTGCTCATGTTCTTCTCCTCGTGTCAGAACTAGGTTCGTTCGGTGCCCTCGAGTCGTTAGGAATCCGGGTCCAGCTCACAAGAACGCCCCGGGATCCGGTGTGGACCTCGGGGCGCGCGGGGGATCAGGCCGCGGGCACCATAGGCCGGTACCCGCTGGGAAATCGCCAGTGCTCGCGGGGCGAGCGCCATCGGGCACCCGGCTGGTGCCCCTGCGTGGCAATGATCATTACTCCAGTTTGCCACGCGAATGAGACCAGCCCAAGCAGGGGTGACTGCCTTCACCGTCGACGGGATCGGGTAGCTGCCGAAGTGTCGGACTTCGCCGGTAGCGTTGACAGGCGATGAACACTATTTCCGGGTCCACGATCGGCGCTGCAGGTATGTCGTCAGGTATGTCGTCAGGTATGTCTCCGGGCGGTGCCCACGGTTCGACCGACGCCCTCCTCGACGGTCTCAATCCGCAGCAGCGAGAGGCCGTCCTGCACGCGGGATCGCCGCTGCTCATCGTGGCCGGTGCCGGGTCCGGCAAGACCGCGGTGCTGACCCGACGGATCGCGTACCTGCTGGCCGAACGCGGCGTGATGCCCGGCCAGATCCTGGCGATCACCTTCACCAACAAGGCCGCCGCCGAGATGCGCGAGCGGGTGGCCCAACTGGTCGGCCCCCGCGCCAACAGCATGTGGGTCTCGACGTTCCACTCGAGTTGCGTGCGGATCCTGCGGGCACAGTCGGCGCTGCTGCCCGGCCTGAACTCGAACTTCTCGATCTACGACGCCGACGACTCCCGGCGCCTGCTGACGATGATCTCCAAGGATCTGGACATCGACACCAAGCGCTTCTCCGCGCGGCTGCTCGCCACGCACATCTCGAACCTCAAGAACGAGCTGATCGATCCCGAGGAGGCCGCGGCCACCGCGGACCGGGATCCGGCGGAGATGCCCAAGCTGGTGGCCCGGGTGTACGCGCACTACCAGCAGCGCCTGCGGGCCGCGAACGCGATGGACTTCGACGACCTGATCGGCGAGACCGTCGGGCTGCTGCAGGCGTTCCCCCAGGTCGCGGAGTACTACCGGCGCCGGTTCCGGCACGTGCTGGTCGACGAGTACCAGGACACCAACCACGCGCAGTACGTGCTGGTTCGAGAACTGGTGGGGGAGGCCCCCGAGGGCGCTGTCGATCCGCACACGGTGCCGCCGGCCGAACTGTGCGTCGTCGGTGACGCGGACCAGTCGATCTACGCGTTCCGCGGGGCCACGATCCGCAACATCGAGGAGTTCGAGCGCGACTACCCGGACGCGCGGACCATCCTGCTCGAACAGAACTACCGGTCCACGCAGAACATCCTGTCGGCGGCGAACTCGGTGATCTCCCGGAACACCGGCCGCCGCGAGAAGCGCCTGTGGACCGACTCCGGCGAGGGTGAGCTCATCACCGGGTACGTCGCCGACAACGAGCACGACGAGGCACAGTTCGTGGCGTCGGAGATCGACCGCCTGGTCGACGCCGGCGACGCGAAGTTCGGCGACGTCGCGGTGTTCTACCGGACCAACAACTCCTCGCGTGCGCTGGAGGAGATCTTCATCCGCCTCGGCATTCCGTACAAGGTGGTCGGCGGCACGCGGTTCTACGAACGCAAGGAGGTACGCGACATCGTCGCGTACCTGCGGGTGCTCGCGAACGAGGACGACACGGTGAGCCTGCGCCGCATCCTCAACACTCCCCGCCGCGGGATCGGTGACCGCGCGGAGGCGTGCGTGTCGGTGTACGCCGAGCAGAAGGGGGTCGGGTTCGCGCAGGCCCTCCGCGCCGGCGCCGAGGGCGTCGTCCCGCTGCTGAACACCCGCTCCCAGAAGGCCATAGCATCGTTTCTCGAACTGATGGACGGGCTGCGGGCGTTGATGGTGAGCACCGACGCCGACGGCAACGATCTCTCCGACATCGGTGAGATCATCGAGGCTGTCCTGGACCGCACCGGGTACCGCCGCGAGCTCGAGGCCAGCAGCGATCCGCAGGACGGCGCCCGGCTCGACAACCTCAACGAGTTGGTCAGCGTTGCAAGGGAGTTCAGCTCCGACGCCCGCAACGCCGCAGCGTTCGCGGAGGACGAGTCCGCCGCCGGTGACGAGTCCGGCGAGGCCGGTGAACGCGACGACGAAGGCCTGCCCGACCCCGGTTCGCTGGCGGCGTTTCTCGAGCGGGTCTCGCTGGTTGCCGACTCGGACCAGGTACCCGACTCGGGTGAGGGTGTCGTGACGCTCATGACGCTGCACACTGCGAAGGGGCTCGAGTTCCCGGTGGTCTTCGTGACCGGCTGGGAGGACGGGCAGTTCCCGCACATGCGCGCGCTCGGTGACCCGGCGGAACTGTCGGAGGAGCGCCGCCTGGCGTACGTCGGTATCACCCGCGCCCGGCACCGGCTGTACCTGACCCGTGCGATTGTGCGCTCGGCCTGGGGGCAGCCGGTCACCAACCCGGAATCGCGTTTCCTGCAGGAGATTCCGGCGGATCTGGTGAACTGGCGCCGCGAGGATCCCGGCGTACTCGGTGCCGGTGGAGCCATCGGAGGTGGCCGGGCTCGCGGCCAGGGATACGGTGGATCCGGTTACAGCGGTTCGGGATTCGGCGGCGGTGGTGGCCGAGGGGCCGGTACGACGCCGAGCTTCGGCGCTCCCCGGGGGCGCAACAACAATCTCGTGCTCGCGGTCGGCGACCGGGTCAGTCACGACAAGTATGGGCTCGGCAAGGTGCTCGAGACGAAGGGTGCCGGACCGACCGCGACCGTGACGATCGACTTCGGTTCGGCGGGCAAGGTCCGCTTGATGCTGATCGGTGGCGTGCCGATGGTCAAGCTCTGACGCAACGAGGCCGGTCGGCAGGCTGGATATTCGACTCCGTGGCTGGGTTGCTTCTGGTCGGGGCTGCTCGGTAGGCAGGTCATCGCCTGAGGAGACCAGCGCGTTCGGCACGGTAGAGGATGTCTGCGCGATCGGCGCTCTGGAACTTCCGGTAGATGCTCTTCAGTCGGTATTTCACGGTGTCCTGTGAGATGAACAGCTCGGCCGCCGCTTCCCGGGTGGTTCGCCCGTTTCGGAGTGCCTCGAGGGTGCGTCTCTCTGCCTCCGTGAGCGGGGGAACCAGCGACACCTGCAGCACTGCGGGCAGCCCGTCGAGGTTTCCCGGCACCCAACGGTCCGCGCAGGATGCGGAGCCGCGGCTGCCGGGCCTCACCCTCGACCAGACGGATCACCCGGTCACGCACCAGCACCTGTGTACGAGCCTCGCGACTCGCACGGGAAAGCCGGCGTCCGGCATTCCCAATCATGCATGCATACTCTCGGTCTCGGAGTTACCTTTCACCAGCACTCGTCAGGCGCCATCGCGGGTTGGCTGCGGCCGCACGACGGCCAGAAGTGTCAGGCCGCAGACCAACCCGTGAACCTGGTCCGTGACGTGTCGGTGATGGACAGTTGAGACGCGCGCGGCTCGTTCAGATGTCCGACTACTCGGCGCAGCCACTCGCCTCGAATGCGGACTTGGCCGTGTACTGTCCTTCCGGCAAGTACTGCCCCATGACGGCCTTTTCATCGCCGGGAGTCTCGGTATCATGCGCGGCATGGCTGAAGTCCTTGGACGGCAGCATGTTCCGCATGATCAGGAGGGAATCGTCGGGATGCCCGGCGCCATCGCCAGTCGGCGAGAGCGGCAGCCATGACACCCCGCACTCCTTGGTGGCATTTGAGGGTCGGTCTTCAGGCAGCGACGCGACGATTGTGTAACGACCGGCCGCATCAGTGGTCACCTGCTCGTCGTACAGGCATGCGATCACCTTCGTCGTTGCCAGTGATTCGTTGTTGCACATCGACCAGAACCGCATGTCGACATTGCCGTTCATATGCTGCGTGCCCGTCGTCGTCTTCGGAGTCCGCGGCAGTTCGCCACGAAGTACCAGAACGTCGCCGAACCCGCGGTTGACTTCGGCCGTGACGTAGCTGTTGTCGATGTTGGAGTACTGTCCGCCCACCCGCTGGGGTGTGCCATCACACTTGCCGAGATAGGTACACCCGAGAGTGAACTCGGCGCTGTAGTAGGCCCGCCACACAGGTGTCTGGTCCGCAGGGAATGTCGCCGGCTTGCCCGGCTGGTCGCGCAGAGCCTTGTACGTGTCCAGCGGCAGTGGAGTGGGCTTCAAGATCGCATTGTCCGCGTCGACCGCCGAACACAGTGCTTCGCCGCGCAGCACCTGACCGTCGGCGAGGTGCAACTCTGGATCCGGTAGTCCTACGCCGCCGGTGAGATCACGTCCATTGTCGGGAAGGTAAATGCGGTAGAGGAGGCTGATCCGATCCTGTCCTGGCACACCGGCATACAGAGTGTTGTGTCGCGGCTCAGCCGGCGGCGTCTCGTCGAGCACAGAGACCGTATACGACCTGCCGTCTTCATTCAGACGGTCGGCGCCCGGAAGATAGGTGTTCTGCGAACCGGCGTCCGGGGCGGTCGAAATGTCGTTGAGGACGGCGGTCGGCATCGCGGTGCCGGCGTTGTACGAGTTCAACGACTGGTAGCGCGCGTGCGCGTACTGCCCCCGGATGACCAGTTCGGCATCCTCCGGGATAGTGAACTGCGCAGCCCAATAGACCGCCGCGGTGTCGGGGAAGGCGTAGTTGAGCTGCGGGTCTGCGAGCTCGGGATTGACTGGCACGGACCAGAAGCAGGTCGACACCGGATACTCGGGATCGGGGCCGCTCGAACCGGGATCGACGGATCCGAATCCGGATCCGCTCGACGAGCCGAGATCGACGGACCCGAATCCGGATCCGCTCGACGAACCGAGATCGGCCGATCCAATCGCCGGCGCAGCGACCGCGGACCCGGTCCCGGGCAACGCTGTGATCGCGGTCAGCGCCGCCGCAGCTACGAACGTTTTCAATGAAGGCATCTCGCTCCTTGTGAGGTGGCTGACGAATTGTGGTAGATCCCCGTTCAGGTCTGTCTCGCACGCGCTCGGTCCTCTGACGAGGTTGCCGGAAGAGCGGTGCTCGGCGAGGGGACGGTGCTGCTGGGCGGTATGAGTGACGGCGACTTGTGAAGGGCACCAACTCCAGTGGTGTCTGCGCGGGCCTGGGTATCGATGGTGAGTCCGAGTGGGATCGCATGCCGGTGCTGCCCCACCCGGTGGGGCAGTGGCCCCGCTCCCCGCTAGAGCGCTTCGGGACGCGGCGCCGTCCAGGTGCCGTCGAGCACGGAGGGCCGGGGGCGGTACAGCCGCAGCACGTAGTTCCAGCCCGGCATGATGGGCAGGGCGTTCGCGACACCGTCGAGGTGTACGCCGAAGCGGATGGTGGTACCGCCGTCGGCGTCGGGGGTGGCGGTGAGGCTGTTGATGCTGTTCACGCCCAGGGCGTTCTCCTCGAAGTAGCCGGCCGCGTTGTACAGCGACACCGACCAGAACGCATCCACCGGAACGTCGTTCAGACGGAGACGGTATTCCGCGACAGGGAGGCGTTCGTCGACGCTGACGTAGGTGGCCTCCTGTTCAGGGAGGCCACCCCAGCCGGAGGCGGTGCCGAGCAGGTGCATGATCGGATCGACTTCTGCTGCGGTGCCGAATGATCGGTCGTACTTGCTGACGCCGCGAGCGAGTGCGAGGATCGCGTCGCGGGTCTCGTTCTGCGACTGCTCGTCGTAGCCGGGCAACGGGAACTCGCCTGTTCCGCCGCCGTCGATGGCGAGGACGTCCTGCAGCCGGTTCACCTCGGCGACGTCTTCGGGGCTGTTCGGATCGACGAGGATGCGCACGATGAGTGCGGCGTAGTCGGTCCCGACCAGTTCGCGCGTGAGCACGTGCTCTCCCGGATCGCGCAGGATGACCGGACCGTAATGATCTTGACTGATCACCCACACGGAGATGTAGCGCTTGCCGGTATCCGGCACCGTGATCGTGACGTCTTCGCACACGTCGATGATGCTGCTGCTGTACAGGGTGTCGCGGTTCTGGCGGATGATCGGCTGGTTGTCGAGCGGCTCGAGCTCACGAGTGTGGTTCCAGGTGCCCAGGCCGCCGCCCGCGGCCAGGCGAGCGAACATGAGATCGGATTCTGCCCGATTGAAGTTCAGGATGTTGACGGGAATCGCGGACATGGCGGGTTCCATTCGGTGTCGGGTACGGCACGGGAGCGGGTATCCCTCGCCCCGTCGGGGAATTCAGCCGAGCAGTCGCGCTTTCGCGGCTTCGAACTCGGCATCGCTCAGCAGGCCTTGTGATTTGAGATCGCCGAGTTTCTGCAGCTCGGCGACGAGATCGACCGGGGCAGCGGGCGCGCGTGTGGTCATCGCGCGTGCTGCCTGCTGCTGGGCCAACTCGTACTGGGCCTGCTCGTACTCGGCCTGGGCCCTTCGCTGCCGGCGGGTGGCCATACCGTCGCTGACGGCGGTCGCGGTACCGGTCACGATCGCGGTGCGCGCGGCAAGGCCCAGCAGTCCGGGGCGACCGGTTCTCGGGATGAAGGGCATGTCAGACCTCCAGTTTCGGGGTGATCGTGTCCATGAGGGCGTTGACGATCGGGGCGGGAATCCGCTCGTAGCCCAGTAGCACCGCGCCCGACTCGGCGGTCCGGGCGGCGAGCTCACGCTGATAGACCAGCTCGAGCGCGACCAGCAGCGCCGCAGCGCCGGCGGGGATCGCCGCCGCGAGTTCGGTGATGTCTTCATGCCCGAGGAGACCGGACGCGCCGAGCATCTCGACATTGATCTCGAAGCCGTTCGGCAACTCCTCGACCTCGATGAGGGTGAGTTCGCCGTCCTCGGACTTGGAGATGACGATCAGATCGAGCAGCTGCACCAGGCCGGTATCTGCAAGGTCGGTGAGCGCGGAGAGTGCGGCCGGGTCGAGGCTCTCCCCGGGCAGGCCGAGAAGATAGAAGTCGACAGGTCCGAAACGCGCAGCACTCACCACGTCGCCGCTCACGAGAGGACCTTCAGCTTCAGTGCGGTGAACTCGTCCTCGTTGATGGCTCCTGCTTCGAGGAGTGCTGCGGCTGTGGCGATCTCCTCGCTGGGGCTCTTCCCTGCGACCTCGCGGATATACGATTCGGCAGCGTTCTCCGCGTCGCGTGCGGCCTTGTTGCTGCGTTCCGTCATCCCTTCGCCGCGGGCGACGAGATAGACGAGCGCTGTCACGATGGGCAGGAAGAGCAGGAAGAACACCCAGAGGGCCTTCAACCAACCGTTCAGCTTATGGTCGCGGAACAGGTCGGCGATGATCGCGAACAGCGCGAAGAGATATCCGATGAAGACGGTCGCCGACAGCATCCAGCCGAGGCTTTCCCAGAAGTTCATGTGTGTTGTCCGATTCGTGTAAGGGGCCGCGGGGTTCGCGGCCGATTGATGAGGGAGAGTGGCGAAGCAGAGGTCAGAGGGAGGCGATGGCCTTGCCGAGGATGAGTGCCGCCATGAATGCCATGAGTACGGTCATGACCACGTTGTTCTCGCGGACGAGCCACCGGTGCAGGGCATCCAGCGGTCCCCGGAGCTGCTCTGAAGCGACGATGAACGCCGAGACCAGCACCCACACCGTCGAGGTGGCGCACAGGACGAAGACCCCCGTCGCGATACTTGCCGGGAGGGCGGCGAGACCGGCGTCTCCGATGGTCACTCCGGCGCTCGCGGCGATGAGGAGGTTCTTCGGGTTGAGTGCCGAAAGCAGGAGGCCGAGGCCGAATGCGCGCTTCAACGTGAAGCCGTCGATGGCGGCCATCCATTTCGGGAGTGCGGGATCCACGCCGGGCTTCGGTCGGCCTCGCCATTGCCTGACCGCGAGCAGCAGCAACAGGGCCGAGAGCAGGAGCTGCACGATTACACGCGGCACGTTCGATCCACCCGAGTCGCCGTGGGGTGTGAGCAGGCCGGCGAGCAACACGAACGCCGTCACCGCGATGGCGATCCCGAGGATCCAGCCGATCAGGAATCCGGGGCCGGTGCGGCGAGCGCTCGAGGAAAGCAGCATGAGAATGGCCGCGATGATCGTGAAAGGGCTGATCGCGATGCCAAGCGCGAGCGGCAGCGTCTCCCCGATGACAGAACCCAACATGGTCAGTTCCCCTACGTAGCAGTCGCGTCGGTGGGAGCGGTTGCGAGTTCGGCGACGGAGGCCCGGTTCGTCGGGTGGATCGGATCTCCTTCGCGCACGACCTCGAAACGGCCCAGCCGCGGAAGCGCGCCGCTGCGCACCCAGCTGAACGCGAGCAGCGTGACTCCGGCAAGGAACTCCCGCCCGACATTCCGCCGGCTCAACCCGGCAATTCCGTTCATTGCGGCAATTCTCGCCGGTTCCTGCAGGCTTCGATCGCGGTCTCATCCGCAGCGGATGAGACCGGATTTCTATGGCCGATGAATGCTCGTCTCGAGTATCTTCGACACATGATCGAAGCCGTGCGTGAGGCACTCGCCTCCGGTGAGGCAGAGCAGGCTCGAAGCGTCCTACGGAAGAACTGGCTCCGTCTGATTCTCGAATCTCACACGAGGGAACTCGAGCAGCTCTGCCTTGCCCATCCTGATCCGCACGACCCGCACATCCTGCTGATACGGGCGTGCTGCCGCGACCTCAGTGGCGACCCGTACGGTGCGGAGTTTCTCCGCGGACAGGGTTTACGGGTTGCGTCTGACGATTTCGTCGTCTGCTTCACTGACCTGCTGCTCGCTCCAGACTCCTCGACCAAGGCCGTCATCGCCGATCGCGCGCGCCACGCGCTCGCCCAGTGCGAACCGGAGGACGATTACCCATCCGCGCTTTTCCTCCTCGGATGGACCGAGGTCAGGCTTCGTCGTGATCTCCCTCGTGCTATCGCGCTACTTCGCTCCGCCAGCGATGAGGCGCAGTTGCAGTCGCGTGCGGAGACGTTGCGTCTCGCGCAATCCAATCTGGCCTTTGCGCTCACCCACGCGGGAGCATTCACCGAAGCCGAACAGATCCTCGACGGGCTCCCTTCCAGGGAGGTGGCGTCCGACTGGGAACGCTTCGAAGGTGGTCTCCCACAGTCGAATCGAGGGTGCATCGCTTTCTGGCGCGGCGACTTCGAGGAGGCGATAGCTCACTTCGACTCCGTCATCGTAGAGGGCAGCCCCGGAACCAACTTCGAGGCGCTCGCCCGTCTCTACTTGGTGATGAGCCTGATCGCTCTGAACCGGGAAGACCGATACCACACCGCGGCGCGTTTGCTGCGAGGCGTGAGCACTGCGGACAAGCATGGCATTCCTTGGGATACGCTGCGGCGCGTCACCACGGCCTGGCTCGCCCACGCGCAAAGGCAGGACGAGCAAGCTCGCCGTATCGCCAGGCCTGTTCTTACCCGCACAGGTGCTGCGGTTGCTCATGCGCTTCTCGCGGAACTCTATCGAGTCTTGGGGGATCCGGAACCGTCGGCTCGAGCGCTTCGCCTCGCAACATCGGCCGGGCTGCCGCGATATGCGCTGGTGAGCACACTCGTCACCTCAGCCGCACTGAACTCCGTATCAGGGCATGGTCTCCAAGCGCATGAGCAGCTGGATCGTGCGCTGGAGGCTGCACTCCCCGAACGGATTCTCGCCCCATTTCTCTCTGACGATCCGGTGATTGTCGATCTCTTGAACGCTCACGCACTACGGGGGTCGAGACATCACGAGCTCTTGTGCACGATCCTGGAACGACGGAACCAACTGTCGGTACTCCTCGCGGGAGTCCTGACGGAACGAGAAAAGGAGATACTCACATATCTGCGTACCGCGATGACTGCAGATGAGATCGCAGCGCACCTCGGCATCGCTTACCCCACGGTGAAGACGCACATTCGCTCGATCTACCGCAAGCTGGGCGTGACCAAACGTCGTGCTGCTGTTCAAGCAGCCGACAGCAGATAGGTTGCGGGGCGGTCCGACTCGTCAACGGAGTACTTCAACGGGGGCGCACTCGGCGGGTAGAAACGCGGGTAGTGGTTTCGGCTTCCTCGCCGCGACGCCTCGGACCGATGATCGTCGGAGGGCAAACCCATTATTGTTCCGAGAACACCGGGTAGTCGCCGGGTGGCTCGACTGATCAAGGAGACACGACGTATGCGTCTGCTGTTCCAGCTCTTTTCGCAATGCGTACTCGGTGTGGTGGCGTTGATCGTGGTGCATTTCGTTTTACCCGGGGTGGATCTGAGCTTCACCGGATTCTTCGTGGCAATCGGCGTATTCACCTTGGCCCACATGATTCTCGGCCCGTTCGTGCTCAGCGTGGCGCAGCGCTATGCCGCTCCGCTTGCGGGTGGTATCGGGCTGGTCGCCACGCTGCTCGCGCTGTGGGTTGCATCCCTGTTCCCCGATGGCATTCAGATCAGCGGCGTCCAGTCTTGGATCTTCGCACCGATCATTGTCTGGGTGATCACGGCACTCGGCGGGTGGATCTTCATGGCCTTCGTCATCGACAGGTGGCTCAAACGACGCAGTGCAGAGAAGCTCGTGCGCAGTGTGAATCAGGCGTGACGGTTGATACTGCTCCTTGTCGCAGCAGTGCTGACCGTGGCGATCGTCCTCGTCGGTGTCGCGCGGTTCGACGGTCCCTCACAATTGCCTCCACGCTCCGCCGAAATATCTTGTCCTGGAACCAACCCAGTAGGAGTCAGCTATGACCGCTCACCCGCTCGACCGTCGTGTTCTCCTGAAGAGTGCCCCGAACTTCCGTGACCTCGGCGGTATTCCCGTTGCATCCGGCACCGTCCGCCCGGGCGCGCTGTACCGCTCGGCGACGCTCGCGAAGCTCGACGACGACGACCTCACCGCATTCGAGGTCCTCGGTGTCGCAACTGTGTACGACTTCCGCACCGCTGCCGAGCGCGACGGTGCCTTCGATCGCCTTCCCGACACGGTGCGTACGGTCTGGCTCGACGTGCTGGCCGACAATGCCCAGAACGCCGCGGCCACCGGACTTCTCATGACGGACCCGGTCGCATACGCCGGGACGATCAACGACGGGCGCGGGATCGGGCAGATGGAGGAGGCGAACCGAAACTTCGTCAGTTTGCCCTCAGCGCTGAGCGCATACCGCGCGTTCTATCTCGACCTGATCGACGAGAAGCGTGCCGGGGCTGCCCTCTTCCACTGCACCACCGGCAAGGATCGCACCGGATGGGCCGCGACTTCCTTCTTGCTCCTCCTCGGCGCCGACGAGACCGACGTGCGCGCCGATTACCTCGAAACGAACACCGATCTGGCGCCCATGACCGATCCGATCCTCGCCTTCGTCGAGAGCAAGGGTGTCGACCCGGAGCTGATCCGTCCTCTCCTCGGTGTCCGTGAGAGCTACATCGATGCCGCTCTCGACGAGATGCGCACCCACTTCGGCACCGTCGAGGACTACGCGCGTGACGGGCTCGGACTCACCGCCGAGCAACTCGCGACGCTGCGCGAGCGGTTCACGCAGTCTTCGTAGAAACATCCAGTCGGAGTGGGTCGCACAGCGCGGGAACCGATTCGCCCCAGCCGATTGCCGGTGTCGTCGAGGGCTGCACTCAGGATCCGTTGCGACACTGTAGAAGTCGGCCGGTGGGCGCAGTACGGCTCGAACGAGATTTCGGTTCGGAACCCAGTTCCCTGCTCCAGGGTTCGCCTCGGGTCGAACCGACGACGAGTGTCCGACGGGGCCCACTCGTCCACGCCCTCATCGGTGCGGGCGCTGCAGGAGCTTTCCTGAATCGTGAGCAACCGCAGAGGCGTTCGAGCGGGCCGGTCGCCGGGGACGGGCTCGGCACGTCCGCTCAGTGTGGTGACGCAGGCCGTGATCGTGGGATCGAGCGTCAGGGCTGCTCGACGCCGAGGCTGATGCCGCGGGTGGCGAGCCAGGGGAGCGGATCGATCTTGTTCTCGCCGGCCAGGTGCACTTCGAAGTGCAGGTGCGGGCCGGTGGAGAAGCCGCGGTTGCCCATCGTGGCGATCTGATCGCCGGCCATGACCTTCTGGCCCACCGTGACCAGCGTGGTGTCGATGTGGCCGTACACGGTGATGGTGCCGTCTGCGTGCTGGACGCGCACCCACATGCCGAAGCCGGAGGCCGGACCCGAATCGATGACCTCGCCGTCGGCGACCGCGTAGATCGGGGTGCCGATGGCATTGGCGATGTCGACACCGGCGTGCAGTGTGCCCCAACGTGCCCCGAACGACGAGGTGTAGGTGCCCTTGGCGGGGAGGACGAACAGCGGGCGGCGGGCGGCGGCCTCGCGGGCGGCGCGCTCCTCGCTGAAACGCTGGCCCTTCGCGAGGAGGTTGGAGAACTGCCCCAGATCGGTGGGGTTCGCGACCGCGAGCACCTGGGGTGCCGAGCTGTCGGAGGAGGGATTCTCGGCGACGTCGCTGAACTGGGCGGCCTGCGGAACGGCGGTGGTCGCGGCGGCGCCGGAAGCGGTGAGGGAGACCTCGGAGTGATCGGAGTCCTTGGCCGGCGAACTGATTGCTGCCTGGCCCGCGGCGACGACTGCGCCGGCGGCTACCGCGATGACTGCGGCGCGGCCCTTGAGGGCGGAGGGGGGAGTGGGGAGGCGGTGTAAGCCGCCGCGTCGCGCCGGGGCGGCGACATCGCGGGCCGCGTCAGCGGATCCGGCGGGGGTGAAGGCGTCGAAAGGAGTCGAGTCTTCGAGGTTTTCGGACTTGTTCTCATTGTGGAGCATGGCGCTGCAAATCTCAGAACTTTCGGCCTCGGAGTAACGAACCTCCGGGGGCGTCGGATAGCTGGGCGTGACGCCGTCGTCCACTCGGTGTAGCAGCGTGACCGGAGACGGCTCCGCTGCTGGATTGCAACGCTCGAACTCGTGATCTGCCGCGGTCCGAAATGCCTGCGAAGGCTCGATGGATTCCGGGTCGGCGTGTTGTTTCACAAATCGACTGGCCGTGAACTGAGCGCGGTGGTGCATGTGCCCTGCCGTCCTCCTGCCCGTGACCTGCCTGTGACTTAGACCTTGGCGACGGTAACGAAACGGTTGCGGCGGGGCAACCTGTAGCCCATGACGAATCGACAGATGTGACCGGCGTCACAAGCTGAACTGGGCGGATGTCGAACATCCCGAATGGTCTCGTTCATATATCGGGATGACACGGCGGTGTTACACACCACGCGGTGACGTGTTCACGAGATAGCGTCGCGCGGGTGGAATCCCCAACCCAGTCGCGCGCGGTGTCCGCAGTAGCCCACCCCGATGCGGCCCGGCGCGAGCCCGCCGTCGGGTCGTCGCCCAGCATCGCTGGGAAGCTGTCGATCGCCGCCGTCACGATCGCGGCGATCGGCGCGATCGCGGTCGCTGCGGGCTCCCTGACGGCGGTGGCACGGACCGCGGACGGCACTCGCATCCCCGCAGTGGGTGGCGCGACCCTGATCGCCGTGATGGTCGCTCTCGCGGTTCCGGCCGTCGCCGCCGCGCTGATGTCCCGGTGGCCCGCCGCGGCGGGCGCACTGCTGGCCGGCGCCGGCGCGGTGACGGTCGGGCTGTGCGTCCTCGACATCCAGTTGTGGACCGATCCGATCGACGCCAACCGGCTGGAGCTGTTCCGTCCCGCGACTGCCGCCGGCATCACCACCGGACCCGGCGCCGCGTTGATCCTGGCCGGTCACATCGGCGCCGTGGCGGCGGGTGCGCTCGGCCTCCTGACAGTGCACCGGGCGTCGCACGCCGACGGGCACGGCGCATCGCCCGATCCGGACGCGGTCGGGCGTCCCGCGGGCTCGCGGATCGGATTCGGGCTCACTGCAGGCGTTCTCGTGTCCGCGGGTGCGCTGGCGCTCGCGCTGCTCGTGCGCCCGCTGGCGTCGAACGACCCGGTGATCCTGGTGCGTGCCGCGATCGCCTCGGACGGAGCCACCGCGATCGGTGCGGTGGTCGTCGCCGTGGCCGTTCTGATCGTCGTCGCCGCTGCGCTGGCGTCGACCGACGTCGCGGTGGCCGCCGGGGCGATCGGGGGAGCCGGTGTGGCGGCACTCGGGCTGGTCGGCAGCCGGCTCGCCGCCGGGCTCGTCGACGACCGCCTCGCTCCCGGCCCGGGCGCGGTGTGGGGCACGGTCGGCGCCGTGCTGCTGATCGCTGAGGCGGTGTCGATCCCCGTCGCCGCGCGACGCCGCGAGCAGCGCGCGGCGGAGTTGTCCGTCGCGGGGCACCGGGATCGTGCGGTAGCCCGGTCGACACCGCGGGAAACCGTCGGCCGATGGCACACCGCCACGGGCGTCGCGGGAATCTGCGCCGGGTTGCTGGCCGGCGCCGGCGCGCTGCTGCCCGTGCTGACAGTCCCGGATCCGCTCCCGGCTCCCGAGTTGCCCGCGACCCGAGTCGTGCTGGTCGCCGCGGCGCTGATCGCGATCGCGGCCGTGTGGCTGCTGATGTCGGAGTTCGCGGCCCTCGTCCGTCCCGTCGTCGGCGTGCTGTGGGTGTCGGTGGTCGCCGCGGTCGCGAGCGTCGCGCAGAGCGCGCTCACGGCCCTCGAGATCCCCGGAGTCGGACTGGGTGCGGGGAGCTGGCTCATGGCCGCCGCGGCGCTCGTCGCGGTCGTGACGGGGCTGCTGGCGGGATTCGCGGGCGCGGCCGAACGCGACGACGTCGACACGTCGCAACGCGTCGACCCGGTCCGTTCGGTGGTGGTCGTCGGCGTCCTCGCAGCGACCGCGGTTGTCCTCGCCTACGTGCTCCCGCTGTACCGCGGGGCCGACGGAACGGCCGCGTCCCTCGGGCGGTTCCCATGGGGATGGGACGCGTGGGGACAGGCGTTGTCGGCCGTGGTCGTCGTCGTTGCGGTGCTGGTCGCAGTGCATGCCCGCGCGGCCCGCGCGGCCGCTCTTCTCGCAGGTGCGGCCGTGGTCATGGCCTGTCATCTCGTGGCGTGGTCACTGTCGGCGGGTCGTCTGACGGATCCGGTCGCAGGCCCGGGCGTCGCACCTGCAATCCTTGCCGTGGTGCTCCTCGCCGGGACTGCGACCCTCGCCGGGTATCGCAACCCGCGGTGAGTCGTGCCGCGACGACTGTCGACGCGTGACATATGCCACATAGCATGTGGGCGAGCGATAGTCGATTGATTGAACTAGTTAAAGTCCGACACGGACCCGCTCCTACCCCTCGAGCGGGCGTCAACGCAGACGAGACGGTGAGCAGATGGATCTCTTCGAATACCAGGCGAAGGAACTCTTCGCCAAGCACGACGTGCCGACGTCGGCCGGCCGTGTTACCGACACTGTCGCCGGTGCCCGCGAGATCGCCGAGGAAATCGGCAAGCCCGTGATGGTCAAGGCACAGGTCAAGGTCGGCGGCCGCGGCAAGGCCGGTGGCGTCAAGTACTCGCCCGATGCGGATGCCGCGCAGGCGAACGCCGAGGCGATCCTGGGCCTCGACATCAAGGGCCACGTCGTCAAGAAGCTGCTGGTCGCAGAGGCGAGTGACATCGCCGAGGAGTACTACATCTCCTTCCTGCTGGACCGCACCAACCGCACGTACCTGGCCATGTGCTCGGTCGAGGGTGGCGTCGAGATCGAGGTCACCGCCGAGGAGAACCCCGACGCCCTCGCGAAGATCCCCGTGGACGCCGTCAAGGGTGTCGACCTCGCGTTCGCGCGCAGCATCGCCGAGGCCGGCAAGCTGCCCGCCGAGGTGCTCGACGCCGCGGCCAACACGATCCAGAAGCTGTGGGAGGTCTTCATCAAGGAAGACGCTCTCCTCGTCGAGGTCAACCCGCTCGTCCGTACGCCCGACGACCAGATCCTGGCCCTCGACGGCAAGGTCACGCTGGACGAGAACGCTGCGTTCCGTCAGCCCGGCCACGAGGCTTTCGAGGATCGTGACGCCACCGATCCCCTCGAGCTCAAGGCCAAGGAGAACGACCTCAACTACGTCAAGCTCGACGGCGAGGTCGGCATCATCGGTAACGGCGCCGGCCTGGTCATGTCGACCCTGGACGTCGTCGCCTACGCAGGCGAGAAGCACGGCAACGTCAAGCCCGCCAACTTCCTCGACATCGGTGGCGGCGCCTCGGCTGCCGTCATGGCTGCCGGCCTGGACGTCATCCTGAACGACGCGCAGGTCAAGAGCGTGTTCGTCAACGTCTTCGGTGGCATCACCGCGTGTGACGCGGTCGCCAACGGCATCGTCGGTGCGCTGCAGACGCTGGGCGACGAGGCCAACAAGCCGCTCGTCGTGCGCCTGGACGGCAACAACGTCGAAGAGGGTCGTCGCATCCTCGCCGAGGCCAACCACCCGCTGGTGACGGTCGTCGCAACCATGGACGAGGCTGCCGACAAGGCTGCCGAGCTCGCCTTCGCAGCGAAGTAAGGGACACACAACAATGGCTATCTTCCTGACCAAGGACTCCAAGGTCATCGTCCAGGGCATCACCGGCGGCGAGGGCACCAAGCACACCGCCCTGATGCTCAAGGCCGGCACCCAGGTCGTCGGTGGCGTCAACGCTCGCAAGGCCGGCACCACGGTCTCGCACACCGACAAGGACGGCAACGCCGTCGAGCTGCCGGTCTTCGCGACCGTCGCCGAGGCCATGAAGGAGACCGGCGCGGACGTCTCCATCGCGTTCGTCCCCCCGGCCTTCTCGAAGGACGCCATCGTCGAGGCCATCGACGCGGAGATCCCGCTGCTCGTGGTCATCACCGAGGGCATCCCGGTCCAGGACTCCGCTTACGCGTGGGCCTACAACGTCGACAAGGGCAACAAGACCCGGATCATCGGCCCCAACTGCCCCGGCATCATCACCCCGGGTGAGGCGCTGGTCGGCATCACCCCGGCGAACATCGCCGGCAAGGGCCCGGTCGGCCTGGTCTCCAAGTCGGGCACCCTGACCTACCAGATGATGTTCGAGCTGCGTGAGTACGGTTTCTCGACCGCCATCGGCATCGGCGGCGACCCGGTCATCGGCACCACCCACATCGACGCCATCGAGGCGTTCGAGAAGGATCCCGAGACCAAGGTCATCGTGATGATCGGTGAGATCGGTGGCGACGCCGAGGAGCGTGCCGCCGATTACATCAAGGCCAACGTCACCAAGCCGGTCGTCGGCTACGTGGCGGGCTTCACCGCTCCCGAGGGCAAGACCATGGGCCACGCCGGCGCCATCGTCTCCGGTTCCTCGGGCACCGCGCAGGCCAAGAAGGACGCCCTCGAGGCGGCCGGCGTCAAGGTCGGCAAGACGCCGTCCGAGACCGCTGCTCTCGCTCGGGAGATCCTGAAGAACCTCTGATCGACGTCCGATCACACGAACGGCGCTCGCAGCCAAGGCCTTCCGCCTGGCCGCGAGCGCCGTTCGCGTTCGGTGGGCGGCACAGTCAGACGTCCACCCACTGAACCCCCGCAGGCGTGAGTTCACCTGCGCCGGAAGTCAGTTCGGCGACGATCGACGCGAGCTGGGTGGGATTGCGGGTCGCGAGCGTGAAGGTGACCGCGGCGCCGTACGCGGCGTCGACGACGCTCACCCCGCGGGCGCGGAGTTCGGACTCCATGCGTCCGGCCGTGTCGTGGCCCACCTCGACGGACACCAGTTCGAGGCGTTCCCGGCTCAGCAACGCCGACGCGGCGACCGCCTCGTCGACGGCGGCGACCACAGCGCCCGAGTACGCGCGCACCAGCCCGCCGGCACCGAGCTTGATGCCCCCGAAGTAGCGCGTGACGACCACCGCCACGTCCACGAGGTCCCGGGCCCGCAGGACCTGGAGCATCGGAATCCCCGCGGTACCGCCCGGTTCGCCGTCGTCGTTCGACCGCTCGATCCGGTCCGACGGGCCGTTGCCCGTGATGTACGCCCAGCAGTGGTGCCGCGCGTCGGGATATCGGCGGCGCCGCTCGTCGACGAATTCCTGGGCGTCGGACGGGCCGTCGATCCGCCGGAGCACCGCGATGAAGCGCGAATGCTTGACCTCGGTCTCGGTCTCGACGTCGGAACCGGCTGGCAGCGTGAAGGGCATGAGCCCATTTTCCCGTGCGGTGCAGCGCGACCGGACACGCGGCGTGTCTGCCACCGGAGTCGTCGCGGTCTCGCCGACACCTTTCCCGATGATTCGCGTGGATGATCAGGGTAGCGTTCATGGGGTTTGATACGTCGACTAGGAGCAGACATGACTTACACCGACGGAGGGTCCGGCTTCGGTCAGCCCTCGCAGCCGCCGGCGGCGAACGGCACGAAGAGTTTGTCGTTCTATCTCGGTATTGCGGTCCTCGCGCTGGGTGTCGTCAACTTCCTCCTCGGGTTCGCTCCCTACCTGAAGAACTCGACGAGCTCCAGGTACGGCCTCGAGTTCTCGGCGAACGCGTTCGAGAGCGACGGCACACTCCCGCTCAGCTTCCTGCTCCTCGGCGGACTGCTGGCCGGTCTGACGCTGCTGCCCAAGCAGTCCTACGCCGGCCCCGCTGCGGCGGCCTCGCTCGTCGGCTTCCTCGTGTCGTTCGTCCTGATGCTCAACATTCCCACCGGCGGCGGCCTCGCCGGCGGCGGCGTCATGATCCTGATCCTGGCGTTCATCCAGGCGGTGATCGCGACGGCGGTGTTCCTGTTCGGTGCCGGACTCGTCAAGCAGCCGCAGGGTCGACCGACGCGCACCCACGTCCACCCCGCCGCCTACGGTCACCCGCAGGGATACCCGGGCCAGGCACCCCAGCAGGGGTACGGAGTTCCGGGTGGCCAGCAGGGCTACGCCCAGGGGTACCCGCAGCAGCCGACCTACGGTCAGGCCGGTCAGCCGCAGCCGGGCTATCCGCAGCAGGGGTACGCGCAGCCTCAGCAGTCGCAGCCCACGGCCGGCTACGGACAGTTCCAGGCCGGTCAGCAGCCGTACCAGGCGCAGCAGCCGACGCAGCACATTCCGCAGCAGCAGACGCCGCAGCCCGAGGCGCCGTCGGCGCCCCCCGCCGCACCGGCCGGTTCTCCCGATTCGCCGGGCGCGCCCACCCAGGCGTTCGGTGCCCAGACCGAGAACCCGGACGACGAGAAGAAGTGATCGAGTGGGCCATGCCACGCCTCGGCGCGCCTGAACGCCGCCGCCGGGCACGGGTGCGACCCTCGAACCGATGACTTCTCTGCTTGGTCGCGGTGTTCGCCGCGACATCTCCGACCGACCCGATCCCGACACCGATCAGGTGCGTGCGCTGCTCGGGGTGGCGCTGCGCCCGACCGGTGTCGCGATCGTCCTGATCAGTGCGGTCGTCATCGTCACGCTGGTCGCGTCGAACAGCGACCTGACCGGGGTGGTCGGGGCGATCGCCGCGTGCTGGCTGGCGCTGCACCAGGTTTCGCTGACCATCACGGACGCTCCGCTCGGGGTACTTCCGCTGTTGCCGACGGCCGTGATGATGTGGGCCGTCGCCCGCGGATGTGCCCGCGCGGTCACCGCGCGCTCGACGCTGCGTGACGCCGCACGGGTGGTTGCCGCGGCGGTCGCGGGACCGTTCGTGATGACGCTCATCGCGCTCGCGGTGGTCACCGACGCGACGTCCGTCGTCGCGCTCGAGGCGCCGAACGCGGCCGAGGCCCTCGCATGGGTCGTGGGCATCCACCTCGTCGCGGCGGTGGCCGGTGTCGTCGCGACGACGGGGCGTGCGGAATGCGAGCGCCGAGGCGCCCCGTCCTGGGTTCCGGAGGTGGGACGCCCGGCAGCGCGAGCAGCGCTGGCCCTGTTCGCGGTGGGCTCCGCGGTGACGGTCGCATCGCTGGTGTGGTCATGGTCCGACGTCGGGACGCTCCTCGGTGACGGTTCGGATCCGGTCGGCGTGCTGGGGCTCACCGTCCTGTCGGTGCTGTACCTGCCGAACGTCGCTGTCGGGGCGGTCGCGGTCCTGGTGGGCGGTACGGCGCACGCCGGTGGCACCTCGGTGAGCGTGTTCGACATCGTCGCGGGCCCGGTGCCGCCGGTCCCGGTGCTCGGTGGGGTCCCCGGCGAACTCGTCGGGACCGCGTGGCCGGTGCTGCTGATCGTCCCGCTCGCGATCGGCGCACTGCTCGGACGGGACTGCGGTCGTCTGCGCCTGCCCGTGCAGGAGACCGCGTACACCGTGGGGTGCGCCGCCGCCGGCGTCGGTGTGGTGGTTGCGGCCGTCGGTTTCGTCGCGGGCGGCGAGCTGGGGGCGTACGGATTCGTCGGCGTCGAGCCGCTCGCGCTGGGATTGATCACCTTCGGGTTCCTGGCACTGCCCGGTCTCGCAGTCGCGACCCTCATCGCGCGGCGCGACGGCGTCGAGTCGGACGGCGGAGACGAGACCGAACGAACCGAGAAGTCCGACAAGTTTGCGGAGACCGCAGCGTTCGAGGACACCGGAGCGGACGACCCGGCACTCGCATTCGAGGTGAAGCGCCTCGCGTTGCCGTCGATGCGCTACCGGTCGGAGCCGGAAGCGGGCACGGACGCGGATGCGGAGTCGGGACCGGAATCCGAGCCGGGATCGGCGGCCGGGCCGGCCGCTCCCGATACCTCCGACGGCTCCGGGGAGACGGTGCTCGAGGGCGAACTCGTCGACGACTCCGCCGCCGGCCCGACCGATGTGGCCGACACCGACGTGATCGACGTGGAGGTCGAGGCGGTGCCGCAGGATCAGGACGAGCCGGGCGAGCCGGAGACCTCGCCGGGGACGGACGAGACGGAGACGACCTCGGACGAGGCAGCCGAGGCCGCGGAAGGCGACCTGCCGGACGGTCCGCTGACCCCCAGCGACTAGGCTCTAACCCGGCCCGTGATGCGGCCCGACCGTCTCGAAAACCAGGAGTAGTGCGCTGACTGCCACGCGTGACCAGCTGCGGCCCACGGTGCCCGCTCGGATCGTCGTACTCGCCTCGGGGACGGGCAGCCTGCTGCAGGCGCTCATCGCCGCCACGCGCACCGACGGATACCCTGCGACCATCGTCGCGGTCGGCGTCGACCGCGACTGCGGAGCAACGGCTCACGCCGACGACGCGGGCATCGACCACTTCCGTGTGGCGCTGCGCGATCACGCGGACCGCGCCGCATGGGACGTCGCGCTCACCGAGACCGTCGCATCGCACCGCCCCGATCTGATCGTCAGTGCCGGCTACATGAAGATCCTCGGCCCCGCGTTCATCGAACGCTTCGGCGGCCGGATCATCAACACGCATCCCGCGCTGCTGCCGTCGTTCCCCGGCGCGCACGCGGTGCCCGACGCGCTGGCTTACGGCGTCAAGGTCACCGGCTCCACGGTGCACCTGGTCGACGGCGGCATCGACACCGGCCCGATCCTGGCGCAGGAGCCGGTGGTGGTGCTCGACGGCGACGACGAGGCGACGCTGCACGAGCGCATCAAGATTGTTGAACGGCGACTGCTGGCCGAGGTCGTGGCCTCCGTCGCCCTCCGAGGTGTTGTTTCCGACGGACGAAAGGCCGTGATCCCAAGTGAGTGAACGCAAGGCAGTGCGCCGTGCACTGGTCAGCGTCTACGACAAGACCGGCCTGGTCGAACTGGCCACCGGCCTGCACCAGGCGGGTGTCGAACTGGTTTCCACCGGTTCCACCGCCGCCAAGATCGCCGACGCCGGCATCCCGGTCACCAGGGTCGAGGACCTGACCGGATTCCCCGAGTGCCTCGAGGGCCGCGTCAAGACGCTGCACCCCCGAGTGCACGCCGGTGTCCTCGCCGACACCCGGAAGCCGGAGCACCTCGCGCAGCTCGAGGAGCTGGGCATCGAGGCGTTCCAGCTGGTGATCGTGAACCTGTACCCGTTCACGCAGACCGTCGCGTCGGGCGCCACCCCGGACGAGTGCGTCGAGCAGATCGACATCGGTGGTCCGTCGATGGTGCGCGCTGCTGCCAAGAACCACCCGTCGGTCGCGGTCGTCGTCGACCCGAAGAAGTACGAGGGTGTCCTCGCTGCGGTCGAGGCCGGTGGCTTCAACCTCTTCGAGCGCACCGCCCTGGCCGCGCAGGCGTTCCAGCACACCGCGTCCTACGACGTCGCGGTCGCCACCTGGATGACGTCCACGCTGGTCGAGTCCGTGACGAGCGAAGCGACGGAAGATTCTGCACTGTCGCAGTTCCCGCGGTGGGTCGGTGCCACGTGGGACCGCTCCGCGGTGCTGCGCTACGGCGAGAATCCGCACCAGGCTGCTGCGCTGTACGAGAACCCCTCCGAGCCTGCGGGCCTCGCGCAGGCGAAGCAGTTGCACGGCAAGGAGATGTCGTACAACAACTACACCGACGGTGACGCCGCGTGGCGGGCCGCGTACGACCACGCCGAGCCGGCCGTCGCGATCATCAAGCATGCCAACCCGTGCGGCATCGCGGTGGGCGCGGACATCGCCGAGGCGCACCGCAAGGCGCACGCCTGCGACCCGGTCAGCGCATACGGTGGCGTCATCGCCGCCAACCGCGAGGTGACGGTCGAGATGGCCGAGCAGGTCGCCGACATCTTCACCGAGGTCATCATCGCGCCGTCGTACGCGGACGGGGCCATCGGTGTCCTCCAGCGCAAGAAGAACGTGCGCGTTCTCGAGGCCGCCGCTCCCACCGAGACGGGCATCGAGCTGCGCCCGATCTCCGGTGGCACGCTGCTGCAGGAGCGCGACGTCCTGGACGCGGACGGCGACAACCCGGCCAACTGGACGCTCGTCGTCGGCGAGGCTGCGGACGAGAAGACCCTCGCGGATCTCGAACTCGCGTGGCGCGCATGCCGTGCCGTGAAGTCCAACGCGATCCTGCTCGCCAACGACGGCGCCTCGGTGGGCGTCGGCATGGGCCAGGTCAACCGCGTCGACTCCGCGCATCTCGCGGTGCAGCGTGCCGGTGACCGCGCCAAGGGTTCGGTGGCCGCGTCCGACGCGTTCTTCCCGTTCCCCGACGGTCTGCAGGTCCTGCTCGACGCCGGTGTCCGCGCCGTCGTCCAGCCCGGTGGCTCGGTCCGCGACAACGAGGTCATCGAGGCCGCTCGCGACGCCGGTGTCACGCTGTACCTGACCGGTGCGCGCCACTTCGCGCACTGATCGACTGCTCTACTGCGCTCCCTCGTCCGGGGTTCGCGTGCCGCTCAGGCCGCGAGCCCGGACGGGGGAGCGTTGTGCTGTGCGGACTCGACCAGCGCGCGGGCGTTGGCGTCGTCGGTACCCGAGATGACCAGTCGGGCAGCGCCGCGGGCGAGTAGCCGGCTGATCAGTTCTGCCGCTGCCGCATTCTGGTCGGCGTCGATGTGACTGAGGTCGAGGGTGACGACCTGTCCGGTGAGGTCACCGGGCAGGTCCTGCTGGGGGGCGCTCAGAGCGCCGAGTCGAAGCTTCATGGTGGTTCTCCTGAACTGTGTATGGGTGAAAGAGGCAAAAGAAAAGGCACCCGAGGCGGTGTGCCTTCGGGTGCCCGAGAATGGTTCCGGTTACGGGTGACTCATTCTCGGTGCCGTCGATCGAAGGCTGCGGGGCTGCGCCACGCGGGTACGGCTGCAAATACGTGATCGTGAGAAAAATGCTTGCTGCAAAGCTGCATTGCATACTTCGCGGGGCTTTCGACGCGCATCGTGACCGTACCCTTCTCGTGTGTGCCCGTTGGTTAACGGAGAACCATACAGCAGTGACCGCTCGGCGACATCTCGTTTTTGCGACAGCGTGTCGCCGGCGGCCCCGCAGGGTGTCTAGCGGAGGGTTGCGAGCCAGCCCTCGAAACCGGTGGTGAACTCGGCGGACCACGGCAGCGGCTCGATGTAGTCGGCGCCGGTGGAGGCGGCATCGCCGATCTCCTTGAGCACGTGGTTCGCGGTCGTCATCCGCACCGGCGTCAGCGTGGTGTGGGCGAGTGCGACGTCGAGCGCGTCGACGTCGGCGCAGTCGAGCTGGATGTCCTTGGCGGAGCAGCTGGTGATCACCGGCATGCCCGTCGGCAGCTGGGCGGCCAGCTCGCGGGGGTCGAGCGCGTCCTCCTCGGCGAGCGCGCGGGCATTCGCCGGGACGAGGCCGGCGGCGCGCAGCGGGTCCGGCAGGTCGTCGCTGAGCGTCGCGTCGGTGCGCAGCGACTCGACCGCCCCGGCGAGCGCCAGACGCAGCTCGTCGGCGAGATGGACCGGCAACTGTCCGGCCCCGACGACCGCGGTGAGCTGGCCGTCGATCTGGGTGGTGAGCAGGTCCAGCAGCCGCACGCTCAGCGGCTCGAGCAGGCCCAGGCCTGCGACGTTCGCGCCGTTGGCGGCCAGCGCCAGGGCGATCAGGGCACCTTCGCTGTGACCGATCGCGAACACCCGGTCGGCGTCGACGGCGGACCGGCCGGCGAGGAAGTCCAACGCGGCGGCGGCGGAGTCGGTGAACACGGAGAATCCGAGGTCACCGATGTCCTCGACGTCGTACGGGCCCAGACCGGTGGAGCCGCTGCCGAGCTTGTCGTAGCGCAGGCTCGCGAAACCGTGCTCCTCGAGGACGTCGGCAAGGAACTCGAGGGTGCCGATCGAGCCGGGCAGCAGCGCGCTGTCCCCGTTGCGGTCGGTGGGGCCGCTGCCCGCGAGCAACAGCACCGCGGGTGCCGAGTCGGCGCCGTCGGGGATGCGGAGGCTTCCGTGCAGCGTGATGTCGCCGGCGGCAAAGGTGATCTCGGTATCGGCCATGCCCCGTGTTTATCAGAGCTGGGCACCCACTTCGTACGCGACGGCGGTACCGCGTGCCGAATCGCCCGAACACTCGTAACTTGGAGTGGTGACTGCCACATCGCCTGCCGATCTGCCACGGACCCTCGCCGAGCTCCGCGCGTCCGGGCACGTCCAGCGTCCGGTCAAGGACGAGATGCGCGAGAACCTGCTCGCGGCACTGCGGGACGGCCTCGACCCGTGGCCCGGGATCGTCGGTTTCGAGGAGACGGTGCTGCCGCAACTCGAGCGGGCGATCATCGCCGGGCACGACGTCGTCCTGCTCGGTGAGCGCGGGCAGGGCAAGACGCGGTTGCTGCGCACGCTGTATCTGCTGTTGGACGAGTGGACGCCGGTGATCGCCGGGTCCGAGCTGGGCGAGCACCCGTACGAGCCGATCACCCCGATCTCGGTGCGCCGGGCCGCCGAACTGGGCGACGCGCTACCGGTCGAGTGGCGGCACCGCAGCGAGCGCTACGCGGAGAAGCTCGCGACGCCGGACACCTCGGTGGCGGATCTGGTGGGCGATGTCGACCCGATCAAGGTTGCGGAGGGGCGCAGCCTGGGTGATCCGGAGACGATCCACTTCGGTCTGGTGCCGCGCGCGCATCGCGGGATCGTCGCGATCAACGAGCTCCCCGATCTGGCTGAGCGGATCCAGGTGTCGTTGCTCAACGTGATGGAGGAACGAGACATCCAGGTCCGTGGGTACACCCTGCGGCTACCGCTCGACGTCGTGCTGGTGGCCAGCGCCAACCCGGAGGACTACACCAACCGCGGACGCATCATCACCCCGCTCAAGGACCGCTTCGGCGCCGAGATCCGCACGCACTACCCGTCGTTGCTCGAGGACGAGATCGCCGTGATCCAGCAGGAGGCGAACCTGCAGGCGCAGGTGCCGCACCACCTGCTCGAGGTGCTGGCCCGGTTCACGCGGCTGCTGCGCGAGTCGACGTCGGTGGACCAGCGGTCGGGCGTCTCGGCCCGGTTCGCGGTGGCGGGCGCGGAGACCGTCAGCGCGGCGGCGGTGCACCGCAGCGCCGTCCTCGGGGAGGCCGATCCGGTGGCGCGGCCCATCGACCTCGGCACCGTCGTCGAGGTGCTGCGCGGCAAGGTCGAGTTCGAGTCCGGTGAGGAGGGGCGCGAGCTCGAGGTCCTCGAGCACCTGCTGCGGCGAGCCACCGCGGACACTGCGCGGATCCGCCTCGGTGGCATCGACCTCGCCCCGTTGGTGACGGCGGTGGAACTGGGGCAGCCGGTGGTCACGGGCGAGCGGGTCACCGCGAAGGCGCTACTGGGCGAGCTGCCCGACCTCGAGGTGCTCGACGAGGTGGCGGGCCGGCTCGGCGCCGCATCCGACGGCGAGCTGGCGTCGGCCGCCGAACTCGCGCTCGAGGGTCTGTATCTCGCCCGGCGGATCTCGAAGAACCCCGACGAGAACGGCCAGGCCGTCTACTCGTAGTCGGCAGTGGTGAAGGGAGACAGGATGTCTCGCGGTGCGCGTTACGGCCCGTACGAGGGTGGCGATCCACTGGCCCCGCCGGTGGATCTGCGTGACGCGCTGGCCGCGATCGGCGACGACGTCCTCGAGGGTGCGTCGCCGCGGCAGGCGCTGCGTGAGTTCCTGCGGCGCGGCGCCGGTGACCGGCGCGGGCTCGACGACCTCGCCGCGCAGGCGAATCGGCGCCGACGGGAACTGTTGGAGCGCAACAATCTTGCGGGCACCCTGGACGAGATCCGTGAGCTTCTGGACCGCGCGGTGCTCGAGGAACGCAAGACCCTCGCCCGCGCTCTCGACGACGATGCGCGCTTCGCGGAGATGCGCATCGAGGAGCTTCCGCCGTCGACCGCGCAGGCGGTGTCCGATCTCGTCGACTACGACTGGCGGAGCAGTCAGGCGCGCGAAGACTACGAGAAGATCCGCGACCTGATGGGGCGGGAGCTGCTGGATCAGCGGTTCGCCGGAATGAAGCAGGCCCTGGAAGGGGCCACCGACGCGGACCGTGAAGGGATCCGCGAGATGCTCGAGGATCTGAACACGTTGCTGGACAGTCACGCTCGTGGCGAGGACACCACGCAGCAGTTCCGGGAGTTCATGGACAAGCACGGTGAGTACTTCCCCGAGAACCCGCGCAACACCGAGGAACTGCTGGACTCGCTCGCGCGTCGGGCGGCCGCGGCCCAACGTCTGCGGAACTCGCTCACCCCGGACCAGCGCGCCGAGCTGGACGCGTTGGCGCAGCAGGCGTTCGGTGATCCGTCGTTGATGGGCCAACTGGACCGGCTCGACGCGCACCTGCAGGCCGCGCGTCCCGGCGAGGACTGGACCGGCAGCGAGAAGTTCCGCGGCGACGACGGTATGGGGTTGGGGGAGGGCACGTCCGCCCTCGCGGACGTCGCGGAGCTCGAGCGACTGTCCGATCAACTGTCGCAACAGTATCCGGGTGCCCAGCTCGACGACATCGACACCGAGGCATTGGCCCGGCAACTCGGCGACGGGGCCGTCGCCGACGCGAAGACACTCGCCGATCTCGAGCGGGCACTGCAGCAGCAGGGCTTCTTCGACCGTGCACCGGACGGCCAGTGGCGGCTGTCGCCGAAGGCGATGCGGCAGTTGGGGCAGACCGCGCTGCGCGACGTCGCGGGTCGGCTGTCGCACCGCGGTGGTCAGCGGGAGACCCGTCGCGCGGGGGCGATGGGCGAGCCGACCGGGGCGTCGCGGCCGTGGGAGTTCGGGGACACCGAGCCGTGGGACGTCACCCGCACGCTCACCAACGCGGTGCTGCGCGATCCGGGCCGGGTGCCGGTTCGGATGTCGGTGTCCGACGTCGAGATCGCCGAGACCGAGCAGCGTGCGCAGGCGGCGGTGGCGCTGCTGGTGGACACGTCGTTCTCGATGGTGATGGACGGCCGCTGGGTGCCGATGAAACGTACCGCGCTGGCTCTCAACCACCTGGTGACGACGAGGTTCCGCGGGGATGCGTTGCAGCTCATCGGTTTCGGGCGGCACGCCGAGGTACTGACCGCGGCGGAGTTGGCCGGCCTCGACGGAGCGTGGGATCAGGGCACGAACCTGCACCACGCGCTGCTGCTCGCGGCCCGGCACCTGCGCCGGCATCCCAACGCACAGCCCGTCGTGCTCATCGTCACCGACGGCGAGCCCACCGCGCACCTCGAGCCCGACGGGCAGGCGTTCTTCGACTATCCGCCGAGCGTGCGGACCCTGGGACTGACGGTGCGCGAACTCGACACCCTCGCCCGCCTGGGCGCGCAGGTGACGATCTTCCGCCTCGGCGACGACCCGGGCCTGGCCCGCGTCGTCGACCGGATGGCGCAGCGGGTCGGCGGCCGGGTGGTGGCTCCGGACCTCGACGGCCTCGGCGCGGCAGTGGTCAGCGACTACATGCGGATGCGCCGACCACCGCGGTGATCCGGCTCAGGCCTGACTCGCGATCTGGATCAGGTTGCCGCAGGTGTCGTCGAACACCGCGGTGGTGACCGGACCCATCTGCAACGGAGCCTGGGTGAACACCACACCCAGCGCCGTCAGCCGTTCGTACTCGGCCTGCACGTCGTCGACGCCGAAGGACGTGATCGGGATACCGTCGGCGACGAGTGCCCTCATGTAGGCCTGGGCGGCGGGATGCGCGTCGGGCTCGAGGACCAGTTCGGTGCCGTCCGGCGCGTCCGAGGAGACGACGGTGAGCCACTTGTGCTCGCCCAGCGGGACCTCGTGCTTCTTCACGAAGCCGAGGATGTCGGTATAGAACGCCAGCGCCTTGTCCTGGTCGTTGACGTGCACGCTGGTCAGGTGAATCTTCACGGTGCCTGTCCTTGCCTGTCGCGGTCCGGGTCGGGTACGGGCCACCGGTCGGCGATGGCCCGCAGGGGAGTGGTGTCGAGATGGTGGAACTTGTAGCGGCCTTCCCGGCGGGTGTGGAGCAGTCCGGCGTCCTCGAGGACCGCGAGGTGCTGCGAGACGGCCTGCCGGGACGACCCGAGCCCGTACTTGGTGACGAGGCGGGCGCACAGCTCGAAGAGTGTCTGCCCGTCACGGTCGACGAGTTCGTCGAGAATCGCGCGCCGCGTCGGGTCTGCCAGAGCCTTGAACAGATCACCCACAACCGAACGATAGGCAAGTGGTTACTTGCGTGTCAATGGTGCGGGTGGCACCGAGCCTGTTCGGTCATCTCGAGGAACCCGCCGTCATCTCCGGCGCGACGGTGGTGGCGTGTCGTACGGTGGCCAGCAGCGCCGCATCGTCGTCCCGACGCGGCCGACGACGCCGGTGGTGATCAATGAAGCCGAAGGATCGAGCCTGGGATCTCGGGTACGCGGCCGGTTGGCGCCTGGTGCGCGCCCTGCCCCAGCGGTGGGCGAGGCGCCTGTTCGACGCTGCGGCCGATCGCGCGGCCCGCAACGGAGGTCCGGATCAGTTGCGGCGCAATCTGGCCCGAGTGCTGTCCGCCACGCCGGCGCAGGTGCCCGACGACCTCGTGCACGCGAGCCTGCGCTCCTACGCCCGCTACTGGTGCGAAGCCTTCCGGCTGCCGTCGATGGATCCGGTGCGGTTGGCCGAGAGCATCGAATCCTCGGCCACCGGGCTCGAACACATCCACGAGGCGGTCGCGTGTGGCAGCGGGGCGGTGCTGGCCCTACCGCACAGCGGCAACTGGGACCTGGCGGGAGTATGGGTGGCGCAGCGGGTGGGCCCTCCCGTCGTCGTCGCCGAGCGGCTCCGTCCGGAATCGCTGTTCAAGCGCTTCGTCCGGTTCCGTGAGCAGCTGGGTTTCGAGATCATCCCACTCACCGGCACCGAGACGCCGCCGATCGAGCAGCTGACCGCGCGGCTGCGGCAGGGGCGGATCGTCGGGCTGCTCGCCGAACGCGACGTGACCGGCACGGGCGTGCCGGTCTCCTTCTTCGGCGAATCCGCCCGGATGCCGGCCGGCCCGGCCCGGCTCGCGATCGACACCGGCGCACCACTGCTGCCGGTGAACTGCTGGTTCACCCCGGACGGCTGGGGCTTCCACGTCGGTGCCCCGGTCGACACCGTCGGCGGGGTGCAGTGCACGACACAGGCATTGGCAGACCGCTTCGCCGCAGGCATCGCCGCGCACCCGGCCGACTGGCACATGCTGCAACGGGTGTGGACCGCCGACTTCGATCGCATCGAGTGACGCTGCGGGCGTCAGGTCAACAGCGCTGCCACGAGGGCGATCGCGGGAATCGACGCGAGGGTGGTGACGAAGGCGGCGTCGCGGGCCAGGACCATGCCGCGTTGGTAGCGGCTCGCATAGACGAAGACGTTCTGCGCGGTCGGCAGGGTGGAGACGACCACGATCGCGAACAGCTCGTGCCCGTCGAGGCCCAGCAGGAAGCGGGCCATCACGTACGCGAGGACCGGTTGCACGCAGATCTTGAGGACCGACGCGAGTGCCACATCGCGGCGCGGACTCGCACCCTTCTCGAGCACGCGCACGCCGTACAGCGACAGCCCGAACGCGAGCAGCGCGCCGGGGACCGAGGCGCCGCCGATGAGCCGGAACGGCTGCATCAGTGCCTCCGGGGGCGTCCAGTTCGACACCGCGACAGCCAGTCCGGCGGCGCCGGCCAGCACGATCGGGTTCTTGAACGGCGCGGTGATCGTCTCGAGCCGGGAGCTGCCCTCGCGCATCGTGCTGACGTCGAGAACCGTCAGGGCGATCGGCGAGAAGATCATGATCTGGAACAGCAGCAGGGGTGCGACGAACGACGCGTCGCCGAGGACGAACACCGCGATGGGAATGCCGAGGTTCGCCGAGTTCACGTACGACGACGCGAGCGCGCCGACCGTCAGTTCGGGAAGCGGTCTGCGTAGCCACAGCCTCGCGATGACGAGATAGATGCCCGCGACCGCGAATGCCGTGGCCGCGGCCACCGCGAGGGTCGGCGAGAAGACCACCGACAGGTCGGAGTTGGCGAGGGTGTCGAACAGCAGCGCCGGTGTCGCGACGAAGAACACCAGTCGGCTGAGGACGAACTGCCCGTGCTCGCCGAGCGTGCCGGTGCGCCCCAGGAAGAACCCGATAGCGATGACGACGAAGATGACCGTGAACCCTGCCACCACGCCCGACACGCCTACATCCTTCGCTTCAATTGTGGCGCCGACCTGCATGATCAACCCAGTTCGAGAAGCTTACCGCCGCTAATCGCCGGTCGTGCGTCCGCCCGTCGAGTCACCGATTCGCCGGTCTGCGACACGACAACCGAGCCCCCACCTCATCGGCGCGCCGACGAGGTGGGGGCCTACTTGTCGCGCAATCGGATCAGGAACCGAGCGAACCGGTGTTCAGCGAGCCGAGGTCCAGCGAACCGAGCGAGCCGGTGCTGGTCGACCCCAGGGAGCCGAGCGAGCCGGTGTCCAGCGAGCCCAGCGAACCGGACGCGCTCGGCGCCGGATCCTCGAGCGCGAAGTTCGTGGTGCAGCCGTTGAACTTCACGGCGTCGACCAGTGTCGAGGTCGCCTCGGATCCGCGGCCGATGCTCACGCCGTAGTGGTCGACGACCGCGTTCGGGTTGGCCGCGGCGATCTCGGCGAGCGGCACCAGCGCGCGGTCCTTGGCGCCGGCGATGCTCTTCGTGCTCCACCACTTGCCGTCCTGCAGGTTCACGTGGGTGCCGCCGTCGGACGTGTCGACAGCGCCGGCGTCCGGGACCCAGACCAGGGTCGTGAAGCCGTTCGCGAAACTCGTGTTCTCGCTGGTCCCGGTCAGCCGGAGCTGGAACGCGGCCGTCGGGTTCTCGGCGCGTTCGGAGAAACCGATCTCGTGCTTGACGGCGTCGGACAGCTTGACGCCCCCGGCCTCGTGGTAGCTGACCGACCGGTCGGCGGGGCCGTTTACCTCGAGCTTCAGCGAGCCGTCGTCGTCGAGGACCTTCTCGGCGGAGTGGTAGGCAATCTGCCTCTTCTCGTCGTCGAACGGGATTCCCCAGCCATTGGGGGCGGTCGCGGTCGACAGCTCTGCGCAGGCGATTCCTTCCGGCGCCTCGCTCGAGCCGAGCGATCCGGTGGAGCCGAGCGATCCGGTCGACGAGGCGCCGGCGAGGGCGGGTGCGACGAGGGCGGCGGCGCCGAGGATCGCCGCAGCGGATCCGATGCGGAATGCGTTCTTGGACATACTTCACTCACCTCTGTGGGAGTAGTGGACATGGTTCGACGCCCCGGTCGGATGCGGCCGAAGGCCGGTCCGGGATGTCATTAGTCGATGCGGCGTCGTCGCTGTCGAAAAATTACGACGCCACCCCTGTGATCCCCCCATGGGTACAGGCGTCGCCCCCTCGTCCATGTGCTGAACAGTTGAACGACTTTGCTGAGCGTAAACAGCCGGACAAGAAAATACAAGACCGGTCGGTTTGTTATCACCCGTACCTGTTGCTCTGACCTCGCGCATGCAAGTTAGCTATGCGAACCACCTCAGATTCCTTGTGGGCGACGCTGATACCGTTCGTCGCGTGGGAATCCAATCGCCGGATGAATCGACCCGGTCGAAGCGTGGTGTGTACGGCATCTCGGTGACATCCGAACTGGCCGGTATCGGCCCGCAGACGTTGCGTCTGTACGAGAGTCGCGGCTTGATCGCGCCTTCGCGCACCGGTGGCGGTACCCGCCGCTACAGCGAGGACGACCTGCATCGACTCGCTCGGATCAGCGAACTGGTCTCCCTCGGTGTGAATCTCACCGGCATCGGGCGCATTCTCGAGCTCGAGGACGAGCAGGAGAAGTTGACGGCCGAGAACGCACGTCTGCGGTCGGCCGTCGAGGCGATCGGGTCGGCTGTGTAGCGTTCAGTTTGCACCTCGTCTGAAGTTGCACCTACCCGAAGGACGATCGCCAGTGCCACGCACGCAGGAATACTCCGACCGTTACGCCGACGCGATGACCGCGTTGGCGGCTGCGACGCATCGGCCGACCAGCGTCGTCAACATCGGCGGCGAGTACGCGATCCGCGTCGACTTCGCCTTCAGCATGTACGTGCTGGCCACCAATTCCGAGCACGGTCTGAACAACGACCCGGACGCCCAGGACATCTGGCTGGTGCGCTTCTTCGAGGAACAGACCGGCGGAGACGTCGCGCTCGTCGAGGCCCGGCACGAGTGGCTCGTCGACGCGTTCGACCTCGTGATCGAGGAACTCGTCCGCACCGGCAAATGGGTCACGTCCGACGCGATGCTGCACGAGATCGCGCCACGACCGGACGCCGAGAACGGTTCGGGCGCTTAGCTTTCGCCGAGCCGGAAGATGCCGTCGGTGGGGTCGAAACGGACCCGCCGCGAGTCGAAGGCCCGCCGGATCGCGCCCGAGTCGATCAGGGCGGTGGGGGTGCCGTCGACCACGGTGCCGTCTCCGGCCGCGAGCCAGACGTGCTGTGCGGTTCGCAGGACCAGTTCGACGTCGTGCGTCGACAGCAGCACCGTGATGCCGGCGTCGGTGGCGATCTCCTCGAGCAGTGCCAACAGTTCCACGCGGGCTGCGACGTCGAGGAAGGCGCTGGGCTCGTCGAGCACCAGCAGTGACGGTTGCTGCACGAGCGCGCGTGCGATCAGCACCCGCTGGCGCTGGCCGTCGGACATCTCGTGGAGGCGGACGTCGGTGAGGTCTGCGGCGCCCATCCGGTCGAGGCTGTCGGCGATCAGCTGCCGTTCGGCGGAGCTGAGGCGGGACGCGAAGCCCTGGTGGGGGAGTCGTCCGAGTGCGGCGATCTCGCCGCCGGTGAGCAGTCCACCGTCGACGCGGTCGGTGAGGACCACCGCGACTCGACGGGCCCGCTCGGCCGGAGACAGCTTCGTGATGTCGACGTCGTCGAGTCGGGCCGACCCGTGGAGGATCCGCTGCAGACCGGCCACCGAGCGCAGCAGTGTCGACTTGCCGGCGCCGTTGGGGCCGAGCAGTGCGGTGACCTGCCCGGAATGCGCGGTGAGATGCAGTCCGCTGAGGATCTCTCGCGGTGGCCGCCCGGGGTAGCCCACCGTGACGTCGTCGAGCACGAGGGTCATGCCATGCCCGCCTTGGTCTGCCGCGATCGCATCAGGACGAGGATCACGACCGGCGCCCCGACCAGTGCCGTCACGACGTTGAGGGGCAGCACCCCGTCACGACCCGGCAACTGCGCCACCACCGAGCACAACAGCGATACCGCGGCCCCCATCAGAACGGCGCCGGGCAGCAGCACCCGGTGATCGGACGTGCCGAGCGCGAGGCGCGCGAGATGCGGGACCGCGATGCCGAGGAAGGCGATGGGCCCGCAGAATGCGGTGACGGCGCCGGCCAGCAGTGCGGCGGACGTGATCGCGACGGTGCGGGTGCGCAGTAGGTGCACGCCCATCGAGTTGGCGTAGTCCTCGCCGAGCAGCATCGCATTGAGCGGGCGCACCAGGGTGGCTGCCAACACGATCCCGACGGCAACGGCGGGGATCAGCACGCGCAGATCGGACCACGACGCGCCGGAGTACGACCCCAGACTCCACAGGATGAACTGCTGCATCTGCGCGGGCTGCGAGAAGGCGACGAGCAGGGACACGACGGCGCTGGTGACCGAGCCGACCATGACGCCGACGATCAGCAGCGTCACGACCGATCGGATCCATCGCGAGATCGCCAGCACCACGAGCAGCACCACGAGCGCGCCGATGGCCGCGGCCGCCGCGATCCCCAGGCGTCCGGTGCCGGCCACCGCCGCGAACACGCCCGCACCGGCCCCGGAGCCGAGCACGACCAGCGCGACACCGAGACTCGCGCCGGATGACACCCCGAGGATGTACGGGTCGGCGAGCGGGTTCGCGAACAGCGTCTGCATCAGCAGGCCCGCGACGGCGAGCGCGGCGCCCGCGCACGCCGCGGTGACGACGCGGGGGAGGCGGATGTCCGCGATGAGCGTGGTCCAGCGCGCGTTGCCCGCATCCCCGGTGAACAGGTACCGTGCGGTGGCGCCGAACGGGATGGTCACCGAACCCACCGACACCGCGAGCACGACCGCGACGAAGACGAACGCGGCCAGTGCGGTCAGCGCAGCTGCGGTGCGGTTCACTGCAGGCGGCTGTAGAAGGTGAACTCGTGGCCGGGCATCAGGTCCGGATGGGCGATCGCGATCAGGTCGGCCAGCACCAGGTCGGGGCGCAGGACGCCCTGCTCGTAGATGTCGATGGCGCCGGCGTCGGTGATCCGCTTCGACGACGTCCACACCTGCCCGTCGCGGAAGGCCGCGAACTCGGCGAGCCGCGGCTCCGCGGCGATCGCCTCGGCCTTGGTCCTGTTGGAGGAGTTGCTGATCGCGACCGGTGCGTCCCCGGCGCGGGCGAAGACCGTCTCGAGGTCGGTCTGCAGGCTGCCGGTGCCCGGATCGGTCATCCACGGGTGGGTGATGCGGGCCGTCGCGTACAACTCGTTGGAGTAGCTCGCGAGCGGCACCGACCACGCACCCTGGTAGGGCAGGCCCGGCACGATCGAGACCGGCGTCTGGTTCGCCGCCAGCGTCGTGTACTTGTCGTAGTCCGTGACGATCCCGTCGAACGTCTCGGTGGCCTGCTTCTCCGTGCCGGTCAGGGCCGCGAAGAACTTGATCCACTCGGCGTGGCCCCGCGGATCGGTCTCGAGCCAGTCGTAGTTGTCGAGGACCGGGATGCCTGCCCGCTCGATCACGGGAAACGCCGGATCCTCGAAACCGCCGGTGACGAACGCCTGCGGGCCCTGTGCGACCACGGCCTCGGCGTCCACCTGTCCGGCGGTCGCGAACTGGGTGACGTCGTCGTCGGCGATGTGAGCCCGGGCGGTCTCGCTGTAGACGTAGTCGGCGCTCGCGAAGCCGGTGAGGGCGTCGAGCTTGCCGAGGGCTTCGAGGCTGGGCAGGTGGGTCGTCGACTCGGCGAACAGGTCGGTCACCGGCGTCGCGATCTGCTGAGCGCCGGCGAGGTCGCCGGTCAGCTCCGGTTTCGGGGCGCCGCAGCGGGTGAGCACGTACGACTCGTCGGCTTGCCCGGGCTGGCGGACGGTGACCACCTGGTACGAGTTGTGGTACTCGATGTCGAAGTTCTCGGCGTAGTCGACAGTCTGCTTGTCGGGGAAGTAGTCGGTGTTCGCATCGAAGTCGGTGATGCAATCGGCACGGCCACCGTCGCCGGTGGTCGTCGACGAGTCGGACGAGCAGGCTGCGACACCACCCACGGTCAGGGCGGTCGCGGTGAGGAGAACGGCGGTACGGAGCGAGAACGACACCCGGAGAATCTAGCGCGGCCCCCGGACGGCGGTGCGACCACGCCGGAAACGACGAAAGGCCGCACAGTCGCCTCGACTGCGCGGCCTTTCGGCAGAGCGGGTGTGCTACCGGTTGGTGAAGGGCAGCAGTGCCATCTCGCGGGCGTTCTTCACCGCGACGGCCACCTGACGCTGCTGCTGCGGGGTGAGGCCCGTGACGCGGCGGCTGCGGATCTTGCCGCGATCGGAGATGAACGTGCGGAGCAGGTTGATGTCCTTGTAGTCGACGGTCTCGACGCCCGCGGTGATCAGCGGGTTCTTCTTGGGACGGCGGCCCTGTTCGCTGCGCGCCTTCTTCGACGGTGCTCTCTTGACTGCCATTGCTCTTCCTTACCAGCTCGACTTGTGTACGCCTGGCAGTTCCCCACGATGTGCCATCTCGCGCATCCGCACGCGGGACAGACCGAACTTCCGCAGGTGACCGCGCGGACGTCCATCCGCAGCGTCTCGATTGCGCAATCTTACCGGACTCGCGTCCCGGGGAAGCTGCCGAAGCCGGTACTGGGCTTCGGCGCGTTCCTCGGCCGAGCTGGACGGTCGGCGGATTGTCTCCTTCAGTTCGGCGCGCACCGGCGCGTACCGCGCGACGACGGCCCTACGGTGTTCGTTCCGTGCGATCTTCGACTTCTTTGCCACCGCGTCAGCGCTCCTCTCGGAAATCGACGTGCCGACGGATCACGGGGTCGTAGCGCCGCAGCACCATCCGGTCGGGGTCGTTGCGGCGGTTCTTGCGGGTGACGTACCGATATCCGGTCCCCGCGGTCGAGACCAGCTTGATGACGGGGCGGACCTCGTTGCCTGCCATGGTCAGACCTTCTCTCCTGCGGCCCGCATGCGGGCGACGACGGCCTCGATGCCGTCCCGGTCGATGGTGCGGATGCCCTTCGGGGTCAGCGTCAATGTGATTCGTCGGCCTCGGCTGGGCACGAAGTACGTCTTCTTCTGGATGTTGGGGTTCCAGCGGCGGCTGGTGCGCCGGTGCGAATGGGACACGGACCTGCCGAATCCCGGGGTGCGTCCGGTGACCTGACAGCGAGCGGGCATGGGACTTCCTCTCCGGTCCATGAGGGCCGAACTCGAACGATTAATGAAAACGATTGTCGACAAGCGCGTTCGAAGTGTAGCCTCGTGAATCGGTAATGACAATCGTTTTCGAAGGGGGTGGCTGTGGCTGACGTGCCGGACGGCCGCACACCGTTGGTTCTCGTCGCGGGCTGGAGCGGGCCGGTCCATCGGACGGCCCTCTCGCTGCTGGGTGACGGTCGGGTGGGCACGGTCGTGATCCATCACGACCTCGGGCAGCTCCGCGAGGGGGTGGTCCGCCGCACCGTGACGACTGGATCGGTCGAGGCCCCCGAGGTGCGGACCGAGATCCTCGAGCTCGCGCACGGGTGCGTGTCGTGCACGCTGCGTCACGACCTGTTGCCGCTGTTGCGCCGTCTCCACGCGCGCAGTTCGGTGGACCGGATCGTGCTCGAGCTCGACCACGCACTGGAACCGGAGGCGGTGTGTTGGGCGATCGAACACGTCCCGGTGGTCGGCGTGGTCGGACAACTCGACGGGCCCGCGGTCCGCGACGTACGCGTGGATGCGGTTGTGACGTGCCTAGACGCCGGGGAGTGGTGGCTTGCCGCCACCGGCGACGATGACCTCGACGATGACCGGACCGTGGCCCAGGTGGCGGTCGGGCAGGTGGCGTTCGCTGACGCGCTCGTGGTCGACGACGACACCGGCGAGCCGTGGCTGTCGCACCGGCTGCGTGCAGTCCTCGCCCGTCTCGCACCGGGTGCGCCGATCTCCGGGACGCCCGACGCAGCTGCGTTGCTGCCGCTCATCCCGGCGGACGCCCGACGCGGCCGGATCTTCGGCACGCACGCGCCGCTGTTGCGGGGTGGCCCGCCACTGCACGCCGAGCACGGGGTGTCACTCGTCGAGTTCACAGCCCGACGTCCCTTTCATCCCGGGCGGCTGCACGAGGCGATCGACGTCCTGCTCGACGGTGTCGTCACGGCGCGTGGGCGCATGTGGCTCGCGACCCGATCCGACGTCGCGCTCTGGCTCGAATCCGCCGGTGGGGGCCTGCGCGTGGCGAGTGCGGACCGTTGGCTGGCTGCGATGACGGAGGACGAACTCGCGGCCGCCGACGACGAACGGCGTGCGATGGCGGCGCTGGGCTGGGACGAGCGGTTCGGCGACCGGGACACCTCGCTCGTGGTGCTCGTACACGACGCCGACCCGGACGCGGTGACGGGCGCCCTCGACTGGGCGCTGCTCACCGAGCGGGAGCTGGCCGACGAGTCGGCATGGTCCACGTGGGAAGACCCGTTCGGGGAGTTCCACGAGGACCCGTGCGCGGACCCCGATCCGGTCGGTCGGATCGCCGGCGCGGGCCTCGGAACCGAACAACGAAGCGCCGAAAACCGAAACACGAACGGAGAAACGAAGCGATGAAACCAGGTATCCACCCCGAGTACCGGCCGGTGGTCTTCCAGGACTCGACGACCGGGCATGCCTTCCTCACCCGATCGACTGCGGCGACCGACCACACCGTCGAATGGGTCGACGGCACCGTCCGGCCGCTCGTCGTCGTCGACGTCACGAGCGATTCGCATCCCTTCTGGACCGGGACGAGTCGTCTGGTCGATCGGCAGGGGCGGGTCGAGAAGTTCGAGCGGCGGTTCGGCCGCCGTGTCGGCCGCGGACCCCGGGAGGGCTGAACGATGGCGGTACCCAAGCGGCGCATGTCGCGTGCCAACACCCGCAGCCGACGGTCCCGGTGGAAGGCGATCGCCCCGGACCTGGTGACGGTGACCGTCGACGGCCGGACTCATCGCGTCCCCCGACGTCTGGTCCGTGCGGTCCGGCTCGGCCGGATCGATCCCGGCCGACTGTGACCCCTGGCGCGCCGGTCCGTGCGACGCTGTCCGCGTGCTGCTGAAGATCCTCGAGCTCGCGGGCATCGCCGTGTTCGCCGCGTCCGGCGCGCTGGTCGGGGTCACCAAGCGGTTCGATGTCTTCGGGGTCTGTGTCGTCGGCGTGTTCACCGGCATCGGCGGCGGCATCGTGCGCGACGTGCTGCTCGGCATCCACCCGCCGACGTCACTCACGAGTTGGCCGCTGTTCGGGACCGCGGCGGCGACGTCAGTGATCGTGTTCTTCGTGCATTCGGCGATCGGGCGGCTGCGACGCGAGATCCTCGTGCTCGACGCGCTGGGGATGGGACTGTTCGCGAGCACGGGTGCGACGATCGCGCTCGGGGCGGGCGCCGGTGCCCTCGCATCCGTGCTGATCGGTGCGACCGCGGCCATCGGCGGCGGCATCCTGCGCGACGTGCTCGTCAACGAGGTGCCGTTGCTGCTGCACCGCGACTTCTACGCGATTCCCGCGCTGCTCGGTGCGACGCTGGTGGTCGCCGGGTCCGAGGCGGGCCTGACCGGCAACACCGCGTTGGTGGTCGGCACCGTGGTCGCGACGACCGTTCGGTTGGCAGCGTTGTGGCGGCACTGGAGCCTGCCGGGACCGAGGCTGCCGCGTGACTGACGCGACACGCCGGTCTGGTGAACGGGATCCTCTCAGCGGGATCTCAGTCGGTGGGGCCAAAATGGCCGCATGCGCATTTTGGTGGTCGACGACGACCGGGCTGTTCGGGAGTCACTGCGGCGTTCCCTGAGCTTCAACGGGTACACGGTCGATCTCGCCGTCGACGGCGTGGATGCGCTCGAGAAGGTGTCCGCATCGCGTCCCGACGCCCTGGTGCTCGACGTCATGATGCCGAGACTCGACGGATTGGAAGTGTGCCGGCGCCTGCGAAGCACGGGTGACGATCTTCCGATTCTCGTTCTCACGGCGCGCGATTCGGTGTCGGAGCGGGTGGCCGGCCTCGACGCGGGTGCCGACGACTACCTGCCCAAGCCGTTCGCGCTCGAGGAGTTGCTGGCTCGGCTGCGGGCCCTGCTGCGCCGCGCGTCCCCGGCTGCCGGTGAGGATTCCGAGGCGATGACGTTCGAGGATCTGACCCTGGACCCCGTCACCCGCGAGGTGACCCGCGCCGGTCGGTCGATCAGTCTCACGCGCACCGAGTTCGCGCTCCTCGAGATGCTCATGGCGAACCCCCGGCGGGTGCTCTCCCGCAGCCGCATCCTGGAAGAGGTGTGGGGATACGACTTCCCGACGTCGGGGAACGCGCTCGAGGTGTACGTCGGTTACCTGCGTCGGAAGACCGAAGCCGAGGGCGAGCCCCGACTGATCCACACGGTCCGCGGCGTCGGATACGTGCTGCGGGAGACTCCTCCGTGATGGTCACCCCCTTCGGGCGCGCGGGCGCCGACCCGAACCCGACCGGTCCGCAGATCGGTCCCATGCCCCCACCCCGGCACGAGATGCGGCCACCGATGCCGCTCACCCGGTCGGTGTCCCTGCGGTGGCGCGTGACGTTGCTCGCGGCGTCCGTCGTGGCCGTCGCGGTCGCCGTCATGGCGCTGGCGGCGTATGCCGTGGTCTCGCGCGCCCTGTACGCCGACGTCGACAACCAGCTGCGTTCGCGGGCATCCGCGATCGTCGACAACGACCTCATCACCTTCGACCCGCGGTACATCGCCGGCGCGACGCTATACACCAGCGATATCAGTGTGGCGCTGATCTTTCCGGACCTGAACAAGTACATCCCGCCCGGCTCGGTGGTTCCGATCGGCCCGGCCGAGATGGCGGTTGCCCGAGGACAGCGCGACTTCTCGCTGCGCACCGTCGAGGGCAACCGGGTGCTCGCCGAGCGCACGCGTGACGGCAGCACCCTGGTGATCGCGCAGCGGCTCGAGCCGACCGAGGACGTGCTGGACCGGCTCGCCTGGGTGCTGTTCGTGGTGGGTGGATGCGGCGTCGTCCTCGCCGCGGCGGCCGGCACGACAGTGGGCCGAACGGGTCTGAGACCCATCGGACGACTGACCGCAGCGACCGAACGCGTGGCCCGCACCGACGATCTCACCCCGATTCCGGTCACCGGCAACGACGAACTGGCTCGCCTGACAACCAGTTTCAACACGATGCTGCGCGCCCTCGCGGAATCACGGGTCCGGCAGAGTCGGCTCGTGGCCGACGCCGGACACGAGCTGCGTACCCCGCTCACCTCGTTGCGGACCAACATGGAACTGCTCATCGCATCGAGTCGCCCGGGGGCTCCGAGCATTCCGGCCGAGGACATGGCGGACCTGCGCGCCGACGTCGTAGCCCAGATCGAGGAGCTCTCCACGCTCGTCGGGGACCTGGTGGATCTCGCGCGCGAGGATGCCCCCGAGACCGTCTTCGAGCTGGTCGATCTCAGCGAGGTCGTGGAGCGGTCCCTGGAGAAGGCCCGTCGCCGACGGAACGAGATCGACTTCGAAGCCGTCACCACTCCGTGGTTCATCTACGGCGACCAGGCCGGGCTCTCGCGGGCCGTCCTCAACGTCCTGGACAACGCCGCGAAGTGGAGTCCGACGGGGGAGCGTGTGCAGGTCACGATGCGACAGATCGGTGACCGCCTGCTCGAACTCGTCGTCGACGACGCTGGCCCCGGCATCCCGTTCGAGGATCGGGAGTTGGTCTTCGAACGGTTCTATCGGTCGACGGTGTCACGTTCGATGCCCGGATCGGGTCTCGGCCTGGCGATCGTCCGGCAGGTGGTCGTCAAGCACGGCGGCACCATCGCGGTGGAGACGTCCGACCGAGGCGGTGCCCGTATCCGAATCGTCCTGCCGGGCGAACCCGAGGCCGACAGCCGCTGATCCGAACGTCCGGGATGTGATCCTGGCCACTTCGTCAGGAACACGGGAAACTGAAAGCAGCGTCTCAGCGGCTTCTCAGCCGTGCCGGGCAATCTGGATTCAGCGACCGGACCGGATCCGGGATCTCGGTGAGTCGGATCGCCGCTGCAGTTTCTCGGCTTCTGCGGCAGCGGATCGACCACCGATCGAGACACTGCGACCGCCCCATCCCCGGCGGTCACGAATGAAGGCGGTGCGATGACCGACGACCGTAACCCCCACGGCGACCCCAATCCCAACCAGGGAACTCCCCGACACGGTGATCCCCAGCAGGGTGCGCCCTACCAGGCCGGACACCAGCCCGGCCCGCAGGACCAGTGGCGTTCGGGTGGCGGCTACTACTCCCAGAACCCCCAGAACCAGGGCTACCAGGGCGCAGGACAACCCGGCTCGGGCTACCCCCAGCGCGGATACCAGGCCGGTTACCAGCCCACCGAGCAGATTCCGGGCATCGGCACGACGGGCACGCTGCCCACGACCGGGGCGCCGTCGCACACCGAGCCGCGCAAGTCGGGTCGGTCCGCGCTGGTCGCCGGCGCAATCGCCCTCGCGCTGGTGAGCGGCGGCATCGGCGGGGCGGTCGGATCGATCGCCACGTCGTCGAACGGTGGCAGCAATGCTCCGGTCTCGAATGCGCTCGACGTCCCCAAGCCCGAGACCAGTCCGGCGTCCAATGCGCCGGCGGGTTCGGTCGAGGCGGTCGCGAACAAGGTGCTGCCGAGCGTGGTGCAGATCCAGGTGGCCGGAACCCGCGGCGAGGGCGAGGGCTCGGGCGTCGTCATCTCGTCCGACGGCCTGATCATGACCAACAACCACGTGGTTGCCGGTGGCGGGCCGGACGGCAAGCTGCTGGTCGCGTTCGCCGACGGGACCACCGCGCCGGCCACGCTGGTCGGCACCGACCCGACCTCGGACATCGCGGTCATCAAGGCGGACGGCAAGTCGGGTCTGACCCCCGTCGAACTGGGCACCTCCGAGAACATTCAGGTGGGTGAGCAGGTCGTCGCGATCGGTTCGCCGCTCGGACTCGCGGGCACCGTCACCTCCGGTATCGTCTCGGCGCTCGACCGGCCGGTGTCGACCACCGGTGAGACGGGCAACCAGAACACCGTCATCGACGCCATCCAGACCGACGCCGCGATCAACCCCGGCAACTCGGGCGGCGCGCTCGTGAACATGGACGGCCAGCTCGTCGGCATCAACACCGCGATCGCGACCGCCGGCGGCCAGGGTGGCTCGATCGGCCTCGGCTTCGCGATCCCCGTCGACCAGGCGCGCCGTATCGCGGACGAACTGGTCAAGACGGGCAAGGCCACGCAGGCGATCATCGGCGTGCAGGTCTCGGCCAAGGAGTCCACGGGCGGCGCGACTGTCGTCGACGTCACCGCGGGCGGCCCGGCCGAGAAGGCGGGCATCCCCAAGGGTGTCGTCGTCACCAAGGTCGACGACCGGATCATCACGAGTGGCGACTCGCTGATCGCGGCGATCCGCTCCCACGCGCCCGGTGACAAGGTGACCGTGACGTATCAGGACGCCTCGGGTAACTCGAAGACGGTCGACGTCCAGCTCGGCACCGCGCCGACCACGGGTGGACGATGATGATGACCGGAAACCGTCCGGTGCTGACACGGATTCTCCGCCGGGTCCCGACTGACTCGGATGCGGCCATTACGGTAGGGACCATGGAACTCGAAGCACCGTTGGCCGGACGAGCGCTGGTCGTGATCGTCGACGATCGGACCGCACACGGCGATGTCGACTCGACGGGGCCGCTCGTCACCGAACTGCTCACCGAAGCCGGATTCCTGGTGGATGCCACGATTGCCGTGACCGCCGACGAGGTGGAGATCCGCAACGCTCTCAACACCGCGGTGATCGGTGGTGTCGACCTGGTGATCTCGGTCGGCGGGACGGGCGTCTCGCCGCGTGACGTGACGCCGGACGCCACCGCCGAGGTCCTCGACCGGGAGCTGCCGGGAATCAGTGAGGCGCTGCGGTCTTCCGGGCTCGCGGCGGGCGCTGTGGATGCGGTCATCTCGCGGGGACTCGTCGGGATCTCCGGCAGCACCCTCGTGGTCAATCTCGCGTCCTCGCGGGCCGCGGTGCGCGACGGGATGGCGACGCTGACTCCGTTGGCTAGCCACGTCATCGGGCAGCTGTCGAGCATCGACGAGTAGGAAGGGTGCACACCCCAGCCATGTCGGACGAGACGGATACCGGGTCGACGTCGGAGGCGAAGGCCACGTCGGGGCCTCGTGGGCGGTCGCGAGTCGACCGGGCCCGACTCGAGGCCATCTTCGGTACCGTGCTGCCCGAGCAGACTTCGGACGAACGGTCCTCCGACGGGGCCTCGACGTCGAGTGGTGGTCAGGACGAATGGCTGCGGCGTCAGGTACCCCCTCACCACGGCTGACGCGCCACCTTCAGTTCAATCAATAGATTGTTTTCGGAATAGTCCGGAATGCGCCGGGTATGTGTGATTCATCACGCATACCCGGCGCATTCTCGTGTGCGCGGTGAGCGTTCCGCGTTGCATCGGTCGTCGGCCGCCGGATCAGCTCACACGCAATGCGCAGCGTGATTTCGGCCCCTTCCCAGTTGAGGGGGTGTGATGCACCATAGCGATCTTGGTCCGAAGGGATTGGCTACGCCGTCGAACTGCCTTTACAAACTGACCGGTTCAAATGTTCGTATGGTGAACCCGTTTCGACGGGAACTGGCGTCTGGCGGCCGGGCGACCGGTCCGTCCAATCTCGGCCGGGATCCGCTCGGAAATGCCGAAGTCCGAGTGCTTTCGGCGCAATTGGAGTGATCCCGGTGGCCGTTCGGATTTAGGGCCGCCGAAAAGATCGAGGGTTCCGGCGCCGACAAGTACAAGGGCAGCGAGATCGTCGCCGGCTACCAGGTCGCGTACCCGGTCTCGCTGGGCGGCAAGCTCGAGATGAACTTCGTCCCCAAGCTCGAGGCGAGTGGTGCGGGCGTGTCGGTCGCGTTCGGTCCGAGCCTGGATCTCGAGCTCGCGCCGGGCGGGGGAGTGAAGACCGTCGAGGTTGCCAAGGGCAAGTTCGACGGCGCGGCCACCGAGATCCAGTTCGCGAATGCTCACGGCAGTGCCACGGGCGTCGTCGGTCCGGTGACGATCCGGCCGTACGTGACGGTCAAGAGCGCCGCCGGCGACGTCGTCACCACGTTCGGCAAGCCCTTGGTTCTCTGAGCACTCCGAATCGCCTGACTTCCAACGGGGTTCGCTGACAGCACTCGAGCCCGCCCGGTTATTACCGGGCGGGCTCGAGTGGTGATGATGTTGCTGTCCTGTTTCCCAGGGAAACAGGACGGAACGGGGTCGGAACGGGCTATTCCGGGACGCGGGAGTGCTTGCCGTCCGGATCGATCGAGTCGGCTGCCTCGCCGATCCGTCCCTCGGCGAGGATGTCGCGGATCTGGATGAGGAGATCGGCCTCGCTGGCCTTCGTGTCCTCTTTCTCCGTCGCGAAGCGAGCCTTGACGGCGTTCGCCGGCACGATCAGCACGAAGTACACGACGGCGGCGATGATGACGAAGTTGATGATCGCGGTCACCACGGCGCCGACGTCGACGAACGTCGCGTCGTTGCCTGGAATCACCGGGAAGCCCCAGCCCAGTTCGTCGGATCCGCCGACTGCGGCCACGAGCGGATTGATGATGTTGTTGGTGAACGCGGTCACGATCGCCGTGAAAGCCGCGCCGACGACAACGGCGACGGCAAGATCCAGAACGTTTCCTCGGAGCAGGAAGTCCTTGAACCCCTTCAGCATATGGATCCCCTCTGATGTCGGTGTCTCGAGGTCGTGTCGAGACTAGCCTCGATCTTTCGTGAGCGCGGCGTGCCGGCCTGATCGAGTTCGGTTTTCTTGTCCCGGTGATGGTTCCGGTTTCCGGACGTGGCGGGGTGGCCGACGCGGTCGGGTTGCGTCGGGGTCCACGGCCCCGAATGATGGTGCTCCTTTCGTCCCGGCGGGGAAGATTTCCGCTGGTCAGGTCACTGTTTTTGGTGTCGTCACGCGTGTGATCGCGGCGACGAGCAGGTCGACGTGGGGTGCGTGGGCGGCGAGTTTGAGGTGGATGCGTCGGGCGTGACGGACGATGCGGCCGGCGATGTGGAACAGCCGGAGTCGGAGTCGTTTCGGTTCCCAGCGTCGGGCGGTTTCGGTGTCGAACGCGAGGAGTTGTGTCCAGGCGATCAGTTCGCCGGCGAGTTGCACGATCTGCAGCCAGATCCGGTTCTGGTCGAACCCGTGTAGCGGAAGGTTCTGCAGGCCAGTGTCTTTCGCGCCCCGGATCCGGTCCTCGCAACGGGCCCGGCGGCGGTGCCGCAGCTCGAGATCCGGGAGTTGGCCGCGGGTGGTGTTGGTGGCGAACGCGGTCAACCGCAGACCCTCGTGGTCGGTGAACCGCAGTTGCGCGCCGGGGTGCGGCCGCTCCTTGCGGACGATGACCCGCATCCCAGCGGGCCAGGTAGACAGGTCGATCAGCCCGGTGAGCTCGGCGACCCAGGCGCCGTCACGGACCTTCCCGTCGGCGTCGTAGGCGGGCGTCCACACGGTCTTCGGGATCAGGTCGATCGCCGCGGTCATGGTGTCGGTGAGCCCGAACCCGATCGAGTACGCCAACCGCCGCTTGGTCAGGTAGTCGAGAAAGTCGTGCGTGCCGCCGGCGCCATCGGTGCGGATCAACACTTTCTTCCCGACCCGGTAGCCCGGATCGAACGGCAACTGCGCCAACGCATCCTTGACCACGGTCACATGGTCTGCAGCGGTGTTCGAGCCGGCATTTCCGGGCCGCAGGAGCATCGCCACCGGCTCACCGGTCCCGCCATCACCGTGGTCGACGAACGCGCACAACGGATGAAACCCGAAGCCACGCTTGAATGTCGGGGCTGCGGATTCCTTCTCCGAGTGCGCGGTCACCAGGGTGGCATCGATGTCGACGACCAGCGGATCCTTCTCGTCGATCCGATGATCGGGTGTCCGGTCTCCGGCCGCGGCCCATGCACGGCGTCGGGCCGCAGCGCGAGCACTCCCGATCGCCGCGAGTGCGGCGCCGGGGTCCGCGGCCAGCGCGGTGACCAGCCTCGATACGGTCGGGTCGGAGGCGACCGGACCGAACACCTGCGGGTGCGCCCGCAACTGCGCGATGTCGGCCAGGCAGTCACCGCCGAGCGCGAGCGTGACCGCGAGATCCAACACGATCTTGCCCGGGTCGTGCGTCGCGAGGGGCTTGCGCCACGGCTCGAGCGCGGCCGACAGGGCGGTGGTCAGGCCTGTTTTCTCGGCGGTACGCAGCAACAAGACCGTCCCGGCATGCGACACGACGCCGGTTCCGGTGGCCGATGCGGACAGGTGTGGGTACGGGGACGTAGACTTGGCCACCTGAAAGGTGCTCCTTGATCACGCGATTGTTCAACCTTAGACAAGTCGAATTATCGCAGGTCGGAGCACCTTTCTTCGTCAGTGACACAGGTGTTCAGCCGAATTACCGTGAAAGCGGCAGGCTAGTTCAGAGAGGCCGGGACCGGCGCGCCGTGCGCCTCTAGTGCAGCGTCACGGTGATCGCATCGGTCAGCGACGCCGCGGCAACCGCGCCCGCCGCGGGGGCCGGAAGCGCCAGCATCACGACGCGATCCCGTCGCTCGGTTCCCGATGACCGCTCCGGGGACACCAGGACGACGGTGGCGCCGGAGGCCAGGATCTCTGCCGAGGGTGGTCGTGAGTCGGTGGTCTGCCGCGACTGGTCGACGGTGAGGACGTCCACCCGGTCGCCTTCACGGATGAGCGCGGCGAGTCCGGAGTCGGACAGTCGCACGGGCACGATCCGTGCGTCGGCGGATCCGACGGCGGCCTCCGCGAGGCGGGGACCCAGGAGTCGGACATCGGTGAGGATCTCGCCCTCCCGGACGGGCGACGACACCGTGCGTCCGAGTGCGGCATCTGGTGCGGGGACGGAGCCTGCAGGGGTGTCGGCTCCGGGGCGATCGACCGTGCGCAGGTCGTCGTCGGACAGGACTTGGCCGGGTGTGAGGTCCCGGGCAGCGACGACGACAGGTTCACCGACATCATCGGGATTGCCCCGGACCAGGAGTATCCCCGCGGCGACGACGAGCACCACCGCGGTGGTGCGCCGCGCGGCGTCGGTTCGTGCCCAGCCCGGACGCGTCATCCGGCCGAGTCGGTCACCGAGCGTCGGGGCCAGCGGTCCGTTGCGGTCGGACACGCGTCGGCGAAACGGGATGGTCAGCATGACGGGAAGGCTAGGCCGGGGTGCGGAGACCCGATCCCGTCACGACGGCGACGCGAACCCGCCTGTGGATGAGCGGCGGGCTGTGGACAGACCGACCCCTGGTCAGCTGGCGGCGGCGGGGGCGCTGGACGGCGCGGGTGCAGCCGAGGACGACGAGGAAGACTCGGACTTCTTTGCGGGCTCGCTCGCCGTGCTCGATCCGCCGCGGCTGTCCGTGCGGTAGAAGCCACTGCCCTTGAAGACGATGCCGACCGAGTTGAACAGCTTGCGGAGCTTGCCGGAGCACTCCGGGCACACGGTCAGGGTGTCGTCGGTGAACGACTGCACGATGTCGAACCGGTTGTCGCATTCGGTGCAGGCGTACGAATAGGTGGGCACTGGGTTCCTCCGCATTGTGTAGTCAAACCGCAGGTGTTGGCACTCTACAGTCGACAGTGCCAACAGTGCGAACCAGATGCCTATTCCTGCGCAGCCCCCGGATCCTCGGTATCGCGCGCGGCGAGGCGCACCAGGCCACGCCCCGGCGTGAGCGCCCACCCCATCGCGACATCGTGCGGATCGGCGGGCAGTCCGGCCACCAGTTCGCTGTCCCGGACCACGGCGACCAACGCCGCCGTGGGATCCGCGAGCCCGAGCGTCCGGTCGTAGAAGCCGGCCCCGCGACCGAGTCGGACACCGTGCTCGTCCACTGCCAACGCCGGTATGAACACCACCGAAGCGGCGCCGACCTCGGCCGACGGCAGAACGGGGCCGTTCGGTTCGCGGAGCCCGTAGCCGGCCGCGACGAGGTGGTCGCGGCCGGTGAACTCGGCCCACGCAAGGGGGCCGGGGTCGCCGGTAACCGGCACCAGCACTCGCGATCCCGCCTGCCGGAGGGCCTCGAGCATGTCGACGGACCCGGGCTCCGTGCCGACGGGGACATACGCGCACACCGTGAGATCGGGCCGTGCCCCTGCCAGAGTCGACACGGCGGATGTGACGAACGAGACCAAGGACGCGTCCTCCGAGACTCGGGTTCGGTCGTCCACAGCTCGGCGTTCCCGGAGGATGTGGCTCCGCCATTCGGTCTTGGACAGCGATTTCATGATCGCCACCATAGGATCGTGCGACCGGCCGCGGGGGCCGGTGGATAGGGTGGTGAGTTATGACAGATGCCGTCACCAACGACAACAGGTGCTTTCGGACGGCGGTTGTGCCCGCTGCAGGGATGGGAACGCGGTTCCTACCTGCCACGAAGACTGTTCCGAAGGAGTTACTCCCGGTGGTCGACACCCCGGGCATCGAATTGGTGGCGGGGGAGGCGGCCGACTCCGGAGCGAACCGACTGGTCATCGTGACCTCGCCGGGCAAGGACGGTGTCGTTGCTCACTTCGTCGAGGACCTGGTGCTCGAGAGCAAGCTCGAAGCCAGTGGCAAGTACCACCTGCTCGAGAAGGTGCGGAAGGCTCCGGGCCTGCTCGAGGTCGATTCCGTCGTGCAGGAGGAGCCGCTCGGGCTCGGGCATGCCGTCGGGTGTGCCGAGGCCGTCCTCGACGACGACGAGGATGCGATCGCCGTCCTGCTGCCCGACGATCTCGTGATGCCGCGCGGCGTACTCGAGACGATGTCGCGGGTTCGTGCGAAGCGCGGTGGTTCGGTGCTGTGCGCGATCGACGTACCGAAGGACCAGGTCAGCGCCTACGGCGTGTTCGACGTCGAGACCGTCCCGGATGCCACCAACCCGGATGTCCTGAAGGTCGTCGGCATGGTGGAGAAGCCTGCGATGGAGGACGCTCCCTCCACGTTCGCCGCGGCCGGTCGCTACCTGCTCGATCGTGCGATCTTCGACGCGCTGCGCCGGATCACTCCCGGTGCGGGTGGTGAGTTGCAGCTCACCGATGCGATCGCATTGCTGATCGCCGAGGGACACCCGGTGCATGTCGTCGTCCACCGCGGATCTCGACACGATCTGGGAAATCCCGGCGGCTACCTGCGTGCTGCGGTTGACTTTGCGTTGAACAGCGAGGAGTACGGCCCCTCGCTGCGCGAATGGCTGGTCGAGCGGCTGAAGCCGGCCGGCGAGTAGACGTCAGCAGTACGCGGTCGGGTCGACAGGGTCGGGAGGACGAGGAACCACATGCGCTCGGTTGAGGAGCAGCAGTCGAGAGTGACTGCTGCCGCGGTGGCGCCCCGGCCGGTCCGGGTGGCGATCTCCGAGGCACAGGGATTGCTGTGCGCCGAAGAAGTGGTGACCGAACGGCCACTGCCAGGCTTCGACCAGGCCGCGATCGACGGCTACGCAGTTCGAAGTGTCGACGTTCTCGCCGCGGGTACCGATATCCGCGGCGAGGACGGCGAGCCCACCGAACTCACCCTTCCCGTGGTCGGGGAGGTGACGGCGGGTTCGCGTCAGCCGATCCGGCTGCAGCCGCGTCAGGCCGTCCGAGTCGACACCGGTGCTCCGCTGCCGACCCTCGCCGACGCGGTCCTGCCGATGGACCGCACCGACGGCGGCCACGCCCGAGTCAAGGTCTACAAGCCGGTCCGCTCCGGTGACTACGTCCGCCGGGCCGGTGACGACGTCCAGCCGGGCGATGTCGCGGTGCGGGCGGGCACCATCATCGGCGCCGCGCAGGTGGGCCTGCTGGCCGCGGTGGGCCGCGACAAGGTCCTGGTGCATCCGCGGCCGCGTCTGTCGGTGATCTCGGTGGGCGGGGAACTGGTCGACATCGACCGCACCCCGGGACCGGGCCAGGTCTACGACGTCAATTCGTACGCGCTCGCGGCCGCGGCGCGTGACGCCGGCGCCGACGTCAACCGGGTCGGCATCGCGACGATGGATCCGCGCCGACTGCGAGAGGTCGTCGAGGGCCAGCTGATCCGGTCCGAGATCGTCGTCATCGCGGGCGCGGTCGGTGGTGGGGCGTCGGACGAGGTCCGGGACGCGCTGGCCGATCTCGGTGACCTCGAGGTCGAGCGGGTCGCCATGCACCCGGGTTCGGTCCAGGGTTTCGGGCAGCTGGGGCGCGACGAGGTCCCGACCTTCCTGCTGCCGTCCAATCCGGTGAGCGCGCTCGTCGTGTTCGAGGTGATGGTGCGGCCGCTCATCCGGATCGCGCTGGGGCGCCGTCAGCCCATGCGCCGGATCGTCACCGCCCGCACGGTCGCTCCGATCACATCCATCGCCAATCGCAAGGGATTCCTGCGCGGCCAGCTGATGCGTGACGAGTCGACGGGGGAGTACCTCGTGCAGGCGCTCGGCGGAGCGCCCGGAGCGTCGTCACACCTGCTTGCGACGCTCGCCGAGGCCAACTGCCTCGTTCTCGTCGAACCGGACGTCACTGAGGTTCGCGCCGGTGAAGAGGTGGAAGTCGCTTTCCTTGCGCAGCGGGGCTGAAAGAACCGTGTCTGTGCATCCGGGGTGGCCGGCTCGGCTCGGACCGTTGGGGGTTGTCGGCGGTCGCGTGACGGTGCGGCCCGTTCGTCTGCGGGATGCTGCCGTGTGGAGTCGGCTCCGCATCGCCAACCAGGAACACCTCGAGCCGTGGGAGCCGACCGGTCAGGCTCCCTGGGCGGACCGGCATCACATCACGGCGTGGCCGGGGTTGTGTTCGAGTCTTCGCTCGGAGGCCCGCAAAGGTCGCATGCTGCCGATGGCCATCGAGTTGAACGGCAGCGTGTGCGGTCAGATCACCGTCGGCAACATCGTCCGCGGTGCGCTGTCGTCCGCGTGGATCGGTTACTGGGTCTCGAAGGACGTGGGCGGGCAGGGCATCGCGACGGCTGCACTCGCGCTGGGGCTCGACCATTGCTTCGGTCCGATGGGGTTGCACCGGGTGGAGGCCACCGTTCGTCCGGAGAATCTGGCGAGTCAGGCGGTACTGCGGCATGCAGGTTTCCGCGAGGAGGGACTGCTGCGGCGGTACCTCGACGTCGACGGTCAGTGGCGCGATCATCTGCTGGTCGCGATGACCGTCGAGGAGGTACCCGGTTCGGTGTCCGATCGTCTGGTGCGGGCCGGACGGGCCACCTGGAGCTGATGGGCGAGCGCCCGGACAGCCGAACGGCCCCGCCGGGGCCCGAGCCCGACGAGGCCGTTCGGCCACAGGTCACACGATGACCGGCGGACCGTAGCTGACGACGACGTCGTCCGCGACATCGGTGGATGCCGTGAAGATGGCGTAGGAGCGGACCGACACCGAGCCGAGGGCGTGGTTGACCTCGAGATGGACATCACGCAGCGTGATGGCGCACTGGGTGGACTTGCACTCCTTCTTCTGCACCGGAACCGTCGCGATGGTGCCTGGCGCGACCTGCGTGGACAGGTTGCCCTCGACCGGGGTCTCGATACCCAGCTCGAGTGCCTGACCGTTGAACAGGTCGACGACCGGCGGGATGTTGGGGTCCGCGGTGAGGTGCACGGTCTCCGCCTGTTCCGGGATGTAGACCACGCCCGGGGTCAGCCCGGCATTGCCGGTGATGACGGCACCGTTGGAGACGTCGGCCTGGTAGCCGATCTGGTATCCCACCTCGAGCACGCCGCCGGTGTAGGGGGAGCCGCCGTTACCGCTGACAGTCGCGAGCGCTCGTCCGCTCGCGAAGATGTCGCGCGTGAACTGATTGCCGGACAGCGGGGCGACGCTGTTGAGCGATTGACCGGTCTGGTCGATGTGGAGCTCCCAGCCGTCGAAACTGACGGCGTGGGCGGAGGTGTCCTGCTGGAATGTGGCTTCGGCGCCCGCCGAACCGACGGAAACCGTGAGCATCACGGCGGCTGCTCCGGCAATGACGGCAGAAGCGGATCGCGTAAGCCTGCGGCGAAGAAAAGACCGGTGATTCACGTGCATGGGAATTCCTCGTCTTCGATTGTTCGCGACCGGAGCGCGCCGGCCTCGGGCAGAGTTCGGGACGACTACGACAATCGTGGACGCCCGGTTGCAGTATTGGTTCTCTGTCACTGATCCGTAAGGTTTTGGCGACTTGTTTTCTCAAATTTGATAAAGAGACGCTAACGATTCTGTTTCGACGGCGAATTGTCGCTGTTATCACTTTCGCGTGAACGGTCGGGAAAAGGCGGGTCCGGGTGTGTGCCCACGCGCCGGCCCGGTTCGGGCGCCGGGCGCAGTCGGTCGCCGGGGTCCGTATCGGGCGGCGTCGCAGGCGGCCGAGTGCCGGCGGCGACGCGGGTATGCGGGGAGTGGTCTTGGGCTCACTTGAATCTCGAGGCTGCAATTTCCTTCTCGAGAGGTGATAATCGAGTGACGGGTGTGACACCTGCGAAACCTGAGTCGGCGCGCCTGCGACGGCAACGGTGCGGATGCCACTAGCCTGAGCAGGTCATTGGCGTCATCAGTGCTGGTAGACGAATGGGAGGAGGTCGTCGGTATGCCGAGTTCCTCGATCATCTGGATCGCGCTGGTTGCCGTCTGGCTGTTCGTCCTTGTTCCGATGCTTGTCAGCAAGCGGCCCCGGATCCGGCAGACGACGGATGCGGCGCTCGCGACTCGAGTGCTGCATCGTGGCGACGCGGAACGCCCGGCACGCGGGCCCGCGGCCGGACATCGGAGCGATCCGAACTGGCGCCCGGCGTCGGTACGGCTGCGCGGTGACACCTACGGCGACGACTCATACGGCACGGATGCGGAGGATCGAATGGACGCTCACGCCGACGAGAACATGATGGACGATGCGATCGACCGCACGCGCGGCACAGCCCGGGACTACGTCCCGAATCGGCGCGGCCGGGGTGGATTCGATCCCGAGGCCGACGCGATCGCCAGCGCGGCCCGGTACCAGTTCCGTCAGCGCACGGTGCTCGGGTTGATATTCGCGACGATCCTGACGGCCGCGCTCGCCGTGGCGTTGACCCCCGTGATGTGGTGGGTCTCCGCCTTCTCGGTGGTCGCCCTCGTGGGCTATCTCGCCTACCTGCGTCGGCAGGTCCATCTCGAGCAGGAGATCCGCGGTCGCCGCATGGCCCGCCTCGGTCGTTCGCGACTGGGCGTCGAATCGGACTCCGACGAGGAGCTGCGACTGGTCCCGGCGCGGCTGCGCCGGCCCGGCGCTGTGGTTCTCGAGGTCGACGACGGTGACCCGGCGTTCGATCATCTCGACCACTACGACGCGGAGTTCGTCGAGCGTGGCGACCGTGGCCGGCACGACGACTACGAGGTGTCCTACCGCGACGACGGTATGAGGCGCGCGTCCGGGCAGTGATTTCCCGGCAAATTCCCCTTCCGGCTTCAGGGCGCCCGATCACCACGGTGATCGGGCGCCCTGCCGTTTTCGACCATTTTTGCCGCTGGCCAGGCGATTCGTTATCTCGGAGCATGTCCTGTTAGAGTTGCCGAGCGGTCAGCGAAAGCGGATCGTGGTTCGGGGCTGTGGCGCAGTTGGTAGCGCGCTTCGTTCGCATCGAAGAGGTCAGGGGTTCGATTCCCCTCAGCTCCACAATGAAGAGGCCCTCTCCTTCGGGAGAGGGCCTCTTTCGTGTTCCGGTACTTCTCGTGTCGCGTACCGCAGGTTCCGTCAGCGCGAGGCGTCCGGCGGGATCTCGGGCAGGCCTTCCGCCGCCCGCAGCTTCTCCGCGAGCGTGGTCAGCAGCGTCTGCGATTCCTCGGACAGATCGAATGCCCGGGTCGCCAGCCGCCGCAGCCCGTAGCCCTGGAGCTGCGTGACCAGTTCGAGGTCATGGTCGACCTTCGAGGCGTAGATGTCGTTGAAGAAGTACGCCGGCTTCACTTTGAAGAACTTCGCGAAGGCCGCGACGGTCTCGTCCGAGGGATTGCTTCTCTGGCCGGAGCGCAGCTGCGATATGTACGGCTTGGATATCTTGTGGCCGTCCGCGATGAGGGCGTTCGCCACTTCCGCATTGGTATGCGGCTTCCGGCCCGGTGGATGGACGGTTTCGAAGAGCTTGTTGAGCCGTGCGGCGAAGTCAGACATCGCGACGATCTTAACACCGGAGATAACCGGCGGGTAGCTCGAATGTATTGATTGATCAATCGTTCGAAACCTGCCGCCGTGGCGCCGTTCGGGACGGTGGAACGCTGCCTTGGCATACGAATAACCTTGTGGTAGCTCACGGCCAACCGCTTGGTCTCGAATCGCTACCACCAGCGCGCGACGCCTGGAAAATGGCGCCCGCGACGGGGAAACTGGGAGGCATGGACCGCAGAATGAGCGACAACGAATTGCGCCGGGCGATTCACGTGCTGCGTGACCGGGCCGACGAGGCCCGCAGCCACGGTCGTCCCGAGGACGCGGAGGGGCTCGAGAAGACCATCCGCGACTACCAGGACGAGATGGCGCAGCGTCTCTGACGCGGCTCCACCGAACCTGCCCGAATCGGCGCCGCAGATCGTCCGGCGCCGATTCCGGTGTGCGCCACGTACACTGCCGAAACGGACTGAACCTGAACCGATCGAAGGCGGGGAACTGCAGGCGATGGCGATCAAGACGCTCGACGGTAAGAAGTGCCTGATCACCGGGGCGGCCAGCGGAATCGGTCGGGCCACGGCTCTCGCGGCGGCCGCGGAAGGTGCCCGGTTGTTCCTCACCGACATCGACGCGGTGGGACTCGAGGAGACCGTCGGCCTCTGCGAGCACGCCGGCGGCACCATCGAGTGTTCGCGGGCCCTCGACGTGTCCGACTTCGACGCGGTCACCGCGTTCGCCGACGAAATCCACGAACAGTTCGGCAGCCTCGACGTCGTCATGAACATCGCGGGCATCTCGGCCTGGGGCACCGTCGAGAATCTCGAGCATCGCCACTGGAAGTCGATGGTGGACGTGAACCTGATGGGCCCGATTCACATCATCGAGCGGTTCGTGCCCCCGATGATCGCGGCCGGGCGCGGCGGACACCTCGTGAACGTGTCGTCGGCCGCCGGCCTGCTGGCGCTGCCGTGGCACGCGGCTTACAGCGCCAGCAAGTTCGGTCTACGCGGGGTGTCCGAGGTCCTGCGGTTCGATCTCAAGCGGCACGGTATCGGCGTGAGCCTGGTGGTGCCCGGTGGCGTGAAGACGCCGTTGGTGGGCACTGTGCAGATTGCCGGTGTGGACCGCGACGATCCCCGCATCCGTAAGCTCACGCACCGATTCGAGAAGCGCGCCGTGACTCCGGAGAAGGTCGCCGACTGCATCATCGCCGGAATCGAGAAGAACCGGTATCTGGTGTACACGTCCAACGACATCCGATTCGGCTACTGGTGGGCGCGAAAGTTCGCTCCGCCGTACGAGTTCGTGATGCAGAAGGCGAACGACCAGTTCAGTAAGCTGCTGTAGCTGTAGCTGTAGCTGTAGCTGTAGCTGTAGCTGTAGCGATCCCAGCGCCGCGGGGACGCAATGCACCGCTGTGCATCTCGTAGGCGGCATCCACCAGGTCCAACTGGCTGAGATCGTGCGTCACCATCACCGTCGCGACCGAACGCTCGCGGCTCAGCTCGGCGAGCAGCGCGACGATCTCGCGGCTGCGTTCCTCGTCCAGCGCCGACGTCGGCTCGTCGACCAACAGGACCGCGGGATCGTTCACGATCGACCGGGCGATCGCGACGCGCTGACGCTGGCCGCCGGAGAGCTGGTTCGGGCGTCGGTCGAGCTGGCCCTCGAGTCCGAGGCTGCACAGGAGTTCCCGGGCCCGCTTGCGGCTTTCGCGCACCGAACCGCCGTTCAGGTGCGTGATCATCTGCAGCTGCTCGGTCGCGGTGAGCGACGGCAGCAGGTTCGACTGCTGGAAGACGAAGCCGAGCTTCTCCCGGCGCATGTCGGTGCGCGCTGCGCGATCGAGGCCCGTGACGTCGGTGCCGTCGATCGCGACGGTGCCCGACTCGGGCGAGATCAGCAGTCCGGCCACCGCGAGCAGGCTCGACTTTCCCGAGCCCGATGGCCCGGTGACGGCGACCAGTTCGCCGCGGTTCACGTCCAGGTCGACGTCGTCGAGGGCGCGCAGGCGGGTGTCTCCGTCGGGGTAGGTCAGTACGGCGTTGCGGAGCGAGATGCTCATGGGAGGTCCTTTCGAGTTCTGTCGGACGCCGGGCTCAGCGCGCGTTCGCGAGCGCGGTCAGCGGATCGATCGAGACGATCCGGGCCAGTGCTGCCGTGGCGCCGATCATGCCCATCACGATCAGTGCGACGAACGGGACGAGCGTGCCCGAGACGGTCAGCGTGAACGGCACGAACTTCGATGCGATCGTGCCCAGTCCCAGGGCGGCCAGGCTGCCGAGGCCGGCGCCGAGCGTCAGGACGATGAGGGACTGCCCGAGGGCGTCCTTGAGCAGGTACTTCGTGGAGGCGCCGACAGCCTTGAGGATGGCGAGGTCCTGGCTGCGTTGGATGGTCCAGACGGTGAAGAAGGCGCCGACGACGAGGGCGCTGACTGTCATCAGCATCGCCTGCATCAGCAGCAGGGATCCGCGCTCCGACGTGTAGGAGCCGATCGCGTTGAGGGCGCCGCCCTCGTCGGTGATCGACGTGCCGGTGGCGGCTGCCGCACTGTCGGCGTCGAAGCCGCCGGAGGTGCGCATCGCGATCACGGTGCCGTCGCTGCCGCCTGCGGCCGGGAGCTGTGTCCACACGTCGTGGTTCATCCACACGACCGGCTGGTGACTGTAGAGAGAGTCGTCGACGAGGGCGCTGATGGTCAAGGTGTCGGCGCCGATGGTGATCTGGCTCCCGACGCCCCAGCCGTTGTCCTTCGCCAGGTCGGCGTCGACCGCGACCGAGGCGGCGTCGAGCGGCACGGGGGCGGCGAACGAGTGTCCGTCCACACCGAACGCCGAGGCCGCGACCTCACGGTCTCCCGCGGAGATCCGGACGGGGGCGATTCCGATGACGGCGGCCTCGTCGACACCGGCGGTCGCGGCGAGGGCGTCGCGCTGCTGCTCGGTTACGGTGGACTCCCCGAAAGACAGGGACTGCCCGTCGGCCGGCTCGCCGAACGCGAAGTTGTCGGCGCCGAGGTGCTTGACCGCGGCGATCGATTGGTTGCCCAGTCCCGTGGTGAGCCCCGACAGCATCACGACCATCAGGGAGATCAGGAACAGCGCCGAACTCATCAGGGTGAATCGGCCCTTGGCGAAGCGGAGATCTCGAATGCTGAGGAACATGTCATCCAGCTTCGCGTGAAGGGGGTGGTTGGGGCATCGCGCATCGGTTGACTTCGCCGGTCCATCGAAAGTTGGAGACAGCGGTTCACGGCGGCGGCGGGTGGTGCCGCGGTGTTAGCGTGAATGCAATGCAGACCCACGACGTGTCCCTTCCCGGTGGCGTCGCGCCGGTGTTGCGCGCGATGCAGATCGGCGCCCACGTCCTGTTCGTTCTGCTTCTCGCGGTGGGTATCGGCCGGGTCCTCGTGTCGCAGGGCGCGCACGAGGCCTGGATTCTGGTGCTAGCGCTCGCGGAGCTCGCCTGGTACATCGGCGGCGTGTCGTTCGTGCGCCGCCGCGGTGTCGTGCAGCGCTCGACGGGCCAGGTCTGGCTGGCGGTGCTGGTGGCGGGCTGGCTGGCTCTGGTGGCGTCGAATCCCAACTTCGTGTGGGTCGTCTTCGCACTGTTCTTCCTGTGCTTCCACCTGCTGTCGGTCCCGGTGGCGCTGATCACGACCGTGGTGCTCACGGTCGTCTCGATCGCCGCGAGTCTGCTGCACGGCGACAGCAACACGGTGGCGTCCATCCTCGGTCCGACCTTCGGTTCGGCTGTGGCCGCGGGCATGGCGATGGTGTACCAGCAGTTGGCCCGTGAGGCGGCGCAGCGTCAGCAGTTGGTCGACGAGCTCACCGACGCGCACCGCGAGCTGCTCGATGCACAGGACGAACTGGTCGCGTTGCAGCGCGAGTCCGGCGCCGTCGCCGAGCGCGCGCGCCTGGCCCGCGACATCCACGACACATTGGCACAGGGTTTTTCGTCGATCCTTCTGCTGGCTCGTGCGGGCCTGCGTGGCACCGATACGGCCCCGACCTTCACCCAGATCGCCGACACGGCACAGCAGAACCTGGTGGAGGCGCGACGGGTGGTGGATGCGCTGCGGCCGTCGGATCTCGAGTCCGCGCCGCTCGAGTCGGCGCTGCGGCGACAGCTGGAGCAGCTGGAACAGCACACCGGGATCGTCGGAGAACTGTTCACCGACGGCGATCCGGTCCCGCTGCCGATGGACTACGATGTCGCGTTGTTGCGGGTGGGGCAGAGCGCTCTTGCGAACGTGCGCCTGCACTCGCATGCTCGGCGCGTGCGGCTGACCCTGACGTACGCCACCGACGAGGTACGTCTCGACATCGTCGACGACGGCATCGGATTCGACGAACGCGAGGCCGGCGGATTCGGGCTGCGGGCGATGCGCGATCGTCTTGCACTGTTAGGAGGAACACTGGTGGTCGAATCGGCTCCGGGCGACGGAACTGCCGTGGCTGCAACACTTCCCGTCGGGCGTCCCCTGTGAGCGTCGTGCGGGTCCTGCTGGTCGACGATCACCCGGTGGTCCGCGCCGGGCTGCGCGCGCTGCTCGCGTCGCACGACGATGTCGAGGTGGTGGCCGAGGCGTCGTCGGGCGAGGAGGCGGTGGCGTTGGCCGCGACCGCGAAACCCGATGTGGTGCTGATGGATCTGCGTCTGGGCGCCGGGATCGACGGCGCCGGTGCGACCGCCGAGATCGTGGCGCGCCCGAACCCGCCGCGGGTGGTGGTGCTCACGACGTACGACACCGACGCCGACATCCTGCGGGCCGTGGAGGCGGGCGCCGCGGGGTACCTGCTCAAGGACACCGCCCCGCACGTGCTGATCGACTCGGTGTTCGCGGCGGCTCGCGGCGAGACGGTGCTCGATCCCGAGGTGGCGCAGCGGCTCTACCGGCGGATGCAGCAACCGCGCGCCGACCTCAGCGCGCGGGAGACCGAGGTGCTGGCACTCGTGGCCGAGGGGCTGTCCAATCGGGCAATTGCGAAACAGTTGTTCGTCAGTGAGGCGACGGTGAAATCGCACCTGGTGCATGCGTTCACGAAGCTCGAGGTCGACAGCCGCACGGCCGCGGTGGCCGCGGCCCGCGAACGGGGCTTGATCGCCTGAGCGGTGCGGTAGCGTCGGCAGAATGCCGAAGCGATTCGAGTTCTCGGCCGATTTCGACCACCCCGTCGACCGGGTGCACGCACTCCTGACCGACGAGGGCTACTGGCGTTCGCGGATGCCGCCGCAGTCGCGCGGATCGGTGCGGGTGGACCGGACGTCCGACGGCGACGGGCAGTCGCTCGTCACCGTGACGATGACCGAGGCTGTCGATACCGACACGTTCCCCGCACTCGTGCGCAAGGTCATCCGCGGTGAGATGCGGATGGAGCGGATCGACACGTGGCGCGCCGTGCACGACGGCCGGGCGTCGGGGACACTCGCCGGGTCCGCCACCGGCATTCCCGTCACGATCGACGGAGAATACACGCTACGTCCGGGCACCAGCGGCTCCGTGCTCGATGTCCGCGGCACGGCCACAGTGCGAATTCCGCTGGTGGGTAGCCAGATCGAGCTGTTGGTGCGTCAGATGGTGTCACAGGTGGTCGAGCGGGACCGGGCCGAGGCCCACCGTCGGCTCGACAACGGCTGACCGGGCGTCAGTCGATCTCGACGTCGATCACCCGTGCGCCCGGACCCTCGGTTCCCAACTCGTCGTGCGGGTTGGCCAGCGTGCAACTCGCGAGGGACAGGCACCCGCATCCGATGCAGTTGGTGAGGTCGTCACGCAACCTGGTGAGCTGCTCGATCCGCCGGTCGAGATCGGCGTGCCACCGGCTCGACAGCCGCGCCCAGTCGCTGCGCGTCGGGGTGCGGCCGTCCGGCAGCGTGGAGAGCGCGTCGCGGATCTCGGCGAGGGGGATGCCGACCTTCTGCGACAGCCGGATGAACGCCACCCGGCGCAGCACGTCGCGCTTGTAGCGTCGCTGGTTCCCGCTGGTACGTCGGCTCGAGATCAGGCCCTCACGCTCGTAGAAGTGCAGCGCGGAGACCGCCACACCACTGCGCTCGGAGAGCTGTCCGGGCGTGAGTTCCCGGGTGTTCCAATCGGGCATGTCCACGGTGCTCGCCTTCCCTGAGCCGACAACCTGAACAATACTCGAGGATCTGGGTGCGGGGTGCCGACCGTCGTCCACGGGACTACCGTTTACGCATGAGCGTGCGGGAGCCGTCCGAACTGGGTGTCGACACCGAGGTGGGTGCGCTGCGGTCGGTGCTCCTGCATCGCCCCGGCGACGAGCTACGGCGTCTCACTCCCCGCAACAACGATCAACTGCTGTTCGACGGTCTGCCCTGGGTGGATCGTGCGCAGGACGAGCACGACGCGTTCGCGGACGTCCTACGCGGCCGCGGCATCGAGGTGCTGCTCGTGTCCGACCTGCTCACCGAGACCCTCACGACCAGCGGCGCCGCCCGGATGCAGGGCATCTCGGCTGCTGTCGACCCCCGCAAACTCGGGCACGTCCTGGCGCAGGACCTGGCGGCGCACCTGCGCGGCGTCCCGGCCGCCGAGCTGTCGACGATCCTCACGTCCGGGATGACGTTCGACGAGTTGCCGATCGGGACCGGTGCGGCCACCCCGTCGCTCGTGCGGCTGATGCACCACGGCGCGGACTTCGTGATCGACCCGTTGCCGAACCTGCTGTTCACGCGGGATTCGTCGTTCTGGATCGGCGGCCGGGTCGCGATCACATCGCTCGCACTGCCGGCGCGGGTGCGTGAGGCGTCACTGACCGACCTGATCTACGCGCACCATCCGCGGTTTCGTGGGGTGCGGCGGGCCTACGAGTCCCACACCGCCCCCGTCGAGGGCGGCGACGTCCTGCTGCTCGCGCCGGGGGTCATCGCGGTCGGGGTGGGGGAGCGGACCACCCCGGCAGGTGCGGAGGCGTTGGCGCGCAGCGTGTTCGAGGACGAGCTGGCGCACACCGTCCTGGCTGTACCGATCGAGCAGCGGCGCGCGTCGATGCACCTCGACACCGTACTGACGATGGTCGACTCGGATGCCGTCGTGATGTATCCCGCGGTGCGGGACACCTTGTCGGCGTTCACTATTCGACGTGAGGACGGCGTCGTCGGGATCGGGGGACCGGAACCGTTCCTGGACGCCGCGGCGGCCGCGATGGGGATCGGCAAGCTACGGGTGATCGACACCGGGTTGGATCATGTGACCGCAGAACGTGAGCAGTGGGACGACGGCAACAACACCCTCGCGCTGGCCCCCGGCGTCGTGGTTGCCTACGAGCGCAACGTCGAGACGAACGCGCGGATGGAGGCGGCAGGCATCGAGGTGTTGCGCATCTCCGGGTCCGAGCTGGGGTCGGGTCGGGGCGGACCGCGCTGCATGTCGTGTCCGCTCGCGCGCGGTCCGCTGGACTGACCGGGAACTAGAGGATCTCGCGCACCTTCTCGTACGGCCGCGCCAGGACGGTGCCGCGGTCGGTGACGACGATCGGCCGCTCGATGAGGATCGGGTTGTCGACCATCGCGTCGAGCAGTTCGTCCTCGGACGCCTCGGCCAGCCCCAGTTCCTTGTACAGCGCCTCCTTCTTGCGGATCGCCTCGCTCGGGCGCAGGCCCGCGTCGTCGAGCAGCTTGCGCAGGCCGTCGCGGGACGGCGGCGTCTCGAGGTACTTGACGACGGTCGGCTCGATGCCGGCCTCCTCGATGAGCTTCAACGTGTTCCGCGACGTGCTGCAGCGGGGATTGTGATAAATCGTTGCGGTCTTCGCCATGAGAGCCATTCTGCACGGGGACAATGGCAGGGAACGCGTATGCATGTCGAATCCGAGTCGAATCGAATGCGAGGAGTCCGCAATGACAGGTCGACGCATCGTCATCGCCGGAGGGCACGGCAAGATCTCCCGGCACCTGACCAAACTGCTCACCGCATCGGGAGACCGCGCGGTGGCGCTGATCCGAAATCCCGACCACGAGGGGCCGGTGCGCGCGCTGGGCGCCCTGCCGGAGATCGTCGATCTGGAACAGGCGACGGCCGACCAGGTCGCCGAGTTGCTGCACGACGCCGATGCGGTCGTGTTCGCCGCGGGCGCGGGTCCGGGCAGCGGTGTCGCACGAAAGGACACCGTCGACCGCGGTGCGGCGGTTCTCCTGGCCGACGCCGCCGAACTGGCCGGTGTCAGACGGTTCGTCCAGATCAGCTCGTTCGGTGCGGGCGAGCCCGTGCCTCCGGGTACGGACGAGGTCTTCGCTGCGTATCTGGCGGCGAAGACGGCCGCCGAGGACGACCTCCGGCGGCGGGAGGGGCTGGACTGGACGATCCTGCGACCCGGCGGGCTCACCGACGACGACCCGACCGGGGAGGTGACGCTCACCGACCCGCCGCTCGAACGCGGCACCGTTCCGCGCGCCGATGTCGCGGCGGTGATCGCGGCGTTGCTGGAGCCCGGTGCGGACGGCCGCGCACCTCGGGCGGTCGGCCGCACGTTGATGCTGACGAATGGCTCGATTCCGATCAGGGACGCTGTAGCCGCGTTACCGTGAGTTCAACCAGCGTGAACGGCCGCAGGGCGATGAAAGGGATGCAGTGGACATCGAGATCGACCACGACTCGACGACGCCGCCGTTCGAGCAGCTGCGGGTGCGCATCCTCGAACTCGTGCGGAACGAGGAGTTGGTGGCCGGCGCCAAGATTCCGACGGTCCGCAAGCTCGCGTCCGATCTGGGCATAGCGCCGAACACGGTGGCCCGCACCTACCGTGAGCTCGAACAGCTCGGCGTCATCGAAACCCGCGGACGGCTCGGTTCGTTCATCGCGGCATCCGGGGATCCGACGCGGACGAAGGCGCAGCAGGCAGCCACGGAGTACGTCGCAGCCATTCGCCGCATGGGGATTTCCGACACCGATGCCGCGGCGTTCGTGGCGACGGCGCTGAGGGGGGCGTGACCCGGTTTGGTTGACGCTTCAACTTAAACCTGTCAGAGTGGGACTACCCGAGAGCGCGTGATCCTGTTCTTCTCGCGCGTCCCACCACCTCCGAGGACCCTCATGAATTCCACCGCATTCCGCGACGCCACCCTGCTCATCGCCCGGATCGGCATCGGTGTCATCTTCATCGCCCACGGCTGGCAGAAGTTCTTCGACTGGGGCATCGACGGCACGCAGGCCGCGTTCGCGGGCATGGACATCCCGCTCGCCGACGTCTCCGCCATCGCGGCCGCCACCATCGAACTGGTCGGCGGTATCGCGCTGCTCATCGGCTTCGCAACCCGCATCGCCGGTGTGCTGCTGTTCCTGGACATGGCCGGGGCGTTCTTCCTCGTCCACGCCGACAAGGGAATCTTCGTCGGCGACGGCGGCTTCGAACTGGTCCTCGCGCTCGGTGTCGCGTCGCTGCTGATCGCGGGTGTCGGCGCCGGGCGGCTCAGCGTCGACGCGGTGGTCGGCAAGAACTCGCGGGGCGTGCTGTCCGCCGGTTGATCCGTCTACTACAGGCACCCGGGACGTCGCCACGACGCCCGGGTGCTTGCTTTTGCCGGTCCGGGTGAGCACCGTGTGAGGAATGGCAGGCGCACGCGAGCTGTCCGGGACCGATCGTGTGGTGTTCGGCGTGGCCGCGAGCGCCGTCGCCGCCATCGTCGTATGGGGGCTCGTAGCCCCCGACAACCTCGAATCGGTCACCGGCGCCATGCTCGAGTGGCTCGTCACCAACCTGGGCTGGCTGTTCGTCATCGCCGCCTCCGGGTTCGTGATCTTCACCCTGTGGCTCGCCGCGAGCCGGTACGGGCGCATCCCGCTCGGCAAGGACGGTGAGAAACCCGAGTTCACCACCGTCAGCTGGATCGCGATGATGTTCAGCGCCGGCATGGGCATCGGATTGATGTTCTTCGGTGTGGCCGAACCGCTGGCCCACTTCGTCGATCCGCCGCCGGGGACCGACGGCGGAGTCGGAACGGCCATGGCCACCACGATGTTCCACTGGAGCCTGCACCCGTGGTCCATCTACGCGGTGATGGGTCTGGCCATCGCGTACGGCACCTACCGGCGGGGCCGACCGCAGCTGATCAGTGCGGCCTTCTTCCCGCTGCTGGGCAGGCGGAGCGACGGGCCGATCGGCCGCGTCATCGACATCCTCGCGATCTTCGCCACGATGTTCGGCACCGCCGCGTCCTCGGACTGGGCGCCCTGCAGATCGGATCCGGGCTCGAGGTGGTCGGCTGGATGGGCGAGGTCGGCACGCTGCTGCTCGTCGCGGTGGTCGCCGTCCTCACTCTCGCGTTCGTCGCGTCGGCGGTGTCCGGGGTCGCGAAGGGAATCCAGTGGCTCTCCAACACCAACATGGTGCTGGCGCTGATCCTCGCGGTGTTCGTGTTCGTCCTCGGGCCGACCGTCCTGATCCTCAACCTGATCCCGACGACCATCGGTAACTACGCCGCCGACCTCGCCGCGATGTCCGCCCGCACCGCGGCGTCGAGCAATCCCGAGACGGCGGAGTGGCTGTCGTCGTGGACGATCTTCTACTGGGCGTGGTGGATCTCCTGGACCCCGTTCGTCGGGATGTTCCTCGCCCGGATCAGCCGCGGTCGCAGTATCCGGCAGTTCGTCGTGGGGGTGATCCTGATCCCCAGCCTGGTCAGTCTGCTGTGGTTCGCGGTGTTCGGCGGTGCCGGAATCAACGAACAACGCGAAGGCATCGACCTCGCCGGCCGCGACACCACCGAGAGTCAACTGTTCGGGATGCTCGAGAACCTGCCGCTCTTCGGCATCACGACGGTCCTCGTGATGGTCCTGGTCGCGATCTTCTTCGTCTCCGGGGCGGACGCCGCCTCGATGGTGATGGGCACCCTGTCGCAGCGCGGTTCGCTCGCGCCCGCGCGCTGGGTGGTCGTCTTCTGGGGCATGCTCACCGGTGGTGTCGCCGCGTTGATCCTCTGGACCGGGGGCGCCGACGCGCTGAACGGACTGCAGACCATGACGATCATCGCCGCCGCGCCCTTCGTGATCGTGATGATCGGGCTGTGCATCTCGCTGTACCGGGACCTGGCCCGCGATCCGCTGATCCTCGCCGAACGGCAGGAACGGCGACTGTCGGTGCGGGCCCGTCGGCGCTGGACCTGACCGCCCGGCCGTCAGGACCGATCGACGACCATCGACAGCACCTGCGGAAGTGGCGTCCAATCCGTGGACACGACGCTCGCCGAACGCGCCGCGAGTTCCGTGACGCGCCCGCGCGCGGCGTCCTCGGCCGGCGCGACCGGGTCGAGTGCCGGTGCCACGTTGTGGGCATCGGTCATCACCACCAGGTACCCGTTGTCCCGGTACCAGCGCATGTCGATCCCGTCGGCGGCGAAAGCGCTCGCGTCACCGTCGAACACGACGAACCACGGCCGCAGATCCGCGTCGTACCGGGCCACGCGGGGATCGCCGGGCTGCGCCTTGTGGACCGCCGGGAACGCGGTCGCCAGGCCCAGGCCGCCGACGCGTGCCAGGTCGCGCAGGTGGGTCGCGTACGCCCGGTCGGTCCACCAGTGGTCGAGGGGGTTCACTTCCTGCACGGTGCCGGGGATCAGCTCGAACAGGAACTTGCCGCTCAGTTCGCTGCGGTCCGGCCAGCCGCCGGTGCGGACGGCGTCGTCGAGGGTCGTCGATCCGGCTCGGTCGGCGAGGTCCGCCGGCCCGAACACCGCGTCGCCGAGATGGCTGCGCACCAGGGCGTCGAACTCTCGGGGACCCCGGCCCAGCGGCGCGGTGAAGCCGTCCTTCATCTCGACCTTGACCATGACCGGCGGATGCGCGGGGTTCGCGTCGTGCCACGCGCGCAGATCTGCGAGACAGCCACCGAGGAACTGGTCGCGCGGGCCGGTCCGCAGCTGTGCCGCCGACGTCGCGCCCGCACAGTTGTTGTCGTTGCCCACCGGATTCGAGTGCGACACGCGCCAATCCGGTCCGACGGCGTTGGTCCACACGTCGAGTTCGATCATGCCCGTGCCGGCGTCCAACGCGTCCGCGAGGAACGCGTAGCGATGCTTCTCGAACGTGTTGTGCACACCCACCGACGTGACGTCGGAGTATCGCGGGTGGCTCGCCTGGCCGGAATCCGCCTGCGCGATCGGTGCGGCAGCCGGAAACAGCATGGCGACAACGGCAAACACGGTCCCGGCGAGGGATATCCGAAACCTGGACATTCGGTGCACACTACCGATCCGTGCGCGTGTGCGGACGTCATTTGCGGGAACGAAGAATCCGGAGGTCAGCGCCAGCTCGGCAGCCACAGCTGCTGCTGCCACAACTCCGGGCTGATCGGCACGGCCGTCAGGATCGGCCACAGCCACACGAAGTTCGCGACCACCAGGCCCAGGTACAGACAGACCGCGAGCAGTCCGGTGCCGCGGCGTTCGGCGGAATCCTTCGCGGTGCCGAGGATCTCGCCGAGTATCAGGGCGATCGCCATGACGAGGAACGGTGCGAGCGCCACCGCGTAGAAGTAGTACATCTGCCGGTCCAGGGTGACGAACCAGGGCAGGAACGCGGCCGCGTAGCCGGTGAGCACCGTCGCGTACCGCCAGTCGCGGCTCACGAACGTCCGCCACATCGCCCACGCGAGAACAGGCAGCGCGAGCCACCACATCGCGGGGGTGCCGATCAGCATGACGGCCTTGACACACGTCGGGCCACCGCAGCCGGACACCTGCTCGCCCTCGGCGTAGTAGTAGAGCATCGGCCGCAGGCCCATCGGCCACGTCCACGGCTTCGACTCCCACGGATGGTGATTGCCCGCCGAATTCGTCAGTCCCGAATGGAACTCGAGGACCTTGGCGCTGTAGTACCAGAGCGATCGCAGCGCATCGGGCACGAACGAGAACGTGCTGCCCGTGCCGATCTGATTGCCCGTCGCGTGCCGGTCCACGCCGGTCTCGCTCGCGAACCACGCCCAGTACGTCGCGAGATACACGCCGATCGGGACGACCACCAGCGCATAGAGAGACGGGCCGATATCGCGGACCGCCGTCCCGACCCACGGCCGACGAACCCCGTACGCGCGCCGGGCCGAGACGTCGAACGCCACGCAGAGCAGGCCGAAGAAGGCGATGATGTAGAGCCCGGACCACTTGGTGCCGCACGCGAGTCCGAGCATGATCCCCGCTCCGAACCGCCACCAGCGCACCCCGAGACGAGGACCGAGGTCGCTGACACCGATCCGGCCCTCCGCCCGCACCCGGGCCATCCGCTCGCGCACCTGGTCGCGGTCGACCACAAGGCAGCCGAGGGCCGCGACGGTGAACAGGGCCAAAAAGATGTCGAGCATGCCGAGTCGGGACGACACGAACGACACGCCGTCGACGATCATCAGGAGGCCGGCGATCGCGCCGACCAGTGTGGAGCGGGCCATGCGCCGCACGATCCGGACCACGAGCAGCACCAGGATCGTTCCGGCGACCGCCGACGCGAACCGCCATCCCCACGCGTTGTAGCCGAAGATCGCCTCGCCCAACGCGATCAGCTGTTTGCCGACGGGGGGATGCACGACCAGGCCGTAACCGGGGTTGTCTTCGATGCCGCCGCCGGTGAGGACCTGCCAGCCCTGGGGCACGTAGTGCTTCTCGTCGAACACGGGCGTGCCGGCGTCGGTCGGGTAGTTCAGCATCGTGAACCGGGTGATCGCCGCGAGCGCGGTGATCACCAGCGACACGACCCAACCCCGCAGTCGATCCGTCGGACCGAAGTCCGGGTCCGGCGCGAGCGGCGCCGGACTCACGGAGCGGACACTGCCGGACGGCGGCGTGGGGCGCTCGTCCGTCAGTTGGGTCACGGGTCGATCGTAGGCTGTCTCCCATGACTGGTCGCCTCGTCCTTGCCGCAACTCCGATGGGCGACGTCGGTGACGCCTCCGAACGACTGCGCGGGGCGCTCGGCTCCGCCGACGTCGTCGCAGCGGAGGACACACGACGGACCAAGTCGTTGGCCTCCGCGCTGGGAGTCACGATCACCGGTCGGGTGGTCAGTTTCTACGACCAGGTCGAGGTCACCCGGCTGCCTGCGCTCGTTGCCGACATCGAGGAGGGGAAGACGGTCCTGCTGGTGACCGACGCCGGCATGCCGTCGGTCAGCGACCCCGGCTACCGACTGGTGGCGGCGTGCGTCGAGAAGGACCTGCCGGTGACGTGTCTGCCGGGTCCCTCCGCCGTCACCACCGCGCTCGCGTTGTCCGGGTTGCCGGTGGAACGGTTCTGCTTCGACGGGTTCCCGCCGCGCAAGCAGGGACAGCGACGCACGTGGTTCGAAGGACTCCGCACCGAGGCTCGCGCGTGCGTCTTCTTCGAGGCGCCGCACCGACTGGCCGCGTGTCTGGCCGACGCCGTGGCGGTGCTCGGCGGCGAGCGCCGGGCGGCGGTGTGCCGCGAACTGACCAAGACGTACGAGGAGGTTCGTCGCGGCACCCTCGCCGAACTCGCGGAATGGGCGATCGACGGCGCGCGTGGTGAGATCACCGTCGTTCTGGAGGGTGCACAGCCGGTGTCGGCGGATCCGGAGGACCTCGTCGCGGAGGTGGAACGGCTCGTCGCCGACGGGATCCGACTCAAGGATGCGTGCGCGCAGGTCGCCGCGGAGACGTCGCCGGGAGTGTCGAAGCGAGAGTTGTACGAGACGGTGCTCGCGGCCCGGCGGGACTGAGTCCTACCGCCGGTCACGCGGGGTGAGGAATCCGAGCTGCCCCCGCCGACCCCCGACGGGCCCTTACCTGTGGGTGGGAGCTTCGACCGAAGTCGAAGTCCCACCCGACAGGGTCGCGGCCGCATCGGCGGGGGCCGCACCCAACAGCACCATCAGGCCCACTGTTGCGCCGATGATCAGACCTGCGGCGATTGCAGGCGGCGTCTTCGCCGTCAATCTCGTCGCTCGTTCGATCATCTCGCGCTCCTTCACCGTGGCGTGCACCGGCAGGGACTACCCCTCGTCAAACTCAGCCCCAACCGGCGACCGCGCCGCCGGCGCAGGGCCGTTGTGCGTCGATGTCGACTTTGCCCCGCTTCGCCCTACAGGAAAACCGAAGGGTCCGCATTTGGGGCTATCATCGCAGTTCGCGGGTGGTGAGGAATTAATCCGCAGCGGAATTCCGCAGGCCCGCGGAAGCGGCAAACAGGTCGAATAGGTGGAAGCGGTCGGGGACCGAGGGAGGGTGCACGGGCGATGACGTCCGAGACGGGACAGACGCCGGACGCGGAGCGGTCCGGTGCGCAGGCACGGCTGTTCTTCGCCGACCAGCTGCGTTTGTTGTTCGCGACCGCGGGCGGCCCCCCGCTCAAGAAGGTCGTCACGGAGGCATCCACCCTGACGCGGTCGTTGGGGGGCGACAAGCCCGCTTCCGTCCAGCGCGTGAGCGACTGGCGTTCGGGCAAACGAATGCCCGCCACGTTCGAATCCGTGCGCCCGGTGCTGGCGGTGCTGATCCGGATGGCCCGACCACTCCACGGGGGACCGCCGCCGACCGACGGGCTCTTCTCGATGCGTCAGTGGGAGACGTGGTGGCGTAGCGCGAACGCGGTCCAGCAAGGACGCGCGACCGGCGCCGGCACCGAGTCGTCGGCGCCCGCCCTGCCCGCCGGTGTGCGTCCCTACCGCGGTCTGGCGCCGTACCGCGAGAAGGACGAGCGGCTGTTCTTCGGTCGCCGCCACAGCGTGAGTGCACTCGTCGGGGCGGTGCTGTCGGCACAGGGCCAGGGACTGGTCGTCGTCACCGGGGCCTCGGGTGTCGGCAAATCGTCGTTCGTACAAGCGGGGCTGATCCCGGAGTTGCGGGGTCACGATCGCGAGGGCGGCAGGGCCACCTTCGCGCCGGTGGTCTTCACGCCCGGCGCCCATCCACTCGCGGCACTGGTCACCGCGGTTCCGGAGCTCGGCGACTGGGGGGAGGAGCCGGACCACCAGCACATCGAGTCCGCGCTCGCGCGAGCCGCGGTTCGGATGCAGGCGAACCAGCTTCTTCTCGTCGTCGACCAGATCGAGGAACTCTTCACGCAGTGCGCGGATCCGGGCGAGCGGGCGCGGTTCCTCACGATTCTGGACTTCGCGGCCACTGCTCGTGCCGGCGCGGAGCCGTCCGAGACCGCGTCGGTGGTCGCGACGATGCGTTCCGACTTCTACGCTCAGGCGCTCGCCTACCCGGTGCTCGCACGAGCACTGGAACAGCGCAGCAAGGCGGTGTCGCCGCTGCTGCGGGAAGACGTCGTCGAGGTCATCACCCAGCCGGCGCGGATGATCGGGCTCAAACTGGAGCCGGGACTGGTCGACCTGATCCTCAACGACCTCGGGGTGCTGACCGCCGGTGAGGGCAGCGGCACCGTCCTGCCACTCGTCTCGCACCTGCTCGACACGATGTGGGAGCGGCGGCGTGGTGGTCAGCTGACGATCGCGAACTACCGGGCCACCGGGGGAGTGTTGGGCTCGATCGCCGCGGCCGCCGAGCGCGCCTGGGGACAGCTCGACGAACAGGGCCGCGTCCTGGCGCGGGCGATGATGGTCCACCTCGTGTACGTCACGAGTACCGGCACCGACGTCAAGATCCGACGGACCCTGAGCCAGCTCGTGGCGTTCGAGAGCAACGACACCGGGGCCGCGCGGCGCGTCATCGACCACTTCGTCAACGCGCGGGTCCTCGTGGTCGACGGCGACGATGTCGAGCTCATCCACGACGCGGTCATCGACACGTGGCCCCGGCTCAAGACCTGGATCCAGGAGGACCGGTCGTACTCGGCGCTGCGGCAGCAGGTCGAGACCGATGCGGTGCACTGGGAGCACGCCGACCGCAATCACAGTCTGCTCTACCACCGTGGTCGTCTCGACCTGCTGGCCGAACACGCGGCCAACCGGGCGGACAGCGCCGCCGCTGCGGAAGCCGGTGGGATCGCGGCGGTCGCGGCGTCGTTGACGCCCGCGGCCGAGGACTTCCTCGAGTCGTCGGAACGGCAGGTCCGTCGACAGGCGTGGATGCAGCGGACCGTGATGGCCGCGCTCGCGTTCTCCACCGTCGTCGCCATCGTGATGGGTGCGATGGCGCTCGGGGCGAAGTCCCGTGCCGAGAACGAGCGCAGCACCGCCCAGTTCCAGCAGGTGGTGGCGTTGGCGGATGCCCTGCGGGACACCGATCCGACGACTGCGGCGCAGTTGTCCCTCGCGGCCTGGCAGATGCGGCCCGACAACGCCGACGCGTTCACCCGACTGGTCGCGACGGAGAACACGCCGATCTCCCGGGCCCTGCCCGGTCACGCCGGTCCGATCTACGGAGTCGCGATCTCGTCCGACGGGCGCACACTGGCCACCGCGAGCGACGATCGATCGGTGCGGCTGTGGGACTTCACCGATCGCTCTGCGCCGGTGCAGCTCGGCGCCGAACTCACCGGGCCCGAGCAGTACATGTCGTCGGTGTCGTTCAGCCGCGACGGCCGGCTCCTCGCGGCGGGCAGCGGTGACGGCACCATGTGGATCTGGGACGTCAGCGACCGCGCGGCGCCGCGGCCCCTGGTCTCGGGACTGCGAACCGCGCCGGGTGCCGTGCACAACGTGCGCTTCAGTCCCGACGGTCGGCTCCTCGCGGCGCCGCACGACGACGGCACCGTCACCCTCTTCGACACGTCGGCGCCGGATTCCGGACAGTTCCCGGCGTGGACCCTGCGGGGGCATTCCGGCGCCGTGCGGACGGTGTCGTTCCGCGACAACGCGGTGCTCGCGACGTCGAGCGACGACCGCACCGTCAAGGTGTGGGACATCGCCGATCCCGCCAAACCGGTCCAGCTGGGGGCCGAGCTGTCGGGCTTCGACGACGTCGTGCACTCGGTGGCCTTCAGCCCGGACGGCCGAAATCTCGCGGCCAGCAGTGACGACGGGCTGATCCGGATGTTCGATGCGACCGACATCGCCGCGATCCGTCCGGTCGGCGCTCCCGTCCAGGCGCACACCGGTGGCATCTGGACCATCGCCTTCGCGGCCGACGGCGGAACACTCGCGAGCGCGTCGTGGGACGGGACGACGAAGTTGTGGTCGGTGGACCCGAGCACCCGGACTCTCCACGAGCTGCGGCCCGCGCTGAGCGGGAACGGCGGCGGGGTCCCGGCGCTGGCGCTGTCGCCGGACGGCGGCACGATCATCACCGGCGGACAGGATTCGCTGGTGCGGGTGTGGACGCTGCCGGGCGGCACGGTCCCGGTGTCGGACTCGTCGATGACGTTGCCGTCGATGAATCGTGACGGATCACTGCTCGCCACCGCGGGATACGACTCGGCGGTGCGGCTGTGGTCGGTGGACCGGCACGGTCAGATCGAGCGGGCGGGGACGATCGACGTGCCGCGCCCGTTGGGCGGTGCCAACGTCGCGGTGCTCTCTCCGGACGGTCGGGTCCTCGCGACCACGCAGACCGCGGGCGGGCGCGTCCAGCTGTGGGACGTGCAGAACCCGGCGCGGCCGGTGCCGATGGGCCCGCCGATCGCGACGGCGACCCGTTTCACGTGGGAAATGGCGTTCAGCCCCGACGGCCGGACCCTCGCGATCGGGGACGACGACTTCCGGGTCGCGTTGTGGAACATCCAGGATCCGTATGCCCCCGTGCTGCGGGGGCCGAGCCTGCCGGGCCCCCACAACCTGGTGCGCAGCGCGGTGTTCAGTCCGAGCGGTGACGTCCTCGTCGTGGCCAGTGCCGACGGCGAGATCCATGCGTGGGATGTCACCGATCCGTCGGTGCCGCAGTCTCGTCCGGTCGGCGAGGGCGGTCACGACGGCGGCGTGAACTCGCTCTCGTTCAGTCCGGACGGCTCCACGTTGGTCACCGCGAGCGACGACCACACCCTGCTGCTGTGGGACAGGAACGCCGAGGGTGGGTTCAACCCGCGCGGCACGGCGATGAGTGGGCACACCGGGACGGTCTACAGCGTCGCGTTCAGCGCGGACGGTACGCACGTCGTCAGCGGCAGCGACGACGGTTCGGTCCGGCTGTGGAGCGTGGACGGGGACAACGGCGGCGAGGCGGTCGGTGGTCCGCTCACGACGATCGGAACGGGTCGCTGGCAGGTCAACTTCCTGCCGCACTCGTCCATCGTGGTCGCGGGTGGAGGCGACGGTGTGCTCCGCACGTGGCGACTCGACGCGGACGCGGTGACCGAGCGGATCTGTTCGGCTACTTCGGAACTGACTCAGGACCGGCCGGCACACTTCGAGATGCCGGAGTCCGGTCGGGGTGCGTGCGCGACGTCGTGAGCGTGACGATGCTCGCGGCCTTGTCGAGGCATTCCTGCCATTCGGCGTCGGGATCGGAGTCGATGGTGATGCCGCCGCCCACTCCCAGTCCGACGCCGCCGGTCGCGTCGAACTCGACGGTGCGGATCGCGACGTTCAGTTCGAGCCCGGCGATCGGGCTGTGCATGCCGACCGTGCCGCAGTAGACGCCGCGGGGTTCGGGTTCCCAGCCGCGGAGTAGTTGTCGGGCAGAGTGTTTGGGGCAGCCGGTGACGGAGGCCGGGGGGAAGGCCGCGTCGAGCAGTTCGGGGGTGCCGACCGTCTCGGGCAGGGCGGCCGACACCGTCGAGACCAGGTGCCACACGCCGGGCGCCGGCTTGACCCGCAACAGGTCGGTGACCCGTACCGAGCCCGGCTCGGCCACCCGGCCCAGGTCGTTGCGGACCAGGTCGACGATCATCACGTTCTCGGCGACATCCTTGACCGAACGGCGAAGCGCGGCAGGGTCTTCGCTCAGCGGGAGGGTGCCCTTGATGGGGCTCGACGTGACGGTGCCCGAGCGGCGGGACAGGAACAGTTCCGGTGACAGCGACGCGACAGCGCCCCACGTTCCCTCGACGAACGCGGCCCGGCTGGGTCGCGTCTGGTCGACGGCGTCGGCGAAGAAGTCCACGGGGGCACCTGAACTCGTCCCGTGGAATCGCGCGCACACGCACGCCTGGTAGACGTCACCGCGCGCGATGGCGTCGAGGCAGGCCTCGACGCCGTGGCGGTGCGCGCGCCGATCCGGGTCGATCCAGTCGATCTGCCACGGCTGCGGTTGCGCGACGGGCTCACGCACCGCCGCGGTCAGGTCGTCGGGGCAGGACAGGTCGGTGAGGCTCTCGAACCACCAGCATCCCGAGGTGTCCAGCCGCAGAACGTGATCCGTCCAGCCACCGGCGGCCGCCGGCAACGCGCCCGATCGGTCCGGGTAGGCGCGGTAGCCGATCCAGCCGCCGCCGATCAGCAGACCGTCGGGTACGGGTGTTTCACGTGAGACGGACGCCGGGAACGTGAATGCGTCGTCGGGCCGACACGAACTCGCGTGCACGCTGGGTGCGATCACGGCGGCGGCGTCGAACCAGCTGCCGATCAGGCCGGCCGGCGGTGGAAGCTGCCGCGTGACAGCCCGCCGAGCCAATGCGCGGAACACGGCGGCGGCGGTGCCGCCGCTTCCGAGTCGCTCGATCCGCATTGGTCCAGCTTTCCATGGGGCCGTGCCTCAGACGACATCGGTCCGCGGTGATCTGTATCCGGTCGGCACCGGGGGTGTGGGCGGTGCCTCATCGCGCGATCGCCCGGTCTGCGGGCGACAACGAGGCGTCGTCGGCGGCGGACTGTCCGGCATACCAGCCGTCGGCATCGACGGATCTGCTCCGCGATGCCTTGGTGCTCGGGAACAGGCGCTCGAACTCGGCGTCGACGGCCTCCGATCGCGCGGCGAGGACGGGCAGCAGGTCGTCGATGCGCACGTCGGCGTCGACCGCGGCCTCGGCGGTGGCCCGGCTGTCGGTCTCCTTGAGTCGCTGCCCGATGCGGACCGCGAACCCGAACAGGAATGCCTTGCGGAAGGACGTGGTGCGCGAGCCCCTGAAATTGTCAGCGTCGTCAGCGTCGCGCGCACCCGCCGACTGCATCGCCCGGGTGGCCTGGATCAGCAGGGACGTGAACAGCAGGTCGACCTGCTCGAGGTTGAGCGGGCTGCCGACGACGGTCGCGATCGCGAACCTGTCGAACCACACCGTCCGCGACCGGTTGGCCTCGCCGATCGCGGTGAGGAGGTGGACCTTTTCTCGGACATACGGGTTGTCGAGGTGGATGCGGCGGCTCGAGACCGCGGTATTCGCACCGTCGGTCGGCCCGGTTCCCTGCAGCAGGGCCGAGTTGATCGCGTACCGGGTCATGAGGGCCTGGGCCTTGGCGGTGAACGTCTCGGCCTCCTCGACGAAATCGGTGGCCTCCGCCTTGGCCAGCAACCCGCGGATCCTGTTGAGTACCTTCGGGTCCGCGCACCGTGCGTCGTCCACCACATCCGTGGTCTCGGGTCGGGTGCCGCCACGCGGCCACGTCGACGGCGGATCGCACAGCCGGGTCAGGCGGGGGAGTTCGAGCCACTGCACCGTGAGCGCGACCCACTCGCGCACCCCGATCTGCCAGCCCACCGCGTCCAGCGCCGTCGCGAACTCGTCGGGGTCGCAGTAGGCCGGGAGCCCGGCAGCGAATCGCCCCGCTTCGGATTCGCGGTCGGCGATCTGCTCGAGCTGTGCCCGCCACTCGCGCGGCGCGCGTCCGTCGACGTCCGTCGCGCGTGCCTGGTAGAGCACGGCGGCGGCGGCCGTGGGCACGGCGCCGGAGCCGAGGGCCCGACGCGTCACGTGCATGACGTCCGCGGGCTGCCAGCCGCGCTCGTACGCGTCCGCGAGTGCCGTGATCAGCCCGGCCGCCGACCGCTGCCGTGGAGGCATGCAGTCGCCGGCCAGGCGGTCCTGCGTTCGAAAGTATGTTCTATTGCTCCCCATGGCGTGCAGTGTGCACCAGGGGGCCGACAACTTTCGGTGGGCGCTACTCCTCGACCGTCTCCTCGACGTATCGCGGGAACACGCCGACCGGCTTCGGGAGCGGCGTACCTGCGACGATGCGGGTCTCGAGGTCGGTGAACGTGCGCGCTTCGGGCGTCTGCCCCAGGAGGTCGAGGATCTTCTCGGCCGAGCCCGGCATCACCGGCTGGACGAGGATGCCGACGATGCGGACCACTTCGAGGGTGACGTACAGGACCGTGGCCATCCGAGCAGGATCGGTCTTGCGCAGCACCCACGGTTCCTGCTGTGAGAAGTACCGGTTGGTTTCGCCGAGCACGTGCCAGATCGCCTCGAGCCCGAGGTGCAGCGCCTGCACGTCGAACTCGGCGCGGACCTTCGCGAGCAGCGCGTCGGCCTGCGCGAGCAGCGCACGGTCGTCGTCGGTGAGTTCACCCGGCGTCGGCACCTGGGCATCGCAGTTCTTGGCGACCATCGACAGTGAGCGCTGTGCCAGGTTGCCGAGCTCGTTCGCGAGGTCGGTGTTCATGCGGGTCACGATGGCCTCGTGGCTGTAGCTGCCGTCCTGGCCGTAGGAGATCTCGCGCAGCAGGAAGAAGCGGACCGCGTCGAGGCCGTACTGCTCCACCATCGCGAGCGGGTCGACGACGTTGCCGACAGACTTCGACATCTTCTCGCCCTTGTTGTAGAGGAAGCCGTGCACGAAGACGCGCTGCGGCAGCTCCACACCTGCGGACATCAGGAACGCCGGCCAGTACACGGTGTGGAACCGCGTGATGTCCTTGCCGATGATGTGCAGGTTCGCCGGCCAGTACTTCCGGAACTCGTCCGAATCGGTGTTCGGGAATCCCGCGCCGGTGAGGTAGTTGGTGAGCGCGTCCACCCACACGTACATGACGTGCTCGGGGTCGCCGGGCACCGGCACGCCCCAGTCGAACGTCGTGCGCGAGATGGACAGGTCCTTGAGTCCGCTCTTGACGAAGCTGAGGATCTCGTTGCGGCGGGTGGACGGTGCGATGAAGTCGGGGTTCTCCTCGTAGTGGGCGAGGAGTCGGTCCTGGTACTTCGAGAGGCGGAACGTGTAGTTCGACTCCTCGGTCCACTCGACCGGCGTGCCGGTCTCGGTGGCGATGCGGGTGCCGTCCTCCTGGAGGGTGGTCTCGTCCTCGGAGAAGAACGCCTCGTCGCGCACCGAGTACCAGCCCGAGTACGTGTCGAGGTAGATATCGCCGGACGCCTTCATCCGCTCCCAGATCGCCTCGCTGGCCTCGAGGTGGTCGGCGTCCGTGGTCCGGATGAACCGGTCGTACGAGATGCCCAGGACCTTGTCCATGGTCTGGAAGACATCCGAGTTGCGCGCGGCGAGGTCGCGGACGTCGATGCCTTCCTTGGCCGCAGTCTGCTGCATCTTCAGGCCGTGTTCGTCCGTGCCGGTCATGAAGAACACGTCGAATCCGTCGAGACGCTTGAAGCGCGCGATCGCGTCCGACGAGATGTACTCGTAGGCGTGCCCGATGTGCGGGGCGCCGTTGGGGTACGCGATCGCGGTCGTCAGATAGAACGGGGTCCGGGAGGGCTGGGCAGGCCCGGCCGGCGGAGTAGGCGAGGAAGGCACAGTCATGGTGCGCCTACTCTATCGACGTGAGTAAGGATCGTCCCGCCCCGGACCTGCCCGAGCCGCTTTTTCCACTCGTCGACGCCCACACCCACCTCGATGCGTGCGGCGCGACGGACGCCGCGAGCGTGCGCGAGATCGTCGACCGCGCGGCGTCGGTCGGTGTCGAGCGGGTGGTCACGGTGGCCGACGACCTGGACGCCGCGAAGTTCGCGGTCGACGCCGCGAACTGGGACGACCGTGTTTTCGCCGCCGTCGCGATCCACCCCACGCGTGCCAACGTCCTCGACGAGGCCACCAAGGCGGAGATCGGGCGTCTGGCGTCCGATCCGCGCGTCGTCGCGGTCGGTGAGACCGGGTTGGACCTGTACTGGCCCGGCAAGCTCGACGGCTGCGCCACCGTCGAGGAACAGGAAGACGGCTTCCGCTGGCACATCGACCTCGCGAAGCGGCTCGGCAAGCCGCTGATGATCCACAACCGGGACGCCGACACCGACCTGCTGCGCGTCCTGCACGACGAGGGTGCGCCGGAGACGGTGATCTTCCACTGTTTCTCGTCCGACGCCACGATGGCGCGGGCCTGCGTCGACGCCGGCTACGTGCTGAGCTTCTCCGGCACGGTGAGCTTCAAGAACGCGAAGGCGCTGCGTGAGGCGGCGCCGCTCGTCCCCGCCGGACAGCTGATCGTCGAGACCGACGCGCCGTTCCTCACGCCGCACCCGTTCCGCGGTGCACCCAATCAGTCGTACTGCCTGCCGTACACGGTCCGCGCGCTCGCGGAGCTGCGCGGCGAGGATCCGGCGGAGCTGGCCAAGTCGTCGACCGTGACGGCCGAGCGCGTCTACCGCCTGCCGGCCCGCGACTGACCTCGGCCGCAGCGCCCACTCCCGACCCGGGTGCGCGGGATCCCGCGCACCCGGGCCGAGGAATGGTCACTCAGGCCGACGGCGGATTCGTCCGGGGCTTGATCCGCGCGTTCGGCAGCGGCGGTGCCGGCAGCCGCGCCACGTCGCCGGTGTAGCCCTGCACCGCGCCGAACCGCTCGGACTCGGCCTGCCACGCGTCGCGGAACGCCTCGATCTCCTCGTGGCTGCGGCCGACGAAGTTCCACCACATCACGATCTCCTCGCCGAACGGCTCGCCGCCGAGCAGCACGACGCGGGCTGGTTCGTCGGTGAGGTTCGTCAGGGTCAGCTGCGACGCCCCGATGCCGGCGTAGCCGAGGTCGGCGCGGGCAAGATCGACGCCGTCGATGTCCTCGAGCCGCACCGATCCGGTGTCGACCAGGACGCCGTGCTCGAACGTCGGATCCACGTCCAGCCGGACCGAGGCCCGCGGTTCGAGCGTCAGTTCCGCGCCGAGCAGCGGAGTGAAGGTGTGCACCGGTGACGACGAACCGGCCACCGAGCCGAGGAAGACCCGAGCCGACCCGCCGTCGACGGACACGACCGGCGGTACGTAGTGCTCGAAGTTGCGGGGCGCGTCGCGGGCCGCGTCGGGCAGGGCCACCCACAGCTGGACGCCGTGCAGGATCGTGGTCTCCGGGGTGGAGACCTCCGAGTGACAGATGCCGTGGCCGCCGGTCATCAGGTTGACCTCGCCGGGGCGGACCATCGCGTGCACGCCCTTGCTGTCGCGATGCTCGATCTCGCCGGTGAACAGCCAGCTGACGGTCTGCAGCCCGGTGTGCGGGTGCGGCGCGACGTCCATACCGCCGGTGAGCGCGACGTCGTCGGGGCCGTAGTGGTCGGCGAAGCACCAGGCGCCGATCAGCGACCGCGCACGCTGCGGCAGGGTGCGGCGCACCGGCATCGCGCGCGGCCCGCCCAGCGGCACCTCGCGGGAGGAGATGACCTCGAGCAGAGGACGGCCCGCGGACCCCGGTGCATCGGGGCCGTGCTCGCACTCGATCTCGACGGGCTGGGTTTCGACATTGCTCATGGAACCACCCTCCCACGCGGCGGCAACACGCCCGGGCGGACATTCTTTTCCACTGGGCCCGTGACCGATTCGTGATCGACCAGCGGCGATTCCGAGATGATTGTCGCAGCGTATGTGCTGATCGACACGTTGTAGTTGCCAGATCACAGCCTCGCCGTTACCGTGCTGTGATCGAACCTGTCGTCAGCCTTGGGACTCCTCGTGTCGCCTTTTGCTCGGATCAACACCGCCAAGTCGCCTCTTCTCTACGTCGTGGTCGCCGCTCTCTTCGCGACCCTGCTCGTAGGTGGCGGACTGGTCGTCACGCAGCACAAGAAGGTCACGCTGGACGTCGACGGCGAGACGATCGCGCTCAGCACGCTGCGCTCCGAGGTCGGGTCGGTTCTGGACAGTGCGGGTTACCCGCTCGGTGAGCACGACGTCGTCGCGCCGGGCCCGGACGCCAAGCTGTCCGACGGCGACACCGTCGTCCTGCGCCGCGCCCGCGAGATCGTGTTGACGGTCGACGGTGAGCGCCGCACGGTGTGGTCGACGGCGCTGACCGTCGACGACGCGATGCGTCAGCTCGCGCTCGCCGGGGACGCGTACGTGTCGGCGTCGCGCGGTCAGCGGATTCCGCTCGAGGGTGTCGAGCTCGACGTGGTCAACGCCAAGACCGTGAAGATCTCCGACGGTGGTGCGCCGCCGGCCGAGGTCCGCGTCGCGGCGCCCACGGTGGGTGAGTTCCTGGCCGCCACCAATGCGACGCTCGAGCAGGCCGACAGTGTCGTTCCGGCACCCGAGACCCCGCTCGCCGACGGGCTCGAGATCGTTGTCACCCGCAGTCGCACCGAGACCCGCACCGAGACGCAGCCCATCGCCGCGCCGGAGCGCCGGGTCGACGATCCACAGCTCACCGAGGGCAAGACCGCGGTGGACAACCACGGTGTGCCGGGCGAGCGCACGGTGACCGTGACCGTCCAGACCGTCAACGGGGTCGAAACCGGCCGCCAGGAGTTGTCGTCCGCCGTCGTCCGCGAGCCCGCCCCGACGGTTCTCCGAGTGGGCACCAAGCCCGTGCCCACCGTCCCGGCCGTCAGCAACGGATCCACGTGGGACGCGATCGCACAGTGCGAGGCCACGGGCAACTGGGCGATCAACACCGGCAACGGCTACTACGGCGGCCTCCAGTTCAGTCAGAGCACGTGGGCGGCGTACGGCGGCACGCAGTATGCGCCGACGGCCGACCGCGCGACACGCGAACAGCAGATCGCGGTCGCCGAGAAGGTTCAGGCCGCGCAGGGCTGGGGTGCCTGGCCGTCGTGCACCAGCAAACTAGGTCTCCGGTAAGGAATCCCGATGTCACCGCTGTCGAAGATCAACTCGAGTCGCTCACCCATGCTGTACGGCGTGGTGGCAGCGACCCTCGTGACCCTCACGGCCGGTGGCGGGATCGCCATCGCGCAGCACAAGACGGTCACCGTCGACGTCGACGGTGAACTGGTCAGCGTGGGCACGATGTCGTCCGATGTCAACGGTGCGCTTGCGGCCGCCGGCTACTCGCTGGGCGAGCACGATGTGGTCGCCCCCGCGGCGGAATCGGGTCTGCACGACGGCGACACCGTGGTGTTGCGCCGCGGCCGCGAGGTGATGCTGACCGTCGACGGCGAGCCCCGTACCGTCTGGACCACCGCGCTGACGGTGGACGAGGCGCTCAACCAGTTCCGGCTCGCGGGTGACGTGCACGTCTCGGCGTCCCGCGCGCAGCGTCTGCCGCTCGACGGCGCCGACATCGATGTGCTGAATCCGCGGACCGTGCGCCTGGTCGACGGCGCGTCCGCGCCCGCCGAGGTCCGCCTGGCGGCGCCGACGGTGGGGGAGTTCCTCGCCGCGAACGGAACCCCGCTCGAGCAGGCCGACACCGTCGAGCCCGCGGCGGACGCCGCGCTGGCCGAGGGCATGGAGATCACGGTCACCCGGGGTCGTGTCGAGGAACGCGTGGTCACCGAGCCGGTCGCGCCGCCGGAGCAGCGCATCGAGGACCCGACGATGAACATGAGCCGCACGGTCGTGGAGAACCCGGGTGTCGCCGGGGTGCAGGACGTCACGTACACGGTCAACTTGGTCAACGGCAACGAGACGGGTCGCGAGCGCGTGTCCGCGACGGTGACGGTGCCGGCCCAGCCCAAGGTGGTGCGGGTGGGCGCCAAGCCGGGCACCGAGGTGCCGCCGGTGGAGAACGGCGCGACGTGGGACGCGCTCGCACAGTGCGAGGCCACGGGCAACTGGGCCATCAACACTGGTAACGGCTTCTACGGTGGCGTCCAGTTCGACCAGAACACGTGGGAGCGGCAGGGCGGCCTCAAGTACGCGCCGCGCGCCGACCTCGCGACCCGCGAGGAACAGATCGCGATCGCCAGCCGCACACAGGCGACGCAGGGCTGGGGTGCGTGGCCGTCGTGTACCAGCAAGCTGGGCCTGCGTTGATCGCGACCCGCGTGCGTTAGGTTCTTCAGGTGTCAGACGCCGTGCCGCCCCCCATTCGCCCACGAGGCCAGGCTGCCCTCCTGGGCCCCGCCGAGGTCCGCGCCCTCGCCGAAGAGTTCGGGGTGCGCCCCACCAAGCAGCTCGGTCAGAACTTCGTGCACGACGCCAACACGGTGCGTCGCATCGTCACGACCGCCGGCGTCGGCCCGCAGGACACCGTGCTCGAGGTCGGTCCGGGTCTGGGATCGCTGACGCTGGCGCTGCTCGACGTGGTCGACAAGGTGATCGCCGTCGAGATCGACCCCAAGCTGGCGGCGCGGCTGCCCGCGACGGTCGCGGACCGCGCGCCCGAGTTGGCGGACCGGCTGTCGGTCGTCGGCGCCGACGCGATGCGCGTGATGCCCGACGAGGTGCCGGGCGAGCCCACCGCGCTGGTCGCGAATCTGCCCTACAACGTCGCCGTTCCAGTGCTGCTGCACCTGTTCGCGGAGTTTCCGAGCCTGCGTACCGCGTTGGTGATGGTGCAGTCCGAGGTCGCGGACCGTCTCGCGGCGGTTCCGGGCAACAAGGTGTACGGCGTGCCGAGTGTGAAGGCCAACTTCTTCGGTACCGTCCGGCGCGCCGGACACGTCGGTCGCGCGGTGTTCTGGCCGGTGCCGCAGGTCGAGTCCGGTCTGGTGCGGGTGGACCGCTACGAGAACGCGCCGTGGCCGATCGACGCCGACCACCGCCGCAAGGTCTTCGCGGTCATCGATGCGGCATTCGCGCAGCGCCGCAAGACGCTCCGCGCGGCGCTGGCCGGCTGGGCCGGATCGCCCGCCGAGGCCGAGCGACGCCTCGTCGCCGCCGGCATCGAGCCCTCCACGCGCGGTGAGAAGCTCGACGCTGCCGCGTTCGTGCGGTTGGCATCCGTGCAGCCCTGACCAGCCCACGTCCGGTCTGCTCCGGAGCGTGATTGGCGGCACCGTTTCGGGCGATCGGTCGGTCTGTTTTCGCGGCGTCCAGTCCAGTGGGACAGAATGCAACGGTGGTCCGGCCCGTCGGGCCACCGGGAGATCGCTCCCGGACAATCGATTGCTTCGAGGAATGTGGTTGTGAACAAGGGAATTCGGGCGGTAGTGCGGCGGTCCGGTGCTGTCGTGGTCGCGCTTGCGGCGTTGACGGTGGCTGGATGTGGATCCTCGGTCGAGGGCAGCGCTGCCGCTGCCGACGCCACGTCCTCGACGGTGGCTTCGACCTCGGTCTCGGCCCCGACATCGGTGGCTGGTCAGCAGGGTAGCGACCGCGGTGGGTCGGTCGACATCGACGTCGAGATCGGCGACTGCGTGCGGCTGGGGGGGACCACGGACGACGCGACCATCGACGAAGCAGTCTGCGGCAGCGAGCAATCCAACTACCGAGTGGTCGCCAAGGCGGCGAAGAACGCGCAGTGCGCGTCGGACGTCGACCAGGTGTACTACGAGACCAAGTGGGGCAGCGAGCGTGGGGCGCTGTGCCTCGACATCGACTGGGTGATCGGCGGATGCATGAGTCTGCCGGACGGCGAGGACGAACCGCAGCGTGTCGACTGCGACGACTCGACGGCCGTGAGCGTCGAGCGTGCGGTGGAGATCATCGAGGGCGCGACGGATGTCGACCAGTGCTCGGAGGGCGGCTTCGTCCACGACGAGCGACTGTTCACGGTGTGCACGGAGACGGTGCGCCCGTAGGGCGGGTTCCGTGACGGCCGGCCGGGTCTGTCGGGAATCCGGCCGGCGTCGCTGACACGGTCGAAGTTCCTGCTCGAGGCAAATTCTCACTCAATGGGAACGGGCATTCCGTGCGTTCCGTCACCGGTTAACGTCTGCGCCAATGTGTGGCGGGCGTCACACCTGGGTGACTGGAGGGTGCGTGGGTAGCAGGACGAGGTTCGGCAAGAGCCTGACAGCGGTGTTGATTGTGGGTGCGCTCGCTCTCGCGGGCTGTGCGAGTGCGGAGAGCAGCGGCGAGAGCGGCGACACCCGAACCCCACCCGCGGTGGGCATGGTCGGGGAGCAGGCCTCGGACACCACGGGGTCGGTGGCGCAGCTGACGTTCAGCGTGCAGGCGCTCGCGGCGGTCCTGGACCCGACGAAGACCGCGGCCCGTGGCGGAAGCGGCGGCGACGAACTGGCGGCGGTCTACGACGTGCTGCTGCGCTACGACGGAGACAGCAACGAGTATGAGCCGCGGCTGGCGCAGTCGTTGACGGCGAACGACGCCGGCACGGTGTGGACGCTGAAGTTGCGTCCGGGCGTGACGTTCAGCGATGGCACGCCACTCGACGCGAACGCGGTGGTGGCCAGCATCGACCGATACAACAACGGCCGCGGCAACGGTGCCGCCGTGTGGCTCGAGGCTGTCGAATCGACGACGGCGGTGGATCCGCAGACTGTCGAGTTCCGCCTCCGCACCGCGTGGCCGACCTTCCCGTCGATGCTCGCGCTGGGGCACGGCATGATCGTCGCCCCCGGCGCCGGTGAGGGCGAGGCCTTCAAGCCGATCGGTGCCGGCCCGTTCGTGCTCGACCGTTACGCCCCCAACGAGGAGCGGGTGCTCACCGCGCGCGCCGATTACTGGAACGGCAAGCCGAGCGCCGAGAAGCTGAAGTTCGTCGCGCTCAGCGGTTCGCGCGAGAACCTCGAGTCGATGAAGACGAACGGCATCGACATCGGCTTCCTGCGCGGTAACCCGTCGGCCATCTACGACGCGATCGACGCCGGTTACCCCGGCTACTTCAGCATCCTCGACAGCGGCGGCGCCGAACTCGTGAACAACCGCGAGGGCCGCCCCGGCGCGGATGTCCGGGTGCGCAAGGCGATCGCGCTCGCGATCGATCCGGAGCTCGTCGGCCAGCGCGGCGACGACGGTCTGGGTCTGCCGGGCAAGGCGTTGTTCGACGAGCGTTCGCGGTGGGCCACCGACGTGGATGCCCTGCCGTACGACCCGGATGCTGCACGCAAGCTGCTCGACGAGGCGAAGGCTGACGGCTACGACGGCCGCCTCGATTACGTCGTGCTGCAGGTGCCGAACGAGCAGGCGATCGGCCTCGCGGTGCAGTCGCTGCTGCAGGCGGTGGGCTTCACCGTGAACATCATCAACGCGAACAACGCGGGCGACATCGTCAAGCAGGTGTACGTCCAGCACGACTACGACATGGCACACGCGGGAATCGGTCTTTACGAGTCGATTCCGTTCCTGGGCCTGCAGACGACGCTGGACGGCAGTTCCACGTCGAACTTCTCCGGCTACTCGAACCCGGCCATGGATGCGCTGCTCGACAAGCTGCAGGCCGCGGACGGCGACGATGAGATCCGGGGCGTGCTGGGCGAGATCCAGACGGAGTGGAACGAGACGATGCCGAGCGTGCCGACCAGTTCGGTCATGATCTACGTGTCCTGGCAGAAGGACGTGCACGGGGTGGTCCCGACCGCCACCGGCATCATGCTGCTCGACAAGGCCTGGCGAGGCTGACCTCCGACGGCCAAGGGGCCCGGCGCGTCTCGATGACGGCGCCGGGCCCCTGTCGTGGGCGGGGTGCGTTCAGCTCGACGGACGGAACCGTCGCAGCCGCAGGCTGTTGCTGACCACGAACACGCTCGAGAACGCCATCGCGGCACCGGCGAGCATCGGGTTCAGCAGGCCTGCCGCGGCCAGCGGGATCGCCGCCGCGTTGTAGGCGAAGGCCCAGAACAGGTTTCCCTTGATGGTGCCGAGGGTCCTGCGGGACAACTCGATCGCGTCGGCGGCCGATCGCAGGTCGCCGCGCACGAGGGTGATGTCGCTGGCCTCGATCGCGACGTCGGTGCCGGTGCCCATTGCCAGACCCAGGTCGGCCTGGGCGAGTGCTGCGGCGTCGTTGACGCCGTCGCCGACCATCGCGACCACCTTGCCGCGCGCCTGCAGGTCCTTGATGGCGTCCACCTTGTCGCCGGGCAGTACCTCGGCGATGACGGTGTCGATGCCGACCTGTGCGGCGACCGTGCGGGCCACCGTCTCGTTGTCGCCGGTGAGCAGGACCGGGGTCAGCCCCAACTCCTTGAACCGCCGGATCGCGTCGGCGCTGGTGTCCTTGACCGCGTCGGCGACCACGAACACGGCGCGAGCCTGTCCGTCCCAGCCGGCCGCGATCGCGGTCTTTCCCAGTTTCTCCGCACTCTGCTTCGCTTCTGCGAGATCCTCCGACAGGTGCAGCGACCAGTCGGCGAGCAGGCTCTCGCGTCCGGCGACCACGGCGTGACCGTCGACGACGCCCTGCACGCCCTTGCCTTCGACGTTGACGAAATCCTCTACGCCGGGCAGGGTTCCGACCGCATCGGCGGCACCGGCGGCGACCGCCTGTGCGATCGGGTGCTCGGACGCGTTCTCGAGCGCACCCACCAGACGCAGGGCCTCGTCGCGGTCGACGCCGTCGGCGGTCACCACGTCGACGAGGGTCATCTTGCCGGTGGTGACGGTGCCGGTCTTGTCGAGCACGATCGTGTCGACACCGCGGGTGGTCTCGAGGACCTCGGGTCCCTTGATCAGCACGCCCAGTTGGGCTCCGCGGCCGGTGCCGACCAGCAGTGCCGTCGGCGTCGCCAGGCCCAGGGCGCACGGGCACGCGATGATGAGCACCGCGACGGCCGCGGTGAACGCCACCTGCAGCGGGTTGCCGGTACCGATCCAGTAGCCCAGGGCGGCAACGGAAATCGCGATCGCGATCGGGACGAACACGCCGGCGATGCGGTCGGCGAGCCGCTGGACGTCGGCCTTGCCGTTCTGCGCGTCCTCGACGAGGGCGGCCATCTGCGCGAGCTGGGTGTCACTGCCGACGCGGCGGGCGCGCACCACGAGGCGTCCGCCGGCGTTGACGGTGGCGCCGACGACGTCGTCGCCCGCCCCCACCTCCACGGGTACCGATTCGCCGGTGAGCATGCTCATGTCGACCGCGGAGCTGCCCTCCACGACGACGCCGTCGGTCGCGACCTTCTCTCCCGGGCGGACGACGAACAGGTCGTCGACACGCAATTGTTCAGCGGGGATGCGGGATTCGACACCGTCGCGCAGTACCGAGACCTCCTTCGCGCCCAGCTCGAGCAGGGCACGCAGCGCGGCTCCGGCGGTTCGCTTGGACTTGGCTTCGAAGTACCGTCCGGCGAGGACGAACGTGATGACACCGGCCGCGACCTCGAGATAGATGTTCGCGGCGCCGTCCATCCGGCCTATGGTCAGCTCGAAGGCGTGCGTCATGCCGGGGGTGCCGGCGGTGCCGAAGAACAGTGCGTACAGCGACCAGAGGAAGGCCGCCGCGGTGCCGAGCGAGATCAGCGTGTCCATCGTCGCGGCGCCGTGGCGAAGGTTGGTCCAGGCGGCGCGGTGGAACGGCAGTCCCGCCCACACGATCACCGGCGCGGCCAGGGTCAGCGAGAGCCATTGCCAGTTGGTGAACTGCAGGGCCGGGATCATCGCCATCGCGATCACGGGGACCGACAGCACGGCCGAGACGATCAGTCGGGTGCGCAGCGAATCCAGTTCGCGGTCCCGCGGATCCTCCGCCGGCCCGGATCCGTCGGAGGTCGGGGGAGTCGGTAGCGTCGCGGTGTAGCCCGCCTTCTCGACCGCGCCGACCAGATCGTCGGTGCTGACCGAGCCGTCGAAGGTCACCTTGGCCTTCTCGGTGGCATAGTTGACGGTCGCGGTCACGCCCTCGATCTTGTTGAGGCGCTTTTCGATTCGCGCGGCGCACGACGCGCATGTCATGCCGCCGATAGCGAGTTCGACGGTGCCGTCACGGCCGGTTGCGAGATCTGCCGTAGTCATCAGTGCCCTCCTTCGTGGCCGTCGGTTGTGGGTGCGGGCTCGCTGGCGCCTACCGGCACGGTGAAGTCGGCGGTGTGGACGGTGCCCTCGTGCTGGAAGTCGAGGAACAGTCGGTAGGTGCCGCTGCTCGGGGCTTGCGCGTGGAATGTCACGTCCGGCCCGGGCGCGGTGACGCCGTCGCCGGGTTCGCCCTCGGGATGCACGTGCAGATAGGCGAGGTCGCCGGTGCGCAGCGCGACCAGGTGGCCGTAGGCGCCGAGGTACGGATCGAGGTCGGTGACGGGGACGCCGTCTTGCGTGACGGTCAGCGTCAGCGGGCCGCCCGCGGTGGTGAGGTCGCCGTCCAGGGTTACCGTGTAGCCGTCGACGGTCGCGGCGCGCGACGCGGTCGGCAGCGGCGCCGGCTGCAGTTCGCCGGCGACGTCGACGTCCCGCCCCAGTGTCAACTGTGCGGGGGCGCCGCTGGCCTGGAAGTCGGCGAACACCCGGTAGGTGCCGCCGGTGGGCCACGTCCAGTCGATCGACCACGTGCCGTCGGCGCCGAGCGTGGGATGGACGTGCCGGAACTCGCTGGTGTCCGAGCGGACGACGATCAGGTGGAGCTGCTTCTCGTGCAGGTCGTCGTACTCGGTGACCGGGGCGCCGTCGGCGTCCTCGATACGGAAGCTGAGCGTGCCGGCTTCACCGGCGCGGGTGGGAGAGGCGATCTCGCCGAGGGTGTAGCCGTCCTGCGAGACCTGCAACCCCGCGGGGAGGCTCGGCGCCGATTCGGTGTCGGCGGCCGCGTGGCCGCCGGTGTGTGTGCTCGTCATGTCGATCGGGCTTCCCGTGACGGTCCCCACGCCGAGGGCCGCAGCGAAGACGACCGCGAGACCCCCGGCGTAGGTGATGAGCGTGGTGGACGTGCGCATCGGATTCCTCAGATCGGCTGGGCTGCGTATCCCGCTTCCTCGACCGCGGCGGTGACCACGGCGTCGGCGAGCGGGGCGGCGGACGTGACGGTGAGGCGGCCCGAGGGCAGATCGACGGCGACGTCGGAGACGCCGTCGATCGCGCCGACCTCCTCCTTGACCGAGGAGACGCAGTGTCCGCAGGTCATGCCCGTGACGGTGTATTCGGCGGTGCTCATGGTGGTCTCCCTCTGTGGTACCACTACCCCCTGTGGGTATTGGTCGAACAGTTCGAAAGGTACCCCTAGGGGGTATGGATGGCAAGGGGCTGATTCGAGATGTGCGACACGTCTGGGCCGAGCCGATGCGTATCGGCGCTGGTTGTGGTTGACTGATGGCGGTCGTAGTTTTTGTGTTTGTGTTAGTCCACGCTCGCAAATCCTGAAGTTGCGGGCGGACGAGTTCTCTCCTGAGAGCGACGTAGCCGCCGAGTAACACCGGCCCGGGAATCCCTGACCTGGAGTTTCCCGAGTTTGCACTGTGTAAGAGGAGAGAAAGAAACATGGCAGAAGGCACCGTGAAGTGGTTCAACGCTGAAAAGGGCTTCGGCTTCATCGCGCCCGACGACGGCTCCGCCGACGTCTTCGTCCACTACTCGGCCATTCAGACCAACGGCTTCCGCACCCTGGAAGAGAACCAGCGCGTGCGCTTCGAGGTCGGCCAGGGCAACAAGGGCCCGCAGGCCACCGACGTCACCGCTGTCTGAGCTGACTCGGATCTGCCCGGCTGAGCCGGGTTGACGACGAGAACGGGGCCCCACACCTTCGGGAGTGGGGCCCCGTTCCGTGTGTCCGGGCCCGAATCGTCGCCTCGGCACCGAATCGGAAGTAAGGTTCGGCAACCGCGCCCGCGCGACGGAAGGACCGAGGTGACGCCCTACGAGTTTCGTGCGCTCAGCGATCGAGCCGAGATCGGTGATGTGCTCCACCGCTACTATCGCGGCGTCGACCGGCGCGATTGGGCCCTGGTGCGCTCGTGCTTCTTCGACGACGCCCACAACGACTACGCCCCCTTCTACCAGGGCGGGGTCGACGAATTCATGGACTTTCTCCGTGACCCTGCCGGCTTCGGCCTGTTCGACCGGACGTTCCACTTCGTCGGGAACATGCTGATCGAACTCGCCGGTGATTCGGACCTGGACACTGCAGACGCCGAGACGTACGTCATGGCGCAGCACACCAGCGCGGCCGACGCCGGCAACACCACCCGCAACTTCCTGACCGTGTGGCTGCGGTATCTCGACCGCTTCGAGCGCCGGGAGGGCCGGTGGGCCATCGCGGACCGGCGGATCGAGGTCGAGTGGATCCGCAACGATGTCGGTGGCATGTGGATGGACGTGCCCGGTCAGGCGCCGCGGTAGCGCTCGGCGACCAGGGCGTGCCGTTCGGCTCGGCGCCGGCACTCGTCGCGCAGCTCGGGCGGATCGAGCACGGTGAAGTCGACGTCGAACGCGCTGAGCCATCGCGCGATCGAGGCCAGCGAGTCGCCGCCCAGCGCGACGACGCAGCGGTTGTCCGGCGCGTGCTCGAGCGTGCCCCACGCGGCGTCCACCATCGGGGCGATCTCGTCGATCGGCGCATCGAGCAGTACCCGCGCCCGGACCTGCGTTACGGCCCGGCTGACGCCGCGCGCGACGAACTCCGCGGCGCCACCCGGCGGCAGTTCGCGGGGCGTGAATCGCGGGCCGGTCGGAATCTTGGGTTCCATACGGTCGACGCGGAACGACCGCCAATCGTCGCGCGTGACATCCCACGCGACCAGGTACCAGCGCAGCCCGGAGCGGACCAGCCGGTAGGGCTCCACCTCACGGCGGCTCTCGCTGCCGCCGTGGGCGCGGTAGTCGAACCGGAGCCGCTCGTGGTTGTGGCACACCGACGCGATCGCCGACAGCACCGATGCGTCGACGGCGCTCGGTGCAGGCTCGCGGTGCACCACGTCCACCTGCAGTGACTCGAGGCGGTGCCGCAGCCTCGACGGCATCACCTGCCGCAACTTGGTCAGTGCCCGCACCGACGATTCGCCGATCCCGACGACCGACCCCGTCGCGCCGGACTGCAGGCCGAGGGCAACTGCGAGGACCTCGTCGTCGTCGAGTAGCAGTGGCGGCATCTCGGCGCCCGCGCCGAGGCGGTAGCCGCCCCCGACGCCGACCGTCGCGTCCACCGGGTAGCCGAGGCCGCGCAGCTTGTCGACGTCGCGCCGCACGGTGCGCGGCGTGATGTCGAGCCGTTCGGCCAGTTCCTCGCCCGACCAGTCCCGGCGGGTCTGGAGCAGGGACAGCAATCGCAGCAATCGTGCCGATGTTTCCCGCATGCATCGCAGCATCCCATCGATTGCGGACGTTAGGTGTCCGCAATTGCTCCTAGTTTTCGTGGCGAGAGGGAACGAACCACGAAAACGGGGAGGTACGGACCGTGCACGCGATGATCCGCACGGAGGCGTTGACCAAACGCTTCAAGCAGGGCAAGAACACGGTGGACGCGGTGGTGGACGTCGATCTCGAGGTCGCCGACGGCGAGTTGGTGGCGCTGCTGGGCCCGAACGGGGCCGGCAAGTCGACGACACTGCGGATGCTGACGACACTGCTGGCGCCCACGTCGGGCCGCGCGAGCGTCGCCGGATTCGACGTCAGCGCCGACCGCGACGAGGTCCGCCGCCGGATCGGCTACGTCGGGCAGGGCAGCGGGGCCGGCCACAACCAGCGGGTGCGGGACGAGTTGGTGACCCAGGGCCAGTGCTACGGCATGACGAAGGCGGCGTCCGGGATCCGGGCCGACGAACTGCTCGACGCCCTGGACCTCGCGGACCTCGCCGTCCGCAAGGTGAGCACGCTGTCGGGCGGTCAGCGCAGGCGCCTCGACATCGCCCTCGGGCTGGTCCACCGGCCGCCGCTGCTGTTCCTGGACGAGCCCACCACCGGTATGGACCCGCAGAGCCGGGCCAACCTGTGGGAGCACATCCTGCGGCTCCGGGCACAGATGGGCACGACGATCGTGCTCACGACGCACTACCTGGAAGAAGCCGACGCGATGGCCGAGCGGGTGATCGTCATCGACCGCGGCACGGTGATCGCCGACGATACAGCGACCGCCCTGAAATCCGATCTCGCCGGTGACCTGCTGACGATCGGGCTGGACGAGCCGGCGGCGGCGAGCCGGGTCGCGGGTCTCGCGGAAACGCTCGTGACGGTCCGCGACGTCGAGGTGACCGGTGCCACCGTGCTGGTGCGGACACGGCAGGGCGACGTGACCCTGCCCGAGCTGCTGCGGGTCGCCGAGGAGCGCGGCCTGCGCGTCGCGACCGCGGAGATCACCCGCCCCACCCTCGACGACGTGTTCCTCGGCCTCACCGGCCGCAGCCTGCGCGAGACCGCTGCGGCGTGACCGCCGATCCTTCGACTCGATCCGACATCCAGACCCGACCAAGGAGACCACTCATGCCCGGCATCGTCCGCGACAGCGGCATCGTCATGGCCCGCGAACTGCGACCCACGCTGCGTGACCCGGTGAGCGTCGTGTTCAGCCTGGCCCAGCCGCTGATCCTGCTCGCCCTGTTCGGCCCGCTGTTGAAGAGCGTCCCCGGGATGGGGGAGAGCGTGTGGAACTGGTTCATCCCCGGCGTGCTGGTGATGATCGCGATCTTCGGCACCTCGATGACCGGTTCGAACCTGCTGATGGAGATGCAGCAGGGCTCGCACGAACGGATGCTGGTGACGCCACTGCACCGCTCGTCGCTGCTGATCGGGCGGGCCGCGAAGGAGATGGTTCCCCTTGCCGCGCAGGCGATCCTGATCATCCTGGTGGCGCTGCCGCTGGGCCTGGACGTCGATCCGCTCGGCGCCGTGATCGGCATCGTGTTGCTCGGGGTGTTCGGTGTGGGGCTCGGTGCGCTGTCCTACGCGCTCGCGCTGGCGGTGCGGAACCAGGACTGGATGTTCTGGGTGGTGCAACAGACGTTGATGTTCCCGATGCTGATCCTGTCGGGCACGATGCTGCCACTCGACGACGCCCCGGGGTGGATGCGCGCCCTCGTCACGATCAACCCGCTCGGCTACGTGGTCGACGCGGAGCGGGCCCTGTTCGCGGGCGATCTCGCATCCGGAGCCGTGCTCTCGGGGGTGGTCGCGGCCGTCACCGTCGCGGTCGTGGGACTCGGCGTCGGCGTCCGGTCCGTGCGATAGGCGGAAGTGGCGTCTGAGGTGCGTTTTCGTGACCCCGCGCCGAGCGCCTATTGTTGGAAATTGTGCTTTCCGTCGTCCCACGCCCCGTCACGGTCCGGGCCCCGTCCAAGGTCAATCTGCACCTTGCCGTCGGCGACCTGCGCGAGGACGGCTACCACGAACTCAGCACGGTCTTCCAGGCGCTCTCGCTCAGCGACGACCTCTCGGTGGTGCCCGCGGAGACCCTGACGGTCCGGGTGCGCGGGGAGGGCGCGGCGGCGGTGCCGACCGACCGCACGAACCTGGTGTGGAAGGCCGCGGAACTGCTGGCCGCCGAGGCGGGCATCACTCCCGACGTCGAGATCTCGATCGTGAAGGGCATCCCGGTGGCCGGCGGCATGGCGGGCGGCAGCGCCGACGCGGCCGCCGCGCTGGTGGCGCTCGACGAGCTGTGGGGCCTGGGCCTGAGCCGTGATGAGCTGAGCGGTTTCGCGGCCCGGCTGGGCAGCGACGTCCCCTTCTCGCTGCACGGTGGGACCGCCGTCGGCACCGGCCGCGGCGAGAAGCTGCTGCCGGTGCTCTCCCGCAACACGTTCCACTGGGTGCTGGCGCTCGCGAAGGGTGGGCTGTCGACGCCGACGGTGTTCCGTGAACTCGACCGTCTCCGCGACGAGGGCGATCCGCCGCGGGTCGGTGATGTCGCGGACCTGATGCACGCGCTCGCGGCCGGAGACGCCGCGGCGCTGGCTCCGCTGCTCGGCAACGACCTGCAGGCGGCGGCGCTGGCGCTGGCTCCCGACCTTCGGCGCACCCTGCGCGCCGGGGTCACCGCGGGCGCCCTCGCCGGGATCGTGTCGGGCTCCGGCCCGACCTGTGCGTTCCTGTGCGAGGACGCCGACGCGGCCGTCGCGGTGGGGGCGGAACTCTCGGGTGCGGGAGTGTGCCGCACCGTACGCGTCGCGAGCGGGCCCGTGCCCGGCGCGCGCATGATCGACCCCGAGCCGGAAGAAGGCAGCCACTGATGGCGAATTTGATCAATCTCGAACAGGTTTCGAAGTCCTTCGGCATCAAGCCGCTGCTCGATTCCGTCTCGCTCGGCGTGCAGGAAGGTGAACGCATCGGTGTCGTCGGCCTCAACGGCGGCGGCAAGACCACGATGCTCGAGGTGCTCGCGGGCATCGAGGAACCCGACTCCGGTCGGGTCAGCCGCGTCGGTGGGCTGCGAATGGCGGTCGTCACCCAGCGCGGTGTCCTGCCCGAGGGGTCGACGGTCGGCGACGTGGTCCTCGGACCGCTCGGTGTCGCGGACCACGAATGGGCGGGCGACGCACGGATCCGCAGCATCCTCGCGGGCATCGGGATCGACAACCTCGGCCTCGATGCCGGGGTCGACGGACTCTCCGGCGGCGAGCGGCGGCGTGTCGCGCTGGCCGCGGCGCTGGTGCAGGACCTCGACCTGCTGGTGCTCGACGAGCCCACCAACCACCTCGACGTCGAGGGCGTGCAGTGGCTGGCCGAACACCTGGTGTCGAGGCGCTCGGCCCTGGTCGTCGTCACCCACGACCGCTGGTTCCTCGACACCGTCGCGAACCGTACGTGGGAGGTGGTGGGCGGCAAGGTCGAGAGCTACGAGGGCGGCTACAACGACTGGATCTTCGCGCGCGCCGAGCGATCCCGGCAGGCCGACGCCGCCGAGGAGCGCCGGCAGAACCTGGCGCGCAAGGAACTCGCGTGGTTGCGGCGCGGACCGCAGGCGCGCACGTCCAAGCCCAAGTACCGGGTGGAGGCCGCCGAGGCGTTGATCGCCGATGTCCCCGCCCCGCGCGACAGCATCGCGCTCGCGTCGTTCGCGAAGCGCCGGCTGGGCCGGGTCGTCATCGAACTCGAGGACGCCAAGCTCACCACGCCGGACGGCCGCGAACTGGTCCACGACCTCACGTGGCGGCTCGCGCCCGGCGAGCGTGTCGGCCTGGTCGGGGTCAACGGCTCCGGTAAGACGACGCTGCTGCGCACCCTCGCCGGCGAGCTCGAGCCGGCCGAGGGCAAGCGGATCGAGGGCCAGACCGTGAAGATCGGGTGGCTGCGCCAGGAACTCGACGACCTGCCCACCGACATGCGCGTGCTGGACGCGGTCAAGGATGTCGCCGAGCGGATCACGCTGGGGGACAAGGAAGTTTCGGCCGGCCAGCTCGCCGAGCGGCTCGGCTTCGCGCCGGCCCGCCAGCGCACCCCGGTGGGCGACCTGTCCGGCGGCGAGCGTCGTCGTCTGCAGCTCACCCGCGTCCTGATGGCCGAACCCAACGTGCTGCTGCTCGACGAGCCCACCAACGATCTCGACATCGACACCCTGCAGCAGCTCGAGGATCTGCTCGACGGCTGGGCCGGCACGATGGTCGTCATCTCCCACGACCGCTACCTCATCGAGCGCATCTGTGACACCACGTGGGCGCTGTTCGGGGACGGCAAGCTGACGAACCTGCCCGGCGGTATCGAGGAGTACCTGCGCCGGCGCGCGGTGCTGGCGCAGAAGCCGGAGAACGTGGCGCAGTCGGTGGCGTCCACTGCCGGGGCGTCCGCGCCGAGGGTGGCCCGCGACGGGGCGGCCGATCGGGCGGCCCGCAAGGAGCTCTCGCGGCTCGAGCGCGCGGTCGCCAAGCTCGACGAGCGCGAGGCGAAGCTGCACGCCCAGCTGGCGGAGGCGGCGACGGATCCCGCGAAGCTCATGGCGCTCGACGCCGAGCTCAAGCAGGTGGTGGCCGAGAAGGAGGCCACGGAGGAGCAGTGGATGGAGCTCGCGTCCGAGGTCGACTGAGCCGCGGCGGTGTAGCTGCCCTGCAACGATAATCGCACTACGGACCCCATACGTGCGTGGTGACGGTTAGCCTGCACTTGTACCGTACGGGTCTGGGCGGAGGGCGGGCATCGTGGATCTGGAGGCGATAGCCGAGATCAGTCGGCTCAAGTACCGATACGTGCGTGCCCTCGACACCAAGTCGTGGGTCGACTTCGCGGACACCCTCCTGCCCGATGCCACGGCCACGTATGCCGAGCACCTGCGGTTCGATTCGCGGGATGCGTTCGTGTCCTTCCTGCAGGACACCCTCGGTCCGCACGTGATCACCGAGCACCACTGCGGGCACCCGGAGATCGACGTCAGCGGTGATACCGCGACCGGGATCTGGTACCTGTCCGACACCGTCGTGGTGCCGGGCGACCAGATGCTGATGCACGGCGCGGCCTTCTACGAGGACACCTACCGGCGGGATGCCGCCGGCCGGTGGAAGATCGCGCACACCGCGTACGAGCGCACCTACGAGTCGGTGTACTCGCTCGCGGACATGCCGAGCTTCCGCCTCACGTCGAACCGGTGGGCCCTCATCGGCTCGCCGCAGTCCGGAACGGCGTCCGGGATCGTCCCGTGACGGATCTCCCCGCTGCCGGCGTCCTGCCGTATCTCACGGTGCGCGGGGCGGGGCAGGCGATCGAGTGGTACCGGAAGGCGTTCGGCGCCGAGGTGGTGGGCGAGCCGATCGTGATGGACGACGGCCGGATCGGGCACGCGGAGCTGCGGCTGCAGTCCGGGATGATCTATCTGGCCGAGGAGTTCCCGGAGATGGGGCTCAGCGCGCCGGAGTCGGGCGCCACGTCGGTGAGCCTGATGCTGCCGGTCGACGACACCGACGCGGTGCTCGAACGGGCCCGCGACGCCGGCGGCAGGGTGGAGCGGTGGATCTCGGAGAACCACGGCCGCCGCAACGCGACGCTGATCGACCCGTTCGGGCACCGCTGGATGCTGTCGGGTCCGGTCAAGGACTGACGGGTTCGCGGGTGCCCGGTCGTGGGGCCGGTCGGCTGGTCCGTACCAGGGTTTCCTTGGACAGGAATACTGCGAGGGCGGACAGTGCAATGAGCCCGATGAAGTACCAGGCGATGTTGTCGGTACGGCCGCCGTTCCCGAGTCCGACGAGCCAGTTCGCCATCAGCGGTGCGGTCCCGGCGCCGAGGACGGAGCCGAACTGGAAGGTCAGGGAGACACCCGTGTAACGGTCCTGCGTTTCGAACTTCTCGGCGAGGAAAGCGCCGATGGGGCCGTACATCGACGCCTGGATGATCGGATTGCCCACCAGGAAGCCGATCGCGACCAGCCAGTAGCTGTCGGAGTTGAACAGCGCGAACATCGGGAAGACGAGCACGACGGAAACCAGCCCGCCGGCGAGCATGATCGGGCGGCGTCCGTATCGATCCGAGAGCCAGGCGAAGAAGGGGATCGCGAAGATGTGGACGACGCTGGAGAAGGTGAGCATGTAGAGGGCGTCCTGGCGCGGCACCACACCCTGGGCCGCGACGTACGGAACGACCCAGACGGCGAGCAGCGCCTGCATGAACAGCGGTCCGGCCGTGGCCAGGATCCCGTACACCGTGGACGCGGGGTACTTCTTCAGAACGCGGAGGATCGGTGTGCCGGTGTGCACTTCACCGGCTGCGCGAGCCTTGGCGAAGTCCGGGGACTCTGTCACGCGGTAGCGCATGAACAGTCCGACGATCACCAGCGCAGCGGACATCAGGAACGGTACGCGCCAGCCCCAACTGAGGAACTCTTCGTCCGGAAGCCCTGCAAACAGGGCCAGAATCAGAGTCGCAAGGACAGACCCGGTGGGACCGCCGGTGACGGCGATCGATGCGGCGAGGCCGCGACGATCCTGCTTCACGTGTTCGGCAGCCATGAGGGTGGCGCCCGCCCACTCGCCGCCGACGGCGAGGCCCTGGATGACGCGGAGGGCGACCAGGATCAGCGGAGCGGCCACTCCGATCGTCTCGTAGGTCGGCATGAGGCCGATCGCGACGGACACGAGCCCCATCATCATCAAGGTGATGACGAGAATGTTCTTGCGCCCGAACTTGTCGCCGAAGTGCCCGAAGAGGATGCCGCCGATCGGGCGCGAGATGTAACCGGCGAGCAGGATGATGAACGAGAGCGTCGACCCCAGTACCGGATCCATCGTCTCCGGGAAGAACAGCGCAGGAAACACCAAACCTGCTGCGGCGCCGTAGAGCAGGAAATCGTAGTACTCAACCGTCGATCCCAGAAAGCTCGAGACCAGCGCGCGACGCGAATCCTTCGGCGAGGGATCCGTGTGCGCGGTGTGCGGAAGATGCATGGCACTCCTTCGATGTGGCGACGTCAATCGACGAATCCACAGGTTCGACTGTGTGACGCATCACAGCAATCGAGCGTGCCGTACGGCGGCACGCTCTGGCAGACGACTAGGGTTCCGCGTATGTCCGCCAGGCAGATCCGCGCGTCGTATCCGGACACTCGTAGTTGGATCCGTGCCATTCCCGGTGCGTCGGCCACCGCGCCCGCCACCGGACTCCCGATGCCCGGCGCCACGGGCGCCGCCGCGCTGCCCGCCGACCCGGTGGCCCAGTTCCTGGACTGGCTCGAGGAGGCTGTCGTGGCCGGCGTGGTCGAACCGCACGTCGCGACGCTGTCGACGGTGGACGAGGCGGGCGCGCCCGATGCCCGCACGCTGCTGCTCAAGGACGTCACCGAGGCGGGATGGTGGTTCTCGTCCGACCGGCGTTCACCCAAGGCGCGGCAGTTGGACGCTGATCCGGTTGCGGCGCTGACCTTCTACTGGCGGGAGCAGGGCCGTCAGGTGCGGGTACGGGGTTCGGTGGTGCGCGGCGACGCGGACGTCAGCGCACGGGACTTCCTGGAGCGTTCGGTGACGGCGCGTGCGGTGGCCGCGGCGAGCCGGCAGAGCGAGATCCTCACCGATGTCGCGGAGTACGACGCCGCGGTGCGGGAGTCGGTGGCCGAGGTGGAGGCCGATCCGTCCTACGTCGAGGACACCTGGCAGGCTTGGTGTCTGGTCCCGGAGACGGTGGAGTTCTGGCACGCCGATCCGGGCCGCCGGCACCTGCGGGTGCGGTACCGGCGCAGCCTGGAAGTCGAGGGTGTGAGCTGGGCCCGCGACGCGCTGTGGCCGTGAACCGATCGAGAAGAACATAAGGAGGTCCGGTGACGTCGTTCATCCAGACCCGGGTACACGGGAACGTCGCAGAGATCGTGCTCGATCGGCCCAGGGCGCTCAACGCCCTGGACGCGAGCATGATCCGAGACATACACGCGGCACTGGTGCAGTGGCGCGACGACGACGCGATCGCCGTGGTGCTGGTGACCAGTTCGTCCGAGCGCGCGTTCTGCGCAGGCGGCGACATCAAGTCGGTGCGGCAGTCTGCACTGGACCGTGACCACAACGCCGTCCACAAGTTCTTCTCCACCGAGTACCAGCTCAATGCGCTCATCGCGAACTACCCCAAGCCGTATGTCGCGCTGATCGACGGACACGCGATGGGTGGTGGGCTCGGCATCTCGGTGCACGGATCGATTCGTGTGGTGACCGAGAAGGCCGGCCTCGCGATGCCCGAGACCGCAATCGGCTTCTTCCCCGACGTCGGTGCCAGCTACTTCCTGCCCCGGCTCACCGGCGCGACGGGAATGTACCTGGGCCTCACCGGTGCCCGGGCGTCGGGCGCGGACGCCGTCGTCGCCGGTCTGGCTACCCACTTCGTGCCCAGCGACAAGCTCGACGCGCTCGCCGACGAGATTCGAGCGATTCGCAGCGGCGGAGATGTCGTCGCCACGATCGAGCGTCACGCCACCGAGGCGCCGGCATCGGAGATGGCGGATCAGCTCGACGAGATCGACCGTGTCTTCGGGTCGGGCAGTGTCGCCGACATGGTGGCGCGGCTGACCGGCGACGACGAGTGGACCAAGGCCACCCGCGAGGCGCTGGCCACGGTTGCCCCCAGCAGCCTGTGGATCACAGCCGAGTTGGTGCGCCGGGGCGCGGACCTGACCCTCGAGCAGTGCCTGGATCTCGAACTGGCACTCGGCGCCGAGGTCACCCGCAACGCGGACTTCATCGAAGGTGTGCGGGCCGTTCTGGTCGACAAGGACCGCAATCCGTCGTGGAATCCGCCGTCGGTCGACGACATCGACGCCGAGGCGATCGAGGCGCTGTTCACCGAGGTCACCGCCGAACCGGCGGAGTAGCCGCGGTCAGACGGTCACGGGCAGGTCGAGTTGCAGGCGTGCACCGCCGAGCGGACTGTCGGTCAGCGCGGCGGTGCCCCCGTGCAGTGACGCCTGCTGCGCGATCAGTGCGAGACCGAGCCCGGATCCCTCCGGGTGCGCGGACGATCCCCGTGCGAAGCGCTCGAACAGCGTCGCGCGTTCGTGCTCGGGCACACCGATCCCGTTGTCGTCGACCGCGATCGTGACACCACGGTCGCCGTTGTCGGCGACGGTGATCCGGACCCGGTCGGCGCGCCCGTGCCGGACGGCGTTGGTGACCGCGTTCTCGAGTACCAGGCGAAGCCCCGACGGTAGCCCGCGCATCGGCAGGGACGGTGGGGTGGAGAGTTCGACAGCCACGTCGGGCAGGCGTCGGGCCGACTCCTGCACGCATCGGTCCGCCAGTTCCACCAGGTCGAGGTCTTCGTGATCGTCGGCGTCGGACAGCTCACCGACGGCCAGGCTCTCGAGGTCCGACAGGGTGTTCTCGATCTGTCGCTCGGTGGCCAGCACGTCGCGGACGATCTCGGCGCGCTGCTCGTCGGACAGGGGCATCGTGGCGAGCACCTCGAGGTCGGTGCGCATCGAGGTGAGCGGGGTGCGCAGTTCGTGGGCGGAGACGGCCGCGAAGTCGCGTGCCGACCCGAGGGCAGCCTCTGTTCGGCTCTGCGCCTTACCGATTCGGGTCAACATGTGTCCGATGGCTTCGGCGAGCTCCTCCGCCTCGCGTGCCCCGCGGATGTCGGGGAGGGCGGCGGGCAGTTCGTCGCCGACGGTGTGGGTGGCCGCGGCGAGCCGCTGCAGGGGGCGCACCGCCCGCCCGGCCAGCAGCCAGCCGAGCCCGGCCGCGACCGCGATGGCGACGATCGCGGCGCCGGCCACCTGCCACTGCTGATCGCGGATGGCGCGGCTGAGCGCGTCCTCGGGAACCGAGACGGCGACCAACGTGCCGGCCGCGCCGATGATCGGGACGTCCTTGGCGCGGACGGCAGCACCGTCGATCGTGGTCGCACGGACAGAGTCGGTGACTTCCGCGGCGGGGGTCGAGACGACCGCCGGGTCGCTCTCGACGAGGGGTGAAGTGGGTGCGGCGCCGAATCCCGAGATCGCCGACTCGGACGGCACAGTCAGCGACACCGAGTCCAGGGTGCGATCGAGTTGTTCGGAACTGTTGACGCGCAGGAACACCGCGAAGGCGAATCCGATCGCGGCGATCACGATGGTGGCGGCGAGCGCCGCGACGAGCGCGACGCGGGCCCGCAGGGACAATGAGCGTCGGCGCGGCCTCACGGCTGATCCCGTAACACGAATCCGACTCCTCGCACGGTGTGCAGCACGCGGGGCATCCCGTTCGCCTCCAGCTTCTTTCGCAGGTACGTCACGAAGACGTCGACGACGTTGGTGTCCGCGTCGAAGTCGTAGCCCCACACCAGTCGCAGCAGCTGAACCCGGCTGAGGACGATCCCCGCGTTCTCCGCGAGGACGGCGAGCAGGTCGAACTCGCGTTTGGTCAGCTCGACGCGCTCACCCCTCGCGCGGACACGTCGACCGGGCAGATCCACCTCGAGCTCGCCGACGGTGACGACACCTGCCGGGACGTCCTTGCGGGGTGCCCTGCGCAGCAGTGCGCGCAGTCGGGCGACCAACTCACCCAGCTCGAACGGCTTGGTGAGATAGTCGTCGGCGCCGGCCTCGAGTCCCGCGATCCGGTCGCCGACCGTGCTGCGGGCGCTGAGGACACAGATCGGGACGTCGTTGCCCATCGCGCGCAGAGCGGTGACGACGCTGACCCCGTCCAGGCCCGGCATGTTGACGTCGAGGACGATCGCGTCCGGGTTCGACGAGCTCACGGCCCGCAGCGCGGAGGCCCCGTCCGGCGCGGTCTCGAGGTCGAAACCGGACAGGCGGAGCCCCCGCGTGAGGGATGACAGGACCTTGGGGTCGTCGTCGACGAGCAGGATGCGGGCGCTATCGGTCACTGGATCCATAGTGCCCGGTCCCTCAGGTTGCTCAGCAGGCGCGCGCTGTGATCATCACCGTGTCGGCGCTGTCGGTCGACGACGTGACGGCGGGTGCGGCGTCGGCCTCGACGTACGCGGCTTCGCTGAGCTCGGCAGCGGCAGTGCTTTCCGTGGACGCGCCGGCCTCGGTGACCACCGGACCGTTCTCGGCACCGTCCGCGATCAGCTTCTGGATCTCCTCCTCCGACAGGTTCTCGGTCGAGCACGCTTCGGTCATTACCGCGGCGGGGGCGGAGTCGGTCGGGGAGGTGACGGCCACCGGCTCGCCGGAGGGAAGGGAGTTCTGCGCCCAGGCGACGCCGGGGACGGCAAGAGCGCCCGCTGCAGCGATGCTCGCGGCGGCGACGGCGACCTTGCGGCGTGTGACGTTGCGGATGAGGGACTTGGTCATGGTCGGACTCCTCGCTCGGTGTCGGAGCCCCGGTGGCCCCGACACCAGCCAAGCTATGGGCGCAAAACTCGGCTCCCGTTAGCGAAGTCTTAGGGGTTGATTAGAGAATCACGAGCGCGCGATCCCGAGCGCCGCGGCCAGCTCCCGCAGCGCAGGAAGCGGATCTCCGGCCATCGGCAGTACCTGGATCGCAACGTGATCGGCGCCTGCATCGAGATGCTCGGTGAGCCGGGGCGCGATGGAGGCCGCGTCGCCGTGCGCGACGAGGGCGTCGATGACGCGGTCGCTGCCGCCGTTGTCGAGTTCGGCGGTCGGGAAGCCGAGACGTTCGAGGTTGCGGCGGTAATTGCGCAGGTGCAGGTACGGGTTCTCGACGGCCTCGCGGCCGGTCGCCCGGGCGGCGTCCGAGTCGGTACCCAACACCACCTTCTGTTCCGGTGCCAGCAGCGCGTCCGGGCCCAGCACCTCGCGGGCCTCGCGGGTGTGCTGCGATGTCGTCAGGTACGGGTGCGCCCCGGCGGAGCGGTCCGCGGCCAGCTTCAGGACCTTCGGACCGAGCGCGGCGAGCACGCGCCGCTGCACCGGGACGCCGGCGTCGTCGAGGACGTCGAGGTAACGGACCAGGGCCTCGTAGGGCCGCTCGGCACCCATGCCGGGCACCTCCGGGTGGCCGACGCCGATCCCGAGCACGAACCGTCCGGGATGGCGAGATTCGATGCGGTGGTACGACTTCGCCACCTCGTCGGCGGGTGCGGCGAAGATGTTCACGATGCCCGTCGCGACCGTGATCTTCTCGGTGCCCGCCACGAGGTCCTCGATCACCTGCAGATCCGCCGGGGGAGACCCGCCCGCCCAGATAGCGCCGTATCCGAGGCGCTCGATTTCCGCGCCCACCTCGGGTGGCAGACCGAAGGCGTGACGCCAGACGCCGAACGCGCCGAAGTGCAAGGGCTCTGCTGTGTCCTGTGTCATACCCGCTGCAACGGGACCGGTCGGTGGTTCATTCCTGACGCGGCGCGACGTCGGTGGTTTCCGGCTGGGCGACGGTCCGCCGCTGGATCCGCAGCCACACCGCGAAGCCCCACAGTACGAAGCCCGCGTAAACCAAATACAGCAGCGCCGACGGGTAGTAGCCGCCGCTGAAGAGCAGCGGCACGCCGACGGCGTCGACCCCGATCCAGATCAGCCAGAACTCGGTCCAGCCGCGGGCCATGCCGTACGTCGCGAGGATCGACCCGGTGAAGATCCACGCGTCGGGCCACGGACCCCACGACCCGAGCGCCTCGAAGACCTTCGCGAACACGACGGTGCCGATCGCCATCGTCGCGATCATGCCGATACGCGCGCGGGTGGACGCCCAGTGCGGGAGTACCGCCTTGCCGGAGTCGTTGCGCGACTGCAGCCAGCGTGTCCAGCCGTACGCGCTCACGGTGATGAACAGCAGCTGGCGGCCGGCCTGGCCGTACAGGTTGAGGTCCTGGGGGGTGTGGAACAGCGCGCCCATGAACACCGTGAACAGCAGGGCGTTGCCGATGATGCCCACCGGCCACGCCCACACGACGCGCTTCATGCCGCCGATCGCGGACGCGATGCCGAAACCGTTCCCGATGATCTCGCGCCACAGGATCGTGGCGCCGCCGATGTGCAGTTCGGCGTCGAACAGCGTCTGCAGAACGCTCACTAGTCGCCTGCGGCCACGAGCGGCTCGAGCGTGAGCTCCGGCATCTCCTTCTGGATGTACTGCAGGCGCCACTTGTCGCTGAACAGCGCGAGCAACACGCCGTCGGTGCGGGTGAAGACCTCCACGCCGCGCTGGCGGCCCAGCTCGACGGCGGACTCGGCGTCGGTGCGGCGGCACAGCGCGTAGCCGAGCGGCTCCATCCGTGCCTCGACGTTGAACTCGGCCTTCATTCGGGCCGCGACCACCTCGAACTGCATGGGGCCGACGGCCGCCATGACGGGCGACGCGTCGCCGCGGATGTCGTTTCGCAGGATCTGCACGACGCCCTCGGATTCGAGCTGGTCGACGGCGCGGCGGAACTGCTTGTACTTGCTGGCGCTCTCGGCGCGCAGCACCGAGAAGTGCTCGGGCGCGAACGACGGGATCGGCGGGAACTCCACCTTCTTGTCGGTGAACAGCGTGTGGCCCGGCGCCAGCGCGTTGGCGTTGACGAGGCCGACGATGTCGCCGGGGTAGGCGTTCTCGACAGTGGTGCGGTCGCGCCCGAAGACGGTCAGCGCGTACTTGGTCGCGAACGGCTTGCCGGTCTGCGCGTGCGTGACGACCATGCCGCGCTCGAACACACCGGACACCACGCGCATGAACGCGAGGCGGTCGCGGTGCGCGGTGTCCATGCCGGCCTGCACCTTGAACACGACGGCGCTGAACGGGTCGGTGACTTCGCGCGGCTTGTCGGCGATGTCCTTGCGCACACCCGGCGGCGGCGCGAGCGCGACGAGGGTGTCGAGGATCTGACGGACGCCGAAGTTCAGCATCGCCGACGCGAAGATCACCGGCGAGGTCTGGCCCGCGAGGAACAGTTCCTGGTCGTGATCCTGGCCGCTCGCCGAGAGCAGTTCGCTCTCCTCGGCCGCGGTCACCCATTCGTCGCTCTCGCGAGCCGCGGCCGCGTCGGCGTCGAGGATCTCCTCGGGAGCGATCTTCGCGCCACCGGCGGTGCGGGTGAAGCGGATGTACTCGACGGGCTCGCCCGCAGCGTCTCCCAGGCCGCGGCGCAGCAGACCGCGGAAGTCGCCCGCGATGCCGACCGGCCAGTACAGCGGGGTGGGGACGAGGCCGATACGGTCGTTGATCTCGTCGAGCAGTTCCAGCGGCGTGCGGCCCGGGCGGTCCCACTTGTTGATCACGGTGATGACCGGGATGCCGCGGTGGCGACAGACCTGGAACAGCTTCAGGGTCTGCGGCTCGAGGCCCTTGGCGGCGTCGATGAGCATCACGGCCGCGTCGACAGCGGTGAGCACGCGGTAGGTGTCCTCCGAGAAGTCGGAGTGACCGGGGGTATCGACGAGGTTGATGACGTTGATCTGGTCGTCGGGGGTCTCGTCGGAGTGGTAGTTGAACTGCAGCGCCGTCGACGACACCGAGATGCCGCGAGCCTTCTCCATCTCCATCCAGTCGGAGACGGTCGACTTACGGCCGGCCTTGCCGTGCACGGCGCCGGCCTCGGAGATCATCTTCGCGTGCAGCGCGAGAGCCTCGGTCAGAGTCGACTTACCGGCGTCGGGATGAGAGATGACGGCGAACGTGCGCCGCCGGGTGGCCTCGGCCTTCAGGGACTTGGGAACGGCACCCGCAGTGGACGCCGTCTCGGCGGTGGTGAGCTCGGCCGAGTCGGGCGCGCTAGTCAACGGGTGAGCCTCTCAGGTTCGTGGTCGGAGTCCGGGCGATGAAGCGGTGGTGAGAAACCGATACCAGGGTACGCGGGCGCTGTGCTGGTCCGAGGTCGGCACCGCCGACGTGGTCCGAGGTCGGCACTGCCGACGTGGTCCGAGTTCGGCACCGCCGACGGGTAACAGGTCGGCACCGCTTGTGGATATACGTGTCGGGAACCGGGGGAGACAGTCGTAGTGTCCCGACAGGGACCGGCAGGAGTTTGCGATGAGCAAGTTCACCGACGAGATGTATTCCACGGCCGCGACGAGTTCGCAGGCCCTGATCACCGGCGAACCCGACGCGCCGCTGCGCCAGGAGTGGGGCGAGGTCCACGCGATTGCGCGCCGCATGGCCGGTGCGCTCGCCGACGCCGGGATCGAGCACGGCGACGCGATCGGCGTTCTGGCCGGCATGCCCGTCGATATCGCCCCGGCCTGTCAGGCGACGTGGATGCGGGGCGCGTCGGTGACGATGCTGCACCAGCCCACGCCGCGTACCGACCTGCAGGTGTGGGTGCAGGACACCGAGATGATCATCAGGATGATCGCGGCGACCGCGGTGATCATCGGGTCGCCCTTCGAGGCGGCGGTCCCGTTGCTGATCGAGCGCGGGATCAAGGTCGTGACCATCGACGAGATGCGTGCGGGCGGTGAGATCGACCCGGTCGACACGTCCGAGACCGACATTGCGTTGCAGCAGTTGACCTCCGGGTCCACCGGTTCGCCGAGGGCCGTGCAGCTCACGCACGGCAACTTCTACGCCAACGCCTACGCGATGATCGACCGCGTCAAGTTCAACCCCGACCGCGACGTCATGATCAGCTGGCTGCCCCTGTTTCACGACATGGGCATGATCGCCTTCCTCGCCGTGCCGATGCAGATCGGCGCCACCACGGTCCACATCACCCCGCTCGACTTCCTGAATGCGCCGCTGCTGTGGGCGGAACTGATGGGGAAGTATCGCGGAACACTCACCGCGGCACCGAATTTCGCGTACTCTCTGCTCGCCCGCCGGTTGGCGCAGGCGCCCGAGGGCGAGTACGACCTGTCGACCATGCGGTGCCTGCTCAACGGGGCCGAGCCGGTCGATCCCGACACGATGATCGCGCTCGCCGAGGCCGGCGCCCGATTCGGCCTGGATCCGATGGCGCTCGCCCCGACGTACGGGATGGCCGAGGTGACCCTCGCGGTGTCGGTGCCCGAACCCGGGCAGGGCATGGTGCTCGACCACGTCGACCCGGACCTCTTGGAGGCCGGCGGAATGGCGGTGCGCTCCAACCGAAGTAACGCTCGACCCCTCCCGACGCTGGGGCCGCTGGTGCCGGGACTCGAGGGGCGGGTGGTCGCGCGGGACGGGTTGGAGTTGCCGCGCCGCGCCGTCGGCGTGATCGAACTACGTGGAAAGTCCGTCACGCCCGGCTATCTCACCGTCGACGGGCCGGTGCCGACGCAGGACGACGACGGCTGGATCAACACCGGCGACATCGGCTACTTCACCGAGGACGGGCTGGTCGTGGTGTGCGGACGCGTCAAGGACGTCATCATCATGGGCGGCCGCAACATCTATCCCACCGACATCGAGCGCGCCGCCGGATCGGTCGCGGGGGTGCGCCCCGGCAACGCAGTCGCGATCCGCCTCGATGCCGGCGACAAGCGGGAGAGCTTCGCAGTTGCTGTGGAGACCAACGCAATCGACGACGAGGACGAGGTGAAGCGGATCGAGCGGGAGGTCGCGCACGCCGTGGTCTCCGAGGTCGGCGTCCGCCCGCGCAACGTCGCGGTCCTCGGGCCCGGGTCGATCCCGAAGACCTCGTCGGGCAAGCTTCGACGGTCGAGTTCGATCAGCCTGCTCTGAGGGCCTGAATCAGGCTGCGGCGAGGACCGGTTCGACGATGCGCTCCGCGACGGCCCGGCGAATCTCGGTCGGGATCTGCGCCTCGTGGGCGCGTCGGACCGCCACGGCGAGCCGATCGGCGGTCTCGTTCAACAGGTGCCCACTGTGCCCGCGCACCCAGGAGAAACGGACGTGTCGACCGACTAACGAGTGCCTGATGCGGTCCGCAACCACCGCGGCCTCCCCATCGCGTGGCAGCGGCCAGTTCGACTGCAGCACCCCGAGGTGCTGCAGTGCCGCCTGACTGTCGGTGAGAATGTGGAGCCGGCGGTCGGTGAACCGGTCGATCGCGAGTTCGATCGCGAGCAGTTCACCGGTGAGCACCGTCTTGACGTTCGGGACCATCCGCTGATGACGATTGCCCTCTTCGCTCACACAGGCCACGCCGACTCCCCGGCGGCGTGACTTGGAGGCATCCGTGGCGACCGTCAGCTCCGGCAGCGCCGCGATTCGCAGGCGCTCGAGCTCCTCGCGTGCGGTCGTCCGTGCGCCGGCATCGGCATCGAGGGCATCGAGACCAACGCGTGAGAGATCCGCGACGGCGCCCCGGGCCACCCCGACGATCGTGATCGACGGGAATGCGTCGAGGACGTGATCGATCTCTTTGCGGAGGGTGTTGTCGGTGAGGTGGAGCAGGATGGGCTCCGCGCGGGTGGCGGAGAGGTCGAGGAGGAACGAGAACGCATCGAGCGCCGCCGCGAAGTACGACGCGTCGGTTGCATCGTCGCGGACGAACAGGCGCGTGTGCGTTTCGTCGTTCGCCTGCCACACGGCGACGGCGCGGGCGAGACCGCCGTCGAGGCAGCGGTTCTTGCGGGCGTGGATCACGGCAAGCACGGGCTTTCTCCTTCGTTCGGATCCTTTGTTCGGGTAACACCGAACAGAATGCCCGGTACGTACGACAGCAACGTGATGAAGATTGATAACCGGGGTTATCGACGCTCGCTCGTGCATTTGGGGCGGGGCGATCGGCCCGATCGGATAGATTGCTCGGGCGGCCGTCGACCGAGGCCGGATCGAGGTGGGGGGAGTCCGACGCATGCGCGAGTCAGAACAGTCACCCCTTCTCCTCACCCGGCCGGACATCGCGAAGCTCGCCAAGGTGCAGCGCCCGGTCGTCACCGCATGGGCACAGAGGTACTGCGGCGATGATCGCCCTTTCCCGAGGCCGACCGTCGTCGACGGTGTCCTGGACAAGTTCGATGCCGACGAGGTGGTCGAGTGGCTGCGGTCGCGAGGCCTCGGTAACAACATCTCCTTCGCTGAGGACGTCGCGATCCATGCCGCGCTGGACCACAAGACCTCAATGCACCCACACGCGGTGATCGACGGCATCACGGCCCTGCTGGCCGTCAAAGTGATGTTGGGGGAGCGTCTCGGTGATCTCACGCCCGACGACCTGCTCGACGAGGTCGAAGAGCTCGACCCCGACAACGAGTTTCTCTGTGATGAGCTCGAGGCCCTCGGCGACGAACTCGCCACCTTTGCGCGGTACACGGATCGGATGTCCGACGCCGCGTTCACTTCGGTCGATGCGTTCGAGGCAGTGATGGCGCGCCGTTTCCGGATGCAGCGACCCGAACTGTCCGACAGTGCCCTCGGCGCTGCGGCGTTGTCTCTGGGAGCACGAGTGAGTGTCGCACTCGCGGAAGACACCGACACGCTGTTCATCGATCCGGCGCCGGCGAGTACCGACTTGCTGATCGCGCTGCGAGCCGCATTGCCCGAGTACGCGGAGCCGACCGTCATGACGGGAGGTTCGTCCACTCCGACTGCGCGCCTGGCGCTGCGGCGGCTCGCGGTGCACGGGTTGCGGCGCGAGAGTCTGCCGGAGGAGGGGTTCGGGGCGGACTTCAGCGTCGACCGTCCGGCGGTGTTTCTGACGCAGTACCCGTCGTCGTCCACGACTGGCTACACGGACGTCGACATCCTCGCGGAGATCGAGAACATCTCGTTGCAGATGGGTCCGGGGCAGAGCGCGGTGATCATCGGCCCGGCGGCGACGTTTGCCGACCCGCTACGTGAGCGGGAAGCCGAAGCGCTGCGTTCGGATCTGCTGCGCTCGGGTCACCTGCGTGCAGTCGTCCGGCTGTCGGAGGGGTTGCTTCCCTCGCGGCCGGGTCTGTCGATGGCCCTGTGGGTACTGGGCGCGGTGGACCGAACGATTCCGGCCGCCGCTCGGCGCACGGTGTTGGCCGATCTCAGCGCTGTCGAGCTCACCGACGACGTCATCGACGGAGTGATCGCCGACGTCACTGCCGCGATGGGTCCGTGGGAGTCCGTGCGTGCACACGCCTTTCGCTTTGGCCACTTCTACAAGACTGCGGAACTGCTCGCCGCAGGCGGGGTGCTCACGGCGAAGCCGAAGGTGCATCGTCCTCCGGTCGACGCCGGTGAGGCCGCGGCACGTGTGCTCGAACTGGTGGGTGCGCTCGACAGCGCTGCCGGACTTGTCGATGGTGGGCTCGATCTGCGGGTCGAATACCGGACGACGAGGCGCCCGCGGTTCCAGACGGCCGGAGAACTGGCCGCCGCGAAGGAGCTCCGGGTGCTGCCCGGTAACCGGATCGATGCCATCGATATCGAGGCGCGCGGTTCGGTGCCGGTGATCGGTACCGACGAGATCCTCGGTCGCTGTGAAGTCGGATCGCGGGGCATCGACCGTCTGACGTTCGTCACCGACTACCCCAGTGGCCGCTACACCGAGCCGGGCGACATCGTGTTCTGCACTAGCCCGTCGTTCGGGGTGATCGTCGACGTCGAGGGGTCGTCGGTGGTGATGTGGCCGGCCCGGATCCTCCGAATCGCGGACGTGGGCGCTTCCGGGCTGGTACCCGAACTCGTTGCGCGGCATCTGCAGAGCCGCAGGGTGGGGGCCAAACCGCCGGGCGCGATCCGCAGCGGATCGGCTTGGAAGACCTGGGAGATCCCGCGAGTGCAGGCCGATCAGGTGGGTGCGGTCACTGCCGCGCTCGCCGACCTCCGGGAGCGTCGGGCGGCTGCCCGACGGCTGCTCGGCACCCTCGAAGACTTGACCACCACGCTGGTGGACGGCGTGGCGCACGGAGCGCTCACCGTCGCACCGGCACCACAGACCGTCACAGAGAAAGGCTGACGATGCCATCGAGGAAGAAGTCTGCGGTCTCCGCGCCGTCGACGATGAAGGAACTCAAGGACACTCTGTGGAAGGCCGCGGACAAGCTGCGCGGGTCCATGGACGCCTCGCAGTACAAGGACGTGATCCTCGGGCTGGTGTTCCTCAAGTACGTCTCCGACGCGTTTGACGAGCGCCGCGGCCAGATCCGTGAGGAGCTGCTGGCGGAGGGGATGAACGAGGATCAGATCGCGACGCTGATCGACGACGAGGACGAATACCTCGGCAGCAGTGTCTTCTGGGTTCCGGAGCCGGCGCGGTGGAGCTTCCTTGCGGAGAACGCGAAGGGCATTCAGGAAGCTGTCGGTGTCGAGGGACGCACGGCCGGTGAGCTGATCGACGCTGCGATGCGTGAGCTGATGGCAGCCAATTCGACTTTGGCGGGCACGCTTCCGACGATCTTCAATAACCAGAGCGTCGACCAGCGCCGGCTCGGTGAACTGATCGACCTGTTCGGCGACACCCGCTTCACCGGTCACGGCGCGACGAAGGCGCGGGACCTGCTGGGTGAGGTGTACGAGTACTTCCTCGAGAAGTTCGCGCGTGCGGAGGGTAAGCGCGGCGGCGAGTTCTACACGCCCGCCGGGGTGGTGCGGGTACTGGTCGAGATGCTCGAGCCGTACAGCGGTCGTGTGTACGACCCGTGCTGTGGTTCGGGTGGCATGTTCGTGCAGACCGAGAAGTTCGTGGAGCGGCACGGCGGCAACCCCACCGAGGTGGCGGTGTACGGCCAGGAGCTCAACGAGCGCACGTGGCGGATGGCGAAGATGAACCTCGCGATCCACGGCATCACCGGCAACCTCGGGGACCGCTGGGAGGACACGTTCGCCCAGGACAAGCATCCGGACCTGTTGGCAGACTTCATCCTTGCCAATCCGCCGTTCAACATCAAAGACTGGACACGCAAGGAAGACGACAAGCGCTGGAAGTTCGGCGTTCCCCCGGCGGGCAACGCGAACTACGCGTGGATCCAGCACATCATCTCGAAGCTCGCCGAGCGTGGCAGCGCCGGTGTCGTCATGGCCAACGGGTCGATGTCGTCGAATTCCGGTGGCGAGGGCGAGATCCGGGCGCAGCTGGTGGAGGCCGACCTGGTCTCGTGCATGATCGCGCTGCCCACACAGCTGTTCCGCAGCACCGGAATCCCGGTGTGCGTGTGGTTCTTCGCGAAAGACAAGGCTGTCGGGCCGAAGGGCAAGATCGACCGCCAGGGCCAGGTTCTGTTCATCGATGCCCGCAACCTGGGCTACATGGTCGACCGCGCCGAGCGGGCGCTGAGCGACGACGACATCGCCAAGATCGCTGGCACGTTCCATGCCTGGCGCGGAACGGGATCTGCTTCCGGTGCTGTCTATGAGGACGAACCCGGCTTCTGCTACTCGGCCACTCTCGCGGAGATCAAGGAAGCGGACTACGCCCTCACTCCGGGCCGGTACGTCGGCGCTGCTCCGATTGAGGACGACGGCGAACCGATCGCAGAGAAGCTGGAGCGGTTGACCAAGGAACTGTTCGAGCAGTTCGACGAGTCGGCGCGATTGCAAGCCGTCGTGCGCGAGCAGTTGGGGAGGGTGTTGTGAGTGCTCCTGTCTTGGCTCGCTACTCCCTCCCGGAGTTGTTGTCGGAGATCGTTGATAACCGTGGAAGATCCTGCCCAACAGCGGATTCGGGGATTCCGTTGATTGCAACCAACTGCCTGAAGGAAGATCAACTTTATCCTGTTTCTGAGAACATCAGGTATGTCGATCGCCAGACGTATAGCGAGTGGTTTCGAGGCCACCCGGAGCCGAACGATATTCTGTTCGTATGTAAAGGTAGTCCGGGACGGATTGCGATGGTGCCTGACCCGGTACCGTTCTGTATTGCGCAGGATATGGTCTCGCTACGGGCCGATCAGGCGAAGGTCACGCCTCGCTACCTCTACTATCTACTGAAGAACCCTGACACTCGACGCAAAATCGAGAACATGCATGTGGGGACGATGATTCCGCATTTCAAGAAGGGCGATTTCGGCAAGCTGCATCTGGATGTCCATTCGTCCCTCGCGCAACAGTGTGCTATTGCCGGAATCCTCGGTGCCCTCGACGACAAGATCGCCGGGAATCGCAAGCTGACCGAGAAGGTTGAGGAGCTGGCTTCGATCACGTTTGCTCAGATGCTCGAAGAATCGTCGACTGTTCCTCTCTCGGCGACTGCTGACTTCGTCAACGGAAAGGCGTTCACCAAGGGTGCGAGTGGAACCGGCCGTGTTGTGGTTCGGATTGCTGAACTGAATTCGGGTATCGGCGGGTCGACTGTGTTCAGTGACATCGAGGTCGACGACAAGTTCGTCGCGCGGGCAGGAGACATCCTTTTCGCTTGGTCGGGCTCGTTGACCCTGCATCGGTGGTTCCGTGACGACGCCATTGTGAACCAGCACATCTTCAAGGTGATTCCTGCAGAGGGATACCCATCGTGGTTGGTCTATCAGCTGATTCAGCGGAAGCTGCAACAGTTCAAGGACATTGCCGCGGACAAGGCCACGACGATGGGACACATCCAGCGCCGCCACCTGGACGAGTTGGTCGAGGTCCCCTCCCGCTCTGTCATTGAGCAGCGCGATTCGTTCATGACTGCGTTGTGGGAACGTGCGCTGCTTGCTGAACAGGAATCCGAGACCCTCGCCGCCACCCGCGACGCGCTGCTTCCACGTCTGATGTCTGGGGAACTTCGCGTCCGTGATGCGGAACGTCAGGTCGAAGCGGTGCTGTGAGCGACGAGGCGCGAACGGACGCGGGGCAGCCAGGGATCGTCGAATCCGGGGCCCCACAAGTGATCGCCGACCTCGACCGAGAAGCCTGGGCGCGCGCAGCTTCGGTCGCTTGTCGAGCGGATCGATACGCGTTGGCCCGCGGACGGATCGAACTTCCGCGCCGCCCCGTGGGACCGTGAAGACGTACCCGATCCGCTCGTGGAAGAGGTCGTGAGCTTTCTCCATGACCACGATCTGATCGTCACCGATTTCGATCGGGCCGCGTTGAATCGGGTGGGAAACCGGCTGGACCTGATGGGCATGCGGAATCTTGCCCCGCAACTCGGTCCCACCGAGATTCTCGGGATGATCGCCAGCACCATCGGCGTCGATCGCACATCGGAGCGGGCGACCCACAACGCGCTGGAGTTCGGCTTGCTGCCGCCGCTCCTGGAACGTCTGCTCGACTTCCGACCAGAAGAGAGTCGCTGAACGTTCGGGGTACTCGCTGATTGCACACTGAGAGGTGGGGGGGACAGGCAATGACCGATCAGAACTTCCGGACACCGGAAGGCGTCCTGGCCGCACTGCACTCGCAGGACATCGCGGAGTTGCGGATGCTCGTCGAACGAATTCGACTGCACGAAGGCGAATTCGGATACGTGAAGCGTTCAGAGCCGACCCGGGCGGGCGCCCTGGGATTCGGGTACACGGTCGAGGACCCGCTGGTCGATGAGTCGGTGAGGTGGCTCGACTCGAAGGGTCTCCTGGATCGCGCTTTCGTCGGTGCTGCCGAGCCGGCGGTCGGGCGGCTGCCCGAGCGCGGAGACGTCGGCCCAGTCGTGGCTGCTTTCGATGTCGCCGAGGTGCTGGGTCTTCTGACGAGACTGGTTCTCGCTGATCGATTCTGCGAGGGAGCGCTCGTCGGCGTCTTTGACAACGGAACGATGCCGGCTCTGTTCGATCGTCTGGTCGTGTTGGTCACGGAGTCGTAGGCGCGACACCCGCGCGAAATGTCAGTGGCGCCTGTCACAATCACATCCGAATCGAAGGGCAATCTAGCCCTTCCCTGCGCAGCACCAGGAAGATGATGAACGCCGTAATTCCGTATCTTCGCGTCCTCGCCGGATTCTTCGCCGGAGTCGTGACCTGGCTGGCGATCGTCAGCCTCGTGCAACTCGACTTCGGCTCCGTCGGGATCTCCCTGATCATGGCGGCGGGCCTGTGGTATCTCGCCGTCGGTCGACCGATTCGCAACCACTTCGCCAGGATCAAGGCCGAGAAGGACGCCCTGGCCGCCCGCGCCCAGGCCGGGCACGAGGCGTTCCTTGCCGGCGATACGTCCGCGGCCTTCGCCCCGCCGCCGGAGGCGCCAACGAAGCAGCCTGTTCGCCGGGGTGTCGTCATCGCATCCGCAGTGGCTGCTGCGTTCGTCCTGATCGGGATCATCGGCGACATCAGCGATGGACTCGACCATGACTCGTCGACGGAGGACACCAGCAGAACGCCCGCGACGCTGGCACCGCCACCCGCGGTCCCCGCCGCCCCGGCCGGGCTGGCGCCGCTCGCACCGCAGCCGACCTCGGCGGCGTCGGCCGGTCGGGGAGCTGCCCAGGCATTGATGCCGAACGTGAAGTGCATGAATCTGCAGAAGGCGCAGGACACGATCCAGGAGGCCGGAGTCTTCTACTCCCGGAGCGAGGATGCGACCGGTAAGGGCCGGATGCAGATCTCGGATCGCAATTGGGTGGTCGTGGAGCAACGCCCCGCAGCGGGCACTCCGATCGCCGAGGGTGATGCCGTGCTAGCGGTGGTCAAGTACGGGGAGCCCGGGGACTGCTCCTGAGGCGTCCCGTTGACGAAGCTGGCACCAACACAGGGGGGATTGAGGATTGGCAAGTTCGATGGACGATCTGGATGAACTGCTGAGTCGGGCGCGAGGTGCCGCGCGGGCATTGTCCGACGAGCTCGAGTTTGCGCTCGCGCTCGTCCTGGAAGAGGAATCCCTCGAGGTCGACCTCCAGTCGCGCGTACGGGCCTGGAACCGTGCCCGCACCGAACTCGCGATGGCCGTGTTCGGCGAATCCACACTGCCGGCGGGCGGGCTGGCGGCCTGTGAGACCGCCATCGTCGACCGTCGTCGCGCGGTGCAACTCGAAGAGGAGTATCAGCAGGCGAAGGCGGAGCTCGTCTATCTCGAGCAGTCTCCCAGTGGGCTTGCGAGTGAACTCGCGGCGCTGCTCGACAGCAAGAGTGAGCGGGTAGCGAAACTCGAAGCCGAACTGTCTGCCATTCAGCCGCCCAAACCCGTGCAACCGCCGAAACCCGTGCAACCGGCCAGGCCTGCTCCGGTGGTGCAGTCGAATCCCAAACCGGCCCCGCCGGTACCGGTTCCACAGACGCAGGCGAAACCGACGACGACGCCGGTGCCGAAGCCCGCTCCGGCGCCGCAGCCGAAACGGTGTGGAGTGTGCCTGGTCGTCAAGAACCTGTCGCGGTTCGAGTCCGGCTGGCGCTGTGCCACATGCCTGCACCTGGAGAAGGAGATCGCTTCGGCCCGAAGAGCCCTTGCCGCGCTCGGAGCGCCGCCGTTGGAGAAGGCGGTGCCGAGCGAGGTTCCTGGGATGGCGAAGATCCGCGCGGAGGGTCGCGACGCGATTCATGCACTCGCCTCAAGACACCGCCAGCTACCCACACCCGTGCCGTCCCGGGCGGTGACCGGCCCGCCGCGGAAGATGCCGCAGAAGGCGGCAACCGCGCTCGGCAAGCAACGGCGGAACGGGTCTCGCTGATCGAGAACCGGCCCGGCCAAGGATAAGTGGGGGACAGGTTGGACGAAGCTGACGATCGCCGCACCGATGCCGAAGCGCTCGCCGCGGGCATGCACGTCGACAAGGAGCGCGTCGCCGAGATCGCGCGTCGAGTGGCGCAGCGCTCGGCAGAACTGAACCGACGCCTCGCCCAGGGGTCGGGCGAGTGAGAACGCGGCAAACGCCTGAGATTGTCGGAGGGCTCCACTAGAGTCGAAAGCATGTTCGATACGGGGGTGTTGGCTGAGGCGGCGGACGCGGATGTGGCCGCCGTCCTCGTCGAGCGGCACGCCCGTATCGCGCGTGAACAGTTCAGTGAGATCGATGCGGTGACAACGCTGTTCGTCACCCGCTGCGAAGAGGATGCGCGTCTCGGTAGGAACGAGGCGCACCACGGCGAGTTCGCGCACGTCGAGGTGGCCGGCCTCCTCGGGCTCACTGAGGTGTCCGCCCGGCGAATGATCGGGCTCGGCTGTGACCTGCGGTGGCGACTGCATCAGGTTCGTGCCCAGTTCCAGGCTGGGCGGATCGACCTCGCGAAAGCCCACGCGCTGTCGGAGGCGCTGGCGAATGTCTCCGACGACAAGCTGGAGAAGATCGAGCGCTGCCTGCTCGACGGTGCGGCGCAGTCGACCACCACGCGACTGAAGGAGCGTGCCCGACGTCTGATTGCGAGGCTCGACCCTGACGGCGCGCGAGAACGGCGCCGACGTGCTGTCGAGGACCGCGACGTGAGAGTAATTGCTGGCGACCACGCGATGTCGCACCTGGACGGACTGCTGCCCGCCGAGGGCGGTCGCATCCTCGCAACCCGACTCCGGGCCATGAGCTTCGACGTCTGCGGACACGACCCACGGACCCATGCGCAGCGCCGGGCAGACGCGCTCGTCGCTCTCGCCGCCGGCCACACCCACCTCGAGTGCCGCTGCGGCAGCGTGGATTGCACCGCCCGCACCGACACCACAGCGAAGAACCGCGCCGGCGTCCAGGTACAGGTGCTCGTCGGAGTCGATGCGTCGACACTGCTGGGACTCGACGACGCCCCCGGGTACCTGTCGGGACACGGCGCGATAGACGCCGATCTGGCCCGCGAACTCGCTGCGGACGCCACGTGGAAGCAGGTCCTGACGCTTTCCGCGGCAGATCGAGCCAGGCTCACCGGCGACAGCAACACCGGGCCGGTGCTCGGGATCGGACCGACACTTCCGTCCCCCGAACAATCTCCACAATCGCTCGCTTCCAGAACGCGAGAACGATTGCGGGCAACAACCTATCGTCCGAGCTCCCAATTGGCGGACATCGTCAGGACACGGGACGGCGTGTGCCGCTTCCCGAACTGCGCCGCGCCCGCCACCGCATGCGACCTCGACCACACGGTCCCGTTCGATCATGAGAACCCGGATCGCGGCGGGCTCACCGTCGAGTCGAATCTCGCGTGCCTGTGCCGGACCCACCACCGGATCAAGACCCTCGGCTACTGGACCGTCCGCCAAGTCGGGCAAGGCCGGCTCGAGTGGATCGATCCCACCGGTCGGACCAGCGTGACATATCCGCAAGGACCGTTCTCCGATTCGGACCCGCAACCGACTCTCAGCGCCGGGCTCGATTCCCGACTCGTCGATCGGCTCACCGACTCACGAACCCTTGCACGGCTCCGGTACTCGAAAGCCGAACTCGACCTCGACTATCTCGTCGAAAGCTGGTTCCCCGCAAGCCTTCGAGGGCGTCGAGCCGCGCCGCCACCGGAGCCGCCCACGGTCGTCGAGTGCGACGACACCGCGCCCTTCTGAGCCCGGTGCATCGAGCCGCGGAAGGGCCGAGGCGACTCCCTATCCGCCGCGACGATTTCCTATCAGCCCAGCCATCCCTGGGGGCCCCACACCGAACCCGGGTGATCGCGCTCCGCCAGCGCCGAGAACACGGCGGTCAGCTCCTCGTAGTCGGCGTCGTCGAAGAACCTATCGAAGATGAGCTGCGCGACGTTGTCCATGAGGTCGAGCGGCAGCGCGATACCGTGCACGGTCGCCACATGCAGGCCGGCGAGGATCGCCTCGTACGGTTCGCCGCAGGATGCGGTGTTCCGGACCAAGCGCACCAGCTGATCCGGCGCCGAATCCACTGCCTTGCACAGGTCGTTCGCCGTCGGAATCACCAGATTCCTCGGATAGTCGTCAGGCAGTTCGTTGAACACCACTCCGTCGCCGCTCAGCGGATACGCGGTGACCACACGTGGCTCCTCGTCCGGCCGGCGCCGCCACACCACGCACACCCAGACACCGTCGAACTCGCGTTCGTCGAACACCGTCCAGCCGATGACCGTCCGCGATTGCGGTTCTACCGTCGTCGACTCGATCCGGGCCATCACCGTCTCCCGGGACCAGGTGGCGGGAAACTCCGTCTTGCCGGGAAGCCCGACCCCCGATCCGTGCCCGCCGGCGGGAGGGCGGTGCAGGGCTGCGACGAAGTCCTCCGCGAGTTCCCGCGACGTGGGGGTCGCGACGGGCTCGGGGTGTTCCTCGGTCCAGTCCTCCACAGAGTTGCGCCGCAGCCATTCCTGCGGTCCGAGATCGGCGATCTCGTCCGCGAACAGGCTGACGACCGGCAGCGGGTGCGCGTGCGCGGGTGCGCCCAGTCGGTCGCAGAGAGCGCGGATGCCCTCGTGCGGCACGACCACGCGATACACCGGTTCCGACAGCACCGGGACGGAACCGGAGTCGTACGCCGCAAACTCGAACCCGTCCCTGCCCGCGCCGATGAAGAGCTTCCGGCCGTCCGGATCCGGACCGATCCCGTGGAAGGTGGCGTCCACTTCGGCGGGGCACTGCACGCCGAGCGTGTCGTGCCGCGTCGTCCTCGGATGGGCGCCGGATGTTCGATCCGCCTGCCAGAGAACCAGATCGAGGAAGAGCTCGCGGACCAGGCGTCGATCGTCCGCGTCGAGATCCTGTGCCTGCACTTGCGCGAGGACTGGACTGTCGTCGACCCCCGACGGCCGAAACAGCGCGTCGTGAGCATCGCACCACCCCGCGACAGTGCCACCGGCGCTGTCGATCACCGCCTGGATGACTGCCACCCGATCGGCCTCTCGAAAGTTGTTCCGGCCCAGCGGCTCGACGCGCACGGAGGACTCGGGAATCAGCCTCCAGCCCGTGTATGGCCCGATACTTTCCCGCACCCGAGGATCGGTCCGTTCGTCAGGCTTGACGAAGTGATCCCAGATGTCGTGCGCACTCGCCGGCCGGGCATCGAGCAGGCCACTGTGATCGTCGAGCCTGTCGAGCAGTTCGTCGAGTACTTCCCGGGTCGGGACTGCGGTATAGCGGCGTGGATCCTCGCCCCGGGGCCAGACGCCGTCGACGCCGGTGAGGTGGTAGACGACCTCCGGGTCGGGTGAGGCTACCAGCGCGTCGTCGTTGAGCATTGTGATCTCGATGCGGTCGGCCGCCGGCTGCGCGAGATGCAGCCAGAGCGCGCAGGCGTCGGAATAGTGGAACGCCGATGCCGCAGATTCGACGGCCGCAGCATGCGGCGCGGAGATCGAACTGGGCCGCACCGCTCCGCTGGCACCCCAGCGCGCAGGATTGTGTGTGTGGACGATTCCGCGCCGCGGTCCCACGGCGTACTCCAGTGTGGCGATGCGTTCGGCGGCCGAGCCGGTCATGCTTGTTCCTCCCCTTGATCTGCTTTACGAAATATGTCGGTGCGGGCGCGGGCACCCCCCAGCGCTCGCGCCCGCCCGATCGGGCCCTCTACTGGAGGGCGACTCGTGAGCCGCTCGAGAACATCGAGTCGTGCAGTTCCATCTCGGCCGGCGCGGTGTCGGCGGGCATGTCGTAGACGACCTTCATCGTCACCTTGTTGCCCGGGTTGATTTCGTCCCAGACCGAGACGTCCGAGTCGAGGGCGATTCCCGCCGACGTGTCGGCGGTGAACTTGCGCCCCTGGGAGTCGTACAGCTCCTGGTCGCTCGGGCTCAGTCCCTTCGGCTTGTCCGAGGTGTTCTGCACAGTCATCGTCACGATCACGAACTGTCCCTGCGCCTTCTTGGTGAGGAACGGGTTGTCGCCGACAGTGCCGAGCCCCGTCTCGACGTCCGTGACGACGAACTCGAACTTGCCGTCACGGACCGGTGCGTTCAATCCGGGCAGGGCCTTCTTCGCGGCCGGTGCCGGTGCCGGTGCCGGTGCGGGTGCGGGTGCCGCCGGAGCCGCGGGTGCTGCCGCGTCGACCGCGACGACGTCTGCTGCCGCTGCCTGACCGTCGGCGGGTGTCGCGTCGTCCTTGCCGTTGCTGATCGCGCTGATCACCACGACGGCGGCGATGGCACCCACCACCCACGGCCACTTCTTGGACTTCTTCTTCGGCGGCTGGACCGCCGGGGGAGTGGCCGGGAACTGGTTGGGCTGTCCGGGCAGGGGATTCTGGGGAGCGGTCATGGTCGACCTTTCTGATGGATGTCGAATGGGATGGAAGCTGGGCGTCAGTCGCCCAGTGAGAGCGCGACGCCGTTCTCGGCTTCGGCTTCGGTGAAGGACAGGCCGCCGCGGTGGGCGATCTCGACCTCGTAGAACTTGCTGCCGCGCGGGACATCGGTGACGGTGAAGTCGAAGATGCAGTAGCCGGAGCTGCCGCTGCTGCCGGTGAAGTGGCCCTTCGCCAGCAGGGTTCCGGACTCGTCCGAAACCGTCACCGCCGCAGAGGAAGACAGATCGCTGTATCCGCCGGCCCCGGCACACGTGAATCCGGTCGGAAGTCCGCTCGAGGTGGTCTTGCCCGTGAGCGTGATCATCCCGGTGATGTCGAACGAGCCGGGTGCGCTCGCGGCCCGGACGGCGGTGACGACACCGAACGCGATGCCGACTGCCGCCGCGGTCGCGGCGACGCCGGCACTCAGTCCGATCCAGAACGGCCGCTTGCCCGACGGCTGCGTCGACGGGGTGTCGACGACGGTCGTTCCAAGCGGATCGGACGAGGGCTCGGGCCCGAGAAAAGCGGTCACAACGGACTCCCTGGTTCGGTTGAGGTGATGACCACATCGTGAGGACCGGAGAAGCGCAATGCCAAAGAGATTCCTGATAACTGGGGTTATCAGAGGTGGCGATTTGACCTTCGATGGCCATTGCGGGTGCCCGGTACTGTTTGCCCTGTTGTGTTGTTGTGAGGGAGGACATAGCAGTGATCGAAAGCCGCGCGCTGACCGAGAACGACTGGGAGCAGATGGCCCTCGACGTTCTCGGTGAACTCGGGTGGAGGCCCACTGCGGGAGCGGACATCGCGCCCGGTTCGGGTGAACGGGCATCGTGGGACGAGCTTCTGATCGTGCCGCGCCTGCGCGCGTCGATCGCGCGGTTCAATCCGCAATTGCCCGACCACGTCGTGGACGAGGCCGTCGCCGCCGTCGCGACGGCAGGGTCGACCGATGCCATCGCGGAGAACGAGGCGATCCACCAGTTCCTCACCGAGGGGCTCCGGAAGATCACCTACGTCGACGAGTCGGGTGAGGAGATCACCCCGACCATCCGGCTGCTGTCGGCGGAACCCGACGACAACGACTGGCTCGCGGTCAACCAGGTGACGCTGGTGAAGGGCGACTATCACCGGCGATTCGACGTCGTGCTGTACCTGAACGGGATGCCGGTCAGCGTCATCGAGCTCAAGAAGGCCGGAGCCGAGAACGCCGGCCTGGTCCAGGCGCACGCACAGCTGCGGACGTATCTGAAGGAGTTCCCGCTCGCCTTCAGGTTCGCTGTCTTCAACGTGATCTCGGACGGAATCACCGCGCGGTACGGAACGCCGTTCACGCCCTTCAACCACTTTTCGCCCTGGAACGTCGACGACTACGGCACCCCCGTCACGACCGAGACCCTCACCGACGGCACGACGCCGCTCGACACCGCGCTGTACGGACTGTTCAACCAGGAACGCTTCCTGCAGCTGCTCCGCCACTTCACCGCCTTCGACCGGGACGAGAACGGTCTGCTGAAGCGGATTGCCAAGCCGCACCAGTACTTCGCGGTGAGCAAGGCGGTCGGCAAGACGGTGCAGGCGGTGGCCAGCAACGGCAAGGCCGGCGTCGTGTGGCACACCCAGGGCTCGGGCAAGTCCATGGAGATGGAGTTGTACGCCAACCAGGTGATCCGACACCCGGCGCTCGCCAACCCGACGGTCGTGGTGATCACCGACCGCACAGAACTCGATGGCCAGCTCTACGAGACGTTCCTGCGGTCGCGGCTGCTTCCCGAACAGCCGCAGCAGGTGCGCAAGCGCGAGGAGCTCCGGCAGGAACTGTCCGGCCGTACCACCGGTGGCATCTACTTCACCACGTTGCAGAAGTTCGGTCGCACCAAGGACGAGCGGGATTCCGGTGCCAGCCATCCACTCCTGACCGCCCGCCGCAACGTCATCGTCGTCGTGGACGAGGCGCACCGCAGTCACTACGACAACCTCGACGGCTACGCACGACACCTGCGCGACGCACTGCCTCACGCCACGTTGATCGCGTTCACCGGTACGCCGATCTCGTTCGAGGACCGCAATACTCGCGACGTCTTCGGCGACTACATCGACATCTACGACCTGACCCGGGCCGTCGAAGACGGCGCCACCGTTCCGGTCTACTTCGAGAGCCGGCTCGTGAAGGTGTCCTTCGCCGAGGATGTTTCGGAACAGGATCTGGATGCGTCGGCCGACGAGGCGACCATCGGGCTCGACGACACCGAACGTGATCGCATCGAGAAGAGCGTGGCGGTCATCAACGCCGTCTACGGTGCCCCTGCCCGGCTGAAGAAGCTCGCAGCGGACATCGTCGAGCACTGGGAGATCCGGCGGGCCGCGATGCGTGCCTTCGTCGATTCCGAGGACAACCCGACCGCCACGGGCAAGGCGATGATCGTCGGAGCCACCCGCGAGATCTGCGCCAACCTGTATCGGGAGATCGTGGCGCTGCGTCCCGACTGGCACACCGACAGTCTGTCCACCGGCAGGATCAAGGTCGTCTACTCCGGAAACCCCAGCGACGAGCCGCCGATCAGCGACCACGTGCGTCGCGACTCCGAGAACGCCGCGATCAAGAAGCGCATCAAGGACATCGACGACGAACTCGAACTCGTCATCGTCAAGGACATGATGCTCACCGGCTTCGACGCGCCGCCGCTGCACACGATGTACCTCGACCGGCCGCTCAAGGGCGCCCTGCTGATGCAGGCGCTGGCGCGGGTGAACCGCACCTTCCGCGGCAAGCAGGACGGCCTGCTCGTCGCGTACGCGCCGTTGGCCGACAATCTCGCGCACGCGCTGGCCGAGTACACGGAGACGGATCAGCAGCAGAAGCCCATGGGGCGCGACATCGACGCCGCCGTCGACACCGCGAAGAACCTCATCACGATCATCGAGAACATCCTGCACGGCTTCGACTGGCGGTCGCAGCTTCAGAAACCCGGTCCGCGAGCCTACTTCGATGCCGCCAATGCGACAGTCAACTATCTGAGGGATCCGCGCAATCCCGAGAACCAGGTGGGGGAGGGTGAGGAGACCCTCGCGGCCCGCTACCGCAAGTTCGCGTCGCAACTCTCGCGGACCTGGGCCATCTGCGGTAGCCACGAGGCGCTCCGCGAGCAGGCCCCGATCGCGCAGTTCTTCGAGGAAGTGCGCATCTACATGGCCAAGTGGGATGCGGAGGAACGCTACGCGCGTGGTCAGGCCGTGCCCGAGGACGTCCAGCGGGCACTGCGGCAGCTGATGGCGGCGTCGGTCGAATCCGGTGAGGTCCTCGACATCTACGACGCGGCCGGGATGCCGAAGCCCTCGTTGGGTGACATCAATGTCGATTTCATCCGCAAGGCGCAGGAAGCGAAGAACCCCAACCTCGCGATCGAGGCGTTGCGGAAGCTGATCAACGACGAGGCGCAGAAGGCCGCCAAGCACAACGTGATACGGCTCCGCGCCTTCTCGGAGAAGCTCCAGTCGTTGATGGTGAAGTACACCAACAGTCAGCTCACCTCCGCCGAGGTGATCGCCGCGCTCGTCGAGATGGCGAAGGAGGTGGCCGCCGAATCGGATCGAGGCAACCGATTCACGCCGCCGCTCGACGACAACGAGCTCGCGTTCTACGACGCTGTCGCACAGAACGAGTCGGCCGTCGAGGAACAGGGGGAGGGCAAGCTCGCGGACATCGCCCGCGACCTCGTGGCGGTGATGCGTCGTGACGCGTCGACCGACTGGACCGTCCGAGAGGACGTCAAGGCTCGCCTGCGATCACAGATCAAGCGCCTGCTGACCCGGCACGGCTATCCGCCGGATCGCCAGCCGGCCGCGATCAAGCTCGTCATCGAGCAGATGGAGGCCATCGCCCCGACGATGGCGGCGTGAGCGGCGGACCGGCTGCGCCCTCAGTGCAGCCGGTTCTGTGCGGCCTCCAGGCCGAGCTGGAGGACCAGTTCGGCAGCGTCGGCGGCTTCCTCGCAGACCAGGTCGAGTTCCTTGCGTTCGACGCTCGAGAACGGCTTGAGCACGTAGTCGGCGGGATCCTGACGTCCCGGGGGCCGGCCGATGCCGACGCGGGTGCGCAGGTAGTCCTTGGTGCCGAGGGAGTTCGAGATCGAGCGCAGCCCGTTGTGGCCGCCCTCGCCGCCGCCGAGCTTGAGGCGGATGGTGCCGAAGTCGAGGTCGAGCTCGTCGTGCACGACGACGATGTTCTCCGGCTCGACGGAGAAGAACCGGGCCAGACCGGATACCGCACCGCCCGACAGGTTCATGTACGACCGGGGCTTCGCGAGGATCACCTGCCGCCCAGCGATCCGGGTCTGGACGATCTCGGCGCCGCTGCGCTTGTGGGCGCTGAACTTTCCGCTCACTCGCCCGGCGAGCAGGTCGGCCACCATGAATCCGATGTTGTGGCGGGTCTTCTCGTACTGGGGCCCGGGGTTGCCCAGGCCGACCACCAACGCGGTGCCGTTCTCGTCGCTCACCGAGGTGTCCTTTCACGATCCGTGTCGTACGACGGCAGCGTCATACGACTGCAGCGCTACAAAGCAACGGCGCGCCGAACCCGAATCGGGTTCGGCGCGCCGCACGACGTTCAGTGTGGAGCTGCTCAGGCCTCTTCGGCCGGAGCCTCGGCAGCGGCCTCGGTGGACTCGGCAGCCTGAGCGGCAACGATGTTGACGAGCAGCAGATCCGCATCGTCAGCCAGGGTTGCACCCTTCGGCAGCGTGACGCCACCGGCGAGGAACTGGGTGCCGATCTCGGCGCCCTCGATGGAGATCTCGACATTCTCGGGGATGTGCAGCGCCTCGACCTCGAGCTTGATGGTGTTGGCCTCTTCGGTGACGAGCGCGCCGGGAGCAGCGACACCGGTGAGGACGACGGGAACCTCGACCGAGACCTTCTCGCCCTTCTGGACGATCAGCAGGTCGGTGTGCTCGATGTAGCGGCGGATCGGGTGGACGACGACCGACTTGGTCAGCGCCAGCTGCTCCTTGCCGTCGACCTCGAGCGTCATGACGACGTTGGTGCCGTGTGCGCGCAGGATGGCGGCGAACTCACGAGCCGGGAGGTTCAGGTGCTGCGGGTCGGTGCCGTGGCCGTACAGGACGGCGGGAACCTGGCCATCGCGACGAGCACGACGGGCGGCACCCTTACCGAACTCGGTACGCGCGGAGGCTACGAGGCGATTGGCGTCAGACATTTTGAACGGCTCCTACAACTCACGTGAGATTTCGCTGGCGGTCGGTCGTCGTCGCGGGGAGAGGCGGACGGACACGGACGGCCGGGGAGCAGTGCAGACTGCTCGAGCGGAGCCGTAGCCGCGTCGATCACGGTGATTCAGCGTGAAAAAGTTCTTCGCGAATCGCCCTCGCCGAGACAACTTGAAACACTCTACCGGACGGCCTGCGGAAACGGGAATCGGCCCGGTCGACGGCGATGCGTCGACCGGGCCGATTCGGCGAGGGGTGGAGCGTCAGGCCTTCGCGGCGCTCTGTCCGGCGCGACGGCCGAAGAAGCTGCCGTCACCGAGGGACGCGCCGCTGGCGTAGCCGCCGGCCGAGACGCCGGAGGTGCAGCGACCCGCGGCGAACAGGCCCGGAATCGGCTCGCCGGAGACGTGCAGGACCTCGGAGTCGACGCTGGTGCGCAGGCCGCCGAGCGTGAAGCCGCCGGTCATGCCGCGCAGGTCGATGGCCGCGACGGGCGAACCGATCGGCTTGACCCACTCGGCCTTCTTGCCGAACAGCGGATCCTCGCCGTTCGCGGCGTGGCGGTTGTAGACGTCGACGGTGGCCTGCAGCGCGCCGGCGGGCAGACCCATCTCGGCCTCGAGTTCCTCGACGGTCTCGGCCACCCACTTGGGCTGGTGGCGCAGCTGCGGGCTCGACGTCGGACGGGTCATGCCCTCCTCGTACGCCTCCTCGTCGATGACCAGGAACGACTGGTTCTGGTTCTCGATCAGCGTGGCCTGGCCGACGCGGCCCGGGTAGGTGTCCTCGTTGATGTAGCGCTGACCGCGGCCGTTGACCAGGATGCCGCGGATGAACAGCTGCGGATCGCAGAAGAACGCGACCTCGGTGGCGTCCATGTGGGCCAGGTCGGCGCCGAGCGCCTGGGCCATGCGGATCGCGCGACCGTCGTGCTCCTCGATGGAGGCGGCCGGGCGGCCGATCAGACGCGGGGCGTACGCCGCGAGCATGTCGTCGTTGTACGCGAAGCTGCCGGTCGCGAGCACGACACCCTTGCGGGCGCGGACGGCGACGTCCTTGCCGTACTGCTTGGCCTGCAGGCCGACGACGCGGCCGTGGGCGTCGACGATCAGGGCCTGCACGCGCATGTCGTACTCGGCCTTGACGCCCAGTTCGGCGGCCTTGTCGGTGAGCGGCTTCATGAGCATGTAGCCGCCGCCCTTCTCGCTGCTCACGTGCTTGTCCTGCATCTGCGGGACGTGGCCGCGCGGCGCCGGCGGGATGGTCGCGTTGAACGGGGCGGAGTTCTCGCCGCCGGTGTACTGCAGGCCGTCGTCGCCCGGCGGCTCCCAGCCCGGCTCGCCCCAGAAGCTCATCTTGAACGGGACGCCACACTCGTCCGCCAGCCAGTGGTAGTGGTCGACGCTGCCCTCGCAGTAGGCGTCGATCTTGGCCTCGTCGACGCCCGGGCCGAGCGCGGCCGTCATGAACGCCTTCATGTTGTCGACGGTGTCCTCGAAACCGCACGCCTTCTGCAGGGGGGTTCCGCCGCCCATGTAGATGAACCCGCCGGCCATCGCCGCGGCGCCGCCCCAGCCGCCGGTGCGCTCGAGCACCAGGACCTCGGCACCCTCCGTGGCGGCAGCGACCGCAGCGGAGGCACCGGCGACACCGAATCCGGCGACGACGACATCGGCCTCGTAGGCCCATTCGGTGACTTGATCAGCCTGGATCGGTCGGATCGGTGTGGCGTCAGCCATGTGGTCGTCCTCTCACGAATGAATGTGTGACACAGATCATTTACACGCGCAAAAGGTTCGACGGCACACACATCCCGCCCAGCGGGAACCCAACTCCGGTACGCCGACGGGCCGGCCGCGACGCACCACCCTCGAGGGGGAGTGCGCCGCGGCCGTTCGGTCAGCCGTTCGGCTGATCGTTCTTCGGGGGATCCCCCTCACCCTTGTCGCCGCCGTCCCCCTTGTCTCCTCCGGTATCGGTGTCGCCCGTGCCCGGATCCTTGGTGCCGTCCGGGTCCGTCCCCTCTCCGGTTGCGCCGCCGTCCCCGCCGGGGGCGGAACCGGGATCCGTCTTCTCCTCGTCCACGGGATTGCCGGAGTTCGGATCGGCCGGCGGTTGCTGCTGATCGCCGACCGGTGCGGGTGACGGCGGCGGGGGCGGGGTTCCCGGCCCGGCGTTCTGGCCGCCGCCGGAGCCGCCGGTACCGGTACCGGCGGCCGGTTGGTTCGCGCCACCTCCGGCACTACCGGCGGACCCACCGGCGCCCGCTTCGCCCGCCCCCGTAGGCGTTGCCTCCGCGCTCGTCGTCGGCGGCGCCGAGGTCGTGGTGCTGGGCGCGGTGGACGTGGTTTCGGGCACCGGCGTCCCGTCGTCGTCGTTGCATGCGGCGAGCAGGAGACCCGCCGCGAGGATGCCCGCCGACAGAACGGCGGCCTTGGTGCGCTGCATAACTCAATTCCTCCCCAGTGATCGGTTGATGCCAGTCATGTGACTACCGGCGCGTCGGGGGAGTTATATGAGCATTGCGAAACAGTTGTCCGAAATGTTACTCGAGGGTCAGATGTGGCCGAAGTGGCCGAAGTGGCCGATGCGCTATCGGAGCGTCGACAGCGTCCTGAGGACCCACTCGATGTCGCCGTCGGAGACGAAGTAGTGCGGCGACGCGCGGACGACGGCGTCGAGACCGCGTGCGCTCATGTCCAGCAGGGTCGACGAGCGACCGCTCACCGTGACGGTGATCCGGTTGTTCGCGAGGTGTTCCCGGACCAGCGCGGGATCGACGCCGTCGACGGTGAAGGTCACGATGCCGCTCCGGTCGACGCCCAGGTCCCGGACCTCGACGCCGGGCATCGCGCCCAGTCCCTCGCGGAGGGAATCGGCGCGATCGGTGATCGCCCTTGCGGCGTAGTCGATTCCGATGCCCAGGAGGTAGTCGACCGCGGCGCCGAGGCCGAGCCTCGCCGCGACGTCGCACTCCCACAGTTCGAAGCGGGTCGCGTCCGGCGCGGGCCGGTAGTCGTCCGCCGAAATCCATTCCGCACCATGAAGATCGAGGGCCGACGGCGTCAGTGATCCGGCAAGTTCGGTCCGCAGGTACAGGAATCCGGTTCCGCGTGGGCCCCGCAACCACTTTCGCCCTGTCGCCGACAGTGCATCCACCCCGAGGTCGTCGACGTCGATCGGAACCTGCCCGATCGACTGGCACGCGTCGAGCAGCACCAGCGCGCCGTGCCGGTGCGCGAGTTCGACGACCTCACGTACCGGGTTGATCAGCCCGCCGTTGGTGGGCACGTGGACGAGCGAGACCAGTCGTACCCGGTCGTCGAGCATCCGGTCGAGGGCGTCGAGATCGATCCGGCCACTGGGATCGCTCGGCACCACCTCCACCGTCGCCCCCGCCGCGCGGGCGCGGTGCAGCGCGGTGATCGCGTTGCTCGCGTACTCCACCCGTGAGACCAGGATCCGGTCGCCGGCGCGCAACGGGACGGCCCCGAAGAACTCGCACCACGCCCGCGTCGCGCTGTCGACCAGGGCGATGGCGGCCGGTGTCGCGCCGATCAATCGGGCGATCGAGCCGCGGACGGCGGCGAGGTCGTCGGCGCGCTCGTCGGCCGCGACGTACCCGCCGACCTCGGCCTCGCGGCGCAGGTGCCCGATGACGGTCGAGAGGACCGGCTGCGGCGGTAGCGACGATCCGGCGCTGTCGAGGAACACCCGCTCGAGGCATCCCGGGGTGTCCTGCCTGAGCCGTTCGAGATCGAGCACGGCAATTCCTCCTCATCGGTAGCCACATCGGGGAGCGGGCTCTACCCTCGAGAAGGACGCTCGACCGCCCCCGAGGGGAGGATGGCATGGTTGTCGCTGTCGAGTCCACCAGTCTGACGTCGCGCCCCGCAGCGGAGTCGTACGTCGGCGGTGTCTGCTTCAAACTGGGTCCGCCGAGGCTGATCGGCGCGGAGCTCGAGTGGCTCACCGCGCACCACAGTCCTGCTCCCACGCGCCCCGGGCTGGCTGCCATCGCCGCAGCTCTCGGCCCCCACGCACCCCGATCGCTCGTGCCCGATTCCCCCGCTCTACCACTGCCGGCAGGCAGTCTCGTCACCGTCGAACCCGGCGGTCAGATCGAACTCTCCAGCGCTCCCCGTGACAGCGCCTTCGCGCTCTGCGAAGCCCTCGCCTCCGACGAACGGGTTCTGCGCCATCTCCTCGCCCGCCGCTCCATCGCCGCCCATTCGGATGCCGCCGATGCGCGCCGCGCGGCTCACCGACTCCTCCAGCTGCCCCGATACCGGGCGATGGAGGAGCGCTTCGAGGACATCGGCCCGTTCGGCAAGCTCATGATGTGCAACACCGCCGCCGTGCAGGTCAGCGTCGACGCGGGTGCCGATGTCGACGAGGTGGCCCGTCGGTGGAACCTCCTGCACGCCGTCGGGCCCGCGCTGCTCGCCGCGTTCGCGTGCTCGCCGCGGCTGTGTGGCATTCCGCCGGGGGACTGGGCGTCGCAGCGGATGCGTACGTGGCTCGAGTTGGACCCGCCGCGCACCACCGGAACGGCCGACGTGACGCTCGATCCGGTCGGTGACTACGCGCGCTGGGTCCTCGACGTCCCGCTGCTGTGCGTGATCCGGGACGGGCCGTGCTGGACGGCGCCACCCGGCGCGACGTTCGCGGACTGGATCGACGGCGTGCTCGACGACGAACTGGACCGCCGGCCCACCCACGCCGACCTGGACTACCACCTCACCACCGTGTTTCCGCCGGTGCGCGCGGTGGGTCACCTCGAGGTGCGGTATTTCGACGCCCAGCCGGGGGACCAGTGGCGGTTCCCGATCGCGGCGATCGAGGCGCTGTCGACCTCGCCGGACGCGGCGCTCGCGGCCGTGGGTGTGGGAACCACGACGCGCGGCCGGTGGTCCGACGCGGCCCGCTTCGGGCTCGGGGACGGTGAACTGCGCACCGCTGCGGGCGATCTGCTCGAGCTCGCCGCCGAGTACGCACCCGACCGGGGGTTGGCGTCGGGCCTCGGTGCCGCCGCCGCGCGATGTCGCCGCGGGCAGTGCCCGACGGGGGAGCGGTCGTGACGGGGGTGCGCGAGCAGTTGGAGGCGGCGCTGCTGCGGGCCCGGGGACGCAGCAACTCCCTGATCGAGTGCGTCGACGATGCCGATCTGGTGGCCCAGCACTCGCCGCTGATGAGCCCGCTGGTGTGGGACCTGGCGCACATCGGCAATCAGGAGGAGCTGTGGCTGGTCCGCGACGTGGGCGGCCGCGAGCCGGTGCGCCGCGACATCGACGAGCTGTACGACGCGTTCAAGCACGCGCGATCCGCGCGTCCGACGCTGCCGCTGCTCGGGCCCGCCGAGGCGCGGCACTACGTCGGTCAGGTTCGCCGCAAGGTATGGGATGTTCTGGACGCGAGCAGTTTTCGTGGGCGTCGGCTCGAGCAGGACGGTTTCGCGTTCGCGATGATCGCGCAACACGAGCAGCAGCACGACGAGACGATGCTCGCGACCCACCAGTTGCGGAAGGGACCCGCGGTGCTCACCGCGCCGCCGGTCCGGGCCGCCCGCCGGCCGGTGACCGAGCGCGAGGCGGTGATCCCCGCGGGGGAGTTCACGATGGGGACCTCGGACGATCCGTGGGCGCTGGACAACGAGCGTCCCGCGCACCGGGTGCATGTCGAGGAGTTCGCGATCGACACCGTCCCGGTCACCAACGCCGACTACGCGCACTTCATCGAGGACGGCGGCTATCGGCGGCGGGAACTCTGGAGCGAGCGTGGGTGGCGGCATCGACGCGAGTCCGGGCTCGAGGCGCCGCTGTTCTGGACCGGTGATGGCGGCGGGAACTGGTGGCGGCACCGTTTCGGGATCCTCGAGCCCGTTCCCCCGGACGAGCCGGTCGTGCACGTCTGCTGGTTCGAGGCCCAGGCGTACGCGCGATGGGCGGGCAAGCGGCTGCCGACCGAGGCCGAATGGGAGAAGGCCGCACGGTGGCACCCGGTGAGCGGGCGCTCGCGCCGCTTCCCGTGGGGCGACGACGAACCCGACCGGACCCGGGCGAATCTCGGGCAGCGCCATCTGGGCCCTGCGCCGATCGGCTCGTACCCCGCGGGCGCGTCCGCGCTCGGGGTGCAGCAGTTGATGGGCGACGTGTGGGAGTGGACGTCGTCGTCGTTCACCGGCTACCCGGGGTTCGCGGCGTTTCCGTATCGCGAGTACTCGGAGGTGTTCCTCGACGGCGACTACCGGGTGCTGCGCGGCGGCTCGTTCGGCACCGACCCGATCGCGTGCCGGGGCACCTTCCGGAACTGGGATCATCCGATCCGGCGTCAGATCTTCGCCGGTTTCCGTTGTGCCCGGGACGTGTGATGTGCCGGCACCTGGGCTACATCGGACCGACACGATCCGTTCGTGAGGTGGTCTCGGCGGGGGAGTTCTCGCTGCTACGGCAGTCGTGGTCGCCGCGGGACATGCGCGGCGGCGGCACCATCAATGCGGACGGGTTCGGCGCGGCGTGGTGGGGGCCGACGTTGTCGCGGTACCGCAGCGCGATGCCGATCTGGTCGGATCCGGCGTTACCCGAGATGCTTTCGCGGGTCCGCTCGCATGCGGTGCTGGCCGCGATCCGCTCGGCGACCGTCGGGATGCCCGTCGAGCGCAGCGCGTGTGCCCCGTTCGTATCCGGGCATTGGGCGTTCAGCCTCAACGGCCGCATCTCGAACTGGCCCGAGTCGATGATCGGTCCCGCGGCCGGGCTTCCCACCGTGGATCTCCTGGGGCTCGAGGCGCCCACCGATTCGGCGCTGCTGTGGTTGCTCGTGCGCCACGCCCTGCGCGACAACAGCCCCGAGGTGGCGCTGATGCAGGTGACGACGGCGGTCACCGAGGCGGCGCCCGGGTCGCGGCTGAACATGCTCCTCTGTGACGGCCGGCAGCTGTGGGCGACCACGTGGGACCACTCGCTCTCGGCCCTCGTCGACGACGACCGTGCGGTCGTCAGCTCCGAGCCCTACGACCGTAACCACAACTGGAAGGAGATTCCGGACGCGTACATCGTCACCGCGCGTCCCGGCCACCTGATCACGACTCCGCTGTGAGCGTCATCCGAGAAGGTTCTGGAGATCGGAGAGGTATGAGAGCACCGACCCTGGAAGTCCACATCACACCCGACGAACTGGCGGCCGCGCTGCGCGGCGACGCGGCCCGGGGGCTGACGGCGACCCCCAAATGGTTGCCGCCCAAGTGGTTCTACGACGCGCGGGGCAGCGAGCTGTTCGAGCGGATAACGCGGCTGCCGGAGTACTACCCGACGCGGACCGAACGGGCCCTGCTCGAGGAGCATGCCCGCGAGATCGCGGCCCTCGCGGCTCCGCAGGTCCTGGTGGAACTGGGGTCGGGTTCGTCCGAGAAGACGCGACTGTTGCTCGATGCACTGGGCACCCGGGGCTCGCTGGAGAAGTACGTCCCGCAGGACGTGTCCGAGAGTGCCCTCCGCGATGCGACGCACCGGATCGCGGCGGAGTTCCCGGAGATCGACGTCCACGGGGTGGTGGGGGACTTCACCGACTCGCTGCACCACCTGCCGGGCGGCGGACACCGGATGATCGCGTTCCTCGGTGGAACGCTCGGGAACCTCGTGCCGGACGAGCGCCGCGTCTTCCTGGCCGGTATCGCCGACGTCCTCGACCCGGGCGAGCATCTGCTGCTCGGCGTCGCGCTGGTGACGGATCCCGCGGTGCTGGTGCCGGCGTACGACGATGCCGCCGGGGTCACCGCCCAGTTCGACCTCAACGTGCTGTCGGTGTTGAACAAACAATTGGGGGCGGATTTCGACCTGGACCGGTTCCGGCACATCGCGCTGTGGGACCCGGTCGAGGAGTGGATCGAGATGCGACTCGAAGCCGACACCGCGATGAGCGTCCGCGTGGCCGACCTCGGTCTGACGGTGCCGTTCGCGGCGGGCGAGCAGATCCGTACCGAGATCTCGGCGAAGTTCCGCAAGAACGGCATCCGCGCGGAACTCACCGCGGTCGGCTTCGACGACGTCCAGACCTGGACCGACGCGGACGAGCGGTTCGCGCTGGTGTGTGCCCGCCGGGGCTGACTACTCAGCGGCGTACGGATCGGGCAGCGTCAGCTGCATGTAGGTCATGTCCAGCCAGCGGTCGAACTTTCGCCCCACCTCGGGCATCTGCGCGACGATCCGGAACCCGAAGCGCTCGTGCAGGGCGATGGATGTGGTGTTCGACGACTCGATGCTCGCCACGATCACGTGGATGCGCGCGGCGCGGGCCCGGTCGATCAGCTCCGCCATCAGCGCAGTGGCGATACCCCGCCGGTGATAGTCGACGTGCACGTACACCGAGTTCTCGACGGTGTGGCGGTACCCGCTCTTGGGCCGCCACACCCCGTACGACGCGTAGCCCGCGACCGTGCCGTCGATGTCCGCGACGAGGATCGGGAAGCCGAGTCGGCGGCGGTCGTCGAGCCACCGCCGCCGCTCGTCCAGATCGGCCGGCGCGTCGTCCCAGTTCGCCGTCGTGTTGGCGATCGCCTCGTTGTGGACCTCGAGGATCCCCGGCAGATCGCCCTCGACCGCGTCGCGAATCAGCATGCCGACCGATCCCTGTCTACTCGCCCGCGCTGCGGCGCGCCTTCTCGAGCGCCGCCAGCGTGCGGAGGATGGTGGCCTTCTGGCTGTTGAGGTCGTTGAGGCGGGCACGTGCCGCCAGACCCTGGGCGGCCTCGGCCAGTCCGATCTGTGTGTCCACCTTGGTGAGCTGGTCGAGCAGGCCCGTCACCCGCTCCTCGAGCGCGGCGACGTCGAGCTTCTTCGCCGGTGCAACGGCAGCGGTCGGGGCGGGGGCCGGCGCGGACGATGCGGTGCGGGGACGCGCGGGTGCCTTGCGGGCCGGAGCCGACTCGGCCTCGAACGCGGTCACGATGCGAGCGGCCTTGGGGCGCATCGACTTGCGGATGAGCGCCGGGTCCGGCGGCTCGGGCAGACGGATCTGGTTCAGGGCCGCGCGGGCGTCGCGGGCGTTGACTCGCCATTCGCGCTCTTCGTCGTCGTCGGACTGCAGCGTGCCGCCGATCGGGCGCAGGCCGTACATGCCCATGAACTTGCGGGCCTCGTCGATGACGGTCTCGTGCTCACGGCAAACCTCACAGCGCGGTTCGTTGCGGAACACTTCGATCGATTCGGCGCTTCCACACCACACACAAGACCCGGGAGTCCATCGGCGAACCGGTTGCGGATTCGGAACAGAGGCGGCGGCGGGGTTTTCCAGGGTCTGCGCGTCGATCACGACGAGCCACAATAAGGCACCGCTCCGACCCCGGCTACACCGAGGTCCACTTTTCTCGTCGCGCGTGACCAAACTCATGTTCGGGAGCACTGGATCTCGGCAAAGTCTTGTGGCACATCAACTCTCCGCGTCGGCCGAGTCCGGCTCACACCACCCCGAAAGCGTCGGCGAACCAGTCCACGAGGGGGCGCATCGCCCGCCAGGCATGCCGGACCTCGTCGGCCGTATCGGCGGTGCCGAGCCAGTCCGGGCACCCGTAGTTGCGACCGGCCGTGAGCGATCGATGACGCAGCAGGTCGAGGCGGGGATGGTCGGCCGCGACACCACGGGGCCGGGTCGCGAGACGGTCCCCGCCGATGTCGTAGCCGGCGGACTCGAGCTTGCGCACGATGCGTTGCAGGGAGCGGCCGCGGCGCTCGTCGTCGACCGTCTCTCGGTAGCGCGCGAGTTGCTCGGGGGTGTGGGCGTAGTGGCCGCCGGCCAGGAACAGCCCGGACGCGTCGATCTGCACGTAGAAACCCACGCCCGAGCAGACCTCGACGAAGCCGCCCTGATGAGTCTTGTACGGCGACTTGTCCTTCGAGAACCGGACGTCCCGGTACGGCCGAAAGACCTTGCCGGAGCCGAACTCGGGCTCGAGGTCGGTGAGCAACTCGACCATCGGCGCGCGGACGTCGGTGTCGTAGACGGACTTGTGCGCCGTCCACCAACTCTTGCTGTTGTCGGCCTCGAGGTCCTCGTAGAAGTCCAGTGCGGCCGTCGGGAATCCGGAGAACACACTGGAAAGGCTACGCCCGTGCCCGGCTCGCGAAGCGCGAATCGGGCACGGGCGCAGTAGACCGCCTAGGCGATGCCGTTGAAGAGGGAAGTCACCGAGCCGTTCTCGAAGACCTCCTGGATGGTGCGGGCCAGCAGCGGCGCGATGGACAGCACCGTCAGCGTCGGGAACCGCTTCTCCTCGGGGATCGGCAGCGTGTCGGTCGCGATGACCTCCTTGGCGCCGCAGTTCGCGAGGCGCTCCGCGGCCGGATCCGAGAACACACCGTGCGTGGTCGCGATGATCACGTCACCGGCACCGGCGTTCTTGAGGACTTCGACGGCGCCGGCGATGGTGCCGCCGGTGTCGATCATGTCGTCGATCAGCACGCAGGTGCGCCCGCTGACGTCACCGACGACGCGGTTGGACTTGACCTGGTTGGGCACCAGCGGATCGCGGGTCTTGTGCACGAACGCCAGCGGCGCGCCGTCGAGGGCGTCGGCCCACTTCTCGGCGACCTTCACGCGGCCCGCGTCGGGGGAGACGACGCAGATGTTGTCGGTGCCGTAGTTCTCGCGCACGTACTGGGCGAGCTGGCCCTGCGCGTGCATGTGATCGACCGGACCGTCGAAGAAGCCCTGGATCTGGTCGGTGTGCAGATCGACCGTGATGATCCGGTCGGCGCCCGCGGTCTTGAGCAGATCCGCGATCAGGCGGGCCGAGATGGGCTCGCGTCCGCGGTGCTTCTTGTCCTGGCGGGCGTACGGGTAGAACGGCAGCACCGCCGTGATCCGCTTGGCGGATCCGCGCTTGAGAGCGTCGATCATGATCAACTGCTCCATGATCCACTGGTTCAGCGGTGCCGGGTGGCTCTGCAGCACGAACGCGTCGCTGCCTCGCACCGACTCTTCGAACCGGACGAAGATCTCGCCGTTGGCGAAGTCACGAGCCGTCTGCGGCGTGACCTTGATGTCCAATTCCTTGGCCACCTGCTCCGCCAGTTCGGGGTGTGCGCGGCCCGAGAAGAGCATCAAGTTCTTCTGCACGTCGCTGGATATCGCGCTCACTGGTCTTCGCCATCCTTTGGTTCTAGCTGATCGGTTTGTTGCTGGGCTGCTAGTGCCGCTGCCTCGGCAGCGGGAGTGCCGGGTCGATTCCGCTCGACCCAACCCTCGATGTTGCGTTGTTTGCCACCCGAGACGGCGAGCGCCCCCGGCGGCACGTCGTTGCGCAGGACCGTGCCTGCACCCGTGTAGGCGCCGTCACCGACACGGACGGGTGCGACGAACATGGTGTCGGATCCGGTGCGCACATGCGAACCGACGACGGTGCGGCTCTTGTTCACGCCGTCGTAGTTCACGAAAACACTGGATGCTCCGATGTTGCTGTGCTCGCCGACCGTCGCATCGCCGACGTAGGTCAGGTGCGGCACCTTCGAGTGTGCGCCGATATCGGCGTTCTTGGTCTCGACGAACGCCCCGAGCTTGCCGGACGCGCCCAGGGCGGTGCCGGGCCGCAGGTAGGTGTACGGGCCGACGGTCGCGGACGGGCCGATCTCGGCGCCCTCGCCGTGCGTGCGGATCACCGATGCGCCCTCCCCGACGGTGACGTCGGTGAGCGTGGTGTCGGGGCCGATGACGGCGTCCTCGCCGATCGTGGTGGCGCCGCGGAGCTGGACGCCGGGACGCAGCGTGACGTCGCGGTCCATCGTGACGTCCACGTCGATCCACGTGCTCGACGGATCCTCCACGGTCACCCCGGCCCGCATGTGCCGCTCGAGGATGCGGCGGTTGAGCTCGCCGGCGAGCTGGGCCAGCTGGACCCGGTCGTTCGCCCCGGCGACGAGGAGGTTGTCGGTGATGTGCTGGGCCCGAACGGTTTTCCCCGCCTGTCGGGCGATCGCGATGACGTCGGTGAGGTACAGCTCGCCCTGCGCGTTGTCCGCGCTCAGCGACGACAGCGCGGCGCGGAGCGTGGCGGCGTCGAAGGCGTAGACGCCCGAGTTGACCTCGGTGATCGCGCGCTGGGACTCGGTGGCGTCGGCCTGCTCGACGATCGCGGCGACCTCGCCGTCGGTGGTGCGCAGGATCCGCCCGTACCCGGTGGGGTCCGGCGCCGTCGAGGTCAGGACGGTCACCGCGGCCGCAGGCTCGGCGGTGTGGGTTCCGACCAGCGCGCGCAGCGTCCCGGCGTCGAGCAGTGGGACGTCGGCGGCGGTCACCAGCACGGTGCCGTCGAAGTCGTCCGGCAGTGCGGTCAACCCGCATCCGACGGCGTGCCCGGTGCCGTTCTGCTCGTGCTGGACGGCCGTCGCGACGGCGCGCCCCAGGTCCTTGGCGACCTCGTCGACCGCGGCACCGACCGCGTCACGATCGTGTCCGATCACCGTTACCAGTTCGGTGGGCTCGACGGCCGCCGCGGCGTGCAGGGAGTGCGCGAGCATTGAGCGCCCGGCCAGAGTGTGCAGCACCTTGGGGGTCTTCGACCGCATTCGCGTCCCGGCACCGGCGGCGAGGACGATGACGGCGGTCTTCGGTGGCATGAAGCTCCCTCGAGTTTCGATCTACGCTTGGCCGCTTGCGCGGGCGGACTCGTCGCGCACGTTCCGACAAAGAATATCGCGACGAGTTCTCGTGATGGCAACGCGCCCGACACTAGCCGCGGGGGAGCACGGTCGTCCGGAGAACCGGGCGGCCCGGGATCGGGCAACCGTGCAAACCCCCGCTCTCGCGCGGGAGCGAAAGTTAACGGGACGGTAGCAACATCGAACTTACCGGTCGGTAGGTGGTGTCGGGAATCACATTCGATCGGGTGAATGTGAGGGAGGGAAGAGAGCTCGGGAGAGCTCCGCCGCCAGGACTCGAACCTGAACTATCTGAACCAAAATCAGAGGTGCTGCCATTACACTACGGCGGATTACCGCGACCACGAGCTGTCGCTCGTAATGCGGGAACGATCCTCGCATGTCGACGCGCCGCGCGTCGAACCGTAGGCGAAATTCGTTCGCCGGGGAGCTATAAGCTGGCCTCTACCAGCGCCGTCGGTGTTCCGCGCGGCGTGTCGGAAAGGACGGTTACCTCGAGTGTCGCGACCATCACGAGAATCCCAGGGTGCCGAACGCGCGCCGCGCACACGGATGACGGGCACCCAGCGTCGGGAGCAGTTGATCGAGATCGGACGCGCGCTCTTCGCCGAACGCGGGTACGAGGCCGCCTCGATCGAGGAGATCGCCGCGCGGGCCCAGGTGTCCAAGCCGGTCGTCTACGAACACTTCGGCGGCAAGGAAGGCCTCTACGCCGTCGTCGTCGACCGTGAGATGTCCAAGCTGCTCGAGATGATCACGTCGTCGCTGACCCAGAACCGCTCGCGCATCCGCGTCGAGCGGGTGGCACTCGCGCTGCTCACGTACATCGACGAGCGGACGGACGGCTTCCGGATCCTGGTTCGGGACTCGCCGGTCGCCGCCGACGAGGGCACCTACTCGAGCCTGCTCAACGAAGCGGTCCGGCAGGTCGGGCATATCCTCGCCGGCGACTTCGCCAAACGCGGATTCGATCCGGAACTCGCGCCGCTGTACGCGCAGGCCCTCGTCGGCATGGTCGCCACCACCGCCACGTGGTGGCTCGACGAGCGCACCCCGTCGAAGGAGGTCGTCGCGGCGCACCTGGTGAACCTCTGCTGGAACGGGCTGACGAACCTCGAGGCCGACCCGCAGCTCGGGCAGTGATCCGGCGCGCGGGCGCGGGCGCGGATCGGGCGGTCGGCCCCCGTGTCGGCACACGCGCATAGAATCGAACGGTCTGCATTTCACGACATCAGGAGCGCCGTCGTTGTCTTCCGTGTCCTCTTCAGCTCCGTCCTCGGCTGCCTCGGCCCGGGCGGTCTCGGCCGGAGTGGCCACTCCGCTCGCCGGGCTCGCGAGGACCGCCCTCGCGGACAGCGCCATCGGTCGCGTGCGCGAGTACATCGGCCGGTCGGCCGTCGACATCGTCGCCCCCAACCCCGTGCGGCCGTTCGTCGCCGCGGCCCTGGCCGAGCAGACGCAGCTGTTGCTGGTGACCGCGACCGGTCGTGAGGCCGACGACCTCACCGTCGAGTTGCGCGAGATCATCGGTGACGCGGTGGCCCAGTTCCCGTCGTGGGAAACGCTGCCGCACGAGCGGCTGTCGCCGGGCGCCGACACGGTCGGTCGCCGGCTCCAGGTGCTCCGCCGGCTCGCGCGGCCCGAGGATCCCGACTACGGCCCGCCGCTGCAGGTGATCGTGACGACGGTCCGCTCGCTGGTGCAGCCCATGGCGCCGGGCCTGGGCGAGATCGAGCCCGTCCTTCTGCGGGTCGGGGCCGAGCACGAGTTCGAGGGCCTGATCTCGAGGCTCGTCGAGCTGGCCTACACGCGTGTCGACATGGTCGGCAAGCGGGGCGAGTTCGCGGTGCGCGGCGGCATTCTCGACATCTTCCCGCCCACCGCGGACCACCCCGTGCGCGTCGAGTTCTGGGGTGACGAGGTCACCGAGCTGCGCGCCTTCTCGGTCGCCGATCAGCGGTCGCTGCCCGAGCTCGAGGTCGCCACCGTCATCGCGCCGCCGTGCCGCGAACTGCTGCTCACCGAGCAGGTGCGCGACCGGGCCGCACAGCTCGCGGCCGACAACCCGGCCGACGCGGCGCTGGTCGAGATGCTGGACAAGCTCTCCGCCGGCATCCCGGTCGAGGGCATGGAGGCGCTGCTGCCGCTGCTGCAGCCCGGCGAACTGCAACTGCTCTCGGACGTCCTTCCCCGCGACGCGCACGTGCTGCTGTGCGATCCGGAGAAGATTCGCACGCGCGCAACCGATCTCGTGCGCACCGGGCAGGAGTTCCTCGAGGCGTCGTGGACGGCGGCCTCGATCGGCGGTGCCGCACCGATCGACACGTCCGTGCTCGGGGGCGGCATCGATCTGGGCGCCTCCGCGTACCGGTCGCTGCGCCAGGTGCGGGAGAGCGCCGAGGCGCAGGGCCGGCCGTGGTGGACCATCAGCCCGCTGGCGTCCGGCAGCGACGACGAGACGGTGCTGCCGGTGCAGCCGGCGCCCGAGGTGCGCGGTTCCGACGAGTTGCTCTCGATGCTGTTCGCGAACCTGCGTGCGCATGTCACCACCGGTGGACGCGCGGTGGTCGTGGTGGCGGGTTCCGGTACCGCACACCGGGTCCTGGAGCGGCTGCGTGACGCCGACGTCCCGGCGGGCGAACTGGCGCCGGGCGCCGAGCCGGCCCGCGGACTGGTCGGTGTCCTGTGCGGATCGCTACACGAGGGGCTGGTGCTGCCCGGCGACGACACCGACGGTGTCCCCGGGCTGGTGATCGTCACCGAGTCCGACCTCACCGGCAATCGAGTCGCGGCCGCGGGCGACCGGAAGAAGATGCCCGCCAAGCGCCGGAACCAGGTCGATCCGCTCGCGCTGCACGCCGGCGACATGGTGGTGCACGACCAGCACGGCATCGGTCGCTTCGTGGAAATGGTCGAGCGCACCATCGGAGGCGCCCGCCGCGAGTACCTCGTCATCGAGTACGCCGCGAGCAAGCGGGGTCACCCCGGAGACCGGTTGTTCGTGCCGATGGAGGCGCTCGATCAGCTCTCGCGCTACGTCGGCGGTGAGTTGCCCGCCCTGAGCAAGCTCGGCGGCTCCGACTGGGCCAACACGAAGCGCAAGGCGCGCAAGGCTGTTCGTGAGATCGCGGGTGAGTTGGTCCAGCTGTACGCGGCTCGACAGGCGGCACCCGGTCACGCCTTCGGCGCGGACACGCCGTGGCAGAAGGAGATGGAAGACGCCTTCGCCTTCACCGAGACCCACGACCAGCTGACGGTGATCGACGAGGTCAAGGCCGACATGGAGAAGCCGGTCCCGATGGACCGGGTCGTGATCGGTGACGTCGGCTACGGCAAGACCGAGGTGGCGGTCCGCGCCGCGTTCAAGGCCGTCCAGGACGGCAAGCAGGTCGCGGTGCTCGTGCCGACGACGCTGCTGGCTCAGCAGCACCTGCAGACGTTCACCGAGCGGATGGCGGCGTTCCCGGTGAAGGTGCGCGGGCTGTCCCGGTTCACCGACGCTGGCGAATCCAAGGAGATCATCGCGCAGTTGGCGGAGGGGGAGATCGACATCGTCGTCGGAACCCACCGACTGCTGCAGACCGGCGTCCGGTGGAAGGATCTGGGCCTGGTGATCGTCGACGAGGAGCAACGCTTCGGCGTCGAGCACAAGGAACACATCAAGGCGCTGCGCACGCACGTCGACGTGCTGACCATGTCGGCGACGCCGATCCCGCGAACCCTCGAGATGAGCATGGCCGGGATCCGGGAGATGTCGACCATTCTCACCCCGCCCGAGGAGCGTCACCCGGTGCTCACGTATGTCGGTGCGTACGCCGACAAGCAGGTTGCGGCCGCGATCCGACGCGAACTGCTGCGCGACGGCCAGGTGTTCTACGTGCACAACCGGGTGAGCTCGATCGACAAGGCCGCCAAGCGGATTCGTGACCTGGTCCCCGAGGCTCGGGTGGTGGTGGCACACGGACAGATGAACGAGGACACGCTCGAGAAGACCGTGCAGGGCTTCTGGCAGCGTGAGTTCGACGTGCTGGTGTGCACCACGATCATCGAGACCGGCCTCGACATCTCCAACGCCAACACGCTCATCGTCGAGCGGGCCGACTCGCTCGGTCTGTCGCAGCTGCACCAGCTGCGTGGCCGCGTCGGCCGCAGCCGGGAACGCGGCTACGCGTACTTCCTGTACCCGCCGGAGAAGCCGCTCACCGAGACCGCGTACGACCGGCTCGCGACCATCTCGCAGAACTCCGACCTCGGCGCCGGTATGGCCGTCGCGATGAAGGACCTCGAGATCCGCGGCGCCGGTAACGTTCTCGGCGCCGAGCAGTCCGGGCACGTCGCGGGTGTCGGCTTCGACCTGTACGTGCGGCTCGTCGGCGAGGCCGTGGAGGCGTACCGCGCGGTCGCCGACGGACGCCCGGTCGTCACCGAGCAGGAGACCAAGGAGGTGCGGATCGACCTGCCGGTCGACGCGCACATTCCGCCCGACTACGTCACCAGCGACCGGCTCCGTCTCGAGGGATACCGCAAGCTCGCCGCGGCCACCGACGCCGAGGCGATCGCCGCCGTGGTCGAGGAGTTGGTCGACCGGTACGGACCGCTCCCCGAGGAGGTGGGGCGCCTGGTCTCGGTCGCGAAGCTGCGGCTGCTGTGCCGTGAGTACGAGATCGAGGAAGTGGCCGTCACCGGCACCCAGCTCAAGATCTCGCCGATGAGTCTGCCCGACTCGAAGCAGTTGCGCCTCAAGCGGATCTACCCCAGCGCGCAGTACCGTGCCACCACCGGACTGGTGCAGATGCCCCTGCCGCGTGCCGGCTCCGGTGGCATCGGATCGGATCGGGTGCGCGACGTCGAGCTGCTGCAGTACATCGCCGACTTCCTGCTCGCGATGGACGGCAAGGCGGCGGGTTCGGTCGACGTGAGCACCCCCAGCGGTGTGCAGGCGGGGGTCTGAGCCCGATGAGTGCCGGGGGCGAGCGCGGCGACCAGTGGCGCGCCGGCGACGCGCTGATCGAGGCCGTCGAGGTGATGGATCGGCTGTGGGGATTCGGCGGCTGGGAGGTGACCCAGACGCACGACTCGCTGCGGCCGTACCTGCTCGAGGAGGCGTACGAGCTGCTCGACGCCGTACAGGTCGGTGACCCTGTCGGTGTTCGCGAGGAACTGGGGGATCTGCTGTTGCAGGTGCTCTTCCACTCCCGGATCGCGGAGGCGGCAGGTCAGTTCACCGTCGACGACGTCGCCGCGACCCTGGTCGCCAAGCTCGCCCACCGCAGCCCACACCTGACCGACGGTGTCACCGGGCCCATCGACGTCGCGGAGCAGGAACGCGCGTGGGAAGTGCGCAAGGCCGCCGAGAAGGCCCGGCAGTCGTGCATCGACGGCATCGCGTTGATGCAGCCCGCGCTCGCGCTGGCCGAGAAGGTGATCTCCCGCGCCCGCAAGGCCGGGCTGCCCGACGAGTTGGTACCCGACGAACTGCGCGTGATCCGACTCGGCGGTCCGGGGAGCGCCGAGGACGAACTACGCAAGGCGACATTGCGATTCGTCGAACGGATCCGGGCCGCCGAGTCCGCCGCGCACGCGGCCGGCGTGCCGTGGGGCGGACTCGACGCCGAGGCGTGGCGAACCTACTGGGTGTAGAACGGCGGGCGGTGTGCATGGCACGGCCGCCACGTCGCTCTCGTTCGGCACGGGTGGTCCCGGTTGGCGTCAGCCCTTGCGGCAGTTCAGTATCGCCGCATGGGGCTTCTCCCAGTAGCCGCGCAGGAGAGACGCCGCAGCGTCCGCTTCCGGGGAACGTACCTGCGCATGATCGACCCACTGTGCCAGTTGGAACCCCGAGATGTGCATTGCGTCGTCGATGCTCTGCCTCGTCCAGACGTAGGCAGTGACGGTGTCCTCGTTTTCGGGGGCGGCAGGGTCGAAGAGATCGAGCTGCACCTGCCCGCCGTCCACATCGGGTCCGATCGGAGTGAGCCGGAAGCCGAACCGTTCGTAGTACGACGGATCGCGCTCGTAGTCCGGATGGATCGGAAGGGTGACCAGACGGCCACCGGGCCGAAGCGGTCGCGCCATCTGCGCGCACATGTCGTGGAGTTCTTCTCGTGTCGTGGCATAGGGCAGCACGTAGACGGCCAATACCAGGTCGAATTGGCCTTCGAGGTCGGGTGTCAGTTCGGAAGTGAACGTGATTCCGCGAGGGCTGTTCTGTTCCCACGTGCGCGCATAGCCGAGCATGCCGTCCGAGACGTCGTAGCCGACTACCCGGCCTGCGCCCTGTTCCTTGAGCCATCGCGAGTACATCCCGTTGCCGCAGCCGAAGTCGAGGACGTCGCGTCCCGTCAGATCTCCGAGTGTTGCGAGCACGTTCGGAATCTCCAGATGTCTTCTGAACGGCCAGGCGGCCATGTCCTCGTAGAGATCGGCAAGCTCGTCGAATTGGCTCTGCATACGCACCTCTCCTGTTCAGCGTGGTGTGATGCCTCGAGCCCTCCGGATATGAGGGGGAGACCACACGCTCGTCACGCTAGGCCGAACAGGAGCTACCCGCAGGTACGTTCTGCGCGTCGGGGCGTGCGTTACCGCTGCGCCTCGAACAGCGTCGACCCCCAGTAGCCGCCGTCGCCGACGCCCGGCGGTACCGCGAACACCGCGGAGCCGACGTGCTTGATGTACTCGTTGAGCGCGTCGTTGCGGGCGAGGTTCTGCTGCATCGGGACGAACTGCTTCTGCGGATCCCGGCAGTACGCGATGAAGAACAGCCCCGCATCGAGGTGGCCGAAACCGTCTGTGCCGTCGGTGAAGTTGTAGCCGCGGCGCAGGATCTGGATGCCGCCCAGTTCCTCGGCCGACGCCAGACGCACGTGGGCGTCCCGGTCGATCACCGGCTTGCCACCGGCACCCTTGGCCTCGAGGTTGAGGGGATCGAACTCGTCCTTCTCGCCGAGCGGTGCGCCGCTGCCCTTGGTGCGTCCGAACACCCGCTCCTGCTCGTGCAACGTGGTGCGGTCCCACGGCTCGATCAGCATCCGGATGCGCCTGGCCACGAGGTACGAGCCGCCCGCCATCCACGCCTGATCGTCCTGCGGGTCCACCCACACGAACTCCGAGACGGCCGACGGATCCTCGGCCTTGATGTTGCGGGTTCCGTCCTTGAATCCGAACAGGTTTCGTGGCGTCGTCTGGCTCGTGGACGTCGACGACGTGCGACCGAACCCCAGCTGAGACCAGCGCACCGCGACCACACCGAAGCCGACGCGGGCGAGGTTGCGCACCGCGTGGACCGCGACCTGCGGGTCGTCGGCGCACGCCTGGATGGCGATGTCGCCACCGGAGCGGGCCGGTTCGAGGGCGTCGCCGGTGAACTTCGGCAGGTCCACCAGCGCGGCCGGCTTGCGGCCGGCGATACCGAATCGGTCCTTGCCGTTCACCTCGAACAGCGACGGCCCGAACCCGATCGTCAGCGTGAGCTTGGACGCGTGCAGGTCGAGCGCCTCGCCGGTATCGCTGGGCGGGTTGTACTCGCCGGCACCGACGGCACCGTTCTCGGTGGCATCGTCGCCGGCGGTCATCCGCTCGGCCATCTCGGTCCACTTCTTCAGCATCGTCACCAGCTCGTCGCGCGAATCGGTGATGACGTCGAACGCGACGAAGTGCATGCGATCCTGTGTGGGCGTGACGATTCCGGACTGGTTCGCGCCCCGGAAGACCACCGTCTGCGTGGTCGACTCGGCCGCCTCGGGTGCGGTCAGTCGGCCCACCGCGACACCGGCGCCGGCCAGCACCGCGCCCGCCCCGACGGCGCCGAAGAGACGCCGCCGGGACAGGCCCGGACGAGGCTCGGGCCTGGAGTTCCCGTCCTGCGGGTTGCTGTCCCGCTGGTTGCTGTCCCGCTGGTTGCTGTCCTGCTGGTTACTGTCCTGCGATGACACCCTGCACCTGGCTCACTTCTGCGGACAACGCATCGATCTTCTGCGACAGGGCCTGTCGCTGCGGTTCGGTCACCGTGTCGTACGAGACGAAGCCGTCGCCCCGGCGGTACTGCGCGAGTGCCTGGTCGAGCTCCGCGAACCGCTGGTCGATGCGTCCGGCCAGCTCGGGGTTGCGCGCGTCGAGGATGGGGCGCAGCGATGCGATCGCGGCCTGCGAACCGTCCGCGTTGGCCTGGAAGTCGTACAGGTCGGTGTGCGAGAAGATGTCCTCCTCGCCGGTGATCTTGGTGCGCGCGATCTCGTCGAGCAGGGTCTGCGCGCCGCCCGCGACCTGGATCGGGTCGATCTGGAAGTCGGGTGCGGCCACACCGTCCGCGAGTTCCTGGATGTCGGTGAGGAGCTGGTCGGCCATCGCGTTGGTGTCGGGCTGCAGGCCCTGCACCCACAGGTCCTTCTCGAGTCGGTGGAAGCCGGTCCAGTTCCAGCCCGGTTCGACGTCCACCTCGCGCAGGTCGATGCGCGGATCGAGATCGTCGGGGAAGCTCTCGGCGATCGGTTCGATGCGCTCGTAGTAGGTGCGGGTGAGCGGGTACTGGGCCTTCGCGCCGGCGACGTCGCCGGCCTTGATCGCGGCGACGAACGAGCCCGCGGTCTCCTGCAGCGCGGTGAGCTGGCTGTCGACGTAGCGCTTGTATCCGGCGGCGGCCTCCTCGAGGCGGCCGTCCTGGTCGGTTGCGGCCACCGAGTCGCCGGTGACGGTGAACTCGGTCCGGATGCCGTCGCCGACCATGCCCGGCTTGCACGCGGTGTGGTAGGTCCCGGCCTCGGCGAGGTTGACGATGAGCTGACGCGTGAGGCCGGGGCCGACGTTCTCGACCTCGCCCATCACCCGGTCCCCGTCACCGAAGACGTAGAACTCGGTGACCTTGGCGCCGTTGTTGGTGATCGAGAACGTGGTGTTCCCGGTCTCGGCGGTGTTGCCCGAGATCTCGCACGAGGTATCGGTGGCGGTCACCGTGATCGCCTCGTCGCCCGCAGCCGACTTGGATGTGCACGCCGCGAGGGCGAGGGGAGCGATCGCGAGCAGGGCGAGCGCGGAGGTGGAACGACGCACGGGCGGAACCTTTCAGGAAACGGTGATCGAGGAGTCTTGTTCGGCGGCAACCGACTTCGGTCGTGCGGCCACCGGGCGCAGGAACAGCGGCAGCACGATCACGAGGTACGCCACCCACGCGACGAGCTGGAACACTGTCGGGTCCGGCCGGAAGTTGAAGATGCCCGAGAGGACGGTGCCGTACCAGCTGGAGCTGTCGAACACCGACGAGATGTCGAACGCGACGGTGGAGCCGCCGGGAAGCCAACCGGCGATCTGCAATGCGCGGACGCCGTAGGCGAGGATGCCCGCCGCGACGACCACGAGGAACGCGCCGGTGTAGCGGAAGAACCGGGCGAAGTCGATGTGCACGGCGCCGACGTACATCAGCACGGTGAGCACGGCCGCGACGGCGATTCCGAGCAGCAGGCCGATCAGCGGCCACGCACTGCCGGCGGTGTTCTCGGCGTAGCCGACGAGCAGCAGGGCGGTCTCGACGCCTTCGCGGCCGACGGCGAAGAACGCCATCGCGGCGACGGCCACCGGGCCGACGGTGAGGGCCCGGTCCATGCCGGCCTTCAGGTGCCCGGAGATCGATGCGGCTGCGGTGCGCATCCACAGCACCATCGCGGTCACGATGCCGACCGCGACGAGCGACGCGAGGCCACTGATCAGTTCGGCGGCGGTGCCGGTGACGGTGGAGGTGCCGAAGTGGATCGCGACGAAGATGCCGACCACCATCGCGACGGCCGCACCGACGCCGGCCCACACCCACTTGAGTGCGTCACGGCGCTCGGACTTGACCAGGAACGCGACCAGGATCATCACCACGATCCCGGTCTCGAGTCCCTCTCGGACGCCGATCAGACCGCTGCCGAACAGCTGTGTCGCGATGGACGGTGCATCGGCGCCGGCGGCGAGGACTGACACTTCATGTCTCCTGATCAGAGTCGGAACGGCCGCCGTGAGATAGGCAAGGCAAACCTGGAGTGGCCACGCCGAAAGTAGCATCCCCTAAGCCCGTCGGGAAACCGCCCCCTACCAGGTCTTTTTTGTCCGAAATGGGGCGTTGGTCCCGATTCCGGCAAGCGTCACAACCGTGCGGTCTGGATGATGGACGACGTGATGAGAGATGCCGCGACGCGCACCGGGGTGCCGCGAACGCCAGCGACGGGACTGCCGCCGGCCCCACCGCCGAAACGGCGGCGTCCGTTCCGCACGTTCCTGATCGTGACGTCCTCGCTCCTCGTCGGGACCGCGGTCGTGACGCTCGCGGTGGGACTCGACGAGCTGGACCAGAGGAAGCCGCGGATCGAGATCCCCGAGGGAATTCCCCCGGGGCCCGGTGCGCCGCTCCCGCCGATCGACGTCGACGCGCCCGGACGAACCGCGAACGTGCTGGGGGACTGGGCGGCGCCACTGGCGGACGCCCTGGCGATTTCCCCGACCGCACTCGAGGCGTACGGCTACGCCGCCGCGGTCATGGCCGCGACACGCCCCGAATGCGGCATCGGGTGGACCACCCTCGCGGGCATCGCCGCTGTCGAGAGCAAGCACGGCACGCACGGCGGCTCCCGCGTCGACGACGGCGGGAAGGTGACTCCACCCATCCGCGGCATCCCGCTCGACGGGTCGCCCGGAGTCGCGGAGATCCCCGACACCGACGGGGGAGCGATGGACGGCGACGCCACCCACGATCGCGCCATGGGGCCGCTGCAGTTCATCCCCGAGACGTGGAGCCGCTGGGGCGTCGACGCCAACGGGGACGGGGCGGCCGATCCGGACAACATCGACGACGCCGCGCTCACCGCGGCGCGCTACCTGTGCGCGCGTGGCGGCGACCTCACCACCGCAGACGGTTGGACCGCGGCGCTCATGGCCTACAACCTGTCCGGCGAGTACCTGCTGGATGTCCGGGATCGTGCCGCGGCCTACTCGGTGGGGGTGCGCCGGTGACCGCCGCCGGGACCGCGGTGACGAGGGCCACGCCGCGCGCGCCGCGGGACGGGAGTCGGTTACTCCGGTTAGGCTCAGACCTGGCACTATGCATCCGGCGGCTCACCGTGGTCGCCTGCCCGTAGACAACCCAGACGCTGCCTGTCCGGACCGGCATTTCACTGTCGTCCCCAGCAGCCGTACGAAGCCGCCGAAGGAGAACCATTCGTGGCCATCATTGAGCAGGTAGGAGCTCGCGAGATCCTCGATTCCCGTGGCAACCCCACGGTGGAGGTCGAGGTGCTGCTCGAGGACGGCAGCTTCGCCCGCGCCGCCGTTCCCTCCGGTGCCTCCACCGGTGAGCACGAGGCCGTCGAGCTGCGTGACGGTGGCGACCGCTACCTGGGCAAGGGTGTCGAGAAGGCCGTCGAGGCCGTCCTCGGTGAGATCGCGCCGGCCATCATCGGCCTGGACGCCACCGAGCAGCGCACCGTCGATCAGGCGCTGCTCGACGCCGACGGCACCCCGGACAAGTCCCGGCTCGGCGCGAACGCCCTGCTCGGTGCGTCGCTGGCCGTGGCCCGCGCCGGTGCCGAGTCGTCCGGTCTGGAGCTGTTCCGTTACGTCGGTGGCCCCAACGCCCACGTGCTGCCCGTCCCGATGATGAACATCCTCAACGGTGGCGCGCACGCCGACACCGGTGTCGACGTCCAGGAGTTCATGGTCGCCCCCATCGGCGCACCGACCTTCAAGGAGTCCCTGCGCTGGGGCGCCGAGGTGTACCACTCGCTCAAGTCGGTGCTCAAGGCCAAGGGCCTGTCCACCGGTCTCGGTGACGAGGGCGGCTTCGCCCCGGATGTCGCCGGCACCAAGGAAGCGCTGGACCTGATCATCGAGGCCATCGCCAAGACGGGCCTCAAGCTCGGCACCGATGTCGCGCTGGCGCTCGACGTCGCGGCCACCGAGTTCTACACCGAGGGCACCGGCTACAAGTTCGAGGGCAAGATCCGCACCGCCGAGGAGATGGGCGCGTTCTACGCGGAGCTGCTGGGCCAGTACCCGCTCGTCTCGATCGAGGATCCGCTCAGCGAGGACGACTGGGAGGGCTGGGTCGCGCTCACCGAGCAGATCGGCAACAAGATCCAGCTCGTCGGCGACGACCTGTTCGTCACCAACCCGGAGCGCCTCGAAGAGGGCATCGCCAAGGGTGCGGCCAACGCACTGCTGGTGAAGGTCAACCAGATCGGCACCCTGACCGAGACCCTGGACGCCGTCGACCTGGCCCACCGCAGCGGCTACAAGACGATGATGAGCCACCGTTCGGGTGAGACCGAGGACACCACGATCGCCGACCTGGCCGTCGCGGTCGGCAGCGGCCAGATCAAGACCGGCGCCCCCGCTCGCAGCGAGCGCGTCGCGAAGTACAACCAGCTGCTGCGCATCGAGGAGAGCCTCGGCGACGCCGCCCGCTACGCCGGTGAGGTGGCGTTCCCGCGCTTCGTCTTCGAGGGTTCCGCCAGCTGATGAATCAGCGCGGTAGGTCGCGGTCGGGTCGCCCCTCTCCGGGTGGGCGTCCCGGTCGCCGCGGTGCCGGGTCGGATCAGGGGCCACGTCGGCCCCGCCGGGTCCGCTCCGGCGCCACTGCCGCGCCCACCGGCCGCGTCGAGCCGGCGGCACCCGGTGAAGCCGGTGCCGCCGCCGCGGCCGATGTTCCCGCCCCGTCCCGGGCCCGCTCCAAGCGAGCCGGCCCGGGACGCAGGACGTCCCCGGAACGACCCGAGCGCACGTTCTTCGGGCTCTCGACGGGACGTGCCGTGATCCTCGGCGTCGTGATCTGCGCGTTGGCGCTCACCCTCGCGATGCCGCTGCGCACCTACCTGACGCAACGCTCCGAAGCGGACCGCCTCGCGTCCGAGCAGCGCGATCTCGAACAGCAACTCGACGATCTGCAGCGGCAGAAGGAGCAGATCGAGGATCCCGCGTGGGTCGCCACGCAGGGCAGGGAACGCCTCGGCCTGGTCCGGCCGGGGGAGACCCCGTACAAGGTGCAACTGCCCGGCGACTACAAGCCGCCGGAGAAGGATGCGCCGCCGCCACCGCCGTCCACCGGGGCGTGGCACAGCGACCTGTGGCAGCGGCTCACCGAACCGCCGCCGTCCGTCGAGCCCGAACCAGAGTCACCGCCGGCGGCCCCCGTGGTGCCGGCTCCCGCACCAGAAGAACCAGGAGTACCCACCGGGTGAGCGAATCGTCCGTCCCCCAGGAAGACCTCGACGCCGTAGAGGCCCAGCTGGGTCGTGCCCCGCGGGGCGTCCTCGAGATCGCCTACCGCTGCCCGGACGGGCAGCCCGGCGTCGTGAAGACGGCCCCCCGGCTGCCCGACGGCACGCCGTTCCCCACCCTCTACTACCTCACCGACCCCCGGCTCACCGCCGAGGCCAGCCGGCAGGAGTCCGCCGGAGTGATGCGGGAGATGACGGAGCGACTCGGAACCGATCCGGAGCTGGCCGCGGCGTACCGCCGTGCCCACGAGTCCTACCTCGCCGAGCGTAATGAGATCGATTCCCTGGGAACCGATTTCACGGGTGGCGGCATGCCCGATCGGGTCAAGTGCCTGCACGTGTTGATGGCGCACTCCCTCGCGAAGGGGCCGGGTGTCAACCCGTTCGGCGACGAGTCGGTCGCCCTCGCCGCGCGAGGCAAGCTGCGGGGCACCGCGATTCCCGCGGACTGGCCCGAGTACCGCGGACCCGGCGAGGCGGGAGACGGAGAGTGACCAGGGTCGCCGCGATCGACTGCGGCACCAACTCGATCCGACTGCTCGTCGCGGACGCCGACGAGCACGGCCGGCTCACCGACGTCGCCCGGCTGATGCGGATCGTGCGTCTCGGCCAGGGCGTCGACGCCACCGGGGCGTTCGCGCCCGAGGCGATCGAGCGGACCCGCGTCGCGCTCGTCGAGTACGCCGACATCATCCGCGAGACCAGGGCGACGGCCGTGCGGATGGTCGCCACGTCGGCTACCCGCGACGCCTCGAACCGCGAGGACTTCTTCGCGATGACCCGTGAGGTGCTCGGTGCCGTGATCCCCGGCGCCGAGGCCGAGGTCATCACCGGCGACGAGGAGGCGCGGCTGTCCTTCTCGGGTGCCGTCGGTGAACTCGATCCGGCCGCGGGGCCGTTCGTCGTGGTCGATCTGGGCGGCGGGTCCACCGAAGTCGTGCTCGGCGACGCCGCCGGCGTCCACGCCGCGTATTCCACCGACGTCGGCTGTGTGCGAGTGACGGAACGCTGCCTGCACGACGATCCGCCCACCGCGGAGCAGATCGAGTCCGCGCGCTCGTTCGCGTCGGACCGGCTCGAGCAGGCGTTCGCGAAGGTGCCGGTCGAGCAGGCCCGCACGTGGGTCGGTGTCGCCGGCACCATGACGACGCTGTCCGCCGTCGCGCAGGATCTGCCGGAGTACGACGCCGAGCGGGTGCACCTGTCGCGGCTCGGCATCGACCAACTGCACGAGGTCGCGCACCGCCTCGTGACCATGACGCACGACCAGCGGGCCGCCCTCGGCCCGATGCATCCCGGTCGGGTCGATGTGATCGGTGGCGGGGCGATTGTCACCGCCGTTCTGGCCGACGAGCTTTCCAGGCGTGCCGGAATCGATGAGCTCGTCGTCAGCGAACACGACATCCTGGACGGGATTGCAATGTCAGTCTCGCTGGGCGGGTCGTGAATTAGCTCACTGTTTGTTCCGCCTACACTGTTCCTTGGTTTCCACTGTCGTGGCCACCGGAGTCGGGCCGGTGGTGGGCCCCCATAGCCCAATTGGCAGAGGCAGCAGACTTAAAATCTGCAAAGTGTGGGTTCGAGTCCCACTGGGGGCACCTCCGTCCCGCCGCCCGCCGGCACATGGCATCGCAGGTCCCGCCCATCGCAATCCGGTGGGTGGGACCTCCGCCGTTGAGCACATCACGAACCGTCGGGCCATTCGCGGTATCCGCCGCTGACGTCACTGCGCTGCAACCCATTGCGATGACTCCTTATCGGAGTGGCTCGCCTGAGCGTGCTCGACGGTCGGGCTAGCGGCAGTGCCAGTGTCCGTACGCCTGTGGGTTCTGCCAGCGTCGGCACGGGGCGGTGTGGTCGACGCCTGCCTGTGTCGCCGCGACCGCAGTCGGTCGATCTGCGGTGTATGCCGTCTCGGCCGCTGCCGGAGCCGTGGAGATGCTCAGCGGAATTGCCGCGAGTGCGGCCGCCGCCAGGATGTTCGCGAGCATTCGCCCTCCGTGCGTGGCGCTGTGGTGTGGGTCGTTCTCCTGTGTCATCGGTCGATCCTTTCCACGCGGACCAGTGGGCGCCGTCACCGCGAGAGCGCGGGTTCGAAAGGCGCATCGCTCCTGTTCCACTACCCATGTTAGGGCGGGCCACCGCCGGGACGGGAGGTCTGGCGAGGATCGGGGGAGCGCCGGGCGCGGGGGTGACGGTCGCCTTTCCCTGCGCATGCCGTACAGTGGGTCTGTCAGGTGCGCCATCGAGGCTGCATGCCGGCTCGGACACTGGTCCTGAGCCGCCGGACGACGACACCGTCGAATCCCTGACCTCCTCACGAACTCACAGGTCGAGCGCTCGCGAGTCGGGCCCATCGTCGACCGAAAGATCACAGTCAGGCGCGAAGGCGCCGATACGTGTTGTCGCCGAGGCGAACTCGCGACGACCACGAAGGAATTTCATGCACTACAGCACTGTCCATTCGCCGGTCGGGATCCGTCCGGCCTCCTCGGGAGCGCGTCGAGAGCACGCACGCGGCCGGTCCGCGGCGCTCCGGGCGCGCGCCCTGGAGATCGTCGGCATCCTCTATCGGTGTGAACCCGACGCCGCCGCGCAACTGCTGATGCGGCACTCGCAGGAGAACAACCTCAAGGTTGCTGCTCTCTCGGAGGCGTTGGTCGCCGTCGTCGACGGCGCGTCGGATGAGCCGGACGCCTGTGCGCAGACGACGCTCGCGGCGCACTTCTGGCTCCGCGAGATCCGTCGGCTGGGCCGCACGCACCGCCGCAGCGATCGCTGGGTGCGCCACGTCGCGGCGTCCGGCGGCTGCGTTTCCGGGTCGCGGACCGAGGCCCGGAAATCTTCTGTCCGGCAAAGTGATCCGAATCGCGTCGACTTCTTGACTCAAGTGTGATTGACTGAAAGTGGTCATAGTGTTTTGTGGTTGCATGTTTGTGCGCTCGCAATTCCTTTAGTTGTGGGGGATAGATCTCCTCTTCGGGTATCGCTTTCGGCAGTACCGGCCCGGGTCGCTCGAACATCGGCGATTCGTGATCGGCAAGCATGAGGAGTACAAAATGGCAACCGGCACCGTGAAGTGGTTCAACGCTGAAAAGGGCTTCGGCTTCATCGCTCCCGAGGACGGCAGCGCTGACGTGTTCGCGCACTACTCGGAGATCCAGGGCGGCGGCTTCCGCAGCCTCGACGAGAACCAGCGCGTTTCCTACGATCTGGGCCAGGGCGCCAAGGGCCCCCAGGCCACGAACATCAACGCGATCTGATCGCGCGTCGCCCGAATCGGGTGACGACTGACGACAGGCCCCGCTCCGGAAACGGAGCGGGGCCTGTCGTGTTGTCTGGGGTCAGATAACCAGCGCGGCGATACCGACGGGTAGCGCGGCCAGCGATCCCACTGCGACTCCGGTGGCCGCGGTGCCGGTGACGGCCCAGTCGACCACGCCGGGCGGGACGCCGGCCGCGGCCACGAGCGAGGGTCGCCCCGGACGCCGTCGGACCTCGACGGGGTCCTCGGATGCGACGGTGCACAACTGGTGTCCGGGCCTGCTCGACGGCGGCAGGGACGAGGTCAGGAAATCGGGACCGGTACGGTCCGGACTCACTTCGGTGCGGACGCCGGGTGGTCACCGGTCAGAGTTGTGAGTCGATGACCGCCTGCTGGGCGGCGGGCGTGACGGCGTCGACGTAGCCCTTGAAGTCGTCGTGCTTCTCCAGGAATCCGGCCACGAACGGGCAGATCGGCACGATCCGCTTGTCGTGCGCCACGGTGTCCTCGAGTGCCGCGCGGATCAGCGTGCTCGCCACACCCCGACCGGCGAAACGCTCGCCGATCTCGGTGTGGAAGAAGATGCGCTGGTCACCGCTGTCGACGAATTGGGTGAATCCGGCGGTGGCATCTCCGACGCGTACCTCGTAGCGGCGGAGGTCCGGTGCGGCATTCACTTCGGGCTGTGCGTCCAGTTCGTCGGCCATGACTCCACTATGACAACGCGGACGCCTCGGTGCGAGCGTTCCGGCGTCCTCATCGTCGGCGGACACTGGGTCGTGGGCGCCGATCTGCAGCCGACGCGGACGGCCACGACGGTCCGCAAGTCCGACGGCGGTGCGGCTTCGGTGACCGGGTCGGCATGCTTCGTGCCGAAAGCCACTCTTGCCCAGCGGATAACGCGGGCCGAACGGAAGATCCGTCTGGCGTGGTGCGCTACGCCCGGCGCTCGTGCGTGACGGCCTCGTCCCCGAGTCGGTCCAGCGTCGTCGTCATGCCCTGTCGCAGATGCTCGGCGCGATCGGTCACCCCGGTCCAGCGCTGGATCATCCGGACGGGCAGCGGCGACGGCACACCCTGTTGCATCGCCTCGGTTACCAGCGTGCCGCCCTCGGTGGCTTCGAAGGTGTACGTCCACAACGCGCCCGATCGCCCCGGCACCCGGAACGCGAAACGGTGTCCCGGCTCTGCGGTGACGACCTGCGGTTTCGTCGACCACCGTGCGCGGCCGATCCGGTTGGAGCCCTCGAACCGAGCCCCGACCCGTGGGCCGGTGGCCCCGTCGAGCCAGTGGGCCGACACGGTTTCCGGACTGTAGTCACCCATTCGAGTGATGTCGCTGATCAGGGCGTACAGCGTGCTCGGCCGTGCCTCGATCATCTTGCTGACGGATACGCACACGGGTGAGGGACGGGACATGAGTGGCCTCTCAGGAACCTACTTTGGGGGTCGCACGGTCGATGATCGGGGCCAGATCCAGGCCGGTCGGCAGGGTGCCGAACACGGTGCCCCAGTCGCCGTCCAGGCGGGTCGCGCAGAAGGCGTCTGCCACCGCGGGGTGCCCTTGCCGCACCAGGAGGGCGCCCTGCAGCGCCAGCGCCATGTCGCCGACCACCCGCCGCGCACGGTGCTGCAGCGTGTCGAAATCCGTGAACGCGTCCTTCAGATTCGCGACAGCGGCGTCGAGGCGGGCGTCGGCACCGGCACTGTCGTCGAGTTCGTCGAAGAACGCCTCCACGGACTCGGGCTGGCGGCCCATCGCGCGCAGGACATCGAGGGCAGCGACGTTGCCGGAGCCCTCCCACACCGACAGCAGCGGCGCCTCCCGGTACAGCCGGGGCATCCGCGACTCCTCGACGTAGCCGTTGCCGCCCAGGCATTCCAGGGCCTCGGCTGCGTGCGCGGGGCCGCGCTTGCACACGTAGTACTTGCTCACCGCGAGGGCGACGCGGCGCAGGGTCGACGCCTGCGGATCGCCGTTGTCGGCGCGGTCGGTGAGCGCAGCGAGCCACAGCGCGACGGTGGTGGACGCCTCCGACTCGACGGCGAGATCGGCGAGCACGTTGCGCATGAGGGGCTGATCGATGAGGTGGGCGCCGAAGGCGCTGCGGTGCACGGCGTGGTGGGTGGCCTGCGCGACGCCGACGCGCATCCCGGTCGCGGTCCCGATCGTGCAGTCGAGCCGCGTCATGTTGACCATCTCGACGATGGTGCGGACGCCGCGGCCCTCGTCGCCGACCCGCCACGCGACGGCCTCGTCGTACTCCACCTCGCTGCTCGCGTTCGAGTGATTGCCGAGCTTGTCCTTGAGCCGCTGCAGGTGCATCGCGTTGCAGGTGCCGTCGGGCAGGATCCGGGGGAGCAGGAAGCACGTGAGTCCGCCGGGCGCCTGCGCGAGGACGAGAAAGACGTCCGACATCGGCGCCGACGTGAACCACTTGTGCCCGGTGAGCAGGTAGGACCCGTCCGATTGCGGGACGGCGCGGGTGGTGCCGGCGCGGACGTCGGAGCCGCCCTGCTTCTCGGTCATCGACATACCCGCGATCAGCCCGGGCTTGGTGAGCGGGGCGCGCAGCTCCGGGTCGTACACGCGGGCGGTGAGCAGCGGCTCGTACTGCAGCGCGAGTTCGGGATTGTGGCGCAGTGCCGGCACCGCGGCGTACGTCATCGAGATCGGGCATCCGTGGCCGGCGTCGACCTGCCCCCACACCGCCATCTTCGCGGCGCGCACGAGATGCGCGTGCGGTCGGGGATCCCCCCACGGGGCGCCGTGCAGCCCCAACTCGACGGCGGTGTCCATCAGCTGGTGGTAGGCCGGGTCGTAGGTGACCTCGTCGATGCGGTGGCCGTACCGGTCGTGGGTCCGCAGGACGGGCGGATGAGCCTCCGCGAGATCGCCGAGCGCCTGCGCGTCGGCGCCGCCGGCGAGCCGTCCGACGTGGTGCACCTCGTCGAGCGCGTGGTGGGCGCCCTCGCGCTGCAGGGCTTCGAGGATCGGCGGGTAGTCGGCGGCGTCGTAGTCGATCAGCGGCGGAGCCTGGTTGGTGACGTCGTGCGTGACCCTCATACGACCCCCTGGTCGGTGGTGACGGCGATCCTTGTCAGCAGTCAATGACGGTTGGGGGCGATCGTCAAGCAGATCGGTGGAATATCGGGGAGTCGCCCGCGGTTGGTCGCATATAGTTGAAACTTGAAATACTTTGGAGGTAGGCATGCAGTTCGGAATCTTCACCGTCGGTGACGTGACCACGGACCCCACGACCGGCCGGACCCCGACCGAGGCTGAGCGCATCAAGGCGATGGTCGCGATCGCGGAGAAGGCCGAGGAGGTCGGGCTCGACGTGTTCGCCACCGGCGAGCACCACAACCCGCCGTTCGTGCCGTCGTCGCCGACGACGATGCTCGGCTACATCGCCGCCCGCACCGAGCGGATCATGCTGTCGACGTCCACGACGCTGATCACGACCAACGACCCGGTGAAGATCGCCGAGGACTTCGCGATGCTCCAGCACCTCGCGGACGGTCGCGTCGACCTCATGCTCGGCCGTGGCAACACCGGTCCCGTGTACCCGTGGTTCGGCAAGGACATCCGCGAGGGCATCCCTCTGGCGGTCGAGAACTACGCGCTGCTGCACAAGCTGTGGCGTGAGGACGTCGTGAACTGGCAGGGCCGCTTCCGCACGCCGCTGCAATCGTTCACCTCGACGCCGCGTCCGCTCGACGACGTCCCGCCGTTCGTGTGGCACGGGTCGATCCGCAGCCCGGAGATCGCCGAGCAGGCCGCGTACTACGGCGACGGCTTCTTCGCCAACAACATCTTCTGGCCCCGCGATCACTTCGTCCGACTGATCGACCTCTACCGTCGTCGCTTCGAACACTACGGTCACGGCTCGGCCGATCAGGCGATCGTCGGCCTCGGTGGCCAGGTGTTCATGCGCAAGAACTCCCAGGACGCGGTCCGCGAGTTCCGGCCGTACTTCGACAACGCCCCGGTCTACGGGCACGGGCCGTCGCTCGAGGAGTTCACCGATCAGACGCCGCTCACCGTCGGCAGCCCGCAGGAAGTCATCGACAAGACCCTCTCGTTCCGGCAGAGCTTCGGCGACTACCAGCGTCAGCTGTTCCTGATGGACCACGCCGGACTCCCGCTGAAGACCGTCCTCGAGCAACTCGACCTGCTGGGCGAGGAGGTCGTGCCGGTGCTGCGACGCGAGTTCGACGCGCTGCGCCCCGCACACGTCCCCGAGGCTCCCACGCATGCGAGCCTGCTGGCCGCGAAGAAGACGGAGGTGCTGTCGTGACCGGCGCGAAAACCCGTACGCTGACGGTGATCTCGGCCGGACTGACGCAGCCGTCGTCGAGCCGGTTGCTGGCCGACCGGCTCGCCGCGGCCACCGTCGACGCCCTCGCCGAACGCGGCATCACCGCGGATGTCGAGATCGTCGAACTGCGCGACCACGCGCACGCCCTCACCGACAACCTGCTCACCGGGTTCGCGGTGGCGGGTTGCGGGCGGTCATCGACCGGGCGGCGAAGTCCGACGGACTGATCGCGGTCACGCCGATCTTCAACGCGTCGTACAGCGGGCTGTACAAGTCGTTCTTCGACGTCCTCGAGCGGGGGACGCTCGACGGCATGCCGACCCTGCTCGGCGCGACCGGCGGGACCGGTCGGCACTCGCTCGCACTCGAGCATGCCGCCCGGCCGATGTTCGCGTATCTGCGGGCCGCGACCGTCCCGACCGCGGTCTACGCGGCATCCGAGGACTGGGCGGGGTCCGGCGACCAGGGTCTGGCCCAGCGGATCGAGCGGGCGGCCGGCGAGTTGGCCGCGGCGATGATCGCGCGTGAGAACGTCGGCCCGGCCGATCCGTTCGCGAACTCGGTGCCTTTCGAGGAGTTGCTGTCCCGGCAGGCGCACTAACTGACTCGCGAGTAAGATTCCCGCAACGAACGTCGTCGTCGATCGATACGGGGGAACGGGCTGTGCGGGAATCGGACTGGGAAACGCGGTTGAACGTCGCATTGCGCAACGCGTGGGGGCTGACGTTCGGTGACGGCGTCGGGTCGTCGGAGCGGACGCCGTCCGAGCTGATTCATCAAGAGCCGCATCGGGATCTGCACCGCTACGGCCCCGTCGACTCCGGTGCGCCGGTGCTGCTCGTGCCACCGCTCGCGGTCCCGATGCACTGCTACGACCTGCGGCCCGGGCAGAGCCTCGCGGCGCACCTGCTCGGGTCCGGTCGCACGCCCTACGTCGTGGACTACGGGACGATGGGCTACGCCGACCGGAACCTCGGATTCGAGGACTGGACCGACGACATCGTGCCCGGCGCGGTGCGACGGGTCAGCGAACTGCACGGCGGCGCACCGGTGGACGTCGTCGGCTGGAGCCTCGGCGGCACGCTCGCGCTGCTCACGGCCTCGGCGCATCCCGATCTGCCGATCGCGTCGGTCACCGCGCTCGGCACGCCGATCGACTACTCGAAGATTCCGACGATGGCCGTGGCGCGCGCCGTCGCCCGCGTCACCGGACACCGCCCGGTCACCGAACTGACCCGGCTGATGGGTGGACTGCCGGCGCCCCTGGTGCAGGTGGCCTACCGCGCGACGGCGCCGTCGCGGGAACTCCTCAAGCCGTGGTTCGTCGCGCGCAACCTGCACGACACCGAGACCCTCGCCCGGATGGAAGCGATCGATCGGTTCATGGCCGAGATGCCCGGGTACCCGGCCCGGCTGTTCTATCAGATGGCGGAGGAGTTGGTGCTCGGCAACGGACTCCTCGAGGGCCGGGTCACGGTGGGCGGCACCACGATCAAGCTCGCCGAACTCGCCGTTCCGGTGCTGGCGGTCGGTGGTACCGGTGACGTCATCGCCACCGCCGACTCGGTCGGTGCGATCGTCGACGTCCTCACCGGGTCGCCGTCGGTGCGGTTCGAGACCGCGCCCGGCAGCCACCTCGGCCTGCTCGCCGGACCGGGAGCGCGCGACACCACGTGGCGGCACATCGACGCGTTCCTCGGTGAGCGACCGGCCGGCTGAGATTCAGCTTCCGAACAGTGGGCCGAGCGAGGCGAGCGATCCGGTGGCGGGTGACGTCGACAGCCGGGCCGGTATGCGCTCGTGGACTCCGTCGACCAGGTAGGCGGCGCCGTTGTCGACGGCCAGACCGCCGATCTGATTCTCCGCGGTGAAGGGCAGGACGATCGGCGTCGATGCGATTCCCGCTACGCACCTGCTCCTGAACGCCATCGAATCCCGTCACTGTTTGTCCGGTATGCGCCTTCGGGCGGAGCCTAGCGGCAGGAGGAGACCCGAAATTGCGATTCGCCGGGATTCGGGACGGTCCCCGATCCGGCTGCCGTCACGGGGTACGCGCACACTTACAGCCATGCTCTCCGCCGAAAACCTGTTCACCCTCATGCGTCGATTCCCCGACGTCGAGGCCCCCAACCTGTTCGCCGTCGACGCGGCGGACCGTCTGATCCTCGACGAGGCGGCGGACGCCCTGGGCTCGGTCCCGGGCGATTCGATCGTCGTGATCGGCGACCATTACGGCGCGCTCACCCTCGGCACCGCCGTCCAGTACGAAGTGACCGGGATTCGTGTGCACCAGGATCCGCTCACCGGGGAACGCGCGCTCGCGAACAATGCGTCGACGTTCGAGTTGTCCGACTGCTACCGGTCGTGCGGCCTGGGGGAGGAACTGCTGGCCGGCGCCCGCGTCGTCCTGCTGCAGCTGCCGCGCAGCCTCGACGAGCTCGACGAGATCGCCGACGCGATCGCCCGCTACGCCGACCCCGGCGTCGTCGTGTTCGCGGGTGGACGCGACAAGCACATCACCCCGACGATGAACGAGGTGCTGGCCCGGTCCTTCGTCAACGTGCGTGCCAGCCGCGGGCGGCAGAAGTCACGCGTGCTGATCGCCGACACGCCGCGGGAGATCTCGACGGCAGCACGGTTCCCGAATTCCGAGCACCTCGACGAACTGGACCTCGACGTCTTCGCACACGGTGCGGTCTTCGCCGGCACCAAACTCGACATCGGCACGCGATACCTGCTCGAGTTCCTGCCGCGGGCGCTGCCCGACGCGCGAACCGCGGTCGACCTCGGCTGCGGCACCGGCATCCTGGCCGTCGCGCTCGCGTCGTGGCGCCCCGAGATCGAGGTCGTCGCGACCGACCAGTCGGCGGCGGCCGTTGCGTCGGCCGAGGCGACGGCCCGTGCGGCAGGCGTGGGCGATCGGGTCCGGGGACTGCGCGACGACGCCATGGCATCGCTTCCGGACGCGAGCGTCGACCTGATCGTCTGCAACCCGCCGTTCCATGTGGGCGCGGCGGTGCACACCGGCGCGGCTACCAAGATGTTCGCCGAGGCCGGACGCGTCCTTCGTCCCGGCGGCGAGATGTGGACCGTCTTCAACTCGCATCTCGAGTACAAGAGCGGCCTGGCCCGTGCGGTGGGGCGCACCGAGGTGGTCGGGCGCAACCCGAAGTTCAGCGTCACGCGGTCCGTCCGCGCGCAATAGCAGGGGGACTACTGGACCGGTCCGCCGCCGGCTGCGTCCCCGTCAACCTGGCCGCGGTGGAGTCCGATGTCCTCGACGATGACCCCGTCCACGATCTCGGCGCCCTGCAGTTCGTCGTCGTCCTCACGGTCGGGGCCCGACGGCGGCGTGTCCGGCTCCTCCTCGGCGAGGCGTTGGTCGAGGCTCTCGCCCTGCTCGGCCTCCCTGAGGGTGGTGCCGAAGCGGTCGGCCTCGCTCCACTCGTCGGGGGCGTCGACGACGTCGTCGCCGTCGGCGTTGCGGACCTCGTCAGAATCGAGGCTCTCGCTGACATCCAGTGTCTCGTCGAATCCGTCTTCGATTCCCATGCGCCCATTGTCGGCCGAATCGTGGTTTTCCGCTGGATTGCGGCCGAACGACGTTACCGTTGATCAGGTGCTCGTATAGCGGTGGCAGACGCGTCCCCGGTACAGTCCGAAATGTCCAACTCGGCTCGGCGCGCGGGAACTTTCCCCTCGGTGCCGGACGTTTCACGGACAACGACGCCGGTCCGACCCGGCCGAGACGGGCCCCGACGGGCACGACAGACGACCACGAGAAGGGATGTGCACGGTGCGCACCACCAGCAACCCGGTATTCAAGAACCTGCCCAAGCAAGAGGGCAGCGGATACGCCACCTTCGGATCCGCGCAGGCCGGCGCCGCGCAGGTCACGCAGGAATACGGGCAGCAGTACCAGGCGCCCGAGCAGTACCAGACCACCCAGCGGGCCATGACGATCGACGACGTGGTCACCAAGACCGCGATCACGCTCGGCGTGCTGACCGTGGCGGCGATCATCTCGTTCTTCCTGGTCAACAACAACGAGGCGCTGGCCGCACCGTTCGTCATCGTCGGCGGCCTCGTCGGCTTCGTCCTCGTGATGGTCGCGTCGTTCGGCCGCAAGATGGACAACCCGGCGATCGTGCTCGCCTACGCGGCGTGCGAGGGCGTGTTCCTGGGTGCTTTCTCCTTCATATTCACCAGCTTGGTCGTTGCGGACAGCGTTGAGGCGTCCGTGCTGATCGGCCAGGCCGTGCTCGGCACGTTCGGTGTGTTCTTCGGCATGCTGGTCGTCTACAAGACCGGCGCCATCCGCGTGACCCCGCGCCTGACCCGCATGATCATCGGCGGCCTCATCGGCGTCCTGGTCCTGATGGTCGGCAACCTGATCGCGAGCTTCTTCACCGACGGCGGCTTCGGCCTGCGTGACGGCGGCACCATCGCCATCGTCTTCAGCCTCGTCTGCATCGCGCTCGCCGCGTTCAGCTTCCTGCTCGACTTCGACGCCGCCGACCAGCTGATCCGCGCCCAGGCGCCGGAGAAGGCCGCCTGGGGCGTCGCCCTCGGCCTCACCGTCACCCTGGTGTGGCTGTACGTCGAGATCCTGCGCCTGCTGAGCTACTTCAACAACGACTAGCCTCACGCGCCCCACGAACGGGCGGTTTTCTGACAGGCCACGCGGCCGATTGTCAGAAAACCGCCCGTTCGTCGTCGTCGGCCTGGGGATAACTCGCTGGCGGTGGCGGTCCTGCCGGTCGGGGTGGGTGATGCTGCACGGATGGGGGAGTACGACGAGCCATTCCTGCGATCGACTGTGGCCGGCAGGCTGACAGATCACCAGCTCTATCACGACTTCGTCCGGATCTACCGTGGCGTGTACCTGAGCAGGCACGTCGAACTCACGCCGGACAAACGGGCCCGAGCCGCGGCGCTGTTCGCCGGCCCCGATGCGGTGCTGACCGGATTCTCGGCCGCTGCGCTCCACGGGGCGAAGTGGATCGGTGGCCATGAACCTGCCGAGGTGATCCGTTCGGGTCACTGGCGGCCGCCGTCCGGGATGATCACTCACAACTGTCGGATCGAACCGGACGAGTTTCGCCTTCTTGGTGGGATCGGGGTGGCAACTCCGGCCCGTACCGCATTCGATCTGGGACGCAGGTTGCCGCGGCTCGAGGCGATCGCGGCAGTCGATGCGCTGTGCAATGCGACGGGCTTGAAGCCGATCGACGTGTCGCGGTTGGCCGACCGGTACGCCGGCATGCGCGGGATAGCTCGGCTCCGAGGGATCCTCGACGACGTGGACGGTGGTGCGGAGTCGCCGCCGGAGACCCATACGAGGCTGGTTCTCGTCGATGCGGGACTCCCCCGGCCGCAGACTCAGATACGTATCCGGAACCGGAGTGGACGTGTCTTCGCGCGGTCGGATCTGGGCTGGGTCCAGTGGTGGGTCCTCGTGGAGTACGACGGTGCCGATCACTGGAACCGAGGGTAGCGCGCGAGGGACATCGAGCGGCTTGCCCAACTCGAGGCGCTCGGATGGACGGTAGTTCGGGTAGGTGCAGAGCTGTTGTACGACCGGCCGGAGGCCATGGTCGCCCGCGTACGGGAAAAGCTCCGAGCCGCCGGTGCTCCTGTCTGACGACGAACGGGCGGTTTTCTGACGGGCCTCTCGGCCGACGTTCAGAAAACCGCCCGTTCGCGGAATCAGGTGAGGACTAGCTCAGGCGCTCCAGCACCATTGCCATGCCCTGGCCGCCGCCGACGCACATGGTCTCGACACCGAACTGCTTGTCGTGGGTCTGCAGGTTGTTGATCAGCGTCGCGGTGATGCGGGCGCCGGTCATGCCGAACGGGTGGCCGACGGCGATGGCGCCACCGGAGACGTTCAGCTTGTCCTCGTCGATCTTCAGCTCGCGGGCGGAGCCGAGGACCTGCACGGCGAAGGCCTCGTTGATCTCGAACAGGTCGATGTCGCTGACCGACTTGCCGGCGAGCGCGAGGGCCTTCTTGGTGGCCTCGATCGGGCCCAGGCCCATGATCTCGGGGGACAGGCCGGAGACACCGGTGGAGACGACGCGGGCCAGCGGGGTCAGGCCCAGCTCCTTGGCCTTGGTGTCGCTCATGATGACCAGCGCGGCAGCGCCGTCGTTGAGCGGGCAGCAGTTGCCGGCGTTGACGGTGCCGTCGGGGCGGAAGACCGGCTTGAGCTGGCTGACGGCGTCGTACGTGACGCCGGCGCGCGGGCCGTCGTCGGTGCTGACGACGGTGCCGTCGGCGAGGGTGACCGGGGTGATCTCGCGCTCGAAGAAGCCGGCCTTGATGGCCTCCTCCGCACGGTTCTGCGAGCGGACGCCCCAGCGGTCCTGGTCCTCGCGGGAGATGCCGGTCAGCTGCGCGACGTTCTCGGCGGTCTGGCCCATCGCGATGTACGCGTCGGGGACGATGCCGTTCGACCGCGGGTCGCTCCACTGGACGCCACCCTGGGCGGCGGTCGCGGTGCGCTCCATGGCCTCGGCGAAGAACGGGTTCTTCGTGTCCGGCAGCGAGTCCGAGTTGCCGGCGGCGAAGCTCGACACCGACTCGACACCGGCGGAGATGAAGACGTCACCCTCGCCGGCCTTGATCGCGTGCAGGGCCATACGGGTGGTCTGCAACGACGACGAGCAGTAGCGGGTGATCGTGGTGCCGGGCAGGGTGTCGTAGCCGAGCTTGATGGCGACGATACGGCCCATGTTGAAGCCGGCCTTGCCGCCGGGCAGGCCACAGCCGAGCAGCAAGTCGTCGATCTCGGTGGGGTCGAGCTCAGGAACCTTGGCCAGCGCGGCGGCAACCATCTGCGCGGCGAGGTCGTCCGGACGCATGCTCGCCAGCGAGCCCTTCATGGCGCGGCCGATGGGCGAGCGGGCAACGGAGACAATGACTGCCTCGGGCATGGAAACTCCTTCGTACGTTGGTCTCTTCGACCATGAACTTACGTTGCCTGCGCCACATCACCACGCGGCAGTCAGTCGTCGGCGGCCCGGAACTCGTCCTACCGCGGGTTTTGCCCGGCCGCAGGGGCCGCGACCTGGTCGGATGCACGCGGTTCTGAAACACGTTCCCGGAAGTCGAGTGACGAACGCCCGTCCCACTCAGCGAGAGCCCGTGCCGGGGCGGTTTCGCGCAGGTAAGGACCCTTCGCGACACGTGTCCGAATCGGATCTGGAAGCATGGGGTCATGCGCATCGCGGATCATGTCGTCGATCTCATCGGCAACACCCCTCTGGTCAAGCTGTCCTCCGTCGTCGGCGAGAACTCCGGGCTGGTTGCTGCCAAGGTCGAATACCTCAATCCGGGCGGCAGCTCCAAGGACCGCATCGCGGTCAAGATGATCGACGCCGCCGAGGCGTCGGGCGAGCTGAAGCCGGGTGGCACCATCGTCGAGCCCACGTCCGGCAACACCGGCGTCGGCCTGGCCCTGGTCGCGCAGAAGCGCGGCTACAAGTGTGTGTTCGTCTGCCCCGACAAGGTCAGCGAGGACAAGCGCAACGTGCTGCGTGCATACGGCGCCGAGGTCGTGGTGTGCCCCACCGCGGTCGCTCCCGAGCACCCGGACAGCTACTACAACGTCTCCGACCGTCTGGTGAAGGAGATCCCCGGCGCCTGGAAGCCCAACCAGTACGCCAACCCGGGCGGACCCGACAGCCACTACGAGACCACCGGGCCCGAGATCTGGCGGGACACCGAGGGCAAGGTGACGCACTTCGTCGCCGGCGTCGGCACCGGCGGCACCATCACCGGCACCGGTCGCTACCTCAAGGAGATCTCGGGCGGCAAGGTCAAGGTCATCGGCGCCGATCCCGAGGGCTCGGTGTACTCGGGCGGCACCGGACGGCCGTACCTGGTCGAGGGTGTCGGCGAGGACTTCTGGCCCACCGCCTACGACCCGTCGGTTCCGGACGAGATCATCGCCGTCTCCGACGCCGACTCCTTCGAGATGACCCGTCGTCTCGCCCGCGAGGAGGGCCTGCTGGTCGGCGGCTCGTGCGGCATGGCCGTCGTCGCGGCGCTCAAGGTCGCCGAGCGTGAGGGCCCCGACGCCGTCGTCGTCGTGCTCCTGCCCGACGGTGGCCGCGGCTACCTGTCGAAGATCTTCAACGACGAGTGGATGTCGTCGTACGGCTTCCTGCGCAGCCGCCTCGACGGCTCGACCGGCGAGCAGACCGTCGGCGACGTGCTGCGCGGCAAGTCCGGTGAGCTGCCGGACCTCGTGCACACGCACCCGTCCGAGACCCTGCGCGACGCGATCGAGATCCTGCGCGAGTACGGCGTCTCGCAGATGCCGGTCGTCGGCGCGGAACCGCCCGTCATGGCGGGCGAGGTCGCGGGCAGCGTATCCGAGCGCGACCTGCTCAGTGCGGTCTTCGAGGGCCGGGCCGCTCTCGCCGACCCGGTGGAGAAGCACATGAGCAAGCCGTTCCCGCTGATCGGTGCGGGCGAGCCGGTGTCGTCGGCGACGAAGGCCCTCGGCGACACGGATGCGCTCATGGTGGTCGACGACGGCAAGCCCGTCGGCGTGATCACCCGGCACGACCTGCTCGGTTTCCTCAGCGCCGGCGCGTAACGCCGCGAGTTTCACGGAGAATCCCCGACGGCCACCGTCGGGGATTCTCCCGTTTCGGGGCTCGGTTACGCTCTCGGCATGCAATGGGGGAGAGCAGTGGGGGCTGCCGCATGTCTTGCGGCGGTGGTGATGTCGGGTTCGGCGTGCGGGAGCACGATCGAGGGGACGCCGCAGGCACAGGGCGACAGCATGGTCGTGGCGGGACCGCCCGACAGCGATTCGGGGTCGCCGGCGACCGAGCCGCGGGTGCCGGGCGGCGCTGCCGTCCAGGTGTCGAAGCCGCCGACGTGCGCCGAGATCGAGAAGCCGGTGCTGGGCGTGCTGAAGGGCTACCGGTTGGACCGGACTCCCTCGGTCGACGGCGGATCGACCATGTGCTGGTTCAACCAGTCCGGTGCCGGGGGCTTGACGAAGGCGGTCACCGTCTCCGTCAACTCCGTGGACCAGACCGCCGAACAGCTGGCCCGGACCCGGGACTACATGGCGAAGGAGCGGCCCGACAGGTTCGTGTCGTCTCCTGCCGCGGAACGGCTGGGTGGCTACGTCTCGACCCCACTGGGTGGTCGCGATGTGGCGTTGTCGTTGCCCGGCGCGCAGATTCTCCTCATCGTTCCCGACGGGGCGGACGTGTCGAAGGAGCAGGCCGTGGAGGTCGTTCTCGCGGTCGGCGCGGCCATGTCGAACTGAGGCGGGTGGGCCGACGGCCGGAGGACGGGTGCGGCGGCCCGGGTCGCTAGGCTGGTCGCCATGAGCGAGCAGGGATTCTCCAGCGGTTTCTCCACCAAGGCCATCCACGCGGGGTACGAGCCCGACCCGCAGACCGGTGCGGTCAACGTGCCGATCTACGCCAGTTCCACCTTCGCCCAGGACGGCGTCGGCGGGATGCGCGGCGGCTTCGAGTATGCGCGCACCGGCAACCCGACCCGTCGCCCCCTCGAGGCGAACCTCGCGGCGCTCGAGTCGGGCACGTTCGGGCGGGCGTTCGGTTCGGGGATGGCGGCCACCGACTGCGTGCTGCGGTCGATGCTTCGCCCGGGCGATCACCTGGTGATCCCGAACGACGCCTACGGCGGCACGTTCCGGCTCATCGACAAGGTCTTCACCCAGTGGGGCATCGAGTACACCCCCGCCGCGGTGTCCGACGTCGACGCCGTCCGCGCCGCGATCCGGCCGAACACGAAGCTGGTGTGGGTCGAGACCCCCACCAACCCGCTGCTCAACATCGGCGATATCGCCGCCATCTCCGAGGTGGCACACGCCGCCGGGGCAAAGCTGGTGGTGGACAACACCTTTGCGTCGCCGTACCTGCAGCAGCCGTTGCAGTTGGGTGCGGACATCGCGTTGCACTCCACGACGAAGTACATCGGCGGACACTCCGACGTCGTGGGCGGCGCGCTCGTGACGAACGACGAGGAACTGGATACGAAGTTCGCGTTCCTGCAGAACGGCGCGGGTGCGGTCCCGGGACCGTTCGACGCCTTCCTGACGATGCGCGGCATCAAGACCCTCGCGCTGCGCATGGAACGGCACAGCGACAACGCCGAGAAGATCGTCGATCTGCTCACCGGCCACGCCGCGATCTCCCAGGTCATCTACCCGGGCCTCGAGTCGCACCCCGGCCACGTGGTGGCGGCCAAGCAGATGCGGCGCTTCGGCGGCATGATCTCGGTGCGACTGAAGGGTGGCAAGCAGGCCGCGCTCGACTTCTGCTCGCGCACCCAGATCTTCACGCTCGCCGAGTCCCTGGGCGGCGTCGAGTCGCTTATCGAGCATCCGGGCGCGATGACGCACGCGTCCACCGCGGGCTCCGCGCTGGAGGTGCCGGAGGATCTGGTGCGCCTGTCCGTGGGTATCGAGGATGCGGCCGATCTGCTCGCCGATGTGGAGCAGGCGCTCGGCTGATCCCGCGCTGATCTCGCGTTTCGCGCACTTGTCGTCGTGTTCGGTGAACACCGGTCGACGACAAGTGCGCGAAACACTGAGGGTTTCCTGAATCCCGCCCGCGGCAGTCTGTTTGCCCGTTACCGTGAGTCCTCGGACAAGCACGACCCCCAGGAGCGGTGTATGACATGGGAGCCCGCAGCCGCGATCGTGGCTGTCGCAGCAGTAACAGGTGTCGCGTTCCCCGCGGTTGCGAACGCAACACCCGACCCGGCTCCCGAAGCCCCACAAGCGCCCGCCGCCGTGCAGTCCGCGCCGCAGCTCGTGGAACCGGTGAACAGCATCGTCGCACTGCTCCCACCCGAAATGCGGGAGCAGGCGGCGACCGATCTCGTCAGGGTGATACCCGCCCTCGAAGCTCCGAAGGCCCCCGACTCGCTGCCGTCCACCGATGTGGTCCCGACGCCGGAGGCTCCCGCGCCCGAACCTGCCCCGCCGGTCGCCACACCCCCCGCGGCGGTGCCGACCGTGATCCCTCCCGCTGTCGGCGCGAACACCGCTCCCACGATCACGCTGCCCGGTGTCGGCGGTCTGACATTGCCGTCGCTGTCGGCGGTACTCCCGCCCGGCAATCTCCTCGGGCAGGTCGGTTCGATCGCGGTGTTCGCGCCGTGGCTGCGTCAGGCCGGCGAGATCTGTGGGGGCGTCAAGGCGCCCACCCTCGCGGCGCTGTTCTCGGTGGAGAACGACTTCCGCTACGGTCCGACGGCTCCGGTCTCGCTCGCCGGTGGGCGTGGTCCCGCGAAGTTCATGCCGAGCGAGTGGGCCAAGTACGGCAAGGACGCCGACGGTGACGGCACGGCCGACATCCTCGGTGTCGCCGACTCGGTGATGGCCGCGGGACACATGCTGTGCGACAACTATGCGCAGGTCGACGCGTGGAAGCAGGAGGGCCTGGTCCAGGGCGACACCCTCGATCTCGCGCTCGCCGCGTTCAACGCCGGCACCCGCGCGGTGCGCAAGGCGGGTGGTGTGCCGTCGGGTGTCGACGACGCGGCCGACCAGAGCGGGCCGTACGTGCAGAAGATCCGCGCGTCGGAGGGCCAGTTCGAGCAGTTGCTGTCGCCGTTCGCGAACCTCGACCTCGGCAACATCACTCTCCCGACGTCGGGCATCGGGGGCGCGGTCGTGCAGCTCGCGATGCGCTACCTCGGTCTGCCGTACGTGTGGGGCGGCGGCAATATCAGCGGACCGTCGATGGGTGGCTTCGACTGCTCGGGTCTGACGTCGTTCGCGGTGTTCGCCGCCAGCGGCGGCAAGGTCGCACTGCCGCGCACGTCGGAGACGCAGTGGGGGGTCGGCACCGAGATCCCGATGGCCGCGGCGCAACCCGGCGATCTGGTGTTCGGTAATTGGCAGGCCGGGGGCCCCGGACACGTCGGCATCTACATGGGCAACGGGATGATGGTCCACGCCCCGACCTTCGGCGATGTCGTCAAGGTCGGGCCGGTCTTCGGCGACATGAAGGCACGCCGGGTCATGTGACGGTCCGCGCCTCGGCGTGGCATTCGCGGTCACGGGAATCGAATACGATCGATCCCCGTGACCGAGCCCGATCCCCGTGACCGCATCGCCGACGCCGCGATGACCATTCTTCGTGAGCACGGAGCGCTGACCACCGAGGAGTGGGGGCGGCGTCTGGCCGACGCGGGGTACGGCTCCGCCCGCGAGATGGAGGACGTCGTCGAGGCACTCGACGACTACGATCTCGGTTTCCTCCCCGATGGGCGGAACCTTGCGCTCGGTCCGCTCCTCGAGGGCCGGACGCTGACCCATCGGCTCACGGATGCGGAGATCGCCGCCGGCATCCTCGACGCCAACCCCGACCTGACGCCGCTGACTGCCTTTGCATTCGACTCCGAGCAGGGGTTCCGTGTGGTCTTCGAAGGGCTGGACGACGACGTCTTCGCGGAGCGGGGTGTCACCGATCCCGATTTCCTGTACGACGAGGGGCTGCTGCTCGAGCCGGGGGCTCTGGCCGGTTACGCGGCGGGGGACCTCGTCGCGATCACCGCCGTCGACGGTGGGCTGGAGTTGCGAAGGGTGACCGGCGAACCGGCTTCCGCGCCCGACCTCACCGCGGCCCTGCGCCGGATCGTGCCCGAGGATGCCGCCGAGCACCTGGACGCCCTGGTCTGGCAGCTGATGATCGACGACCCGGCGTTGTTCGTCGCCCCCACCGTCCCACTCGCCGAGCTGATCGACGCCGCCGGCTACGTGCGTGACGGTGACTACCTCGCGGTGCGCGGATTCGATTTCGCCACGCACCGCCTGGCCGTGCAGATCGGGATGGTCGCACGCGAGCACGAACTGCACCCGGACGAGGCCCGCGCGGTGGTCGAGTTCCTGAACCTGGTGCGGCAGACGCAGGAGCAGGCGGCGCTCGGTGCCGATCCGAGAACCTATGCGCACGAACAGATCTCCGCCGACGTCGACGCGTTCGTGCTGCTGTCGGATCCGGTGGTGGCCGCCGCCGCGCTGGAACTGGTGAGCGAGTTCGACGACCGGACCGAGGCGCTGCACGCGGTGGCCGTCGGACTCGTGGACCTGGCGCCGCGTCGTGCGAAGGCCGCGGCCTGTTGGCTGGCGGGTAAGGCCGCCGACCGGCTCGGCGACGTCCTGGCCGCGCGGTCGTACTACGACGAGGCTCTCTCCCACGATCCCGACTGGATCCCCGCGATCTTCGACCTCGCACTGCTCGCCGCCGACGGCGGCGACGTCACCCGCGCGCAGTCACTGCTCGGCCGGATCGAGGGCGGGGAATCGGAGGCATTGCACGACGTGCTGCAACGCTTCGCGCCGCGCGAGCACCCCGAGTTGGGACGCAACGACCGCTGCTGGTGCGGATCGGGCCGCAAGTACAAGGCGTGCCACCTCGGTCGGTCCGAGCTGACCTCCGACGACCGGGCGGCATGGCTGTACAGCAAGGCACAGCTGTTCATGCGGTCCCCGGAACTGTTCGACATCCTCTTGGATCTCGCCGAGATCCATGCGGCGCCCGGGGCGGACGACGGTGAACTGTTGCGTGCGATCGAGGGCGGACCGGCCGTCGATGTCGCGCTGTTCGAGGGCGGCCTGTTCGAGTTGTTCGTCGGTCGGCGCGGCGCGTTGCTGCCGGCGGAGGAACTCGAGCTCGCCGGGCAGTGGGTGCGCACCCGGCGGTCGGTGTACACCGTGGTCGCCGCGGCCGACGACGTGGTGACGCTGCAGGACCTGCGCGGAGACGACACCGTCGAGGTCACGCACGAGGGTGCCGGTCGCGATCTGAACGTCGGGGCAGTGGTCTGCGCCCGACTGTTGCCGACCGGATCGGCGACGCTGCTCGCGCTCGGTGGGATGGAGCCGGTCGAGGCGTCCGCCGCGGACGACCTGGTCGCGCTGCTCGCCGAGCATCCCGAACCCGAGGCGCTGGTCGAGTTCCTCGGCGCGCACTCCCTGCTCCGGAGCTGAAACGAGAGAACCCCGGCCGAGGAATCCTCGGCCGGGGTTCTGCGTCTGTGCGCCTGTATCAGGCGTGGTACGGCTCTGCGCTGACGAGGGTGACCTTCATCAGGCTGCCGTTGGGCAGGGTGTACTCGCGGGTCTCGCCGACCTTGGCCTGGAGCAGCGCGGCGCCCAGCGGGGAGTTCGGCGAGTAGACCTCGAGTGCGTTGTCGCGGGCGCCCTCTTCGCGGGTCGCGATCAGGAAGGTCTCGGTGTCGGTCTCGTCGCCGTCGTAGTAGACCTTGACGACCGAGCCGGGCAGTGCGACGCCGGACTGGGTGGGGGCCTCGCCGACCTTCGCGCTGTTCAGCAGCTCCTGCAGCTGGCGGATGCGCGCCTCCTGCTGGCCCTGTTCCTCGCGAGCGGCGTGGTAGCCGCCGTTCTCCTTGAGGTCACCCTCTTCGCGACGCTCGTTGATCTCGGCGGCAATGACCGGACGATTGGCGATGAGCTGGTCGAGCTCATTCTTGAGCCTGTCGTGAGACTCCTGAGTAAGCCAGGTCACCTGGGTCTCGGTCATTCTCGATCACTCCCTTGTAGTTGAAGTCCGGGTGGACTCCCTCGGCAGATCACTGCGAACAGCAGCGATCAACGGCCAGGGCCGCTCTCGTCCGTAGCGAATGTCCGGTGGCGAAGACCCCCGGCTCGCCCATCTCGTGAGCAGACTCGTCCTGCCGTCAATGCAGCAATACACGGCTCCGAGTGGAACCGTGTATTGACTCATTTTAGCACGATGAGGGGTATCGACCGATCCGAACGAAGACCGATCGGTCCACTTGTCAGCCTGCGTGAAGGTAGTCCGGAACGTCCAGACTGCAGCCGTACAGATCGCCCATAGCGGGCGGCTGAGATGCGCGAACGGGGGCCGTGATCTCGACGGTCCCCGAGTCCGACGGCCCGACGTAGACCTCGCGGCGGCCCGTCTCGGAGCCGTCCTTGGAGCGGGTACGGATGATGCAGACGGCGGGCTCGGACGGGTCGTCGCGCGTGACGGTGAATCGGATGTTCATCGTCGTCTGGTCGACGACGTCGAACGCGACCTGCTCGCCCTCGATCTCCTTGACGGCGAACTTGGTGTAGGCGATGTACGCGAGGCCGACGCCGGCGAGGACGACGAGACCGGTGAGAATCCACTTGGCCCAGGGGATGGGGCCGGACGTGCGGCGGGTGGACCCGTAGCGGTCCGGGGAAGGCGTACTGCTCATCACTCTGCTCTCGCCGGTGGTGGTGCTCTGCACGGCCGTCGGAGTCGCCGTTTGCCGCGCGTAGCGGGGGTACGACAGACGGTCGTATGTGTCAGGTGGAACTATAGGGGAAGGACGACGACGACCGACGAGTGGTAGTGGTCGACGACTGCAGGCGACACGCCACGCCGGTGACACGCGAAGCTGAGGTGAAGACACACGTGAGCGGATACCGACTCATGGCCGTTCATGCCCATCCCGACGACGAGTCGAGCAAGGGTGCGGCGACGATGGCCCGTTACGCCGCCGAGGGCAACGAGGTACTCGTCGTGACCCTCACGGGTGGCGAGCGCGGTGACATCCTCAACCCGGCGATGGACGTCCCGGGCATCCGGGAACGGATGCACGAGGTTCGGCAGGAGGAGATGGCCGAGGCTGCGCGCATCCTGGGTGTGCAGCAGACGTGGCTCGGGTTCGTCGACTCCGGCCTGCCGGAGGGCGACCCCAAGCCGCCGCTGCCCGAGGGTTGCTTTGCGCTCGAACCGCTCGAGATCCCCACCGAGGCGCTGGTCCGGGTGATCCGCGAGTTCCGTCCGCACGTCATGACCACGTACGACGAGAACGGCGGCTACCCACACCCCGACCACATCAAGTGCCACGAGGTGTCGATGGCCGCCTACGACGCGGCCGGCGACCCCGAGCAGTTCCCCGACGCGGGCGAGCCGTGGGAAGTGCAGAAGGTCTACTACTCGCACGGCTTCATCCGGAAGCGCCTGGTGCAGTTCCAGGAGGAGTACGAGCGCCGCGGGGAGGAGTTCCCGATGGCCGAGTGGCTCAAGAAGTGGAAGACCGAGCAGGGCGACCTGATGGCGCGCGTCACGACGCAGATCGCGTGTGGCGACTACTTTCCGCAGCGTGACGACGCCCTGCGGGCCCACGCGACGCAGATCGATCCCAACGGGTCGTTCTTCGCGGTCCCGCTCGACATTCAGCAGAAGATCTGGCCCACCGAGGAGTTCGAGTTGGCCAAGACCCGGGTGCACACCGCCATCCCGGAGAACGACCTGTTCGCGGGCATTGTGGAGGATGAGCAGTAGTGATGACGACGTTGGCCTGGGACTTGCTGGCGCAGGGGACCAGCACCCCGAGTAGCCCGCAGGGTCCCGAGTTCGGCAAGGCATCCCCGCTGGGGCTCGTCCTGATCGTGGCGCTGCTGGTCGGCACCGTTCTGCTCATCCGCTCGATGAACAAGCAGCTGCGGAAGCTGCCGGACGACTTCGAGCCGGAGCATCCCGAGGCCGATCAGGCGGCGGACGAGGGCACGGACCGCGGCGCTGCGATCGCCGAGGTCGTCGAGCCGAGTCGGCCGGACGAGGACCCGCAGGCCAAGCACGATCCGCCCGCGAAACCGGCGAGCTAGGACTTCCGTGACCGGGCCGGGGCCGCGCGAGCGCAACACGCTCGGCGATGCGACCAGTCCGTATCTGCGTCAGCACGCAGACAATCCAGTGCACTGGCACCAGTGGGGGCCGGAGGCCCTGGAGTGGGCGCGGGAACGCAACGTGCCGATCCTGCTCTCCATCGGGTACGCGGCGTGCCACTGGTGCCACGTGATGGCGCACGAATCGTTCGAGGACCCCGAGACGGCGGCCGTGATGAACGAGAGCTTCGTGTGCATCAAGGTCGATCGGGAGGAACGCCCGGACCTCGACGCGGTCTACATGAACGCGACGGTCGCGATGACGGGTCAGGGCGGCTGGCCCATGACGTGCTTCCTCACCCCGGACGGCAGCCCGTTCTACTGCGGCACCTACTACCCGGCGCAGCCGCGCGGCGGGATGCCGTCGTTCACCCAACTGCTGCACGCGATCACCGACACCTGGCTGACGCGGCGCGGTGACGTCGACGACGCAGCGGCGTCGGTGGTGGCCGAACTGCGCCGCAGCGCCGGTGCGTTGCCGCTCGGCGGGGTGCCGGTCGACGTCCCGCTGCTGTCGGGCGCGGTCGCGAGCGTCCTGCGCGACGAGGACCGCGAACGCGGCGGATTCGGTGGTGCGCCGAAGTTCCCGCCGTCCATGTTGCTCGAGGGGCTGCTCCGCTCGTACGAGCGGAGCGGGGTCGAGCCGACGCTGCGTGCCGTCGAGCGCACGGCCGACGCGATGGCGCGCGGCGGAATATACGACCAGCTCGGCGGGGGTTTCGCGCGCTACGCGGTGGATGCGGAGTGGGTGGTTCCGCACTTCGAGAAGATGCTCTACGACAACGCGCTGCTGCTGCGGTTCTACGGGCACCTCGCTCGCCGCACCGGATCCGAGCTTGCGTACCGCGTCGCGGAGGAGACCGTCGAGTTCCTGTTGCGCGACCTGCGCACCGCCGCGGGGGCGTTCGCGTCGGCGCTCGACGCCGACACCGACGGCGAGGAGGGGCTCACCTATTCGTGGACGCCGGGCCAGTTGGTCGAGGTCCTCGGTGCCGAGGACGGCGCATGGGCGGCCGAGGTGTTCGCGGTGACCGACGTCGGGACGTTCGAGCGGGGTGCATCGGTCCTGCAGTTGCCGGTGGACCCGTCCGACGGCCGGCGCCTCGCGGCGGTCCGGGCCCGACTGCTCGCCGCGCGTGCCCGACGTCCGCAGCCCGGCCGTGACGACAAGGTGGTCACGGCGTGGAACGGGCTGGCCGTCACGGCGCTGGCCGAGGCGGGTGCGGCGTTCGGACGGTGGGAGTGGGTCCGCGCGGCCGAGGAGTGCGCCCGCGTCCTGCTCACGACGCATCTGGTGGACGGACGTCTGCGGCGCGCGTCGCTCGCCGGCGCGGTGGGGGAGCCCGCCGGGATCCTCGAGGACTATGCGGCCCTGGCGACGGGGCTGCTCGCGCTGCACCAGGTGACCGCGGCGGCCGAGTGGCTGGACGCGGCGACGTCCCTGCTGGACACCGCGATCGAGCGCTTCGCCGATCGCGACGAGGCCGGCAGCTGGTTCGACACCGCGGACGACGCCGAAACGCTGGTGGCCCGACCGCGTGATCCCCTCGACGGGGCGACGCCGTCGGGGGCGTCGGCGATCGCGGAGGCGCTGCTGACCGCGGCGGCGTTGGTGGAGGCGGACCGGTCGTCGAAGTATGCAGCGGCCGCGGAGGATTCGCTGGCCCGTGCGGCGGTGGTCCTGCAGCGCGCGCCGCGTTCGGCGGGGCACTGGCTCGCGGTCGCGGAGGCGTCGGTGCGGGGGCCCATCCAGATCGCGGTGGCAGAGATGGCGCCGTCGGACCTGGCCGAAGCGGCCCGACGACTGGCGCCCGGCGGTGCCGTGGTGATCGCGGGCCCACCGGATTCGGCTCCGCTGCTGGCCGATCGGCCTCGGATCGACGGTGCACCGACGGCCTACGTGTGCAGGGGATTCGTGTGCGCCCGGCCGGTGACCGGGGTCGATGATCTGCGGGAGCGGGTGGACTCGGACTGACGCGAAAAGGGCCGTGCGGTCCTACCGCACGGCCCTGCTGCGATTCCCGTCCGGGAATCCCTCGGTGTTACAGGCTGCCGCCGAGGCTGCCAGTGACGCCACTGAACCAGGCGGAGATGCCGGCGAGGGCATCGTTGGCGGCCGTGATGTAGCCGGTGAGAACGGTGTCGACACTCCCGACGGGGATTGCGATGAGACCGGTGATCGAACCGAAGTCCATGGTGTACCTCCAAAAGAATTGTGGGGCGGCCAGGCCGCCCCACACGGTGGGGAAGCTCCTCGGTGGGAGCGGGTGTTCGTGTCGACAGCGTCAGCTGTTGAAGATGCCCGCGACCGAACCGGTGATCGTGGTGAACAGGCCCTGGAGCGCGTCCAGCGAGCCGAGTCCCTTGAAGATGTCCTCGATCGAAGCCATGTAACTCTCCTAACGTGAATGCGGGTGGCGCAATTGTCCGCAGCTGTGTGCGGGCATGCGTCTATGTTCAATCGCAAGCATGTGCTTGTGACCGGAGTGAAGGTAGCAACCCATTGATGCCAGTGTGGTGAATTTGGTGAATCTGATCGACGCGGTTTCGCGGTGCAAAATGCCGGGGGAGCGCCGAATTCTGCCACTTCAAACAAATATTTGATCACTTGCCCGTTCGTCGGGTCGGGGAATGCCCGCGCGACCGAAGGGGCGACGTCGCTCTTGGGTCGACGAGGTGAATGCGCCAGGGGCCCGCGCATGGACGCACGGGCCCCTGGAATCGCACTCACGGAGTCTTGAAAGTTGCGACGTGCCTCAGCTCAGTGCGAGACCGGCGTAATCGATCAAGTTACGGAGCGACTGAAGCACTCCCACGCCGAGAGCGTCGAGGCTCATGACGGGAATCTTGATCAGGTCTGCGAGCGAACTCATGTCTTGCCTCCAGGTAGATGCAGGCCTCGTGGAGGCTCTGCCAGTCGAATGATTCGAATCAGGGCAGGACCGCGGGCCAGGTCAGGCCTCGCTGCTCGTGACGATGTCGCCGAGCCAATCGAGAATGGTCTTGACCGTGTTTCCCGCCAGTTCGATCGACTGGATGGAATCGAAGATGTCCGCTAAGGAACCCATATCTACTCCCGACAGGTTGCGGCAACACACTGCTGTCGAGCTCCCGACAGTAATGCGAGTGCCGAGTTCTGCACGAGCAATTGCGCGTGCCAGTCGACTGTAACAACGACTGGTCGGTTCGTCCGGGTAACACCAAATGGTCGATCGGTGGCTATCGAAGAGCCGCCTCGATGGTGGGCCACGAGCGACCGAGTTCGTCGCGCCAGTACGGCCACGCGTGCACACCCACCGGTTGGGCACTGCGGGTCACGTCGGCGCCCGCGTCTCGAAGAGCCTGCGCCAGTTGGTCGGTACACAGATTGGAGCCGGCCTCGAGCAGTCCGCCGACGACGACCCGGTCCTGAATGCCCTGTTGGTCGAGGGATTCGTGAGGGCCGGGTAGTCCGTTGCCGGACGAGAGATACACCTTCTTCCCGGCGAGGGCGGACGCGTTGCGGAACAGATCGTGTTCACGCCAGACGTCGTTGCCCTCCGGGCCCCACATCATCTCGGAGTTGGCCATGCCGTTGAGCACGACCAGATCGGTCAGCGCGCGCCCGACGGGACCGTCGGTGACGTAGCAGCCGCTGTAGCCGACGACTCCGTCGTACAGCTGTGGTTCGCGTGCGGCCAGCATCACGGCTCCCTGTGCCCCGGAGGAGATTCCGCCGATGACGTTGCGGCCGTTGGTGTCAAGTTGGGCATCGATGAGTGGGGGCAGTTCCTTCGACAGGAACGTCTCCCACTGGGTCCGCCCGAACTTCGGGTGGTCCTGGGTCCAGTCGGTGAAGAGAGTTCCGGTACCGCCGACCGGTAGGACGACATTGACGTTCTTGTCGGCGAAGAAGTCCTCCGCGTTGCCCCTGGTTCGATCGAGCCAGTTGCTGCTCTCGACCTGGCCGGAGTTGCCGTCGAGGAGGTAGAGCGCACCGCGGGGTTGACTCCGCTCGGCGGGCAGCAGCACGTTGACCGGCACTTCGCGGCGCATAGCCGGAGACGCGACCTGCAGAAGTAGTAGTCGATCGTCCACCGTCGTGATGCTGGTGATCGACGGTTGCGCGTCCGCGGCCACCTGGACGTATTCCGGTACGACCGTCCCGATCTCGGGTTCGGCTGCTGCCACTGAAGGAAGCGCCGTGAGGAGTCCTACAGTCAGCAGTCCCGCGGACAGTGCTCGAATATTCTTCCGCTGCATACTTGTTCGATCTCCCCAGCTCGACGCGTTCAGATGCCTGGTGGCCGTGCGATCATCGGTCACGAGTGCATGCAAGTTCTCATCGCAGTATCCCTCCACGAGTGGGAGGCTGCGGGACGGAGGTCGGTGCGGCTCGGGTCCTGCAGGCGATTGCTTCCCCGTGGGTCCGTCGCCATGCATTTCCGGTGCCGTACAGACACAATCGGGGCCCGCGCACACAGCGCGAGCCCCGATGAGGTGCCCAGGGCACCAGTGTCTTACTGCTTCGGCAGTCCGTCGGGGTAGCCGCTCAGCGTGAAGAGGGACCCGATGCCCTTCATGATCTGCGCGCTCAGGCTCCCGGTCACATTTCCGAGTACTTCGTAGATGGATCCCATGACTCTCCTTAGATCAGACGATTCCGAGCGATTGTCAAAGCTGGATCGAGGCGGGCCGTATCACTCGATGCTGCCCGCCGCGGCTAGTAATCGCGGGGTTGGTAGGCCCGGTTCAGCTATTAGCCCTTGGCCGGAGGCGCCGAGAAGCTGTCGATCGAGCCGAAGCCGATGGTGACGAGGTCACCCAGCGAGCCGAGGGCATCGGTGATGCTGGTCTGAGCGGAGCCGAGGAATGCGGGAAGCAGGCCATCGGCCGCGAGGGAGTTGAGCCCACCGTTTCCCAAGATCGCTCCCATAAGTCCTTCGAGTGAACCCATTTGTGCCTCCTGAAGACGTTATGTGTTGCCCGGTACCGAATCCCGCACGCAATTCGGATCGCACACCGGTTTTCCGTGTATCACGAGCGGATTGCCTGTGATCAAACGAACGGTAACAACGTGTCACGGGATGGCGGGTCGGTTTCGAGAAAGTTCTCGGGAATCGGAGGAAGGTCCTTCGGTCTCTGGGAGCGTTGCGCGCTCGACCAGTGCGCGGAACGACTCGGTGAGGAGGGCCTTGTAACGATCGGTGTCCGGCATCATCGCGGTGTCGGTGCAGAACGAGATCTCGATCTCGTCGCCGTGGTGCGACACGATCAGATGTCTCAGTCCGACCTTGTCGATGATTCCGAGAATGCCGAAGCTCTTGACGAGAGGCGCACCGCGCAGGACCATGTCGTTACCGGTCCATGGGATGTTGCTGACCATCGTGTTGATGGTTTCGACGGTTCCCTCGGGCTGTTTGCGTAGACCCATCAGGCTTATGACGAGCTTCAGGAGCCAGGCCGGCGATGTGTCGATCCTGGACGCGGCTTCCTGGACATCCGGGTTCCGGTGCCGCTCCTTCTCGGCGCGGACCGATGCGTTGATGGCTCGGAGTCGTTGCACCGGGTCGTCGATATCGGTGTGGAGATCCACCGCCATCAGCGCGAGATGGTTCGCACGGTTCCCGTCCGGATGGTCGGCCACGCCGGGGCGAGTGCCTCGCAGCGACATCGGCACCAGCGTCGATAGAGAACTCGGCGGGGTTTCGCCCTTCTCGGCCAGGTAGGCGGCGAGAGCGCCGGAAATCGTAGCCAGGAGAACGTCGTTGAAGGTGACGCCCTCGACCGCTGCCTGCACGGCGCGGATGTCCTCGGGCGGGAAGCTCACGACGTCGAACGTGAGGTCAGGGGTGATGGCCGTGTTGAAGCGGGTTGCGGGTCGCCGTGGCGGTGCCGGGGCGATCGTGCCGGCCTCGACCTGTTCGGTGACTCGGCGCGCCGCCTCGCCCGACGTCGTGAGCCCCTGGCGGAAGTCGCGCCACTGCTGGGGGAGCCGGCCGATGGCCTTGACGAATTCTGCGGGCGTGAACCAGTTCGCCGACGTCGTCGGAACGGGCGGGTGAGTCTCCGAGCGACCGAAGATGCGCAACGCCAGGTCGCGGGCGGCCAGGCCGTCCCCGGAACTGTGATGGCAGCGCAGGACCGCGACGGTCATCCGGTCGGGCAGTCCGTCGATGCCGGTAACACCGGTGAGGAAATGCAGCTTCCACGGCGGCCTGGTGAGGTCGAGTGATTTGCCCGAGAATCGGGCGATGTGGTGTCGCAGGGCATCCCATCCCGGCCCGTCGACCGGCTCGACGATCACGTGCTGTGCGAGATCGAGGGTGGGGTCCGGAACCCAGAATGGATAGTCCAGCGCCAGAGGAATGTGCCGCAGACGTCGGGTGAAGACTCCGCTGTAGCCAAGGCGCGGGCGCATCCACTCGATAGCCTCGGCCTGTGTGATCGGCGCGGCCTCGCCGGTGGTGTCGAACAAATAGATGCCCGTCGAGTTCGAGATGTGGTTCTCGCCCTCGTGGTAGACGAAGTCGGCATCCTGCGGTGCCAGCCGGGTGATGCCACCCACTTCTCGCTCGGTCGTCGTCACAACGGTCCCTCCCAGGTCAGATCCGCCCAGGGTAAGCAGGTGAACCCGGATCTCGGGGTGTTTCGGGGACCTTCCGCGCATTCTCCGCAAAGGGGAATCTGGGTAATCCCTCTACCCGAACACGACCAGGCAGACCGCGACGAAGTGGCACAGCGCCGCGACCGCGGTGGCGGCGTGGAAGAACTCGTGATGGCCGAACGTCTGCGGCCACGGGTTGGGCCACTTGGTGGCATAGAGGATGGCGCCGACGCTGTAGAGGACGCCGCCGATCGCGAGCAGGACCAGGGGCAGAACGCCGGCCTCGTGGACGAGATCTCCGGCCACGGGGACGATGGCCCAGCCCAGCAAGAGGTAGAGCGGGACTCCGACCCAGCGAGGGGCGGTGGGCCACAGCATCTTCAGCGCGATCCCGGCGAGGGCGCCGCACCACACGACCGTCAGCAGGATCGCGCCGGTGCGCGGCGGGAGTGCCAGCAGGCCGAACGGGGTGTAACTGCCCGCGATGAACAGGAAGATCATCGAGTGGTCGGCACGCTTCATCCATGTGCGGGCGCGCACGGTGTGCCAGTGGATGCGGTGGTAGGTGGTGCTCACCGCGAACAGGCCGCACACGGTGACGCTGTAGATCAGTGTGGCGAGGCCGGCACGTGGCGATTCCTTGGCATAGGCGAACGAGACCAGCACGGCGCTCGCCAGGATCGCGACCACCAACGACCACGCGTGGATCCAGCCACGCATGCGTGGCTTGACCGGCAGGTCGTCCAGTCCGAGTGCCGTCATGTGGTGCCCCTGTCGTTGTTCCGCCTGGTGGAACCGTCCGGGCCACCAAACCTACGCAACCGTAACCTACGGAAGGGTAACTACTGTAGCGGTGGCGAACGTCTCCGAGGCGACACTGTGACCGCCGTCGCGGGTGCGCGGGGTTCGCGGCGTAGTCTTTCTTCTCGTGGTGATGTCCAGGTGAAGTTGCGCGGCCTGCTGTACAGCATCTACGAGCGACGGCTCCTGCGCCGTCTCGACGGTTTACAGCATCCGCGCCATGTGGCGGTGATGTGCGACGGCAATCGCCGGTGGGCGCGGGAGAATGGATTCACCGACGTCAGTCACGGGCACCGGATGGGTGCGCGCAAGATCGCCGAACTGCTGCGCTGGTGCGACGCGGCCGATATCGAGATGGCCACCATCTACCTGCTGTCCACCGAGAACCTGCGTCGCGAACCCGAGGAACTCGACACGCTGCTCGAGATCATCACCGACGTCGTCGAGGAGATCTCCGCTGCGGGCCAGAACTGGAGCGTCAAGATCGTCGGCACCCTCGACCTGCTCCCGGAAGCGCAGGCCCGTCGGTTGCGGGAAGCGGCGGAGAGCACCCGCGGGCGCACCGGCACACACGTCAATGTCGCGGTCGGGTACGGCGGCCGGCAGGAGATCGCCGACGCGGTGCAGTCGTTGCTCCGCGAGAAACTCCATGAGGGACTGGCCGGGGACGACCTCGTCAAGGCGATGAGCGTCGAGGGCATCGACAGTCACCTCTACACGTCGGGTCAGCCCGATCCCGATCTGGTGATCCGGACGTCGGGGGAGCAGCGGCTGTCGGGATTCCTGTTGTGGCAGAGCGCCTACTCCGAGATTTGGTTCACCGAGGCCTACTGGCCCGAGTTCCGGCGCGTCGACTTCCTGCGTGCGCTGCGCGATTACGCCGCCCGGCATCGCCGGTTCGGCGCCTGACCGACCGCTACCGCGCCGGCGGCGTCATCGCCGGGAACCAGACGTCGGTGAGGATTTCCGCGGCCTGCTCGCGGGGAACCTCGATGGTGCCCTGCACTGCCCATCGCGTGAAGAACCGTTCGAGTTGGGTGACGAGTAGTTCGATCCGCAGCCGGGCTTCCTGTTGGCGATCGTCTCCCCACCGCGCCAGGTACGACGGCATCGCGTCCGGAAGTGCCGAGATCGCATCGCGCGCCGCCTCGCGGAACTCCGGTTCGAGCACCAGTGCCTCGTCCCAAGCCGGCAGGATCGCGCGGTTGCGGTCGAACCAGTCGATCGCCCGACCGACCCAGCGTGCGAACTCGTCGCGAGATCCGCTGTCGAGAACCTCGTCGAGGTCGGCGTAGACCGACGCCGCACGCGGCTCCATCGATTCGGAGCCGATCTTGCGCAGGACGTCGGTTTTTCCGGTGAAGTGCAGGTAGAAGGTGGCGCGGCTGCAGCCGGCCGCGGACGTGATGTCGTCGATCTTCACGGCCGCGTAGCCGCGCGCCGAGAACAGTTCGCGCGCGCAGTCCAGTAGCCGGAGTCGGGTGATCCGTTTCTGTTCGTCGCGCTGTGTCGGCCTTCTGTCGGCCTCGGTCCTGACCTCGATCTCGTTCACCTCACACCTCCGGTCGCATCGTACGGACCCGTTCCACATCGGCCCGTGGAAGCTGTCGCTTGACAGTGTGTCAGTGAATCCGGTTCTATGACGCAGATCACGTTCTGTCAGGTTTGAGATCAGATCAAGCGCGGGAGAGGAACGTCCATGCCCCAACTGCCCAAGGTGTGCATCATCGGTGCCGGCTGCTCGGGATTCACCACCGCGAAGCGCCTCAAGGATCACGGCATTCCCTACGACTGCTTCGAGGCCTCCGACGACGTCGGCGGCAACTGGTACTACAAGAATCCGACGGGCATGTCGTCGTGCTACGAGAGCCTGCACATCGACACCTCGTCGACGCGGTTGCAGTTCGAGGACTTCCCGGTGCCGGCGGATTGGCCGCACTTTCCGCACCACTCGCTGATGCACGGCTACTTCCGTGACTACATCGACAAGTTCGGTCTGCGCGAGACCATCACGTTCAACACGATGGTCGAGAAGGCCGTTCGCAACGCGGACGGGACCTGGGCGGTCACGCTGGATACCGGCGAGACCCGCAACTACGACGCGCTCGTCGTCGCGAACGGTCACCACTGGGATCCGCGGATGCCGGAGTATCCCGGCAAGTTCGACGGCCGGATCATCCACAGCCACGACTACCTCAATGCGTTCGACCCGATCGACATGCGCGGCAAGAACATCGTCGTGGTCGGGATGGGCAACTCGGCCCTCGACATCGCCTCCGAACTCTCGCACCGGTCTATTGGCAAGCACGTCTGGGTCTCCGCGCGCCGCGGAGTGTGGGTCCTCACGAAGTACCGCGAGGGCAAGCCGGCCGACAAGATGATGATGCCGCCGTGGATGCCGAAGAAGCTGGGCCTGAAGATTGCCCGGCGCAAGATCAAGAAGTCGCTGGGACGGATGCAGGACTACGGCCTGCCCGAGCCCGATCACGAGCCCCTCGGTGCGCACCCGTCGGTGAGCATCGACTTCCTCGCGAAGGCCGGATCCGGTGACCTGACATGTGTTCCGGCGATCGAGTCGCTCGACGGCGACCACGTCCGCCTGGTCGACGGCCGCAGGATTCCCGCCGACGTGATCGTGTGTGCCACCGGGTACAACATGAGCTTCCCGTTCTTCGACGACCCGTCGCTGCAACCCGATGCGCAGCACCGGTTCCCGCTGTTCAAACGGATCATGCAGCCCGGCGTCGACAACCTGTTCTTCATGGGTCTAGCGCAGGCGTCGCCCACGATCGTCAATCTCGCCGAGCAGCAGAGCAAGCTCGTCGCCGGTGTGCTCGACGGCAGCTATGCGCCGCCGTCCGTCGACGAGATGCGCCGGATCATCGGGGTCGACGACGCCGCGAGCCTGGCGCAGTACTACGAGACGCCCCGCCACACCATTCAGGTGGACTTCGCGCGCTATGTCCGGGATCTCAAGAAGGAGATGGTTGCCGGGGAGAAGCGGGCGCAGAGTGTGCCGGTGGGGGCGCGGTGACGCCCGTCGAGGGGTTCGCGGATCCTAGCTACGCCGGGCTGCGAGAGCTGTTGCAGCGCAATCTCGACGACGGTACCGATGCGGGCGCGTCGGTATGCGTGGTGCGTGACGGCGAGATCGTCGTGGATCTGTGGGGTGGCGTCGCCGACGTCGATACCGACGCCCCCTGGGTCAAGGACACTGTCGTCAACACGTACTCGCTGACGAAGACCATGACCACGCTTGCGGCCCTGCTGCTCGTCGACCGCGGCCTGCTTGACCTCGACGCACCGGTCGCCCGGTACTGGCCGGAGTTCGCCGCGAACGGCAAGGACGGTGTCCTGGTGCGACACGTCCTCGGGCACACCTCGGGAGTGAGCGGTTGGCAGCAGCCGGTGACGATCGCCGACATCTGCGACGACGTCCTTGCCGAGAACCTGCTCGCCGAGCAGGCGCCGTGGTGGGAGCCCGGGTCCGCGTCGGGTTACCACGCGACCAACTACGGGCACCTCGTCGGCGGACTGGTCCGCCGGATCGCCGGGCGCAGTCTCGGCGAGTTCTTCGCAACCGAGATCGCGGAGGTCTGCGGTGCCGACTACCTGATCGGCACACCCGCCGACGTGGATGCACGGGTCGCGCCCCTGATTGCGCCGCCGCCCACCGGATTCGACTACGGCGCACTGCCGGCCGACAGTGTCTTCGTCAAGACGATGACCAATCCGGCGATTCCGATCCCGGAGACGTCGAGCAGACAGTGGCGTGGCGCTCAGATCGGCGGCGTCAACGGTCACGGCAACGCCCGGTCGGTGGCCCGTGTCCAGTCGGTCGTCTCGCACGGCGGGCGGGCCGTCTCCGGCGTGGAGGTCTTGCGACCCGAGACCGTCGAGCGGGTCTTCGACGTCCAGGCCGACGGCGTCGACCAGGTGCTCGGGGCCGCGCTGCGGTTCGGGCTCGGGTACGCGCTGCCCGCTCCCGCGATCCATCCCTCGATCCCCGACGGGCGGGTGTGCTGGTGGACGGGTTACGGCGGATCGATCGTCGTCAACGATCTGGACCGTCGGATGACCTTCGCGTACGTGATGAACAAGATGACGCCGCAACTCCTCGGTGCGCCGCGCACCGAGGAATACGTCGCCCAGGCGTACGCGGCGCTGTGACCTCGGGTGTCCTTTGCGCCGCACGGGGGACGCAAAGGACACCCGGACCCTCAGAGCTTGCGCAGGCGCAGGCGGTTGATGGTGTGATCGGCGTCCTTGCGGAGCACCAGCGTGGCACGCGGACGTGTCGGGAGGATGTTCTCGACCAGGTTGGGCCGGTTGATCGAGTTCCAGATGTCCTCGGCCGCCAGGGTCGCGTGCTCGTCGGACAGCGCCGCGTAGTGGTGGAAGTGCGCGTTGGGGTCGGCGAACGACGTCTTGCGCAGCGCCAGAAAACGTTTGATGTACCAGGCCTCGATGTCCTCGATGCGGGCATCGACGTAGATCGAGAAGTCGAACAGATCCGAGACCATCAGCCGGGGACCGGTCTGCAGCACGTTGAGGCCCTCGATGATGAGGATGTCGGGCTGGCGGATGAGGTGGTACTGGCCCGGGATGACGTCGTACGAGGTGTGTGAATAGACCGGGGCGGCAACTTCTTCCGCGCCGGACTTGACCTCGGTGACGAACCGCAACAGCTTGCGGCGGTCGTAGCTCTCGGGGAAACCCTTGCGGTGCATGATGCCGCGGCGGGTGAGTTCGGCGGTGGGGTAGAGGAACCCGTCGGTGGTGACGAGGTCGACCCGCGGGTGATGTTCCCAGCGGGCGAGTAGTGCCTGCAGGACGCGGGCGGTGGTCGACTTGCCGACCGCGACGCTGCCGGCGACACCGATGACGAACGGCACCTGACGGTCGGGGTGCTTCTCGCCGAGGAAGGTTGCGGTGGCGGCGAACAGACGCTGCCTCGCGGCGACCTGCAGGTGGATCAGACGAGCGAGCGGGAGGTAGACCTCGGCGACCTCGTCGAGGTCGATCTGTTCACCGAGACCGCGGAGCCCGACGAGCTCTTCCTCGGTGAGCACGAGCGGCGTCGACTTACGCAGCTTGCGCCACTGCTTGCGGTCGAACTCGACGTAGGGGCTGGACTCGCTCACCCGTGCCATCGGTGCATCTCTCGAGAGAGCGGCTTCGACTGCGATCGGTGCATGCGCGTGCTGGGGGGAGGCAGGTGCATGAGGCAGATTGTGCTCGCAGCCACACACCGCCGATGCGCCGGGTCCACTTCGCAGCGAAAACGACTAGTGTCAGCCGCCATGGAGCTCGACACACTGGTGCGTGAATACCTCCTGCTGGGTCTGCGTTTCGACCGCCTGGAGGAGGGTTTCGTCGACGCCTACACAGGTGATCCGGCGTTGCGCCGTCAGGTGGACAACGAGCCGCGGCCGGACCCGCGCACACTCGTCGGTAGTGCACGCGCGCTGCGGGCCGAACTGCCTTCCGCGGGACTGACCGACGAGCGAACGAGGTTCCTCGACGCGCACCTGACAGCGCTGGAGTGCTCGGCGCGCAAGTTCGCCGCCGACGACATCGGCTTCGTCGACGAGGTCGCCGCGTACTTCGACGTGCGGATCGCGCCCGGCGACGAGGAGCGCTATCGCGACGCGCACCGCCGGATGGATGCCGTCCTGCCCGGTCCGGGCACCCTCGCCGAACGCATGGAGGCGAACCGCGCGGCCGATCGGATCCCGCCGGATCGGTTGCAGGACTGCGTCGAGGCGTTCAACAGCGCGCTGCGCGACCGCGTCCGCGCCGAGTATGCGCTGCCCGAGCACGAGCAGGTCGACTACGAGGTGGTCGGCGACAAGCCGTGGTCCGGGTTCAACTACTACCTCGGCGGCTACCGCTCCACGGTCGCGATCAACTCCGATCTCGACCAGCACATGTCGAACCTGCCGCGCCTCATCGCCCACGAGTCCTATCCCGGTCACCACACCGAGCACTGCCGCAAGGAGGCCGGGCTGGTCGGGGCGGGCCAGCTCGAGCAGACCCTGTTCGTCGTCAACACCCCGCAGTGCCTGATGGCCGAGGGCCTGGCGGACCTGGCGCTGGAGTCGATCGTGGGGGCGGGATGGGGGACGTGGGCGCAGGAGATCTACGCCGACCTGGGTCTGCGGTTCGACGGCGAGCGGGCGGAAGAACTCGCGGACGCGTCGAGCGGGCTGCTGTCGGTGCGACAGGACGCCGCGCTGCTGCTCCACGATCGTGGGGCGAGTGCCGACGACGTCGCGGCGTTCCTGCAGCGGTGGACGCTGTCGAGTCCCGAGCGGGCACGGCAGAGCCTGCGGTTCCTGTCGTCGCCGCTGTGGCGCGCGTACATCAGCACATATGTCGAGGGATATCGCCTGCTCGGCGGCTGGCTGGCGCAGGCTCCGGTCGGTCCCGAACGGTCCGAGCGGTTCCGCCGACTGCTCGACGAACCCCTCACTCCGGGTGCGCTGCGCGACGACACTCCGGGTGCGCTGCGCGACGACACTCCGGGTGCGCTGCGCGACGACGTCGTGAGCGCTGACGGAGCCGCCTCGATGCTCGGCCGAGGTCGTCCTTAGACTGGTAGCGATACTTCCGCAATCCAGCCTGGAGATTCGCTGATGACTGCTGTGCCTGCCACCGACGTGAACACCGCGTCCCTCGCCGAACTGGACCCCGAGGTCGCCACCGCGATGGCGGGTGAGTTGTCGCGTCAGCGTGACACTCTCGAGATGATCGCGTCGGAGAACTTCGTTCCCCGCGCGGTGCTCGAGGCCCAGGGCAGCGTGCTCACCAACAAGTACGCCGAGGGCTACCCGGGACGCCGCTACTACGGCGGCTGCGAGTTCGTCGACGTGGTCGAGGACCTGGCCCGCAACCGCGCCAAGGACGTCTTCGGTGCCGAGTTCGCGAACGTGCAGCCGCACGCCGGTGCGCAGGCCAACGCCGCCGTGCTGATGGCGTTGATGAACCCGGGCGAGAAGCTGATGGGCATGGACCTGGCCCACGGCGGTCACCTCACCCACGGCATGAAGCTGAACTTCTCCGGCAAGCTGTACGAGGTCGCGTCGTACGGCGTCCGTGAGGACACCCACGTCGTCGACATGGACCAGGTCCGCGAGACCGCGCTCGCCGAGCGTCCTCAGGTACTCATCGCCGGCTGGTCCGCGTACCCGCGTCACCTGGACTTCGCGGCGTTCCGGTCGATCGCCGACGAGATCGGCGCCAAGCTGTGGGTCGACATGGCGCACTTCGCCGGTCTGGTCGCCGCGGGTCTGCACCCGTCGCCCGTCCCGCACGCCGACGTCGTCTCCACCACCGTCCACAAGACCCTCGGTGGGCCCCGTTCGGGCATGATCCTGGCGAAGAAGGAGTGGGCGAAGAAGCTCAACTCGGCGGTGTTCCCGGGCCAGCAGGGCGGACCGCTGATGCACGCGATCGCCGCGAAGGCCGTCGCGATGAAGATCGCCGGCACCGACGAGTTCAAGGCGCGTCAGGAGCGCACCCTGGCCGGTTCGAAGATCCTCGCCGAGCGTCTCGGTGGCGCCGACGTCGCCGGCAACGGCATCTCGGTCCTCACCGGTGGCACCGACGTGCACCTGGTCCTGGTCGACCTGCGGCACTCGCAGCTCGACGGCCAGCAGGGTGAGGATCTGCTCCACGAGATCGGTATCACCGTCAACCGCAACGCGGTGCCGTTCGATCCGCGTCCGCCGATGAACCCGTCGGGCCTGCGGATCGGTACCCCGGCGCTGGCCACCCGTGGCTTCGGTGATGCGGAGTTCACCGAGGTCGCCGACATCATCGCGACCGCGCTCGCCAATGGCGCCGACGCCGATGTCCCGGCCCTGCGCGCCCGCGTCTCCAAGCTGGCGCAGGACTTCCCGCTGTACGACGGCCTCGAGAACTGGGGCCTGCTGCCCAAGGCCTGATCCCTCGGATCGCAGAACGGCCCGCACCCTCCTCGGGTGCGGGCCGTTTCGGCGTCATGGCGAGTCTTAACGCGGCGTTCACTCGACACGCCGCGCGCGAGCGTCGCGCTCCTCCTGGACAGGCGTAGCGTCCCGGATAACAGGCAGCAGGGGTAGCTGACTGTACGGGAGGTCCTGATCGTGGCTGATGCAGTCAGTGCGAGAGGGCCGGCGCCCGGCCCTCGTGTCGATTGACACTCAGGTTCGGACCGGTCCAGCGAACACGTTTGCGCGGGTGCCACGCAGACAACGAGGAGCCTCACGTGACCGCAATCAGCTCCGTCCGCACCTACGTCCTCGACACCTCGGTCCTGCTCTCGGACCCGTGGGCTGTCAGTAGATTCGCCGAACACGAGGTGGTCCTACCGCTGGTCGTGATCAGCGAACTCGAGGACAAGCGTCACCATCACGAGCTGGGATGGTTCGCCCGCGAAGCACTGCGGATGCTCGACGACCTTCGTCTCGAGTTCGGTCGGCTCGACCGTCCGGTGCCCATCGGCTCCGAGAACGGCACCCTTCAGGTGGAGCTCAACCACACCGATCCGTCGGTACTTCCTGTCGGATTCCGCACGGACAGTAACGATTCCAGGATCCTCGCCTGTGCCCTCAACCTCGCCGCCGAGGGCCGGGACGTGGTGCTGGTCAGCAAGGACATCCCGCTGCGTGTGAAGGCCGGCGCCGTAGGTCTGCCCGCCGACGAGTTCCGCGCGCACGACGTCGTCCCGTCCGGTTGGACCGGGATGACCGAGTTGGATGTCGAGTCCGGCGTCATCGATCAGCTGTTCTCCGAGGGGATCGTCGATCTGGACGAGGCCCGGGAGTTGCCGTGCCACACGGGTATCCGACTGCTGGGCGAACGGTCGAGCGCGCTGGGGCGGGTCACCGCGGACAAGCGGGTGCAACTGGTGCGGGGCGAGCGGGAGGCGTTCGGCCTCCACGGCCGCTCCGCGGAGCAACGCGTCGCACTCGATCTGCTGCTCGACGAGAGCGTCGGCATCGTTTCGCTCGGCGGCAAGGCCGGCACCGGCAAGTCCGCGCTGGCGCTGACGGCGGGGCTCGAGGCGGTGCTCGAACGGCGCAGCCACCGCAAGGTCGTCGTGTTCCGGCCGCTGTACGCGGTCGGCGGCCAGGAACTCGGCTACCTGCCCGGCAGCGAGAGCGAGAAGATGGGGCCGTGGGCGCAGGCCGTCTTCGATACCCTCGACGGCCTCGCGAGCCCCGAGGTGATGGAAGAGGTGCTCAGCCGTGGCATGCTGGAAGTGTTGCCGCTCACGCACATTCGTGGCCGCTCGCTGCACGATTCGTTCGTGATCGTCGACGAGGCGCAGTCGCTCGAACGCAACGTCCTGCTCACCGTGCTGTCCCGGCTCGGCAGCGGTTCGCGAGTGGTGCTTACCCACGACGTCGCCCAGCGTGACAACCTGCGCGTCGGCCGACACGACGGCGTCGCGGCGGTCATCGAGAAGCTCAAGGGACACCCGCTGTTCGCGCACGTCACCCTCACCCGCAGTGAGCGTTCGCCCATCGCGGCCCTGGTGACGGAGATGCTCGAGGAGTTCGGTCCCACCGCCTGACCCCGACCGGCCGAATGTCACACACGTTCAGCTGGATTGAACGTGTGTGACATTCGGCCACGGCGCCCGGGCCGGAGTGGTAGTCAATATCAGTCCGTGAGTCCGGATCGCCGAAGGGATAAGGCCAGTTCAGGCTAGGTTTCTGCGCCAAATCGTTGATCAATAGTGAAACGTGTTCTAGATTTTGGGGCACTCTATTTCACACTCGGATCAGGAGCGGTCATGGCAGCGCAGACGGAACGGGACGAACAGTTCGACGTGGTCGTGGTGGGTGCCGGCGGGGCCGGTATGTCCGCTGCGATCACGGCCGCCGCACAGGGCCTGAAGGTCGTCATCGTCGAGAAGTCCGAGTACTGGGGCGGCTCGACGTCGCGTTCGGGCGGCGGCGTGTGGATCCCCGGCAACTCCGTGCTGAAGCGGGAGGCGCCCGCCGACGACGTCGCGGCCGCCCGCACCTACCTGCACAGCATCATCGGGCCCGGAGTGGATCCGGCCCGGATCGACACCTACATCGACCGTGGCCCCGAAGCCCTGCAGTTCCTCATCGACCACTCGGCGCTGAATCTCGAGTGGGTGAAGAACTATTCGGACTACTACCCGGAGGCGCCGGGCGGCCTGTCGACCGGGCGGTCCTGCGAGCCGAAGCCGTTCGATGCCGCCAAGCTGGGGTCCGACCTCGGCACCCTGCACCCGACGTACAGCAAGGCTCCGCTGAACGTCGTAGTGAAGCAGTCGGATTACCGGTGGCTCAGCACCGGACTGCGGCACTGGCGCGGGCCGGTTCGGATGGTCCGGGTGGGCATGCGAACCTTCGTGGCCAAGGCGCGCCGGCAGAAGCTCATCGGCATGGGCGGCGCACTGATGGCCGAGTTGCTGCTGGGGGTGCGTGAGGCCGGAATTCCGTTGCGCCTGAACACCGGACTGGTCGACCTGGTCGTCGAGGACGGGAAGGTCACCGGTGTGGTGGTCGAGTCCGGCGGTCGGACATCCACGCTGCGCGCCGAGCACGGTGTCGTGCTGGCCTGCGGCGGATTCGACGCCAACGACGAGATGCGCAAGAAGTATCAGCGGGCGCCGATCGGTGCGGACTGGACCATCGGCGCCCCGTCCAACACCGGCGACGGCATCAATGCGGGTCTGAAGGTCGGCGCCGCAATCGATTTCATGGACGACGCATGGTGGGCCCCGTCCATTCCGCTGCCGCGGGGACCGTGGTTCGCGCTTGCGGAGCGGTCGCTGCCGCGCAGCATCATGGTCAACGACCGCGGCGAGCGCTTCATGAACGAGTCACTGCCCTACGTCGAGGCGACGCACCGCATGTACGGAGGCGAGTTCGGTCAGGGTGACGGTCCGGGCGAGAACCTGCCCTGCTGGCTGATCTTCGACCAGACCTACCGCGACCGCTACCTGTTCGCCGGGGTGACCGCGCGCAGTCCGCTGCCGCGCAAGTGGCTCGAGAGCGGGGCGATCGTCAAGGCGTCCACCGTCGAGGCGCTGGCCGAGAAGATCGGGATCCCGGCCGGCACGCTCGCCGCGACGGTCCGACAGTTCAACGGCTTCGCCCGCACCGGCGTCGACGAGGACTTCCACCGCGGCGAGAGCAAGTACGAGCACTACTACGGCGACATCACCAACAAGCCCAATCCCAGTCTCGGTGAGCTCACCAAGGCGCCGTTCTATGCCGCGCAGATGGTGCCCGGCGACCTGGGTACCAAGGGTGGCATCGTCACCGACGTCGCGGGACGGGCCCTGCGTGAGGACGGCTCGGTGATCGTCGGGCTGTACGCGGCCGGTAACACCAGTGCGCCGGTGATGGGGCACACGTACGCCGGACCGGGCGCCACCATCGGCCCCGCACTGGTGTTCGGTTACCTTGCGGCCCTGGATATTGCGGCGAAGGCGGGCCGGTCCGTCAGTCCTCGCTGAGCGGCCCCAGTTCGGCCTCGAGGACCTCCTGCACGACGCGCATCGCGGCCAGTCCGGCGGGGGCGCCGCAGTAGGCGCTCGCGTGGATGACGGCCTCGACGATCTCGTTGCGGGTCAGCCCGTTCCGCAGCGCGCCGCGCACGTGGCCGCGCAGTTCGTTCTCGGCGCGCAGCGCGATGAGCATGCCGAGGTTGATCAGGCTGCGGCTGCGGCGGTCCAGGCCCGGCCGCGTCCACACCGAACCCCACACGTGTTCGGTGATGAATTCCTGGATGTCCTCCGAGTCCGTGCCGCGGGTGCGCTCGAAGGCCCGTTCGACGAAGTCGGCGCCCATCACCTCGGTGCGGACGTCGAGTCCGGCCTGGAATGCGGGGGAGGTGTTCTGGTGCTGTTCGGTCATCGCCGTCGGCTTCCTGTGTGGGGTCTGGCAGCACGCATCGCCGGTACCGCACGGACTGCGAGCCTACTAGGTCTGGTGTCAGCTGGTGCTCGGCGTGAATCCGCTTCCGACGACGCCGCGGGGGTTGAGATCCGCGAGGATGTTCTTCGCCGACGTGTTCACCCACGGCATCAGCACGGTCCCGTCGGCGGCCGTGATGATGCCGACCCACTGTCCCGTCCCGCGCAGAGCCACCGGGCCGCCCGAATCGCCGGGAACGAATGCCGCGCCCGAGCGGAACAGTCCGCCGTCCATGGCTGCGCCGACTACGCCGGAACTAGGGGCGCTGGCCTGGAACAGAAGATCGTCTGCCCACCCCGTGAATCGTTCTTCGATGGTGCGGCGGTCCGAGGACGACCCGAAGTTCTCCACGTACTGTGGGTTCGTCGGCACGGCGACCGCGCCACTGGCATCCCGGAAGATCGAGTCGATCTTGAACTTGGTGTCCCCGGTCGTGCTCATCACCTCATGGCCGTTTTTGTCCTTGACCTGACTGGTCAACCGCATGCGCGGCGCGAACTCGATGACCATGTAGTCGGTCGTGCTGTCGGGATCGGTGTGGTCCACTGCGGGAGTCTCCGCGCCGGTGACGGGGTCCTTCAGGACACACTTCGCGCCGTTCGGAAAGACGTCGATCGGATCGGTATCGCAGGTGTTGTCGTCCACCCAGCGGATCCAGCCGATCGGTTCTGCGCCGTTCGCGGTGCGGGTGTTGAACACCGGATGGTTGTTCTCGAGGTTCTCGACGCCGCGGGTCGCGCCCGGGTGCTTGGGATTGAGGTCCCAGAGCGCGGTGCCGGGGTTGCAGTGCCCTGCGGTGATGCCGACGTTGCGTCCCGCGGAATCGGTGCCGACGACCCCGAGCGTGCAAACTCCCGATGTCCCCTTCCTGCCGTCGCCGAGGTCGCTGCCCAAGTACCCCTCCTGGCCGTCGAAGTTGATCCGCATCCCCGGGAATGCCTCGTCCAGGTTCACCTCGGAAGGTCCGTCGCTGCCAGTCCCGAGGGAGCGGAGACTGCCGGTCCCGATGTTCCCGAGACTGTCGGTCCCGACAGACCCGAGGCTGCCGGTCTGGGCTGACGCGACCCCGGTCAGGGCCGTCAGTACCGCTGCCGACGCGACTGCGCCGGTGAGAAGTCGAGCAATCCTTGCCAACGAACACTCCTTCGGACGGTTGGAATCGGCGCGTGAAGCCGCGCCCGGCGGAGGATATCGACGCGATTGCCGACTTCGAGCGTTAATCGGAAATTTGGCCGAAGATGTTCAGGATTCAGGGGTTGTCCGAATCTGCATGCACTACGCCGGAACTCGGCGGTCGAGCAGGTGCCGTTCGCGGGAGGGCTGCACTTCGGACCGCTACCGCCGAAGGAGGGAGCGGGCCGTCGCCGTCACGGTGCCGACGGCGAGGTTGCCCCAGCTGAAGCGGTCCCGCCAGAGCGCGATCCGGCCGTCGCGCATCTCGAACGTTCCGCACACCCAGAACGTGGACCGCAGCGGCCCGATGTAGAGCGTGTCGGTGCGGTCGCTGAGCACGGTGTCGCCGTCGCTCGCGACGTGGTGCATCACGGCGTCGAATCGGCACGCCGGGCGATTCGCGAACGCGAGCGCCCGGGTCACCGCGGGCAGGCCGCGCAGCGTCGGCAGTGTCCGGTTCTGCCAGACGATGTCGTCCGTGAGGTGTGCGACGGCGCGGTCCACGTCCATGTCGGCGAGTGCCGAGAAGAAGTCCTCGACCACTCGGACGGCAGCGTCGCGGCGGTCGGCGTCCGATGTCGTGTTCATGGTGCACTCCTGGTGAAGGTGCCGAGGTGGTCGGTGTCGAAGGACTCGAGCACGACGGTGTTCCCGGTGAAGGTGGCCTTGGAGATCGATCCTTCCGGGGCGTCGAACTCGGAGAACTTCTCCTTGTACAGCGCCGTCCAGTCCTCCCGGATCTCGCCGAACTGCACCAGATCCGCGAATTCGGCGGTGAGAGTCTCCGGTACGCCGACCGGCGCCGCGTTGGTGAGGGCGGCGATCTCGACGTCGGCGGAGGGGATCGCGACGAAGTTCGTGGCGGCGCCCAGCGAGAAGGCCCCGGAGTGGCTGAGCGTGACCCGTCCGGCGGGGCTCGTGCCGACGTTGAACCCGAACCCGTAGAAGCCGGCGCGCGCGTCCGGGCCGGTGGGCGGCGACGAGACGCTCTGCGGGGAGATCGCCGGCAGCAGCGCCTCGGCGGGAATCAGTTGCCTCCCGTCGACCTGCCCGTCGGCCAGCAGCATCTTCAGCCACGCGGTGAGATCGGTGACCGACGAGCTGACGCCGCCGGCCGGGGACTGGGCGTCGGGCTCGCGCACCGCCTGCGCGGCGTACTTGCCGTCGACCTTCATGTGACCCACGGCCGCTGTGAGTCCGAAGTTGGTGTAGGCGTAGGAATCCCGGAACGGTTCGAGCGGCAGCAGTCGTCGTCGCTCGAGGCTGCGCGACGGCGTCGGCCACCGAGGCCTCGGACAGCGGAGGCGCCGCCGTATTCTCGTTCGGAGCGGAACTGCATGCGGTCGCCAGCACCGACACGACCGCGACCGCGAGTGCACCGCGACGGAATACGCGCATGGTGGGCCCTTCTCTCCAGTCGGATGGTAGGCCGGTGCGCCGTGCACCGCGGGGGAATCCGCGGGCCTCGGTCTACTCGGTGGGCTCCACCTTCGTCATGGCGAGTACATCGAGCCGCCGATCCAGTTCGGCCTCCGTCAGCCCGTCGCCGATCAGTCCGCGGTCGATCACCGTCTGGCGGATGGTCTTCTTCTCCCCGAGCGCCTGCTTGGCGACCGCGGCCGCCTCCTCGTAGCCGATCGCCGAGTTGAGTGGGGTGACGATCGACGGCGACGACTCCGCGAGAGTGCGCAGGTGCTCCTCGTTCGCCTCCAATCCGACGATGCAGCGGTCGGCGAACAGCCGGGAGACGTTGGCCAGCAGCCGGAACGACTCGAGCAGGTTGCGGGCCATCACCGGGATGTAGACGTTGAGCTCGAACGCGCCCGCGGCGCCGCCCCACGCGACGGTGGCGTCGTTGCCGACGACCTGGGCCGCGACCTGTGTGACCGCCTCGGGCAGAACGGGATTGACCTTGCCGGGCATGATCGAACTGCCGGGCTGCAGGTCGGGCAGCCGGATCTCGCCGAGACCGGTGAGCGGCCCCGACCCCATCCAGCGGATGTCGTTGGCGATCTTCGTCAGGGACACCGCGACGGTGCGCAGCGCGCCGGACGCCTCGACCAGGCCGTCGCGGGCGGCCTGCGCCTCGAAACTGTTGCGGGCCGGGGTCAGGGCGTCCAGCCCGGTGCTGCGGACGAGTTCGGCGACGACGAGCGGGCCGAACCTGTCGGGCGCATTGAGCCCGGTGCCGACGGCGGTGCCGCCGATGGGCAGTTCACCCAGGCGGGGGAGCGTCGCGAGCACTCGCTCGATTCCTGCCTCGATCTGGTGGGCATAGCCACCGAACTCCTGACCCAGGGTGACCGGGACGGCGTCCATCAGATGCGTACGGCCGGACTTGACCACCGTCTTCCACTGGGTGGCCTTGTCGAACAGGGCGAGCCGCAGGTGATCCAGCGCGGGCACGAGGTCCTTGACGGCGGCCTCGGTGGCGGCGACGTGCGTGGCGGTGGGGAAGGTGTCGTTGGACGACTGCGACATGTTGACGTCGTCGTTGGGGTGCACGGTCACGCCGGCGTTCGCGGCGAGGCTCGCGATGACCTCGTTGGCGTTCATGTTGGAGCTGGTGCCCGAGCCGGTCTGGAACACGTCGATCGGGAACTGGTCGTCATGGCGACCGTCGGCGATCTCGGCGGCAGCGGCGATGATCGCGTCCGCCTTCTGCGGTTCGAGTAGCCCGAGATCCTTGTTGACCTGTGCGCAGGCGGCCTTGAGGAGACCCATCGCGCGGATCTGTGCGCGTTCGAGGCCGCGGCCGGAGATCGGGAAGTTCTCGACGGCCCGCTGCGTCTGCGCGCGCCACAGCGCGTCGACCGGGACGCGGACCTCGCCCATCGTGTCGTGCTCGATGCGGAACTGGGGATCGGTGCTGTCGGTCATGGACCCAGCTTGCCACCGCCACAACGGCCGAAGGGTCCCTTCGTGCGCTCGCAGCGCACGAAGGGACCCTTCAGCTGGTGTATTGCAGGAGAACCCGTCAGAACGACGGCGGGATGGCTCCGTCGACACCCTGGAAATCGATGGCCGAGTACTCGCTCAGCTTCTCGAGGCGGTGGTAGGCGTCGATCATGCGGACCGTGCCCGACTTCGAGCGCATGACGATCGACTGGGTCGACGCGCCGCCGCCGTAGTAGCGGACGCCGCGCAGCAGATCACCGTCGGTGACACCGGTCGCGCAGAAGAAGACGTTCTCGCCGGAGACGAGGTCCTCGGTGACGAGCACGCGGTCCAGGTCGTGGCCGGCGTCGATCGCCTTCTGACGCTCCTCGTCGTCCTTCGGGGCCAGCTTGCCCTGCAGGACACCGCCCATGCACCGCATTGCGGCCGCGGCGATGATGCCCTCCGGGGTGCCGCCGATGCCGACGAGCATGTCCGTGCCGGACTCGGGGCGGGCCGCGGCGATGGCGCCGGCGACATCGCCGTCGGAGATCAGGCGGATGCGCGCACCGGTGTCGCGGACCGACTGGATCAGCTCGGCGTGGCGCGGACGATCCAGGATGCACACCGTGACGTCGGAGACCGACGCCTTCTTGATCTTGGCGACGCGCTTGATGTTCTCGGCGATCGGATCGCTGATGTCGATGACGTCGGCGGCCTCGGGGCCGACCGCGATCTTCTCCATGTAGAACACGGCGGACGGGTCGAACATCGCGCCGCGCTCGGCGACCGCGAGCACGGAGATCGCGTTCGGCATGCCCTTCGACATCAGCGTCGTGCCGTCGACCGGGTCGACCGCGAAGTCGCAGTCCGGGCCGTCACCGTTGCCGACGTGCTCGCCGTTGTACAGCATCGGCGCTTCGTCCTTCTCGCCCTCACCGATGACGACGACGCCGTTCATCGAGACGGAGGAGACGAGTTCACGCATCGCGTCGACGGCGGCGCCGTCGCCACCCTCCTTGTCGCCACGTCCGACCCACCGGCCGGCTGCCAGGGCGCCCGCCTCGGTGACGCGCACCAACTCGAGTGCGAGGTTGCGGTCGGGGGCCTCGCGGCGACTCGATGGGGTGCTGGCCGTCATGGGCAGTGCCTCCTGCTGCAGTCACGGTCGGCGCGATGTGGTGGCCGACACGATGGGACGGCCGACCGCAGTGCGGCCGTGCCGTCGATTCGGTGGACGAATCTCGAGATGATTCTTTCAGAACCCCCACGATGAGTGGGCTGCTGGGCCACCTCGACGGCGGAACAGGAATACTGGACACCGTGCCAGAGAAGAAGCCCCGCATTCTGCAGAACGGCCACGACATGGCGTGGTCGCTCATCCCGCTCGTCCTGGCGTGTCTGCTGATCGCGGCAATCGCGAGCCAGTGCTCGTTCAGCCCGGGTGGCCCCAAGCCGGGTCCGATCCCCAGCTTCGACGCCGACGCCGCGTTCAAGTACGACTCCCGCGAGCTCGGGTTCCCGATCCGGCAGCCGGAGATCCCCGAGGGCTGGACCCCGAACTCGGGCAGCCGGAGCATCGTCTCCGGTGACGGTGGCGGCGACTCGAGCAACATCGGGTTCATCACCGAGGTCGGCCGCTACATCCAGCTGACCCAGAGTGATGCCACCGTCGAGGCACTGGTCCCGTTCATCGCCGGGGAGCCGCGCATCCAGACCGGCACCGAGCAGATCGGCGGCCGCACGTGGGACGTGTTCGACGACGGTGACTCCGAGGCGATCTGGATCTCCGACTTCGGAGACGCCCGCGTGCTTGTCACCGGGCCGGCCCCGGCGGAAGACTTCACACAGCTCGCGACCGCGATCAGCGGCGTCGAGCCGTTGCAGCGCTAGGACCGCGGCTCGCGGCAGACACCGCTGTCGGCTAGTCGTCGTCGGTCGCGTCTGCCGCGTTGTCGGAGTGGGCGAGCGCGTCCTCGACCCGCTTGCGGGCACCGGCGAGATGCTCCTCGCAGCGCTTCGCCAGCGCCTCGCCGCGCTCCCACAGCGCCAGCGATTCGTCCAGGTCGAGGCCACCCAGCTCGAGGGTCTTCACGACGACGACCAGTTCGTCCCGGGCCGCCTCGTAGCCGAGTTCGGCGACATCAGAGTTGCTCATGGTTGCTCAGGACTCTCTTCCCATCACGGCGGCACGGACGGCGCCGTCTGCCAATCTGACTCGAATCTGCGTTCCCGGCGGCGCGTCGTCCACCGACCGCAGCACCTCGGGTTCGGCGTCCCCCAACACCCGCTGGACCACCGCGTAGCCCCGCGCGAGGGTCGCGGCCGGCCCGAGGGTCGTCAGTCGGGCCTGGAGATGTTCGACGGTGGTCGACTCGGTGGCGATCGCGCGCGTCACGTCCCGGCGCGCGGCGTCACGCAACCGTTCGACTTCCTCGGCCCGACGGTCGACGGCCTGCAGCGGGTCGGCGAGTACCGGGCGGCTGCGGAGTTGCGCGACCAGATGAGACTCGCGCTGCACCCAGTTCCGCAGTGCGGCGGCGCTCCGCTGCCGCAGATCGGACACCAGTGCCTGCTCGGCGACGGCGTCCGGCACGACCCGCTTGGCGGCGTCGGTGGGCGTGGCCGCCCGCAGATCGGCGACGTGGTCACTGAGCGGGCTGTCCGGTTCGTGGCCGATCGCGCTCACCACCGGGGTGGTGCACTTGACGATCGCGCGGCACAGCGTCTCGTCCGAGAACGGCAGCAGATCCTCGACGCTGCCGCCGCCGCGGGCGAGGATGATCACGTCCACGCGTGGGTCGCGGTCCAGTTCCTCGAGCGCTTCGATGATCTGCGGCACCGCGGTGGGGCCCTGCACGGCGGTGTTGCGAACCTCGAACCGCACGGCCGGCCAGCGGCGCTCGGCAACGCTGAGCACGTCCCGTTCGGCAGCGCTGGCCCGTCCGGTTACGAGGCCGATCGTGCCGGGCAGGAACGGCAGCGGACGCTTGAGCCGCGGGTCGAACAGGCACTCTGCGGCCAGCAGCGCGCGCAGCCGCTCGATCCGGGCCAGCAGTTCGCCGATGCCGACCGCGCGGATCTCCGTCACCCGCAGCGAGACGCTGCCGCGGCCGGTGTAGAACGACAGCTTGCCGAACATCACCACCCGGCTGCCCTCGGTGAGTGGTACGGGGGCGTCCCGCAGCAGTTGCGGCGAGCACGTCACCGACAACGACATGTCGACCGACGGATCGCGCAGGACGAGAAACGCGGTCCGTGTCCCCGGCCTGGCGTTGATCTGGGTGATCTGACCTTCGACCCACACACTGCCGAGTCGATCGATCCACTGCGCGACCTTGGTGGAGACGGTCCGGACCGGCCAGGGCTGTTCGGCCGTGCTGGGCGACGGGCCGCTGGCGGCGGAGGCGGGGCGCGCGGAAGTCACTTGGCTTTGGCGGAGGTGATGCGGTTGGCGAGCATGGTCTGGAACGGCGCCCGGGCCGCGGTGCGCTCCTCGTACTCGAGCAGCGTCGTCAGATCCTCCACCGACAGCGACCGCAGGCGAGAGCGCAGTTGGGCGAGCGTCAGCGCCGCGTAGTCGAGTTCCTCGGCGATCTCCGGAACCGGGATCTCGTCGGAATCGTCGGTCGTCTTCTCCGGGGTCGTCTTCGCGGTGGGGGCCGCCGGGTTCGACGCCGGTTCCCCCGCGTCGCCGTTGTCGGCGGGCGTCATCGAGTACAGCGCGAACCTGCCCGGTGCCGCGGGCCGGTCGTCGTCGACATCGACTTCACCGTCGGTGTCGAAGTCGGAGGTGTGGTCCTCGTCGAACACCGCCCACGACGGTTCCTCCTCGGCTCGGTTGAGCAGGCAGAACGCCTGGTCGCCCTTGATCGCGAGCGCAGTCATGGACTGCTGCATCCGCATCGTCGTCTGCAGGACCTGGCTGACCGCGGTCATCGGCAGTGTCACGGCCGTGGACGGCAGCTTGAGCGCCTCTTCGTAGGCCGTGATGGCCATTCCGGCGGCGACGCGCGCCACGAACGGGGGACGGATCATGCAAACAGCCTGCCTCACGATGGCGCTATTTGGTAGCTGACGGGACCGAACGTCGGCGAGTGGCCGTGTGCTGCGGGGGTGGGCGACGACCTGCCCCGTAGGCTGGGGTCATGTCTTCGGCAGTTCCTCTCAATCTGGGTATCGCACGATCTGCGGGTTCCGACGCGGCCGGTGCGGGCAAGCGGATCCTTCTCGCCGAGCCGCGTGGCTACTGCGCGGGCGTCGACCGCGCGGTCGAGACGGTCGAGAAGGCACTCGAGAAGCACGGTGCTCCGATCTACGTGCGCAAGGAGATCGTGCACAACCGGCACGTCGTGGACACGCTCGCGGAGCGGGGCGTCGTCTTCGTCGACGAGACCGACGAGGTGCCCGAGAACTCGGTACTCGTGTTCTCCGCACACGGGGTGTCCCCGGCCGTGCATGCGGCGGCCGCGGAGCGCAGCCTGCACACCATCGACGCGACGTGCCCGCTGGTGACCAAGGTGCACCAGGAGGCCAAGCGGTTCGCCCGCGACGACTACGACATCCTGCTGATCGGCCACGAGGGTCACGAGGAGGTCGAGGGCACCGCCGGTGAGGCACCCGAGCACGTGCAGATCGTCGACGGTCCCGACTCGGTGGACTCGATCACGGTTCGCGACGAGGACAAGGTGATCTGGCTGTCGCAGACAACGCTGTCGGTCGACGAGACCATGGAGACCGTCGAGCGCCTGCGGCAGAAGTTCCCGAAGCTGCAGGATCCGCCGAGCGACGACATCTGCTACGCCACCCAGAACCGTCAGGTCGCGGTCAAGGCGATGGCCCCCGAATGCGATCTGGTGATCGTCGTCGGCTCGCGGAACTCGTCGAACTCGGTGCGCCTGGTCGAGGTCGCGCTCGGTGCGGGCGCCCGGGCCGCGTATCTGGTGGATTACGCCCGTGAGGTGGACCTCGCCTGGCTCGACGGGGTCCGCACGGTCGGCATCACGTCGGGTGCCTCGGTACCGGAGATCCTGGTCCGAGGCGTCATCAACCTGCTCGCCGAGCACGGTTTCGACGACGTACAGCCGGTGACCACCGCCAACGAGACGCTCGTGTTCGCGTTGCCGCGTGAGCTGCGGGCCGCCCGCGCATAGCGGCCACCCAGCGAACGAAGACCGCCCCTGGACGAGGTTTCGTCCCGGGGCGGTTTTTCGGTTTCGGCTACTGATCGATCGGGGGTTCGCGGCGCTGGCGGTAGCGGACCTGCGGCATCGGGTGCGCGGGGGCATCTGCCACCGGGCGGGCCGTGCGGACCGGGATCGGATCGCGATCGAGGGGCTCGCGGTTCCTGGCGATCGGCTCGTCGTACACGTTGTCGCGACGCGCGTTCTCCCTGCGTGCCGTGTCGCGATAGACCGGCTCCCGGCGGATCGGCTCGTGACGAATCGGCTCGCGGGGAACGGGGTCGTGATACCCGTCGCGTCCGCGACGCTGGTCGGGGCCCGCGTAGGTGCCGTTGTACGACGGCGCATGCGCCGTGGCGGGGTCGTGGGACGGGCGCGAGACGCGAGGATCACGGATGGGTTCGCGGTCGGGCTCACGGGCATCACGGCGGGGGCGCGAACGGCGGGCGGCGGGGGCCTGCTCGTCGCGGCGATCCGTGCGCGCCTCGGTGCGGGCGGGACGGGCGGACGTCCGCCGACCACGGGAACGAGCGGGTGCACTCTTGCTCTGCTGGACGAGGAACGTCCGGGCGCCGGCGATCAGCGCCACCACGACAGTGGCGGCCAGCATCAACGGGAAGCGGTTGACCAGCGGAATCGCGACGTTGAACGCGAGGTCCTTGAGTCCGGTGCCGGCATTGTCGGTGAGCACCTGCTGACCGATCGGCACCGCGACGAACAGGAGCAGCGGCGGCTGCACGACCGCGGTGAACAATCCCCGCTGGCGGACGGCGAGGACCGCCAGCACACACCCGAGGAAGTACATCGTCGAGAAGGTCGAGGTCAGCTCGTTGCCCGACATACCGTCGAATGCGAAGCCGAGGAAGGTCAACCCAGCGGCGACTGCGACAGCTCCCCAGGCGGGTATGCCGGGAATGGTGGGGAGGGCCGATCTCTGGTCGAGCGGCACCCCGGATCTAGCACGTTGGGTTGCGGACACACTTCGACAGTAGTCGCTAACGGTCGGGTTGATTCGTTGGCGGGACCGTCGGAAGCCGAGAAATCGGCCGATGCGAAGGCTGCCGGCCGGCGCTCGAGCATCCTCGTGACACAGCCGAGACTGCCACGTCCACATCGGCGTGGTGTCGGCGGTGTGCTCTACCGTCTTGCGGCATGAGGATCCTGCACACGTCCGACTGGCACATCGGTCGCACGTTCCACGGCGTCGACCTGCTCGACGACCAGGCGCGGGTGCTCGATGCGATCGCGGAGACGGTCACCGCGCGCGATGTCGACGTCGTGGTCGTCCCCGGTGACGTGTACGACCGTTCGATCCCGAGTGCGGACGCGGTCACGGTCTGCAACCGGGGCTTCGAGGCGATCCGGGCAGCCGGTGCGGTGATTGTCGCCACATCGGGTAATCACGACTCGCCGGTGCGCCTCGGCGCGGGTGCGGCGTTCGCGGCGGCCGGTGGCCTGCACCTCCTGACCCGGGTGGGGGAGTTGGATACCCCGGTGCTGCTCGACGACGAGCACGGCCCGGTCGCGTTCTACGGCATCCCCTACCTCGAGCCCGAGATCACACGAGTGGAACTCGACGCGCCCCACGCGCGTTCGCACGCCGACATCCTCGACGTCGCGATGGCCCGCGTCCGCGCGGATCTCGATACGCGCAGAGCGGATGCGTCGGGGCTGCGCTCGGTGCTGCTCGCCCACGCCTTCGTCGTCGGCGGCGAGGCGACCGGCTCGGAGCGCTCGATCTCGGTCGGTGGCGTCGAGACGGTGTCGGCGTCCGCGTTCGACGGTGTCGACTATGTCGCACTCGGGCACCTGCACTCGCCGCAGACGCTGGCCGAGCACGTCCGCTACAGCGGCTCGCCGCTGCCGTACTCGTTCGGGGAGCGCTCGCACCGCAAGTCGGTGTGGTTGGTCGACGTCGACGCGGACGGGCTCGCCGCGGTGGAGCGGATCGATCTGCCGGTCGTGCGGGGGCTCAGCCAGCTCGTCGGAACGCTCGACGAACTGCTCAGTGACGCGGCGTTCGCATCCGCGGAGGAGCACTACGTCTCCGCGGTGCTCACCGATCCGCTCCGGCCGGTCGACGCGATGCGCGCCCTGCAGACCCGGTTCCCGTATGCCGTGCACATGGAATGGCAACGCCCCGAAGGAAATCCGGAGCTCAAGTACCGTGACCGGGTGCGCGGGCGCTCGGACCTGGAGGTGGCGCAGAGCTTCGTCTCCGATGTCCGCAGCGGCGCGACGGTGGGGGAGGTGCGCCTGCTCGAGCAGGCGCTGCGCAGTTCCACTGCGCCGGAGGAGTCGGTGTCCGGCGGCGCCCCGCGCGCCGACGCGATGGAGGTCTCGGCGTGAGGCTGCACAACCTGGAGGTGAGCGCGTTCGGGCCGTTCGCCCGGACCGTCGAGGTCGACTTCGACGAGCTCGGCTCGGACGGACTGTTCCTGCTGCACGGCCAGACCGGCGCGGGCAAGACGACGATCCTCGACGCGGTGGCGTTCGCGCTGTACGGCACGGTGCCCGGCGCCCGCAAGGACGGCAAGCGACTGCTGTCGGACCATGCGCCGGAGGGCTCGGTGCCGACCGTCCGGCTCGAGGCGACCATCGGGGGACGCCGGCTGCGCCTCACCCGCTCGCCCGAGTACCAGCGAGCCAAGAAGCGCGGCGCGGGAACCATCACGGAGAACGCGAAGGCGACGCTCGAGTGGTTGGACGGCAACGGCGAGAACCTGTCCCGGATCCCCGACATCGCGCGGGAGGTCGAGCGGCTGCTGGGGATGACCTCGGATCAGTTCTTCCAGGTGGTGCTGCTGCCCCAGGGGGAGTTCGCGAAGTTCCTGCGGGCCGACAACGAGGACCGCGGCAAGCTGCTCGAGAAACTGTTCGACACCATTCGGTTCAAGTCCGTCGAGCAGTGGTTCGTGGACCGGCGGCGGGCCAGCGCGGCCCGGGTCGAGGAGCATCGCAAGCAGGTGGACCTGCTGCTGGCGCGGGTCTCGACCGCCGCGGGCATCGAGGTGGGCACCGAAGGCGACCCACTGAGCTGGTCGAGGAAACTGCTGGAGCAGGCCGCCGAGACGGTCGACCTGGCGTCGGTGGAACTCGCACGTACCCGCACGGTCGAGGAGAAGGCGCGCGCTGCCGCCGCCGAGTCACGTCGCGTGCACGACCTCCAGCTTCGACGGGCCCGCGCGAATGCCGAACTGGCGCAGCTCGAGTCGGGTGCAGCCGAGCGTGACGAACTCGCCGCCGAGGTCGACCGCGCACGTCGCGCCGCCGCCGTTGGTGCCGTCGCCGCGGATGCCGAGTCCGCCGCGCGGGACGCCGAGACCGCGGTCTCGCGCGCCCGTGCCCTCGCCGACGGCCTGAGCGCATCCGCGGACGGTGCCGGTCTGGTCGCCCCGCTGTCGTGGCCGCAGACCGAGACGGACCGGGACACGATCCGGGCGCAGGCGCGGGCCTGGACCGCGGAGGTGGTCCGCCTGGACGCCCTGCTCGCGGAGGCCCGGACCGCCGATCAGCTCGGTCGCGATCTGGAGGCGATGCGTGGCCGCGGCGTCGAGCTGTCCCGCCGCGCGCAGGAGCTGGCGAGCGCCCGCGTGCAGTGGCCGGAGGAACTGCGCGCGGCGGAGGAGGCGGTGCGGTCCGCCGAGCATGCGCAGGCGGCACTGCCGGCCCTGGAGGAGACCTGCGCCCGCGCCGCGGACGCCGCGGCCGCGGCGACCGAGTTGATGTCGACCCGCGCCTCCCTGGGCGAACGACGCCAGGGCGCCGCGAACGCCAGGACCCGCCACCAGGACGCTCGGGACCGATTGCTCGACCTGCGGGAGCGGCGCATCGCCGGCATGGCTGCCGAGCTCGCCGCGGAACTGGTCGACGGCGACAAGTGTGCGGTCTGCGGCTCGGTCGAGCATCCCGAGCCCGCGCGTCCCGGCGACTCCACCGTCACCAAGACCGACGAGGACGCCGCACGGGTCGCCGAACAGAAGGCCGCCGCCGCGTTCGAGGCGGAGACCGAGCGGGTCACCCAGCTCGAACGGACCGCGGATCTGCTGATCCAGCGTGGCGGCGACGGGGACCGTGACGCGCTGCGGCAGGCGCATGCTGTCGCGACCGCCGACGTCGAGCGCGCGCGGGACGCAGCGGCCAGGCTCGCGCGGGCGACCGGTGCGGTAGACGAACTGCGTTCCCGCGGTGTGCAGTTGGAAGAACAGTCGCGCGCGGTGGACAACGAGCGCACCGCGCTCGAGACGCGCATCGAGTCCGCCGACGAACAGGTCCGCCGGATGCGCGACCGGATGGTGGAGGCTGCCGGGACCGATCGGAGCGTGCCGGCCCGGCGGGAGCGGTTTGATGTCCTCGCGACCTGGGCCGCCGAATTGCTCGACGCCCGCGATCGCGCCGCCACGCTCGACACCGCCGCACGTGAACTGTCGGACCGGGCACAAACGGCAGCGGCCGACGCCGGCTTCGCCTCGCTGGCCGAGGCGCTTGCGGCGGTGCGGCCCGCGGCGCGGATCGAGCAGATCGATGCGGTCCTGACCGCGGCCCGGGACCGGCTCGTCGCCGCCAACGCGGTGCTGTCCGAACCCGACGTCCAGGCGATCGCGGCCCTCGACCCGGTGGACCCGTCGGTGCCGGAAGCGACGGCGCGCGAGGCCGCGACGGCGGTGGAGGTTGCCGCCACGGTGGTGGCCGAGGCGGAGACCCGCCGCACCAACGTCGAGCGGTTGACGACCCAACTCGCGGCCGCGATGAAGGGCCTGGGGCCGGTGCTGGCGCAGCACGACGAGCTGGCCGGACTGGCCGACGTCGTCGAGGGGCGCGGCCAGAACTCGCGCAAGATGTCGCTGCGGTCGTACGTCCTGGCCTCTCGGCTCGAGGAGGTCGCGGTGTCGGCGTCGGTGCGGCTGCGCCGGATGTCGGCCGGACGCTACGAGTTCGTGCACTCCGACGAGGCCGGTTCGCGTGGCCGCCGCGGCGGGCTGGGCCTGGACATCCGTGACGACTACACCGGCGTCGTCCGCTCGGCGAAGACGCTCTCGGGTGGCGAGTCGTTCCTCGCGTCGCTGTCGCTGGCACTCGGTCTCGCCGACGTCGTGGCCGCCGAGTCCGGCGGTGTGGTGCTCGACACGATGTTCATCGACGAGGGCTTCGGCACCCTCGACGCCGACACCCTCGACCTGGTGATGGGTGTGCTCGACGAACTACGCGAGGGCGGCCGCGTGGTCGGCATCGTCAGCCACGTGGACGAGATGCGGCAGCGGATCCCGAGCCGGCTGCACGTGGTGCGGGGCCGGACCGGGTCCACCGTCGAGATGATCGCCGGCTAACTCTGCGCGGACTCCGCTGTCGGCCCCGAGGAGTTCCCGCTCGGGAGTGCCGGTTGGAGCGGGCTCGGTTCCTCCGGCGCCGGCTCCGGGTTCGCGGTGGCGGTGCCGTCGGCGGTCGCCTCGGCGGCGTCGAGCAGCGCGTCGTCCTCGAGGCGGTGGTCGATCTGCTCACCGAGGTACCGGATGACCACCGCGCCGACGGCCGCGACGGGCACGGCGAGGAATGCGCCGACGATGCCGAACAGCGAGCTGCCGGCCGCGACCGCCAGCAGCACGATCACGGCGTGCAGCTTCATGCTCTTGCTCTGCAGCACCGGCTGCAGCACGTTCCCCTCGATCTGCTGGACCGCGATGATGATGGCGAGCACGATCAGCGCGGTGGTCACGCCGTTGGCCACGAGCGCGACCAGGACGGCGAGTGCGCCGGCGACGAAGGCACCGACGATCGGGATGAAGCCGCCGATGAACGTGAGGATCGCGAGAACCGGGGCGAGCGGCACACCGAGGATCAGCAGTCCCGCGCCGATGAAGACGGCGTCGATGAGGCTCACGAGGGCCTGGGTGCGGATGAAGCCGCCGAGGGTGTCCCACATCCGGCCGAGGACTTCTTCGAGATGCCGTCCCGCCCGGCCACCGCCCACGCTGTGCAGCCACGGGATGAATCGCGGGCCGTCCTTGACGAAGAAGAACGCCAGCACCAGGACCAGGCCGAGCGTGACGATCATCGATCCGGCGGTGGTGACGCCGCTGAACACGCCCGAGGCGATCGCGGTGCCGCTCTCTTGCACCTTGGCCGTGATGGCGTGGACCGCGGTGTCGATCTGCTCGTCCTGCAGGTTGATCGGCGGACCCTTGAGCCAGTCCTGAACCTGCTGGATGCCCTGGGTCGCCTTGTTCGCGAGTTCCGGGGCCTGGTCTACCACCGACGGCACGACCAGAGCCACGACGCCGCCGAAGAGGCCGAAGAAGACGAGCAGCGTGATCGCTGCCGCGCCGGCCGGGGGCACGCCGCGCTTGGTGAGGGCACGGGTGGGCGGCCACAGCACGGTGCAGACGACGATCGCGAGCAGCACGGGCAGGACGATCACCCACAGCTTCTGCAGGATCCAGCCCAGCACCAGCGCTCCGACGGCGATCGCGGCGATGCACAGCGACCACTTCGCCAGCCACAATCCGCCGGCCCCGATCACCTCGCCACGATCACGCATGCGCGGGCGCGCGGTGGGCTGGGCGGTCTTCTTGGCGCTCACAGGTCGAGGGTCCTTCCGGCGGACGGTGATGGTCGACGTTGAATCTACGCATTTCTCCCGGAGTGGGCTCGAGTAATCGATCCGGTCACGACGCGGTGAAACCCGGAGTTCGCCGCCGGAACCGTCCGTAGGATCCGGCGCATGGGGAGAATCTGGAAAACCACGGGCAAGACCACAGCCACGATTGTCGCCGCAACCACAGCCGTGTTCGTGATCACCGCGTGCAGCAACGACGGCGGCACATCCCAGGAAACCAAGGAGAAGATCAGCTCCGCCGCCACGTCGGAGCCTGGACCGGGCGAGGCGCTGCGCTCGAGCATCGAGTCGACCGCGTCGAGCGCGGTATCGGGCATCAGCGGTGCCTGGGACCAGGCGAAGCTGACCGCGTTCACCGCCACGTTCCGGACGGCCTACCCGAACCTGTCGAGCGACCGCGACGACGAGTCGATCGAGTCGATCGTCAAGGAGACGTGTACGGCCATCGACTCGGGCGCGAGCGACCAGGATCTGGTGGCGAAGGTCACCGAGGTCGCGACCAACGACGGCACCGTCCCGACCGAGGATCAGGCCAACCGGATCCTGCAGATCGTCCGGCCCGCCTGCCCGTAGACCCGCCGATCAGAACCGGGACGGGTCAGCGGTGCGCCAGTCGCGCCGCCAGGACTCGCGGGCGTGGTCGAGCAGTTCCTTCGGCTCGAGCCAGTCGTAGAGCTCGTCGTACGTGCGGGTGGTGACGCCGTCGACCCGGCGGTGCAGCATCGACGGGTCCAGCTCGTCGAAGCCGTCGAGGCCCATCGACGCGACCATCTGCTGGGCGCTGGCGACGGTCGCCTTCTGGAACCGATAGACCCGCGCCGTCTTGTCGGGCACGTCGAGAGCCTGTGCCCGGGCCGGATCCTGGGTGGCGACGCCGACCGGACACCGGTTGGTGTGGCAGCTCTGCGCCTGGATGCAACCGACCGCGAACATCATCGCGCGGGCCGCGAGGGTGAAGTCCGCGCCCTGGATGATGCGCTTGACGATGTCGGATCCGCTGGCGACCTTCCCGGAGGCGCCGATCTTGATGCGGTCGCGCAGGCCGACGCCGACGAGCGCGTTGTGCACCAGCATGAGCCCCTCGGTGAGCGGCATGCCCATGTTGTCCTCGAACTCGACGGGGCCGGCGCCGGTGCCGCCCTCGGAGCCGTCGACGATCACGAAGTCCGGCGTGACGCCGCGCGCGAGCATGGCCTTGCAGATCGCGAGGAACTCGACGCGCGACCCCACGCAGAGTTTGAAGCCGACGGGCTTGCCGCCGGAGAGCGTGCGCAGACGCACGACGAAGTCGATCAGCTCGTGCGGTGTGCCGAACTCGCGATGCGCGGGCGGTGAGATCACCGTCTGCCCGATCGGGACGCCGCGGGCCTCGGAGATCTCGGCGGTCACCTTGGTGCCGGGCAGGACACCGCCGAGACCGGGCTTGGCGCCCTGCGAGAGCTTGATCGAGATCGCCTTGACCTGGTCGTCGGCGGCCTTGGCGGCGAACTGTTCGGGATCGAATCGGCCGTCGGGGGTGCGGCATCCGAAGTAGCCGGACGCGATCTCCCAGATCAGATCGCCGCGGTGCTTGCGGTGGTGGCGGCTGATGCTGCCTTCGCCGGTGTCGTGCGCGAACCCGCCGCGTGCGGCGCCGGCGTTGAGTGCCTCGATCGCGTTCGCCGACAGCGACCCGAAGCTCATCGCCGAAACGTTGAGCAGCGCGATGTCGTACGGGCGGCCGCAGTCGGGGCCGCCGATGCGCACCGAGGGCGTGGCCGCGGGTGCGGTCCGGGCGCGCAGCGAGTGCGTCATGAATTCGTAGCCGATCGCGTGCACGTCCCGCTCGGTGCCGAACGGCTCCTCGTCCAACGTGCCCTTCGCGCGCTGGTACACCAGATCTCGCGTCTCGCGGTCGAACGGTGTTCCGCCGGTGGGCGTTTCGATGAAGTACTGCTGAATTTCGGGGCGGATGTGTTCCATGAGGAAGCGCATGTGGCCGAGGATGGGGTAGTTGCGCAGCACATTGTGGCGCCGCTGCAACAGATCCCACGTCCCGACGAGCGCGAGTGCAACCAACGGAACCGTGGCGACGAGCCACCATGGCGAGAAGACTGTGGACGCGACCGCCGCGGCCGCAGCGAGGACCCAGACACCGACGACGATCGACCAACGGACCATGCGGCGATGGTAGGCGCCGGACGCGCGCCGTACCCTGTCGGGCGTTGCGGTCGGTGTGTCCACCGGCACCGGTCGACACGAAGGGATGCCCACGAACATGAGCACGGATCCGATCACCGAGCTGGAGGCCGAGCTGGTCGACATGTGGCGGCGTGGACGGATTCAATCACGTGCGCAGGCCCGTGCGATCCATCCGAAACTCGACCCGGCCTGCTATCCGCTGCTCGTGATCCTCACCCGCGCCGACGCGGTCCCGATGTCGGATCTGGTCGCCGAGCTCGGGGTCGAGAAGTCGACGCTGACCCGTCAGATCGACGCTCTCGTCCGCCTCGGCCTGGCCGAGCGCCGGCCGGATCCGCAGGACGCCCGCGCCCGGCTGGTCGCGCTCACCGATCCCGGGCGCGGCAGGCTCACCGAATCGCGGGAGGCCGTCATCGCGCGGTGGCACGAGCGGCTGTCGCGATGGGATCCCGAGGACGTCCGTCAGCTCGCGACGCTGCTGCGGCGCCTGGGCGACTGCTCCGACTGAAGCACCACTCGAATATTAGTTGCGCGATACAACCATTAGCTCTATAGTTGTACTACTCAACTAATTGGGAGGGGTCATGGTCGCCACGGATACGGCGGACGCGCTGCTCGACAGTCTGCGCGATCTCGTGCGTCGTGGTCGTGAGGTCTCCGCCTCGCTGGCCCGCGAATCCGACGGCGACATGCTCACCGAGCCGATGGGGGCGGTGCTGTCGCACGTCGCCACCGGTCAGGGGAGACGCTGCAACGTGCTCGCCGAGCGGATGCGGATCACTCCCTCGACGTTGAGTCGGCACATCGCCCATGCGGAGGATCTCGGCTACCTGATGCGAGTTCCCGATCCCGCCGATCGCCGGGCCACCCTGCCCGCGTTGACCGACGAGGGGGAAGCGGTTCTACGTCGGCACCGCGAACGGCAGAGGGAATGGTTGCTGGCCTCGATCTCGGACTGGACCGACGGCGAGGCGCAACAGCTCGTGGACGGGCTCACGCGTTTGCGTATGTCGGTCCCGGACGCGATCTCGACACTTTGACGTCGAGTTATTCAATTCACTTTTTACGCAACTGTTTTCGGGGTCACTCGAACAACTCGTGAGGTTTCTGCATGAGCACATCTGCCACCCGGGACACCGGGACATTCGATCCGTCATCCGATTCGCCGATGACCCACAAGCAGCGCATCCAGGCGCTCGTGGGCCTGCTGCTCGGCATGTTCGTCGCCTTCCTGTCGTCGACGATCGTCTCGAACGCGCTGCCGACGATCATCACCGATCTGCACGGCACGCAGGACCAGTACACCTGGGTCGTCACCGCGACGCTGCTGGCCTCCACGGCCACCACCCCGATCTGGGGCAAGTTCTCCGACCTGGTCAGCAAGAAGCTCCTGGTCCAGCTTGCGATCGCGATCTTCACGATCGGGTCGATGCTGGCCGGTCTGTCGCAGTCCGTCGGCATGCTCATCGGATTCCGTGTGATCCAGGGCATCGGACTCGGCGGTCTCCAGGCGCTGGTCGTCATCGTGATCGCGAGCATGTTCAGCCCGCGTGAGCGTGGCCGCTACCAGGGCCCGATCGCTGCCGTGATGTCCGTCGCGACGGTCGCCGGGCCGCTGATCGGTGGCGTCATCGTCGACACCAGTTGGCTGGGCTGGCGCTGGACGTTCTTCGTCGGCGTCCCGCTCGCGGTGATCGCGTTGGTCTTCGTCCAGCGCACCCTCAACCTGCCCGTGGTCCGCAAGGACGTCAGCATCGACTACCTCGGTGCGGTGCTGATCGCGTCGGGCGTGAGCACCCTGCTGATCTGGGTGACGCTGGCAGGCAAGAACTTCGACTGGGCGTCGGGAGTGTCGTACGGCCTCGTCGCGCTCGGTGTGGTGCTGCTCGGGCTCGCGGTCTTCGCCGAGTCCAAGGCGAAGGATCCGATCATCCCGCTGCGGCTGTTCCGTGACCGCACCACCGCCCTCGCAACCCTCGCGAGCGTCGCGGTCGGCATCGCCCTCTTCGGTGGCGCGGTGTTCCTGGGCCAGTACTTCCAGATCGCGCGCGGTTACTCGCCGACGGCGGCCGGTCTGCTGACGCTGCCGATGGTCATCGGTTCGATGGTCTCGTCCGCGGTGTCGGGTTCGCTCATCACCAAGTTCGGCCGTTGGAAGGGCTTCATCGTCGGCGGCTCGATCATGATGACGGTCGGCTTCTTCCTGCTCTCGACGATCGACCACCAGACCAACATGGTGCTGCTGGGCAGCTTCCTGTTCGTGTTGGGCGTCGGCATGGGCATGACGATGCAGAACCTGGTGCTGGCGGTGCAGAACACCGTGAGCCCGGAGGATCTCGGTTCGGCCAGTTCGACCGTCGGGTTCTTCCGCTCGCTCGGCGGCGCGGCCGGCGTCTCCGTCCTCGGCGCGGTGCTGTCGAGCCATGTCGCCGACCTCACCACCAAGGGCCTGGCGGCGGTCGGCATCGACGTCGGTGCGGGCGGCGGCTCCGGAGCGGGACTGTCGAACCTCAACGAGCTGCCCGGTCCCGTCGCGGACATCGTCCGCGGCTCCTACGGTGATGCAACCGCGCGGATCTTCCTGATCTCCGGCATCGTCTCGCTGCTCAGCCTCGCCGCGGTCCTGTTCATCAAGGAGGTCGCGCTGCGCACCTTCAGCGCCGACGACCAGCGCCGGGCCGAGGCGGACGGCGACGACATCGACGCCGAGCTCGCCGAGATCGTCCAGGGCGACCCCGTCCTGGTGGACCCGCTCCCTGTGAAGCCCGGCGACCCCGGAAAGCAGTAGGAGCAGGTCCGACTCACCCAGAGGGTGGCGTGGGCAGCGGATTCACCGAATCGCTGTCCCACGTCACCCTTTGTGTGTCGAGGACCGGCAGCGCCTCGACGTCGGGGCACTCCAGGACCGCACGGATGCACGCGGCGCTGCCGCCGACGTAGGTGCTCATGAGGTCCACGTCGGTCGCGACGCACCACGCCCGGTCATCGGGCCACCACAGGCTCGCGCCGTGGCCGAAGGACGAGAACCGTGCGTCGGCCGCGGCGAGCGGTCCCCGGAACACGATCATCGGTCGTGCCGGCATCACGAGCCGTTCGATTCCGGGCGGGACGTCCAGCACGTTGAGGATCTCGCACAGCGCGAACCGGCACGCGTCCGGCGAGTTGGTGAAGCCGGCGAGCACCGCTGCCAGCGCGTGGGCCTGCGGCGCCGGAAACGATCCGATATCGGGGTCGTCGTCCCACAGGCCGGGCTGGCCCGTCCAGATCCCAGGACCCGACGATCGACCCCCACTCCATCACCGGATGCGCGACGGTGCCGTTCGCCGCCGCGACGTCGTGCCACCGCACCGGGATTTGGTCGTCGTACCCCGGTCCGGTGTGGAGGGTGGCGGGGTGGAAGATTCGCCCGTACGCCTCGAACACCGGTGGCACCAGTGAGCCGACGTCGTACTCGAAGTTCCGGACGGCGTCCGTGATCCAACGACCCGAGTCGGCGTCGGTGCACATCGTCAGCCCGCGGACTCGCCAGTCGCCGTCGTCGAGGTCGGTCATCGGGCCAGGATCACACGGAATAGGCTCGTCGGCATGGCCGACACCCGCTGGCAGCGTGAACGATCCGCGTCCGACTCCCGTCAGTACATCGAGCGCTTCGCGCAGCTCGAGGCCGAGGGCACGGACCTGCACGGGGAAGCCCGTGCCGTCGATGCGATGCTGCCACGTGGCGCGCGTGTGCTCGACGCCGGTTGCGGCACAGGGCGACTCGGTGCCGAACTGGCGAGGCGAGGACACCGCGTGACGGCCGTCGACTTGGATCCGATCCTCGTGGCGGAGGCCCGGAAGCATTCGGAACTCACCGTGCACGAGGCCGATCTGGCGACGCTCGACCTGCCGGGGGAGCGGTTCGACGCCGTCGTCGCGGCCGGCAACGTGCTGATCTTCGTCGCCCGCGGTACCGAGCGCCGGGTGGTCCAGCGGCTCGCCGACCACCTCGTGCCCGGCGGCATCCTGGTGACGGGCTTCGCGACCGACTACGAGTACACGGTGGACGAGTTCGACGCCGACCTCGCCGCCGCGGGCCTGGTCCGGGAGCACCGCTTCGCGACGTGGGATCTGCGGCCGTGGCGCGACGGCGCCGGTTGGGCCGTAACCGTCGCCCGCAAACCTGGGGACTGACCGACTCGTCGGTTTCGGTTACGGTCTCTGCCGACACACCGTCGTCAGACCCAGGGGGATCCCATGGCCGAGCCGACCTACAACCCGGGCCCGAGCTCGCAGTTCGGGGGCGCGCCGGGCTACCCGCAGCAGCCGTACCCGTCCGCGCCGCAGTATCCGGTGCCGCCGGTCCCCGGCCAGTACGGCGGGCAGCCGCCGCTGCCGCCGTCGAACGCCGGTTGGGCCGTCGCGGCGCTCATCTTCTTCTGGCCGGTCGCGTTCTCGGCGTTCGGACACCTGCACGACATCTTCCCGAAGTGGTCGATGGGCGACTACCAGGGAGCGCAGTACGCGTCGGACCGCGTCAAGGCGCTCGGCAAGATCGCGCTGTGCATCGCCGCCGGCCTCATCGTGCTGTACGTGATCTTCATCATCATCCTGATCGCGGTCACCGCGAACGACGTCAGCTCCGGCTACTCGTACAACTACTGACCCACCCGGTGGTCGGCCGAAGCGTGGCCGACCACCGCCGCGGTGCCGGGACGCCGTAGAATCCCTATACCGTGAGCCTTACCCTCGGAATCGTCGGCCTCCCCAACGTCGGCAAGTCGACCCTTTTCAACGCGCTGACCAACAACGATGTGCTGGCCGCGAACTACCCGTTCGCCACCATCGAGCCCAACGTCGGGCTGGTCGAGCTGCCGGACGAGCGGCTGAAGAAGCTGGCCGAGATCTTCGGTTCCGAGCGCATCCTGCCCGCCACAGTGTCGTTCGTCGACATCGCCGGCATCGTCAAGGGCGCCTCCGAGGGCGCGGGCCTGGGCAACAAGTTCCTCGCCAACATCCGCGAGGCCGACGCCATCTGCCAGGTGGTCCGCGTCTTCGCCGACGACGACGTGGTCCATGTCGACGGTCGCGTCGATCCGGCGTCGGACATCGAGGTGATCGAGACCGAGCTCGTCATCGCCGACATGCAGACCTTGGAGAAGGCGCTCCCGCGTCTGGACAAGGAAGCGCGCAAGAACAAGGAACTCAAGGCGCAGCACGACGAGGCGCTCAAGGCTCAAGCGTTCCTCGACGAGGGCAAGACGCTGTTCAGCGTCAAGGACAAGCTCGACTTCTCGCTGCTGCGTGAGCTGAGCCTGCTCACCACCAAGCCTTTCCTGTACGTCTTCAACGCCGACGAGGCCGTCCTCACCGACGAGGCCAGGGTCGCCGAGCTGCGCGCCTCCGTCGCGCCCGCCGACGCCGTATTCCTCGACGCCAAGGTGGAGCAGGAACTGCTCGAGCTGGACGAGGAAGATCGCCAGGAGATGCTCGACTCCATCGGTCAGTCCGAGCCCGGCCTGCACGCCCTCGCCCGCACCGGATTCCACACCCTCGGCCTGCAGACCTACCTCACCGCCGGTCCCAAGGAAGCGCGCGCCTGGACCATCCACAAGGGCGACACCGCCCCGCAGGCCGCCGGCGTCATCCACACAGACTTCGAGCGCGGCTTCATCAAGGCCGAGATCGTGTCGTTCGACGACCTCGTCGAGACCGGATCCATGAACGCCGCCAAGGCCGCCGGCAAGGTGCGCATGGAAGGCAAGGACTACGTCATGCAGGACGGCGACGTCGTGGAGTTCCGCTTCAACGTCTAGATCCACTGGTCAGAGGCTTGATTTCACTCCTCGGTACGCACTGGAACCCGCAGGGCTCGGAACATTTCGTTCCGCGGCCCTGCGGGTTCTGTCGTCTGCATGTGTGTGAGCCGGGTTACGCTCGGCCGGCGGGTGTCGACGGTGAAGAGCCGTCGGTGTTCGAAGGACCGCTCCGCCGCGACAGCGCGCCGAACGTGTGGTTCCATGCCCGTACGCGAGGAAGCCCGGGAACCCCCGTGTCCACACCGGCACGGTGATCGGAGGAGTCGGACACGATGGCAGGTTCCGAAAGCGACGCGATATTCGAGACCCTGTTGGAATCTGCCAAGCGACTGTCGTTCGATTCGAGGAGTCCGTTCGTGTACCGGCCCGAACCCGGCGACGACGAACGCCACGGCATGACGCCGCAGTGGTCACCGCTCTACGGAACCCCGCTGTGGGACGGCATGTCCGAGGAGGAGCGCGTCCGGCTGACCAGGAGCGAGGTCGCGCAGTTCCTGGGCATCGGCATCTGGCTCGAAGTGGGTTTGCAGGTGGCTTTGCTGAGGGCGAGCCACAGCGCGGATCCGGGACGCCCGGACATCAAGTTCCTCTTCAACGAATGCGCGGACGAGAACCTACATTCGTTGATGTTCGCCAACGCCATCGAGAGCATCGGATCCCACTTCTATCCGCGCGACCGGATGCTGGACTTCTTCGGTTGGCTGTTCCGCCACGTCGTGTGGGACGAAGTCGCGTACGGAATCGTCCTCGCCGGCGAGGAGATCTTCGACGTCATGCAACGTGACTGGATGAACAGTGACGACGTCGCGGCACCCATCCGCCGGTCCGCCTACATTCACGTCGTCGAAGAGTCCCGGCACATGGCGTTCGCGCGTCGGAAGATCCGCGATCGATTGGTCGGACGCTCCCGCTTCCGGCGATTTGTCAGCACCATGATCATCGCGGCAGGAATGCACCTCGTCGCGAGAAGCCTGATCAATCGCCGGGTGTACGACGAGCTCGGCCTCGACTGGGATGTCGTGAAGGCGAACATCGACGGCAACGAACACCATCGGATGATGTTCCGGAGGGCAGCGGAACCGTTCGTGGAGTTCCTGAGCAGAGAAGGGCTGCTGAATTCCGGCGCTCGATGGATCTATCGAAAGTCGAACCTTCTCTGACTAGGAGTTGTCGTGGCCCACGTCATCCTGGGACATTGCTGTAAGGACGCCTCGTGTGTGCGGGTGTGCCCGCAGAACTGCATCCATCCCGCCCCCGGCGAGGACGGCTACGCGTTCACCGAGACGCTCTACATCGACCCCGACTCGTGCATCGACTGCACCGCATGCGTCGAGGCATGTCCGGCCTCGGCCATCAAATCCGAGCACGCGCTGACCTCGACCGAACTCCCGTACGCCGCCCGCAACAGGGAGTACTTCGTGCAGACCCCCGCCGCACCGCGCTCCCGCCCGCACGCGGTCTTCGAGCTGCCACTGGCCGGCCCGCGCGACCGACTCGAGGTTGCCATCGTGGGATCGGGTGCTGCCGCGATGTACACCGTCCGCGAACTCCTGCAGCGATCGTCGTCGATCCGTGTCACCGTCTACGAGCAGTACGACACGGTCGGGGGCCTGTTGCGTCGGGGTGTGTCCCCGGACCATGTCGGCGTGCGCGAGATGATCCGACTGTTCGACGTGCCCTTCGGCGACGACCGCGTCACGATCGTTCCCGGAACCGAAGTCGGCGTGGATATCTCGATCGAAGAGCTTCGGCGGGGATTCGATGCCGTGATCCTCGCCTGCGGGGCCTCGCAGCCGCGTCAGATCGGCTCCTCCGGTGCCGGTGCCGAGATCCACCAGGCCATCGACATTCTGGTTGCCGAGAACTGCGGCACATCCCCGCCGCCCGCACCTGCCGGACCCCGATGCGTCGTGATCGGCGCGGGCAACGTCGCCTTCGACGTCGTCCGCTGGGTCGCGAAGACCCGCGACCGGGTGGCCGCGAGCGAACAGCTCCGCGAACTGGTGATCCTGTCGCGGTCGGCCCCGGACGGCGCCGCCTTCACTCCGTCGGCGTTCTACGAGCTTCTCGACCTCGAGCCCACCGAGGTCCTGATCGACCGCGCCGGCAGCGCACCCCGCGCCGCCGCGGACAGCCCGCTGCTGCACGCGTTGTCGCACCTGCCCTCAACCGATGTCCGCGCCGTGCCCGCCGCGGCGACCGGCGCTGCGGGGCCCCTGCGCATCGTCCTGTCGTTCGGACAGGAAGTGGCCGACCTGGCGAAGACCGAGCACGGCGCCGTCGCGGTCACTACGAACGCCGGCCGGACCTTCCACACCAACTCGGCGATCTGCGCCACCGGATTCACCACCAAACCGATCGACGGCGTCCCGCTCGGCACCCGCGGTGTCGTGCCCAACCGTCGCGGACAGGTGATCTCCCACGAGAGCGGCGATCCCCTCGAGGGGCTGTACGTCGTCGGCTGGGCGAAGCGAGGCGCGTCCGGCGGCGTCGGCGACAACCGCACCTGCGCGGCCGAAACCGTCACACAACTCGCCGCGGACCTCCGCTCACGGGTGTGACGTAACGGCGACGTCAATCTCCGAACTCGACGAGCGCCTCACTCAACGTCCGTCAGGTGACGAACCACCGCGGCACCAACTGTCGCCGAGGATTCCGACGCCGGACGCTGCCAGGTACACGCGAAGCTGGTGCATTCGTCCGGCGTGCGGGCGCAGGATCGTGTGCAGCACAGCACGTCCCGAGGCGCTCACGCCGGTGCCACACACCTCGATCAGCGTCTCGGAGCTGGGTTCGCGGGAGTCGACGTGCGGGATGTCCTCGTGGAATGGCGCCGGTTTCCTCCTATGTGGGCCACTCGCTCGTGTTCGGCAGAGCGGCGTCGCCGCGTCGTCGGTAACGATCTGCTAAGGCCTGTGGCCGAAGCTGGGCGTGGTGCGCCTGCTGTCATGGATGCTGCAGAGGTGACATTCGCCAAGCGAAGCTGTTCCGCCCTATGGGTGGTGATGCTGTGTGTCGCAGGCTTGTTGGTCGCGGCGTCGGGGAGCAGCGGGGCCGCACCGCCGCCGGGTTGGCGATACACGATGGTGGCGTTCAGTAACACCAGTGACCACGACATGGATGTGTTCGAGTCGGGGGACGGCTCCCAGTTCCAGCTCGTCCAACCGTCGGCGTATCGGCCCCCGTCAGGACTTGTGCGTGACCCGAGCATCTTCCGGAACGCGGACGGGCTGTACTACGTCACGTACACGACGGGCGGCGGGGCGAGTATCGGCTTCGCGCGCAGCAGTGACCGCGTCAACTGGACGCACATGGGCAACCTTCCGGTCCCGTTCTGCTGCGCCCTCATGCCGGGGACGGGAGACGGCACGGGTTCGGCGAGCCCGCCCGGCTCCTCCGGGTCGGCGGGGTCGGCCGACGGGCCGTCGCTGTCGCCGTTCGTCAGCAAGGCGTGGGCGCCTGAATGGTTCGTGGACGGCGACCGCGTCAACGTCATCCTGTCGATGTCGACCGGTGGGGGATTCGTGCCGTATCTGATGTCGGCGCTGGAACCCTCGCTCCGGCAGTGGAGCCTGCCCGTTCCTCTCGCCGGGATCGGAGCCGACCACATCGACACCACCGTGGTCAAGGTTGGATCGACATATCATGCGTTCACCAAGAACGAGACGACCAAGGTCATCGAGCACGCGGTCGCCTCGTCGGTGACCGGTCCCTACTCCTTCGTCCCACCCGGAAACTGGGGCACGCTGGTGGAGGGCCCAGCCGTCGTCCAGCTGCCGAACGGTGCCTGGAGGATCTACCTCGACGCCTACACCGAAGGAAAGTATCTTTATTCCGACAGCACGGATGGTCTGAGTACCTGGTCGCCCGTGCAAGAGCTTCCAGGTTCTTCCGGGAAGGTGCGCCACATCAGTGTGATGCGAGAGCCGGTATGACACCGACCCGATGACAGGCGCTCCGGGTCCTCCACCGGCAGATCGCGGTAGTACCAGGTGAACTGGTGCGCACCCGATGCCGTGCCGCGGCGGGGGGCGCTCCGACCGACGATCCCGGCATCGCGGCGGTGGCAGCGTCAATCGGACCGGACGGGTCGATACCCGAGATCCGATCGGCCTCGCCCGTCAACGATGTAGCGAGTGAACGCAATGCGTCGGTATCGACACCCAGCTGATCTCCCAAGGAAATTCTCCCCGTCCTTCTGCCCCGAGCGGCGGTACCGGCCGCGGCCCGGTCCGGGGCTCACAGCGGAGCCCTGTGTGGTTTGACGCACGCAGGCGGTGAACGGTTCTCTCACGATTGCTGCGGGTTGGTGCCCCCTGTTCGGTCGTGGTCCGACGGAAAGGCGACAGTCGGTTTGCGCGGGGGATGACCACGCAACTCTAGGGAACACTGATGGTTCCGAATCCTGGGTTGACCTGAACCTGGAAGCCTCCCGGGGCGACGACCGAGTCGGTGTCGGCTGTTGCGGTCAGGGTGCCGCTGCCGGTGACCGCAGTGGCCGGGGTGTATCGGCACCATTCGTCCGCGGCGACGGGGCGGCTGTAGTCGACGGGCGTTCGGCGAAGCGCCGTGGTTCCGGTAGCGCCCGTGGTCAGATTCAGCCACCTCACCGACACGTCGGGGCAGGCGTAGGCCGTGCCGAAACTCTCGCGGAGAAGGTTGCCTCGCCGAGTCCACTGGTGGTTGCCGACGGCGTGACGGTCGTCAGCGTTGGTAGGCAAACCCAGGCAGTGAGTGTGCATGCTGTGCCGAACCTGGCCGGAACCTGGAACTCCGTTGTCGTCGCTGGGGGCGGCTGCGGTTCGGCCGACGCCATGGCCGGGGTGCCGAGCGCACCGAGGACGGCCATCGATGCGACGGCACCGGCGACGACCGGTCTAGGAAGCTGGACACAGCGCAAGGCGTGAACCTCCGAAGCGGAACCTGTCCCGACCTGCCGCGGTGTCAGAGTAGCTCGGGAACAGCCTGTGGCGGAACGGATGCCGTGGATTCCCGGTACGTCCGTTGCCTGGTGTCCTCACGGCGGCCGGCTGCGAGCCGGCCGCCTGAGCTGTTCGCGTTTCTGCGATCAGGAGCCGGTCTATTCGTTCGCGAGTGATCCGTTGATGATGGAACCGGTGGCGAGGGAACCGCCGAGCGACCCTGCCGCAGAACCGACCTCGAGAGACCCGACCAGAGGGTCGACCAGGGAGCCGACGTCGAGCGAGCCGAACAGGGAATGGAGAAAGCCGCCGTCCAGCTGGGTATCTTGCGTCCACTCGCCGCACCCGGAGGTGATGAACACGTCGTCGGTTTCTTCGATCTTCACCGTGGTCGGGCCCTTGGTCTTACCGGACGCGATCGGTTCCATGCGGAGCGTTTTCATGGTTCCGCGTACCCAGGTGCAGGTCTGGCCCCCGTCGACGAGTGCGCCTTCGGTGGAGTAGATGCCGGGTCGGATGTCCTTGTTCACGTAATACATCCCAGTCCCTTCGGGGATGGTCTTGGATGCTGCGGAGGCGATTCCCGTGCCTCCGAGGATGATTCCGACCGATGCTGCTGCGACGACGCCGGCAGCGATGGACTTGCGCATTCCGTCTTCTTCCTGAGGTTCCGTGGTGGGTCCCGGCGACTGTAGTGGGCAGTGCCGACCTGTCGGGCGGGTTTGAACACATGTCCTGACGACGCGCTCGCCGAGCGGTGCGCCGCTCGCTCTGCTCGGTCCGACGCAGGTCGGACGTGAATGGTTCCATCACGATTGCTGCGGGTGGTGACAGACGGTGCCGCGTGTCAACGCCCCGACGCGGGCGCCTCATCCAACGTCCGGCGGGTGACGAACCGCCGCGGCAGCCCCGACAGCGGATCGGTGAATTCCAGTTCCCGGGCGAGCAGTTGGAGTGGGAGGGCATGATCGTCCGGCGCCTCGGGCAGCAGTTCGGGATACCAACTGTCGCCCAGGATCCCTATGCCGAGCGCTGCCAGATGCACCCGCAATTGGTGCATCCTTCCGGTGTGCGGGCGCAGGATCGTGTGCAGCACAGCGCGTCCGGAGGCGCTCGAGCCGGCGCCACGTACCTCGATCAGCGTCTCGGAGTTGGGCTCGCGGGAGTCGTCGACGACGACCCGTAGCTCGCCGCGCCGCGCCTCGATGTGGCTGCGGTAGACGACGGGAACGGCGCGCCCGGCGAGCGCCGGTGCGTCCGGGTCCCACCCGGGCGGTAGCGCCGACACCGCCTCGTAGACCTTCACGACCCGCCGCTTCTCGAACAGTGACTGGTAGGCGCCGCGCGTCGCGGGGCGCGCCGAGAACATCACCAGGCCGGCGGTCGCGCGGTCGAGTCGATGGATCGGCGTCAGGTCCGGGTTGTCGAGGCGGGTCCGCAACCGGACGAGCGCGGACTCGCGCAGGTAGCGCCCGCCCGGGGTGGTCGGGAGGAAGTGCGGCTTGTCGATCACGACGAGGTCGTCGTCGACGTGCAGGATCTCCTCGTGGAACGGCACCGGTTCCTCCACCGGCAGGTCGCGGTAGTACCAGACGAACCGATGCGCGCTCAGCGTCGTTCCGCGACCGATCGGACGGCCGTCGGCGCCCACGATCTCGCCGGCGTCGAACCTCCGGTACAGGTCGTCGGCGTCCAGGTGGTCGAACCTCGCGACGACGTAGTCCGCGATCGTCACCCACGGCCCGGACGTCGGGACGCGCAGCCGCGTCGGTCCGACCCCGTTCTTGACGGGTAGCGGGGAGGGCATCGGCACCCGCTCATCATCCCACCGGCTGATCGCTCGGCCGCGCCGCGGGTCGCGACGAGGCACCCCACGACGGGCGGTTGCTGCGACAACGGCCGAGAGACGACCGCAGTAACCGCCCGTCGTCGTTGCCGCGTGTCTCAGTGCGCCGGGCGGGGGGATGCAGGAGGGCCCTGGTGTCCTCCTCCGAACGGGTGTTTCCAGCTGCGCTCGCCATCGGTGTGGGCGCTGTCGGGGGCGGCGGGGGCTTCCGCGGTGGTGTCCGCCGCGGCGTGACGGGCGGTGGTTGTCTGCGTCCCGGTGGCGGCGAGTTGGTCGCGTTCCTGGGTGAGTGCCGCCTCGTTGCGGCGCGATTGCTCCAACTCGTTGCGTGCGGCCCGTCCTCGTCTGGAGGCGCGCCGGGCACCCGTGAGTACGAGGCCGAGCCCCAGGAAGCCGACCGCCCCGACGACGATTCCACAGAGGAACAGGGCGCCGGTGGATCCGGTCACGTGGTAGCCGAGCACCGAGAAGTCGTCGGTCAAGGCGTGCTCGACGCCCCCGTTGGAGAGGACGCCGGCAACACCGACGACCACTGCCGCGATGAGAATGATCAGGCCGATGACGATCATGGCAACTCCAGGTGGGCGAGAAGGGTCCGTCCGGGTGGGAGTACCCGTTCCGGGCTCGCCTCACACCTGGACTGCTCAGTTCGGTTGCGTCAGCCGACGTGCTGCCGCACGACGTCCGCGATGGCCGTAGCGACCCTGTCCGCCTGGGTTTCCGGAAGGCACGCGTAACCGCAGACCAGGCCACGGGGACCGTCCGGGTCGGCGCGCAACGACGAGAGCGGCGGCAGGGTGATGCCGCGACCGCGGAGGGCCGACGCGATCGCGGTGTCGTCGGTGTCGTCGGGGAGCCTGAGCACCAGGTGCAGTCCCGCCTCGACGCCGACCAGTCGGGCATCGGTGCAGTGGCGCTTCAGCGCGCCGACCAGCGCGCCCCGGCGGGCGGCGTAGGTGCGGGACGCCCTGGCAAGGTGTCGGGTCAGGGCGCCCGACTCGATGAACCGGGCGAACGCGAGTCCGGTTACGGTACAGACGCTCTCGCCGCTTAACGCGAGCGCCTCGGCGACCGGCTAGCGAAGCCCCCGCGGCGGCAGCAGCCAGGTCAGGCGCAGCGAGGGCGTGAGCACCTTCGAGGCCGTACCGATGTAGGCGACGCAGTCGCGTCCACCGTCCAGGCTGCGCAGTGCGGGCAGGGCGGACACGTCGTAGCGGAACTCGCCGTCGTAGTCGTCCTCGATGAGCAGCCTGCCGGCCTCGGTTGCCCACGCGACGAGTCGGGCGCGCCGAGGAGCGGGGAGACGCGCACCGATCGGATACTGATGCGCAGGAGTGCAGTACACGGCCGCGTCGGAGTCACGCAGTGATCCGGGATCGAGGCCGTCGGCGTCGACATCGACGGAACGCGTTCGGGCGCCGGACATCTGGAGCACCCGGCGTGCCTCGACATAGCCGGGTTCCTCGAAGGCGACGTCACGTCCGGCGCGCCCGGCCGCCGCGGTGACGGCGCGCAGTGCGGAAGTCACGCCCGGCACGATGATCAAATCATCTGGCTCCGAGACGATTCCGCGGGTGCGGCGCAGGTGCCCGGACAGGGCGAGCCGGAGCTCGGCGTGCCCGTCGGGGCCCGCCGGCGCGGACGCGACGGGTGCCGCGGCGGCCGCCCGCCACGCGCGGCGCCAGTCGGTGGTCGAGATCAGGGCGGTGTCGGGGTGGCCCGGGGTGAGATTCCATATCGGCGGGGTCTGCCGTGGCGCGCGAGGCGGCGCGGTCGCCGGCGTAGCCGTGGGGACGTGCGGCGCGGCGCCCGCGGAGGCCGCGGTGTCGGCGCCGTCGGCAATCCGGGTGCCGGAACCCGGCCGCGCTACGACGTAGCCGGCCGCCGCGAGTTCGTCGTACGCGTCGACGACGGAAGCCCTGGCCACGGCGAGTTCCGCGGCGAGTGTGCGGGTCGACGGGAGCGCGTCCCCGGGCTGAGCCTGCCGAGCCGGATCTGCTCGACGATCGCCTCCGCAATGCGATGTCGCAGTGGGGAGGTGCTGACGGGCAGTCGCAACGCAAGGTGCATGTCGGGGGAGATGCGGGACACGACGGTCAGGATAGTGGTCTGCCTGTTCGATGCAGTTCTGGACCTACTGGGTAGTCCGGAAATCGTGGACGATTCGTTGCATGGATCGGATCAGGAGATACCCAGAACTCGCCGGCGACCACCGGCGCGATCTCGACGCGGTGCTCGACGCGGCAGCGGTCGGCACCCTCGCGACGGCCGTGGACGGACTGCCGTGGGTTGTGCCCATGCTCTACGCACGCGACAGTGACCGCATCGTGTTGCACGGATCGACGGGTGCCGGGGCGCTGCGGCAGGTCGCGGCGGGTGCGCCTGCCGCGTTCTCCGTCACGATGCTCGACGGGATCGTGGTGGCGGACACCCTGTTCGACTCCACGGCCAACTACCGGTCGGTCGTGGTCCGCGGGTGCCTCACCGACTTCAGTGGAGACGATGCGGTGCACGCCCTGGACCTGATGTCCGACTCGCTGATCCCCGGTCGCAGTTCGGAGGTGCGGACTCACACGAAGAAGGAACTCGCGGCGACCCTGGCGATGGCCCTGCCCATCGAACCCGGATGCTGGACGGTGAGGGTGCGGGACGCGCCACCGCCCGAACCGTCCATGGATTCCGTCGGATGGGCGGGCGTGGTTCCGCTGCGGACGTCGGCGTGCGAACCGATCCCGGCACCGTGGGTGGGCGCGGACATGCCGGCACCCGAGTCGGTCCGGCGTCTGGTCGCGAACGGGAGCCCCTAGGCGCTCGATCGGGCGGTTGTCGGAACAGACGTCGAGTGACGATCCCGACAATCGCCCGTTCGGCGTCGAATCCGGGCGGTGGTCGCGCCCGCACGGCGTATGCTCGCGCAGCACAGGACGGGTCGGCGGCGCAGGCTCCATCGCGTGGCTGGCCCGATGTGCGATGTGAGGGGACTCGATGGAAAACGTCACGAATCCTTCTGTGGTTGAAGACGGCCCGGGCCGGGTCCTGGTGCGCAGCGAGTTCGCCCCGTTGCACACGGTGGCGGTGTCCCGATCGCAGTTCGGTGCCCCGGACGCGATGATCGAAGGCTGTCTGCGCTTGCCGCACCGCCGGCTCGAGGTGCTGGCCAGCCGAGAGATCCTCGCGGACAGGGCGCTCGGAGGCCGCTGCATCTATGTGGGCGCTACCGCAGCCGGCCGTGCCGGACGGTGCGGCCGACGACCTCGGAGCAGGGCCGTTCCTTGGGGGGCGATCGCGGGATATGGCGTCACCGTCGAGTACGTCGACTTCGCGGTTACCCGCAGCTTCGGCGGGGCGTTCCGGTGCACGACGCAGGTGCTTCACCGGGAATGAACTACCGACCCGAGGCGTCTCCCCGATAACCCAGAGCTCGAGCCGCTTCCAGACGCTCAACGGGTGGTTACTGCGACAACGGCCGAGAGCCGATCGCAGTAACCACCCGTTCTCCGCTGTGAGTCAGTTGGCCGACGACGCGGCCCGGGTCTTCCACCACGACCAGGCGGCCGTGACGATGATGGCGCCGGCGAGGGAGCCGATGATGCCGCTGGGGCGCAGTGCGAGTCCGTCACCGGCGAGGAGGCTGATGACCAGGCCGCCTACCAACGAACCGCCGAGGCCGGCGGCGCAGGCCAGAGCCCAGTCGATTCCGTTCCTGGATCTGCCCATGATGAGCTGGGCGACGACGCCGACAAGCAACCCGAACAGGATGATCCCGATGATCAGCATGGCGGGAGTATAGGCAGCCATATCCGGCGGATTCTCTGTTTTGTCGCAAAGACACGGTCTCCCGATGGCAACAATCGCGGCGGGTATCGAACTGGAGTGATTCAAACTCTTGAACCGCCTGCACAGGCGGGGGCCGGCCGTCGGTGACCGCCCGGGAGCCGTTGACGACCGCAGCGGTGGGGCACAGGATTCGCGGCATGACATTCAGCGTCGACACCCGGGCACACCGGCACGCCGTTCCGGCCTGCTGCGTGGCCGCCCCCTGTCCGCGCTCCTGTTGATGTCGCCGGCCCTCGGGAACTAGGGGCCGTCACTCTGCTCGCCCGCCGGTCGTCCACGACCGCTCGGGATCGTCTGTGCACTCCCCACGTACGTATCGGAGGTTTTCCATGCGTCGTTCGACGCGTCTACGCTTCTCCCTGACCGCCGCCGCGGTCATCGCATCCCTCGCTCTGACCGCCTGCAGCAGTTCCAGTGCCTCGGAACCGTCTGCCACGGCCGGAAACCCGCGGTCCGATGTCACCCTCCGGATCGGTGACCAGGTCAAGAGCACGCAGTCGCTCCTCGAGGCGGCCGGCGAGCTGGACGGCCTCGACTACGGCATCGAGTGGTCCACGTTCGAGGCGGGACCGCCGCTACTGGAAGCGCTGGGCGCCAACAAGATCGACGCCGGTGGCACGGGCGACGTGCCGCCGGTGTTCGCCCAGGCCACCGGGAATTCCGGCCGTATCGTCGCGGTGCAAGCGCGGACCGGCGCCAACGACTTCCTGCTGGTGCCCGCGAACTCGACCGCGTCGTCCATCGCCGACCTGAAGGGCAAGAAGATCGCGGTCACGCAGGGCTCGAGCTCGCACGGCCTCGTCCTCGGCCTGCTCGATCAGGCGAACCTGCCGGTATCGGACTTTCAGTTCCAGTTCCTCAGCCCTGCAGATGCATTGAGCGCGTTCACCTCCGGCCAGGTCGACGCATGGGCGGTGTGGAACCCCTACGCGACCATCGGCACGAACACCGCCGGCGCCGAGGTGATCGCCGACGGCAGTGAGGTCACAACCGGCCAGTCCTACTTCTCGGCCGCGTCGGAGGCCTTGGCGGACCCGGCGAAGTCGGCGGCGCTGGCCGACTTCTTCCAGCGGTTGTCCCGCGCCCAGGTGTGGGCCGACGCGCACCCGGAGGCGTGGGTGCCGATCTTCGCGAAGCTGACCAAGCTCCCGCAGGACGTTGCCGCGGCGTCGTTCGACACGTCGAAGGGCTCCTACGTTCCGATCGACGACCAGCGCATCGCGAAGCAGCAGAAGCTGATCGACCTGTTCGCCTCGGCGGGACTGCTGAAGCAGGCTCCCGTCGCCGGTGAGTACTTCGACGCCCGGTTCAACCCGCAGATCGAGGAGGGCAGGAAATGACCGCGGTCCTGACGAAGAATGTCGTGACCGTCGCCGCAGCGGATACGGCCGCGCCGACGCGCCGACGCCGTTCGTGGACGCCGCTGCTGCGACTGATCTCCCCGCTGGTACTGCTGGTGCTGTGGCAGGTGCTCAGCAGCGCCGGAGTGGTGTCGGACAAGACGATTGCCTCGCCGGCGCAGGTGATCTCGGCGGCCGCGGAACTGTGGTCGGACGGCAGCCTGGAGGACGCACTCGCCGTGTCGGTGCAGCGGGTGCTCCTCGGTGTCGTGCTCGGGGTTGCGCTCGCCGTCGTGCTCGGCGTGCTCGCCGGGTTCTCCCGGATCGTCGAACTCGCCATCGATCCGCCCATCCAGATGCTGCGGACGGTGCCGTTCCTCGGGCTGATCCCGCTGTTCATCATCTGGTTCGGGATCGGCGAGGAGCCCAAGGTGCTCCTGGTGGCGCTCGGGGTGATGTTCCCGCTGTATCTCAACCTGTTCGCCGGCATCCGGAGCATCGACGGCAAGCTGATCGAGGCCGCGGAGACGCTGGGGCTCAGCAGGTTCCAGCTCGCGGTCCATGTGGTTCTGCCCGGGTCACTGCCGCAGGCGCTCACCGGGCTGCGGCTGTCCCTCGGCGTCGCGTGGCTGGCGCTGATCGTCGCCGAACAGATCAACGCGGACGCCGGGCTCGGGTATCTCGTCAACAACGCCCGCATCTACTTCCGCATCGACATCGTCATCTTCGGCCTGCTCGTGTACGCGTTCCTCGGTCTCGCAACCGACGCGATCGTGCGGGCCCTCGAAGGGAGGCTCCTGACATGGCGCAAGACGTACCAGGGGGCGTGAGCGACGCCGTCGTCACCGCCCGCGGCGTGCGACGCATTTTCGGCTCCGACGTCGTCCTCGACGGCATCGACCTGACCCTGCGCCGCGGCGAGATCGTCGCGCTCGTAGGACGCAGCGGCTCGGGCAAGTCGACGCTGCTGAGGACCGTCGCCGGGCTCGACCTCGGACACGACGGCAGCATCGACGTCGACGGTTCGGTGGCCGTCGCGTTCCAGGAGCCGCGGTTGCTTCCGTGGAAACGGGTGCACCGCAACGTCTCGCTCGGACTGCCGGGTGCCGACGGCAGGCAGCGCGCGGTCGATGCCCTCGCGGAGGTGAACCTCGCGCACCGTGTCGACGCGTGGCCGCTGACGCTCTCCGGCGGCGAGGCCCAGCGGGTGTCGTTGGCTCGGGCCCTCGTCCGCGAGCCCGAGCTGCTGCTCCTCGACGAACCGTTCGGTGCGCTGGACGCGCTGACCCGAATCACCGCCTACGAGTTACTGATCCGGTTGTGGAAGCGGCGCGGCTTCGCGGTCCTGCTCGTCACCCACGACGTGGAGGAGGCGGTGCTGCTCGCGGACCGGGTGCTCGTCCTCGACGGCGGCCGGATCGCCCACGACGTCGCGGTCTCGGCGCCCCGCCCTCGGCTGCGTGCCGACCCCGACGTGGTCGGCCTGCGCAGCACAGTTCTCACTCATCTCGGCGTTCTCGAAGGGATTCCCGCATGACTCTGCATTTCCATTGGTACCTGCCCACCTCCGGGGACGGGCGGGAGGTGATCGGCGCGCTCGACCCGCAGGAGGCCGCGGGGCGCGCGTCTGCGTTTCGTCCGCCGTCGCTCGACTACCTGTCCCTGGTCGCCAGGACTGCGGAGCAGTTGGGTTTCGAAGCGGTGCTCACGCCGACCGGCACGTGGTGCTCTGATGCGTGGATCACGACCGCGGCGCTCATCCGGGAGACCCGCACGCTCAAGTTCCTCGTCGCGTTCCGGCCCGGGTTGATCACCCCGACGCTGGCCGCGCAGCAGGCCGCGGCGTTCCAGCAGTTGTCCGGCGGTCGGTTGCTGCTCAACATCGTCACGGGCGGTGACGCGGAGGAGCAGCGCCGGTTCGGCGACTTCCTCACCAAGGCGGAGCGCTACCAGCGGACGGGGGAGTTCCTCGAGATCGTCCGCGGTGCGTGGAGTGGGACGCCGTTCGACTTCGCGGGTACCCACTACACAGTCGAGGGTGCGGCGGCACTCCCCACGCCGTCGCCGGCGCCGGGGATCTTCTTCGGTGGGGCCAGCGAGCCTGCCCTGGACGTCGCCGCCCGGCACGTCGACACCTACCTCACCTGGACCGAGCCGCCTGCGAGGGTGGGCGCCCTGATCGACGACGTCCGCCGCCGCGCCGCGCTGCACGGACGGACCCTGAGCTTCGGGATCCGCGCGCACGTGATCGCCCGCGACACCTCGGAGGAGGCGTGGGCCGAAGCACACAAGCTGGTCGAGCGAATGAATCCCGCGCAGATCGAGCTGGCACGGAACCGCCTGGCGCAGAGCGAGTCCGAAGGCCAACGACGTCAGCTCGGCCTGAGTGCCGATCTGCGCAACCTCGAGGTGTACCCGGGGCTGTGGGCCGGGTACGGGCTGGTCCGCGGCGGCGCCGGAACCGCTCTCGTCGGCAGCCACGCGGAGGTGGCGTCGCTGATCCAGGAGTACGCGGCGGTGGGCGTCGAGCACTTCGTGCTGTCCGGTCAGCCGCACATCGAGGAGGCGTACTGGTTCGGTGAGGGGGTGCGTCCGATCCTGTCGCGGCAGGGGGTGCTGCAGGTCGCGTGATCGGTGCACGGCCGAGGACCGGGCGCCACTTCACGTGGCGCGCGGATCCGCGGACTCGGTGATCACACCATCTCGGGCACGTGCAGGTGGGCGATCGCGAGCTCGAACTCGCACACCTCCAGCACCTCGGCTCGGGCCTCACTCAGGGTTGCGTTCCGGATGGTCTCGCCCTGCTCGCGGCTGGCCGCCATCTGCTCGACGCTGTCGAAGGTCACCGAGGACACCGCGCGTCCGGCCGCATGGTCGGCCATCAGACTCGCGCTGCAGAACCCGTCGACCTCGCCCAGCGCGGGCAATGCCGCCAGCTTGTAGACGTCGACAGCGCGCGCCATCGTGCCCGGCTCCACCTTGAACCAGGCCGCGCGGACGCACGCGCCGTGGTGGGACGGATGATCGCGGTGCAGGACCTCGATGTCCCACCGCTCGACGTGCCAGGTGCCGTGGAAGACCTCGGCGGCCCGATCGCGAAGCTGCATGACGGGCCCCTCGCTCTGGCGGAGAGCGTCCTCGTCCATCCACGAACTGGTGGCGATGCAGCGCCCGGAGTCCCGGTCGACCAGCAGCGACAGTCCGGCGCAGCCTTCGATGTCGGCGAGTTCCGGCATCACGGTGTCGCGGACGTGCTTGATGCCGGCGTCGATGAACGAGGGATGCGCCTGGATAGTTGTAGAACGTGCGTACACGATCCACCTCTTTCTGCTCGAGGTGGCGCCCGGGGGCGCCACCGGCCCCATTCCTTACCCCACCTTCCTCCCGCGCGCGGGGCATGGCAATGGCCGGTCAGCGCCGTGCGGTAACCGGTCTCTCAGCCGGGCAGCGCCAGGCCGAAGTCCACCGAGCCGTCGGGGTTGACGTCGTAGATCTCGACACCGTCGGTGATGTTGGCCTGATCGGTCCCCGTCGACACCGCGATCTTGTTGCACGAGTTGCGCATCGTGTCGAGCACCAACTCCACCGCCTCGGCGGGTGAGAAGTGTTCGCGCACAGCCGCGATCGCCTGCGGATCGAGATGGCCGGGCTGCCAGGTCAGCCCCTCGGCGAGGCCCAGCCCCGCCTTGTGGCGCGGGGACAGCCCGCCGCTGCGGTAGTCGTCGATCTCGGCGTAGACGGCTTCGTCGCCGCCCGCCAGCAGTGCGGTGCGGTTGCGCAGGGACTTGCACAGCCGGCAGTTGTGCTGGCGGGCCTGGTACAGGCGCACGACCTCGGTGGTCACCGGGTCGAGTTCGCGGAGCCGGGCGACGTCGACCAGCGTGCGCTGGATCAGCGGCCACGGTTCACCCTCGGTGGCCCACTCGATCGGGATGCCCCAGTCGGCGTCGGCGCCCTCGAACAGCGCGTCGAGTCCGGCGCGGACGCGCGGCACCCAGTCGGCGACGTAGAGCGACTGCACGAAGGTGCCGGTCCGGTCGCCGAGCGCCGACGCGAGCGCGCCCCGCATGGCGTCGTCGATCATGGACACGTCGGCGCTGAACTGCTCGGCGAACTCGAGCGGCACCTGGGTGGTCCCGTCGGCGTTCGCGGGTGCGGAGGTCACGGGCGGCGCGGGCAGCGGCGGGAGTGACAGCGTCCGCCCGCACACCTCGCGGGCCCGCGCGACGACGGAGCCGTCGCCGATGGGTGGGACGAGGGCGACCAGACGGTCGAGCGTGGACGCAACCTCGGGAGCGTGGCGTCGCAGGGCGGCGGCTCCGTGATCGCGAGACCAGTCGTCGTGTCCTGTCATGCCTACCACCGTCCTGTGGATGCGCTCGCCGGTCCCGATCCATTGAACGCCGTCGCGCGGATATTCGCTTGCCCGGTCCCGAAATCGCTCTACGGTGGGACTACCAATCATTCGGACGACGCCGCGGGCGATCCCCGCGCGATCGTCCACGACCGGAGTAGGACAGTGACCCCCACCGAGCACGGCCACAACCTGTTGAACTTTGCCAGCCACGTCGACGACACCGCCCTTGCACAGGCGCGGGAAACCGCGTCCATGCCGTTCGTGTACCCGCACGTGGCGCTGATGCCGGACGCGCACAGCGGCAAGGGATCCGCGGTCGGAACGGTGATCCCGACCCGCGGCGCGGTGATCCCGGCGGCGGTCGGCGTCGATATCGGCTGCGGAATGATCGCTGCCCGAACCCAGTTCGACGCCGGTGACATCGAACGAGCCGGCGCCCGCGGCCGGACGCTCCATGCACTCCGCCTGCGGCTCGAGGATGCAATTCCGTTGTCCCCGGGCAACTACAACCTCACGGCATCCCTCGGGGAATGGTTCGCGGAGCCGAAGATCGCGGAACTCGAGGAGCGCGCGGCGAAGGACGGCGTGGACCTGTCGCACTCCCCGAAGTGGCGTGAGCAGTTGGGGTCCCTCGGTGGCGGCAACCACTTCATCGAGCTGTGCCTCGACGAACAGGATCGGGTGTGGATGTTCCTGCATTCCGGGAGCCGAGGAGTGGGCAACAAGATCGCACAGAAGCACATCGCGATCGCCCAGAAGCTGTGCCGGACATGGCACATCGAGCTGCCCAACCGGGACCTCGCCTACCTCGCGGAGGGTGCGCCCGAGTTCTGGGCGTACATCCGGGAACTGCGGTGGGCGCAGCGGTTCGCGCTCCTGAACCGGGCCGAGATGATGGACCGCTACAGCGCGGTACTGGGGGAGTGGATCGGTGAGGGGGTGGTCGAGGCTGAGCGGATAAACAGTCACCACAACTACACCGAGCAGGAGGAGCACTACGGCGAGAAGGTGTGGCTCACTCGCAAGGGCGCGGTCAACGCCCACGAAGGAGTGGACGCCGTCATCCCGGGTTCCATGGGCACCCGCTCCTACGTGGTCCGGGGGAAGGGCAGCAAGCCCGGACTGTGCTCCGCCCCGCACGGCGCCGGCCGCAGGTTCTCCCGCACACAGGCCCGGAAGCGGTTCACCGTGGCGGACCTGGCCGAGCGCATGCAGGGGATCGAGTACCGGCACGGCGCCGAATGGATCGACGAGATCCCCGACGCCTACAAGGACATCGACGTCGTCATGGACGACGCCCGTGATCTCGTCGAGATCCGCCACGAGTTGCGGCAGATCCTCAACCTGAAGGGCACCTAGAAGGTTCGTCGACCAGGGGCCCGGGATCGTTCCCGGGAACGATCCCGGGAACGTTCCCGTCTGTTCACTCAGCGGTGCCGATCGCGCCACCGCCGTGTCGGTTCGACCATTGACGATCACTTTCGGAACGAGGTCCCCGAGAGTGAGGTCGTGTGATGGTGAAGCGGTCGGTGTTGGCAGTGGGTGCAGCTGCCTTGGCGGGTGTGCTCGCACTTGCTGGGTGTTCGTCGGGTGGTGGAGGGGAATCGAGCGCGGATTCGATCCTGGTCTATTCGCCGCAGGGCGAGGGGCCGCGAGGTGAGTACATTGCGTCTCACGCCAAAGATGCTCTCGGTCTCGATGTTTCGTTCGTCTCCGGTGGCGGCGGCGAGCTGACCGAGCGGCTGCTCGCGGAGAAGAACAATGCCCAGGCCGACGTCGTTCTCGGGCTCGGCGAGGCACAGCTGAACCAGATCGGGGCTGCCGGTGTGCTGGCCGACTACTCGCCCGTCTGGCGAGATCTGGTGCCCGGCGAGTTCGACTCGGGCACCGGGGCCTTCACCCTGTTCTCTCAGACTCCGATCGTGATGGCGTACAATCCGGCAGCTCTCGACGCGGCGCAGGCGCCACGCAAGTGGGAGGATCTGGCGGACGAGCGGTTCGCGAACAAGTTCGTGTTCCCGAGCGTGACGAGTCAGACCGGGCAGGCTGCGGTCGCGGGGATCTTGTGGCCCCACACCGACCGCGAATCGGGTGAGGTCACGGATGCGGGCTGGGACCTGCTGACTCGGATTCTGCGGAATGCGGTACCGGTCGCATCGGGCCAGAAATTCGACTGGAACCGGGTCACCTCCGGAGAACAGCCGGTGGTCGTGAACTGGCTCGGCGGCATCGAGACCGGCGCGAAGGACAACGGGCTGGATCTGCGTGTGGTCGATGCCGAGGGTGGTTCGCCCTTCGTGTCGACCGGCATCGGTCTGGTGGCCGGCAGCGATCGCGCAGATGCGGCGAAGCGCTTCATCGATTGGTTCGGGTCGGCCGAGGTCCAGGCGGACTTCGTGAAGACGACCGGCAGCGACACCCCGGTGAATCCGCAGGCGCTGGCGCAGCTACCGGAGGCCGAGGCGGCACTGGCGGAGATCGGCAAGCAGGACATCGACTGGGGCGTCGTGGCGCCGCGAATGTCGTCGTGGCTCGAGCGGATCCAGCTCGACATTCTCGGCGGCTGAGCGGTGCCGGTGCAACGGGGAGTGAGTGTCCGACGATGATCGGTATCAAGGGTGTACAGGTCCGGTACGGCGACAAGACAGTGATCCCCCCGCTCGACCTCGAGGTCGGCAGTGGCGAGTTCGTGGCGCTTCTGGGGCCGTCCGGGTGCGGTAAATCGACGCTGCTCCGGGCCCTCGGGGGATTCGTCCCGATCTCGTCGGGCTCCATCGTCGTCGACGGTCGCGACGTCACCGCGGTCGAACCGGAGCGGCGCGGAATCGGCTTCGTGTTCCAGAGCTACGCGCTGTTTCCGCACCTGACGGTGGTGCAGAACGTGCAGTTCGGGTTGAAGGTGCACAGGCTGCCCAGATCCGAGGTCGTCTCGCGCACCTCGGAAGTCCTTGAACTGACGGGACTGGACGCGTTCGCGAACGCGACGCCGAGTGAACTGTCGGGGGGTCAGCAGCAGCGGGTCGCGATCGCCAGGGTCCTGGCAACGAAGCCGTCGGTGATGCTGATGGACGAGCCCCTGTCGAATCTCGATGCACGGCTGCGGGTCACGTTGCGCGATGAGATCAAGCGCCTGCACCGCGAGCTGGGTGTGACGACCGTGTACGTCACCCACGACCAGGAAGAGGCGTTGGCGCTGGCAGACCGGGTGGCGGTGATGAACTCCGGCCGCATCGAGCAGGTAGACAGCCCGCACGCGGTCTACCACTCGCCGGTCAACCGCTACGTCGGCGAGTTCGTGGGCTCGATCGACGTGCTCGAATCCGGGACCAGGGCATTGTTCGGCGTGGCCCGGGGAGGTCAGCTGGCGCTACGTCCCGAGCGGCTGCGGCTTGCCGACGGAGCCGGGCTCGACTGCGTGGCCGGCGGCACCGTCACCGACGCCGCGTTCCTCGGCTCGACGACGCGCTACCGCGTCGAGATCGGCGGGCAGGGACTGACGATGCTCGCCGGCTCGGACCGCAACGCGGTTCTCCACGTCGGTGACGAAGTGCGGTGCGGTTTCGACCTGCCCGATCTGATCGAGCTGTCGGCATGACCGGGACGACGGCGACGCCGACCGCGACGACGACCTCGCGGTCCGGTGGCCTCACCCGCCGTGTGAAGCGACTGTTGTTCGCCGCTGCGGTCGCCGCGTTCGGGTGGTTCGTCGTGACGTTCCTGTTCTTTCCGAATCTCAGCGTGATCGATGCGGTACTGCGCTCGGACCACGGATCCGTCGGACAGGTCGCGTCGAGGTTGATCGACTCGGGCCGGGTCGTGGGTGCCGTGCGCGACACTCTGGTGATCGCGGTGATCTCGACGGTCACGGCGAACGTGGTCGGGATTGCTCAGGTGTTCTTCCTCGAAGCCTTCGCGATCCGTGGAAGGGGTTTTCTCACAGTCGCCTACGCGGTGCCGCTGGTGTTCGGATCCATCGCGGCAGTGACCGGATACGCGATGGTGTACGGCGAGAACGGGCTCATTACCCGAACTCTGCAAGCAGTGATCCCGGGCCTGCCCGATGACTGGTTCTCCGGGATGGGCGCGGTGATCTTCGTGCATACCTTCACCATGACCGGGTACCACTTCCTGTTCCTGCGGCCGGCGATCCGGCGTGTCGACTTCTCGATGGTCGAGGCGGCCCGGTCGCTGGGAATGCGGCCGCTTCCGGCTCTGTTCCGGGTGGTGCTTCCGGTGCTGAAGCCGACGATCCTGGCGTCGGTGCTGATGGCCTTCATCTCGACTCTCACATCGTTCGCGGCGCCGACCATCCTCGGTGGGGCCGAGTTGACCATGATCGCCCCGATGATCCAGTCCCTGTCGGGGCTGGGGCGCATGGACATGGCCGCGCTGCTCGGACTGCTCCTCGGCGCGGCGACGACGGTGCTGCTGGTGTGGGCGCTGCGTCAGGAGCGCCGCAGCGGTGCCGTGATGTCGAGCAAGACGCCGCGGCCGTTCGAGCCGATTCGGCTACGCGGTCGGGGTACGAAGTTCCTCGCCTATGGGGCCGCGTACCTGCTGGCGATCGTCAATCTGGCCCCGCTGGTGGTGACGGCGCTGCTGTCGCTGGCTCCGGTGGAGGCGATCCGTCGCGGCGAGATCAGTCCCGAGCTCACGGTCGAGCACTACGTCCGGATGCTCACGAACCCGACCGCCTATGAGCCACTGGTCAATTCACTCACACTCGCCGTACTCGCCATCCCGCTGGCGCTCGTCATCGGAACAGTCGCTGCGCACCTCTCGTATCGGTCGCGACGAAGGTTCGTCGGTGACGTCATCCAGCTCACGATGTTCCTGCCGTACTTTCTCCCCGGAATCCTCGTCGCGTTGGGGTTCCTCATCGCCTTCGGTGCGGGGAGTGCGCTCGTCGGCGGTCAGGTCCTGGTCGGCACGTACTGGATCCTGCCGCTGGCGTATACCGTCCTGCTCCTACCGGTGGTGTCGCGCTTCGTCACCGCCACCTACGCCGGTCTCGATCCATCGCTCGACGACGCGGCCCGGTCGCTCGGCGCAAGCCCGACGAGAAGGTTCCTGACGGTGATCCTGCCGGCGTTGACGCCAGTGCTCCTGCAGGTCGCAGCGTTGGGGTTCAACGACACCCTCTCCGAGTACACCGTCTCGGTGATGCTCTACAACATCAACAACAAGCCGCTCGGTGTCACGCTCGGAACGCTGGCTGCCGAACAGGATCCGAACCTGGTGGGCCTGACCACCGCCTACGTCGTCACCATCACGGCGCTCTCGATCGTGGTCGTGCTGTTCGCCGATCGCATGGCGCTGCGGGCATCCAGACGTGGGGTCGGCCGACGATGATCCACCAACTATCCAGACGAACAGGAGCTGTCCTCCCGTGCCCGTGAGTCCCGCACCCACCCCCTGCGTCGGAGGGGTTCAGAGTGCCGAACCCTGCGCCCTCGTGGAGCTTTCCGGGGAGAACGCCTACGCGCAGGAATGGTTCATCGCGCCGAAGAGTGCCGTGTCGGCGTGCGAGGACGCTCTCGTCGTCACCGAACACTTCGCCGCCGTCGTCGACGGAATGTCGAGCCCGCTGCGCGACAGGGGACAGGCCCCGAGCGGTCGGCTCTACGCCGAGACCGTCGCCAGGGAGATCGCCCGGCTGGAGCCGAACGTGTCGGCCCGCCGTGCCGTCGACACGATCAGTCAGGCGCTCACACACATCCGGCCCGATCACGCCGGCCCGTCCGGTGCCGTCGCCGCGGTCTACTCGCGGGCGCGCCGCGAGATATGGAGGATCGGCGATATCCACCTGCGCATCGGCGACCGGGTAGTCCCGGGCGAGAAACGCGTGGATCAGGCTATGACCTTGTTCAGAGCGGCAGTCGTTGCGGCCCATGCGGCGGCCGGCGAGTCTCTCGACGCGCTGCGCGATCAGGACCCGGGGTTGGCGGCGAGCCGGCCGTTACTCGAACTGCAACACCACCTCGCCAACCGGGACGCCGCCTTCGGCTACGGAGTGCTCGACGGCAGTGCCGTCCCCGACTGCCATATCGAGGTGTTCCCGGTCGCCGGCGCCGCAACCGTGGTCTTCGCGAGCGACGGGTATCCGGGGCCGGCGGCCACGCTCGCGTGCGCCGAACGCGAACTGTTCGCCGCCATTGCACACGACCCGGCCTGCATCGGCGAGCTGGCAGCCATGGGCAAGCCGCTCCGACCGGGCGCCGAGACCCCCGACGACCGTACCTACCTCCGGTTCGACCCATCGAGTTCGTACGCCGGTTTCGACACAGAGAGAGAGTCCTGACGATGAGCACACTGCGCGTGGTGACCTGGAACGTCCTGCACACGAACCGCCATCAGCGGGTCGGGCTGCTGGCGGCAGCCGTGGCGACCCGCCGCCCGGATGTCGTCCTCCTGCAGGAATCGAACCCACGGCACGCCGAGGACCTCGCGGCGGAGCTGGGCATGCACGTCGCCGCCGTCCCGGACGACGCCGCCGACCTCGTCAGCGTCCCCGCCGTGCTGTCCACACGGGAGCCGTCGGAGGTCCGCGTCGATTGTCTTGCCGGGGACGACGGCCGCAACTACTACCTCACCACCGCGGTGCTCGAGGTGGACTCGACGCGGATCAGAGTCGGCTCGACCCATCTGCGCCACACCCCGTCGGCATGGCAGATGACCGAGACCGGCAGGCGGTTCGCCCGAGATTCGGGGATTCGAATCGACTTCGGCGCAATCGAAGCCACCACTGCGGTGCGGCTGCGGCAGCTGGCCGAGATCGGTGATCTCCTGCATCGGAAGATGGAACCGGTGGATCACGAGATCCTGGGAGGGGACTTCAACCTCGTCCCCCCGACAGCCCCGAGTACGCCGCGATCATCGAGGACCGGCTTCGGGACAGCTGGAACGGCGCCACCGCGGCCGCCCGGGCGACGGTGCTCGCCAGGAACCCACTGGTCGGCGACACGCCCGCGCACCTCCGTTCGGACGGCCCGGCGGCGCGGGCGCTCGACTACACCCTCGACTACCAGTTCCATTCGTCCGGAATGGAAGTGGTTTGCGCCGAGGTGATCGGCGAACCGGACGGTGAGGGCGCCTGGCCGAGTGATCATCTCGGACTGAGCGTCGACTACACGCCGGCGGACCGGGGCGCATCGGGCACCGGACATGGCTGACCGCATCACCATTGCGGATGTCGCGGCCGCAGCGGGGGTGTCGAAGTCGGCGGCCAGCCGTGCGCTGCTGGCGCAGCCCGGCGTCTCCGACGATGCCAGGCAGCATGTCGAGGCGGTCGCGGCCCGGCTCGGCTATATCAAAGATGTACGCGCCCAAGCATTGAAAGCGAAGAACACCAAGATCATCGGAGTGTTCGTCCGATCCGTGCGGCTGTCGTTCTACGGGGAGATGATCGCTCACCTCCAGGAACATCTCGAGGAGGCGGGATTCTCCCTCGCGGTCGGTACGGCATCGGCCGGTACCACGCCCGGCGATGTGCTGGCCGGACTGCTCGGACTGCGGCCCGAAGCCCTCGTCATCGCCTCCGGACGGATGCCCGAGGCGCAGATCGTTCCGGTGGCTCAGCGCCTCCCGACCGTCCTGATGGGGCGCGCGAGCACCTCGCCGTCGATCGGGTCGGTCTGCGACGACGGTCGTGGAGCGGAGGTCCTGGCGGGGCTGATCGCACATGCCGGCCACCGCGCTGTCGGGGTGCTGCATGTGGCCGCGGAGCATTCGACGACACTGCACCAACGATCGACCCGGATGCAGCGGGCCCTGACCGAGGCGGGCATCGACACCGTCGCGATCCCTCGGGCGGCCGCGGGTGACCATCCCGAGCCGGATATTCTTGCCCGCTGCCTCGACGACGTCTCGGTCATCATGTGTCCCAACGACCCCACCCTGCTGAGTACGTGGGAACAACTCACTGCGCTCGGCGTCCGGGTGCCGGACGACATTGCTCTCACCGGATACGACGGGATCGGACAACTCGCCAGCCCCGTTCTGGGGCTGACCACCTGGAGGCAGCCGATCGAGCAGATAACCGCAGCCACGGCCCGGCAGGTTCTACGCCGATTGACCGGTGACAGTCCACCCGAACGCATCGAGCTCCCCGGCGATCTGATCCGTGGACGAACGCTGCCCACGTACCTGCCGCTGGGATGACCCGGCGGATGGCGGTCAGGCCGCCGGGAGCCCGCTCGAAACGACGAACACCCCGGGATCGTCCCGGGGTGTTCGTCGACTATCGGATCAGCTGAACTCGATGGTGCTGCCGAAGTTCAGCAGGTTCCCGATCGTTCCGATCAGCGGGAACAGTGAGATGAGATTGAGGTTCATGGCGGACTCTCCCCTGACCAAGGTTTCGTCGAGCGATTGTGATCGAAACGAAATATAGGCCACGGGTCGCCTCGGATACGGCGTTTTCCCGAAATTCATTTGGACGATCGTCCAAATGAATTTCGTTACGCGGTGCGGGCGAGCATCGCGTCGAGGGCCGCGAAGCTCTCGTTGAGGCCCTGTTCCATGCCGGACTCGATCATTCCGTCCCGGTCCTCCGCCGTGAGGAAGATCGAGTCCAGCACCAACTTCGTGCGGCCGTCGCCGAGGTCGACGAAATCGATGGTCTCGACGGATACGTGAGTAGGCATCCCGTCCCATTCGAACGACCACACGATGCGGTCCTTCGGAGTGACCTCGCGGAAGCGCCCCTCGAAGCCGGAGCTCCCGCCCTCGTGGTGCTCGACGAAGCGCCAGTGCCCGCCCCGCTCGAGTTCCCACTTCTCGATGTCGAGCCTGTTGCCGCGGCCCCACCACTGCGCGAGCAGCTCGGGTTCGGTGTACGCGGCCCACACGCGATCCCGGGGCGCATTCAGCGTGCGTTCGATGTGCAGGCCACGGTCGCCCGGGCTGGTGACAGTCGTGGCGGATGTCTGGCTGGTCATCGATCCTTCTCCGTTCGGTTGGGGTCGTCGTTCTCCAGGAATGCCTCGAGACGGTCCAGTCGCGCCTCGACCTCGCGGTGGTATCCGAGCATCCAATCGAGTTCCTGCCGAAGTGGATTGGTGCCCAGTCGGCAGAACCGGACCCGACCGCGCTTCTCGCTCACCACCATGCTGGCTGCCTCGAGGAGTGCCAGGTGCTTCCTGATCTTGATGCCCCCGGTCGATTGTCCCTAGTACGGAAGGGTTGTGTCGGTGAGCTTTTCGGCCACCGCCCACAGTGACGGTGCGAGGTCGACGCCACGCGAGCTGCGGGGCTGGTCGAGTCGGCGGGTCGGGCCGATCAGTCCCATTCGTCCGCCGGGCCCGTAGTACCCGCCCTGGGCGGCATCGGGACTGGTCGCGGCGAACAGGAGGGGTTCGGCGCCCTGCTGGACATCCTGGGACGGCAGGATCGTGCGGTCGCTGCCCGAGAACACACCGTGCCGCGCCCGGTCCCGGCCCAGGCTCGCGCCCGCGGTCTGCAGGTTGGTGCGGGTGTAGCCGGGATGCGCATACGTGCTGAGCAGATTCCATCCGCGCTCGACCGCGACGCCGGCGAGGTACTGCGCCATCAGCATGTCGGCAAGCTTGGACTGCGCGTAACTCAACGCCGGGCTGTACCGGTGTGCGGAGTGCAGGTCCCGGAAGTTGATTCGTCCGTAGTGCGCCGTGCCGCTGGTCATCGTGGCCACCCGGGGGGCCGGCGCGTCGAGCAGCAGTGGCAGCAGGAGATTGGTCAGGGCGAACGGGCCCAGGAAGTTGGTGCCGAACTGCAGCTCGAATCCGTCGACGGTCTCGAACCGCTCGGGCGGCGACATGACCCCGGCGTTGTTGACCAGGAGGTCGAGGGGGCGTCCGTCGTCGAGGAAACCGGCGGCAAATTCGCGGACGGATCCGAGATCGGCCAGGTCGATCCGGCGGATCTCCAGTTGCGCGTGCGGAAGGTCGTGCATGATCTCCGCGCACGCGGCCTCGCCCTTGCGCGGAGTGCGGCAGGCCATTACGACATGGGCGCCCGCCGCGGCCAGCCGTCGGGTGGCCTCCTTACCGGTGCCGCTGTTGGCGCCGGTGACGATGACGTACCGGCCCTGCATGTCGGGAACGTGGTACATGCGAACTCCCTGGCGATCGATGATTCGCGGGTGGCGTTCGCGTTCCAATCTACCGGTGTGCGCTGACGAGCGAGTGCGTCATCGGGGAGAGAAGCTGCTCGGTGGTGTGCCGAGCAGCTTGGTGAACATTGCCGTGAACGACGCCGGGCTGGCGTAACCGAGGCGGGCCGCGACAGCTGCGACGGGGCGTCCCGTTACCAGTTCGGGGAGTGCGGCGAGGACGCAGGCGCGTCGACGCCAACTCGCCGAACTCATCCCGGTCTCGGAGGAGAACATCCGATCGAGGGTTCGGGTGCTGACGTGCAATGTGTGGGCCCACGCCTGGTTCCGGTCGTGGATGTCGGGGGCGTCGAGGAACGCCTGGCACAGTGCGCGAAGTTCGGGGTGTCCGGGTAACGGTAGTTCCAGCGGCAGCGGCGCGGTGTCGGCGATCTCGTGCAAGAGCAAGGTCATCAGTGCGCCGTCACGGCCGAAGTGGTCGTACCGGAGGGGGACGTCGACCGCGGCGAGGAGCAGTTCCCGCAGGAGTGGACGTACGTCGACGACTCGGCACGCCCGGGGAAACCAGGGCGCCGCCCCAGGCTCGATGTAGAGGCTGCGCGTACTGACGTCGAGCATCGTGACGCGATGCCGGGTGCGGGGAGGAATCAATACCGCTCGGTCCGGCGGTACGGTCCATGTGCCGCAATCGGTTTCGACCTGCATGACGCCGGAGGCGCCGAAGAGGAACTGGGCGCGGCGGTGCCGGTGCCAATCCAGCAGGTGGCGCGGCGGGTAGTCGGTGCCGATGGCGAGGACGGCGCGATCGGTGGTGTCGAGATCGTCGACCGGAACGTTGCGCACCAGAAGACGGTACGCCGGAAGGTGGCGGATTCGCGATAGAGGATGACGGGTCATCGATTGTGCGCCACTCGTGGGGTTCGTAGCGTCGGAGCCGTGAGTATTGCGGTTCTTCTTCTCTTCGGGTGCATCACCGGAATCACCACCGTCGCCTTCGGTTTCGGGGTCGGATTCGTCACGGTTCCGGTCGTGTACTGGTTCGTCGGACGGTCGGCGACGGCGCCCGCGGATACGGCGATGCATGTTGCCGTCGCGACCTCGGCGGCGGTGATGGTGGTCAACGCGACGATCGCGACCTACACATATCGCCGGAACGGCGGACGCCGACTGGCGGGAACGGCGACGCTGCTTCCCGCCCTGGCGATCGGTGGACTGCTCGGCGCACTTCTGGCGACGCGCGTCGACGGGGCGGTCGTTCACGCGTTCTTCGTGGTCTACCTCGTCGCCACCGTCGTCGACGTGTCTGTCAGGCGCGGCTTCCTCGCCGCGCCGGCGACATACCGGCGGTCGCCGGGCGGCGCCGCGACCACGATCGGCGGAGTCGTGGTCGGATCCGTCGCGAGCTTTCTGGGAGTCGGTGGCAGCGTGATGACCGTGCCGATCCTGCGCCGACGAGGGATGTCGATGATCGACGCGACAGGCCTGGCCAACCTGCTGACGCTGCCGGTCGCACTGGCCGCGTCGGTGATCTACGCAACCACCGGCCCCGCAGCCGTCGCGTCGGCGACGGGGCTGCGAGTGGGGCTCGTGGATGTGGCCGCAGCAGGGGCGCTGCTGGCGGGTGCCCTACCGGCCATCGCGATCGTCCGACGGTCGATCGGGCGGATTCCGGACCGGGTCCACGCGGTCGGATACATCGGGCTCCTCGTCCTGGTCGCGGCGCTGATGACGGCTCTCCGATGAGTTTGCCCTGCACAAGCGGTCTGAATATATGAGTATTGGGTGGCCCGTATTCGTCAGGCTGTCGAAAGGGACCATGTCATGCAGAAGATCACTCCGTGCCTGTGGTTCGACACCGAAGGGGAGGCGGCCGCGCAGTTCTACACCTCGGTGTTCAAGAACTCGAAGATCCGGAACATCTCCCGTTACGGCCCCGACATGCACCGACCGGAGGGCCTCGCGCTCACGATCGAGTTCGAATTGGACGGGCAGAACTTCACGATCCTCAACGGGGGGCCCGAGTTCACCTTCGACGAGGCGATCTCGTTCCAGGTGAGCTGCGCCGACCAGTCCGAGGTCGACGCATACTGGACCCAGCTCACGGCCGCTGGTGGGCAGGAGAGCCAGTGCGGTTGGCTCAAGGATCGGTTCGGGGTGTCGTGGCAGATCATTCCTGCCGCCCTGGGTTCGTACATCGGGGGCCCGGACTCCGAGGGGGCGCAGCGGGCCACGCAGGCGATGCTGGGGATGCGCAAACTCGACATCGGTGTCATCCGCGCGGCCTACGAGGGATCCTGACGGTTTGGCCCACACCTGACCGGTGCGGTTCGCTGTCCCCATGGGATTCAGCCGCGCCGAACTCGAGTCGTTCCGGGACAAGGAGGTCCCGGACCTGATCGGTCCGGGGTGTCGCCTGCTGTTCGTGGGCATCAACCCGGGGCTGTGGACGGCCGCCACCGGGGCGCATTTCGCGCGCCCGGGCAACCGCTTCTATCCGGCGCTGCTGCGGGGCGGGCTCGTCGACCGGCCGATCGATCCCACCGCCGGCATGTCCGACGCCGACCGCGACCTGCTCGTCCGGCGCGGCGTCGGCATCACGAATCTTGTTGCGCGCGCGACGGCCCGGGCCGACGAGCTCACCGCGGCGGAGTTGCGGGCGGGCGGACAGCGGCTACGCGACGTGGTGGCGACGGTGCGCCCGCGGGTGGTCGCGGTCGCCGGGATCACCGCCTACCGAGCCGCGTTCGGCGCGCGGGCGGCGCAGAAGGGCCGGCAGCCCGACGGCTTCGAGGGTGCCGAGTTGTGGGTGGTGCCGAACCCGAGCGGGCTCAACGCGCACGACACCGTCGACTCCCTTGCACACGCGTATCGCGCCGCGGCCGTCGAGGCAGGGGTGATCGTGGACTGACGTTTTCCGGTGGAGACCGGTCTCGTGCCGTCCTCGCGAATCGGGACACAGTGGGGGCGCCGTCGAGGCACACTCGGAGGATGGCGGAGATCCGGCGCGGACGGTGGCATCGGCTGTGGACCAACGGTCTGATGGTGCTGATCGCGTTGGCGTTCGGGCTGGTGGGAGCCCCCCGCGCGGGCGCGGCGGTCGATTCGGTGATCTTCGCCGGCACCTCGAACCAGGTCATCACGGTCTTCGCCCCGACACCGGAGGCAACAGTCGCGGAACTCACGGCATGGGAGCGGGGCGCCGACGGCGTCTGGCACGCGGTTGCCGGGCCGGTGGTCGCGCAGGTCGGCGCGGAAGGGATCGGGGCGGCGAGCGAATTCTCGGTCCGCACCCCGGCCGGGGTGTTCCCGCTGACCGGGGCCTTCGGCCGGCTTCCCGATCCGGGCACCGCGATGCCGTACTTCCGCACCGATGTGCAGGACTGGTGGGATTCGAACCCCGCCTCACCCGGTTACAACACACACGTGCGGCAGTCGGTCAGCCCGGGCGCCGCCAGCGAGAACCTGTACGCCGCCGGTGCGGCGTACGACTACGCTGCGGTGATCGGATACAACTCCGCGCGCACGCCCGGCGCAGGATCGGCAATCTTCCTGCACGTCACCGACGGCGCTCCGACGGCTGGTTGCGTTGCGATCGACCGTGATTCGCTGGCGTCGATTCTCGGCCGACTCGACCCCGCACGGCACCCGTTGATCGCCATCGGCGTGGGGGAGGCGCCGCGGCCGTGACCGGCGAGGGTTCGGCCCTGCCACTGTTCGCCACCGAACCGACCGCGGCGGTGATCCTCGCATTCGCGTTCGTCGCGTTGCTGTACTCCGAGTACCGGATCGGGCGAACTCATGCCGGCGGTGGCTCACACCGTGACGGATGGACCGGTCCCGCTGTCGGGCTCGGCCTGATGGTCTCGTATGTCGGTGGGGCGGCGGTGAGCGTGCTGGTGTCGACGACGGTGATCACGACGGGCGCGTGGTGGTACTTCTGGATCGGCCTGCTGGTGGCCGCGGCCGGGCAGGGACTGCGGCTGCGGGCGGTCCACGAACTCGGGGCGTCGTTCACATTCCAGGTGCAGACCGCACCGGGGCAGTCGGTGATCGACACCGGTCTCTACCGGCGGATCCGGCATCCGTCGTACACCGGTGCACTGGTGTGCGCGTTGGGATTCACGGTCGCCTATACGAACTGGCTCGCACCGCTGACGGTGCTCGCCCTGGCCGCCGCGTACGTGGTCCGGATTCCACACGAGGAGCGGGTGCTCGTCGACGGGCTGGGGGAGCCGTACCGCCAGTACATGCGCCGGACCAAGCGGCTGGTTCCGTACGTGCTGTAGCCGCGGGACGCCGAAGGCCCGGCGGAGCGAATGCTCCACCGGGCCTTCGGTGTTCGACGCGCAGGCTCAGATGCCGGGGCGCTTGCCGATCGTGAGGGTGACCTCGCCGGTGTGGGCGAAGAAGTCGTTGCCCTTGTCGTCGACGACGATGAACGCCGGGAAGTCCTCGACATCGATCTTCCAGACCGCCTCCATGCCGAGCTCTTCGTACTCGACGATCTCGACGTTCTTGATGCAGTCCAGCGCCAGACGCGCCGCCGGGCCGCCGATGGAGCCGAGGTAGAAGCCGCCGTGCGTGTTGCACGCGTCGGTGACCTGCTTGGACCGATTTCCCTTGGCCAGCATGATCATCGATCCGCCCGCCGCCTGGAACTGCTCGACGTACGAGTCCATGCGGCCGGCCGTGGTGGGGCCGAAGGAACCCGATGCCATGCCCTCGGGGGTCTTGGCCGGACCGGCGTAGTACACCGGGTGGTCCTTGAGGTACTGCGGCATCTCCTCGCCGGCGTCCAGGCGCTCCTTGATCTTCGCGTGCGCGATGTCGCGCGCGACGACCAGCGGGCCGGTCAGTGACAGCCGGGTCTTGACCGGGTGCTTGGACAGCTCGGCCAGGATCTCCGGCATCGGGCGGGTGAGGTCGATCTTGACCGCGGCGCCCTTGCCGGTGCCCGAGATGCCGTCGGTCTCGGCGTCGAGCTGGGTGTCGGTGACCTCGGGCAGGAACTGGCCGGGGTTGAACTCGAGCTGCTCGAGGAAGACGCCCTCGGGGGTGATCTTCGCCTTGGCCTGGCGGTCGGCCGAGCACGAGACGGCGATCGCGACGGGCAGCGAGGCGCCGTGGCGGGGCAGGCGGATGACGCGGACGTCGTGGCAGAAGTACTTGCCACCGAACTGCGCGCCGATGCCGATCTTCTGGGTGAGCTCGAAGACCTGCTTCTCGAGCTCGTGGTCACGGAAGCCGCGGCCGGTGATCGCGCCCTCGGTCGGCAGCTCGTCGAGGTAGTGCGCCGACGCATACTTGGCCGTCTTGAGCGCGAACTCGGCGGACGTGCCGCCGACGACGATCGCGAGGTGGTACGGCGGGCAGGCCGCCGTGCCGAGCGAACGGATCTTGGCCTCGAGGAACTGCATCATCGAGTCCGGGTTCAGGATGGCCTTGGTCTCCTGGTACAGGTACGACTTGTTGGCCGATCCGCCGCCCTTGGCCATGAAGAGGAACTTGTAGGAGTTCTCGTGGCCCTTCGCGGTGTCCGCGTACAGCTCGATCTGCGCGGGCAGGTTGTTGCCCGTGTTCTTCTCGTCCCACATCGTGATGGGGGCGTTCTGCGAGTAGCGCAGGTTCAGCCGGGTGTACGCGTCGTACACGCCGCGCGCGATCGACTCCTCGTCGTCGCCCGGGGTGAGCACGTGCTGGCCGCGCTTGCCCATGACGATCGCGGTGCCGGTGTCCTGACACATCGGCAGCACGCCGGCCGCCGCGATGTTGGCGTTCTTCAGCAGATCTAGTGCCACGAACTTGTCGTTGTTCGACGCCTCGGGATCGTCGAGGATGCTCGCGACCTGCTTGAGGTGATCGGTGCGCAGGTAGTGCGAGATGTCGTGCAGAGCCGTCTCGGTGAGGAGCCGCATGGCCTCGGGCTCGACCTTCAGGAAGGTGCGGCCGTCCGGTCCTTCGACGGTGGACACCCCCTCGGTGGTGAGCAGCCGGTACTCGGTGGGGTCTTCACCGATCGGCAGCAGGTCCTCGTAGAGGAATTCGGCCATCATCTCTCCTGAACACGGGGGTGCGAAGTTCGACGTTCAGGCTAGCCGCGTGGCGCGAGCGGCCCGAATCGGGGCGTCCGGTGCGCGCATATCATCGAGGTGTGCCGAACATCGTGTGTTCGAGGTCACCGCAGTGGACCCGCAGATTTCCGTAGGCTTGTATAAATAACAACCGGATAACGATCTGCAGCGCGTCGTCTCGTGACGAGCCGCAGGGGTTGGGGGCAGCACCGCATATGACTGTCGAAACTGTGGGCGTGGGCCATTCCGTGAATTCCGGCCTCGGCCACACGTCGGGACTGCATCGGATCCGAGCAGCGCACGCCTGGCTCGACGTGGCCGTCGTCGTCGCGGTGCTCGTATCGACCAATCTCATCGCGCACTTCACCACGCCGTGGGCGAGTATCGCGACCGTGCCGATCTCCGCGGTGATCCTGGTTGCCCTCACTCGCCGCCGTGGCCTGGGCTGGGCCGAACTGGGGCTCTCGCCCCGGCACTGGCGCAAGGGTTCGCTGTACGCGCTCGCGTCCGTCGGGCTGGTGCTCGCGGTGGTCGGGATCGGGATCGCGCTGCCCCTCACCCGCCAGTTCTTCATGGCCGACCGCTACGCCACCATTTCCGGTGCCCTGATCGCGTCGATGATCGTGATCCCGCTGCAGACGGTCATCCCGGAGGAACTCGCGTTCCGCGGTGTGTTGCAGGGGACGCTGTCCCGGGTCTCCGGCGCCCGCGGCGTCTTCGCGGCCGGTTCGCTCATGTTCGGCCTGTGGCACATTGCGTCGTCGCTGGGGCTGACCACCAGCAATCGTGGTCTCACCGGGATCCTGGGTGGCGGGTTCGTCGGCCAGGTCCTCGGTATCGCGGGTGCGGTCGCCGTGACCGCCGCGGCCGGCTTCGTCTTCACGTGGTTGCGCCGCCGCAGCGGCAGCCTGCTGGCCCCGATCGCGCTGCACTGGTCGCTCAACGGCATCGGTGCCCTCGCCGCGGCCCTGGTCTGGCACGCCTCCCTGGGCTAGGCCTTCTCGGTGACGCCCGCGAGCGTGACGCCTCGGAACTCCGCGAGCGCCGCCGCCTGCTCGTCCAGCGAGCGGCGATCGGATTTCGACAGCTTCTCCCACGGCGTCACCTCGATCGAGAGCTTCTTGCCCGATGTCCGCGGCCGCCACAGTCCGACGATCTCGCCGCCGATCGCGATCGCGCCGGGACGCCCGAGCGTGGGCCACAGCGCCTTGCGGCGCGCCTCGTCGGAGACGAGGAGTTCGCGATCCTTCAGCTGCAGATAGGGGTCGAACGGGCCGAGCAGGCGCGCGGATCGATCCGGTGGCGCGGCACCCAGCCCGTCGCGGTCGGAGGCGAGCATCGAGCGCGGCGCGCCCCCGACGACCACGTTCACCGTGTCGTCGGGCCAGTGCGCCTTGACGTCCTTGACCGGGGCGTCGATGTAGGCGGCGACGGCCTTCGGGTCGGCGGGGCCGAAGAAACGCAGGTAGCCGCGGATCACGTCGAACCGCGGATCCGCGTCGGCACCGGTGCGGGTGTACGGCTTCGATCCCCATCCGGGGATGCGTTCGAGAACCGGCGGCGAGGTGTTCGGGCGTAACTCGAGCCCGGCCTGCAGGGCCGCGAGCCGGAACGGCATCTCGTACATGTGGGTGGCGTTGCACGGCCGGCAGAACCGCAGGTACGGCTCGCTCATCCGGGCGGTCAGTGCCGCCGACATCTCGCCCTTGACGGTGGGGGCGTCGACGATCTCCCGCATCGCACCCGCGACCTCCCGCAGCGCGTCGAGCGTCCCGATCCCGGCCGCCTTCAGCGGACGGTTGGCGTCGAAGATGCGTTTGGCGGCGTCGGCGTCCGACAGGGGCGCGGTGGCGACGGCGACCTGCGGCAGGTCCGCCCGCCGGTAGCTGTGCGGGGCGCCGCGCAGCGTCCAGGCGAGCGCCAGGTCGCCGGGGGAGGCCTGCGGTGTGCCGCGCACGAACAGGGCCCACGCGGCGCCGTCGGGTCCGGTGTTCTGGATCCCGAGATCGAGGATGTCGCAGTCGGTGGGTCCGGTGGCGATCCCGCTGCCACGATCGAGTTGCTGGACGTGCCAGCGATACGAGAGCACCTGAGCGCGTGTGACTTCGACAGTCATGGCGCGAGTGTAAGGCCGGTCACTGACAGCTATCGGCTGTCTTTAGACTCCCGGTATGGGAACTGAACCCGCCGAGCAGTTGTCGTTGCGTGAACTGCAGAAGCGTCAGAGTCGAGCGCATCTGCTGGAAGCGGCGGCACGGCTGATCGGTGAGCGTGGGTTCCGGGAAACCACGATCGACGACATCGCCAAGGCCGCCGGGGCGAGTCGGGCCACCCTCTACGCCTACTTCCCGAGCAAGGACGCGATCGTCCAGGCCGTCGTGGAGGAGATGTGGGATCGGGCCGAATCGCTGTACCGGGACTTCGGACGGCTGCCGGATTGGTCGCGGGCCACGATCCGTGCCTGGGTGCAGAGCGTGGTCGACGCGTGGGAAGTGAGCCGCGACAAGCTGCGGGTGCAGGCCGCCGGACTGGTGCGGTTCGACGAGTTCTATCTGGACTACCACCGCCGGTTCGTCGACGCCCTCACCGCGAACGCCGAGCTGTGGAGTCGATTCGATGCCGCCGACGCGGAGCGCCGGGCGCTGCTGCTGATCAGCGGACTGGAGCTGTTCCTCAACACGTGGCTCGTCCGCGGCTGGGACGCCGACCGTGACGGTGCCATCGACACCGTCACGGACGTGTGGTGCGCCGCCCTCACCCGAACATGAACTTGGCCCGCATCAGGCCGCCGATCTCGGCGAGCGCCAGACGGGCACGGACGTGACGGTCGGCGTGCATCAGGAATCCGTGTGCGACACCGGGATAACGTAGAACGGCAGTCTGCACACCGGCGTCGCGCAGCCGGTGTCCGTACTCCTCGGCGCCATCTCGGCTGGGGTCGTGCGACGCGGTGACGATGATGGCCGCGGGCAATCCGGACAGGTCCTCGGCGAGACTGGGCACACCGTACGGATGGTCCGCGCCCGGATCGTCGCCGAGATACAGGTTCTTGGTCCACGCGAAGTCGCCCGCGGTGATGATCGGGCCGTCCGCGAACTCCAGAACCGACGGCCGGGTGTCGTCCCGGTCGATGCCGGCGTAGATGTGCAGCTGGAACACCAGTGGCACCCCGCCCTCCTCGCGGATCTGCAGCGCGGCGCCGGCCGCGAGCGTCGCGCCCGCGCTGTCCCCGGCCACGGCGATCCGCGCCGGATCGGCCCCGAGGTCGGCGGCGTTCGCGCCGAGCCACTGCACCGAGAAGTAGGCCTCGTCGGTGGCGACCGGATACCGGTGCTCGGGGGCGAGCCGGTAGTCCACGCTGACTACGACCGCCTCGGCGGCCTGCGCGAGCATCCGGGCGAGGATGTCGAACGTGTCGACGCTCCCGATGACCAGTCCGCCGCCGTGGAAGTACACGATCGCCGGGAGATCCGGCGCGTCCACCGGACGGTAGATCCGGAGCGGCAGGGGCCCGTGCGGTCCGTCGAGGACGCGGTCCTCGACGCTGTGCATGTCGGGTCCGGGGCGTCGAGGTAGGGCGTCCAGTGCCGCGCGTGCGGCCTCGACGCCGGCCTCGTGCATGGGTACCCAGTTGTCCTGGCGGGTGCCCAGATAGGAAGCCACATCGGGATCGAGCTCGAGCATGATGGGATTCTCCTGGTGATCGGGGGTCAGGCCTGGACCTTGCCGGTGACGTCGGGCGCGATCTTCACCGCGGCCCAGTCCGCGCGCGCCTGGGGGCTCATGCGGCCGACGAACGCGTCGAGGTGCGACCACATGGACGGCGGGATGATCATGTCGTCGGGTTGCATCACCTGATCGATCAGCGCGGGCCAGCTCTCGGGGGAGTGGTCGGAGGCCAGTGCACCGGCCGTCTCGGCCTGAACGACGCGGGCGACGAGACCGCCGCCCACGGCGAACGCCTCGCCGGTGATCGCCGTGTCGGCGTGGAGCAGGTAGGTCGCGAATGCAGCAACGGCTTCGGGCGGGAAGTGCGACTGCAGGAACTCGCCGAATCCGGGCTGCTCGATCCCGGCGGTGGAGCGCGTCCACGCCGACGGGAGGATCGCGTTGGACCGGACACCGTCCCGCGTCCCGAGGATCGCCTGGGTGCGGGTGAGCGAGAGGATTCCGCCCTTCGCGGCGGCGTAGCCCGGCATGGCCGGAGCGCCGAAGCTGCCGCTCGACGAGATGTTGAGGATGCGTCCGTTTCCGTTGGCGGACAGGTGCGTCCAGGCCGACTCGCTGATCCGGTTGGCGCCACGGAGGTGCACGTCGATCAACGTATCGAAGTTGCCACCGGCTCCCGCGTTGTTGATGACGATGTCCAGGCGCCCGAACGCGTCGACGGCGGCCTGGACGATCGCGTCCGCCTCGGTCACGACGTCGCCGGTGACCCCGATCGCGGAACCGCCGTCCTCGGTGATCAGCCGCACGGCCTCCTCGGTGCCGGGGGTGCTGGCCGACCCGCTCCAGTCCCGGCCGAGGTCGTTGACGACCACCGCACAACCCCGGGCGGCGAGGAGGCGGGCGTATGCGAGCCCGAGTCCGAACGTGGACACGCCGGTGATGAGGGCGACTTGTCCGTCGAATCGCAGAGGGTCCATGACAGGCAACACCTTTCGTGTGGTGAATCCGCGGATGCGGGCTCCGCGCGGGTGGCGATGGTGGGACGGTAGCCCACCCGGGACGTCTTCGGTAGACCTTTGGGCAAAAAGTCAGACTGACAGTCTGCTAAACGGGATATTGGTATGGACACGGGCTGTCGGGTGGCCTAATGTCCCGATTCACGCCGCCGCCGGTCCCGGTCATGCGGTAGGTACTCCTGCTCCACGACGAACGCCACCAGGCCTCGGACATTCAGGCCTGCAAGGAGATTCCCATGACATCAAGTACCACTGCACCACGGTTCGCGGCAGACGACTCGGTCGATCCCGGGCTGCTGCGGGCCCACCTTCGCCTCGCTGACCCGGCCGTCCTGTTGGCGGTGCTCGCGCAGCTCACGGGTGATCATGCGGTGCTCGATCACCACGTCGACGCCATCTCGCACATCTCGGACCCGCCCGAGATGGCGGCCGTGGCGGACAGCGACACGGTCGCCGAGATCATCGAACGTTTGGTGGACGTGCTCGGGTCGGAGGAGCGGCCCGCGCCGGACCTCGCGCCCGACGACCCGGCCTTCTTCGCCCGGCTCGCCCCGCTCGCACTTGGGGTGGCGATGGGCGAGGAGTTCTTGCCGATGCTGCTCGAGCAGGGCGGATTCCACTCCGCCCGACCTGTGCTCCCGCGCACGACGCCGCTGCCCGCCGACCTGGACGTGGCGATCATCGGTGGCGGCCTGGCGGGGATCGCGGCGGCCGTCGCCGCGACAAAGGAGGGCATCGCGTACCGGATCTACGAGCGCAACGAGGACGTCGGCGGAACCTGGCTGATCCAGAACTATCCCGGCGTCGGGGTCGACACGCCGTCGTCGTACTACTCGCTGTCGACCGAGCTGAACCCCGACTGGACCAGCTACTACCCGAAGGGCGGCGAGTACCAGGACTACCTGCGCGGCGTCGCGGACCGGCACGGGATCCGCCGCCACACCCGCTTCGGCACCGAGGTGGAATCGCTGGTCTGGGACGACGCGTCCTACCGGTGGAACATCCACGTGCGCAGCGCGGACGGCACTCGATCGACCGAGCACGCCGCGGCGGTGATCACCGCCGCGGGCTACCTCAACCGCCCGCAGTTCCCTCCGGTGGAGGGTCGGAAGACGTTCGCGGGCATCAGCATCCACTCGGGGGAGTGGGATCCGGCCCTGGACCTGACCGGCAAGAGGGTCGCGGTGATCGGAGCCGGCTGCACGTCGGCCCAGATCGTCGATTCGATCGTCGACGACGTGCGACACCTGACGCTCTTCCAGCGGCAGCCGCACTGGGTCGCGCCCCGCAAGCGGGACAGCGACGACGTACCCGAGCATCATCGATGGCTCTCTCGGCACGTGCCGTACTACGCGAACTGGCTGCGACTCAAGGCGTTCTGGGGATCGGCGGACAGCGCCTACCCGGTGGTGATCGTCGACCCCGAATGGGCCGCGTCGCACCTGTCGATCTCCCGCGCCAACGACATGCTGCTGCAGGACTGCCTCGCTTACATCGACCGGACCTTCGGGGCCGGGTCGGAGCTGGCGACCAAGGTGACGCCCGACTTCGCGCCGTTCGGCAAGCGCATCATCCGGGATCCGGGCGGCTACTACCCGGCGCTCACCCGCGAGCACGTCGAGGTGGTCGCGGCCGAGCCGGCCCGCGTCACACCGGAGGGGATCGTGACCCCCGACGGGGATCTGATCGAACTCGACGCCATCGTCTATGCCACCGGCTTCCACCTGGACTTCCTGTCCACCATGGAGATCCGGGGACGGGACGGCAAGTTGCTCACCGAGGAATGGGCCGGTAACGATCCGCGCGCCTACCGCGGTGGGACCGTGCCCGGGTTCCCGAATCTGTTCATCACCTCGGCGCCCAATGCCAACCCGAGCCATGGCGCCGGCAACAACTTCGGTATCGAGGTGGCGGTCCACTACATCGTCGAGTGCCTGCACCTGCTGGCCGAGCGCGGGGCACGATCCCTCGAGCCGACCTGCGCGGCGTACGACGCGTACGTCGAGGAGATCGATCGCGCCATGGAGAAGACGGTCTGGACGCACACCCCCGGCGCCCACACCTACTACCGCAACGACAGCGGCCGCGTGATCGTGGCCAGCCCGTGGCGCCTGGTCGACGTCTGGCAGCAGCACCGGACTCCGATCGAGGAGCACTTCGTCATTCGCTAGCCCACGAGTGAAAGGGAGTCATGTCATGTCTGTTTCGACCTCTGCCGGCGGATCCGACGAACCGCAGGTGTCCACGCGCACTGCCGCGACCGAACGGCCGACCCGATACTGGGTTCGCACGCTTCTGATCCTGCTCCTGCTCACGGAGCAGTCGGCGCTGGGCTTCTCGCTCTTCGCGCCGACCCTGCCGAAGGTTGCCGCCGAGTTCCAGACCACCCAGGTGGTGTGGGTGATGACGGCCTTCACGCTCTCGGGCGCGGTGGCCTCACCCATCATCGGCAAACTCGCCGACCTGTACGGCAAGAAGAGGATGCTCGTCGTCACCGCCGCGATCGGTGCGCTGGGCGCGTTGATCTCGGCGATCGCGCCGACATTCCCGATCCTGGTTGCCGGACGCTTCCTCTCCGGTGCCGGCTTTGCTTGTCTCGCGCTGGGGTACACCCTCATTCGGGACACGTTCCCGACCCGGTTGCAGCCCATCTCGATCAGTATCGCCAATACGGGTGTCGGTGCCGTCGGTGTCGGTGCGCTGCTGCTCAGCGGTGTGCTCATCGACCACCTGGGTATGCGGTCTGTGTTCTGGTTCGCGTTCGGATTCTGCGCGGTCGGCGCCCTGCTGACGTTCTTCTTCGTGCCCGAGACCCCGATTCGTGCACACGCACGCATCGACTGGTTCGGCGCGGTTCTGCTCGCGGCGAGCATGTTCGTCGTCCTGGTCGGACTGTCCCGCGGCAAGGAGTGGGGCCTCACCGACGGTCGCACACTCACGTGCGTCGGTATCGCCCTCGTCGGATTCGCGGTGTGGGTGTGGTGGGAGCGACGCACCGAGGAACCACTGATCCGTCTCGACCTGATCACGAAGCCCGCCCTGCGGTACACCCTCATCGGCGGTGGCATCGCGTACGGTGCCACGACCCTGCTGGCCAGCCTCACCCCGATGCTGCTGCAGGCCCCGGAGAGCACCCCGTACGGCTTCGGGCTGTCCGCCACCGAGATGGCGGGGTGGTTGCTGCCCGGCCAATTGATGATCGTGGCAAGTGGATTCATCGTCGGGGCCACCGCGCGCTCGATCGGCTTCCGCAACCACCTCATCTTCGGCGCGGTGTTCATCGCGATCGCGGCCGCCGTCCTGTCCGCCGTTCCGACGGTTCCTGCGGTCATCGTCGTCGCGTGGATGCTGTTCGGCCTCGGCTGCATGATCTACGCCGCCGTCCCCAATCTCGCTCTGCTGGCGCTCCCGGAGACCGAGCGCGCCGTCGGATCGAACTTCGTCGGTGTCGCGCAGACCCTGGCCGGCACGCTGATCTCCACGATCGGCTTCACCGTCCTCGCCCACTACGTGCTCGCGACCGACGGACAGGGTGTTGCCTACGAATCCGCCGGATTCCGAGGTGCGTTCCTCGTCGCGGCGGGCGCTGCGGCACTCGGCGCGCTGGTGTCCATCGCCGTGCCGAAGATCAAGCAGTCCGTCTCGTCCCTCAATTAGTCTCCCGGAGACATCGAATGCTTCCCGAACCGAGATTCGTCGACACCAACGGCGTCCGCCTCGCCGTCTTCGAGGTGGTGCCCGAACAGGTCACCCGCGACCTGTGAGCACTGGTGGACCAGGATGCCGAGCGCTTCTTCCGGCTCTTCATGCGCCGCGACACCGGTGCGGGTACGAACCTGTCCCGCACTGGCCGGCACGATCCGGAGTCGACGAGCTACATCCACTGGCTCGCCGACGACGAATCCACCTGGCCCGGTGAGGTGGTGCTCGACGCCGAGGAACTGCGGTACTACGAGGACACATACTCGTGGACTCGCTCATCCGGTACTTCTGATGGGGACTGGCGCCCAGGTTTCGGTGCGCCACATTACGCTCAGAGATTGACCTGACATCCGATGGCAGTTCGAGTGTGGACGAAACAAGGAGCCAGCCTTCACTCGATACTCTCGCCCGAAGGCTGCCTCACACCCGTTCGGTGTGGTCGGACCCGATCGTGATGGTGAAACCTGACGTCAGGATCCACCATCACGACGGGCTTCTTGCGTTCGCTACTCCGGGAGTTCGTACTTGTCGATCACGGACTCGAGCAACTCTGTGGCTCGGGAACCGCTGATGACGTCCTCAGGCGCAACCTTGTTGACAGTCTTGGAACTTGCATCCTCGTAAACGTGCTCTCCGATCAATCGGACGTCGTTGTCGTAGTGCCAGACGAATGCGAGCGTGCGACGGACCAGGTAGTACGCGTCAGCGTCGTACTCCGAAGCACTGCTGGACGTGCTCTCATCGAGACTGCCGAAGACGTTGTCACCAAGCATCTTTCCCGGAACAAACTGACTGAATTCCGCCTCGCCGGCGAATCCCCAGTCCGCGACCGCCATCTTCTGCTTGCCCGTCCACATCACCAGCATGTCCATGCCGGCCAGTGTCTGGTAGAAGCCGCGAACCTCGGTCATTCCGTCGAGGATCACACCTTGGCCGCCTTCGAAGACCCGGTAGTGAGGCGAGTCGACGGTCATATTGGGAGCGAGCAGTTCGTCGTAGCGTCCCGACACCTCCAACAGGCCGTGGCGGCGGTAGTTGACAAGAATCTTGCGGTGGATGGGATTGGTGGTGCTGTCGATGAGGGTGTCGATGTCGTCCATCATGTGGACGAACTCCTCCTCGTACGAGGTTCGGGGGGCTGCTGCCGGCAGGTCGGAAAATGCTGTGCTCATTGTTGTTCTCTCCCTAAAGGTACTTGCTGAGGTCGGGGTAGCTGCCGACTTCGTAGCCGCCGTCGACAACAAGGCTGGTGCCGGTGATGTAACTGGCGCCCGCTCCCGCCAGGAAGATTGCGGGAGCGGCGAGCTCTGCGGGCTGTGCAGGACGCTTGAGAACGGCATTCGCATAGAACTCGTCCATGATGCCTTCGTTCTCGAGGATGAAACCCGCCATCGGAGTCTCGACGAGTCCGGGAAGCACAGTGTTGACGCGGATTCCGTGCCGGGCCAGCTCCAGTGCGGCGTTCTTGCCGAACATCTCCGCGCCGGCTTTGCCCGCGGCGTAAGCGCTTCCGCCGTACAGGGGTAGGTGTGCGTTGACCGAGGAGATGTTGACGATCGCGCCACCGACTCCCGTCCGGATCATGGACTGCGCGACGTATTTGGTACAGAGGTAGACGCCAGTGAGCACCACGTCCATGGTGAAGTGCCAGTCGGCTTCGGCGAGATCAGTGATGGGGGCGGGGCGCAGTCCGCCCGCGACGTTGAACAGGCTGTCGATTCCCCCGAGGGAAAGTTCGGCCTTCTCCACCGCGGCTTTGACGTCGTCTGGTTCAGCGACGCTGCCGGAAAACGTTGTGTAGGAACTTCCGAGCTTCTCGGCCGCCGCGGCCAGACCGTCCTTGTCCAGATCGAAGGCAAGGACGGAGGCTCCGGAGGCGATGAGTTGCTCGGCAATCGCATAGCCGATTCCGGATGCGGCGCCGGTGATGAGTGCTCGTTGAGGAGACTTCGCAGTTGCTGACATGGGTTCCCGTCTTGGATGGCTTTCGGGTGGTTGAAGGCCCGATCATGTTCCGGCTCTTGGATTTCTTCCGGTCTCAAACACCTTGACACCGTGCGGCTGACCAGTAAATTGAGATCCACGACACAGGGTTAAGTAGTTGCTTCATCGGAGGAGTCGGTTGTGTCCTCGTTCTTGAATCTGGCTTTGGTCAATTCGTTGGAGGTGCTGATCGAAGAGGGAAGCTTCGCGCGTGCGGCGGCGCGATTGTTCGTCACACCGCCGGCGATGACCCAGCAGATCCAACGCCTGGAGGGCGCCGTGGGTTACAAGTTGGTCGAGCGTGGCACCACCCCGATCCGGCTCACCGACCGTGGCAGGAAGTTCATGGTGCATGCGGGCGCCGCGCTGGCGTCTTCGCGCATCGCGCTGGGAGAAAGGACCGACCAGGAGGTCCTGCGAATCGGGTTCATCAATGGCTTTCCCGGCCGGAGAGACGAGGGTTTTCTGGCGGACTTCGCGGCGAAGAACCCCGGTGCTCGGCTGCAGTTCATCCAACTCGAGTGGGGTGATCAGCTTTCGCGACTGGCTCGTGGTGACGTCGATGCGTCTCTCGCCCGTCCACCCTATCGAGAGATGGCGGACAAGTTGGACCGCATTGTTGTGCATCGAGAGAAGCGGGTGGCGGCGGTGCCAGTCGACTCGCCACTCGCGACGTATGGGGTATTGACCCTCGGGGACCTCGACGGCTACGCGGTCGTCGGCGCAAAAGGCATCGCCCGTGAGTGGACGAAGGAGTGGGTGGTAGACCCTCGTCCCAGCGGGCGGATCGTTCAGTATGGTTGCTGGGCAGCAACAATGGAGGAGGCGATCAACGGCGTTGCGCTCGGCGGCAATGTCATGATCACCGCGCAATCGGTGGCCAATCGCTATCAACACGACGGCGTCACCTACCGAGACATTGCTGACGTGGACCTTTGCCAGGTTGATCTGATTACTCGATCCGCAGACCGTAGACCACTCACCAAAGAGTTGCGCCGCGCAGCTCTTGCTCGACTTGACGACTTGACGACTTGACGCCCATCCCCGCCCAGTGTGCGTTACTCGAGCCCCTCTGGGGTGTCGATTAGGATGCCAGCCCCAGTCGGTCGGAGTGCTGAGTGTCAGAGCGATGAGTATTGATTGGTTACAACCACTTTGGCGGCCTTTCCATACCCGATATCGAGTGGTTGTCGGATGGAATCGAAGGGCGCTGCGCTTGTCGCATCGGCGCAGCTCGTCCGTGTCACCGCGCCCGAGGTGTGACGCTACGGATCAGCGTGCCGCGGCCTTCGCGGGTCGGCGCGTCCGCGTCCGCCGGGCGACGGTCGGTTCGGCCGTTTGGCGGATTCGTGCATCGAGGGCTTGAACTCCGCCGACGATCAGACCGACGACGGCGCCCCAGATCGCCGACACGACGAGACCGAGCAGTAGCGCGAGCGCGTAGGTGCCGATCCCCTGATGGGTTTCGAAGCTGAGGAACACGATCCGCACCAGATTCCCGACGGCGACGCCGACCACGGTGGCGAGAAGGCCGGCGAGAAACGGGCGGCGGACCTCGCACTGCAGTCGCGCCCAGACCGCGGCAGGAGGCCACGGTCACGCTCACGCCCCGCGGCTGATCCTCACGCCCCGGGACGCGGCGCGAACTCCCGGCGCAGGGCGTCGCCGCAGTCGTCGAGCGTCGGCGACGGAATGGTCGATCCCAGCGAGTCCCAGGTCCCGAACTTGAGCGGCGTGCCGGGGACGTCGAAGCCGCCGACGTTCTTGATCATCCCGCGTACCGCGATCTGGTCCAGCTTGCGGGTGTCGTCGACGTTGAGCACGATCCCCACCGGCACGCCCGCCTCGATCAGCCGTCCTCGCCATGCCTCGCCGGTGTCGGACTTGAGCACGTCCTCCATCGCGGTCTTGAGTTCCGCGTGATTGGTGCAGCGGTCGACATTGGTGGCGAACCGGTGGTCCGACGGAAGATCGGTCAGTCCCATTGCCTCACACATGAGTTCGAAGAGGTGGTCGTTGCCGACGGCGATCGCGATGGGGCGGTCGCGGCACTCGAACGTGTCGAACGGGTACATGAAGGGGTGCCGGTTGCCGAGCCGTGTCGGCCGCACGCGTGGGCCGAGGGCGTCCATCAGTCCGTGCTCCATAATCGCGAACGTGCTGTCGAGTATCGCGACGTCGATGGTGGTGCCGCGGCCGGTGCGTTCGCGGGCGACGAGGGCGGTGACGATGCCGCAGTAGCCCATGACCCCCGCGATGATGTCCGAGATCGACGTGCCGACCCGGGTCGCCGGACCGTCCGGCCAACCCGTGGCGTCCATGATTCCCGACAACGCCTGGATCACGGTGTCGTAGGCCGACTCCTGGTGCATCGGGCCGTACTGGCCGAACCCCGACACCGAACACACGATCAGCCGCGGATGCTCGGCGACGAGATCGTCGGGAGCCAGGCCGAGGCCCGCCATCACCCCGGGCCGGAAGTTCTCGACCACCACGTCGGCGTGCGCGATCATCGTCCGGACCACCGCTATGTCGTCGGGATCCTTGAGATTCAGTGCGATGCTCTCCTTTCCGACGTTCGCGAGGCGGTAGTACTCGGAACTGCCGTCGTCGGCGAACGGGCCCATCTGCCTGGTGTCGTCACCGATGCCGGGCCGCTCGATCTTGATCACTCGTGCGCCGGCGTCGGCGAGCATGCGCGTGCAGGTCGGTCCCGACAGCACGTGCGTGAAGTCGACGACGGTGATGCCCTCGAGGGCTTGTGGTTTGGTGGGATCGAGATGGCCGCCGGGATCGTGTTCGGTCATGTTTCCTCCTCGTGCACCGGACGATTGAGCTTCTGTAGATGCCCGCTCTCGGTGCCGGCCGCGGGATCGATGACACAGTGGATGAGGGCCGGATCGGTCGTGGTGAGGGCGGAACGGAGCGCGGACGCCACCTCGTCGGGGGTCTCGGCGTGGTAGCCGACGCCGCCGAAGGCCTCGATCAGCGTGTCGTAGCGGCTCGAGTGCAGCAGCACCGTCGGGGCCGGATCCGCTGAGCGCGTATTGATCTCGTCACCGCGGTAGACGCCGCCGTTGTCGAACACGATGACGATCACGCGAAGTCGGTAACGGCAGATCGTCTCGATCTCCATGCCGCTGAAGCCGAAGGCGCTGTCGCCCTCGATCGCGACCACCGCCGCGCCGGTCTCCACGGCCGCGGCGATCGCATAGCCGAGGCCGACGCCCATCACGCCCCACGTTCCGGTGTCGAGTCGATACCGGGGACGGTGGATCGGAATGATGTTGCGCGCGTTGTCGAGAGTGTTGGCGCCCTCGCTGACGACGATCACGTCGCGGTGTGTGTCCAGCACGTCCCGGATCGCGCGGAGCGCTACCGCGAAGTTCATCGGATGCGCGTCGGCGTACAGTCGGGCCTCCATCTTCTCGGTGTTGACGCGCTTGCGTTCGTCGATCTCGCGCAGCCAGTCCGGTGCCGGGGTGATCCGTCCCGGGCGCAACGCCGCCAGCAGCGACGCCGTCGACGACGCGATGTCGCCGAGGACCGGGGCCGCGATCGGACGGTTGCTGTCGAACTCGGTGGCGCTGATGTCGAGTTGTACGAACCGGGCGTCGGGCGACCATTGCGGTGGCTCGCCGTGCTCGAGCAGCCAGTTGAGGCGCGCGCCGACGAGCACCACGACGTCGGCGCTGCGCAGGACCAGGGAGCGGGCCGCGGCCGCGGACTGCGGGTGATCGTCGGGCAGCAGACCCTTCGCCATCGACATCGGCAGGAACGGTGCGCCCGTGGCCTCCACGAACGCGCGGATGTCGGCGTCGGCGCGGGCATATGCCGCACCCTTGCCGAGGACGATCAGCGGGCGCTGCGCCTGCTCGAGCAGGTCGATCGCGCGCGTGACCGCGTCGGGTGCCGGTATCTGACGCGGCGCCGGATCGACGATGGGGGGTCGGGGCGTGCGCGGTGCCGACGCCGTCAGGACCCGCGCCGGCAGATCCAGGTACACCCCGCCGGGGCGGCCCGAGACCGCCGCGCGGATCGCACGTCCGACGCCGACGCCGATCATGGCGGGGGAGTCGACCCGGTAGGCGGCTTTGGCGAACGGTCGCGCCGCCGCCAGCTGGTCGAGTTCCTCGTAGTCGCCCTGCTGCAGGTCGACGATCGAACGGTCACTGGACCCGCTGATCTGGATCATCGGGAAGCAGTCGGTGGTGGCGTTCGCGAGCGCGACGAGGCCGTTGAGGAAGCCGGGCGCGGACACGGTGAGGCAGATGCCGGGACGCGCCGTGAGGTAGCCGGCGGCCGCCGCGGCGTGCCCGGCGGCCTGCTCGTTGCGGAACCCGAGATACCGGATGCCGCGGGCCTGCGCCGTGCGGGCGAGGTCGGTGATCGGGATGCCGACGACGCCGTAGATCGTAGTGACGCCGGCGGCTTCGAGCGCGTCGACGACGAGGTCGTTCCCGTCGGCAGTCTGGGAGTCGGCCATGTGAACATCCCCGAACGGTCGGACTCCGCCTCGATGGGCGGCGGTCTTCTCCGAGTATCCCCCCGCGGGGTCCGCAGGTCAGCCCGCGCCGACATGCCGGACCGAAACGTCCGTCATGTCCACCACGCGAGCACCCCGACCGGACGAAGTCTGCGCACCTCGACAGAATTGGTCATATGACCTATTTTTGATCTCATGAACGACGAACTCGCGCACGACCCCGCCGGACCGGTCCTGATCGTCGGCGGATACGGCACCGTGGGAGCGGCCCTGGCCGACCTCGCCGGACCCGAGTGGCCGTTGCTCCTCACCGGTCGCAACCCGGACAGGGGTGCCCTCCTGGCCGAGCGGCACGGGGCGTCCGTGCGGCGCTGGGACCTGTCCGACCCGGAACCCTTCGCAGCGGGTGTCCGCGCCGTGGTCGGTGCGGTCAACGACCCGGGCGATCGGGTGCTCCGGGCTGCGGTGAGGGGCGGCGTGCCCTACGTCGACATCACGCGGTGGACCTCTCGCCTCACGCGCGCGGTCACGGTCGCAGCCCTCGCCGAACCGACTGCACCGGTGTTGCTTTCGTCGTCCTGGATGGGCGGCGTCACGAGTATCGTGGCGGCCGCCCTCGTCGCCGAACGAGGCGGTGACGCGACGTCGGTCGACATCGCGATCCGATATGACGTGAAGGATTCTGCCGGGATCGACTCTGTGGACTTCATCGATCGGCTCGGCTACGACTACGAGGTGCGGCGCTCCGGCGTTCCGGTGACCGTGGCGCCGCTCTCCGACACCCGATGGGTGGACATCGGCGGTTCGCGGACCAAGGTCGCGCGCCTCGACACCCCCGAGCAGTTCACACTGCCGTTGACGCTGGGGGTGGACACCGCGACGACGCGGATCGGTTTCAGCTCGAACTCGGCCACGACCGCCCTCCTTGCGGCGAAGAAGGTCGGGTTGTTTCGGTGGGGCCGCGGCGAACGATGGACCTCGGTGCGCCGATCCCTGCTGTACTCACCGGGCGACGGGGGTAGCGCACAGATCCGCATCGACGTGGCCGGTGATGCCACCGCCACGTCCGCGACCATCGTCGATCCCCGCGGACAGGCGCATCTCACCGCGGTCGGTGGATTTCTGGGGCTCCGCCGGGTGCTCGCTGCCGACGCGGTCGCCGGAGTCACCTTCCCAGAACTGCATCCGCGTCTCGACTCCGCGCTGCGGGAGCTCGAGGAGCAGGGGGTGGAAGTATTGACGTCATGACCATGTCCAAGGGCGCGCAGCGGCAGGCCGAGCTGCTCGACGCCGCCGAACGTGTGCTCACCACGCGGGGCAATGCGAACGCCGCGCTGCGGGACTTCGCCGCGGAGGCCGGGGTGCGGATCGGCCACCTGCAGCACTACTTTCCCACCCGCGCCGACCTGATCAGGGCGGTGCTCGACCGTGCACTCGATCGTTCGCTGGCGCGCCTGTCCGCCGCCACGGGGCAGCCGGTCGGCGGCGGTGACGCGAGAACCGTGACACGCGAGGACACCACGCGGATGCTCCGGGTGCTCCTGTCCGAGCAGGACGACCCGGCCTGTCTACGGCTGTTTCGGGAAATCTGGGCGATCGCCGGGGGGGACGAGCAGACCGCGGCGGTGGTGCGCGCCTTCTATCGCACGTACGTCGGACACGTCGCCGACCTGATTGCATGTGCCCGGCCGGCGTTGCCCGCGAATCGGCGAACAGCGTTGGCGGAGAACGTTGTCAGCCTCCTCGAAGGATCCGCCGTCGTGCGTTCGGAGATCGGGGTGCGGCGGACGAAAGCGGGAGACGTCGAGATGGTTCGAGCCGCGGTGATGCTGATCCACGGCGACGGAGGCCGCCCGGCGTGACCGCCGGGCGGCCTCCCCGTCGTCCGACTGTCAGCCCTTGGCCGCGCTGATCCCGGCCCGACGGCCGAAGAAGCTGCCGTCGCCCAGAGACGTGCCGCTCGCGTAGCCCCACGCACAGACACCGGCGGTGCAGCGTCCGGCCGCGAAGAGCCCCGGGATGGGATCGCCCGACACGTGCAGCACCTCCGAGTTGGTGTTCGTGCGCAGGCCGCCGAGCGTGAAACCCGCGGTGAAGTTGCGCAGGTCCAGTGCAGCGATCGGCGAACCGATGGGCTTGACCCACTCGGGCTTCTTACCGAGGACCGGGTCCTGACCGTTCTCGGCGTGCTTGTTGTAGACCTCGACCGTCGACTGCAGGGTGCCCTCCGGCAAGCCCATCTCGGACTCGAGTTCCTCCACCGTCTCGGCCACCCACTTGGGCTGGAAGCGGAAGAACGGTGTGGACGACGGCGTCGTCTTCGCCTCCTCGTACGCGTCCTCGTCGATGATCAGGTACGCCTGATTGTCGTTCTGCAGCAACGTGAGCTGACCGATGCGGCCCGGGTAGGTGTCCTCGTTGACGTAACGCTGGCCGCGGCCGTTGACGAGGATGCCCCGCACCATCATCTGCGGGTCGCCGAAGAACGCGACCTCCGTGGCGTCCATGTGCGCCAGGTCGGCGCCGAGGGCCTGCGCCATGCGGATCGAGCGGCCGTCGTGCTCCTCGATCGCGGCGCCGGGACGCCCGATCAGCCGCGGTGCGAACGCCTCGACCATGTCCTTGTTGTACGCGAAGCTGCCGGTCGCGAGGACGACACCCTTGCGCGCGCGGACCACGACATCCTTGCCGTACTGCTTGGCCTGCACACCCACGACGCGGCCGGAGGCGTCGGTGATCAGCGTCTGTACCCGCATGTCGTACTGGGCGCGGACGCCGAGCTTCTCCGCGGTCTCCACGAGCGGCTTCATCAGCATGTAGCCGCCGCCCTTCTCGCCCACCTTCTTGTCGGCCATCTGCGGGACGTGCCCGCGCGGGGCCGGGGTGGCGATCGCGTTGAACGGCGCCGCGTTCTCGCCGCCGGAGTACATGAGTCCGTCGTCGAACGGCGTCTCCCAACCCGGCTGGCCGTAGAAGCTCTCCTTGAACGGGACGCCGCACTCGACCAGCCAGTTGTAGTGGTCGACGCTGCCCTCGCAGTAGTCGGTGATCTTGGCTTCGTCGGCGCCGGGCCCGAGGGCCGCCATCATGAACGTCTTCATGTTCTCGGGGGTGTCGTCGAACCCGAGTGCCTTCTGCAGCGGGGTGCCGCCGCCCATGTAGATGAACCCGCCGGCCAGCGACGCCGCGCCGCCCCAGCCGCCGGCCCGCTCCAGGACCAGGACTTCCGCACCGGCGCGGGCGGCCTCGACGGCGGCGCTGACGCCGGCGATGCCGTAGCCGGCGATCACGACGTCGGCCTCGTAGTCCCAGGTCTCGATGCTTTCGGCGGACAAGGGACGAACGGGGGTTGCCTCGGACATTGGGGTAGATCCTTTCGACGCGCAACGGGTAGAACGTGTTCTATAAATTAGTATCCGCGCCGAGGACGGTCGCCGTGCCCGAATCGCCGGACTATCCGTCTCGCTGCTTCTCCGCCGCGCGTGCCGCCTTCCTCCGGTCGGCCTTGACCGAGATCAACGCGTTGTTCAGCCCGGTGCCGAGGGGCCAGCCCACGTAGTGACAGAGGAAGATCGCGGCCTCCTCCACCTGCTGCTCGGTCAGCTCCTCGTTGTGGAGGGCGGCGTTGATCTGGATCTTCGCGACGTCGCTCTGGCCCTGCGCCGCGATCGCGCCGAGGAGGAGCAGGCGCCGGTCGCGGATGCTCAGCCCGGGCCGGGTCCAGATGTCGGCGAACAGGTGGTCCGCGGTGACGGCGAAGAAGTCGCCGGGCACGTCCGACGGCATCTCCCAGCCGTACACCTGGTTCATCATCGCGACTCCCCGCGCGCGAGTCTCCGCCGCGGCCGCGTCGCCGTTCGGGTGGGTCATGCGTGCTCCTTCTGATCGGGGGTGGAATGGTCCGCGGCGGCCCCGGTGCCGACGCCCAGTCCCGGGCCGAGTCCGGTCAGGGCGCGCCGGGCGAGGGGCAGGTCCACGTCGAAGCGGTCGCCGAGGCCGAGCGCGAGCGCCAGGTCCTTCTCGCCGAGGTTGCGGACGTGGGAGAGGATCGAGAACCACGGGTCGTCGTCGGAGACGGGGGCCGTGGTGTCGCGCAGCATGATCGCGCCGGCGCCGCCGGTGATGGCGTCGGTGTGGCGCACCACCTTGCCCAGTGCCCGGATGTCCAGCCCGGCGGCCTCGGCCAGACGCTGGGCCTCGGATGCGGCGGTGAACGAGACGAAGTGCAACAGGTTGCGTGCCAGCTTCATCCGGGTGCCGGCACCCACCGGTCCCGCATGGATCACCAGTTCGGCGAAGTGGCCGAACGGCTCCCGCACCGACTCGAACGCGTCGTCGCTGCCGCCGACCATGACCGCCAGTCGTCCCTGCCGGGCCCCGGGAGCGCCCCCGCTGACGGGAGCGTCGACGAGGTCGACGCCACGTGCCCGGCAGGCGTCGGCGAGTTCGACAGCGGTCACGTCGCTGATGGTCGAGTGCACGGCGATCACCGTGCCTGGGCGGGCGGTGGCCAGGATGCCGTCCGGCCCAGTGACGACGTCGCGGACCTGGGTGTCGTCGAGGACGGTCACCGAGATGACCGTCGTCCGGTCGGCGACCTCGGCCGGCGTGGCCGCGGCGATCGCGCCGGCCGTGGTGAACGGTTCGAGTGCCTCGGCACGGGCATCGCACACGACGAGTGTGCCCGGCCGTTCGAGCAGGCGGGTCGCCATCGGCGCGCCCATATTGCCCAGGCCGATGTAACCGACGGTGGGAAGTGCGGTGCTCACGACCGGATCACCTGCCCGCCGTCGACGTTGAAGATCTGGCCGGTGATCCAGCTCGCCTCGTCGGAGAGCAGGAACAGGCACATGCCCACCAGGTCGTCGGGGGTGCCCATGCGCTGCAAAGGAATCCGCTTGACCATGTCCGCGACGATGTTGCCGGGCGTGACGGTGCGGGTGGCCTCGGTATCGATCGGACCGGGTGCGATGGCGTTGATCCGGATGTTGGACCAGCCCAGCTCGAACGCGAGCTGCTGCGTGAGACCGTTGATGCCGACCTTCGCCAGCCCGTAGAAGTTGGAGTACACCCAGGCGGCGGAGGACGACTGGTTGACGATGGAGCCGCCGCTCGCCCGCATGTGTGGCACGACGGCCCGGCACACGTTCAGTGCGCCGTCCATGTTCACGCTCATGAACTTCTTGTAGTAGTCCCACGGCACCGTCAGCAGCGAATCGAGCTTCATGCCGCCGTAGATCGCGGCGTTGTTGACGAGATGGTCGATGCGGCCGAACTTCTCGATCGTGAACGAGGCCAGCTCGAGCGCCGAATCCGGCTCGGCCACATCCACTTCCTTGAACACCGCCGATCCGCCGTCCGAGGAAATCTGTTTGGCGACGGTCTCGCCGAGCTCGCGGTTGAGGTCGGCGACGACCACGTCGGCACCCTCGGAGGCCAGTGCGCGGGCGTAGCTTTCGCCGATGCCCTGCGCGGCGCCGGTGACGATGGCGGTGCGTCCGTCGAAACGTCCCATGTCCGTTCTCCTTACGTCGACTCGCTCTATGCCGTTGCGGGTTCCGCGACGAGCTTGGTCTCCAGGTACTCCTCGAATCCGGCCACACCCATCTCGCGGCCGATACCGGACTGCTTGTACCCGCCGAACGGTGCGTCGGCGGCGTACCAGACGCCGCCGTTGACAGCGAGGGTGCCGGTGCGCACGCCCGCAACAACTCGGTCGACACGTCCTCTGTCGGTGCCCCACACCGAGCCGGACAGCCCGTAGGGGGAGTCGTTCGCGATGCGCACGGCGTCGTCGTCGCCGTCGTGGGGGAGGATCACCAGGACCGGCCCGAAGATCTCCTCCTGAGCCACCCGCGAGGAGTTGTCCAGCCCGGAGATCAGGGTGGGTTCGACGAAGAATCCGCGCTCGTGCTCGGCGGGCCGGCCGCCACCGACGACGATCGTCCCGCCCTCCTCGACGGCCAGCTCGAGGTAGCTCTCCACACGGGCGCGCTGGCGCGCGGAGATCAGTGGTCCGCAGACGGTTCCCTGCGCGGCCGGGTTGCCGGGACGGATCCTCGACATCGTCTTGGCGGTGGCGGCGACGGCCTCGTCGTAGCGTTCGCGCGGCACCAGCAGCCGGGTGGTGATCGCACAGCCCTGGCCGGCATGGGTACAGACGGTGAACGCGGCGACCGCGCACGCCGCGGCCAGGTCGGCGTCGTCGAGGACGACGAACGCGGACTTGCCGCCGAGCTCGAGGAAGACCTTCTTGAGGGTCTCCGCCGCCGCGGCCATGACCGCCTTGCCCGTCGCCGTGGAGCCGGTGAACGAGATCAGGTCCACCCGCGGGTCCCGAGAGAGCTGGGCGCCGAGCCGGTGGTCGGTGGAGGTGACGATGTTGACCACGCCGGCCGGGATGTCGGTCTCCTCGGCGATCACCGTGCCGACCAGCGCCGCACACCACGGGGTGTCGGGCGCGGGCTTGAGCACCAAGGTGTTGCCCGCGGCCAGGGCGGGGCCGATCTTCGCGAAGTTGATCTGGTGCGGGAAGTTCCACGGGGTGATCGCGCCGACGACGCCGATCGCCTCCTTGAGGAGCCGACGATGGGTCCGGATGCCCATCGGCGACGCCACCCCGAGATCGGTTTCCCAGCAATAGGACTCGGCCAGGTCCGCGAAGTACCCCAGGTCGGCGATCGGACCTTCCAACTGGGGGCCCGCGGTGAGCATCGTGGGTGCACCGACCTCGGCGACGGTGATCTCGCGGAGTTCCTCGACGTGCGACTGCAGGGCGTCGCGCAGTTGCCGCAGACACCGCGCGCGAAAGGCGTGATCGCGGGACCACGTGGTGTCGTCGAACGCGTGTCGCGCCGCCGCGATGGCCGCGTCCATATCGGATTCGGTGCCCTCGGCCGCGTGTCCCAGGACCTCTTCGGTCGCGGGATCGATCACGTCGAACACGCCGCCCGCGCCGGGGACGAGCTTGCCGTCGGTAAGAAGCGCGGAACTGTCGGTAGGTCGAAGTGTCATGAGGGTGCCACTCCTGCTGTCGTCGCGAGCTGTCTGGACATGTGTCTGGACGCTAGTACGGGAAGGTAGTAATGTCCAGACATGTGTCCAGTTATGTGCACTTCGAATCGACACGCCGTCGCCTCAGTGAACGGCAGGCCGACACGGTCGACCGCCTCACCGCGTCGGCGGTCGCGGTGCTGCACGAGGAGGGGTTCGCGGGACTCACGGTCCGCGCGGTGGCGTCGAGGGCCGGGGTGGCGCCGGCCACGGCCTACACGTACTTCTCCTCCAAGGAACATCTTGTCGCAGAGGTGTTCTGGCGGCGTTTGGCGCAGGCGCCGGAGCCCGACCCGGTCGACGGCGGTCGCATCGATCGGGTCGTCGCGGTGCTGCGCGGGATCGCACTGCTGATGGTCGACGAACCCGCACTGGCCGGCGCCGTGACCAGCGCGCTGCTCGGCCGGGACCCGGACGTGGAACATCTGCGGACCCGTATCGGAATCGAGATCCGTCGGCGCCTCGGCGACGCCCTCGGTCCGGGTCCCGATCCCGATCTGGTGGAGACGCTCGAACTTCTCTACTCGGGGGCGCTCGTGCACGCCGGCATGGGATACGGCTCCTACCAACGACTTGCCGATCGACTCGAAACTTCCGTCAAGCTGATCCTGGAGTGACTCGATGACCACAGCGTCCACATCCGGGGCGTCACTCGACCCCGTGACGTTCAACCCGTACGACTACGACTTCCACAACGACCCGTATCGGGTCTACGCGCGACTGCGGGACGAGCACCCGCTGTACCGCAACGTCGACATGTCCTTCTGGGCGCTGTCGCGCCACGCGGATGTGATGGCCGGTTTCCGTGACAGCAAACGTCTTTCGAGCGCGAACGGTGTCTCGCTGGACCCGGCCGCGTACGGGCCGCACGCGCACCGGACGATGTCGTTCCTCGCCATGGACGATCCGCGGCACATGCGGATGCGTCAGCTGGTCTCGCGTGGGTTCACACCGCGGCGTGTCGCCGAACTCGAGGGCCGGATAACGGAACTCACGCGCCAGTACCTCGAGCCCGCGCTCGATGCGGGGGAGTTCGACTGGATCTCCGAGTTCGCCGGCAAGCTACCGATGGACGTGATCTCGGAACTGATGGGCGTGCCGGAATCGGACCGCGCGGAACTGCGCCGGCTCGCCGACCTGGTCGTCCATCGCGAGGACGGCGTCCTCGACATCCCGCCCGCCGCGTTCGAGTCGTCGATCAAGCTGATCACCTACTACGTCGAGATGCTCGGGCAGCGGCGGCGGAACCGGGCCGACGACCTCACGTCGGCGCTCATCGACGCGGAGATCGACGGCGACAAGCTCACCGACGAGGAGATCATCGGGTTCATGTTCCTCATGGTGGTCGCCGGCAACGAGACCACCACCAAGCTCCTCGGCAACGCGCTGTACTGGGGTGCACGTCATCCGGACCAGGCGGCGGCGGTGCTGCGCGACCGCGCCCTCGCCCCGCAGTGGGTCGAGGAGACGCTGCGTTACGACACGTCGAGCCAGATCCTCGCGCGCACTGCGGCCGTCGACCTCGAGTTCCACGGGCAGACCATCCCGGCGGGCGACCGTGTTCTGCTGCTCGTCGGATCCGCCAATCGGGACTCCCGGGCGTTCGAGGACGCCGACGAGTTCCGCATCTCCCGGGACAGCAGCAACAAGCTCGCCAGCTTCGGCAGCGGCACCCATTTCTGCCTGGGCGCGCATCTCGCGCGGCTCGAGGCCAACATCGCCCTGGCGAAGTTCGCCGACCGTGTCGAGGAGTTCGAGATCGACGAGTCCCGTTCGGTACGAGTCCATTCCACCAATGTTCGAGGATTTGCCTCTCTCCCCACGAAAGTGAAGGTGCGCAGTGCCTAGATTCGAACCCCATCCGGAACGGCGACCGGCGTTGATAGCCGGCGCATCGTCGGGCATCGGGACCGCAACCGCCTACGCCCTCGCCGAACTCGGCCATCCGGTGGCGCTCGGTGCCCGCCGAACCGAACAGTGCGAGGAGATCGCGGACAAGATCCGAAGCAACGGTGACGAGGCGGTCGCGCTGCACCTCGACGTCACCGACACCGCCTCGGTGGACCGATTCGTCACCGGCGCCGAGGAGCGACTGGGCCCCGCCGAGATCGTGCTCTCCGGCGCCGGCGACCTGGTGTTCTCGGAGGCCCACGAGATGGATCCCGACAGCTTCCTCGCGCAGGTGAACGTCCACCTCGTCGGCGCCCAGCGGCTGGTCAACCGTGTGCTGCCGGGGATGATCGAGCGCCGTCGCGGCGACTTCGTCCTCATCGGATCCGACTGCGCCGACATGCCGCGGCCGGGGATGGGCGCCTACAACGCCGCCAAGACCGGGCTCGAAGCGATGGGGCGGCAGATGCGAATGGAACTCGAGGGCACCGGGGTTCGCGCCTCGATCGTGCGACCCGGACCGACCCTGACCGGGATGGGCATGGACTCCACCCCCGAGGTCGTCGGGCCGATGCTCGAGGCCTGGTCCAAGTGGGGCTTCGCCCGCCACCCCTACTTCCTGCGGGCGTCGGACATCGCGGCGGCCGTCGTCGCCGTCGTGTCGACCCCGCGCGGTGCCCACATGGTGCTCGTCGAGGTCCAGCCCGAGGCGCCCCTGCGGAAGGACGACCAATGACCACCATCGTCGAACCCCGGCGCGTGTCCGGGGGCGAACACGAACACGGCCACCTCGAGGAACTGCGCGCCGACCCGATCGCGCTGATGCGCCGGGTGCGTGCGGAATGCGGGGACGTCGGGTCGTTCCGGCTCGCCGACCGCAATGTGGTGCTGCTGTCGGGGGCGGAGGCCAACGAGTTCTTCTTCCGCTCCTCGGACGAGGAGCTGGACCAGCAGGCCGCGTACCCGTTCATGAAACCGATCTTCGGCGAGGGTGTGGTGTTCGACGCCAGCCCGGAACGGCGCAAGGAGATGCTGCACAACTCGGCGCTGCGCGGCGAGCAGATGAAGGGGCACGCCGCGACGATCTCGCACGAGGTCGCCCACATGGTCGAAGCGTGGGACGACGAGGGCGAGATCGACCTGCTCGAATTCTTCGCGGAACTGACCATCTACACGTCGTCGGCGTGCCTGATCGGCAAGAAGTTCCGCGACCAGCTCGACGAACGGTTCGCGCAGCTCTACCACGAGCTCGAGCAGGGCACCGACGCGATCGCCTTCGTCGATCCGTACGCGCCCATCGAGAGCTTCCGTCGCCGCGACGAGGCCCGGATCGCGCTGGTGGCGCTGGTGCAGGAGATCATGGCGGAGCGCATCGCGAATCCTCCACGCGGCAAGGAGGATCGAGACATGCTCGACGTGCTCGTCTCGATCAAGGACGAGAACGGCACCGAGCGGTTCAGCGCCGACGAGATCACCGGCATCTTCATCTCGATGATGTTCGCCGGCCATCACACGACGTCCGGGACCGCGGCATGGACGCTGATCGAACTGCTCCGCCACCCCGACTCCATGCAGAGGGTGACGGCCGAGCTCGACGGTCTGTACGGCGACGGCTCCGACATCACGTTCGCCGGGCTGCGGCAGATCCCGATCCTCGAGTCGGTGCTCAAGGAGACGCTGCGGCTGCACCCGCCGCTGATCCTGCTGCTGCGGGTGGCCCGCGGCGACTTCGAGGTGGCGGGTCATCGCATCGCCGAGGGTGATCTGGTGGCGGCCACGCCGGCGATCTCGAACCGGATCGCGGAGGACTTCCCGAATCCCGACGTGTTCGATCCCGGTCGTTACATCGACCCCAACCAGGAGGACATCGTCAATCGGTGGACCTGGATCCCGTTCGGGGCCGGGCGGCATCGCTGCGTCGGCGCGGCCTTCGCGCTGATGCAGCTGAAGGCGATCTTCTCGATTCTGCTGCAGGACTTCGAGTTCGAGATGGCTCAGCCGGCCGACAGCTACCGCAACGACCACAGCAAGATGGTGGTCCAGCTCGAGCAGCCGTGCCGCGTGCGCTACCGCCGGCGGACGCCGGGAAGCGAGGGGTGATGAGGGTCGAAGTGGATCTGGACCTGTGCCAGGGGCACGCGATGTGCGAGCTCGAGGCGCCCGACATCTTCCGTGTGCCCAAGCGCGGGCAGGTCGAGATCGCCGACGGTGAGATCCCCGACGACATGCGCGCGGACGTCGAACGGGCAGTGCAGTACTGCCCGACGGCCGCGCTCCGGCTCGTGAACCAACGCAGTGCCCAGACCACGGAAGGTGATTGAGAAATGACCCAGTTCGATCGCGCCGAACTCGACGAGATGGTCCAGCGATGGATCGAGGAGAACAAGCGCTGCGAGGCCAACGGCGATTGGAAGCCGTTGGCGCAGATGTACACCGAGGATGCCACCTACGGCTGGAACTACGGCCCGCAACAGGATTTCATGGCCGTCGGCCGTGACGAGATAAAGGAACTGGCGCTGGGGCAGGAGATGCTCGGACTCGAGGGGTGGCAGTACCCGTACCAGCAGTTCGTGATCGACGACCGCACCGGTGACGTCATCGGACTGTGGAAGCAGATCGCGGATCGGACCCGCGACGACGGCAGCCACTACCAGGTTCACGGCATCGGCGGCAGCTGGTTCCGCTACGGTGGCGACTTCCAGTGGGCGTGGCAACGGGACTTCTTCGACTTCGGCAACGTGTCGGCACTGTTCGTCGAGATGATCACGAACAACGCGCTGTCCGAGGGCATGTCCGCGCGGATCCAGCGGTCGGTCTCGGGGGAGAAGCTGCCGGGGTGGTTCCCTGCCGGCCAGTCACCGGTGGAGCTGTGGTGAGCGAGACCCGCCGCCGATCGTCGTTCGAGGCACTGTCCCGCGCGGACCTGGCGGTGCTGGTGCCCGAGCTGCTGCTGTGCGGGCAGCTGATCGACCGCTCCGGGATGGCGCACCTCATCGTCGCGTTCGGGCGAGAGGGAATGACCGAGGTCGCCATCGAGGAGTGGCAGGCGTCGAGCCCCTGGTACACCCGGCGGATGCAGCGCGCCCTGAACTACGAGGGCGACAGCGTCGAGACCATCTTCAAGGGCCTGCAGCTCGACATCGGGGCGCCGCCGCAGTTCATGGACTTCCGGTTCCGCGTCGACGACCACGACCACGGCGAGTTCTGGCTCGACCACTGCGGCGCGCTCATGGACGTCGAACCGATGGGCGACGCCTTCGTCACCGCGATGTGCCACGACATCGAGGATCCGACCTTCGACGCGACGGCGCTCGCGACCAACGTCCACGCGCAGGTGCGGCCCATCCACCGTCCACCGCGCGTGCCCGCCGACCGGCATCCGCACTGCGCGTGGACCGTCACGATCGATCCGTCGCATGTGCCACCGGTCGTTCAGCCGCACACCGAGGCCATCGGCCGGACGGCCGCCGTCGCGACGGAGCTGACCCCCATCGACGCCGGCGACGACGGCCGGGCCGACTACGCGGGTCCGCTGCTGTCGGACGTGCGGTTCGCCGACTTCTCCCGGTCCGCGCTGGCGCGGATCGCGGAAGAGGTGTGCCTGCAGCACCACCTGCTCGCGCTCGGCTTCCTCATCGGGGTCCGCAAGCGCACCGATGAGGTGACCGCGCGGACCATCACCCGCAAGCAACTCACCGGCATCGCCGGTCTGGCGGCCGAGCGAATCCGGGACGCGCTGGGGCTGCCCGACGACCTGGAGGGTCTCGCCGCAGTGCTGTCGGTGCATCCGCTGTTCGCGCCGGAACAGTACGTCGACAGCGAGATCCGGTTCGACGACGGACGCCTGCTCATCGCACTCGGGCGGCAGGGCCGCGCCGACGCCGACGGGGCGTGGCCGACGCTGATCGACGGCGACCACCTCGAGCCGCTGCAGGCCTTGGTGCGGGGCGTCAACGCGCGCTTCACCGCGCACGTCGTGTCCGAGGACGGCGATGCGCTGGTCGTCGACATCCGGACCGAGGACGGCCCGACGAAGGAATGCAGCGAGGTGGCCATCACCCGTTTCAGCACCGGGGCGGACTTCGCGTTCGCGGACAGAGGTATCCCATTGCCGCTCACCGTCGTGTGAGCGAACTCCATCGGAAGGACGTCCCGCGTGGCCTTCAACCTTGCCGACCTGTTCGAGCACGCCGTCGACGCGATGCCGGACCGGATCGCGCTCATCAGCGGCGACCGTGAGCTCACCTACCGCGAACTGGACCAGCGTGCCAACCGGCTGGCCCATCACCTGCTGGCCGAGGGGTTCGGGGCCGGTTCCCACATCGGCATCCACCTCCACAACTCGTTGGAGACGATGGAGTCGCTGATCGCGGTGTTCAAGATTCGCGCGGTGCCGGTCAACATCAACTACCGCTACACCCGCGACGAACTTGCGTACGTGTACGACAACGCCGATCTGGAGGCGGTGATCCACCACCGGGTGTACGCGCCACGGATCGATGAGGTCCTGCCGACGCTGCCGAGGATTCGGCACACCATCGTCGTCGAGGACGACCAGGGTGAGCTCGGGTTGCACTGTCGCGGTGTGGAGTACGAGTGTGCACTCGACGGACGATCCGCGGAGCGCGACTTCGACGAGCGCCGCAGCGACGACCTGTTCCTGATGTACACCGGAGGGACCACGGGACGGCCGAAGGGCGTCGTGTGGCACCACGAGGACATCTGGCGGGTACTCGGCGGCGGCATCGACTTCTACAGCGGTGAACCGGTCGTCGACGAGTATCAGCAGTCCCGGGTCGGAACGGCCGGAGAGCCGATGCGCTGGTTCGCGCTGCCGCCGTTGATCCACGCGGCCGCGATGATGCCCACGTTCACCGCGATGTTCACCGGCAACACGGTGGTTCTTGATCCCAAGTTCGACGCCCATCGGACGTGGAAACTCGTGGAACAGTGCAACGTTCAGGTTCTCATCATCGCCGGTGACGCGATGGGGCGCCCGCTCATCGAAGCGTTCGCCGAATCGACGGCCGACGTCTCCAGTCTCGCGGTGGTGGCATCGGGCGCAGCGCTCTTCTCGCCGACGATCAAGACAGCGTTCCTCGACGCCTTCCCGAACCTCTTGGTCTCCGACTCCGTCGGATCATCCGAAACAGGTTTCGGCGGTATCGGATTCGCGTCGAAGGACGGTCCGGACAGTGGTGGTCCCCGGGTGCAGCCTGGTCGGGCCTCCTTCGTTGTCGACGACAAGGGCGATCGCGTCGCACCCGGGTCCCCGGCCGACGGGTGGCTGGCCAAGGGCGGCCACGTACCTGTCGGCTACTACAAGGACCCGGAGAAGAGCGCCGAGATCTTCCGTGTCATCGACGGCGAACGGGTGGTCGTTACAGGTGACCGTGCCAAGGTCGAGGTCGATGGCTCGATAACCCTGCTGGGCAGGGGAAACATGGTCATCAACACCGGCGGGGAGAAGGTCTTCGCGGAGGAGGTCGAGAGCGTCGTCAAGGCCCATCCGGACGTGTACGACGCCATCGTGATCGGGGTGCCCGACGAACGTTGGGGCCACCGTGTGGCCGCGGTGGTGCAGGCCCGGGACGGTGGTGCCATCGATTTCGGCGACGTGGAGCGGCACGCGCGCGATCGTTTGGCCGGCTACAAGATTCCGCGCTCGATCTGGGTTGCGGATCGCGTCGAGCGCACACCTAGCGGGAAACCGGACTACCGGTGGGCGAACACGTACGCCGATGCCGTGGAACCCGATCACCGGATCTGAGCGGCACCGGGGCACAGCAACTTTGCCGATGCGGTGAGGTGACACGCTCGTTCCCAAGGTGAGTTGCGGGGTGAATTCAGCACCCCGCTCACCCCGGTCTCCAGAGCGAAAATGCCAGATCGGTGGGTGGATTGCGCCGCGTCGGGCATCGCTGCAACTGGACGAATGACAAGGTGCGGTGAAGATTTCGTAATCGATACCTGTTCGAGATGTTATCGTCGTTGCGCCTGTATGCATGTGGCCGGGGAAAGTTGCTATCCGTTCGATCGGGGGATCGAACGGATTCTTGGGGGGCGTCGTTCGTCATTTCTGTCGTCATGCGGTTGGGCTGAATGTCTTTGCATTTGCTGTGCATGCCGATCAGGAGGTCGTAAAACGATGTCTACCCATAGGGGCAGAAACATCCGCACGCTGAAGATGAAGAGTCGCATCATGATCGCCGCAACGGCGGTCGGTGCCTTGACGATCGGAACGCCCGCCGTCGGTCAGGCAGATCCGGCGCCGGGCAACGGCGTCGGAAGCAGTGCCAATGGGGGCGCGAACGGAGGGCTGGCGGGTCTCGGCAGCAGCGCGGGCGGAAACGGCCAGGCCGGACTCGGCAGCAGTGCCGGACCAGGTGGCGCCAACGGCGGCGTGAACGCCGGGAGCGCGGGCAACCTCGACCTCAACGGTCTCACCCAGTTGGTGCTGGGCAGCCTCGGTAACGCCGGCGGCGGCAGCTCCGGCGGCGGTGAACTGGGAATCGGCAGCCTCGAGGACGCCGTGCAACTCGTGACCGAACTCGCGGCCGGCAGCCTCGGCAACGTAGACGGCGGCAGTGTCGGCGACACCGGCAGCGCCGGCGGTAGTGCCGAGAGCGGCAGTACTGACCTGAATCTGGGCAGCCTGGCCGACCTGGGTGCGGGTAGCGATTCCGGCAGCACCGACACGGGCAGCGATGCCGGCAGCGTGGACGGTGGCAGCGCGGATGTGAATCTCGGCAGTCTGGGCGACCTGGCGCTCGGTAGCCTCGCGGCCCCGTTGGGGAGCTTGGCGACGGGCAGCGAGGGTGAGGCGGGGCTGGATCTGGGTAGCCTGGCCGATCTCGGTTCGGGCAGCGATTCCGGTAGTGCTGATTCGAATAGCTCGGGCAGTGGCGATGTCGATCTGGGTAGCTTGACCGACCTTGTGCTCGGCAGCCTCGGGTCCGGCAGTGACAGTGGCGCCGGCCTCGATCTAGGCAGCCTGAGTGACCTGGCGCTCGGTAGCCTTGCGCTCCCGTTGGGGAGCTTGGCGGCGGGCAGCGAGGGTGAGGCGGGGCTGGATCTCGGTAGCCTGGCCGATCTCGGTTCGGGTAGCGATTCGGGCAGCGCGGATTCGGGAAGTGCTGGTGGTAGCGCGGGCAGTGGTAGCACCGATCTGGATCTCGGCAGCTTGGCCGACCTGGCCGCGGGCTCTACCGATTCCGGTAGTGCAGGCGGGCTTGATCTGGGCAGCCTGGGCGAGCTGGCGCTCGGCAGTCTTGCGCTGCCGTTGGGTAGCTTGGCGGCCCCGTTGGGGAGCTTGGCGGCGGGCAGCGAGGGTGAGGCGGGGCTGGATCTCGGTAGCCTGGCCGATCTCGGTGCGGGCAGCGCCGATTCCGGCAGTACCGATTCCGGCAGCGCGGATTCGGGTAGTTCGGGGAGCGGCGACCTCGATCTCGGCAGTCTGGCCGAGTTTGCGCTCGGCAGCCTCGGGTCGGGTAGTGACAGTGGCGGCTCGGGCAGCGGTAGTGCCGGTCTGGATCTGGGCAGTCTGGGCGAGCTGGCATTGGGAAGCCTGGCGCTTCCGTTCGGTAGCCTGGCGCTTCCGGTCGTGGGTAGTGCGGCGGCTCTGGGGAGCACGGGCGACTCCGGAAGCGCAGGAGGTATCGATACCGGTAGTGCGGGGTCCGGAAGTGATTCCGGTAGTGCCGATTCCGGTAGCTCGGGGAGCAGCGATCTCGATCTGGGTAGCCTGGCCGAACTTGCGCTGGGCAGCCTTGGTTCGGGTAGTGACAGTGGCAGCGCGGGAAGTGGTAGCGCCGATCTTGATCTGGGCAGTCTGACTGATCTGGGTGCCGGGAGTGCCGATTCCGGTAGCTCGGGGAGTGGCAGCGCGGGAAGTGGTAGTGCCGATCTGGATCTGGGTAGCTTGGCCGAGCTTGCGCTCGGTAGCCTTGGTTCGGGTAGTGACAGTGGCAGCGCGGGCAGCGGTAGTGCCGGTCTGGATCTGGGCAGTCTGACTGATCTGGGTGCCGGGAGTGCCGATTCCGGTAGTGCGGGCGGGCTGGATCTGGGCAGCTTGGGTGAGCTGGCGTTGGGTAGCCTTGTGCTTCCGTTCGGGAGCTTGGCTCTTCCGGTTGTGGGTAGTGCGGCGGCTCTGGGGAGCACGGGCGACTCGGGCAGCGCGGGCGGTATCGATTCCGGTAGTGCGGGGTCCGGAAGTGATTCCGGTAGTGTCGATTCCGGTAGTGCAACCGGCAGCTCGGGGAGCGGCGATGTCGATCTGGGTAGCTTGGCCGAGCTTGCGCTGGGCAGCCTTGGTTCGGGTAGTGACAGTGGCAGCGCGGGCAGCGGTAGTGCCGGTCTGGATCTGGGCAGTCTGACTGATCTGGGTGCCGGGAGTGCCGATTCCGGTAGTGCGGGCGGGCTGGATCTGGGCAGCTTGGGTGAGCTGGCGTTGGGTAGCCTTGTGCTTCCGTTCGGGAGCTTGGCTCTTCCGGTTGTGGGTAGTGCGGCGGCTCTGGGGAGCACGGGCGACTCGGGCAGCGCGGGCGGTATCGATTCCGGTAGTGCGGGGTCCGGAAGTGATTCCGGTAGTGTCGATTCCGGCAGTTCTGATTCCGGTAGCTCGGGTGGCATCTCGGGGAGTGGCGATATCGACCTCGGCAGCCTCACCGACCTCGCGCTGGGCAGCCTCGACCTGGGTAGCGCGGACGGCGGCAGCGTGGCACCGGACAGCGGCAGCGAGGGCGGATCGGGTAGCGCCGGCGACGCCGGTAGCTCGACGCTCGGCGGTGCAGGACTGGGCAGTGCGGCACTCGGCAGCGCAGTGCCCGTGCTCGGCAGTGCGGCGATCGGTGGCTTGACCCTCGGCAGCGCGCTCGCCGGCGGAGCGACCATCGGGAGCGTGGCACTCGGCAGTGCCCTCGCGGGCGGTGGAACCCTCGGTAGCGGCGGTGCCGCCGGAACCGGAAGCGGTGAAGGCTCCGCACGGGGCGAGGCCGCCGACAGTAACATTCAGGACATCGTCCTTCGCGCCACGGCGCCCGGTGATAGCTTTGCTGCGCAAGGCATCAGCGCGCCGACCGCTCAGACCGAAGTCGGTGTGGCTCGTACCGGTGGCCAGATCTCGGCTGTGCCGGTCGGTGGCGTCGAAGCCGGCGACAAGGGGCTCGCCGACGACGCGCCGGCGCGCGGAGCGCTCCTCGGCACCGCCCTGCTGCTTGCCGCGGCGGCCGGCACAACGGTGGCCGCCGGACGGCATCGTCGCAAGTCGTAGGAGGGTCGCAGTTTCATGACCGACAGATCGACAGGCCGTTGCCCGCGCTCGCGGCGCAACGGCCTGTCGGCGGCTGTCGCAGCCTGCGCCACAGCCGCACTCGTTCTCGCCGGATGCGCAAGCACCGAACCGGGGAACGAGCAAGTGTCGGCGACAACGCAATCGGCGACCACAGCGGCAACCGGCGCGGGCGCCAACCTGGCCGACCCCTCGGCCCTGCATCCCGTGAGCATCTCGATTCCGGCAATCGGCGTCACGTCGGATCTCATGATGCTCGGCCTCGAACCCGACGGTGCGCTCGAAGTGCCCCCCGGAGGGCATCCCGCGGGATGGTATTCCGGCTCACCGGTTCCCGGCGAGATCGGCCCGGCCATCGTTGCCGGGCATGTGGATTGGGAGGGCGATCCCGGCGTCTTCTATCGACTCCACGAACTCACGCCAGGCGACGAGGTCACCGCCACCCGAAGCGACGGCGTCACCGCCGTGTTCCGGGTGGCGAGTGTCGAGCGTTTCGCGAAGGCCTCGTTCCCGACGAGCAGGGTGTACGGAGACCTCGACCATCCCGGCCTCAGACTGATCACGTGCGGGGGAGAGTTCGACGACTCCGTTCGCAGCTACCGCGACAACACCGTGGTATTCGCAGATCTCATCGACCAGCGTGACTCGATCTCGGATGCCCGTTGACGCCTCCGGCCACCCGATCATGCGGATGTGCGCCGGCCCCAGCGGAAGTAGGACAGCGGGCCGATGAAGTTCACCGCGATGATCGCGGCCCACTTGCCCTTGCTGCCGTTGACCTGCTCGGGGTCGCGCGTGGCAAGATCCGTCCACGCGGTAGCAGCGAGACTCAACTGCACCGAGCCCAGCACGAGTATCACCGCACGCCGGCGCGGGCTCAGCTCGGCCCATCGTTTCTTCGCCATGTCGCTCTCCTCTTCCTTCGCGTCGATCGAACGTACCCAGGTCCTTCCTACCCGATTCCACGTTTCCGACACGACGGCGTTCGACGCGCAGAAAGGACGGTCGGTCGGTAGCGTGTCGCGTGCGAGATCTCGGCCGTCCGGAGGCCCGAGCGAAACGGGAAGTGGCGGGGTGTGTCAATGGCGGATCTGGTGCTCTTCGGCGACGTTGTGACCATGGACGACGCGAAGCCGCGGGCCTCAGCCGTCGCCGTCGAGAACGGCCGTATCGTGGCCGTCGGTTCGGACGCGGAGGTCGCCCCGCACATCGGACCGGGCACCATCGTCCACGATCTGGGCGCCGCGTGCATCATGCCCGGATTCATCGAGGCGCACGGCCACCCGTTGAACGAGGCGGTGGTGCTGGGTGAGCCCGTCGTCGACATCCGGCCGGTGACGATCCCGGACGCAGCCGGAGTGCTGGCCGCCATCGAACAGGCCGTCGCCTCCGGTGGTCCGGAAGGCGCTCTTCTCAACGGTTGGGATCCTCTGCTGCAGAAGGGATTGTCCGATCCCACGCTGCAGTGGATGAACGAGATGTCGCCCGACGCACCTCTGGTGATCCTGCACAACTCGGGGCACGCCGCCTACTTCAATTCCGCCGCCGCCGTCGCCGCCGGTATCACCCGCGACATCCCGGATCCGGAGGGCGCGCGCTTCGGCCGCGACGAATCCGGGGACCTGGACGGCGTCGCCTACGAGATGGCGGCCGTGCTCGCGATCGCCAGTCCCCAACTGCTGTCGAACGCGGACCGCTTCCCGCAGCTCCTGGCCGCGGAGTGCGCCCGGATGAACGCCGCCGGTGTGACCACGGTCAGTGAGATGGCGTTCGACCCCGCGATGCGTCCGGCGCTGGAGGCCGCGGCCGAGGCAGGCGTGCTCACCACGCGGCTGCGGCTGTACGAGACGTCCGGTCCGCGACGGTCCTCCGACGTCGCCCCGGGCGCCGGCAACGACATGGTCCGGCAGGTGGGCATCAAGATCTGGTCCGACGGGTCCCCGTGGATCGGCAACATCGCGCTCAGCTTCCCGTATCTCGACACACCGGCCACCCGGGCGCTCGGTATGGCGTGCAGCCACGGCCACGCGAACTACACGAAGGACCAGATCGTCGAGATCAGCACACCCTATTACGAGCAGGGGTGGCAGATCGCCTGCCACTCGCACGGCGACGAAGCGATCACGATGGTGCTCGACGCGTGGGAAGAGATGCTGGGCGACAATCCCCGCCCCGACCACCGTCTGCGGCTCGAACACGTCGGAGCCATGCGGCCCGATCAGTTCCGTCGGGCTGCCCGGCTGGGGGTCACGTGCAGCCTGTTCGTGGACCACCTGTACTACTGGGGCGACGTCCTGGTCGACGACCTGTTCGGTAGTGACCACGGAGCACATTGGGCCGCAGCCGGTTCGGCGGTCGCGGCCGGTCATCGGATCTCGTTCCACAACGACGGTCCGGTCACCCCCACCAACCCGATCCGGAACATCGCGGACGCGGTCACGCGGCGCTCCCGCAGCGGCCACGTGCTCGCCCCCGAGGAGCGCATCCCGGTCGGTGCGGCTCTGCGGGCGCAGACGATCGACGCCGCGTGGCAGCTGTTCAGCGACGAGAGCATCGGATCACTGACGCCCGGTGCGCACGCGGACATCGTCGTCTTGTCGGCGAACCCGCTCACGGTGGATCCCGACGCGTTGGCCGACCTCGAGGTGCGGGCCACGGTCTTCGCGGGAAAGACGGTGCACGGCAGCCTCGGCTGATCAGTTCGGGCGGATCCGTGCGGTCGCCTTGATCTCGACGAGGATGCCCGGCTTGCCGAGCGCGGCCGCACCGATGGCGGTCCAGGCCGGCCGCGCGGCACCCTGGAATCGGGCCTTGGCGGCCATGAACTCCACCATGTGGTGGGGGTAGTCGACGTGGAAACTCGTCAGCTCCACGAGGTCGAGCGGAGACGCGCCGTGCTTCGCGAGCAGGGCCCCGAGTGTCGCGAACGCCAGGTCGTACTGGCGTTCCGGGTCCGCGGGCGGGGTGCCGTCCGAGTCCAGACCCACCTGGCCGGAGCAGAACAGCAGATCTCCGCTGAGCACGGCATCCGAGTAGCCGTACTCCTCTTCCCAATCCGTACCTGACGACATCGACACTCCTCGACTGTTCGGGGACGACGTACGCCGCCCGGGACGATGATGTCCCGGGCGACGGGGAGGGTGGGACATCTTCCCGCCCAGTGGGATTCGTCAGGCCGCGAGGTGTTTAGGACGCCAGCACGCCGATCACCGACATCGCGCCGAGCACGCCCAACTGCTGGCGGAGGCGGTGCAGGCCGCCGCCACCGAACTGTTCGCCGAGCAGGGCTTCGCCGCGCTGCAGGTGCTGATAGACGGCCGGCCGGAGTGGTGTTCCGCTGGATGGGAAGCCCCGCGCGCCCACCGGCCGCACCCCTCGACAATGACCGGGGTCACACCGAATCGCGGTAGCGACTCGGGTCACATCAGATTCGGGTCACATCAGATTCGGGTCACATCAGTCGAGAGGGGCGAACGTGGGCGTTGCGGGTTTCGATGAGGAATTCGACGTGGTCGTTGTCGGATCGGGGGCGGCGGGTTCGGCCGCGGCGCTCGGTGCACACCACGCGGGAGCGAGCGTTGTGGTCGTCGAGAAGTGCGACGAGGCCACCGCGGGCGGCAACACGCGAGTCTCCGGCGGCGGCTGGTGGGTCAACCGCGACCCCGAGCGGGCGCGCGCCTTCCTGAACTCGCTGTGCGGCGCGTTCCCGGTGGCCGACGACGTCGTGGCGGCGTGGGCGTCGGAGACCGCCGAGAACTCGCGGTGGCTCGAGGAACTCGGCGCCGACGTCGCGCTGAGCCCGGACTACCACACGGAGCCGGAGTATCTCGAGCTCGACGGCAGCGACTGCTACGCCGGCATGGACACCGTCGCCGGGCGGATGGGCAATTCGCTGCTCTACGACTTCCTGCGCGGTGCGCTCGACGAGCGCGGCATCGAGACCCGTTTCGGGACACCGGCAGTCGAGCTGATCACCGATGGCGGCGCCGTCGTGGGCGTCGAGGTCGAGGGTGTCGAGGGGCGGCGCCGGATCGGTGCGCGTGGCGGGGTGGTGCTGGCGACCGGCGGATTCCAGGCCAATGCCGCGATGGTCCGCGACTACCTGCGGGTCGAGGACCACGTGCTGTGGGGCTCGCCCGCGTCGACCGGCGACGGCCACCGCATGGCGCAGTCGGTCGGTGCCGATCTGTGGCACATGGGCAACATGATGACCATCACCGGTGTGCGCGGCGACGACGAGTTCGGCCACTACCTCGCGCTGTGGAACGCGCACAACTACCTGTGGGTGTCCGAGGACGGCCGCCGCTTCGTCGACGAGGCTGCCGATCCCAAGCACGGCCACATCCTCCGGAACGGGACCTACGAACTGTTCCCGCTGCGGCCCTTCCACCTGATCTTCGACGAGCAGATGCGCACCGCCGGCCCGCTCAGTCCCACACCCGACGTGCTGCCGGTCGGGTGGAACCTGCTCATGACCGAGAATCGGTGGAGTCTGGACAACAGTGACGAGATCGAGAAGGGCTGGATCCGGCGCGCGGACTCGATCGCCGAGCTCGCCGAGCTGGTCGGACTGGACGCCGCGACGCTCGAAGCGACCGTCGAGCAGTACAACGCGGCGTGCGCCGCCGGCTCCGACGACCACTTCGGCCGCGACCCGGAGAAGCTCGGCGCCGTGTCACAGGCGCCGTTCTACGTCCTCGACGTCACCCCGCTGCTCGGATGGAGCAACGGCGGACCGCGGCGCGACGGCCGCGCTCGCGTGGTCGACACCCGCGGTGTCGCCATCGACGGCCTGTACGCGGCCGGGGAGATGAGCTCGACCTACAGCTGGACCAAGGACGGCGGCTTCCACGTCGCCGACGCGCTCGCATTCGGTCGGGTGGCCGGACGCGACGCCGCGGCCCGTGCCTGACCAGTCCCGGTGGTTCCGCCACACGGGCGGAACCACCGGATTCGGGGCGGCGCGCAACACCGGATAACATCCAGGTCGGCTGGCCGATCCGGTGTCGAGCGGCCTCCGACGGACGGTGCGATGGGAGCGGGTGTGCAGGTGCAGGAGCCACAGCGTGGGGATGTCGCCGGTCAGGAGGCTCTGATTGCACAGCTCCCGCCGTACACCGAGCTGCTGTGGCCCACCCTCCAGGCGTTGATCGCGCTGGGCGGGTCGGCATCCAACAACGAACTCGACAGCGCCGTCGTCGAGCGGGAGGGCTGGTCGCCGGAGCTGCAGGGGGTGCTCCACGGCGACGGGCCCGGAACCGAGGTCGAGTACCGATTGGCTTGGGCGCGTACGTATCTCAAGGGTATGGGCCTGTTGGCGAACAGTCGTCGTGCCGTGTGGAGTGTGACGAAGCGGGGGCGCGAGGCGACCGAACCCGAGTTGCGCCCGCTGTTGGCGGCCTTCACCGCCGACAAGCGGCGTCAGCGCCTGAACCGCAAGGCCAACACACCTGGTGCGCAGGCTCTTCCGCTGTCGGACACGGAGGCGGAGTCCGAGTCGACGGCGGACACGTCGTACGGCGACGCCGCCGATGCGGTCGCGTGGAAGTCGACTCTGCTGGACTCGCTCCTGCGGATGTCATCGACCGCCTTCGAACGCCTCACGCAGCGCCTGCTCCGCGAGGCGGGCTTCTCGAGTGCCACCATCACCGGGCGCACCGCCGACGGCGGCATCGACGGGATCGGAATGTGCCAGATCTCGTTGCTGAGCTTCCCGGTCGCGTTCCAGTGCAAGCGGGTCAGTGGCAGCGTCGGGGCCGGCGCCGTCCGGGATCTCCGAGGCGCCATGGCCGGCCGCGGAGAGAAGGGCCTGCTGATCACGACGGGCACCTTCACGAGCGAGGCCCGCGCCGAATCACGTCGCGACGGCGCACCCCCGATCGACCTGATCGACGGGGACCGGTTGTGTGCACTGCTCAAGGAGCATTCGCTCGGCGTGAAGACCACGACCCGGGTCGTCGAGGACGTGTCCGTGCGTGCCGACTTCTTCGCCGGCCTCGAGTCGGACTAGGGGACGAAGTCACCGATGTGACTGACGAAACCAGAGTGACTGTGGTGAAATAGGCATCGAATCCCACAGGGCCCGCGGCGAATACGCCACGGATGCCCAGTCAGAGCGATGCCGGAATCCGCCGGTGATGCGAGGTTTGCAGTGCAGGTTTCCAGACGAGAACTATTCAAGATTGCCGCGGCCGGCACCGCGGCAGCGGGCATCGCGGCCGTCGCCGGCCCGGCGATCGCGAACGCGGGCCCGGCGACACTGATCGACTACTCCGCCGGCGTCCCGTCGCCCGTCGGTATCCGCCTGGCCGGGCACGTCGGCGCCATCCGGTACGTCTCGGACCGCCGCCCCGACGCCGCGTGGATGCTCGGCAAGCCGATGCAGTTCGGCGAGGCCGCCGCGATGGCTGCGGTCGGCCTGCAGATCGTCTCGTGCTACCAGTTCGGCAAGGGGGCGACGTCGGACTGGCGGGGCGGATACGACGCCGGTGTGCGTCACGCCCGCCGCGGCGTCGAATTGCATCGCGCCGCAGGCGGGCCGGAGAACTGCCCGATCTACGCCTCCATCGACGACAACCCGTCCGCCTGGGAGTTCGACAACCTCATCGCCCCCTATCTGCGCGGGTGGGAGAACGTCATGGGCCACCGCAACGTCGGCGTCTACGCGAATTCGCCGACGATCGACCGCTGCCTGCGTGCCGGTGTCGGCGCATGGTTCTGGCAGCACAACTGGGGTTCGCCGGCCGGCTTCGTCCATCCGTCGGCACACATGCACCAGTTCGAGATCGACAAGCGCCAGATCGAGGGGATCGGCATCGACCTCAACTCGATCCTCAAGCCCGATTACGGACAGTGGTCGCTTCGTAAGCCGCTCTTCCTGTCCTGATTGCACTCCCCGGCACGGAGGTCAGCCGACCTGTGTCGTCGCCGACGCGGTGTCCGATTCGTGCACCGTCCCCGCGTAGCGCCGGGTGAATGATGTGCCGTCGTCGGTCGTGACGGTGACGTCGTAGCGGCCCTCCACGATGGGCCAGCGGACGCTCGCGCGGCCGTCCGGTCCGACCTCGCAGACGCGCGATTCCCCGCCGAATTCCCGCGGTGCGATCGTGAAGGACAGCGTCGTCGCACCGTGGTTTGCCAGCTCGAGCTCTACCCACGCGTCCGCGGGGCAGCTGCCGTGCAGCGCCGCCCTGACGTGGGGTGCGGCCCCGTCGTCGGTCTTGGGTAGGACGCCCGCGAAGTGGCACAGGAATCCATCGGCTCCGTAGACGGTGAAGTCGTAGCGACCTGCCGTGCGGACAGCGTTCCACTCGTAGACCGCCGTGCCCTGCGGCGCGACCGTGAACGGAGTCCCGGCGAATGGCCGGTACGCGTTGGGGAACACCGTGTAGTGGAACGCCACGCTCCCAGCGTTCGTCAGCTCGGCGCGAACCCGGCCGGTGGCGCTATCCACCACGATGTCGGCCCAGGGCCGGTAGGGCAGCGGCCGCTGTGGACGGGCCCCCGGCTCCTGAGTCGGCATGACCTGGGCGCCCGGGGCGGGCAGCGGCACCGGGGGCAGGTCCACCGCCGCATCGGCCGCCGCCATCAGCGCCCTCGTATCCGGTAAGTCCGGGATCGAGTAGTCGGGATTGCCGAAGTCGAAGCAACTCGTCAGGTCACCGCACACCGCTCGCCGCCACGCACTGATATTGGGCTCGCGCACACCGGTGACGAGTTCCAGGAAGCGCAGTACCGAGGTGTGGTCGAACACCTGGGAGTTCACCCATCCGCCGCGCGACCACGGGGAGACCACGAACAGCGGCACCCGGTTGCCCAGCCCGATCGGCTGCCCGTCGACGAATTCCTCCGGGGTCCCGGTGGGCGGGAAGGGCGGCACGACATGGTCGAAGTAGCCGTCGTTCTCGTCGTACATGACGAGAAACACGGTGTGCCGCCACACCTCGGGGTTGGCGAACAGCGATTGGAGGGCGGAGTCGACCCAGTGCGCACCGTACGCGGGGCTGGCGTTCGGGTGCTCGCAGAACAGGTACGGCGACACGAGCCACGACACCGTGGGCAGCGTCCCGTCCTTGCAGTGCGCGTCGAAGTCCGTCAGGTCCCACCTCGTCATCGCGTCGATGTATCGGGGATCGTCCTCGGCAAAAGCGTGGAACTGGGGGAAGTACTCGAGGGCGTTGTCCTCGTAGTTGCCGTCCCGCTCGTCCAGGCCGGGCGTGTGGTACACGCGCCAGGAGACGCCGGCGTCCGAGAGACGCTCGGCATACGTCGTCCAGTCGCACACCGGGCTCTCCGGCAGCGGCGTGTTGTCGATCCACGGCCCGGTCGTGCCGTCGCGACCCGGTCCCACCGTTCCGGTCCACAGGTAGAGGCGGTTGGGGCTGGTGGGGCCGGCCATCGAGCAGAAGTACGCGTCGCCGATCGTGAACGCGTCCGCAAGCGCGTACTGATAGGGGATGTCCTCCCGGGTGAGGTATCCCATGCTCTGCTCGCCCTTGGCCGAGGTCCAGCGGTTCATCGCACCCTGGTTGATCGCATCGTGACCGCTCTCCCAGTCGTGCGGCAGACCCTCCGCATTCTGGGCGTTGTACCGAGTGGAGTCCATCCGGAACGGCAGGAGCACACCACCGTCGCCCCGGGACAGCGTGGGCTGCCGGAAGACGCTGTCGCCGTTGGGAAAAGTCAGGGTCTGCCGGTCCTCGAACCCGCGGACGCCGCCGAGCGTGCCGAAGTAGTGGTCGAAACTGCGGTTCTCCTGCATCAGAATCACCACGTGGCGGATGTCGTCCATGCTCAGTACCTTTCGACCGAATGCAACAGGGAGGCGAGGAAGGCGACGTCGGCCCCCTCGAGTGAGTCCAGGATCGTTCGACCCGCCGCCGGCGGGACCGCGACGGAAGGAACGACGAGCACGGCGCATCCCGCAGCCTCGGCCGCCGCCACACCCACGGGCGTGTCCTCGACGGCGACACATGCGCGCGGGTCGACCCCCAGGGCCGCCGCGGCCGCGAGATAGGGGTCCGGCGCCGGCTTGGAGCAGACCGTGTCCTCGACGGCGATCGTCGTGGTGAACCGCGTCGCGCCGAGCGTCTCGCGCACCACGTCGACGACACGTCGTGGTGATGCCGTCACGATCGCGGTGGGAATCCGCGCGCGGACCAGTTCATCGAGCAGCGACAACACGCCGGGACGCGGAACCACGTCGTTGGCGACCAGGGCCGCGAACGCCTCGTCGAGCTCGCGGGCAAGCGCATCCGGGTCGGGCGCCGCCGGCCCCAGTGCCCGGCACAAGTGGGCCGCGGTGTGATCGGCGGGCCGCCCCACGACCGCCGGCGCGTCGGCATCGGAGAGGGGGCGTCCGAGCCGTGCCGCGACCTGCTCGACGGCGTCCCACCACAGTCGCTCGGTATCGACCAGTGTCCCGTCCATGTCGAAGAGGACGGCTGCCGGGGCACCGGGGAGGGTATCAGGGCTCATCGGGCGCGCCTCCAGAATCGACGACTGGACGAAACGGATTGCTGAACTGCACTTCTGACCGGTTCGGCGGTCCCGCTCGGACGGTCCACCAGCACCGGACGGTCCGGTAGTGCGAGGGTCACGGCGGTGCCCGCGCCGAGCGCGGCGGCGGCGGTGGTCGACACGTCCGCAATCACCACGCGGCCGTCCGGCAGCTGCACGGTCAGCCGCGTGCCGGCGCCGCGGAATGCTGCACCGGTGATGCGGGACGTTCCGTCGTCGGACGCCGTCACGCCGAGGGATTCCGGGCGCACGAGCACATCGACGTCGCGGGCTCCGCTTCCGGACTCCGCAGAGCCCGGAAGTTCCCCATGGACGGGCAGCCTGCGGCCGAGGACGTGCACCGCCCGCCCGCCCGCCTCGAGCCGTCCCGGTAGTCGGCTCATGACCCCGACGAACTCGGCGACGAACGCCGTCGCGGGGCGCTCGTAGAGCTCGGTCGGAGGTGCGCACTGCTCCATCTGCCCGGACCGCATGACCGCAACCCGGTCGGCCATGGAGAGGGCCTCCTCCTGGTCGTGGGTCACGAACAGCGTCGTGATGCCCAACTGCTTTTGTAGACGGCGGATCTCGTCCCGCAGAGTCTGTCGCACCTGCGCATCGAGCGCGGACAGCGGCTCGTCCAGCAGCAGGACCCGGGGCTGCAGCGCGAGGGCACGCGCCAAGGCGATCCGCTGCTGCTGCCCGCCGGAGAGCTGGCTCGGGAACCGCGCGGCGTGCTGCGGCAGCCCGACCAGCTCCAGCAACTCCATCGCGCGGGCACGCCGGGCGGACTTGCCCGTCCCCTGCATCCGCAGACCGAAGGCGACGTTGTCGACGGCGGTCAGATGCGGGAAGAGGCTGTAGGACTGGAACACCATGCCCACGTCCCGCCGGTGCGCGGGAATCCTCGTGATGTCCTCGCCGTCCATGCGCACCGTGCCCGCGTCCGGGCGTTCGAAGCCGGCGACGGTGCGCAGCGCGGTTGTCTTGCCGCAGCCGGACGGGCCGAGCAGGGCCAGCAGTTCGCCGGGGTGGACCTCCAGGTTCAGGCCGTCCAATGCCGTTGTGGCGCCGAAGGTACGGCGCAGTCCGCGGAACTCCACGGTGGAACCGGCTCCCGCAGTGGCGGCGGGCGTCCGATCGGTCAGTAGTGCGGTCATGAGGCCTCCTCGAGGCGTTTGGTGCGTCCGGCTGCGGCGACGAGCATGAGCAGCGCCCAGGTGCCGAGCAGGCCGACGATGGACACGGCCACCGACATCTGCGCCTCGGAACCGCTGATGACGACGGTCCACACCGCGAACGGCTGGTACCCGAGCAGTGCGGCGACGGCGTACTCGCCGAGGACGAGGGCAAGGGTCAGGAAGGCGGCGTTGAGAAGCGCGCCGCGCAGATTCGGCAGCACCACGTGGATGAGGGTGCGCGGCCACGAGGACCCGCAGGACCGCGCGGCTTCGACGAGGACCCGCAGATCGAGTGCCGACAGGCCGGCGTCGAGCGTGCTGTAGGCCAGCGGCAGGGCCATCACGGCAAAGGCGAGCACCAGGATCACGGGAAAGTCGGGATCCTGCAACGCAACCAGGCCGTCGAACAGCGGCGTGCCGTAGTAGCGATCCGCGCCCCACCTCAGCAGCGTGGTGATGCCAGCGCCCAGGGCGACGGCCGGGACGACCAGCGGCAGCAGACAGACCGCCTGGACGAGCGTGCGCAGACGTGGTGCGGCGATCCGCACCGCCAGCAGCGCCGGCACCAGCAATCCGAGTACGACCGCGATCGTTGCCGCGGCCACCTTCAGCGTCAGTGCGAGGCTGCCGGCCAGGCCCGTCGCGCTGCCGATGCCGGTGTAGGCGTCGAGGCTGACCTGCCGGCCCGGCGACCCTATGCCCACGCTGAACGCGAACGCGCACACGATCGGGACCACGAAATAGATACCGGCGACCAAGAGCACGACCCTGCGACCGAGTCCCGGCCTGGACATCGTCAGGCCAGCCATCGTGCACTCCTTCGCTGCAGCGGCAGGTAGATGGCCATGACGATCGCCGCGATCAGCACCATGTCCAGGCCGAGGGCAAGGGCGACGTTGCCCTGCCCCACCAAGACGTCGCCCGACAGGCCTGCCGCGATCTGCACCGTGACCAGTTGCACGCTGCTGCCGGCGATCGCCGCGGCCGTCGCGTAGGTGCTGAATGCCGTCCCGAACAGCAGGACGAACCCGCCGAGCAGCGACGGCAGCAGGATCGGCAAGGCCACGTGCCGCCAGTACTGCGCCGTGCTCGCGCGATTGTTGGCGGCCGCCTCACGCCACTGCACGCGCAGACCCTCGAGTGCCGGGGTGAGGGTCAGGACCATCAGCGGGATCAGGAAGTAGAGGTAGACGACGGTCAGGCCCCGCATGTCGTAGAGGCTCCAGCCGAGGTCGCCGAGATGGAAGGCGTTGGTGAGGACGCCCGCGTTGCCGAGGGTCGCGACGAACGCGAAGGCCAGGGGAACTCCGCCGAAGTTGGCGAGGACTCCGGCCGCCGCCAAGACTGCCTCGCGCAGGGCCCGGAACCGCGACGTCACGATGGCGTGCGCGATCGGCAGTCCGACGATCGCGCCGATCGCCGCGGCCGTCGCCGAGAGCTTCATGCTGCCGATCAGGCTCGACCGGTACGGATCCTGCAGCGTCGCAGTCATGTTGGCTGTGGTCAGCCCACCCTCGCCGGAACCGGTCGAGGGCGTGGTGAACGCGCCGATCACCATCGTGGCGACGGGCAGACCCAACGCGATTGCCGCGAACAGCAGCAGCGGGAGGACGCCGAGCCAGCCCCCCATGGCCACCCGGTGGCGACGCCGGGGGACGGGCTGGGTGTCAGCGGCGGGGACCGGGGTGCTCCCACTCCCGGCAGTGGTCATCTGGATACTCATCTGGCGAGCACGCCGCCCCAGCCTTGGCTGACGACTGCCTTGGCCTGCGTCGACTGTACTTCCGTCGGGAAGACCGGCGCGGCGGCGTCGACCTCGGGCAGCCTGGCCGCCGCGGTGGCGTCGAGCGTTCCCGCCTTCTCCATCGCGGGCATGAGCGCCGGACGGGCGTAGCCCTTCAACCACAGGTTCTGGCCCTCAGGGCTGTAGAGGAACTCCTGCCAGAGCCGCGCCGCGGCCGGGTGCGGCGCCCACTTCACGATTGCCTGCGAGTAGAACTGGGCGAACAAGCCGTCGGCCGGGATCGCGACCTGCCAATCGACCCCCTTGTCTCGGAGCGAGTCGCTGTAACCGGCGTTGAGGTAGTCCCAGTTGACGCTGATGGGGGTCTCGCCCTTCTGGATGGTCGCGGGCGTCGACTCGACCGGGTTGAAGTTGCCGACTTCGCTGAGCTTGGCGAAGTAGTCCAGGCCCGGCTGGATGTTGTCGTAGGAGCCGCCATTGGAGAGAGCGGCCGCGAAGACGGCAGCGAATGCTGAACCGGACTGCGTGGGGTTGCCGGTCAGCGCGACCATGCCCTTGTACTGCGGGTCGAGCAGGTCGGCAAAAGTCTTCGGGCACTTCGCAACGCGCGCGTTGTCGCAGCCGATCGAGACGTAACCGCCCATGTCGTTGTACCACCGCGCGTCGGCGTCCTTCTGGCCCTCGGGGATGTCGCCGAACGCCTGCACGCGGTACGGCGCCAGCAGGCCCTGCTCGGCGGCGCTGATTCCGAAAGTGTGGCCCACGTCGAGGACGTCCGGCGATCGGTCCTGCCCCTTGCGCGAGGTCGCGGCGTTGATCTCGTCCTGACTGGACGCGTCCGGATTCTCGACCTCGACGTCGATCCCGTACTTCGCCTCGAAGGTGTCGATGATCTCGCCGTAATTGGCCCAGTCCCGCGGGAGGGCGATGGCGTTCAACTTGCCCTCCTGCTTCGCGGCGGCGATGAGGCCGTCCATACCGCCGAAGTCTTCGGCCGAGGTGGCGGTCGAGGACTTGCCGGTGTCGCTGTCCGTCTTCGTGCTGGTCAGTCCGCAGCCTGCGAGTGTCGACAGGGCGATCGCCAGCGAGCAAGCAAGGCTCGCCTGGCGAAGGTGGTGCATTCGCATCGTGTCTCCTGATCAATGTTGGCTATACAACTTCGCCATCATTCCGCCAGAGCGACGTTGCCATGAGGTGAACGATTCGGAATCGAGTCGTGAAGATTGACCGGCCGAGAACCGTCGATCTCTCGCCGAGGGACGCCTGTGACCAGTGGGAAGAGTTCTGAGAGCTACGATCGGGTCAAAGAGCACCGGGTGCCGGAAGGAGACGGACATTGGCTGATTCGGGGGGCAAGCGCCCGCGCGCCGAGTATCGAAGGTTGGCGGCCGAGTTGAAGGAGGCGATCACGTCGGGAGAGTTCGGTTCCGGGGATCGGCTGCCCAGCGAGGAGAGTCTCGCCGGGCAGTACGGCGTCTCCCGTGGCACCGTCCGCCAGGCCCTGGCCGTCCTGCGCGCGAACGGACTGGTCACCTCACGACGTGGTACACGCCGCGTCATTCTCGGCACTGCGCGCACGCAGAGCTTCTTCGAGTTGCTCAGCTTCACGGGCTGGGCGCACTCGATCGGCGAGGATCCCGGAAGTCGAACGGTCGAGATCGAGCACCGGGCCGCGGTGCCACTCGAGTGCGAGCAGCTCCAGCTCGAACCGGGATCGCACATCTACCGGGTGGTGCGTCTGCGGACTCTCTCGCGGGTTCCCGTCATGCTCGAGCGCGCCATCTACCCCGAGCGGATCGGAAAACTGATAGCCGCCTTGCCTCCGGATGCCCCCTCTCACGCGAACCCCCTGCTGGAGGAGGGTGTTGTGTTCACCGATGCCGATCACACCATCGACCTCGTCGACGCAGATGCGGACGACGCCCGTCTCCTGGGTTGCGCCGAGGGCTCACCGCTGCTCCGCGAGCGCAGGCGTGTCACCGACCCCGCCAGCACCCCGTTGCTGTGGTCCGACGACCGCTTCCTTCCCGGCACGGTCTCGTTCACCGTGCACAACTCCGTAGCCACAACGGCCCTGTCGCGCCGCCGTGGCTAGTCTCGGTTGGGTGGCGACGTCCCTGCCGCAGCTGCGGCTGAGTCTCCCCGCGGTCCAGCACAACGTCGATCTCATGGCGGCGTGGTGCCGCGACCGCGGCGTCGAGCTGTGCCCGCACATCAAGACGACGATGACCCGGCCCATCGTCCAGAGACAGCTGGACGCCGGCGCGTGGGGCGTCACGGTCGCCACGGTTCGTCAAGCCTCCATTGCCCTCGAATGGGGGGCGCGGCGCATCCTCATCGCCAACGAGGTGATCCACGGCCCCGATCTCGAACAGCTCCGGGCGTGGCTGGACGCGGACCCGTCGTTCGAGCTCTACCTGCTGGTGGACTCGACGGCGGGCCTGAGCCTGGCTGGAACGGTCATGCGGGGCGCTGCCAATCCACTGAGGGTCCTCGTCGACGTCGGGACCCCGGGCGGGCGAACCGGAGTCCGGGACGCCCGGGCGGCGCTGGGCCTCGCCCGGGAGTGTGAGAACGCGCCGGGAATCGCCCTCGCGGGCGTCGCGGGGTACGAGGGCGTTCGCCCCAACCGGCGGGACTCGGACATCGTCGCGCAGGTCGATGCGCATTGCCGGGAGACGGTGGACGCCTTCCGTGCGGTGTCGCCGTGGATCCAGACCGAAAAGCCGGTGTTCAGCATGGGCGGCTCGGCCTTTCCGGATCGGGTCATCGAGGCTATCGCGGACCTGCCGGAACGGGGCGGGCGTGTGATCCCGGTGTTGCGGTCGGGTTGCTACGTGACGCACGACCACGGAACTTACGCGGAGGTGTCACCGGTGCCAGGCCTGCGTGCGGCGCTGACGGTCCGGGCTGTCGTCCTGTCCGCGCCGGAGCCGGGGCGGATCGTGGTCGGCGCCGGAAAACGCGAGCTTCCCTACGACGCCGGCCTGCCGGTGCTGGTGTCTGCCACCGATGCCCAGGGAACCGCCCGCCGGTCGGCGAAGGCGACCGCGACCCAAATCTACGACCACCATCTCGTCCTCACCGATACGGTGGGGCTGGATGTCGGTGACATAGTCGATCTCGGCATCTCCCACCCGTGTTCGGCCTTCGACCGCTGGCCCGACATCACAGTGGTCGACGACGGCCGTGTGGAGGCGGTGTGGCACCCGCAGTTCCGCTGAATCCATCCTTGGATGGATTTCTCGAGCAGAGTTGTGAAGCCGCCGGATCCGTAAAGCTAAGGTAATAGCATGTCTGTCGTCTACAACATCCTCGTTGCCGTCCACCTGCTGGGCATGGCCGCGATCGTCGGTGGTTACCTCTCGGTCCTGAAGGCCCCCCGCGTCAGCGAGGTGATGGTCTGGGGCGCTCGAATCCAGTTGCTGTCCGGCATCGTGATCGTCGGGCTCGGCGAGTCGATCGACTCGCTCGGCAAGGACTACGACATGGCGAAGATCGGCGTCAAGCTGGTGATCACCCTGATCATCGTGGCTGTTGCCGAGATCGGCCGGGCCCGGCAGAAGCGTAGCGAGGGCAACCCCAACTTCGCGCACATCGTCGGAATCCTGGCGATCGTCAATGCGCTGATCGCGGTGCTCTGGACGAGCTACTGACATCCGACTCGAACACACGACGGGCGTCCTCCACACGGAGGGCGCCCGTCGTCGTAGGCGGCGGCGATCAGCCGGGGACGTTCGCCATCTTGCCGAGCCAGATGCGGGCATCCTCGGGCAGATTGCCTGACGCCTCCGCGTGCTTGCACCACTTCTTCGCCATCGACAGGAAGTTCATCGGGTTGTAGGCGTCCTCCTCGTGCGACCACAGGTTGTCGCCCGCGTAATGCAGGATCGTGATGTTCGCGGCGCCGTGATCGGTGCCGTCGCCGGGATCCTCCATCGGGTTCTGCACCTCGCAGATCACCCAGCCCCGCTCCTCGTCGATGACGTACCAGGAGACGGGGAACTCGGGCATACGGTTGCCGGGGAAGGCTGTCATCGTCCGGGTGACCCAGCGGCGGATCTCCTCGCGGCCGGTGAAGCTGCCGAACGCGTGCTCGAGGTAGGTCGCGTCCTCGGTGAACTGGTCGGCGAAGGCGTTCCAGTCGCGGGTCTGCGTCGCCTGCACGACGGTCTTCTGGTAGTTCTCGAACGCGGCTTCGAGTTCTTCGCGGGTCCACGCCATCGCTGCGCTCCTCCTGGTCGGTTGCGGGACGACTTCACCTGCAACCTAACGCAGGGCTGGAACGTGTTTCAGTTTTTCGTCGCAATCGACCAGATTGTCAGGTTCCGTGGAGTTCGGTCCATATGCCGAACGGCGGTGGTCCCTCGCCGAGCACCTTGACGCCGTGCGCCGGCGTGCCGGTCAGGGCGTCGGCGTGCTTGACGTGCATCCACTGGTAGCCGGCGAGGAGGTGCTCTTCGGACGTCGCCTTGTTGACGACCACGTTGTCGCCGTTGGCGCGTTGTTCGAGGTACCAGCCGCTGTCCGGGCCCGCCAGGACCCACCACTTCTCTCTGCTCATGGTCGTTACTCCCGTCCTGGAGCGACTACGCGATGCCCCTCTCAACGCTACCGCTGCGGTGGGGTGAAACAAGTCGTCCCGAATGACCGATATGTGGATGCGGTCCGGGCCTCGGATCGGCTTCGGATACCGTTAGCGGTCCGAAATCAGCTACGACGCGGAGGGTCTCGTGGAATTCCTCATCAACCTGTTCTATACGATCGCTGCGAATCTCTACATGGGCTCCTCGGGGGCAGTGAACGGCGGATCGTCGGGCGGGGGCCAGACGACGCAGACGCCGTAGCCCGCGGGCTCGAACGTCGAACGCCCGCCCCGATGCATATCGGGGCGGGCGTTCGTGTCTGTGCGCCGGAAGCCGCGTGTCAGGCGTGGCGCTTGCCCGCGGCTCCCGGCGTCGTGGCTTTCGGGATGAAGAACGCGAACACCAGCGACACCACGGCGGCCACGATGGCGATGACGAACGTTGCGCGGAAGGCGTCGAACGACGGAATCGTCGCCGTCCCGAGCGTCACCGTCATGCTCGCCAGCACGACGCTGATGACCGCCGCGGCACTGGACGTGCCGACCGACCGCATCAGCGAGTTCAGACCGTTGGCCGCCGCGGTCTCCGAGACGGGGACGGCGCCGATGATGAGGGCCGGCATGGAGGCGTACGACAGGCCGACGCCGGCACCGATGATCATTCCGCCGACGACGATCATCCACACCGAGGACGACAGGAAGTAGACGAACCCGTAGCCCAGGCCGACCACGACCGAGCCCACCATGAGGGTGAAGCGCGGGCCGCGCCAGGCCGAGATCTTCGCGGACACGGGTGACAGCGCCATCATCACGAGACCGCCCGGCGCCAGTGCGATGCCGGCGGTGACCATCGACAGGCCGAGCCCGTAGCCGGTGGACTCCGGTGCCATCAGCAGCTGGGGGAGCGTCAGCGAATTGCCGTACATCGAGAAGCCGATCGCGATCGACGCCAGATTCGTGAACAGGACGTTCGGCCGTGCGGACACGCGCAGGTCGACCAGCGGACGAGCGGTCCGCAGCTGCACGAAGCCCCACGCCACGAACACCACGACGGACCCCGCGAGCAGGCCCAGGGTCAGTGGATCGCTCCAGCCCCACGTTCCGCCCTTGGTGATCGGGAGCAGGAACAGGATCAATGCCGTGCTCAATCCGACGGCGCCGACGAAGTCGAAACGTCCGGGATTGCGGACCGTGGACTCGGGGATCACGATCACGGCGAGCGCGACACACAGGAGCCCGAGTCCGGCCGACATCCAGAACAGCACATGCCAGTCCGCGACCTGTGCGACGGCCGCGGCGACCGGTAGCCCGATCGCACCGCCGACGCCGAGGGTGGCACTGACGATGGCCATCGCGCCGGCGACCTTCCGCGGCGGAAGTTCGTCTCGCAGGATGCTGATGCCGAGCGGGATCACACCGACCGACGCGCCCTGCAGTGCGCGACCGACGATCAACGGAATCAGTGAATTGGCGAAGGCGCAGACCACCGAGCCGATCACGACGAGCAGCAAGCTCGCGACCAGAATCCTCTTCTTGCCGAACATGTCGCCGAGGCGTCCGCTGATGGGTGTCACCACCGCGGCCGCGAGAAGCGTCGCGGTGACCGCCCACGAAGCGTCGGCCGGCGTCGCCGAAAGAAGGTGCGGCAGTTGCGGAATGATCGGAACGACCAGTGTCTGCATAAGGGCGACGACGATGCCGCAGAAACCGAGAATCGCGACGATGGCGCCGCTGGATCTGGATTTCGCGGTGTCCGTCGACGGGGACGCGACGGTTGCACTCAAAATGGGGCTCCTCGGATTTACTGCTACACAACAAATTTGCAAGAATGTGTACGGTACACATGGATGTGCACGATGCACAAAGCGGACATTGCGGGCAATGTCGGAGCGAGAGGGTGACGGGTGTCCGACGGAGACCGGACGATGACGGACATCGAGTACGAGTTGACGCTGTTGTCGCGCTACCACGCCCTCGCGCAGCAGCGGGGCGGGCAGAAGCTCGACAGGTCCGCGTACCTGATCCTCGCGAGGCTCGAACTGGAACCGCCGATGAGCCTCAAGGAACTGGCGGAGGCGTTCGTGCTGGACATCTCGACGATCAACCGGCAGGTCGGCGCGCTCGAACGCCACGGCTTCGTCGAACGCGTCGCCGACCCGGACGGCGGTGTGGCGCGCAAGGTACGGCCGACGGAGTCAGGGCTGGACCGGCTGCACCTCGACCGCGACCTGAACCGCACCGGGATCGGTCGGGTGCTCGGCGGCTGGGACGTGGACGAGATCCGGCTCCTCAGGGACATGCTCGTCCGGTTCAACCGGGGTGTCGAGGAAATCGAGGGGCAGCCGTGGCCCCGTCCGGCGGCAGGCTAGGACTGGACGTGCCGCGTCGTCGACTGGACCAGGTCGGGTTCGTCGGGCATCACCACGAGCGTCGGGCGCTGGTCGGGGGAGTGACCCACCGCGCGCCACGACAGCAGTGACCACCGGGACAGTCCCGACAACGCGGAGCCCACGCTCGCGAACGACAGTGAGGACAGTGCGGAACCGGCTGACCCGATGGATCCGATCGACAGGATCGAGCCGACGCTACCGATGGACAGGATCGAGCCGACGCTGCCGATCGAGAGGATCGAGCCCTCCGAACGGATCGAGAGGATGGATCGTCGGGAATGCTGGGAACGGATCGACTGCGTGTTGTCGGCCATTCCCCGGTCTACCACGAACGGACGCGGTGTGAACAGTGAAAGGCCCCACCGAATTCTCGGTGGGGCCTTCACTGTCGGACGGTGAACCTACGCGACGGTGAACATTCCGATCGTCGGCAGGAAGTTGCACGTGAGCGGCGCCGCGCCCTCGGGCTCGGTGGTGAGGTCGCCGGAGATCACCGCGAGCACCCGGCCCGGGCCGGTGTTCGAGATGACCGACAGCGTCGCCGGGCCGTCCGGGTTGATCCGCGCCTCGGTGGTGAGGGTCTGCGTCTCACGACGGCCGTTGTCGACGTTGATCCAGGTGACCGTCATGCCCTGGGTGGGGGCGGCCTTCGCCGTGCCGAGCGCAGTGAAGACGAAACCGGCCTGGCCGGCAGCCGGCCCCGGCGGGGGCAGGTGCGCGGGGCCCGGCACCGCGAGGGCGGTGCCGACCGCGTCGCTCGACGGGGCGATGCAGCCCTTGCCGACGGTGGGGTAGAGGAACTGGGCGATCGCGGGCCCGTCCTGGGGGATCTCGGGTCCGCCGCCGCCGCTGCCGTCGAGGAAGGTGATGACACGCTCGAGGGTGGACTTGAGTTCGGGCGGCAGGTTGGCCGACTCGAGCAGTGCACGCGCCTGAGCGAGCAGGTCGTTCTTGGTGTCGACGTCGGCGATGTCCGCCGGAACGGCGGCCGCGCCCAGGATGGCGGGGGCGAGGGACGCCAGCGCGTCGATGGAGACGTCCTCGGGGACACCCGGAAGGGTCGGTTGCGCGACCGCGTTGGCCGGAACGGCGAGCGCCGCCGCGGCCGCAACTGCACACGCGGTGAGTGCTCGTCGCATTCCTCGGTTACGAATCACGGTTTACCCCATCCTTGTCGTTCAGACGCGTGCGGAGCAGCGTCGGTCTGCCGAGCGGGCGCCACGGCCCATCACGGTCGCGGGTCACTCTATGGATCGACCCCCGATGTGTACAGACTCTTCTGTACGACCCATTCGTGACCTGCGTCCCGAGGAGTCTATGCAAGCTGTGACGTGACTGCCATCGCTTGGTGACCATATCGCGTGACTTATGGGGAAAATGTGAACCTTGATGCAACTGTTACTGATGAGCAAGGTATTTTCTGTGCCCGTCGGCGTCGGGTTAGGCTGACGCGACACCTGGTCGTTCCCCCGCTGCGTCACACTGGGTGCTTACTGCCAGCACACGATCACGGGAGAGCACCAGCCAGTGTCTCAGCTTGCACGTGCCGGGCGGCGGCCACGCGCGCACGCGGCGTATCGCACACTCGTCGGCTGGGCGCCCGCGCTGCTCGCACTGTCGGTGCTGGCCAGGCTGCTGTGGATGGTCCTGACGCCCAACGGTCTCAATCTCGTCGACCTGCACGTGTACGTCGACGGCTCCGCAGCGCTCCTGAGCGGTGACCTGTACGGATTCACGTATTCGGAAGAGACACCCGAGTTCCCGCTGCCCTTCACATATCCGCCGTTCGCGGCGCTCGTGTTCCTGCCGCTGCACTACCTGCCATTCTCGGTCGTCGGATTCTGTTGGCAGCTGTGCACCGTCCTCGCCCTGTACTGGGTGATCCGAATCAGCCTCGAGCTGCTGGTCGGATCGGCCGCCGTCGGGGACCGGCACTGGAAGTACCTGGCGATGCTGTGGACCGCGATCGGGGTGTGGACCGAACCGGTGCGCACGACGCTCGACTACGGCCAGGTCAATGTGTTCCTCGTCCTCGGTGCGATGCTGGCCGTCCGCAGCACCCGCTGGTGGGTGTCCGGTGGCATCGTCGGGATCCTCGCCGGCATCAAGCTGACCCCCGCCGTCACCGGCCTGTACTTCGTCGCTCAGCGCCGCTGGCGCGCCGCGGTGTTCTCGGCGATCGCGTTCTTCGGAACCATCGGGCTGAGCTACCTCGTGATCAGTGCACAGGCTCGTGACTACTTCACGTCGAAGTTCGGTGACGCCGACCGGATCGGACCCGTCGGGTCGGCGTGGAACCAGTCGCTGCGCGGCGCCCTCAGCAGGATCGTCGGCCACGACGTCGAGTCGGGTCCCGTGTGGCTGATCGCGGTCGCGCTGTCGGCCCTGCTCGCCTTCCTGGCGTGGCGCGCCCTGGCCCGCGACGACAGGCTCGGCACGCTGGTCCTGGTGCAACTCTTCGGACTGCTGATCTCCCCGATCTCGTGGGTCCACCACTGGGTGTGGGTGTTGCCGATGCTCATCTGGCTCGTCCACGGTCCGTATGCGCGGATGGTCGGCACCCGCGTCGTCGCGTCGCTGTGGCTGATCGTGACCGTGATCGGTGTGCCGTGGGTCCTCAAGCAGGTCGAGGACGACGCGATCTCACGGCCCGGCGCGCTCGCGTGGGCGGGCACCGTCAACGTCGCCGGCGCGCTCGTCGTGTTCGCGTGGGTCGCCTATGCCGGCCGACGCGTGCGCGCTACGCAGACGCGGCCAGATCGTCGATCCGCCGTGCCAGCTCCAGATCCAGCGCAGTGATCCCGCCGGCGGAATGCGTGGCGAGGGAATACGTCACTTTCCGCCAGCGGATGTCGATGTCGGGATGGTGGTTCATCGACTCCGCGGCCTCCGCAACCCGATCCACCAGCGTGATGGCGGCGGGAAAGCTGGCGGATTCGACGGTGCGGACCAAGGTGTCGCCGTCGCGTCGCCAGGTCGGCAGGTTCGTCAGTGCGGAGTCGATCTCGGTATCGGACAGCAACTCGGCCATACCTCATGATGGTGCGATGGGGAGGGGACCGCAATGACCGGCGCACCTGAACGTGAGGTCGGGGAGGTCGGGGAAGTGGTGGCCGCGGCCGTGATCCGCGACGGCCGCCTACTGCTCGCGCAGCGCACCCGCCCGCCGGAGCTGGCGGGGCTGTGGGAATTGCCCGGCGGAAAGATCGAACCGGGCGAGACCCCCGCCGACGCGGTGCGTCGCGAACTGCGGGAGGAACTTGGCGTCGAGGTGACCGCGGGCGAGCGGATCGGCGTCGACGTGCCGCTGCGCGACGGACTGGTGCTGCGCGCATATCGCGCCGAGCTGATCAGTGGCGTCCCGCAGGCACTCGACCACTCCGCGCTGCGCTGGGTGGACGCGACGGATCTGCGCGAGATCGCACTGGTCGCCAACGACCGCGCATGGCTGCCGGACCTGACCGCACTGCTCGACGCCGACTGACCGGTCTCAGGCCGCGCGGGCCTTCTTGAGGCCCTTCTTGAGTTCCTTCTTGGTCGCGCCCTCGTTCTCGAGTTTCTTCATGCGCATGATGACGACGGGGCACTTGAGGCAGCGCGTCTTCTTACGGCAGCACTTCTTCTTGGGCTTGAGGCCGGAGACCTTGCTGGCCTTGACCTTTCCCTTGCCTTTGCCCATTGCCGAGCCCGGCCTTCCTCCCGAGTGCGGTGCCCAGGATCGGATCTGTCCGCACGCGAGTGAGCGTACCCTCATCCGTTGATCCGGCAAGGTGGTCCGGGGGCTGTCGATGCCCCACCGGGGCCGGCACCGGAGGGTCGTCGGGATGGTTTGCGCAGATGCCGTCACCGGCCAGTGGTGCAGATCACTATTGCCTGGTCAGAGGTATCGATCGGGGGTCACGATGCGAGGTTTCGCGCTGCGGGCGGGTAGGGTATTCGCTGGCCGCAATCCCGGCGCTGACGCGAACATCGTGAACCTTCAGTGACGCGGGGTCGCGAATGGGAATCACGCATGCGCGTAGCGGCAGCCAGAAGCCGTGCGACATCAAATTCGTGTGGCCCCGTCAGCAGCCAGGAGAACGCCCCGCGTGAGCACCACCAATTTCCGTAACGTCGCCATCGTCGCGCACGTCGACCATGGCAAGACCACCCTCGTCGACGCCATGCTGCGCCAGTCCGGCGCCTTCGCCGAGCGCGCCGAGCTGGTCGACCGCGTCATGGACTCCGGTGACCTCGAACGCGAGAAGGGCATCACCATCCTCGCGAAGAACACCGCTGTCCACCGTCACAACGCCGACGGCTCGGTCACCGTCATCAACGTCATCGACACCCCCGGCCACGCCGACTTCGGTGGCGAGGTCGAGCGCGGCCTGTCCATGGTCGACGGTGTCGTCCTGCTCGTCGACGCGTCCGAGGGTCCGCTGCCGCAGACCCGCTTCGTGCTGCGCAAGGCGCTCTCCGCGTCGCTGCCGGTCATCATCGTCGTGAACAAGACGGACCGTCCCGACGCCCGTATCGAGGAGGTCGTCACCGAGGCGCAGGATCTGCTCCTCGACCTGGCTTCCGATCTGGACGACGAGGCTGCCTCGGCCGCCGAAGCGCTCCTCGATCTGCCGGTCCTGTACGCCTCCGGGCGTGAGGGCAAGGCCTCGATGAACCGTCCCGAGGACGGTCACGCTCCCGACACCGAGAACCTCGATGTCCTGTTCGACGTCCTCATGGAGCACGTGCCGGCCCCCAAGGGCGATTCCGCTGCCCCGCTGCAGGCACACGTCACCAACCTCGACGCCTCCGACTTCCTCGGCCGCCTCGCGCTGGTGCGTATCCACAACGGCGAGCTGCGCAAGGGCCAGAACGTCGCGTGGATGCACGCCGACGGCGTCAAGAACGTCAAGATCACCGAGCTGCTGAAGACGGTGGGCGTCAGCCGTGAGCCCGGCGAGGTCGCCGTCGCCGGCGACATCGTCGCCGTCGCGGGCATCCCCGAGATCATGATCGGCGACACCCTCGCCGACATCGAGAACCCGGTCGCGCTGCCGACGATCTCCGTCGACGAGCCCGCGATCTCCGTCGTCATCGGCACCAACACGTCGCCGCTCGTCGGCCGCGTCAAGGGCCACAAGCTGACCGCTCGCATGGTCAAGACCCGGCTCGATTCCGAGCTGGTCGGCAACGTGTCGCTGCGCGTCCTCGACATCGGCCGCCCCGACGCGTGGGAGGTGCAGGGTCGTGGTGAGCTGGCGCTGGCCATCCTCGTCGAGCAGATGCGTCGCGAGGGCTTCGAGCTCACGGTCGGCAAGCCGCAGGTGGTCACCAAGCAGGTCGACGGCAAGCTGCACGAGCCGTTCGAGGAGCTGACGATCGACACCCCCGAGGAGCACCTCGGCGCGATCACGCAGCTGCTGGCCAACCGCAAGGGCAAGATGGTCCAGATGACCAACCACGGCACCGGCTGGGTTCGGATGGAGTTCATCGTCCCGTCGCGTGGCCTGATCGGTTTCCGTACCGACTTCCTCACCGAGACCCGCGGCACCGGCATCGCCAACGCCGTCTCGCACGGCTACGGCCCGTGGGCCGGCGAGATCCGCGCCCGCCACACCGGCTCGCTGGTCTCCGACCGGACCGGCTCGGTGACCCCGTTCGCGATGATCCAGCTGTCCGACCGCGGCACGTTCTTCGTCGACCCGGGCGCCGACACCTACGAGGGCATGGTCGTGGGCATCAACCCGCGCGCCGAGGACCTCGACATCAACGTCACCAAGGAGAAGAAGCTCACCAACATGCGCTCGGCGACCGCCGACGCCACGGAGACCCTCGCGAAGCCGATCGAGCTGACGCTCGAAGCCGCGATGGAGTTCTGCGCCGGCGACGAGTGCGTCGAGGTCACCCCCGAGGTGGTTCGCGTGCGCAAGCTGCACCTGTCGCAGACCGACCGCGCGCGCGAGCGTTCGCGTGCGAAGTCGCGTGACAAGGCCGCACTGTAAGTGTGTGACGCGTTCCGTGCGCGTTGTGCGAGTCTGAACACTCGCGCAACGCGCACGGGCGGGGGAGCCGCTCGCGGACGGGAGGACCGATAGTGGCGCAGGTCTGGCACGGGTTCTCCCGTGAGTTCGGTCGGCGGTTGCTGGGGGCAGCCGCCGCGGTGTCGGTGTTGACGGTGGCCGCGTGCACCGCCAATCCGCCACCGCCGGTGGAGAGCACCGACAGCCCCAAACCGACGACGGCCGTCCCGACGAAGAACACCGTCGTCGTCGCGATCGACGACGTCGGTATCGGGTTCAACCCGCATCTGCTCGCCGACCAGTCGCCCGCGAACTCCGCGGTGAGCGCCCTGGTGTTGCCGAGTCCGTTCCGCCCCGTGGTCGATCCGGCGCGGCCGGGCGTCACCACGTGGATTCCGGACCCGTCGGTGCTGGTCTCGGCCACAGCGACGCCCGAGACCCCTGCAACTACCGACACGGCCCCCGAGACGCCCGACGTGGCTCCCGCGGTGCCGACCACGATCACCTACCAGCTGCGCAACGAGGCCCAGTGGTCCGACGGCGCCCCGATCGCCGCCGAGGACTTCCGCTACCTGTGGCAGCAGATGATCAGCCAGCCCGGTGTCGTCGATCCCGCGGGATACGGGTTGATCGAGGACATCGCGTCGTCCGGTGGCGGGAAGACGGTGACGGTCAAGATGTCCGCGCCGTACCCCGCGTGGCGGGAGTTGTTCACCGATCTGCTGCCCTCTCACCTCGTGAAGGATTCGCCGGGCGGATTCGCGCGCGGTCTGGCGGACAACATCCCCGTGTCGGGTGGCCGGTTCCACATCAAGTCGGTCGATCGAGGTCGGGACGAGATCCAGCTCGAACGCAACGACCGGTTCTGGGACACCCCCGCTAAACCGGACCAGATCCTCATGCGGCGTGGCGGCTCGCCCGCGCAGCTCGCCGACTCGATGCGGTCCGGCGATGCGCAGGTGGCCCGCGTCCACAGCGGTGCCGCGACGCTTGCCCAGCTGTCGGTGATCCCGGACGTGCAGACCGGCACCGAGCTCCAGCCCCGCGTGCTGTCGGTGACGCTCAACGGACGGGTCCCCGCCCTGGCCGACCGGCAGGTCCGCAGGGGGCTCCTGGGCCTGCTGGACCCGAATCTGCTCGCGACGGTCGGTGCCGGCAGCGAGTCGGCGGCGGTGCCGGCGCGAGCACAGATTCTGGCTCCGTCCGACCCGGGTTACGCGCCCACCGCACCGCCACCGCCGACGCGTGAGCAGGCGTTCGGGCTGCTGGCCGCCGCCGGCTACCAGTTGCTTCCCACCACCACCACCGAGGGCGCTGCCCCCGAGACCCTGACGGAGGGCCGGATGGTGCACGACGGCGAACAGTTGACGCTGGTGCTGGGCGCCCCCGAGAACGACGACACCGCGGTCGCGGTCGCGAACACGGTGGCCGACCAGTGGCGTGGGGCCGGTATCGCCGCCTCGGTCCTGTCGCTGCCCGCCGAGGAGCTGTACGGGGAGGCGCTGGCGTCGGGCCGGGTCGATGCGGTCGTCGGCTGGGAACGCGCCGGATCGGATCCGGCGACCTCCCTCGCCTCCCGTTTCGGATGCCTGCCGTTGACGGCTTCCGAGGCCGCCTCCGCGACACCGGAACCGGGTTCCACGTCGGCCCGCGAGTTGCGGTCGCCGAGCAATCTCTCGGGCCTGTGTGAACCGGCGCTGCAGCCGGCGATCGACGAGGCGCTGCGCGGCCAGGGTGACGTGGCGCGGGTGATCGCGGACGCCGAGCCCAAGCTGTGGGATCTGGCGGCGGTACTGCCGGTGCTCCAGGACAACACGGTGGTCGCGGTGGGCCCCGGCGTGCAGGGCGTCGTGATGGGCGGTCCGGTCCAGGTCGGCATCTTCACGGATGCCGGAGCGTGGACGCGGACGAAGTGAGCGAGAGAAACGAGTGGTTGTGAACGGTCGGCGCATCCTGTTCGTCCATGCGCATCCCGATGACGAGACCCTGACCACGGGCGGCACCATCGCGCGCTACGCGGCGGACGGGGCCGAGGTGACGGTGCTGACGTGCACCCTCGGCGAGGAGGGGGAGGTTATCGGTGACCGGTGGGCCGGTCTGGTGGCCGACCGCTCCGATCAGCTGGGGGGCTTCCGGATCCTGGAACTGACCCGCGCACTCGAGGCCCTCGGCGCCTCCGAGCCGCGATTCCTCGGCGGCGCCGGGCGGTGGCGCGATTCGGGCATGGCCGGGACGCCGTCGGCGGCGAACCCGCGCGCATTCGTCAACGCCGATCAGGACGAGGCGGTCGGGGAACTGGTCGCGGTCATCCGCGAACTGCGTCCGCAGGTCGTGGTCACGTACGACCCGGTCGGCGGGTACGGGCATCCGGATCACGTTCGGGCGCATCACCTCACGACCGCCGCGGTGGAGGCCGCGGGCACCGACGCCTTCCCCGAGGCGGGCGGGCCGTGGGAGGTCGCGAAGTTCTACTGGACGGTGACCGAGGAGTCCGCGCTCGAAGCGGGGATCGCCGCGATCGATGCCGTGCCCGAGGGCTGGCGGTTGCCCGAGCCGGGCGAGCTGCCACGCGTGCCGGACTCGACGGTCACCGCGGTGGTGGACGTCGCGCCGGTGATGGCGGCGAAGCTCGCGGGTCTCCGCGCGCACCGCACCCAGGTGACGGTGGCGCCGTCCGGCACGGAGTTCGCGTTGTCGAACGATGTCGCGCAACCGGTCCTGTCCGAGGAACACTTCGTGCTGGTCCGTGGACAGTCCGGTCCCGTCGACGAGCGTGGGCGTGAGACGGACCTGTGCGCCGGACTCGGGTCCTGAGGGCGGTCCAGCCGAGTGGGATGTCCGGACGGTGTCGGCGCATCCAGGCCCCGACGGTGCCGTCACGCCAGTTCTCCTCGAACTTCGACGGGAATACCGCTGCGGTAGAAGTGCGGTAGGGCTGTCGCTCCCGCAGTCGGGACCCCATCGCTCGGTCGGTGGTGTCGCGAACGTGCTGCGACGCCCCGGCACCGGATACACCACGCCACGGGATCTCCGTGACCGTCGAGCGGTCGGACCTGGTGAACCTACCCGGGCTCGTCGCCGCCCCACTCGCCGTATGCTGTGATCTACGCCACGTTCGTGGGGGTCCGTTCGTCGGCGCATGCAGCTGTCGAACGGGAGGGTGCGGCGGATGTACAACTGGGAACTCCAGAATGCGATCACGGCGTTCGTGGACAGTCTGCGGCCGATGGCCCCGTACTTCCACGACCTCTACATCGGGTCGTTGCACGCGTTCGTGCATCAGCAGAGCGAGCTGCTCACGATGCTCGGCTACCCGCCGGTCCCGTGACCCGGACCCCGCCGTGGCGGCGCCGTCGCGAATAGACCACGATCGGTGACATGACCGTCGAGAGCCACCCCGTCGAGCCGCCCGTGTCCACCGCCGAAGCCCGCACGACACTGGCGTTGCTCACGTTCGACGGGTTCCTGTGCGCGGTGCTCTCGGTGCTGTTCCTGCCCGCCTACCTCGGGACGACACCGTTCCCGGTGAGCATCCTCGTCGCGGCCGTGGTCAACCTGCTGCTGGTGCTCGGTGCGCGCAAGTTCACGGAGCGGCCGATCCTCGCCGCGCTGCCGATCTTCGGCTGGCTGTTCGGGTTCGGCCTGTGCGTGATCGGCGGACCGGGCGGCGACGTGCTGGTGTTCGAGGACTGGCGCACGCTGCTGCTGTTCGTCGCGGCGGTGCTGCCGGCCGGGGTCTACCTGTTCCGCGTCCAGCTCGACTCGATCGTGGCCCGGGCCCAGCAGGGCTGATGCCGTCCGGACCGTCGGCGGGCACGGCCGCTCGGTGAGGCCGTGCGCGGGTGGGAATTCCTGCCCGTGCACGACCCCGAGCGCGGCTATTTCTTGTAGAACGCGGTCACGTCGTCGTTCCCGATCAGATCCGGAACGGTCCAGCCGTCCAGGTCGTACTCGCTCATGAACTGCTCGGCCAGACCCTTCATCGCGGAGACACCCCCGCGATTCTCCGCCGCGAACAGCAGTTCGGCCTTGACGTTCTCGTGGTTGCCGGAGTAGTTGCGCTCGTAGAGTTCGTGCCGTCCGCCGAACTCGGATCCGATCGAGTCCCACAGTGCCTTCATGACCTTGACCCGGTCGACGGCCGTGATCCCGTCGCTGCCGCGGACGTACTTGTCGAGGTACGGACGGACGTCGGGGTTCTTGAAGTCCGCCGCCGACGACGGCAGATAGATCAGGCCGGAGGCGACGTCCTGTTCGATGATCTCCTTGATCCGCGGGTAACCCTGGATCATGAACATCCGGTAGGTGAGCCCGTACTCGAGCTTCGGGATGACGGTGTCGCCGATCCACTGTTCCGGGTCACGCGCCATCGATTCGCTCAGCGACCAGAACAGGTTGCGCCAGCCGATCACCTCACCGACGCGGGTCTGGACGCCGCGGAAGCCGCCGGCGCCGGTGGCGTCGAGGGCCTTCATCAGCAGTCCGGCGATGAAGTCGAGCTTGACCGCCAGCCGGGTGCAACCCTGGAAGGTGAACCGCGGCAGGAAGCCGGACTGGGGGAAGAAGGCGTTGATCTTCTCCACGTCGCCGTACATGAAGACGTTCTCCCAGGGCACCAGCACCTTGTCGAAGATGAAGATGGCGTCGTTCTCGTCCATCCGGGACGAGAGCGGGTAGTCGAACGGGGAGCCGACGACGGCGGCGTTCTGCGAGTACGACGCGCGCGAGATCAGTTTGATACCCGGCGCGTCCATCGGCACCGTGCAGATCAGCGCGTATTCCTTCTTCTTGATCGGCAGCCCGTAGTGCGCGATGAAGTTGTAGTTGGTGATCGCCGATCCGGTGGCGACGACCTTCGCGCCGGAGACGATCAGACCGGCGTCGGTCTCCTTCTCGACCTTCATGAACACGTCACCGACCTGGTCCGGAGGCAGCTGACGGTCGACCGGCGGGTTGATGATCGCGTGGTTCCAGTACAGGACCTTCTCCTGCGACTCGTGGTACCAGCGCTTGGCGTTGTCCTGGAACGGCGCGTAGAGCTCGCTGTTGGCGTTGAGAGTGCCGAGGAAGCTGGCCTTGTAGTCGGGGGAGCGGCCCATCCAGCCGTAGGTCATGCGGGCCCAGGTGGCGATCGCGTCGCGTTCGCGGAGCAGATCGTCGGAACTGGTGGGGGTCTTGAAGAACGGCATGGTGATGCCGCCGTTGCCGGTGTCGGTGGGGCAGGTGAGCGTGTCGACGTGCTCACCGGTGTGCAGCGCGTCGTACAGGCGTGCCGTCATCCGGATCGAGTTGCGGAAGGCCGGGTGGTTCCAGAACTCCTTGACCTTCTCGCCGTGCAGGTAGATTTCGCGGCCGTCCTTGATCGACTCGATGTACTCGTCGCCGGTCATGGGGCGGGATGCGAAGTTCGTGGTCCGGTTCGCGTCGGAGTCGGCCGCGACATTGACCTGCGAACGGTCGACGTCCGTGTCGGTGGGGCGGGGCTCGGTGGTGGTCATCGTTTCTCCTGCATCGGGGATGGGGTCAATTGGTTGCACCGGACAGGTGCAGGGGTGTGAAAGTGGTCTCGGAGTCGAACCATCCGCGGTGCGGATCGTCCATCGATCCGTTCCAGGCGGCACTCCCGCTCGGTGCTCCGAGATCGTGGAATGTGCTGCGGTAGAAGAGCAACGGATCGGTGTCACGGAACTGGGCATCGACGATCTCGCCGATGAAGATCACGTGGTCGCCGCCGTCGTACTCGCGCCACGGAACGCACGACAGGGTGGCGGCGCTGCCGGCCAGCACGGGCGCGGTGGGCCCCTGGGCCCACACCGGTTCGGGGGACTGCGGGCGACCGGCGAAGTGAAGCGCGACGTCGGTCTGGTCCGCGGCGAGGATGTTGACCGCGAACGGTGCGCCGGACAGGAACGCGCAGGCTTTGGACGTGCGGGTCAGGGTTACCTGGCACAATCGCGGTTCGATCGAGACTGCGGTGAAGGCCGTCACCGTTGCGCCGTGGGGCGTACCGTCCTGCCGGGTGCAAGTGATGACGGTGACCCCACTTGCGAACTGTCCGAATATGTTTCGCAGTCGACGCGAATCCATGTCGGGGCTCCTTGCTGGTGGTCGTTGGCTGTGACGGAGACCATAGGTCGATCGGATCGCGGTAGGCGATCCGCTGAGCGGCCTCACTATCCGGATTGCGCGACGGGTTCGACCACCCGTTATTGCCAGAGGAGGTGTTCCCGATCACACTGGGGCCGAAGTCCCGAACTGGACGGGATGGGAAGGGTGCGAGGGTATGGCGATGAACGTGGCCGCCGATCCGGGGGATTGGGACGAGGCGGAGAACGTGGTCTCGAATGCGTACTTCCCGCACGACCTGATGCCGCTGTCGGCCGGATCGGAGCCGCATCTGAACGTGCGGGCGATGCAGATCGGGCCGCTCCGTCTGGCGCGGATCGGTTGGGGAGCCGAGGTTTCCGTCGACACGGAGCATCCCGGCGGGTATGCGGTGAACATCCCGCTGTCGGGTCGGATCGAATCCGTGACCGCCGGCGGTGACGTGATATCGGGTGTCGGGAAGGCGTCCGTGTTCCGGCCGGACACCCCGGCCGTGATCACCCGGTGGACCGCCGACTGCGAGATCGTCGGTGTCAAGGTGGACCGGGACTACCTGCACCGCGAGCTGGGGCGTGTCCTCGGCCGTCCCGACCGCCGACTGCCCGATCAGGTGGACCTGTCGACGGAGGCCGGGCAGACCTGGATGGCGTTGTTGCGCTCGATCGTCCAGCAGGCCCGGGGCGGCGAGGGGCTGTGGCAGACCCCGGTCGTCGCGGAGCAGTTGTCGGGGGCCATCACGGGCGCGTTCGTACTGGCGGCGATGCCCGACGACGCGGCCGCGGCCCCGCGGCCGCGGATCGTCAAGCGGGTCCTCGACCGGATCGACGACGACCCGTCCCTCGCCTGGACTGCGAGCGACATGGCCGAGGCCGCGGGTGTGAGTGTGCGCCGGTTGCAGGAGGGATTCCGGGAGTACCTGGGCATGTGCCCGCGGGACTACCTGCTAGACGTCCGGCTCTCACGCATCCACGACGACCTGGTGACCGGGGATCCGTCGGTCACGTCGGTGACCGACGTCGCCCTGCGCTGGGGTATTACCCACACCGGACGGTTTGCGGCGGCCTATCGACGCAAGTACGGGTACGCGCCCTCGGAGACGTTGCGTTCCTGATGTTCTCGTATCGGGTCATCCGCGGTGGCCGAGGTCGGCGCTGAGCGCGTCCGCGGCGGCGACGACGTGCTGTGCGGCCGCGTCGCGGAACTGTTCGGGGGTGTGTCGTCCGGAGGAGGTGGAGCACGCGGTGACGGCGACGACGGTTCCCGCCGCGTCCCGCACGGGGGCGGCGATCGAGATCAGGCCCTCCTCGAGTTCGGCTGCGGTCAGCGCGTAGCCCTGGTCGCGGACCCTGGCCAGCTCTGCGCGCAATTCGTCGGGCGTTCCGAGGGTTGCCGGCGCCAGCTTGTCGAATCGGGTTGTGGCGATCACCCGGTCGACGGTCTCGTCCGGCGCCCAGGCGAGCAGTGCACGCCCCATCGACGTCGCGTAGGCAGGCACGCGGGTGCCGACCGAGACGTTGATGCTCATGATCCGGCGCACGGGCACGCGGGCGGCGTACACCACGTCGCCCCCGTCGAGTACACCCAGCGAGGCGGATTCGCCTGTGCGCTCGGACAGTTGGACGAGCCGCGGCATCGCGGACTCGACGAGTGCGTGGGACGCGGAGTAGTGCTGGCCGATGCTGAGCACGCGGGGAGTGAGCGACCACCGGGTCCCGTTCGCGGCGACATAGCCGAGCTTCTGCAGGGTGAGCAGGATGCGGCGTACCGCCGGGCGGGACAGGTCGGTCTTGGCGGCGAGTTCGGCCAGCGACGGGGTGGGGTCCTGCTCGTCGAATGCGAGCAGGACGGCGAAGCCCCGTTCGATGCTCTGGATGAAATCCCGGTCTTCGTTCGGCATCTGATGCTCCTGGCTGCGGGTTCGGTGTGACTTCGAGGTCGGGTGTTGACAACGGCTGTGACTCGACGCACAGTATGGTGTGTACGCATTGCGACGTGCATGTACGCACAGCGTACAACTTCGGTGGGGGACGCGCCTGCCCCGCGTTCACCGCCGCCACAACTTTCTCGACCGTCACTGTTCGAGCCTCGACGAGGAGGACCCATGACCAGCACCGAAACGGCGACCGCGCACGCATCGGGTAATGCCGCCACCGACAAGTTCAAGTCCGAGCGCGTGTCGGCGGACACGTCGAAGGAGCGGGCGGCCGCGATCTACCGCGACGTGCTCGCGGCGTTCGGGGAGATCATCCACAAGCACGGTGTCACCTACGACGAGTACCGGGTGGTCAAGCAGTGGATCATCGACGTCGGCGAGTACGGCGAGGTGCCGCTGTGGCTGGACGTGTTCGTCGAACACGAGATCGAGGACGTCAACTACAGCCGCAACGGACTCGCCGGCACCAAGGGCAGCATCGAGGGCCCGTACTACGTCGCCGATGCGCCGCAGCTGCCGTCCACGTGCACGATGCCGATGACCGACAAGGACGCCGAGGCAACCCCGTTGGTGTTCTCCGGCCAGGTCACGGATCTGGCGGGCAACGGTCTCGCCGGCGCCACCGTCGAACTCTGGCACGCCGACGAGGACGGCTTCTACTCGCAGTTCGCGCCGAACCTGCCCGAGTGGAACCTGCGCGGCACCATCGTCTGTGATGGCGAGGGCCGTTACGAGATCACCACGCTGCAGCCCGCGCCGTACCAGATCCCGCACGACGGGCCGACGGGCTGGTTCATCGAGTCCTACGGCGGTCACCCGTGGCGTCCGGCCCACCTGCACCTGATGGTGAAGGCCCCCGGCAAGGAGACCATCACGACCCAGCTGTACTTCGCGGGCGGTCAGTGGCTCGAGAACGACGTCGCGACCGCGACCAAGCCGGAACTGATCCTCGATCCGAAGGCCGGGGACGACGGCAAGAACTACGTGACCTACAACTTCGCCCTCGACCCCCAGGCCTGAGTCGAAGCGAATGCCGGTGTCCCACTGGGGCGCCGGCATTCGGTGCTTCCCGATCCGATTGAGAGCTGTTCGATGCCCGACCCTGATCTCGCAATCGTCTCCGTCGAGACGACCATCATCGACGTGCCACTGGTGCGTCCGCACAAGTTCGCCACCACCACCGCGGAGAAGCAGTCGATTCTGCTGGTCGCGATCACCACTGCCGGCGGCGTCACCGGCCACGGTGAGGGCGTGGTGCCCGGTGGGCCCTGGTGGGGTGGTGAATCCGTAGAGACGATGAAGGTGATTGTCGACCGTTACATCGCGCCGTACATCATCGGGCGTGGTGTCGACGAGATCACCGGCATCATGGTGGATCTCGAGAAGATCGTCGCCAATGCCCGGTTCGCGAAGGCTGCCGTCGACGTCGCGCTGCACGACGCGTACGCCCGGCACCTCGGCGTGGGGGTGCACACGCTGCTCGGTGGCGCGTTCCGGACCGGCGTCGACGTCCGCTGGGCTCTCGGAGCCGCTCCGGTCGAGGAGATCCTCGAGGAGGTCGCGCACAGGATGGAGGCGCGCCTGAACTTCTCCTTCAAGCTCAAGATGGGTGCGCTGGACCCGGCCGTCGATACGGAGCGGGTGGTCTCGATCGCACAGTCGCTCAGCGGCAAGGCGGGCGTGAGCATCGACGTCAACGCGCGATGGGATCGGTTCACCGCGTTGCGTTTCGTGCCCGAACTCGTCGACGGCGGCGTCGAACTCGTCGAGCAACCCACCCCCGCCGAGCAGATCGAGGTGCTCGCCGAGCTCAACCACCTCGTCGCCGCACCGGTCATGGCCGACGAATCGGTGCACACGCCGCACGACGCCCTCGAGATCGCCCGCGCCGGTGCCGCCGACGTCATCGCCCTCAAGACAACGAAATGCGGTGGGCTGCAACGCAGCAAGGAGGTGGTCGCGGTCGCGAAGGCGGCCGGCATCCGTTGCCACGGCGCCACGTCCATCGAGGGGCCCATCGGCACCGCCGCGTCGATCCACTTCGCCTGCGCCGAACCGGGTATCAACTTCGGAACCGAACTGTTCGGCCCTCAGCTGTTCGCCGTCGAACTGCTGCAGACACCACTCGACTACTCCGCCGGCCAGGTCCACCTGCCATCCGGACCCGGGCTCGGCGTCGAACTGGACATGGACGTCGTCAGGCACCTCGCCCGCGACTGATCACACGCACGGAGAGCACGGAGAACGAGGAGAACTTCATGGCACTGTTCCACGTCCGGATGGACGTCGACATTCCCCGCGATCTGGATCCCGGGGTGCGCGACGAGACGATCGCGCGGGAGAAGGCGTATTCACAGGATCTCCAGCGTCAGGGCAAGTGGGCGCATCTCTGGCGAATCGTCGGGCAGTACAGCAACATCAGCATCTTCGACGTGGACTCGGCCGACGAACTCCACGAGCTCCTGTGGAGCTTGCCGCTGTTCCCGTACATGACGATCGAGGTCACGCCGATGACGAAGCACGGCAGCTCGATCCGCTAGGAAGGCCTTCGCCAGATCCCGCCCGCACCGGGCGTGACGGCGTCGACCAGCGCCCACGCCTGCTCGACCGGGAGGTCGTGGACGACGTACTTGCCGGTGCCCGCGGGTGTCGCCGCGATCACGGTGGCGACGCCGGCGCGGCGCTGGAAGAACGTCTGGCGCACCGTCCAGCCGATGATGCCGGCGGCCTCGATGCTGTCGCGGCGGCGGTCCAGCGATCCGCTGCGGGTGATCAGCCAGCCGGGCAGCACCGCGTGCCCGAGTCCGCGGTAGCGGTCCCACGCGAGTCCCGCGCCTGCCAGCGCGAGCACGACGACGCCCGCCCACGCGGGCCACGGCACGTGACGGCCCGCGACGACGAATCCGGCGGCGATCAGCGCGGTGAGGGCGGCCGGCCACAGCGCGCGGGTGTAGCGGCGCCGATGCGCGGCCGGTCCGTGCGGGAGCAGCGCGACGTCCGCCTGCCGGTCGTCGCCGAGAACGGTCGCCATCACCCGCGTCGCGTCCGCCCGCGGGCTCTGCGGCAGCAGCAGTGACGACTCACGGTGTTCGGCGCTGACACCGGTCATGATCGCGTCGAGGGACGCCCCGCCGGCGACGCGAAGCAGCAGCGGCTCCTTGAGCGTCGTGCCGCGGAGCCGGGCCCGGTCCAGGGTGGTCTGCCGGGTGCGCAACAGTCCGTGACTGACGTGCAGCGTGCGGCCGTTGTCGGTGACGCTCATGCGGCCGTACACCACCAGATAGCGCCCGCACGCGAGGACGCTCGCGGCGACAAACAGGATCACCAGCCCGGCCAGGCCGAGTACGGCGAGGCCCAGTGCGCCGGCCTGTTCGGCGGAATCGAATCCGTCCGCGAGGGCGGGGGAGCGGGCGATCCGGTCGGCCAGCCCGTACTGGAACACGATGCCGACCAGCGCGCCGATCGCGATCAGCCCGGTCACCGAGAACGGCGCGTACCGCACCCATGACGGCGACCAGTGCCCGATCTCGACGCCCGGCCTCCCGGGCGGTGCGGTGTCCGAGGCAGCATCGGTGCCCGCCTCGGGCCGGAGCTCCCGGTGTCCGGCGAGCAGCGCCGCGCGCAGGTCCGGGACGAGGGTGGCGTCGAGCGCATTGAGTTCGAACCTGCTCTCGCCGCGCTGCGCCTGCTGGCCGGTGCCGATCCGGAGCACCGCCAGCCCGAGGAGCCGGTGCAGCACCCCGGCCTCGACGTCGACGGAGCGGATGCGGGTGCGCGGCACCGACAGGACCTTCTTCTCGAAGACGCCGTGCCGCAGCTGCACGTGGACCGGACCGATGCGGTAGGTGGTGGTGAACCAGCGGAGCACGCCGTAGACGACGAGGACGGCGACGGCGACCAGCCCCCAGTAGTGGTTGCCGTTCCGGCTGCCGACGATCCACGACACCGCGATCACGGGGAGCAGTTTGAGGACCTCGTTGACCGGGTGGACGAGCAGCATCCGCTTGTCGAGGCGCAGCCACGGCTGTTCCTCCTCGGCGGCCAGGGCGGCGTCACCGGACTGTTCGAGGGGCACGCTCACGTCGCATCCCCGGCGTTGCGGGCGGCGATCTCGGTGAGGTGTTCGACGGTGCGGTCGGCGACGTCGAGGTCGAGTGCGGTGATCTTCACGGCGCCGGCCGACGACGCCGTGGTGACGGTGACCGTCGCGAGGCCGAAGAATCGGTCCAGCGGTCCGCGTTCGGTGTCGACGGTCTGGATGCGGGTGATGGGTGCGATCCGGCGCTCCTGGTTGAACCAACCGGTGCGTGTGTAGACGGCGTCGTCGCTGATCTCCCAGCGGTGCACGCGGTAGCGCCACCGCGGCACGACCACGATGTCGACGACCGCGACGACCGCGGTGAGCGCGAAGACCAGCACGTGCGGCCACGTGGTCCAGCGTCCGTCGACGACCGCCCACACGACCTGCGCGACGAACACCGGCAGCCAGATCAGGGTGGCCGTCGTCGCCCACAGTCGCGGGGCGCGGACGCTGGGGCGCCACTTCGGTTCGGCCATCGTCACCGTTCGCTCGAACGGTGCGGGGTCGGGAGGGAAGCTCACGATCTCATCCTGCCCGAGTCGACGTCCCGCGTCCTATGGTGGAGGTGGCCGCGAGTGTCTGCCGAGACGGAAGGTGGTCGTCATGGAACGATCCGGAACCGACAACACCCGGGACGCCGAGGGCTCCGAGGAGGCCGAGGACGTCGTCCGCCCGACGGACGTGCCCGAAGCCGATCTGGTGGAGCAGATGACCCCGGCCGAAGGCGACGACGAACGCGAGGATTCGGACCGGATCGAGCCGCCGCTGGAAGTGAACGAGGCGGACGCGGCCGAGCAGCGCCGCAGCGTCCCCGTCGACGAGGACTATCCCCGCGGCTGAGCGGATCGACCGGGACCCGCGGTGGCAGGTACCGGGGCGGGTGACGCATGATCGACGGGTGACCCACTCAGGCGATGACACCGACCGGTCCATGATCCTGCCGATTCCGTCGGTACCGCGGCCCCCGGTGAAGACCGAAGCGCCCTCCGCGAGTGCGATGCGGCGGGTACTGCGTCGCGCCCGGGACGGGTCCACCCTCAACGTCGACGAGGCGACCACCGTGCTGCACGCGCGTGGCACGGACCTCGAGGACCTGTGCGCGTCGGCGGCGAAGGTGCGTGACGCGGGACTGGTCGCGGCGGGCCGTCAGGGGACCGTGACGTATTCGCGGAAGGTCTTCATCCCCCTCACCCGCCTGTGCCGCGACAAGTGCCACTACTGCACGTTCGTGACGGTCCCGGGCAAGCTGCGGGCCGAGGGTCACAGCGTGTACCTGGAACCGGACGAGGTGCTCGAGATCGCGCGGCAGGGCGCCGAGATGGGCTGCAAGGAAGCCCTGTTCACGCTCGGGGATCGCCCGGAGGACCGGTGGCCCGAGGCCGAGCAGTGGCTCGACGAGCGGGGCTACGATTCCACACTGGACTACGTGCGCGCGATGTCGATCCGGGTGCTCGAGGAGACCGGTCTGCTGCCGCACCTCAACCCCGGCGTGATGAGCTGGGAGGAGATGTCCCGGCTCAAGCCGGTGGCGCCGTCGATGGGGATGATGCTCGAGACCACCTCGAAGCGTCTGTTCACCGACAAGGGCGAGTGCCACTACGGCAGCCCCGACAAGGACCCCGACGTCCGTCTGCGCACACTGACCGAGGCGGGCCGACTCTCGATACCGTTCACGACCGGGATTCTCGTCGGCATCGGCGAGACGCCGGCCGAGCGTGCCGACTCCATCATGGCGATCCGAAAGGTGCACAAGGCTTTCGGTCACGTGCAGGAAGTGATCGTGCAGAACTTCCTCGCCAAGCCGGATACCGCGATGCGGGATGCGCCCGACGCGAACCTCGAGGAATTCCTGGCGACCATCGCGGTGACCCGGCTGCTGCTGGGCCCGGGTATGCGGATCCAGTCGCCGCCCAACCTCGTCTCGCACGCCGAGTGCCTCGCGCTGATCGGCGCCGGCGTCGACGACTGGGGCGGCGTCTCGCCGCTCACCCCGGACCACGTCAACCCGGAGCGGCCGTGGCCCAACCTGGACACCCTTGCCGAGATCACGGCGCAGGCCGGGTTCACGCTCACCGAGCGGACCGCCGCGCAGCCGCAGTACGTGCTGGCCGGACACCCGTGGATCGACCCGCGGATCGGCGCACACGTGCGGGCGCTGGCGGACCCCGAGACGGGTCTCGCGCGGGAGGGCGTGAAGCCGGCCGGGTTGCCGTGGCAGGAACCGGACGAGGAATGGGTGTCGACCGGTCGTGTCGACCTCAACACCGAGATCGACACGCAGGGCCGCAACACCGAGACCCGCTCCGATCTGGGCAGCGCGTTCGGCGACTGGGAGACGGTCCGGGAGCAGGTGCTGGAACTGGGCCGCGCCGCGCCGACCCGGGTGGACACCGACGTTCTGTCGGCGCTACGCAGCGCCGAGCGCGATCCCGCCGGCCTCAGCGACGACGAGTACCTCGCGCTGGCGACGGCGGACGGTGACGGGCTCGAGGCCGTCGTCGCGCTCGCGGACGCGCTGCGCAGGGAGGCCGTCGGCGACAACGTCACGTACGTCGTGAACCGGAACATCAACTTCACCAACATCTGCTACACCGGCTGCCGGTTCTGCGCGTTCGCGCAGCGCAAGGGTGACGCGGACGCGTTCACGCTGTCGGCCGAGGAAGTGGCCGACCGGGCATGGGAGGCGCACGTCGCCGGTGCGACCGAGGTGTGCATGCAGGGCGGCATCGACCCCGAACTGCCGGTCACCGGGTACGCCGATCTGGTGCGGGCGGTCAAGCGCCGGGTGCCGTCGATGCACGTCCACGCCTTCAGCCCGATGGAGATCGTCAACGGCGCTTCCCGTGGTGGGCAGAGCATCCGGGACTGGCTCACCGAACTGCGCGCGGCCGGACTGGACACGATTCCCGGCACGGCCGCCGAGATCCTCGACGACGAGGTCCGCTGGGTGCTCACCAAGGGCAAGCTGCCGACGTCGGCGTGGATCGACGTGATCACCACCGCCCACGAGGTGGGCCTGCGATCGAGTTCGACGATGATGTACGGCCACGTCGACAGCCCCAAGCATTGGGTGGGGCACCTGAACGTGATCCGTGGAATCCAGGACAGGACAGGCGGATTCACCGAGTTCGTGCTGCTGCCGTTCGTGCACCAGAGCGCGCCTCTGTACCTCGCGGGCGCGTCCCGGCCGGGCCCGACGCAGCGGGACAACCGGGCCGCGCACGCGCTGTCGCGGATCATGCTGCACGGGCGGATCCCCAACATCCAGACCAGCTGGGTGAAGCTGGGTATCGCCGGCACGCAGGCGATGCTGCAGGGCGGTGCGAACGATCTCGGTGGCACGTTGATGGAGGAGACCATCTCCCGGATGGCCGGTTCGCAGCACGGATCGGAGAAGACCGTCGAGGAGCTGCGGGCCATCGCCGAGGGGATCGGACGTCCCGCCCGCGAGCGGACCACGGGCTACGCGTTGCGCGAGCACGCGCCGGCCCTTCCGTTGATCTGAGTGCCGCGATGAGCGACGACAGCCGCCCGAGCGACCGGACCGTGGCGGTCCTGCTCGACCAGGCGGCGTGGGGCATCAGCCCCATGCTCGACGTGCTGCACCTCGATCCGCTCGGCATCAAGGCCCGCACGTTCGAGCCGCCGAGCGCGGCCGACCGGGCCCTGGCCGAGAAGGTGCTCGACGCCGCGGCGTGGGTGCTGGACGAGCTGACGGTGCCCGGCACCGCGGCCTGGGAACGGTCGAGCGCGGCGGACCGGGCCGACTGGTGGGTGACGCGGCTCGGTGCGCTCAACACCGTCGCGGTCGCGTTCCCCAGCGTTCTCGGTGCGCTGGTCGGCCGGCTGCCGATCCAGGACCTGCTCGGCTTCGCGAACCAGGCGCTGGTGTTGGTGGCGGTGGCGCGCGAGTACGGCGTCGAGGACCGGGCACGGCAGGTGGATCTGCTCGCGGCGGTGCTGTGCCGACGCGAGCTCGATGCCCGGCCGATCCTCGAGTGTTCCTCCCGCCACGAGGATGCCGAGCGTGACCACATTGCGGGATGGCGACCGTTCGCGGTGGTCGGATCGATGTGGCGTACGGCACACACGGTTCGCGGGCTGCTGTCCGAGATCGAGCGGCGGCCGCGCGGCAGTGGGCCGTACCGCGTCCTCGGTCGGCTCCCGGTGGTGGGTGCGCTCGCCGAATACCTGGGTGAATGCGGCGCGCTCGCGGAGGTCGCGAGCGAGGTGCGGGACCGGATCGACGCGGGTCGGCCCGCCGCCCGCGCGGTTCGCTGAGGCGACCCTTACCTGACTGTTGCGGTCGGGGAGATTCATACTGGACACTCCGGAAGTTCGTCGGGTCGAGGACCCGACCAGCCGGGTCGTCGAGGCGCCTCGGCGCCCGGGTCAGAAAGGCAGGGAGAGCAGCAGTGACCTACACGATTGCCGAACCGTGCGTCGATGTGCTGGACAAGGCATGTATCGAGGAGTGCCCGGTCGACTGCATCTACGAGGGTGGTCGCATGCTCTACATCCATCCGGACGAGTGTGTGGACTGCGGTGCGTGTGAGCCGGTGTGCCCCGTCGAGGCCATCTTCTACGAGGACGACGTGCCGGATCAGTGGACCGGATACGTGAGCGCGAACGTCGACTTCTTCGACGATCTCGGTTCGCCGGGCGGTGCCGCGAAGCTCGGCAAGGTCGACTTCGACCCGCCGCTGATCAAGGCGCTGCCCCCCATGGGCGAGGAATAGGTCGAGGAAGAGCGTTGCCCCGTAACCCGGTAGCCAAGTCCCTGCCCGATTTCCCGTGGGATTCCCTCGTGTCCGCGAAGGAGAAGGCGCAGTCGCATCCCGACGGCATTGTGAACCTGTCCGTGGGAACCCCGGTCGATCCGGTGGCTCCGGCCATCCAGGCCGCATTGTCGTCGGTGGCGGCCGAGCCCGGCTACCCGACCACGCACGGCACCGATGCGCTGCGCGAGGCCACGGCCGCGTCGGTGGCCCGCCGCTACGGGATGACCGGGGTGGATCCGGCGGCGATCCTGCCGGTGATCGGCACCAAGGAAGCCATCGCGTGGCTGCCGCGCCTGCTCGGTCTCGGGGCCGGCGACCTCGTGGTGATCCCCGAGGTTGCCTACCCGACGTACGAGGTGGGCGCGCTGCTCGCCGGTGCGCGGGTGCTGCGGGCCGACGGGACCGCGCAGCTGGGCCCGGAGAATCCGGCACTCATCTTCGTCAACTCGCCGTCGAATCCCACCGGCAAGGTGCTCGGGGTCGAACACCTGCGCAAGGTCGTCGCGTTCGCGCGCGAGCGGGGAGCGATCGTCGCGTCCGACGAGTGCTACCTGGGTCTGACGTGGGACGCCGACGCGGTCTCGATCCTCGACCCGCGGGTGTGCGACGGCGACCACACGGGCCTGATCGCGATCCAGTCGCTGTCGAAGACGTCGAACCTCGCCAGCTACCGGGCCGGCTTCCTCGCGGGCGACCCGGCGCTGATCGCCGAACTGCTCGAGGTCCGCAAGCATGCGGGCATGATGATGCCGACGCCGATACAGGCCGCGATGGCCGCTGCGCTCGCCGACGACGAGCAGGAGGCCGAGCAGCGTGAGCGGTACCGGCGTCGTCGCGACGTCCTGCTCGCCGCAGTCCGTGGAGCAGGTTTCACGGTCGACGACTCGGAGGCCGGGCTGTACCTGTGGGCCACCCGCGGTGAGGACTGCCGGGACACCGTCGACTGGTTCGCCGAGCGCGGCATCCTCGTCGCGCCGGGAGACTTCTACGGCCCGCGCGGGCAGAAGCACGTGCGGATCGCCCTCACCGCGTCCGACGAGCGGATCGCCGCGGCGGCAGCGCGTCTGTCCTGACCACACCGGGCACCCGGGTCCTCACGTTTTGCGCACTTCTCGCGCGCGTGGGGCCCGCGTTCTCGCGTTTTGCGCACTTGTCGCGGAAAGTGGGGCGCAGGTTCCGACGCTTCGCGCACTTGTTGCGGGGCGCCGGAGGCAGTGTCGGGCGTAGCCTGAGCTTGGTTGCAGTCACCCAGCTCGAGGGCAGGAGGGCAGCATGGATGCCGTCACGCAGGTACCGGCGCCGCACAACGAACCGGTCCACTCCTACGCGCCGCGGAGCCCCGAACGCGATCGTCTGAGGAAGTCGCTGGCGGATCACATGTCCGCCGCGATCGAGATCCCGCACGTGATCGGTGGCAAGCACCGACCTGGCAGCGGTGAGCCGATGGAAGTGGTTCAGCCGCATCGGCATTCCTCGATCCTCGGCACGATCACCAACGCCACCTACGACGACGCCCGCGCGGCGATCGACGCCGCGACCGCGGCCGCGCCGGCCTGGCGGGACCTGCCGTTCGACGAGCGGGCCGCGGTGCTGCTGCGGGCGGCGGACCTGCTGTCCGGTCCGTGGCGCGAGACGCTGGCCGCCGCGACGATGCTGGGTCAGTCCAAGTCGGTGCAGCAGGCCGAGATCGATGCCCCGTGCGAGTTGGTCGACTTCTGGCGGTTCAACGTCCACTTCGCCCGGGCGATTCTCGCCGATCAGCCGGTCTCGTCGCCCGGGGTGTGGAATCGGCTCGAGTACCGGCCGCTCGAGGGGTTCGTGTACGCGATCACGCCGTTCAACTTCAGCGCGATCGCCGGCAATCTGCCGACCGCGCCGGCGCTGATGGGTAACACCGTGATCTGGAAGCCGTCGCCCACCCAGACCCTGGCCGCGTACTGGACGATGCGCCTGCTCGAGGCCGCCGGACTGCCGCCCGGGGTGATCAACCTGCTCACCGGTGACGGCCTCGCGGTGTCGGATGTGGCACTGAGCGATCCGCGACTGGCCGGCATCCACTTCACCGGATCCACCGCCACCTTCCACCGTCTGTGGCGCGAGGTCGGCGCGAACATCGACCGGTACCGCAGCTATCCCCGACTGGTGGGCGAGACCGGCGGCAAGGACTTCGTGGTGGCGCATCCGTCCGCCGATCCCGCGGTGTTGTCGACGGCGCTGATCCGCGGCGCGTACGAGTACCAGGGGCAGAAGTGTTCGGCGGCGTCGCGCGCCTACATCCCGCGGTCGCTGTGGTCGCGGATGAAGGACCAGTTCCTGGCCGAGGTGGACGCACTCACCTACGGCGACGTCAGCGATCTGGAGAACTTCGGCGGCGCGGTGATCGACCGGCGCGCCTACGACAAGAACGTCGCGGCGATCGAGCGGGCGCGGGGCGCGGCCGGAGTCGAGATCGCGGTGGGCGGCAAGTACGACGACGGCGTCGGCTACTTCGTCCGGCCCACCGTGCTGCTGGTGGACGATCCGCGCGACGAGGCGCTGTCCAAGGAGTACTTCGGCCCGATCCTTTCTGTACACGTGTACGACGACTCGGCGCCGAACGCGTTCGCAGACGTGCTGACCGCGGTGGACACGTCGTCGGCCTACGCGTTGACCGGCGCCGTCGTCGCCGACGATCGGGCCGCGATCGAACAGGCCTCGGCCGCATTGCGATACACGGCCGGGAACTTCTACGTCAACGACAAACCGACCGGGGCGGTGGTGGGTCAGCAGCCGTTCGGGGGTGCGCGCGCGTCGGGCACCAACGACAAGGCCGGCTCGCCGCTGAACCTGCTGCGGTGGGTCTCGGCCCGCACGATCAAGGAGACCTTCGTTCCGCCGACCGACTACCGCTACCCGCACATGGAACCCGGGACCGGTCGATGACACCGTCGGTCCTGTCGAATCCGCTGCGGCCGGCGATCCTCGCCGCCGCCCGGTCGGCGCGGGTCAAGAGCGCGGTGACGCGCGCGCCGGTGACGAAGTCGATCGTGCGACGTTTCGTCGCGGGGGAGACGCGCGCCGACGCGATGGCGGCGTCGTCGACGCTGCTGGCGGTGGGACGGGCGGTGAGCATCGACTACCTCGGCGAGGACACGCTCGACCCGGCCCAGGCGCGCGACACCGTCGTCACGTACCTCGAGCTGCTGGCCGAACTGGGCCGCCTGCCGCAGGCGCGGGACGCCGTCGTGCGCCCGATCGAGGTGTCGGTGAAACTGTCCGCGCTCGGACAGGGCCTGCCGGTGGACGGGGAGAAGATCGCGCTCGACCACGCCCGGACGATCTGTGCGGCCGCGCGCGAGCACGGGGCCGCGGTCACCGTCGACGCCGAGGACCACACCCGAACCGACTCCACACTGGCGATCGTGCGCGAGCTGCGGGCCGACTTCCCGTGGCTCGGGACCGTCCTGCAGGCGTACCTGCGACGCACGGAGGGCGACTGCCGGGACCTGTCGGGGGCCGGCTCACGGATCCGGCTGTGCAAGGGTGCGTACCGCGAACCGGAGTCGGTGGCGTTCCGGTCCCGGGCGGACGTCGACGCGTCGTACGGGCGGTGTCTGGCGATCCTGATGCGCGGGGACGGCTACCCGATGGTCGCGACCCACGACCCGGCGATCATCGCGTCGGTGGACGACCTGGTTCGCGAGACGGGCAGGGGGCCGGACGATTTCGAACACCAGATGCTGTTCGGGATCCGGGACCTGGAGCAGGCTCGCCTGGTGGACGCCGGACGGCGCGTGCGCGTCTACGTGCCGTACGGCGGGCAGTGGTACGGCTACTTCATGCGCCGGCTCGCGGAGCGGCCGTCGAACCTGACGTTCTTCCTTCGCTCGACGCTCACCCGGGGCTGACGCGCGATGTGAGACAGTGGGCGTCGTGCTGCTCAGTTCGCTGAATCCTCTCGCAGTCGCCCGCGGCGACGACATGCCCGACGCCGTCCGGGTCGGCGACGCCACACTCTCGCGCACGGACATCCTCGGTGCTGCCGGAGCGCTGGCCAAGCGCATCACCGGCGCCCAGCGGGTCGCTGTGCTGGCCACGCCGTCGGCCTCGACGGTGGTCGCGATCGTCGGCTGCCTGCTCGCCGGCGTCACCGTCGTCCCGGTGCCACCGGATTCGGGCCCGGACGAGTTGGCGCACATCCTGTCCGACTCCGGGGCGCAGGCGTGGCTGGGGCAGGCATCCGAGGGGAGCGACCTGCCGGTAGTGCCGGTCCGGGTGCACGCCCGTGACTGGCACTCGCATCCCGAACCGCACCCCTCGTCCACCGCTTTCGTGCTCTACACGTCCGGCACGACGGGCCCGCCGAAGGGTGTGCTGCTGAGCCGCCGCGCGATTGCCGCGGGCGTCGATGCCCTCGCCGAGGTATGGGGCTGGACATCGAAAGACATTTTGGTGCACGGCCTTCCGCTGTTCCACGTGCACGGACTGATTCTGGGTGTGCTCGGCCCGCTACGCATCGGCAGTCGGCTGATCCACACCGTCAAGCCGACGCCGCAGGCGTACGCGGAGGCGGCGAAGGCGGGCGGGTCGTTGTTCTTCGGGGTGCCGACCGTGTGGTCGCGCGTGGTCGAGGACGAGGAGTCGGCCCGCGCGCTGAGCGGCGCCCGGCTCCTGGTGTCGGGCAGCGCGGCACTGCCGGTGCCGGTGTTCGAGCGGCTGCAGGAGCTGACCGGCATCGCCCCGGTCGAGCGGTACGGCATGAGCGAGAGCATGCTCACCCTCAGTACCCGCGTCGACGGCGAACGCCGGCCCGGTTGGGTGGGCACCCCGGTGCGCGGCGTCGAGACCCGGCTGCGCGACGAGCAGGGCGGCGACGTCCCGCACGACGGCGAGAGCATCGGCGGCCTGCAGGTGCGCGGGCCGATGCTGTTCGACGGTTATCTCGATCGCCCCGACGCGACCGCCGAGTCGTGGACCGAGGACGGGTGGTTCAAGACCGGTGACGTGGCGGTGATCGACGAGGGCGGCTTCCACCGCATCGTCGGCCGCGAATCCACCGACCTGATCAAGTCCGGCGGCTACCGCATCGGCGCCGGCGAGGTCGAGACCTCGCTCCTCGGGTATCCGGGCGTGAAGGAGGCCGCGGTGGTGGGACTGTCGGACGCCGACCTGGGGCAGCGGATCGTCGCGTACGTCGTGGGGGAGGGCCTCGACGAGGAGGCCCTCATCGCGCACGTGGCGGGACAGCTGTCGGTGCACAAGCGGCCCCGCGAGGTCCGCATCGTCGACGGCCTGCCGCGCAACGCGATGGGCAAGGTGCAGAAGAAGCTGCTCGCCTGAGGCGACGCTGCTACAACAGGTACGTCACCTTCGACTCCCCGAGGAAGTCACCGGGGTGGGTGACCGGGGCGCCGAGCATGCCCGCGCAGGCGTCGATGAGGAAGTAGCCGAGGCCCGTCCAGTCCGCTGGGGTGGGTTCCACCTGGACCCGGGATTCGTACTCCGCGCACGCGTCGATCACCGTGCGTCCGAGCATCCAGGATCTTCCGTTGAAGATCGGTTCGGGGACCGCGGAGAAGTGCGCCCGGATCCGGTGGATCAGGTGGTCGGTGAGCGGATCTGCCGTGACGGACTCGGCGACCGAGGCGGCCACGGACGGCACCGTGCGTAGTTGCTGCAGAAACCGTGCCCGCCAGCTGGGGGCGGGACGCGCGGCCAGCAGATCGGTGAACGGCAGGATCAGGCAGGCCAGCAGGCCGGTGATCGGGGCGTCGTCGCCGAGTTCGGCGACCAGTTCGGCGCGCCGAGCCCGCGCGTACTCGGTGTGGCGATCGAGCAGTGCCCGCACCAGTTCGTCGCGGCCGCCGAAGTGATAGCTCACCGCTGAATGGTTGGCGTTGCCGGAGTGTTCGGCGATACGCCGGTTGGAGACCGCGTCGATGCCGTCCGTGGCGTACAGCTCCTCGGCCGCGTCCAGCAGGGCATTGCGCACCCGGTCGCCGTGCTGTCCCAATGTGGTTCCCCTCTCGCCGTGACCGTGGGCCGAGTCGCGGCTGCGGTGCCCTGGTGGGACGAACGTCACCGCCTCGATCATTGTCTAATTTAAGTCAGGCGGCGTAATTTTTGGGTGTCGGTTCGGATCGACGCGTTCATGCACGGACAACGAGTAGCGGGAGCACGACTGTGACATCCACATCCACGGCGACCACCGACGGTCCTCCGGGGCACACCCCCGAGACCGAGGCCGATCCGGCCCGGGCCAAGAAGGAGAGGATCGGTCGCTACGTCGCGATGGTCCTGCTCCCGTTCCTGATGGTCGGGATGATGATCACGGGCTACCTGGCGACCATGCACGCGCCGACGCCGCACGACATGCCGATCGCCGTCGCGGGTCCCGCGCCGCAGGCCGAGCAGTTCGCCGACGCCCTCGCTGCCGAGAACCCGTCCGCGGTCGACGTTCGGGTGGTCGCCACCGATGCCGACGCCCGGCAGTTGGTCCTCGACCGCGAGGTCGCGGGATCGGTGGTGCTCTCGGACCCGGGTGAGGGCAGCGCGACGGTGTACACCGCCACCGCGGCCGGTGCGTCCCAGGTCGGCACCGTCACCGGACTCCTGGCGCCGGAGGTGGTGGGGCAGGGCCTCACGTTGCAGACCGAGGACCTGGCCCCGCTACCCGACAACGACAGCGCCGGCCTCACTGCGATGTTCATGACGACGGCGCTGATGCTGGCGGGCTACATGCCGCTGAGCCTGATGCTGTCGAACTCGCCGGAACTGCTGCGCTTCCGCCGGTTCGTGCCCATCCTCGCGGGCTGGTCCGCGCTGATCGCCGGGCTGGTGTGGCTCGTCGCAGGGCCGGTCCTCGGTGCGGTGGAGGGGAACACCGCGGTGATCCTGGGCATCTCCTGGCTCGCGGTCTTCGCGGTCGGCTCCGTGCAGCTGTTCCTCACCCGGATCCTCGGCCCGATGGCCGTCCTGGCCGGCATGTTGTTCCTGATGGTGCTCGGCGTGCCCGCGTCGAACATGGGCATGTCGGTCCACACGATGCCGTCGTTCTACACGACGTTGCACAGCTTCCTGCCGACACCGGCCACCGGTGAGGCGCTGCGCTCGGTCCTGTACTTCGGTGGCGACGGTGTCGGCACACACCTGACGGTCCTCGTCGTCGGCACACTGCTCGCGCTGGCGGCGACGCTCGGCATCGACGCGCTGAAGCGTCGTCGCAACCCGGACGCCGGGACGCCGGAGGTGACCATGCAGTCGCTGACCGCGGGCCCGCGTCCCGCCAGCAACCGGATTCGCTACGCCACGCTGGCGTTCTTCCCGCTGGGCATGGTCGTGATGATGATTTCGTTCATGCTCGGCGCCATGTACCAACCGGCGCCGCAGGACATGCCCGTCGCGGTGGTCGCGGCGAATGCCGAGCAGGCCGAGCAGGCAGTGGGCGGTCTGGATCGGAGCATGCCCGGCCTGTTCGACCTGCATGCGTCCGACTCGGTCGATGCGGCCCGCGCGCAGGTGGAGGACCGGACCGTGGTGGCCGCCTACGTGCTGCCGTCCGCCGAGAATCCCTCCGCGACCCTGATCACCAACGAGGCCGCCGGTGTCAGCCAGAAGCAGGTCGTGGAGCGCGTGTTCGGTCAGATCGCGACGGGACAGCAGGTGCCGATGTCCGGTGAGACCGTCGCCTCGCTCGATGCCGGGGACACGATGGGCACGGTGAGCCTGTACGTCGCGATGGGTTGGATCATGGCCGGCTTCATGATCGTCATCGTCGCGTCGAGTGCCGCGCCGATGGTGATGGGGCTGCGCAAGCTGCTGCCGGTGATCGCCGGGTGGGCGGTGTTCATGTCCGTCGTCGTCTGGCTGATCGCGGGCCCGCTCGTCGGCGCCGTCGACGGGCACTTCCTGCCACTGGTCGGCGCCGGCATCGTGGCGATCGTCGCGACGGCGCTGTTCACGACCGTCTTCGTGCGTCTGCTGGGCTTACTGGCGGTGCTGCCCGTCGTCGCGATCCTGATGTTCCTCGGTGTCCCGGCCTCCGGTGGTGCGCTGTCGATCTACATGGAGCCCGCGGTCTTCCGGTTCCTGCACGACGTCCTGCCGATGCCGGCAGCCGTCGAATCGGTGCGGTCGATCCTGTACTTCGGCGGCGACGCCGTCGGCTCGCACCTGATCACCTTCGCGATCTGGGGTGTCATCTCCCTGCTGTGCGTCGTGGTCATCGACAGGGTCCGCCCGCTGCCGGCGGCGGAGCCGGTGCAGGCGCCCGCACCTGACGACGACGCCGTCGAGGTGGCCGTGCGGATCTGACCGGGGCAAGGCGAGCGGGCGTACCGTTCGGTTATGAGCGCCGTCACGAGCACCCGCATCGTCCTCGCCTCACGTCCGCACGGCGAGCCGACCGCCGACAACTTCCGCACCGAGACCGTGGACCTGCCCGCGCTGCAGGACGGCCAGGTCCTGCTGCGCACCGTGTATCTGTCGCTGGATCCGTACATGCGCGGCCGGATGAGCGCCGCCGAGTCGTACGCCGCGTCGGTGGAGGTCGGCGACGTCATGGTGGGCGCCACGGTGTCGCAGGTGGTCGAGTCCCGGCACCCGCGGATCGAGCCCGGCGCCTACGTGCTCGCGTACTCCGGCTGGCAGTCGCACGCCGTGGTGGACGGCGACGCGGTGCGGATCCTGGATCCGGACCGCGCGCCGCTGTCCACCGCGGTCGGTGTGCTGGGCATGCCCGGATTCACCGCGTACTCGGGCCTGCTGAAGATCGGGCGCCCGCAGCCGGGGGAGACCGTCGTGGTGGCCGCGGCGTCGGGTCCGGTCGGGTCGGCCGTGGGTCAGATCGCGAAGATCCACGGCGCGCGGGCGGTCGGGATCGCCGGGGGTCCGGACAAGTGCGCGTACGTGCGGGACGAACTCGGGTTCGATGCCGCGATCGACCACCGCGCACCGGACTTCGCCGAGCAGTTGACCGCGGCGGTCCCCGACGGCATCGATGTCTACTTCGAGAACGTCGGCGGCGCCGTCACCGCCGCGGTGCTGCCGCTGCTCAACCTGTATGCGCGAATCCCGGTGTGCGGGTTGGTGGCCCAGTACAACGCCGCTGCCGTGCCGGAGGGGCCGGACCGGCTGCCCGGATTCATGGGGCTGGTTCTCGTCAAGAGCCTCACCGTCCGCGGCTTCATCCAGTCCGAGTTCGTCCGGGAGATGTACGCGGACTTCGAACGCGACGCCTCCCGGTGGATCGGAGAGGGCCGGCTGAAGTACCGGGAGGACGTCGTCGACGGACTGGAGAATGCGCCGACCGCGTTCCTGGGAATGCTGCACGGCACGAACTTCGGCAAGCTCGTCGTCCGGGTGGGCCCGGACGACGAGTGACGGTCAGGCCGGGATGCCGACCGGCTTGTCGCCGACGATCGAGATGCGGTCCATGACCCGGCGGGCCGGGTAGTAGTCGCTGGCCGCGTAGTGCTGGCAGGTCCGGTTGTCCCAGAACGCGATCGTGTTGGTCCGCCACCGCAGCCGGACCTGGAACTCGGGACGCTGCACGTGCCGGTACAGCATCGTCAGCAGTTCGTTGGACTCCTGCTCCGACACACCCAGAATGCGCTGCGTGAAGCCGATGTTGACGAACAGCACGCGCCGGCCGGTCTCCGGGATGACCCGCACCACCGGGTGCGTCACCGCGGGGAAGTTCGGTCGGAGCATCTCCACGGCCTCCGGCGGCATGCCGCGGCCGAACGAGTTGATCCAGTCGTGCTCGGCGTCGAGGTGGTCGATCCGCGCCCGGATGTCCTCGGGGAGGAGATCGTAGGCCGCGGCGGTATCGGTCCACAGCGTGTCGCCGCCGACCGGTGGGATCTCGACCGCGCGCAGAACGGCTGCGAACGAGGGGAATTCGTGCCAGGTGACGTCGTTGTGCCACAGGTTCTCGACACCGATCGCCATCGCGTCCTTCGCGAGGGTGGCGACGTCCGTGTCGCTCTGGCCGGGCTGGGTGTACTTGAAGAACGGGTGCTGTTCCAGATCGCCCCATCGGGCCGCGAACGCGCGGTGGTCGGCGCGGTCGATGTCCTGGTCGCGGAAGAACAGCACCTTCCACTCGAGCAGCGCGCGGCGCAGTTCGGCGAGCACCTCGTCGGACAGGTCGCCGTCGAGTCGGATCCCGGAGATCTCCGCACCGATCGTGGGGGTCTGCGGATCGAGCGAGAACAGTTCGTAGGGCCGGTCTTCGGTGGTCGGCGCGGCCCCGGCGGTCCGGGGTGCCACGAGCGGGCCGAAGGCGGCCAACGGATCCGTCGGCCGGGGCGCGATGTTGGTGTGGAACGCCTGTGGTGTGGACGAGACGGTCATGGCGGACTCCTCAGGAATCGAAGGTGGCGGGGTCTCCGGTGATTTCGGTGGTTTCCGGCGACATCGGTGCGGTCAGCACGGCCACGCAGATGTCGACGAGATCCGAGACGATCGCGGCCGTCTGTCGCGGCGTGCGATCCTGGCCCTCCCGCATCGCGAGAGTGACCATGGCGAGGGTGATCGCGTCGGACGCCCGCCAGGCCGCGACCTCCCGGGGAACCTCGGCGAGGTTGACGAGCAGGTCGTGCACGTGCCGGAAACTCTTGGCGCTCATGTGCTTCTGGATGATGTCGGCGAGCGCGGGATCGAAGGTGGCCTGGACCAGGAATCGGGCGTAGCGGCTGCCGGGGCGGCCGAGGGTCTGCGCGGCCAGTGGCTGGACGAGGGCCTCGACCGCCTGACGCGGCGTGGGCGACAGACCCTGCCGCGCCCACTCGTCGAGGATCTCCTGGCGGCACCGGTCGACCGGCGACATGCGGGCCTCGACGACGGCCTCGATGAGCCCGTCGCGGGAACCGAAGTGATACTTCGCGGCCGACTTGTTCGACTGGTCGGCCGCGATCTGGACGTCCTTGAGTGTCATCGCGGGCATGCCCCGTTCGGCGACGAGGCGTTCGGCCGCGTCGATCATCGCCTGGCGGGCAGTGGTCCGAGTCACAGTGACGACATTAAGGCCGTGGCCTTAAACCGTCAATACTCGTCGACGGCTAGGTGGCATTCTTCTGTCACGGCGGAACCTACCTGGCGTCGCGGAAGACCGGATCCCGCTTCTCGCGCCGTGCGAGGGTCGCCTCCTCGAAGTTGTCGGTCATCAGCCGGATGAGCAGCTGCCCGAGCCCCTCCTGGTTCATGTGTTGCGCCATCGACGACGCATCCAGGCTCGACCACAGCGTTCGTTTGGTCAGCTCGATGCCGGGGCGGGAGAACGACGCGATCCGCTGCGCCAGGTCGAACGCGTCGTCCAGTAGATCCTCCTGCGCGACGATGCGCGACACCAGTCCGATCCGTGCGGCCTCGTCGGCGTCGATGTCCCGGCCGGTGAGCATGATCTCGAACGCGCGCGACGATCCGATCGCGCGGGGCAGCAGGTAGCTCAGGCCCAGCTCGCTCGCGGTCAGACCGTTGTTGATGCCGGCCGCCCGGAAGTACGCCTCCGGCGCGGCCAGCCGGATGTCCGCCGCCATCGACAGACAGAAGCCGCCACCGATCGCGGCGCCGTTGACCGCCGCGATCACCGGCTGGTGCATGCGGCGCAGCGTGAGCACGACGTCGTCGAGCATCTCCATCGACCGCAGCGCGATCGACGGTCGGGTGAGCCCGTCGATGTGGGGCGGGCTGCCCGCGGACGTCTGGTCGGCGCCGGAGCAGAAGCCGTGGCCCGCCCCGGTCAGCACGAGGGCGCGCACCGAGTTGTCGCTGCTGATCGCCTCGAGCGATTCCTTGAACGGGACCATGACGTCGAACGCCATCGCGTTCATGCGTTCCGGACGGTTGAGGGTCACCAGCGCCACGTTCTCGCGCGGCCGTTCGACGAGGATGAAGCTCAACGGATCTCCTACGGTCCCGGGGGCGATTGTGCGCCGACCCTACGCCGCAGGAGCGTCCGGTGTGCCCGTTCTCGCGACCTAGATCGCGGGGTCCTCGACGGCCGCGTCCTTCCGCGCCCGGCGGCGCGAATTGATCACCGACAGCAGCAGAATGAGGAGGAACAGCCCCGCCGTGGCGATCAACTGGTCGCGGGCGTCGTCGTCGAACATCATCAGCACGGCGAACGCGGCGAGCAGTGCCAGCGTGAGGTAGCTCAGGTACGGGAACAGCCACATCTTCACGGTGAGCTTGCCCTCGCGCTCGAGCTGCGGCCGCAGCCGAAGGTGCGAGATGACGATGAACACCCAGATCACCAGCAGCGCCGCACCGACCGCATTGAGCAGGATGCCGAGCAGGTCGTCGGGCAGCAGCCAGTTCAGCAGGACACTGACGAAGCCGAAGAACACCGACAGCACCACCGCATTGGTGGGCACGCCGGTCGTCGAGAGCTTCGCGAGCGGTGCCGGGCCGTCGTTCCGCCGGGCGAGCGAGAACGCCATCCGGGAGGTGCCGTAGACGTTCGCGTTGAACGCGGACAGCAGCGCGATCACCACGACCAGTTCCATCAGGCCGGAGACGTACGGGAGATTGGCCCGCTCGAGCACGGCGACGAAGGGGCCGTCCTGCAGGCCGGGATCGTTCCACGGCAGGACAAGGACCATGATGCCGATCGCGCCGATGTAGAAGACGCTGATCCGCCACATGACGGTGCGGACGGCCGTGGCGATCGAGCGCTCGGGGTCCTCGGACTCGGCCGCGGCGATCGTGACGATCTCGATGCCGCCGAACGCGAATGCCACGACCAGCAGGCCCGCCGCGATACCCGCGAATCCGTTGGGCATGAATCCGCCCTCACCGAGCAGGTTCGTGAATCCGACCGGATCGGTGTCCGGGAGCAGGCCGAAGACGAGCAGCACACCGACGACGAGGAAACCGATGATGGCGGCGACCTTGAGGGCCGCGAACCAGAACTCGAATTCGCCGAAGTTGCTGACCTTGGCGAGATTGACGACCGCGAAGAACGTCACGAAGACGAGGGCGATCACCCACTGCGGCACACCGGGCATCCAGTCGTTGACGATCGCCGAGGCGCCCGTGATCTCGGCGCCGAGCACCATGATCAGCATGAACCAGTACAGCCAGCCCATGACGAAGCCGGCCCATTCGCCGATGCCGATGCGCGCGTAGTGCGAGAAGGATCCGCTCGCCGGCAGCGCGGCGCCCATCTCGCCGAGCATGCGCATGACGCACACCACGACGAAACCGGCGATCACGTAGGAGATCAGGACCGCGGGGCCGGCCTTCGCGATCCCGACGCCGGTCCCGAGGAAGAGACCGGCGCCGATGGCCGACCCCAGGCCCATCATCGTCAGATGACGGACCTTGAGGCCGTGCCCTAATCGGACTGGGGTTTCGGTGGAGCTCACAAGCTGCGGATCAGTCGTTGGCGTGCAGTGCTGCGTTCAGTTCCACGCCCGTGCCCTTCCACGGCACCACCTCGACGGCGCCGGAGACGGAGTTGCGACGGAACAGGATGTTCGACTGGCCGCTCAGGTCGGCGGCCTTGACGACGGTGCCGTCCGGGCCGGTGACCTTGGTGCCGGCGGTGATGTAGAGGCCCGCCTCGACGACGCAGTCGTCGCCGAGCGAGATGCCCAGGCCGGCGTTGGCGCCGAGCAGGCAGCGCTCGCCGACGGAGATGACCTGCTTGCCGCCACCGGACAGCGTGCCCATGATCGAGGCGCCACCGCCGACATCGGAGCCGTCACCGACGACGACGCCCGCGGAGATGCGGCCCTCGACCATCGAGCTGCCGAGCGTGCCGGCGTTGAAGTTCACGAAGCCCTCGTGCATGACGGTGGTGCCGCTCGCCAGGTGGGCACCCAGGCGGGCGCGGTCGGCGTCGGCGATGCGCACACCGGCCGGGACGACGTAGTCGACCATGCGCGGGAACTTGTCGACACCGAACACGGTCACCGCGCCGCGGATCCGCAGCCGCGAGCGGACCAGCTCGAAGCCGTCCACGGCGCACGGGCCGAAGTTGGTCCACACCACGTTCGCGAGCAGACCGAACTGACCGTCGAGGTTGACGCCGTGCGGCTGCACCAGGCGGTGCGACAGGAGGTGCAGACGCAGGTAGACGTCGTGCGCGTCGACCGGCGGCGCGGACAGGTCCGTGATCGTGGTGCGCACCACGACCTGCTTGACCTCGCGGGCTTCGTCGTGGCCGGCGAGCAGAGCGAGGTCCGACGGAATGTCGGTGCCCTCGAGCGCGACGGTTCCGGCGACGGTGCCGTCCTCGTACTCGCCCAGCTCGGGGGCCGGGTACCAGGTGTCGAGAACCGTGCCCGACTCGGTCACGTTGGCGACGCCTACTGCAGATGCTCCCTGTGCACTCACGGGTGCACAGGTTACGCGAGGTGTGCGAGGCCGTCCGGGGCGGTGAGCCGATTGTGATCCCGACCGCGCGTTCCGACCGGTCGGGTGCCCTGGTGGACAGGGCACCTAACCTGGAAGCCGTGAGCATCCTCGATCTGCACGCCGACCCCATCGACCTCACCGCCGCGCTCGTGGACATCCACAGCGTGTCGCAGGACGAGGGCGTCATCGCCGACGCCGTCGAGGCCGCGCTGCGCGAACAGACATCCGGGTTCGAGGTGATCCGCAGCGGCAACGCGGTGCTCGCCCGCACCGCCCGCGGGCTGCCGAGCCGGGTCATGCTCGCCGGTCACCTGGACACCGTGCCGATCGCCGACAACGTTCCGAGCCGGCGCACGACCGACGAGCGGGGCGACCTGCTGCACGGCTGCGGCACCGTCGACATGAAGTCCGGCGACGCGGTCTTCCTGCACCTGGCCGCGACGATCTCCGACTTCGCGCACGATCTGACGCTGGTGTTCTACGACTGCGAGGAGATCGCCGCGCAGTACAACGGGCTCGGACGCATCGAGCGTGACCTGCCCGAGTGGCTGGCCGCGGACGTCGCGATCCTCGGCGAGCCCACGGCCGGGTTCATCGAGGCGGGGTGTCAGGGCACGCTGCGGGTGCGCCTGACGACGTCGGGTGTGCGCGCGCATTCGGCGCGATCGTGGCTCGGCGACAACGCGATCCACAAGTTCGCCCCGGTGCTGGACCGGTTGTCGGCGTACGAGGCGCGGTCCGTGGACATCGACGGCTGTGTCTACCGGGAGGGGCTGTCCGCGGTGCGGATCGCGGGCGGGGTCGCGGGCAACGTCGTGCCCGACGCCGCCGAGATGGACGTCAACTTCCGCTTCGCGCCCGACCGCAGCGTGGAGCAGGCCGTCGAGCACGTGCGCGAGGTGTTCGAGCCGTCGGCGCTCGGCGGTCTCGAGCTCGGCTTCGAGGTCACCGACAGCTCGCCCGGCGCGTTGCCGGGTCTGTCGAACCCCGCGGCCGCGGCGCTGATCGAGGCCGCCGGCGGGCAGTATCGCGCCAAGTACGGCTGGACCGACGTATCCCGGTTCTCGGCGCTCGGTATCCCCGCGGTCAACTACGGTCCCGGCGATCCCAACCTGGCGCACAAGCGGGACGAGCACGTCCCGGTGGAGCAGATCACCGACGTCACGCGGGTGCTGCGCGGGTACCTCAGCGCGTAGGTGTGCGCCGCGGGTGAACGGCTAGCCTTGCCCGCATGGCACCAGACAGGAAGACCGGGGCCGCCCGGCGCAGTAGTTCCTCGGTGAAACACCGCGGTCCGATCATGTTGCGGCGCGACCGCAAGGTGGAGGCGACCACCACCGACCAGCGGCTCCTCGACCAGCGCGGGCCTACGGACTGGGTGCACACCGATCCGTGGCGGGTACTGCGGATCCAGAGCGAGTTCATCGAGGGCTTCGGCGCGCTCGCCGAGGTGCCGCGCGCCGTGACCGTGTTCGGGTCGGCCCGGACGGGGGAGGGCACCTCCGAGTACGCCGCCGCGCGCGAACTCGGCACGGCGCTCGCGGCGGCCGGATTCGCGATCATCACCGGCGGCGGACCCGGTGTCATGGAGGGCGCCAACCGCGGCGCCAGCGAGACCGGCGGATACTCGATCGGCCTCGGCATCGAGTTGCCGTTCGAGCAGGGACTCAACGAGTGGGTCGATCTCGGCATCAACTTCCGCTACTTCTTCGCGCGTAAGACGATGTTCGTGAAGTACTCGCAGGCGTTCATCTGCCTTCCCGGCGGATTCGGCACTCTCGACGAGCTGTTCGAGGCGCTGACGCTGGTGCAGACCCGCAAGATCACCCGGTTCCCGATCGTGCTGATCGGCACGGAGTTCTGGGGCGGGCTGATCGACTGGGTCCGCGGCACTCTCGAGCGGACCGGGAAGATCTCGCCCGGGGACGCCGATCTCATCCATGTCACCGACAGTGTCGAGGAGGCGGTCCGGATCGTCGTCGAGTCGCAGCACGGCGTGGACGAGGCGGCACTGCTGGGAGACGAGGACGAGTGGTGAGCACGAGCGACAAGAAGTTCAGCGTCTGCGTGTACTGCGCGTCGGGGCCCGTGGATCAGCAGTTCCTCCAGCTGGCATCCGAGGTGGGCACGGCGATCGGCCGCCGGGGATGGCAGTTGGTATCCGGCGGCGGCAACGTCTCGATGATGGGCGCCGTCGCGACCGCGGCCCGCGAAGCGGGCGCGTGGACCGTCGGCGTCATCCCGAAGGCGCTGGTGCACAAGGAGGTTGCGGACGTCGACGCCGACGAGCTGATCGTCACCGACACGATGCGTGAACGCAAGCGCATCATGGAGGACCGCGCCGGCGCATTCATCACGCTGCCCGGTGGGATCGGCACCCTCGAGGAACTGTTCGAGACCTGGACCGCCGGATACCTCGGTATGCACGAGAAGCCGGTGGTGATGCTCGATCCCGTCGACCACTTCCGCGGACTGCTGCACTGGCTCGAGGGGCTGCGCGGTCAGGGGTTCGTCGCGCAGCGTGCACTTGACGGGCTGATCGTCACGGGCGACGTCGAATCCGCGCTGGACGCCTGCGTGCGCTGAAAACGGTTCCTGTCGAGGGGTTCCGGGGGCGGGTCGTAAAGGTTACTGTGGAGTAAGAAACGTCCCCTTTCGACCCTCCCTGCCCCTTCCGACAAGGATGCCGATGAGTTCAGACGCCACCGCTTCGACGATCAGTCTCGTGCAGCTCGCGCTGCAACTGCCGCGGATGGCGACCGAACTCCCCAGCCTGGCGCGCGGGGCGCTGGGGATGACCCGCAAGCCGGAGTCGCGCGAGTCGATCGGCCGGGTGTTCCAGGAACTGGCCCGCCGCCAGCCGGATCAGCCGTTCATTCGCTTCGAAGGCGAGTCGATCGGCTACGGGGATGCCAATTCTCGGGTCAACCGCTACGCCGACGTCCTCGTACGGCACGGCGTCCGGCGCGGCGACGTCGTCGGGATTCTCATGAAGAACCGGCCCGAGACGTTGCTGCTGACCCTGGCGGTGGTCAAACTCGGCGCGGTCGCGGGCATGCTCAACCACAATCAGCGCGCCGATGTGCTGGCGCACAGCCTGTCCGTGCTGGACAGCCGGGTGCTGGTGGTGGGGGAGGAGTGCGGCGAGGCGATCGCCTCACTGGGGAGCGAGGTGCACGCGAAGGCTGTGTTGGCCGCAGTCGATCTGGACCGACTCGCGCAGGATGCGGACTCGTCGAACCCCGCTGTGTGCGAGCACATCCGGGGCACGGAGCGTGCCTTCTACATCTTCACCTCGGGCACGACCGGATTGCCGAAGGCCAGCCTGATGAGCCACTTCCGGTGGCTCAAGAGCATGTCCGGGCTGGGCGCGATGGGAGTTCGACTGCGCCGCAACGACACTCTGTACTGTGCGTTGCCGCTGTACCACAACAACGCGTTGACGGTGTCGCTGTCGTCGGTGCTCTCCGCCGGAGCCGCGATCGCGATCGGACGCACCTTCTCCGCCTCCCGGTTCTGGGACGACGCGAAGGCCAACCGGGCCACCGCGTTCGTCTACATCGGTGAGGTCTGCCGGTACCTCCTCAACCAGCCGCCCAGGGCGAACGACCGCGACAACGGAATCCGCCTGATGGTCGGCAACGGGCTCCGGCCGGAGATCTGGACCGAGTTCACCGAGCGCTTCGGCATCGAGCGAGTCGCCGAGTTCTACGGCGCCAGCGAGTGCAACATCGCGTTCGTCAACGCCCTCGGCGTCGACCGCACCGCAGGGGTGTGCCCGCTGCCGTACGCGGTGGTGGAGTTCGACCCCGAGACCGGGCGTGCGCGCCGCGACCCGAAGGGGAGGCTGCGGCGCGTCGGCACCGGCGAGGTGGGGCTGCTGCTGTCGAAGGTGACCGATCGGGCGCCGTTCGACGGCTACACCGACCCGGAGGCCAGCGAGAAGAAGCTGGTGCGGGACGGATTCAAGGACGGCGACTGCTGGTTCGACACCGGCGATCTCGTGCGCAGCCAGGGCTTCATGCACGTCGCGTTCGTGGACCGTCTGGGTGACACGTTCCGGTGGAAGGGCGAGAACGTCGCGACCACCGAGGTGGAGGGGGCGCTGTCCGCGCACCCCGCGATCGAGCAGTCGGTGGTGTACGGCGTCGCGGTGCCCGGCACGGACGGCAAGGCGGGGATGGCGGCGGTGACGGTGCGCTCGGGTCACGCGCTCGACGGCGTTCGGCTCGCCGAGGAGCTGTACACCCGGCTGCCGGCGTACGCGATCCCCCTGTTCGTGCGTGTCGTCGACTCGCTCGAGACGACGTCGACTTTCAAGAGCCGCAAGGTGGAACTGCGCGAGGAGGGGTACTCGTCGACCGTCGACGAGCTGTACGTGCTCGCCGGCCGGGGTGAGGGTTACCGGCCCGCATACGACGGATACGTGCGTGATGTCGCCGAGGGCAATGCTCCCCGGGCGTAACGTCCTCCCGCTCATGCGACTATGGGGGCATGGCACCGCGCCCCGCCTCCGGCGACGACTCGGCCGTCTCGGCCCCCGGACACGTCCTGCCCACCCTGTGTGGCAGGCCGGTCGTGACCGATCGCGCCCTCGTGATGGCGATCGTCAACCGCACCCCGGACTCCTTCTACGACCGCGGTGCGACGTTCTCGGACGAGGCGGCGATGGCGGCGGTCGATCGCGCGGTCGCGGAGGGTGCCGATCTCGTCGACATCGGGGGCGTGAAGGCGGGCCCCGGCGCGCTCGTCGACGCCGCGGAGGAGACGCGCCGCGTGGTGCCGTTCGTGGAGGCGATCCGGGCGCGCTACCCGGACGTGATCATCAGCGTGGACACGTGGCGCAGCGAGGTCGCCCGACTCGCGTGCGGTGAGGGTGCCGACCTGATCAACGACACGTGGGCGGGGGCCGACCCCGAACTGGTGGAGGTCGCGGCCGAACTCGGTGCCGGGATCGTCTGCTCGCACACCGGGGGAGCGGTACCGCGCACGCGCCCGCACCGCGTCCGCTACACCGACGTGGTCGCCGACGTCGTCGGCGAGGTGGTCGCCGCGGCCGAACACGCGTCGCGGCTGGGGGTGCGGGCGGACTCGATCCTGATCGATCCCACCCACGATTTCGGGAAGAACACCTTTCACGGGCTCGAATTGTTGCGTCGCGTGGAAGATCTCGTTAAGACCGGATGGCCCGTGCTGATGGCGCTCAGCAACAAGGACTTCATCGGGGAGACTCTGGGTGTGGAACTGGCCGAGAGGTTGGAGGGAACCCTGGCGGCGACTGCTCTGGCGGCCGCCGGTGGGGCCCGCGTATTCCGCGTCCACGAGGTTGCCTCGACCCGGCGTGTGGTCGACATGGTCGCCGCGATCATGGGAACCAGGCAACCCGTCCGCACCGTACGGGGGTTGGCATGAGCATCACCGAAGCGTCGCGCACCTGGACGGACGCCAACAGTTGGGACCACCCGGTCTGGAGCATCGCGGAACTCGAGCGGGCCAAGGCCGGGCGCACCGTGTCGGTGGTGCTGCCGGCCCTCAACGAGGAGAAGACGGTCGCCGGTGTCGTCGACACCATCCACCCGCTGCTGGGCGGACTCGTCGACGAGCTGATCGTCCTGGACTCGGGCTCGTGCGACGCGACGGCCGAGCGCGCCGCGGCCGCCGGGGCGACGGTGATCAGCCGGGAGGACGCCGTCCCGGGACTCGCTCCGGTGCCGGGCAAGGGCGAGGTGCTGTGGCGTTCCATCGCCGCGAGCACCGGTGACCTCATCGCCTTCGTCGACTCCGACCTGGTCGAGCCCGATCCGGCGTTCGTCCCCAAGCTGCTGGGTCCGCTGCTCACGGTCGACGGGATCCATCTGGTCAAGGGCTACTACCGACGTCCGTTGCGGGTCAGCGGCACCGAGGACGCCAACGGCGGAGGGCGGGTGACCGAACTGGTGGCCCGGCCGATGCTCGCGGCGCTGCGTCCCGAACTGACGTGCGTCCTGCAGCCGCTCGGTGGCGAGTACGCCGGCACGCGTGAGCTGCTGTCGTCGGTGCCGTTCGCGCCCGGCTACGGCGTCGAGATCGGGCTGCTGCTCGACACCTACGACCGTCTCGGGCTCGGCGCGATCGGCCAGGTCAATCTGGGTGTGCGCAAGCACCGGAACCGGCCGCTGTCCGAACTCGGCGTGATGAGCCGCCAGATCATCGGCACGATGCTGCGCCGGTGCGGTGTCGAGGACACCGGCGGCGGTCTGACCCAGTTCCTGGTGGACGGAGACTCGTTCGTGCCCGCCCGGACCGACGTCGCGCTCACCGATCGGCCGCCGATGAACACGATCCGTCCCTGACTGCCGCGCGCGGCGACGTTCCTGTCGGTGGTTCGTGACAGTATCGGGGCATGCTGACGGTCCTTCTGTACCTGTTGATCATGGTGCTGGTCGGTGGCCTGCTGTACTTCGCCGCGAGCATGGTGTTCGGCCGTTCCGAGGAGTTGCCGCCGCTGCCGGCCGGCACCACCGCGACGGTGCTCCCCGCCGAGGGCGTCACCGGCTCCGACGTGCGCGCGCTCCGATTCCAGCAGACGCTGCGCGGGTACAAGGCGAGTGAGGTGGACTGGGCGCTCGACCGTCTCGGTCGGGAGATCGATTCCCTGAGAGCGCAATTGGAGACTCGGGTAGGCCCTGCGCCGGCCGATCGCGGCGAGGCCGCGGACGGGTCCGACAGTGCGGAGCCGGAGCGGTGAGCGCCGTCGGGATCGACGTCGGCGCACCGCCGGAAGAGCGGGTGCGTTGCCCCTGGGCCACCGACACCGACGGCTCCCGAATCTACAGCGACTACCACGATTTCGAGTGGGGGCAGCCGCTGCACGGCCGCGACGAATTGTTCGAGCGGCTGTGCCTCGAGGCGTTCCAGTCGGGGCTGTCCTGGATCACCATCCTGCGCAAGCGGCCGGCGTTCCGGGACGCGTTCGCGGACTTCGACCCCGAGATCGTCGCGGCCTACACGGAGTCCGACGTCGACCGCTTGCTGGGCGACGCACGGATCGTCCGGAACCGGGCGAAGATCGAGGCCGTGATCGGCAATGCCCGTGCGGTCCTGGATTTGGCCGACACCGATCTCGACACGCTGTTGTGGTCGTTCGAACCGCCGCGGCGCGCGCGGCGGTTCGAGCGAGTCGACGATGTTCCGGCGGTCACGCCCGAGTCCACCTCGATGGCCAAGGAACTGAAACGTCGGGGCTTTCGTTTCGTGGGCCCTACCACGGCATATGCGCTCATGCAGGCCACCGGGATGGTCGACGACCACATCGCGGCGTGCTGGGTGGAACCCGGCCTGTGACGCTGTCTGATTCGGGTGGTTTTGTGCCTCAGCTTCCCGGCAACCCACTCGATAGGGAAGAATGGACTCCAGAGCCTCGCTAATTGCTGGCGAGGTATCCACGGTAACCCGAGGCGCTAGAAAAGTCCGGCGCAGATTTGGAGGGAGCAGAGGATGGCGGCCATGAAGCCCCGGACCGGGGACGGTCCCCTCGAGGCAACCAAAGAGGGACGAGGAATCGTCATGAGGGTTCCACTCGAGGGCGGTGGACGTCTGGTCGTCGAACTCACCCCGGAGGAAGCAGCAGCGCTCGGGGACGAACTCAAGGGTGTCACCAGCTAGCGGATCAACCCTCTTCGGCGTTCCGGCCGGGTCGGCAAGACGACCCGGCCGGAGACGTTGATGCGTGATCGGACGAACGGGTGATCTCCGGAAAGGGCACGGCGGTACAGGTGCTGGCGGATGTGTGCGCGCTACTCGCGTGCCCGCAGTGCGGCGACGAGTTGGATCTGGCCGATCGTGCCCTGGTGTGCGCGCGTGGCCACAGCTTCGACATCGCGCGGCAGGGATACGTCACGTTGCTGACCGGTGCCGCGACCAAGTTCACCGGGGACAGCCCCGAGATGATCGCTGCGCGCTGCGATTTCCTCGACGCAGGGCACTTCGACCCGCTCATGACCGCGGTCGCCGAGGCCGTCGTGCAGACGACGGACGATGGTGTCGATCCCCGCATCCTCGAGATCGGTGCCGGCACCGGGCATTATCTCGCCCGCGTCCTGGACGCGTCGGCGTCCGCGCAGGGCATCGGGCTCGACGTCTCCAAGCCCGCGGCGCGGCGACTGGCCCGGGCGCATCCGCGTGCCGCCGCCGTCGTCGCCGATGTGTGGCGGCAACTGCCCGTGCAGGACGCCGCCCTCACTCATGTCCTCTCGATCTTCGCGCCGCGCAACGCCGCCGAGATCGACCGGGTTCTGACGGACGGGGGCACCCTCGTCGTGCTCACACCCACGGACCGGCACCTCGTCGAGCTCGTGGAGCTGCTCGGCATGGTCAGGGTCGACGACCGCAAGGTCGAGCGGCTGGGAGAGACCGTCGCCGGACGGTTCGAACGGGTTCACCGCACGCCCGTCGAGACCCGGATGATGCTCTCGCACCGGGATCTCGAGAACCTCGTGGGAATGGGGCCGTCCGCCCGTCATCTCACGGCCGAGCGCCGAACCGATGCGATCGCGGCGCTGCCCCAACCGTTCCCGGTGACGGCATCGGTGGTCGTCTCGACCTATCGGCGGTCGAGGACCTCGGTGTAGACGTCCAGGGTCTGCTGCGCGATACGGGCCCACGAGAACTCCGCCGTCGCCCGCAGCCGGCCCGCCCGCCCCATCTCCGCGGCTCGGTCCGGATCGGTCGCCACCTCGTTGACGGCTGCCGCAAGCGCGTGCTCGAACGCCCCCGGCTCGTACGAGTTGTAGTGGACCAGCCGACCGGTGACGCCGTCCTCCACCACTTCGGGAATCCCGCCGACGTCGGAGGCGACCACCGCGGTTTCGCACGCCATGGCCTCGAGGTTCACGATCCCCAACGGTTCGTACACCGACGGGCACACGAATACCGTCGCGGCGGAGAGCATTTCCCGCACCTGCGTGGTGGGGAGCATGTCCCGGATCCAGAAGACCCCGCCGCGTCGCGCGGTGAGGCGCGCGACGGCCGCCTCGGTTTCCGCGGCCAACTCGGCGGTGTCGGGTGCACCCGCGCACAACACCAGCTGGATCGCCGGGTCGAAGTCGTGTGCCGCGGCGACCAGATGGCCGAGCCCCTTCTGCCGGGTGATCCGTCCGACGAAGACCACGATGGGCCGCGCGGGATCGATGCCGTGTGTCGCCAGCACCGAGACGGCGTTCGGCTCGGCCGGACCGGGATACCACGCGCCGGCGTCGATGCCGTTGTGCACCACGTGCACCCGGGCCGGATCGATCGCCGGATACGTGTCGAGGACGTCGGCACGCATGCCCGCGCTGACCGCGATCACCGCGTCGGCGTGCTCCATCGCGTTGCGCTCGGACCACGATGACACCCGGTAGCCGCCACCGAGCTGCTCGGCTTTCCACGGCCGCCGCGGCTCCAGGGAGTGCGCGGTGACGATGTGCGGGACGTCGTAGAGTTCGCCCGCCAGATGCCCGGCGAGACCGGTGTACCAAGTGTGCGAGTGCGCGACGTCGGCGCCGCCCACGGCGTACGCCATCCGCAGTTCGGCCGACAGGGTGCTCAGGGCCGGATTGGCGCCGGCGAGGGCGGGATCGGGGCCGTGGACGAACGCACCGTCGCGGGGCGCACCCATGCAGTGCACGTCGACATCGCACAGCCGCTGCAGGTGGGTGACCAGTTCGGTGACGTGGACACCGGCGCCACCGTAGATCTCCGGGGGGTACTCCTTCGTCATCATCGCGACCCGCACCGGCTAAACGTAACCGCCGGAACCCGTTCCGGCCAGCACGACCCCGCCTGTTCGGGGCAATGCTGGCGGCGGTCGGGGCTGGCCGATAGGTTGACGGGTGTGAGGAGTCAGCCCCATGTGCTCGGGATCGTGCTCGCCGGTGGCGAGGGTAAGCGCTTGTACCCGCTCACCGCTGACCGCGCCAAGCCCGCAGTCCCCTTCGGTGGCGCCTACCGCCTCATCGACTTCGTGCTCAGCAATCTGGTGAATGCGGGGTACCTACGGATCTGCGTGCTCACCCAGTACAAGTCGCATTCCCTCGACCGGCACATCTCGCAGACGTGGCGGCTGTCCGGATTCGCCGGCGAGTACATCACCCCGGTACCTGCGCAGCAGCGGTTGGGCCCCCGCTGGTACACGGGCAGCGCCGACGCGATCTTCCAATCCCTCAACCTGGTCTACGACGAGGATCCCGAGTACATCGTCGTCTTCGGTGCCGACCATGTGTACCGGATGGATCCCGAGCAGATGGTGCAGCATCACATCGACTCGGGCGCGGGGGTCACCGTCGCCGGGATCCGGGTACCGCGCAGCGAAGCGTTCGCGTTCGGATGCATCGACAGCGACGAGACCGGCCGGATCACCCAGTTCCTCGAGAAGCCCGCACACCCGCCGGGAACGCCCGACGACCCCAATGTGACGTTCGCCTCGATGGGCAACTACGTCTTCACCACGAAGGTTCTCGTCGACGCGATCCGCGCCGACTCCGAGAACTCCGATTCCGACCACGACATGGGCGGCGACATCATTCCGGCGCTCGTCGACGCCGGGCTCGCGTCGGTCTACGACTTCAAGAACAACGTGGTCCCCGGCGCGACGGACCGTGACCGCGGGTACTGGCGGGACGTGGGCACCATCGACGCGTTCTACGACGCGCACATGGACCTCGTCTCCGTCCATCCGGTGTTCAACCTCTACAACCGGCGCTGGCCGATCCGGGGCGGTGCCGAGAACCTGGCGCCGGCGAAATTCGTCAAGGGCGGACTGGCACAGGAGTCCGTCGTCGGTGCCGGGTCGATCCTGTCCGCGGCCACCGTCCGGAACTCGGTGCTCAGCTCCAACGTCATGGTCGAGGACGGCGCCACCGTCGAGGGCAGCGTCCTGATGCCCGGCGTCCGGGTCGGCAAGGGTGCCGTGGTACGCCGCGCCATCCTCGACAAGAACGTCGTGGTCGGCGAGGGCGAGATCATCGGTGTCGACCTCGAACGGGACCGCCAACGGTTCGCCGTCAGCAACGGCGGCGTCGTCACGATCGGAAAGGGCGTGTGGATCTAGCCGCCGCCGGACCGCGCGTCCAGGCCGGTGGCCTGGGCGTCAGTGCCGGGCGGCGCAGAGCAGACCGTCGCCCACCGGGAACAGCACGCGGGTGAGCCGGTCGTCGTCGGCGATGGTCCGCGCGGCCTCCCGGACCGCGACCGTGGTGGCATCGCGCTGGCCCGGATCGGCCACACGGCCGCCCAGCAGCGCGTTGTGGAGCACGATCACGCCACCCGGGCGCAGCAACCGCACGCCCTCACGGACGAAGTGCGGGTGGTCGGCAGGGCAGTTGTCGACGAACACCAGGTCGTAGGCCGAATCGGCGAGGCGCGGCAGAACATCGAGGGCGCGGCCGTTGATCAGGCGGGTCCGGGACGGCGCGATGCCGGCCACTCGGAACGCCTGCTTGGCGGCACGCTGATGTTCGGGTTCGCTGTCGATCGTGGTGAGGACGCCGTCCTCGCGCATGCCACGGAGCAGCCACAACCCGCTGACGCCGGCGCCGGTTCCGACCTCGACAACGGTCTTCGCATCGAGCATCCTGGTGAAGAGCGCGAGTGCGGCACCGACCGGCGCAGGTACCGGCTCGGCACCGAGTTCCGCGGCTCGGTCCCGTGCGGTGGTCAGCATCTCGTCCTCGAGGATCGTGTCCTCGGTGTGGGTGAGAATCCGTTCGGCGTTCGTGTGCACGCAATAGAGGCTAGCCGCGCCGCGTTCCCGATTCCTCGAGGCTCGCTCGTCTGGACCCGTCGAGGCTCGCCTCGGCGCCATTGTGAGGCCCACCTCGGTGACATCGCGAGGCTCGCCTCGGCAGAATTCTCAGCCCCCGCTCAGCTTGTTCATAGTGCGCACATATCGGGGTACGACAGGCTGAGTGCAACGCCGGACGACTAGACCGCACGGCGTGAAGATCACGCTCCTCGCGGGCGGTGGGAACAATTCCGAGTTCTCGGTAGTTGAACCTCCGCAATCCCGTGTCTCGTGATCAGCGGTCCTGAGTAGGAGGATCCACCCATCCTGATGATCAATGCCGAACGCACACCCACCGACACCGCCGAAGGAATCGCGGCGGGCACAGATTCTGGTGTGTCCGCAGTCGGCATCGATGTCGAATGCCCCGAACCGACCGGCACGGCCGCGTTCGACGCTACGGGTGACCGGGCCGCGATGCCGTCGTGGGACGAGTTGGTCCGCGAGCACGGCGACCGCGTCTACCGGCTGGCCTACCGCCTCTCGGGCAACGCGCAGGACGCCGAGGACCTGACGCAGGACACGTTCATCCGTGTCTTCCGGTCGCTGCAGAACTACCAGCCCGGCACGTTCGAGGGTTGGCTGCACCGGATCACCACGAACCTCTTCCTGGACATGGTGCGTCGTCGCAACCGCATCCGGATGGAGGCGCTGCCCGAGGACTACGACCGGGTCCCGTCGGATTCGCCGAACCCCGAGCAGATCTACCACGACGCGCGTCTGGCACCCGACCTGCAGTCGGCGCTGGATTCGCTGGCTCCCGAGTTCCGTGCCGCGGTGGTCCTGTGTGACATCGAGGGACTGTCGTACGAGGAGATCGGTGCGACACTGGGAGTCAAGCTGGGTACTGTTCGCAGCAGGATTCATCGCGGACGACAGGCATTGCGTGACCACCTGGCCGCGAATGGGAAGGTTGACTCCGATCAGATCGGTGTCGGGTAGTGGTGCAGGAGGGTTTGATGACGCAGGCGCGCAGACCTCGTCAGTTCGGCTCCACTGAACACCTGGCGAGCGAGGCGATCGCCTCGTACGTGGACGGCGAACTCCGCATGAATGCGTATCTGCGTGCCTCCCAGCACCTGGCCTTGTGTCCCGACTGCGCCGCGGAGGTCGATGCCCAGCAGCAGGCGCGGATCGCGCTGCGGCATGCCGGCGAGGTCGCCATGCCCAGTTCCCTGCTCGGTCTGCTGAGCCAGATTCCGCGCTGTCACGTGCCCGACCCCGAGGACACGCCCGCACGGGATTCCGCTCCGGGCATCATCTCGTTCGACCGGGACAGCGACATTTCCCGTCGCTGGCCGTTCCGTCGGCGCCGCTGACGGTGCCTCCCGGCACACCGCTGTCCTGATCGGTGATACTGGCATGCGTGACTGACGCACACGAGGGGGACATGCGCGCGTGACGGCTGATTCGAGCACGCCGGGGACGGCTGACGGCGACACCCCGGACACCGGCGGGCACGCGGGTTCCGCCCGTCAAGACGGGCCGCGGCTGGCTCCCCGCCCTGTGTATCGCCCCGACGTCGACCCCACGGCACAACACGCGTTCGGGCGTCCCGCGGGCGTGAGCGGTTCCTTCGTGCCGGAGGCCGAGCACCGCGCCACCGGCGCGCCCACGCTCCGCCTCGGTGCGCCCGACGCGGTCATGGCGGAGGCGTTCGGTCGTCCCGCCGGTGAGCCACATTCGCTGCAGCGCGGCCCCGAGGGCCCACCCGACGTCCCCGAGGACGCACCGGACGGCGATCCGTGGCGCGATCCCGAGGCCCCCGTCCGGCTCGGCGCTCCAGCTGAGGCCGCCACCGGTCCCGCGCCGCTGTCGGACGCCCCCAAGCTCGGCATCCGTGACGTCCTGTTGGGCGAACGCATCGAACGGAAGGCGCTCGTGGCCCTGGCGGCCACCGCGCTCGCGATCGGCCTGGTGGGCGGCCTGATCGCCACCGCGGTCACGTCGGACCGGGGGTCCCTCACGAGCGATCGGGTGACGCTGTCGCAGTCCGGCGGCGGCGAAGACGCCCCGCAGGGGCAGATCGCCACCGTCGCCGACGCCGTCCTGCCGTCGGTGGTGTCGATCCAGGTGGCACAGGGTGATCAGTCCGGAACCGGTTCGGGCGTCGTCGTCGACGGCGCGGGCTACGTCGTCACCAACAATCACGTCATCTCGATGGCCGCGACCAATCCGGGGGACTCGACGATCCGCGTCACGTTCTCCGACGGCACGAAGGTGCCGGCGCAGATCGTCGGCCGCGACATCAAGACCGACCTCGCGGTCCTCAAGACCGAGGCGGAGAACCTGACCGTCGCCGACCTCGGCCGGTCCGACGACGTGCGGGTGGGCCAGGACGTCGTGGCGGTCGGCTCCCCGCTGGGTCTGAACAAGACCGTGACCCGGGGCATCGTGAGCGCACTCCAGCGTCCGGTGCGGCTCAGCGGCGAGGGCACCGACACCGACGCCGTGATCGACGCCGTCCAGACCGACGCCGCGATCAACCCCGGCAACTCGGGTGGCCCCCTCGTCGACATGGAGGGCCGCGTGATCGGCATCAACTCGGCGATCCGATCCGAGAGCGGCGGCTCGGTGGGTCTCGGCTTCGCCATCCCGATCGACGACGTCACGGCGGTCGCGCAGGAACTGATCCGCAACGGCGTGATGCACCATCCGGAGATCGGCGTCAACGCCCGCACGGTCATCAACGACGCGACCAGCGGTGCCCAGGTCGCCAACGTGCAGTCCGGAAGTCCGGCGGAGGAAGCCGGCATCGTCGAGGGCGACGTGATCGTCAAGGTCGGTGATCGGACCGTGGCGAGCGCCGACGAGCTGGTCGTGGCCGTGCACGACCAGACGGTCGGTCAGCAGGTTCAGGTGCAGCTGGTCCGCTCCGGGCGGCTCGTCGACGTCCAGGTGACGCCCACATCGGACTGATGTGAGCGTCCAGTATGTGACGGGCATGTGATATTTGCGGATCACACGAGCGATTCCGGCGTCGGGCACGTACTCTGAACCCGTGTTTGGCAACATCGGCTGGGGCGAGTTCATGGTGCTCCTCATCGCAGCGCTCGTGATCCTCGGACCCGAGCGGCTTCCTGGCGCCGTCAGCTGGGTCACCAAGACGATGCGTCAGGTCCGGGACTACGCGGGCGGCGCCAGCCAGCAACTCAAGGACGAGCTGGGACCGGAGTTCGACGATCTCCGCAAGCCGCTGTCCGACCTCAACCAGCTGCGCGGCATGACGCCGCGCGCGGTCATCACCAAGCACCTGCTCGACGGTGACGACTCGATCATCAGCGGGACCTTCGGCGGCAAGCCCTTCGCGAACGGGTCCACGGGCCCGTCGTTGTCGAAGCAGGCGCCCTCGTCGCCGCCCCCTCGCGGCGAACGAGCGCCCGCCGGTCGACCCGGACGCCACGTAGCCGACCGGCCGCCACGTACACACGAGTAGGGCCCCCACGCGGATCGCGTGGGGGCCCTACTCGTCGGAGAAGCGCCTACAGGTGCCGGGTGGTGTCGATGCCGAGGGACATCCCGGCGAGGCCGCGGGCACGCACGGACAGCTTGTCGGCGATGTCGCGCAGCGCGCTGCCGGCCGGGGAATCGGGGGCGCTGAGCACGATCGGCATGCCGGCGTCGCCACCCTCGCGGACGGCCTGCTCGAGCGGAATCTGTCCCAGCAGGGGAACCTTCGCGCCGACGGCCTTCGTGAGACGGTCCGAGACGGCCTGCCCGCCACCCGAGCCGAACACCTCCATACGGGTGCCGTCGGGCAGTTCCATCCACGACATGTTCTCCACGACACCGGCGATGCGCTGGCGGGTCTGCAGCGCGATCGCGCCGGCCCGCTCGGCGACCTCGGCCGCGGCCTGCTGGGGCGTCGTGACGACGAGGATCTCGGCGCCGGGGATGAGCTGTGCGACGGAGATCGCGACGTCACCGGTGCCGGGCGGCAGGTCCAGCAGCAGCACGTCGAGATCGCCCCAGAAGACGTCCGCGAGGAACTGCTGCAGCGCGCGGTGCAGCATCGGTCCGCGCCACACGACCGGGGTGTTGCCCTGGGTGAACTGGGCGATCGAGATCAGCTTCACGTCGTGGGACTGCGGCGGCATGATCATCCGCTCCACCTGGGTGGGCTTGGCATCGGTGCCGAGCATGCGGGGCACGGAGTGGCCGTAGATATCGGCGTCGAGCACGCCCACCGACAGGCCCTTCGCGGCCATGGCCGCAGCGAGATTCACTGTGACGCTGGACTTTCCGACGCCACCCTTGCCGGACGCGACCGCGTAGACGCGGGTGAGCGAGCCGGGCTGGGCGAACGGGATCACCGGCTCGGTGGTGTCGCCGCGGAGCGAGCGGCGCAGCTCGGTCCGCTGCTCGTCGCTCATCACGTCGAGGTCGACGCGGATCGTGCCCGCGCCCTCGACGTCCGCGACGGCCTTGGTCACGCGTTCGGTGATCTCGGTACGCAGCGGGCAACCCGCGGTGGTGAGGTAGATGCCGATGTCGACACTGCCGTCGTCGCCGATCTCGATGCTCTTGACCATCCCGAGTTCCGTGATGGGTTTACGGATCTCGGGGTCCTGCACCCGCGACAGTGCGGTGCGGACGGCGGTCTCGCTCAGGGCTGCCATGCCCCCATGGTAGGCGGCGCCGTTATGCGACCGGGCCCGGTGGGGGTGCGGGTGCCTCCGCCGGTGCGGCGGGCGGGCAGAAGACGAGGCACGGCAGCGGCGGAAGCCCGGGGATGACGGGGAGGGGCATGGGCGCGGGCGCAGGTGCGGGGACCTGCTCGGCAGGCGGTGCCGCGGGTGCGGTGGGCGGTGTGGCCGACGTGGACTCGGGAGCCACGGCGGCCACCGATGCCGCCTCCGAATCGGGGGACCGCTCGGGCGGTGCGGGGGTGACGGGAACCGACGGGGCGGCTGTTCCGCCGGTCCGATAGGCCGCCGACCATCCGAGGACGTTCGCCATGTACGAGGCCGAGTTGTTGTAGCGCAGCACGGCGCGCGACGCCTGGGCCGGGTCGTTCAGATCGAGGCCGCCGGCACACAGGTACCGCGCCGCCGCGAGGGAGGCGTCGAAGACATTGTTGGGGTCCGCGACGCCGTCGCCGTTGCCGTCCGACGCGTAGCGCGCCCAGGTGCTCGGAATGAACTGCATCGGCCCGACGGCGCGGTCGTGCGTCGGATCACCGTCGAGCAGACCGCGATCGGTGTCGGTGATGATCTCGTTGCCGGCCAGGTGTCCGTTGAGGGTGGGGCCGAGGATCGGTGTGACGGTGGTGCCGGCCGCGTCGGTCTGGCCGCCACCCGCGTGGCCGGATTCGATCTTCCCGATGCCGGCGAGGAGGTTCCACTGCAGTCCGCAACCCGGCTGGGTGCTCGCCATCGTCAGCTCGGCCGACCGGTAGGCGTTGAGGACGATCTCCGGGATGCCGAGCGGGCCGACCACCACGGGGACCGGGACCGAGCGCGGCGCGGCGCCGGGCAGCAGGCTCGCCGGGTCCGGGATCGTCGGCGTCGCGGCCGGCTTCGCGGTGCGCAGTTGACGCTCGGGCCGGGGTGCGGCGGGGACCAGCCCCACGGTGGGGATGAGGGCGGCCTGCGCGGCCGGAGGCTCGGTGGTGGGATCCAGGTCGTGGGTCGCCGCGGCCGACGCGGACTCGGTGGGGGGAGCCTCGAACACGCCACCTATCGATGACGCTGCTGTCACGAATCCGGCAAGGACGAGGGCCGACACTCCGACAGTTCCACGCACACGCACTCGACAACCCCTCCTTGCAGGAACCCTGCATCCACGCTCACGTACCTCGTTCCGAGCGTTCCGTCGGATACATCTCGAACGATGTGACACACGTTACATATCGGTGACGGGTCGTGTCGGGGAACCGTGGCACCCGCGGGGATCGTCCGCTGTGTCCGGGCTACTTGCGCGCGGGGCGAGCCTTCGGGGATGGACCGGGTTCGCCGTCGTCGTCCTGTCGGGCGTCGCGTTCGGCGAGGATCTGCTTGAGGTCGTCGAGTTCGCGGCGCAGGTAGTCCCGGGTCGCGACCTCGCCCACCGCCAGCCGCAGCGCGGCCAGCTCGCGGGCCAGGAACTCGGTGTCCGCCTTGGTTTGTTCGGCGCGCGCCCGGTCCTCCTCGAGCGAGACGCGGTCGCGGTTCTCCTGCCGGTTCTGAGCCAGCAGGATCAGCGGCGCGGCGTACGCGGCCTGCGTCGAGAACGCGAGGTTCAGCAGGATGAACGGGTAGGGATCCCACTGCAGGCTCACCGCGAAGATGTTCAGCGCGATCCACACGATCACGATCACGGTCTGGATCAGTAGGTAACGGCCGGTGCCGAGGAACCGTGCGATGCTCTCGCTCACCCTGCCCACGGCCTCGACGTCGAAGTGCATGCGCAGCCCGCGAGTCCCGCGGGGGGTCTCGAGGCGCTGGCGTCCGGTCGGCTCACTCATCGCCGGCCTCCTCTTCACGCCAGTCCGTCGGCAGGAGGTGGTCGAGCACGTCGTCGACGGTCACCGCGCCGAGCAGATGGTGCTCGTCGTCGACGACGGGCGCGCACACCAGGTTGTAGGTGGCGAAGTACCGCGTGACGGTGGCGAGCGAGTCCTCGGGATCGAGTCGGGGCAGGTCGTCGTCGAGCACGCCGCCGACAAGGCTCGCGGGCGGCTCGCGGAGCAGCCGTTGCAGGTGGACGCACCCCAGATATCGCCCGGTCGGCGTCGCGGTCGGTGGCCGCACCACGAAGACCATGCTGGCGAGCGCGGGGGTCAGGTCGGCGTTGCGGGCGCGGGCCAGCGCCTCGGCGACCGTCGTGGACGGCGTCAGGACCACCGGCTCGGGCGTCATGAGACCGCCCGCGGTGTCGGGGGAGTGCTCGAGGAGACGACGGACCGGGGCGGAGTCCTCCGGATCCATCAGCTGCAGCAACGACTCGGCGTCGGTCTCGGGGAGCTCGCCGAGGAGGTCGGCGGCGTCGTCGGGGTCCATCGCCTCGAGCACGTCCGCCGCGCGTTCGACCTCGAGGTGGAGCAGCAGGTCGGTCTGGTCGTCGGCGGGCAGCTCCTGCACGACGTCGGCGAGGCGTTCGTCGTCGAGCGCGAATGCCACCTCGTGGCGGCGCTTCTCGGGCAGCTCGCGCATCGCGTGCGCGACGTCGGCGGGGCGCATGCCCTCGAACTGCATCAGCAGCTGGGAGACGCCCTGGCCCGGCATCGACAGGGCGGTCGGGGTCAGCCCGTGCACGTGCTGCCAGTCGACGACGTGGATCGCGGAGCGGCGGCCGAGTCGCCCGCGCGGAGCACGCACCGCGACCCGGGAGACCACCCAGTCGCGGGTGCGGGTGAGCTCGATCCCGAGGTCGACGATCACCGCATCGGTTCCGATGGTCTCGGTGACCTCCGGATCGTCGATCCGGACGCGGGAATCGAGAACCTGGGCGAGTGCCAGGATCTCGGTCGGACGCTGGGTGAAGCGGCGCAGACTGACGTTGCCGGTCTTGAGGGTGACCGACGCCGGTTCGATCGCGGTGACGCGGAGCATGGGCACGAAAATTCTCTTGCGCGTGAACATTTCGATGACCAGACCCAGCACCCGGGGCGGTTGTCGGCCTATTCGGATTGTCAGGACCACGTCCCGCACACGCCCGATCGACTCGCCGTCCGGTCCGAGAACCACCAGGCCGGCGAGCCTGGCTGCGAATACCTTGTTCACAGCTGCCATGATGAAAAGGCTAGATCCTTGCTGTGTGATCCACTGAATTCGGAGGGCCGTCGGTCATGACTTCTCGTATCAGGCCGCGTCGGTCCGTCCTGGCGGTGCCGGGTTCGAGCCGGAAGATGATCGACAAGGCGAAGGGTCTGCCTGCCGACGAGATCTTCCTCGACCTCGAGGACGCGGTGGCGCCGATCGCGAAGGCCGAGGCGCGGGCGCGGATCGTCGACGCGCTCAACGAGGACGGGTGGGGCGAGCAGATCAAGGTGGTGCGGGTCAACGACTGGACCACCGAGTGGACCCACGCGGACATCGCGACCGTGGTCGGCGGCGCGGGCGCCAATCTCGACGCCGTGCTGCTGCCGAAGGTGCCCGACGCCAGTCACGTTCAGGCCCTCGACCTGCTGCTGACGCAGATCGAGAAGGCCAACGGCCTCGAGGTGGGCCGGATCGGCATCGAACCGCAGATCGAGAATGCGATCGGCCTGACGAACATCAACGCGATCGCGACCGCCAGCCCGCGCGTCCAGACGCTCGTGTTCGGTCCGGCGGACTTCATGGCCAGCATCAACATGCGCACGCTCGTGGTCGGCGAGCAGCCCGACGGGTACGACCGCGGCGACGCCTACCACCACATCCTGATGACGATCCTGATGGCCGCGCGGGCGCACGACCTGCAGGCCATCGACGGCCCGTACCTGCAGATCCGGGACGTCGACGCGTTCCGTCGCTCCGCGCAGCGGACGGCCGCACTGGGGTTCGACGGCAAGTGGGTCCTGCACCCCACCCAGATCGACGCCGCGAACGAGGTCTTCAGCCCGCGGCAGCAAGACTTCGACCAGGCGGAGATGATCCTCGACGCCTACCAGTTCCACACCTCCGCGGAGGGTGGCGGACGCGGTGCGGTCATGCTCGGTGACGAGATGATCGACGAGGCGAGCCGCAAGATGGCCCTGGTGATCTCGGCGAAGGGGCGCGCGGCCGGCATGGCGCGCACGTCGGGGTTCACGCCGCCCGCGAACGGGTAGGCGCTCGTCGCTCGGTGCGGGCACAATTGATATCAAGAACCGGACATCGGTAGAACCGGACATATCGCACGCCCCCGAGCAGAAGAGACGAAGACGATGACGAATCCACTCTCGCAGCCGAACCGACAGGGCCGCGGGCTACCGACGCCGCCCACCGGCTGGCCCATCGGTTCGTATCCGACGTACGCCGAGGCGCAGCGCGCCGTGGACTACCTGTCGGATCAGGAGTTCTCGGTCGAGGACGTCACGATCGTCGGCGTCGACCTGATGCAGGTCGAGCGCGTGCTCGGCAGGCTGACCTGGGCCAAAGTCATTGGTGGCGGCATCGTTTCGGGTGCCTGGCTGGGCGTGTTCTTCGGCCTCCTGCTCGGCATCTTCACCGGCGGATTCCTCGGACCGTTGCTGGTGGGCGTGTTCGGCGGCATCATCTTCGGGCTGATCTCCACCACAATCCCGTACGCGGCGGCCCGTGGCACGCGCGACTTCTCGTCGACGATGCAGTTGGTGGCCGGACGTTACGACGTGCTGTGCGACCCGAAGACGGCGGAGTCCGCCCGCGACATGCTGGCCAAGCTTGCGCTCTAGCCGACCGGCGCCGCTTCCGCACCGGCCTGCCGGCGCCGGTGGGACTTCGCGGTAGCGAGGAACACCAGCAGGGTCGCGGCCACAGCGCATCCGGCACCGATCGCGAACGCGATCAGGTAGGCGTCCACCGTGGCTACACCGGCGGCAGTGTGGGTCGTGAGCAGGGTCGCCAACAGGGCGCTCGCGACGCTGCTGCCGACGGTCCGGGCGATCGAGTTGACGCTGTTGGCGACGCCCGTCAGGCCCGGTTCCACCTCCGCGACCAGCAACGCGGGCAGGGACGCGTACGACAGGCTCGTGAACGCGCACATCAGCATCGACGCGCACACCACCTGCCACGCGTGCTCGTGCGCCACGATCATCGAACCGAACCCGAGCACCCCGAGCACGGATGCCGCCGCCATCACGCTGCGCGGGCCGAACCGGGTGATGAGCATGCCGCTGCAGATCGACGCGATCACGCCCACGGTCGCGCCGGGGAGGATGAACATCACGCTGGCGCGCATCGGATCGGCGTCGAAGCCGTAGCCGGCGACCCCGAGGGAACTCTGCACGAAGTACATCACCGCCGTGACGTTGACGAACATTCCGGCGCCGACGAGCAGACCGGCCAGGTGGGTGAACAGCACGGGCCGGCGAGTGAGCATCTCGGTCGGCACGAGCGGCTGGCCGATCCGGCGTTCGAGGGCGAACCAGACGCCCAGCACGACGAGGCCGCCGAAGGCGCAGCCGATCGTCGCGGGCGAGGTCCAGCCCCACCGGACGCCCTCGGCCAGCGGCATCAGCAGCAGCACCAGCCCCGCGCCGAGCAGTGCGGCGCCGGCCCAGTCCACCCGACCGGGGGTGGGGTTCGGGCGGGACGGCACCGTCGCGACGACGCCGACGAGCGCGATGATCGTCATGCCTGTCGCGAGCCAGAACACTCGTCGGTAGTCGGTGCCCTCCGAGACGAGCAGTCCGGTCAGGACCATGCCGATGGCGCCGCCGAAACCGAGCGTGCCGGACAGCAGGCCCATCGCGGACGTCAGCCGCTTCGGCGTGAACTCGTCGCGCAGAATCGCGATACTCACCGGGAAGGCTGCGAACGACAGACCCTGCAGCACGCGTGCGACCAGCAGCCACGGCAGCGACTCGGTGACGGCCCCGATGATCGACCCGACCAGCACGATCACCAGGACGCCCAGCAGGACCGTCCGCTTGCGGCGCAGATCCGCCATCCGGCCCGCTATCGGTGTGGTGACCGCCGCCGCGAGGAAGCTCGCGGTGAGCGTCCAGCCGATCGCGGTCGTGTCGACGTCGAGCTGGTGGCCGATCACACCGGACAGGGGGATGACGATGGTCTGCTGGACCGACGCGACGAGGATGACGAAGCAGAGCGTGGCGGTCAGGGCGGTGCCGGGCGGGCGGGTTTCATTGCGGGGCAAGGGGACTCCTGGACGAATCTGAACGAGATCGAGCAAAGGGCGGAGCAAGGTGTGCGCGAGGCAAGGGGGAGTGCAAATTGGTTAATTCATCTAACTAGTGCGTCGGGTAGGGGATGTCCAGTCGGCTTCCCTGTGGTCGGGAGAGGATCGAAGTAGGTTCGAGCCCATGAACGTTCGACGCCCGAGCCCGACCACCGTTCGGCCCCACGCGTTGTCGCAGCGTTCGGCAGGGCGGGCAACGCTCGCGCGTCAGCACCTACTGCGGCGCAGCGCCGGCGACACGCTCACGACGGTGGAGCACCTGTACGGCGTCCAGGCGCAGTCCCCGTCGGCGCCGTACTTCGCGTTGTGGTCGCGGCTGAAGGGATTTCGGCCCGAGCATCTCGCCAGGCTGATCGAACGCGGCGAGGTGGTCCGCATCGCCTTGACGCGTGGCACCGTCCATCTGGTGACCGCCGACGATGCGTTCGCGCTCCGGGCTCTCGTCCAGCCGCTCTTCGACCGCGATCTCGACACCACTACGCAACACGCCCCGCACCTGGCCGGAATCGACCGGGTCGAACTCGCGGCGGTCGGACGGCGACTCGTCGAGCAAGAGCCCCGCACGATGGCACAGTTGCGCCCGCTGCTGGCCGAGTGTTGGCCCGGACGTGACCCGAACGCCCTCGCGCACGGGGTGCGCGGGCTGGTCCCGCTCGTGCAGCTTCCACCCCGCGGACTGTGGGGCCGGTCGGGGTCTGCGGTGTGCACCACACTGGACTCGTGGGTGGGCAGGTCCGCGGCGTCGGCCCCCTCGGTGGAGCAGATGGTGCTCCGGTACCTCGCGGCGTACGGTCCCGCGAGCGTGCGCGATGTCCAGGCCTGGTCCGGCCTCACCCGGCTGGGGGAGGTGGTCGACCGCCTGCGGCCCGGGCTCGAACGATTCTCGTCGGAGGCGGGGGCCGAGCTGTTCGACCTTCCGGACGCTCCGCGGCCCGACGCCTCGGTCCCGGCCCCGGTGCGGTTCCTCGCGCCGTACGACAACATGCTGCTCTCGTACGCCGATCGCACGCGTTTCCTCGCCGACGAGCACAGGCGGGCGCTGTTCACGCAGAACGGGATCGTCAAGCCCGCGCTGCTCGTCGGCGGCACTGTCGCCGGATGGATCGCAGCGCGGATGGAGGGTGCGACCGCGGTGCTCGAGGTCTCGACCTTCCGGACCCTCGCCCGCACCCACGCGGCGGCCGTGGAGGCGGAGGGGCGGCGTCTGCTGCGCTTCGCCCACCCGGAGGCCGAGACGTTCGATGTGCGGATCGGGCGAGCGGAGTGAGCCTCGCGCGCCCGGGTGTTAGATGGGTGTGTGACTGACAGCGTTATCTCCGCCGTACGCGCACATCTCGACGAATACATCGGCGGGCCGGAGCCGACCGCCGCGTCCGTGACGTTCCTCGGAGTCGAACCCGTCGATGTCCTCCGCTACCCCGGCGACGGTGATGGTCCGGTCCGCTACGCGAGCCTGGGGTGCTCGCGGCACCCGATGGGCGATCCGAGCGACATGATCGCCGACCCGACACGTGGTCCGCGCGCCGAACTGGTGCTCAGCCTCGTCGGCGGCGCGGGCGTCGCGTCCGGCGTGCACCGCACGCTGGCCGTCCTCGCCGCTGCACCGTCCGTCGAGGGCGTGGTCCTCAAGCCGGACGGCCTGATCGACCTGGGGGAGCCGCTGTGGAAGGGCGTGCCGTTCACCGCGGTTCTGCTGGGGCCCAGCGAGATCCCGGACCTGGTGCTGCCCGAACCTCTGGACCCCGTCCAGTTCCTCTCGGTGGTGCCGTTGACCGGAACCGAGGCGGCGTGGGTGCGTCTGCGCGGCGCCGCCGCGCTGCGTGAGGCCTGGGCGGAGGCCGGAATCGACGTGCGCGACCCCGATCGGGGCGCCGCCGCCTTGTGACCCGCCGGTAAAGCGGGCGCAGCGCACATCTTTCGGACCTGACACACTGGACCGGTGCGTATCGATCTCCACACCCACTCGACCGCCTCCGACGGCACGGACACGCCGACGGAACTGGTGCACGCCGCGGCGCGGGCCGGAGTCGACGTACTCGCGATCACCGACCACGACACCACCGCAGGCTGGAGCGACGCGGCGGCCGCCCTTCCCGCCGGAATGCAGTTGGTGCGGGGCATGGAGATGTCGTGCGAGGGGCGGGGCGAGGACGGGCGTCCGGTGGCCGTGCACCTGCTGGCCTACCTGTTCGATCCGAGCGCGCGCGAATTCGCCGTCGAGCGCGAGCGCCTGCGCGGGGAGCGGGTGGCGCGGCTGCGTGCGATGGCGACACGGATGGCCGACGACGGGCTTCCGATCGATCCCGACGCGCTGATGGCCGACGCCGGCCCCGCTGTCGGACGGCCGCACCTGGCGCAGGCGCTGGTCCGTGCCGGCGTGGTCGCCAGCGTCGGCGAGGCGTTCACCGATCTGCTGTCCACCCGGAGCCGCTACTACGTGCACAAGGTCGACACCCCGCTCGAGCACGCGGTCCAGATGGTCGCCGGTGCCGGCGGGGTGAGTGTGATCGCGCACGCCCGGGCCCGCACGCGCGGACGGCTGCTGTCGCTCGACCACATCCGTGTACTCGCCGAGCGCGGTCTGGGTGGACTCGAGGTCGACCACCCCGATCACGACGAGCACGACGTCGCGGTCCTGCGGTCGCTGGCGTCCGAACTGGATCTGATCACCACCGGGTCGTCGGACTACCACGGGTCGAACAAGACCATCGAGCTCGGCCGGCACACCACCGATCCCGGCGAGTTCGAGGCGCTGGTGGCGCGGGCGAGTGGAGTGCCGGTGCTCTCCGGCAGCGACGTCACGATCGGGGGATCCGGCCGGTGATGCGGGACGGATTCGACGGCGTCCGTCGTCGGGGTGACTCGTGGGCGGTGCGTGCCCTGCGGGGGCTGTCCGGTGTCGTGGCGGGCGGCGTCGTGGTCCTCACGCTCGTCGTGATCGGTACCGCGTACCTCGCGTCGGACCGCGGTTTCCCCGGGCCGGGCGGCGAGTCGATCACCGCGCACGCGCTGGCGAGTGTCGCCGTTGTCGGGCTCCAGGTGTTCGCGGATCGGCGCCGCGGGGGAGCCGCGGTGATGTCGGCGATCGCGGCGCTGGCGATCACCGGGCTGTTGCTGTGGAGCCAGTGGTGGTCCTGACCGCCCACTTTCGTCGCCATCCGGCGCGCGACACTGTGCGTCCTCACAGGTAGAACCACTTTTCGGTGAGGTTTCGACCGATCTGACGGATTTGATTCCTGCCTCCCGATGGTGCAGAATTACTGCACTCCACGTGGGTGCTACCGCCCTTCGTTGGAGTTCTCCAGGTGGCAGAACTTGAGCCAGGGCCCACCCCGCCCGGCGCCATCACGCTCCGGCAGTAGTGCAGCGATCGCGCGCCCCGGTAGCTGCAACCGATCAAATCCTGTGTTTCGAAGTGCTGTCTCGTTTTCATCTTGCCGAGACGGTTACTTCTCAGTAACCAGGACCCGAGTGAGTCTGGCCTCAAGAGGAGTGTCATCGTGTCCCCTGTGTCTGAAGCTTCCGTAACGCCAAAGGTCGAAATCACCGACGAGGAAATTTTCGCGGGCCACATCGGTGGCAAGCTCTCAGTTGAGACGACCGCGCCCCTCGATTCCCAGCGTGCGCTGTCGATCGCGTACACCCCCGGTGTTGCGCAGGTCAGCCGTGCGATCCACGCCGACGAGACGCTGGCCGATCGCTACACGTGGACCAGCCGGCTCGTCGTCGTCGTGAGCGACGGCACCGCGGTTCTGGGCCTCGGCGACATCGGCCCGCGCGCCTCGCTTCCCGTCATGGAGGGCAAGTCGGCGCTGTTCAAGAACTTCGCCGGCCTCAACTCGATCCCGCTGGTGCTCGACACCAAGGATCCCGACGAGATCGTCGAGACCCTGATCCGTCTGCGCCCGAGTTTCGGCGCAGTGAACCTCGAGGACATCTCGGCGCCGCGCTGCTTCGAGATCGAGCGCCGCGTCATCGAGGCGCTGGACTGCCCCGTGATGCACGACGATCAGCACGGCACGGCCATCGTGGCGCTCGCGGCGCTGCGCGGTGCCGCGAAGGTCCAGAACCGCGGGATCGAGGGTCTGCGCGTGGTGATCTCCGGTGCCGGTGCAGCCGGTGTCGCGTGCGCCAACATCCTGCTCGCTGCGGGTGTGCCCGACGTGACCGTCCTGGATTCGAAGGGCATCGTCTCGAGCGACCGCGGCGATCTCAACGAGATCAAGGCCGACCTCGCTGCTCGCACCAACCCGGCCGGACGCACCGGTGGGATCGTCGAGGCACTCGACGGCGCCGACGTGTTCCTGGGTGTCTCGGCGGGCACGGTGCCCGAGGAGATCATCGCGACGATGGCTCCCGAGTCGATCATCTTCGCGATGTCGAACCCGGATCCCGAGATCCACCCCGACATCGCGAGCAAGTACGCCGCGATCGTCGCGACGGGCCGCAGCGATTTCCCGAACCAGATCAACAACGTGCTCGCGTTCCCCGGTGTCTTCAAGGGCGCCCTGGACGCCGGTGCGCGCCGGATCACCGAGGGCATGAAGCTGGCAGCCGCGGAGGCGATCCTGTCGGTGCTCGGCGACGAGCTCGCGGTCGACAAGATCGTCCCGAGCCCGCTGGACCCGCGGGTTGCCCCGGCGGTCGCCGCGGCGGTCGCGCAGGCGGCCAAGGACGAGGGCGTCGCGTAGGACGTCCAGGGCGCATCGCGTCTATCGGATCAGCGAAACGCTCGGCCGGGGTTCCCCGGCCGAGCGTTTTCGTGTTCTGGCCCGGTCCCCGTCAACGTCGTTGCGCGAGTAGCGCCGCAGCGAACGCGTCGAGGTCGGCATTGAGGCGTCGCACTCGCTCGGCGCCGAGTTCCTCGACCAGCCGACCGTGGAAGTCCTCCAGGATGTCCCGGCCTGCGGCGGCGGCCGTTTCGCCCGCGTCGGTGAGGGAATGACCGATGATCCTCCCCTTGCCCGGGGTGCGGAGGATCAGGCCGTCGCGTTCCAGGATCGCGGCCATGCTCGTGAGGGACTGGGGCGTCTGCAGCGTCGTGTTCGCCAGCGCCGCGCCCGAAACACCTGGGTGGCGCTTGATCGCCGCGAGCACCGTGTACCTCGCGATCGTGAGATCGATCGTCGCCATCTCGTCGTCGACGACGCGTAGCGCGAGTTGGGAGACATACCGGAGTCGGTGATGAAGGTTGTCGAGTCCGGTCGGATCCGGTTGCGAGAGAAGGTCGGACAGATAGTCCGCCACGGTGGTCTCCTCGAGTTCGTCGTGCCGTTGCCGGCAGTCTATATCAGGTGCCTTATCAGGGACCTGATATAAATGGTTCGGCTCGCCTTCCGGTTCAGCCGACTCCAGAGAGAAGGGATGGACCGTTGCGGGCAGTGCGGCCGACCAACACGGACCGAGGCCGCCTCGACGCGGATCGCGACGACGACGCCGACGGGAAGCGCTCGAGAATGACCGTGCCCGTCATCGCCTTCTCGGCGCTGCTGGGCACGATGATGCAGGCCCTCGTCGTCCCGATGCTGCCGGAGCTCCCCGAAATGCTGAACGCATCGTCCGGTGCGACTTCGTGGATGGTGACCGCGATGCTCCTGTCGGGAGCGATCAGCAGTGTGCTGTTCGGCAGTCTCGGTGACCTCTACGGTCAGCGGCGGATGATGGTCATCGCCATGGCCTGCATGGTTGCCGGATCGGCGATCGGCGCATCGGCGACGACAGTCGGTCCGATGATCGTCGCCCGTGTCCTCCAGGGCGTCACGATGGCGATGATCCCCCTGGGCATCAGTGCGTTGCGTTCGTTCGTGCACGGCGACCGCGTGTTCAAGTCGGTCAGCCTGGTCAGCGCGATGGTGGGTGTGGGCGGTGCTCTCGGCTTCACGGTGAGCGCCGTGGCCGCCGAGTTCGTCGGGCTGCGCGGGTTGTTCGGTGCGTGTGTGGTTCTCGGCCTCATCGCTCTGGCCGGCATCGTCGCCGTCGTGCCGGAAACGACCGGGCGGCCGGGCACGCGAGTCGATGTCGTGGGCGCAGTGGGGCTGAGTATCGGCGTGATCGGCCTCCTGATCGCCCTCAGCAACGGAAACCTGTGGGGATGGGGTTCCGCGGCGACGATCGGCACACTCGCCGGTTCCGTGATCGTGCTCGCGTTGTGGGGGTGGTACGAGTTGCGGATCAGTGCGCCGTTGCTCGACCTGCGTACGACCGCGACCCGCCCGATCCTGTTCACGAACCTGGCCACGATCGCGGTCGGAATCGGTATGTACGTGATCCTGCTCGCGCAGCCTCAGTTGATGCAGCTACCGACCCAGACGGGATTCGGACTGGGGAAGTCCCTCGTCTTCACGGGTCTCTGTGTCGCCCCGAGCGGCCTGGTGTCGCTGACGATGCCGGGCATCGCGGCGCGGGTGTCGGAGCGGTTCGGCCCGAAGATCACGATGGTCATAGGCGCGAGCGGGTTCGCCGCCGGGTACGTGTTTCTCGTACCGTTCCACGGTCAGCTCTGGCAGTTGGTCGCGGCGAGCATGCTCATCATGGGTAGCGTCGCGTTCTGCTTCTCCGCGGCGCCCGCTCTGATTCTCCTGCACGTCGACCGGGCCCAGTCCGGCCAGGCGAACGGAATCAACACTCTCGGACGCTCCCTGGGAACGTCGATCTCGAGTGCCGTGACGACGGCCATCCTGTCGACGACGCTCATCACCACCGGCTTCGGTGCAGGAGAACTCCCGAGCGAACGCGGTTTCACGACGGCGTTCGTCATCGCAGTCATCGCCGGCGTATCGGCGGTCGCGTTCGCCGCAGCGATCCCCCGCGAGGGTCCGGCTGCGGACCGACTGTGACGGGAGCTTCGGAGTCGGTGGGGACGGTCGGTGCGGTGCTCGGTGCGATGTAGGGGCGGCGCAGGCGCCCGGTGCCGGGCACCGACGCCCACACCGCCGCGGCCAGCACGCCGTCGACGATCAGAGCCAGCACCGCCACCAGGATCGCGCCGACCAGGACGCGGTCGTAGCTGCGCAACGCCAGTCCGTCGAAGATGTAGCGGCCGAGGCCACCCAGATTGACGTACGCGGCGACGGTCGCGGTGGCGATCACCTGCAGGGTCGCGCTGCGCAGCCCGCCGAGGATCAACGGCAGCGCGTTGGGGATCTCGACCCGCACCAGCACCTGCAGCGGCGTCATCCCCATCGCCTCCGCGGCGTCCACCACGGTCCGGTCCACGTTCGCGACGCCCGCGTACGTGCCGGCCAGCAGCGGCGGGATACCGAGCAGGACCAGCGCGAGGATCGGCGGCACCAACCCCAGCCCCAGTAGCAGTACCAGCAGTGTGAGCACGCCCAGGGTGGGCAGGGACCGCAGCGCGTTCACCACGCCCACGACGACGATCTCGCCGCGGCGGAAGTGACCGATCGCCAGACCTGCCGGCACCGCGATCACCGCCGCGAACACGACCGCCAGCAGGCTGTACCAGAGATGCTGCAGGATCCGGGCGCCGATCCCGGTCGGACCCTGCCAGTTGGCGGGGTCGACGATGAAGTCCCATGCGCTCGTGAACATGTCAGGCCGGCCCCTCGGACAACTCGAGGGTGTCGCGCCGGGAACGATCGGGGCGCGGGCCGTGCTCCCACGGCGTGAGCAGCCGACCCAGGACGTACAGCGCGGCGTCGAAGATCAGCGCCAGCGCGACGATCGCGATGATGCCGGCCACGATCTGGTCCGGGTAGTCCCGCTGGTAGCCCTTCGTGAACAGCTCACCCAGGCCGCCCACTCCGATCAGCGAGCCCACCGACACGAGCGAGATGTTGGTGACGGCCACGACCCGGACGTTCGCGATCAGGACGGGCAGGGCCAGGGGGAGTTCGACGGTGAGCGCGCGGCGCAGCGGCGTGAACCCGATCGCGGTCGCGGCGTCCACGACATCGTCCGGCACCGCGTCCAACGCCTCCGGAACCACACGGATCAGCAGCGCGGTGGAGTACACGCTCAGCGCGATCACGACGTTGTTCGGGTCGAGGACGCTCAGCCCGAACACACTCGGAATGGTCACGAACAGCGCCAGCGACGGGATCGTGAACGCGATACTCGCGGCGACGAGGGTGGTGCGGCGCAGCCAGCGGACACCCCGGATCGCGGTGCCGACCGGCACCGCGATCACCAGACCGATCAGGAGCGGAAGCAGCGCCAGATAGAGGTGTGTGCGGGTCAGTTCCAGCACGTGCGAGAAGTTGTCGATCAGCCAGCGCACACGATCACCGGCCGTTCCGCAGTCGGTCCTCTTCGCGCCGCTGCTCGGCCAGCCGGGCGATCACGTCGGCCGCGTCGATGCCCCCGGCGACCACACCGCGCTCGTCCACCGCGACACCGATCCCGGAGGGCGAGGAGATGGCGGCGTCGAGGGCCCGGCGCAGGTCCGTGCCGACCGTGAACAGCGAACCGCCGGCCGCGGTCGCGTCCGCGACGGTGCGTCCGGTGCGGACGGCGTCGACCCCGGCCGCGTCGATCCAACCCTGGGGGCGGTCGTCGGCGGTGACGATCAACGCCCATTCGTCGGGGCCGAGCGTGGTTGTCGCGGCTTCGGATTCGCGCACGCGGCGGATCTCGCGCAGCTCCACCGTGTCGGCGCTGCGGAAGGACAATCCGCGGTACCCCCGATCGTGCCCCACGAAGTCGGCAACGAAATCGGTTGCGGGCGCCGAGAGTACGCTGCGCGGCGTGTCGAACTGCTGCAGGCGGCCGTGCGGGCCGAACACCGCGAGCCGGTCGCCGAGCCGGACGGCCTCGTCGATGTCGTGGGTGACGAACACGATGGTCTTGCGCAGCTCGGACTGCAGCCGCAGCATCTCCGACTGCAGATCGGCCCGTACCACCGGATCCACCGCGCTGAACGGCTCGTCCATCAACAGGATCGGGGGATCGGCCGCCAATGCCCGGGCCACGCCCACCCGCTGCTGCTGACCGCCGGACAGCTGGCCCGGATACCGTCCGGCCAGCGCCGGGTCCAAGCCCACGCGTTCGAGCACCTCGAGCGCGACCCGCCGCGCTGCGCGGCGCGAGTCGCCGCGCAGCACCGGAACGGTCGCGACGTTGTCGACGACGGTGCGGTGCGGCAGCAGGCCGGCGCTCTGGATGACGTACCCGATGCCGAGTCGCAGTCGGACGGCGTCCGTCGCGGCCACGTCCTGACCGTCGACGGTGACGGTTCCCGCGGTGGGCAGCACCATCCGGTTGATCATCCGCATCGACGTCGTCTTGCCGCACCCGGACGGGCCGACGAACACCGTGAACGAGCCTTCGTCGATCTTCAGGTCGAGGTCGTCGACGGCCACCGTGCCGTCGGGAAAACGTTTGGTGACACCGGAGAACGAGATCACGAGACGGGAGCGTCCAATCCCTGCCGTGCGACCCACTGCTTCGCCGCGGCCTCCGGTTCGGTCTTGCTGTCGCCCGATACGGCGTCGTTGAGGCCCACCAACTCCTCGGTGGTGAGCTTCGCCGACACAGCGTCCAGGACGCGCGCCAACTGCTCGGTCTTCGCGGATGCACGCAGCAGCGGCACCACGTTCTGCGCCGGGAAGTTGCTCTTCGGATCGGCCAGCACCACCAGATCGTTCGCCTCGATCGCGGGTGAGGTCGTGAAGATGTTCGCGGCGGTCACCTGTCCCGACGTCAGCGCCTTCACCGTCGCGGGGCCACCGCCGTCGGCGATCGGAACGAAGTTGGACGGCGAGATCTCGAGTCCGTAGTTCTCGCGCAGGCCCGGAAGACCCACCGCGCGCTCCTGGAACTCGGCCGGCGCCGCGAACTTCACCTCCGCCGAATGCGCGGCGAGGTCGGCGATCGACGTCAGGTTCCATTTCTCGGCCGTCTCGCGCGTCACCACGACGGCGTCCTTGTCCTCGGCCGGTGCGGGTGTGGTGATCGCGAGATCCGGCGCGAGCGCAGCGGGCAGGGCGGCGTCGATTTCCTCGGCGGTCGTGGCCGTCGAGGACGGGTCGATGTAGTCGAGGAGATTCCCGGTGTAGTCGGGAATGAGCGTGAGCGAACCGTCGCGCAGGGCCGGGACGTAGATCTCCCGGGAACCGATGTTCATCTTGGTCTGCACGTCGAAACCGTTGGCCCGCAGCGCCTCGGCGTAGACGAAGCCGACCGTCTCCGACTCGGGGAAGTTGGCGGAGCCGACGACGATCGAGTTGGGGTCACCACCGCTCGATCCATTGCTTTCGAGCGGGTCGCTGCTGCCGCACGCCGTGAGGAGTGCCAGTGACGCCGCGACTGCGACGCCCGCGAGCCTGTGGATCCGAGAACTCTTCATGTCGTCCTTCCATCGGATCCGGCGTGGCGGCCGCCCAGGGGAGCGGAGCCGTGCGGTGACAAGCCGGATCTCTCGACCGCTCGTGATGGTGCGCGAAGTCAGTGTAACGATAGGTACGACAAGTGCGCGGTACCGACAGGTGCCGGTTCGCACCGCAGCAGAGCGGAGAGGGACACGGTGTCACCGAACGGAAATGGGCGCGTGGGCAGGTTCGCGGCGCGGTTGACGATCGCTGCGCTGCTCGCGGTCGTGACGGCCTGCGGTGTGGACACCGGCAGCAGCGTCGGGGGACCCGAGACACCCGAACCGGTCGTCGTCGGCGCCTCGGACACGGTCGAGAGCGAACTCGTCGCCCGGTTGTACGCGGGCGCGCTCGAAGCTGCCGGGCGCAGCACCGAAGTCGTGCTGGGGCTGGGAGACCGCGCCGACCGCGTCGCCGCCCTCGATGCGAACCGGGTGGCACTGGTGCCGGAGCACACCGGGCGCCTCCTGCACTGGTTCGATCCGGACGCCGATGTCACCGACGCCGAGGACGTATTCGAGGCGCTCAACAAGTCTCTGCCCGAAGGCCTTACGGTGTCCGACTACTCGCCGGCCGACGACCGGTCCGCGCTGGCGCTGTCCGCGGCACAGGCCGACGACCTCGGTGCCCGGTCGATCGACGACATCGCTTCCGCGTGCGCAGGCATGACGCTGTACGCATCCGACACGTTCCGCGAGGATGCGCAGGCGCTCTCGGGTCTCCGATCGGCCTACGGGTGCACGTTCGGGACCGTCGTCCCGGTCCGTTCGACCTCCGACGCGGCCCGTGAACTGATCGTCGGCGCGTCACCCGTCGGCGGCACCACGGCCGCCGCACCCGACGTCGCGCGGGACGAGCTCGTCGTTCTCGCCGACACGAAGGACGCGTTCACCGCGCAGAACGTGGTGCCGCTCTTCCGCAGCGGGGTGCTGCGGGCCGACGACGTCAAGGGGCTCAGCGTGGTCCTGCAACTCACCACCGCGGACCTCACGGACATGGCCGGGCGGGTCCGCGGCGGCGAGATCACCTCGGCCGACGCCGCGGGGGAGTGGCTCGCCGAGCACATCTGACGGCCCCGCGGGGTCGGCCGTCGTCAGCCTCCCACCCGTGCCCGCGCTGCCGCGGCGGCGTCGTGCCGGCCGAGAGCTTCGTGGGCGTCGCCCTCCATCAGCGCGACCCGGACCGCGAGCCGCGGCGCCTCGGTCACCCGCGGCGCGGCGTCGGCGAGCACCGCGAGGGCCTCCTCGTGGCGGTCGGTCGACAGCAACGCCTGCGCGACGACGATCAGTGCGCTGCCGGAGCCGACGACGTCCTCGGCTGCGGCGTAGGCATCGGAGGCCGCGAGCCCCGTCCGTACCGCCTCGTCGAACCGGCCCAGCTGGGACAGTGCCCGAGCCGTCGAGTCCTCGATGTCCGCACGGGTCCAGGGGTCGGCGTGTTCGGCCGCGGCCCGTAGGTCCTCGAGCCCGTCCTCGTCGGCGAACTGGCACCGAGCCCGCCCACGTGCGTGCAGGAGGTCGGCGAGTGCGTCCGGCTGATCGGTGAGTTTCCGGGCGTCCTCGACCGCGTCGTCGAGGGCTTCGACGGCGTCCTCGTCGTCGAACTGCATCATCAGAAGCCCGAGTTCCTTGCCGACCCGTGCCGCCACCGCATAGTCCTCGCCCGCCCGGGCCAGCTCCCGGCCTTCGACCCACACCGCGACCGCTGCCCCCGGCTCGCCGGCGTCGCGCCTCGCGTAGCCGAGCCACAGGAGGGTCAGGGCACGGGATGCGGGCTCGGTGTCCCGGGCTTCCTCGATCTCCGCCACCGTCGTGAGTTCGTCGACGGCCTCGTCGGGGTGTCCGGACCGTACGAGCGTCACGCCGAGCCGGTAGCGGTGGCCGACGGACTCGGTGCCGGCCAGATCCGCCTCGCGCGTGGCCAGGCGCAGTCGGCCGGCCGCCTCGTCCAGCCGGCCCAGGTCGTCGCAGATCTGGGCGCTCAGGGCAGCCAGCGGGGCGGTCACGGACCGGGCAGCGTGGGTAACGGACAGGTCGAGCGCGGCGTCGACCGCGGTCAGCGCCTCCTCGAACCGGCCGCCCCCAGCCAGTAGTTGGGCCAGCAACCGCAACAGCACCGCGCGGCGTCCGGGCGCGGTTGTCGGGGTCAGTTCGGACTCGAGCCAGGCGAGCGCCGCCTCCCCGCCCTCGGCACCCAGGATCGTGTCGACCTGCTCGTCCAGCGGGCCCGAGCCTGTCACCTCGTCGACGAAGGCCGTCGTCGCGGCCGGGTCCGCCGAGGCGGGAGGAGCTGGCACAACGTGCGTCGTGCCGATCGGCAGGTCCCAGTGCTGCCCAGCCAGAGTCCTTGCGGCGGCGACCTTCTCGCTGCGCCGCTCGGTGCCGTTGCGCTCGTCGAATCGGGTCGCGAGTTCCTCGGCGGCACGCCAGGATGACTGTGCCAGTTCGGCGACGGTCCAGGCGCCGGTGTGCGCGCCGAAGAACCGGCGGAGGGGCTCCGCGCCGGCCCCGCGGACGTGCTCGTGTCCGAGCCCGGCACGGTCGGCCGCCGTGCACGTCACCGCGAAGGCGGTGAGGGCGTCGAGGTGCGCGATCGCGTTGAGGTTGTCGTGCGCCAGCCAGCCGATGTGCCGTTCGAGCATCTCCAGGGCGCGCTGAGCGTTTCCGGTGACCGAGAGGAAGATCAGGTGCTGCCCGACCATGTCGATGTTGTCGACGTTGCGGCGTGCGAGTCGGTAGCCCCGCATGTGCATCTGCTCGGCATCGTCGAGACGGCCGACCTGGAGCAGCGGCACCAGCGTGTGGGCCATCGCCCGCTCCGGTTCGTCGGCGCACCCCATGTCCTGGTCCAGCATCTCCTGGACGACGGCCAGTCCGGCCTCGAGGTCCCCGGTGGCGAGTCGGAACTGGGCCTCCTCGGAACGAACGCACGCCTCGCAGTGGCTGTAGTCGTCGCGCGGGGTCCGTCCCAGCTCCTCGAGGTAGCGGGCGGCCTCCTCGATCCGGCCTGCCTCGAATGCCTGCCAGAACCGGGTCTGCACCACCCCGGACAGGCCGACGCCGGCCTGCCGGTACGCGATCTCCATCTGCTCGATCGACTCGGCGATCGTCGCCCGCGGGAACATCGGGTTCGAGGCGAGCGCGTCGGCGATCCACTTGTGGAACCACAGCAGGTCGTGGTCGTCGACCTCGGTGGGGAAGGTGGCCGGGTCGGCGGCGTTTCGCCCGACACACCACGCGAATGCGGTGAGCAAGGCGTCGGTGTCGCCCGTCATGGAGGCGGACTGGATCAGGCGCATCCGCACGGCGTAGGCGGCGGCCTCGTCGCCGGTCTCCTCGGCGAGCGTGATCGCCCGCTCGATGAGTTCGCGTTCCGCCGGTCCGTAGGCCGTCGAGTCGATCTCGCTGATCAGTGCGTCGAGGGTGGTCTCAGTCGGCATGGTCGTCCTTGTCGATGGTGGAGGGGGAGTGCGGTCCGGCATCGGTGACGACGCCCGCGTCGAGACCGACGGACAGGTGCACGATGTCGGTCATGGCGTCGGTCAGGGCCGAGCGATCGGTCGCCCGCAGCGGCCGGTGCCCGGCAAGCAGTGCCTGGACGTAGAGGATCCGCACCGCCCGCGACAGCACCGCATCGTCGTCGACTGCGGCGAGGGTACGCACCAACCGATTTCGCCAGTTCAGGGCCAGCCGACCGGAGGCGTCGGCACCGGAGGCCGCCGCTGCGTCCTCCACCCGGCCGAGGACATCGGCCCAGAACCCACCGGCCGACTCGCCGGCTTGCTCGCGCCGCAGGTTCCGGAGCACCGCCTCGTCCGCGACGTACAGGGCGGGGACGGTTTCCGGCTGGAACGCCCGTACCGCGGTCGCGCAGTCGAGGTCCGCCAGCGCGGCGTCGGCACGCTCCTGCAGGCGGCGGGACGCGGCCCGCTCGGACAGCGGCGGCACATCGAGGTGGTCGATTTCGTCTGCCACGGTGACGATCTCGACTGCGGCACCGGGCACGAACTCCGGCAGCCGGGCCGCGATCTCCGCGTCGTAGACGTAGCCGCCGTTGACGATCGGAGCGCCGGGGCGGGCGATCCCGGCCAGCTGCCGGAACTCGTCGACGGTCCGGGTGTACCGCACCGTGCCGCGGCGGGCGGCCTCGCCGAAGGTCGTCTGCCCCTCGGTGGTCTCGATCGGCAGGTGGGGGACGATGAATCGGGCCAGTTCGTCGTCGTGGAGGACGAGCGCCCGCAACGCCAGATGGTGCACGGACAGGAACGCCGCCAGCCGGTGCGGCGATTCCGCCGCCAGACCGATGACCCAGCGGCGAACCGCGGCACCCAGCTCGGCACGAGTCTCCTCGAGCGCGGTGTCCTCGATCAGGGACTCGCGGGAGGCCGTCGGGTGCAGCCCGGTGGTGTCCACGACGGACCGCACGAAGAACGCCCAGTCCGGCAGGAGGTCGTCCATGCGCTCGGACAGCAGCATGCCGCCCAGGTAGACGCGGCTCGACTGCCGTTGGCCGGGGGAGAGCTGGAACGGCAGCACGAACGCGGTGCCCCGGGTGCCGGTGGACGGGACATGCAGCGGAATCGTGGCGAAGGGCTCGGCACCGACGATCTCCCGGCCCAGCTCGCGCAGCTCGGGCGACGGGACTGTCGTGCGCTCGAGGAACGACGCCGGTCGAGTCACCGTCTCACCGGCCACGGTCACCCGCACCGGCAGGTGCCGGCCGAACCGGTCTGCCAGCTCGTGCGCCCCCGCGCGCGATACGAGTCCGGCCGAGTCCGGGCGGGGGAACAGTTCGACCCGGGTTCCGACCGGCAGATCGTCGGCGAGCTCGGTCACCGTGAACGTGCCGTCGGTGCGGCCGACCCATTCGACGGCGGGCGCACCGGTGGCCGACCGGGACCGGACCCGGATCTCGTCGCTCACCATGAAGCAGCTGAGCAGGCCGATCCCGAACTGGCCGAGGCGGTCGGTGCGGGGCAGATCGAGGATGTCGCGCTTGGAACTGCGGCCCACCGTCGCGAGCAGCTCGCCCACCTCGGCCGCGGTCAGCCCGACGCCGTCGTCCTCGACCGCGAACACGGCCCCCGCCTCGTCTGCGGGCAGCACCCGGATGGTGCCGATGTGGCCGGGTTCGTGGTCGCGACGGGCCGCGATCGCATCGCACCCGTTCTGCAGGAGCTCACGGATGAAGACCTGCGGCCCGGTGTAGATGCTCGCGCTGAGAAGCTCGATGATCCCACCGAGGTGTACCTGGAATGGACGGCTGCCGCCGTCGGCTCTCGTTGTCATCGAGGGAAGAGCTTAGCGAGGGGTAACGACATTTCGGTCAGCCGCGATCGGCCCAGGTGGTCCGGGGCGGCCGGCCGGAGAGTCGGGACCGGCCCGTCAGTTCGCCTTCGGCAGGACGCGCGAGGTGATCGTCGCGACCACCCGCTGGTAGCTCGGGCCGACGATGCGCACCCAGGCGTCGAGGAACTTGGCGTCGGCACCGATCAGCACGCGCGCCTTGCCTTTTCGCACTCCGTTCACGATGGTCTTCGCGGCGTCCTCGGGCGTGGTGCGGGCCAGGTGCTTGTCGAAGAACTGGGCGAAGGTCACCTGGTCGTCGCCGTCGGGCACCGCCGCGTTTCGGGCGATCGCGGTCTTGATGCCGCCGGGATGCACGCACGTCACCTTCACGGGGTGCTTGGCGATCAGCATCTCCTGGCGCAGCGATTCGGTGAACCCGCGCACCGCGAACTTGGCTGCGTTGTACGCGCTCTGGCCCGGAATCGACAGCAGTCCGAACAGGCTCGAGACATTGACGATGTGTCCGTCGCCGGACGCGATCACGTGCGGCAGGAACGCCTTGGTGCCGTTCACGACACCCCAGAAGTCGACGTCCATGATGCGCTCGATGTCCTTGAACTCCGAGCGCTCGACCTCGCCGTGGAAGGCGATGCCGGCGTTGTTGTAGATCTGGTTGACCTTGCCGAAGTGCGCCACGACGGCGTCCGCGTACTCGAGGACGGCCTCGCGCTGGGTGACGTCGAGATGATCGGACTTCACGTGCGCGCCGAGCGCCTCGACCTGTCGTACCGTCTCCGCCAGGCCTGCCGGATCCATATCCGAGAGAGCGAGTTTCGCGCCCTGTCCGGCGAGGTTCAGTGCTACGGCCCGGCCGATGCCGGACCCCGCACCGGTGATGACACAGACCTCGCCCGCGAATTCACTCACTGTGCTGCCACCTTGTCGTCGTCGAGATCGGTCAGTTCGGTATCGATGTCTGCTGCGGTCGACACCGCCGCGGGTGCGGGCACCGGCAGGTCGCCGGTGGTCACGCTGCGGTACGCGCCGAGGTCGAATTGCTTTGTCATGTTGCGGAACTCGAACGTGAAGCCCGGCCACAGCGTGGTGTTGTTGCCGTGCTTGTCGAGGTACCAGCTGGCGCAGCCGCCGTTGTTCCACACGCTCTTGGACAGCCTGTCCTGCAGTTCCCGGTTGTAGCGGTCCTGCACGTCCTTGCGGACCTCGATGGTGCCGATGTCGTAGCGCTCGATCGCGTCGATCGCATCGACGACGTAGTTGAGCTGCGACTCGATCATGAACACCATCGACGAGTGGCCCAGTCCGGTGTTGGGGCCGACGAGGAAGAACATGTTGGGGTAGTTCGCGATTGCGGAGCCCTTGTATCCCTGCTGTCCGCCCTCGTCGAACGTCTCGGCCAGCGAGCGTCCGTCCTTGCCGAAGATGCCGGCGAAGGTGGGGGAGTCGGTGACGTGGAAGCCGGTGGCAACCACGATCGCGTCCACCTCCCGGACCGTGCCGTTCCTGTCGACGACGGAATCGGCGCGCACCTCGGCGATGCCGTCGGTGACCACGTCGACGTTCGACTGCGCGAGCGCCGGGTAGTAGTTGTTCGAGATCAGCATGCGCTTGCAGCCGATCTGGAAGTCGGGGGTGACCTTGCGGCGCAGCGCCCTGTCCTCGATCTGACGGCGCAGGTGGCGCTCGGCCGCGAGCTGCAACGGCTTCATGAAGATCGGGGCCTTGGCCAGACCCACGACCTGAGTCTCCCGCATCCAGTAGATGCCGGTGCGGCAGAGCTTCTGGAAACCGGGCAGGTACTTGAACGCGAGATGCTCGGCCTTGGTGTACTCGCGGTCCGCGCGCGGCAGGATCCACGGCGCGGTGCGCTGGTACACGTCGAGGTGGGAGACCTTCTGCGCGAGTTGCGGCACGATCTGGATCGCCGACGCGCCGGTGCCGATCACCGCGACCCGCTTGCCGGTGAGGTCGGCGTCGTGGTTCCACTGCGCGGAGTGGAAGATCTCGCCCTCGAACTCGTCGATGCCCTTGATGTCGGGCAGCGACGGCTCGCACAGCGCGCCGACGGCGGAGACGACGATCTTGGCCTCGAAGTCGCCCTTCGACGTGCGGACGTCCCAGCGGGCCGTGTCCTCGTTCCAGTGCGCCGAGAGCACGTCGCACCCGAACACGTGCCTGTCGAGCACGTTGTACTTGCGGGCGACCGACGAGATGTAGCGCTGGATCTCGGGCTGTGGCGAGAACGAGCGGGTCCACTCCGGATTGAGTGCGAACGAGTACGAGTACAGGTGCGACGGGACGTCGCACGCCGCACCGGGATAGGTGTTGTCGCGCCACGTGCCGCCCACGTCGGCGCCGCGCTCGAGGACGAGGAAGTTGCGCTTGCCTGCCTGCGTCAGTTTGATAGCCGCGCCGAGGCCGGCGAAGCCGCTGCCGATGATCAGTGTGTCGACCTGGCGCGGAGATGCCGCCCGGGCGGAAGTATCTGTGACGGGAAGACTCATGTAGATGAGCGTAGGGAGTTGTTGATTGCTAGTCAATAGTCTACTGAACACGATTCAGTAAGGTGGACGTCATGGAAGGCGCAAAACGCACGCGGCTCAGCCCCCAGGAACGGCGCGCGCAGCTCATCGATCTGGGCGTGCGCATGCTCGCGGAACGGACGCTCGAACAGATCTCGGTCGAGGACATCGCCGACCGGGCTGGGGTGTCCCGCGGCCTGCTGTTCCACTACTTCGCGTCCAAGCACGACTTCCACGTCGAGATCGTCCGCCACACCAGCGCCGAGATGCTCGACCGCACCGCGCCGAACCTCGATCTGGAACCGATCGAGATCCTGCGCGACGTCATGGCGTCGTACGTCGACTACGTCTCCGAGAACCGCGACACCTACGTCTCGCTGCTGCGCGGAACCGCGAGCGGTGATCCGGCGATGCGGGAGGTGTTCGAACAGACCCGGGCCGAGATGGCACGCCGGGTCGTCGAGCAGTTGCCGACGCTCGGCATCGAACCGGACGCGCGCATCGCGCTGTCCGTGCGAGGCTGGATCGCCTTCGTCGAGGAAGCGACCATCACATGGCTGCGGGCGCCCGAGATCTCCCGTGAGGAACTGATCGAACTCCTGGTCACGGCGCTGCCGGCCGTTGCGCTCAGCTCCGACATGGCGGCGGCGCTGCTCCAGTAGCGGCGGTGCCCCGGGATCGCGGCGTGCCGTCGCCGGCCGCTACCGGTAACAGTAGGAATCCGACGAGGCATCGCCACCCTGGAGCCGGACCTGGTGCGCCCGTAGGCCCCGGAAGTCTCCGTCGTGCGGGAAGAAGCGCTCGTCCACGGTCATCCCACCGCGCGGATCGGTGTGCAGCAACGCCATCCAGGCGCCGACCCCGTCCGGGTAGAACTGGTCGTCCCAGGCGCCGTACAGGGAGTTGGTGACGTACACCCGCCGGCCGTCCCGACTGATCTCGACCATCTGTGCACCGCCGGACAGCGGCCGGTCCGGTGCGGCCGGATGCGCGGTGCGGCCGACGATGCCCCCCAGCCGGACGGACGCGGTCTCCTTCGGGGAGGCGGGGTCCCGCACGTCGAACTGCTTGAGCTCACCGGTGCCCCAGCACGAGACGTAGAGGAACGCGTCGTCGACGGACAGGTCGATGTCGGTGACGAGCGGGGGCACCGCACCGAACGGTTTCAGCGCCGGTGGGAGCGCGTCCGGCTCGGCGGTCTCGGCCGGGATGGTGATCACCTTGTCCACCGCCCAACCGCCGTCGTCGCGGTGCCAGCGCCACACCGAGGCCGACAGGTCCTCGGTCGAGACCACCACGCCGACGAATCCCCAGGTGGCCTCCGGATCGTGCGACGGGCGCAGTTCGAGCGGCATCTGGTGTTGTGCGCCGAGGTCCACCCGCTGCTGGTGCCGACCGGTGGCCAGGTCCCAGAAATGGATTGCGTGGCCGTACTCGTTGGCCAGCAGCAGGTCCGGTCGCAGCCCGTCCTCGATCATCGACGGCGTGCCCCATTCGCTGCTGATCAGCGTGTTCTGGTTGAGATGCCACCAGGCGTCGTACGCGAAGTACTGCGGTCCCCGATCGGTCTCCCAGCGTCGGAGCACGTCGAACGTGTCGTGATCGAGCAGGGCGATCCCGCCCGGGCCGTCCGATCCGTCGGCCCCTCCGAGGCAGGTCATGAAGATGCCGTCCGGCCCGCAGTGCAACGTGTGCGGCCGGGAGTATCCGGCCTTGGCGGCGAGTTCGGCGGCGTCCACCACCCTGGTCACCGTCGGCCGGCGCGGGTCGGGTCCGGTGTCGAGCACGTTCAGGGTGGACGAGCGCAGCCCCGGCACGATGAGGTACCGGCGGGCCAGCCCCGCCATGTCGTGCCCCTCGTGCTTCAACGCGCTGCTACACGCGTTCCAGCCGAAATGGTGCAGCTCGTTGCCCAGACCGGGAACTTCCGTCCAGCCCACCACCCGGCCGTAGGTGTCCGAGCCGGGATCCACGTCGACGACGCTCATCGCGTCGGGCTGGTCCGCCGCGCGGTCGAACGCGGCCACGTAGGCCAGTGACTCCGGTGGTGCGGCCGCCGCGTCCGCGGCTGTCCGGTAGAACGTCGGGTCCGTCGTCGGCTGACTCATCTTCAGCCTCCTTCGTAGAGACGATGAGCCCCGCTTCTCAGCCTATGAGAGCCGGGCGTGAGAAGGAACCGTGGTGACCGGGCCGCCGGGCCGGGATGCCGTGAAAGTCGATCAGACGGTGGGCGTGAACGCCGCGTCGATGATCTCCTGCTGCTCGACGGCGTGGACCTTGCTCGATCCCGACGACGGTGCCGACATCGCACGACGGGAGACGCGCTTGACGCCCGCCAGCTTCTCGGGCAGCAGCTCCGGCAGTGCCAGGCCCAGGAACGGCCATGCACCCTGGTTCGCCGGCTCCTCCTGGACCCAGTAGAACTCGGAGACGTTCGGGTAGCGGTCCAGCGTCTCCGCGATGCGGCGGCGCGGCACCGGGTACAGCTGCTCGATCCGGACGATCGCGACGTCGTCGCGGTTGTCCTTCTGCTTCTTCGCGAGCAGTTCCCAGTACAGCTTGCCCGAGGTCAGCAGCACGCGCTTGACCTTGGCGCGGTCGGCGTTGCCGGTCTCGTACGTCGGCTCCTCGAACACCGAGCGGAACTTGCCGGTCGTGAAGTCCTCGAGGTTGCTGACCGCGGCCTTGTTGCGCAGCATCGACTTCGGCGTGAACACCACCAGCGGGCGGCGGATGCCGTCGAGGTGATGGCGCCGCAGCAGGTGGAAGTAGCTGGCCGGAGTGGACGGCACGGCAACGGTCATCGAGCCCTCGGCGCACAGCTGCAGGAACCGCTCGATACGACCGGAGGTGTGGTCCGGACCCTGGCCCTCGTGGCCGTGCGGCAGCAGCAGCACGACGTCCGACAGCTGGCCCCACTTGGCCTCACCGGAGCTGATGAACTCGTCGATGATGGTCTGCGCGCCGTTGACGAAGTCACCGAACTGCGCCTCCCACAGCACCAGCGCGTCGGGGTTGCCCACCGAGTAGCCGTACTCGAAGCCCACGCCCGCGTACTCGGTCAGGGCCGAGTCGTAGACCATGAACTTGCCGCCGTTGTCGGCGTTTGCCGCGATCTCGGAGATCGGGTTGTACTCGTCGCCGTTCTTGCGGTCGATGAGCACCGAGTGGCGCTGCGTGAACGTGCCGCGGCGCGAGTCCTGGCCGGTCAGGCGCACCAGTGCGCCCTGCTCGACCAGCGAGCCGAACGCCAGGAGCTCGGCGAACGCCCAGTCGATGTGGCCCTCGCGGGACATCTCGCGACGCTTCTCGATGACCGGCTTGACGCGCGGGTGCACCGTGAAGCCCTCGGGCACGTTGACGAACGCGTCACCGATGCGCTCGAGCACCGACTTGTCGACGGCCGTGGTCAGGCGCGCAGGCGGCGTCTGGTCCAGCTCCACCGACTCCGACGGTTCGGGCTTGAACTTCTCGAGCTCGCGAACCTCGTTGAACACCCGCTCGAGCTGGCCCTGGTAGTCGCGCAGGGCGTCTTCGGCTTCCTTCATCGAGATGTCGCCGCGGCCGATGAGGGACTCGGTGTAGCTCTTGCGGACGCTGCGCTTGGTGTCGATCACGTCGTACATCGCCGGCTGGGTCATCGACGGGTCGTCGCCCTCGTTGTGACCGCGACGGCGGTAGCAGATCATGTCGATCACGACGTCCTTGCCGAACTTCTCACGGAAGTCGACGGCGAGCTGCGCCACCCAGACACAGGCCTCGGGGTCGTCGCCGTTCACGTGGAAGATCGGTGCGCCGATCATCTTCGCGATGTCGGTGCAGTACTCGGACGAACGCGAGTGCTCCGGAGCGGTGGTGAAGCCGACCTGGTTGTTGACGACGATGTGCACGGTGCCGCCGGTGCGGTAGCCGCGCAGCAGCGCCAGGTTCAGGGTCTCGGCCACGACACCCTGGCCCGCGAAGGCAGCGTCGCCGTGCAGCATCAGCGGCAGGACGGTGAAGCCCTCCTGGCCCTTGTCCAGGATGTCCTGCTTGGCGCGGACCAGACCCTCGAGGACCGGGTCGACCGCTTCGAGGTGCGACGGGTTCGCGGTGAGCGAGACCTTGATGTCGTTCTCGCCGAACATCTGGATGTAGGTGCCCTCGGCGCCCAGGTGGTACTTCACGTCGCCGGAGCCGTGTGCGGCCGCCGGGTTCATGTTGCCCTCGAACTCGGTGAAGATCTTCGAGTAGGGCTTGCCGACGATGTTCGCCAGCACGTTGAGGCGACCACGGTGCGGCATGCCGATGACGACCTCGTCGAGGCTGTGCTCGGCGCTCTGGTCGATGACGGCGTCCATCATCGGGATGACGGACTCGGCGCCCTCGAGCGAGAAGCGCTTCTGGCCGACGTACTTGGTCTGCAGGAAGGTCTCGAACGCCTCGGCGGCGTTGAGCTTGCTCAGGATGTACTTCTGCTGCGCGACCGTGGGCTTGACGTGCTGGGCCTCGACGCGCTCCTGCAGCCATGCCTGCTGGTCCGGCTCGAGGATGTGCGTGTACTCGACGCCGATGTGGCGGCAGTACGCGTCACGCAGGATGCTCAGCACGTCGCGGAGCTTCATCCGGGCCTTGCCGTGGAAGCCGCCGACGTTGAACTCGCGGTCCAGATCCCACAGGGTCAGGCCGTGCGTCGTGACGTCGAGGTCCGGGTGGCTGCGGAACTTGTCCTTGACGAACTGCAACGGGTCCGTGTCGGCCATCAGGTGACCGCGGTTGCGGTACGCCGCGATGAGCTCGAGCACACGGGTGTTCTTGTCGACCGCGCCCTCCGGCACATCCTTGCGCCAGCGGACCGGCTCGTAAGGAATGTGCAGCGAGTGGAAGACCTCGTCGTAGAACTCGTCGCTGATCAGCAGGTTGTGGATCGTGCGCAGGAAGTCGCCGGACTCGGCGCCCTGGATGATCCGGTGATCGTAGGTGGAGGTCAGCGTCATCAGCTTGCCGACGCCCATCTCCGCGATGCGCTCGTCGCTCGCGCCCTGGAACTCGGCGGGGTACTCCATCGCACCGGCACCGATGATGGCGCCCTGGCCCTGCATCAGGCGCGGGACGGAGTGGACGGTGCCGATGCCGCCGGGGTTGGTCAGCGAGATCGTGACACCCGAGAAGTCCTCGGCCGTGAGCTTGCCGTCGCGCGCGCGACGGACGATGTCCTCGTACGCGCTGTAGAACTGCACGAAGTTCATCGAGTCGGTGCCCTTGATGGCAGCGACGACGAGCGAACGGCTGCCGTTCTTGCCGGGCAGGTCGATGGCCAGACCGAGGTTGGTGCTGGCAGGCGTGATGACGTTGGGCTTGCCGTCGATCTCCGCGAAGTGGCGGTTCATGTTCGGGAACGCCTTGACCGCCTGCACGATCGCGTAACCCAGGATGTGGGTGAACGAGACTTTGCCGCCACGGGTACGGGCGAGGTGGTTGTTGATGACGATCCGGTTGTCGAACATCAGCTTCGCCGGGATGGCGCGAACGCTGGTGGCAGTCGGGATGTTGAGCGAAGCCGACATGTTGCGGGCCACGGTGGCGGCCGCACCGCGCAGCACCTGGTTGGTGTTCTGAGCGGGAGTTTCCGAGGCGGGGGCAGCCTGGGGAGCGGCGGCCTTGGCGGCCGCAGGCTTGGGGGCGGCTGCCTGGGGGGCAGCTGCGGGCTTGGGTGCCGGCGGGGGCGCGGCCTTCGGGGCCGGAGTGGCAGCGGGTGCCGGGGCGGCAGGTGCCGCAGCCGCAGCACCGTTGGCTGCCTTCGTGGCGACATCACCGGCGCCGTTCAGCGCCTCACCGTTCCCGCCCGCATTCGCCGCATCGGGCGAGTAATCCGTCAGAAACTCGTGCCAACTAGCGTCCACGGATGAGGGGTCATCCTGAAAGCGTTGGTACATCTCGTCAACCAACCACTGGTTCTGTCCGAACTGGGAAGTAGAGCTGCTGCTCACGGCAGGTGTTCGCCTCGTTTCTTTCTTCGGTACCCGATCAGAGCGCCTATACACATGAGGCTAGCCTCCGCGCGTCGAGCTCGGGCATCCGGTCCGTCGCGTGTCGGCTGTCTCACATTGTTGCGATGCGGTCACCATCGATGACGGTTCTCGACGACGAATTATTCCCCTGATGACTGGCCGCCGCATCACAGAGCCTCGCGTAGTGCCCGCCCGAATGTCGAAGTGTGCTGTGAGCACCGGTTTCGACGATCCGGCCACCGTCGACCACCACGATCAGATCCGCCCGGGCGGCGGTCGCCAGGCGATGCGCGACCACCACCGACGTGCGCTTTCGAGTGACCATTCGGTTCGATTCGAGGACCACGCGCTCGGTCGCCGGGTCGAGGGTCGCGGTCGCCTCGTCGAGCAGGAGCAGGTCCGGATCGACCATCTCGGCACGCGCGAGCGCGATGAGCTGACGCTGACCCGCGGACAGCCCCTGCCCGCGTTCGCCGATCGGCTGGTTCATGCCGCCGCGCAGCGCCGCGATGGTCGGCAGTGCACCCACCGCCCGCGCCGCCGCCTCGATCTCGCCGCGGCTCGCATCCGGTCGTCCGTACGCGATGTTGCTCGCCACGGTGCCGGTGAACAGGTGTGCCTCCTGGGGGACGACCCCGAGCCGGCCCCGGTACGTGTGCAGCGGGTAGCGGCGGAGGTCTTCCGCGTCGACCCGGACCGATCCGGACGTCGGATCGTAGAAGCGAGCGAGCAGCTTCACGACGGTCGACTTGCCTGCGCCGGTGCGGCCCACCAGCGCGACCGTCGTGCCGGCGGGGATGTGCAGGTCGATGTCGCTGAGGGCATCCGAGTCGGCGCCCTGGTAGCGGAAGGTCACGTCGTCGAACGTCACGTCGCCGCGCAGATGACCCTCGATCGGGACGGTGTCGCCGGCGTCGGCCGTTTCGATCGAGCTCGGGGTGGCGAGCAGGTCGGCGATCCGCCGCAACCCGACGGCGGCCTGCTGGTAGCCGTCGAACACCTGCGACAGCTGCTGGATCGGCCCGAACAGCAGGCCCAGGTACAGCACGAACGCGACGAGGGTGCCGGCCGTCGCGGAACCGTCCGCGACACGATGCGCGCCCACGAACACGACCGCGGCGAGAGCGAGGTCCGACAGCAGCGTGATGAACGGGAAGTACACCGAGATGGCCCGCTGCGAGCGCATGCGGCTGCGGCGGTAGCTGTCCGCGCGCTCGGCGAACCGCCGCGCCGCGAACCCCTCGCGACGGTAGGCCTGCGCCGCTCGCAGGCCGGCGATGTTCTCCTGGAAATCGGCGTTGACGATCGAGATTCGTTCGCGGGAGACCGAGTACGCGGTGCCGGACACGCGGCGGAACACGATCGTCGCGACCGCGAGCGGGACGAGCGCGGCGAGGGCGACCAGCGCGAGTGTCGCATCGGTCACCAGCAGGGCGACGGCGATACCGCCGAGCGTGAGCAACGCGACCACCGCCGTCGACAGTCCCGTCTGGATGAACGACGACAGCGCGTCGACGTCGGTCGTCATGCGGGTCATGATCCGGCCCGACAGTTCACGTTCGTAGTAGTCGAGGCCGAGTCGCTGCAGGTGTGCGTAGCTGCGCACCCGCAGCCCGAACAGCACGCGCTCCCCGGCACGGGAGGTGATCACCGTGAGCACCGCGACCACGAGCCAGCCGACCAGCGCGAGCAGGGTGCCCACGGCGGTCGCGGCCCACAGCGGACCCGAGTCGGCGGCGGCCACGCCATGGTCGAGCGCGTACCGGACGATCGACGGGAATGTGATGCCGATCAGCGAGTCCAGGGCCAGACACGCGACGACGCCCGCCAGGATCCAGCGCACCGGATGCAGCAGCCGGCCCAGTCGGAACTCGGAGTCGTCGCGGCGCAGCCCGGTGGTGTCGGTGTGCGGGTCCTCCTCGGCCGGCGGCAGCGCCTCGACGGCGCGGAGCAGTTCGGGGGTCGCGGCGACACCACCCAGGGCGCCGGCCATCGGGCCGCCGCCGTGGCCGCCGCCACCGTGCCCGGTTCCCGGACCTGCCTGCGCGGACCCGTTCCCGGCGGTCGCCGCGTCATCCGCTGCGGCCGCGTCCACAGCCGGCCACAACTGCGCCTCGGGGGGCTCCGCGATCGGTGCCGTGACTGCGGCGAAGCCGTTTCCGTCCGGGTCTGCGGGGTCGGCCGGGTCGGGCGCCGCGAGCAGCGTGCGGAACAGCGCGCACCGCTCGTCCAGTTCGTCGACTGTTCCGATGTCGACGATGCGGCCGCCGTCGAGGACCGCGACACGGTCCGCCAGGGTCAGCGTGGACCGTCGGTGCGCGAGGATCAGCGTCGTCCGGCGCCGACCGTCGCGGAGTGCGTCGAAGATGACGGCCTCGGTGTTCGCGTCCACCGCCGACGTCGCGTCGTCCAGGATCAGGACCCGGGGATCGACGAGCAGGGCACGGGCCAGCGCGACCCGCTGGCGTTGCCCGCCGGACAGCGTCAGGCCGCGTTCGCCGACCACGGTGTCGTAGCCGTCGGACAGCGACGAGATGAACTCGTCGGCCTGGGCCAGTTTCGCGGCGGTGCGGATCTCCTCGGAGCTGGCGTCGGGCCGGCCCAGTGCGATGTTCGCAGCGACGGTGTCGGAGAACAGGAACGGCTCGTCGAAAACGAGGCCGACCGCCTCGCGGAGCTGGTCGGCGCGCAGCGCCGACACGTCGAACTCCCGGCCGTCGCTCGTGAGGGACACCGTCCCGGCGCTCGGGGTGTAGAAGCGCGGTAGGAGCAGCGACAGTGCGGTCTTGCCCGAACCCGCCGGACCCACTACGGCCACCGACTCGCCCGGCGCGATCGACAGGTCGAGACCCGAGAGCACGCTGCGGTCCTCCTCGAAGGCGAACTCGACGTCGCGCAGTTCCACGCCGAGGGGACCGCTCGGGAGATCGACGGGGTGCGGCGGATCGGAGACGTCGGGCTCGGTGTCGATCACCTCGTAGACCCGCTCGACGGCGGCCCGGGACAGCTGCGCCATGATCACGACCTGCGACAGCGTCCGGGTCGCGGTCGTCATCATCGTGACGTACGCCGCGAACGCCAGGAACGTGCCGACGGTGATCGTGCCGTGGAGCGCGAGGTAGCCGCCGAGCGCGACCACACCGACGAGACCGAGTTGGGGGAGCGCGGCCATCGACGGCGCGAACCGCGCGTTGATCCGTGCCGCCCGCATGCGTTCGGCGTACAGCGTGCGGCCGAGGTCCTCGAGCTGGTCGACCGCCCGCGCCTCCTGCCCGAACCCCTTGACGACCCGGACACCGGTGACGGTCTCCTCGACGTGCTGGGCGAGGTCGGCGGCCCGCTGCTGCGCCGACCATGTCGCGGCGAACAGGACCGGGCGCACCAGGTAGACCACCAGGGCCACCGCGGGGACCACGACGAGCGCGACCAGCGTCAGCAGCGGCGACAGCCACGCCATGATCCCCAGCGCGAGGACGAACTGCAGCACCACTCCCGCCGACATCGGCACCATCGCCAGCAGTCCCTGCACCAACTGGAGGTCGGTGATCGAGCGGGAGACCACCTGGCCGGTCCGGATCTGGTCCTGGCCGCGGCCGTCGAGGCGCTGCAGCGATCCCAGCAGCCCGAGGCGGAGGTCGTGCTGCACGTCGAGGGAGAGCCGGCCGGCGAGCATCCGGCGGCCGTACTGACAGCCGAAGCGGACGACAGCGAGGACCGCGATGAGTCCCGCCACGCCGGTGATGACCTTGGTGACGGTGGACTCGCCCGCTGACGCCGCGTCGAGCGCGACCTTCGTCAGCAGCGGGAAGACGATGTCGATGATCGCCGCCACCACCGTCACGGTGAGCGCCCCGACCGCGGTTCTGCGGTGGTTCCAGCACTCGGCTCCGAGTCGTCGTATCCAGCCGCGGTGCTCGCCGGACACCGTTGTCGCGTCGTGTGTACCCATCGCGATCAACGGTAGTCCGGCCCGGTGACAGGTCGTGTCGAGGCCGGTGTCCGTGTTGCCCGCGGTGTCAGGTGATGTCGCGCGAGCGGGTGGCCCACCAACCGAGTCCGCACGACGCGACGGCCCACAGACACAGCACCAGCAGCGACAGCGGCCAGCCGGGCATGCCGTCGAGGGCGCTGTGGTCGATCGTGCCGACGAAGGCGGTGACGGTGACCGAGCCCGGGAGCCATTGGGCGACCGCGTCGGCACCGAGCCCGGCCAGCACCAGGCGCACGATGCCTTCGCCCATGACGTACCAGACCACGAGCCCGACGGCGCTGGCGATCGACGAACCCGTCGCGAGAGCCAGACCGGCGCCGATCAGCGCCCACAGCGTCGACGCGACCAGGCCGATCGCCAGTACACCGACGATCGTCCCGTCGATCTCGAAGTTGTCCGACAGGGCGAGCAGCAGGGGCACGCTCACGACCTCGATGACGAGGCAGTAGAGGAGGCCGAACAGGGCCGTCACCGCGAGCTTCGCGGCCAGGACTCCGTCGCGCCCCCGGGCGGTGAGGAAGGTCGTGGTGAGCGTGTTGTGGCGATACTCGGTGCCGGCGTTGACGGCCCCGAACAGCGCCGAGAACAGGAACACCAGGCCCAGCGCGACGAACAGTCCGATCGCGGCGGCGGCGGTGTTCGCCTCCGTCGAGGCGACCTCGTCCGCGACCGCATTGAACATCGGGATGCTGATCGCGCTGGACATCACGCCGACCAGCAGCGGGGCCAGGCCCAGCGCCCACCAGAACCTGAGCGATGTGACTTTGCGGAACTCCGCGGTGAGCAGGCGTGTGGTCACTGTCCGCCTCCGTCGGTCGGACCGAACCACTGCTGGGGCGGCGGAGTCGGCGTGTATCCCGGTGGGGCGCCGTATCCCGGCGGCGGGGGACCGGGCGGACCCTGCGGCGGCAGGCCGGGGCCGAAGCCGTGACCGGGGGCCGCGTACTGCCCCGACGTCATCGCCAGGAAGACCTGCTCGAGATCGACGTGCTCGGTGGACGCGCCGAACACCGTCACCTCGACGTCGGCGGCGACCCGTCCCACCGTGGCGGGGTCGGATCCGGAGATCGCGATCCGCCCGTCGGCGAGGTGCTGGATGTCGATGATTCCGGCGGCCGCGAGGGCTGTCGCGAGCCGGACCGGGTCGGAGCACGCGACGAGCAGTCGTGCGCGGTGGGCTCCTCGGAGCTGATCCATGGCGCCTTGGAACACCAGCGACCCACGGCTGACGATCACCAGGTGATCGACCATCTGCTCGACCTCACGCAACTGGTGGCTCGACACCAGCACGGTGCGACCGGACCGGGCGAAGGCGACCAGGAAGTCGCGCAGCCACGCGATGCCCTCGGGATCGAGACCGTTGGACGGCTCGTCGAGCACGAGGATCTGCGGATCGCCGAGCAGGGCGGTCGCGAGGGTCAATCGCTGGCGCATGCCCAGGGAGAAGGTGCCGGCCTTGCGGTCGGCCGCGTCGGCCAGCCCGACCAGGTGCAGCACGTACAGGGCTCGATCGTCCGGCACACCGATCGCAGCGCAGTACATCCGGAGATGGTGGAGTGCGGTGCGTTTCGGGTGCAGCCCGCGGGAGTCGAGGACGGCGCCGACGGCTCGCGCGGGCTCGTCGATCGCACCGAACGGCCGACCGAAGATCGTCGAGCCTCCGGCGCTCGGGCGCACGAGCCCGAGCAGCATCCGCAGAGTGGTGGTCTTTCCCGCCCCGTTGGGCCCGAGGAACCCGGTGACCGAGCCGTGCGGGACCGAGAAACTCAGGTCGGACACGGCCCGAATCGTCTTGAACTGTTTGGACAGTCCCCGCGCCTCGATGGCCGGCGCGGCCGGTCCCGCCGGCCCGTAGCTCCCCGCCGGCCCGTAACTCCCTGCCGGCCCGTAGCCCCCGGGCGGACCGAACTGCATGGCTGAACTCACGAATCCCCCTCCGCGGCGATCACAGTCGATCGAATTCTTGAGAGGGTACCGGCCGGTCTGCACTACGCAGCTGGGACTACTTGCTCAGGAGAGCTTCCATCTGGGCGATCTCCGCCTGCTGGCTCGCGACGATCTGCTGGGCCAGGTCGCGCACCTGCTGGCTCTCACCGGTCTGGAGGATCTGCTCGGAGCTGGCGACCGCGCCCTGGTGGTGCTCGATCATCATCTCGAGCCACATCCGGTCGAACTCGGGTCCGTTCGCGTTCTCGAGGGCCTGCATCTGCTCGCCCGTCATCATCCCTTCATGACCGCCCTCCATGCCGGGCGTGCCGGACATCGATGCCATGGGGGCCGAGGTGCCGTGGCCCATACCGTCGTGGTCAGAGCCGTCGCGGTCCATGCCGTTGGGGCTGGCGGTGGCACCGGGCGTCCCGACATGGCTCGGTTCGGGAACGCCCCAGGCCTTCAGCCAGCCCTCCATCTGCTCGATCTCGGGGGCCTGGGCCTTCTCGATCTGGGCGGCGAGGGCGACGACGTCGGGATTCCCGCTCCGGCTCGGCACCAGTTCGGCCATCGCCACGGCCTGCTCGTGGTGCGGGATCATCATCTCGACGTAGGCGACGTCCGCGTCGTTGTGCGGGCCGCCCTGTTCGGCGGTTCCCGACGCGCTCGCCGACGTGGTCGTCGAGGTGCCGGTGGCCGAGGTGGCGGTGCCCGAGTCGTTGTTCGAACAGCCGACGACGAGGGTGACGGCGGCCGCCGCCGCACCGATTCCGACCAGCATGCGCTTGGTTTTCATGACGTGTCGTTCCTTACGTGTGTGCACTCGTGTGCGGGATCAAGGACCGGACTGCGGCCGGAACGACCCGAAGGTCGCGCCGCAGTGGCCCTGTCACACCCGCAGGATGCACAGTGACGAGAGGAAGACCGAGGTGGACGGCGCGAAGGGCGGACCGCGTCCCGCCCGGCGCGCCGGCCCGGAAGCACGGCGCGGGCGCACGCGCTGTTCCCGCGCGGTCCGCAGCAGCAACCACACGGCGAGGGTGAGCGTCGCGGCGAGGAGTACCGCCAGACACATGTGGAAGCTGTCGTGGTCCGGCGGGTGGATCGGGGCGTCGGCGGAGCCGTCCGACCCCGTGCCGCTCTGGTGGCCGAGTGCGTGATGCGCGGAGTCCGCGCCCGACGGTGTCGAGACGAGGGGGCCGGTCGTGACGTGGTGCATCGCCAGGACACCGAACGCGAGCGCACACGGTGCCGCGAGTCGAGCGAAGGACACTCGGACCTGGGCACGCATGGCTACAACTGTACCGATCGGCACGGTGCTCACCGTTCGAGAAAGGGGATGACCTCCGCGAGAAATTCGCTGGGGCAGTCCAGCTGTGGGCAGTGCCCGCAACTCGGGATGATCGCAACCCGGCGGTCGACGGACCGGGTGATCCGGTGGGCCGCGCGGGCGGGGGTGAGCAGGTCGTTGGCGCCCCACAGCAGGAGGGCCGGGACGGTCAACTCGTCCACCATCGTCGCGACGGGCAACTCCGCGATCTCCCGGATGACGACCCGCCCGATCGCGAGCAGGTCGGCTACCTGCGCCTTGGTGGCGTAGTGCTGGGTGTAGTCGGCGCGCACCCGGGCATCGGCCCGGCGCGGATGTCGCAGCGCTGCACCGGCATACAGGGTGCCGATCATCTGCTGCAGGTACCGGTCGGGCACCGGGCCGGTGAGCGCCCGCGTCACGCGATCCACACCGAACCGTGCGCCGCGGGTCCACGAGCGCGGAATCCCGGTCACCCCCGGCATGTCCGCGAGGACCACGTCGGTCACCAGGTCGGGGCGCGCGGAGGCGAAGGCGAGGGCGGTCACCGCGCCGAGCGAGTTGCCGATCACACTCACCGGTCCGGTCTCGTCGTCGACGAGGGCGGCGAGGATGTCGACGTAGCCGTCGATCAGCGGCTCGGACCACGATCCGGCGCTGAGGCCGAAACCCGGCAGGTCGACGACGAGGACCCGGAAGCGCTCGCCGAGCGTCGGCACCACTTTCTGCCAGGTGCCGCCGTGATCCGAGTAGCCGTGGAGCAGCACCACCGTGCGATCGCCCGATCCGGAGGTGAGTACGTGGGGAACCTCGGGGGATACGGGGAACACGACGACATCCTTTCGTCGGAGCTGACCCGGTCTCAGGACCGCATGCGGCGAGCCTCGCCCGGCAGTGGTGGGACCACCTGCAGTCGTGCTGCGCCGTCGACCGCGCGGAGTCGGTCCGGCCAGAGGGCCGGTGCCGGGCCGAATGCCTCACGCGCATTGTCGACGACGCCGCGGCCGATCGCGCGATTTCCGGCACCACCGATCACCGCGCCGACCCCGGCGGGGAGCAGCTTGCCGAGGATCAGGGCACTGCGCTTGGCCGCGTACTTGGTCACGAACTTGCGGACCAGCGAGCTGTTCATCGCCCGCATCGTGCTCGGCGGAATCCGGCCGGTGACAAGTCGTGCCCAATTGGTCGCCGTCAGGCCGGTCGCACGCTCGACGATCTCCATGCCCGATTCGCCCAGGGCCACCGCCAGCACGAGCGCGCGGCGCTGCTGGTGATCCTGCGGGGAGATGCCGTGCACCGCGGCGATCGCGAGGGTCAGCAGGGCCGACGCCTCGAGGAAGAACGCGGTCTCGGCGCCCACCGCCGCGATCGAGGTCACGGTTCCCACGGCCGGAACGGCCGCTGCCGCCCCCACCGCGCTGCCGCTGCCGGTGACCGCGGTCAGGAACATCTTCTCCATCCGCGCGACGATCTGTGCCGGGTTCTCGTCGGGATGGGCGCGGCGGACCCGCTCGACGTACTTGGCCACGGCCGGAGCCTGCAGCCGGCTGGCATTGTCGAGGACGGAGACGATGGTCGACTCCACACGTCCCTGCTTCTCGCCCATCATCAGTCCTCACTTCGGTATCCGGCGGTCGGTCGTCCGGTCACGCGATATCCGACTGTCTCGCTATCCGACTATAGGGAAACCGGGCTGTCGACCCCCGAATTCCCGGGGCCGGGACGGAGGCTCCGGGATACGCTGGACGGGTCTGTGACCGCGAGTGGAAGCAGGTGTCGGATATGGCCGAGACGACCAGGGTGTGGCCGGGAGGCGGCATCATGCTCGGCTCGCCCCGCGCCGACTCCGTCCTCGTCGACCTGCCCAGCGGGGTAGGGGCGGTGTACCTCGTCACCGACGATCCCGACGGGCTCTACACGCGCGCCGTCGACGCCGGTGCGTCGGTGGTGCAGGGGCTCGAGGACGAGGACTACGGTTCCCGGGGATTCACGTGCCGGGATCCGGAGGGCGTGTACTGGAGCTTCGGTACCTATACCGGTGAATAGCGGGTCAGTCCCGCTGCGCGCTCGCCCAGTGTGACAGCGGCACAACCTCTTCCGGTCGTGGCGGGTGCGGCGCAGTGCCGCTGCCGAACGGCCGGCCGCCGAGTGCTTCGCGGCCGTGCGGTTCGAGCCAGTGCGACAGGTCGGGGCCCTTGGGCACGATCTGCGTCGGATTGATGTCCTTGTGGACGATGTAATAGTGCTGCTTGATGTGGGTGAAGTCGATCGTGTCCCCGAAACCCGGGGTCTGGAACAGGTCCCGCGCGTAGTTCCACAGCACCGGCATCTCCGACAACTTGCTCCGATTGCACTTGAAGTGGCCGTGGTAGACCGCGTCGAACCGGGCGAGCGTGGTGAACAGGCGGACGTCGGCCTCGGTGATGGTGTCGCCCACCAGGAACCGCTGCGTCGACAGACGTTCGGTCAACCAGTCGAGGCGCTCGAACAGACGGTCGTACGCGCCGTCGTACGCCTCCTGTGAGCCGGCGAAACCGCAGCGGTAGACGCCGTTGTTGACGTCGTGGAACACCAGTTCGGACACCTCGTCGATCTCGCCGCGCAGGTCCTCCGGATACAGGTCCGGGGCCCCCTCGCGGTGGAATTCCTTCCACTCGGTGGACAGGTCCAGCGTGATCTGCGGGAAGTCGTTGGTGACGACCTGTCCGGTCTCGATCTCGACGATCGCCGGCACCGTGATCCCGCGCGAGTATCCGGGGAAGCGGGCGAAGTACGCGTCCTGCAGTCGGGGGATCTTCAGCACCGGGTCCACCCCGCCGGGATCGAGATCGAACGTCCAGCTGCGTTCGTCGTGGGTCGGCCCGCAGATCCCCATGGACAGAACGCCTTCCAGCCCCAGCAGACGTCGCACGATGATCGACCGGTTGGCCCACGGACATGCGCGGGCCACGATCAGGCGGTACCGGCCGGGCTCGACGGGATAGCCGTCACGGCCGTCGGCAGTGATCCGTGTCGTGATGTAGTTCGTGTCGCGGGTGAACTCCTTGCCCGGTTCCACGAAATCGGCTCCGACGTCTTCGGTGTCTTTCCTGTCCGTGCTCTCGCTCATCGCGCATCAGCTCCGTGTCTCGGCCTCGCCGCTGCCGTGTCACCCCCAACTCACACGGTACTGGGAGCGACCTCGATCGACACCGAGGTTCCGAGTTCCTCGTATCCCAGCGCCGAGGCCAGTCGGCGGGAAGCGACGTTGTCGCGGTGCGCACGCCACTGCGGGATCAGCCCGGCGTCGAGCGCGTCGTTGGTGGCCAGCAGTGTTGCGGTCGCACCGAACCCACGCCGGCGGGCAGCGGGTGCCGTCAGCGCGCCCATGTCCGCGACGATGCCCTGCCACTCCGTGTAGCCGGCCGAGGAAAGCGGACGGTGGGCGTCGTCTACGACGGTGAACCAGGCGCCCTTGTCGGCGAGTCCGGCCTCCGCGACGTCGTCGGGCGGGCAGAGGTTCTGCAGTTCGAGAACGTGCGCGAGGTCGTGCGAGACCAGCGGTTCCTCGACCGCGATGTCCGTCCCGAAATCCGCGGCCCAGGCCAGTTCGGTGGGTCCGCCGCTGCGACCCGCGTGATCCTTCGCGAGTGCGGACAGAGCGCCGGAGCGGGCCAGCTCGTCGTCGGACCATTCTTCCGCGCGTTCGGCGGCCCACGCCGGGCCCACGAGCGCGCTGGCACCGGCGATCGTCACGAACCGGATCCGGTTCGCGGTCTCGTCGACCCGCACGTGGCGGGTGCCGGGGGAGTCGAGGGCGCGGTCGGGGAGACCGAGTTCCCGAGACCAGGCGAGCCGGATGATGTCGATCTGATGCGCGTCCACGGGCCCAACGGTAGTGCGGGTTCGCGGCGTACCGTCGAAGCTGCAGGGAGCGCGAGGGAGCGTGACGGTTGATGGCGACCACCGTCCGGAGCAAGGTCGGGAATCTGCCCTCCGCGCTGACCACGTTCATCGGACGTCGGCGCGAGCTCACTGCGGTCAAGCGTTTGCTCTCGTCGGCGCGGCTGGTGACGTTGACGGGTATCGGGGGTGTCGGCAAGACTCGGCTCGCGCTGCGGGTGGCCGAGGACGTGCGGCGCGATTTCGCCGACGGTGTGTGGCTCGTCGAGCTCGCGGAACTGCACGACCCCGAGCTGGTGCCCGACACCGTCGCCGCCGTCTTCGGGCTGCACGACCAGGCGGCCCGGTCTCCGATGGACCTGCTCGTCGAGCACTTCGCGGATCGGGACGCGTTGTTGATTCTGGACAACTGCGAGCACCTGGTGGCCGCGGCCGCCGAGCTGACGTCGGTGCTCCTGCGCGAGTGCCCCCGCGTACGGGTGCTCGCCACCAGCCGGGAGCCGCTCGGTGTGGGTGGGGAGGCGATCTTGCGGGTGCCGCCCTTGGCGGTTCCGGATCCGGACGCACCACCGACACTGCACGCGCTTCCCCGGTACGAAGCGGTGACGCTGTTCGTCGATCGAGCACGCTCGGCGCTGCCGGATTTCGTTGTCACCGAATACAATCGAGTTGCGATTGCTCGCATCTGCCATCGCCTGGACGGTTTGCCCCTGCCGATCGAGTTGGCCGCTGCCAGGGTCCGTGCCCTGTCCCCGGACCAGATTCTCGAGCGCCTGACGGACAGGTTCCGGCTCCTCACCGCGGGTAGCAGGGTCGCTCCGACGCGGCAGCAGACTCTGCGCTGTTCCGTCGACTGGAGTTACGAGTTGTGCACGCCGAAGGAACGTCGGATGTGGACTCGGTTGGCGGTGTTCTCGGGTGGTTTCGAACTCGATGCTGCAGAGGGCATCTGCGTGGATGACGCCGCGCCGGGGGAGGTTCTGGACGTCGTGGCCTCGCTGGTCGACAAGTCGATCCTCCTCGTGGAGGGTTCCGGCCCGGTGGTGCGGTACGGCATGTTCGAGACTCTGCGCGACTACGGCCTGGAGAAGCTCGAGGAATCCGGCGAGCAGGTGCGCTGTCGGCGGCACCACCGCGACTGGTTTCGTGGCTTCGCCGAGCGCGCGGCGGCCGGCTGGATCGGGCCCCGACAACCGGAGTCGATCGCCCGACTCGACCGGGAACAGGCGAACCTGCGTGACGCGCTGGAGTTCTGCGTCACCGAACCGGGCGAGGCAGACGCGGGGGTGGGCATGGCGGTCGCGATCTTCCCGTTCTGGTTCTGTCGCGGGATGTTCGGCGAAGCCCGACGATGGCTCGCGCGGACGCTCGAGCGGGCCGAGGACCGTCCCGATCGGGTCCGGGTGGGGGCGATGTGTGCGGCGAGTCAACTGGCGGGCATGCAGGACGACTTCGCGGCGGGTGCGGACTTGATCGCGCACGCCGCACACCTCGCCGAGCTCATCGGAGATCCGCTGGTCGACGCGACGGTCGCACACGCCTGTGGTCGCCAAGCGATGTTCCGGCGTGAGTTCGAGCGCGCGACCGGCTTCTTCGAGCAGGCGGTCGGTCCGTTTCGGGAGGAAGCCGATCCGCATCGGCTGATCTGCGTCCTGCAGGGTCTCGGACTGGTCGGCGGCATGAGCGGCGACATCGCGCGAGCGAAGGCCTGTCACGAGGAGGTCGTCGCGATCACGGCCGCACGTGGTGAGTGCGAGTTCCGGGCGCGGGCGATGTTCATGCTGGGCGTGGCCCTGTGGTGGCAGGGCGACCGTGCTCGCGCGTCCGGATTGTTCGTCGAGGCGCTGCAACTGACCCGCCGGGTCGACGATCACTTCGGGGGCGCGGGCTGCCTCGAGTCGATGGCGTGGGGGGCCGCGGCTCTCCGGGAAGGCGAGCGAGCGGCGATCCTGTCCGGTGCCGCGGAAGCCCTTCGGCAGTCCATGGGTGTGTCCGTCGCGCTGATAACGACCATGCTCGCCCCCCACGAGGAATGCCGGCGGTTGTGCCGTCAGATTCTCGGCGACCGGGCGTTCGAGGCAGCGTTCGCGAACGGGGCGGCACTCGAGTTCGCCGAAGCCGTCGACTACGCGCTCGGCCGCCGGGACGGGTTCGAACTGTCCCGCGCCGAGATGGAGGCCCCGACGGCGCCGATGCGGATCGTGATGCCGACCCCCGAGACGCCGGCGCTGACCCGCCGCGAAAGTCAGGTCGCGGATCTCGTCGCCCGCGGGCTGACGAACCGCGAGATCGCGGAGAAGCTGGTGATCTCGCCGCGCACCGCGGAGGGTCACGTCGAACGCGTGCTCGCCAAGCTCGGATTCGGCTCACGCGCCCAGATCGCGGCCTGGGTGGCCGAACACGATCGAACCTGACCTGGTCATTCCGTGTGTGGCGCGGATACCCGCCGTAGCGAAGCACGTATGGATACCGGTAGATCTACCGTCCCCGACGGGACGATTCCAGGGCACGCTGCGACCTGTCCCATCCGGTTCCGGAAGTCGAGGTCGTCCTGTGCGCCAGTATCCACCCGTTCACAGTTCGATCGAGGCCCGCTCTGCGGAGGTCCGCTGGCGGGACGTCGTGGTGGACGGGCGGAACGCGCCGTACGGCGTGGCCGGATCGGGGTCACCGGTGGTGTTTCTCCACGGGTTCGGGCTCACCCACCGCACCTATGCGGGCGCAGTCGAGCGACTCGCGGCCACCGGTGTGCGCGTGTACGCGCCCGCGTTACCCGGCTTCGCCGGCACCGACGCGCTGCCCCCGCACCGGGACGGGTTCGGAGGCTACGCGCGGTGGCTGGACCGGTTCCTCGACACGGTCGGTGTCGACGGGCCCGTCATGCTCGTCGGGCACTCGTTCGGCGGCGGGGTGGGGATCGCGTCGACGCACGACCTCGGGGCGCGGGTGTCGAGGTTGGTGCTGGTCAACTCTGTGGGTGGTGGGGCCTGGGCGCCCGGTGGGCCGCCGCGCGAACTCCGCGAACGTCCCCTCTGGCGGTGGGGCGCATCCGCGGCCGTCGACGCTGTCCTCGCCCGGACCCCGGCGAGCGCGATCGCGTCGATCGCCGGCGACGCGCTGCGCAACGCGGTCCGCAGCCCGGCAACGCTGTGGCGGATCGGTGAACTGGCCCGCGGCGCCGATCTGCGGGCCGAGGCGTCCCGGATCGCCGAGCGCGGCGTACCGACCACGATGGTGTGGAGCCACGGCGACACGTTCATCCCCCGCGCCAGCTTCGAGTCACTGCGGGGAGCGCTGCGCGACCCGCACGTGCACCGGGTCCCCGGCTGTCACGGCTGGCTGATCGGCGATCCGGACAGCTTCGGCCGGGCGATGACCACGGTGCTGGGGCTGCCGATCGCGCCGGCCGCGTGACGGTGGCATTCTGTGCCCATGACCGAACCTGACGCCCTGTCCGCCGCAGGATCCCGTCCGACCCGACTCGAGCGCGTCATCACCGACGCCGGTGCCGAGATCGCGATCCTCACCTTCGCGCACGGGCCGCTGAACCTGTTCGACCGGGCCATGTTCGACGCGGTCATCGCCGACATCGCGGACCTCACCGCCCGGCCGCCGCGGGCGGTGCTGTTGCGGGCCGAGGGCAAGGTGGTCTCGGGCGGCGTGGATGTCCACGTGTTCGACGGGCTCACGGTGGAACAGGGCACCGCACTGTGGCAGTCGCTGTTCGCGCAGATCGGGCATCCACTCGAGGCGTTGCCGTGCCCCGTCGTCTTCGCCGCCCACGGGTTGACCCTCACCGCCGCGTTCGAGATCGCGCTCGCGTGCGACATCGTCATTGCCGGTCCGAAGGCGAAGTTCGGACTGGTCGAGACCGTTGTCGGGTTGACGCCCTCGATGGGCGGCCCGCAGCGTCTGGCCGAACGCGCCGGATCGGGACGCGCCCGGGAGTTGGTGATGACCGCGGACCTGTACGACGCGGCGACCATGCACGAGTGGGGTGTCGTCAACTACGTCCACGAGGACGTCGACGGCGCGGCCCGGTCGCTGGTCGCGCGCCTCGCGGACGGTCCCACCCGCGCGCATGCCGCCACCAAGGAGATTGTCTCGGCGTGGCGTTCCGGCGGTGTCGCGCACGCGGATTCGATCACACCGGAGACCTCCGGTGCGCTGTTCGCGACGGCCGATCTGCAGGGGGCCGTCCGCAGCTTCCTCGACGTCGGGCCGGGGCACGCGACGTACACCGGGGAGTAGCGGCGCGCCGAGGGTGCGGTTCGACGGACGCGAGTGTGACGGCGGTCATATAGTCGTGCTGGTGGAACCTACTCGGTGGAGGTGGGCATGGCGTCGCTGCTCGAGTACTCGGCCGGGCCCGGTCGCCTGCGGGACGACCGCTTGGTGCGCGGTACGGACGGTCTGCTCCGATACACCGGGCTGACCTCCTCGCTCACCGAACTCCTCGACGTCGCCGCGCACCGCTTCGGCTCCCGGGAGGCCGTCGTCGAGGTCGGCGGTGCGCGCCTCACGCACGCACAGTTGTGGACGTCGGCGTCGCGGGTTGCCGGGGGTCTACTCCAGCAGGGGATCGACATCGGTGACCGTGTCGCGATCCGCATGCCGAACGGGGCCCGCTGGGTGCAGGCGTTTCTCGGTGTGCTGCTGGCCGGGGGAGTGCCGGTGCCGATCCATCCGGGCCACGGCGTCGAGGAGACGCGGCACATCATGGCCGACAGCGGCAGTGTCCTCGTGCTGGACGGCGAACTGCCGCAGGGGGTCCGTTCATCGACGACGGTGCGGGACCCGACGATTCGGCGCTGCTGTTCTATACCGGCGGCACGACGGGCCCGCCGAAGGGTGTCGAACTCTGCCACGAGAACGTGCTCTCGACGATCGAGGCGGTGATCCGGGCCTGGGACCTGGATGTGGGAGCCGCCGGAGCCGTCGGCGGCGTACGCCACGCGATCGCGTTGCCGCTCAGCTCGGCGGCGGGCTGCGTATCGCAGTTGCTTCCGACGCTCGTCGTGGGCGGCACCGTCGTCCTGCAATCCCACGCCGACGTCGGCGGTCTGCTCCACGCGCTCGATGTCGAACGAGTCGAACGTCTTTCGGTGGCCGCGCCTCTCTACCGGCAGATGGTCCGGGCGCCCGGCCGCGAGTTCGATGCGGTGCGGTTCCTCGCACTCGACGACGAACCGCTCTCGACCCCGATGCTGCGTCGCCTGCGCGACCGCTTCCCGGCAGCCGACGTCGCCTCCGGCTGGGCGATGACCGAGACGGGTGGTGCCGGACTGATCCAACGGGTCGGTGCCGCCTCCGGTGACGACCACCTACTCGAATCACCGCACGGGGGAATGGAGTTCGCGGTCGCCGAATCCGATCCGGGTATCGGCGAGTTGTGGTGCCGAGGCCCCAGCGTGATGCGGGGCTACTGGGGTGATCCCGCGACCACCGCCCGCACCACGGTCGGGGGATGGCTGCACACCGGTGACGTGATGCGGGTCGGTCGCAACGGTTCGTTCCGCATCGCGGGCCGTGCCGGGGATGCGATCGAGTTCCCCGGCGGGGTCGTCTACAGCCGAGAGGTCGAGGTCGCGCTGCTCGAATGCCCCGGGGTGTCCGAGGCCGCGGTGGTGGGGGTGACCACCGCCGGCGGGCCGGACCTGGGCGTGGCCGTCGTCCGGGAGTCCGGCGCCGACGTCGGTCTCGACACGGTCCGTGAGCACGTCCGAGCCGTGCTGTCGGGGTATCGCCCGTCACGTCGCCTGTGCGCGAGCGTGCCCATGCTGCCGCGCACGTCCACGGGACGCGTCGACCGGCGGTCGGTACGGTCTTGGCTGCAGGGTGTGCACGGTTCGCCAGGTTTCTGCTCCACGACGAAGGGATATGTCGATGTCGGATGAGGTCCTGCTCGACCGCCGCGATCGGGTGCTCGTGATCACGATCAACCGTCCGGAGGCGCGCAACGCGATCAACGGCGCGGTGAGCCGCGGTCTCGCCGCCGCCGTCGACGAGTTGGACGAGGATCCGGATCTGTCCCTCGCGATCCTGACCGGTGCCGGTGGGAACTTCTGCGCGGGTATGGATCTCAAGGCATTCGTGGCCGGCGAGAACGTCGTGGTGCCGGGCAGGGGCCTCGGCTTCACGGAGGCGCCGCCGCGCAAGCCGATCATCTCGGCCGTGGAAGGGTATGCGCTGGCGGGCGGCACGGAACTGGTGCTCGCGACGGATCTGGTGGTGGCGTCGCGCGAGGCCAAGTTCGGCATTCCGGAGGTCAAGCGCGGGCTGGCCGCCGGGGCCGGTGGCCTGTTGCGGCTGCCCGAGCGGATTCCGTACCAGAAGGCGATGGAGTACGCCCTGACCGGCGATCCGTTCACGGCCGCGGAGGCCGCCGCGTACGGGTTCGTGAACACGCTGACCGAGCCGGGCTGCGCGCTCGACGGCGCGCTCGCGCTCGCCGACCGGATCACGGCCAACGGCCCGCTCGCCGTCGCCAAGACCAAGGAGGTGCTCGTCCGTGCCCGCGACTGGCCCGCCGACGAGGCGTTCACCCGGCAGCTCGAGGTGATCGGCCCCGTGTTCGGTTCCGAGGACGCGCGGGAGGGGGCCACCGCGTTCGCGGAGAAGCGGGCCCCCGTGTGGAAGGGGCGTTGACGAACATGGCCGCGTTGCCGTTCGCGGAGTTGCACATGCACATCGAGGGGGCTCTCGGCCCGGAGCTGATCTTCGCGTTGGCCGAGCGCAACCGCATGCACCTGCCCTACGTGGACCTGGCCGATCTCGAATCGCGCTACGAGTTCACCGATCTGCAGTCGTTCCTCGACCTGTACTACGCGAACATGGCGGTGCTGCGGACGGCGGAGGACTTCGCCGACCTCACCCGGGACTACCTGCGCCGTGCGGCCGCCGCGGGAGTGCGGCACGCGGAGATCTTCTTCGACCCGCAGGCCCACGTCTCGCGCGGTGTTCCGCTGCAGGTGGTGCTGGACGGGATCCTCGACGCGCTCGCCGCCAGTGAGCGGGAGTTCGGCGTGAGCAGCGGCCTGATCGCGGCGTTCCTGCGCGACCAACCCGTGCACGACGCGGAGGAGGTGCTCGCGGAGATCCTGAGACTGCAGGCGCCGATCATCGGCGTCGGACTCGATTCCGCGGAGGTCGGCTACCCGCCGACGCTGTTCGAGGACGTCTTCGCCCACGCCCGCGCCGAGGGTCTGCACGTGGTGGCGCACGCCGGCGAGGAGGGCCCGCCCGAATATATCTGGCAGGCATTGGATCTCCTCGGCGCCGAGCGGATCGACCACGGTGTGCGCTGTCTCGAGGACCAGGCACTCGTGCAGCGTCTGGTGGACGAGGAGATCCCCCTGACCGTGTGCCCGCTGTCGAATGTCCGTCTGCGCGTGGTGGATACGATCGCCGAACATCCCCTGCGCACGATGCTGCGCGCGGGTCTGCGGGTGACCGTCAACTCCGACGACCCCGCCTACTTCGGCGGTGACGTGGGCGAGAACTTCGCACAGCTGCGGGCCGGGATCGGGTTGACCGACGACGAGGTCGAGACGCTGGCACGCAACTCGATCGAGGCGTCCTTCGCGTCGCCCGCCCGCAAGGCCGAACTGCTCCGCACCTAGGCGGACGGGCGGTCCGGGCGCCCCCGGCGGGCGCCCGGACCGGGATCTGGTGGATGCGCTGGTGCGTGTGGCGGGTACCGGTCAGCGCACGGCGGCCGCGGCCTTCTTCTCGGTGGGCTCGCCCTCGTTGGCCAGACGGCCCCCGGAGTTCTCGAGGTGGGCACGGACGAACCACTGGAACTTCTCCAGTTCCGCGGTCTGACCGATCAGCATGTCCTCGGTGATCGGGTCGATCTCGCCGACCTTCGCAATCGCCTTCCGATTGTGCTCGATCACGCCGGTGTACACGAGATCGAGAGCAGCGAGGTGCGCCTGGGCGCTGTCGCGCCCGACGGAGTAGTCGTCCCACGACCGGTCCTTCTCGATGGCGCCGGGCGTGCCCTGGGGGGAGGCACCCAACGCTGCGATCCGTTCGGCGACCGCGTCGGCGAAGCCGCGGACCAGGTCCACCTGCGGGTCGATCATCTCGTGGACGCCGATGAAGTTGGGGCCCACGACGTTCCAGTGGATGTGCTTGAGCGTCAGGTGGAGGTCGTTGTAGGCGCTGAGTCGATTCTGGAGCGTGTTCGCGACCGTGGCGCCCTGGTCTGCGGTCAGTCCGGGAACGGTGAAGTTCGTCATCGTCTGTCCTTTCGATCCTGTGTCCACACCTGCCGGCCGATTCGAACTCTTTGTCGGCCGAGCGATGTTGTCCTGTTCAACGGTACTACAAAATCTATGTCCTGCACGGTAGATAAGTTGACGCAGGTGGGGCGAGAATTTCGAACCCTGGTCGGTGGGCGAGCGCGGTGTCAGGATCGACGCGTGGACGTCGAGGAAGTGGCCGACGAGCTGTACGGGCTGGATCCGTCCGTGTTCGTCGCGGCCCGCACCGGCCGGGTCGCACAGGCGAAGGCGAGGAAGGATCGTGACGCGGCCCGGGCGCTGGCGGCGTTGAGGAAGCCCACGACCGTCGGGTGGCTCGTGAACCTGCTGGCCCGCGAGTCGCCCGACGACGTCTCCGCGGTGCTGGCGCTCGGGGATGCGCTGCGACAGGCGCAGCGACGCCTCGACCCTACGGCGCTCCGCGAACTCTCCGATCAGCGGCAGCGGGTGGTGCGGGCGCTCGCGGAACGCGCGGGCCGGTTGGCTGCGGAGCGTGGCAGGGTGGTGGGCGAGGCGGCACTGCGAGAGGTCGCGCAGACGCTGCATGCCGCGATGGCGGACCCGGACCTGGCGCGCACCGTGGAGCGGGGACGGGTGCTCTGTGCCGCGAGGTACAGCGGTTTCGGGCCGGCCGTCCTGGAATCGGTGGGTCGCGGAGAGCGCTCGGCGGCGGGCGCCGCGGCGGCTCGGAAAGGCTCTGGCGCAGCGAGTCTCGGTGCGGACGCCCGGGAGGTCGCGCGGGCCGAGCTCACCGCCGCCCGCGCCTCGGCCGAGGCGGCGCGGGAGGCGACGGACGTCGCCGAGCGTGAGGTGTCCCGGCTCGATGCGGAAGCCGCGGAGATCGCGGACCGGATGGAGGTCCTGCGGCGCGACCTCGAACATCTGGAACAGCGCGACGCGTTCGTTCGGGAGTCGGCGCACGCGGCGAACGCGGCTGCGCGGTCGGCGCGAAGCGATCTCGAGCGTGCCCGCCGCTGGGAGTCGGAGGCGGAGGCGGCTGTCGAGGACGGCAACTGAGGTGCGTATTCTCGTATTCCAAGGAGTGATGGAATATGAGTGAGTCCGATGCGGACATGTACGACCAACTCGCACGCACAGCGAAGGCGATGGCGAACGGCAAGAGGCTGGCACTACTCGAGTTGATGGCGCAGGGCGAGCAGTCCGTCGAGACCCTCGCTCGGGGAGCGTCGCTCAAGGTGACGAGCGCGTCCTCGCACCTGCAGATCCTCAAGAGTGCCGGCCTGGTGCGCACGCGGCGCGAGGGCACCACGATCTTCTACCGGCTCGCCGGGCTCGACGTCGCGCGGCTGTACGTGTCGATGAAGGACGTCGGTGCGGCGCACCTGCCCGGACTCGCGCACGGCGAGGGGACCGAGTTCTCCGACGAGCTTGCGACGCAGATGCGTTCCGGATCCGTCGTCGTTCTCGACGTCCGGCCGCACGCGGAGTTCACGGCGGGACACCTGCCCGGCGCGGTATCCATCCCGCTCGACGAGCTCGGCGCGCGCGCCGATGAACTGCCGGTGAGGACGCACGTCGTCGTGTATTGCCGCGGTGAGCTGTGCGGAATGGCCCGCGACGCCGCCGACCTCCTCCGGCAGCGGGGACTGAGCGCGGCCGCGTTGGACGAGGGCATCCTCGAATGGCGGGCCTCGGGCATCGAACTCGCCGGGACCGCCGGAGACGCCTCGTGACGGCGCAGCGGGCGCTCGTGACGCCGGACCTTGCCGCCAGTCAGCGCCGGATCCTCGCGGTCCTGGTCGCGGCGCAGATCCTCAGCGGTGCCGGCCTCGCCGCCGGGATCACCGTCGGCGCGCTGCTGGCCCAGGACATGTTGGGCGGCACCGGCCTCGCCGGTGTGCCGAGTGCCCTGTTCACGATCGGTTCCGCGGCCGCCGCGGTCTCCGTCGGCCGGATCTCGCAGCGCTTCGGCCGTCGACCCGGTCTCGCGCTCGGCTACGGCACCGGCGCGCTCGGCAGTGTGGGAGTGGTCGCGGCGGCGGTCGCCGACAATGTCGTGCTGTTGCTGATCTCGCTGTTCGTCTACGGCGCCGGAACGGCGACCAACCTGCAGGCGCGCTACGCCGGTGCCGACCTGGCCGCCCCGGCCCACCGGGGCCGCGCCGTGAGCACGGTGCTCGTGGCGACCACCGTCGGTGCGGTCGTCGGCCCGAACCTCGTCACGGTCATGGGTGATTTCGCCGAGGGGCTCGGAATCCCGGCACTCGCAGGACCGTTCATCCTGGCCGCAATCGCGTACGCGGCCGCCGGCGCGGTGCTGTGGGTGATGCTGCGCCCGGATCCGCTGTTGCTGGCGCGTGCGGCCGCCGCCGACACTGCGGACCACGCGGCCGGCCCTGACATCGAACCGTCCGCCGCGCGCACGTGGAATCCGTCCGTCGTGCTGGGCACGACCGTCATGGTCGTCACGCAGCTGGTCATGGTCGGTGTCATGACGATGACCCCGATCCACATGCAGCATCACGGGCACGGAACCGGGGCCGCAGGCCTGGTCATCGCGATCCATGTCGCCGCGATGTACCTGCCCTCGCCACTGTCGGGGAGGCTCGCGGACCGGTTCGGCCCGCGGGTCGTGGCCGCCGCGGCCGCGGTGACGATGCTGGCCGCGGGTGTCACGGCCGCCGCCGCTCCGGTGCACTCGGTGCCGGCGCTCGCGGTCGCGCTGGCGCTGCTCGGGCTGGGCTGGAACTTCGGGCTCATCAGCGGCACGGCGATCATCACCGATGCGGTCCCGCTGGCGACACGTGCCCGCACGCAGGGCACCGTCGATCTGACGATCGCGATCGCCGGCGCGGGCGGCGGACTGTCGTCCGGTGTCATGGTCGCGGCCACCAGTTACGGCTGGCTGGCGCTGCTCGGGGCGGCGATCTCGTTGCTCATCGTCCCCGCGCTCGCCCTGCACGCGCGCCGGGTCTGACGAAACTGAAGGCGGCCGGCTCCGAAAGGAACCGGCCGCCTTCACGACGTGCGGGAGGTGCTAGATGCGCTCGTAGATGGTGGCGTTCGCGGTGCCGCCACCCTCACACATGGTCTGCAGGCCGAAGCGGCCGCCGGTGCGCTGCAGGTGGTGGACCAGCGTGGCGGCCAGACGCGCACCGGAGCCACCGAGCGGGTGGCCGAGCGCGATCGCGCCGCCGAGCGGGTTCATCTTGTCCATCGACGCGCCGGTCTCGAGCTGCCACGCCAGCGGCACCGAACCGAACGCCTCGTTGACCTCGAACGCGTCGATGTCGTCGATCGACAGACCGGCCTTCTTCAGCGCGAGCGCGGTGGCCGGGATGGGGCCGGTGAGCATCTTGACCGGGTCGTCGCCGGCGACGACGGCGGTGTGGATGCGAGCGAGCGGGGTCAGGCCCAGGGCCTTCGCCTTCTCGGACGTCATGACCAGCACGGCGGCCGCGCCGTCGGAGATCTGCGAGGCGCTGCCGGCGGTGATGACGCCGCCCTCGAGGAACGGGGACTTGAGCTGGCTGAGCTTCTCGGTGGTGGAGCCGCGGCGGATGCCCTCGTCGGCGGAGAAGACGGTGCCGTCCTCGAGGGTGACCGGGGCGATCTCCGCCTCGAACGCGCCGGCGTCCTGTGCGGCGGCGGCACGCTCGTGCGAGGCAACCGAGTACTCGTCGAGCTGCTCGCGGGAGATCCTCCACTCCTGCGCGATGAGCTCGGCGCCGACGCCCTGGTTGAAGCGGCCGTTGAAACCGGGTGCCTCGAGCTGGGCGGCGTAGCGAGTGCGGGCGGGACCTGCGGAGTCGCCGGTGCCCGGAACGTTCGAGGAGCCGAGCGGCACCGCGGTCATCATCTCCACGCCACCGGCGACGATGATGTCGGCCTGGCCCGAGATGACGGACGCGGCCGCCATCGAGATGGTCTGCTGCGACGAACCGCACTGGCGGTCGACGGTCAGGCCCGGCACCGACTCGGGCCAGCCGGCGCCGAGGACGGCCATGCGGCCGATGTTGCCGGTCTGCATGCCGACGCTGTTGACGTTGCCCCAGTAGACGTCGTCGACGATCGCCGGGTCGATGCCGGTGCGCTGGGCAATCGAGCGCAGGACGTGGGCGGACAGCTCCACCGCGTGCACGTCCGCGAGCGAGCCCTTCCGCTTGCCGATGGGGGTACGAACTGCCTCGACGATCACTGCGTCACGCATGGCGCCTCACTCTCGATGAAGTCGGTCGAATCTAAAGAGTTAAACGAATGTACTTCATCGGTGGTGCGGCCTCAGGAGCGGGCGGCGATTCCGGTGCCGGCCATCCGGCCCGCCAGTGCGAGCAGGTCCCGGTCCCGGCCGGGTGGACCCACCAGGGACAGGCCCACCGGCAGGCCACCCGGCGAGGTCACGGGCACGGTCACCGTGGGCAGTCCCGCGACGGCCGCAACTGCGACGAGCATCCCGGTGGTCCGAAGCTTCTCCGCGACAAGGACATTGCCGGGATCGTCGGCGGTCGACGGTGCCGGGGACGCCGCCGTTGGCATGACGAGGACACGGGAGCCCAGGTAGTCGCGGACGGAGCGGCCCGCGGCGCCGAGTTCGTCGAGGCTGCGCCGATACGTGGATTCGGAGATCTTCGACGCCGCGAGGAAGTTCGCGCGGGCCTCGTCGCCGACCGACCCGACGGCCGTCGACACCCAGGCGCCGTGTTGCTGCCACGCCTCGTAGCCCTGCACGGTGGTCACGGCGTCGTACCAGTCGGGGAGTTCCGCGATGTCGAGGTCCTGCTCCGACAACGGCGGTAGCGCCGACCGCCTCCATGATGCGAGCGCCTCCCGGACCGCGGGTTGGACGTGCTCGTCGGCGACGGCGGTCACGCCGGGCGCCGTCACCGCCGCGCCGAACGGACTCGCCGACGCCGGGGGGAGCAGCGCGTCGCCGACGGCGATCAGGGTCGTCGGGTCGGCGCACACCCAACCGACCCGATCGAGGGTCTTCGAGAGCGGCATCATGCCGAGTACCGAGACGGTGCCGTGCGTCGGGCCGAAACCCCACAGCCCTTGATAGGAGGCAGGGATCAGGACGGATCCGATGGTGTCGGGGCCCAATCCGACGGACGCGCTGCCGAGCGCGACGGCGGTGGCCGCCCCCGAGGTCGCGCCTCCCGGAATGCGGCCGGACGCGGCGGGATTGGCCGGCGTCCCGTAGGCCGCGTTCACGCCGGAGTGGCCGAAGCCGAAGTCGACGGTCTGCGTGATTCCGGCAACGGCGGCGCCCTGCCCGAGCAGGCGGGAGATGCTGTCGGCGGTGGTCGTCTCGGTGGGCGCCAGCCCCAGCCATCGGGGATTGCCCGCGCCGACCCGCTGGCCCTCGACGGCGAACAGGTCGGTCACGGCGACCGTACGGCCCGCGAGCGGCCCGGAACCGCTACCTGCGATCAGCGGATCGCCCTGGAGTCGCCACGTCGCGGTGTCGGCGGGCTTGGTGTCCCCGCCGGGTAGTGGCGGCACGCCGGGGTCGCGGAGGTCGTCGCCACATCCCGCGAGCAGCGTCGCGCCGCCCACCGCGGCGCCGAACGCGCCGGCCCGCAGGAACGAACGACGGTCGAGGCGAGGGGAGTTCGGTCCGGTCGGCACGCCGCTCACAGTAGCGACGCGCCGACCGGATCCGGACGGTTCGAGCCCCGTGTCAGGCGAGAACCTGGCGGAGGTACTCGTTGTCGAACGTTCGCGACGGGTCGTGCTTGTCGCGGACCGTGCAGAAATCGTCGAACCGGGCGTACGTGGGGCGCAGGTCGTCCGCGGTGCGGCTGTGCATCTTGCCCCAGTGCGGACGGCCGTCGACCGCGCGGGCGATCGCCTCCACCGCGTCGAAGTACTCGCGGTGATCGCGGCGGTGGTACTGGTGCACGGCGATGTAGGCGCTGTCGCGGCCGTTCGCGGTGGACATCCACACGTCGTCGCCGGGAGCGAAGCGGACCTCGACCGGGAACGCGATTTTGCAGTCGGACCGGTCGAGCCAGTTCGAGATCTCCCGGAGGGTGTCCTTCACGGCCTCCTGCGGCACCGCGTACTCCATCTCGCGGAACCGCACCCGGCGCGGCGACGCGAACACGCGGTAGCTGCGGTCGGTGAACTCGCGGGCCGACAGTGCCCGCGCGCTGACCTGGTTGACCTGCGGAATCGTGGCAGGGAACGCCGACGTCAGCCGGTTGACGCCCTCAAAGAGCGTGTTCGACATCAGCTCGTCGTCGATGAAGCCGCGGATGCGGCCCACGGGTTCGAGCGGCGTGTCGCCGGGCAGTCGTGTGTTCCGCTTCGTCAGAACGCGATTGGTGTGCGGGAACCAGTAGAACTCGAAGTGGTCGACGGTCTCGAGATCGTGCGCGAGTCCGTCGAGCGTCTCGTCGAGTCGCGCCGGTCCCTCGACGGCGCGCATCGCGTAGGCCTGGGTGACCGCGAGGTCGAGTTTGGTGATGATGCCGAACGCGCCGAGGCCGATTCGGGCGGCCTGGTAGAGCTCGGGGTTCTCGGCCTCGGAGCAATCCACGACCGACCCGTCCGCGAGCACGATCTGCAGTCCGCGGATCAGCGTCGCGAGCCCACCGAACCGCGCTCCCGTCCCGTGCGTGCCGGTCGAGAGCGCGCCGGCGATCGACTGGACGTCGATGTCACCGAGGTTGATCATCGCCAGCCCGCGCCCCCACAGCTGCTCGTTGAGGCTGCGCAGGCGAGTCCCGGCCATCACCGTCGCGACCGGACCCGCCGGCGTCGTGCGGACGGATTCGATCCCGGCGAGGTTGTCGAGGCTCACCAGAACGCCGTCGGTGACAGCAACTCCGGTGAACGAATGGCCCGCCCCCACGGCTTTGACGCGTAATCCCCGCTCGGTCGCATTCGCGACCAGCGTGCTCAGCTCGGCTACCGATCGCGGTGTTTCGAATCGGTGAGGTGTCGACGAGTGGGTCCCCGCCCAGTTGCGCCACGTGTCCTGTGCCATTCCCGTCACTATTCACCTGGACGAGCGTCCAGGCAAATGAGACACGTTTTTTCCGTTTCGGGTTTTACGATCGGGGGATGTTGAATCGGCTTCCAGCGGAAGAACGCCGCGCCCAACTCGTCGAAGCGGCGCTGTCCATCGCCGAACGCGGCGGGATCGCAGCGGTGACGATCCGTGCTGTCGCGGAGGAAGCGGGCGTCTCGCTCGGCGTGGTGCACTACTGCTTCGAGAGCAAGGAAGCCCTGGTCGCGGCCATGGCCGAGAGTCTGGTGCTGCAGCTGAGCGCCGGGATGCGCGAGTCGTTCGCGTCGGTGTGGGACTCGCAGGAGTTGAACGGTCTGCGGGATCTGCGCGAGGTGCTGCACACCGGGCTGACCGGGATGTGGCCGCTGGTCGAGGCCACCGCGGATCGCCAGTTGCTCACGTACGAGATCACCGCATACGCGCTGCGCCACCGCGCGGCGGGCGCGCCGCTCGCCGGGAGTGTCGCGGACGAGCAGTACCGAACCATGGACATCGAGGCCACGGTGTTCCTTCAGGAGAGCGCCCGCAGGACCGGGACCACGTGGACCGAACCGGTCGAGGCGATCGCGCGGTTCGCCCTCGCCGTCATCGACGGCATCGTCCTGCGCTGGCTCGTCGACCGCGACAGCAATGCCATCATCACCGAGCTCGACGATCTGGTGCGCATCGTCGCGAGCAAGGCGGTCGACGCGGACCCAGACCTGGACAATCGTTCAGGAGAGTGATCGACTGGTCCGAACGCCTACGACGAACGGACTGATGTGACTGCTGCGATCGACCGACTCACCGCTGCCACGGCTCATCTCGATCCGCCGCTGGCGGCTCTGGACCTCGCCACACTGCACACCAATGCCGCCGACCTGGTGCGGCGTGCCGCCGGCACCCCGGTCCGGGTTGCCAGCAAGTCGGTGCGGTGCCGTGCGGTGCTCGAGGTGGCGCTCGGCTCCGGGCTCACCGCGTCCGGAGGGTTCCGCGGCATCATGTCCTACTCGCTGCGCGAGGCGATGTGGCTCGCGCAGCGAGGCGCCGAGGACGTGCTGATGGGTTATCCCACCGCCGATCGCGCGGCGCTGGCCGAACTCGGCGCCGACCGCACGCTCCTCGACCGCATCACCCTGATGGTCGACGACATCGCGCAACTGGACCTCATCCGGTCGGCGGTCGGATCCGAGAGCGTCCGGCCGCGGGTGTGTCTCGACGTCGACGCGTCGTTGCGCCTCGGCCCGGCCCATCTCGGGGTGCGCCGGTCGCCGCTGCGGGAACCGGGGCAGGTGGCACGGCTGGCTCGGCTGGCGGCCGACCGCGGCTTCGCCGTCGTCGGGGTGATGTTCTACGAGGCGCAGATCGCGGGCCTGCCCGACAGCAGTTTCGCCGTGCGCATGGTGAAGAAGGCGTCGGCCGCCGAACTCGCCACGCGCAGAGGCACAGTCGTGGACGCCGTCACCGAGGAAGTCGGGAAGCTCGAGATCGTCAACAGCGGCGGTACCGGCTCGCTCGAGGTCAGTTCGGCCGACTCGGTGGTCACCGAGGTCACCGCCGGATCGGGGCTGTACGTGCCGACGCTGTTCGACCGCTACCACTCGTTCACGCCGCGTCCGGCGCTGTTCTTCGCCCTGCCGGCGGTCCGCAAGCCGACGCCGAGGATCACGACGTTGTTCGGTGGCGGCTACATCGCGTCGGGTCCCGCCGGGAACACGCGCGTGCCGGCTCCGGTGTGGCCGCGCGGGTTGAAGCTGCTGCGCAACGAGGGCGCCGGCGAGGTCCAGACGCCCGTCACCGGCGCGGCGGCCGCCGAGTTGGCTGTGGGCGACCGGGTCTGGTTCCGCCACGCGAAGGCCGGCGAGCTGTGTGAGCGTTTCACCGAGGTGCACCTCGTCGACGCCGACGGCACGGCCACGTCCACACCCACCTACCGCGGCGAGGGCAAGTGCTTCGGGTGACCTCGGGTCACTCGCCCAGACGCGTGAACGCGCCCAGTTCGGTCAGCCCGGCAGGTGTCGTCGGAAGGTAGTGCGTGAGCAGCCGCGACCGCACGATCACCGCACACCACTTGCCGCGGGAGACCGCGACGTTGAGCCGGTTGCGGGACAACAGGAACGACATCCCGCGCGGCACGTCCTCGGCCGACGACGCCGTCATCGACACGAGCACCACGGCGGCCTCTCTGCCCTGGAACTTGTCGACCGTCCCGACGTGCACGTCGGCCAGTCCGGCGGCGGCCAGGTGCCGTCGGATCAGGCTCACCTGCGCGTTGTACGGCGCCACGACGAGGACGTCGGACTGTCCGAGCGGGCGGGTCCCGTCGAAGCCGGTCGGATCCGTCCACGCCCGGCCGAGCAGTGCCTGGATCCGCCGGACGACCTCGCGTGCCTCCTCGACGGATTCCGTTGCGTTGCCGCGGTGGTCGAGGACCGCGCTGTCCACGCCGGGCTCGACACCGGCGAGGTGGCGCGCGGTCGTGACCGGTTCCTCGGACTGCAGGCGCCCGCCGTACGACAGCGCCGACACCCGGGCGCACAGCGCCGGATGCATCCGCCAGGTGCGCGCCAGGAAGTAGCCGTGTTCCGGTGGCAGCGCGTCGTGGCCGGCGGCGAGCCAGCCCAGCGCCGACTCGTCCACCGGTTCGGGGTGGGTGCCCTGACTGACCTGCGGTAGCTGCTGCGGGTCGCCGAGGAGCAGAAGATTGCGGGCCGACGCTCCCACCGCCACGGTGTTCGCGAGCGCGAACTGTCCGGCTTCGTCGATCACCAGCAGGTCGAGACTGCCGGGTGGGATCCGCTCGGCGTGCGCGAAGTCCCAGGCGGTCCCGCCGACGACGCACCCGGTCGCCGCGGCGTCGTCGAGGAACTGCGGGTAGGCGTTCGCGGTGATCCCCGTCCACGCGCGGTCCTCCGCGCGGCCGTCCTTCTTCGCGACCATCCGGCCGTCGAGTCCCGCCGCGACCACCGCGTCGAGCATGTTCTCCACCACCGAATGCGACTGTGCCACCAGGCCGATCCGCCAGCGGTGGTGTGTCACGAGGTGGGTGATCACGCGCGCGCCGGTGTGGGTCTTGCCGGTGCCGGGCGGGCCCTGCACCGCGAGGTACGAGTGGTCGAGGTCCAGCAGTGCCGAGACGATCGCGGCGGCGTGGTCACCGGCGCCGTCGGCCGTCGGCAGCCCCGCACCGCTCCGGGTACGCGGAGGGATCCGGCGCAGGACGTCGACGGCCGCGTCCGGCGGCATCGCCGGCAGCATCGCAGCCATCTGCTCGGCCGCTGCCCCGATCGCGGTCTCCATCCGCACCGTAGCGATCGGGTGACCGGGCGCCACGGCCATCGGCAGTGCCGTGTATTCGTCCGGACCGGTGAGCAATTCCTCCACGACGATGACGTCGTCGAAGTTCTCGTCGGCGCCGACCGACAGCACCACCGCCGTCGCTGTCCCGCGTTGCGTGGGGGTCGATCCGGTCATCGCCTCCGCCGGTAGCGGCGGGTCGTACAGGGTGAACACCTCCGCACCGGGGACGACGGTGCTCCCGGTCCCGTACCGGCCCGTCAGCCGCAGATGGCGGCGCAGCTTCCGCTGACGAGGGGTGCTGCGGTGCCAGTCCTGCACCACCACGGCGTGGTCCACCTGCAGCACGTCGCGGGTGTCGGCCCACTCGTCGACCACCTGTGTCAGCCGGTCGAAATGCGCCCACCAGAACGGTTTACGTTCCCGCCGGTGGTAGCCGACGGCGGCTGCCATCAGTGCGGCGGCCTGCTGGTCGGCGCTGCGGGACCCGCGTGCTTCGTCGCCGGCGAACCGTCGCAGAGCCTGCTCGGTGAGGTCGACCTCGCCCTCGTCCGGGACGGGCGGAGGGTCCTCGCGTCGATGCGGCGACACGTCGTGGTCCGCCGCGATCGCGAGCAGCCAGCTGCGCAACTCACGGGTCGAAACGCAGTCGTACTCGTTGTAGTCTCCGATCCCGCGCAACAGCTCGGCGGCCTCCGGCCGCCCCTGGTCGCGGAGGTCGCAGTAATCGGCATATGCCACAACGGAATCGGCGGCGTTGGTGACGTCGCCGTCCCGCAAGCGGGTGCCCATGTAGAGCGGCTCGAGCTTCTTGATGCTGTACGACTGCGCGCCGACCCGCAGTGATGCCCGGACGATCGGATAGAGGTCCACGAGCACCCCGTCCCGCAGGAGTTGGTCGACGGCCTCCTCGCCGACTCCGTGCCGACCGGACAACCGCAGCAGCGCGGACTTCTCGTACGCCGCGTAGTGGTAGATGTGCAGGCCCGGGTGCGCGGCGCGGCGGGCGGCGACGTAGTCGAGGAAATCGATCAGCGCCCGACGCTCCTGCGCTCGATCGTGGGCCCAGAACGGCCGGAACACCGGATCTCCGGCGCCGGTGGGCGGCTCTTCGAGCACGCCGAACAGGTACTCGAGCCCCCACTGCGCCGATCCCGCCTCGGCCCACAGCGGGTCGCCCTCGAAGTCGAAGAAGATGTCGCCGGCGTCCGGGCGGGGCAGGCCGGCGAGGGCGGTCGGGTCGAAGACCTCGAAGGGGTGGCCGCCCTGCGCCTCCCGGCGCAGTTGGAGTGCGGCCTGCGAACGGAGGGCGGAGAGTGTTCGCGCCGACACGTCCGGGACCGGGTCGACTCGCTCCGCCAGGGCGTCGATGGTCGACACTCCCGCCGATACGAGGTGCTGGCGGGTGCTCGCGCGAATCCCCGCGACCAGCAGCAGATCTCGATGCGCCTCGACCTCGGCGGCGCAGGTCTCGCAACGCCCGCAGGACTGGCAGTTCGCGTCCTCCCACGCGACCGGGACGCCCCGGGATCGGTGGTCGTCGAGGATGCGTTGCAGGCGTGTGCGGCGCGCGGTGTACACCGGGACGAGGTCGGCCAGCGCGTGTACCGAGTCGGAGCCGTCGCCCAGCAGGAGGTGTGCCCGCGGTGCCGGGCGCACACCGCCGGCCGCGAGGGCGTCGGCGTACGCAGCCAGTTGCAGCAGCGCGGGGACCTCGACATGGCGGGCCAGTTTGGTGTCGTACACCGCATACATGTCGCCGTCCGGATCGTCCTCACGGACGAGGAAGTCGCTGAAGCCGAGGAACCGGCCGTCGAAGAACGTGCCCTGGTAGATCACCGGAGCCCCGGACCGGGCGGCCGCGACGGTCGATCGGTGCGCGTCGTACAGGCCGACCGTCGTGTATTCGGGCCGCGCAATGGTCTCGATCCGTCCGAGGCGGCGCTCGAAGTCGTCCCGGACCCGTCGTTCGTGGGCCTCGCCGAGCAGGGAGGTCCGCTGCAGCATCGGATCGGCGGCCGAACCCGCCGCGGCCGGAGCGAATCCGAGCAGCCCGTCGAGGCGGCGCAGCAGAGCGAACTCGCACGTCGCGGCGAGCGTCAGATCGCCGGTGCTGTAGATCACCACATCGTCGAGCAGGAACATCGCGCCCCTTTCCCGGTCGGTTCGGGCCGATTGTGCCATCGGGCGGCGACAACCAGGGGAGGGCTCGCGGCCGCCGCAGCGTCCCCCACCACAATGGAGCCATGCCGTTCTTCACCGGGGCGACCGGACAGATCCACTACCGTCGCTGGACCGTCGATCAACCGCGCGCCGTCGTGGTGTTCCTGCACGGGATGGGCCAGCACACCGGGCACTATCACCGGTTCGCCGCCGGACTCGCCCGGCACGACATCGAGATGTGGGGGATCGACCAGGCCGGGCACGGGCTGTCGGAAGGCACTCCCGGTGTGCCCGGCGCGTTGGGGGATCTCGCGGACGACGCGGCCCTCCTCGCGACGACGGCGGCACAGGCGTGTCCCGGGGTGCCGCAGGTACTGATGGGCCACTCGCTGGGCGCGGCCGTGTCGATCACGCTGCTGCGGCGCGGACCGGAGCGGTTCGCGGCAGCCGTCCTCTGTGGAACACCCAAATCCGTTGTGCAGCAAGCCGAGACATCGGACTTCGCGAGACCGGATCTTCCGGTGCTCGCGATCCACGGCGTCGACGACCGGTTGGCGCCGATCGACGGGGTGCGCGCGTGGACGTCCGGCCTGCCGGGAGTGACCGTGCGGGAGTACCCCGACACCGGCCACGACCTGCTGCACGAAAAGATCCACCGGGCAGTCACGAACGATGTCGCCGCCTTCGTGCTCGACGCTACGGTGTGCTGATGGAATACACGCGTCTGCTGTCCGCTCTGCGCGACGAGGGTGAGACACTGGCTGCGACGCCGGTCGTTGCGCTGTCCGAACCTGTTCCCACGGTGCCGGACTGGACCGTCGAACACGTCGTACGACACACCGGCAAGATCCACCAGTGGGTGGTCGCCGCGTTGCAGGCCCCGCCGGAGGCATCGGTGTCGGAGGTCCGTCGCTCCGGCGACATGCCCCGAGGGCCGGAATGTCTTGCCGCCTACAGGGTTGCGCTCGAGGCGCTACTCGACGAGTTCACCCGACTCGACCCCGGGAAGCAGGTTCCGACGATGGTCGGCCCCGGCACCGTGGCGTGGTGGCTCCGCCGGCAGACGCACGAGGTCTCCGTGCACCGGATGGACGTGTCCGACACGCTGCAGGCTGCCGGGGGTCCCAAGGTCGCCGAGCTGGATCCGGAGATCGCGGCCGACGGCGTCGACGAATGGGTGGACGTGTTCCTGGGCCGCCTCGCCGCCGGCGGCCGGCTGCCGGACTCGCTCGCCGGGCGCACCATCCACCTCCACGGCACCGACACCGACGCCGCGGAGTGGCATCTCGCGTTCGCACCGGGAACGGTGGAGGTTACTCGCGAGCATTGCAAAGCCGATGTGGCGCTGCGTGGTCCGGCGCAGGACCTGCTGCTCACGCTGTGGCGGCGCCGCCCCCTGGTGGGCCTCGACGTGATCGGCGATTCCGCGGTGGCGCGGGCGCTGCTGGGCTCGGCGGCCCTGTAGCGACGCGGGCAAATCCACCGACACTGACGACGGTCCGGGCCCGGGTGCGGTGTCGCACCCGGGCCCGGACGTGTCGTCGAACAACTAGGAGTAGATCGCCTCGATCGCGACCGCGTGCTCCTGGTGGATGATGTTGCGCTTGAGCTTGAGCGTCGGGGTCAGCTCGCCCGAATCGACCGTGAAGTCGACCTCGAGGATGCGGTACTTCTTGATCTGCTCCGGGTTGGAGACCTTCTTGTTGCCCTCGGAGACCGCGGCGTCGATCTCGGCGACGAGGTCGGCATGCTTGACGAGTTCCGAGATCGGGGTGTCGGCAGGCAGGCCGTTGCGTTCCTTCCAGCCGGGTAGCGCCTCCGGGTCGAGCGTGATGAGGGCGCCGATGAACGGCTTCGCGTCGCCGACGACGAGGCACTGGCTGATGAGCGCGTGCGCGCGGAGGGCGTCTTCGAGCACGGCCGGGGCGACATTCTTGCCGCCGGCGGTCACGATGATCTCCTTCTTGCGCCCGGTGATCGACACGTACCCCTCGGCGTCGATGGACCCGAGGTCACCGGTGTGGAACCAGCCGTCGCGGATGGAATCGGCAGTGGCCTGGTCGTTGTGCCAGTAACCGTCGAACACGACCGGGCCGCGGACCAGGAGTTCGCCGTCCTCGGCGATCTTCGCGGCGTGACCGTTGATCGGCTTGCCGACGGTCCCCACCTTCTGGTCGCGGATGGTGTTGACCGTGACGGCAGCGCTGGTTTCGGTGAGGCCGTAGCCCTCGTAGACCGGAACGCCGATCCCGCGGAAGAAGTGACCCAGGCGCGCGCCGAGCGCGGCACCGCCCGAGACTGCACGGTCGCATTCACCGCCGAGCGCGGCGCGCAGCTTGGCGTAGACCAGCTTGTCGAACAGTGCGTGCCGCAGGCGCAGGCCGAGTCCGGGGCTGCCCTGCTCCTGCGCCTCGCTCCACGCGATTGCGGTCTCGGCGGCCTTCGCGAAGATCTTGCCCTTGCCGCCGTCCTCGGCCTTCTGCTTGGCCGAGTTGTAGACCTTCTCGAACACGCGGGGGACCGAGAGGATGAAGTTGGGCTTGAAGATCGCGAACTGGTCGATGAGTGTCGTCAGGTCGGCGGTGTGCGCGACGGTGACCTTGGCGTCGAACGCGCCGAACGAGATCGCGCGCGCGAACACGTGGGCCAGCGGCAGGAACATCAGGGTGCGATTGCCCTCCTGCAACGCGTCACCCAACGCAATCCTCACCGCGGCAGACTCGGCGTAGAAGTTCGAGTGGGTGAGCTGCACGCCCTTGGGCCGTCCGGTGGTGCCGGAGGTGTAGATGAGGGTCGCGGGCGAAGACGCGCGCACCTGCTGTCGGCGCTCGTGCAGTTCGTCGTCGCTGATACCGGCGCCACGGGTGATGAGCTCGTCGAGGGCTCCGGCCTCGATCTGCAGGACCTCGCGCAGCGCGGGGGCGGCCTCGGCGACGTCCTTCACGGTCTCGGCGTGCGTCGACGTCTCGACGATGAGTAAGGACGTGGCCGAGTCCTCGAGGATCCACTGCGCCTGGTCGGAGGACGACGTCTCGTAGATCGCGACCGTGCATCCGCCGGCGGTCCAGATGGCGTAATCGAGAACGGCCCACTCGTAGCGTGTGGCCGAGAGGATTGCGACGCGGTCGCCGAGTTCCACGCCGGACGCGATCAGTCCCTTCGCGATGGCCTTGACCTCGCCGGCGAACTGGGCCGCGGTGACGTCGACCCATCCACCGTTGCCCGGCTTCTTGAAGGGCACGAGATTCGGACACTCCGCTTCGTACCGGAACACGGTGTCGGCCATGGACGCGTCTTCCGGAATGGTGAACGACTGTGGAACCGAATACTCACGCACTTTGACCCCTCCGAGAAATGACATGATGGATGTGCATTGCATCACATTCAGGGTCTCTTTGCACTAAGTCTCGAGTCCGGTTTGCGCATTTCGGCTGTCGACCTGCGGAAATAAATGTAACCGTATGTAATGCTAACTTTCTCCAGGTAGGGGGCTGTGCGAGTCACGCAACGGGATGAAAGTCGTCCTCGCGCGTGCATCGCCACCGCCGGACCGCGTGCTCGAGCGCGGCTGCCGGGACACCTAGGCAATCGGCGGCCGCGGCGAGGATTTCGGTCGGCGGAGCCGAGGGTGCGGAATCGCCGGGGGTGTCCGCGAGTGCAGACCGCACGAACTCGTCGGTGGCCGTGGCGGTGCCGGGCGAACCGGGTGCACCCGTCAGGGTCATCAGGTGCTGCCACATCGCGTCGTCGGGTCCGCCGCAGCACTCGTCCCACGCGGCGCGCAGGTCGCTGCGGGTGCGGTCGTCGCGGGTGGCGCCCACCAGGTCGCCGACCGAGTCGATGTGCAGGGCGTGCAGGCGTTCGGCGGTGCGCTGGATCTCGGCGGCGCGCAACGGGGCGGCGTTCTCGGAGTAGCGGCGCTTGTAGTTGCCGATCTTCCCGGCCCACTGATCGGAACTGCCCACTTCCTCGAACGTGCGCAGAAGTTCACGAGCGCCGTCGGTGACCCGGCCCGGAACGTGGGCCTGCCGGTACGCGCGGTAGCGGTCGACCACGGTTCCGGCGTCGGCGTACCGATCACCGGCTGCCTGGACCGACTCGATGATGCAGAGTGCGAGGCTGTCCCGATACTCGTCGGGCGGCACCCAGCCGGCCGGGTCGCCGAGTCTGTCGCGGCAGGCCTGGACCACCGTCTGCACTTGCCGTTCCGAGACGCTCACGAATCCTCCCTCGCTGCGCAGGGCCTGACGAGACGTGTATCGGCGCTGCGGCGCCGAATGTTGCACCGGTCACGTCCGGGGCTCGCCGGCGCGGGCGAGCAGCTCGGTGACCTCGCGGTCGTCCAGCTGGTGGAAGTCGACGTATGCGCCGCCCACACCACCGAGATTCACGGGCGTGAACGGGCACACCACCTCGTCCGCGGTGACCCGCAGCCGCGAGACGGCCTCCGGTGACGCCACCGGTATCGCGACGACGATCGTGGCCGCCCCCGCGGCACGGGCGACCTGACAGGCGACCGCTGCGGTGGCGCCGGTCGCCATGCCGTCGTCGACGAGTACGACGGTCCGTCCCGTCAGCGGTGTGCGTGCCCGCCCGCGGCGCAGGGCATCGGCGCGTCGCGTCAGTTCCTGCCGCTCCTTCGTGCGGACCGACTCGAGTGCCTGGCGCGTCACGCCTCCGCGATGGATCACGTCGTCGTTGAGGACCTCCGCATCCCCCTCGCCGATCGCTCCCATCGCGAGTTCCGGCTGCCACGGCACACCGAGCTTGCGGACCAGGATGACGTCGAGGGGAGCGCGGAGAGCCTGGGCGACCTCGTATGCCACCGGTACGCCGCCGCGGGGGAGTCCCAGAACCACCGGATCGGACCCGCGCAGATGGCTCAGCGACTTGGCCAGTGCCCGTCCGGCTCCGGCACGCGTCGCATAGTGCATGACGTGCTCCGTCGAAGAGATTCGATCTCGATTTCGACGATACGCCGCAGACCGCGCACAGGTGCGGCGCCCGGAAACGGACTCCCGGGCGCCGCAACCACGAGTGCGAACTATGCCGTCGAGACCAGGTTGCCGTCGATGTGCGCCTGGTAGGCGGGCAGGTCGAGCATGCCGTGACCGGACAGCCCGATCACCAGCACCTCGGGCTCGGTGAGCCCGCGCGCGTACTCGGCGGCGGCAGCGATCGCATGCGCCGATTCGGGCGCGGGGACGATGCCCTGGGTCCGCGCGAACAGCACGCCCGCGTCGAACGAGTCGGTCTGGTCGACGGCCTGTCCCTTGACGTAACCGAGTTCGACGGTGTGACTGAGCAGCGGCGCCATGCCGTGGTAGCGCAGGCCGCCGGCGTGGATCGGGTCCGGGACGAAGTCCTGGCCGAGCGTGTGCATCTTGAGCAGCGGGGTCAGGCCCGCGACGTCGCCGTGGTCGTAGCGGTACTCGCCCTTGGTGATCGACGGGCAGGCGGCCGGCTCGGCAGCGATGATCCGGGTCTGTGCCTTGCCGTGCAGGACCTCCCGGATGAACGGGAATGCGAGGCCGGCGAGGTTGGAACCGCCACCTGCACAACCGAATACGACGTCGGCGTTCGCCTCACCGGCGGCGCGCAGCTGCTCCACGGCCTCGAGGCCGATCACCGTCTGGTGGAGCACCACGTGGTTGAGGACGCTGCCGAGTGCATAGCGTGCGTCGGGATCGTTCGCGGCGACCTCGACGGCCTCGGTGACGGCCATGCCGAGCGAGCCGGGGGTGTCGGGGAAGTCGGCGAGCATCTTGCGTCCCGACTCGGTGAGATCGGACGGGCTCGGGTGCACGATGCCGCCGTAGGTCTCCATCAGATGGCGGCGGTACGGCTTGGACTCGTACGACGCGCGCACCTGCCACACCTCGAGCTCGATGCCGAACTTGGCGCACGCGAACGACAACGCGCTGCCCCACTGGCCGGCGCCGGTTTCGGTGGTGATCTTCTTGACGCCGTCCTGGGCGTTGTAATACGCCTGCGCGACCGCGGTGTTGGTCTTGTGGCTGCCGACCGGGCTCACGCCCTCGTACTTGACGTAGATCCGAGCGGGCGTCCCCAGCGCCTTCTCGAACTCGCGCGCGCGGATCAGCGGTGCCGGCCGCCAGGTCCGGTAGGCCTCACGGATGGGTTCGGGGATCTCGATGTACTGCTCGGCCGTGGCCTCCTGCTCGATCAGTGCGCTGGGGAACAGCGCCGCCAGATCGGCGGGGGTCACCGGCTCCCTGGTGCCCGGGTGCAGGTGGGGCGGCGGGGCGACCGGCAGGTCCGCGACGATGTTGTACCAGTGGGTGGGGATGGGTGTCGGGATACTCGACTCGGACACTGCTGGTTCCTCTCCAGGGGTGACGGGCGGTCGTCCACATTGTGATGTCAGTCATTCCCGCGTTGCATTCGGGGTGCCGCCCATCCGCCACCGCTCATCTTCGGTGGCCGTGCGAGTGGCCATGCGCCGAACGGGAGTTCACGGCACGCGCGGGGCCCGGAAACGGTCACCGAATTCCCGTTCAGGCGTCGGGGTATGGGCGGAGGGGAGGCGCGCCAGACGCGCGGCGTCGCGCATCGACTAAACTGACTGGTCAAATGAGTGACACCGAGCGTGACCCGCAGTCCGACAACAATCCCATCACCTTCGCCGACCTCGAGATCGACGAACGTGTGCTGAAGGCCCTTTCCGACGTCGGATACGAGTCGCCCTCGCCTATCCAGGCCGCGACCATCCCGCCGCTGCTCGCCGGCAAGGACGTCGTGGGTCTCGCGCAGACCGGCACCGGCAAGACCGCCGCGTTCGCGATCCCGATCCTGTCTCGCCTGGACGTGGACCGGAAGGTCCCGCAGGCGCTCATCCTGGCCCCGACCCGCGAGCTCGCGCTGCAGGTCGCGGAGGCCTTCGGGAAGTACTCGGCCCACATCCCGGGTCTGCACGTGCTGCCGATCTACGGTGGTCAGGCGTACGGCGTGCAGCTGTCGGGTCTGCGTCGTGGCGCCCAGATCATCGTCGGAACTCCGGGTCGCGTCATCGACCACCTGGAGAAGGGCACGCTGGACCTGTCGAATCTCGAGTACCTCGTCCTCGACGAGGCGGACGAGATGCTCAAGATGGGTTTCCAGGACGACGTCGAGCGCATCCTCGCCGACACCCCGGAGTACAAGCAGGTGGCGCTGTTCTCGGCGACCATGCCGCCCGCGATCCGCAAGATCTCCAAGCAGTACCTGCACGATCCCGTCGAGATCACCGTCAAGTCGAAGACGGCTACCGCGTCGAACATCACCCAGCGGTGGGTGCAGGTGGCGCACCAGCGCAAGCTCGACGCGCTGACCCGGATCCTCGAGGTGGAGACCTTCGAGGCGATGATCATCTTCGTTCGGACCAAGCAGGCCACCGAGGACCTGGCCGAGCGGCTGCGGGCGCGCGGCTTCTCCGCCGCCGCGATCAACGGCGACATCGTCCAGGCACAGCGTGAGCGCACGATCGGGCAGCTCAAGTCCGGTGCCCTGGACATCCTGGTCGCCACCGACGTCGCGGCCCGCGGTCTCGACGTCGATCGCATCTCGCACGTCGTGAACTACGACATCCCGCACGACACCGAGTCCTACGTGCACCGCATCGGTCGTACCGGCCGCGCCGGGCGCACCGGTGACGCGCTGCTGTTCGTGGCCCCGCGCGAGCGTCACCTGCTCAAGTCGATCGAGCGCACCACGCGGCAGCCGCTCACCGAGATGCAGCTGCCCACCGTCGAGGACGTCAACGCGCAGCGTGTCGCGAAGTTCGGTGACTCCATCACCGCGAGCCTGAGCTCCGACAACCTGGCACTGTTCCGCAAGCTGATCGAGGACTACGAGCGTGAGCACGACGTGCCGCTCGCCGACATCGCTGCGGCGCTGGCGGTCCAGTCTCGGGACGGCGAGTCGTTCCTCATGTCGCCCGAGCCGCCGGCTCCGCCGCGTGCACCGCGTGAGCCGCGGGAGCGGCCCGCGCGCCGCTTCGACGACTGTCCGCCGCGCCAGAACCGCGACGGCCAGGAGTTGGCCACCTACCGCATCGCGGTCGGCAAGCGGCACAAGGTGGTTCCCGGCGCGATCGTCGGCGCCATCGCCAACGAGGGCGGGCTGCGCCGCAGCGACTTCGGGCACATCAGCATCCGGCCCGACCACAGCCTGGTCGAACTCCCGGCCGACCTGTCCAGCGAGACGGTCGAGGCGCTGCGCGCGACGCGCATCTCGGGTGTGCTGATCCAGCTGCAGCCCGACCAGGGCGCTCCCTCCGGTCGGCCCTCGCGCGGTGGTCGTGACGACCGCGCCGGCGGAAAGTACGGCCGCCCCAAGGGCGATCGGTCGTCGGACCGTCGTCGCCCGCGCGACTGATTCGTCGGGCCCTCCGACAGGACAAATCGACGCCAGGACGGGTGTCGGCGAGTGTGAACTCGCCGACACCCGTTTCCTGTGAATGCGAACGATCCTGTGACGGGAGTGACGCCTGCTCTGTAACGTGCCTCACAGTTTGCGGTCGGGGATCGGCGCAATCTTCAGCAAGGAGGCACGAGCGTGGTCCACACGATTCGTCGAGGTCTCATCGCGGCCGCCCTGATCGTGGGCGGTGCAGTCGGTCTGGCCGCACCAGCGGCGGCAGACCCGAGTTCGCTGTTCGGGAGTTCGGGCGGTAGCGGCAGCGCGAGCCTGTTCGCCGGCAGTGGCGACATCGCCATCCCCCTGCCCATCCCCAGCCCGCGCGGTATCGCCGCGCTGGCCGCGGCCACCACGCAGACCGGCAAGCCCTACCTGTGGGGCGGCAACGGTCCCGACTCGTGGGATTGCTCGGGACTGGTGCAGTGGGCGTTCCGCACGGTCGGGATCAATCTCCCGCGGACCAGTCAGGAGATGGCACGGTTCACCGGCGGCATGCTGGTCCCGCTGTCGGTGCTGCAACCCGGCGACGTCATCACGATGGACACCTACGACATCGCCGGGCACGTGGGGATCTACGCCGGCAACGGCATGGTCTTCAACGCCTACGGCACGGGTGTCCCGACCGGGCTGCGACCGCTGTCGGACTTCCGGATCCACAACATTCGCCGCTTCTTCTGAAGCGGCGCCGAGGTCAGCGCAGTACCTCGGTGAGGACCGGGGCTCCGGGCGTGCCGGTGTCGAACTGGGTCCGGTGCAGCTCGGCGTAGCGTCCGTCGGCCGCGAGCAGCTCGGAGTGGTTGCCGCGCTCGACGATTCGACCGTTCTCGACCACGAGGATGAGGTCGGCCGCGCGAATGGTGGACAGCCGATGCGCGATCACGATCGCGGTCCTGCCGTCGAGCGCCTCGGTCAAGGCTTCCTGGACTGCGGCCTCGGAGGTCGAGTCGAGGTGGGCGGTGGCCTCGTCGAGGATCACGACCCGCGGCTGCGCGAGGAGTAGACGGGCGATGGTGAGTCGTTGCCGTTCACCGCCGGACAACCGGTAGCCCCGCTCGCCGACGACGGTGTCGAGGCCGTCGGGCAGTGACTCGATCAGGGCGGTGAGGCGCGCCCGTCGCAGAACCTCCCACAGCTCCGCCTCGGTCGCTTCGGGCCGGGCGAGCAGCAGGTTGGACCGCACGGATTCGTGGAACAGGTGGCCGTCCTGCGTCACCATTCCGACGGTCCGTCGAATCGAATCGGTGGTCAGATCCTTCACGTCCACGCCGCCGATGAGGACGGACCCGGCGTCGACGTCGTACAGCCGTGGAACGAGCTGCGCGATGGTGGACTTCCCGGCACCGGAGGACCCGACCAGCGCGACCATCCGGCCCGGTTCCAGTCGGAAGCTGACGTCGTGCAGGACCGTCGACCCGGTACGGGTGTCGAGTCCGGCGACCTCCTCGAGCGACGCGAGCGACACCTTGTCGGGGGAGGGGTACGCGAAGTCGACGGACCGGAACTCGACCGACGCCGGGCCTGCCGGGAGGTCGACGGCGTCGGGCTTCTCCGTGATGAGCGGCTTCAGGTCGAGGATCTCGAAAACCCGCTCGAAGCTGACCATCGCGCTCATGACGTCCACTCGGGCACTGGCCAGCGATGTGAGGGGCGAGTACAGCCGGGTGAGCAGGAGCGCCAGGGAGACGACCGCGCCCGCCTCGAGTTGGCCGCGCAGCGCGTAGAAACCACCCAGCCCGTACACCAGTGCGAGTGCCAGCGCCGACACCAGCGTCAGCGCGGTGACGAACACCGACTGCAGCATCGCGGTGCGGACACCGATGTCGCGGACCCGCCGGGCGCGGACCGCGAACTCGGCGGACTCCTGGGCTGGGCGGCCGAACAGCTTGACCAGTGTGGCCCCCGGCGCCGAGAACCGCTCGGTCATCTGCGTGCTCATCACGGAGTTGTGGTTGGCGGCTTCGCGGCTGAGCTGGGCGAGGCGTGCGCCCATCCGGCGGGCAGGCAGGACGAAGATGGGAAGCAGTAGCAACGACAGCAGCGTGATCTGCCATGAGATGCCGATCATCACGATCAGCGTGATCACCAGTGTCACGAGGTTTCCGACGACGCCGGACAGGGTGTCGCTGAACGCGCGTTGCGCGCCGATCACGTCGTTGTTGAGTCGGCTGACCAGCGCGCCGGTGCGCGTGCGGGTGAAGAACGCGACCGGCATCCGTTGCACGTGGTCGAACACGGCTCGGCGCAGATCGAGGATGAGGTCCTCTCCGATGCTCGAGGACAGCCATCGGGTGACGATCGCGAGACCCGCCTCGAACACGGCGATCGCGGCGATGAGCAGCGCAAGCCGCACCACGACGTCGGCCGAGTCGCCGGCCACGATCGCGTCGACGACGCGGCCGGCGAGAACTGGGGTGGCCACCGCCAGCGCCGCGGTGACGACGCTGAGCAGCAGATACCACGCGATGTGGCTACGGTGTGGGCGCGCGTAGCCGGCCACCCGGCGCAGCGTGGCGCGGGAGAAGGGACGACGGTCCTGCTGCGCGTGCATCGCGTTGTACATCGCGTTCCACGCGGTGACCTCCATGCTCATGGTGCGCCCCTCTCGTCGGCCCGGTCACGATACGACCGGGGTCCGACACCGAAGGTAAGACCTCAACATTGCTCGAGGTCAAGGCGCGGGCAGTCAGTGAGCGATGTCGACGACCAGTCGGGTGGGATCGCTCAGGGTGTAGACGCGGTAACCGACATCCCGCTGGGACAGCCCGATCAGCGTCTGCGCCCGACCCTCGAAGACGCCCGCGTCGCGGACCTCGGTCACGACACCGCCGGACCCGACCTCCAGCGGATTGGGTCCCGCATACGGCTCGACACCGGACTGGGGCTGCATGGTCGACCCCTCGATGAGAACCTGGAGGATGCCCTGGCCCGCGACCGCGAGGGGCTTGCCGCTGCCCTGCTGATTCGCGGTGGACACGATCTCGGCCTGCCACCCGGGCGTGCCGACGCCGCCGAACTCGTACACCACCCGGTCGAAGCCGTCGTGCCTGCCGACTCGCATGTCGGTGATGGTCAGCGCGGCGTCGGGGGAGGCCTGCCCGGTCTGCGGGGCAACCTCGGTCGGGGCGTCGGTCATCGTGCCGTCGGCTGCCGCGAGCGGCGCGATGTTCGTCGGAGAGGCCTCGGACGTCGACGTGGTGATCGAGGTCGTCGACGCGGTCTGCTCGGCGTCGGTGCTCGAGCAACCGGCGAGCGTGAGCGCCGCGACGGCGACGGAGGAGATGGCGAGCGTGCGGCGGGACCGAAGGTACGTCATGAGTGGCGATGGTAGGTCGGGCACGTTCCGCGGTCGCGGTCCGACGCGGCGTCGTGTCCGATTCGGTATGTGTGACGTCCGACGCGCTCAGTCGCGCTCAGTCGCCGGCGAGGGCGTCGCGCAGGTAGGCCAGATCGTCGGCGATGCCGTCGGCGGGGGTCTCGAGGATGACGGGGGCGCCGGCCGCGGACGCGACGGCGGTGAGCATCGCGGGGTCGATCAGGCCGGTGGTGAGGTTCGCGTGCCGGTCGCGGGCGGAGTCGAACTCGTCGCGCGAGTTGTTCAGGTGGACCAGGTCGATGCGCCCGGTGATCGCGCGGATCCGCTCGACGATGCCGAGCAGTTCCTCGCCGCCCGCCCACGCATGGCAGGTGTCGAGGCAGAATCCCGCGCCGAATTCGCCGACCGCGTCCCACAGGCGTCCGATCGCGTCGAGGTGGCGGGCCATCGCGAAGTCGCCGCCGGCCGTGTTCTCGATCAGGATCGGGACCGGGAAACCGCCCTTGTCCTGCTGGCGCTCGAACAACTTGCGCCAGTTCTCGACGCCCGCGGCCGGATCCTCGCCGTCGCGCACGTGACCGCCGTGGACGACGAGGCCGACTGCCCCGATGTCGGCGGCAGCGGCTGCCTGGTCTGCGACGGCCTTGCGGGACGGCATCCGGAGTCGGTTGTTGAGGCTCGCGACGTTGATGACGTACGACGAATGGACGACGACATCGATCGGGCTCGCGAGGATCTGCTCGGTCTGTGGGTGGGGCTCGGGCTTGTCCCACTTCTGGGGGTCGGTGAGGAACAGTTGGACGATGTCCGCGCCGAGACGCTCGCCGGCCCCGATGGGGTCGGCGTCCTGCCGGACATGGGCTCCGATCCGCATGTCCCGAGAGTAGCCGTGGGGCGGTCCCGGTCATCGAGAAACGCCCGCCGTGGATGGACGCCGCCTGGTTATGTGGCTGTCAGCACACCGACAGATGCGGGAGATTGAGACCACATGGGCAAGTTGGACGGAAAGGTCGCGCTCATCACGGGCGCCGGCCAGGGCGTCGGTCAGGGAATTGCGTTCGCACTCGCCAAGGAGGGCGCGAGGATCGCCGTGTCCGGGCGGACGGAGTCGAAGCTGATCGACACGTGCGAGGCGATCGCGGCGTTCGGCGGGATCGCCGAGCCGGTCGTCGCGGACGTGTCGAGCGCCGACGACATCACGCGTTCGGTGGACACGACCGCGGCGCTCTTCGGCGGCGTCGACATCCTGGTCAACAATGCCAGCCTCAACCCGCTGGGTCCGATCAACGATCTCGAGGCGGGTCTCCTCGAGCGCGCGTACACGTCGGGTCCGGTTGCGGCCCTGCGCACGATGCAGGCTTGCTACCCGCACATGAAGGAGCGTGGCGGCGGAGCGATCGTCAACATGGTCTCGTCGGTCGCGGTGCGCTGGGATGCGAGCGGTTACGGCGGCTACGCGTCGGTGAAGGAGGCCGTCCGGTCGCTCACCCGCGCCGCCGCCTGCGAGTGGGGTGTCGATAACATTCGCGTCAATGCTGTTGCACCGCATGCAATGTCGCCGGGTCTGCAGCGTTGGGCGGACGCCCGTCCGGAGGAGGCCGCCGCCTTCGTTGCGAGCATTCCGATGCGACGGATCGGTGACGCCGAGACCGACATCGGCAGCGCGGTCGCGTTCCTGGTCGGACCCGATGCGGCCTATCTGACGGGTGCCACGATTCCGCTCGACGGTGGGCAGGCCCGCTGGGCCTGAGCCTGTCGAAGGCGATGCGGGCCGATCGGACGTCGTGGACTTTCCGGACTGCACAGGCGGTTTCGGCGTCGTGACGGAAAGTCGAACGTAGTCCGACGATCCGGCCCGCGGTCCTCCCGGTGCGTGTGATGATGAGAGTCTCACCGCATCGGGAGGACCCGGTTATGGCTGCGGAATTCACGGGCAAGGTTTCGGTCGACATTCGGGATTCGACGCCGGACTGGGCGCCGTTCGCGGAACCTCGTGCCCCCGAGGGGGCGCCGAACGTGCTGTACGTCGTGTGGGACGACACCGGAATCGGTACGTGGGACATGTACGGCGGGCTGGTCGAAATGCCCAATCTGAAGCGGATCGCCGACCGCGGCCTGCTGCTCAGCCAGTTCCACACGACGGCACTGTGTTCACCGACCCGCGCGTCGCTGCTGACCGGTCGCAACGCGACGTCGGTCGGAATGGCCACGATCGAGGAATTCACCGACGGGTTCACCAACGCGAGTGGTCGCATACCGGCCGACTGCGCGCTGTTGTCGGAGGTCCTGGGTGAGCGCGGCTGGAACACCTACGCGGTGGGCAAGTGGCACCTGACACCGCTCGAGGAGGCGAATCTCGCCGCGACCAAACGGAACTGGCCGTTGGCGCGGGGATTCGAGAGGTTCTACGGGTTTCTCGGCGGTGAGGCCGACCAGTGGTACCCGAACCTCGTCTACGACAACCATCCGGTCGAGCCGCCGTACGCGCCCGAGGACGGGTACCACCTGTCGAAGGACCTGGCGGACAAGTCGATCGAGTTCATCCGGGACTCCAAGGTGATCGCTCCCGACAAGCCGTGGTTCATGTACCTTTGTCCGGGTTGCGGGCATGCGCCGCACCATGTCTCGAAGGAATGGGCGGACCGGTACCGGGGTCGCTTCGACATGGGCTACGAGAAGTACCGGGAGATCGTCCTCGAGAATCAGAAGCGGCTCGGCCTGATCCCGGCGGACACCGAACTGTCCCCGATGAACCCGTATTCCGGGGAGGTCAGCGCGGAGGGCCTGCCTTGGCCGCCGCTCGACACGGTCCGCCCGTGGGACTCCCTCGGCGACGACGAGAAGCGGCTGTTCTGCCGGATGGCCGAGGTGTTCGCCGGGTTCCAGAGCTACACCGATGCCCAGCTCGGCCGGCTGCTGGACTACCTGGAGGAATCGGGTCAGCTGGACAACACCATGATCGTGCTGCTGTCCGACAACGGTGCCAGCGGTGAGGGCGGGCCCAACGGGTCGGTCAACGAGTACAAGTTCTTCAACGGGTACGCCGACAAGGTCGAGGACGGACTGGAGAAGATCGACCAGTTGGGCAGCCCGGAGACGTACAACCACTACTGCCTCGGCTGGGCGATGGCGTTCAACACCCCGTACAAGCTGTTCAAGCGGTACGCGTCGCACGAGGGCGGGATCGCGGACCCGTGCCTGATCTCGTGGCCCGACGGCATCGCGGCCCGCGGCGAGATCCGCGACCACTACATCAGCGTCTCCGACATCACGCCGACCGTCTACGAGTGCCTCGGTATCGATCCGCCGCTTCTGGTCGGCGGTGTTCCGCAGCGGCCGCTCGAGGGCACCAGCTTCAGGCCGATCCTCGACGACCCCGATGCGGCGACCGGGAAGTTGACCCAGTTCTATTCGATGCTCGGGACCCGCGGGATCTGGCACGACGGCTGGTTCGCGAACACCGTCCACCCCGCGGCGCCGTCGAACTGGTCGCACTTCGACGACGACCGGTGGGAGCTGTTCCACATCGCGCGCGATCGCAGCCAGGTCCACGACCTCGCCGCCGCGCGGCCGGACAGACTCGACGAGATGCGCGCGCTGTGGTTCGAGGAGGCGGAGAAGTACGGCGGGCTGCCGCTCAACGACCTCGACATGGTGTCGGCGTTCCTGCGGTATCGGCCGTACCTCACCGGTGCCCGCGAGTCGTTCGTCTACTACCCCGATGCCGCGGAGGTGGGTCCGGGTGCGGCACTGGAGATGCGGGGCCGGTCGTTCTCGGTGCTCGCGGAGGTCAGCATCGAGGCCCGCGACGGCGGACCCGCCGCCGGTGCCGCCGAGGGTGTGCTGTTCGCGCACGGCGGCCGGCTCGGTGGGCACACGCTGTTCGTGCAGGACGGGTTCCTGAAGTACGTCTACAACTTCCTGGGCGAGGAGGAACAGGTGGTGGTGTCGACGGAACCGGTGACGGCCGGCGACCACGTGCTCGGCGTCCGGTTCGTCCGGACCGGCGCGGCCGACGACCAGTTCACGCCGCTCGGCGACACGACTCTGTACATCGATGATCGTGCGGTGGGCTCGCTCACCGGGATGCGACTGCAACCGGCGATGTTCTCGGGGGTCGGGCAGGGCATCCGCATCGGTCGCGACCCCGGACAGTCCGTCTCGGCTCTCTACCGGGCGCCCTTCCGGTTCCGTGGTGGCACCATCGCCAAGGTGGTGGCCGACGTCTCCGGTGAGCCGTATCTGGATCTCGCGCGGGAGATCGCCCGCGCGTTCTCCCATGACTGAGGCTTCATCCGCAGGTCGGGGTCCAAGATCAGGGATGTCCCCGATGGTCTTCTGTCGGGCCCGCGGGTGAGGATGGTGGGCATGCCAACCGAAACCGAGTTGCCCACCGAAACCACAGTCGCCGCTCGCGCGGTCAACCTGACGAAGGTCTACGGGTCGGGGGACACCCAGGTCCACGCGCTCGCGGGCGTGTCCGCGGAGTTCGAGCGGGGGGAGTTCACCGCCATCATGGGGCCGTCCGGCTCCGGCAAGTCGACGCTCATGCACTGCCTGGCCGGCCTCGACGAGGCGTCGTCGGGTTCGGTGTTGATCGGAGCCACCGATCTCACCACGCTCTCGGACAAGCAGATGACCCAGCTGCGCCGCGACCGGATCGGGTTCGTGTTCCAGGCGTTCAACCTGGTGCCGACGCTCACCGCCCTCGAGAACATCACGTTGCCGCTCGACATCGCCGGCCGCCGCGCCGACCAGCAGTGGCTCGACACCGTGATCGACCGGCTAGGGCTGCGGGACCGGCTGGACCACCGGCCCGGTGAGTTGTCCGGCGGGCAGCAGCAGCGTGTCGCATGCGCGCGGGCGCTGGCCGGGCAGCCGGAGATCATCTTCGGTGACGAGCCGACCGGCAACCTGGACTCGAGTTCCTCGGGTGAGGTCCTGTCGATCCTGCGAGCCGCGGTCGACGAGTTCGGCCAGACCGTCGTCATCGTCACGCACGACCCGCGTGCCGCGAGCTTCGCGGACCGCGTGGTCTTCCTGGCGGACGGCCGGATCGTCGACGAGTTGCGCGAGCCCACCGCGGAGTCGGTGCTGGACCGCATGAAGAACCTCGAGACGGTCTGACGCCATGGCAGTGACCAGTTCCCCGATGCGCAAGGTTTCGCTGCGCAATCTCGCCGCCCACAAGGTGCGGCTCGTCCTGACTGTGTTGTCGGTGGTGCTCGGCACGGCGTTCGTGGCCGGTTCGTTCGTCTTCACCGACACCCTGCAGAAGACCTTCGACAGCATCTTCGACGGCACCGCGCAGGGCGTCGACGTCCGCGTCAGTCCCGAGGAGCAGGGTTCGAGCGGCGTCCCCCTCGCGGACGTCGACACGATCCGCTCCGTCGACGGTGTCCGCACCGTCGCGCCGTCAGTGGGTGGCCAGATCGTTGTTCTCAACTCGGCCGGCAAGCCGATGCAGAACGGTGGCGCACCCAGTATCGGTTCGTCGTATCTGCCGCCGGATCAGGCACTGGGAGAGCCGACGGTCTTCGTCACGGGTACCCCGCCGGAGCAGCCGAACCAGATCGCGCTCAACGAGGGTGCCGCGAACCGGGCCGGCCTCGAGGTCGGCTCCGCCACGCGCGTCCTGACGATGCGCGGCTGGAACGACGTCACTGTGTCGGGCATCTACGCGCCCGAGACCGACACGGGTGGATATGTCGGCGCGCTATTCACCGACGCGCAGGCGCGCGAGCTGTTCACCGACGGCGGCCACGTCGGGTACATCGACGTCGCCGGGACGGGAGTGTCGCAGGACGAGCTGCGTGATCGGATCGCGGCGGCGTTGCCCGACACCAAGGTTCAGACCGGCGCCGAGGTCAAGCAGGAGACCAAGGACGAGATCGGTGAGGCCCTCAGCTTCGTCAACTACTTCCTGCTGGCCTTCGGCGCCATCGCACTGCTCGTCGGCACGTTCATCATCTACAACACGTTCTCGATGATCGTCGCGCAGCGCCTGCGCGAGCTGGCCCTGCTGCGTGCGATCGGTGCCAGCCGCAAGCAGGTGGGCCGGTCGGTCGTGTTCGAGGCGCTCATCGTCGGCGTGATCGGCAGCGCGCTGGGCATCGCCGCGGGCATCGGGCTCGCGTACGGCCTGCGGGGTCTGCTCAACGCGTTCGATCTCGGCCTGCCCGACGGCCCGCTGCAGGTGGCGCCGCGCACGATCATCGTGGCTCTCGTGCTCGGTGTGATCGTCACGGTCGTCAGCGCGTACGCGCCGGCTCGCCGGGCCGCCAAGGTTCCGCCGGTTGCGGCGATGCGTGAGGAGTTCGCCTCCACGGGTGACACCCTGCGGGTGCGCACGTTGATCGGCGCGATCGCGGCCGTGCTGGGTGTCCTTGCGCTGGTCGTCGGAGCACAATCCACCGGTGGCGGAGCGGCCGCCGTCGTCGGGCTCGGGGCGCTCGCCCTGGTTCTCGCGGTGCTGCTGGCCGCTCCGGCGCTGTCGCGTCCGGTGGTGGGTGCGCTCGGTGCCGTGTTCGCCAAGCCGTTCGGTCCGGTCGGGCGTCTGGCCCGCACCAACGCGGTCCGCAATCCGCGCCGCACCGCGGCGACGGCGTTCGCGCTCACCCTCGGGCTGATGCTCGTGTCGGTGATCGGGGTGTTCGGTGCATCCGCCAAGGCGAGCGTGAACTCGCTCGTCGACAAGGGCGTGGAGGCCGACTTCGTGCTCACCGGCCCCCAGGGGATCGGGGTGCCGGCCGGCGCCGCCGGCGCCGCCGCGCGGGTGAACGGCGTCACCGACGCGATCTCGCTGCACGGTGTCGCCGCGAAGATCGGCGACGCCGATGTCTACGGCACCGCGCTGAGCGGGTCGCCGGAAGGCGTGCTCGCCTACACGATGAAGGAAGGGGCCTCGTCGGTGTCCGGCACCGACATGCTGGTCAGTGCCACCGAGGCTGCCGACCGCGGGTGGGCGATGGGCACCCCGGTGACCCTCACCGACCGCGACGGCGAGCAGGTCGTCACGACTGTCACCGGTATCTACGAGGACAACCAGCTGCTGGGTCCGTGGCTCGTCTCGGACCAGGTGTACCAGGAGATGACGGCGCCGAACATGCGCACCGAGTGGGCGGTGCTGATCAAGGCGGCGCCCGGTGCCGACCTCACGGCGATGGCGACCGACCTTGCCACCGCGACCGACCCGTTCGTCGTGGTCCAGGTCCAGGACCGCGAACAGTTCAAGGGCACGCAGGGCCAGCAGATCGATGCGCTGCTCGCCGTGCTGTACGGCCTGCTCGCGCTCGCGGTCGTCATCGCGATCCTCGGCATCGTGAACACCCTCGCGCTCTCGGTCGTGGAGCGGCGCCGGGAGATCGGCATGCTGCGAGCGGTGGGTATGCAGCGGGCGCAGGTTCGCCGCACCATCTACCTCGAGTCGGTTCTGATCGCGGTGTTCGGTGCCCTGGTGGGCGTCATCCTCGGTGTCGTGTTCGGGTGGGGCTTCGTCCGGACGCTCGCCGACCAGGGCCTCGACCAGATCTCGGTGCCGTGGGGACAGGTGCTGGGGATGCTGCTGGGTTCCGCGGTCGTGGGCGTCCTGGCCGCACTGTGGCCCGCCAACCGGGCGGCCCGCACCCGGGCGCTCGAGGCCATCGCCGACATGTAGGCGCGGCGAAACCAGGGGCGGTACCTTCGTCGGCTTCGGCCGCGAAGGTACCGTCTTCGCGTGAGCAACCTGCAGGAAATCGGTGATCGTGACGGCTGGCGCTGTTGGCTGTGCGACGAGCCGGTCGACCCGGACATGTCGGTCAACGATCCGCGCGGACCGAGCGTCGACGGCATCAGCACCGCGAAGAAGAGCAAGGGCAAGTCGGTCCAGGAGCGCCTCGCGCACCGTGCCTGCAATACCAAGAAGGGCGCAATCAAGCCGGTCGTCGCGTGGCCCGACGAACTGTTCGTGGTGGACCCGGCGCCGATCATCGGTGTCGTCGAGCAGTTGACGCGCAAGGGCGGCCGGGTCGCGGTGGCACGCTGTCCCGGCGAGGCGGATGCGCGGGCGGCCGGTGAGTGGCTCCTCGACCGCCTCTCGCGGCTTGCACCGGACCTGGATCTGACCACCCGGGTCGACTCCGGTGGCGGAGGCGCTCTGCTGGTTCTCGAGACTCGCTAGGCGCCGCGGCAAAGCGCCGTTCACCGCCCTACATGGGAGTACCGTTCGCATCGAGGACCCGGATCCGGTTCAGGTGTGGAGGGAATCATCGATGAATCTGGCGTTGACCGCGGACGAGCGCGCGTTCCGCGACGAGATGCGCACCTTCTTCCGGAGCGAGGTCCCGGCGGAGATTCGTGAGCGGGTGGCGTCGGGTGCCACACTCGGCCGCGACGACGTGGTCACGACGCAGCGCATCCTGAACGCCGCGGGTCTCGCGGTACCGCACTGGCCCGTCCGGTGGGGTGGCCGGGACTGGACCGCGGTGCAGCGGCACATCTGGCTCGACGAGATGCAGTTGGCGGCGGTCCCGGAGCCGCTGGCGTTCAACGCCAACATGGTCGGTCCGGTGATCGCGGCGTTCGGCTCGGACGAGCAGAAGGCGCGGTTCCTGCCCGCGACGGCCAACCTCGACATCTGGTGGTGTCAGGGCTTCTCGGAGCCGGGATCGGGGTCGGACCTCGCTTCGCTGCAGACCCGCGCCGTCCGCGACGGTGACAGCTACGTGATCAACGGGCAGAAGACGTGGACCACGCTGGCGCAGTACGCCGACTGGATCTTCTGCCTCGTGCGCACCGATCCGGACGCTCCGAAGAAGCAGGCGGGCATCTCGTTCATCCTGGTGAACCTGACGTCCCCGGGCGTGACGGTGCGACCGATCCGCCTCATCGACGGCAGCTACGAGGTCAACGAGGTCTTCTTCGACGATGTCCGCGTGCCGGCCGAGAACCTGGTGGGGGAGGAGAACGCCGGCTGGAGTTACGCGAAGTTCCTCCTCGGCAACGAGCGCACCGGCGTCACCGGTGTCGGCCGCACCAAGATCAAGCTGGCGCGCGCGAAGGAGCACGCGGCGCGCACTCCGCTCGGTGCGGGCACTCTGCTCGACGATCCGCTGTTCGCGGCCCGCGTCGCGGAACTCGAGAATGAACTGCTCGCACTCGAACTCACGCAGCTGCGGGTGGTCGCCAGTTCGGTGCACGGCAAGCCGGACCCGGCGTCGTCGCTGTTGAAGCTGCGAGGTTCCGAATTGCAGCAGGCCGCAACCGAACTGCTCGTCGACATCGCGGGCCCGGACTCGTTGCCGTTCGAGGCCGGCGCCGACATCGAGAGCCCACTGTGGGCGCAGCGAGCCGCGCCCGCGTATCTGAACTACCGCAAGGTGTCGATCTACAGCGGGTCGAGCGAGGTGCAGCGCACCATCATCGCGTCGTCGATCCTCGGATTGTGAGGCGTGGCATGGACTTCGAACTCGACGACGAACAGAAGCTGCTGCGCGACACGACGCGGGAACTCCTCGGCCGCAGCTACGACCCCGAGGCACTCGCGGCGGTCAAGGCGACGCCGCGCGGTTGGAGCGAGGACGTGTGGCGGAGGCTGGCCGAGACCGGACTGCTCGGGCTCGGATTCTCCGACGAGGACGGCGGCTCGGATGCCGGCCCGGTCGAGGTCGGACTCGTGATGTCCGAACTGGGCCGACGGCTCGCGCCGGAACCGCTGCTGGATGCAGTGCTGGTGCCCGGTTCGTTGATTGCCGACGTCGGCAGCGAGGCGCAGCGGCGGAAGATCCTCCCGAGTGTCCTCGGCGGCGCGGTGCTGCTCGCGTTCGCCCACGCCGAGTCGGGGACCCGGTGGCCGGCGGTCGAGGTGGGCACCAGTGCTGTGCGGCAGGGAGATTCGTGGACCCTCACCGGCACCAAGAATCCGGTGCCGCACGGTGACTGCGCCGACTCGGTCGTCGTGTCCGCGGCGTTGCCCGACGGCGGCGTCGGCCTGTTCCTGGTGGATGGGGACGCGCCCGGCGTCGCTCGACAGCGATATGCGACGCACGACGGCTTGCGGGCCGCGCAGATCGAATTCCGGGACGCCCCCGCCGAGCCGTTGGGCGACGGCGGCGATGTCGTCGCCGCGATCCACGCCGCGCAGGTCCGCGCGCAGGCCGCGCTGTGTGCCGAGGCGGTGGGCGCGATGGAGGAGACCCTGCGGCTGACCACCGAGTACCTGCGGACCCGCAAACAGTTCGGTGTGCCGCTGGCGAGCTTCCAGACTCTCACTCAACGCGCGGCCGACATGTATGTCTCGTTGGAACTGGCCCGCAGCATGAGTCTGTACGCGACGATGTCGCTCGCCGACGGCGTGATCGATCCGGTCATCGCATCGCGGGTGAAATTGCGGATCGGCCGGTCGGCCAGGCACATCGGGCAGGAAGCGATCCAGATGCACGGCGGCATCGGTATGACCGCCGAATACGTGGTGGGGCACTACGTGTCCCGACTGACCGCGATCGAACACACCCTCGGCTCGACCGACGATCACCTGCGGGTCCTCGTCGCCGACGTCGCGGGGCACGACATGGTCGACGTCGCGGGCTGACGGCGTCCGCCCGGACGGCGCGAAGGGAGTGACCGATGGCGAACGGAATCGAGTTCGCGGTCCTGGGTCCCGTCACGGCCGTGCGCGGGGGCAAACCGGTCTTGCTCGATCAGCAGCAGCGCGCACTGCTCGCGGCACTGCTGGTGGCCTTCCCCTACTCCGTCGACGTCGAACGTCTCCGCGCACAGGTCCGGCACACGCGGGCGGCGGCCGAGAGGAACGGGCAGCCCGGTGGCGGGGAGACCGATCCACTCGAGCAGGCGCTGGTGGGGTTGCGGAGTCGGCTCGACGGTGACCGCCCGGCACCCGGCGGCAGCATCCTGGTGCGTGAGGGCACCCGGTACCAGCTCGCCGTCGAGCGTGATGCCGTGGATTCGGCCCGGTTCGTCGACCACGTCCGCCAGGGCGACGCGATGCTGCAACACTCGTCGGTCGCGGCCGCCCACTCCTACCAGGAGAGCCTCCGTGAGTGGCGCGGCCTCGCCTATGCGGGAATTCCGTCGTCCGCGTTCACCGAGACCGTGTTCATCGAGAGCGAGGTGGCACGGCTGACCTCGATGAGGTACCACGCGCGGATGTCGTTGGCGACGGCGCACCTCGAAGGCGCTGCGCCGGCGTCGGCGGTGGTCGAGGCCGAAGCGCTGGTGGCGGATCATCCGCTCGACGAACGGGCGTGGGAGTTGCTGGTGCTGGGGTTGTGCCAGTCGGGTCAGCTGCCGCATGCGCTCGCGGCGATCCGCCGTTGCCGCGCCATCGTCGACGACCGGCTCGGCACCGAGATCAGCGCGGGTCTGCGACGCATCGAATCCGCGATCCTGACGAACGACAGCGTGTATCTGGAGTCGGCGCGGGTGTCGCCGCCGCCGCAGAAGGCGGGGTCGAATCTGGTGGTGCCGCGGACTCGTCTGGTCGATCGTGAACGGGACGTCTCGGCGGTCGTGCAGTTGCTCGACGAGCGGCGGATGGTCACCCTGGTCGGTCCCAGTGGCGTCGGCAAGACCAGGCTCGCGGTCGAGGTGTGTCGTCGGCGCGACGATCCGGACGGGCCGTGGGTCGTGGATCTGACCAAGGTGACGGACGGGGCGCTGATCCCGTCGACGATCGCGACCCTGTTGTCGCTACCGGGGGTGGGTTCGGCGACGCACCTGGCGGAGGTGATGGCGGTTCGATCGTGCGTGCTCGTCCTCGACAACTGTGAGCACGTCGCCGACTATGCGGCCGACGTCGCGCGAGCGATCGTCGCCAGGTGCCCGCAGATTCACGTGATCGTCACGGGCACAGCACGGCTCGGGGTCACCGGTGAGGTCGTGTACGAGGTCGAGCCGTTGCCTGTGGACGACGTCGCGGGCGAACTCTTCGCCGAGCGGGCGGGCGGTGTCACCGCCGGATGGGAGTTGGATCCGAAGAACACCGAGGCCGTGCACACGATCTGTCGTGCGGTCGACGGGCTGCCACTGGGCATCGAACTTGCTGCGGCGCAGTTGCGGTGGATGCGTGAGGACCAGATAGCGGCCGGGCTCGTGGACCGGTACACGCTGCAGCACGGGAACTTGACGGAGACCATCGGTACTCGCGGTCGATTGTGGGACACGATCGACTGGGCGAACCGGCTCATGTCAGACGAGGAGGCCCGTCTTCTGCGTCGGGTCGCGGTGTTCGCCGGGTCGTTCGACGTGGAGGGTGCTGCGGCGATGTGCCTGCTGGGCACCACCGCGGAGGTGTCCGGGGTACTGACCTCGCTGGTCCGCCGCTCGCTGGTCCGCGTGGTTCCCGGAAGCTCACCTACCCGCTACCGGATGCTGGCGACCGTGCGACGGTTTGCGCGTCAGCAGGCCGACGACGCCGAGACGATCGCGATCCACGCGGCGCACCGGGCTTTCGTGCTTGCACGCGTCCAGTCTGTCGCGGGTGCTTTGCGGAGTGCTCGGGCGGGGCAGGCAATGAACATGCTCGGACGGGACCAGGCGGAGCATCGAGCAGCGCTCGAGTCGGCCTTCGCGGTGGACGACGCGCACTATGCGCTGGAACTGGCCGGTGGTCTCGCCTGGTACTGGTATCGCGTCGGCAACATCGGGGAGGGGCTGCAATTCCTGCGCACAGCGCTGGATCTTGTTGCGGGGGACTGGCGTCCACCGGAGCCCCGCGTCATGGCGCGGGCACTGGACGGGCTCGCGTCGCTCACCTACCTGACCGGTGATGCTCCCACGGCGGAGGACGCGGTGCGGCGCGGTGCGCAGCTGTGGTCCTCGATCGGTGAGACCGGCGAGGTGGCGCGTGACGACGCCTGGCGCGCGCATTTCGTGGCGATGCAGGGCCGGCCCGAGGTGGCGGTCGAGTTGGCCCGCCACGCAGTGCAGTTGGCGGCCGAGCACGACGCGGTGTGGGCGGAGGCGGAGGGTCGGATGGTGCTCGGCATGCTGCTGCGTTCGGTGGGCGAGCTCGAGGATGCTCGTAACGAACTGCGGGAGGCGATCCGTGTTGCGGAGCGGTGCGGTCACCGGTGGGCTGTGACGTCGTCGACGTGGGCGCTGATGAAGGCGGCTGCGGATGCCGGCGATGTCGAAGGTGCACTGGCGACGATGCGGGTGCTGCGGGCCGATCTCCAGGAGGAGGGTGATGTGACGTCGTGGCTGGTCATGATCCACTCGACTGCTGCGGTTCTGGCGGCGGCGGGGCGTCCCACCGACGGTGCGGTGTTGTTGGGGGCCGTCGATGCGCTGGGCGCGCAGGCCGGTTTCCTGCCGGCGTGGCTCGACGCTGTGGATGGGCCGATCGAGGCCGCCGTCGTCCACGACGCCCTGGACGACGAGGAGTACGAGCAGTACGCGGCCGTCGGCTCGCACCTCACTCGCGAAGAGGTCAACCGGTTGGTGGGCGAGCTCGTCGAGGGGCCGGTTCCGGAATCACATTAGAGCCCAACGGTATACGGACGAACAGTCCCTCGAGTGTGGCTGCTACGCCGCCCGCGGTCCGGCCCGGTTGTGGGCGGGGATGGGCTTCTTGTGGGGGTCGACGGTGCTTGGTGGTGTGAACCACGGTTGCCGGTCGGGGCCGATCTCGACGTCCCAGTGCGAGTGGTGGAGTAGTCGGTGGTGGTAGTGGCACAGGAGTACGAGGTTGTCGAGGTCGGTGGGTCCGCCGTCGGCCCAGTGTTTGACGTGGTGGCCTTCGCAGTGTGCGGGTGGTGCGCCGCAGCCGGGGAAGGCGCAGCCGTTGTCGCGGGCGGCGAGGGCTCGGCGTTGTTGCTTGGATACGGTGCGGGTGGTGCGGCCGAGGTCGAGTGGTACCCCGTCCTTCATGACGATCGGGGTGAGGTCGCAGTCGCAGGCGATCCGGCGGGCGGTTGCGATGGTGAGCGGCCCCATCCACGGCATCCAGGCGACGTCCTTGTCTCCCACCATGTCCGCGTGATCGGCGGGCGTGCTGCTGCCTGTGTCGGTGTGGTCGTCAGTGTTCGGCTCGGTGCGGGCGAGGTCGCGGGCGTTCACGTGTAGTGACAGGTGTGGCCGTTCGCCGCCTTCGACAGGAGCTGCGCCGGAGTTGAGGTAGTGCCGCAGGATCTCGGTGAATGCTTCGGCGCGCCGTTGTCCGGGGTGCGCATGCCGGCGGGGTCGTCGACCGGGTTCCTCGGTTTGGTGAGGGCCGATAGTGCGGTGAGGAGCATTTCGCCTGTGATCGAGTCGAAGTCGCCTTTGACGGCGACGCGCCCGTTGAGGGTTTTGGAGGCGTGGAGTTCGTTGCGGTCGGTGTCTTCGCTGGCGGGCAGTTCGTCGGATTCGAAGATCCGCTCGAGTTTCGCTATCGCGCCACGGACGGTGTCGGTGGTGGCTGTGGTGCCGGTGGCGCAGTCGAGCAGCACGTTGCGGCAGGAATCGAGGGCTTCGTCGGGCATGCCGCGGGGTGGGCGCTCGCAGAATTTGGCGATCAACCCGGCGTGGTCGGCGGAGATGCGCAGATTGTCGTAGGCGTCGGCGATCTCGGGTTGGCGGCGGAGGGCTGTGCCGAGGGCGAGGATCCGGGCGGCGGCGGGTACTTCGAGGAGGGTCGTCGATGCGAGCCAGAGTTTGACGCTGCGGAAGCCGATCGCGTCGAACGAGATTGCGCGCTCGTCGATTTCGGCGACCGCGGCGACGCGGAGTGTTTCGAGTCGTTCGATCTCGCGGGAGATGTCGACCGCGGCGGCGAGGAGCTCGGATTCGGGGAGTCGGCGCACGTCGTCGGCGTGCAGCGGTAAGGCAGCTGCGCCTGGTTCGATGATTCCCCCCGGATTCATGCTGCAAGTTTATTTCGAACTGATGTTCGAGTCAATGGTCTTCTAGTTGTACCGCCCAGGCGGGGCGCCCGGCCGGATCGGCCGGCCGACGACGAGCTGGAGCGAAAACGTCTCCTCTCAGCAGTAATACGGTGGTTCTTTGTCGGGATCGTCGACTACAACGTCGACGTGAGGGTTGATCACGAGCTGAGCGATCGCGTCGGACCCAGCGCCAATCGACGCGAAATGGGGATCGACGTCGCACGTCACACACCACGCATGATCGGCCGGCCACACGAACGCTGGGGTTGGGGCTTCGATGTCGTGCAGAAGCGTCTTGATCTGGACCTCCCATTCGGCGAAGTCGGCAAGTGCTCCGTGGAACAGAAAGTAGTCGCGGTTCGGTATCGAGACCTTCGGCATCGGATCGTCGATGTGGAAGCTTGGCCATCCATCCCAAATGCAGAAGTAGCAATCATCAGGCGTGCCGGTGCATCGGGCCAGCTGGGTCAGGACGACACCGAGTTGTTCGTTGTCGGATAGCGCGTCCGGAGCGGCGTGGACATTGTTGGCGCTTTGTCCCGGATGGCCCGGGTCCGGGATGAACCTCAGACGTGCGTACTTGTCGAAGCAGCGGGGCCCGCGAGCGGCCAGTCGCCGCCAGTCCTCGTCTCGATGTTCGAGCCAGAGCGCAGCCGATAGATCGACACACCGTGTGATGGTCATTCGAGCAGTATGTCCGCCCCTGAATTGTCGAGCAATCAGCGAAGCTGACCCAGCAACCTCCTTCTCGGCTGACGCGGATTCATATCGCTCTAGGGGACTTGGAAGATTCCGATTCCTCGGCCCCGCGTCAGTCGTCCGAGTCCGTGGCGGTGGTGTGCACCGCTCGTCGCGGCTCGTACCACACGTCGCCTGCCGGTTCGCCCGCCATGTTCCAACTCCACGACACTGTCGGGATGATCCGTGAGTACAGTCCGGCGCCGACGATCCCGACGCGTTCGATCGGCGGGTCCGCGATCCCGTAGACCCGGATGCACTTGGCGGTGAGGGGGTCGAGCGACATCAGTTCGTCGACGACGAGTGCCACCCTGTCGTGGCCGCCGAGTATGTTTCGGAACTTTCTGGTGTGAAGCACGGGCTCGCCGGTCCCACCGATCCAGAAGTGGGTGCCGTCGAACTCGAAGGCGAGTGGGACGACATCGGGTTGGCCGTCGTCGGACGTGGTCGCCAGTCGAGCGAGCGGTTGTGACCGCAGGAACTCGACCTCGTCGTCAGTGAAGGACATGGGCTCTTCCTCTCGTGATCACCCGCCCGGGCGCACCCACTCGAAAGCGTGTGCCGCGGAGCGTGTTCCCTCTGCGGTGCGGGAGCGGTTGGGCTCGCCGAGTTCGGCGAGCATCGGAGTCGCGATGTCGACGAGGCCGGTCAGTGCGGCCGGTGTCAGCCACCCGGGGCGGGTTGCGAACGCGATGTCCTCGCTGGAGGTGTTGCCGCTGGCGCCGGGGGCGAACGGACAGCCGCCGAGACCGCCGAGCGAGCCGTCCACGACCGATGCCCCGGTGGCGATCGCGGCGAGTGTGTTCGCGACACCGAGCCCCCACGTGTCGTGGCCGTGGAAGACGATGCGCCGCTCGGGGCTTTCGGTCGCGACCCGGCCGATCAACGCCGCCACCTGCGCGGGCACCGCCTGGCCGAGCGTGTCGGCGAGGACGATGTCGTCCGCGCCGTCCGCGCGGGGATCGTTCGCGATCGACAGCACCCGATCGGCCGGGACGTCGCCCTCGAACGGGCACGTGAACGACGTTGCGATACACAGCTGGATGCGCCCGCCGACGGCGCGGGTCAACTCGATCGCCGCCGGCATCGCGGCCAGGCTGTCGTCGGTGGAGCGGCCGATATTGGCGCGGTTGTGGGATTCGGATGCGGAGAAGCAGTACTGGAAGTTGCGGGCGCCGGCAGCCGCGGCCTTCTCGACGTGGCGTGGGGTGGCCACCCACACCCAGCAGCGGTCGAGTTCCTCGGGCGTCAGTTCCCCGATCACCTCGAGGGTGTTCGCCATGGGCGGCACCAGGTCCGGCCGCGCCATCGACCCGATCTCGAGTTCGGGTACGCCCAGTGCGAGGAGCCCGCGCGCGATCTCCAGCTTGCGGTCGGTGGGCAGCACCTTGCCGGTGAGTTGCAGTCCGTCGCGCAGCGTCACGTCGCGCAGGATCGATTGCGGTGCAAACGAGTAGCTCATCAGTCCTCCGTCTCGGCGATGATCCGCTCGATCTCGGCGTCGGATCTGCCGAGCACGCTCGCCAGTACCTCGCGGGTGTGCTCGCCGAGGTCGGGGCCGACGTGATCGATCGGGAGCGACCTGTCGCCGATCACCGGCACGATGCCGGGGAACCCGACCGGCTGCGGTGAGTCCGCGCCGGTATCCACGTCGAAGGTCTGAATCATGTTGCGCGCGTTGTACTGATCGTCATCGACGATGTCGGCGGCGGTGTAGATCGGCCCGGACGGGACGTTCGCCGCGTCGAGGATGCGCAGCGCATCGTCGCGGGTGTGGCGGGACGTCCACTCGCCGATCGCGGCGTCGAGTTCGTCGCGGCGCGCCCAGCGTCCGGCGTTGGTCTGCAGTTCCTCGTCGGCGGCGAGGTCAGGGCGTTCGATCGTCTCCATGTAGCGCTGGAAGATCGCGTCGCCGTTGCCGGAGATGATGATGCTGGTGCCGTCGTTGCACGGGTACGCGTTGGACGGCGCGATGCCTTCCATGCGGCCGCCGACGCGTTCGCGTTTGACGCCGTACGCGAGGTAGTCGGGGATCAGTGACTCCATCATCGACAGGATCGACTCGTTGAGCGCGACGTCGATGATCCGCTGCGACAGCGCGAGCGATTCGCCCGTGCGGGACTGGCGTTGGAACAGCGCCATCACCGAGCCGAAGGCGGCGTACAGGCCGGCGATGGAGTCGCCGATCGACACACCCACCCGGACCGGCGGACGGTCCGGGTCGCCGACGAGTTCCCGGAATCCGCCGAGCGCCTCGGCGACCGCGGCGAAGCCGGGCCGTTCGGCGAGCGGGCCGGTCTGACCGAACGCGGAGATCCGGGTGATCACCAGATCGGGATTGACCGCGTCCAACTGCTCGGGGCCGATGCCCCACTTCTCGAGCGTGCCGGGCCGGAAGTTCTCGAGCAGGATGTCGCACTGCGCGGCGAGGTCGAGCACCAGCTGCCGGCCTTCCTCGGTCCGCAGGTCCAGCACGATCGACTTCTTGTTGCGGTTGATCGTGCGGTAGAGCATCGACGTGGTGCCCGAATACAGACGCCAGTTGCGCAGTTCGTCGCCGGTGCGGGGCCTCTCGACCTTGATCACCTCGGCGCCGAAATCGGCGAGCAGCCGACCGGCGGTGGGGGCCGCGATGTAGTTGCCCAGCTCGAGCACGCGCACGCCCTCGAGGGGCCGGGTCGGGATGTCCTGCGTCATCCCTCGATTCAAGCAGTTTCCGGCGCGTCGTGGTTCTCCCGTCCAGCGGGAAATGACATGCGGATACGCCAGCGCATACGGTGTGCTGAATGAGACGTGGGCCATATTCGATGTGTGGTCGCCCGACGACGGATGGAGTGCATGGTGGGTCTGAGTTCGGATCGGATCGTGGTGGTGACCGGAGCCAGCCGCGGTGCCGGCAAGGGAATCGCGCTCGCGCTCGGGGCGACCGGCGCGAAGGTGTACGTCACCGGACGGACGCAGACCGAGGGCGACGCACCCCTGCCGGGCACCGTGTTCGCCACCGCCGAGGAGATCACCCGCCGCGGCGGTGAGGGAGTTCCCGTCGTCCTCGACCACAGCGACGACGCCCAGGTGGAGGCGTTCTTCGCGCAGCTCCGCGAGGAGCACGGACGCCTCGACATCCTGGTCAACAACGCGCTCAACGTGCCGGACGAGCTGACCAAGAAGGGCCCGTTCTGGGAGAAGTCGCTGTCGCTGCTCGACGTGCTCGACGTCGGCATGCGGTCCAGCTACGTGTCGAGCTACTACGCCGCACCGCTGCTCGCCGCCAACGGTGAGGGCCTCGTCGTCAACACCTCGTCGTTCGGCGGTACCTGCTACATGCACGGCCCCGCGTACGGCGCCGGCAAGGCCGCGGTCGACAAGATGGCCCACGACATGGCTGTCGACTTCCGGCCGTTCAACGTCGCGGTCGTCTCGCTCTGGATGGGTCTGCTCCTGACCGAGCGCACCAAGGCCGGGTTCGATGCGAACCCGGGCGCGTACGACGGACTGGCGGCGACCGCGGAGTCGGCGGAGTTCCCCGGACGCGTCATCGACGCGTTGGCCCGTGACCCCCAGCTGATGAAGCGCAGCGGCCAGGTGCTCGTCGGCGCCGAGGTCGCGGAGGAACTCGGGGTCAAGGACCTCGAGGGGAAGCAGCCGCCGTCGCATCGCCAGTTCCTCGGTAACCCGCCGGTGTTCTCCGACGCCGTCATCGACTGACACCGATCTGCAGCGGACACGTATCGGATCGGTATCGACTTCGCGGACCCGACGTGTCGTCCCGGTGGGGGCGACCGTCGGGTCTAGCGTTCGCGGCGGACGTGAACTACCGCGTAGCCGTCGTTGTCCGCACACCCGAGTCGAAATCACGCGCCTGGGACGTGAGGGAGTCGTCATGGAGTCCACCGCAATCAAGTTCGTTCTGCTGAGTCTGTTCCTGGTAGGTCTGGTCGTGGCCGGTGTCGGGGTGGCCGAACTGCACGTGCACGCCACGGTCGCGGCGCTGATCGTCGCGTCGGTGTCGGGGCTGCTGCTGCTCCGCATCCGGGCCGAATCGCACGGCCGCCTCGAGCCGCGAGGCCGAATCGCAGGCTGACGGCGTCGTCGTCGCCACGCAGTTTCCGGATTTCTGGGACAGTGGTGGGCAGGAGCCCTTCGAGGAGGCGCGATGCCTGCACCCGACCCGTCCGCCGCCGTGACCGAACGGCGCGCCCGTATCAACGACCAGGTCCGCCGCTGGTGTGAGCGTGCCCGGCTCGACGGCCGGCACCCGCCGCTGTCCGACGTCGCCGCGCTGTTGATCGCGGCGGGCCGAGTGGACGGGCCGACGCGGCAAGCCCTGACCGCCCGTCGTCGTGCGGGCCGGACGATTCCGTCGATCGGCGGTTTCGGTGGTCTTCGCCTGCTCACCGACGAGCACGCCCGGCTTGCCACCCGGGCGGCGTCGTTGCGGCCCGGCCCGGTCCAGCTGGCGCACCGCTATCGCGCCGCGGAGCTGGCGAAACGTATAGACGGGCTGCGTTCGGCGGTGACGATGTCGAACATGCACTACGGCGGTGGCGTCCGGGCTATTCGCCGCGAGCGCCGTGACGGGGTGCATCTGGACCCCGGACAGCGCGACGCGCTGTTCGCGGCGTTGCAGCACACCCCCGCTCCGTTGCCGGTCGAACGGCGGCATCTGCACGAGTTCCGCAACGCGGTCCTCGAGTCGACGGCGCAGCGTGTGGCCCGGCTGTCCGAGCACACCCGGGCCGAGGACGTGGGTCGACGGGCGGTCGACGCGCTCGAACGTGCCGTGGAACCCGACGACGATCGGTTCGCCGACCGCTACGACACCCTGCTGTTCCTCGCCGGCTCGCTCTACGACCGGATCGAGGGTTCTCCCGCATGGCATTCGGAGCACTTCGTGGTGCAGCGCGCGCAGCTGGATCTCGCGGAGGAGCTCACGCAGATTGCGGTCGACACCGTTGCGCTGCAAGGCATCCTCGGTGAACTCGACAACGCGCTCACCTCCACACCGGGTGCGCGCGACCACGTGCAGTCCCGCCACGACGCGTTGGTGCCGGTGTGGGACCAGCTGGTCGACCGGGTCGCTGCACTGGCCCGGATCGGGGACCTGTTGTCGCAGGCCGAGACCCAGCTCCAAGCAATGGCGTCGATGCGCTGGGCCACGAGCCTCGATACCCGGATCGACGATCTGATCGCCCGTTCCGGCAACCGCGAACTGTCGGCGGACAACACGCACCAGGTCGGCGATCAGTTCGGTGGCGTCGAGGAACTGATGGGCACGTATCGGAGCGCGTTGGGCGGGGACATCGCCGCGCTCACCGCCCGAGGTGAGTCGTGACCACCGGCATCAGGCCGTTGCCTCGCCGTCGAACCAGTCCCATTGCCCTCCTGTCGGAGGGCATTGACTGACTCGCAGACGCCCATGTATCCAGTGTTTTAAAACATTTGCAAGAAAAGGTCCAGGGGAGGTCCCCCGCATCAGGATCCCGCCCACCGCGTCTGCGAAATGGAGTCGAGATGAATCCCAGTGGAATCGAGGCGTACCGCCTCGGCCGCAGCTTCGACGTCATGCCGATCCCGATGGATCTCGAGCACTGCGTCGAGGTGCCGGCAGGCCCGCTCACCTTCGTCGTCGAGTCGCGACGTCTCACCGACGAGGCCATCAACTCGAACGCGCGCGATCGGGGCCGTCCCGATGCCACGTACGACAGCGGCATCGACGACGGCGGCGCATGTGTCCACGTGCTCGGCACGGCAGATCGGCTGGAGCGCTTGCGCTTCGACTGTTTCGACAACGAACCGCACTACCACTACATCCATCAGTCCGAGCAGGTCAACGTCGTTGTGCGCTTCGACCAGTTCGCCGAGGGGGATCCCCGGGAATGGACTCTCGAACGTCTGCGCTCCCGCCTGCCCCACATGCTCGAACACCTCGGTTCGGTGGGACTGGCCGATGAGGTGCGGGCCGTGGATCTCAGCCCGGCGGTGGACGAGGTGGCGCGACTCCTCGACGTCGCCGGGTAGACCCCGGCGGTCGCGCCCCGAGCCGATAGCGCGGACAGCGGGTGCAGCGCTACCGGTTTCGCGGCCGGCCGCATGCCAACCTGAGCACATGGCGTCGCGATTCGAGGAGAGATGACGATGTTCGATCCCACCTGGGAATCGGTGTCCGGTCGACCGCTTCCGGGCTGGTACGACGGCGCCAAGCTCGGAATCTTCGTGCGGTGATCGGCAGCCGGCCGTAGACGACTGTTGCCGGAACGACGTCCGGGGGCACTCAGGTGCGGTACACCCGCAAGGGCTCCGACGTGTTCGTGTTCCTGCTGGAACTACCCGGAACCCGGCGCTTCACGCTGCGCGGAGTCGACATTCGTGACGTGGACGGGGTCGAACTGCTCGGCGACCCCGCCGCACTGGACTTCTCCACGATCGACGGCCAGCTTTCCGTCGAACTTCCTCCGCAGGTGTCCGTCTCGGCCACATACGTGCTTCGATTGGCGGGCGCGGCCGGCTAGCCGGCCACGTGCGGGTTCACCAGCCGCGCTCGGCGAGGCAGTGCGGCTGCGGGATGTCGTCGACGTTGATGCCGACCATGGCCTCGCCGAGTCCGCGGGAGACCTTCGCGAGCACGTCGGGGTCGTCGTGGAAAGTGGTGGCCTTGACTATCGCGCCGGCGTCCTCGGCCCCGTGGGGATGGTGTCGGGGGTGCTCCCAGCCGCTTCCTTCTTCGTTGGAACAGATTGGGGGAGTGGGAAAAACGTTCAGCGCTCGGGGCGCGCAGCCATGCCGTCGAGGAAGACGGACATGCAGTCTTCGGAGAGTTCGCCGAGAGTGTAGGGGTCGTCCGGCCGGCGCCAGTAGACGGTGAACCACACCGAATCTCGAAGGAACCGGTGGAACACCTTGGAGGGTACGTCCTTTCGGAGAACGTCTGCGTCCTTGCCCGCCTCGATGGCGTCGAGCCAGATCGTCTGGATCTCGTCGGCGAGCGCGTTGGCTTCGGTGAAGTCGCGCAGCTTGCGAAGGTTGGGGAACTCGGCGTGATAGACCTTCGTCGCATCGGGACGGGCGGCGCCCATCGCGAGGGAGACGTCGACAATCGCCTTCAGCCGTGCGCGCGGCTCGAGCTGCTCGAGGCCGGTCACCCGATAGTTCGCGAGGAGATCCGAGAGGAACACCGTGACCAACTTGTTGACGATGGCGCCCTTCGACCGGAAGTAGTGGTAGAGCGCGCCCGCATTGATGCCGACCTCGTCACCGATCTCGCGCATCGAGGTTCCGGGGATCCCGCGCGCGGCGAACAGGACGGCGGCGGCGTCGAGTATTTCGGACCTCCTGTCGGGGGCTTCGGGCACGCGTGTTCCTTTCGTATTGAACAATCATTCAAACCATAGTGCTGCCCGATGCTGCCGGTCAAAAGGAGGGTGGCGCGAGTGCTGTGACCGGCGCCTGCGCTCCTCCGGGGCTCGATTTCGTTTCGTCTTGACTGCTTCGGAAGGCCGTTCTATATTCGGCCTGAATGAACGTTCAATGAGCGCCGTTCGGATATTGATCTGGCCTTCGCGGGCCCGGGCCGCTGCCGGAGTCGCCACCTCAGCCTGTGCGAATGGTGTAGGTGCGCAGAGTCTTCCGCGGCGTCCTGCGCTGCGACCGCCACACGAGGGTGTGCGAGGTGCCGAAACCCGACACCGCCGGACGCCTTCCGAGAAATCAACCGAGGAGATCCCATGACCAGGGTTGTCTACGCCCGAAGTGTTCACGACGAGCGCGAGATCGAGGCCTGCCTCGAGGTGCTGAGGGGAGGCCCGTTCGCCCTCAAGATCGGCAAGAACGTCGCCGAGATGGAGCGCAGGGTCGCTGATCTCTACGGCAAGAAGCTGGGCCTGATGTGCAACTCGGGTTCGTCCGCGCTGTACCTGGCGCTCGAACTGCTCGATCTGCCCAAGGGCTCCGAGGTGATCACCTCGCCGCTGACGTTCTCCACGGACGTCTCGCCGATCGTCCGCGGAGGCTGGATTCCGGTGTTCGTCGATGTCGAGCCGGACACGTACAACGTCGATGCGTCCAAGATCGAGGCGTTGATCACCGACAAGACCAAGGCGATCCTGGTCCCGAACCTGGCGGGCAATGCCCCCGACTGGGACGCGATCCGCGAGATCGCCGACCGTCACGACCTCAAGGTCATCGAGGATTCGTGCGACTGCATCGGAACGACCCTCAACGGCACCAAGACCGGTTCGCGGTCCGACATCACCGTCACCAGCTTCGCGATGTCGCACATCATCACGTGCGCCGGTAACGGCGGCATGGTGTGCCTCGACGACGAGAAGCTGCGCGACAAGGGCCTCATGCTGCGGCGTTGGGGTCGCCGATCCGAGCCACACCTGTTCGGGTCCGAGCAGGCGCGGACCGGACGTGTGTTCCGCGAGAGCCTCGACGGCGTCGCGTACGACAACGACTTCATCTTCGACGTCCTGCCCTGGAACTTCGAGCCGTCCGAGCTGGGCTCCGCGTTCGGCCTGGTCCAGCTGAGCAAGCTCGACGTGAACTACAAACGCCGCCACGAGATCTTCGATGCGTTCACTGCGGCCTTCGGCGCCTACCCGTCGCTGTTCCGTCTCCCCAAGCCGCTCCCGGGCTTCTATACCGCGTGGCTGTGCTACCCCGTCACGATCCGCGAGGATGCCGGGTTCGAGCGTTCGGACCTGCAGGAGTCGCTCGAGGGTGCGGGTATCGACACCCGAACGGTGTGGAGTGGCAATGTCACTCGACACCCGATGATGCGCAATGTCGAGTACCGCATTCCTGAGGACGGCCTGCCCTTCGCGGACGAGGTGTTCGAGCGTGGCATGTCCCTCGGGATGAGCCACGGCACGACGGACGAGGAACTCGATCATGTGGTGGCGAGCATCCACGCGTTCGCGTCCAAGTTCGTCGCGCCGCAGACGTAGCGCATATAGGCGCCATTTCCGCCTGCGCAGAGTCCGTTCGTACCCGAGCCCCCGACTTCCGAGTCGGGGGCTCGTCGCGTTCTCCGGGCCCGCGGTCCCGGAGATTCCCTGGTGTGGAACTGCGTTCTAGATGACCGCGAGACTTCCGCTTGACATTTGCATCTACCTCGCTAATCTCGAAGGCAATCATATAGAACACGGTTTCACATCGAGTAGTTTCATCAGGAGTGTCCATCGTGACGAACGAAACGCCCTACATCCTCATTTCAGCTGACAGTCATGCCGGTGCCGACCACGCCACCTACCGCTCGTACCTCGAATCGAAGTGGCACGAGGAGTTCGACACGTGGCGCGGAAAGTACAAGAACCCCTACCGTGACCTCGTCGACGACGGCCGAACCCGCAACTGGGACAACGTGCGTCGACTGCGCGAGACGCAGGGTGACGGCACGGTCGGTGAGGTGCTGTTCCCCAACACGGTGCCCCCGTTCTTCCCGAGTGCCGCCGTGCTGGCGGGTCCGCCGCGGGCCGAGGACTTCGACAAGCGTCTCGCGGGCGTGCGCGCCCACAACCGCTGGCTGAAGGACTTCTGCAACGACGCTCCCGCCCAGCGTGCCGGCGTTGCGCAGGTGTTCCTCAACGACGTCGACGAGGCGATCAAGGACGTCGAGTGGGTCAAGGAGAACGGACTGCGCGGCGGCATCCTGCTGCCGAACCTGGCGCCCGACATCAAGTGGGTCAAGCCGCTGTACGACCCCGAGTACGACCGGTTGTGGAAGGTCTGCGAGGACCTCGGCGTCCCGGTGAACAGCCATGCCGGCACCGGTCTGCCGGACTACGGCCGCTACAAGACGTCGTCACTGCTCTACATCAACGAGGTCGGCTTCTACTCGATGCGTCCGCTGGTGCAGATGATCCTCTCGGGTGTGTTCGAGCGGTTCCCGAAGCTCAAGTTCGCGGTGTCCGAGCAGGGTTGTGCGTGGGCGCCGGATCTGATGCGTCAGCTCGACACGGTGGACCTGCGGGTCAAGCGCACCGGCCGGATCGGCGAGCTGTTCTACAGCGAGGACGAGCAGCTTCCGTTGCGTCCGAGCGAGTACTTCCGGCGCAATGTGTGGGTCGGTGCGACGATGCCGTCGGCGCAGGACATGGCGTCGCGCGACACGCTCGGCGAGGGCAAGTTCATGTGGGGCAGCGACTACCCGCACAACGAGGGCACGTACCCGTTCACGCGCGAGTGCATCCGTCAGGTGATGCACGACGTCGACGAGACCGAGCTGCGGAAGCTGTTCGCGGCGAACGCTGCCGAGTTGTACGACTTCGACCTGGACGCGCTGGCCCCGCTGGCGGCGAAGTACGGCCCCACGCCGTCCGAGGTCGCCCAGCCGCTGACCGAGTTGCCCGAGAACCCCAACGACGTCCTGCTGCGTGAGTCCTTCGCCAAGCAGCTCGAAGCCGAGCTGAGCGCGTGACTCGGCGGTTCGAGGGCCGTCGGGCGATCGTCACCGGTGCCAGCCGCGGCATCGGCGCGGGTATCGCGCAGCGGCTGGCGGCGGAGGGCGCGGCCGTCGCGATCGTGGCCCGCACGGTCGACGAACCCGATCGCGGCTTCGACGGCACCCTGGCCCGGACAGCCGAGGTGATCCGCTCGGCCGGTGGCACGGCCGTGATCGTCCCGGCCGCGCTCGAGGATGCGGACTCCCGGGCCCGCATCGTCCCCGAGGCGGAGAAGGCACTGGGCGGGCCGATCGACATCCTCGTCAACAACGCGGCGGCGGCGATCTTCCAGCCGCTGCGGGATTACCCGTCCAGGCGTGCGCACCTGACGTTCGAGGTGAACGTCCATGCGCCGCTGGACCTCGCGCAGCGGGTGATCCCCGGCATGCGGGAGCGCGGCGCGGGGTGGATCGTCAACATCACCAGCGGCACCGCCCGGATCCGGCCCGTCGAACCGCTCCCCGCGGGGGAGACCGACCTGGATGCCGACATCCACGGCACGACGCTCTACGGCATGAGCAAGGCCGCCCAGGATCGGATGACAGCGGGGCTGGCCGCCGAACTGAACGGGACCGGGATCCGTGTCAACGCGGTGCGCCCACGCTCGGCCGTCGCGACGGCGGGGGCGCTGTCGGTGGCGTCGAACATGGTCGGTTCCAAGTGGTTCGTGCCCGAGTCGCTCGAGGAAATGGTCGAGGCGGTGACGTGGTTGTGCGACGCCGCAGCGCACTACACCGGCAACGTCGAGGCGAGCCTGGACATCCTCGAACGTGAAAGCATCACGGTCCGTGATCTGAATGGCAGGCCGATCCTCAAGGAGCAGACCGTATGACCCCCTACGACGGAATCCCGATCATCGACACCCACATCGGGTTTCGCGAGGCCGGGTACGACGAGTACGCCTTCATCACGCGTCAGACCAAGGACCGGGAGAGTCGCGCCGAGTTCAGCATGCCCGCCCAGTACATGTTCAAGGGCGTGCCGGACGACCTCGACACCGACGATCCGATCTCGGCGACGCTGCGGGAGATGGACAAGCACGGCATCGAGATCGGCATGGTCAGCATGGCCAAGGAGTCCGGGCAGAAGGCGGTTCGGCTGTTCCCGGATCGCTTCGTTCCGCAGGGCTCCGCGGTGGACCCCAACGACATCATGGGCACGCTGACGCGGATGACGCGCGAGTACGAGGAGTTCGGCATCGTCTCGGTGAGTTCGTTTGCGGCGGGTACGTTCCCGCAGGTCGCGCTCAACGCGCCGCAGATGTACCCGATCTACGCCAAGTGCGTCGAACTCGACATCCCTATCTTCGCGTGTGCCGGGATCGCCGGACCGCGGGTCAAGTCCGCGGTGCAGCACGTCGAACTGATCGACGGCGTGATGTTCGACTTCCCGGACCTGGTGTTCGTCACGCGGCACGGCTGCGAGCCGTGGGAGGACCTGGCGATCAAACTGATGCTCAAGTGGCCCAACCTCTACTACTCGACGTCCGCGTTCGCACCCAAGCACTACCCGCAGGCCATCGTCGACTACGCCAACACCCGCGGCGCCGACAAGATTATCTACGCCGGGTACTTTCCGGCCGGACTGACGCTGGACCGGATCTTCGGCGACATGCCGCACGTGCTGTTCAACGCCGACGTCTGGCCCAAGTTCCTGCACGAGAACGCCCGCAAGGTGTTGAAACTGAAAGGTTGATCGGACATGCCGATCGGTATCGGAGCCGACCACGACGCGCTCGCCGACTCCCTCGCGCGGTTCGCCGCGCGGACCACGCCCGTCGAGCAGACCCGCCTGCAGATCGCGGAACTCGGGAGAGGGGAGCGACCCGCCCACTGGGACCAGTTGGTGGGCATGGGTATTCCGTCCCTGCACATCGCCGAGGAATTCGACGGTGCCGGCGCCGGTCTCCTCGAACTGGCCGTTGCCCTCGAACAATCGGGCCACGGGCTGATTCCGGGCCCGCTGCTGCCGACGGTCACCGCGAGCGCCGTGATCCAGGCACACGGCACCGACGCGGCGCGCAAGGCGTTGCTGCCGCGCTTCGCAGCGGGCGCGATCGGTGCGTGCGCTCTCGAACCCGGAACCGTCACGCTCGAGGGGGACGGCGACGAGGTGATCGCTTCCGGGGCCACGGTTCCGATCCTGGGCGCCGTCGGTGCAGACATCCTGGTGCTGGCGGGTCAGTGCGGTGCGACGCCGGTGTGGTTCGTGCTCCCCGCCGACGCCGCCGGGATCGACCGAACCCCCGCAGAGGGCGTCGATCTCACCCGCGACATCGGACGGATCCATCTGTCGGAGGCCAGGATTCCTGCCGACCACATCCTCGGCGCGCTACCCGAGGAGGTGGCGTCGCTCGCAACTGTCCTGCAGTGCGCCGAGGCCGTCGGCATCGCCCGATGGGCACAGGAGACGAGCCTGGCGTACGCGAAGATCCGCGAGCAGTTCGGACGACCGATCGGCTCGTTCCAGGCGATCAAACACAAGTGCGCCCAACTGTTCGTCCGTCTCGAGGTGATGACCAGTTCGGTGTGGGATGCGGCGATGGCCGCGGACAGCGACGACCCGCAACAGCTGGCACTCGCGGTGGCACGAACCGCGACGGTGTGCCGGCGCGAGGCCGTCGACGTGGTCCTGGACAGCCTGACGCTGCTCGGCGGCATCGGCAACACGTGGGAACACGACATTCACCTGTACTGGCGGCGGGCAGCGAGCCTGCTGGCACTCGGTGGTGCACAGGACGAGTGGGCGCGGCGCGCCGGCGAACTGGCGCTCACTACCGAGCGTCGGGCGGCTCTCGGCATCGAGCACCGTCCGGAATTCCGGGCCGGGGTGGCCGCGACGATCGCGGCGGCGGCCGCGCTGGATCCGCTGTCGGCACGGGTGTTGCTGGCCGACCGTGGTCTGGTGGCGCCGCACTATCCCGCGCCGTACGGGCTGGGTTCGGACACTGCCGGACAGCTCGTCATCGCCGAGGAGTTCGACCGCGCGGGGATGGTCCAGCCCACCACCGTCATCGGCGAGTGGGCGCTGCCGTCGATCCTCCAGTACGGCACCGGTGACCAGATGGAGCGGCTCGTCGCGCCGACCCTGCGCGGCGAGATCGTGTGGTGCCAGTTGTTCTCCGAGCCCGGTGCCGGCTCCGACCTGGCGTCGCTGACGACGTTCGCCACCAAGGTGGACGGCGGCTGGCGGATCGACGGTCGGAAGGTGTGGAACTCCAAGGCGCACGAGGCGCACTGGGGAATCTGCCTGGCCCGCACCGATCGCGACGTGCCCAAGCATCGGGGCATCAGCTTCTTCCTCGTCGACATGTCGGCGCCGGGCGTGGAGGTGCGGCCGTTGCGCGAGGCCAATGGCGACAGCATGTTCAACGAGGTCACGCTCGACGGAGTGTTCGTGCCCGACGCCGACCTCGTCGGCACACCGGGGGAGGGCTGGAAGGTGGCCCGCACGACGCTCGCGAACGAGCGGGTAGCGATGGGCACCGCCCCGGTCGCCGGTGGCCACCGCTTCGATCCGGTCGAGGTTGTCCGTGCCCTCGACCCCGCAGCTCGGTCCGCGGCACTGCCCGCGCTCGGCCGGATCACCTCCGGGACAGGCGCTCTCGATGCCCTCGCGCACCGGAGCATCCTCAAGCGGCTGTCGGGCCTGAATCCGGGGGTCGAGGCCAGCGCACTCAAGGCGGCGTCCGCGCGGCACATCACCGACGCCGCCGCGCAGGTGTTCGAGTGGTTCGGGCCCGAGGCCGCCGTCGGCAGCCTGGGGCCCGAGGTGGTGGGTGGAGGACGGGCCGCCAAGGCGTACCTTTCGACGCCGTCGCTGCTCATCGGCGGCGGCACGCTCGAGATCCAGCTCAACGTCATCGCCGAGCAGATCCTCGGGCTGCCGAGGGAACCTCGATGAGCGCACCGCCCCTCGCCGGCCGCGTCGCGATCGTCACGACATCCTCGCTACCGGTCTGTCACGGGACCGGCACAAGCTAGGCCTCGCAACGGAATTCGGTGCCGACGTGGTCATGGACGTCGAGACCGAGGATCTACGGGAGGTCGCTCGGCAGACGACCGGCGTCCGCAGATTCGACGTCGTGCTCGACACCTCGCCGCACGCCACCGGTCCGCTGCTCGACGCGCTCGAGATCGTCCGTCACGCTCGAGAACATCCGGCTGATCCGGTGCGGCGGATCGAATGTGCAGGCCTGTCAGCAGGCGGCGGGAACTGTCGTATCCGGCCGATTCCCGCTCAGCCGCATGCGCACCCACGTCCTCGGCTTCGATCGGATCGAGTGCGGGATCGAACTGCTCCGCGGCGACCACCCGGAGGAGTGTCCGATCAACATCGTGATCACCCCGACCGAGAGTGGTGCCTGACGGTCCGGGTTCCGTCCCGCGCGCAAGTTCGTCTGCCGCCCGCGCAATTGTGCGCGCGGGAGGCCGATTCGCGCGCGGGACGGATGCGGACTATTCGCAGGCGATTCCGTCGTTGTCGCGATCCAGGTGTGGCGCATATCCGGCCTGGCCGCGGTAGATCGGAGTGACACCGGCATTGCGCGCCTCGGTGCAGTTCTTGTAGCCGGCTCGCGGCGCGGGAGCCGGCGCGGGTGCCGGAGCCACGCGCGGACTGGCCTGGGGCGCGGGCGCGGGCGCGGGAGCAGGGGCAGGAGCAGGAGCCGGGGCGGGTGGTGCCGGTGCCGGCACGGGAGCGCCGACGACATGACCTGGAACCGGCGGCAGGACAGGGCGCAGCGCATCGGCGGATCCTGTGGGGATCATATTGGCGACCTCCAGCGGCAGAAAGTCGTGGATGGTGCTGGGGCGCATCGGCGTACCGGGGGGCCGGGGGCAACAACGGCTGCACGGCGTCGGCGATGAACTGCGGCACCACGGAGGCGCCCGGGGCGGGAAGGAAGTCGTGGATCGTTGTTGCCTGCGCCGCCGGTGGTTTCGGTGCGGCCGGTGATGTACGCTCTCGCGGTTCATACGATGTCCGGCAGGGGGCCGGTTATTGGGGGAGTCTCAAGTGGCTGTCATTTCTTCGAAGAGTGTTCTCGTGCGGTCGACTGCCGTCGGCGTAAGCGCAGTGGTGATCGGTGTACTTGCTGGATGTGGTTCGGGAGAAACGAGTTCCGCGTCTGCAACGTCGACCACGGCCACGACCATGGCCGCCACTACGACGACGTCGGTCGTCGCTCCGGCACCCAGTGTTTCCGCGCCACCCGCCGCGGTCGTGACGCCGGAGGTCACACTGTCCACTCCCGTGGCGCCTCCGGCCCCAGCGCCGACACGGGTGCTCATGCCGGACGTGATGTGCATGAACCTGCAGGACGCGCAGGATCTCATTCAGGCGAACGGTGTGTTCTTCTCCCGCAGCGCCGACGCGTCCGGCAAGGGCCGCAAGCAGGTACTCGACGCGAACTGGATCGTCGTCGGTCAGCAGCCGTCCGTGGGAGCGCCCGTCGGCGAGGCGGAGGCCGTGCTGTCCGTCGTGAAGATCGGAGAGCCGAGCCCCTGCTGATCCCAGCTACTGCGGTGCGCCGCTGCTACCGCAGTTCGTCGGGGTCGTCGAACAGCGACGGCTGGACCGGGTCGTCGAACAGTTCCATCTGTTCGGGCGGGCTCCCCGGCTCCGGTTCCGGCACGAATGCCTCGGGAACCGTGTCGGCGCCCGATGTCTCGGGTGCCGTGGCCGGTTCGGCGGGCGGGAAGTGCAGCACGCCGCCGAAATGCGCCGCGAACTCTTCGTCGACGCCGCCGAGGAAGTCCGACAGGTGCTCGACCATGTCGGCGAGGTGCTGCGGGACGAACGGGTCGGCGAGCATGTCGATCATGACGCGCAGCCGATCCTCGAAGAGGGCGAAGCGGAGATACGGCCAGCGCCGATTGAGGTCGGTGATGAGCTCGGATGCTCGTGTGCGGCCACTGATGTCGCGGACCAGGGGCGCCCACAGCTGCACCTCGGGTGTGCTCTCGTTCGCGATGACGAGAGCGAGTGCGGAGCCGAAGCGCAGGACCACGTCACCGTCCGCGTCCAGTTCCGGCGCCTGCCCGTAGATGTCGGTCAGGGTGTGCGCGATCACCTCGCGCAGGTGGGCGGTGTCGCGGGGGCGGATCGACACGTGCCGGTCGAGCGGTGTCCGGATGGGGGTGACGGCCGGATCCGCTGCCGGTTCGGGATCGCCCCCGAGATGGTGCAGGGCAAGGAATGCGGGGTGTGGCACGTCCCAGGTGTCCCGCAGGACCGACACCGCCATCGAGGCCAGCTGATCGGCCCAGCGCGCCGCCTTCTCGACGACGAGCGAGGGTACGTCGCCCATGTCGAGTTCGGGATCCCCGTCGGGCGCGTCGGTGGACGCGGGATGCGTCCATCCCTGAGCCAGCAGTCGGGATTCGTCGGCAGCGGTCAATCGGCGCCGCGGCGGCAGGTGGACATCGGCGGGAAGTTCGCACCGGACGGCCGGGCCGTCGGGTCCGTCGACCGCGTTGAACTGCAGGAACGGCACACGGCCGTCGGCCTCGTCGGTGTCGCAGACCGTCTCGAGGATCACCTGGTCGTCGGACGAGATCGCAGCGATCCGATCGGCGAGCGACGAACGGAACGCAGCCCACGCCCCGGTGACTTCTCGGTCGAAATCACCGGTGGCGAACCTGTCTGCGGACTCGGACACGGGACCCCCTGCTTCACGTCGTACCACCTGGTCCGGGAGTGTCGGCCGGACCTGTGCGGTACTGATACGGTATCGCGTCCGCCGTCGCGGACTGGAACAGGTGACCGGTCTGGAAGGTTCACTGGTGAGAAGCCGCAGTCGGGGCAGGCCGTTCAGTACACCGTCGCCTCGCTCGCGCTACGCCGTGAGGTCACGGTCGACGTGCTGCTGCCGAAGGACCGGTCGGTGCCGCGCCCCACCCTCTACATGCTCGACGGCGCGGGTGCGCGCAACAACACCAGCGGGTGGATGAACAAGAGCCTCGGCGACGCGCCCGCGTTCTTCGAGGACGAGAACGTCAACGTCGTGCTGCTCAACGGCGGTCAAGGCAGCCTGTACACCGACTGGGACCAGGTCGATCCCGAGCTCGGACTGAACAAGTGGGAGTCCTTCATCGCCGAGGAGCTGCCGCCACTGATCGACGCGAAGCTGAACACCGACGGCGTCAACGCGATTGCCGGCAACTCGATGGGCGCACAGTCGGCGATGGTGCTGGCCCACCGGTACCCGGACCTCTACAGCGGTGCCGCGGCCTTCAGCGGGTGCTACTCCACGAGTGATCCCCTCGGCCGTCTCGTGGTCCAGACGACCGTCACGTCACGGAGCGGCGATCCGGCCAACATGTGGACCGACCCGTCAGGTCCGGAATGGCTGTCGCACGACACGGTGCGCAACGCGGAGAAGCTGCGGGGCAAGAAGATCTACCTGTCGGTGGCGACGGGCCTGCCCGGGGCCCACGAGGCAGGCTCCGGCGACGTCCGCCGTCTGCTCCTGGGTGGCGTCATCGAGGTGCCTCCAACGTGTGCACCCGGATTCTCGAGACGCGACTGGACCAGTTGAAGATCCCGGTGACCGTTGACTACGAGGGCACGGGCGTCCACGCCTGGGACTACTGGCGCGACCAGCTGCCCAAGTCGTGGCCGACGCTCCAGCGGGCCCTCGGTCTCGACTGGCTGCCGGATCAGCCGGTGACGGCCTGAACCGACAGTTGGTTCAGGCCCTCGCCGGTGCCGGCGCAGCCCTTGGTCGCGTACGGCACGAAGATCGAGCCGGTGTCGTTCGGCGGGTAGACCCGAAGTCCGGCAACGTCGGTGGGTGAGCAGGTGTCGGCCGGGTAGTTCTCCACGTTGACCGCGCGCACCGCTGCGGTCGCCGTCGCGTTCGGCGTGAGCGTCACGGCGCCGGACGATTCTCCGGAACGTGTTGCCGCGGAACCGACCTGGGCGCCGTCGGCGCCGCCCTGGACGTACGAGACGCCGGGGAAGCCGTCGAGGACGCAGTCGCGACCGCCGACGTTCGTGAAGATCAGCGGCAGTTCGGTGGAGCCGGCCGCGCCCTGCGCCTGGCCGAGGGTCAGCTGCAACTCGCTCACGGCACAACCCTCGGGGTGCGCGGTGGGTGTGAACGTCGAACCAGCCGCCTTGACGGTCGTGGTCGCGGGCACGGCGGCCGCCGCTGCGGTCGTCGTCGCCGACGTGGCAGAGGTGGTGCCCGGCAGCGCCTCCGCCGTACCGTCCTCGTCCTTGCTGCACCCGGCGGTGGCCAGGACCGCCGCGATACCCAGGACTCCGAGGCCGCGGACGAGGGTCGGCTGTCGATTCATGGCTGGTATCTCCTCGAGCGGATCGGCGGCAGGTTCACTGCGAATATTTCACGCGTGGACCTCGCGTGCCGGTCGGCTCGCCGCAGGCCGTGTCGTCACCGCACGCCGGCGATACGTGATCGTCACGTCGGGTAGTGCGGATGTAACAGCAGCTTGCCTAGCGTATTCATCGACGTATACACGGTTGGACCGCCGCTCGCGGTCCACGCGAGAAGGCGGCCGACGATGACGCACCCCTCCACCAGCACCGACAGCAGCACCCCCACCGGCCGCGTGCGCGAGGCCTTCGCGCGCATCGACGAGTGCGGTCGGCAGGAGGTCTGGATCACGCTGCGCTCGGAGTCCGACGCCATGGCCGACGCGGTCGCCGTGGAGCGCAGGCTCGCGGCGGGTGAGGAACTGCCGTTGGCGGGAACGGTGTTCGCCGTCAAGGACAACATCGACGTCGTCGGCCTGCCGACCACGGCGGCCTGCCCCGAGTTCGCCTACGTTCCGCAGGTGTCGTCGCCCGCCGTGACGCGGCTGCAGGCAGCCGGGGCGGTGGTCCTCGGCAAGACCAACCTGGACCAGTTCGCGACGGGACTCGTCGGAACCCGCAGCCCCTACGGTGTCGTGCGGTCGGCGACCCACCCGGACCGCGTGTCGGGCGGGTCGAGTTCGGGGTCGGGAGCGGCGGTGGGACTGGGGCTCGTCGACTTCGCGCTGGGCACGGACACGGCCGGTTCCGGCCGGGTGCCGGCGGCCTTCAACGGTGTCGTGGGCATCAAGCCGACCCTCGGACTCGTCCCGACCCGCGGTGTCGTGCCGGCCTGCGCGGACTTCGACTGCGTCACCGTGCTGGCGCCCACCGTGGGCCTCGCGGGACGCGCGATGTCGATCATGATCGGGCCGGACGCCGACGACCCGCGCAGCCGCGTCCGGCCGTCGGACGTGCCCCTGTCCGCCCCGACGCGGGCGCGCGTCGGGGTGCCGGTCGACGGGCAGTTGGAGACGCTCTCCGACAGCTACCGGTGCAGCTTCGCGGCGGCTGTCGAGCGCGCCGCGGAAGCCGACATGGAGGTCGTGCGGGTCGACATCGCACCGCTGCTCGACGCCGCGACACTGCTGTACGACGGCGCCCTGGTCGCGGAGCGCTTCGATGCGGTGGGCCGGTTCGTCGTCTCCCATCCCGATGCCGCGCTGGACCCGACGGTCGCCTCGATCGTTCGGGCATCGGAATCGAAGCCGGCCCACGAGTTCGTGCGCGACATGGGCACTCTCGCGGCCGCGAAGCATCATGCCGAGCGGCTGTTCGCGGACCTCGACGTCCTGCTGCTGCCCACCGCTACCGAGCACCCCCTGATCGCGGACGTGCTCGCGGAGCCGGTGGAGATCAACAGGCGTCTGGGCACGTTCACGAACTTCTGCAACCTGCTCGACCTGGCGTCCGTCGCCGTGCCCACCCCGGGCGAACCCGGTGAATCGTTCGGGGTGATGACCGTGGCTCCGGCGTTCGGGGATCAGGTGGCGCTGGACGTGGCGGCCCGCATCCAGGGCGTCGAGACGGCGGATCTTGCGCCGGAGGAGGGGATCGGGCTCGCGGTCTTCGGGGCGCACCTGCGTGGTCAGCCGCTGCATCACCAACTGGAGGCGCTGGGGGCGCGGTTCGAACGACCTGTCGCGACCACCGCGGACTATCTGATGGTGCGGCTGGATTCGGTTCCGCCCAAGCCGGGCCTGGTGCACGTGCCCGACGGCTCGGGCCGCTCGCTTCCGGGTGAGCTGTACCGGATCTCGGCGGCCGGGCTCGGTGCCTTCCTGGCGGCCCTGCCCGCCCCGATGGCGCTGACGTCGATGACCCTCGCCGGCGGGACCGTCGCGGTCGGCTTCACCTGCACGCCCGCAGCGGCCGCGGCCGGGGTGGACATCACCGAATTCGGTGGCTGGCGTGCGTTTCTCGGTGGCGTTCCCGCGTGACGATGTGCCGGGGATCCGCAGAGTGACGGTGCCGACGTGACGGACGTGTTACGGGTGCCGCGGCGGGGGCGTTTTCGTTAACACGGCGATCACAGGGGCGACCACCGGGCGTAAACGCGTCGCGAAACAGTGTGGGGGAGCGGATACGGCGCCGTATACCGACTCGGCGCAATACTTTTCGACGTCTCGACCCCCAGGAGAGTTCCATGCCCCTGCACGAGCCGATTCACTGACCCGTCGAAGGGAGTAACGAGATGGCCACTGCCGACGGATCGTCGGGCACGAGCCTGCGCGAGAAGGTGTACGTGGAGTTGCGGGAGCAGATCATGAGCGGGCAAGTTCCCGCGCATGCTCGGCTGGTGGAGGGACGCCTGTGCGAGTCGCTCGGGGTGTCCCGCACACCGTTGCGGGAGGCGCTGGTCCGGTTGCATTCGGACGGCATCGTCACCCGCCGCGAGGACGGCTACTACCCGACGTTCCCCGATCTCGGCAGCATCCGTGATCTGTACGAGCTGCGGATCACCCTGGAACTGCGGGGGATCGCCCGGCACCTCGAGAACGCCGATCTGGAGTTCGACGTGCCGCTGCTCGAAGCGACACGCGCGCAGTGGCGGGACCTGAAGGCAGACCCGCCGGCACCGTCCCGCGACATCGTCCAGCTGGACCAGCAGTTCCACCTCGATCTGTCGACCGCGGCGGGGAATCCGGCGCTGACCCGGGCGCTGGCAGCGGTCAACAGCCAGATCCGGCTCGTGCGCATGCACGACTACCAAACGCCCGAGCGGGTGGAATCGACGATCACCGAGCACCTGGCGATCGTCGAGCAGGTCCTCGACGGCGAATTGGACGGTGCACTCGCCGCGCTGCATGCGCACGTCGGCGAGTCGTTGGACGTGGTCGAGGAGCGTGCGGTGCATGCCGTCACCGCGCACGCCCTGCACGGCTGGCGCTGACAGCCCGGCACGGCCGGCCCGAGACGACCGAACCGCCTCCGCTACGTGACCGAAGTCACGGACAGGAGGCGGTTCGGTGTGTGGGCGTGGAGGCGGTGTTACCGCGATCCGGCGGCGCTCAGCCGGGTCAGTGTGCGTCCGAGAACGGGGCCGTCCGAGCCCAGCTCGTCGAACCGGGACTCGGCGTCGGTGAGCGGCCGCTCGACGGGAGTGAGGGCGCGAGCGAGATCTGCGCGGCGACGCACGGCGGCCAGTATCTGCGCATCCAGGTCGACAATCTCCTGCTCGAGGCGGTCGAGCGAGGCCGCGTCGGCGGTCCGGTGCGATCCAACGGCACGGACGGCGATCGAGTCGGTCTGAACGGACAAATCGTCTCCTCGGGTCTCGGTCGGGCAAGCGCCGATGCGGCGCCGTCTCCTGGTTAGTCGCATCTGCGGCTTGAACGTTACTTCCGGTACGCGACCGATGCATGGCGAGACGGGCGGCGTAGAGTTGCACTGTGCAACATGACGGCGAGGTCGATCAGGTGGCGGCGGTGCACGCCGAACTGGTCCAGTTGGCCCGAGAGCTGGTGGCCGGCGGCCGGGACGCGCAGGGCGGTCCGTCGTTCGCTCAGCACTCGGTCCTCTCGTTCGTCGCGCGGAACCCGGGATGTCGCGCCACCGACATCTCCGATGCGTTCGGTGTCAACCGGTCGACCGTTTCGCGGCAGCTCCGGGGATGTACCGACGGCGGATGGGTTCGGGCCGATTCGGCCCCCGTCCGCTCCGGTCGCCCCCTGTACCTGACTGCCCAGGGCGTCGCGGTGCTCGCGGCCGCCGACCGCCGCCGCTTCGACGACGTCCGCGCGCGCGTGGACGGCTGGTCGCCGACCGAGATCGCCCAGTTCGCCCAGATCCTGCGGCGGTTCCGTGACGGGCCGCTCGCGGCCCTGGAAGTTCCCGAAGTTCCCGAAACTTCCGCGATACCTGTGATTCCCGGTGTCCCCGGTGTCCCTGCAACAGCTGGAGATGACGCACATGCGTGAGTACGGCGCCCCTGCCCGCTTCACCATCGCCGACGACGAGTCCATCGTCCGCACGGTGTTCGAGCACGCGAGACGCAGTCCCGATCGCGTGCTGTTCTCCCGTCCGGTCGAGGACCGGTGGGTGGACGTCACCGCACTCGAATTCGCGGATCTGGTCACCGGGGTGGCGAAGGGTCTGGTGGCGGCGGGGGTCGGACCCGGCGACCGGGTGGCGCTGCTGTCCGCGACGCGGTTCGAGTGGACGCTGTTCGACTTCGCGATCTGGGCGGCAGGCGCTGTCTCGGTGCCGATCTACGACTCGTCGTCGCCGGAACAGATCCGGTGGATCGTCGAGGATTCCGGGGCCGTCCTCGCGATCGTCGAGACCGCCACCCACGCGGCCGGATTCGACGGTGTCATGTCCGGCCCGGGTCGTGTGCTGCAGATCGAGGACCGGGCCGTGGAGAAGCTCGTCGCCGAGGGCGTGCGAATCGACGACGCTGTCGTCGGCGACCGGCTGGCCGGGATCCGAGCGGACGACCTTGCGTCGTTGGTCTACACGTCGGGGACCACGGGGCGGCCGAAGGGGTGCATTCTCACGCACCGGAACTTCCTGTCCGAGGTGCGCGGGATCCTGGTTGCGTCCGTCGGTGACGTGGCCAAGCCCGGCAACCGGATGCTGACCTTCCTTCCGTTGGCTCACGTGCTCGCGCGCGCGGTGTCCCTCGCGATGTTCGAGGCCGGCGGCACCCAGGCACACTGGTCGAACTTCGGCACGGTCGCGGGCCAGTTCCAGCGCTTCCGGCCACACGTGATCCTCGGTGTTCCACGGGTTTTCGAGAAGGTGCGCGACAGCGCCGGCCATGCCGCCGAGACCGGGGGCCGGATTCCGCGGGCGGTGTTCGCCTTCGCGGAGGCCACCGCGATCGCCTACAGCGAATCCCTCGACACGGGTGGCCCGTCCCGGCTCCTGAAGCTGCGACACGCGATCGCCGATCGGCTGGTGTACGCCAAACTTCGTGCCGCGCTGGGCGACCAGTGCTGGTGGGCGATCTCGGGCGGCGGGGCGCTCATGCCGCGGCTGGGCCACTTCTTCCGCGGCGTCGGCGTGCCGATCTACGAGGGCTACGGGCTCACGGAGTCCACTGCCGCGCACTGTGTCAACGTGCCCGACGAGCAGAAGATCGGCACGGTGGGCCGCCCGATGAGCGGAAACTCGGTGCGGATCGCGCCGGACGGCGAGATCGAACTCGGCGGCGGCGTCGTGTTCGCCGGGTACTGGCGCAACGACTCCGCCACGGCGGACACCTTCCACGACGGCTGGCTCCGCACCGGGGACCTCGGCGAACTGGACGACGACGGGTACCTGACGCTCACCGGGCGGAAGAAGGACCTGCTGGTTACCGCCGGAGGAAAGAACGTCTCGCCGGGCCCACTCGAGGATCGCCTGCGTTCGAACGTGCTTGTCTCACAGGCTGTTGTCGTGGGTGACGGTCGACCGTTCATCGGTGTGTTGTTGACCCTCGACCCCGAGCCCTTCGGGAACTGGAAGTCGGCGAACGGAAAGCCGGCATCGGCGACGGTCGCCGATCTCGCCACGGACACCGATCTCCGCGCCGCGCTCCAGGCCGTCATCGACGACGCGAATTCGACGGTCTCCCACGCGGAGGCGATCAAGAGGTTCGAGATCCTGCCGCACGACCTCAGCGAGGAGTCCGGGGAACTGACCGCCACGCTGAAGATCAAGCGGCAGGTGGTGTCCGAGCGTTTCGCCGAGCAGATCGAGTCGATCTACCGGGGGCACTGAGCTCGTCAGCGGCGGCCTCCGGCGTCACCGGCGGCCGCGACCAACGCCGGCAGGCCCACGGCCGCGGTCGTGCGCCACGAGTAGTGCACGTCGTCGCTCAATCCGGTTGCCTCGGGATTGATCTCGACGACCGTCGCGCCGGATCGTGCGGCCCGCAGCGGCAGTTCCGCGGCCGGATACACCACCGCGGACGTGCCCACGACGACCATGAGGTCGCAGTCCTCGACCGCGTCGACCGCGCGTTGCCACGCGTCCTCGGGCAGTGCCTCGCCGAACCACACGACGCCGGGGCGCACCGCCCCGCCGCAGTTTTCGCATGTCGGCGGCGCGAGCGGACCGGTGGGTTCGGCCTCGACGCCGCCGTCGCCGGGGAACGACGAGCCACAGTCGCTGCATCGTGGTGAGAACAGGCTGCCGTGCAGGTGCGCGGCGACCGGACTGCCCGCCCGCTCGTGGAGGTCGTCGACGTTCTGGGTGATCACCGTCATCCCGGTGCGCCCGGCCCACTGGGCGATCGCGCGGTGACCGGCGTGCGGTTGCACACGCCGCGCGAGTCCGGTCCGCCACTGGTACCACGCCCACACCAGGCCGCTGTCGCGGTGCCACGCCTCGGGGGTGGCCAGTTCGGCCGGCTCGAATCGTTCCCACAACCCGGTCTGTGCGTCCCGGAAGGTCGGCACGCCGCTCTCGGCCGACATTCCGGCGCCGCTGAACACCACGACACGACGGGCGGCGCGGGCGGCGCCGACGAGGGCGGGATCTGGCTCGGGTGCGGTCATATCGTCGATTGTGCAGGTCGGTGGACCGCGTGCCGAACCGGACTGGGCCCACCCGGGTGCATCGGGTTGAATTGACCCATGTCTACCTGCGTGCTGCGATGACCGCGCAGTTCCTGCCGCACCCCGGCACCGGCGAACTGTTCACCTCCCCCGTTGCTGCGGGCAGCGGCTGGCCGGGCGATCCGGCGACCCCGGACACCCCGATCGCGCACTCGTGCGCCGACGTCGTCGCCGAGGCCGCCGCCGCAAAGAATCTCGCGGAGTTGGGCGCCCGAATCAGTGTGTGCCGGGCGTGCCCTCGGCTGGTTGACTGGCGCGAGCAGGCCGCCGAGGTCAAGCGCCGCTCGTTCGCGGACCAGCCCTACTGGGGGCGCCCACTGGTCGGTTTCGGTGACGACTTCCCCAAGCTGCTGATCATGGGACTGGCACCGGCCGCCAACGGCGGCAATCGGACCGGGCGGATGTTCACCGGCGATCAGGCGGGGGATTGGTTGTTCCGGGCCCTGCACCGAGCCGGGATCGCGAGCAAGGGCGAGGTCGAGTACGCGGGCGACGGGCAGAAGCTGTTCGGCGCGCGGATGATCTCGGCGGTGCGCTGCGCACCGCCCGACAACAAGCCCAGTGTCGACGAGCGCGACTGCTGCGCGGGCTGGCTCGACGCCGAGCTCGCGCAACTGCTGCCGTGGGTGCGCGCCGTCATCGCGCTCGGCGGTTTCGGCTGGGACGCCACACTGAACGCAGTTCGGCGGGCGGGTGGCACGGTACCGACGCCGAAGCCGAAATTCGGGCACGGTGAGGTCGCCGTCGTCCACAAGGCGGACGGCAAGCCGCTCAACGTGATCGGCTGTTACCACCCGAGTCAGCAGAACACCTTCACCGGCAAACTCACCGAGAAGATGCTCGACGACGTCGTCGCCCGTGGCCAGGACCTTGCCGGACTCGGCTGGGGGTGCGGCGGCTCCGGCCGCTGACCGCTGCATCCGGAACTCGCGAACGTCCTCTCAGTGGGACGAATGCTTGATCCACCTCCCCTCTGCGTGGCTAGGATCACACCCCGTCCGAATGTCGTTGGAGGTCCGAATGAGTCACGTGGTGGCCGAACCCGCCGTCCAGGTCGGGTACGTGGTCGGGGACCTCGACGCGAGCATCGCGCACTGGGTGGGGTCCGTCGGCGTCGGTCCGTGGACCGTGTTTCGCGGCGTGACCCTGCACGGCCGGTACGCGGGTGCGGAGACCGCGGTGACCATGGACGTGGCGATGGGCTACTCGGGCGACATGCAGATCGAGTTGATCCAGCCCACGTCGTCCGGCCCGTCGCCGTACGTCGACGAGTCCGGCTCGCCGTTGGCGGGTCCGCACCACCTCGCGTGGATCACCGAGGACCTGGACGCGTCCCTCGCGGCGGCCCGGGGGAAGGGGCTGGAGGAGCTGTTCGTCGCGGAGGGCGCAGGCACGCGCGTGGCCTATCTGCAGTCGCCCGGGGAGCCGGGCGTCATCTTCGAGTACATCCAGAGTCCCGCGATGCGCCAGATGCTCGCGTACGGGATCGAGCAGGCGCGCACCTGGGACGGCACCGATCCGGTCCGCATTATCGCCTGATCCACGGCACCCCGGACACACAGAGTGGAAACAGAATCCGGCACGGCCGGGAAAGGCTGAACGATGGTCAACTGGAACGAAGAATGCGATGTCCTGGTGGTCGGCTCGGGTGGCGGCGGCGTCACCGGCGCGTACACCGCGGCCCGTGAGGGCCTCGACGTGATCCTGGTCGAGGCAACCGACAAGTTCGGTGGGACCACGGCGTACTCGGGCGGCGGCGGGGTCTGGTTCCCGTGCAACCCGGTGCTCGAGCGCGCGGGCACCGACGACACGATCGAGGATGCGCTCGAGTACTACCACGCGGTGGTCGGTGATCGCACCCCGCGCGAGCTGCAGGACACCTACGTCCGCGGCGGCGCGCCGCTGATCGCGTATCTCGAGCAGGACGAGATCCTGAAGTTCGAGATGCTGCCGTGGCCCGACTACTTCGGCAAGGCGCCCAAGGCGCGCCTCGACGGCCAGCGCCACACAATGCCGAGCCCGCTGCCGATCTCGGAGGTCGGTGACCTGCACGAGCTGGTGCGCGGCCCGCTGGACTTCGACCGTCTCGGTGCGCCCCTGCCCGAGTACCTGATCGGTGGCCGCGCCCTGATCGCCCGCTTCCTCAAGGCGATGGAGAAGTACCCGAACGCGAAGCTGCACCTGAACACCGCGCTCGTCGAGCTGGTGGTCGAGGACGGCGCCGTGGTCGGCGGCATCGTCGAGCGGGACGGCGAGCGGGTCGCGATCCACGCCCGCAAGGGCGTTCTGCTCGCGGCCGGTGGCTTCGAGGGCAACGACGAGATGCGCCAGAAGTACGGCGTTCCCGGTGAGGCCCGCGACACGATGGGGCCGTGGGGCAACCTCGGTAAGGCACACCAGGCCGGCATCGCGGTCGGCGCGGATACCGACCTGATGGGCGAGGCGTGGTGGTCGCCCGGCATGACGCATCCGGACGGGCGGTCGGCGTTCGCGCTGTGGTTCACCGCCGGCATCTTCGTCAACCAGGACGGCCAGCGGTTCGTCAACGAGTCGGCGGCATACGACCGCATCGGCCGCGACATCATCGCCCAGATGGAGGCCGGTCAGGCCACGCTGCCGTACTGGATGATCTACGACGACAAGGACGGCGAGCGTCCTCCGGTGAACGCCACCAACGTCTCGATGGTCGAGACGGAGAAGTACGTCGACGCCGGTCTGTGGCACACCGCCGACACCCTCGAGGAGCTGGCGGCGAAGATCGGTGTCCCGGCCGAGAACCTGGTCGCGACCGTCGAGCGGTTCAACTCGTTCGTCGGCACCGGCGTCGATCCCGACTTCGGTCGCGGCGACGAGGCCTACGATCGCGCGTTCTCCGGTGGTGAGCCGCCACTCGTCACGATCGAGCAGGGTCCGTTCCACGCGGCCGCGTTCGGCATCTCCGACCTCGGCACCAAGGGCGGCCTGCGCACCGACACCGCGGCGCGGGTGCTCGACACGTCGGGCAAGCCCATCGCGGGCCTGTACGCGGCGGGCAACACGATGGCGGCGCCGAGCGGCACCGTCTACCCCGGCGGCGGCAACCCGATCGGCACCAGCATGCTGTTCAGCCATCTCGCGGCGATGGACATGGCCGGTAAGTAGTCGGTCCAGCTACTACTGCGCCCCCGCTGCCGGTTCACCGGCAGCGGGGGCGCAGTAGTTCTCGCGAAAGGCTAGTTGTTCGTGACCGCGAACCCCTTGCCGACCGGGTTGGACTGCGTGGCGATGCCGTCGAGCACCGCGGAGAAGTCCACGAACTCGAACGGCCCCCGGGTCATCCCCACCAGCTGCGTGTCGTTGACGAACGCGGGGCCGCCGGAGTCTCCGCCGTTGGCGGTGACGAACGAGTTGATCCGGGACGCGGCCTGTCCGTAGATCGGTCCACAGGTGACGCCGGTCCGTACTCCGGCCTTGCACAGCTCGCCGTCCGGATTGGACGGCCCGATGCTGTCGATCCGCACCTCTGGTCCGTTCGAGGACAGGACCGCGTCCGGGTTGAGCTTGATCACCACGAAGTCGATGCTCGGATCACGGTATGCGATGGTTCCGATCGGATCTCCGGTCCCGGTCGACAGGAACCGGTAAACCGTTGCACCGTCCGGAAATTCAGTTGCTCCGCCCGCGACCGCGGAGACGCAGTGCCCCGCGGAGATCGCGATCTTGTTGCCGAGACTGTCGGTGCCGACGACTCCGAGGGTGCAGTACTCCTGGTTCTGCAGCGGGTTCGACGGGCCGGCATCGGGCTTCGCCGTCCAGGCGATGCCGTTGGAGATCGTTCCCGTTGCCGCCGATGCGGCAGGGGCGAGGGCCAGTGCCGGCACCAGGGCGGCGAATGCGGCGAGCGTGGCCAGCAGGACTCGTTTCGTCATCTTCTCTTCCTGTCGGATGACCATCCGGAGACGAGGTCGGGTACTGGTGAGGCAGCGAAGAACGCGCCTTCGGTCGGGTGTCGGAGGGCGCGGAGCAGGCTCGGAGCAGGCTCGGAGCAGACTCCGAGCGTCGACCGGCCCGGTATCTCTACGTGGTGGTGGCGCTGGTGCCGAATGGCCTCTCCGGTAACGCCGTAACAGAAGGATAACGAGGATGTCTCGATCCGTCGAGTGTTATCCGTTGTTCGTCTCTATCGGGTCTCAACCGACCGGTTGGCTTGGGCGGTAGTAACTTTCGGGATCGCGACGTGGAGACCGGCCGGTACTGCGCTCAGTCGGCGGTCTCCTGTTCCGCCAGCGCCCGGCGGGACTCTTCGTGCAGGATCTCGATGAGGTCGTGCTCGATCGCGGCGAACTCGGGCGACGTCATCACCGACAGTTCCCGGGGCCGCGGCAGATCGACGACGACCTCGCGGCGGACCGTCGCGGGCCGGGCCGAGAGCACGATCACCCGGTCGGACAGGAACACCGCCTCGCGGATGTCGTGGGTGATCATCAGCACCGTCCAGCGATAGCGCTGCCAGACGTCCTGCAGCCACGTCTGCATCTCGGTGCGGGTGAGGGAGTCGAGGGCGCCGAACGGCTCGTCGAGGAGCAGCACCTCGCGGTCCTGGACCACGGTCCGCAGCAACGCGGCCCGCTGGCGCATGCCGCCCGACAGTTGGTGCGGGCGCGCATCCTCGAACCCGGCCAGGCCGAACACGGGGAACAGCTCGGCCGCGCGCGCCCGCGCCTGCTTCCGGGGCATCCGCTGGACCTCGAGGCCCAGGGTGGTGTTGTCGATCACCGAGCGCCACGGGAACAGCAGATCCCTCTGCGGCATGTGGGCGCACGTCGGCGCTGCCACGGTCCCGGAGTCCGGGGGCTCGAGGCCCGCGACGATCGAGAACACGGTGCTCTTGCCGCACCCGCTGGGACCGATCACCGACACGAATTCGCCGGGACGGACCGCGAACTCGATGCCGTCGAGGACGCGGCGTGTGCCGAACGACTTGGTGACGTCCGACAGTTCGACGATCGGCCGCTCAGCCACGACGCGACTCCTGGGACCAGCTCGGCTGTGCGATCCACGGCGCCACGACACGTTCGATCGCGAACGTGCACAGGTACAGCGCGACGCTGATCGCCGCCGTCACCAGGACGGCGGCGAGCACCAGGTCGGTGCGGAACGAGTTCTTCTGGATGCTCATGTAGATGCCCAGACCGGAAGTGGCGCCGACGTATTCGGCGAACACCGCACCCACCACGGCGTAGGTGACGCCGATGCGCAGCGCCGTGAAGAACCGGGGGAGGGCGGACGGTAGCCGCACGTAGCGGAACTGCTGCCACCGGGAGGCACCCATGCTGCGCAGCAGCGCACCGGCCTCCCGGTCGGTCGAGGCGAACCCCTCGATCAACCCGATCGCCATGGGAAAGAACGTGGCCAGCGCGATCACCAGGATCTTCGGCAGCAGGCCGAACCCGAACCAGATGATCATCAGAGGCGCGATCGCGATGATCGGGAGGGTCTGCGAGATCACGAACAGGGGAACGAAAGCCCTGCGCAGCCACGGCGAGAAGTCGACGACGATCGCGAGCGCCCACGCCACCGCGAGGGACACCGCGAACCCGACGAGCGTCACCTGCAGCGTGGACCACGCGTGGACGGCGATGTCGTCGCGGTGCGCCCAGCCCTGTTCGAGGACCCGCGCCGGTGACGGCAGCACCTGCGGGCGGATCCCGCTCGCCGCGACATAGGCCTGCCATGCCGCGACGAGCGCGATCACCACGACGATCGCCGGCAGTAGCCGGCGCACCGCACCGTACATCGTGTGCGCTCCGTGACGGCGCCCATCGAGCGCTCCGCGCTTACGGCGCTGCGAGGTACTCATCGGTGAAGTACGTCGACCAGTCCGGCTCGGTGGTGAGTGGCTTGCCGTCGGGGCCTGCGAGCAGACCGTGCTCGAACAGGAAGCGGGAGTACCCCGACCACTGCTCGAGCGTCTGCGTGCCGACGCGCCCCGATGCGTCCTTCATGTAGTTGGCGGCCAGCATCCGCTGGCTCTCGAACACCAACTCCTCGTCGCTGAACACGCCCGGATTCGCGGCGATCAGTGCCTTGGCGCCACGGTCCGGATCGTCGGCGGCCACCTGGTAGCCGCGCTGCAGCGCCTGCACGAACTTGCGGGCCTGCTCGGGATGTGCGGCCAGCCACTCCTCGTTCCCGTTCACCACGATCGCGTACGCGTCCGGGAAGCCGTAGTCGGTGTAGTGGAAGTAGCGCATCGGGGTGCCGCGGCGGGCGGCCTCGACGCCCTCCCACGCGAAGTACGACACCGTGAAGTCGGCCTGCCCGCCGTACACCGCCTCGTACGCCGATGTTCCCAGCACGACCGTCTCGAAATCACCTGTTCCGCCGTCGTTTCGAATGACCTGACGGAGGATCTCGCGTTCGCCGGGGTCGCCGAACCCGGCGTAGGTCTTCCCGTCGAGGTCCTTCGGGCCGGCGAGATCGGCGCGGTCCGCCTTCACGCCGATGCCCGTCGCCCAGTGCTGCAACGGCGCCAGCACGGAGACGGTCTGCGCGCCCGCGGCACGCGAGAACGTCGCAGAATCCTGGAAGCTGGAACCGAATTCGGCGTTGCCCGAGTCGACGAGCGTGTCGGGGGACGTGTTGTTGTACGGCAGCACCTGGACGTCGAGTCCCGCGTCCGCGAAGAACCCCTCCTGCAACGCGACGTACAACCCGGTGTGGTTGGTGTTCGGTGTCCAGTCGAGGGCGAAGCGGATGGTGTCTCCGGAGTCGTCGCTGCCGCACCCGGTGAGGACGCTCAGTGCCGACGCGACGATCGCGGACGTCGCGAGGACCCTGCGCAGCCGGGACATCGACGTCACGACGCGGGCCAGGGCTGCGGGTTCAGGGCGGTGTCCCAGAACATGAACTCGTAGCGCGTGGCGATCACGAACGCGCGCGCCATCGCCTCCCGCTGCGCGGACGTCGTTGCCGCTGCCGCGACGTCGACCAGTCGGCGCGCGGTCTCGACGGACTCCTGGAACTCGGGGGCGTCGTACGTGGTGACCCACTGGGCGTACGGATGCGACGGGTCCGCCGCCAGCACCTCCGCGGCGCTCGCGGCGAGCTTGCGGCCCACCTCGCCGTAGATCCAGAAGCACGGCAACACCGCGGCGGCGGCCACGGCATACGACTCGGTGGCGGCGGTGGCCGTCAGGTACGACACATACCCGAGGCAGGCCTGCGAGTGTTCCGGCGTGGAGTCGCTCGCGGGCAGGACGCCGCCGGCGAGCAGGCTCTCGTGGAGTTCGGTCTCGACCACCGCGGCCGTCGACGCCGATGTGGCCCAGAACGCCGCGGTGTGCGGATCGGGGGACTTGGCGGCGAGCAGCGCGAGTGCCTTCGCGTACTCGGCCAGGTAGAGAGCGTCCTGTTCGACGTACGTGCGGAACACGTCGAGCGGCAGTGTGCCGTCGCCGAGACGACGCAGGAACTCCATGTCGTCGATCGCGCCGCGCAGGACCGCGGTGCGATCCCACAGGTGATCGGTGAAGCGCGCGTCGGCCGGTGCGGCGTCGTCGCTGGTGTGGACAGATTTGTCGTGGACAGGCGTGGTCATCGCCGTGACATCCCTTCGTCAGCATTACCTGATGCAGGTTCCCGGGTGTGATCTCAGCCCCGCCCGTGCGGAGCACCCCGTGTCAATGAACGAGCCGACCTTAGCACCGCCGGATTGGTACGTTGGCAGTCGGCTGTCAGCCTCGGTCGGCTGGCGGTCGAAGGTGAGGAGGGCCGCGTGATGGAAGCCGTGGAGATCGTCGAGACACAGGCACCCGACACACTCGTGGTGGAGACGCCGCTCGGTCCGATACGCGGATATGCCGACGGCTCGGTTTTCTCGTGGAAGGGGATTCCGTATTCGGCGCCGCCGACCGGTGAGCGCCGCTTCCGGCGCCCGAGTGCGCCGCAGCCGTGGACCGAGATCCGCGACGGCAGGGTGTTCGGTCCCATGGCGCCGCAGGGCCACGACACGTCGGTGCCGATCGACCCGGACCTGCGGATCGACGAGGACTGCCTGACCGTCAACGTGTGGGCGCCGCGGCCGGATGGGACGCCGCGGCCGGTGATGGTGTGGATCCACGGCGGCGCGTACTGCCTGGGGTCGTCGGCCCAGCCCATCTACGACGGCCGCCTGCTCGCCGAGCGTGGCGACGTCGTCCTGGTGACCTTCAACTACCGGTTGGGCACTCTCGGCTTCCTGGATCTGTCGTCGTTCACCACTCCCGAGCGGACGTTCGAGTCGAACCTGGGTCTCCGCGACCAGATTGCTGCCCTCGAGTGGGTGCGCGACAACATCCAGGCCTTCGGGGGTGACCCCGGTGAGGTGACGTTGTTCGGCGAGTCCTCCGGTGGCGGTTCGATCACGACACTGATGACGGTGCCCCGCGCGGAAGGCCTGTTCCACCGCGCGATCGCGCAGAGCCCGCCGTCGACGTCGGTGTACGGCGCGGAGCGGGCCGCGTCCGTCGCGGCACGGTTCCTCGAGATCCTCGATCTGCCGGCGGAACGGGTCGCCGAGCTCTGCGACATGCCGTTCGAACGCTTGGTGAAGGCGGGCGACCTCCTCGTCAACGAGGTGCCGACGAAGGTGCCGGGCACGCTGGCGATGGCGCCGGTCGTGGACCGCGACCTGGTCCCGCACTACCCGGTCGCCGCCTTCCAGAAGGGGTACTCGCACCGGATCCCGCTCATCATCGGCTCCAACAAGGACGAGGCGTCGATCTTCAAGTTCATGCGCTCACCGCTGCTGCCGGTCAGCGCCGAGGCGGTCCAGCAGATGTTCGCCGGACTCGCGCAGGACAATCCGGGCCTGTCGGCGCTGCGGCTCGCCGAGATCGTCGCCGCCTACCCGGACGGCGCGAAACCGCGGGGCGCCCTGGCAATCTCACGGGACGCGGCGTTCCGGATGCCCGCGCTGTGGGTCGCCGACGCGCACAGCCGCCACTCGCCCACGTGGGTCTACCGGTTCGATCACGCCGCTCCGATGCTCAAGGCGGCCCGCGTGGGCGCCGGGCACGCCACCGAATTGCCCTACGTGTTCGGCAATTTCGGGACACTCAACCCGGACCCGACCTTCTGGCTCGGCGGCCGCAAGACGGCGCTCGAGGTGGCGGGGCGGGTGCAGCGACGCTGGTTGGCCTTCGCGCGCCACGCGGTGCCGGCGGCCCTCGACGGTTCCAAGCACTGGGCGCCGTACATCGAGGAGACCCGATCCACCCTGCTGATCGACAGCCACGACAGCCTGGTGGCGGATCCCGACCACGCGATGCGCATCGCGTGGGGTGACGAGGTGATGGGGTTCAGCTAGTCGGGCTGGGTCACGCCTTCTTGACGACGCTCGACTTGAGCTGCATGGGGCCGATCCCGTCGACCTTGCAGTCGATGTCGTGGTCGCCGACGCCCTGGACCAGTCGGATGTTGCGGACCTTCGTGCCGGCCTTGATACCGGTGGGGCTGCCCTTGACCTTGAGGCTCTTGATCACCGTGACGGTGTCACCGTCGGCGAGGACGTTGCCGACGGAGTCCCGGACAACCCCGTCCGCGACGTCGTCCGATCCACCGTCGGAGGGGGTCCATTCGTGTGCGCACTCCGGGCAGATCAGGAGGGCGCCCATCTCGTAGGTGTACTCACACGAGCAGTTGGGGCAGGGCGGCAGGGGAGTGTCCACGTCGCGATCGTAGTGGGTGGGAGCGGATCAGCGGTGGTCTGGTTCGACGTCCGACAGGAAGCAGGCCGGGGTCGCCCGGGCTACGAACTCGTCGGCTGCGCGAGCATCCTGCCGAGCTTGCGCAGCTGCGATGTTGCGCCCCCGAGTGCGAACTCCGCCCGCTTGGCCGCGACGAAGTACCGATGAACTGGGTAGTCGAGAAAGATCCCGATGCTCGCGTGCACGTGAACCACAGTGTGAGCGAGGCGATGGCCAGCCTCCGCAGCCCAGAACTTGGCAGCGGCGATTTCGGCGTCTGCGGACAACTCCTCGGATTCGCGCCACGCTGCCTGCCACAGTGTCATCCGAATCGCCTCGACATCGATGTAGGCATCCGCCAGCCTCTGCCGGACGGCCTGGAACGAGCCGATCGGCTTGTCGAACTGCTTTCGGGTACAGGCGTAGTCGCTCGTCAGCTCCAGTGCCTGTTCGACGACACCGAGCTGGTAGGCGCATGTGGCGATGGTCGCGCGTCGGTGTGCCCACTGTGCGCCGCCGTCGCCCGGTGTACCGATGACAGCCGTGTGGTCGACAGTCACATCCTCCATTTCGAGCAGGGCGGCATCGGTGCCGTCGACCACGTGCTGCGCGCTGACCCGGACTCCGTCGATGTCGTGATCGACGACCACCAACATCGAGCCGTCTTCGGTGGTTGCCTCAACCAGAAAGGCATCGGCGAATGAACCTGAAGGAACAACGCTTCGTGATCCTCTCAGACACCAGCCGGCAGCCTTCTTCTCGGCGACGAACCTGTCATCCTCGGTGGCCAATGCCGGCGCGATGACCACGCTGCCGTCCGCGACCGCGCCTACCCACCGCTGGACTTGGGCGCTGTCACCGAACTGTGCGATTGCGGACGCCGCGACCGCGACGCTGGACAAGTATGGAACCGCAGCGACCGCCCGGCCGATCTCGATCAGTATCGAGCACTGTTCTAGCAGCCCGAATCCACCACCGACCGGAGCGGGTAGTGCTGCATCGAGCAACCCGGCCCGCATCATCGCCTGCCACAGTGGCCGGTCGAAACTGTTGCGGTCGACGGCACTTGTGGTGGCCGAACTCGTCAGCAGGTCACGAGTCAGACGCGACAGGTCGTTCTGCGCTTCGGTGAGACTGAAGTCCATGGATATCACACTCCTCGAGTAGGTCAGCGAGTGATGGGGAGTCCGAGCGCAGCTTTGGCGATGATGTCGCGCTGGACTTCATTCGTGCCGCCGCCGAAAGTCAGGATGAGCGACGAGCGGTGGAACCGTTCGATCCGGCCACGCAGCAACGCCGCAGGGGAGTTCGTCCGCACGATCGCGGAGTCGCCCAGTACCTCCATGAGTAGCCGGTATGCCTCGGTTGCGAGTTCTGTACCGAATATCTTTGTCGCCGAGGCCTCCGCGGGTCCGAGTTCGCCAGAGTCGGCTGCCCATGCGATTCGCCAGTTGCGAAGCTTGAGGTACTCGACGTGTGCGTGAACACGCGCCAGATGCAGTTGTGCCCACTCCGCATCGATCACCCGCGAGCCGTCGGCACGTTTGGTGTGGCGTGCCCACTCCAATACCTGGCGCAGCGACTCCTGAAGGGGAGCGGCCGATGTCAGCGCCACTCGCTCGTGGTTGAGCTGATTGGTGATCAACGGCCAGCCACCGTGTAGGTCGCCGACGACGTTGGACGCGGGCACCCGCACGTCGGAGTAGAAGGTCGCGCTCGTTCCCGGTCCCGCCATAGTACGAATCTTCGTCCAGGAGAAGCCCTCCGCCGAGGCAGGGACGATCAAGATCGACAGCCCGCGATGCTTGGTGGCCTCCTGATCGGTACGTGCCGCCAGCCACACATAGTCGGCGTACTCGATCAGGCTGGTCCAGGCCTTCTCGCCATTGATGACGTAACTGTCTCCGTCCTGACGGGCCGTGGTCCGCAACGATGCCAAGTCGGTGCCGGCCTCCGGCTCGGAATATCCAATCGAAAAGTGCAATTCGCCCTTCGCGATCTTTGGAAGGAAGAACGCCTTCTGCTCGTCGGTTCCGAATCGCATGATGGTCGGACCTACGGTGTTCACCGTCAGAAATGGGAAGGGGACCCCGGCCGCGGCAGCCTCATCGGTGAAGATCAGTTGATCCAGCATCGGGCGGTCCCGACCGCCGAACTCTTCCGGCCAGCCGACCGTCAGCCACCCGTCGTGTCCCAGCCGGCGAACAACCTCCTTGTAGGCGCTCGCATCACCGTATTCACCGCCCGGTCCGGCCAGGGCCTCCCGCAGTTCGGCGGTCATGAGTTCGGAGAAGTACCCACGAAGTTGCTTACGCAACTGTCCCTGCTCTTCGGTGAAGCTTATGTGCATCGGACCCTCGGCTCCTCCGTTGATTGGTCTCCGCATGCACCACGGCCAAACCCGGTGATGCGGCTTTCGAGACCAAAACTAGGACAGGTTGCAGGTATTGGTGAAGGCTTGTGCGGGGCAGGAAGATGCCGATCTCTTGGCAGCGAATTACCAGCGCGAAGGTTCGCCTGTGAGGCGTATCACTTGCGTTGACTTCGTCTCGGGTGGATCGCACTCTGTCAACTGGGGCGATCCGCGCGAATTCCGGGGGTGGGGAAATGACACACGACGGCATGATTGGTTCTTTCCATACAGAGAATCGCGAAGCGGGTGAGACGCAGGTTGACGTCAGTTGGTTACTCGCTGAGTCGCGCAGGTTGCTCGATCGCGCGATCGTCGAACACGACACGCGGAGGCAGGGTGGCTTCATTCGCATCTGTCCGGACGACCGTTGGGAACGCAACCTGCAGCATCTACTTCAGCGTGTCCGTGAGGAAGCCGTTCTGGCAGTGGCCTGCCCCCTACGAATGAAACCCAGCTACCAGGCGAGTCATCAGCTCGTCTCGGAGCATCTGGAAGCAGGCAAGCAGATTCGGCTGCTGTACTCGCCGGGTTATGCCGAAACACGTGACCATCGGTCGCTGGTTCAACAGACCACGCTCGAAGCGCAGATCAAGGTGGCCAATGCCGACTTTCACAACATGGTCATCGTCGACAGGAAGATTGCGGCAATCTGGGGCGATGAAGGTCGACAGCACCCCTATGGGTTCGTGATCAGCGATCCGGATCTGCTCAGGGCGATTCACCAGTTCGCAACTCTCATTTGGGCCTCGGCGCCTAGGTTGTCGGCGCATCTGGGCTTGCGTCGCGAGGGGTTCGACGAAATGTCACTGGCCGTATTGCGTGCGCTCAACCTGGGTCTCAAAGACGAAGTAGCGGCGCGCCGGCTGTTGGTGTCGCTGCGTACTTATCGTCGACATGTCGCCGGCATCATGGTCAGGCTCGGCGTCACCACCCGATTTCAAATCGGAGCCCGAGCGGCCGAACTCGGTCTTCTGTCATCGGGCGCAACCGCTTTCGACCCCAGTCGGACGTAGAGCGTGTGTTCGTGATCGGCCTCAGCGCGGCACCCGTGGCAGGCCTAGCCCATTCACGGCGATCAACTCGCGCTGGACCTCGTTCACCCCGCCGCCGAAGGTCAGAACCAGATTGCGCTTCGCCTGGACGTCAAGCCAGGTTGCCAACTCTGCTGTCGCCGGATCGGCGAGATCCCCATGCAGGGCAACGATCTGCTCGAGCTGATCGTAGAGTCGCTGAATTCGCTCGGACCCGAACACTTTCGTCGCCGAAGCATCGGCCGCACCGATCGGTGCGTTCGCCTCCGCGGCGGCGACCTGCCAGTTCAGTAGCTCATTGATCCGCTCGGTGGCCCGAGTCTCGATCAATGCCGAACGCACGTCCGGAATGTCGAGCCGGTCGTGTTGGGCGGCCCAAGCGTGGACCTGGTCGAACAGTCCACCGATCCTTCCCGCGGGACCGAGCATCACCCGTTCGTAGTTGAGCTGTGTGACGATCAATTGCCATCCCTGATTCTCCTCGCCGACAATCATTTGCGCTGGAACACGAACGTCGGAGTAATACGTCACATCGACGTGGTGTGCACCATCGGCAGTGATGATCGGTGTCCAGGTGAAGCCCGGATCGCGTGTGTCGACGATGAGTATCGAGATGCCTTTGTGCTTGGGCGCGTCGGGATCGGTTCGAACCGCGAGCCAGATGTAGTCAGCCGCATGGCCTCCCGTGGTGAACGTCTTCTGGCCGTTGACGACGTAGTGGTCGCCCACTCGAACCGCGGTGGTGCGAAGTGACGCGAGATCGGTCCCGTAGTCGGGTTCGGAGTATCCGATTGCAAAGTGGAGATCGCCGGACAAGATCTTGGGCAGGAAGAACGCCTTCTGCTCGTCGGTCCCGAACGCCTGCAGCGTCGGCCCGACGGTCTGCAATGTGACAGACGGTAGTTGAACGTCGGCGCGGTGAGCCTCGTTGACGAAGATGTGTTGCTCGATCGAACCGAAGCCGCGACCGCCGAATTCCTTTGGCCAGCCGACTCCGAGCCAGCCGTCGCGACCCATCCGACGGACCACGTCTCGGTAGACGGGGCCGTGCCGGTCGACAAGTGTCGTTGCCCGCTCATCGGGCGTCATCAACTGCTGGAAGTAGCGGCGCAACTCGTCCTGCAACGCGCGCTGAGGTGGTGTGAGTTCGATGAACGTTCCCTGGGCTGTGGCCTTCTCCGCGGGCTCTCGCTCGCTATCCGTGTCCAACCCGAGGACGTGGCGCGTATGTTCCGACCCGCCCAAGAATCGGCTCAGATCCTTGAGCGTGGAGTAGTGCCTATGCAGGGGGTAGGTGATGTCTGCCCCCATCCCTCCATGCAGGTGGTGACAAGTCCGAAGGGCGCTCAGCGCCTCGGAGGTCAACCAGTGACAAGCGAGTGCGAGGCTCTGATCGGAACTCAAACCGGCGGTGACGCGCCATGCGCCGGCCGAGGCCGCCAGATGCATGGTGCGCGCGGCAATGTACACATCGGCGATCTGCTGCGATACAGCTTGGAAGCTGGCGAGTGGCTTGCCGAACTGATGGCGTGTCCGGACGTGCCTGGTGGTCAATGTGAGCGCGCCGGTCAGTGCACCGTCTCCGATCGCGACCGCGCCTACAAGAGCGAAGGTACGCAGCGAGGCCACGGAGGCTCCGCTGAAGTCGTTGCCCAGTACCGCCGAATCATCGACCTGCACACCGGACAATCGAATCGTGTAGTCGGGTTGTCCGGATGCAGTGGGAGTCGGTACGAGCTCGACGCCATGGGCTGCCGGGTCGACGAGGAACACTGCAGTGCCGTCGGGGGTTGTGGCCGGTATCAGCACTCGTGTGGCTTGTGCGGCGAATGGTACCGCGATCTTCAGCCCATCGAGTTCCCAACCGCTGGTGGTGCGGATCGCCGTGGTCCGGGGTGTGTCGGTCAGGGGATCGCTCAGTTCGCTCGGGGCTCCGGTGATCAGGCTGTCGCCGGTGGCCAGGGCCGGCAACAATTCGGCCCGCTGCGCAACGGTGCCGTGGGTGGCGAGGGGCAGTACTCCGAGCGCGAGAGCTGCGAAGGCGGGAACACGAGCACCGTGGGCTGAGACTTCGTGTAAGACGGCAGCCACCTCGGCGGCACCCAATCCGTCACCACCGAGGTCTACCGGAAGTGCCAACGACAGCAGACCGACGTCGGCGAGCGAGGCCCACACCCGCGGGTCGTAGCCGAGCTGCGGATCCAGGTCGACTCGGCTCAGAGGGTTGGTCTTCTCCAGCACCTCGTTCGTCAGCTCGGCTATATCTCGATGAACGTCGTTCGGGGTGAAATCCACGCCAGCTCCTCGGTGGGAATTGCAACTGACCCCGTTCTACTTCCGCATCAGCCGGCGTCTGGCGATCTGGCAGGAAGATGCCAGTTTCCGATGCTCTCCTTTGAGCGACTGCAGATTACGAACGCAGAAATCACCGTGACGAATTACCGTGCTATCGGTCAGTGAGAATCCGGTTCGACGCCCAGCTTCTCGCACGCGGCCTGGTACAGCGCGACCACCTCGGTGCGGATCGAGGCGCGGTCGGTGACCGTGCCGACCCAGGGCACCCGCACGGTGCGCTCGGTGCCGTCGACGTCGGCGGACCATTCGCCGGCCTCGGTGTCCAGCCCGGTCATGCGGGCACCGGTGGCGGCGGGTTCCGCGAACGCGCGGACGATCATCAGGTTGTCGGCGGCGTGATCGCCGTTCATGTGGCCGGTCACGGCGGCGACGACGGCGGCGTCGAAGGAGGTCATGGGCGCGATCCTAGCTCCACCGTCGGAGGCTGCCGGTCGGCGTCCAACTCACGCAGGACCGGCAGCGTGAAGCACACGAGCGCCACCACGAGCACCGGTACCGCCAGGACGAAGAACGTGGTCTGGACGCCGACCTGATCGATCAGCGGGCCGGCCAACAGGAAGCCGAGCGGCCCGGCGGCGTACGCGGTGGAGGTCATCACTCCGACGACGCGGCCACGCATGTGCTCGGGACTGCGGGTCTGCATGGCCCAGTTGGCGATCGGACCCACCGGCCCGTACACCAGGCCGATCACGACGGACAGGCCGAGCAGCACCCACAGCGGTGGCAGGAACGCCATGCCGAGCATCGACAATCCGAGGCCGCTGACCGCGATCAGCATCAGGTTCCGGCGTTTCAGGTACGGCGCGAGCGCCCCGTAGGCGAGGGCGCCGACCAGTCCGCCGATGCTCATCGCCATCAACACCCAGCCCAATTGGGCGGGCTGGCCCTGATCAGTGAAGTACTTGGGGAACAACACCGACTCGATCGGCAGATACAGCGCCACGATCACCATGTCGACCAGTGCGAGCGTGCGCAGCAGGCGGTCGTTCCACACGAACCGCAGCCCCTCGAGCGTGCCCGTCCACATCGACGCAGGCCGGGTGGCGTGGTCGGGGCGGCCGGCGTGCTCGAGGCGCAGGAACGCGATCGTCACGATCGACAGGACGAAGCAGACCGCGGTGACCCACAGGGTGCTCTCCGGGCCGACCAACGCGATCAGGACACCGCCGATGCCGGGACCGACGAGGTAGGCGACGTTGTAGTTGGCCTCGTACAGGCTGTTGACGCGGTCGAGTTTCCATCCCGCCGCCCTCGTCGCGGCCGGCAGCATCGATTCGCGCGCCGAGATCCCGGCCGGGTCGAACGTCGCACCGAGCGCGGCCAGCAGCGCGAGCACCGGCACCGACAGACCGATGGTGCCCGCGACGACCGGGATCGCGGCCACCGACAGCGCGGAGAGTGCGTCCGACACCAGCGACGTGGGGCGGCGGCCGAACCGGTCGACGACGGTGCCCGAGAACAGGCTCGCCAGCAGCAGCGGAACGGTTGCCGCGCCCGCCACGATCGCGGCGTCGGTGGCCCGGCCGGTCTGCTCGAGCACCAGCCACGGCAGCGCGACGATGACGATGCCGTTGCCGGTCGCCGACAGCAGCGTTGCGATGTTGAGCAGAATCAACGGCCCGAATCGTCGGGTGGTGGTCACGTTCGGGGCGGTCACGTCGGCAGGCCTCTGCTTGCGGGGGCGGGGTGGTTCGAAGCTAACAGTGCGGCCGGGGACCGCGCGAACGGTTTTCAAGCGGCACCAGCCCCGGCCGCACCACGTCGCTACTCGCGGGTGCCGATGGCCTCGACCGGGTCCTGGCGCAGCGCGGTCCGCGTCGGAAGCGCGATCGCGCACAGCCCCAGCAGGACGGTGACCGCGATGATGCCGCCGTAGACGACGGGGGAGACACTCGGGATCGGCGTACCCGATACGGCCGCCGCGATGCCGGCGAGCGGGGGGATCGCGATGAGCGTGCCGACCACCGCGGCGACCGACACCACGATCACCGACTCCGTCCGCATCATCCGGTGCACCTGCCGCTTGCTCGCGCCGACCAGGCGCAGCAGCGCGAACTCCCGGCCGCGTTCGGCGGTCGCCAGCACGAGCGTGTTGACGACGGCGACCGCGAGGTAGCCGAGCAGGACCGCCAGGGCCACGATGCTCACCCACGACTGGGTGCGCCGCTGGTCCTGACCGGCGGCGGCGAACTCGGCGCGGTCCGCGACGGCGATCCCGGGCGTCATCTGCAGCGCCTGACGAAGTTCGTCGACCCGACCGGGCTCCGCGGTGACCAGGACGACGTCGGCGGTGCCCGCGGTGGTGTGCTCCCGAACCTGCGCGGCCGGCAGCGTGACATCACCGAATCCGAGACCGCGGCCGTACGTCGCCACGACGGTCGGGGTGATCAGCGTCCCGTCGCCGAGTCGCAGCGGCACCACCTCGCCCACGCCGGCGCCCATGTCGAAGGCGGCGTCGAGACTGAGCGCGACGGTGCCGTCCCGCAGCTGTCCCAGATCACCTTCGCGCACATCGAGATCGAGCGTCGACGATGTGGCGGCGGGATCGATGCCCTGCACCGCGTGGGGCTCGGTGGTGGGGGCCTCGCTGTCGGCGCTGGTGAACAGTGCCTGACTGCGGGTGATCGGATTTGCCGCGCGCACAGCCGGTTCGGCGGCGATGGCGTCGACCAGTCCCGGCGCCAGCCCCGCGGCACCGCTCACGACGAGGTCGGCGGTGATGCCGCTGCGGGACTGGTCGTCGGCCGCCGCGGAGATGGTGCTCTGGGTGAACAGCTGCACCGACCCGATCGCGATGGCCAGGGCCAGCGGGGTGATCGCCGCGGCCAGCCGCCGCGCCCGCGCTCCGGTGTTGGCGGCCGCGAGGACGAGGGCCGGTGACGAACTGCGTCGCATCGGTCCGCCGAAGCGGGCGATCGCGGTCGATACCAGGGCGGGGCCGAGGAGTGCCGCCGAGATCACCAGCAGCACAGCCGAACTCCCCGCGCCGGCGAGAGCGGCCTGACCCGGCAGGACGGCGGGCAGCAGCGACGTCGCCAGACCGCCGGCGGCGAACACGAGTCCGGTCACGAGCCGGCCGCGCCCGATGGTGGCGGGTTCGACCGCGGACTCGCGCAGCGCCTCGGTGGGATCGAGCCGGGCCGGACGGCGGGCGGCGATCGCGGCCGCGATCCGCGCGGTGCCGACGGCCAGTAGCACGCCCACCACGGCCGGCAGCGGTCCGTACGCCAGCGCGAAGTCCGACGGGAGCACCCCGGCCTCGGTGAACTGCGCCCGCAGCATGCCGGCGACGGCGAACCCCGGCCACACGCCGAGCACCGCGGCGAGCCCGGCCACCAGCAGTACCTCGCTGCCGACCAGGCGGTGGATCTGGCCGGGGGTCGCGCCCATCGCGCGCAGCAACGCGAACTCGCGGCGGCGCTGCCGGATCGACAGCGACAGCGTGCTCGCGACCACGAACATCGCGATCAGGATCGCCAGGCCGGCGAACGACCCGCACAGCATGATCAGTTCGCTGCGGGCCGCGCCCGCGTCCAGGTACTCGACGTCGCCGCGGGCGTCGCCGGTGTAGGTGCGCACATCGCCGTCGGCGAGCGCGCCGCGGGCGCGGGCGGCCAGTGACGATGCGTCGAACCCCTGCTCGGCGAGCAGCCCCACCGTCGCGACGCGATCGGCGTGCGGCCACAGTTCCTGCGCCCGGGCGTCGGAGAGGAACACCGCCGCCGGGCGTTCGGTCGGTTCGGACGTCGGCGCGGCCGCCACGCCCACGACGGTGTAGGTGTCACCGATGCCGCCGTGCCGCAACGTGATCCGATCGCCCGGGGCCGCGCCACCGGTGACGACCGCCTCCGTCGCGGACGCGGGGGCGCGTCCGGCGGTGAGGGAATACGGCGCGAGGACGGCCGATCCCCAGCCGTGACCGTCGAGCAGCGTGCCGTCGTCGGTGGTCAGTGGCACGCTCACATCGCCCACCGCGGTACGCACGCCCGGGAGCGCGGCCAACTCGTCGACGGCCGCGGCCGGCAACAGTGCACGCTCGGCGAACGGCTGGTCGATGTCCTCCTTCACCTCGAGTGTCTGGGGCGCACCGACGACGACGTCGGCCCCGGCGTACCGGTGCGGGGTGACGCCGCCGCGGATCCCGGACTCGAACAGCACCCCGAGCGCGCAGGTGAGCAGTGCCGCGCAGAACACCGCGACGAACATCGCCGCGAAGCCGCCGCGTTGTGCGCGGATGTTGGCGCGGGCGAGGGCCCGCAGTCTCGACCTGCGCATCGTCACCACTCCCCGAGGTGGGTCATGTGGTCGGCGACCGCGGCCGCGGTGGGGGAGTCCATCCGGCCGACGAGGCGTCCGTCGGCGAGGAACAACACCCGGTCGGCGTGCGCGGCGGCGACCGGATCGTGGGTCACCATGACGATGGTCTGCCCCAGTTCGGTGGTGGTGCGGCGCAACAGGTCGAGCACCTGGCGGCCGGTGCGGCTGTCGAGTGCTCCGGTGGGCTCGTCCGCGAACACCGCGTGGGGCTGCGTGATGAGCGCGCGGGCGATCGCGACGCGCTGCTGTTGGCCGCCCGACATCTCGGCCGGGCGACGGTCGCGCTTGCCGTCGAGCCCGACCGCGTTCAGGACGTAGTCGAGGTGCGCCCGGTCGGCGGCGCGGCCGGCCAGCAGCAGCGGCAGCGTTACGTTCTGCTCCACCGTCAGCGCCGACATGAGGTTGTACGCCTGGAACACGAAGCCGATGTGGTCGCGCCGGAACACCGTGCGGGCCTTGGGCTCGAGTGAGCTGAGCTCGGTGTCGCCCAGCCACACCGAACCCCGCGTCGGCTGATCCAGCCCGGCGGCGCAGTGCAGGAACGTGCTCTTGCCCGAGCCGGACGGCCCCATGACGGCGGTGAAACTGCCGGGCGCGAGTGTGAGGCTGACGTTGTCGAGCGCGGTGACCTCGGCCCGGCCGGAGCCGTACGACTTGGTGACGGCGTCGAGTCGGACGGCGGCCCGAGGCGGGCTCTCGATGAGCGGGGGCGTTGCGGTGAAGGAGGACATGCCCGAAACGCTATGGACGGTGGCGTGCGCGAACCATCCCGTGCGGTACCCGATCGATGGTGTAGCGGGCTATACCGACAGCGGCCCGGTCGTGCGGCATGCTGGAGCGGTGCAGTGGACCGAACGCCTGAACGAGCGGTGGCGCGCCGTCCGCTTCCTCGCGGTCGAGGCCGGCGCCGCCGTCGTCTCGCTCTGCTTCCTCGTGGTCGGGCTGGTGATCGGGGCGATGCTGATCCTGATCGTCGGCTGGCTCGCGGTGCCCGCGTACGTGCGCGCGCTGCGGTGGTGGGCGGGCCGGGCGCGGGTGCGGGCCGGGCGGTACACGGGGACCGTGGTGGGCGAGCGGTATCCGCAGATCACGGACCATCCGGGCTTCGACGATCTACGGCGGCTGCTGACCGCACAGTCCACGCGACGCGACTTTGCGTGGGTCGCCGTGCACTCGATCGCGGCGCTCACGGCGGGTCTGCTGGCGATAGGACTGCCGGCGGCGGCGCTGAATTCGCTGGCGATCCCGTTCTACTGGTGGGCGCTGCCGCCCGACGAGCCGGTGAGCAGCATCTATCCGGTCACGTCGTGGTGGGGTGCGGCGCCGATGCCGCTCGTCGCCGTCGGCTACGTGCTGCTGGGGTGGTGGACGATCCCCGCGATGGCCCGGGGCATCAGCGGGCTCGCGTCCCGGCTGCTCGCGCCGCGGCGGGAAACCGAACTGTCCGAACGGGTCTCGGCCCTGACCGCGAGCCGTGCCGCCGCCCTCGACGCGCACGCCGCGGAGCTGCGGCGGATCGAACGGGACCTGCACGACGGTGCCCAGAATCGGTTGGTCGCGGTGGTGATGATGCTCGGTCTCGCCGAACGCTCGCTGCGGGTGGACCCGGATCAGGCTCTGCCGCAGCTGCTTCGGGCGCAGGACGCCGCGTCGGACGCGCTGTCGGAGCTGCGGACGCTGGTCCACGACATCTATCCGCCGATCCTCGACGAGCTCGGGCTGGGCGGTGCCGTGTCGGCGCTGGCGGGACGCTGCACGGTGCCGTGCGTGCTCGACGTCGACGGCCTGCGCCGGGCGCCCGCCGCGGTGGAGGCGGCCGCGTACTTCGTCGTCGCCGAGGCCCTCACCAACGTCGTCAAGCACAGCGGTGCCGAGCGCGTGCAGCTCACGATCGGCACCCGCGACGACGCGGCGGGGGCGACCATGGTGATCGACGTCCTCGACGACGGGCACGGCGGTGCGGTGGAGACCGCGGGCAGCGGATTGGCCGGGATCCGGCGCCGCGTGGCAGCGTTCGAGGGAACTATGACCGTGCAGAGCCCGCTCGGCGGGCCGACGAGACTCGAGGTGACACTGCCGTGCGGATTCTGATCGCCGAGGACGACGCTCTGCTCCGGGAGGGGCTCGCGCTCCTGCTGCGCAGCGTCGGGATCGAGGTGACGGCTGCGGTCGACGACGCCGAGAAGTTCCTCGCGGCGTTCGAGGCGGATCCGCCGGACGGTGCCGTGCTGGACGTGCGCATGCCGCCGACGTTCACCAACGAGGGCCTGAAGGCGGCGATCGAGGCGCGGCGGCGTCGGCCCGGATTCCCGGTCCTGGTGCTCTCGGCATACGTCGAGGACCGGTACGCGGGGGAGCTGCTGTCGGGTGGCGCGTCCGGCGTCGGCTACCTGCTCAAGGAGCGGGTCGGCAAGGTCGAGGAGTTCGTCGACGCGCTGCGCCGGGTGGTCGACGGCGGGACGGTGATGGATCCCGAGGTGATCTCGCAGCTCATGAGCCGGCGCCGGGCCGACGATCCCATCCGCACCCTCACCCCGCGCGAATCGGAGGTGTTGGGACTGATGGCGGAGGGGCTCGGCAACGCGGACATCGCCCGCAAACTCGTGGTCAGCGACACCGCGGTGAGCAAGCACATCGGTAACATCTTCGCGAAGCTCGGACTGTCAGCGTCGGATACCGGACACCGGCGGGTGCTCGCGGTGCTCGCCCACCTGCGCTCCTGATCAGGCGCTCTCGAGCGCCTCGCCGACCTCCTGCAGCGCGCGGTGGTGCTGATCGGCGGCCAGCGCGTGCCCGGCGGCGATCGCGAGAGCCACGGGCCAGTCGATCAGCTCGAACGCCGCGAGCAGCCCGAGGGCGGCGAAATATGCCAGCTGTTCGGGCCGGGGCACCCCGATGTCCCCGACGAGCGGGAGCCGGATCGCGAAGCGCGAGCCCTGGTCGATCTGTTCGAGCGCGGCCTGGTGCGAATCGAGTCGGTGCTGAAGGTCCATGGTTGTTTCGGTCATCGTTCGCCCTGCCCATCCTCGTCGTTCACCTGCCGGACACCTACGGCCGCCATCGTGGGAGCCGTGATCGTTTCGTTACCTGCACTGTCTGCGTTCGCATCGGCTCTCGCTCCCTCGCGGACCGATCCGTTGACCGGTGCCGTCGCCGCAGTTCTGACCCCGCCGCTGCGCCACACGTACGCCGTGCTGCTGCGCGCGGGAGTGCTGATCGTCGACTGATTCGGCGCGGTGCTGCGTGTCTGCCACCATGTGAGTACCCGGGGTGCCACCGCGGCGGCCGCGGTGGCACCGGCGGCGGACCCGAGGGCCTGCGTCCATCCGACGGGGCCGAGTGGGGTGCAACCGAGGAACTGGCTGACCCCGGGCGTGCTGACCACCGCGCCGAGCACCGCCAGCGAGCCCACGGCCGTCGTCACGACCAGCGGGCTGCGGGAATCGATCAGCGTCTGCCCCAACTGGGCCCCGACGAGCGCGACGAGTCCCACCGTCGACGCCCTGCGCGGGCGGCCGGTGACCGAGGCCAGACCCCACGCGACGCCCGCACCGGCCGCGGTCGCCGCGCCCCGCACGGCGACCGTCCGCCACAGTGCGGCCGTGTCCGGCCCGCGGCCGTCGTAGGCGCGGTCCGGGTTGGGTGGGCTCACCGCGAGCGCCGCCGCCGGTAGCGCGTCGGTGAGCAGATTGACTAGCAGCAGTTGTCTCGCATTGAGGGGGGCGCGCCCGCTGATCGCGCTCCCGATCAGCGCGAACGCAACCTCGCCGGCGTTGCCACCGAGCAGCACCGACACCGCCGACTGCACCCGCTGCCACAGCTGCCGTCCCTCGTCGATCGCGTCCAGGATCGCGTCGACGTGGCCGTCGAGCAGCAGGATGTCGGCCGCGCTGCGGGCCGGGTGGCTGCCGTGCGACGCGACGCCGATCCCGATGCTCGCGGCCCGGATCGCGGCGGCGTCGTTCGCGCCGTCCCCGACCATCGCGCAGACGTGCCCGGTGCGTTCGAGGGTCTGCACGATCTGTACCTTCTGCTCCGGCGACATCCGCGCGAACACCTGGCGCTCGCGCACCGCGGTCTCCTGCCGCCGGTGCGACAGCGCCTCCCATTCGGTGCCGGTCAGCACGTCGCCCGCGTCGAGTTCGAGGCCCAGGTCCCGGGCGATCGCGGCGGCGGTGACGGGGTGATCGCCGGTGATCAGCCGCACCGAGACGTCCCGCTCCTCGAGGGCGGGGAGCAGCCCGGCGGCCTCGGGTCGGGCGGTGTCGGACAGCCCCAGCAGGCCGAGCGGCTCCAGCCCCCGGCGGCACAGGGATTCGATCGCGTCGGGATCGTCCGCGGCCCGCGCCGCCTGGTCCGCGGTGAGGGTGCGGCGGGCCACCGCGATCACGCGCAGGCCCTGCTCGGCCATCGTCTGCACCTCGTCGACGATCGTCTCGAGCGGTGCGGGCGAGGTGCCGGTGCAGGCGGCCAGCATTACCTCGGGTGCGCCCTTGACCACCAGGTCGGTGCCGGTGATCGCGGCGGCGTACGGGCGGCCGGACCGGAACGGAAGCAGCAGGTCGGCGGTGTCGACGCTGCCCGACCTCTCCCTGGCCTCCACCACGGCGCGGTCGGTGGCGTGCGCGGCCGCCTTCCCGTCCGCGGTGATCGATGTCCGTGCTGCGGCGTCGACGACGTCGTCGTGGTCGTGCGAGCCGAGGGGCCGGACCGCGGTGACCCGCAGGCGGTCCTCGCTGAGCGTGCCCGTCTTGTCGAAGCACACGACGTCGACCCGGCCGAGTGCCTCGACCGAACGGGGCGCGCGTACCAGCGCCGACGAATGCGTGAGCCGGCGCGCTGCGGCTTGCTGGGCGAGGGTCGCGACGAGGGGCAGGCCCTCGGGCACGGCCGCCACCGCCACGGCGACGCCGCTCGTGATCGCGGCCTGGAGCCCTCCGCCGCGCAGCATCGAGGTGAGGGTGACCAGCGCACCACCGCCGACGCTGACCGGCAGAACCCGCCGGGTCAACTCGCCCAGCTGGGCCTGCAGCCCTGTCCGGCCGACCGGTGTCGGCGACAGCGCGGATGCGCGGCCCGTCTCGGTGGCGGCGCCGACGGCGGTCACCACGGCGGTTGCGGTGCCGGTCAGGACGGTGGTGCCCGAGTAGAGCATGCAGCTGCGTTCGGCGAGGGGGACGCCCGGCGTCGCCTCGGTCTGCTTGTCGACCGGGAGGGATTCCCCGGTCAGGGAGGACTCGTCCGCCTCGACGCCGTCCGCCTCGATCAGGCGGCCGTCGGCAGGCACCACCTCACCCGGCCGTACCTCGATCACCTCGCCCGCGCGGAGCAGTCCGGCGGCCACGGCCTCGTGTCCGCCCTGTCCGCCGCCGACCACGCGAGCCGGGGTGTCCTGCACCGCGAGGAGCCGCCGCAGCAGCCGCTCCGCGTGCAGGCGCTGGACGGCGGACAGTGCGGCGTTGCCGACGAGGACGGATCCGACGAGGATCGCGTCGACGGGGGAGCCGAGCACGGCACTCGCGGCCGAGCCCGTGGCGAGGATCGGCGTCAGCGGGTCGGACAGCTCGGTCCGCAGCGAGCGCCCGAAATCCCAGGTGGCCTCCACGGGACGCCGCATCCAGGTCGCCGTCGCGATCAGGCGGCCCGCCCCGGCCGTCTCCGACCGCGGTCCGGGCGTGCCGAGCATGGCGCGGACACGGTCGACGGGCATCGAATGCCAGTCGTGCTGTGGATCCGGCAGGGGTGTCGCGGCGCGCAGAACCTGTCGAGCCAGCCGGTGGCCGGTCCACAGTGCGGCGCCGGCCCCGGCGCTGACGGGTCCCGGGCCGCGGCCGTGCGTCCCGGGCAGCATCAGGAGCGATCCGAGAAGTGAAGCGCCGGTGGCAATCTCGATACCGCGGCGACTGGCGGTCCGGGCCGCCGGGACGGCGCGCACCACCCGCCATGCGGCCGCCAGGTCGGGGACGAGGAGGTCGCAGTCGGTGGGCGGCGGGGCGCCGCTGCGCACGAGCCCGATCCCGACGTCCGCGGTCGCGAGTGCCCGCGGACAGTCCGCGGCGAGAACCGCCACCGACGCGCCACCGTCCCGCAGGTTCAGTGCCATCTCCAGAAGGTCGGAATCGACTGCGCCGGTGGGCTTCCGGAGCTCGTCGAACGCCGAGCGCAGGGTTCCGAGGGCGTCGTCGTCGATCGAGTGGACGGTCATGGCGGACCGTCGAATCTGTTCGAGCAGGCCACCGGCCAGGGGATCGCGAACGGGCGCGACCAGCACCGCGGCGTCGGGGTCGTCGGCGACGTCTGCCACCTCCGACAGTTCCGCGAGTCGATGCCAGCCCTGCCCGAGCACTCCGTCGTCGACGGCGGTGCGGGCCACGTCCCAGACGCGCGCCCGACGGTCCTCCGCAACGCCCCGGATCCGGCTCACCCGCAGATCAGTGGTCAACAGCGCACGCGGGTCGACGACCAGCGCGGTCACGCAGTCGATCCGACGCAGCACGTCAGGGCCGCGGCACAGCACGCGGTGATCGGTGACCAGTCCGCGACCGAGCGCGCTCGCGAAGGACTCACGTGCGGTGCGGGCCGCCTTCGGGGCCGTCACCAGAGCCGTCGTCCCGGCCGTGCGGAGACTGCCGGTGGCGGCACCGACGGCCACCGAGCCCGCGAGCTGTACCCACGCGGCCCGCTCGAGATGGCGATCGACCGCGCCGCTGGGGGGAGCGGTGTCGGCGGGCGTGCTCCGGGGGAGGGGACTGCGCTGCCACGCGCGCCGGTTGGCGACCACCTCGCCCACCACCGACGCCCGCAGCAGCGCCTCGACCGCGAGAGGGGCCGGCGCCTGCGCGGCCGCGAAGCCGGCGGCCGTCGCGGTCGACAGGACCAGGTCGGTGCCGACGCGACCGAGCCCGGCCTCCAGGAGCCGGCGCAGCCGCGGTTGGTAGTCGAGGACCGTCACCGGCGCGGCCAGCGCGAGGGGAAGCCGCGGCAACGTCAGGATCCGTCCCGCCGTCGCGAATCCGAACCCGACGGAGTGGGCGGCGAGCGCGGCCACACGGGCGCGGAGCACGGCATCGTCCCAGGCCGGCGGCGGTGGACGATCGGTGCCGGGGGAGTCGGCCTGTCGAGGCGCGAGCAGCGCGGTCAGCACACCCGCGGTCGCGGCGGTGCCGACGACCGCCGTCGTCAGTGCCGTGTCCAGGCTCCGGCGGGGCAGTGCGCGTGCCTGCCCCAGTAGTGCCCCGACCCCCGCGATCCTCACCGAGTGGTACGCCCCCGTGGCCGGGAGGTCGTGCTCTTCTTCGTCGTCTTCTTCGCAGTTGCCTTCTTGGTGTTCGCGGTGCGGTCGGGACCCGCTCGGGTGGGCTTGGCGGGCGCGCTCGCGGGGGCGGCGGCCATCGCAGCCTCCGGGTGCGCGCCGCGCTCGTGGAGTTGCCTCAACACGAGCGCGGCGCCCCCGACGGTCAGGACCACCGGCCATTCGACGAGCCCCACCGCGCCCGCGGCGGCCATGGTCAGTACGGCGGCCGGTGTGGAGTGGCTCCCGGTTTCGACGCCTCTGCGCATTCCGTCGGCTATTCCGCCGACCGCGCCCCGGACGCCCCCGACGACGGTCCCGACAGCCGCGCCGCCGACCGCGCCGATCGAGGCGGTGGTCACCTCCGCGATCCCGGAGACGGTCCGCACGGCTCCGTCGGCGAACGACATTCGGCCGTTGCCGGATCTGTGACCGTTGTGCGAGGTGTTCCCTGTCTGTTCCATCGAACGCCCATCGTCGGATTCGCAGTCGCAGTGGGGCTGCAGTCGTCGGGGATCGGGTTACCACTCGCAGCCGAGTCTAAACCCGACCACCTGCCTTGTGAACCTTTCGGACGTTCGATCGGCACGAATCACCCGGTGTGTCAAGCGTTGTATTCAGCCAAACGGCAACCCGTGGCATTGCGACCGTCCGGTCCTAACGTTGTTCTCTGTCACCCCATCCCGTTGCGCCCCCGATCCGAGTGCGGCGCACGGATTTTCCGTCCCATTGCAACCCAGGAGTCCTCGATGTTCCGTATGCGCCGTCTGCCCCGAGCTGCTCTCGCTCTCGCGCTCGTTCCCCTGGCAGGGCTGGCGGTTGCATGTGGCGGTTCGGACGCCGCGGCGTCCGACGCCGCGACCGATCAGTTCACCCTCAAGGTCTACGACCCGGGCAACTCCGGAGCGATTGCGGTCGGGAAGCGTGACGGTGACTTCGACCGAGCGCTCGCACCGCTCGGAGCGAAGATCGAATGGGTCAAGACCACACCGGGATTCAGTTCCAACCTCAAACTGTTCAACACCGGGGAACTGGATATCCAGACTGGCGCCTACAGCCCCGTCGTGGGCGCGCTGTCGAAGGACGTCGGCGTCCGGATCTTCGCGACGTCCGACCCGTACAACAAGGACCAGAGTGGCATCATCGCCACACCCGGGTCGGGCATCGAGAAGCTCGAGGACCTCGCGGGCAAGCGGGTCGCCGTCAATCCGGCGGCCAAGGGCGAGTACATCGTCCTCAAGGCGCTGACCGCGGCGCGCATCCCTATCGATTCGGTGGCGCGGGTACCGCTGCAGCAGACCGATGCGGCGTCCGCGTTCTCCACCGGGCAGGTGGATGCGTGGGCCTCCTTCCTTGCTCCTTACCAGGAGGCGAAAGTGAAGGGTGCCAAGGAGATCGCCACCGAGGGCAGCATCGACTCGGTCGATAACACGATCATCGCCGGCCGCACCGCGGTGCTGCAGGAACATCCCGAGGCGGTGCAGAAGTTCCTCGAGGTCACCCAGGACCTCACTCGCCGGCAGTGGGAGAATCCGGCCGCGTTCGAGAACGTCTTCGAACAGGCCGGTCCGCGGGCGCTGACCGGGCAGCGGCTCGACGACGCGATCGCGCTCGGCGGCAAGGTCACCGACTTCCGCTACCCGACCGCCGCCGACGAGGCGGATCTGCAGTCCGTGGCCGACCTGTTCTACGACAACGGCGTCATCCAGCGGCAGATCGCGGCCTCCGACCTCACGTTCGACCTGCAGGGCGCGGTGGCCGACAAGCAGGCGGCACGGCGATGACGGTCACCGCACAACCTGCCGCCGACATCAGGGTGACGGAGTCCCTGGCGCTCGAGGAGCCCCGCTACCGGAGGACGCGCAGCAGGCCGGCGTGGCTGTCGCTGCCGCTGCGACTGCTCGCGAGGTGCTCTCCGGCCACGGGATCTGCCGGCTTCGTCACCGGCTACGCCGAGGTCTTCCGCCGGCACCCCGAGATCACGTCCATCGTGCACGTGCACACGCCGTGGCTCGGTGGCTGGGCGCAGACCCACCGCACGTTGCGGATCAAGTACGCCGCCTCGCAGCGCCTGACGCTGTCCCGGGACATCCCGCCGCACATCGACCGCAGCCAGTCACCGGGCAACTTCATCCTCGATCGCCTGGTCGACGACCCGGACCTCGTCGCGACCTTCGAGGCGAACGGCGGTGTCAACGTCATCGGCCGCGACGGGCTGCTCGAGCTCGCCAAGTTCGTCGTCCTGCTCGAGGAGGGCGCCCAGTACCAGGCGCTCGGCGAGCTCGTCGGCGGCACCGTCGACTTCGACAAGACCAACCTCGTCGCCCAGTGGGGCCGCAGCGGCCTGCTCGACGAGGCCCGCCGCCGCGGACTCGTCTGAGCCCGAACCGATTTCAGGAGGACTTCCGTGACCATCCGTGTCGGGTACTTCCCGAACAACAACTCCCTGTTCGCGCTGCGCCACAACGGCCTGCTCGAACTCCGTCTCCCCGACGTCGAGTGGGTCGACCTGCGCGACCTGCCGTCGACGCGACGGGTCGATCCCCGGCACGGGTTGCCGACGCTGCACTCGGACTGGCTGTTCGAGGACGGCGGCTACGACGTCATCGGGACCGGGTTCACCCCGCCGATCACCGCCCTCGGTCAGGGCCGCGACCTGGTCTACGTCGGCATCTCCGGCCCTCGGGTGGAGAACGGCCGGCTGGTGACCCTCGCCGACTCGGGTATCCGCACCGCCGCGGACCTGCGCGGCAAGCGGATCGGGATCACGCACGGGTCGTGGCAGACCACGCTCGCGCTGCTCGCCCTCGACCGCGAGGGCCTGACGTGGTCGGATGTCGTGCCGGTGGATGTCGATGTGAACGAGGGCGGCGGGGCACTGCTGCGCGGTGACCTCGACGCCTGGGTAGGCGCCTATCCGGGGCTGGCCGACGTGGAGGCTGCCGCCCGGCTGCACACCCTCGTCGACACCGACGGGCTGTTCAGTCATCCGTCACTGTGGTTCGTGCGCCGCGACTTCGCCGAGAACCACCGCGCCGAGCTCGAGGCGGTCATCGCCGCGCTGCAGGAATCCGACGCGTGGATCGTCGCGAATCCTCGTGAAGCGGCGAGATTCTTCGTCGAGGACGCCGAAAGGCGCGGGGGCACCGCAGATCTGAACCGTTAGGAGGAGGCACTGCGCAGCCGGCCATTCGGGATCGGTCCGGTCACCGAGGAGTTCCTCGACGAGCAGCAGCGCGCCGCGGACCTGCTGTATGCCAACGGTCTGCTGCCGAAGCCGGTGGCGGTGCGCGGCGCGGTCCTGCCGTGGATCGGCGGGGTGGTCGAGACGACCCGGCCCGGCGCCGCGGTGTGATCGGTCGGCCGGCACCGGCTACCCTGGTCGTCGAGTGTTCGCGTTCGTGGCGGCACACGTGAGCAGCAGGGATGGCGTCGATGGGCAGGCAGCGGGGCGGCCGCAGAACCGAGGGGCGCACTCCTCGCGGTGACGAGGGAAGACCCGTCGCAGGGGCCTACGAGATCGACACCGGGATGTGCGAACTCGAGGAGGATCCGTTCGATCCGCAGAGCTGGATCGTGAAGATCAACGGTGAACCGAGTTCGCACATCGACCTCGCCGATCCGCAGACCCTCGCTTTCGACTACATGCGGTGGATATCCGAACTGTCTCGTTCCCAATGGGATTCGCAGACCAAGCTGCGGGTGCTCCACCTCGGCGGCGGCGCCTGCACGCTGGCCCGCAGCTTCGCATCCGTGTACTCGGAGGCGCGTCAGGTGGTCGTCGAGCTGGACGGCCGCCTCGCCGTGCTGGTCCGCGAGTGGTTCGACCTGCCGCGCGCGCCGCTACTGCGGGTTCGGGTGGGGGAGGCGCGCGCGGTCACCGAGACGCTCACCGACGACAGCCGGGACCTGATCATCCGGGACGTGTTCGCCGGACGCAGCACGCCTCGGCCGCTCACCACGCTCGAGTTCACCAGGCAGGCACGCCGCGTGCTGTCCCCGGGCGGCATCTACTTGGTGAACTGCGGCGATACCCCGGATCTGCGCGGCGCGCGCGCCGAGGCGGCGACGATCGGCGCGGTGTTCGAGCACACCGCGATCATCGCGGACCCCGCGATGCTCAAGGGCAAGCGTGACGGCAACATCGTCATCGCCGGCAGCGATGTCCCGATCGGAACGTCCCCGACACTTGCCAGTCGCGTCCTCGGAGGCGGCACCCCGGCCCACGTGTGGCAGGACGCCCAGGTCCGGCGGTTCGCCGAGTCGGCGAAGGTACTGCGCGACAAGGGCACGCCGACCGAGGGGTGACAAGGATGCTTGACATCTGGGTGTCAAGCATCTTTAACTCTTCCTGTGACCGGTACACCACGCGGCAACCGGGTGCGCGAGCATCGCAAACAGGCCGGGATAACGCAGGCCGAACTGGCACGTGCGGGCGGTGTGAGCCGTCAGAGCATCGTGTCGGTGGAGGGCGGCGACTACGCGCCGAGCGTCTATCTCGCGCTGCGTCTGGCGCGGGCGCTGGACGCGAGTGTCGAGACGCTGTTCCCGTTGGACGAGGAGGGGTGACGATGAGTGTCTTCGTGAACGCCATGCGGGTCGTGGGAGATCGCCGTCGCGGTCTACGTGATCGGCGCGGCCGGAATTGTCGCCCGCCTGCTGGTGTCGAACAGCGACAGCGCGTCGTCGACGTGGGCGGGCGTGATTGTCGGGGCGGCGATCGGCGGCGCCGCTGCCGTCGTCGGCGTCCGGAACAAGCGGCGGCGCCGGGCGCGGTTCGAGGCGGCCGACGACTAGGGCGTGGCGCGCCACTGTCAACCGGTGGCGTCACAGCAGTTCCCGGTTCCGGTTCGGTGCGCGGATGCCCTTCGGCTTCCGTTGTCCTGCAGGGCGATCAATGCGCACATCGCCGCGCAATGTGCTGCTGCGCGAACAGTAGGGTGCATGGCTATCGCCCATGCTCGTCGGGCTGTCGATGACATCTTGCCTTCCATTTCGTCGGTGGGGTTGTTCGTCTACGTCGTTGCTGTGGAACAGATTCGGCGTCGTCGGGTCAGTGGCTGTGGTGACCGGATGCCTGCTCGGGTACCGGTGTAGTCGCGTTGTCGGCAGTCACGGTGAACTCGGCGGTACGCACCACTCCCTCGTGTCGGAAGTCCAAGAACAAGCGGTAGGCCCCGACGCTCGGCATGCCGGCGTAGAAGTTGATGGCGGGCCCAGCCGGTGTAACGCCGTCACCGGGATGGCCGTCCGGGTGGACGTGGAGATACGTGAGGTCGGAGGCGTGTAACGCGACCAGATGGCCGTACGCGCCCAGATAGGGCTGCAGGTCCGTTACGGGTTGCTTGTCGCGGCTGACCGAGAGCGTGAGCTTCGATGTTCGGCCTGCGTGGGCCGCCCCGTCGAGGGAGACGGTGTAACTGTCGACCGTCGCAGTGGCGGTCGCGAGGGGCAATGGCCGCGGCTCGTAGGTGCCTGCGACGTGCACGTCCGCACCCAGCGTGATTCCGTCGCCGCCGTCCGGGGTGAAGTCGGCGAAGATTCGATAGTCGCCGGCGTGATCGAAATCGACTGGCACATGCCAGGTTCCGGACGAATCCAGTTCGGGGTGCACGTGCTGGAATCCGGTCAGGTCGTGGCCGACCACGATCAGATGCAGTTGCTTCTCGTGGGCGTCGGTGTACCGGGTCAGTGGGATTCCGGTCGAATCGACGATCCGGAACTGCAGGGGTACCCGGCTCCCGACGGTCGTCTCCGACGCTGCCAGTTCCAGTGTGTAGCCGCTCTCGCTGAACATCAGTCCTCCAAGTGGTAGGGCGGTGGCAGCTTCCGTATCGGAAGGGCTGCGGTTGTCGTGCGTCTCGGGGTTGCGTACTGCGATGCCGCAGGCCGCATTGCAATTTGTACTATACCCCCCTAGGGTATCGATCGGTGAGACAATCACCGACGGGAGATCTGATGTGCCCCTGTGGTGGGCGCCGATCGAGGATGTTCGAGTATTGCCTGTTTGGCGGGCATTTCGCGTCCGTGCGGGCCAGTGTTCGCCGTGGCTTGATCGTCCAGATCGCCCTTGATCGTCCGTTTCATCGCCCATACCCCGTACAGGTAAGGAAGGGGCAGTATGTCCACGCAAGCACAATCCACCCGAAAGTGGTGGGCGTTGGCGTTGATAGCCGCCGCGCAGTTCATGGTCATCATGGACACCTCCATCATCGGTGTCGCTCTTCCCCAGATGCAGAGTGATCTGGGCTTCTCCCAGGAGGGCCTGACGTGGGTGTTCAACGCCTACGTCATCGCATTCGGTGGGCTGCTCCTACTCGGTGGGCGCCTCTCGGATCTGTTCGGTGCCCGCCGAGTGTTCACCGCCGGCTGGCTGATCCTGCTGGCCGGTTCCGTCGTCGCCGGTGCCGCCGGCAACGTCGCCGTCGAGCTCACGGGCCGCGCAGTCCAGGGCGCCGGTGCGGCACTCATCGCGCCGTCGGCCCTCACCCTGTTGATGATGCTGTTCGGCAGCACGCAGAAGGAGATGACCAAGGTGCTGTCCATCTACGGTGCTGCGGCCCCGGCCGGCGGCACCGCCGGGGTGTTCCTCGGCGGCGTCATCACCCAGTACGCCAGCTGGCCGTGGGTCTTCTATCTCAACATCCCCATCGCCGTCATCGCACTGATCGCCACGCCCTTCCTGATGCCGAACGCACCGGCGCGCACCGGATCGATCGATCTTCTCGGTGCACTCGCGGTCACGGCAGGCCTCGCCGTCGGAGTCTTCGGCATCGTCAGGGCACCCGACGTCGGCTGGGGATCGGGGCAGACGTGGCTTGCGCTCGCGGTATCGGCCGCATTGTTGGGCGCCTTCGTGATGATCCAGTCCAAGCGCCGCGAACCATTGGTACGACTCGGAATCTTCAAGGCACCCAACCTCGCCCCCGCCAACATCGCTCAGCTGGTCCTCGGTGCGGCGTGGATACCGATGTGGTTCTTCCTGAACCTGTACCTGCAGCAAGTGCTCGGTTACAGCGCCTTCCCGGCCGGTGCGGCTCTGCTGCCGATGACAATGCTCGTCATGCTCGGCATGATCGTTGTCGCTCCCAGGGCCATGCAGCGGTTCGGGGCCAAGACGATGATCGTGGCAGGGTTGCTGGTTCTCGGAATCGGGTTGGGGTGGATGTCGTTGGTGCGGCCCACCGGCAACTTCTGGGTCGATGTGCTGCCGGCGTCGCTGGTGGCAGCGGCAGGCATGACGCTGGCGTTCATTCCCTCACTGGGGACGGCGATTTCGGCCGCACGCCCCGAGGAGGGCGGATTGGCGTCCGGCATCGTCAATGTCAGTTACCAGGTCGGCTCTGCTGTCGGGCTGGCCGTGATGACGGCAATCGCAACCGTGTTCGGTGCTGACCAGCTCGGTGACCTGACGGAGCTGACGAACGGGTTCTCCGCAGTCTTCATCGGTGCGGCAGTCATTGCGCTGGTGGGCGCGGGTATCACCGCGGTAGCGATGCGATCGACCAAGGTTGCCCCGGAGCCTGTGAACGCCTGACCCGCAAAGCTTCGAATCGAACAGGAAGGCTCAACCCATGCCCACCGATCGCACCTACCTCGTCGCCGGAATGACCTGCGGAAGCTGCGCGGGAAAGGTCACCAGGCACGTCGAGCGGATTCCCGGAATCATCGGCGTCGACATCGACCTCGCCACCGGCGGAATCACTCTCACCAGCGAGGGTCCGGTCAGCGACGCCGATGTCCGGCAGGCCGTCGAGAACGCCGGGTACAAGCTCACCACCAACTGAGCAACCGCACATACAGGTCGACTTCGCCGCCCGTCCCGGCCACCCCCACCGGCGGTAAGCCGGGACGGGCGGGGAGCCGACCGCTCACGAAACCACAGAGGACTGCTATGCCTCGTTTCACACCTCTCACCCCGGACACCGCTGTCGGTGCATCACGGGATCTTCTCTCCGACCTGGTCTCCCGTCATGGACAGGTTGGCGACATGGTCTCCACGATGGCGCACTCGCCCGCCGTGCTGGGCGGCTATCTGCAGCTCAGTCGGGCCATGAAGCGCGCGAAACTGAGCCGCAGGATCGGCGAGCGAATCTCGATCGCGGTCCAGGCCCGGCAGGGTTGCGCCGCCTGCCTCGAAGCCCACATCGCCGCCGCGCACGCCCACGGTGTCGAGACCGCCGAGATCGACCGTGCCCGAGAGGGCACCTCGGCCGATCTCGCCATCGCGGCGATGATCGATCTCGGCCTTCGCGTCTACCGGGAACCGACCTCGATCACCGATGAACACGTCGCGGACCTTCGCGGGCACGGCTACAGCGACCGCGAGATCGCCGATGTCGTCGGCATCGTCGCCCTCAACCTCCTGACCGGCGCCTTCAACGTCCTCGCGGGAGTGAAGACTACCGACGGCTAGGCCGGTTCGGGTTCGGAGTCCAGCGGGACCTCCCGTGCGGCGCGGATGCCGATCCAGGCGCCGATGAGGGTGAAGCCCAGCAGGCAGCCGGCCCCCACACTGCCGAGCACCGTCAGCCAGGTCTCCGACAGCGGGGCGAGGGCGCCGAATCCGGTGAGGATCGAGCAGTAGCCACCGATCTGCATCGTGCGGCTCCCGGCTCGGTGGGCGGTGGTCCACGCCTCGTCGCTCACCATCGTCGACGGTGTCCGAATGCCGGCGTACGGGTTTCGCTTCAGACGGCCGCTGGCCGCGGCCCGCGACGCCCACACGACCGCGACCCCCGCGATGGTGAAAGTCAGCCACAGCAGCACCCGCAACCCGATCGACTCCATGGGACTCACGCTAGATCATGAGCACGACACACACTCATGCTCCGGCGGGCAACGTGCTGAAGTCGGCCGGTCGGCCCTCCGCGAAGGCGGCCAGCGCCTCCCTGTTCGCGGGCCCGCCCAGCATCTCGCGGAAGCACGCGTTCTCCCGTTCGCGCGCGGCGGCGATCTCGGCGCGCAGCGGCTCGGTCATCGTCCGTTTGACAGCGATCAGGCTCGAGATCGGCTTGGCTGCCAGGGTTTCGGCGTGGGCACGGGCAACGTTCATGAGCTCGTCCGGCGCGCACACCCGCCACACCAGGCCCATCTCCTGGGCTTGGTCCGCGTCGATCCACTCCGAACTCATCAGCACCCATGCCGCGTTCTGCCGGCCGATCAGCTTCGGCATCAGGTAGCTCGACGCGGCCTCCGGTGCCACGCCGAGATCGGTGAACGGGCACTTGAGCCGCGCCTGGCTGGACATGAACGTTAGATCCGCGAACCCGAGGATGGTGGCACCGGCACCCAGCCCGAGTCCGTTCACCGCGCAGATCAGCGGCTTGGGAAAGTTCACGAGTGCGTCGATCAGGCCATTGAAGCCGTGCTTGCCGCGCTGGTAGTTCGGATCGGTTGTGAGCGCCTGCATCTCGCGCAGATCGGTACCCGCGCTGAACGCGCGTCCGTTGCCGGTGAGCAGCACCACCGCGACTTCCGGGTCGTCGGCGGCGGCCAGCAGCGCCTCGGTGGTGGCGTCGTACAGCGCCTCGCTGAACGCGTTGAGTGCGTCGGGCCGATCGAGCGTCAGTGTCCGTACGCGGGCGCGGTCGTCGATGAGAATGCTCATGCCAGCACAGTAGAACGTGTTGCAGCTTCAGGGGTGCGTATCCCGTTCAGGAGGACGCAGGGTGCCGCCGATTCACCGTTTGCTTAAAAACTGATATCACTTTAATATCTGTTTTGATGGTGCGCGACGGACTGCGCCACGCTGACGAGAGGGCACCCATGACTGCCGGGACATCCGGGACATCCGCAATCGAATCCGTTCCGATCGAGGCCACGGGGGTGGAGGAGCGTCCCGGCTGGTCCGCGAACGGCTGGCCCTTCGCGATCGGCGGGCTGCTGGCGATCGTCGCCGGCGCCGGTCTGATCGCCGCCGGGATCCTGCTCGGGTCGGGGATCAACATTCCGCTCGTCGTCGCCGGGGGAGTGTTCCTCTTCGGCGCGCTCGACGCCCTGGTGGGGCTCGTGCTCGTCGAGCCGGGGCAGGCACGGGTGCTTCAGCTGCTGCAGGGCTCCTACTCGGGGACGCTGCGGCAGGACGGACTGCGCTGGGTCAACCCGCTGAACACACGCCGGGCCATCTCCACCAGGATTCGCAACCACGACACCGGGAAGGCGAAGGTCAACGACGCGGACGGCAATCCGATCGAGATCTCCGCCGTGATCGTCTGGCAGGTCCGCGACACCGCTCGCGCCATGTTCGACGTCGACGATTTCGAGGAGTTCGTGGCGGTCCAGACCGAGGCCGCAGTGCGGCACATCGCCGGCAGCTACCCCTACGACGGCGGCGGGGAGTCGATCTCTTTGCGGCAGAACGCGGACGAGATCACCTCGAAGCTGTCCGACGAGGTGGGTGAGCGTGTTCGGTCCGCGGGCGTGCAGGTGATCGAGTCGCGCATCAATCAGCTCGCGTACGCCCCGGAGATCGCGCAGGCGATGCTGCGGCGCCAGCAGGCCGGTGCCGTCATTGCGGCGCGCGAGCAGATCGTGCAGGGTGCGGTCGGCATGGTCGCCTCCGCGCTGGACCGGCTCGAGCGCGAGCACACCGTCGAACTCGACGAGGAGCGCAAGGCGGCGATGGTCTCGAATCTGCTGGTGGTGCTCTGTGGCGACCAGGGCGCCCAGCCGGTCGTCAACACCGGAACCCTCTACCAGTAGGCTGCGCCGTCATGGTCGAACGCAAGAAGGTGCTGTTGCGCCTCGACCCGGCCGTGCACGACGCCCTCGCGCGATGGGCCGCCGACGACCTGCGCAGTACCAACGCGCAGATCGAGTTCCTGCTGCGACGTGCGCTGGACGACGCGGGACGGGCGCCCTCGAACGCCGAGAAGATGCGGCGACCGGGACGCCCGCGCAAGGACGACGAGTGATGCGGCGCGGGCCGGGTGGATCTCCACCCGGCCCGCGCCGCATGTAGCTCAGTTCCGGGCGAACCGCGCCGGCTCGGTGTTCGGCACCCGCGAGACCTGCCCGCGCGCCACCAGGTGGCGCAGGTGCGCGGCGGCCTCGGACAGCGCCATCCCCTTGGCCATCGGGTGGAACTTCCCCCACGGCCGGTACCACTTCATCCGCTCGGCCACCTGCCACACGGTGATCTCGTCGGTGCCGAACGCCTCGTACAGGTGGTCGAGGCGTTCCTCGTGGTGATCGATCAACTCACCGGCACGGCCCGCCACATCGACGATCGGAAGACCGTGCGCGCCGAGCCCGCGGGTGACGTCCATCTTCTGCACGCGGCGCAGCGACTCCATGAACTCGGCGAGCGCGTCACGCTCCTCGAGCGGGTACACGAAGTTGCCGATGTGCGGGGTGGTCTTCTGCAACACGTGGTCGCCGGTGAACATGACGTCGGCATCCTCGAGATAGAAGCACACGTGGCCGGGGGTGTGACCCGGAGTGAACACCGCCCGCAGGTTCCGTCCGCTCAGTCCGATCAGCTCGTCGTCGACCAGGACGCGGTCGGGTGCCGATTCCGGACCCACCGGGGGATCGCCCTGCGCTGCCTTCTCGAACGCCTCCCGGTCGGTCAACGACGCGCCGGCGCGCTCGAGGTTGGACAGCTGGAAGTCCATCCACTCCTCGTTGCGGCCCGACGACATCTTCTCGAACATGTCGTGGTCGGCCTCGTGCATCGCGATCCACGCGCCTGACGCCTCACGCACCCGGCCGCACAGGCCCGTGTGGTCGGGGTGGAAGTGCGTGAGCACGACGCCCTCGACCTCGGACACCGAATGCCCGATCGACTCGAGGCCCGACGTCAATCCCTCCCAGCCCTCGTCGCCGTCCCAGCCGGCGTCGACGAGGATCACCCCGCCCGGCGACTCCATCGCGTAGACGAGGGTGCTGCCCAGCGGATTGTGGGACATGGGAACAGAAATCTGGAAGATGCCATCACCGATGGCAGAAGCACCTGACATTTGCGCAACCTCGTTGGCTAGATGAAGAACCCGCTCTACCTATGCCTTCATAGTTACTCTTCGGGTTTCGGGGCGGCGTGACCGGTCCCACTTAGCGGAAAATGGCGGCTATGCAACCAGGTCTGCGTACTCGGGGTGCGACGCGACGTACTTCTCGACGTACGAGCACGACGGCACGATCTTGAAGCCCTGTTCGCGGGAGGTGTCGAGGGCGGCCTTGACCACCTGGCCGGCCAGGCCCTGGCCGCGGAAGTCCGGGTTGGTGACGGTATGTCCGAAGTCGCGGACGCCGTTCGTCTCGATGTAGTCGGCATAGCCGGCGAGGGCGTCGTCGACGTAGATCTCGAAGCGGTTCTCTCCCGCGTTGTGCTCGATCCTGTTCGCCACGGCCGGGCTCCTTTCGTTTGCTTACGAACGCACGTTACCCGGGTACAGCGCCGGATCGAGGGCGTGTATTCCGTGCCGGTCTGGATCCGGAGCGGTTCCCGGACGACAGCGAGCCGACGACCGCGTTCGGCCGCGGCGCCGTCTACACCCGCACCTGCGCTGGTTCGCGGCTGCGTGCCGAGCCGTACCCGCACGCCGGCGTCCCGTGGGGTGGTGAACACGCGGCTAGCGATTTCCTTGCTGCTTGATCTCTTCAAATCTCGCTCTGAGCAACGGAATGAAGGCAACGGCATCAAAGTCTTGGAAGCGGTCCCTGTACCTCATGAGGACTTGCTCGAGATGGCTCACGATATCGGCGCAAAGCTGTGTCCTCGTCTCCCCTTCCGATAGGTCCTCATACTCGTCTACGACGAGCATCTGATCGACCAGGAGCTTGTCGTCCTTCTTGATGTACCGAACAAGCGACCTCAGGTTGCCCTTCTCGACATTGGTCTTGTGATAGAACCGCAGGATCAGGCCGAGCGCAATGTGGCTGAACTGGGCATCAAGGTTCCGCAATTGGGAAGCAATTCGATCCTGCCAGGCGTAGTCATTCAGGCTATTGAGAATGTCGTCCAGGATGTCCTGGTTTGTAGTGGCCTTTTCCGCCGTTTTCCCTCCTTGTGAATCATAAGTGATCTTCAGGAAGATACCCATAATCAAGACGCCATTCTTCTTCTTCTTCTTCTTCTTCTTCGCGGCCTACTACGAACCGCGCGCAGAAACGCGGTGAACCCTGTCGACCACTCCAGCACCTCTGACTGCGCAGAGAATCAAATACCACAACAGTCGTTGTAGTAGTCGTTGCAGTACTAGATCAGGTCCAGGGGCTCCCCGAACCGGTCGTAGTAGACCTCGTAAGCGAGCCCGCCAAGATTGGCTGGATCACCGACGTCGATGTGTGCCGGCATCCGGCTCGGCTCTGTGAGAACCGCTTCGTATCTCACCCGCCCCTGGCTGACGACCCACTGCGCTGCATCTTCCAGGCCATCCTCGGACTCATCGGGCCCCAGATAGGACCGATATGGCTCGTCCTGCAGCTCGGCGGCGAAGTCCAAGAACAGATCTTGGAACTTGTAGACGGCGTCCTTCGGCAGTCGTCCAAGAATTTCGCGAAGGCGTTCACGGCTCCTCGCGGACTCCTCTACAACGTCCCAGAACCAGTCGACGTCCGGACCCTCGTCGTGACGAACAGCGTCAGCCAAAGCCTCTCCCAATCTTGCAGACGAGCAGACCTACCGGCATCCCATCGGCGATGAGGCCGGCCCGACCGCAACCGCGCGCGATCACTTCATCCCAGCACACGCTTGGAGACCATGCCTTGTCGGAGACGCCCTAACGGGATGTCGACCCTTCCGGCTCCTCTGGCTTCTCCGTGTCCGCGGTGTCCTCCGCCTCCTCCGGGCCCTCTGGGGCGCCGGCGGCGTCCTCCACCTGTGGAGTGCGGGTCGGCCGGATGAGGATCTCCAGTGCGAGAAGCGCGACCAGGGCAATGACGACGATCCAGAACACGACCAGTCCGGTCGGGTACCGCCAGAACACCAACAGCAGGGCGGCGACCCCGATGATGAAGCACCGCAATGGCACTCGAGCCTGACCTGCCCACCGTTCCACGTTGGTGGGGGTCCGGTCGGTGCGTGGGTGTCGCACGAGGTCCAACGACTTCCCGTATCCGCGGCGTATGGCCATGGCCGAGGACGAGCCACCGATCAGGTACGCGCCGAGCGCGATAACCAGGCCCACCACCGCGACGGCACGCAGACTCGTCCGCAGTGGCACGGCGACGGTGTCGATGACGGCGGTCGCCGCGTCCGGGGACAGCACGTCTGCCGGAACCGCGTCGAGGTAGAACGCGCGTCCGACCAGGATTCCCACTGCCAGAACGAACATTCCGACGGCGACGGCCAGACCCGCGAGGGACAGGGTGTGCAGCCGTCGGCCGCGGGGCGCGATGCCGACCGCAGCGGCGGCGCAGGCGATCCCCAGCCACGGAAGTATCGCCGAGGCCTTGTCGAGCGCGTTGACCGCGCGCTGGGCCTTGACCAGGTCGGGGGATTGGAACAGCACGAACTGCTTGTCCACCGTCGGGATGTTCTCGGCGAAGGAGAATCCCCGATCCGTCAGTTCGGTGCGCACGTTGTCGATGATCGTCGCCAAGGAGATGCTGACGGTGCCGCTCTGATCGACCTCCACGGAGTTGGGGCCGTAGTTTCCGGTCACGACCGCCACGAGCGCGTTGTGCGCGGTTCGGTTCGCCTGGATCCAGAGGTCCTGGAACTGTTGGGATTCGACGAAGGACAGCACGGTCTCGTGGACGAAGCTCTTCGCCTGTCCCGCGATCACCGGCGCCAGGCCGACGACTGCCTGATCGACGCGGGGTGCCTTCTCGTTCAGGTTCGAGACATCGACCAGCGCGTTCAGTGCGTCGGCGGTGAGTGCCTCGATGTCGACCCGCGAGAAGATCTCGTCGGTGACCTGATTGGTGATCTCCGATTGGACGGCAGGGTCCTCGGCCAGCGGTGCGACGGTGGTGACGTAGCGATCGGTATCGAGGATCTGACTGCGGGTGAATCGGGAGGTCACCGACACGATGGCGAGGAGGGCGACCAGGATCAGCAGGATCGTGACCGCCGTCCAACGCAGCCAGTGATGCGGAGTCCGCGGCGCCGCTCCGGCAGCGCCAGCGGTGTCGGATTCCCGAGCACGCAAAGTCGCGACCTCGGAGCGCAATCGGAGTAGTTCCGAACGCTCGTCGCTGTCGAGGGGGCGGTCGTTCGTGCCCTCGTCCATCACGCTCCAATCCGATACGGGCGGTCGTCGTGCGAGTCAGGCCTCCCGGGGGTTCCAGGTGGCCACCGCCCAGATCACGACTGTGTTGAGCGCGACCAGCAGGATGGCCCACAGCGGGTAGTAGGGCAACCACATGAAGTTGACGAGAATCGACAGCGAGCAGATCACCATCGCGGCGACCCGAGCCCAGGTCGCACCGGTGAAGAGGACGGCGCCGACCAGCGCGATGATCACGCCGAGCACGAGATGGATCCATCCCCAAGTGGTGACGTTGAACTTGTAGACGTACTCGAGTCCGACGACGAACACCTCGTCCTTCGCCACCGCGGAAATCCCTTGGAGGAACTCGAGCACACCGATGGTGACCAGCAGGACTGCCGCCCCCATCGACGTCCCTTTTGCTACACCCTGCTTGACCACATCGTCGGACATGACCTCGTCCCTTCACTGGAGGGTGAAACCGGCCTGGTGCGACTTATTCTCCTCCGAGAGGACGCATCACGGCACCGATTTCATCTTCCCTTTTCCTCGGGGCTCACCATGCGGACAGAATGGGCGCTCCATGGTCGTGATCCGCGCCCGCGAGACGGTCATTCACTACCTGTCGCGCGGTGATCCGGCAGTTCGATCGCGGTCGCTTCGTCGAACAGCGTCGGTTCGGTGGGGTTGCCGAACAGTTCCATCTGACGCGGCTTGATGGCGTGCGGTATCGGTCGACCAGGATCGGGCAGCGCGACGACGCGCAGTGCCGATCGCAGCGCCTCGTGGGTCTGCGCCCACGCCCTCGCCTCGTGGTCGCACACGTCGGCCTCCTCCGAATCACCATCGGCACGGGCCTGTTCCGCGGACTCGCGCCAGCTGATCTCCTGCTCCGACGTGGTTCGCAGATAGTCGAGGAGCGCGTCGCGGTCGTGACCGCACACCTCCGCGACCTCCTCCGCGGTGAGGACACCGGCGCCGTGTGGATCGAGATGGAGCAGCGTCAACAGCGCCGCAGGCAGGTCGTCGTCGGTGTCCACGGAATCGAGGGGATCCGGGTTCTCGGCGTCGGGGGACTCGACACCCGAGTGGTCGTCCGCGAACCGCGACCCGTCGAATCGGGCCGCGAATCGTGCATCGACGGTGGGCAGGAACTTCCCGATCACGTCGATCGCGTCGACGAGATGACGCGGAACGAAGGGATTGCCGGAGATGTCGATCGACGCGTTCAGCCGATCCTCGTCGAGGGTGAACCGGATACCGGGCCACTGTTTGGTGAGGTCGCAGATGTTCTCGGCCGCCCGCGTGCGTCCCGCGACCGCGTGCAGCAGCGGAATCCACAGTCGCACGAGGGGCTTGTCCGGGTGGGCGATGACGAACACGGGCTGACTGCCGAGGGTGAGGACGACGTCGCCGTCATCGTCGAGCTGCGGCACGAAGCCCAGCGCCTGATCGACCGTGCGCGAGATCAGTTCCCGGAGTTCGGACGGGTCGCGGGGTGCCACCGCGGCGGTCTCGTCGAGCGTCGACGATGCCGGTCGCGCTCCGTCGGGGGCGTCGGGTGTATCGGCACCGAGGAGATCGGTGCCCTCGAGTGTGCCGATGATCTCGGGGTTCAGAAAACTCGGATGGGGGACGCTCCAGACCTCTCGCAGCGTGGTGACGGTCATCGCGGCGAGCTGGTCGGCCCAGCGCTGTTCCTTGTCGACGAAGAACGCGGGCGATCCCTCGTCGGGTTCCTCGTCCGGCAGGCGGGTGGGCCGCTCCCATCCCAGCGCACACAGGCGGTCCTCGGACTCCGGCGACAGCGTGTGTCGCGGCGCGAGATACGCGTTGGACGACACCTCGCTCCGCACGTACTCGTCGTCCCACACCAGGAACTGCACCCACGGTGTGAATCCGTCCACCGTGGTCTCCTCGATCCAGTCGAGAATCAGGATGTCGTCGTTCCGCATCGCGGAGAGATGGTCGGCGAGTCGACTCTGGAATCGCGTCCAGGACCGGTCGATCGCGTGGTCGAAGCTGTCGAAATCGAACATGAGCCCCCCTGTCCTTCGGGATGGAGCGTCACTCGGGAGGCGCCCCGCGGGGCCCTCCGTGTCGTGCTGTCATCAAGGTAGCGCGGACCTCCGACAAGTTCGGGAACGGCCGGTCCGGCGCGTGTTCGTCAGTTCGCGAGCAGTGCCGCGGCGCCGGCGGGCAGCTCGGATCCGGGGCGGCGTCGGAAGAGCTCCGCGGGCCGGCCGGTCCCGCTGCTCGACATCCGCCCGGTCGTCTCGAGCGAGTCGATGACCGTCCGCCGGAACGAGTCCTTCGGCAGTGCGTGCCCGTGGATCGCCTCGTACAGGCGCCTCAGTTCGAGGACGGTGAACACCTCGGGCAGCAGTCCGGACGGGTCGACGCGGTGCGCGTAGCGGGTGCGCAGATCGTCGACCGCGTGCGACACCATTTCCGTGTGGTCGAACGCGAGTGGTTCGGTGACCACGCGGCCCTCGATGCGAACGAGTCTCGCGCCGTGTGGAAGTCGGCCCAGCGGGAGGGCCGCGCCGTGCGCCATCGACAGCACCCATCCGCGGTCGTCGCGATCGGGGGCGTCGAACATCGCGAGCTGATGGAAGTCGGTGCCGGTGAGACCCGCTTTGGTCTGCAGCGCGCGCTCGGCGGCGTCGGACAACCGCTCGGCCGGGCGCAGGAACGAACCGGGCAGGGCGAGTCCGCGCGGGCCCTCGACCACCAGGACGTTCAGCTCCCCGGCGTCGACGGTGAGCACCGCGACGTCGACGGCGACGGACGGACGGGGATAGTCGGTGAGGGCCTTGCCGGCCGTGTCGGACCACGTCGTCTTCGCTGCTCGTTTCGTCACCCTTGCAGATTAGCGCAGTGATGATCTAATGTTTAGCGCAGAATCGATCTAAAAGGGGGTTCGGGTGGAGCTGAACGAACGGACGGCCGACCGCGCGGCGGGCGTGCTGCTCGCGACCGCGGCCGGCGACGCACTCGGTGCGGGATACGAATTCACCACTCCCGGAACGGGAACGGTGATCGACATGATCGGCGGGGGGATCGGCGCGTTCGCGCCCGGCGAGTGGACCGACGACACCTCGATGGCGCTCGCGATCGCGGAGGTCGCGGCCTCGGGTCTCGACATCGGCAGTGGCCCCGGGCTGGATGCCGTTGCTGCACAGTTCGTCCGGTGGTTCGACTCCGATCCGGCGGACATCGGGAACCAGACGTCCGCGGTGCTGTCCCGGCGGCCGGTGTCGGCGTCCGAGATGGCCGAGGTGGCGTGGGCGGTGCCGGGCCGTAAGGGCGGCAACGGCTCGCTGATGCGGACCGCGCCGGTGGCGCTGGCCTACCTCGACGACGTCGACGGGTGTGTGCGGGCGGCGCGCGCGATCGGATTGCTCACCCACCACGACACCCGTGCGGTCGAGGCGTGCGAGATGTGGACGTACGCGATCCGGCATGCCGTGCTGCACGGGACCTTCGACGGTGTCCGTGGCTACCTCGACGGTGCGCCGCGGCCGACGCGTGAGTACTGGGCGCCGCTGCTCGACACGGCCGAACGCGGCGGTCCGGCGGACTTCCCGAACAACGGCTGGGTCGTCGACGCCCTGCTCACCGCGTGGTGGGCGATCACCACCACCGGCCCGTCCGGTCCCGAGCATCTGCCGCGGGCGCTCGAGCAGGCCGTGCGCGCCGGACACGACACCGACACCACCGCCGCCATCGCCGGTGGCCTGCTCGGCGCGCGGTGGGGTGCGTCGGCGGTGCCGGACCGGTGGCGGCGGATGCTGCACGGCTGGCCGGGTTACCGCGGCGAGGACCTCGCCCGCATCGGCGTGCGGATCGCGTCGGGGCGCACGGTAACCGCCACTACTCTTAACGGGGAGAACGCATGACAGTCATCGACATCGCCGAGGGCGACATCACCACGATGCGGGCGGACGCGATCGTCAACGCCGCGAACTCGTCGCTGCTCGGTGGTGGGGGAGTCGACGGTGCGATCCACCGCCGCGGCGGACCCGCCATCCTCGCGGCGTGCCGGAAGTTGCGTGCGACGACGCTGCCGGACGGGTTGGCGGAGGGGGCGGCCGTCGCGACCACCGCGGGCAGCCTGGCCGCGACGTGGGTGATCCACACCGTCGGCCCGCGCTACTCGCGCCACGAGGATCGCACCGCGTTGCTGCGGTCGTGTTATCGGAGCGGTCTCGCGGTCGCGGACGACCTCGGTGCGGCCACCGTCGCGTTCCCGCTGATCTCGGCGGGCGCCTTCGGCTGGCCCACCGACGACGCGGTGATGCAGGCGGTGTCGTCGATCCGGGCGACCCGCACGAACGTCGGCGTCGTCACGCTCGTCGCCTACGATCCCGCGGTGGCGGCGACGATGCGTCGCGCGGTCGGCTAGAGCGTGTTTCGCGATCGGCGAGATGTCTGTGCCATCCGCGGACCGCCGAGGGGGCGCGCCGGCTCGGCACTTGCGCGAGATTGTCGTAGCGGCGGTGCCGCTGTCGGATCGTCTGCCACGGACCGAATTCCGCTGGCACGTCACGCCCCGCGATACCGGCCCTGGAGCGGCAGCTGATGCCTTCGAACACCCGGCTTGGATCGGCGGATCCTACTGCACTACTTCTGTTCTCGCCGATCGAACAGGTCGCGGCGTGTCAACGTCCGTTTGATCGACGTGGCGCCTTATCGTCGGTTCGTCAAATTCGCGCATGTGCGCCCGCTGGCTGTCGGGTGATGGAGGTCGGGGTTCCTATGGTGGATACGAGCACGCTCAACGGTCGGTACGGCGACGTGGTTTTCGCTCATGGGCGCAGTGACGAGCGTGATCGCCTGGACGCGCTCACCCGTTCACTCGATGAGATCTCGTTCGCGCGGCTCGACACGCTGCCCATTCGGCCGGACTCGCGGTGTTTGGATATCGGCGCGGGTACCGGAACGGTTGCCGCGTCTCTCGCCGACCGTGTCGCTTCGGGACACGTCATTGCTCTCGATCGCAGTATTGCTCTTCTGGATCCGAATGCCCGCGAGAACCTCGAGGTGGTGGAGGCGGATATCACCACGGCGGAGTTCCCGCCCGGGAGTTTCGATGTGATCCATGCACGGTTGGTCCTCCAGCACCTCTCCGATCGGGAAGAGGTCATCGGTCGTGCGGTGTCGTGGTTGGCGCCGGGCGGCTGGATCCTGTTGAGCGAAGGCATCGACCCGTTCAGTGCCACCTCTCCGAACGACCTTTACAGCAGGCTGATGGCTGGTTTCGTTGACGCCCTCTATCGGACGATGGGCACGGATATGAACTGCGCACGCAGCTACCCGGCAGTACTCGCCGAGAACGGGATCGTGAACATTGGTATCGATGCGCACGTGCCGCCGGTCACTGGCGGCAGCCCGACGGCAGAGTTCTTTCGTCTGAGCTGCGGTCAGCTGCGTGAGCCGATCGTTGCTGCGGGCCACCTCGACAACGACGAGTTCGACGCAGCTATGGCGCTGCTCGACGACCCGACCTTCGTTGATCTTGCGACGGGAATGATGTCGGTGTGGGGGCAGCGGGGCTGACCATCAGCGCATCCGGGTTGCGTCGGCACTGGGCATCGCGAGACAGCCCACCACCGTCGCCGACGCTCCGGAAGACGAACTGCGGCAGTGGAGGGGCGGCGGTGCAGTCAGTCGCCGCCGCGCACGCCCTCGTAGTAGCCGCGGATGTGGTCGACGATGCGTCGTTCCGCGAGCGGGGCGTCGCCGGCGGTCACCGCCTCGACCAGTCCGCGGTGCTCGTGCCGCAGTCGGGTGCACGTTGTGGGCCAGGCGGCGATGTCGACGCCGCCGACGACGTACGACTCGATCGACGCGCGGAGTCCGGCCATCATCGCGGCGATCACCTGATTGCCGGCGGCGTCGGCCATCGCCACGTGGAACTGGGCGTCGAGGACGAGGAATTCGTCGGCGGTCAGCGTCGGCTCGTCCATCGAGTCGAGCAGTTCGACCGCCGCCGTCAGATCCGCCGATGCTTTCTGCGCGAGCGCGCGCATCACTTCCGACTCGAGCACGAGACGGGTCTGCACGACGTCGGAGACGGGAAACCCGTGCGCCGCCACCTGCATCCGCATCAGCATCGTCATGCCGCCCGTCGGGCGGGCGACGATCATGGCGCCGGCCGTCGGGCCGGACCCGGTCTGCGCCTTGAGTAGACCGAGCGCCTCCATCACGCGCAGCGCCTCCCGGACGGACGACCGCCCGACGCCGAGATCGGCGGCGAGGGTGCGTTCGCCCGGGAGACGCTGGCCGGGTAGGAGTTCTCCCGAGACCATCATCTCCTCGACCTTGCTGAGCACGTGCTCCCACGCGCGCGGGTGCGCCGCGATCGGCAGGTCGGGGGACGAGAACTCGGAGGACATGACAGGTCAGCCTAGGCGCAGTGCCCGGGTCGTCCGAGTGCCCGGTGTGCCGCCGATGATCATGGGAGCATCCAGTTGAGCACCGGCGTGGACTGCAGGTACACCAGAACACACAGGATGGCGAGCATGCCGAGGCTGTAGCCGATGACCTTGCGGAGCAGGATCGGCTCGCTGCCGGCCTGACCCACCGCGGTCGCCGCGATCGTCAGGTTCTGCGGGCTCACCAGCTTGCCGACCACGCCGCCGGACGTGTTGGCGGCCACCAGCAGTGTCGGATCGATGCCGGCGGTCTGTCCGGCGGTCTGCTGCAGCTTCGCGAACAGCGCGTTCGCCGACGTGTCGGATCCGGTGACGGCGGTGCCGAGCCAGCCGAGGATCGGGGAGAAGAACGCGAAGATCGATCCGGTCGCGGCGAGCCACGTACCGATCGCGACGGTCTGACCCGACTGGTTCATCACGTAGCTCAGGCCCAGGACCGTCGCGACGGTCGCGATCGGCAGGCGCATCTTCACCACGGTCACGCCGAACGTGGTGACCGAGTCGCGGGCGGTGAGCCTGAAGCGTCCGTCGTTCGTCCAGATCGCGTAGACGATCGTGACGATGATGCCGCAGATCAGCAGGAGAGTGCCGGGGTTCGACAGCCATGAGAAGTTGAAGATCGCGCTGGACGCGGGATCGCCGCTGCCGGTGAGCAGGTTGCCGTACAGGCCGGGCCACTCCACCTTCCGGTCGGTGCGCGCGAGCCAGGCGGGCACATCGAAGCCGAGGGTCCACAGCTTCGCGATGCCGAACACGACGACCACGAGCAGGTACGGGAACAGGGACAGGAACACGCGCGACGGGCCGAGGCGCTCGGCCTCGACGTGCGAGCGCTGATCCTCGGGGGTCTTCGGGGCCCAGAACTGCAGCATGATCACCGCGGCGGCGAGTCCGGCGAGCGCGGCGACGACGTCGGTGAGCTCGTACGAGAAGTGGCTCGAGCACCAGAACTGGGCCAGGGCGAACACGGCGCCGGTGACGAGCGCGATCGGCCAGGCCTGCTTCATGCCGCGGCGGCCGTCGACCAGGAACAGCAGCAGCAGCGGCACGAACAGCGCGAGGAGCGGGGTCTGGCGTCCGACCACGGCGGCGATCTCGGTGGCCGGGATGTCGGTGAGGTTGCCGGCGGTGGTGATCGGAATCGCCATGGCGCCGAAGGCAACCGGTGCGGTGTTGGCGACCAGCACGGTGACGGCGGCCCGGATCGGGGGCATGCCGAGCGCGATCAGCATCGCGCCGGTGATCGCGACGGGAGCGCCGAATCCGGCGAGCGCCTCGAGCATGCCGCCGAAGCAGAAGGCGATCAGCATGGCCTGCACGCGCATGTCGCCGCGGCCGATCGAGTTGAACACCCGGCGCAGATCCTCGAACCGGCCGCTGACGACGGTCAGTTCGTAGAACCAGATCGCGGTGACGACGATCCACATCACCGGGAACAGGCCGAAGGCGATGCCCTGTAGGGCGGACAGCCCGGTCAGCGACGCCGGCATGTCGAAGCCGATGATCGCGACCAGGGCCGCGACTGCGAGCGCGCCGAGCCCGGCGTACCAGGCCTTGAGTTTGAAACCGGCCAACAACACGAAGAAGGTGGCCAGCGGGACGAGGCCGACCAGCGCCGAGGCGGTGAGGCTGCCGCCGACGGCATCGGTCGCGGGGGTGAAGGTCACCGCGAGAAGCTCGGTTTCCACATGTAACTCCTGGTTCGCGCCGGGGTGACGGCGACTCGGGGACAGGCCGGATATGACCGCTGTGTGGTCAGACCACAGGGACCGTACACGATGACCCCGATCACATTCGAGGTCTGGACGAAACTTGGTGCAGAACTCCGTCTTGTGTGCGTCGGGCCGTTGACCATGCGTTACTGTGGTCTGACCACACCGTCGGACGATTCCGGAGATCCGCAATGCGAATCGCGATTTTCGCCACGTGCATGGGGGACACGATGTTCCCGAATGCCCCCCGAGCGACCGCCCTCCTGCTGACTCGGCTGGGGCACGAAGTCGTGTTTCCGCCAGCGCAGACGTGCTGCGGGCAGATGCACGTCAACACGGGTTACCAGCCCGACGCGCTGCCGCTCGTGGAGAACTACGCCGACACGTTCGGCGACACCTCGATCGACGCGGTCGTCGCGCCGTCCGGTTCCTGCGTCGGCTCGGTGCGCCACCAGCATGAGATCGTGGCCTCCCGCTACGGCAGCGCGGGGCTGTGCGGACGGGTCGACACGGTCAAGGCCAAGACCTACGAGCTGTCCGAGCTGTTGGTCGACGTCCTGGGCGTCACCGACGTCGGCGCGTACTACCCGCATCGGGTCACCTACCACCCGACCTGCCACTCGCTGCGCATGCTCGGTGTCGGCGACAAGCCGTTGCAGCTGCTGCGGGCGGTCCGCGAGATCGACCTCGTGGAGCTGCCCGAGGCCGACTCCTGCTGCGGGTTCGGTGGCACCTTCGCGATCAAGAACGCCGAGACGTCGACGGCGATGCTCGCCGACAAGATCCGCAACATCGGCGACACCGGTGCCGAATTCTGTTGCGCCAGCGACTCGTCCTGTCTGATGCACATCGGTGGCGGGATGTCCCGGTTGCAGATGGGTGCCCGGACGGTGCATCTGGCCGAGATCCTCGCCTCCGTCGAGTCCGATGTGGAGGTGTCCGCATGAGCGGCGTTGCGCTCGGACTGCCGGCGTTCCCGCCCCGCGCGCCCAAGGGTGTCGGGTTCCTGCGCGGCACCGAGAAGTTCCCGGCGGCCGCGCACCACGAGCTGGCCAACACGCAGCTGCGCAGCAACATCGGCAAGGCCACCCACACCATTCGCGCCAAGCGGCTGAACGTGACCGGCGAGCTGCCCGACTGGGAGGACCTGCGCGACGCCGGGTCCGCGATCAAGACCGACGTGATGAATCGGCTGCCCGAGCTGCTCGTGCAGCTCGAGGCGGCGGTCACCGCGCGCGGCGGGACCGTGCACTGGGCGGCCGACGCGAACGAGGCCAACGAGATCGTCACCCGTCTGGTCCGGGAGACCGGCTCCGGCGAGGTCATCAAGGTCAAGTCGATGGCCACGCAGGAGATCGAGCTCAACGAGCACCTCGAGGCGAACGGCATCCACGCGTACGAGACCGACCTGGCCGAGCTGATCGTCCAGCTCGGCCACGACAAGCCGTCGCACATCCTCGTCCCGGCGATCCACCGCAACCGCGCGGAGATCCGGGAGATCTTCCTGCGCGAGATGGCCGACGTCGACCCCGCACTCGACGACGACCCCAGGCACCTCGCTGCCGCGGCGCGGAAGTTCCTGCGGCACAAGTTCATGACCGTGCCGGTCGCGATCTCGGGCGCCAACTTCGGTGTCGCCGAGACCGGCACGCTCGGTGTCGTCGAGTCCGAGGGCAACGGGCGCATGTGCCTCACGCTGCCGCAGACCCTGATCACCGTGATGGGCATCGAGAAGGTGGTCCCCACGTACCGGGACCTCGAGGTGTTCCTGCAGCTGCTGCCGCGGTCGTCGACCGGTGAGCGGATGAATCCGTACACCTCGATGTGGACCGGCGTCACGCCCGGTGACGGCCCGCAGGACTTCCACCTGGTGCTGCTCGACAACGGCCGCACCGCCGCCCTCGCCGACAGCATCGGCCGGCAGGCCCTCAACTGCATCCGCTGCTCGGCGTGTCTGAACGTGTGCCCGGTCTACGAGCGCACCGGCGGTCACGCTTACGGCTCCACCTATCCGGGTCCCATCGGCGCGGTCCTCACCCCGCAGCTCGCGGGCATGGACGGCAAGGACGACCCCAACTCGACGCTGCCGTTCGCGTCGAGCCTGTGCGGCGCGTGCTTCGACGCCTGCCCCGTCAAGATCGACATCCCGTCGCTGCTCGTGGAACTACGGCACCAGAAGGTGGAGCAGTCGCGGTTCGGTGCCGAGGCGGCCGCGATGAAGGCGGCGTCCGTGGTGATGTCGTCGGCCAAGCGATTCACGTTGGCGCAGAAGGCGGCCGGCCTGGGTCGGGTGATGGCGGGTAAGAAGGGCAAGATCTCGACGTTGCCGCCGCCACTGAGCGGGTGGACCGCCGCCCGGGACATTCCTGCTCCGCCGAAGCAGACGTTCCGGCAGTGGTGGGATTCGGCCGAGGGCCGCGCCGCGATCGCGGATGCACGAAAGGACGGTCAGTGATGAGTTCGCGTGACGTGATCATGGGCCGGATCCGGGACGCGCTGACGCTCGCCCCACCGGTCCCGCAGGAGATTCCGCGCACCTACCGGACCGGACGCACGATGCCCGACGCCGAACGCGTCGAGCTGCTGGTGGACCGGCTGGTCGACTACAAGGCCGTGGTGCACCGCAGCTCGGTGGCCGAGCTGCCCGAGGTGCTCGCACGGGTGCTCGGTGATGTCGGAGCGCGCCGTGTCGGTGTGCCTGCCGGACTGGATGATTCGTGGCTGTCGCAGTTCGGCGGCGAGATCGTCGTCGACTCCGCGGACATTCCGGCACCGGAGCTGTCCGACCTGGACGGCGTCGTCACCGCGTCCGCCGTGTCCTGCGCCGAGACCGGCACCATCTTCCTCGACGCCCGCCCGGATCAGGGCCGTCGCGCACTGACCCTGGTGCCCGACCTGCACGTGTGCGTCGTGACCGTCGACAGCATCGAGGTGGGCGTCCCCGAGGCCATGGCGCGCCTGGTGCCGGAGCGGCCCACCACCATGATCAGCGGGCCGTCGGCGACCTCGGACATCGAACTCGAACGCGTCGAGGGCGTCCACGGGCCCCGGAACCTGCACGTGGTGATCGTGGGCTGAGCGGTTCTCAGCGTTTGTACGGCGGACCTGCGGATTCTCTCGTTCTCGGCAATCCGGTCCGCGAAAGCCCCACGGTAGTTGGACGACTGTCTGTATAAAGGTGCCCGTGCGTGATTCGTATCGCGCACGGGCACCGCTTTCGCTGGGCTCCTGCAGTCACATGCTGCGGGAATGTGCTTGATCGAACGGAGATCTGTGTGGCCCGATCCGCAGTCTGTCGTATCGCCGCCCCGACCGCTCCGACACCCAGCGCAGGGCCACTCAACCAACGGTGCGACCTCGATGTCGGCGGTCGCGACACCAGCGAGCAAAGGAAACACATGACATCACGAGCGATGACGCGTGGCATCGCCGTCGGCGCGGCAACGACACTGACGGCTGGTGCATTCGCCCTCCTCGGCGCAGGTGTCGCCGGCGCAGCCCCCGGGTCGATCACCTGGGACGACGGAAGCTCCCGTTTCACCCGCACCGTCAGCAACACCGCCCCCGCGGTCGGCGACACGATCACCGTGACGACGAAGTTCGACCGGACCAGTTGGGTCGACGAGTTCATCTACAACGTCAAGGACCGGCACCCGTCCTGCCTGGCCTACGTCCCGGGCTCGGCCAAGATGATCGGCCAGAGCGAATACCCTGTCTCCAATCCCGAGGTCGTCGCCGACGAGGGCAACGGGACCGGCTACGTCCGCGCTTCCTGGGGCGTCACCGACTGGGTGGTCCAGAATCGCCCCGGTTTCTTCCGGAACCCCGTCTTCAGCGTCAGCTACAAGGTCGGCCAGAACTGCGCCCGTGATACCGCCCTGGCCACCGGCATGGACTACGGCGGATCGCTCGGCAGCGGGAACTACGGCACCAAGGGCCCGTCGATCACGATGGCCAAGACCGCCACCACGACCACCCTCGACCCCGTCGCCGGCGCCCGCGTCGGCGTGCCGAGCACGCTGACCGCCACCGTCACCGGCGGCGCGGCGGGTGACACCGTCGAATTCCGCGACGGCGCAACCGTAATCGGCCAGGCCGCCATCGATGCCGGCGGAACCGCGACCCTCGCCTGGACGCCCACGCTGCGTGGCAGCCACGCACTCTCCGCGGGCTTCCTCGACACCGCGTTCTCCACCGCGTCCCAGTCGGGGACGATCACCGTGCAGGTCGCCGAGCAGAACATCACCTCGACGATCGCGCTTGCGCCGGTGACCGGCGCCCAGGTCGGCCGCGCCTCCACCGTCACCGCCACGGTCAGCCCCACCGCGGCAGGTGGCACCGTCGAACTCCGCGACGGCACCACGACACTGGCGACCTTGCCGGTCGGCAACGACGGGAAGGTCACCTACCAGTGGGTGCCCACGGTGGCCGGCAGCCACACCCTCACCGCCACCTTCTCCGGCCGTGACGGCGTCACCGGATCGGGCACCACCGTGCAGGTCAACGTCGCCGAGGCACCCGTCTCCACCACCGACTCGACCACCACTCTCAACCCGATCGGCAGCGTCGCCGTCGGCACGGCCACGACCCTGACGGCGAAGGTCAACCCCGCCAACGCCGGCGGTACCGTCACCTTCAAGGATGGCGGCACCGTCATCGGCACCGGCCAGGTCGGATCCGACGGGACTGCCACCACCGCGTGGACCCCGGCCACCGCCGGCCAGCGGACCGTCACCGCCGAGTACTCGGGCCAGGGCACCGTCAACGCCTCCTCCGATCAGGTGTCCGTGATCGTCGCGCCCGGCGGCGACCCCGGAGGCCCCGGAACCGGTGGAACCGGCAGCCTCGGCTCGCTCGGCGGCTTCGGATCCGGCAACTAGCAAGTAGCGCGCAGCCACCGACAACGACGGGGTCTGTTCCCGGCCGACAACGGCCCGGGAACAGACCCCGCTCGACCTGGTGCCGAGAATGTTCTGGCGGGAACCGGGAAGACCTGAGGCCTGTCGATTCCGCAGGGTCTGGTTTTGTACAAAACTCTGTCGTGCCCCGAGGTGTGCTGGCGGCTCGGACCGACGGCCCTCCGGATAGGCTGAGTTGTCCGGAGCATGTGATACTCCTAGGCCCTGGAATTGCCCGACGACACGGTGCAGGGACGCCGAGGGGGTACGGAATTTGCTGACGCTGCACCGCGCGGAGAGCGCTGGAACACTCGCGTCCGCGCTCGCCGATGTGCTGGTCAGGCCCCTCTCGGATCCGTTCCAGCGCGAGGTGGTCGCGGTGCCCGCGAAGGGCGTCGAGCGGTGGCTCACACAGCGGCTGTCCCGCGTCCTCGGCGCGGTCGACGGCGACGGGATCGCCGCCAACATCGACTTCCCGTCCCCGACGCGATTGGTGGACGGGGCGCTGGCCGCGGCCACCGGCTACGACATCGACAGCGACCCCTGGCATCCCTCGCGCATGCTGTGGACGCTGCTGGCCGTCATCGACGACTGCGTGGACGAATCCTGGTGCTCGGTACTCGCGCGGCACCTCGGCCACGGTAGCGACGATCACCGTGCGGGGCGCCGCTACGGCACGGCCGCGCAACTGGCCGAGTTGTTCCGCTCCTACGGCGCGCAGCGTCCCGCGATGCTCGTCGACTGGGCTGCCGGCCGCGACACCGACGGCACCGGCGCCCTGGACGACGACCTGTTGTGGCAGCCGCAGTTGTGGCGTCGACTGCGCGAGCGCATCGGCAGCCCCAGCCCGGCCGAGCGACTCGACCACGCGTGCGCGCGGCTGCGCACCGAACCCGGGCTGCTGGACCTGCCCGAGCGTCTGTCCCTGTTCGGTCCCACCCGGCTCGGCACGGACCAGATCGCGGTGCTCTCCGCGATCGGCGCGAATCGCGATGTGCACCTGTGGACTCCGCATCCCAGTCTCGAGATGTGGGGTGGGATGGCCGACACCGATCCGCCGCGGCGCCGCGTGGACGACCACCGCGCGCTCGAGGTGGCGCATCCCCTGCTCGGCAGCCTCGCCCGTGACGTGCGTGAGCTGCAGTCCCGGCTCGGCGCCACCGATATGGTCGACGTCCACCACCCCGGACCGCCGCGGCCCCCGACGCTGCTCGGCCGGCTCCAGTCCGACATCGCGGCCGACCGCGTGCCGTCCGCGTGGACGCACGACGACACCGTCGAGATCCACGCCTGCCACGGGCCCGCCCGCCAGGTCGAGGCGGTGCGTGAGCGCCTGCTGCACCTGTTTCAGAACGACCCGACGCTCGAGCCCCGCGACGTGCTCGTCATGTGCCCCGACGTCGAGACCTACGCGCCGCTGGTGCGGGCCGCGTTCGGGCAGGGTGTGCAGGGGCAGCTCAGCCATCCCGGGCACCGGCTGCGGGTGCGGCTCGCGGACCGGGCGCTGCACCAGACCAACCCGGTCCTCGGTGTCGTCGCGACGCTGCTGGACCTCGCCGACTCCCGGGTCACCGTCAGCCAGGTCCTCGACCTCGCCGCGACCGCGCCGGTGCGCCGCCGGTTCACGTTCGACGACGACAACCTCGAGCGGATGCGCGAGTGGACCACCTCGGCGGGTGCCCGCTGGGGCATCGGCCGTCGTGAACGCGGAACCTTCGGGCTGGCCGACTTCGAGCAGAACACCCTCAGGGCGGCGCTCGACCGCATCCTGCTCGGTGCCGCGGCCGACGACATCGACGACGAATGGCTTTCGCTCGCACTGCCTCTCGACGACGTCGAGAGCAACGACATCGGCCTCACCGGACGGCTCGCCGAGTACGTCGACCGGCTCGACGTCGCGCTGCGCGGGCTCACCGGCCCGCAGTCCGGGGAGCAGTGGTCGGCGGCGCTGGGTCGGGCGCTGGACCTGCTGGTCGACGTGCCGGAGGCGGACGCCTGGCAGCTGGGGCAGGCCCGGCGGGAGCTGGCCGCCGCCGTCGAGCACGGCGGTGACGCGCAGCTGCGGCTCGCCGACGTCCGCGCGATGCTGCGCTCCCGCCTCGCGGGCCGACCCACCCGGGCAAACTTCCGCACCGGCGAGCTCACCGTCTGCACGATGGTGCCGATGCGGTCCGTGCCGCACCGCGTCGTGGTGTTGCTCGGGCTCGACGACGACGTGTTCCCGCGCGGTACCAACATCGACGGCGACGACGTGCTCGCCCGCGATCCGCTGCTCGGGGAGCGGGATCCGCGCAGCGAGGATCGGCAGTTGCTGCTCGACGCGATCATGTCCGCGACCGGGCGTCTGCTGCTGTTCTACACCGGTGCCGACCCGGTGAACGGCACCCCGCGCCCGCCGGCGGTGCCGCTGAGCGAGCTGCGGGACGTGCTCGAGGCGATGGCGGGATCGGACGCCGTCACGCGACATCCCCTGCAGCCGTTCGATCCCCGCAACTTCGATCCGGATCGACCGCGGAGCTTCGACCGCGCCGCGCTCGCCGGTGCCCGGGCCGCGCAGCAGCCGCCGCTGCCGCTGCCGGACTTCCTGCCGGAGCCGTTGACGCCGCTCGAACCGGGCGATGTGAACCTCGCCGAGCTGATCTCGTTCCTGGAGAACCCGATCCAGGGCTTCCTGCGCCAGCGACTCGGATTCCGGGTGCCGGATCTCGACGAGGACGTCGCCGACGCCCTCGACCTCGAACTGGATCCGTTGGCGCGGTGGGGGATCGGTGAGCGCATGCTCGCCGCACGCCTGGCGGGCATCGACCCCGCGGCGTTCCGGGCCGCGGAGTGGCGGCGCGGCACCCTGCCGCCCGCGAAGCTCGGCGACACCGCGCTGTCGGAGATCGAGTGGACGGTCGACTCCCTGGCCCGGTCCGCCGGGCCGGTGCACACCGGGCGATCGGAGGCCGTCGACATCGACGTCGACCTCGGCGGGCGTCGGCTCGTCGGCACCGTCGACGGGCTGCACGGCGACGTGCTCGCGCGCACCACGTTCTCCCGGTTGGCGCCCAAACACCGGATCGGCGCGTGGGTACGGCTGTTGGCGGTCGCATCGACGGGACGGGCCGAGAGCCTCACCGCCGTGACCACCGGCCGCGGCAGCGGCCGCACCCCCGTCATGCGTTCGTCGCTCGCGGCGCCGGAGGACCCGGTGGAGATCCTGGCGCGGCTGGTGGCGATGCGCGACCGGGGCCTGGTCTCACCGCTGCCCGTGACGCTGGGCGCGTCGGCGGCCTACGCCGACCAGCGGTTCCGGGGTCGGTCGATCGAACTGGCGCTGGTCGCGGCCGAACGCGCATGGGGTGGCGACTTCGGCGACGGCAAGGACCGTCACGTCCAGTTCGTGCACGGGTCCGGCGCGAGCCTGTCGGTGCTCACCGAACAGCCCGCGCCGCCCGGAGCGTACGAACCGACCTGCTTCGGCACCGAGGCCGCCGTGCTGTGGGGCCCGCTGCTCGCGGCCGAGACCCTGGGAGAGCCGTGACCGCTGGAATCGTCCCGACGGTGACGGACACCGCGTTCGACCTCTTCGCGCCGCTGCCCGCCGGCACCACCGTGCTCGAGGCCAGCGCCGGCACGGGCAAGACCTACGCCATCGTGGGGCTCGCCGCCCGGTTCGTCGCCGAGGAGGGCATCGACCTGTCGCAGCTGCTGCTGGTCACGTTCAGCCGCGCGGCCACGAAGGAACTCCGCGAACGGACCCGGGAGCGGTTCGCCTCGGCCGCAGCGGGATTGGCGGATCCCAGTGTTGCTCGGGCCAGCGGCGACCCGCTGGTCGCGCACCTCGCGGGTGCCGACGACGCCGAGGTGGCGGTGCGTCGGCGACGGCTGCTGCAGGCGCTGTCGGACTTCGACGCCGGCACCATCGTCACCACCCACAGCTTCTGCCAGCGGATGCTCGACGGCCTCGGCATCGCCGGGGAGCGGGACCCGGACGCGGTGCTGGTGGAGGAGGCCGAGGACCTCGTCTCCGAGGTGATCGCCGACCTGTTCCTGCAGCGCTTCGCACGGTCCGACTCGCCGACGCTCCGGCCGTCGGAGGCCCGCGCCGCCGCCCGGGCCGCGATCTTCGACCCGCAGTCGACGCTGGCCCCCGAGGGCGCCGACGGTGGCCGCGCCGGGGACGCCGTCGCGTTCGCGTCCGCGGTCCGGAGCGAGGCGCAGCGCCGCAAGCGGCTGGCGGGCATCCGCGACTTCGACGACCTGCCCGCGCTGCTGCACGGGGTGCTCACCGATCCCGATCCCGAGCACGGGGCGGCGGCGTGCCGGCGGGTGCGCGAGCGCTACCGGGTCGTGCTCGTCGACGAGTTCCAGGACACCGATCCGCAGCAGTGGGGGATTCTGCGGTCCGCGTTCCACGGGCACTCCACGCTGGTTCTGGTCGGGGATCCGAAGCAGGCCATCTACGCGTTCCGCGGCGCCGAGGTGCTCAGCTACCTCGACGCCGTCGGGGCCGCCGGCAGCCGCCAGGAACTGACCACCAACTGGCGCAGCGACGCGGAACTCGTTGCCGCGCTGGGGCATCTGCACGGTGGCGCCGCGCTCGGGCACCGCGACATCGTCGTGCACCCGGTCTCGGCGGCGAAGACGGGTTCCCGGCTGCACGGTGCCCCGCCGCTGCGTCTGCGGTATCTGTCCCGGGCCGGGGCCGGACGGCTCAACAACTCGGGCTACCCGGCGGTCGGCGCGCTGCGCACGCGTGTGGCCGCCGACGTGGCCGCCGACATCGCGCGGCTGCTCGACAGCGACGCCACCCTCGACCTGAACGGCGCGGCGCGTCCCGTCGAACCGGGGGACATCGCGATCCTCGCGGGCACCAACGCGCAGATCGCGTTGGTCCGCGAGGCCCTCGACCGGGCCGGGGTGCCGTCGGTGCTGGCCGGTGGCACCAGCGTGTTCGAGACCCCCGCCGCGCAGCATTGGCTGCAGGTGCTGCAGGCGCTCGAGCAGCCGCACCGACCCGATCGGGTGCGGCTCGCCGCGCTCACGCCGCTGCTCGGCTGGAGCGCCGAGGAGATCGACACGCGCAGCGACGAACTGGTCGCGCGCGTCGGCGGGCAGCTGCGGGAGCTGTCGGCGGTGTTCGCGCAGTCCGGGTTCGCGGCGCTGTTCGAGCGGCTGGCCGCCGACTCCGGTCTCGAGGCCCGATTGCTGACGATCGCGTCGGGGGAGCGCACCCTGACGGACCTGCGGCACATCGGGCAGCTGCTCGGTGCCGTCGCGGTCGACGAATCGCTCGGCCTGACCGCGCTCACCGGCTGGCTGGTCGACCGGATCAAGGACCCCAAGTCCGGTGGCGGCGACCGCAGCCGACGCCTCGACAGCGACGCCGCGGCCGTGCAGATCGCGACCGTCCACGCCAGCAAGGGGCTCGAGTACCCCATCGTGTACGTGCCGTTCGGGTGGAGCACCGGACGGTTCGCCGACCCCAACCGGCTGCTGCTGCACGACGACGAGGGCCGCCGGATCCTCGACATCGGCGGCGAGGGCAGCCCCGGCTACGGGGAGCGCCGACGCCGCCGCGATGCCGAGGCCGCGGGCGAGGACCTGCGGCTGCTGTACGTCGCGCTCACCCGGGCCCAGTGCCAGCTGGTGCTGTGGTGGGCGCCGGCGTACTCGACCAACGAGGCACCGCTGCACCGGATGTTGTTCGGGCGCGAACCGGGCGAGGGCGACGTCCCGCAGAAGGTGGGTGTGCCCGAGGATCCCGTTGTGGCGCAGCAGCTCACGGACTGGGCGGAGACAGCGCCGGTGACGATCGCGGTGGAGGCCGTCGGCGCCGACCCGGTCCCCGAGGTGTCGTGGACGCCGCCGCAGGAGGAGACCGGTGACCTGGCGGCCGCGGTGTTCGATCGGGTGCTCGACGCCGGATGGCGGCGCACGTCGTACTCGGCGCTCACCGCATCCGCGCACGAGCATCCCGGCGTCGGTAGCGAGGCCGAGGAACCCGAGACCGACGACGAACCGGCCGAGCCCGCGCTGATCGCCCCGGCCCCCGCACCCGGGCTCGCGTCGACCATGAACGAGATGCCCTACGGCGCGGTGTTCGGCACCCTGGTCCACGAGATCCTCGAACACGTCGACACCGCCGCCGACGACCTCGAGACCGAGCTCCGACGGCACTGCCGCGAGGCGGTCGCGGCCCGGATGTCGCAGGTGGATCCGGCGGCGCTGGCGGCCGCGCTGCTGCCGGTGCTGCGCACCCCGCTCGCCGGGGGCGGCACCCTCGCCGACGTCGCGCCCACCGACCGGCTGCCGGAGCTGGACTTCGAGCTGCCGCTCGCGGGCGGCGACGATCCCGCGTCGATCGCCGTGACACTGCACCGGATCGCCCGGCTGCTGCGCACGCACCTGCCCGCCGACGACGTGCTGGCCCCGTACGCGGACCGGCTCGCGACACTCGAGCCCACCCCGCTGCGCGGCTACCTCACCGGCAGCATCGACGCGGTGCTGCGTCTCGCCGGTATTTCCGGCCCCAGATTCGTGGTGGTGGACTACAAGACCAACCGCATCGCGCCCGGCGAGCTGACCACCGCCGACTTCACCCGCGACGCCATGGCGGGGGAGATGATGCGCTCGCACTATCCGCTGCAGGCGCTGCTGTATGCGGTTGCGCTGCACCGGTATCTGCGGTGGCGGCTGCCCGGCTACGACCCGGCGACGCATCTCGGGGGCGTGCAATACCTGTTCGTGCGCGGCATGGTCGGCCCCGACACCCCGGACGGTGCCGGGGTGTTCGACTGGGATCCACCGGCCGCGCTGGTGGTGGAGCTGTCGGATCTGTTGGCCGGCATCACCGATCGTGAGGGAGGCGCATGATCGAGGCGCGCGTCGCGCAGCGCGGCAAGGGTGTGCTGCGCGAGTTCAACGAGGCCGGGGTGCTCGAGGCCGCCGACGTGCATGTCGCGCTGCGGCTCGCGACGCTCGGCGGGGAGACCAGCGAGCCGGTGCACCTGGCGACCGCGCTCGCGGTGCGTGCCGTGCGATCGGGCTCGGTGTGCCTGGACCTCAGCCGGATTCGGGAGGTGACGGTCGACGAGGGTTTCGAGGTGGACCCGGCGGCGCTGCCGTGGCCCGACGACACCGTCGTGATGGACGGGCTGCGGTCGAGCCCGCTGGTGATCGGCGGGGACGCGGGTCCGCTGCGCCCGCTGCGGCTCGTGGAGTCCGACGAGGGCAGCCTGCTGTACCTGGACCGGTACTTCCGGCAGGAACAGGCCGTGAGGCGCATCCTCGACGAGCGCGCCCACGGGCACCCCGCGGTGGACGAGGACCTGCTGCGCGCCGGGCTGGACGAGTTGTTCCGGGACCATCAGGATCCGTCCCGGCCGTCGGACGCCCCGGATCGGCAGCGGATCGCGGCCGCCGTCGCCGCCACACACCGGACGTCGGTGATCGCCGGCGGGCCCGGCACCGGCAAGACACACACCGTCGCGCGGGTGCTGGCGCTGCTCGAACGCCAGCAGCCCGGCCTGCGGATCGGACTGGCCGCCCCCACCGGGAAGGCCGCGGCGCGGCTGCAGGAGTCGGTGCGCGAGCAGGCCGAGGTGGTGGGGCTGCGGGCCGACCTGTCGGCGATGACGCTGCACCGGATGCTCGGTTGGCAGCGGGGGACCAGCCGGTTCCGGCACAACGAGACCAACCACCTGCCCTACGACGTGATCGTGGTGGACGAGACGTCGATGGTGTCGCTGACGATGATGTGCCGACTGCTCGAGGCCGTGCGGCCCGAGGCGCGGCTGGTGTTGGTCGGCGACCCGGACCAGCTCACCTCCGTCGACGCCGGTGCCGTGCTCGCCGACCTGGTGGCCCGCCCGGTGACCGGGGTCGAGAACCCGGTGCTGGCGCGCGTGGTCGGCGCGGACCTGTCGGCGTCGGACGATCCCGCCGAGGCGGCGCTGAGTGTGTCCGAGCGGGACCGACTGCGCGGCGGCGTGATTCGGCTCAGCCGGGGACGGCGGTTCGGTGGCGCGATCGCGCAGCTGGCGGTCGCGGTGCGCGACGGCGACGAGGACCGGGTGCTCGAGATCCTGCGCAGCGGTGAGCCGGACGTGTCGTTCGTGGCGCCCGACGAGCTGTCCGCGCTGCGCTCCGACGTGGTGACGACGTCGGCGGCGGTGACGGACGCGGCCCAGGTCGGTGACGCGGTGGCGGCGCTGCGGGCGTCGGAGCAGCATCGGCTGCTGTGCGCGCACCGGGAGGGCCCGTTCGGCGCGTCGTGGTGGGCGCGCAACGCGATGGATTGGGTCGGGGAGTCGATCGGCGGCCGGCTCGACGCCGAACGCTGGTACGCCGGGCAGCCGCTGATGGTGACCGCGAACGACCACGAGACCCGGATCTACAACGGCGACACCGGAGTCGTCGTCACCGGCGAGGACGGCGAACTGGTGGCGGCGTTCGCGCGCGGCGAGGAACCGTACCTGCTGCACCTGAGCCATCTGGCGTCGGTGCAGACGGTCTACGCGATGACGATCCACCGCAGTCAGGGCAGCCAGTACGACACCGTCTCGGTGATCCTGCCGGGGGAGGAGTCGTCGCTGCTGACCCGAGAGTTGTTGTACACCGCCATCACCCGAGCCCGGACGCACGTGCGGATCGTGGGCACCGAGGACGCCGTCCGCGCCGGCGTGCAGCGTCGGGTCCTGCGGGCGAGCGGGCTGCGGCGGGGGTGAGGGGGCGCCCCTCGGGGTGCTGACCCGGCCCGGAACAGCACGGGCCCAGATCGCTACGAGGCCGGACGGGCTCGGATCATGTCCAACGTCTCGTGCAGATACGCCGCGAACACCGCCGCCATGTCGACCGCCTCGGCGTCCAGCAGCCACTGCTGCTGAAGGCCGTCCATGATCGCGACCAGTCGGAACGCGTGCGCCTCGGGGTCGACGTCGGACCGGAACTCGCCGGACGTGATCCCGCCGCGGATGGCGTCCGCGATGAACCCCCGGATGCGGCGGTAGCGGGTGCGGGCCCAGGTGTGGGCGGGATGATCGGCGGTGGCGGACTCGGCGCTGAGGACCGTGAAGAGTTGGACGAGCCCGGGCACTCGCTGGTTTCGCTCGACCAGCTCGACGAGGGCCTCCATGGCGGCGATCCCGGTCAACGGCGCGCCGTCGGCGTCGACGAAGCGCTGGGCGTCCATCTCGTCGCGGAGGTCCAGCGTGGCGGCCAGCAGTTCTTCCTTGTTGCGGAAGTGGTGGAGCAGGCCGGGTTGGGAGAGTTCGGCACGCTCGGCGATCCGGGCAAGCGAGGCGCCGCGGTAGCCGTTCTCGGCGAACTCCTCCATCGCGACGTGCAGAATCCGGGCGCGCCGGGCCCGGCCGACGGCGTAGCTGCCGCCCCGTCGGGGACGGGTGGCTGCATCTCTGCCCTTCTCGCGGGTGGTCACGGTCTCACTGTAGGCGGGCAAATATAACGGCGAGATAACAAACCTAGTACGTACTCGGTATTTGCGGTTAGCCTCGATTCCAGCGGTCGAACAGGCCCGGTCCGCGTGACGTTCGAAGGAGTGCTGGTTGTGAACAGCCGAGACGGTGTGACTGCGGTGGACGAGGGCAAGCTGGGAAAGCTCCTCGCGGAACTGACGCTCGAGGAGAAGGTCGGTCTGCTGACCGGCGCGGACTTCTGGTCCCTCGACGCGATCGAGAAGATCGGCCTGCGCAAGGTGCTCCTCTCGGACGGCCCCAACGGCGTCCGCGGCACGACCTGGGACGAGCGTGACACCAGCCTGCTGTTCCCGAACCCGTCGGCGCTGTCCGCCACCTGGGACCCGGAGCAGGTCCGGCGTGCCGGCGCCCTCATGGGCGCCCAGGCCCGGGACAAGGGCGTCGCGTGGCTCCTCGCCCCGAACATCAACATTCACCGCTCGCCGCTCGGGGGCCGGCACTTCGAGTGCTACTCCGAGGACCCGCAGTTGACCGCCGCGATCGTGGAGGGCTTCGTCTCCGGTGTCCAGGCCAACGGCGTCGCGGTGACGATCAAGCACTACATCGGCAACGAGTCCGAGACCGAGCGCATGACGTACGACGCGCGGATCTCGGAGAAGGCGCTGCGTGAGGTCTACCTGGTGCCCTTCGAGGCCGGGGTCCGCGCGGGCGCGTGGTCCGTCATGGCCTCGTACAACTCGGTCAACGGTGCGAGCCTGACCGACAACCGGCGGCTGCTCACCGAGGTCCTCAAGGAGGAGCTGGGCTTCGACGGCGCGGTCGTGTCCGACTGGTTCGCGACGCGCTCGACGGCCGCGTCCGCGAACGCGGGCCTCGACGTCGCGATGCCGGGTCCGCAGAGCCCGTGGAGCGAGGCGCTCGTCGCCGCGGTCCGCGCCGGCGAGGTCGCCGAGAGCGTCGTCGACGACAAGGTGCTGCGCGTGCTTCGGCTCGCCGCTCGCACCGGCTACCTGGACGGCTTCGCGGGGCCCGCCCCGTCGACGACCCCGGACGACGCGGGCGAGCAGTTGCGGGAGATCGCGGCGCGCGCCATGGTCGTGCTGCGCAACGAGGGCGGCGTCCTGCCGCTGGCTCCGGCGTCGCGCAGTCGCGTCGCCGTCCTCGGACCGAACGCCGCGGTGCTGACCGCGCAGGGTGGCGGCTCCGCGCACGTCAACCCCACGCACATCACCAGTCCGTTGGCCGGGCTGCGCGAGGCGTTCGGCGACTCGGTCGAGATCGACTACCGGGAAGGCGTTTCGACGCAGCGCATCCTTCCCGCCATCCCGGCGGACGTCGCCCGCGACCCGGTGACCGGCGAGCCGGGCTTTCGCGTCGACTTCGTTTCGGCCGACGGCGCCGTTCTCGCGACCGAGCGCCGGCTCGCGTCGCGTCTGGTGTTCATGGGCACCGTCCCTCCGGGCACCGCCGAGGTCCGCGTCCGGACCGATCTGACCGTCGCCGAGGGCGGCACCCACCAGTTCTCGGTGTCGGGTTCCGGGGAGTACTCCCTGAGGATCGGCGCGGCCGAGCCGCATGCGATCTCGCTCACCAGTGCCGACGACGACCCGATCGAGAATCTCGTCAAGCCGCCGGAGCGTCGCGTTTCGGCCGAGCTCGTCGCCGGCACGATCAACGTCGAGATGCGGATGGTCGCACCGGACCACCCGATGGTGATGTTCGGCCTCAACCACGAGGCGCCACGCGAGGCTGCGGATGTGGCGTTCGCCGCCGCCGTCGAGGCCGCGCGGAACGCGGACGTGGCGCTGGTCTTCGTCGGCACCACGGACGAGGTGGAGAGCGAGGGCTTCGACCGTGTCGATCTGCTGCTTCCGGGTCGGCAGGACGAGCTGGTGTCGGCGGTGGCCGCGGTGAATCCGAAGACGGTCGTGGTCGTCAACGCCGGTGCGCCGGTCGAAATGCCTTGGCGGGACGAGGTTGCGGCGGTGCTGTGGGCGTGGCTGCCGGGCCAGGAAGGCGGCGGTGCGATCGCCGACGCGCTCACCGGCGTCGTCGAGCCCGGCGGCCGGCTGCCCACCACCTTTCCCGCGGTCGGTGCCGACTCGCCGGTGCTGTCGACGCAACCCGTCGACGGCGTCATCGACTACGCGGAGGGCTCGACGTTCGGGTATCGCGGGTACGAGACGGCCGCGATCACCCCGGCCTACCCGTTCGGGCATGGTCTCGGCTACAGCACCTGGGACTACGAGGGAATCACCGCCGCGGAGACCGAGTCGGGTGCGGTGACGGTCGAGGTGTCCGTCCGCAACACCGGCGTGCGCACCGGACGCGAGGTCGTCCAGCTCTACCTCGGCGGCGAGGGCGCCGACGGGAACGACCCGCTGCGGCTGGTCGGTTTCGCGTCGGTGAACGCCGACGCGGGGGAGGCGGCGACCGCGCGAATCACCGTGGACCGCAGGACCCTGGCGCGGTGGGACGAATCGGCGTCGGCGTGGCGGGTCGCGGGCGGTTCGCGGACGCTGGTCGCGGCGCGATCGGCCTCCGACCGTCGGCTGACGACCGAGATCGAACTGAAGGACTCGGCGGTGTGAGCCGGGGATCTCTGATGACTCCCACCTTTCGCCCGAAGAACCCCTGAACCCCAACGAGGAGAACGCAATATGACCGTCAATCTGTCCCGCATCACGATCTCGCGCGGCGAGCTGTCCTTCTTCGAGGCGACGCCCGAGGCCGGCACGGAGGTCAAGGGCACCGTCGTCATGGTCCCCGGATTCACCGGCTCCCGGGAGGACTTCCTCCCGATGGCGCCGTTCGTCACCGCCGCCGGTTACCGCCTGATCTCCTACTCTCAGCTCGGCCAGTACGACTCGGACGGCCCGGACGGCCCGGATGCGGTGGGCGAGTACACGATTGCCAAGTTCGCCCTGGACCTCGCCGAGGTGCTCGACAAGGTCGCGCCCGGCGAGAAGGTCCACCTCCTCGGCCACAGCTTCGGTGGTCTCGTCACCCGGGCCGCCGTGCTGAACGACCCGGCGCGCTTCCTCGACTACGTGATCCTCGACTCGCCGCCGAGTGGGCAGAACCTGGACATGGACCTGGACATGGGCCAGATCCCGGCACTGCTGCAGGAAGGCGGCAACGAGGCCCTGTGGCAGGCCATGTTCGGAGCCCTGCAGGAGGCCTTCCCGGCACCGGTCAAGGAGTTCCTGCGGGGCCGCATCCTGGCCACCAAGACCGCGAATATCGCCGGCATCGCCCTCTCCATGAGCGCCGAGCCGGACCGCGTCGAGGAGTTGGCGGCGACCCGTCTGCCGATCCTGGTCGTCGCGGGCGAGGAGGACGTCATCTCGGTGGAGGTCCAGGCCGGCGTCGCGTCTCGGCTCGGCGTGAAGTTCGAGATCATCGCGGGGGCCGGCCACACACCGAACGAGGAGAAGCCCGAGGAGCTGACGAAGGTGCTCGTCGACTTCTGGGGTCAGACCGCCTGACGCCGAGACTCATGCCCGACACATTCGAGTGGTCCGTCAGGACGCCTCGAACCGGGCCTCGACATCCGCGCTGATGCCGATGCGTTCGGGGGTCAGCTCGATCGCCGGCCGGCCGGTGTCGGCGCCGTCCGGGGCCGCGGCCGAGGCGGCCATCATCCGCACCGCGGGAGGGCCGTAGATCTGCAACGGCGACACCGGAGTCGTCGCTGCTGACCCGGGAACTGCTCTACACCGCCATCGCCCGCGCCCGGACCGACGTGCGCATTGACGGGACCGAGGAGGCCGTTTCGGGCTGCCGTGGGGCGGCGGGTGTTGCGGGCGAGTGGGTTGCGGCGGTGGTGACCCCTACTGCTCGTTCGTGCTTTCACCTGTGCGGAGCGGGCTTCGTTCGGCAGCCATCGGCACCGCGGCGCGCGCGTAGTCGGGATGGGGGTTGTCGATGATCAGACGGGTGCCGTCCTCGCTGACGGTCGCTCGGGCGAACTCGTGGATCCAACGCGCGGCCGCGGCGGTGACGACCAGCAGGACGAGCCCGGCGAAGAGCGAAAGGGCGGCGAGGCCCTCTTGTGAGGATTCGACCAGGACTCTCGGCACGGCGATGAGCAGGACCAGGGTGACCGCGAGTAGCGCGGCGGACCGGGCGCGCCGTCGGCGGAGCCAGCGCCGACATGCGACGCAGCCATGCGTCGTGACGGTAGTCGAATAGGCCGTTGCCAGGCGGTCCATTCCTCGATGGATTCGGGCCCAGCCGAACATGAGATCGTGCAGCAACTGCGATCGACGAGGCTTGAGATCGAAGTCGGTCGTGGGCCGTGAATAGCATCGAAAGCGCCTCGACCACGTCCCCGGTTCACCGTGCGCCACACAGAGTTCGGGCATCGGTACCGCGGCGAATCGCATCACCTTTCGAATTTGAGCATGATCCTTCCATCGGCCGAGTTCGTCGTCAGACCCTTCACGCAGAGGGAAGGCGACCTGGTCCGTCGTTGAGGGAGCCACGATCGGTATGCATAGCCTCCGATCGTGGCCCAGTGCAAGTATTCCCGGCCCCACTGGTACGTTGCGAACGTGACCGGGGCCGGGGAGGGCCGCGGCCCGAGATTGGGGGATGCGGTGCTGGTCGATCCGAATGCGCTGGATGTTTTCGCTGCCAGGTTGGGGGAACTCGCCGGGCAAGTATCGGAGGCTACGGCCTATCTGGAAGAGCACCTCTCGATCGGAATGGCCGACGGTCGCATCTTCCTGTCGGTTGCGCCCACGGTCTCCGAGCTTCGGACGCTTTTGGTGGACAACGCCGCCGCGATCGGGCGCCTCGTCGCCGTGTCGGGTGAGGAGATCGCCCGCACCGCCGAACAGTACCGGGCAACCGATTCGACGAACGCGACGGCATTGGACCGCGTGTACTGAGCGCCACTGAAGAACTTTCGGAAGGGGGGACCCGATGACTGATGACCCACGGAGCGCGCTACAGAAACCGGTTGCTGAGGATCCGGTACCGGATCCGCTCGAGAACGCGCTCAGCGGTTCCTATCTCAGCCCGACCTATTGGCTGACCGCGCCCGTCATGGGGGCACTCGGAATCATTGGGGTGGAACAGAACCCGATCGACACGATCGCGGATTCGGTCGCCGGTGACTGGGCGGCAGTGCAGGAAGCTGGTCGTGCAGTGAAGTCCCTCGGTGACTTCACTGCACTGATGTCCGAGGCGCTGTCGTCGGCGACGAGCACCGCTGTGCAGTCATGGGAGGGCGACGCCGCCGATTCGGCCGCCGGCTACTTCGACGAGCTGGTTCGCGCCGTCGAGTCTCAGCAGCACGCAATCAATTCGATGGGGGACGAACTGGAGACTGTGGCACTCGGCATGTATGAGTTCTCACAGTCCATCAAGGGACTGCTGGCGATCGCCACGGATCTGATGATCCAGTTCCTGATCGAGTTGGCCGCGGCCGGTGCCTCGACCATCGCAGCTGCCACCGGAGTCGGTGCGATCATCACCGCGAGTGCCTGGGCCGTGGCACTCGCCACCGGGTGGAAGGTCTTCCAAACGATCCAAAAGATCCTCGACGTCCTCAACAAGGCTTTTCAGGGTGCGCAGGCCGTTACCGGCCTGATCACCGGCTACATGGGCGCTATCGGAGATGCAAAGCTCCCGGCCCTGCCCGGCGCTGCCTCCGGTCGAGGCGGGGTGTGACAGTGGTCGAAGAGCATCCGTTGCTTCCCTCGCTCGAGAACGATCCGGCGATGGCGCTGCAGCTGAGGAAATCCCTACAGACTTTGTCGGATGCCACTCCCGATCAGGCCTTCAAGTCGATGGTTACCGAGATCCTCGCGGGGCGGATGAGTCTGCGCGACGTCGTCGACTCGACCACCTTCTCGGGTGTCGTCAATCCGCTGGTTGTCGGATCTCTCACCGAGTTGTCACAGTTGAGCTCCGAAGAGAAGGAAGCGCTTGCAGCGCAGGGGCAGCGGAGGATCGAAGAGGAGTACGCAGCCTCGATCGCCGCTGCTCCCGCGGACGGTGACGACGAGTATTTCGATGACCGGCCGCCGATCCTGGGCACCGACTGGTGAGCACAGGCCCGGCGTCCGTGTCGCTGCTTGTCTCCCGCGCAGTGTCGAGCCCTCTCAGGAAGTCTCGAACCGGGCCTCGACGTCCGCGCTGATGCCGATGGGTTCGGGGGTCAGCTCGATCGCCGGGCGGCCGGTGTCGGCGCTGTCCGGGGCCACGGCCGAGGCGGCCATCATCCGCGCCGCGGGAGGGCCGTAGTCGGGGCGCTGCCCCGGGTTCAGCATGCCCGGGTCGGCGAGCGCTACCGCCTCGATGCGCTTGCAGCCCAGGCTCCGTGTGTAGCCCTTGGCCTTGGCGAGCGCGTCGCGGACCGCGAGATCGCGCACCCGGGTGAGGGCCTTGGTATGAGCCTTCCGGGTGAGCGTCCACTGCAGATGCCCGACGTCGACGCCCTCGATCGCCGACACCCGGTCGACGAAGGCTGCAACCGCGTCGAGGTCGCGGAAGGTGACCGAACCGGTGGCCGTCGAGCGATAGTTCCACGGCAGCTTCTTGCCCTGCGGGTGATACGGCCGGTACCGGGAGTGCTGGACCTGATCGATCGACGTCCGCCGGAGCGGGCGCTGCGAGTCGTTCTCGAGTTCCTGGATCAGCTCGGCCAGGGCCGCCGCAGACTTTGCGGCGGGGTCGGCGGCCTCGGCGCGGGTGGCGCCGTCGAACGCGATGTTCAGTCGCACCACGCACCGGTTGGGCATGAACGAGCGCTCGGCGTGGCCGGTGACCGTGATCGTTACGGGATTCGTGGGCATGAGGCCAGTCTCCCCGACAGCACCGACAGGTCAGTACGGAATGGACCGCTCAGAACAGGGTCGGCTCGGCCCGGGCGCCGCTGCGGGCCTCCTGGACCCGGGCGTTCCACCGTTGGACCAGCCACATCTCGATCAGCTCCGGGTGGGTCCGGGCCTGGATCGACCACGTGCGCAGCAGCTCCTGGTACCGGTCGTAGCGGCGGAGCGTGAAACCACTGACCGACGGCTCCTCGAGCCAGCCCTCGTGGATCAGCGTGGATACGCCGTGCTGGTCGATCATCTGCGCCCGGATACCCTCCCGGGTCACACCGACCGCCCACAGGTAGACCGCCATGAGGGACACGCCGACACCGGGAGTGTCGGGCCAGCCGGACCAGTTGCTGCTCGACGCGGGCGGCAGCGTCCGCGCGGTGGCGCAGTGGTCGAGGATTAGTTTGATCTTCCGGAGGGGGTCCTTCGGGGTGTAGGCGTCGAACACGTCCGGCAGACGTCGGGTGGCGCGCCGGTTCGGGTGGGCACTGCGCCACGCCGCGCACAGGAACAGCAGGCCCAGTCCGTTGTGATCGGCGTCGAACAGTTCGCTGTCGAGCCGGAGATCGTTGCGCTGCACGATCGCGGTGCCGCGGTTGACGACCCGACCGTCCAGATCCCGTCCGTGGAGAACGATCTCGTGCTTGCTCTCCCGGAGATGGTGGTTCCACCAGTTGAGGTCCACCTGGACGCCGTCGTCCAGCACGTGGAGCGGATAGGCGCGGGCACCACACCACTGCATGCACGCCTCCGGCGGCTCGAATCCCTCGTCAAGCAGATGCATGCCGCGATGATCGCACCAACCACCGACGCGGCGGTGCACGACACGGTGGCAGTACCGAGGAAGCGCGCCTACCTTTGACAATGAGGGCTCGATCGCGAGTGGCTACGCGAGCCGACCGGGCCCTCGCGGGTGACTACAGATGGCTGCGTTGGGTGTGTTGGCACTGGTCGTGGGCGTGCTGCTGATCGTGATCGAGGCGCACGTTCCGACCTTCGGCGCGCTCGGCATCACGGGCACGCTGCTCTCCGCGGCCGGCGTGTGGCTGCTGTTCACCTCCGGTGGGCTGGGCATGGAGATCGCCGTCCCCGCCGCGGCGGGTGTCGCCGTCGTCGGAGTCGGGGCGGTCGCCGTGACCGGCCGGAAGGTCTTGAGCGCGCGGCGCGAACCTGTGCGGACGGGGGCGGAGTCGATGATCGGGTCGGAGGCCACCGTCCGCAGCTGGGACGGCGACCACGGTCAGGTCGAGGCCGACGGCGGATTGTGGCGCGCCCGAATGGAGTTCGGCTACACCGAGACGCCGCGAGCGGGGGAGAGCGTCGTCGTCGAGCACGTCCGTGGACTCACGTTGAGCGTGCGCCGTCGTGAACCGTGGGAGCTGTCATGTTGATGACCATTGCCCTTGCTGTCATCGTTGTCGCCCTGCTCGCCGTCATCGTGGCGTCGGCGGCCGTCCGGGTGCTGCGCGAGTACGAGCGGGGTGTGCTGTTCCGGCTGGGTCGGCTCGTCGAATTGAGGGGACCCGGTCTGGTCCTGCTGATTCCGGCCGTCGACCGGATGGTGCGGGTGAGTCTGCGAACCGTCACGCTGAACGTTCCCATGCAGGAGGTGATCACCCGGGACAACGTGCCGGTCAAGGTCACCGCGGTCGCGTACTTCCGGGTGGTCGATGCGGACCGCGCGATCGTCGGCGTCGAAGACTTCTTCGCGGCGACGTCGCAGATCGCGCAGACGACGCTGCGGTCGATCCTCGGCAAGGCGGAGTTGGACGCCCTGCTCGCCGAGCGCGAACGCCTCAACGAGGACCTGCAGAAGGTAATCGACCAGCAGACCGAACCGTGGGGCGTGAAGGTCACCACCGTCGAGATCAAGGACGTGGAGATTCCGCGGGACATGCAGCGGGCCATCGCCCGTCAGGCGGAGGCTGAGCGCGAGCGGCGCGCCAAGATCATCAACGCGGAGGCCGAGTTCCAAGCATCCGCGAAGCTCGCCGAGGCCGCAGACGTGATCAGCCGCAACCCGACCACCCTGCAGTTGCGCTACCTGCAGACCCTGGGGGAGATGAGCGGGGAGAACAACTCCACCGTTGTCTTCCCGCTACCGCTCGACCTGGTCCGGCCGTTCCTGAAGACGGGACCGGCACCGGAACCGCAACCGGAACACGCGGCGCTGCCCGCCGCCCGGACCGACATCGACGCACTCATCTCGGCGTGGATGTCCGTGCAGCCCGACGCGCAGCGCGCGGGCAAGTAGCTGATGCCGTTCGATTCAAGTGCCGCAACAATCCCCGACACGAGAGGCTAGTCCCCGTTTGTCGCATCGGGGATACTCAGGCGCAATCGAATCAGGGGGGAAAGTGGTAGACGAAGAGCTTGCACCGGAGATCGCCGACTATTTGGGGCGTTATGTGTATGCGCTCGTGGATCCCCGCGGGGGAGTCCCATTCTATGTGGGTAAGGGCACGCGGGACCGGGTGCTCCATCACGGCTGGGCCGCGCGGGCGTTGTCGGTGGATGAGGAAACACCGGCTGAGAAGGCGAAACTTGTCAGGATCAACGAGATCGAGGCGGCAGGCCTCGAGGTCGATATCTGGATCCTTCGCCGCGGAATGTCGATTGCAGAGTATGGGCACGTCGAGGCGGCCGTAATCGATCTGCTGCTCACATTCGCGATTGCGCCCCTGTCCGCAGGCTCACGCCCGACATCGTTGAGCGGCGGAACGCCACTCACCAACAAAGTGCGTGGGGCGAAGAGTGACAGCGGCATCAGTCGCCTCTGCGACATTGTGGACCAGTTAGCTGCGCCCGATCTCGCAGCCCAGGAGCCACTGTTGCTCATCACCCTCAACGGGTGGATCGATGCAGAGGAAGAGTGCCCAGGCGGTGTGGTGCGCGTCGGTCACGGATTTCACCCGGCATGGAGGGATAAGAAGGTCCTCGACGAAGAGATCGAACGGCTGGGGCATTCGGTGTGCTGCTGGTGGACGCTTAACCCCGACAACGTGAAGGCGAAGGGGATCGAGCATCTGGTGGCCGTACATGAGGGCGTCACTCGCGGGCTCTTCCGCATTGTCGAAGGTTCAGCCGAGACAATTCCTACTGTGACAGCCAAGGGTGCCCCGACGCAGCGCTCCGGATTCCGCGTCGAACCGGTGACGTCAGGGAACCTGTTCAATCGGGTCGTGGGTCCGCACGGTCATCGGGTTCCCCCGAAGAAGCGAGGCGATCAGAGTCAGTTCCGGTACTGGCCTCACAACTGAGGAGAAAGTACCGGTCGGGCGGACCGCGCAGTCTCTCATATAAAGGCCTGCTCGCAGCACGCGGGCAAGTAGCTCGGAAGCTAAGTACCCGCGTGCTGGCGGTTGGTCAGTTGTTCGGCTGGCCGACCGGGATCGTGTCGCCGAGGTGCCCAGCGTCGTGTCCGTCACCGCAGGCGCAGTCGTCACCGCAACCACCGCAACCGCCCGCGTAGGAGTCGTCGTCGGCATCGCAGTCGAGGCTGCCGCCGAACTTCGCCGCGAAATCGTCGTCGAGCTCGTGGGTGAACTCGTGGATCTCGTCGACGAGGTTGATCAGGTGCTGCGGCGCGAACGGGTCGGCGTCGAGGACCGTCGAGACCAGCAGGTGCTCGTCCTCGAGGGTGAAGCGCAGACGCGGCCACTCCGTGGACAGCTCGACCAGCTGTTCGACGGCCTTCGCGCGGTCGGCGATCTCGGTGACGATCGAGGACCACACGTGCAGCTGCGGGCCGTCCTCCGCGACGGTGACGTAGACGCCGAAGCCGTGGACCGAGATCGCGATGTCGCCGTCCTCGTCGGTCTCCGGGGCGCTGCCCAGCAGTTCGGTGAGCGTCCGCACGGACAGGCTGTGCAGCTGCGCCTGCTCCTCCGTCGCGATCGCGAAGGCGCCGTCGAGCTGGAGCGGCTGTTCGGTGGTGTCGTGCTCGGTCATCATTCCCCTGTCCGGCGCCGGCCGGATCTACGGTTCGGGCGCTGCAAAGTCGGTGTTCGGTGGGTGTCCACGGTATCGCGGGGCTACCTCGACGCCGAAAGAGGATGAGTACTCGACCTGGAATCCCGAGTACAGGAACCATGCCGGGCAACGGCGGAACGCATTCGCCTCACCGGTGTTGTCGTAGGGTGATCTTGGCCTGCCACTTTCAACGGCAGGTAGCGGGGTCTTCGAACGTGACTGGGGTGGGTTAGATCAGAATGGCGCACGAGGAATGATGTCGGTGACAGATCACAGTGACGCCCCAGAGGTCAGCGGAACCCGCCTCACCTCGCTCGAAGTCTGCGCTGGCGCGGGTGGACTCGCACTAGGACTGGAGCAGGCGGGGTTCGACCCACTGCTTTTGCTCGACAATCGCTCAGTCGCGTGCCAAACACTTCGCATGAACCGCCCGGATTGGGACGTGTTCGAAGGGGACCTTCTCGAGTTCGATCCGATCGACGCTCAGCACGTCTACGATGTCGATCTGCTGGTGGCCGGATTGCCACGGTTGAAGGCGACAGCCGCGGTCTCGCGAACTCGGGACGATGGCAGCGAACTCGGACTAGTCAAGGCCACCGTCATGCTCGCCTATGGCGTTCAGCCGAGAGCAATCCTCATCGACAACGTCCCTGATCTTGTAACGAGCTCTAAGTACGCTCCGCTGCGCGAGTATGTCGAAGACGAATTGACCCATCTCGGCTACACCTTGCGGTGGTTGGTCGTGAATGCAGCGGACTACGGCGTACCGCAGGACCGCAAGCACGGGATCCTGGTTGCATTCAAGGAGAACGGGGCAGAGTCCTTCGAAGTCCCCGCACCACGGATCGATGCAGACCTCACTGTTGGAAACGTCCTGTACGAGTCGATGTCTGCCGGTGGCTGGAGCGAGGCGGTCGAGTGGGCTGCGCAGGCGAACCGTCTTGCTCCGACGTTGGTCGGGGGATCGTGGGAGCGGGGAGGTCCCGATCTCGGGCCCACTGGATCCAAGACCGCGTGGGCGCGGATGGGTGTCGACGCCGGAACCGTGGCTGACAGGGTTCCCGGATCGGACTTCGTGTGGATTCCAGATGGGGGACGCGACGGGTTGGTGAAACTCACCGTAGATCAGGCAGCGATCCTGCAAGGATTCCCGTCGAGCTGGAACATTGCAGGCCGGAAGACAGCGCGGTACCGGCAGGTCGGGAACGCGATGCCGCCGCCGCTAGCGAGGATGCTGGGATCGGCGATCCGGAAGACACTCTCATAGCACCGTGCGGCGAAGGATCGGTCGCGGCCCGCCTCCAGTTTGGTGTCACACCGACGTAATAGGCTCCAGCTCCATGACGTCAGCACTGTCTCAATCCGCGGGTTCTCGGGCTCCGAGCATCGTGGATCTCTTCGCCGGTCCCGGTGGCCTGGATGTCGCGGCTCATTGGCTCGGACTTGCGGTGCACGGTGTGGAGTGGGACAGCGACGCCTGCAGTACGCGCCGCGCAGCAGGCCTGGGTACAGAGCAGGCTGACGTGCGTAGCCTGGGTCCCACCCACTTTCCTGAAGCAACCGTCCTGGCGGGCGGTCCCCCGTGCCAGACGTACACCATGGCGGGCTCGGGGGCGGGGCGCCGCGCACTCGACGATGTGCTCTTCTTCGTCAAGCAGATGGCGGCGGGAATTGATATCGAATCGAGCGTTGCTCAGCTCGACGACGAGCGTACTGGCCTCGTTCTGGAGCCGCTGCGGTGGGTCATCGAAGCTCACGAGGTCGGACTGCCCTATGACGCTGTTGTGCTTGAGCAGGTTCCGGCAGTCTTGCCGGTGTGGGAGGCGGTCGGTGAGGCGCTGGAAGGCCTCGGATACAAGGTCGATTGTGGGGTGCTGAGGACCGAGGAATTTGGCGTGCCGCAGACCCGGCGTCGAGCAATTCTCGTCGCCAACCGTCACCACACTCCGAACCTTCCGCGGCCGACCCACCGCGGATATCGCAAGGGTGTCGAGAGAACGGCGGGTGATGCCCGACTCCTCCCGTGGAAGACGATGGGTGACGCCCTCGGCCGGCCGGACCCGTTCGTGGTCATCTCGAACTACGGTTCCGGTGGTGATCCCAAGGCGCGCGGTCGACGCACTTCACACGAGCCGGCCGCCACCGTGACGGGGAAGATTTCCAGGAACCGAGTGGTGACGCACGGTGACGTCGAGCTCGAGCGCTTCTCGTATTCCGAAGCGGGTCGACTGCAGACATTCCCCGGTGACTATCCGTGGTCGGGTAGTGCAGTTGCCCAGCAGATTGGAAATGCGATTCCTCCGCGTTTGGCGGCGTATGTCCTGGCCGCGGCGCTTGATCTCGATATCGACGCCGAGTTCTTGGATGCGGCCGTGGCGTCCTCATGGTTCGAGAGCAAGTCGGGAGTGCGCGTCCAGCAGAAGTCCGTCTGACCAGATCAGACGGACTCGTCATCGCTATCGCTGTCGACCGAGTGGCGTGACCGTGCTCGTCGCGGCGCATCCTCGAGGAGCTTCTCGAACAGAGGGACGAGCTCGTTGACAGAATCGGGTCTGACCTCGCCGTCATCGGGGCCATCGGGGAGGATCCCCCACAGCACGGGCGCCATGTTCTCGGCCTCGTCGATCCAGGATTGCAGGGCTTCGTCGTCGGCGGGTGCATCGGGTGCCATGACGTCGTAGAGGAGCGTGCTGCCCGCCGTGTTGACAGCAGATGAGAGCGCGTTGACATAGTCGCCTACGTGCGACGTGTCCTCGGCGATCAGCCGCCGCACAATGCGGAGAACGGCCATGGCGGTCGGACGGTGGTCGATGACATCCAATCGCATCGTTGTGTTGAGGATGTCCTGGATGCGGCACGCGACCTCGACCGGGCCGTAGTCGCTGCCGTCTCTGAAAAGTTCAGCCGCCCACCAAAGCCGAGAGAAGGCCTGTGTGTAGTGCGCGCCGCTGAATCGGGCCGGCGTTGCCACGCTCGCACCCTTGTGGCGCCACACGACGTAGTCCGGGGCAACCACCAACGCAAGGAAATTCCACAGTTCGTCGTTGGCGGCCTCGCTTCGAGTCATTCGAAGGGTCGCATGCAGTCGTGGTGCAAGCCAGCCGTCCGCGGCGGCCCGTTTGCCCTCGAACCGATTCATCGCCTCGTCGAGCAATTCCCGTACGGGTTGGGTCCGCCATCGCGACTCGGATTCGTCCTTCATCGTCGACGACTTGGTTAGGGTGGCGATCGGAGGACGCTCGACCCCGGTCTGCACTCCGCGCCCAAGATGCTTGGTGACCGATGAACTGGGTAGCAGCCCAAGCATTTTGGGGACCTCAACGTTTCGTGTCACCGCTGACTCCTATCGTCGGACTGGTGAACGGAGCGCACGGCGACGGTGAGCTTCCTGGTGAGTTGGCTCCGCTTGCCTGCGGCATACTGGATCCGAGTCTGGATCTCGGACCATCCGACCCCATCACCTCGCTGACGTTCGATTTCGTACAGCGCATCAGTGAGTTGTCGGTCGGGAATCACGTCGGGCAGCATCGTTCTCAGGACAGCTTCTCGCCACCCTCCGGGCATCTGGGGCGTGCCGTCATCGTCGGATTCCAGGTTGCTCACAGCCGAGTGGAACATGGCCGTCCATGCGTCCTGGGCGATCTGACTGGCGGCCATTTCGCGAAGCACCTTCGCCTCGCTGGACCCCGAACTGCTGTTCAGCAGGTCGACCAGTCCCTCGACCGCGGTGGTATTGAGGTAGACGCGAGGGATATCGGCGGACGTGTCGACGATCCAGGCGGAGTCCTTGTAAGGCTTCAACCACTCGATCGGGCCGTCGCGGAAGTCCTCCTCGACGATGTCGACGTCACGTTGTCGAACGGGCTTGGATGACGTGATGTCGATGAACCAGTCTTGTTCCGTTCCGCCGATGATGCGACAGGGGACGCCGTCGATGTCTGCTGTCACGGTGAGCGCGAGACTGGCACGGCGAGCATGCCGCGCGTGAGACAGCTCGATGGCTCCGGTCCAGACGCCACCCGGCCCGCGCGTCAACCTTGCGGTGGTGCGGGCATTGGTGGACTTCTCGGTGAGAACGGCGAGGCAGGACACGTTTGTCCAGTCGCCGTCGGCGAGTTCCCGTTCGGGCACTGTCGCCCGCAGATTCAGGCGCGCGGTCTCCCAGTGGGCCCGCTCCGTCTCGTGGAGGGCGACGGTGTGTTCCGGTTTGGAGACCTTGCTGTAGTGCAGTTCGTGTCCGTCGATGGCGACGGACACCACGTTGAGATCCACGTCCCCGATCAGGGTTGGGTAGGCATAGACGGGTCTCATTCGGCGCCTCCGCGGGCCTTCGGGACCTCCACCAGCATCCGGGCGAGATTGCCCTTCACCGGGTGTGTCGACGGGTCTGTGACCCCTACGAAGACGGCCTGCCGGACACCGGCATCGATCACGAGGTTCTCGCCGACGACACGGCACCCTTCCATCGCAGTCAGTTCCGACCAGCGAACGGTTGGACGTCCGCCCGAGCGCACGTCGAACTTCGCGACGGGCGTCAGAAGCCACGGGTCGTCGGACTCGGGAGTCTTGACGGTGACGGTGACGGACCAGGCGCCGGTGTCGTCTACTCGGCCCTGCACGTGTCGGACGGACGGCGCACCGAGCGTATTGCGGTTGCCGGACCGTGAAGTTGTGTCCAGTCGGAGAAGCTCACGCAGCACCTTCGGACCCTGAGTCCTGTCGACCTCGCGTTGGCCGACAAGGTTACGGACGGCCTTGTCGATCTCGGTGCGGAACTCCTTGAGTCGAGCTAGCGCGCCCTTCTCGTACGACGACGTGAGTTCCTCGGTTCGGTCCCACTTATCGTGCTCGGGTGGTTCCGATGCGCGGAGGAATGCCTCCGCCAGAGCGACGTCCTCGTCGTCTCGGCCGGTGGCATAGCCGGCGAGAAGTACGGCCTGGAACGGGGGAGTGCCGAGCGGAACTTCACGCGGCCGATGCTCCACGATCGTCATCCGGTTTCCGCGCATGCAGACGACACGGTTGGTGGTGATGGCTGTATCCGCGGCGGGAGTCACGAGAAGAACCGAATCATGCTGCAGCCCTTTGCTCTTGCCGCTTCTCGCGCCTCTGCGTGCCGTCACGATGAGTGGTACAGAAGCGCGGGCAACCTGCTCGGCCGCGGTCAGCTGGTCGACCGTCTCGTCGTCGAGATAGGCCCGCAGCGCTCGACTCAGCGCCGGATGGAACTTGTGGGGGTCGACGCGCTCCTCGGAGACGACAACTTCGTTGTTTCTGAGTGTAGTGACATGGGCTTGCATCAGCGGGTTCTGGGACTTGCCGCCGACCATCGCCGCCCAGAACCCGTCGGCCAGGGACTGTACGAGCTTCTCGTGCATCTCTTCGAGGGTTTCCGCATCGCCTGACGCGTCGTGCGCCCCGACGATGAGGAAGGAGGTGCCCGGATCGCTGGAATCGCGATTCAGGTGCAGGTCTCGTACCGCTTCTTCGGTGGCCCACCAGGACCGGGAGACCCCTCGGTGGGTGGGGTCGGTTTCGGGCTCGCCGAACCAGGCCGGCCCGGCGTAGGCGGCTCCGTCGACTTCGTGCCAGGGCAGGTCGAGGCGCCCGATGACGCGCCGATCAGTGCGCCCCTCATGGGGTTCGGACAGAGTGGAGTTGATGAGGACGAGCCCGAATTTGCTTGTAGCCCAGAGGGTTGCCTTTCCGAGCCCGTACGACCCGCCCGCGCGGCCGGCGGACTGCTTGTGACTGTCGAGTAGTCGACGGACGACGGCGGAGAAGTTCCCGTCGTCGTAGTCGGGTCCGTTCAGGCCCGATGCGTTGAAGTCGTCGATGCGCAGCAGCATGAGCGATTCACGTTCGGCGAGGTCGGCCAGCGCGGCGCGGAGACTGCGCGAGACCTTCTGTTCCGCGGATGCGGCGCTGTCGAGGTGTGGAATCAGGCTGTCCCAGTGGATGGCTGCCAAGAAGGATTTCAGATGGCCGCCCGTCAGTTCGTGCAACGTGTAGTGGACCCGAACGGGGGCAGTGGCGTCGAGGCGCTCGTCGAGCGAGTTCTGCGTGGCCTCGCGGGCGAGGACGGACAGGTCCGCGTGGAAAGCGAATGCCGCGGCATTGCCGTACTCGCGGCCGCCGTCCGAGTGAGCGGGGCGGTGGTGCCACTGGAGAGGAAGGTTGGTGGCGACGTCCACGGTGCGTTCCACGACTGAAGACGGATCAGTGCCCAATGCGGTGGCGATGTTGGCTTTCATCTCGTCTCTTGGCTCGGCTCGGCCAGTAATCCACGCCGAGACTGCAGCGCGGGTCAGTCCGAGTTCCTCTGCAAGTTGGGCCTGCGATAGGCCGCTGCGGCGTAGTTGGCGACCGAGCCAAGGCCCGAACTCCTCTTGTTCCGAGGTCATCTAAGTCGCTCTCTCTGGGGGCGTCACAGCTGGCAATGCTCGGCGGGAGCGTAGCAGCTGAGATTTGACGGAATCGATTCCGTCAAATGGCGGTGCGTGTCGATTAGGTCGTTTTCGGAGATTTGTCGGTGGGCGGGTGCACAATGTTCGACACAGGGGGGGGGCGGATCCGTGCGCCCAGCGCCTGGTAATTATCACGATGTGTGAGGGAGGGGCGGTGTGTTGCTTGCTGTTCGGACGTAGTCCGACTGCCGAAGCGGTGGCTCCACTGACGGATCAACTCCCGGTCAGTGGGATTGCTGCGCAATCGACGGTCAGTTGCCAACCCCGCACAATCTCGACCCCTCAAGGAATCAAATAGCTCATGATCGACTCAGACTCCAGCGCTGTGCTGCAGACCATTGCAGAGCTGTCCGAGCGAGCCCTCGGCACGTATGCATTCAATCCGGACCGCATCGAAGAGGACGCGAACGGTGAGCGCCGGATTCATCAAGGCGGCTACGGAGACCGGCAGCTGTTCGAGCTCGTGCAGAACGCAGCAGACGAGCTGCGCGCGGAGGAGCATCGTGGCGGCAGGATCCATGTTGTCCTGACCGAGGAGTATCTGCACTGCGCCAACGAGGGATCGCCGATGACTCCGGAAGGGGCTGACACCATCCTCCGCATGGGTGTGTCGAAGAAGCGCGGCGGACAGATCGGCCGATTCGGGGTCGGAGTGAAGTCCGTGCTCTCGGTGACCCTGACCCCGCAGTTCTTCAGTAAGACAGGATCGTTCGGATTCGACGCTGACTGGTCGGCTGGGGAGATCCTTGCCGCGGTCAACGCGGCGAAGGCGAAGCGAGGGGAGCCCTCCGTCGAGTCCGTTGGCGAGACACCCGTTCTTCGTTTGGCTCGTCCGCTCGATGTCGAGTTCGAATGTTCCCGCGATCCGATTCTCGACACGATGATGGGTTGGGCGAGCACGGTGGTTCGCTTGCCGTTGCTGCCCGGTGCGGCGGCGCTGCTCGGTGGCGACATCCAGCAGAGCTCGAAGACCCGTGGTGATGCTGCGAAGCAGGACGAGTTCCCTCACTTGTTCCAGCTCTTCTCACCGCACGTCGGAAGCGTGGTGTTGGAGGACCGCCGCGAGATGCCGATCGTTCGCCGCGAGATCCAGGTGGGACAGAACGGTGACATCCGCACGATTCACCAGTCCCGAACCGGGGCCAAGGCCACCTCCGAGGGTTACCGGGTGTTCACGATCCCTCACCGGGTCAGCGACGAAGCCCGCAGTGGCGCAGGCGAGCTGCACGATCGCGTGACCATCGATATTTCGTGGGCGGTACCGAGCTACACGGTGGCGGAAGACTCCGGCCACCTGACCATCCCAATCGATCGCGGTACCTTCTGGTCGTTCTTCCCGACCAAGTATCCGACGACGCTGAGTGGCGCACTGAATGCGGCGTGGAAGACCAACGAGGACCGTCAGAACCTGCTGGATAGCAGCAGACTCAACTGGGAACTGCTCGATGTGGCCGCGAGGCTTGTGATCGGTTCGCTCGACGACCTGGCGGTCTCCGAGGATCCTGCCGCGTACCTGCCGCTGCTACCCGGACGACCCCGGGAGTCTCCGAACTGGGCGTGTAAGTACCTCACCGAACAGGTCTGGTCGCTGGCTGCCAAGAGCCCCTCGCTGCCTGACCAGAAGGGTGTGCTGCGCCTGCCGACCGAGCTACGCATCCACCGAGAAAAATTGTCGTCAGAGGCTCTCGCGCTGTGGCGCGAGTACCCGGGGCGACCGGACAACTGGGTGCATCACTCGGTCGAAGGCTCAGGCGTCCGCCGCGGAAAGATGAACCACATCCTGGCGGCGGCTTCCTGTAAAGAGTCTGAGTCGGTGCGCGACTGGCTCGAAGCGCTTGTCGAGGACGGCTCGACGGAAGCATCCGCGGCGGCGATTCGCGTGCTTGATCACCTACTAGTGCATGATCTTGCGGGCTCCAGCAATGCCGCAGAGGCTGCTGACGCACGCAATGCGCGGATCGTCCGGACGGAGTCCGGTGCACTGGTCGCACCGGTTGCGGGGACAGTCTTTCGCCGCTCCGGCGACGACGGTCTCCGCGACGACCTCGTTTACGTCGACGAGCGTATCTCTGGTGACCTCGAGATGGTGCCGCTGCTGGACCGGTTGGGTATCCGCGAGTCCGACACCGAAGGTCGCTTTCACAGCGTCCTGGACCAAGGGTTCGAAGGCTACACCGATGAGTCCTGGGCACGGTTTTGGGAACTACTCAAGAGCGCAGGAGGTCCGGTCCAGGCAGGTGCCATCCGAGCGCGCGTCGGTGACCTGGCAACGACGTTGCACGTCAAGACGATTACGGGACGCTTCGTACCACTGAAGGCGTGCATGCTGCCAGGCCCGGTGGTGCCGGCCGACGGTTCCCGCGACGGTCACGTCACCGTCGACTTGAACTTCCACGCCGACGATCGGTCGATCCTCCGCAGCTTTGGAGTATCCGACCGGCCAGATGCGTCGTACAAGCCTGACCAGGATGGATGGTTTGAAGTCTACCGAAAGGATATGTACGACCAATACTGCTCCACGTTGAGCGCTACCCGCAGTCGCATCATGATCACGACGATGAAGCTGGACGGTGGCGTGATGGCCGGGCCTCTCCACTTGTTCAAACAGCTGTCGGAGGAAGGTCGCGCAGCATTTCTCGCAGCGATTCCGGACGAGGGTTTGATAGAGAACTGGACACGGCAGATCGGTCATTCCGCGAACACACGCGCACAGATCATCTCGCCGATCCGATGGCTTCTCGGGACCTATGGATCTGTGATGACGTCGAAGGGTCTTCGGCCTATCGGGGAGGCGGTAGGCCCTCAGCTCAGCGAGTATGCCGCGGTTCTACCCGTGGCGGAGATCAGCCCGTCGAAGGCGCAGAAGCTGCGCCTTCCGACCAGTGTCGAAGAAGTGACTCCGGTGCGCTGGAAGGACTTGATCGAGGCAGTCAAGGTGAGCACCGACGATGCGTTTGTCGGACGGACCTATGCATTGCTCATTCGAGTTGCGTACGACCTCGTGTTCGAAGAGGAAGCAGTCCGTTGTCGAGTCGGTGATAGATGGGAACTCCGCGAGGATGGTGAGATCGCCGTCGCGAAGACCCGTGCCGAGTACGAGGAGCTGATCCGAGAGAACCACCCTGCGCTTCTTGTCGACCGGCCGGCGGATGCCGAGCAGGCTGAGGTGATGATCGGGCAGTGGGGGATGCTCACGATCGAGGACGTCATCGAGAAGCGAGTCCGGTCAGTACCGGCTGGACCGCCTGCGGCGTTGTCCGACGAGTATCCGTCCCTTCGGCGACGGATCTCGATGGGGCAGCTCAGCGGTTTGCTGATACAGCGATGCAGTGAGTTGGAAGAGGTGATCCGGACGCCAAATGGCACCCGACTGACCGCGCTTGCAAGCGCCCGTGAGGACAACACGGTGCTGATTCCCGCGGAGGTCAGCGGAGAGCAGGCTCTGATTCTCGCGGATCGGGAGTTCGGATTCGGTCTCGGAGCCGCACAATGCCGGATGGTTATCGAGGCGCATCGCAAGGATCTTGAAGATCGGGCATTCAACGAACGGATCATCGCGATCCAGCTCGCGTTGACGATTCCCGAGAAGCTTGCGCTCATGCTTAGCGAAGACGAACTCCGTCAGGGCCTCCCAAGCGGACTTGTGGAAAACGAGATTCGAGAGTCAGGACGGAAGCTCGATACGCGGAGGTTGGGAGAACTGGCATACAACGCCCATGACGACGGGGTGTTGCGGGTGTACGCGAAAGAGATTCGGGCAGGGTTCCCCGATGCGCCGGCTCGCTTCGACGGCGCTTCGGCCGCCTTGAGGTTCGTCACCAGTCTCAAGTTTCCGGATTCGTTTGCCGGAACACGAATCTCGCCGCCACCCGAGCGAGAGGAGGTCTCTGGTCCGACGGACTTCCCGTCGCTACACCCGTATCAGGAGCAGATCGCCGGACGGTTCGTCGACCTCCTGTGCAGCGAGCTTCCCCAGCGCGCCATGCTGAGCCTCCCGACGGGCGCCGGAAAGACGCGCGTCGCGGCCGAGGGCGTGATCCGGTGGATCCGTGAGTCGGGCGTGCCAGCAGGCCCAATCCTCTGGATCGCACAGACAACTGAACTGTGCGAGCAGGCGGTGCAGTCGTGGAAGTTCGTGTGGGAGAAGGTCGGAGCAGAGTGTCCGCTAGTCATCGACCGGCTGTGGACAGGCAATTCAGCGACGCCGGTGGATGGAAGGCCCCATCTGGTCGTTGCGACGGACGCTCAACTTAGGGCCTCCTTGAATGCGGAGGAGTACCTGTGGTTGCGGCATGCGGCCCTGGTGATCGTTGACGAGGCACACGAAGCCATCACCCCCCAGTACACGAAGATTCTCGAGTTGATGGGTCTAACACACCACCGGACGTCCCGGCACCTCGTTGGGTTGACAGCGACGCCTTTCCGGAACAGCGTGGACAAGACTCGCCGTCTGGCACAACGATTCGGTGACCGGAGGCTGGACGACGGTGTGCTTGGTGACAAGCCGATCGCAATGCTCCAGGAACTGGGGATTCTTTCCAAGGTTGAGCATCGAGAGCTCACTGGTATGAACATGACGTTGCAGGACCACGAACTGGCTGAGATGTCGAAGTTGGATAAGGTAAGCGGATTTCAATTCCTGCCGAAGAGTGCGGAGCGTCGACTTGCAGAAGACGTAGCGCGCAACAAGCTCCTCATCGGGGAGATCGCAGACATGCCGTCAGACTGGCCTGTGCTGGTATTCGCAACCTCGGTCGAACATGCAAAGCTGCTCGCTGCTCAGCTGAGCGACCGAGGTATCCGGTCAGTCGCTATCGACTCGGCGACCTCCGCGGCAGATCGTCGCCAGCGAATCGACGCGTTCCGTAGGCGCGAAATCCGAGTAATCACCAACTATGGCGTCTTGTCGCAGGGGTTCGATGCGCCAGCAACCCGGGCCGTCTTGATCGCTCGTCCTGTCTACAGTGCGAACGCGTACCAGCAGATGGTCGGGCGTGGGCTGCGTGGTGTTAAAAACGGCGGCAAGGACAGTTGCCTGATCCTCGATGTTCGCGACAACATCACCAACTTCGACAACAGTCTCGCGTTCACCGAGTTCGAGTACCTGTGGCAGGAAGACAAGCGATGAATACCGTCACGGTGGGAGACCTCACCCTCACCCCAAGGCAGCTCAAGGTAGTCGAGCAGCCCTGGGATGGGCGGACCCTCGTGACCGCCGGGGCGGGCGCCGGAAAGACCACCACCCTGACCTATCGGCTCGAACACCTGACGAGGGTCGAAGAGCTGGAGGCCGCGGAGATCCTGGTGCTCAGCTTCTCGCGGGCGGCGGTTCGGGAACTGCGTGATCGAGTCGACCGCCTGGCCGTCACTGCGCGTCGGGTACGCGCGCAGACGTTCGACGGATGGGCCCTGGCCCTCCTCCGTCAGATGGACCCGCACCGGGACGACCTCGCCGGGATCAGCTTCGACGACCGGATCCAGATGGCGATCGCGGCGATCGACGCGGGTGTGGTCGAGTCGTTCGAGCACGGACCTCCGGCACACGTCGTGATCGACGAGGTGCAAGACCTCGTCGGGGTTCGCCGCGAGATGGTCGAGGCCCTGCTGGACTGCTTCTCCGACAGCTGCGGCTTCACAGTGGTCGGAGATGCGGCACAGTCGATCTACGGGTTTCAGGTATCGGACATGGAGGAGCGGGCCGGGGAGACGAACCGGTTCTTCGACTGGGTTCGCGCCTCCTACGCTGGCGACCTTGTCGAGGTCACCCTGGATGACAACTTCCGAGCCCGGACACCCGAGGCACAGGTGGCCTTGCCATTCGGTGTACGGCTGCAGAGCCTGCCGACGGATCCGGCCGCGGCGAACGCCGGGGCGTCGAGAATCCACGCCGAACTCTGTTCGGTACTGGATACAGCACCGGATTTCGGCGACTTGAGCGAGCAGTTCGTCCAGGATTCGTTGCGGTTCCACGGAGGTACGACCGCGATACTGTGTCGGGACAACGGTCAGGTTCTGTGGCTGTCGGAAAAGCTGAACAGTTACGGTGTGCCGCACCGTATCCAACGGTCGCCACGGTCCCGTCCCGTGCCGGTCTGGGTGGCGGACCTGCTGCAGGCGTCCGGCGGCGCCACAATGACCGAGGAACGATTCGTCGAGATCGTGTCACAATTGCCAGATGTGACCGACGACCTGAGCCGGGTGTGGCGGGCGCTCAGGAGAGTCGCACAGAGCCCTCGTAACCAACTCGACGTCGAAGCGCTCCGGCGGGCCATTGCGGAGGGACGGTTGCCGGATGAGCTGACCGCCAATCCTATTCACCCCCTAGTGCTGTCGACAGTGCACCGGGCGAAGGGTCTCGAGTTCGATCGAGTTCTGGTCGTCGAGCCTGAACCCATCGCGACCGAGGGAACACGGGAGACGGACCCGCCCGCGGAAGCACGACTGCTGTACGTTGCGATGACCCGGCCGCGAGATGACCTGTACCGGATGAAGATCCCGAAGCTATGGACCATGCGCAAGGCCGCCCACAACGCGTACCCCGTTGATCGCTGGTTCCTGGGTGGTCGGCAACGGTGGGCTCGGAACGGTATCGAGGCGACCGAGTTTGACGTGTGCGGCGAGGCTCCCGCGGGTGTACGTGAACCGGTCGCTGATCCTGTGGAGACTCAGCGGTACCTCCGTGAATGTGTTCGTTTGAACGACGAGGTGGAACTACGGCGCTTGCACGACCTGCCGGCGTCCCCCACCGAGACGCCTCCCTATGGACTGTTCCATGACGGCAGGCCGATCGGTGAGGCGTCCGGACGGTTCCGGGGTGACCTGTGGCGGCTACTCAAGATCAACCGTGGTTTCGAGGTCCGACGGTGGCCGGAGCGGATCACAGGTCTGCGCATCGATGTGTTGGAGACGGTTGCCGGCTCGGCAGCGGCCTCCGAACGTAGTGGACTTGGCGACCGAGGAGTCTGGATCGCACCGAGATTGTGTGGGCTCGGGAAATTCGTATGGAGTGACACGACTGAGGAAGGCGGTGCCGGCGAGTGAGCAAGCCCGACCATAGCGCGCACTACGCGCTGAGATCAGAGATCCGCAGTGCGCTGCGATCGGACCTTCTGGGGCCACAGGACGGGCCTTACGAAGTGCTCGCGAACGACGCGCCCATCACGGCGTACCTGGTGGGCGTGCTCTTCCCGCACGTCGGGGAGGCGCCGCCCACCGTCGACGAAGCAGAGGACGGCGGTGACGACGGACCGGATGTCGTTCGCGGTGACGATGGTGAGCAGGGTCAGAGCGATCTGGGCGTGGCGCTGACGAACCTGCGTAAGCCCTCGTCGATGGGACTCACATTCGGAGTGGCGTTGGAGATCGCGAGCACGGTCCACGTCACAGTGCAGGCTGCCCGGTACACGCCCGAGGACGAGGACGGACTGCCCGTCGAGCCGACTCGAAGCGAAGCAAGAAGCACCGGTCAGCAGAGGGAACGTTGGCGGAGGGTGCCGTTGGAGTGCGACTCAGTTCCGATCGAGCTCACGGTTTCGGGGATGCAGGCGCCCGTTGTGCTGTCTCCCGGACTGGAGTTACGCACGCTGGTCCGCACGCCTGACAGCGACGGTATTGTCACGGTCACCGTCACCATCGTGAACACCTTCCGCACTGGTGAGTTCGACCTCCAGGACGCGTCCTGCTTCTTCCAACCGGAGATCCTCGTCTCGGGGCCAGACGGGACCAGCCCCTTCGTCGAGCGTGTTGCCGGCGCTAATGCAGTCGACGACGAACAGGCTCTGAGCCGACTACTCCATCGACACGCGCCGTCGTTCGCGGTCGGGCACGGATGCTCGGTGGCGTGGGACTGGCAGCCTCCCGCTGTCCGGACACCGTTGTCCGACCGTGCGGCCGTGTCCTGTATTCGCACCGACTTCATGCCCACCCACGAGGTCCTGCTGACCGATTCGAACCCCGAGATCGAAGACAGGGCACTCGGAATGTCGGGACTCGGCAGCGGCAACCGTGACGAGGTGGTCGCCGCACTCACGCAGCTGCTCGACGGCTACGACGCGTGGATCGCCGAGCGCAAGGCGGATGCCGCAGAACTCGTGGGCGGCGACTATGAGACGGTGGCGAGGGAGCAGATCCGGCTCTGTCGCGAATCGCTAGCTCGCATGCGCCGCGGCGTGGCGCTGCTCGCCGACACTGATCGACCCGAGATCTTCGAGGCGTTCCAGCTGGCAAACGAGGCCATGGCCCGGCAGCGCGGGCGGAGTGCGTGGATCAAGGACGGGCGCACCGGAGATGTCGACACGACGAGCGGACGCTGGCGCCCGTTCCAGATCGCGTTCGTGCTGCTGTGCCTCGAGGGAATCGTCGACCCCGAACACGAGGACCGCCAGGTCGCGGACCTGCTGTGGTTCCCCACCGGCGGTGGCAAGACCGAGGCTTACCTGGGGTTGATCGCGTTCACGGTGTTTCTCCGGCGACTCCGGGGAGGCGAAGAGGGCGCCGGTGTCACGGTGCTGATGCGCTACACGCTCCGACTGCTGACACTGCAGCAGTTCGAGCGTGCAACGGTGCTGATCTGTGCGATGGAGCGACTCCGTGAGGAACGGAACGATCTGGGTAGTGAACGCATTTCGATCGGCATGTGGGTAGGCAAGTCTGCGACGCCCAACGCCCTTTCCAACGCCGAGGTCAAGCTCGACGAACTGCGGAACGACCCGAACAAGTTGCTGCAGCGAGAGAATCCCGTTCAGCTGAAGAGCTGCCCGTGGTGCGGTGACCGGTTGGACGCAACGAACTACGCCGTGCGCATGGACCTGTGTCGCATGCTCGTGCACTGCCCGAACACGGACTGCGACTTCCACTCCGGCGACGGTATCCCGGCGCACCTCGTTGATGATGCGGTTTACGACGCCCATCCAACGCTCGTCATCGCGACCGTCGATAAGTTTGCCTCGATGCCTTGGCGCCCGGCGACCGGAGCGCTGTTCAATCGTGACCTGGCTGGCGTCTCCCCGCCGGAGTTGGTCGTCCAGGACGAGCTGCACCTCATCTCGGGTCCGCTCGGCACCCTCACCGGCCTGTACGAGACCGCGATCGACGTTCTCGCCAAGCAGCCCAAGGTGATTGCGTCCACTGCGACGATCCGCCGTGCGTCCGACCAGGTCGGCGCCCTCTTCGACCGCAAGGTCGCCCAATTCCCTCCGGCGGGCCTCGACTCGCGCGACTCGTGGTTCGCGGTCGAGACGCCACGGGAGGAGAAGGCATCGCGGCGGTATGTCGGACTGTTCACCCCCAGCGGGAGTCAGGCGACGCTGCTCGTTCGTACCTACGCGGCGCTGCTCAACGCCGCCCAGGTCGCCAGCACTGAGGCGGATCCTGCAGTGTTGGACGCGTACTGGACGTTGGTCGGCTACTTCAATAGCCTCAGGCTGCTGTCCGCGGCTGAGTTGCAGGTCCTCGACGACGTGCAGGGTCGACTCGAGTTGCTCGGGAAGTCCAATGTGAGCGGCGTCCGCTCTGCGACCGCGCTGATCGAACTCAGCAGTCGCGCCGGCTCCAGCGAGATCCCGAGCCGCCTCAAGCAGCTCGATGTCAAGCTGCCGGACCGGGACGTCCTCGACGTACTCCTGGCGACGAACATGATCTCGGTAGGTGTCGACATCGATCGTCTGGGACTGATGGCGGTCATGGGGCAGCCACAAACGACGGCCGAGTACATCCAGGCAACCAGTCGCGTCGGCCGCCGCCACCCGGGGCTCGTAGCCGTCATGTTCAACTCGGCGCGCTCCCGGGATCGCTCGCATTACGAGAAGTTCCCCAGCTTCCACTCCGCCCTATACCGAGAAGTCGAGTCGACAAGCGTCACTCCCTTCTCTGCGCGGGCACGCGACCGCGGCCTGCACGCGGTGATCGTGGCATTGACCCGACTGATGATTCCCGACGCTTCGGACAACGATGCTGCGGGACGGATCGTCGACTTCGTCGAAAGGATCGAGTCCGAGGTTGTGCCAATCATCCTTGAACGGGTGCGACAGATCGACAAGCGAGAGGTGGAAGCGACTGGGGAACACTGTGCGGAGTTCCTCGAGTGGTGGCTCAATGAGGCGCGCGACCACGAGGATCTCTGCTACGAGACGAAACGTGGATCCAATAGAAAGGCGTTGATGGCCACGTTCGACGACGAGTCCGACGAGGCGACCGGCTGGGGAACCTTATGGAGTCTGCGCGACGTCGACGCGGAGTCGACCCTGTTCTTGGAACACAACCGGTCAGGAGCCATGCGATGACACCACCCAACAATCCGCGTCGACGTCGTGGTGCTGGCACGCCCGCACAACCGGTCGCGCGCAAGCCCGGTGCGGTGCGGCGATCCCAACTCGTCACCACCTACGGGGTCGGCTCCATGATTGCGATTGACAACGAGTCGTTCATTGTTGCGGGCCTTGACTCCTGGGACGTGAGCGAGGCCCCGGTGGTGTACGAGCGCAGGCTTGCACAGATCCTGGGGGTCAAGTCGTTTCGGCTTCCCCCGGCCCCCGACCCGGACCTCGCGACGGGTGGGGTGGTGGTGCACCGCTTCCCCGAATTCTATTCGTGCCCGGAATGCAAGGCACTGCAGCCCTTCTTCAAATTCAATTCGGAGAAGGGAAAGGCACAGTGCGACGAGTGCTGCGAGGCCCTCGTCCCGTCCCGTTTCGTCATTGCCTGTAACCATGGGCACATCGAGGACTTCCCATTCTGGAAGTGGGTTCACCGCGGCGCTGACAGGGAAGGTGGGAAGTGCGGCGGGAGCTTGTCGCTTCACACGGACGGCAGCACGGCGTCGCTGCGGTCGGTGGTCGTGCGGTGTGACTGTGGGGTTCCCGAGGCGTCGATGGAGGGTGCATTCCGCTCGAAAGCGCTTAAGGATCTTGGTATCGGGTGTAGTGGCCGGCGCCCCTGGCTCAAAGGTGTGGCACCCGAGTCCTGCGACCAGCCGCCCCGCGCCATGCAGCGAGGCTCTTCGTCTGCGTGGCACCCGCTCATGAACAGTGCCCTGTCGATTCCGCCATGGGGGGAAGGGTTGTACGCGCTCGTCGAACAGCACAAGTTGGGCGGCAAGCCCGAGGGCTACGTCCGCATGTATTTCGAGGACCGCGCTGGGCTGTTGGCGAAGCTGAACGCGTCCGTCGAGGACGTAATCAATGTCGTGAAGGCATTCGAGGAATCCGACTCGGCACCGGAGGACGGTGAAGTACCGGTCGTCAAGGCTGGTTCCAAGCTCCGCCGGGACGAGTACGAGGCGTTGGTCCGGGGACGCCCCGAGGTACACGTCGCCGAGTGGCAGCCGTTCGTGTGCGAAACCCCGGACGGTGATCTGACACCGATCCTGCAGCTGGGGCTACGGGACAGCATGCTCGTCAAGCGGCTTCGCGAGGTGCGGGTGCTGTCGTCGTTCGTTCGGGGCGAGGCACCGACTGAGGCCGACGCTGAGCAGCGGCAGGCCCAGATCAGCTCCAAGGATGATCCTGAGTGGTTGCCGGCGATGGAGGTCAGCGGTGAAGGGGTGTTCCTCCGGCTCGACGCTGACCGGCTCGCGGAGTGGGAGTCCGATAAGTACGTGATCGACCGCAGTGAAGACATTCGGGCGAATCACAATGCGCTGCTTCGTGAACGTGGTGCCGCACAAGAGGCCAAGGACGGCAAGACTGTGGAGTCCCACGTGACCCCCCGACTGCTCCTGCTGCACACTCTCGCCCACGCGCTGATCAACGAATGGAGTCTCGACGCCGGGTATCCCGCATCGGCGCTGCGGGAGCGGCTCTATGCCGACGGTGATATGGCGGGCGTGCTGATCTACACGGCCACCAGCGACTCCGCCGGTAGCCTCGGGGGAATCGTGGCGCAGGGCGAGCCCGATAAGCTCGCGCGCACCCTGCGGGCCGCGTTGGCGCGAGCCGAATGGTGCTCCAACGACCCGCTGTGCATGGAGGCGGAGGCCAGCGGTGCAGGCAGCGTGAACAAGGCGGCGTGTCACGCATGCGTGCTGCTTCCGGAAACGAGCTGCGAACACCTCAATGGCTTCTTGGACCGGGCAATGTTGGTCGGAGATCAGACGGGGAAGGTCCCGGGCTACTTCACGTCAGCGCGGTAGAGAGGGCGGCCGGTGTATCGCACGGCGTGACGAGAGGGGCGAGGAATCAGGGATGGGCTGTCCGGGAGTCAGCAGGATTGCAGGACTGGGGATCACGGCGACGGGGGTATGCGTCATTGTGCGGTGAGCACATCGCACGCGACCGGCTGCGGCCGCTCCTCGAGAGGAAGGGAGCCTCCTTTCATCCCGACTTCTGCTCGCGCACAGAAATTCTGGTTGTCGGCTACTACCGCGACGGCCAGCTTCGCGATGACCGTATCGGAGGGGTCGACGCGCTGGCGCAACTGGCCAAACTTCGAGCCCGACGTGGTCGGCATGTGCACTTGGTGTGGGCGGAGGATCTCGATGCGCTGCTGGCGGGCAGCCGAGTTCCCTGCAGGCAAGTGCCACGTTGGTGACGCTGATTGAGAGTTTCGAGGATCTCGGAGGCTCGCGTTTGTTCGAGACCGGCGCTCGCATGTCAGCCATCGGCTATAACCAGGAGCTGTCTCAGGTGGGAGCGGTTGCAGGAGAGGTTGGACATGGATGAATCAGCGGGCTCATTGACGAGTGCTGTCGCGAGTGCGATCGCTAGCGGTGAGCGCGTGCTCGATGATCTGGACGTTCGGATCGATGCGCTCGTCGACAGCTTCGACCAGGTGCTGGAACCGATCCTCGTGGCAGGGTCTGGCTTGGCAGATGCGGTTGCGCGTATCACTGGGGGATTCGGTGAAGAGCTGCGGGGACATCTTCATCGGCAACGCGAGACACTGTCGACCTTCAACATCGCATTCTTTGGCAGGACAGGGGCCGGGAAGAGCACCCTTCTCTCCGCGTTCGGTGAGTTGGACGGGTCGTACGTGTCGCCCGGTGACAGCGACTGGACAACCGACGTCTCCAAGGTCGACTGGCGAGGGTGCTCGTTGTGGGACACCCCAGGAATCAACGGGTGGGGCCGCACCCAGCCGCGGGCGGAGCTCGAGGCTACCGCCCGCCGCGCTGTCGAGGTGGCAGACGTCGTCCTGCTCTGCTTCGACACCCAGAGTCAGCAGCCTTCGGAGTTTGCCAAAGTCGCGGCATGGATCCGGGAGTTCGGGAAGCCCGCGGTCGCGGTCCTCAACGTCCGCAACCTGCGTTGGCGCCATCCCGCCAAGGTCCCCGCCGACACGGTTCGGGAATCGCTGTCGAAGGCCGTGCGTGATCACGTAGGTAACGTCCGAACCGAGCTGGCGATGATTGGACTTGGTGCGACTCCCATCGTCGCGGTGCAGAGCCGACGGGCACTGTTCGCGCGTGCGTCGACACCGTTCCAGGGCCCGGCTACGTCCAGCTTTGCTACCGACCGTGAGAAGTACGGGATCGATTATCTTCTCCGGTGGTCGAATTTTCCCGTTCTCGAGGACCTCATGGCCGCGTCCATCGAGGAAGGGGGAGAAGAGCTTCGGCGAATGGCGCTGTACGAGGGTCTCCGGGGCATGTTCGAGGGCAAGGCAGCAGAACTCGCCACGTTGACAGACGTCGTGGCGCAGAGGAGTGAATACGTAGAGACCGAAGTTATCAAGCTGCTCGAGACCCTCGGCTACCCGGAAGGCGAATCTCGGGTCCGCTGGTTGGGCCGGACCGGTTCCGACGCGCTCACCCAGTTGGAGGAGTCACGAGGCCGGCGGTTCACTGCGAGCGCAGACGGTCGACTCGACCGCCACCTTCGCGACCTGATCAAGGCGCACCTTGCACATCCGCGGCAAGCCGCGCTCGGCCGCGCCGACGCTCTCGTCGATACCGTCTTCGTCGAGGACAAGCACATCGACGACACGGCATTCGCCGACGCAGTGTACGTCGAGGCAGAAGTTCGCGATGCGGCCATCGAGGTGTGGAAGTCTGCAGCGGGTTTTCTCGAGCGCGAGCTACGATTGGCCACAGGTGAAGTCGTGCCGGCTGTGGCGCTATCGAAGGAAGCGACGTCGTTCGGCGGTGGCGCCGGGCGTGTCAAGAAGCAGATTGCGCGGGGAGTACAGGCTGCGGGGTTGGCTGCCGGAGCGGCTGCTGGTGTGGTGGTGCTCCCGGCCGTTGCCAATGCGTGGAACCCGGCCGGCTGGGTGGGCGGTGTTGCCGCCATCGGTCTGGGCGCGTTGGCGCAGGTGGGTCAGATGGCGGGCTCCCGTGCCGCATCCAGCGGGGAATCTGACCGAGTTCGCGCGCGGGCGGAGGCGATTCGTGCGGCGAGAACGGCAACGCATCAGACGTTCGACGAGATCGAGCGGAACCTCTTGGCACAGTGTCGTGAGTTGGCCTGGGAGGCGGGTGCACCGGTTCTCCGAGACCGAGTAAAAGACGTCCTCGCGCTGCACAGGCAGCGGTGCGGGTTAGGTGGCCTTGCCGACCGACTCGCGGAAGAATCCCGCAAGCTTCCTCGGGTAACAGGCGCCGCGGAAGTACTCGTTCGTGCCCAGTCCGAAGTCCTCGCTCGCCGGTCGGATGAGCCAACGCCGGATGTCGATCCCGGCTCGTCGCGTGCACGTCAGGTGTGGCTCGGCGAGGACTGGATTGGTGAGTCCGCATACCATAGTCACGACCAGGCCCATGGCGAGTCCGACCTGGCACTGGCCGCTGCAGAGGATGCGGATCGCGGGGAACTGCGCAGCGCCGTTCTCCGGGCATGGAACCCGGACTCGCTGGATTCGGTCACGTCCATGGTCCACCGAATCGGGCAGTTCCTTGACAACAACGCGCTGACAATTCAGTGCTCGCACCGCGATGTCTTGGTGGACGACTCGAAGCCGTCGATCGCCATTATGGGTGACTACAGCTCAGGCAAGTCGAGCCTGGTGAAGAGGCTGCTGATCGAGCTGAATGATGAAGTACCCGAGGACATCCTGATACGTGGGGATGCGGCAACCGGCGCAACAAGGGCTTACGACCTCGGAAGTGTTCGGGTAATCGACACCCCGGGGTTTCAGAGTTCAAACACCGAGCATGCCAGACGTGCACTCGATGTGGTTGCGGGTGCAGCGCTGGTGGTTGTCGTCTTGCACGTCAACCTCCTGATCGGGGATGTCTCCCTACTCGACTCGATCGTGAATGGATCGAGTGAGAATGCAGCGAAGGCTGAACGGACGATTTACCTCATCAACCGTGCGGATGAACTCGGTGTGGCACCGGATGAGGCGTCGAGCGACTTCCTCCTGTTGAAGACTCGGAAGGAGGAGGAGTTGATAGCGGCGCTGGCATCCCGTGGCATCTTCGTCGCGCCCGAGCAGGTGCACACGCTGGCCGGAGACCCGTACGGCCACGTCGCGACCGAGACAGACGTCGTACGTAGCAGTTTCGATCATCACCGTGATTGGGACGGCGTGCGGCCACTGATCCAGATGTTCGAGTCGCTGTCGTCTGGTCAGGTGCGCGCGGGTGTCGCAGCGGGGCAGCTCGACAGGGCCTGGGGGGAGCTGCTCCAGGCCAAGGCGACTGCCTCAGAGGTGGTGAACGACGCATTAGCGCATGCGGTGGAGCATGCGAACGTGCTTCAAGCGATCGGCAACGGTGTGGCCGATTCCTCCACCCTCGACGCAACCATCAGGGCGCGGGTGTGGAGCGCGGTCGAGCCGTACATGGCCCGGGCTCACGCCGATTCACACGCAGTAGACGCCGGCAAGATGGGCGACCTCGAGTCGACTGCGAACTCCTGGTGGTTGGACGACACCCTCGCAGCTGACCTCGACAGGGTCTTGGTCGACTCCCAGCGCGATATCGAGGACTGGTACCGAATCCACGCCTCGACCATCGGTCGTGAACTCGCAGGCCTGGGCTTCTCGCGGTCAGCGTACACCCAGGAAGAACGCGTGAAGGTCGCGAACGCGGCGGACGTCAAAGGCATGAAGGTCGTCGGCCATGCGGCCGGCGGCGGCGCGAAGCTGGTGAAGATGGTTGCGAAGCGCGACGTGGTGTACCAGGTCGGGAAGGCTGTGGGAGTGAAGTTCAAGCCGTGGGGTGCCGTCAACGCTGCGGGCAAGATCGGTAAGGCTGCACCGGTCCTGGCCGCGGTCAACGTTGCCGCCGACGGATACGCGATGGTCCGTGGAGAGATGGCAGCGAACGACCGCGAGCGTCAACGCGATGCAGCGGCAGCGTTCATCAAACGCACCTCTGAGGATGTCGTAAACCACGTACTCGAGGGTGAAACCGCGAACGGTCCGGCAGCAGTGTTGCGTGACCTCGTCGCCGAGCTGTCACAACGCCGCCAGGAGGTCGAGCGCGAAGTGGAGGCGTTCCAAGCCGTCGCGCGGACACACCGCGACCTGATCGCCGACATCGACATCCTCCTCGCCGACGCCGAGGAACTGCGTAGAGAGAAATGGGGAATCAACACATGACTTCACTCGCACAACGCGCCGTCGAGTGGATCGAGCACCTTCCCCGCGGAGTGTCCTTCGACGAGTACACCAAAGTATGGGCCGAATTCAGCTCGATCCAGGTTCCCGTTGTCACCGTTCTCGGTTCGTATGACACGGGAAAAAGCTCGTTGATCCGGCGACTTCTCGTCGATCAAAGTGTTGCGGTACCGGATTGGCTGACCATCAGTGCCCGACACGAAACATTCGACATCAACGAAGTTGAATGGGCGGGATGCATGCTGCGCGACACCCCCGGACTGGCAGTAGGAGCCGCCGATGTTCGTGGTGAATCCAACACGGCCCTCGCATTGGACGCCCTCGGTACGACGGACGTCGCACTAGTTGTGATCACTCCGCAGCTCGCGACCGGCGAAAGAGACACGCTGCTGGATGTGATCAGTGGCGGGTGGACTTCCGACAATCTGTGCTTCGCGATCTCCAGGTTCGACGAGGCCGGCGCCGACCCGGACGACGACCTCGGCGAGTATCGGCGGCTCGCGGCTCGGAAGGTGCGCGAGCTTCGTGAATCTCTCCATCTCGCACCGGAGTTCCCGGTCCACGTAGTGTCCCCAGACTTCGCGCAGTACGCGGGATCGTCCCGTGATGTCGTACCCGAGATCTGGGATGAGACACGTGAGTGGGATGGTATGGACGCACTCGCGCGGTCCCTGGCCCAGATCGCGGCCGGAGACCTTGCGGCTCTCCGGGCCGCCACCGAGGACCGCTACTGGCGGCGAGCCGTGCGTGCATTGCTCGAGACGCTGAAGACTGACATCGACGAAACGGAGCCGCTGATCGCGGTTGCCGATGCGGCGTCATTGCGGCACAAACAGTCCCTGGACAACCTCGATAGCATCGACCGTGCTGCCCGCGCGGAGTTGAAAGGAACTGTCACTGGGGCGATCAGGCAATCGCTGGCGCTCGGATCGCGTGACGTGAATCAGGTACGCGCGCGCCTACTCGATGCCATCAGCAACTGGTTCGAGAAGCACCAAACGAAGTGTGAGCGGTTGCTGCAGGACGGTGCGAAGGACGCCGATCGCCGATCGGCCCAGCCCTCATGGGATCGACTCGAGGAGATTGCCGCGATGGTTCGGCCAGGCATTGAGCGTCGTATTGACGCTGGCCCAACGCCCCTCGCGCCGCATGTGTCAAAGGTTGGGGAGATCTTGCTCGGCGCATTGCGCGCACTCGAAAAGCTTCCCTCCACTGCCAAGGCGGCTGCTGCGAAGGCAGGCCCCAAGGTTGCCCAGACGGACGACTCCAAGCTGGCGATCGCCGTCAATCTCGGACCGGTAGTGGTGAACCTGGCCGTGCAAGTCGTTGGACTCGTCGACGAGTTCCGTGTTGACAAGGCGGTCAAACTCGCAGAGCAGGTTGCGGCCGACGAACTCGCAGAACGTCTTAGCGCAGAGGCATGTGCCCTCGCGCTCGAAGGATGGGACGGGGTCGTTATGGACACCCGTGTGAAGATCGCTGAGTTGGACGGAGCGGAAGAGGCCGATCTGGCAGAGGGACTTCACTCCGCGCTCGCTCAGCTGAGGTCTGCAGTCGAGTCGGGGCGCAGCCTGCTCTCCTCGTAGTCGACCGGGCGGGCCGCGGACGCAATGAGATGCTGCCGCGGCCTGAGCGAGTCATACCGAGTAGTCGAATTGCTTCAGGCGCCGACGCGCGGCGTCCAGCTCATCGTCGTCGAACAGCGTCTCGAACCGCGGATCGAGGAGAAGCGCCTCGACGGTGAGGTCGAGTCGTCCGCGCTCCCACAGCGAGGCAAACCCGTCGGATACAGTCGGCGACGCGAGCAGCTTCTTCGCGGTCGCGACCGCTCCGATTTCGGCGAGCATCGACCGGAAGAACGTCGCGTTGTACCCGGCCTCGCGCCGGGCACGCTCGTAGCCGGCGACCATGTGGCGCCCGAATTCGGCGACCAGTGTGTCTTCGGGGTGTTCGTTGACCGGTGTGCTCGCGGCGCCGGTGCCCGCGGCGACCTCGTTGCGGCGTGCGACGAAACCGAGCAGGGCATCGACGGAGGTGAACACCTCGTAGCCAAGTTCTTCGAGGCGCGGGAGGTCCGCATCTTCAGGGTCGAGTTCGAGGACTACGGGTTCGCCCTGGCCGACCTGGAGACCATCCGGCCAGAAGGCCTCGGCGACGGCAAGTGCACGACCAGTTACCGGGTCCGAGATTTCGGAGTCAGTCGTCGGCTCGGCAAACCCGAGGCGGCGCAGTTCGGCGATCAAGTCGCGGACTTGGGCTGCGCGGGGATCGTCTACCTCTTCAGTGACGACGGTGACGGGCTGGAGGTCGGGTTCCAGTGTCGCGCCCGCGCCGGAACGAAGACTTTCGAGGAATGATTGCGCGGCGCCGGCAAGGAGCTCACGCCGGGCAGCGAGGAACTCTCGATAGTTCTCGACCTTCCACAGCGTCGGATCCGTTGGAATCCAGTGCGATTCGAGCACCCCGGGGTGTTTCGCGGCTACCTCTGCAAGGTAGTCCTCCGGCGCGCGTTTCCCAATCTGGAGGTTGGTGATCTGGGTGAGGAAGCAGAAGTTCGCGAGTGCGTTGATCTCGCCTCGGTCGTACTGGTTGCGCAGCAGTGCCTTCGGGAAGATGTGGTGAATCTGAAGTGTCGAGAGCTTGCCGAGAAGCTCGGCTTTGAGTTCGATCCCACTGCCGAAGTCTCGGGCTCCGCTGACGCGGGTGAGCAGGTAGAGGAGCGGGTAGAACCGCGCTCCGCGGGTCGATCCTTCGAAGTCGTCGGGACGGACATTGAGGCTACCGCCGCCGCGGGTGCGTTCCAGCGTGCTGATCAATCCGTCGATACCGGCCCGGCGGACTGTCTCATAGTCCTGCTGAAGGTACGTCTCTGTCGACCCACTGAACCTGCCCCACAGTGCCGAGTGCACGTACCAGTACAGGACCTTGTCACGATGTGTGGCGTCCTGGAACTGACCACCGTGCTGGGAGAGTAGGTAGGAGACGACGGGAGTCGCGTAGCGCCCCATCAGAACTCGGTCGTGGTCGAGACCGAGCCGACCGGAGACGGCGTCGAGGAATGTTCCAATGTGCTGGACCGACGCTGTCAGCGCCTGCTCGAAGTCCGCCGCCGACACCCGTTCCAGGGAGGAGAAGAGGGCACGACCGGTCGCGACTGCGGTCGCATTGCGGAGTAGCCAGTCGAGGCTGAAGTCGTAGCCGGCCGTTCCCCAGCGCTCCAGGTGACTACGCATGTCGGTACGTGCCTCAGGCCATTCGGCACACAGCTTCGCCAACGCGAGGTCACCCTTGGACAGCTTGGTGCCGCCCGAGTTGACCTTGTTGAAGATGTCGACGACCTCGTCGACAGACTTGTTAGCGCCGGTGATCTTCTCCTGGTTGAACTCTCGCTCTTTGATCATCGCGAGCTGGTTCAGGCGTTCCATATAGCATTCGGTCTCCTCCAGCGGCAGGTCCTTGAACGCGGAGAAGAACGCGAAGGCCCCGCTTCTGGAACACCTCGGTGACGCTGACCCAGGTGGGATCGCCCGCCATCTTCGTCGGGGCATAGAACTCGAAGACCTCATCTTTGACGTTGAAGTAGAGCCCGGTGAAGGCCGACGCATCTCCCTCGAAGAACGGCGGTGGCGTGCCACGCACCACCCCGTACATCGAGGTAACCCGCTGCTGCCCGTCCAGCAGCAGTTGTTTCACTCCGGCAGCGCCGGCAGAGCCGCGCACGGAGACACCGTCGGAAGTCGTCTCCCACATCAGCAGCCCACCGACCGGGTACCCGAGGTAGAGCGATCGCATCAGGCCGCGAACCTGGTCACGATTCCACACGTAGCCGCGCTGGAACTCAGGAAGGAGCACCGTGCCCGAATCGATCTCGTCGAGCAGCGTGGACAGCTTGGGCATGGTGGACCTTCCGGGTGAACAAACTTGTAGGTAGGTATTTATCAGACGAGAGGGACAAGGAACGGGCTCGGCTCTTCGTTCCAGGTGATGAGCAAGTCTTCGCGAGCACGGGTGCAGGCGACGAACAGCACGCACCTCTCACGTTGGATGTCGCGATCGTGGGTCTGTTCGTCGTCTTCGACCGCTGTGACCGCGGCCGCGGCCGGGACCTGCCGGGCGCCGACACCTACGACCGCAACGCACCGAAATTCGAGGCCCTTCATCGCGTGCATCGTTCCGATAGCGACAGAGTCGCTCTCGCTCTTGTTCTTCGCGAGAGACCGGACCGGTACGGCGCGGTGGAACAGCTCGTCCTGCACCTTGTTGCCGAGCCACTTGGCGCGGGTGGCGACGCCGATCTCGCTCGGAGACACACCGCTGCCGATCCATGCCTGCACGGTGTCGGCGACGTATGCGATCTCCTCGCTCTGGGTGGAGAAGCCCTTCATCGTCGGGGGAGGACCGTGCACATCGGAGCGGCAGCCGGCGATGGAGTCGAGTTGGCCGTCCATGTCGTCGATGCGCTCGCCCGCGAGCAGTTGAAGACTCCAACCGAGAATTTCGGCGGTCGTGCGGTAGTTCAGGTTCAGCCGGCTGGACCGGCCGGTGACCCGAATTCCGACCTCGCGCAGGCTGACCCGGCTTTCATAGATGCGCTGATGGGTGTCGCCTGCGATGAACACGTCGTCGGGGCCCTCCGGTGCGGCCGCCCGGATGAGCCGCCACTGCTCGGGGCTGAGGTCCTGGGCCTCGTCGACGACGACATGACCGTAGGGCTTGTCGGTGCGCAGTTCGAGCAGCCGGGTGGCCTCCCGACACACCGTCTCGTGGGTCCACTGGCTGCGCTCGCGCAATGCGTTCTCGAACTCCCATAGCGCCTGCCAGACTTGCGCCTTCTGGTTGGCGCCTAGTCGGCGACCGCGGCCCGTCCGCTTGGCGGACAGGTACTCGGCGGCCGTCGCCACCCGCTGCGCCAGGGCGACGTTCCGCCATTCCGCGGAGAGGAACGGAGCGGTGAACGGTAGGTCGAGTCGGTCGATGATCGAATCCCAGAGCACCTTTTCGTCGGCGTCCGAGATCAGGTTCGGTGCACCGTGCTCTTCCCGGAACACCCGATGCGCCAACTTGTCGACATGCAGGACTTTGATGCGGCCCAGTGCCTCCGCCGAAGTGGCGAGCAACTTGACGCCGGCCGCGAGTGATTCGGTGAGAGTGGAGGTGAACGTCGTGACGAGGACGCGGGCCTCCGGCTTCTGTGCGAGTCGATACGCGCGGTGCAGCGCAACGACGGTCTTCCCGGTGCCTGGCCCTCCGGTGACGCGGGCCGGCCCTCGGAAATCGGCATCGACCACGGCTCGCTGGGTCGGGTGCAAGTAGATCCGCCACTGCGCGAACGGGTGCGCGAAGATCGCCATCAGATCGTCAGGACCGTCGACAAGCACGATGCGATCGGTACTTCGCGCGACGGCGGCATCAAGGTCGTCGGTGTCGTAAGGCTCGTCGACGATCGCGGCTCCCAAATCGGACCACACCTCGTCCGGCGTCAGGCCGGAAGCCAATCCGATCAGGACCTGTCCCTGGACCTCGGGGAGCATGCCCAGCGCGGTTTCGAGTTGGGCCTCGTCGGTGAGTGTGCGTGCAAACTTCCGGGTCTGCTCGTCGACGCCCAGGCGGATGAGGTCACTGTCATTGATGTCAGCGAACACGAGGGAAGGCGCGGTGTGGGCCTTCTCCTGCAGTGTGGGCAGGTTCTCCTCGATCCAGGCCTCGTCGCGGACCTCAACGCCGCCGGTGGCGCGGTTGACAGACATATCGCGCCGCCGCGCCCACGTGTAGGCATCGTCGTGCGGCTGGACGGTGAGCAGTGTGTATACGTCGCCGGTCTCGGGAGCGAGGACGATCCCGCGGTGGAACTGGTCGATGCGGATCGATCGGAACCGAGGATTGCGGGAGTCGCGGATCTTCTCGAGATGGATCCCGGTGTGGGTGGCCGCCTCGAACTTGACGAAGACGTCCGCAATCCGCTCCTGCAGGGGCTTCTCCAGACGGCCGTACTCTGCGAAGAATCCCCTGTCGATCCCGAGCCTCGGCACCCGGTACCCCCTCACAATCGTGGCTTGTACGCGCGAACACTACCCACCATTTGTGGCGGGTCCTTGCCCTAGTTGAGGTTCCGGGGGCGTTGCGGCAACCACCTGGACGGTGGTGTTCCCCGTCCCCATCGATCTGGTACGGCCGTTCCTGGCCGGTGATGGCGCGCCGGCACCGTCGACGAGTTCGGAGACGGTGGCGTTGCGAGGTCGCAGCGACATGGAGTCGCTCATCGCCGGCTGGACGTCGGTGCGAACCGACGCCGAGCGGGCAGATAAGTAGCGAGCGTCAGTTCGCTGGCACCACCATCTGGCTTAGAGTAAATCGGCGGTGAGCTTGTAGCTTGTCGTGTAAATGCCTGGCCGCCCGTTACCGCCTGGAGTGGTCGCTGTTTCGGGGTCAGTGGCAGCAGCGAGGTTCAGGGCGAGCAGTTGCGCCAGATGGTCCTCATCGGGGTTGAAGCCGTAGGCGCGTATGACTGCGCTATTCAGGTTCTGGTGAAGGTCGCGCAGTTTCGACTTTCCTGGCGTACGTAGGGCGTCGTATTGGTCAGCAAGAGTAATCCCCTGTGCTAGCCGCGCGGAACGGTATTCCGTTATCTCGCCCATCAGTTCAGCAATCCGCGCAACTTCGTGCTCGGATGGCATGGCAGGCCACGGGAACGAGTCCCAGACCGTCGTCGATGTGTATCGCGGCCTTGCTTCCAACCTTGAGCACCGTTCATCGAGCCACGCACGGTGAAGGCTTGACGACACCACACCGAGCGAGTAGTCGTCATCTAGCGCTATGACCGTCATCGAGTCGTCGGGCCGGACAGCTGTGTCGATGAATTGAAATACTGAATCACGCTTCTCGGTGGAGACTCGTGAAGTTGCTATGTATCGCCGCAGTGAAGTAAATGATTCGAGCATGTCTGCGCGGCGGTACGCGTGCTGCCACCACTTATTGAGAAAATTCTGTTTATGTCTATTGACCCTGGCCTTCGGATTGCGTTCTAGTATCGCAGCGTTTGCTTTCGCTTCTTTGTCGGCAGCCTCCTGGCGTTCCGGTAGTACCATGTCACGAAGCCGAGCGTATGCGGCAGGAGCGTCTGTCCTAACCTCCATCGCATCGGTGTGTGGCAGGTCAATGACTAGATAGTCGGGCTTCAAAGTGTGCAGCAGTCCATCGCCGCCGAGGACTGGATGGATGAAATTCGTCGACTTCGGATCGTGCTTAACGAGTTCGAGGGCTTCTTTCCTTGTAAGACGGAATGCCGGAACGGAGCCGGTCGTTTGCCCCTGAAAGATCAGTTTCGGCTTCTTATTTTGTGGTAGTGGTGCCGCTTCGCGCACGTCAGTCGTCGGACGTAGAGTCGGCGCGATGTGATCGACGGGCAGTCTCAACTGACCATTGTCTAGCCATAGAGTCTTAATCGCAGGCGCGTTCTGCGCCCCTTTGACCCAGTTGACGATTGAGACAGTGACCGCAGCATCACCTGACCAAGGCTTCGACGATACTGCCTCGAAGATGTGGCCGTCGTTTTCGACGATGTAGTCGAGCGATGCTCGGCGCGACTCGTTGTCACGGATGGCCTGGGTTGCGACGAAGCCCGCTCGACCACCGTCTGCCAGCGCTTTGTGCGCGAGGGGGAACCAGTAGGTCACAAAATCGCTGACACCGGGATTTGGGTACTTCGCGTCCAGACGAGCGCAGTAATCAGCTTTCAGATCCGTCACCATCTTGCGGCGCCCGTTGTACGGTGGGTTGCCGATGATCACGTCGGCCGTCGGCCACGGATCAAACAGGGCATCGCCCCACTTGATTGTTTGGTCAAGGTTATCGAGCGGGAGAGCGCTGTCGGCGCTCTCGTCCAGCTCTTCGGCAGACAGTTTCTTAGCCATCATCATCGTCACCTTGGCGACCTCGACTGCGAAGCGATTGTTGTCAAGGCCCAGGAAGTGATCAGGTGTCACATAGGTGATAGCTACCTGGGCTTTGTCTTTCGACTTACGCCGTGCGTCGATGCGTTTCAGGATGTCGGCTTCGAGTCGCCGCATCTCGCGGTAGGCAACGTATAGGAAGTTGCCCGAGCCACAAGCAGGGTCCAGGACACGGAAGTTGCCCATGTCGAACCGTATCCGCTCCAGGTCGGCCATCGAGTTTGCTGCCTCGATCCGCGCGGTCCACGGATCCACAATGCACGGATTGACGACGTGAGCGATATCTGCCTGCGACGTGAAATGTGCGCCGTAGGCATGACGTTCCCCCTGCTCCATTGAGGTCTCAAATAGTGTGCCAAAAATCTCAGGTCGCACATCTGACCAATCCGTGGTCGCAGCCATGCGCATGGCTCGCAGTTCCTCGGAAGTCATTTCAATAGGGGTAATGTTCGCGAACAGGCCACCGTTGAAGTATGGTGTGCCACGAAATAGTCCACCGGTGGTCTTACCTGGAGAGTTCATCTCCCTGAACAGAGAACCCAGCGTGTCGTAGGCTTCGCGGCCAGATTTTGCGTCCTCTACTGTGCGCGTAAAGAACTTTGCTGGCAAGAGGCCGATATCTTCAGCGAACATCGCAACCACGGACTGAAGTACGAAGTGCTGCGCGTCAAGACGTGGGATACGGCGGGCCTTCATTGACCTGAAAACCCCAGACACCATAGCTGCTGCTTCCCGTGTCACCGCGACAAGGTCGTTGCGGAAGACCGGCGCTTCAGGCTGGGGAAGGAGGAACGACAACGCCTCGTGACGCTGGGGAAGGCTGTCGATCTTCACCCGGTCTACCGGTGCTTCGATCTGGACGTCGAAGTCGTAGATCCAAAACTCATCGAAATTGCACAAGAGGACATAACGAGGGCGATTTGGGACTGCTTGCATCCAGTATTGAAACGCTTGCCTGAAGTGCATCGACAGGTCGGTGCCGGCCTTCTTCATTTCGATAATGCAGCGCGGCTTCCAAATCAGGTCTGCGAAGGATGTCCCGCGCTCGCCAACTTTGCGGAGCCGGCCTTCCAGGGTCGCCCCAGCCTCGGGTACGCCAGCGTGCCCGAAGGCCTTGAACAAGCGATCGAGAAACACTTGCGCCTCGCCTTTCTCGTCTCCCTTCAAATAGTTCTTCCGAAAGGCTACGAAATCAGCAAGATCTTGTTTGATCGTCAGGGTCGGCACACACAGACAATAGACGACCGCATCCTCGACGCGCCGGACCTTGACCAGTTGTGTGCGAAGCCCGTGAGCGAGGAGGGCTGTACTACGCGTAACCCCGTGTTTCTGCGTCAGCCCAGCCGGATGTGAGTGGCGTCAGCGCAGCACCGCACCAGGATTGAGGATCCCCAGCGGATCGAGCGCGTTCTTGATCCGCCGGTTCAGCTCCATGACGTCCTCGCCGAGCTGACCCGGCAGCCAGTCTCGCTTGAGCCGTCCGACGCCGTGTTCTCCGGAGATGGTGCCGCCCAGGGCGATTGCCAGCTCCATGACGCGGGCGAAGGCGGTGCGGGCGCGGTCGGCCATGTCGGGGTCGGTGGGGTCGAAGACGATGAGCGGATGAGTGTTGCCGTCGCCGGCGTGCGCGACGGTGCAGATCAGGACGTCACAGTCCTCGGCGATCGCCTCGACGCCGGTGATGAGCGCAGGCAGCTGCTGCATCGGCACGCCGACGTCCTCGAGCAGTAGGCTGCCCATCGCCTGCACCGCAGGGAACACGGATCGTCGTGCGGCGGTGAAGCCGTCGCCTTCGGCGGGGTCGTCGGTCGCGAACACCTCGGTGGCGCCGTTCTTTTCGCACGCCGCGACGATGGTCGCGATCTCCTGCGCCCCGGCGGCTCCGGGAGCATCCGACTGGGCGAGCAGCAGCGCGCGGGCGTTGCGGTCCAGGCCCATGCGGACCGCGTCCTCGACCGCGTTGATGCTCGCGTGATCCATGAACTCGAGCATCGCCGGGCGCATCTCCCGGGTGATCGCGAGGACGGCGTCGGCCGCGGACTCCACCGACGGGAACGACGCGACCACCGTCGATGCCGGCGGCTGCGCGGGAATCAGCCGCAGCGTCAGCTCGGTGATGATGCCGAGGGTGCCCTCGCTGCCGACGAACAACTTCGTCAGCGACAGCCCGGCGACGTCCTTGAGGAGCGGCCCACCCAGGCGCACCGCGGTGCCGTCCGCGAGTACCACCTGCATGCCGAGCACGTAGTCGGTGGTCACGCCGTACTTGACGCAGCACAGCCCGCCCGCGTTGGTGGCCGCGTTGCCGCCGATGGAGCAGATCTCGAACGACGACGGGTCCGGCGGATACCAGAGCCCATGCTCGGCGGCGGCCTGCTTGACCTCGGCGTTGAGCAGTCCGGGCTGGGTGACGGCGACGCGGGTGACCGGGTCGACGGTGATCTCCCGCATCCGTTCGGTGCTGAGCACGATGCCGCGGTCGACGGCACTCGACCCGCCCGACAGCCCGGACCCCGCCCCGCGCGGCACCACCGGCACCCGGTGCGCCGACGCCCACCGCATCGTTGCCTGCACGTCCTCGGTGCAGGTCGCCCGGACCACGGCGATCGGGGTGCCGGCGTTGGGGTCCGCGGCCCAGTCCTGGCGATAGCCCGCGATCATGTCCGGGTCGGTGAGCACCGAACCGTCGGGCAGTGCGTCGATGAGTTCGTCCAGCAGAGCGGGATCGACCGTCGTCATGAATCCATCATCCCCCGGATGCCCGGTTTTCGACCGGAGGCGACCCGACGCCGTTAGCGTCGGACACGGAAACCAAACCGAACAGAGGGGGGAACGCTGTGGCATCGAGCTTCGACGGGGACCGGGATCTGCTGATCCGACTGTGGCGGGCGTGGGCGAAGCGCGCCGGCGAGTTGTCCGACGAGCAGTGGACGACCGAGACCCGACTGCCCGGCTGGACCGTGCGCGACCTCTACGTCCACGTCACGCCCGACGTCATGATCGCGATGCTCGCCCAGCCCGCATCCGACGGCGTCGCGGAGGTGACCAGCGCGGCGCAGATGCTCCGTGTCTTCAACGCCGACTCTGCAATCTCGGAGCCGATGCACGCCCAGCTCGCCGAGATGGTCCGCGAGCTGGCGGCCGACGCCCGACGCGAGACGCTGGTCGAGCGGTTCGACGTCGAACTGCCCGACGCGTTCGCACGGCTGACCGGACTGACCCGGGAGACCGTCATCCCGCACCCGATCCTCGGCGCGGTGTCGTTGGGCGCGTTCATGGACATGGCGATCCTCGAGGCGACGGTGCATCTGCTCGACGTCGTCGACGCGGTCGGCGGTCCGGCACCGGAGACGGAGGCGCTCGAGCGCACCCGCGACGTGCTGGCGGCGGTGCGGGATCCGCGCGCGTTCATCGAGGCGGCATCGGGGCGGTCGAGCGGTCAGGTGCTTCCGGTGATGCGGTGACGTGGCCGCTACCGTGACGGTATGAGAACCGTCGGCATCGATCTGGCCGCCGAACCGTCGAAAACCGCAGTCGCGAGCGTGGTTTGGGAGGGTGAGACTGCGCGGGTGGTCGATCTGCGACTCGGTGCGACCGACGATCAGCTGATCGAGGCCGTGGCGGGCGCCGACAAGTGCGGCATCGACGCTCCGTTCGGGTGGCCGGACGCGTTCGTCGAGTTCGTGGTCGCGCACCATCGTCGCGAGCCGTCGCGCGAGCTCGAGCTCAACAGTCGGGCCGGCCGGTTGCCGCTCGTGCGTCGGCGCACCGACCGCGTCGTCCACGAGGTGACCGGCATCGTGCCGCTGAGTGTCTCGGCGGACCTGATCGCGCACGTGGCGTTGCGATGCGCGGGCCTGCTGGCCCAGCTCACGATCACGGGGATGGACGTGAACCGTGTCGACGGGACGGTGGTCGAGGTCTATCCGGCGGCTGCGCTGCAGCGTTGGGGTCTGCCGTTTCGCGGATACAAGGGTGTGGCCAATCGAGCGAGACTCGAGGAGCTGGTCGGACGGTTCGAGGAAGCGCTGCCGGGGCTCGAACTTGGCGAGTTCCACGCACTGTGCGTGAAGTCGGACGACGCATTCGACGCCGTGGCGGCGGCGGTGATCGCGAGGGCAGTCGCGCTCGGGCGGACGCGATTGCCTGCGCCGGCTGATCGAGATCCCGCCGAGCGTGAGGGCTGGATACACCTCCCCGACGGTTCACTGTCGTCGCTGGTGTGAGGGGTTGCCGCTACCACGCGTTGGTGGAATGGGACAGTTCGTTAGAGGTGGAACCGAACGCGAGTCCAGTGCGTCTGTTTAGGGTGGAGCGGGTCTGGATCGAGGGAGGGATGCCGGGTGCGTTTGGTGACGGTCGTGGGGCTGATCAGTGCGGGACTGGTACTGGCAGGATGCGGCTCGGAGGCTGTGTCGGGCGACGCTGAAACCGAGGGCGTCGCCGCGGGGGAACCGGTGTTCAGCCCGTGCGATGACATTCCGGATGGCTTGCTGACACAACTCGGGCTGGACCCCGCGACCGAGTCGCGCGACATCCTTGGGGTGGCACAGCCAGGATGGAAGCTCTGCCGATGGCCGGGGAGCGACCACTCAGTCACGGTTCTGGCGACCACCCGAACGGTCGAAGAGGTCCGTGCGAATACAAGGAACGTCGACTTCGTCGATCAACGCATCGGCGGACGCGGATCTTTCACGTACCGCGAAGCCACCGATTCTCGCCGCGAAACCTGCGATGTCGCCTTCCGCACGGGTGAGGGCACAACGATCGTCCGCATCGGGCTGTTCGAGGTGAACCAACAATCGGGAGATCCATGTCAGTTGGCGATTCAGACAGCAACGACGCTGGAACCAGTGATTCCAGGTTGATTCGCGAAACTAGGAGCTTGCAGGGGAGACGCACTTAGATGTCCGAAAGTCAGTGGCACTCGCTCGCGTCGTCCGCAGACGCTGGAGAACTGGTTCTCGACCGAGACGTGGCCCAGCGTTGTGCCGAGAGGTGTGAGCAGCTGATTAGTGAGCTTCGGACAGTCAAGGACGGTGCCCGCGAACTCTCGACTATCGATGGCTTCGGTGACCAACTCCCGTCCGCCGTCGCGCTGGCAGCGAAGTTCGGACGCAAAGCTTCAGGCGGCGATTATTCACTGGACAGAGCGCTTGCCGATCACATCGCCCAGGTCGAGCAGATGCGAGATCTCTTCGCCAAGATAGGCGCCCAGTATCAGGCGACCGAGGACGCGAACCAGCAGGCCTTGACCACCGCGGGTGGCGGTTTCTGACAGCGATCCGATCCGATTCGCCATCGGTATGGAACCGAACGCGGGTGTGGTGCGTCTGTTTAGGGTGGAGCGGGTCTGCGTTGAGGGAGGGGTGCCAGGTGCGTTTGGTTGCTGCGGTGGGGTTGATTGGTATGGGGCTGGTGCTTGCAGGGTGCGGGTCTGGCGAGGTTTCGGGGAAGGCGGATCCCGAGGCGATTGCGGCGGGGGAGCCGGTGTTCAGGCCGTGCGATGACATTCCAGATGACGCACTGCGCGGCCTCGGTGCTGACCCTGGAACTGCGGAGCGCGACATCATGGGTGTAAAGCAGTCAGGATGGAATGTCTGCGGGTGGAGCGCCGCCGACTACGACATCACTGTTTTCGCGACGACCCATACCCTCTCCGATATCAAGACGAACGATCGCAACGAAGAGTTCATGCCGGTTGATCTTGGTAGTCGGGAGGGTTTCTCCTACCGGGAAGCCTCCGATGTCGCTCGTGAAAGATGCTATGTCGCAGTCGAATCTGGGGATGGTTCATCGATCCTGTCGATTAGCTTCGCGGGGTTGGTTGACCCGCGAGACGCTCAAGAACCCTGCAGGATCGCCACTTCGGCGACGCACAGCCTGCTGCCGTTCATCCCCGCATGACTGCGAATACTGGAGGTGTCGGCGTGGCCGACGGAGACTATGACTATGCGGGTTGGGTCGCTTTGGCATCCGCGGCTGACGATGGTCGGTTGTATCTCGAACCGGGTGTTGCTCGAGGGTGTGCGCAACGATGCACCGATCTGATCGCCGAGTTGAGGTCAATTCGGTCGAGTGCTCAGCGCCTGTCGACTATGGATGGGTTCGGCACCCTGCTCCCTTCCGGAGTCGCGCTGACGGCAAAGTTCGAGGGTAAGGCGTCCGGCGCGGACAACTCGCTCGACCAGGTTCTCGACAAACATATGACGGTCGTCGAGCAGATGCGCGATCTGTTCACCAAGATCGGCGCCCAGTACCAGGCGACCGAGGGTGCCAACCAGCAATCACTGACGAACGTGGACGCCGGCTTCTGACGCCGGGACTAGCGGAGGGGGGAAGCAGATGGGATTCACCGACTTCATAGGCAACCTGGGCAAGGAGGCGTACGGGCTCGTCCGCGATCCGGGCAATGCTCTGGTCGATCTCGTGACGGGTTACGACCTGAACGAACGCGACCGCGTCCGCGACGAGCAGGCGGCCGGCAATGCCGAGCGTGACGAGATTTACCTGCAGCAGGCCGGGCTGTACGGCCGGTTCGGTGGAGAGTTCGATGCCCCCGCGCTCGGATCGCCCGAAGCGTTCGAGACTATGTCGCACGAGGACATCAAGGCCGCCGTCGACGCGATGAACGGCGGCTCGCTCCGCGCCAGTGCCGAAGGCTGGACGAAGATCGGCGAGTCACTAACGCAGGCACTCAATGACTTCCGCGACTTCATCACCCACGAGACCGAAGGCAAGTGGGAAGGAATCGCGAAAGACTCCGCCGTCGCCGCGACGAATAGATACGTCACGGAGTCGGGGAAGCTGGCAGAGGCCGGAACCCTCATCGGCACCAAGATCACGGAAGCGGCTACCGGTGTCGACCAGGTGAAGGCCACCTTGCCGCCGGTCGCCGAGCGCGGCATCCTCGAATCCGCGTTGAACCGGGTGCTGCCCAGCGTCGGGATCCTCAAACGAGTCCTCCACGAGCAGGACGAGGCGCACCAGCAGGCGATCGAGATCATGCGCACCGTCTACACACCCGTGATGCAGCAGGCCGACACCAACGTCCCGAGGCTCCCCGAACCACCCCGAATCGGCGACGGCCCCACCGACCTCGACGGAACCCAACCCGGTGGCGGCGCACCCGGCAGCGGCGGATCGAACCCGTATGCGCCGCACGCAGGACCGAACTCGGGATCACCGCACAACCCGACACCGATGCCGGGTGCCCCGCTGCCCGGCGGAACCCCGGGCGCCGGGTCAGCTCCCGGAGGAGTCGGTGCGTTCGACCCCGCGGCAGCCGGCGCTGAGCCCGGCGCGAGCGACCGGTTCGCGCCCAACCCCAACCAGACCGACGCCGTAACCACGCCCGCCTCCGCCTGGACTGCGCCCGCGGCGGCGTCGGGCGGTGACGGCACCCGACTCGGCCAGTCCGGTCTCGGAACGTCGGGATCGGGAATCGGCGGCTACTCCGCCGGCGCCGGCGGACTGGGATCCGGGGGAGGAGGCGGATCGGGTGCAGGTTCTCTCGGCGGCTACGGATCCGGTGGAATCGTCAGTGGCGGAATCGGTTCCGGATCGGGATCCGGTGCCGCAGGCGGAACGGGTGCGACCGCGGCCACGACATCGGGCTCGGGCGCGGCGGGGGCACGCCCGGGCGCGGCAGGTGCCGGCATGATGCCCGGCGCCGGGGCGCGCGGCCGCGGTGACGACGAATCCGAGCACAAGACCCCCGGCTACCTGGTGAACGTCGACAACGGCAGCGAACTGATCGGTAGTCTCCCGCTCGCTGCTCCTCCGGTCATCGGGGCGACGGATCGCTGACGAGTGAGCTGTCGGCGCATCCACAGCTCGCTACCTGACGGACTGCGGTGTGGGGGACGAAGAATGTCAGCATTGTTACGCTCCCCGGAGGGGAGCGCAGATCGACCTTTTTGGGGGGCGCATGTCGCTGATCGTGGATCCGGAGATGTTGCGGCAGTTCAGTTCCGCAGTGGCCGGAACTTCCGAGTCGTTGGCAGGGCTGGACGTGAGTTCACCGTTTGTAGACTGCCAGGAGGCCTTGCCGGGCACTGAAATTTCGACCGTTTCGGTCCGAGGGTGCGATGCAGTCGCTGCGGCACTCAGAAATGTGTGCGTCAGGCTGGGAGTCATCTCGCAAATCTCCACCGGGACTGCAAACAACTACGAAGTCTCCGAAGCGGATTTCAGTGAGATGCTGAATGCGATGGATGTACATCCGTGATTCTCACCGTTTCACAGGTCACTTCGTGGAAACCGCACGCTCTTGGATCCGCTGCCGATGCGATCGATTCGATCGCGACGGCATTGGCCGAGCAGTTGGATGACGTCGTCGCGGCGCAATCGAATCTGTCCGAAACGTGGCGCGGATCAGCGGCGGACGCGGCGACTGCGAGGATCACGCGGGAGAGATCGCTCGCCGTCGCGATATCGGATGCGATCGCTTCCATCGCGTACGAGCTCCGGAACAGCGCATCCGCGACGGAATCAGCCCGCGAGCACGTGCTGTCTGTGGTGACGGATGCGCGAACCCAGGGATACGCCGTCGACGACAGCGGAACCGTCGACCCCAGCGGGCTGCTCGGTTGGCTCCCGCTCGCGCCGCCCGAGACCAGAGACTACGCACGGATTCAGATTGAGAGGGACGCAGCAGAACTCACCCTGTCCGTTCTGGCGGCGCTGCGGGACGCAGCATCGGTTGCCGACGAGATGCAGCGAAGGCTGCGGGCCGCAATCGAGCATCTGGAAGTCACCGGAGCCGCCGCCGAATCGGGTGCCGTTGTCAGGTCCGAGAACGGGGGGTTCTCGTGGAAACCGGATGTACCTGCAACAACGGCAGCAGCGTCGATCGGTCTGGTCGCGGACGCCACGACGGAGGGCCTGGTCAGCGCGGCCAGGTCCTCGGGCGACGATGTCGCCCGCATCATCGGGAAAGGGTTCGGCCCGTTCGGCGCCGCGATCGGCGTGGTGCCGGCGATCGCCAACGACATCAATGGGGGCATGGATCCGACTAAGGCCGTGGTGACTGAAAGCGGAGGAGTGCTCGCAGGAGTGGGCAGTGCCGCGCTCGCAGGAATGGCGCTGGGATCATTCGTCCCCGGGGCCGGCACAGCGGTCGGGTTGGTAGTCGGCGTCGCCGCCGGCGCCGTAGGCGGGTACCTAGGATCCAAGTTTTTGCAGTCCATCTGGGACTGACACCGCAAGGCACAAGCTGGATGGCGAGACGCGACGAATGGGGATGGCGCAGTGAGTTCGACAGCATCGGGTAGATCCTTCGAGTCCTCGGAGGGGATCGCCCTGACCGCGTGGGGACGGAAGCGGAGGTGGCCTTGGCTTGCATGCGTCGTCTTCATGTGGACTTTGGCGGCGATCGGCGTCGGCATGGCAGTGCAGGCACTCATTGCAGAATCATGGTTGGTCGCAGCAGGTGCCGCGTGCGGCACGCTGTTCCTCGGAGGGTTGGGCTGGACTGGGCTCAGCGCAGCGGGCCTGGACTCCCCGAAGCTGGCCCGTCGAATCGTCGAATGCGACGACTCACGCGGCCGTGGGATTCGGGTACCCAATCGAATGGCCTCGCCACTCGTCCTCTCCGTGTCACTCTGCGGTGGCGCCGTCTATGCACTGGTGGCGTCGCTCGGGTACTACTCTGGTTTGTCGTCTTCTCTGCTACCGAGCGGCCGTGAGGCGAATAGCAGCGCGACGCTACTCGGAATTGTCGGCCTCGTCGCGCTGGTGTCGGGACTGTGCGTCGGTCTCCTGAGTCCCCGTGGTGAGGTTCGGATCTATCCATCGGGTATCCGGCGCCTGACGCGCCGCCTGTCCATGTTCAAATCGACAACGCTGGATACGTATAGAAGCTGGGAAGAGATCGAGATCGTCTGCGCAGATGAGGAGATCGTCCACAGCGGGGCGGTTGACGTACACCATCCGGTGATCAAACTCGGGACATTCGACCCGATCAACCTGAAAGAACGTACGAAGTTCGACACCGAGCGGGCGTTGGCTCTCATGGCCAGGACGTATGTTGCCGAACCACACACGTTTCTGGAGTTGCTTCGCCGTCTTCACGAACAGCCTGATCTCCGGTCGGATGTGGGTCGTCCCGGGGCTCGTGAACTGCTGCGTCCTCCGGCATTGCGCACTCGGTTGAAGTCGGGAAGGAAGGAGAAGAACGTTGACGGATCTGAGAGTTGAGGGAAGTGCGCGCGGGATGCCCGTAGTGACGATGACGGTGGCCGAGCGTCTCGAGACGCTCAATGTCAGATGCGTGCCCGCAGATCTGACGCAAACTAGTGGTGCGACCGCGGACGTGCCCTGTTTACCCGAATGGGTCGAAGCCCCGGCGGGGAGCCTCTCGTCCGGGAAAGTTCTGATCAACACTTCTCATGCCGCGGACGGATTCACGCCGAACGCAGTTCTGCTGCATGGCCGATTGACCGATCGCATCGACCCCGACTGGTTGATGGCCGGCGCGTTCGAGGACGCACGGCGCCTACCTGGATGGTCCGAGCGAGAGACGAGCACGGCCGACTTTCGCGGACACCGGTCGGCATTCGTGTACGGCGTGTATGCCGTCGACCAGCGGGTTCTGGAGGCAACCACGCGGTACGTGGTACTGGAGGACCGTTCCGGACAGTACCTCACTCAACTAACCGTCACCACCTTGGCGTCGCAGCATGACGAACTGCAGACTGATATCGCGGTGATCAATCTTGGACTCGAATTCTCGACCCGCTGAAGGACTTCTCGCGCCTCTACTAGCCACGCCCGGAGCACCTCGTCGAACCGCGCCTGCACGTCGCCGATGTGCCTGTCGAGGACGTCGATGTAGACGCTCCCTTATCGTGCACCGTCTACTTCTTCGCGACCCCGTCGCGTCCCGCTGGACCACCTTGCCCGCCAACAGCAGGTCGAGCGAACTTTGGTGATTGAACATGAAAACACCGCGGGGCGGTCCCGCAGGAGCCGGTGTCCAGCCCGCCGCGAACGACCAGTTCGCGCCGAACCCCAATCGGACGCCGTAACCAGGCCCCGCCTTCGCCTGGACTGCGCCTGCGGCGGTGACAGCACCCGACTCGGCTACGGATCTGGTGGAATCCTCAGCGGCGGAATCGGTTCCGGATCGGGATCCGGTTCCGCAGGCGGAACGACCGCGACCGCGGCCACGGCATCGGGCTCGGGCGCGGCGGGGGCCCGACCGGGCGCGACGGGCGCCGGCATGATGCCCGGCGCCGGGGCGCGCGGCCGCGGTGACGACGAATCCGAGCACAAGACGCCCGGCTACCTGGTGAACGTCGACAACGGCAGCGAACTGATCGGCAAGCTTCCACTGGCCGCCCCGCCCGTGATCGGGAGCTGAGGCGGCCAGTGCATATCTTCTGAATGGAGGCGGCCGGATCGGCGACACGACGAGCAGTCGTCGTCCACCCGGCCGCCTTCATCCAGGGGCGCTCTTTAGGTGCCGATCAGTTGCTTGGCGGCCGACACGGCGGCCGGACCGTCCAGCGACGGCATGTCGTCCCACTGCCCGCCGGTGATCGTCACCTTGACGTCGGGTGTTGTGACCGTTGTGACGATCACCCCGGCGACCGCCGTCGTCACCGGAAGGGTGTAGGCGACGCCACCGGCCTTCGCGAGCTCGGCGTCCGGGAGGACGACGAGCTGGCCGGCCTCGAGGTCCTGCACCGTCGGAACCTCTCCGGTCCCCGGCTCGATGAGAACCTCGACGCCACGGATCTCGCTCAGCGACGTGGCGCCGTCCGGGGTCTCCCAGTTGCAGATCGCGCCATACTCGTCGACCGCATTGGACGGGCTCTCCTGCAGCCCCGCAATGTACTGCGCCACCGCAGGCGAGACGTCGTCGCAGCTCGTGAACCGCGCCAACACCTCCGCGCCCGCGGCGCTCGCCGCACCCTCGTCGGCGACCGAGACCTCGTCGGGCACGACCTCCGGGGCGGCCGGATCGGCGTCGTCGGAACCGCAGGCGCTGACCGCCACAGCAAGAAGCAGTACCACAGGAACAAACCGGGCGTTTCGGATCATATGGGGCACTGTACCGACCCGAAGGTCCCGAAATAGGAGAGACACCCTAGTAGGACTTTGTTAGGTTGGGAAGGTGTGGTGACACAGCGGGCAGGTGCCGATCCAATGGGCAAGTACGCGTTGAAGTTTGCGGACGATGCCGTAGAGGGTCAGTCCTGCCCAGCGGCTTTTGGGTCGGTCAGTCGCAGGGTGGTCAGGAACAGGTGGGCTGCGGTGACGAGGGTGACGTGGTGGTGCCAACCGATCCAGGAGCGGCCCTCGAAGTGCTCGAGTCCGAGTGCGACTTTCAGTTCGCGGTAGTCGTGCTCGATACGCCAGCGGAGTTTCGCGAGGCGGACCAGTTCGTCGATCGGGGTGTCGGCGGGCAGGGTGGACAGCCAGAAGTCGGTGGGTTCTGTTGCACCGGTGGGCCATTCCGCCAGTAGCCACACTTGCTCGACCGATCCGTCGTCGGCGCGAGGCACTCGATGGCCCGCGGGGCGGGCCCGCAGCGCAACGAATCGTGAACTCATCATGGCGTCAGGATTGCCGGGTGCGGTCTTGGTGCCGCGCCGCCACGACACTTCCTGCGCCGCATCCGGCGCGGCGGCGAGCACCAGGTCCTTGCAGCTGGACTTCGGCACCCGGTAACGGGCGGCGGCGGGACGCCCGGGGCCGATCCGGGGCGGGGTCTCGGGCTGGGCGTCGGCCGGGTAGACGCCGGTCGCCGCTTTGACTGCCACCATGTAGGGGATGCCGCGGTCGGAGAGTGCGGCGCGAAACTGTGCGCCCTCGCCGTAGCCGGCGTCCGCGACCACAACATCGGGTCGTGGTCGGCCCCAGGCGAGGAGTTCGTCGATCATCTCCACCGCCATCTCCCATTTCGGTCGATGCCGTTCCCCCTCGGGTATCGCCGATTTCGCTCGACGAGCAGCGACCACGGCCGCGGCGTCGGGGTCGCCGGCGCAGGTGTCGTCCCAACTCTGCGGCACGAACAGCCGCCAGTTCAACGGGCACGACGCGGCATCGGACGCGGCATGCACACTGACCGCGACCTGACAGTTGCCAACCTTGCCCAGGGTGCCCGAGTACTGCCTGGCCACGCACGGGGAGGCATCGCCGTCCTTGCCGAACCCGGTGTCGTCGACCACCCACGCGTCCGGTGCGATGAGCTCGCACGCCTTGCGTGAAAGAGTCTTCCGCACCGGCTCGACCTTCCACGGCGAACTGGTCACGAACTGCTGCAACCGTTGATGATCCACACCGAGCCGGGCCGCCATCGGCTGCATCGACTTGCGCTCACCGTTCAGCATCAATCCCCGCGCATACAACCCCGCCGTCGCCACCCTGTCCTTGCGGGCCAACGACGAGAACACCTCACTCACAAAGAAATCGAGACGTTCATCGACCTCGGAAAGGGCTGCGTCATCCACCTCGCCATGGTCTCGAGAATCACGCAGAATCTCGAGGGCCCACCCCCGATCGTGACAGACCTAACAAAGTCCTACTAGGCCTTCACCGGCCCCGCCCGGAGTACCTCGTCGAACCGGCCCCGCACCTCGGCGATGTGCTGGTCGAGGTCGTCGACGTTCCAGTCCTTGGTCTCGATGGGGTCGAGGACGTCGACGTAGACCGTGCCCGGGTGAGCGACGAACGAGTTCCGCCACATCAGGTCCCCGGCATTGTGGATGACGATCGGCACGATCGGGACCTGCGCCTGCATCGCCATGTGGAAGCCGCCCTTCTTGAATCGGCCCAGTCTCGGCGTGGGGGAGCGGGTGCCCTCCGGGGCGATCGCGATCGACGTGCCGTCCTTCAGTTTGTCCACCGCCGGCCCGAGTGCCGCGCGGGCCTGTTTGCTGTCCGCCCGATCCACGTACGCGACATCCAGTAGCGTGCCGATCGCCGCGAACCGCAGATCGTGCGCCGCCTCCTTCTTCGCCACGCCCGTCGCGTCCCGCTGGACCACCTTGCCCACCAGCAGCAGGTCGAGCGAACTCTGGTGATTGAACATGAACACCGCCGGACGGTCCTTCCACGCGTTGTCCTCGCCGGTGACCTTCACGTCGATCCCGCAGATCGTAAGCGCCAGATCCGGCCCCACCGTGCCCACGACATTGGCGGCGGTGCGACGGTTTCCCGTCAACACCCCGGCTCCGATACCGATCATGGTGGCCGCGCCCAGCGCGCCCAGTGCGGTCGCCGTGCGCAGCGTCGCGATCGGCGTCGCACCCCGCTCCGGCTTGGGCAGATTCACCGACAGCCAGCCCTCGGTCCGCGCGAGCCCGGCCAGCTTCCGGTCCGGGTTCAGCGCCACCGGCCGCCCCACCGAATCGAGCATCGGGACGTCCTCGACGCCGTTGGAGTACGCGAACGCTTCCGACAGCGGCGCCCCGACCTCGTTCGCGAAGTCCCGCAACGCCTTCGCCTTCGCCGGACCCCACAGGGCGGGACCGGTGAGCGCGCCGGTCAGCATCCCGTCGACCACCTCGGGCCGACTGCACAGCACGTCGTCGATCCCGAGATCCTCGGCCACGTACTGCGCCTGATACGTCGTCGCCGACGTCGCCATCACGATCCGGTGCCCCGCCCGCCGGTGCGCGTCCAGCAGCCGTCGCACATCGGGGAAGATCATCGCGGCGATCTGCTGCCGGAACAGCCGCTGACTCCACTCCCGCAGCTCGTCCTCGCGCCGACCGGCGAGCCCGGTCACCGCGATCTCCATCAGCCGGCCCACGTCGGCGCCGCGGAACTGCGTGTCGAACGCCGCGCCGGTGGTGCGGAGCAGCTCGGCGATGCTGATGTCGAAGCGGCGCAGCCGATCCCGATACACCACGGTGGCCGAGTAGCCGGTGATGAGGGTGCCGTCCAGGTCGAAGGCCGCCAGCGTCGACGGGCCCTCGGGTGCGGCCGCGATGGCGGCGTAGAGATCTCCCAGCCGGTTCATCGGTCCAACTCCGCCCCGGGATCGCCCACGATCTGGGCGGCCGAGTCGGCGCCCTTCACCTGATCGAGCTTCACGTGCGCGAGTGCGCGGATCTCCCGGACCCGGCGCACCAGCGTCCGCACCTCCTCGGCGAACGCCAGCCGGCGCTCGGGCACCTCGGGATCGGCCACCTCGATCAGCTTCCGGTTGCGCGCCAGTTGCAGCGCGGTCGCGAACAGCTCCGACGAGATGGACTCGCTGCTCGCGAGCTGCTGGCGCAACCGCCGCTGCTGGGCCAGTGCGAGACACCCGGCGACGAAGGTCTTCTCGTCGAAGTCCTCGGACACCGGCGCATCCAGCAGATGATCGGCCACCACCTCGTAGGCCTCGAGGAACGGCTGCAGCACCCGGTGCGCCAGATAGGGGCGGACCTCGGAGAGGATGTGCTCCACGTGCTCCGTCTTACTCAGATCGCTCTCCCACGCCGGGTCGATCAGGCTCAGCTCCGCGCGCAGCTCCTCCTGGAAGGTCTCCTTGTCGCTGAAGAAGAACTCGAACTTGAGCAGATCCCGGATGGCCTTGGCCTCCGCCCAGCCGTCGGCGAGCGGGTCCGCGAACTTCTCGTCCACGGCCGCGACCAGCACCATCTCGGCGATCGCCCGCACCAGCAGGAAGTGAATGGTGTTGTTGCGGTAGAACGCCGCCACCAGCCCCTGGTCCCGGCCCAGGTAGTACACCCGCTCGTTGCCCTCGTCGAACCGCTTGAGCACTCCCGAGTCCAGGTGGGTGAACAGCGCCTTCCGGATCACCTGCGGGTTGGTGAGATCGACGTCGCCGGCGGTGGGGAGCTTGCGGGCGGTCATGTAGTCGACCATCGGGCCGAGGATGAAGCCCAGCTCGGGCACCGTCAGCGCCCGGTCCTCGATGCCGAGGAACGCGAGCATCACCAGCGACGACGCCGTGATCGGGGTGACCTCGTTGATGCGGTGGCTCACCTCGATGCCGGTCTTCTGGATCGCCAGCCGCAGATCGTCCTCCTGCGCCAGCGAATCCCGCAGCGACAGGGGCCGTCCCACCGTCACGTGCGCGACGCCGCGGCGCTGCCCCTGCGCCCGGACGTAGCCGACCAGCCAGCGGATGCTCTCCTTGCGCTTCTCCGCGCCGTGGGCCTCCGCGGCCATCGCGCTGACCTCGTACAGCTGGTCGTACACCAGCGAGACGGGGACCAGGTAGACGTCCGACGCGTCGCTCGACTGGAACGCCTTCGCGAGGTAGGTGAGCAGCCCGTATCGGGGTGGGCGCAGCTTCCCGGTGCGGGACCGCCCGCCCTCGATGTACCACTCGAGGTTGAACCGCTTGTTCAGCAGGAACCGCATGTACTCGCGCAGCGTCCACTTGTAGATCTCGTCGCCGTCGAACTTGCGGCGGATGAACACCGTGCCCGACCGCTTGCTGATCGGACCGATCGGCCAGAAGCTGACGTTGAGTCCACCCATGACGTGGTTGAGCGGCAAGTCGTTGGCGAGCAGCGCCGGCCGCAGCACCAGCGGATCCAGGTACGAGCGGTGGCTGGGCAGGAACACCAGCGAATGCTCCCGGTTGAGCTCGCGCAGTTCCTCGAACCGGGTGGTGTCCACGTCCAGGCGATACGCGCGGGAGAAGTAGCGGCCCAGCTGATCCCACAGCGCGATCGCCCGCCGGCTCTGCGCCGCCACCATCTCGTCGAGGTCGGCGCGGGCCTGGCGGTCGACGTCCACCACGGTCAGATTGAGCCGGGCGGCCAGGTTCTTGATCCCCGCGGTGAACCGGCTGGTGTCGGTGATCTCCTCGACCACGAACCGGGACACCTTGTACTGCGTGCCGAGCAGGCTGCGTTCGGCCCGTTCCAGCGCGAGCGCGGCCTGACGACGGATGAAGTTGGGCAGCGATCCGCCGCCGCGTTCGGCCAGCCGGTCCCGTAGCTCGCTCAGCGACGCGGCGTCCCCCTCGATGACCCGGCAGCGCGCCGGATCGGTGCGGAGCACCCGGCGCTGCGCGTTCGCTCCGAGATGGAGCGGGTCCCTCGCGGACAGTACATCCCGAAGCCGTTGCGCACGATGGCCGTTGGTGATATCGGGCAGCCATACGACGCGTACCGGTGTCACCATCGGGTCGTCGTCCCGGCGCGTCAGGGCCGACAGTGCCTGATCGGTGTTCGCGAACGTGACCGTCGGCGATCCGGTTTCGGACTCCTGGTGCCCCAGCCAGGTCCGCAGTGCGCGTTCCTCGGTCTCCGTCATCGGCTCGGTGAGATAGATCGTCGGGTGTGTGGACTGTGCGCCGTGTTCGGTCATCCCTCGGCTCCCTTCGCGGCGCCGGCCAGCGCCACCACCTCGTCCAAACCCTCCTGCAGGCACTGCATGAACAGCGCCGGTTCGGTCACCGCGGCGGTGTCGAGGTTGACGCCGATGCAGCAGGTCCCGACGTGGGAGACCATCGTCGCCATCACGGCGCAGCCCGGTGCCGGGCCGAAGGGGAACATCCGCTCGATCCGCGCCCCCGCCAGATACACCGGCACGGGCACCCCCGCGACATTGGACGCCTGCAGATCCAGCCCCTTGGACTGCGACAGGTACCACTCGGCGAGCAGCCGGGTCGGCAGCCGCACCAGCAGCGGCGACGCCGCCTCGACAATGTCGAGGGCCGGTTCCTCCCGCAGCGCCAGCACGATCGCGCGGACCTTGCGGATCCGCAACGCCGGATCCGGTTCGGTGGCCGGCCCCGCGAACCGCACCGCGGCGATCCGGTTGCCGCCGGACGGATCCGACGCGGCCCGCATGTTGATCGGCATGCCCATCGGGATCTTGCCGACGGACTCGCCGAGCTCCTCGTGGTACCGGCGGAAGCCGCCGAGCAGCGCCGCGATGTAGGCGTCGTTGACCGAACCACCGGCCGCGTGGCCCGCGCCCTTGAGGACCGGCAACTCCACCTCGAGCACCCCGAACCAGCGCCCGAGACCGCGGTTGCGCAGCAGGGGAGAGCCCGTCGCCGGGGGCGGCTGGATGACGCGGCGCAGGGAGTTCGCGTAGTCGAGGACCTCTCCCGCCGCGTCGAACGGCCGGGTCACGGCGGTGATCGCGGCCCGCGCCGAGCCGGAGACCAGGTCGGCGATCCGGCTCGGGGCGCGGCGCACCTCGGTGAGCACCTCGAGCCCCAGCGCGGACAGATCCGACAGGTGCTCGGGCGGCGCGGGCGCGCGGTCCGGCTTGTCGGGCGTCGGTTCGGGTCGGCGGCTGTGCAGCAGCGCCATCATCTGGATGCCGCCCATGCCGTCGGTGATGCTGTGATGCGTCTTGACGACGTAGACGGCGCGGCCGTCACCCAGGCCCTCGATGAGCATCGCCATCCACGGCGGGCGGGCCTTGTCGAACGGTTCGGTGGCGAGGTGCCGGCAGATCCGCAGCGCGTGGTCGAGGTCGGCCGGCTCCGGCAACCGCACCCGGCGCAGGTGGTAGTCGAGGTCGAACTCGGGGTCCACCGACCACACCGGATTGCCGAGGCCGAACGCCGGTTCCACCGCGCGCATCCGGATGCGGGGAACGATGTGCGACGCCCATTCGTGCGCCCGCACCAACCGATCCCAGTCCGGTGCCCGGTCGAGGACGTCGACGGCGACGATGGGGGTGCGCAGTTCGGGGCGCACCTCCTCCATCCGCCACATGCCGGTCTCGAAGTCCGACATGGTCCGGTTCTGCGCCCATCCGACCGCGGAGAGGTCCACATCCACCGCACTCGGTGGGATGAACGGTTGCCCGTCGGCCATACGCACGCTCCTCGAATCCACGATCGGGGGTGTCGCCTCAAGTGTGGCCCCGCGGGAGCGGACGCGTCACGAGATTCGGGCTTCGCCTTTCCGGACACGGCGGACAAGTCGTCTGCCGCGCGATCGGGTGCCGCCTCGGTTAACGTCTGAGGGACTTCGATCCTTGCCCCGGCGAAAGGACGCGGTCATTCCCCTCTATCAGTTCCGGTGCGCGCAGTGCGGTCCGTTCGACCGCACCTACTCGATGGCCACCGTCCCCGACAGCTCCGCCTGCCCCGCCTGCGCGTCCGACGCGCGCCGTCAGATCACCGGCCCGCGGCTCGGCCACGGCTCGTCGACGCAGATGCGTCTGCTCGACGCGACCGCCCGGTCCGCGAGCGAGCCCGCGGTGGTCTCGGGCCCGCGCCCCGGAGCCCGCACGGCGGTGCAGAACGTCACCACCAATCCGCTGCACCGAAAGTTGCCCCGCCCCTGAGTCTTTCCCCTCGCGTCGTGAAGGAGATCCGTATGCCCGAGTTGCTGTTCCCGTTGGATTCGCGCAAGAAGTTCACCGAGCAGGAGAAGATCGGCCACAACCGGTGGCACCCCGACATCCCCGCCGCCGTCACGGTGAAGCCGGGCGATTCGTTCCGCGTGCACTGCCGGGAATGGTTCGACGGCGCGATCCGCAACGACGACTCGGCCGACGACATCCTCAATGCCCCGCTGACCACGGTGCACACGCTGTCGGGGCCGTTCGCGGTGGAGGGCGCCAAGCCCGGTGACCTGCTGATCGTCGACATCCTCGACATCGGGCCGATCCCGCAGGAGGACTCGGGCCCGCTCGCCGGCCAGGGCTGGGGGTACACCGGCATCTTCCCGCGCGACAACGGCGGCGGCTTCCTGACCGAGCAGTTCCCCGACGCCTACAAGGCGGTGTGGGACTTCTCCGGGCAGACCGCGACGTCCCGGCACGTGCCGCACGTCAAGTTCACCGGCATCGTGCATCCGGGCCTGATGGGCACCGCGCCGTCGCACGAGTTGCTCGGCAGGTGGAACACCCGTGAGGCCGCGCTGATCGCGACCGATCCGGACCGGGTGCCGCCGCTCGCGCTGCCGCCGGAACCCCGCGACGCGGTGCTGGGCACCCTCACCGGCGCCGACTTCGACCGCGTCGCCGGCGAGGCCGCCCGCACCGCCCCGCCCCGCGAGAACGGCGGCAACCAGGACATCAAGAACCTCACCAAGGGCAGTCGCGTGTTCTATCCGGTGTTCGTCGACGGCGGCAAGCTGTCGGTGGGGGACCTGCACTTCTCGCAGGGCGACGGCGAGATCACCTTCTGCGGTGCGATCGAGATGGGCGGGTTCATCGATCTGCGCGTCGACCTGATCAAGGGCGGCATGGAGACGTACGGCGTGTCGGAGAACGCGATCTTCATGCCCGGCAACACCGATCCGCAGTATTCGGAGTGGCTGGCGTTCTCGGGCACGTCGGTGACGCTCGACGGCGAGCAGCGGTACCTCGACTCGCACCTCGCCTACCAGCGGGCGTGCCTGCACGCGATCGACTACCTCACCAAGTTCGGTTACAGCCCGGAGCAGGCGTACCTGCTGCTGGGCGCCGCGCCGATCGAGGGCCGCCTGTCCGGCGTCGTCGACATCCCGAACTCGTGCGCCACGGTGTACCTGCCGACCGCGATCTTCGACTTCCCGGTCGCGCCGTCCGCGGACGGTCCCGTGCGGATCGATCCGGGAATGGGCGCGCCGCACTCCGCACGCTAGGCCCCGCCGGCGGGGGAACCGGCTCGCGTCGTACCTGATGCGGGCCGGTTCCGGCGCGACGGCGAAGTGAACTCCTGTACAAGAAAAACGGGGCCGTTCGTTCGAACTTAACGCGTATTTTCCCTGGCTGTAGCCTCGAGCGCGAAATTCGGAGACGTTATTCAATCGTTATGATCAAACAGTAACGCCGACGTCTTTCGTCGCGTTAGCGTCGTTCTCATCGCACCGCGCAATCAAAGCGTTACGCGATATGACCATGGACATCTCCTTGTTTCCGGATCTGTTATTTCCGGTGGTGAGGGCTAGGCCGTCGGGGAGAAAGGGGCGCAGAATTGTGAGCGCTTCGAACTGCATCGAGGACTACGTCGCCGCAATGTTCTCGTACGAGTTCCTCGACGGCGGAGTCGACTACGACGCCCTCGAGCGCATCCACCGCGGTGACGTGAACGACTGGGTCTCGGCCGTGGCCGGCTCCGGGCTGTTCACCAACGCGCAGGTGGGCCGCATCGACGCGTCGTGGGACCGCAACCCGAAGGCCCTGCTCACCGCCCTGCTCTCCGAGGCCGACGAGATGACCGTCAAGCGCTGCGAGATCACCTGGTCCGCACTGGACCGGCTGGCCCCGCGCGAGGAGCGCCGCGAACCGGCCGCCGTCGGCGGCTACAGCAACGCGGTGGCCTCCGCATCCACGACGATCGCCTGATCGTCGGTCAACGCCCGATACCGAACCCCGGCACCGCGACAGGCCTCGATCATGCGAGCCGCGTCGTCGCCGGGGTTCGGTGCGTCCGGGGGAGTGTCCGAACCCACGCAGTGCGGCACGATCGAGAAGTCGATCAGGCCCAGCCCGTCCCAGCGCGGCGGCACCCCGCAGGTCGGCGCCACCTCGCCCGGATCGTCCCCGCTGTCCACCCCGACGAGGGACGGTGCCGTGACGCACGCGCCGGCGCTGTAGCCCGCGTAGGCGAGGGCGTCCCGGCGGAGGAGATCCCGCAGCACGTCGTCGGCACCACTTCGTGCCAGCTGTGCACGCAGGACGAACGTGTTGCCGCCGCGCACCCACACCGACCGGAATCCCGAGAGCGTCTCCGCGAGAGCGGCCGGCCGGTCGACGTAGTGGCGTAGATCCACCTCCGACGGTGAGAACCCGAGACGGCGCAGCGGCACGACGTCGCTCACCACGGCCGAGTCCCGGGCCCGCGCCGGCCACGCGTCCGCGGCATTGGCGATCACCGCGATCGGGCCGGGGCCGCCGACCAGTTCGACGAACCGGTCCACGTGCACACCGAAGCGGTACGACGCCAGGAACAGTCGCACGCGCGCTCAGATGGTGAAGGCGAGGTGGTCGACGATCCGTCGGCCCACCTCGGCGTCGCCGCCGAGTTCGAACTCCGACGTGTGCTCGGCGGCGGTGGTGCGGCCCGTGGTGAGCCGGGTGAACAGCGGTGAACTCATCGCGATCGTCGACGTCGCCGGTGCGGACAGCTGCGGGACCACCGTGGCCCGGCCGTCGACTTCGACGTGGATGGTGCGGGCCAGCGGGCCGGACAGCTCGAACGTGACCCGGGCGCCCTCGGGGGCACCGCCCAGCTTGCCGACGATGAACCCCAGCGCGCCCGCGATCTCCGCGAACGCCAGCTCGCCGCGGGTGCCGCCCTCGTCGCCCGCGGGGGCGCCCAGCGCATCGCGGATGTCGTGCTCGTGAATCCAGCAGTCGAACAATCGGATACGCATGAACCGGCCGTACGTCGCCGGGCCCGCCGGCGTCACGGCGGGAGCATCGAAGTCGCCCTGCGTCATGTCGGCGAGCATCTCGCGCCGGCTGGAGGTGACTTCCCGGAACATCGCGAGAGTCTGCGCCCCGGTATGGGCTCGCAGGCCCTCCACCCAGCGTTCGTTGAGCGCGCCGATCTCGTTGCGCACGTGGAGGAGTGTGTGCACGTCGATCGCCGTCTCCGGGGGCTTCAGGCCCGACAGCAGCGATTCGGTCCCGATGATGTGCGAGACGATGTCGCGTACCGTCCAACCCGGCAGGGCCGTCGGCGTGGTCCAGGCATCGCCCTCGACCGTGGACAGCACGTCGTCGAGCACTGCCCACTGCTCGGACAGTGCATCGACCAACATGCCCTGCGGGAACTCGCTCATGTATCTCGCTCCGTTTCCAGTCCGGAAAGGTCCACGACCTCACCACGATTGACGCTCTGCCAGTCCCGGCCCCGCAGGTACGGGGCCAGTGCCTCACCGATGGCCGCCGCGTCCGCCGGCCCCTTCACGCGCTGAAGCTCGTAGACGCGGGGGAACTCGAGCATCTCGGTCACCATGTTCCACAGTCGCACGGCGGCCTCGCCCTCGGGCGGATCGACCAGGACGGGCCCGAACAGCGGGGTGCCCAGCACGAACAGCGTCGGGACGCCGAACCCGCCCGCCGCGACCACCCGGTCGTGGTCGGCCCGGACGTCGTCGTGCGTGGTCGGGTCGGCCAGCGCGGCGTCGAGCAGGCCGGGGTCGAGTCCGAGTCTGACGAGCAGATCCCGTGCGACATCCGGGTCGTGCGGTTTTCCGCCGTCGATGTGCAGCAGGTGGCCGGTCGCGGCGTACCAGCGGTCCAGCAGATCCATGCTCTCGCGCCGCAGCAGCGCACCGATCCGCATGAGCGACCACCCGTAGGCCCAGTCCCGCTCCCATGGATGCAACTGCTGCTGCTGCTGATCGTCGCGGCGGTTGATCTCCTCGAGACTGAAGAAGCGCCAGTCGACGTCGATGCCGGTCTCGGCCCGCACGTGCCGGATCCAGCGCGAGGCGTGGAACGCGAACGGGCACATCGGGTCGAAGTGGAAGTCCACCGACGTGATCGCCTCGTCGCCGGCGGGCGCGGCAGCATCGGATGTGTCGGTGGTCACTCTGTCACTCTATGACCGATCGGCCTCCGGTGCGACGCCATGACACACCGAAACAGCGCACCCGGTCGGGATCCGGCGATTCGGGCGAAACCCGCCACGGAACGGCGCGCGGTGGTGGACGATCGGGCCAGACCGAAGCGCGAGAAGATCGTTCACACGAGGAGCTGCCGTGTTCCCGGGAAACTTCGTAGCGACCACCCCTGACAAGCCCGCGATCATCCGGCCCGCCACCGGTGAGCAGCTCACGTATCGGCAGCTCGACGAACGGTCCCTGCGCCTGGCCCGGTACCTGCGGAAGGTGGGGATGCGGCCGGGCGACCACCTCGCGATGGTCGCGGGCAACGACCTGCGGATGCTCGAGGTGTACTGGGCCGCGCTGCGATCCGGTCTCTACATCACGGCGGTCAACTGGCACCTCACCGCGGCCGAGACCGCGTACGTGGTCGACGACTGCGGGGCATCGGTTCTGGTCGTGTCCGCCGACGCGGCCGCGGCGCTCCCGGACGACCCGGCCGATCTTCCCCGGGTCCGCCGCCGTCTCGTCTTCGGTGGCGCGCTCGCCGGCTACGACGACTACGAGCAGGTGCTCGCGGCGCAGACCGTCGAACCGCTCGAATCGCAGCCGCGCGGCCAGGACATGCTGTACTCGTCGGGCACCACCGGCCGCCCCAAGGGCATCAAGCCCAAACTGCCCATCGGTGAGGTCCACGAGACGACGGACCCGTACACCGCGGTGTTCGCGCCCATGTACGGATTCGATTCCGACACCGTCTATCTGTGCCCCGCACCGCTGTATCACGCAGCGCCGCTGCGTTTCTGCGGAACCATCAACTCCGTCGGCGGCACCGTGATCGTGATGGACCGGTTCGAGCCCGCCGAGGCGCTGGACCTGATCCAGACGTACAAGGTCACGCACAGTCAGTGGGTGCCGACCATGTTCGTTCGAATGCTGAAGCTGCCCAAGGAAGTTCGGGACAGCTACGACGTCTCCAGTCTGCAGGTCGCCGTCCATGCCGCGGCGCCGTGCCCGCCGGACGTCAAGCGGGCGATGATCGAGTGGTGGGGGCCGGTGATCCAGGAGTACTACGCGTCCACCGAGGGCTCCGGGGTCACCTTCATCGACAGTGCGCAGGCGCTCGCGCACCCGGGCTCGGTCGGCCGGGACGGCGTGCTCGGGATCGTGCACATCTGCGACGAGGACGGGCGCGAGCTGCCGGTGGGGGAGATCGGCACCGTCTACTGGGAGCGCGACGAGCTGCCGTTCGAGTACCACAACGATCCGGCCAAGACGGCGTCGGCGCAGCACCCGGACCATCCGACCTGGACGACGAGCGGCGACATCGGCTACCTCGACGACGAGCGATTCCTCTATCTCACCGACCGGGCCGCCTTCACGATCATCTCCGGTGGCGTCAACATCTATCCGCAGGAGTCCGAGAACGTGCTGACCCTGCACCCCAAGGTGTACGACGTCGCGGTGATCGGGGTGCCCGACGAGGAGATGGGGGAGCAGGTCAAGGCCGTTGTCCAGCTGGCGGACGGTGTGACGAAGAGCGCCGACCTCGCGCGCGAGTTGCTCGACTACGTCCGCGACCGCGTCGCCCACTACAAGGCTCCGCGCTCGGTCGACTTCGCGGACGACCTACCGCGCACGCCGACCGGCAAGCTCGTCAAGCATCAACTCCGGGCCCGCTACGTGACGTCCCTGAGGAACTGACGCAGGACCGCGGCGTGGCTGTGCTCGACGTCCTTGGTGGCGGTCAGGAGGACGAGTGGACGATCGTGCGCGAGCTCGAGGACGCGCTCCACGGCGCTGCGGCCGTCGGGCGACTCGAGCTCGGCGAGATAACGGGACCGAAACTCGCCGAACTCGGCGACGTCGTGGCTGTACCACCGGCGCAGCTCGGTGGACGGGGCCAGCTCCTTGGCCCAGTCGTCGTAATAGAAGGAATCCTTGCGCAGCCCCCGCGGCCAGAGCCGGTCGACGAAGACACGGAAGCCCGCTTCGGCACCCGGATGGTCGTACACGCGTTCGATCTCCACCGTCTTGACGGGCATCTCTCACCTCCGTGTCTTGGGCCTATTTCGGCACCAAGTTACGTCCATGTGAATTAGTGAGCTGTATCACAAAATATGTTCCTTACAGTGGTATACCTCTGTTCGGACTCGATTCAGACAACACTGACGACTTGCGTGTGTTCCCTTGCTCACGGTAGTTCTGCTTACCATCGTGGACCACTTGCATCGATCGGGTCATCGTCCGTCGATCGCTCGAGAGTTGCCGCCCGTCGTGGCGTGCACACCATCTAACGCAGGAAGTCGAAACATTGGATACATCGAAGAGCGCGGCACAGGTGCGCCCGTCGGTCGGTGTCGTTCGGGAGACGAACGACGACGAGCGGCGGGTGGCGCTGGTGCCGAAGGTTGTGGCGTCGTTGTCCGCCAAGGGCGTCGACGTCGTCGTCGAGTCCGGGGCCGGCCTGGCCGCCCTGATTCCGGACGAGCTGTACGTCGAGGCGGGTGCCACCATTGGTGACGCGTGGTCCGCGGACATCGTGGCGAAGGTAGCCGCGCCGTCGACCGACGAGATCGCCAAGCTGCGCTCGGGCTCGACGCTGATCGGCTTCCTGGCGCCCCGCAACGCGGACAACCGGATCGCGGATCTGAAGGCGGCCGGCGTGCAGGCCTTCGCGGTCGAGGCCATTCCGCGTATCTCGCGTGCCCAGGTGATGGATGCGTTGTCGTCGCAGGCGAACGTGGCCGGTTACAAGGCGGTGCTGGTGGCGGCGTCCGAGTCGACGCGGTACTTCCCGATGCTGACCACCGCCGCGGGCACCGTGAAGCCGGCGACGGTGCTGGTGCTCGGTGTCGGTGTCGCCGGTCTGCAGGCGCTGGCGACGGCGAAGCGTCTCGGCGGCCGCACCACCGGCTACGACGTGCGCCCCGAGGTCGCCGATCAGGTCCGTTCCGTCGGTGCGCAGTGGCTCGACCTGGGTATCGACGCCGCCGGTGAGGGCGGCTACGCCCGTCAGCTCACCGAGGCCGAGCAGGCCCAGCAGCAGCAGGCGCTCGAGGACGCGATCAAGGGCTTCGACGTGGTCATCACGACCGCGCTGGTGCCGGGTCGTCCGGCGCCGCGTCTGGTGACGGCCGCAGCGGTGCAGGGCATGAAGCCCGGCTCGGTGATCGTGGACCTGGCCGGTGAGACCGGCGGCAACTGCGAGATCACCGAGCCCGGTCAGACCGTGGTCAAGCACGGTGTGACGATCTGCTCGCCGTTGAATCTGCCGGCGACGATGCCCGAGCACGCCTCCGAGTTGTATTCGAAGAACCTGCAGGCGGTCATCGAGTTGATGCTCGACGAGAACGGCGGTTTCGCGCCGGACTTCGACGACGAGATCCTCGCCGCCGCCTGCGTCACCCGTGAGGAGGCGAACGCCTGATGTACAACGAACTGCTCGCGAACATCGCGATCCTGGTCCTGGCCGGGTTCGTCGGCTTCGCCGTCATCTCCAAGGTGCCGAACACGCTGCACACGCCGCTGATGTCGGGCACCAACGCCATCCACGGCATCGTCGTGCTCGGTGCGCTGGTCGTGCTCGGTCATCTGCCCGGTGACGCGCCCTGGAGCATCAAGATCATTCTGTTCGTCGCGTTGGTGTTCGGCACCTTGAACGTGGTCGGTGGTTTCGTGGTCACCGACCGCATGCTCGCGATGTTCAAGCCCAAGAAGGACGCCCTGAAGGCGGCTGCGAAGAAGGGGGCTGACGCCTGATGGGCTACCTCGTCACGATCCTGTACATCGTCGCGTTCGCGATGTTCATCTACGGTCTGTCGGGCCTGACCGGCCCGAAGACCGCGGTGCGCGGCAACTACATCGCTGCGGTCGGCATGCTCGTCGCCGTCGTCGCGGTCCTGATCGATATCCGCGACACCGACAACTGGGGTCTGATCATCGGCGGCCTGGCTGTCGGCATCATCCTCGGTGTCCCGCCCGCGCTGCGCACCAAGATGACCGCGATGCCGCAGCTGGTCGCCCTGTTCAACGGCGTCGGCGGTGGCACCGTCGCGCTCATCGCGTGGGCCGAGTTCCTCAACTCCGACGGCTTCACCGCGGTCGAGGCGGTGCCCTCGGCGCCGTTCATCGTCGGCTCGCTGTTCGCCGCGATCATCGGCTCGGTCTCGTTCTGGGGCTCGCTGGTGGCGTTCTCCAAGCTGCAGGAACTGCTCAACAAGAATCTCGAGAAGAAGGTAGTCGCCTCGGCGAAGCTGTTCCAGCTGGCGAACATCGTCCTCGCGCTGGTCTCGCTCGGCCTCGCGATCTACATCGGCCTGGGCGCCGACGGCGACCCGCAGTCGCCGTGGCTGATCGTCGGCCTGCTCGTCGCCGCCGGTGTCATGGGCCTGTTCGTGGTGCTGCCGATCGGCGGCGCCGACATGCCCGTCGTCATCTCGCTGCTCAACGCCCTCACCGGTCTGTCCGCTGCGGCCGCGGGTCTGGCGCTGAACAACCAGGCGATGATCGTGGCCGGCATGATCGTCGGCGCGTCGGGATCGATCCTGACCAACCTGATGGCCAAGGCGATGAACCGGTCCATCCCGGCGATCATCTTCGGCTCCTTCGGTGGCGGGGACGCCGGCGGCGCCGCCGGTGCCGCGTCGGGTGGCACCGTGAAGGCGACCTCCGCCTCGGATGCGGCGATCCAGATGGCATACGCCAACCAGGTCATCGTCGTGCCCGGCTACGGTCTCGCGGTGGCGCAGGCCCAGCACGCGGTCAAGGAGATGGCCGCGCTGCTCGAGGACAAGGGCGTCGAGGTCAAGTACGCGATCCACCCGGTCGCCGGCCGCATGCCCGGACACATGAACGTGCTGCTCGCCGAGGCCGACGTCGCGTACGACGCGATGAAGGAAATGGACGACATCAACGGCGAGTTCTCCCGCACCGACGTCACCGTCGTCATCGGCGCCAACGACGTCACCAACCCCGCCGCCCGCGAGGACTCGTCCAGCCCGATCTACGGGATGCCGATCCTCAACGTCGACCAGTCCAAGTCCGTCATCGTCCTCAAGCGGTCCATGAGCTCGGGCTACGCCGGTATCGACAACCCGCTGTTCACCGCCGACCAGACCTCCATGCTGTTCGGCGACGCGAAGAAGATGGTCTCCGAGGTCACCGAGGAGCTCAAGGCCCTGTAGCCGCTTCGGGAATCACGGAAGACGGCAGCTGCCGGGTGACTCCCCCTCCGCTCGACAGTCGAAGGGTCCCTTCACACGCTCCCCGCGTGTGAAGGGACCCTTCCGCCGTTCCGGGAGACCGAGTTTCGGGTGACTTTCACACCTGCAGAGCCCGGCTCGTGGGGCGCCGGACGACACCCGCGAAGCACGCCGCCACCAGCACGCAGGCCAGCGGCACCACCATCGCGACGGTGAGCGGCACCAGCTGGGTGACCCAGCCGATGGTCGCGGGCCCGGCGAGGAAACCGATGTAGCCCATCCCCACGACGCGCGACATGTTCGCGCCCGCCGCGCCGGTCCCGAGATTGCCCGCGGTCGTGAAGATCTGCGGCACGCACCCGGACAGTCCCAGGCCGAACAGCGCCCACCCGAGCAGCGTCGTCGGCAGCCACGGCGAGACGACCACCAGCGCCATGCCGGCCGCCGCGATCAGCGTGCCGTACCGGACGATCGCGACGGGACCGAGCGCCGCGCTGACCCGGTCGGCGGTGAAGCGGCCCACCGTCATCGTCAGCGAGAACCCTCCGAACGCGAGCGCGGCGACGGCGGCGGTCGTGTCGAGATGCTCCTTGACCTGCAGCGTGCTCCAGTCGTTCGCGACCCCCTCCGCGAGCATCAGCACGAACGCGACCGCGCCGAGCGCGACCACCCGGGCCGAGTACCGGCCCCGTGGCCGGGTCTCGTGATGCTCGGGCTGCGGATGCGCGGACGGCGGCAGCAGACTTCTCGTGCAGACCGCGATCCCCACGAGTCCGGCGGCCGCCGACCCGCCCAGCGCGACGAGCGGCGACCAACCCGCGGCCAACGTCGCCGCCCCCACGAGCGAGCCGGCGACGCCGCCGATCGAGAACATGCCGTGGAACGCCGACATGATCGGCCGCCGGTACGCCTGCTCGACGTAGACGGCCTGCGAGTTCATCGCGACGTCCAGGGCGCCGTTGCCGAACCCGAACACCGTCAGCGCGATGCCCAGCTGCCATGCGTTGCCGGCCAGGCCGGGGCCGATCACGGCGACCGAGAGCAGGGTGCCGCTGAGCGCCACCAGCCGTCGGCTGCCGAACCGGTCCGACAGCGGACCCGACAGCTGCATGCCCGCGATCGCGCCCGCCGCGAGGAGCAGCAGCAGCGACCCCAGCGTCGAATGGGAGATGTCGGTGCGCGCCTCGATCGCCGGGATGTGGACCACCCACATCGCGAGCAGGAAGCCGTTGATCCCGAACACCCCGAAGATCGCGGCACGCGCCGATCGCAGGTGGAGCGGCCGGTCCGTCTGCTGGGCGTTCACGTACCCCTTTGTACCGAACTCCGGTGCCGGGCGGCCGGACCGGTCACAGCTGCGCGAGCAGGGTCGGTACCGGGTCGGTGAGCGCCGCCCCGAGATCGGCGAGGAACCGCGACGCCTGTTCGCCGTCGACGAGGCGGTGGTCCACCGTCAGGCTCAGTGTGGTGACCTCGCGGATCGCGAGCCGGTCCTCGTGCACCCACGGCCGACGGTTGATCGCGCCGAGGGCGAGGATCGCGGCCTCGCCCGGGTTGAGGATCGGGGTGCCCGCGTCGACGCCGTACACCCCGACGTTGGTGATCGTGATCGTCCCGCCCGACAGCTGCTCGGGTGTCGCCTTCCCGGCGCGCGCGGTGTCGGTGAGGTCGGTGAGGGCCCGGCACAGGTCGGGCAGTGTCAGGTTCTCGGCGTCCTTGATGTTGGGGACGACGAGCCCGCGTTCGGTGGCCGCCGCGATGCCGAGATTGACGTAGTGCTTGGTGACGATCTCCTGGGTGTCCTCGAGCCAGGACGAGTTCAGACCGGGATGCGACCGCAGCATCACCAGCACCGCCTTCGCGACCAGGGCCAGCGGTGTGAGGTGCAGTCCGGTGAACCGGTCCGACGACCGGAGCTGCTCGAGCAGTCGCACCGTCTCGGTGACATCGGCGGTGAGGAACTCGGTGATCTGTGGGGCGGTGGACGCGCTGCGCACCATGGCCGACGCCGTCTCCCGCCGCACCCCGCGGATCGGGGTCCGGGTCTCCCGCGGGTCCGCCCCGTCGGTCCCGTCGGTCCCGTCGGTCCCGTCGGTCCCGGCCGGGGCCGGCCGCGCCTGGTGCCGGCGCACCGCGTCGGGGCGGGTGGCCGAATCGCGGTGTACCGGACCGGCGCGACGGTGCCGGCGGCTCGGGGCGGGGGCGGACGGCCCGTAGCCGACCAGCACCGAATCGGCCCGGGACGTCTCCGCGGCCGGCTTCGGGGGCGTCGCGGAGTCGGTCTCCACCCGGATCAGGGACGCGCCCACTGGCACCGTGTCGCCGGGCCGGGCGAGCAGTTCGCGTACGACACCGGCGAACGGCGACGGCAACTCCACCAGCGCCTTCGCGGTCTCGACCTCCCCGATCGCCTGGTTGAGCTCGACGGTGTCGCCGACGGCCACCGCCCACGACACCAGCTCGGCCTCGGTCAGTCCCTCCCCGAGGTCGGGCAGCCGGAACTCCTCGATCCGCGTCATGATGCGAGTGCCTCGCTGCTCATGCCGCGAGCACCTCGTCGACAGCGCCGAGGATGCGGTCGGCGTCGGGGACGTGATGCTTCTCGAGCTTGGCCGGCGGGTACGGTATGTCGAAGCCGCCGACCCGCAGCACGGGCGCCTCGAGCTGGTAGAAGCACCGCTCGGCGATGCGCGCCGCGATCTCCGCGCCGAGGCCGACGAACACCGGGGCCTCGTGCGCCACGACCAGCCGACCGGTCCGCCGCACCGACGACTCCACGGTGTCGAAGTCGATCGGGGACAGCGACCGCAGGTCGACCACCTCGAGGGACGTGCCCTCGGACTCGGCGATGTCCGCGGCCTGCAACGCCGTCGGGACCATCGAGCCGTAGGCGACGAGCGTGGCGTCGGTGCCGGGCCGGACGATCCGGGCCCGATGCAGCGGCAGCTCCGGGAGAGCATCGACGTCGACCTCGCCGCGATCCCAGTAGCGACGCTTGGGCTCGAGGAACACGACGGGGTCGTCGAGGGCGATCGCCTGCCGGATCATCGCGAACGCGTCCGCCGGGGTGCTCGGGCTGACCACGCGCAGCCCGGCGGTGTGCGCGAAGTACGCCTCCGGGGACTCCGAGTGATGCTCGACCGCGCCGATGCCGCCGCCGTACGGGATGCGAATCGTCAACGGCGCCTTCACGTGACCGCGGGTGCGGTAGTGGATCTTGGCGACCTGCGAGACGATCTGGTCGAACGCGGGATAGACGAAGCCGTCGAACTGGATCTCGCACACGGGTCGATAGCCCCGCAACGCGAGCCCGAACGCCGTTCCCACGATTCCGGATTCGGCGAGCGGGGTGTCCATGACGCGGGCCGGTCCGAAGTCCTTCTGCAGTGCGTCGGTGATCCGGAAGACGCCGCCGAGCTTGCCGATGTCCTCGCCCATCAGCACCACCTTCGGATCGTCCTCGAGCGCCCTGCGCAGTCCCGCGTTCAGCGCGGCGCCGAGGGCCATCGTGGTCGTGGGTGTCGTGGTGGTCATGACAGGGCCTCCTCACCGGCGGTCAGCGTGTCGAGGTACGCCCGGTACTCGGCGCGTTCCTCGTCGAGCAGGGGATGGTCGGTGGCGTACACGTGCTCGAACAACTCGTCGACATCCGGGTCGAGCGCCTCGAGTGCCCCGGCCCGAAGCCGGGCGGCGACCTCGTCGGCACGGGCCTGCACCCGGTCCGCGAGGGCGTCGTCGAACAGCCCCTCGCGTTCGAGGAGACGGCGCATCCGGTCGATCGGATCGCGCGCCTTCCACACCTCCGATTCCGCCGCGGTCCGATACCGGGTGGGGTCGTCGGAGGTGGTGTGCGGGCCCATCCGATAGGTGATGGCCTCGACGAACGACGGCCCGCCGCCCTCGCGCGCGTGTCGCGCGGCCTGGCGGGTCACCGCGAGAACGGCGAGCACGTCGTTGCCGTCGACCTGGACCGCCGGCATTCCGTAGCCCGCGGCCCGCGCCGCGATCGGCGCCGGACTCTGCAGATGCACGGGTTCACTGATGGCCCACTGGTTGTTCTGGCAGAAGAACACCACCGGCGCCCCCAGGCTCGTCGCGAAGCCCAGCGCCTCGGCGAGGTCTCCCTGGCTGGTGGCGCCGTCACCGAAGTAGACGACGGTCGCGATCTCCGCGCCGTCCAGGTGCGCGCCGAGGGCGTACCCGGTGGCGTGCAGGCCCTGCGACCCCACCACGATCGCGGGGTTCGTCATGTTCACCGACGCCGGATCCCAGCCCGAGAACGCGCACCCGCGCCACAGCCGGGTCATCACCGCCGGATCCACGCCGCGGCAGTACGCGACGGCGTGCTCGCGGTAGCTGGTGAAGATGTAGTCGTCCGGCTCGAGCGCCCGCACGGACCCGATCTGCGCGGCCTCCTGCCCCAGGAGCGGCGCCCAGATCCCGAGCTGGCCCTGCCGCTGCAGCGCGGTGGCCTCGGTGTCGATGCGCCGGACGACGACGAGGTCCTCGTACAGATCGCGCAGCCGGTCGGGACCGATGTCGGCGACCAGCGCTGCGTAGTCGGGGCGGTGCACGCGTCGTCCGTCGGGTTGGACCAGTTGCACCGGGAAGGCGATCTTGTCGGCCATCGTGGGTCACCTCGCTGCCGGGATCCGGGGCCGCCTCGTGAGCGGACGCCGAATGCAAGTGCTCTACCTCACAGCATCCACCGTCCCGCGATCTGCGCAAGCGAAGTTGCAACGATTCAGCACAATGCACAACTCCGGGGGTGCTTCGGCGGGCACACTGCGAAATATGACCACTCTGGATGGCACCGATGCCCGACTGCTGCTCGAGCTGTCGCACAATCCCCGCGCGACGGGCGTGGAACTCGCACAGCGGCTCGGGCTCTCCCGCAACACCGTCCAGGCGCGGCTGGCGCGGTGGGAGGGATCCGGTGCCATCGGCGGATTCGACCGGCTGGTGGATCCGCGGGCGCTGGGCTATCCGCTCGCGGCCTTCGTCTCCACCCGGGTGGACCAGCACCAGCTCGACGCCGTGGTCGACGCGCTCGCCGACATCCCCGAGGTGGTCGAGGTGTACGGCATGACCGGCCTGACCGATCTGTCGGTGAAGGTGGTCGCGACCGACGCCGACGACCTCTACCGGCTCGCGGGGCAGATCCTGAAGATCCCGGGTGTCGAGCGCACCAACATGGCGCTCGTGATGCGGGAGTTGGTGGGGCCGCGGACCGCCCCGCTGCTCGAGCGCACCGCCGAAGGCCGCGCGCCGTAATGCCCGCATCGGAGCTTTCGGGCGGCTAGCATCGGCGGACGGATGTTGGCGGGGGTGTGTTCGACGCCGTGGAATCGGCCGTTTCGCCGACTGTTTTCAGCAGCTTGTTCGAACTGTTCAACCAAACGGGAGCAACACACGAGACGCGGCAGGGGAGTGGTGTGAAGTGGGCATTGTGGGTCTCGACGAGGATGCCGTCTCGACATGGATCGCCGGCCTGGGAGTCGGCGCGATAGCGCCGCTGTCGTTCGAGCGGATCGGGATCGGGCAGTCGAATCTCACCTTCGCCGTTCGTGATTCGGGCGGCGGACGCTGGGTGCTGCGGCGTCCGCCACTGGGACAGTTACTGGCGTCCGCGCACGACGTGGTTCGTGAGCACCGCATCCTCGCCGCGCTGCAGGGCACCGACGTCCCGGTGCCGAAAATGCTTGCGTTGACGACGGATCCGGCGGTCACCGATGTCCCACTGGTGCTGATGAGCTACGTCGACGGCCTCGTGATCGACCACGAAGCCGTGGCCGAGCAGCTCAGCCCCGAGCGCCGCCGCGCCATCGGCCTGTCGCTTCCCAAGGCGCTCGCCAGCATTCACCGTGTGGACCTCGAGAGCGCCGGCCTGCTCGACCTCGCGAGCCACGCACCGTATGCGCAGCGCCAGCTCAAGCGGTGGTCCGCGCAGTGGGCCCAGTCCAAGACACACGACCTGCCCGACATCGAGAGACTCGCCGCCCGGCTCGCGCGCAACGTCCCGGAGCAGACCGAAACCACGCTGGTACACGGCGACTTCCACCTCAGCAACGTCATCACCTCGCCCGACGACGGTCGCGTCGTGGCGGTGCTGGACTGGGAGCTGTCCACACTCGGCGACCCGCTGGCCGACCTGGGCGGTCTGCTCGCCTACTGGCCCGAACGGGGCGACGGCGTCGCCGGCCCGTTCATGGCGTCGACGCTCGAGGGATTCCCGATGCGGGACGAGCTGGTCGAGGTGTACGTCCACGAGACCAAACGGGATGCGTCCGCGGTCGGGTTCTGGCACGTGCTGGCGCTGTGGAAGCTCGCGATCATCGCCGAGGGGGTGCTGCGGCGCACCACGGACGATCCCCGCAACCGCGCCGAGCGGGGCGGACCGACCGCCGAACTGATCGACGGCGTCGTCAGGCGCGCGGTCGCCACCGCGGATGCCGTGGGCCTGAACTGAGCGGAGTCAGTTGGCATCCGTGGTGAGTAGGTGTGCGGCGCTGCGGATCTCGGGTGGGATCGGGACCGGGCGGCGAGTCTCTGCGTCGACGTAGACGTGGACGAACCGACCTGTCGCCGCGAGGTCGAGCATCCCGTCGCTGTCCTCGCGGAAGATCGCGAGCGCGTACACGATGCTGCTGGTGCCGAGCCGTTCCACGGACAGACCCACGTGCAGCTGGTCGGGGAACGACAGCTCGCGGACGAACCGGCACGACGTCTCGGCGACGATCCCGATGGCCGGCAGCTCGCGGATGTCGAGGCCCGTGCTCGCCATCAGCCATCCGTTGACCGCGGTGTCGAAGTACGAGTAGTAGGTGACGTTGTTGACGTGCCCGTAGTGGTCGTTGTCCGCCCAGCGGGTGGGTACCGGCCACAGTGCGGGATAGGCCTCGGCGCGAGGCTCGGGCTCGTCGGGGGCTGCCATGAGTTCAGACGATAGCGCGGAATTCACGCGGGCAGCTCGTCGTCCGGACGGAGCAGCCGCGGCACGACGAACCACAGCCCCACGAACACCACCGCCGTGGCCACACCGATCAGTTTCGCGAACCACCCGCCGACGGCCACCTCCGCGACGATCAGGACCGTCCCCGTCATGGTGGCCGCGAGGAAGGCCGAGCCGGCGAGCGCGCACCGGTTGGCGTAGCGCAGGATCTCCTCCCGACGCCGGTGCCGGAACAGGATCCGGTGCCACACCGCCGGCGCGATCAGCAGCGCCGACGACGCCGCGGCGCACAGCATCGTCACCAGGTGCAGTCCTCGGACGTACGCCGACTGCTCCGCGTAGACGTCGGTGAACACGATCGCGAGCAGGAACGCGAACAGGATCTGCACTCCCGCCTGCGCCACCCGCAGTTCCTGCAGGAGCTCGCTGAAGTTGCGCGCCAGGCGTGCGCTCGGCGTCTCTCCCGGTTCGGCGGGCGGCAGTTCGGCCATCTAGGACCTCGAATACTCCGACGCCCGCCGGATCTGCTCGTCGGTGGGGCGGACTCCGGTGTAGAGCACGAACTGCTCGGCCGCCTGCAGCGCGATGACGTCGGCGCCCGTTACGACGGTCTTGCCGTGCTCGGTGGCGAGCCGGACCAGGGGCGTGTCGGGCGGCAGCGCGACCACGTCGAACACGGCCTGCGCGGCGACGACGGCGGCCTCGGGGAACGGCAGCGCGTCGGATTCGGGGCCGCCGGCCATCCCGATGGGGGTGGCGTTCACCAGCAGTTGCGGGTGCGCGGCGCCGAGTTCGGGCTGCCACTCGAACCCGTAGGTTCGCGCGAGAGCGGTACCGGTGTCCGCGTTGCGGGCGACGACGGTGACGGTCCGGAAGCCGCTGTCCCGCAACGCCGCGACCACGGCCTTGGCCATGCCGCCGCTGCCGGTGACCGCGACCGTGAGTTCCGGACTCAGCTCGGCGCGGTGCAGCAGATCGGCGACCGCCTGGTAGTCGGTGTTGTAGGCGTGCAGTTCGCCGTCCTCGTTGACGATCGTGTTGACCGAGTCGATCGCCGAGGCCGACGGGTGCACCACGTCGACGTGCTCGATGCATGCCTCCTTGAACGGCATCGAAACCCCGCACCCGCGGATCCCGAGGGCGCGGATCCCGGCGACCGCTGCCGGCAGATCGGTGGTGGTGAACGCCTTGTAGACGAAGTCGAGGCCCAGTTCGTCGTAGAGATAGTTGTGGAAACGGGTGCCGATGTTGCTCGGCCGTCCGGACAGCGACATGCAGAGGCGGGTGTCCTTGCTGACATCTCCGGTGATCGTTCGGCTCACCCGTCCACGCTAACCGGCGGCCCGACCTCGCGCGGGGAACTCGTCACGCGCACCCGGCGGCGACATCGTCGATCGCGTCTCGGTCCGCCGCGGTGATCGGCAGTCCCCAGCGCACGGCGACCCCGAGATACTTGCCGACGTAGAAGCACCGGTACGCCGGATCCGGCGGCAGCCAGTCCGACGGTGTGCTGTCGCGTTTCGCCTGATTCTCCGGTCCGCTGACGGCCAGCAGGTTGTAGGTGACGTCGTTCGCGAAATCACGTCGCTGCTCCGGCGACCACGTGGCGGCACCCATGTCCCACGCCGCGGCGAGCGGGTACACGTGATCGATCTGCACGGCGCCCGCGTCCTGCTTGGTGAACTCGATGCGCCGGCCCGAGTACGGGTCGGCGAGCACGCCCGCGATCACGACACAGTCGCGGGTGCCCTCCCGGAACGTGATGTCGGTGAGGTCGGCCGCCAGGACGTTGTTGCGGGTGTCGCAGCCGTCGTGGCCCGCGGGTCCGGAATGGTCGTCGGACCACGACGGGCCGAACACGCAGCCCTGGCCGGCCTTGCAGCCGCGCTGGTAGCCGGGCGCGTCGGGACGGGACGCCACCACCTGGGCACGGGCGAGGAGGTCGTCGATCGCGGCGCGGGTGGGGCTACCGGGAGCGGGCGCCGACGTGCTCGGCCCGATCGCACACCCGGCCGACCACGACACCAGTGCGACCGCCGCGGCGCACAGCACAACCCGAACCCGTCTCACCGCTGCCCCTCCCCGGACGCTCACCTGCCGCGGTCAGTGTGCCGGACCGCACCGACAGGGGACGTCAGGAGTGCGGGAACTTCGCGGCGCGGATCGAACCGGCGCCGACGCCGTCGTGGCCGATCAGCCACGACCCGCCGTTCTGTCGGCACTCGGCCATGGTGCCGAAGACGCTGAGCAGGAAGTAGATGGCCTGCTCCGGCGAGCTCGTCGTGGCGAGCCGATGCGATTCGCCCTGCTTGGTGACGTCGAGCCACACCCCGGACTGGCCGTCGAGGCGCATCGCGACGATGTGGTCGGCGTCGACGAAGGCGACCTTGCGCTGCTGCCACGGTGTGGTGGGCGAATACACCTGTTCGAAGACCTGAATCATGATCGTCATGACCGCTCCCGGTTGTGCGTCTGCCCAGTATGGGCCTGGTGACGGGGCGAACTCCAGGTTTGTCGGCGGCGGCTGGTTGGATGGACCGCATGCTGCACGGGCTCTGGTCGCCGGGAGCGGGCCTCATGCTGTGGCGGGGCCCGAACTCTGAGCTGCCCGAGTTGCCCGAGGCGCTCGGCCGCGTGCTGCGCCGACGCTTCCGCCGCCACCACACCGTGCACGTGCCCGCCGCGGTCGGTGTGGAGCCGCTGCGGGTGCCGGTCCTGGCGCTGGCTCCGGCCGAGGCCGCCGACGTCCTGCTCGCGGTGCCGGACGGCGTTCCGGGGATCTCGGGCGACCTGCGGTACCTGGCGCACGTGGCCCGCGGCGTCGAACGCTGGGCGCGCGCCGGGCGCGTCGTGCCCGAGCTGTACCGGGCGGAGGGGCACTGGTGGCCGCGGTGGCGGCTGCTCGGTGGCGAGCGGCAGCGCGCGTGGCTCGCGGAGCTGGCCGCGGCGATGCCGCCGGTGCAGCGGCACGAGGGCAGCCCGCGGGAGATCCTCGACGACTTCGTCGCCGAGCTGACCGATGCGGTGGTGCGCGAGCTGCTGGGGGATCGGGACTCGGACCACCCGCTGCTGCGGGCGCTGCTGCGCGGCGAGCCGTACGACGGCGGCAACAACCGGATGGCCAGTGGTCTCGAGGCGTGGCGGGGCAGCCTCACCGTCGACGAACCGGAACTGGTGCTGCGGCTGGTGGAGCCGGAGGGGCAGGCCGAGGACACCGACGAGGCGGGCGCGGAACCCGAACTCCTCGACGACGCGCTGTGGCGCCTGCAGGTGTGCCTGCGGCCCGAGGGTGAGGCGCCCAATCCGATCCTGTTGCATCGCACGGACTCCCGCCTGCTCGAGATCGGGGTCCGCAAGCTCGCGGCCGCGGTCGCGGCGTATCCGCGGCTGCGGGACGTGCCCACCGACCCGGACAGCCTCGACCTGCTGCTGCCCACCCCGGTCGTCACCGATCTGGTGCTGCACGGGGCGCGGGAGCTGACCGCGGCCGGGATCACGCTGCTGTTGCCGCGCGCGTGGGCGGTGGTCTCGCCGTCGCTGCGGGTCAAGGTGTCCTCGCCCCCGGTGCCCGCGGCGGCCGAGGACCGTGCCGTCGGCATGGACGAGATCGTCGGTTACGACTGGGAACTCGCGCTCGGCGACGTCGTGCTCACCCCCGACGAACTGGTCCGGCTGGCGGGCACCCAGAGCGATCTGGTGCGCCTGCGCGGCAAGTGGGTGCAGGCCGATCACACCGTCCTCGCGCAGGCCGCCCGCTATGTGACGCAGCGCAACTCGGGCGAGGACGGCACCCTGGGCGGGCTGTTCGGGCAGCTCACCGAGGCGGAGCGTCCCCCGGTGCCGGTGGACGAGGTGCACGCCACCGGGTGGGTCGGCACCCTGCTCGACGGCACCCTCGAGCCGACGCCGGTGCCGCAGCCGGCGGGGCTGCACGCGATCCTGCGGCCCTATCAGCAGCGCGGCCTGGACTGGCTCGCGTTCATGAGCGAGACGGGGCTCGGCGCCGTCCTCGCCGACGACATGGGCCTGGGCAAGACGCTGCAGTTGCTGGCGCTGCTGGCCCACGAACGGTCCGAACATCCGACGCTGCTGGTGTGCCCGATGTCGGTGGTCGGGAACTGGCAGCGCGAGGCCGCCCGGTTCGTGCCCGACCTGCGGGTCCACGTGCACCACGGCGCCGGGCGCAGCCGCGGTGACGAGTTGACGTCGGCGGTGCGCGACAGCGACCTCGTCATCACCACGTACTCGCTGCTGGCCCGCGACGTCGAGGCGCTGGGGGAGCAGGCGTGGCGGCGGGTGGTGCTCGACGAGGCGCAGCACATCAAGAACTCGGCCACCGCGCAGGCGCGGGCCGCGCGCGCCATCCCCGCGCAGCACCGGATCGCGCTCACCGGCACCCCGGTGGAGAACCGTCTCGACGAGCTGCGCTCGATCCTCGACTTCGTCAACCGCGGCATGCTCGGCAGCGCACAGGCCTTCCGGGCCCGGTTCTCCGTGCCGATCGAACGCGAGCAGGACGAGGCGGCGGTGTCCCGCCTGCGGGCGGTGACCTCGCCGTTCATCCTGCGGCGCGTGAAGACCGATCCGACGGTGATCTCGGACCTGCCCGACAAGTTCGAGATGACGGTGCGGGCGAACCTCACCGTGGAGCAGGCCGCGCTGTACCGGGCGGTGGTCGACGAGATGCTGAAGCAGATCAAGGACACCGAGGGCATGCAGCGCAAGGGAGCGGTGCTCTCGGCGCTCACCCGGCTCAAGCAGGTGTGCAACCATCCGGCGCACTTCCTCGGCGACGGGTCCGGGGTGCTGCGCCGCGGCCGGCACCGGTCCGGCAAGCTCGGCCTGGTCGAGGACATCCTCGAATCGGTCACCGCCGACGGCGAACGGGCGTTGCTGTTCACGCAGTTCCGCGAGTTCGGCGACTTGGTGGTGCCGTACCTGTCCGAGCGGTTCGGGGTGGAGGTGCCGTTCCTACACGGTGGCGTCACCAAGGCGCGACGGGACCGCATGGTCGAGCAGTTCCAGGGCGACGACGGACCGCCGATCATGCTGCTCTCCCTCAAGGCCGGTGGCACCGGACTGAACCTCACCGCCGCCAATCACGTTGTCCACCTGGACCGCTGGTGGAACCCGGCGGTGGAGAACCAGGCGACGGACCGGGCCTTCCGGATCGGGCAGCGGCGCGACGTGCAGGTCCGCAAGCTCGTGTGCGTCGGGACACTCGAGGAACGCATCGACGCGATGCTCTCCACCAAGCAGGAACTGGCCGACCTCGCGGTGGGCACGGGCGAGCGGTGGATCACCGAGATGAGCACCGACCAACTGCACGACCTGCTCACCCTCGGCGACGAGGCGGTCGGCGAATGAGAGCCTGCACGAGGTGGTGTCGATGAGTCCTCGCGACGGACGCCCGGACTTCCGCGGCTTCGGCCCGCGGCTCCGGGTGGTCGGTGGTGTCGAGGCGCAGTCCAAGCGGGGCGCGTTCGCACGCGGGTGGTGGGGCCGCGCCCTGACCGAGGTACTCGAGCGGGCGGGCGACACCGGCCGGCTCAGTCGCGGACGCACCTATGCCCGCGGCGGCCAGGTGGTGGCCCTCCACATCGCGCCCGGACGGGTCACCGGCGAGGTGCAGGGCAGCCAGATCGCGCCGTTCACCTCGGTGCTGACGCTGCGCACCCTCGACGACGACGAGGTGGCGGCGTTCGTGGAGACGGTGCGTTCGACGCCGGGCATGCTCGCTGCGCTCGCGTCCGGCGCTGTGCCGCAGGAATTGGCGCCGATGCTGTTGCCGGGCAGCAGCGGCGAACTTGACTTCGACTGCACGTGCCCCGACCCGGGCTGGCCGTGCAAGCACGTCGCGGCCGTCGCCTACCTGCTGGCCGAGCGGGTGGACCACGATCCCCTCACGATGCTCGCCCTCCGCGGCCTGGACCTCGATACCCTGATCCGCAGCGTCGGGGGCGAGGACGAGCAGCCGCCGGCCGGGGCCGACGACTACTTCGGCGACGGCGCGCACCTGCCCGAGCTGCCCGCCGTCGAATACTGCGCGGCAACGGACGACCTGGACCCCGCGCTGCTCCGCAAGGTGTTGCAGGCCGACACCGACGATCCCTCCGAAGTGGTGTCGGCGCTGCGTGACCTCGGCGCCTGCTACCGCGCGCTCGGCGCACGCGATCCGCGACGGCGGTAACGGGCGACCGATCCGCCCGGATACACCGGGTATGAACAGGATCAGGATTACCGCCGCCGTCGCGCTCGTGGGTGTGCTCCTGCTCGTTGGTGGTGGTGTCGCGAACGCCAGCCCTCCGGGTCCGAACCCGCTCGGAAGTCTGCCCGAACCACTGTGGCCGCTCGCCGCAGTGGTCGGCCAGATCTTCGCCGACACCTGGAACTTCTTCGCCGGTATCGCCGACCTGATCATGTTCGGCTCGTAGCTCCGCGGGGTGTCGCGGGCGCGACCTCGCCCGTCAGGCCGTGGGGACCTTGTCGAGGAACCCGAGAACCAGTCGGATCCTGCCGTTGTGGTCGCGTTCGAGGACGTCGAACCCGACCACCAGCGCCTCGCCGTCGACGGGGCCGAGTTCCCACGTGAAGCGGGCCTGATCGTGGTGTGCGTCGATGCCGCCGGCCAGTTCGAAACGCATGCCGGCGAACTGTTGCTGCACGGAGCCGATCAGCGCGCTCACCGCGGCCGGACCGTCGGCGGCGCCGATGGGATCGACGTAGCGGCCGTCGTCGGCCCACAGTTCGGCGACCATCGCATCACGCTTGCCGGTGTCCGTCTCGTTCCAGGTGGCCAGGTAGCGCTGGATCAGGGTGTCGAAGTCGTTCATCGTTCGCTCCGTCGTTTCCGGTGGGCTGCCGGTCGGCGGCCTGCGGAAACGAATCTGCCCGGCATGCGGCGTCCGGTCGATTACCTCGGAGGTAATGGGGACCGTTCCCCGGAGCTTCTACTGTGGTGCCATGACCGCGGCACAGGAGACGACCACCGAGCCGGTCGGGGAACTGCTCCGCCGGTGGCGGGGGCATCGGCGGATGACCCAGCTCGACCTGGCCAATCGCGCCGAGGTGTCGACGCGGCACGTCAGTTTCCTCGAGACCGGCCGCGCGCAGCCGACGCGGGAGATGCTGCTCCGTCTGGGCGAACAGCTCGACATTCCGTTGCGCGACCGCAACACGCTGCTGCTGGCGGCCGGCTTCGCCCCGGCGTTCCCTGAGCACGTGCTCGCCGACGTCCCCATGTCGGCGGTGGTCGACGCCGTCGCGCAGATTCTCGCGGCGCACGATCCGCTGCCGGCGGTCGTCGTCGACCGGCACTGGAACATGATCGATGCCAATTCGGCGATCGGACTGCTCACCGACGGCGCCGCCGCCTGGCTGCTCGAGCCGCCTGTCAACGTGCTGCGGTTGAGCCTGCACCCGGACGGGATGGCGCCGCGCATCACCAACCTCGGGCAGTGGCGGGCACACGTGCTGCACCGGCTCGACCACCAGATCGAGGCGACCGGGGACCGCGAGCTGCGCTGTCTGCGCGACGAACTGGCGGCCTATCCCGGTGGGGAGAGCGCGGTTCCTCAGGGCGGGGTCTCGCTCGTGGTGCCGCTGCGCCTCCGCGTGAACGGTCACGATCTCGCGTTCCTCAGCACGACAACGGTATTCGGCACCCCGATGGATGTGACGGTGTCGGAGTTGGCGATCGAATCGTTCTTCCCGGCCGACGCTGCGACCACCCGGTTCCTCGCGGCGAGCGGAGCCCGGTGACGGCGCGGCGACCGATGGTAGTGCTCGCGACCGTGTGCGGCGCGGTCCTGTCCGGTTGCGCCGGCGCGACCGAGACGGCCACCTCGCTGTCGCTCGGGTGGGGTCCGTGCGGCGACCTGGCCGACTACGTGACGGATCTGGGCATCGACCCGGGCGTCGTCGAGCGTCTGCAGTGCACGAGCGTCGACGTGCCACTGGACTACGACGACCCCGACGGCAGGACAGTGGAACTCGCACTGAGCCGGATCACCGGAACCGATCCGGGCGCCCCCACGCTGTTCGTCAATCCGGGCGGTCCCGGAGTCGAGGGACGCAGCATGGCCGCGACGGTCGCATCGTCGCTCGGTGTCGGCGGCACGGTCGTCGGCATCGACCTGCGCGGGACCGGCGCCTCGACCGGCCTCGCATGTCCGGAGCCCGATGATCCCGACACCGACGACGACGCCGCACTCACCGCGTACGCCGAATCGATCGCGGAGGCCAACGCGGACTGTGTCGGCGTCGATCCCGGCCTCGTCGCGAGCATGACCACCGCGAACGCGGCCCGCGACCTGGACGCGGTGCGGCGGGCCCTCGGTCTCGACACCGTCGACTTCCTCGGTGTCTCGTGGGGCACGGTCCTCGGGGCGGAGTTGCAGTCTCGCTTCCCCGACCATCTGCGCCGCGTGGTGCTCGACAGCATGGACTACACGGGTACATCCGCTGCCGAGGCTCTGCGAGTGCTCGCGACCGCCGACCCGGATGCCGCGCCCGGGCTCGCGCCCGAGCCGAACGACATCGTGCCGGAGGGGGAGGATGCGCCCGCCCCCGATGAGCCCGACGTGCCGCCGGACACTGATCCCGGCGCCGCGGGCGACGACACTCCGCTCGATCCGTCGACCGAGGACTTCCTGGAACACGCGGTGAACCCTACGGCGGGAATCGCGTACATCTGCAACAGCCTCGGACCCGTCGGCGACACCGAGACCCAGCTGGCCGAGCATCGGGCGCTCAACGCCGACATTCGACGAGACCCGCAGCGGCGCATCGAATTCCCGGCCGACTCCGATGTGCCCGGCATCAGTCTGTGCACGGGCTGGCCACTCGACGGAGAGCCGACTTCCGTCGCGAACACCGGCACCGACCTGCTGATCATCGGGCACCGCGACGAGTTCGTGACGCCGTACCCGTGGGCACTCGACGCGCACGACGCGATGGGCGGCGCCCTTCTCACCATCGGGGACAGCGTGCACGGCTCCACGGTCGGCTCGAGTTGCGGTGGGCTGGTGACCGAGTTCCTCGCGTCCGGCCGCCTGGTGCAGGATATCTGCGCTCCGCAGTGACGGACTCTGCCGCGCCGGCTCGTGTTACCGTCACCGGTATGCACGCTTTCACGCCGACTAAGTGGTGGCCCGCCGGCTGAGGCGGCCCGTCGAGTGTGCATCCCACACCCACCCCGCCTCGATCGAGGCGGCGTTCGTGGTGTCGGCTGGTCGGGGCTCTCTGTAAGGAGTTGTCATGCCCCGCAAAGAAGTCCAGAGATCCGGTATCGGGAGAATGCTGATCTCGTCGCGCTCGTTCGACGAGTACGTCGCCATGTTCGATCTGCGGGACGAGGATCTGGCATCAAGTGTTCTGGACTGCCCGGCCGGGGCATCGTCGTTCACTGCCACCGCCCGCGCCCGTGGCTTTGCGGTCACCGCGTGCGACATCGCCTACGCGGATGTGCCAGATCTGCTGGACGTCGTGCGGGACGAGACGATCCGCGGCAACGCGTACATCGCTCGGCAGCCCGACCGGTATGCCGGCGGGTTCTTCCGAGACGCTGAGCATCATCTCGAACACCGACTCGATTCAGTGGACAGATTCGCCGCAGACCTGCTCGCGCACCCCGAGTCGTACGTTCACGGCGCGCTGCCGCGGCTGCCGTTCCGGGACAGGGACTTCGGACTGGTGCTGTCGTCGCACCTGCTATTCACGTATGCGGACCGGCTGGACCTGGACGACCACGATCGATATCTCACCGAGCTGATCCGGGTGTCCTCGCAGGAGGTCCGGGTCTTTCCCCTCGTTCCGACCGGAGACGGACGCCGGTACACCGGGCTCGACACGCTGCGCCGCCGCCTCGACGACCGCGGCATCCGGCACGAACTGAGGCCGGTTACCTACGATTTCCAAGGCGGTGGCACCGAGATGCTGGTCTGCATGCGGTGATCGAGACTGCAAGTGGCGCCGACTAGCTCCCGAACGGCACCGGGCTCAGTCCCTTCGCCGGGGTGGTGCCGCAGCGGTCCATGGCCTCGAACAGTTTGGCGTGCATGGTCATCGCCTGTGCCGGTGCGAACCACGTGATGTTCAACGGATCGGCGCGGTTGTGCAGTTCGAGCGGGTCGGTGTCGAGGTCGTACATCTCGAACTGCGGGGGCACCACACCGGCGGGGTCGAAGTAGGCCGAGTACTTCCAGCGTCGGTCCCGGATGGTGCGCATGTGGTTGGGCTGGGTGACGATGTTCTGTCCGTCGGGGGTGGCGCAGTTCTGGTCGTCGTAGGTGAAGTGGACGACCTCCTGCACCTCGGCGCTCGGTGACTGCGGGTGGGCGGCCGCGTCGGTCACGACCGGCATCAGATCGACGCCCTTGAAGTCCCACGCGGACCGGTCGGGGACGTCGGCGAGGGTGGCGAGCGTGGGCATCACGTCGATCAGTGTGGCGAGGGCGCCGGTCCGCACCGGTTGCGGGAACATCACCGGGTTGCTGATGACCATCGGCACGCGGAGGGTCTCCTCGTAGGCGTTGAACACCTTCTGCCGCAGCCCGCCGTGCGAGAGTCCCATCTCGCCGTGGTCCGACATCCGGATCACCACCGTCGAATCCCTTCTGCCGGGCTGGGATTCGAGCGCTTCGAGCACGGCACCGATGTGTTCGTCGACCACCTCGTGCATGTAGGCGTAGAAGTTGGCGTAGTTGTGGGCGGCGTCGGGGCCGACCAGCGGTCCGAGTCCGGCGGCCAGCAGCAACTCGGATTGCACCTGCGCGGTGGGTTTGAAGTTCGCGGCGAGCTTCTCGTCGTAGGTCGGTGGCAGTTCGATGCCCTGCTGGAAGATGCCGGGGGCGTCGGAACCGTAGTTGTCGCAGGTTCCGTTGATCGCGTCCCACGTCTGCGGATAGGCCAGCACGTCGTGCGGGTTGACGAACGAGACGATGAGCGCGAACGGGGTGTCGTCGCCGGCGGCGAGGCCGTGCAGGAAGTCCACGGCCTCGGCCGCGTAGCGGCTGTCGAGATCGGCGCACCCGCCACCGAAGTGGTCGGGGTTGGTGTCCTGGCCGCCCTCGGGCGGAATCCAGCCCTGGAATCCGTAGGCGGCGAGATCGGCGCCGGACGGGTCGCCGCCGTCGGAGCCCTTGCTCATGTGCCACTTGCCGCGGTAGTGCACGTTGTAGCCGGCCGATTCCAGCAGCTTGGCCATGTTCTGGCTGTCCAGTGGCAGGGTCGGCTCGGTGGGGGAGACCGTCCCGCCCTCGGTGAGTGTCGCGGTGACGCCGTGCTGCGCCGGGTAGAGGCCGGTGAAGAACGTACTGCGACTCGGCGAGCACATCGCCGCGTTGCAGAACGAGTTGTCGAACGACAATCCGGTGTCGGCCAGCCGTTTACGGTTGGGCAGGTTCTGCTCCGCCCATCCTTCGGGCCAGAACATCGGTCGGCGTTCCTGGTCGGTGATCACGACGACGATGTTGGGTCGACGCGGCACGCTGCCGGGCTGTTGGGCGACGGCCGGTTGCGGGGATGCGCCCGCACGCGTGGTCGCGCCCGCCATGCCGGCCAGCAGTAGCGCGCCGGCACCGCCCATGAGCGAGCGACGGCTCAGCGGGTGATCGATCGCGTCGAGTAGCGGTGTGCTCGGGGAGTCCATCGGGTGATCTCCATCCTGCAGACAACGGCGTGAGGCAGGCGTACGGATCGTCATTCTCACCCACCTTTGACCCCCTGAGCTGCGGTTCGGGCAATTGTCGGGATCAAACCCTGGACTTACATGGACTTCCAACTATAGGATCAGCGAAGAATGTTGAAGGTGACGTGTGTCTCCTTCGCCTCCCCGCAGCGACCAGCAAAGGACGGGTTCGGACAATGAGCGTTCGAGAGCTCTCCCATTTCATCGGCGGCAAGCGCACCCCCGGAACGTCCGGCCAATTCGCCGACGTGTACGACCCCAACACGGGGCAGGTGCAGGCGCGCGTGCCGCTCGCCGACAAGGCCGAGACCGAGGCAGTGATCGCGAATGCTGTTGATGCGCAGCGGGAGTGGGCGGCATGGAATCCGCAGCGCCGCGCCCGCGTCCTGATGCGGTTCCTGCAGCTGATCCAGGAGGAGATGGAGCCGCTCGCGCGACTGCTGTCCTCCGAGCACGGCAAGACCATCGCCGACGCGAAGGGCGACATCCAGCGCGGCCTCGAGGTGGTCGAGTTCGCCGTCGGTATCCCGCACCTGCTCAAGGGCGAGTACACCGAGAGCGCCGGTAGCGGCATCGACGTGTTCTCGATGCGTCAGCCCCTCGGCGTGGTCGCCGGCATCACGCCGTTCAACTTCCCCGCGATGATCCCGCTGTGGAAGGCCGCGCCCGCTCTCGCGTGCGGCAATGCGTTCATCCTCAAGCCGTCCGAGCGGGACCCGTCGGTGCCGCTGCGGCTGGCCGAGCTGTTCCTCGAGGCGGGCCTGCCGCCGGGCGTCTTCAACGTCGTCAACGGTGACAAGGGCGCGGTCGACGTGCTGCTCACCGATCCGCGGGTCAAGGCCCTCGGCTTCGTCGGCTCCACCCCGATCGCGCAGTACATCTACGAGACCGCCGCGGCGCACGGCAAGCGCGCGCAGTGCTTCGGCGGTGCCAAGAACCACGCGATCGTGATGCCCGACGCCGACCTCGACCAGGTCGCGGACGCCCTCGTCGGCGCCGGCTACGGCTCCGCCGGTGAGCGCTGCATGGCCATCTCGGTCGCCGTGCCGGTCGGTGAGGAGACCGCCGACGCGCTCGTCGCGAAGCTCACCGAGCGGGTCGGCAAGCTGAGGATCGGCACCTCCGACGACGAGAACGCCGACTTCGGCCCGCTCGTCGGCGCCGACGCCCTGGCCCGGGTGAACAACTACGTGCAGATCGGTGTCGACGAGGGCGCCGAGCTGGTGGTCGACGGCCGCGGCTTCACGCTCGACGGCCACGAGGACGGATTCTTCGCCGGCGCAACGCTGTTCGACCGCGTCACCCCGGAGATGCGGATCTACAAGGAGGAGATCTTCGGACCCGTCCTGCAGGTGGTGCGCGCGCACGACTACGAGGAGGCGCTGCGCCTGCCGAGCGAGCACGAGTACGGCAACGGCGTCGCGATCTTCACCCGCGACGGTGACACCGCCCGCGACTTCTGCGCCCGGGTCGACACCGGCATGGTCGGCGTCAACGTCCCGATCCCCGTGCCGATCGCCTACCACACGTTCGGCGGCTGGAAGCGGTCCGGATTCGGCGACCTCAACCAGCACGGTCCGGACTCGATCCGCTTCTACACCAAGACCAAGACGGTCACGCAGCGCTGGCCCTCCGGTGTCAAGGAGCATGCGGACCACTTCGTCATCCCCACGATGGACTGACGCGGTGAAGAAGTACGTGCCGAGCTGGCACGACGACGAGGTCAGGGCGCTCTCCGAACTGGCGGCCGGATTCTTCGAACGCGAGGTCGTCGCCAACAACGAGAAGTGGGAGGCGCAGCGCCGCATCGATCGCGACGTCTGGCACACGGCCGGCAAGCTCGGACTGCTCTGCTGCTCGATTCCCGAGGAATACGGTGGCGGCGGAGGTACGTTCGCGCACGATCTCGCGGTGTTCGAGGCGCAGGGCTATGCGGGTGACCTCGCGTTCGGGGTCTCCGTACACAGCGGAATCGTCGCGCACTACATCAACGAGTACGGCACGGAGGAGCAGAAGCGGACCTGGCTGCCCGGCATGGCGTCCGGGGAGATCCTCGGCGCCATCGGGATGACCGAACCGGGCGCAGGGTCCGACCTCAAGGCCATCCGGACGACGGCCGTCAGGGACGGCGACCACTACGTCGTCAACGGTTCCAAGACGTTCATCACCAACGGTTCGTCGGCCGACATGATCGTCCTGGCGGTCAAGACGGATCCCAAGGCCGGCGCCCGGGGAATCTCGTTGTTGATCGTCGACCTGCGGGACTGCCCCGGATTCACGGTGGGACGGGTGCTCGACAAGGTGGGGCAGCACGCCGCGGACACCTCCGAACTGTCCTTCGTCGATGTGAGGGTTCCGGTTTCGAACCGGTTGGGTGAGGAGGGCCGAGGCTTCGGTCAGCTCGTCGCGCAACTCGTCCAGGAACGGTTGATCATCGCGGCCCAGGCGTCGGGTGCCATGAACCGGGCCGTCGAGGAAACCGTCGCCTACGTCAAGTCCCGGCAGGCGTTCGGCCACAGCCTGTTCGAGTTCCAGAACACGGCGTTCGAACTCGCCGAGTGTCAGACGATTGCACGAACGTGCGAGGTGTTTCTCGACCACTGTATCCGGGAACACCTGCGGGGAGACCTCGACGCGGCGGAAGCGGCCATGGCGAAGTACTGGCTCACCGACAAACAGTGCGAGGTCGTCGACCGCTGCGTGCAGCTGCACGGTGGTTACGGGTACATGCGCGAGTACCTCGTTGCCCGCATGTACGAGGACGCACGGGTGCAGAAGATCTACGCGGGTGCCAACGAGGTCATGAAGGGGATCATCGCGAAATCTCTCTGACGACGGCGGCCACAGCGTGATCCTGACGACGAACTAGGAGCGAAGGCAATGTTCAGACTTTCCGACGACGAGCGCGCCATCAGCGACACCGCGCGCGACTTCGCCGCGGAGTACCTGGCGCCCAACGCGATCGAATGGGACCAGACCAAGCACTTCCCGGTGGATGTGCTGCGCAAGGCCGGCGCGCTCGGCATGGGCGGCATCTACATCCGCGAGGACGTGGGCGGCTCCGGCCTGACCCGACTCGACGGCGTCCGCATCTTCGAGCAGCTCGCGACGGGCTGCCCGTCGATCGCCGCGTACATCTCCATCCACAACATGGTGACGTGGATGATCGACGAGTTCGGCGACGACGAGCAGCGGCGCCGCTGGGTGCCGGGACTGGCGTCGATGGAGCAGTTGGGCAGCTACTGCCTCACCGAGCCGGGCGCCGGATCCGACGCGGCGGCCCTGAGCACCAAGGCCGTTCGCGACGGCGACGACTACGTCCTCACGGGCGTCAAGCAGTTCATCTCCGGGGCCGGCACCTCCGACGTCTACGTCGTCATGGCGCGGACCGGGTCGGTCGGCGCCCGCGGCATCTCGGCGTTCATCGTGCCGAAGGACGCGCCCGGACTGTCGTTCGGCGCCAACGAGAAGAAGATGGGCTGGAACGCGCAGCCCACCCGCCAGGTGATCCTCGACGAGGTGCGGGTGCCGGCGGCGAACCTGCTCGGTGGCGAGGGCGAGGGCTTCCGGATCGCGATGAAGGGGCTCAACGGCGGGCGGCTCAACATCGCCGCGTGCTCGGTGGGCGGGGCGCAGGCCGCGCTCGACAAGGCGGTCGCGTACCTCGCGGAGCGCAAGGCGTTCGGGTCGGCGCTGATCGAGTCGCAGGCGCTGCAGTTCCAGTTGGCCGACATGCGGATCGAGCTCGAGGCCGCACGCACCCTGCTGTGGCGGGCCGCGGACGCGCTCGACGCGGACACCGCGGACAAGGTGGAGCTGTGCGCGATGGCCAAGCGGTTCGCCACCGACACCGGGTTCGACGTCGCGAACAAGGCGCTGCAGCTGCACGGCGGCTACGGCTATCTGGCGGAATACGGATTGGAGAAGATCGTGCGTGACCTGCGGGTGCACCAGATCCTGGAGGGGACCAACGAGATCATGCGGATCGTGGTGGCCCGCTCGGTCGTCGGATCGGCGGGCCCGGCGTGAGCGAATCTCTCGGAAGCGACGACGCCGAGGTCCGCGAGGTCATTGTCGACCGGGTCGGCGACCTCGGGCGGATCACACTCAACCGGCCCAAGGCGATCAACGCACTGAACCATGCCATGGTGCGGCAGATGGCCGCCGCGCTGCTCGAATGGTCGGACGACGACGCGGTCCGCGCGGTGCTGCTGCGGGGCGCCGGCGAGCGTGGCCTGTGCGCGGGCGGCGACATCGTCTCGATCTACCACGATGCCCGCGAGGGCGGTAACGGCTCGCGGGACTTCTGGCGGGACGAGTACGTGCTCAACGCCGCGATCGCCCGCTACGGCAAGCCGTACGTCGCGATCATGGACGGCATCGTCATGGGCGGCGGCGTCGGCGTCTCGGCGCACGGCAAGGTCCGGGTCGTGACCGAGCGGTCGATGATCGGGATGCCGGAGGTGGGCATCGGATTCGTGCCCGACGTCGGTGGCACCTACCTGCTGTCGCGGGCGCCCGGTGAACTCGGGACCCATATCGCGCTCACCACGGCGCGTTTGACGGCGGGCGACGCGATCCACTGCGGCTTCGCCGACCACTTCGTCCCGTCCGACCGGATCGCCGCCCTCGAGGAGGCACTCGTCGGCGGATCTGTGGAGTCGGCGCTCGCCGAGTTCGCCGAGCCTGCGCCGGCGTCGGACCTGGCGGCCCGGCAGGATTGGATCGACGCGGCCTACGCGGCCGACACCGTCGAGGAGATCGTCGCGAACCTGCGCTCCAGCGGCATCCCGGAGGCCGATGCCGCCGCCGACCAGATCCTCGCGAAGTCGCCGACCGCGGCGAAGGTGACGTTGCGGGCGCTGCGGCGCGCGCGTGAGCTCGACCGCCTCGAGGCCGTGCTGGATCAGGAGTACCGGGTGTCGTTGGCGTGCCTCGGATCCCACGATCTGGTGGAGGGCATCCGGGCGCAGGTGGTAGAGAAGGACCGTAACCCCGCATGGTCGCCGTCGACCCTCGAGGCGGTCACCGACGAACACGTGGATCGATTCTTCGAGTCGCTCGGCGAGGCCGAACTGGGCCTGACCGCGGCACTCGTGAGTGGGGAGGAACAGCGATGAGCAGTACCGATGTCACCGTAGGGTTCGTCGGACTAGGCCACATGGGCGGTCCGATGGCCGCGAACCTGGCGAAGGCGGGCTACCGCGTCAACGGGTTCGACCTCGCCGAGGCCGCGCTCGACCAGGCCCGCCGAGACGGCGTGACCGTCGCCCCGTCGGCGCACGCCGCGGCCACCGACGCCGATGTCGTCATCACGATGCTGCCCAGCGGCAAGCACGTGCTGGACCTGTACGAGAGTGGGCTGCTGGCGGCAGCGCGGCCGGGCACGCTGTTCGTGGACTGCTCCACGATCGACGTCGCCGACGCCCGCGCGGCCCACGAGCTGGCCGAGCTGGCCGGACACCGCAGCGTCGACGCTCCGGTGTCGGGCGGTGTCATGGGCGCGAGCGCGGGCACCCTCGCGTTCATGGTCGGCGGCGCCGACGAGGACTTCGAGGCGGCGCACCCGCTGCTCGAGGTGATGGGCCGCAAGGTGGTCCACTGCGGCGGTCCGGGCGTCGGCCAGGCGGCGAAGATCTGCAACAACATGATCCTCGGCGTCTCGATGATCGCGATCAGCGAGGCGTTCGTGCTGGGCGAGAAGCTGGGCCTGAGCAACCAGGCACTGTTCGACGTCGCATCCAACGCGTCGGGGCAGTGCTGGGCGCTCACCACCAACTGCCCGGTCCCGGGACCGGTGCCGACGAGCCCGGCGAACAACAACTACCAGCCGGGGTTCGCGGCGGCGCTCATGGACAAGGATCTCGGTCTGGCATCGAACGCGTTGCGCGCCAACGGTGTCGATGCCGAGCTCGGCATGCGCGCGGCCGAGCTGTACCGGCGGTTCCACGAGACCGGACACGGCGGCGAGGACTTCTCGGCGATCATCAGGGACATCAGGGACAGGTCGAACGGAGGCACTCGATGACGGACTACGAGACCATTCTGGTCGGACGCACGGGGCGGGTGGGCATGATCACGCTCAACCGTCCCGAGGCGCTCAATGCGCTGAACGCGCAGTTGATGTCGGAGGTGGTGGCCGCCGTCGACGACTTCGAGCGCGACCGCGGTATCGGCGCCATCCTGATCACCGGCTCGGATCGCGCGTTCGCGGCCGGCGCCGACATCAAGGAGATGCAGAGCAAGTCGTTCATGGAGATGTACCTCGACGACTGGTTCTCGGCGTGGGACCGGCTGGCCGCGGCCCGCAAGCCCATCGTCGCCGCCGTCGCCGGGTATGCGCTCGGGGGCGGCTGTGAGCTCGCGATGATGTGCGACGTGCTGCTCGCCGCGGATTCGGCGAAGTTCGGTCAGCCCGAGATCAAGCTGGGTGTCCTCCCGGGTATCGGTGGCTCGCAGCGACTCACGCGGGCCGTCGGGAAGGCGAAGGCGATGGACCTGTGCCTCACCGGGCGGACGATTGACGCCGAGGAGGCCGAGCGGGCCGGTCTGGTCGCGCGGGTGGTCCCGGCGATCGACCTCATGGACGAGGCCATCGCCACGGCGTCGAAGATCGCCGACATGTCGCTGCCGATCGCGATGATGGTCAAGGAATCCGTCAACCGCGCGTTCGAATCGACGCTGTCCGAGGGCGTGCGCTTCGAGCGGCGAGTGTTCCACTCGGCGTTCGCAACCCAGGATCAGAAGGAAGGCATGGCCGCCTTCACCGAGAAGCGGGATCCCAACTTCGGGCACCACTGAGTACCGGAACGCGCATCGGCCCCGTATCGCTCGTCGGTACGGGGCCGATGCGCGTTCGGTGTTATCTCAGTGCCACTTGCCCGGCTGGTCGCCGGTGTCGAAATCGCCTGCCTGATAGCGCAGTTCGGTGAGGACGCGGATCAATGAATCCAACTGCTCGGGGGCGAGTCCGGGTTCGGCGAACACCTGCGCGTTGAGCGCCTCGGTCGCCCGCAGCGCGAGGGCGCGCCCCTCGTCGGAGATCTCGACGAGGGTGGCACGCCGGTCGGTCGGGTGCGGCACCCGCCGGACCAGACCCGCGTCCTCGAGGCGGTCCACGGCGTTGGTGACACTCGTCGGGTGGACCTGCAGGCGGGCACTGGCCTTCGCCATCGGCAGGGCGCCGGAGCGAGTGAACGTCAGCAGCGTGAGTAGTTCGTAGCGGGAGAAGGTGAGCCCGAACGGTTTCAGTGCCTTCTCGACGCGCGCCATCATGATCTGCTGAGCCCGCATCAGCGACGTCACGGCCGCCATGCCGTCGGCCACTGCGCCCCAGCCGTGCTGCGTCCACTGGCGGTGCGCTTCCTCGATCGGATCCAGCGGCAGTGGTGACGGTGACGGCATGCGTCGATCATCCCATGCTGCGCCGGGCGAATCGACCGCTGTCCCTCCCCGAAACGCGCTCGGACGTGCTCTGGGGGCAGACGGCGGCGGTATCCGATCTGTCTGATTCGGCTAGGCTGGCTCGGACCGGTGTACTGCGGATACAGAGCGTGAACGAGGAGGAATCTCATGGGATTTTGGGATCAGCTCAAGTCGAAGACCCAGGAAATGAGCGGACAGCTTCAGACGAAGACCGCGCAGTTCAAGAACAAGGAATTCGCGAACGGCTCCATGGCGATGTGCGCGCTGATCGCGGCCGCCGACGGCAGCATCGATCCGTCCGAGCGTCAGAAGACGGCAGCGCTCATCATGAACAACCAGTCGCTGCAGGTGTTCGACTCCTCCGAACTGCGTGAGAAGTTCGACTGGTACTGCGACAAGCTGGCCGGAGACTTCGACTTCGGCAAGGTCGAGGCCACCGCGACGATCGGCAAGCTGAAGTCCAAGCCGGAGCAGGCGCGCGCGGTCATCCAGATCGGCATCATCATCGGTGGCGCGGACGGCAACTTCGACCAGCACGAGAAGGCCGCCGTCAAGGAGGCCTGCTTCGCGGTCGGCATCGATCCGTCCGAGTTCGAGCTCTGATCCTGCAGATTTCGTGCCCTCGGCGTTCGACAGGTCCGTGAACGCCGGGGGCATTGCTCTGCGCCGGGCGGGACGCTCAGTGGTGTTCGAGCCGGGCGCGCAGCAGCGCCCGTCGTCGACTGGTGCCGTGGTGGCGGTGGTGGTGATGTCGAGGCCCGCGTAGCTGCCGGACGTCGTGGTGGGCCTGCCGTACGAACTCGAACATGCTCTGTCCTCCCGTCGGTACGGGGAACGCTAGTGGAGGCAGGGGGCGAGCGTCCTCACTCGTGGAGAGTGAGATCGCTGTCGGCATCGGCCCGGACGAACTACAGGAGCGGCAGCGCACGTGGATTGCCACGTGCGCTGCCGCTCCTGTTCGGCGAAGGGTGGAACTACTTACGGCCTGCCTGCCACTGCATACCCCACCCGTAGGCGGCGTCCAGGTCGGACTGGCTGCCGTTGATGTAGTTGACCAGACGGTTGACCGTGATGCCGTTGCCGTTGTTCTCGAGCATCGCGATCGCGCAGATGCGGGCATTGTTGTCGGCCGAGTCGAGGCGGACCTCGACCTGCGGACCCACCGTCGGGAACAGCGTCACGACGCCGTCGACGGCCGCCCAGTTGGGGGCACCCTGGTAGATCATCGCGAAGATCAGCACCCGCCGGAACATCTCCGGCCGGTCCAGGTTGACGTGCATGTTCTCGCCGCCGGAGACGGCACCGCTCCGGTCGTCGCCGTCGAGTTGGACGAAAGGTGCGGTGTCGAGCGCACCGAAGCTGTTGCCCAGCGCCTGGATGACGCCCTTGGATCCGTCAGTCAGCTCGTAGAGGCAGCCCAGGTCGAGGTCGACCCCGCCACCGCCTCCGGTCAGCTTGGCGAAGAAGCCCTTCTTCTGGGGCTCACCGCCCTGCGACCAGTTGAGGTTCACGCGCATCTTGCCCTGGCGCTCACCGGCCTTCGTGAGGCTGACCGACGGTGCACTCTTGGTCAGGCTGATCTTGCTGAGGTTCACACCGCCCTGCGGCGTCGCGCCGGCCGGGGGAGTGCTGGGGCGGCGGGTGTAGTCGATGGCCATCTGTGGCTCCTTCGGTTCGGGTCGGGTCAGCCGACTGAGGCGGGAGTGCGCTCGGCGACAGCGTCGCCGTCCTTGCCGGCCTTGCGGTTACGGACGAGGCTGGAGATGAACGCGGCCCCGATGAGGAGGATGCCGACGAGGCCCGTGATCAGCTCGTTGACGTGCACGCCGATCGACACGAGCAGGATCACCGCGAGGGCGCCGATGGCCCAGTGCGCGCCGTGCTCGAGGTAGACGTACTCCGAGAGCGTGCCCTTGCGGACGAGGAACACGGTGATCGAGCGCACGAACATGGCGCCGACGAAACCGAGGCCCAGGGCGATGATGATCGGATCCGCGGTGATCGCGAAGGCGCCGATCACACCGTCGAACGAGAACGACGCGTCGAGAACCTCGAGGTAGAGGAACAGGAAGAAGCCGGCCTTACCGGTGGCCTTCGCCAGGTTGGACGGCCCACGTGACGGTTCGGCCTCCTCGCCCTCCTCCGGCAGGTTGAACAACTCGCCCAGGCCGTTGACGACGATGTAGAGGATCAGGCCGGCCACACCGGCCACCATGATGGTGCCGCGGTTGTCGTCGTCGGCGAACAGGAACGCGGTCGCCAGTAGCAGGGCGCCGGCGACGACGACCTCGAGCTGATCGAGCTTGCCGATCTTGGCCAGCGGGCGCTCGAGCCAGCTGAGCCAGGTGATCTCGCGCGATTCGAAGATGAAGTTCAGGAACAGCATCAGCAGGAACATGCCACCGAACGCGGCGATCTGCGGATGCGCATCGGTGAGGATCGTCTCGTAGCTCGCGCTGCCGTCCGGGAAGTGCGACGCGCCGTCGGCCGGCGGATTGAGAGCGAGGCGCATCGCCTCGACCGGGCCCAGGCCGGAGGCGACCCAGACGATCACCAGCGGGAAGACCAGTCGCATGCCGAACACCGCGATCACGATGCCGACCGTGAGGAAGATCTTCTGCCAGAACTCACTCATCCTCTGCAGGACGGTGGCGTTGATCACGGCGTTGTCGAAGGACAGGGAGATCTCGAGGATGGACAGGATCGCGACCAGGAAGACGGCCTCGGGGCCGCCGTAGATCCCAGCCACGATGAGAGAGAGCACAGTGACGACTAAGGAGACGCCGAAAATGCGGAGAACCATTGTGCGGCCGTTCTGTAGGGTCGCCGACCGCGGCGGCCGGCGTCAGAGTTGGGTAACTCGGTCAGCCGAGGTTCACGCCGTAGTCGCGGGCGATGCCGGCCAGGCCGGAGGCGTAGCCCTGCCCGATGGCGCGGAACTTCCACTCGGCACCGCGGCGGTAGACCTCGCCGAAGACCATCGCGGTCTCGGTGGACGCGTCCTCGGACAGGTCGTAGCGGGCGAGCTCGATTCCGGTGTTGCGATCGACGACGCGGATGTAGGCGTTGCGGACCTGGCCGAAGGACTGACCGCGCGCATCGGCCTCGTGGATCGACACCGGGAAGAAGATGTTGGTCACATCGGCCGGCAGGGCGATCAGGTCGACGTTGATGACCTCGTCGTCGCCGTCGCCGTCACCCGTGAGGTTGTCTCCGGTGTGTTCGACCGAACCGTCGGGTGATCGCAGATTGTTGTAGAAGACGAAATGCCGGTCGGAGAGGACCTTTCCGGTCGCGCCGGTCAGTAGAGCCGAGGCGTCGAGGTCGTAGGCGACTCCGGTGGTGGCCCGTTCGTCCCAGCCGAGGCCGACAGCGACTGTGGTGAGGTTGTCGGTCTGCTTCGAGAGGGAGACGTTGCCCCCCTTGGTGAGCGTGACGCTCATGGTCTGTTTCCTCTGTTGACAGCGGATCTCGGACACGGGAAAGCGGACGCCCACGGGAATCGGGAACTGTTGTCGTGCAACGTTGCCGGTCCCGTGCAGCGTCGGAGGTTCCTGGCGCGTGTGGCCGCGGGATCGTAGTTCGGATCGCGCGGCCACACGCTCAGGTCGATCGGTGGAACGTGCCGGAACGACTAGACGTTGACGCCGTAGTCGCGGGCGATGCCGGCCAGACCGGAGGCGTAGCCTTGGCCGACCGCGCGGAACTTCCACTCGGCGCCGTGGCGGTACAGCTCGCCGAAGACCATCGCGGTCTCGGTCGAGGCGTCCTCGGACAGGTCGTAGCGGGCCAGCTCGTTGCCGTTGGCGCGGTCGACGACGCGGATGTAGGCGTTGCGGACCTGGCCGAACGACTGTGCGCGGGTGTCGGCATCGTAGATCGAGACCGGGAAGAAGATGCTCTCGATGTTCGCCGGAACGGCCGCGAGATCGACGTTGATGACCTCGTCGTCGCCGTCGCCCGCACCCGTGGTGTTGTCGCCGGCGTGCTCGATCGAGCCGTCGGGCGAGCGCAGGTTGTTGAAGAAGATGAAGTGCTGGTCGGAGATTACCTTCTTGTCGGCGCCCGCGCCGATCGCGCTCGCGTCGAGATCGAAATCCGTGCCGGTGGTGCTGCGCACGTCCCAGCCGAGACCGACTGCAACCGCCGTGAGGTTCGGCGCCTCTTTCGTGAGGGAGACGTTTCCGCCCTTGGTCAAGCTGACACCCATCGAGGAGTCCTTTCGGTGGTGTGGAATCAGGCACTAACCTTCGGCCACGTGCCCGATATGTCGTGTTACAGCGATCGTGCAGCAACACCATAATCGTTCGACATGACATCGCGTTACGGCGCAGGTCGCCAGGTCGCGAATGCGGGCAAACCAGTACGATGCAGCGGTGGCCGGTAGATGGTCGGGACGGTTCTTCGGAGAGTCCCGCGACGAGGACGAGGCGATGCGTCGTGCCCGCGAAACCATGACCGCCGCGTTCCTCGACCTGGACGGCCGCCAGCGTATCGCCGAGTCGTCGGTTGCGGCATCGAATCGGCTCTATCCGGACAAAGGGATCCACCAGCAGTGGCAGTCGGTGCGCGACGGTTGTTACGAGGTCGGCAGTCGGTACGTGGCGACATGTGACGATGCCGACAGCGGACGGGCCACCGTAACCGACCTCGACGCGACCACCCGGGCGCTGATCGACGCGGCCCACCTCGTGGACGAGTTCTACGGCTCCCACCGCGCGCATCTCGAGCATGCTGCGTCGTTGCTCGACGCAATTCCACGGATCGCCGTCGAGGCGCAGTCCGCCGCCGATGCCGCGCGCCGGAGTGCGGTGGGCCCGTACGCGGGCTACTCCTCGGTCCGGGCCGGGGTCGCCGCCATCGACGAGGCCTCGCTCCTGCTGGCCGGCGCGGGCGCGCAGGACGACATCCGTCGGGTCCGCGACGCGGCCGCGCGCCTCAACGACGCGGTGGCCGAGCTGGGATCCGCGTTGGCGGCCGCACCGGACCGGGAGCGCCAGGCGCGGAATGCGCTGTCGTCGGTGACGACCCGGATCGCCGCGGTACGGAACCGGGCCGCGGACCTCGGCCCGGCGTACTCGTCGATCCTCCGCGAGTTCAACGCCGAGAGTTCGGACGACCTGGTCGGCAACGATCGCGAGAGTGTGCGCCTGATCGAGCAGTCCGAGGTGCTGTTCGCCGAGGCCCAGGCTGCGCTCGCCGCGGGCGACCCCGACCTCGCGTCGGAGCTGACCGTGAGAGTGCGTGCAACGCTGGCGGATGCGGAGGGCCTCGTCGACGCCGTCACCGATCGGCTCCGGCTCCTGCGCGACGTACGCACCGACCCGCGTGCGAAGGTCGATGCCGTACGCTTTCGGCTTCGAGACGCCCAGTTGCTCGCGGTCAATTCGGGGCTTGCCGCGGAGTGGGGTTCCGCACTGGACGCTCAGGTGGACCGGATCGAACGCGCCGTCGACCGCCTGACCGGGACACATCCGGACTACTGGGCCTACATCACCGAACTCGACGCCGTGTCGAGTTTCGTCGCTGGAATTGTGCAACGCATGAGAGGGCAGAGCGCCACACCATGACATGGGGGACTACAACCGAGTCGTGCGCGATGAGGCATTTCCATCAACTCGACGCGGCGGCCGCCGAGACGCTGTTCCTGCATCCGACCGAGGCGTTCGACGACAGCGCGGACCGGGATCTGCTGGCCGTCGCGCTCGGTGCGACGCTGTACGTGCCGGCCACGCGTGACGACCTCACCGCGACGATCCTGCGTCGCGGCAGCGAGGGCGTCTGCTCGATGGTGCTCGATCTCGAGGACGCCGTCGCGGACGACGAGGTCGAAGCGGGCATGGCCAATGCAGTTGCGGCGCTGGACGAGCTCGCCGGGACCGTGGCGGCGAACATGCTGCTGTTCGTGCGGGTCCGGACGCCGGACGGTATCCGGGCGATCACCGACGCAATCACCACCGGCGTCGTCGCGCTGACCGGGTTCGTCGTTCCGAAGTTCACCAGTGCTAGCGGCGCGTTCCTCGACGAGATCGCGGACGCGTCCGACCGGCTCGGCAAGCACCTGTACGCGATGCCGGTACTCGAGTCGCCGGAGTTGGTGCACCGGCAGAGCCGCGACGCCGAGTTGCATGCGGTCGGTGAACTGCTCGCGCGACATCGTGACCGCGTCCTCGCGGTCAGACTCGGCGCGACCGACATGTGCAGCACGTTCGGGATCCGCCGGGACCGGGACCTCACCATCTACGACGTCCGAGTGGTCGTCGACGTGATCGCCGACGTCGTGAACTACCTGGGCCGCGCGGACGGGACGGGCTTCGTCATCACCGGCCCGGTGTGGGAGTACTTCGCCGACCACGAGCGAATGTTCCGGCCGATGCTCCGGGCCACCCCGTTCGCCGAACACGACGCGGTGCTCTTCCGCCAGCAGCTCGTCAGTCGCGACCTCGACGGGCTGTTGCGCGAGATCGCCCTGGATCGGGCGAACGGCATCCAGGGCAAGACCGTCATCCACCCGTCCCACGTGGCGGCGGTCCATGCGCTGTCCGCGGTCACGCACGAGGAGTACCACGACGCGCTCGACATCCTCGGCAGCGAGGCGGTCGGTGGTGTACAAGCGTCGGGATACAGGAACAAGATGAACGAGGTTCGCCCACACCGGAACTGGGCCGAGGCGACACTGCGCCGTGCCCGGGTGTTCGGGGTCACCAACAAGGGCGTGACGTTCGTCGACCTGTTGACCGCGCTGGTGACGCGGTGACGGCTCCGGGGGCGCCGGTCGTCGAGTCGTGGGCGACGCGTGAGTTCGGGCTCGCGCTCGACCACGTCGATTCGGACGCCGGCTACACCGTCCCGCAACTCGTCGAGCCGGGACTGCGTCGCAATCCGCGTCGCGCGCACCTGCTGGTGTCGACGGTCCTCGGCAAGCATCTGCCGACCGCGCCCGACGTCGTCATCGCGGCCGGTGACCGGCTCGGTGACCTGGTGCTCGCGGCGCTGGGGGTCCCCGCCGAACGCGAATCCGAAGTCGATGTCACCGTCCTCGGATTCGCCGAGACGGCGACCGGTCTCGGGCACTGCGTCGCCACCCGGATGCGAGCCCGCTGCTATCTGCATTCGACCCGGCGCGACGTGCCCGGGGCCCGGACCTTCGCCGGGTTCGAGGAGGGGCACTCCCACGCGACGAGCCATCTCCTGCAACCCACGTCGCCGGATCTGCTGGCGGACGACTGTCCGATGATCCTCGTCGACGACGAGATCTCCACCGGTGCAACGGCTGTCGACGCCATTCGTGCGCTGCACGCGCATCATCCGCGAGGTCGCTACATCGTCGCGTCGCTGGTCGACATGCGGACCGGACGCCACCGTGACCAGACAGAGGCTGCCGCAGCCGATCTCGGGGTCACCATCGACTTCGTGAGCCTCGCGAGCGGGCGCACCGTCCTCCCCGAGGGGCTGATCGAGCGGGTCGTCGCCCTGCCGGACCCGGTTCTCAACCCGATCTCCGGTGACCGCGGCACGGTCGAACGCATCGAGTTGCCGTGGCCGGCGGCGGTACCCGACGGTGGACGGCACGGATTTCTGCACTCCGACGCCGACGACTTCGACGCGGCGATCACGGCGGCGGCGACGGAACTGGCCACCCGCGTCGACCCCGACCACCCGGCCGTCGTCATCGGTCACGAAGAGCTGATGTACCTGCCGCTGCGACTGGCGGCCGCGCTCGGCGCGAGCGGTCGAGAGGTTCGGTTCCAGACCACCACGCGCTCACCGGCGTACGTGCTCGACGAGCCCGGGTACCCGCTGCGCCGCGGATACACCTTCGTCGCGCCCGAAGGGGACGACACCGCGGCGCGGTATCTCTACAACGCCCACTGGCCCGACGATCCGGCGGTGCGTCCGCTGCTGATCGTCGTCGCGGATTCTCCCGCCGACACCGACCGCCTTCACGTCGGAGGAGGGCTCCTCGACGTGCTGACCGCGGCGGGCAACGACGTCCTGCTCGCGGTGGTCCCGGCTGCCGACCCTCGGTACCTCGCCCGCATGCGACAGGATCCGGCGTGACCGCGCCGTTGACCGGCCCCGACTTCGGCTCGTACCCGGCGGCCGACGTCCGCTGGTTGCTCAAGGACCTGTCCGGGGTGGATCTCGAGGCCGATGTCGCCGAACGTGAGCGGCGCATCCAGTCGGGCCGCGCGCACTACGCCGAATCGCTGCCCATCGAGTACCAGCCGGACGCGCAGTACCGGGAGCTCTTCGACAAGGTCCTCGTCGAGAGTGCCGAGCGCCTGGCCCGGGCGGTGGGTGTGGTCACCGAACTCATTCTCGAGGAGCGGGGCCACGACATCACGCTCGTCTCCCTCGCACGTGCCGGGACCCCGATCGGGATCCTGATGCGCCGGTGGGCGATGCGCATGCACGGACTCGACCTGCCGCACTACGCGGTGTCGATCGTCCGGGATCGCGGGATCGACACTGCGGCGCTGGACTACCTTGCCGCCCATCATGATCCGGCGTCCGTCGTGTTCGTCGACGGTTGGACCGGCAAGGGTGCGATCACGCGGGAGCTCGACGCGGCGCTGGCGGCCTATGCCGCGTCGGGCGGGGCGGTGTTCGATCCCGACCTCGCGGTCCTGGCCGATCCGGGCTCGTGTGCGCGCACCTACGGCACCCGGGACGACTTCCTCATCGCGTCGGCGTGCCTCAATTCGACAGTCTCCGGACTCGTGTCGCGCACCGTCCTCAACGACGCACTGATCGCGCCCGGCGAGTTCCACGGCGCCAAGTTCTACCGCGAACTCGCCGCCGCCGACGTCTCCAACGATCTGCTCGACACGATCGGCGCCTGCTTCCCCGACGTGCAGGCGACCGTCGAGGGAGACGTCGCCGCCATCCGATCCGGCGACCGCACGCCGACCTGGGCGGGCTGGGCCTCGGTCGAGGAGATCCGCGCGCGGTACGACATCTCGACGATCAACTACGTCAAGCCCGGCGTGGGGGAGACCACCCGGGTGCTGCTGCGCCGCGTCCCGTGGAAGGTACTGGTCCGGGATCTCGATGCGCCCGAACACGCCCACATCCGTCTGCTCGCGGATGCCCGGGGCGTCCCGGTCGAGGTCGTGCCCGACCTCGCGTACTCCTGCATGGGCCTGATCAAGGATGTGACATGACCGTTCTCGTCGCCACCGACCTCGATCGGACGATGATCTATTCGCGGGCCGCGATGGGCCCGGACCCGACGGCCACCGACTCCGACATGCGCTGCGTCGAGCACTACGACGGCGCACCGCTGTCGTTCGTCACCGAGACCGGGGCGACGCTCCTGCAGGCCGTGGCGCGGGCTGCGGTGCTGGTCCCGACCACGACCCGCACGATCGAGCAGTTCCGCCGCATCACCCTGCCCGGCGGCCCGTGGCGGTACGCCATCACCAGCAACGGCGGCAACATCCTCGTCGACGGGATCTCGGATCCGCGGTGGCGGAGCGGCATCGACGAAGCCACGCAGCGCGCGGGTGCAGAGCTCGACGAGGTCACCGCCGCACTGCGGTCTCGGATCAGCGACGACTGGGTCAGCAACTGCCGCGTCGCCGACCAGCTCTTCTGTTATCTCGTGGTCGATCTCGCCGCGTTGCCGGGCGGCTTCCTCGCCGAGTGGGGTGCGTGGTGCGCCGCGCGCGGCTGGAACGTCTCCCGACAGGGCCGCAAGATCTACACGATGCCGAACGCGGTGTCGAAGAGTGCCGCGGTGGCCGAGGTTCGCCGACGTCTGATCGCCGACGGCTCCATCGCCGCGGATTCGATGACGCTCGCGGCCGGGGACGGCGCGCTCGATGCCGACATGCTCGCCGCCGCCGACGCCGCGATCCGGCCCCGGCACGGCGAACTCGACGCGTTGGACTGGCAGCACCCGCACCTGACCGTCACGGCCGGACGCGGAATCGCTGCGGGGGAGGAGATCCTGCGCTGGTTCCTCCGTCACGCCGAGACCGCTCGACCGGCCGGCCCGAGCGCGTCGACCGCCACCGCCCCGCGCACCTGACCGAGACCCGTACCGTCCACCAGAAGAGGATGATCGCCGTGCCCCAAGAGCTCACCAAGGGGCAGAACGCCGCCCTGTCCGTGAACGATGTCGTCGTCTCGATCGTCCTCACCGCGGCGGCGGACCTGTCCGCGCTGCTGGTCACCGCGGAGGGAAAGGTCCGCTCCGACAGCGACTTCGTGTTCTTCAACCAGCCCACCGGGCCGGGCGTGCGCCTGCAGCCCGGTGCCCCCGGGCAGGCCGCGGAACTGGCGGTGTCGCTGTCGGCGATCCCGGCCGACGTGGAGCAGGTGCGAGCGGTCATCACCCTCGACGACGTCGCGAGCAGCTTCGGTCGCTCGGCGCCGCCGACCGCGCGACTCTCCGATGCTTCCGGAAACGTGTTGTACGAGTACCGCATCGACGGTCTGGACACCGAGTCGATCGTGATCGCGCTCGAACTGTACCGCCGCCAGGGCTCGTGGAAGGTGCGTGCCGTCGGCCAGGGATACGCCGGCGGATTCGCGGCACTGGTCACTGATCACGGAGTGTCCGTCGACGACGCGCCTGCTCCCACGCCCGCGGTGACCGGCGCGGCCCCCACGATGGTGCCGCCCGCGGCACCCGCGCATCAGTCCACCAACGGCGGCACCGCCGGCACGCATGCGGCGCCGCCACCGGCCCCGGCACCGCCGCAGGCGCCCGAGGTCAGCCTCACCAAGAAGAAGCGGGTGAACCTCAGCAAGGGGCAGAAGGTCACCCTCCGTAAGGACGGCGGGGTGGCGCTGACCCAGGTCCGGATGGGGCTGGGCTGGGATCCCGTCAGCAGCCGAGGACTGTTCGGGTCGCGGTCGTCGTCCAGCATCGACCTGGACGCCTCGGCCGTGATGTTCGCCGGGACCAAGGTCTCCGACATCGTGTTCTACGGCGCGCTCCAGTCCGACGACCGGGCCGTCGTGCATTCCGGAGACAACCTCACCGGGGACGGCGCCGGCGACGACGAGGTGATCACCGTGGATCTCACCCGCGTCGATCCCACGGTCACCACCATCGTCTTCATCGTCACGTCGTTCCGGGGACAGACCTTCGAACAGATCGCCAACGCCTTCTGCCGCCTGGTCGACGCACCACAGGGGACCGAACTCGCGCGGTTCACGCTGCAGGGCGGAATGCCCTTCACCGCTGTCGCGATGGCGAAGGTCTACCGGCAGGGCGGTGAGTGGAAGCTGCAGGCGATCGGCGAGGGCTTCGACGCGAAGACCGCGAGCAAGGCCATTCCGCACCTCGGCCGCTTCCTGAACGACTGACGACGCGGGCGGCCGGGCGCGCGTGATCGGCGCGTGTCACGGCTGCCGGCGTGCAGTCCCGATCATCACGGCCAGGGCGAGCGCGAGCGCAGGGGCGTTCGGCAGCATGAAGCAGATGGCGGCGAGCATGATCCACAGGGCGGCGACCAACCCGGCGAGCCCGCCGAATTCGAAGTGCGCGAACACGATCGCGACCAGCCCGAAGCCCAGCGCGGCGGTGAGCGACGCCCGCACGATCTGCAGCGGAGACCAACGGCGCAGCAGTCGGACGTTGACCTGGGTTGCGCCGATCATCGAGAAGGCGCCCGCGCTGAAGACGAGCGCGAACTGTTGCTGGTCGAGTCCGAAGTGATCCTGGTACACGAAGGACGCCCCGGAGACGTAGGCGAAGAGCGAGGCCGTCACGACACTCGACACGAGCGTCAACGCCACCAGCCGCGCGCCACTGACACTGGGGGCGATCACGGGCGCGACACCGAGGATCAACATCAGTCGGGATATTACGACAGCTACGGCCTTGTCGGAGAACAGGTCCCGGACCATCGCCATCGTGACGACCGCCGCGGCCGCGGCGCCCATGCCCTGGAACACGCGCAGGGCGCCGAGCATCGCGATGCCGGTGGCGAACACCGCGAGGAGCGGACTGACGATATGGAGGGCGATCCCCGCGACCAGGGGACGCTTGCGGCCCAGGCTGTCCGACAGTGGACCCACCACGAGCTGGCCCAGTGCCAGACCGATCAACGTTCCGGTGATGGTGAGCTGCGCGCCCGACGGCGTGGAGTCCAGTGCCGAGGCGATGTCCGGCAGGGCCGGCAGATGCATGTCGATCGTGAAGGGGCCCAGGGCCGTCATGGAGCCGAGTGCCACGATCGTGCCGGTTCGCGGTCCCCGCGTCGCGTTCGTGGCGGCGCCCGCGGCGTCCGGATCGGTTCCGGGCGTTGTTCGTAGCGTGTCGTCGGCCGTCATGCACAGACGATGGCGGATGTGCGCCCGGTCACGCGAGTTCGCTCCCGTGGGATGGAAACCCGGACGCGCGATGGCGCGCCGTGCGCGCGGATTCGGCGTCCGGCCTTCCGCCCGCGGATGCCGCAAGGGCCGGGCTCCCTGGGGAACCCGGCCCTCACGTGCTGGCGATGATCAGCTCAGCGAGCTGAGCTGCTGGATCAGCGGCATGATGGTCTTGACGAGGTCGATGACGGCGCTGAGCGTGGAGAAGGAACCCATGTTTAGTCCTCTGAGTGAGCTGGTGGATGTGGCCCGACGCCACTGGGTCTAGAAGTTAGCAGGCGAATGTCGGATATGGGTGAACTCGAACCAAACTACTGGACATTTGTCCAATTGACGGGTCGTCGACGGGCCGAGGGGGGCGTCGATAGCGTGAGATGGCGCACGCCGACGTGAGGGGGTTCGGGCATGACGGGGCGGGTCGCGGCTTCCGGACCCTTGCCGTCGATCAGCGCGGCTGCTCGCCGGGGGCCCGGCCCCGCGCTCGGTGGGCCTATCGGCTCTCCGAACTCGCGGCGGACACCGTCGCGCTCGTCGAACAGTCCGGGCTCGGTCCGGTACACGTGGTGGGGCACGACTGGGGTGCGGCCGTCGCCTGGACGCTCGCCGCCCGTCGTCCGGACCTGGTCCGGACCCTCACCGCCCTGTCGGCGCCGCATCCTGCTGCCTTCGCGCGGGCGCTGATGACGAGCCGCCAGATCGGGATGTCGTGGTACATGCTTGCGTTCCAGCTGCCGCTCCTGCCCGAACGGGCGTTCGCGGCAGGAGAATTCGTGCGACGTCACCTCCTCGCGAGCGGGATGACCGCGGCGGCGGCCGACCGCGATCTCGCGGCGATGCATGATCGTGGCCGAGCCCGCGGGGGACTGAACTGGTATCGCGCGATGATGCTCACCACTCCCGGTGCGACGTCCGCCAGGGTGCGTGTCCCCACCCTGTATGTGTGGAGCGACGGGGACATTGCAGTCGGGGAGGCGGGCGCGCGTGGGACGGAGCGGTTCGTCGACGCGCCGTACACGTTCGAGATCCTCCGCGGAGTCAGCCACTGGATCCCGGAGGAGGCGCCGGAGCGCGTCGACGCCCTGCTCGGCGCCCACCTCGGGCAGCCGCCGGTCAGCTCCTGACGTAGGTGCTGCGGGCGGCAGCGACCAGGGTTCGACCGTCCTCGAATCGCAGGAAGCCGGCCGCGACCGCGCGATCGGTGGCCTCGGAGACCCGGGAGACGTAGGTGTCCTGGTCCGGGTACAGCGCGGTCAGCGTCTCGGCGTCGAGCGGCACGGTCGCGCCGTTGTTCGGCACCCGAACCGTCTCTCCGGTCAGCGCCGCGACCGGGGCCTCGACGGCCGGCGTGCGCACGCCGCCGCGGGCGTTGCCGAAGCGGTCGCGGACGATGCCGGAGCCGGTGGTCTCGATGGGCTCGGCGGATGCCGGCGCGGTACCGTCCGTGACCCAGGTGCGCAGGGCACGCAGCGCGGCCGACACGACCTGTGCCTGAGGGCCGTCGTTGACGATCCCGAACATGGTGCTCAGATCCCGGATCTGCCCGAACTGGGCGGTGTACTGCGGGTAGAGGATTCGCAGGGCGTGCGCGTCGGAGTGCGCGGTGCCCGCGATCTCCCATGTCCGGAGGCGGTCGGTGTCCGGTTGGCGGGCGGCGACGAACGACTTGGGGCCGGGTCCCCCGCCCAGTTCGAACAGTTCGGTTTCGGTGAGGACCTGGAACACCGGGATGTCGAGGTCCGTTCGCACCCGGGCGGGCGCGACCACCGTCGGGCCGTCCGGCCCGTCGAGCGCCGCGACACCGGATCCGGAGCCGAGCGGAGCCCCGAACCCGGCGCGGCTGTGGACGAAGAGACCGTCGAAGACCCGTGCGTGCGGATGGATCGCGTTGGCGTACGTGAGCATCCGGAATCCGGATTGCGACTGGCCGGTCGCAATCAGGTTCTCCACCACCAGTCCGGCGAGCGGGGCGGCACCGCGCGGTGCGCGCAGTGCCGCCCCGGCCTGGGAGAAGATGTCGTACGAGTAGGCGTCGCCCGGGTGGTGCAGCGGTCCGTAGCGCTGCGGATCCCACGCCTTGAGCCCGACGACGTTGGGTCCGAGCGGGCTGCCGCCGGTGCTGTTGACGCCGGCCGCCTGAGCGGAGACACCCACCCACGCGTAGCCCTGCAGCAACTCGGAGTGCATGTAGCCGAAGTCGACGTCCACATCGACGTTGCCGCTGACGTTGAGCCACTCGACGACGACGGTGCCGTTGAAACGGCTCGGATCCTTCGGCGCCCGCACCAGCAACCGCGTCCGGTACGGGGCCTGCCCGGCCTCGGCGACCCCCCACCGTCCGTCGGATTCCCACGCCCCGTCCTCGCGGTACGCCGTGGCGGTGCCGCTGAGGAAGAACTCCTGCTCGGTGTAACCGGCCGCCGCCAGGTCGACGGAGGTCGCAGTCCCGGGGGAACTGTGCATCCCGTCGGGCAGTCGGTCGCGGTCGGTGTCGAATCGTCTTGCGTGCAGGAACATTCGGATCGAGCCTCTCTGACAGGGGACTGCGCCGTTGCAGCCCCCACGCGTGAAACCTAACGCGTCGGTGTGGCGACGATCACACTAGGGTCTCGCTGGGTGGGACTCTTTCTCGGTTCAGCCCCCGGCGTAGTCCCCGAACCGCTCGTCGACCTCCTCGGCGGTGAGCCCGTACTCCTCGAGCGTGTACCGGTGGGCCGGTTTGCGGTTGCCGGAGTGGCTCTCGGAATGCATGTCTTCCATCTCGCGATGTGCCTGGTCGGACATCGGGATCGAGAACTGGGAATAGATCTTCTCGACCGTCCCCAACGGGTCCGCGACGAAGTCTCGGTAGTCGACGTCGATGAACTGGGCCGGGTCGTACTTGGCCCGCGCCGCCGTGAAGTCCTCGAGCCCGCGTGCCCACAGGTCCAGCTGGCCGCGGCCGATCACCTCGCCGCGGAACGTGTTGGACCAGCCCTCGGTGGCGTGCTCGGCGAGGCTGCACATCGACGGGATGATGGTGCTCGGCGGACGGTGGGTCTGGACGATCAGCGCGTCCGGGTACACCGCCATCAACTCGTCGAGCGCGAACAGGTGGCTCGGGTTCTTGAGGACCCACCGCCGGTCGCGGTCCGGCAGGCCGATGAGCTGGAGGTTCTTCTTGTGTCGGGCGTAGGCGTTGGTCCAGTCCTGGCCCTGCAGCCATGTCGAGTACGTCGGCAGGTTCGCCAGGCACTCGTACGACACCGACTTGAAGGTCTGGCGCAGCAGCTGCCAGCACTCCTCGACCTCGCCGGCCGACATGTAGTGCACGCCCATGAACTCGGGGTGATCCACGTGGTGCTGGCTGAACTGCTGTTCGATCGCCTGGAACACGGGATTGGAGTCCCACGTGTCGCGCGGCGGCCGCGGCTGCGGCATCTCCGTCAGCCACATCTCCAGACCCTGATGCGCGGGGTCGACGGTCAGGAGGCGGTGCAGTGCGGTGGTGCCGGTGCGGGGGAGGCCGGTGACGAAGATCGGACGCTCGATCTGCACGTCGGCGTGTTCGGGGAACTGCTTCCAGGCCGCCTCGCTCAGCAGCCTCGCCACCAGCGCGCCGCGGAGGAAGACGCGAGAGATCTTGCTGCCGAACGGCGTCAGGTCCTCGTCGCGGGCGTACGAGTCGAGCAGTACGCCGAGAGCCTCGGTGTAGTCGTCGACGCCGAAGTCGGTGAGGCCGGTCATCCTGGTCGCGGACGCGTGCAGGTCCTCGACGGTGCCGACGGTCGTGCGTTCAGTCATGGTGCTCCTTCAGAAGCCGGCTCTAGTGGTGGAACTCGCCGCAGTTGACGTCGAGGCACTGGCCCGTGATCGCGCTGGCCATCGGTGAGGCCAGGAAGATCACGGCGTCGGCGACCTCGTCGGTGGTCGGCAGGCGCTTGAGGTCGCTGTTCGCCGCGGTGTGCTCGTAGACCTGGTCCACCGTGATGCCGAACTTCTCGGCCTGGTGCTCGAAGAACTTCTTCAGCGTGTCGCCCCAGATGTAGCCGGGCGCGACGGAGTTCACGCGGATGCCCTGCGGTCCCAGTTCGGTGGCGAGCGACTGCGACATCGCGAGCAGCGCCGACTTGGCGAGCTTGTAGCTGCCGTAGCGCTCCTGCGAGTGCCGCAGCACCATCGAGTTCACGTTCACGACCGCACCCTTGGACTCGGCCAGAGCCGGGGTGAACAGCTGCGTCAGGCGGAGCGCACCGAGCACGGTCAGCTCGATCGCGTCGCGGATGTGCTGGAAGTCGGTGCGGCCGAACGGCTTCATCGACGGCACCGTGAACGCGTTGTTGATCAGGCCGTCGACCCGGCCGAAGGCGTCGGTGGTGGCGGCCAGCAGGTGGGCGGCCGAGGCGTCGTCGGTGATGTCGGTCGACACCGTCACCGCGCGTCGGCCCAGATCGGTGACCTCCTTGGCCACCTCGTCGAGTCGCGACTGGGTGCGCGCGGCCAGCACCAGGTCGGCACCGGCTTCGGCGCAACGCAGCGCGAGTGTCCGGCCGAGCGCCGGACCGACGCCCGAGATGACGATTACCTTGTCCTGCAACAGATTTGTCATGTCCTACCCCAGCATTCTGTCGGCGACGGCAGACTGGCGCGCCGCGATGCGGGCGGCGAAGTCCTCCGGCGTGATCTTGTTGTGTTCGTGGAACGGCAGGTTCGCGGCGATCTCGTCGAGCTTGACCACCTCGACGGTCGGGCCGTCCTCGGGCGTGAACTCCCGCGACGTCCGCTGCCACCGGAACTGCAGGTAGCCGCGCGGATGGCCGAGGGCCTCGAGCCAGTTGGTCACGCCCGGGTTGTGCTCGCTCAGGACCATCCGGATCATTCCGTCCGGATCGACCTGCGCCTGGGTGTTGTTCAGCGACGTCTGGTGATTGATGTAGTCGAGCGAGATGTACCACAGGCTGCCCAGCTGGAAACCCTGGTACGGCGCATCGGATTTCGGCACCGTGATGATCATCGCCTCGTCGTCGGCGAGTTCGTAGTGGCCCACCGAGGAGTACTGCGTGGCCAGGCCGCCCGGGGTGAGCCGCGGTGCGGTCATCGTGTTGACCGGCAGGTTGTCGTAGAACCACTGCGGGAACTGCAGCCACGTCTTGACGCGGGTGACCAGTGCCTTGCCGGCGCGCGCGAACCGCTTCTCGGTCTCTTCCTTCGTGAGCGGCGGCACCGGGACACCGATCCGGTCGGCGCGTTCGATCCGGATGGTGCCGCGCTGCTGGCTCCAGTCGCTGTAGACCTCGCGGACCACCAGCTGGCTCGAGCCCGGTGCAAGCGTGAAGTGGTTCCGTCGCCCGTCCGCCGGACTCGGCCCGAACGTGGCGACGAACGTCCCGTCGTCCTCGATGTGGAGTTCCCGGTCGTCGAAGGCGATCTCGCTGCCCGGCACGTTCGCGTTGGTGTAGTTGCCGCTGAGCACCTGGAAGCTCAGGTCGGCGGTGGTGCCGCGGGTTCCGGTCACGATGTACTCGGCGTCGTCGTTGATCCGCGCCCCGAAGTACAGGGTGTCGGGATTGTCGAGGCCCATCTTCGTGTACGGCCCGGTGCCCTGGATGAAGGTCGGATGAGTCTTCTCGGTGGCCCAAGCCGCGTGGACGGTCGCGAGGATTCCGCCGGCGAGGTACTGCATCCCCTCCAGCAGGTCCTGCTCCGACCGAATATGGGGGGCGCTCTCGACCAGTTTCTCGGCCTCGGCCATGGCCTCGGCGAGTGGATCCGTCAGCACACCTTGCTCCTTCTATCCGGTGGTACAAATATGTACCTGGGTGGTAGAACATGCGATGCGTCAGACGATAGAACGTGTTTCAAGGAGTGGTCAATGACTGCAGGGGTCGCCGAGCCCGCCGAGTCCGGTGGACGCCGTTCTCCGCCGACGGCGCGGGTCGTCCAGATCCTCGACTTCCTCGTCGCTCGGGAGGAGCAGCGATTCGGGCTGTCCGAACTCGCGCGCACGCTGGCGATCAGCAAGCCGACCTGCCTCGGCATCCTCTCCGAATTGGTGTCCGGCGGATACCTCACCCGTGATCCGGCGTCGAAGACGTACGGCCTCGGTCCTGCGCTCATCGCCGCTGGACGCGCCGCGCAGCGAGGATTCGCCATCGGGCCGATCGCGCGTGCCCAACTCGACAAGATCGCCGCCGAGTTCGGTGCGGTGTGTACGGCGTCTGCGGTGGTGGGTGACCAGGTCATGATTCTCGAGACCGTCAACCCGCCGGGGGTCACCCTGGGGCGCACGGCGGCCCGGGTGGGGCAGGCGTATCCGTTCGCCCCGCCGGTCGGACTCATGTACGTGATCTGGGACGGCGACGACGATCTCGAGGCCTGGTTGCGGCGGGAGCCGGCGCTGCCGGTCGTCCTCGACCGTGACCTCCTGCAGCGGGTCGTCGACGACTGCCGCCGGGTCGGCTACCTCGTCGAGCGGCTCACCCCGGTCGGGCGCAAGCTCTTCTCGCTCATGGCGGGCGTCGCCGGTCGGGATCTACCGACGGAGCTTCGTGAGCTGATCGGCGAGATGGTGTCGAGCCTCGGTGAGCGTGTCTATCTGCACAGCGAGACCGAGGTCGGCGTCGAGTATCCGGTGAGCCTGATCGCCGCGCCGGTCTACGACGCGGACGGCCACCAGTCGCTCGTGCTGACGCTCGACGTGGGTGGGGCGATCAGTGGCGCGGAGATCGCATGGCGTGGTGCGGCGCTCGTGGCGGCCGCGGATGCCGTGACTGCGGAGGTCGGCGGTCGGTGTCCCGTCCGCCCCTGACCGGCCGAATGTCACATGCGTTCGGTCTGACTGAACCGATGTGACATTCGGCCACGGCGCGGGGTGATCGCGAGCCATTGACCGCCCGGTGGAACCGGTTCTATTCTCAGCTCAGAGTCAGTATGCGAACCGACCCGGTACAAAACTGTACCGATTGATCCGTCGAGGAGCCGCGCGTGACACCCCTGGCGTCCCCGTCCACCTACGAGCTGTCCCACCTGCAGGCGCTCGAGGCCGAGGCGGTCCACATCTTCCGTGAGGTCGCCGCGACATTCGAGCGTCCCGTGCTGCTGTTCTCCGGCGGCAAGGACTCGGTGGTCATGCTGCACGTCGCGGCGAAGGCCTTCTGGCCCGCGCCGTTGCCGTTCGCCGTGATGCACGTCGACACCGGACACAACTTCGACGAGGTCATCGAGTTCCGGGACCGGACCGTCGACCGCCTGGGGCTGCGGCTGATCGTGGCGAGTGTGGAGCACGACATCGCCGCCGGGCACGTGGTGGAGGAGACGGGCCCGCGGGCCAGCCGCAACCGGCTGCAGACGCACACCCTGCTCCGCGGCATCCGGGACAACCGTTTCGACGCAGTCTTCGGCGGCGCCCGGCGCGACGAGGAGAAGGCCCGAGCCAAGGAACGGGTGTTCAGCTTCCGGGACGAGTTCGGCCAGTGGGACCCCAAGGCGCAACGCCCGGAAGTGTGGAGCCTCTACAACGGGCGACACCGCCGCGGCGAGCACATCCGGGTGTTCCCGCTGTCGAACTGGACCGAGCTCGACATCTGGCAGTACATCGCCGCGGAGGAGATCGAGCTGCCGTCGATCTATTACGCGCACCGCCGTCCGGTCGTCGAGCGCGACGGAATGCTGCTGGCGCACACGCGGTTCCTGTCCCTGTTGCCGGGGGAGGAGTCCCGTGACGAACTCGTCCGGTTCCGTACCGTCGGCGATGCGACGTGCACAGGCTGCGTCGAGTCGTCGGCCGTCACCGCGGCCGAGGTCGTGACCGAGGTGGCCGCGAGCCGCATCACCGAGCGTGGCGCCACCCGCGCCGACGACCGGATCTCCGAGGCCGGGATGGAAGACCGCAAGAAGGAGGGGTACTTCTGATGGTGCACACCCAGCAACTCCTCCGCGTCGCGACCGCGGGCAGCGTCGACGACGGCAAGTCCACCCTGATCGGACGCCTGCTGTACGACTCGAAGTCGATCTTCGAGGACCAACTCGAGGCGGTCGAACGCAGCAGTCGCGAGCGGGGCACCGAGTACACCGATCTCGCCCTGCTCACCGACGGACTTCGGGCCGAGCGCGAGCAGGGCATCACGATCGACGTCGCGCACCGCTACTTCGCCACCCCACAGCGCAAGTTCATCATCGCCGACACCCCCGGTCACGAGCAGTACACGCGCAACATGGTCACCGGCGCCTCGACCGCGGACCTCGCGCTGATCCTCGTCGACGCCCGCAAGGGTGTGCTCGAGCAGACCCGGCGGCACGCGTTCCTGTCGACGCTCCTCGGGATCCCGCACCTCGTGTTGTGTGTGAACAAGATGGACCTCGTCGAGTGGTCGCAGGAGCGATTCGAGGAGATCAAGGACGAGTTCGGCCAGTTCGCAACCAAACTCGACGTGCACGACCTGACGTTCATCCCGGTGTCTGCACTCAAGGGCGACAACATCGTCACCCGCACCGAGAACATGCCGTGGTACGAGGGTTCGTCGCTGCTGCACCATCTCGAGGACGTGCACATCGCGTCCGATCGCAACCTCATCGACGCGCGCCTGCCCGTGCAGTACGTGATCCGGCCGCAGCAGCAGACCGACGCCGACCTGCACGACTTCCGCGGCTACGCCGGAACCGTGGCCAGCGGCGTGTTCAAACCCGGCGACGAGGTGGTCGCCCTGCCGTCGGGATTCACGTCGACGATCGCCGCGATCTGGGGGCCCGGCGGCGAGCCGGTGAAGGAGGCGTTCGCGCCGTCCGCGGTGTGCGTCCAGCTGGCCGACGACCTGGACGTGAGCCGCGGCGACACCCTGTGCCGGCCCAACAACCGCCCGCTCGTCGGTCAGGAGCTGGACGCGATGGTCTGCTGGCTCACCGAGCAGTCGGCCCTCAGTGAGGTTGCCCGCTACACCGTGCTGCACACCACGCGCGCCACCAGGGGCCAGGTCGTCCGGCTCGACTACCGCCTCGACGTCAACACCCTGCACCGCGACGAGACCGCGCAGTCGTTGACGCTCAACGAGATCGGACGCATCCAGCTGCGCACCCAGCAGCCGCTGCTGTTCGACCCGTACCGCCGCAACCGAGTCACGGGCAGCTTCATCCTCGTCGACGACTCGACCGGCAACACCGTTGCGGCCGGCATGATCACCGGCCCGACGCTCAAGGAATCGAAGGTGGTGTGGCACTCGGCCGCAGTGTCCCGGGAGGAGCGGGCCACGCGCGGGATGACCGTGTGGCTCACCGGGTTGTCGGCGTCCGGCAAGTCCACCGTGGCCGTCGAACTCGAACGCCGCCTGGTCGCGGCCGGGGTGCCGGCCTACCGGCTCGACGGCGACAATCTCCGGCACGGACTCAACGCCGACCTCGGTTTCACTGCCGCGGACCGCGCCGAGAACGTCCGTCGGGTGGGTGCGGTCTCGCAGTTGCTCGCGGACGGCGGCACCGTCGCGATCGCATCGCTCATCAGTCCGTACCGGGCCGACCGCGACAACGTGCGGCGGCAACACCTAGACGCGGGCCTGGCGTTCGTCGAGGTGTTCGTCGACACCCCCATCGAACAGTGCGAGGCCCGCGACCCCAAGGGCATGTACGCCAAGGCACGGGCGGGGGAGATCACCGGATTCACCGGCGTCGACGACCCGTACGAGGCGCCCGAACACGCAGAGTTGGTGCTCCGGCCCGAGGACGGCGATCCGGTCGCGCAGGCCGCGAGGATCATGGAGTATCTGCACCTGTGAGCACCGACACCGATCTCGCCGCCGACCTGGCCACCCGCGCGGGCGACCTGCTGCTGGACCTGCGCAACCGCGAGCTGTGGGACACCCCGCTCGACAACGCTGCGGCCAAGGAGTTGGGGCGGCGCGGCGACAAGGCGGCCAACGCGCTGCTCGTCGAGCGGCTCGCGGCCCAGCGGCCGGACGACGCCGTGCTGTCCGAGGAATCCGCCGACGACCCGTTCCGGCTGGACAATCCACGGGTGTGGATCATCGACCCGCTCGACGGCTCCCGGGAGTACGGCCTCGTGGGCCGCACCGACTGGGCCGTCCACGTCGCGCTGTGGGAGCGGGGACTCGGCATCACCGCCGCCGCCGTCGCACAACCCGCGCGCCGCGAGGTGTACGTCAGCGGTGCGGTCCACGCCGTCGCCACCGACCGTGCCCGGCCACGAATCCTGGTGAGCGACAGCCGGCCACCGCAGTTCGTCGACGCGCTGGCCCGGCGGGTCGGCGCCGACGTCGCCCCGATGGGGTCGGCGGGAGCGAAGGCGATGGCGGTGCTGCGCGGTGAGGCCGACGCGTATGTGCACGCCGGTGGGCAATGGGAATGGGACTCGGCGGCACCGGTGGGCGTCGCTCTGGCCGCCGGACTGCACTGTTCCCGGATCGACGGGACGCCCCTGCGCTACAACGAACCCCATCCGTACCTGCCCGACCTGCTCATCTGCCGCCGCGACCTCGCGGTCCCGCTGCTCGCCGGGATCGCCGAGGAGACCGGCGGTCCCACCGACACCCCGCGGGTGGCGATGGCGCGCGAATACATCGACTCCCTCGTCACCCACGACACCAGCAAGGTCCGGCTCGCCCGGCACTGTCACCGCTACGAGAACGGCCAGCGCACAGGCGATTCCGGCGACGAGATTCGCGCCATGCTCGAGAACGGAGCGCAGTACCGGCCGATCAGCGCCGTCCGGGACCTCGAGTTCCGGGAGTGGGGCACCGACGTGGTGGCCCGCTTCCTGCTCGACATGAGCTTCGGACGCGACACCCTCACCGTCGCGATCACCGAACACTTCGCGATCCCGAGCGCCGAGATCGACTCGATCACGGCGATCATCGAACCGCAACGCTAGCTAACTAGGCGTTCAGACCTGTCGGTAGTGTCACCCCCGTGGCATTCGATGACAGCGAACGGTCGGCCCTGTTGGCTCTGAAAGGTGTCGGGCCCACCGTGGTGCGACGGCTCGAAGACATGGGCCACGACAGCTTCGACGCATTGCGATCCGTCCACGCCGACGACATCCTCGACGCGGGGGCTGCCGTCACCGGGTCGACCTGCTGGCGCAACAGCCCGCAAGCCCGCGCGGCGATCGCTGCGGTCCTCGAGCGGGCACACCGGGATCGACCGGAGTTCGGGCTCCGTAACCGGCCTCCGTCGTCGGGATCGACGATTACGCCGATGCGGACTCCGCCGCCAGGGCGGCCCCGAGCGCGTCGAGTAGAAGATTTGTGCCTTCCTCGCGGGACCCGGCGTCGTCGTAGCCGTCGAGGAACGCGCCCTGCTCGGTCATCACCAGCCGAGTGCCGGCCCCGGACGGGAACAACTCGATCGTCGCCAGCGACACGGAGGTCCGGACGTCGTCCATGTGCATGTCGTACGTGTAGACGATTCGCTCGTTCGGCACGATGTCCTGGTAGATGGACGAGAACGAATGCACCGGGCCGTCCTTCGGCCCGCCCGCGGTGGTCTCGCGACCGCCGACACGGAAGTCCATCGTGTTCTCGCCCGACACCCATTCGTCGGGGGCGGTGAACCAGCGGGCCTTGGTGTCGGGGTCGGCGAACGCGTGGAAGACCTGTTCCGGGCCTGCGTCGTAGGTGCGTTCGATGACGAATGTGGAATGGGTGACCGATCGGGTGCTCATGGCTGCTCCTTACGAATCAGCGTGCTTCGTCGGTCTCGGTGAGGTACTCGCCGAGTCGGTCGAGTCGACGCTCCCAGGTGGTGCGCCGCTGGGCGATCCACTGTCCGGCGCGGTCGAGAGCGCCCGGGATCAGCTGGTACGTGCGGGTTCGGCCGATCTTCTCGGACCGGACGAGTCCGGACGCCTCCAGCACCCGGAGGTGCTGCACCACGGCGGGCAGTGACATGTCGAACGGCGCCGCGAGCTCGCTGACCGAGGCCGAGCCGCGGCTGAGTCGCTCGACCATTCCGCGCCGACTCGGATCCGACAGTGCGTGGAACACCCCGTCGAGCGGCGCAGAATACTTAAGCACCCACTTAAGTATTCTCGCTCGCCGCCCCAAGTCAAGGGATCGACGTCAATTCGCGGGCCGTCAGAAACGCAGGGTCATCGGACCCGGGTTCCACAGCCCCGACCGCCGTTCCGTCACCGTCGTCAGTTCGGCCGGCACCGCGGACTCGTTGCGCGGCGTGAACTGTTCGATCTGTCCCCAGTCCCGACGCCAGTCGTGATCGAGATACGAAGGGATCGTCTCGGCGGTCAACAGTTGGTCGGTCCAGCCCAGCGGGCCACCACCGAAATGGTCCTCCCACCGGTTCGTCGAGACCGCACCCGGGCGATCGGGAAGGATCCGGTACCCGGGCACCTCCGCGACACCGTTCAGATGCGAGAACGGCTGCTGGCACGGGAACTGGAGCCCCACGGCCCAGTCCGCGAGCACCGGGGTGTCGGACCCGACGACGTCCTGGAGGGTTCGCGTCTGCGGAACTCGCGGAGGAGTGACCGCGAGCCATTGATCGGGATCGCGGTCCTCGTCGGAGGCGACGAGACGAACCGCGTCGGCCTCGGCGGGCAACTGGTCCAGGGGAACCCGCACGTTCCGCCACGACGGCTCGGGCCCGATGTCGAAGGGCAGCGCCCGGCCCAGGACGTCCACCGAACCGTCGGGTCGGCGGACGCCGTACTCGAGCTCGAGGTCCTGGCCGTACGTGACGATGCCGTCGCGGTCCATCGAGCGGATCCGCCCGGCGACCGCAATCGAGACGATGTCGGCGCGGGTGCCGTCGTCGCCGACGGCCGGCAGACCGTACCAGCCGCTGACCAGTGACGCCGGGGTCTGCTCGCTGGTGCGGTAGCTGCCGAGCACGGGCGTGGTGGCGGGGTCGAGCCCGTACGGCAGCGCGACGGAGCTGCCGTTGACGCCCACCGATCCCTCGCCGCCGCCCGTTCCGGCTGCGGTGTCCGTCGTCGTGGTCGTCGTGTCGGGGTTGACCATGTTTGCGGTGCCCGATGCCGCGGTCTCCGCGTCGGCGCTGAGATCAGACGCGACGCCGTTGGGCCCGAACCCGGTGGATTCGGTGCCGGCGAGCGCGGTCGCCGCGTCGCCCGAGAGCGGTTGCAGCATGGACGCATTCGGATCGGTTTCGAGCAGCACGTCGTTCGCGAGCCCGCAGTTCTGGCCACGCAGCGCGTCGAAGTTCGATCTGCCGACCGAGTACGCGGGGTACTGGCTCACCGTGCTCTTCGCGAGCGAGAGCACTTCGAACAGCACCATCGCGGCGGCGGCGATCGTCAGCGGGGGCAGCGCCCACAACCATCGGGTGCGGGAACCAGGTTCGGGTACACGGGAATCGCGGACGTGACACCACGCGGCAACCGCGACCATCACGATCGCCCCACCGAACAGCACGGTCGCAGCTCCGGTGCCGGCGAGCGACGGCGGCTTGTCCCACCACATCACACCCCACGCCGACACGTACCAGTAGTTGTTCGTCCCGATGAACGTGAACGCCAGGAGGAACAGGATCCCGGCTGCGAACAGAGCGCGGTTACGGGGCGAGCGCAGCACCGCCGTGCTGACGGCGACTGCGGTGAGCACAGCGAGGGTACCCGCCAGGCCGGCGAAGACGCCGAGGTGGTGCGTCCACTTGGTGGGCGTGAACATCATCAGCGCGACAGCGCCGAACGTGACCCCGATGATCCGGCGGGACGGACCGGCCGAGGTGCCGGGGATGCGTCCTCCCTTGCGCAACATCGCGAGGACGGAGACCGCGAGCCCCAGGAACATCACGAAGATGCCGAACCTCCGCGAGAGCGAGCCGTCGGCGGTGTCGTTGAGCAACCACTGGTACCTCAGGTTCTCGCTGAACCACTTCTCGCTCGGGCCGCCGGCGTCGTGGGCGTCCTGCATCGCCGGGACGACCGCGAGCGTCTGGTCGGCGAAGATCGCGACGAGTATGGCGGTGCCGGCGGCCACGAGCGGCAACAACAGCGCCGCATAACCGACGGTCTTCGCGCGTGCGATCACGATCCGCAGGAGCGGCCGCAGTCCGGCGAGCAGTGCAGCGAAACAGATGATTCCGGAGGGCCCGACCGAGAGCGTCGCGGCGGCGACGAGGATCGCGACCGCCGCCGGCAGCAGGCGCCGGGTCGCGATCGCCCGCTCCACCGAGCACCAGGTGAGCAGCACACCGGCCGCGACGATCGGTTCCGGACGCAGGCCGTTGTTGTACGGCAACCACACCGCGAGGAAGCCCAACGCGCCCGTCCACAGCGCGAGGCGACTCGTGCGCGCCGCGGCACCGAGCCGCGGCACCACCTCGCGACTGAGCACCATCCACGTCACGATGCCCGCGAGCAGCGCCGGCAGGCGCACCCACGGACTCGCGTTCCAGATGTCGTCGAGCAGTCCGAAGATGTAGTAGTACGGGGTGCCGAACGGGGTCTCCGGGACACCGAAGTAGCGGAAGTAGTTGGACATGTAGCCGGACGACTGCGCCGAGCGCGCCATCGTGTACTGGTAGCCGTCGTCGGCAGTGGTCGCGCCGATGAAGTGCCACAGCACCAGCGTTCCGATGACGACCACGTCCACGACTCCGAAACGCCACCACCGGGCGGGCAGGAAACGGCGCGCCCGGCGGCCGTCCGTCAGATCGAGTCGATGCAGCGCGAGCAGGGCCAGCAACGTCGCCAGCACCGTGACGATCATCGCGACGATCTTGATCAGCGTGGGCGTCGTGGAGAACCGGGTGTCGAGTTCCGCGGTCACCTGCAACCCGGCCGGTGCCGAACCGTCGAGATCGCTGAACACGCCGACCATCTGGGGGCGGACGTCGCCCTCGACGGTCTTCGTCGTCAACTCCCCGCCGGGGCCCGTGATCGACGCCGTCGTCCGGTTCGAATCGGACGAGATGACGATCGCGCAGTCGACGCCGCGCAGTTCCGACAGCGGAGTCGAGATCAGCGACCTGTCGCGGAGGATCACCTCCAGGCGGGCGGGTGTGGACTCCGACGCCGCCACGGTCTTGGCGATGAGGCCGTACTGCTCCGTTCCCGGCGCACCGGCGGGAATCGTCGAGACCAGAAGGCCTCCGTCGTCGAGGCCCGCGGCCGTCGCGCACGGGATGCGGGCGTCGAAGGTGAAGGGCGCATACGACACGAGGGGCGCCTCGACGCTGGTCGTGACGCCGTTCTGCGGCCACGACAGCGTCGCCTGCTCCTGATGCACCGGCAGTAAAGGTATGACCAGCGCCGACACGATGCCGACGATTGCCGCGACGATCGCGATCAGTCGCGCGCGTCGAAGCCCCCACCTCGACGCCGCCCGATCGTCTGCTCGTGCCTGCCCGCTCGCGGATGCATGCTCCGCCCCCACCATGCTGTCGACCACGAGAAGCGATGGTAACCGCAATCACACGAACCGCGGCCATACGCACCGCGTCACTGCGAAATCCGGCAATTCGCCGGGTAGAACTGACGGATGAAGGTCTACACCGGAACCGATCCCGCCATCGATCTGTCGAAGGTGGCCGAGTTCGCCCGACGCGTGGAGGCCGCCGGCTACGACGGCCTCCACGTCTCGGAGACCGTGCACGACCCGTTCCTGCTCGCGTTGCTCGCGCTGCAGGCCACCGAACGGATCACGGTGCGGACCTCGGTGGCGCTCGCGTTCGTGCGCAGCCCGCTCGTGACCGCCTACACCGCATGGGACCTGTCGAAGCTGTCCGGCGGACGGTTCCATCTCGGTCTCGGCAGCCAGATCCGGCAGAACATCGAAGAGCGGTACGCGATGCCGTGGAGCGCGCCCGCGGCGGCGATGCGTGAATACGTCGGCGTCGTGCGGGCCGCGTTCGCGACGTTCCGCACCGGAGAACTCGTTGCGTACGAGGGGGACAGGTACCGCTTCACGCGGATGCAGCCGTACTTCAACCCGGGCCCCGATTCGGCAACCCCGATGCCCCCGATCTACCTGGGCGGGGTGGGACCGCTCATGTGCCGCGTCGCAGGAGAGTGCGCGGACGGCCTCGTCACCCACCCCACCAACTCCGATCCGCGCTACCTCGTCGACGAATGCGTGCCGGCGCTGACCGACGGTGCGTCGACGGTAGGTCGCTGCCTCGACGGCTTCGATGTCGTTGCCGGACTGCAGGTGATCACCGGCGCGACCGACGCGGACGTCGCCGAGGAACGCGAACGTCGCCGCCGCCTGTTCGCGTTCCTGTACTCGACGCCGGCCTACCGCGGTGCGCTCGAGCGTCACGGCTTCCCCGACCTCCAGGGTCGGTTGTCCGACCTGGTCCGTCGCGAGGACTGGGATCGGTTGCGCGACATCGTCACCGACGACGTCCTCGGCACGATCGTGCCTACCGCGCGCTACGACACGCTCGCCGACGCGATCAGCCGGCGTCTGGACGGCGTCGCGCAGGGTGTCACGCTGGCGCTGCCCGAGAACCCCGACCAGGATCGGCGGATGGCCGACGTGGTGGCCGAGTTGCAGGCCATGTAGGGCCCGGAAGCTGGAGAGTTGTGGAGGGGAGTGGGATGAGTCGTGTCGCTCGGATCGTGCCCGTGCTCGCCGCACTGCTGTGCGGTGTGCTCGCCGGTCGGGTGCTGTGGTCGCCGATGCCCGACGACTACGTCAGGGGCGGGAGCAGGCTGCCCGACGCCCTCTCCGCGAACGGGGCGGGTGTCGCGTGTGCCGCCGTCGTGGCCGTGCTGGTGACGGTTGCACTGACCCGGCGGCGCTCGGTGACGCTGGTGACGGCCGCTGCCGTGGCCGGGCTGCTGCTGCTCGCCTTGCCGGAGGTGCTGTCGTATCCCGACGATCCGGCGGTGCTCCTGTACTCGAATTCCGTTGCCGCAGGCATGATTCTGGGTGCGATCTCACCTCTCGCCGCCCGCGATCGGAACGTCCAGGCCGCGCTCGCCGGGGGTGCCATCGGTGCCTTCCTGCTGTCGGGGTCCGTCGTCGACCTGCGTCGGTTCGGTAGTGCGGACTCGGGTTGGATCGGCTATGCCCCGCTGACGTCGCGCGAGTCCGTGGAGCAGTCGGGCGTGGTGGGCCTGTGGCCCGCCGTCGTAGCCGCGGTTCTGGTCGTCCTGACGGCCCTCGTCGATCGGAGAGTTTCGTGGACTGCGCGGGTCGACACCCGGTGGCTCGCGGTCGCCGCCGCACTGCCCGTCGCGGCCTTCGCGGCCAACTGGATCCTGATCGAGTCGGGGGCGCGTCCCGAGTGGTGGTATCCGTACGTCGGTGTGACGGTGGCGCTGGTTGCCTGGATCGCGTGGCAGTTGCCCGGGCGTGACGGGCAGGTGGTGTTCGCCGGTGCCGCGGTACTCGCCGCGGCAACAGGGGGAATGCCGTGGTCGAGCACCGACTGGTGGGCCCTCGCGATTCCGGCCGCGCTGATCGTCGCCGGAGTCGCGACGGGGCTCCGGTGGCCGGTTCCGGTGGCCGGGTTCGCGCTCCTGGCGGCGGTGGCTGCGGCGTCCCTGGTGGCACCCGAGTGGGATCTCCGCTCGATCGCCTCCATGTTCGTGCTGCCCGCCGCAGCGGGGTACGTGGTCGGTACCTGCCTGCCCACAGCCGCGCCTGCGTCCACGGTCGGACTCTCGCTACCGTTCACCGTCGGGATCCCGGGCATCGCGGCAGCGGCCTGGACGATCACCGAACGGTACGCCGACTACGCGTCGTCGTCGGTCTTCGAACCGCAGGTGTCGGTCTCGGCGCCCGCCGCCGCGGTTGCCCTCGCAGCGATCGTGTTGTGCGGTGTGGGCGCGTGGGGACTCGATCTGCGATCGGGAGCCCGGGGGGCCTACTGACGTCACGGACCATGCCCGGAAACGGCCGAAGGCCCCACTCTCGAAAGAGTGGGGCCTTCTCGGTGCCCCCGGCAGGATTCGAACCTGCGGCCTTTCGCTCCGGAGGCGAACGCTCTATCCCCTGAGCTACGGGGGCGCACCGGAAATCCGGTGTGCCAGTGGGCGGAGTTAGCGTAGCGCATTGTCGGCGATCATCCACATCGCCTGGTAGATCGGTGTTTCTCGGCCGGTCGGCGCGGAAACGAGACCGGGCGGCACACCCGTTCGAGGATGCGCCGCCCGGTCCACAGGCGTACCGACTAGTTCATCGGTAGCGGGGCGGCGTTCCGCTCCGCGAGCATGCCCGTGATGAGCGTCGACTCGCCCTGCTGCGTCGCGACCATCGTCTTCGCGAGGTTACGAACCACCGGAACGTCCGCGTACTGCTCGGCGTACTGCATCATCGGGAGCCCACCCTGATGGTGCCGCAGCATGAGCTGAAGGAACATCACGTCGAGCGCCGGCCCCGACGACTGTCCCAGCGCCGACATCTCCTCGGGGCTCGCCATACCCGGCATCGAGCTGGAGTCCTGTGCCGGCTCCGCCGTCGATGCCGCTGCGTGGTCCGAATGACCGTGGCCCTCGCCCTCGGTCATCCAGGTCATGTACCCGCCGCTGGGCAGTGGCGCCTGATCCCACAGGGCCAGCCAGCCTTGCATCTGGCCGACCTGGTTCTGCTGGGTCGTCAGGATGTCGTACGCGAGGTTCTTCACCGCCTGATCGCCCGACTTCGTCAGCGCGATCGTGGCCATGTCGATGGCCTGGTTGTGATGGACCGTCATGTCCTGCGCGAACCCGACGTCGACGGAATCAGATTTCGGGACTGTGGTGGTGTCGTCGTTCAGCGGCAGCTTCACGAAGAAGCCGAGCGCGAATCCGATGGCCAGGACACCGATCAGCCCGATCACGGTGAGCGCCGTTCGTTGACTGCGGCTGGACGGAGCGGAACCGGCCTCGGCCTGGTTCTGGTTGTCGGTCATCGGGTCGGTCAGCCGTTTCCGCCGGTCGCGGGCGCCGGCTGCTGGAGTTCGGTCGGAATCTGCATGCCGTTGGGCAGACCGGCGCCGCCGCCGGTCTCACTCGCGTCCGGCGTGATGCCGCCGCCGTCCATCGGGACCGCGTCCGGTCCCGGCGCGGCCGCGTCGAACGGAGGCGGGTTGGCGGGATCGAACGAGCCGGGGATCGTCGAGCAGCTCGCGCCGACCTCGGGGTAGGCGTACCGGTTGAGGCGCAGGGCGGCGATGAACTGGTCGATGCGCTCGTCGTCGGCGGTGTCGACCTCGAGCTGGTGTCCCCACGACTGCAGCGAGATCGGGGAGTCCATGCCCGGGTACGGAGACATCAGCATGTAGCCGTCACGGGAGCTCGCACGCTCCTCGAGCTGCTTGCGCTGCGCGTCGTCGATCTTGTCGGGGTTGTACGCGATCCAGATCGCGCCGTGTTCGAGCGAGTGGACGGCGTTCTCGGTGCGGATCGGATCGGCGTACACGGTGCCCATGCATGTGGCCCACACGGAATCGTGCGGTCCGCCGAACGGCGGGGTCTGGTCGTACGCGACCCGCTGGGTCGCGTCGACGTGCACGCCGGCCGGGTAGTCGACCGTGACGACGCCGTCGATCGCTGTCGACGGATCCTGATTGGACTCGGACGGGGTGAACTTCGCCACCGCCTGCTGATCCTGGTACTTCGGGAAGATGTTGATCGCGAGGACGCCGATCAGGGCGACGACGGCGATGACCGCGCCGATGGTCAGCCACGGAATCTGGCGCGCCGTGCCCCCGCCGCGCTTGGCGGCAGGCACCCCGCCCTTGTTCTTCGCTGCCTTGATTGCCTTGGCTGACTTGGCCCGGGTGTTGTTATTTCCGGGACCGCGACTTTCCGAACCGCTGGGCATCGATGAGTGCTCTTTCGGTGATTGGACATAGGGCATCTCCGAGGAGTATGTAGCCTCCCCGATCCCCCTCAGGCTTCACCACTGTACGTTCCGACCCTGAGTGAAACCTCTGAGAGGGCGATACTGGGTAATCGGTGTGCTCGTCCAGGCAATAAGATGGACTCCTGTGACTCCAGCCGACCTTGCCGAACTGCTCCGAGGGACCGCCGCGAAGGTGCTCGCCGAGCACGGACTCGACGTATCCGTACTGCCCGCGACGTTGACGGTCGAGCGTCCGCGAAATCCCGAGCACGGCGATTACGCCACCAACGTGGCGATGCAGGTCGCCAAGAAGGCCGGCGTCAATCCCCGCGATCTGGCCACCTGGCTGGCGGAGGCGCTGACGGCGTCCGAGGGCATCGACTCGGCCGACGTCGCGGGACCCGGCTTCCTCAACATTCGCCTCGCAGCCGACGCGCAGGGCGCGATCGTCGCGAAGGCGCTCGAGGCGGGCGCGGCGTACGGCGCGGGTGACGCGCTCGCCGGGAAGCGGATCAACCTCGAATTCGTCTCCGCGAACCCCACCGGCCCCATCCACCTCGGTGGAACCCGCTGGGCCGCGGTCGGCGACGCGCTGGGCCGTATCCTGTCCACGCAGGGCGCCGACGTGACGCGCGAGTACTACTTCAACGACCACGGCGCCCAGATCGACCGCTTCACGCGTTCGCTGATCGCCGCGGCGAAGGGCGAACCGGCGCCGGAGGACGGGTACGCCGGCGAATACATCGTCGACATCGCCGCCGATGTGCAGAAGCAGGCCCCGGGCGTCCTCGAGCTGCCCGAGGCCGAGTGCCACGAGACCTTCCGGTGCATCGGCGTCGAGCTGATGTTCACCCACATCAAGCGCACGCTCCACGAGTTCGGCGTCGACTTCGACGTCTACTTCCACGAGAACTCGCTGTTCGAGTCGGGCGCGGTGGAGACGGCGGTCGAGACCCTCAAGAGCTCCGGCAACCTGTACCACGAGGACGGTGCGTGGTGGCTCAAGAGCACCGACTTCGGTGACGACAAGGACCGCGTCGTCATCAAGTCGGACGGCAACGCGGCCTACATCGCCGGTGACATCGCGTACTTCCAGAACAAGCGGGCCCGCGGCTTCGACCTGTGCATCTACATGCTCGGCGCCGACCACCACGGCTACATCGGCCGCCTCAAGGCCGCCGCGGCCGCGTTCGGTGACGATCCGGACACCGTCGAGGTCATGATCGGGCAGATGGTCAACCTCGTTCGCGGCGGCGTGGCCGTGAAGATGAGCAAGCGAGCCGGCACCGTCATCACCCTCGACGATCTCGTCGAGGCGATCGGCGTCGACGCCGCCCGGTATGTCCTGGTGCGCTCGTCGGTGGACCAGAGCATCGACATCGACCTCGAGCTGTGGACCAGCACCAGCAACGAGAACCCGGTGTACTACGTCCAGTACGCGCACGCGCGCCTGTGCTCGATCGCCCGCAACGCCGCCGACCTGGGGTTGAGCGCGGAGAACCCGAACCTGGGTCTGCTCACGCACGACCGCGAGGGCGACCTCATCCGCACGATCGGCGAGTACCCGCGCGTCGTGGCGAAGGCCGCCGACCTGCGCGAGCCGCACCGCGTCGCGCGGTACCTCGAGGAGCTCGCGGGCACCTACCACCGCTTCTACGACGCGTGCCGCATCCTGCCGCAGGGCGAGGAGGAGGCCGGCGACCTGCACACCGCGCGTCTGGCCCTGTGCGACGCGTCGCGTCAGGTGCTGGCCAACGGTCTCGGACTGCTCGGCGTCTCCACCCCGGAGCGCATGTGAACGCGCATCCCGCCGGTCCCCGGCACGCCGAGATCCAGCACGCCCCCGGGCTGCCGCCGCGTCCGACCACGGCGTCGGCGATGACGGCGCTGCCCGCGCAGGTGTGGCCGCGTGGCGCCGAGCGTGGCGCCGACGGTGTCGTCCGCATCGCCGGTGTCCCGGTCACCGACCTGGCCGCGAAGTACGGCACCCCGCTGTTCGTCGTGGACGAGGACGACTTCCGGTCCCGGTGCCGCGAAATGGCGCGCGCGTTCGGCGGCGCCGAGCGCGTGCACTACGCGTCCAAGGCGTTCCTGTCCGCCGAGATCGCCCGCTGGGTGCGTGACGAGGGACTGTCGATGGACGTCGCATCGGGCGGCGAACTCGCCGTCGCGCTGCACGCCGGGTTCCCCGCCGGGCGCATCACGATGCACGGCAACAACAAGTCCGTCGCCGAACTCGACACCGCGGTCACCGCCGGCGTCGGGCACATCGTGCTCGACTCGATGGTCGAGATCGACCGCCTGGACGAGGTCGCGGCTCGGCACGGTGTCGTGCAGGACGTGCTGATCCGGATCACGGTCGGTGTCGAGGCGCACACCCACGAGTTCATCGCGACCGCCCACGAGGACCAGAAGTTCGGGTTCTCGCTGTCCGGCGGCAAGGCCATGGAGGCGGCTGCCGCCGTGTTCGCTTCGGCGAACCTGCGACTGGTCGGTCTGCACAGCCACATCGGCTCGCAGATCTTCGAGGTCGACGGCTTCGAGCTGGCCGCGCACCGCGTGATCGGGCTGATGCGCGAGATCGTCGACCGTTTCGGGCCGGAGAAGACCGCGCAGCTGTCGATCGTCGACCTCGGCGGCGGTCTCGGTATCTCGTACCTGTCCAGCGACAATCCGCCGCCCGTGGACCAGCTCGCGGCCAAGCTCGCGCACATCGTCGCCACCGAGTCCGAGGCCGCGGGACTGCCCACCCCGACCCTCATGGTCGAACCCGGCCGCGCGATTGCCGGTCCGGGCACCATCACGCTGTACGAGGTCGGCACCATCAAGGACGTCACCCTCGACGCCGGTGCGACCCGGCGGTACATCAGCGTCGACGGCGGCATGAGTGACAACATCCGCACGTCGCTGTACCAGGCGGAATATGATGCGCGTCTGGTCTCGCGGGACAGCGACGGCGAGCCCGTCGTCGCGCGTGTCGTCGGCAAGCATTGCGAAAGTGGTGACATCGTCATCCGCGACGCGTGGATGCCGGACGACCTGGGTCCCGGAGATTTGCTCGCGGTCGCGGCGACGGGCGCATACTGCTATTCGATGTCCAGCCGGTACAACCTGCTCACCCGCCCAGCCGTGGTGGCAGTGCGAGACGGCGCCTCACGCCTAATCTTGCGTAGGGAAACTGTGGAAGATCTGCTCAGCTTGGAGGTTTCGGAGTGACCAGCGAATCGGCGCAGCGCGCCATCGGGGTGGCTGTTCTCGGCCTCGGGACCGTGGGCAGCGAGGTGGCTCGGATCATCCGGGACCACTCGACGGACCTCGAGGCCCGAGTCGGTGCGCGTCTGGAACTGCGCGGTGTCGCGGTGCGCCGCATCGACGGTGATCGCGGCGTGCCGCGGGAGTTGCTGACCACCGACGCGGAGTCCCTCGTGACCCGCGACGACGTCGACGTGGTCGTCGAGGTGATCGGCGGTATCGAGTTGCCGCGCAAGCTGGTGCTCGCAGCGCTCAACGCGGGCAAGTCCGTGGTGACGGCCAACAAGGCCCTGCTCGCCGAGTACACCGGCGAACTCGCCGAGGCGGCAGAGCGGCAGAGCGTGGACCTGTACTTCGAGGCCGCCGTCGCCGGCGCGATCCCGGTGATCCGCCCGCTGACCCAGTCCCTCGCCGGTGACCGTGTGGACCGCGTCCTCGGCATCGTCAACGGCACCACCAACTTCATCCTGTCCGCGATGGACGAGACCGGCGCCGACTACGCCGACACGCTCGCCGAGGCCGGTCGTCTGGGTTACGCCGAGGCCGACCCGACCGCCGACGTCGAGGGCTTCGACGCGGCGTCGAAGGCCGCGATCCTCGCATCGATCGCGTTCCACACCCGCGTCACCGCCGGTGACGTGTACCGCGAGGGCATCTCGAAGATCACCTCCGCCGACCTCGATGCCGCGAAGTCGCTGGACTGCACGATCAAGCTGCTGTCGATCTGCGAGCGCATCGTCGGCGAGGACGGCAGCGAGCGCGTCTCCGCCCGCGTGTACCCGGCGCTCGTCCCGCGCGAGCACCCCCTCGCCGGTGTCAACGGCGCCTACAACGCCGTGGTCGTCGAGTCCGCCGCCGCGGGCCGCCTGATGTTCTACGGCCAGGGCGCCGGTGGCGCTCCCACCGCGTCGGCCGTCATGGGCGACCTCGTCATGGCCGCGCGCAACCGCGTGCACGGCGGACGCGGACCCCGCGAGTCCAAGTACGCGGACCTGCCGATCGCGCCGATGGGCGACATTCCCACCCGGTACTACGTGAACATGCAGGTCGCCGACCGCGCCGGCGTCCTCTCGGCGGTCTCCGCCGAGTTCGCCAAGCGTGGCGTCAGCATCTCCACGGTCCGGCAGGAGGGCGCCGGCGACGGCGCGCGCCTGGTGGTCGTCACTCACCTCGCGAACGACGCGGCACTGTCGGAAACGGTTGCCGCCCTTGCCGAACTCGAATCTGTAACCGCTGTGACCAGCGTGCTCCGACTGGAAGGTACCTCCGAATGACCGGCGCCAACCCCAAGGCCGATACCAAGACCACCCCCGTCCACACGCCGTGGCCGGGACTGATCGAGGCCTACCGTGACCGGCTCGCGATCGGACCGAACTGGAAGACCGTCACCCTGCGCGAGGGCGGCACGCCGCTGCTGCCCGCCGGGCACCTGTCGGAGCTCACCGGCTGCGACGTGTACCTCAAGGTCGAGGGCCTCAACCCCACCGGTTCCTTCAAGGACCGCGGCATGACGATGGCCGTCACCGACGCCCTCGCCCGCGGCCAGCAGGCCGTGCTGTGCGCGTCCACCGGTAACACCTCCGCCTCCGCCGCCGCGTACGCCGCCAAGGCCGGGATGGGCTGCGCCGTGCTGGTTCCGCAGGGCAAGATCGCGATGGGCAAGCTCGCGCAGGCCGTCATGCACGGCGCGCGAATCATCCAGGTGCAGGGCAACTTCGACGACTGCCTCGAGCTGGCTCGCAAGACCACCGCCGAGTTCCCGACCATCGGCCTGGTCAACTCGGTCAACCCGGTGCGTATCGAGGGCCAGAAGACCGCCGCATTCGAGATCTGCGACGCCCTCGGCAAGGCCCCCGACGTGCACGCGCTGCCCGTCGGTAACGCCGGCAACATCACCGCCTACTGGCGCGGCTACTCGGAGTACTTCGCCGACGGGATCACCTCGGTGCGTCCGCGCATGCTCGGTGTCCAGGCCGCCGGTGCCGCTCCGCTGGTGCACGGCGCCCCGGTCAAGGATCCCGAGACCATCGCGACCGCGATCCGCATCGGCGCACCCGCGTCGTGGGACGGTGCCGTCGCCGCCAAGGAGGAGTCGAACGGCGCGTTCCGTGCCGCGACCGACGAGGAGATCCTCGAGGCGTACCGCCTGATCGCGGCCACCGAGGGTGTCTTCGTGGAGCCGGCGTCGGCCGCCAGCGTCGCGGGCCTGCTCGCCGCGCGCAAGGAGGGCTGGCTCGATTCCGGCCTGACCGTGGTCTGCACCGTCACCGGCAACGGCCTCAAGGATCCCGACACCGCGCTCGCGGGCATGCCTGCGGTGCAGCCGATCCCGGTCGACCCCGTGGCTGTCGCCTCCGCCCTCGAGCTGGCGTAGTGACCGCGGCCAGGGACACGGCAGCCACGCCGGCGAACCAGGACGAGACGACCCGGACCACGACTCGGAACCAGACGATGACACAGACCCTCCCCATCGGACTCACGGTGACCGCGCGCGTCCCCGCGTCCAGTGCGAATCTCGGTCCGGGATTCGACACCCTGGGGCTGGCGCTGGGTCTGTACGACGAGATCACGGTCACCACCACCGAGTCGGGCCTGACCGTCCGGGTCGAGGGTGAGGGCGCCGACGACGTGCCGTGGGGTCCGTCGCACCTCGTCGTCCGCGCCATCGAGCGGGGTCTCGAAGCGGCGGGAGTGTGGGCCGACGGCCTGGATGTGGTGTGCCGGAACGCCATTCCGCACTCGCGCGGGCTCGGTTCCTCGGCCTCGGCCGCTGTCGGTGGCCTGGCCGCGGCCAACGGACTCGCCCGCAAGGCGGCTCCCGAACTCGAGCTCACCGACGCGCAGCTGGTGCAGCTGTCGTCGGAGTTCGAGGGACATCCCGACAATGCCGCCGCCAGCGTGCTGGGCGGGGCAGTGGTGTCGTGGAGCGAGACCTCGGACGACGACGATGCGCAGCGCCTCTACCGCGCGGTGCGGTTGCCGGTGCACCCCGACGTCCGAGTGGTGGCACTGGTGCCGTCCGAGCGTTCGTCAACTGCGCTCACCCGCGGACTGCTGCCGGAGACGGTTCCGCACCGCGACGCCGCGTTCAACGTCAGCCGCGGTGCGCTCGCGGTCGTCGCGCTCACCCAGCGACCGGATCTGTTGATGACCGCGACGGAGGACAAGCTGCACCAGACGCAGCGCGCTCCGGCGCTGCCGTTGACGACGCGGTGGATCGCGAAGCTGCGTGAGGCGGGCATCGCGGCCACCGTCTCGGGCGCCGGCCCGACCGTGCTGGCGCTTTCCGACCGGCCGTTCCCGGAGGCGCTGCGGGTCGAGGCCGAGCGCGAGGCCCTGCGAGTGCTCGAACTCGAGATCGCAGACGGCGTTCAGATCGACTGAGTCCGGATGGACCGATGGGACGCGCTCAGGACTGGTTCTTGCCGAGTAGGGCATTCGCCGCTATCCTGAGCGTGTCCGTACATCGTGCGCTTCAGACGCCGGTGCTTCACCAGGGCAATCACTCCATTTCTTCGGGGTAATCCTGGCACGATTCCTACGCGATTTCTTCTGCGTGGATCGATCGACAGCACCCGCCTTCTCGGGTGATGTGATGGGGGACAAGGCCGACATTCCATCCAGCGGATACGGCACATCCGAGTTCAGTTGTCGACTGAACTGCGGGACGAACCCTCGGCTTTGCGCAGCGCGAGCGAGGGAAGGAAAGGACCTCCGTGACCGATACGGACCTGATTGCCACGCCTGTTCAAGATTCCCCGGCAGAGGCCGAGGGTGCCCGGGCGGGTAATTCTCCAAAGACTTCTGACGCTGCACCGCGCGAGGGCGCGGTCGTCGCGTCCACCAAGCGTGCCGAGGCCCGGCGTGGAGCCGGGCTGTCCGGGATGGTGCTCGCCGAGCTTCGTTCGCTCGCGGGCGAACTCGGCATCAAGGGCACCTCGGGAATGCGCAAGGGTGACCTGATCGCCGCAATCAAGGAGCGTCAGGGTGGCTCGAGTGCCGCCAAGGCGGCTCCTGCCGAAGCCGCTCCCGCCGCGGAAGCGCCGGCGCCTCGCAAGGAGAGCGCCGAGTCGTCGGCACCGGCGACTGCCGATGTGCAGGAGAGCGCCGACGCCGAGCAGGGCAGCCGTCGTGGTCGTCAGCGTCGCGGCGCCTCGCGTCGTACGGGTGCTCCCGAGGGTGCCGAGGCGGAGAACGCGCAGGCCGACACCGCCCAGGCCGAGCCCAAGGCCGCCGACTCCAAGCAGGAGCAGGGCCGGGAGCAGACCAAGGACCAGGGCAAGGACCAGCAGTCCGACGACCGAGGCGAGCGCGGCGGACGTCGTGAGCGCGGTGAGCGTGGCGACCGTGCTCAGGGCGGTGACCGCGGTGAGCGCGGCGAGCGTGCTCAGGGCGGCGACCGCTCCCAGAGCGGCAACGGACCTCGTGGCGAAGGTCGCGGTGAACGCCGTGACGGTGACGACGAAGAGGGCGGTCGCGGACGTCGTGGACGTCGCTTCCGTGAGCGTCGCCGTGGTCGTGACCGTGGCGAGGGCGGCGAGGTCCGCGAGGGCCGCGAGCCCGAGATCCGCGAGGACGACGTCCTGCAGCCGGTCGCCGGCATCCTCGACGTCCTCGACAACTACGCGTTCGTGCGCACCTCCGGCTACCTCGCGGGCCCGAACGACGTGTACGTCTCGATGAACCTGGTTCGCAAGAACGGCCTGCGTCGCGGTGACGCGATCACCGGCGCGGTCCGCGTTCCCCGTGAGGGCGAGCAGCAGAGCAACCAGCGGCAGAAGTTCAACCCGCTGGTGCGCCTGGACACCGTCAACGGTGGCGACGTCGAGGCGGCGCGCAAGCGTCCGGAGTTCAACAAGCTCACGCCGCTCTACCCGAACCAGCGACTGCGCCTCGAGACCACGCCGAACATCCTCACCACGCGTGTCATCGACCTGATCATGCCGATCGGTAAGGGTCAGCGTGCCCTGATCGTGTCGCCGCCGAAGGCCGGTAAGACCACCGTCCTGCAGGACATCGCGAACGCGATCACGGTCAACAACCCCGAGTGCTACCTCATGGTCGTCCTCGTCGACGAGCGTCCCGAGGAAGTCACCGACATGCAGCGCTCGGTGAACGGCGAGGTCATCGCCTCGACGTTCGACCGTCCGCCGGCCGATCACACCTCGGTTGCCGAGCTGGCGATCGAGCGCGCGAAGCGCCTCGTCGAGGCCGGTCGCGACGTCGTGGTGCTGCTCGACTCGATCACCCGTCTGGGCCGCGCGTACAACAACTCGTCGCCCGCGTCGGGACGCATCCTGTCCGGTGGTGTCGACTCGACCGCGCTGTACCCGCCGAAGCGATTCCTCGGTGCCGCTCGCAACATCGAGAACGGTGGCTCGCTGACCATCATCGCGTCCGCGCTGGTCGAGACCGGCTCGACCGGTGACACCGTGATCTTCGAGGAGTTCAAGGGCACCGGCAACGCCGAGATCAAGCTCGACCGCAAGATCGCCGAGCGACGCGTCTTCCCGGCGGTGGACGTCAACCTGTCCAGCACCCGCAAGGACGAGCTGCTGATGAGCCCCGACGAGTTCGCCGTCGTGCACAAGCTGCGGCGTGTGCTCTCCGGCCTCGATTCGCACCAGGCCATCGACCTGCTCGTCGACCGCCTCAAGAAGAGCAAGAGCAACATCGAGTTCCTGATGCAGGTCTCGAAGACTGCTCCGGGCGCGCTGGGGGACTGACCTCCACAGGCCCGAACCTGATCGACGACCTCGTCCCCGTGTGCCTCGCGCAGCGGGGACGAGGTCGTATCGGGCGGGAATCAATCTGCGTGGGGGCGCGTTTATGAGGATGCGTCCGCCTCTGGCAGAATGGGCGATCGCGTGACAATCATGTCCGGTTCCGGTTCACGGCCTCGAACGGCGAGGTCGACCCGGCGGCCATCGAAAGGGACACCATGAAGGCTGGAATCCACCCCGAATACGTCGCCACCACCGTCGTGTGCGGTTGCGGTAACACGTTCGAGACCCACAGCACCGCGACCAGCGGACGTATCAACGTCGAGGTCTGCTCGCAGTGCCACCCGTTCTACACCGGCAAGCAGAAGATCCTCGACACCGGCGGCCGCGTGGCTCGCTTCGAGGCTCGCTACGGCAAGCGTGCCGACAAGAAGGCCGCTGCCGACCAGTAGCTGTCCCGCCGACGCCCGTCCTGCGATTCTGCAGGCCGGGCGTCGGTCTTTTTCTCCGGCACGACAGTTGTGCCGTCCCCTGAACCGCGTTTGGCGCGCTTGCCGCGGTCCGGAGGCTTCGAAAACACCGACAAGTGCGCGAAACGCGAAACAGGAGCCCACCATGGCAGGGACGACGCAGCCGTCGGCGATCGACGACATCCTGGCCGAGCACGCAGGTCTCGAGCAGCAGTTGGCCGATCCGGCACTGCACAACGATCCGACCGCGGCACGCAAGGCCGGCAAGCGCTTCGCCGAGCTCGCACCCGTCATGGCCACGTACGCCAAGCTCGTGGCGGCGCAGGAGGATCTCGAGGCCGCGCGTGAACTCGCCGCCGACGACTCCACCTTCGCGGCCGAGGTTCCCGCGCTCGAGGAGACGGTCACCGAGCTCGACAAGGCACTCACCGACCTGCTGGCCCCGCGGGATCCGCACGACGGCGACGACGTGGTGCTCGAGCTCAAGTCCGGCGAGGGCGGCGAGGAATCGGCGCTGTTCGCCTCCGACCTCGCCCGCATGTACGTCCGTCACGCCGAGCGGGCCGGCTGGAAGGTCGAGATCCTCGACGCCACGGTCTCCGACCTCGGCGGATACAAGGATGCGACCATCTCGATCAAGTCGAAGGGCGACGTCCGCGACGGTGTCTGGTCGCGCCTGAAGTTCGAGGGCGGCGTGCACCGCGTGCAGCGGGTGCCGGTGACCGAGTCGCAGGGACGCGTCCACACCTCCGCCGCCGGTGTGCTGATCTACCCCGAGCCCGAGGAGGTCGAGGAGGTGCAGATCGACGAGACCGATCTGCGCATCGACGTCTACCGCTCGTCGGGCAAGGGTGGCCAGGGCGTCAACACCACCGACTCCGCGGTGCGGATCACCCACCTGCCGACGGGCATCGTCGTGACCTGCCAGAACGAGCGTTCGCAGCTACAGAACAAGGCCCGCGCGATGCAGGTGCTCGCGGCACGCCTGCAGGCTGCCGCTGAGGAGGCCGCGGACGCCGAGGCGTCGGCGGGTCGTCAGAGCCAGGTCCGCACGGTCGACCGCTCCGAGCGCATCCGCACCTACAACTTCCCCGAGAACCGCATCACCGATCACCGCATCGGGTTCAAGGCGCACAACCTCGACGCGGTCCTCGACGGCGACATGGAAGCGCTGCTCGACGCCCTCGGCAAGGCCGACCGCGAAGCGCGTCTCGCTGCCGAGTAGTCGCCCGCGTCACGGGACGACGGTGGTGGCGACGCCGCCCTGCGCCAGCACACAGGGCTGACCGGTGCCGTTGGTGTAGACACCGTCGAGCACGGTGACGACGGTGCCCGGTCCGGTGTCCGCGACGAACTCGGCGCGGGTCCCGTTGTTGGTGAGCGTGGCGATGCCGTTGGCGCCGGTGGAGTTGTTGACCCATACGACCCTGCCGCCGCCGGCCGGCGGCGGCTCGTCGACGCTGATCGCGAGCCGTCCACCGGGCAGTGGAGTGGCGTCGGCGACTCCCATCCCGTTGGGGCAGATCGCCGGTGCCGGCTGTACGTCGAACGGGGTGGCGTGCGCGAGAGCGGGTCCGATCGCGACGGTGACTGTGGTGAATGCTGCGGCGGTCAGCAAGCGCGCCGCTGTGGCGGAGAACATGGGATGTTCCTTCGTCCGGCCTCGGTCTGACGGTGTCCAGACCGGTCGTATTCTATCGCCGGTACGGCCGCTGGAGCGTCCGCGCAAGCCGTCCGGCACCTATCCGTGCTGCGTCCGTGACCGACGTGGCAGTCTGTACCCGTGAGACAACCCATCCGCCTGGCCATCATCGAGGCAGCCGCCGAGTTGGAGAGAGCCGGGGTCCCCTCGGCGCGGGTGGATGCCGAGCTCCTCGCCGCGCACCTGCTGGGCGTCGAACGGACGCGACTCGGCCTCGTGCCGCTGGTGGACCCGCCCGTGATCGACGAGTACCGCAAGCTCGTGGCGCGCCGCGCGGAACGTATTCCGCTGCAATACATCACGGGATCGACAGCGATGGGCAACATTTCGCTCGAGGTCGGGCCGGGGGTGTTCGTTCCGCGGCCGGAGACCGAACTCCTGCTGGCGTGGGCGCTCGCACATCTCGAGTCGTCCGGCCGCCGTGCGCCCGTCGTGATGGACCTGTGCACCGGATCCGGCGCACTGGCGCTGGCGATCGCGCACGCCAGGCCCGATGCCGTCGTCCATGCCGTGGAACTCCAGCCGGAGGCGCTGGCGTGGGCGCGCCGCAACTCCGATCGTCGGCGCGAGGCCGGCGACACTCCGATCCGCCTCGTCCAGGGCGACGTGACCGACCGCGCGTTGCTCACCGAACTCGAGGGTGGCGTCGACCTCGTCGTCTCCAATCCGCCGTACATTCCCGAGGGCGCCGTGCTGGACCCCGAAGTGGCCGACCACGATCCGCACACCGCGCTGTTCGGTGGGGCGGACGGGTTGTCGGTGATCAAGCCGATGGTCAACAACATTGCGCGGTGGCTGCGCATCGGCGGCGCGGTGGGCGTCGAGCACGACGACACCAACGGCGCCCAGGTCGCCGAACTGTTCCGGTCACGCCGGGTGTTCGATCACGTCGTCGAACATCCGGATCTCGCGGGTCGGCCCCGATTCGTGGTGGCGCACCGCGTGGCGACCGATGTCGAGGCGGCACGATGACGGCGCTCCGAGCGTGAGTGAAAGGATGGGGGAGTGAGCACCGTCTACGACTGCAAGCAACCCGACAACCGTGAAGCAGGACTGACCGCGGCCAAGAACGCGCTGCGGGCCGGCCGACTGGTCGTGCTGCCGACCGACACCCTGTACGGACTGGGCGCCGACGCGTTCGACGGTGACGCCGTCGCAAGCCTGCTCAGGGCCAAGGGGCGCGGTCGGGACATGCCGGTGCCGGTCCTGGTGGGGTCGTGGAACACGATCGACGGACTCGTCTACTCGGTGCGCCCGCAGGCACGCGACCTCATCAAGGCCTTCTGGCCCGGTGGTCTGAGTCTCGTTGTGCAGCAAGCGCCTTCGCTGGCCTGGGATCTCGGCGACAGCCGGGGGACGGTCATGCTGCGGATGCCGCTGCACCCGGTCGCGCTCGACCTCCTGCGTGAGGTGGGTCCGCTCGCGGTCTCGAGCGCCAACATCTCCGGACGCCCGCCGGCGACCACCGTCGACGAAGCCCGCGACCAGTTGGGCGGGGCCGCCAGCGTCTACCTCGACGGCGGACCGGCCGCCCACGCCGTCGCGTCGACGATCGTCGACCTCACCGGCGACGAGCCGCGCATCCTCCGCGAGGGAGCGGTGTCGACCGCCGACGTCGCCGAGGTGCTCGGTGTCACCGCGGAGAGTCTGCTGCCGGGAGGGGCGTAGTCGTGACGGGACTCGTCGTGCACAATCCCGGCCGTCGGCCGGTCGGCCGGTAGCGTCGTCCAGGTGAGTCCTGCGGATACGGCCCTGCTGGCGCTCGCCCAGGGTGGCAACGGGGCGGGTGTGCCGCTGCGTGAGCTACTCCTGGTGCTGTTCACCGCAGCCGTCGTCACGTTCCTGGGGACGGGCGCGGTCCGGGTGCTCGCGATTCGCTTCGGGGCGGTCGCCGTGCCCCGCGACCGCGATGTCCACGTACAGCCCACGCCACGACTCGGTGGTGTCGGGATGTACATCGGCATGCTCGTCGCGCTCCTGTTCGCGCAGCAGCTACCGGCCCTGACACGTGGGTTCGAGTTCACGACCGACATCAGCGCGGTCCTGGTCGCCGGTTTCGTCATCGTGCTGGTCGGCGTGATCGACGATCGCTGGGGCCTCGACGCGCTCACCAAGTTCGTCGGTCAGGTGACCGCGGCCGGGATCCTCGTCGTCATGGGGGTCAGTTGGTACATCGTCTTCCTGCCGTTCGGCGAGGGCACCACGGTGATCCTCGATCAACTGCAGGCGGGCTTGGTGACGGTCGCGGTGGCGGTCGTGATGATCAACGCGATGAACTTCGTCGACGGCCTCGACGGCCTCGCGGCCGGGCTCGGGCTGATCGCGTCGCTCGCGATCTGTGCCTTCTCGGTGGGACTGCTCCACGACCAGGGCGGCGACGTCAGCGCGTACCCCCCGGCGATGATCGCGGCGGCCCTCGCCGGCGCCTGTCTGGGCTTCCTGCCGCACAACTTCCAGCCGGCCCGGATCTTCATGGGCGACTCCGGGTCGATGCTGATCGGTCTGACCCTGGCAGCGGTCTCGACGAGTGCGTCCGGCCGGATCAGTCTGAGTGCGTACGGGTCCCGGGATCTGCTCGGCCTGCTCTCACCGCTCCTGCTGGTGGGTGCGGTCATGTTCATTCCGATCCTCGATTTGCTGCTCGCCATCGTCCGGCGGACGCGTGCCGGGGTCAGCCCGTTCAGCCCGGACAAGATGCACCTGCACCATCGACTGCTGCAGATCGGTCACTCGCACCGTCGCGTCGTGTTGCTGATCTATTTGTGGGTCGCGGTGCTCGCGTTCGGAGCGGTCGGCTCGGCGCTGATCGATCGGCGGGTCGTGGTCCTACTGGTGGCCGGTGGACTGGTGTTCGCGCTGGTGGTCACGGCGGTCCCGTCATGGCGTGGATTGCAGCAGGATCGCCGCCGGTAGCCAGGGCGGGGGCAGCGGGCGTCCCGCAGCCTTCCTCTAACCTGGGTGCCGTGACTTCGACCCCCGCGCCGTACTCTTCCGATCCCACCGCTGCCCTCCGCCGAGGCGTCCGTTACGGACTGCTCGGACTGCTCGTGCTTGCCGTCGGAGGCGCGATCGTCGCGAGCCTGTTCGCCGGTGTCGAGGGCTTGTGGGGGGCGCTCCTCGGAGCGGCCGTCGGCGGCGGATTCATCCTGTGCACCGCCCTCGCGGTGCTGCTGACCGCCAAGCTCCCGGCCGTGACGGCCGGCGCGGTGCTGCTCGGCAGCTGGCTGCTGAAGATGATCCTCGCGATCACGGTCCTCGCGATCCTGGACCCACTGGACTTCTACAACCGCCAGGCCATGGTCATCGTCATTGTCCTGTCGCTGGTCATCGTGCTGGGCGCCGAGACTTACGGCGTGATGCAGACCAAGGTTCCGTATGTCACGCCCGCCGAGTCCGACGACGACGGGGGCACCGACTAGCCCGTCACCGTGCGGGCCCGCAGGGGGGGTGCCGGGAATGCCCGGAGAGCCTTTCCCGGATTCAAGGGGTACCCCATCTACACAACGTCGTAGATGTCTTGATAGTCTCTGGGCCAAGCGAGTGTGCTGACTACGGGAAATTCCATAGAACCCGCAGATTGGGCCGCGCTTGCAGGCAGCAGGGGTCGTCGGAGTTGTCCGAATTTTCGATTCGGACGGAACCGCCCTCGCGTTGCCGAGTCGACGACCGTCGCCGACACCGACAGACGCCAGGACCGGTTCACCCGGGTCTCCAGCTGCTGACGAATACGCGAGCCGACCTGGTCGACTTGTTAGATCGTCAATGTCCGATCGAACCGCAGACAGTGATGCCTGCGGCCGACTACGGGAGAGACCGCTGAGCGTCACCTTCATGGCCGCGGGTGAATACCATCCGCCGTCACTCGATGATTTCTACCCGCCCGCAGTGCTGTTCGAGGGCACCGCCTTCGAACTCGACCGTCTGATGCTCATCCGCCTTGGGATGTCGGCGCTGGTGGCACTGTTCTTCATCATCGCGATGCGTAGCCCGAAGATCGTTCCGCGCGGTATCCAGAACGTTGGCGAGATCGCTCTCGATTTCGTCCGGATCAACATCGCGGAAGAGATCCTCGGCAAGGAGCAGGGAAAGCGTTTCCTGCCTGTCATCACGACCATCTTCTTCGTCGTGCTCGCCAGCAACTTCGCCAGCATCACGCCGTTCCTGAACATCTCGCCGAACGCTCGAATCGGTATGCCGCTCGTGCTCGCCGCACTGGCCTACATCGTGTTCAACTACGTGGGCATCAAGAAGTACGGCTTCTTCAAGTACGTGAAGTCCAGCATCGTGGTGCCTGGTGTGCCGCTGCCGCTGCACTTCCTGCTGATCCCGATCGAGTTCATCTCGACCTTCGTGCTCCGGCCGTTCACGCTGATGGTCCGTCTCATGGCCAACATGCTCGCCGGACACATCCTCCTGGTGCTGTTCTTCAGCGCTACGCAGTACTTCTTCTTCACCTCCGGAGGGTTCCAGGCGATCTTCGGTGTGGCCTCGCTGGCCGCCGGTATCGCCTTCACCTTCTTCGAGTTGCTGGTGATCTTCCTGCAGGCGTATGTCTTCGCCCTGCTGACCTCGGTGTACATCGACCTGGCTCTCCACGCCGACTCGCACTGACCACTCTAAATCGTTAGACCTGCCCCACTGGCCGACCGGCGGTGGGCAACAGAAAGGGAACGGAACACCAAATGAGCGTTGCGCTTCAGGCAGTTGAGGTCCTCGCGCAGGATGCGACCACGACTTTCAAGGGTCTCGGTGCAGTCGGCTACGGTCTCGCGGCCATCGGCCCCGGCATCGGCGTGGGCATCGTTGTGGGTAAGGCAATCGAGGGCATGGTCCGTCAGCCCGAGATGGCCGGCCAGGTTCGTACCACGATGTTCCTCGGTATTGCATTCACCGAGGCCCTCGCGCTGATCGGCCTCGTTGCCGGCTTCATCTTCTAAGAACACACCATGTCAACCACCATCGCATTGCTCGCGGCCGAGGGGGAAACACACAACCCCCTCCTGCCCGCGACGTATGACATCACTTGGTCGATCGTTGCCCTGGTGGTCGTCGGGTTCGTCTTCTGGAAGTTTGTCCTTCCGATGTTCCAGAAGGTTCTCGCCGAGCGCACCGAGCAGATCGACGGCGGCATCAAGCGTGCCGAAGAGGCTCAGGCCGAGGCCAAGGCCGCGCTGGAGCAGTACCATGCCCAGCTCGCCGAGGCTCGCACCGAAGCCGCACAGATCCGCGAGGAAGCACGTACTCAGGGCCAGCAGATCATCGCTGAGATGAAGGCACAGGCTCAGGAGGAGAGCGACCGCATCGTCGCCGCCGGTCACAGCCAGCTCGTCGCCCAGCGTCAGCAGATCGTGACCGAGCTGCGGGGAGACCTCGGCAAGACCGCGGTCGACCTGGCCGAGAAGGTCATCGGGGAGTCTCTCGCCGACGACGTCAAGCGCGCCGGAACGGTTGATCGCTTCCTCAACGAGCTGGACGCAGTCAGCGCCGATTCCGCAGCAGGAAAGTGAGCACCATGTACGCAGCGAGCCGTGAAGCCCTGACGCAGACCCGTGCTGCGCTCACCGCGGCGTTGGATTCCGTCTCTCCCGGCGCGGCCACTTCGGCCGCGGCGCAGGCTGGATCCGAGCTGTTCTCGGTGGTCGAGGTTCTCGACGGTCAGCGCACTCTTCGGAGTGCCCTGGCCGACGCGTCCACGCCTGCCGCTGGTCGACAGGGCCTGGCCCGCCAGGTGTTCTCGGGGAAGGTCGGCGCCGAGGCGCTGGCAGCCCTCGAGGCCGCCGCGGGCCGGGACTGGTCGACCTCGGCGGATCTGCTGAACTCGCTGGTCACGGTCGGACGCGAGTCCCTGCTCCGGGCAGCGGCGGACCAGAACCAGAGCGACACGGTCGAGGACGAGCTCTTCCGCCTCGGCCGCATCGTTGCCGGCAATCCGCAGCTGGAGCAGGTCCTTTCGGATCGTTCGACGCCCGTCGCCGGCAAGCGCGAGCTGCTGTCGAAGCTGCTGTACGGCAAGGTCACCGCGATCACGGAGGCCCTCTCCATTCAGGCCGTGGGTCGCCTGCGGACCGCTCCCGCTGACGCGTTCGACGAACTGTCGACGCTGGCTGCGGCTCAGCGGAACAAGGCCGTTGCGCACGTGCGCAGCGCCTCGGCGTTGTCGAGCGAGCAGGTCGATCGCCTGTCGGCGACGCTGACCCGTACCTACGGCAAGCCCGTCACCGTGCACGTGGAGGTCGAACCCGCCCTCCTCAGTGGCATGGTCGTCCGGGTGGGCCACGAGGTCATCGACGGGAGCGCGGCCGGTCGCCTCGCTGCCCTGCGGAAGACCTTCAAGTAGCCGACGACCGAACACATACTCCCGATCTTTTCGAAGACCAGATACCGAGAGCAGGAAAAACATGGCGGAGCTGACGATCTCCTCCGACGAGATCCGTAGCGCGATCGAGAACTACACCGCGAGCTACTCACCGGAGGCCTCCCGCGAGGAGGTCGGCACGGTGTCCGACACCAGCGACGGCATCGCTCACATCACCGGCCTGCCGTCGGCGATGGCCAACGAGCTGCTGGAGTTCCCGGGCGGTGTGCTCGGCGTGGCGCTGAACCTGGACGCGACGGAGATCGGCGCGGTCGTCCTGGGCGACTACGAGCACATCGAAGAGGGCCAGGAAGTCAAGCGGACCGGCGACGTTCTGTCGGTGCCGGTCGGCGACGGCTACCTGGGTCGTGTCGTGGACCCGCTGGGTCGTCCGATCGACGGCCTCGGCGACATCGAGACCACCGAGACTCGCGCGCTCGAGCTGCAGGCCGCTTCGGTGCTGGAGCGTCAGCCCGTCGAGGAGCCGCTGCAGACGGGTATCAAGGCCATCGACGCCATGACCCCGATCGGTCGCGGCCAGCGTCAGCTCGTCATCGGCGACCGTAAGACCGGCAAGACCGCGGTCTGCGTCGACGCCATCCTGAACCAGAAGGCAAACTGGGCGACCGGCGACCCGAAGCAGCAGGTCCGCTGCATCTACGTCGCGATCGGCCAGAAGGGCTCCACCATCGCCGGCGTCAAGCAGGCGCTCGAGGAGCAGGGCGCGATGGAGTACACCACCATCGTCGCTGCCCCGGCCTCCGATTCCGCCGGCTTCAAGTGGCTGGCCCCGTACACCGGTTCGGCCATCGGCCAGCACTGGATGTACCAGGGCAAGCACGTCCTCATCGTGTTCGACGACCTGACCAAGCAGGCCGAGGCGTACCGCGCCATCTCGCTGCTGCTGCGTCGTCCGCCGGGACGTGAGGCCTACCCGGGTGACGTCTTCTACCTGCACTCTCGTCTGCTGGAGCGTTCGGCCAAGCTGTCCGACGAGCTCGGTGGCGGTTCGCTGACGGCTCTGCCGATCATCGAGACCAAGGCCAACGACGTCTCGGCGTACATCCCGACCAACGTCATCTCGATCACCGACGGCCAGGTCTTCCTCGAGTCCGACCTGTTCAACAAGGGCATCCGCCCCGCGATCAACGTCGGTATCTCGGTCTCCCGAGTCGGTGGCGCCGCACAGACCAAGGGCATGAAGAAGGTCTCCGGTTCGCTGCGTCTCGAGCTGGCCCAGTTCCGTGAGCTCGAGGCCTTCTCGGCCTTCGCCTCCGACCTGGACGCCGCTTCGAAGGCTCAGCTCGAGCGTGGCCAGCGCCTCGTCGAGCTGCTCAAGCAGGACCAGTACTCGCCGATCGCGGTCGAGGACCAGATCATCTCGATCTACCTCGCCGGCGAAGGCGTGTTCGACTCGGTTCCCGTCGGCGACGTCCGTCGCTTCGAGGCCGAGCTGCTCGAGGACCTGCACCGCAACGCTGCCGGTGTCTACGAGTCGATCAAGGGCGGCAAGGCCCTCGACGCCGATTCGACCGCAGCCCTCATGGCGGCCACCGACAAGTTCAAGCAGGGCTTCCTCGCCTCCGACGGAAGCCGTGTCGTGAACGAGGCCGAGGCTGAAGCTCTCGACGCTTCCCAGGTCGGCCAGGAGAAGGTCACCGTCAAGCGCACCACTGTCAGCAAGTGAGCGTGGACCCCATGACTCAGCGTCACCCGAAGGGAGAGTGATCGATCGATGGCAAGCATCCGCGAACTGCGTTCTCGCATCAAGTCGGTCAACTCGACCAAGAAGATCACCAAGGCGCAGGAACTGATCGCGACTTCGCGTATCACGAAGGCGCAGGCCCGGGTTGCGGCTTCCAAGCCGTACGCCGAGGAGATCACCAAGGTGCTCTCCGAGCTGGCCAGTGCTTCGGCGTCGCTCGATCACCCGCTGCTCAACGAGCGTGCGAACCCGAAGCGCGCCGCTGTCCTGGTCGTCACCAGTGACCGCGGTATGTGTGGCGGTTACAACTCCAATGCCCTCAAGGAGGCGGAGGAGCTGTTCCAGCTGCTGCGCTCCGAGGGTAAGGAGCCCGTGATCTACGTGCTCGGTTCCAAGGGACTCGGCTACTACACCTTCCGCGGCCGCAACATCGGCGGATCGTGGACCGGCTTCTCCCAGGAGCCCGGTTACGCGGATGCCGCGAAGGCGAGCCGTCACCTGGTCGAGCTGTTCATGGCCGGATCCGGTGCCGAGGTCGAGGCACCGAACGGGGAAGGCACGATCGAGGGCGTCGACGAGCTCCACATCGTCTACACGCGCTTCGTCTCGATGCTCACCCAGAAGCCGGAAGTCCGGCGGATGGCCCCGCTCGAGGTGGACTACACCGAGGATCACATCGAGCTGGGCGAGGACATCCTGTCCAACGGCCAGCACGACGGCAAGTCGGGTCCGGTGGCTGGCTACGACTTCGAGCCCGAGGCCGGCACGCTGCTGTCGGCTCTGCTGCCGAAGTACGTCAGCACGCGTATCTACTCGGCTCTGCTGGACTCCGCCGCCTCGGAGTCTGCCGCCCGTCGTACCGCGATGAAGGCCGCGACGGATAATGCGAACGAACTGGTGAACACCCTGAGCCGTCAGGCAAACCAGGCTCGCCAGGCCCAGATCACCCAGGAAATCAGCGAGATCGTCGGTGGCGCGAATGCGCTGGCCTCGAGCGCAGGAAGTGACTAGCACATGACCGCAGCAGTAACCCAAACCAACGCGAACGGCCAGGACACCACGTCCGGCCGGGTCGTGCGGGTCATCGGTCCCGTTGTGGACGTTGAGTTCCCGCGCGGCCATGTTCCCGACCTGTTCAACGCCCTGCACTCGCAGGTCACCCTGCCGTCGGTGGCGAAGACGCTGACGCTCGAGGTTGCGCAGCACCTGGGCGACAACCTGGTGCGCACCATCTCGATGCAGCCGACCGACGGCCTGGTCCGTGGCGCTGCGGTGACCGACACCGGCAAGCCGATCTCGGTTCCCGTCGGCGACGTCGTCAAGGGCCACGTGTTCAACGCCCTCGGTGACTGCCTCGACGCTCCGGGCACCGGTCGCGACGGCGAGCAGTGGGGCATCCACCGCAAGCCCCCGGCCTTCGATCAGCTCGAGGGCAAGACCGAGATCCTCGAGACCGGCATCAAGGTCATCGACCTGCTGACCCCGTACGTCAAGGGCGGCAAGATCGGTCTGTTCGGTGGTGCCGGCGTCGGCAAGACCGTTCTGATCCAGGAGATGATCACCCGTATCGCCCGCGAGTTCTCCGGAACCTCGGTGTTCGCAGGCGTCGGTGAGCGGACCCGTGAGGGCACCGACCTCCACCTCGAGATGGAAGAGATGGGCGTCCTCCAGGACACCGCCCTTGTCTTCGGCCAGATGGACGAGCCGCCGGGAACGCGTATGCGCGTCGCCCTGTCCGCGCTGACCATGGCGGAGTACTTCCGCGATGTCCAGGGCCAGGACGTCCTGCTGTTCATCGACAACATCTTCCGCTTCACCCAGGCCGGCTCCGAGGTCTCGACCCTGCTGGGTCGTATGCCTTCTGCCGTGGGTTACCAGCCGACGCTGGCGGACGAGATGGGTGAGCTCCAGGAGCGCATCACCTCGACCCGTGGTCGCTCGATCACCTCGCTGCAGGCGATCTACGTCCCCGCCGACGACTACACCGACCCGGCGCCGGCCACCACGTTCGCGCACCTCGATGCGACCACCGAGCTCTCGCGTCCGATTTCGCAGATGGGTATCTACCCCGCTGTGGACCCGCTGACGTCGACCTCGCGCATCCTGGAGCCCGGCATCGTCGGTGCCGAGCACTTCCGCGTCGCGAACGAGGTCAAGCGGATCCTGCAGAAGTACAAGGAGCTGCAGGACATCATCGCCATCCTCGGTATGGACGAGCTTCAGGAAGAGGACAAGGTCCTCGTCGGCCGCGCCCGCCGTATCCAGAAGTTCCTCGGCCAGAACTTCATCGTCGCCGAGAAGTTCACCGGTGAGCCCGGCTCGGTCGTGCCGCTGCGCGACACCATCGAGGCGTTCGACCGCGTCTGCAAGGGCGAGTTCGACCACCTGCCGGAGCAGGCGTTCAACAGCTGCGGTGGACTCGACGACGTCGAGGCCGCTGCCAAGAAGATCGCCGGAAAGTAGACCGACATGGCTGAGATGACCGTTGAACTCGTTGCCGTCGAGCAGCGACTCTGGTCGGGATCGGCGAAGCTCGTCAGCGCCCAGACGACCGAGGGCGAGATCGGTGTCATGCCCGGGCATGAGCCGGTCCTCGGTCAGCTGGTGGAGGGCGGCGTGGTTTCGATCACGACCGTCGACGGCGAGCGTGTGGTCGCGGCCGTGCACGGCGGTTTCCTCTCGGTGACCGCCACCACGGTGACGATCCTGGCCGAGTCCGCGGACATGGCCCAGGACGTCGACGTCGAGGCGGCCAAGGCCGTCCTGGCTGAGACCACCGACGACCTCGAGGCGATTGCGGTCGCCAAGGGTCAGCTGCGTGCGGTCGAGCGCGCCTAGTCAGTTCACGACGAGCCGCGACGGAGCCGACGAGCAGTGACGATCGGGATGGTAGTTCTCATCATTCTGGTTGTGCTGCTCGCGGTCTTCGTCGCGGCTTTCGTGTATCGACTGACGGTGTTGCGTCGCGGCGGGACTGCCGCGATCCTCCGTGTCACGCCCGCCCCCGGCGGGAGCGGTTGGCGGCACGGAGTGGTGCGGTACGGCGAGGGCTCCCTGGTCTTCTTCAAGCTGTCGAGTCTGCGGCCGGGTCCGGACACGCGGATGAGTCGCCAGGGCATCGAGGTCGGCGCTCGTCGCGGTCCGGTCGGCAACGAGTACGACATCATGACCGACGAGATCGTGATCCTCGAGGTGACGGACGGCGACAGGACGTACGAGATCGCGCTGGACCGGGGCGCACTGACCGCGTTCCTCTCGTGGGTCGAGTCGCGGCCATCGGGGCGTTCGATGCGCGGTCGTCCGGCCTGATCGAGCCGAGACGCCGCTGACGGAAAGAGAAAAGGGAGGCCCGCGGGCCTCCCTTTCGCGTTACCCGGTTGCGGTCAGGCGTCGCCTCCGGCACCGGGCTTCCAGAGGACGTCGCCGCCCGGGTTCGCCAGCCGGCTGACGATGAACAGCAGGTCCGACAGTCGGTTGAGGTACTTCGCCGGAAGCACACCGGTGTCCTCGGGGCTGGCTTCGACGGCAGCCCACGCCGAGCGCTCCGCGCGCCGGGCGATCGTCCGGGCGGAATGGAGCAGGGCCCCGAGGGGGGTGCCGCCGGGCAGGATGAACGAGTGCAGCGGCTCGAGGCGCTCGTTGAACTGGTCGCACCAGGCCTCGACGCGGTCGATGTACGGCTGCGTCACGCGCAGAGGCGGGTATTTCGGGTCCGGGACGACAGGTGTCGAGAGGTCGGCTCCGGCGTCGAAGAGATCGTTCTGAATCTGCCGGAGTACGTCGACGATCTCCTCGGGTGGCGCACCCAGAGCGAGCACGACGCCGATGCTCGCGTTCGTTTCGTCGCAATCCGCGTACGCGATCAGTCGAGGATCGTTCTTGGACACACGGGAGAAATCGCTGAGTCCCGTGGTGCCGTCGTCCCCGGTCCGGGTATAGATCCGCGTCAAGTGAACAGCCATGGGCTAACGGTACCGCCCAGCAGGTCTGCCGCAGCCCTGGCTAGGCTGTGCGACTGTGAGTGAGCGCTTTCTTGTCACTGGTGGAAACCGCCTCGTCGGTGAGGTGCCAGTGGGCGGGGCGAAGAACAGCGTCCTGAAGCTGATGGCCGCGGCATTGTTGGCCGAGGGAACCAGTGTGATCAGCAACTGCCCCGACATCCTCGACGTGCCCCTGATGGCCGAAGTCCTCAGGGGCCTCGGGTGCGAGGTCGTCCTCGAGGGGTCCGTTGCGACCATCACGACGCCGGCCCAGCCCAAGTACCACGCAGACTTCGCCGCCGTGCGCCAGTTCCGGGCGTCGGTGTGCGTGCTCGGACCACTGGTTGCACGCTGCCGGAAGGCGGTTGTGGCACTGCCTGGTGGCGACGCGATCGGTTCTCGGCCTCTCGATATGCACCAGTCGGGACTGCGACTGCTCGGCGCTCACAGCGAGATCGAGCACGGATGCGTTGTGGCGGAAGCCGATGACCTGCACGGCGCGAACATTCGATTGGCCTTCCCGTCGGTCGGGGCGACCGAGAACATCTTGATGGCCGCAGTTCTCGCCAGGGGCGAGACCGTCATCGACAATGCTGCGCGGGAGCCGGAGATCGTCGACCTGTGCAACATGCTGACGAGGATGGGCGCGAAGATCAGTGGCGCCGGCTCGACGACGCTGACCATTCGCGGTGTCGAGAAGCTGGAGCCGACCACACATCGCGTCATCGGAGACCGGATCGTCGCGGCGACGTGGGGGATTGCGGCGGCCATGACTCGCGGTGACGTCCTCGTTCGCGGGGTGAACCCGAAGCACCTGACTCTGGTGCTCGACAAGCTGCGGTCGGCCGGCGCCCAGGTGTCGGCAGAGGCTGATGGGTTCCGCGTGGTGCAGGCGAAGCGTCCCCAGGCCGTCAACTTCGCGACGCTGCCGTATCCGGGGTTTCCGACGGACCTGCAGCCCATGGCGATCGGGCTCGCCGCGATCGCGGAGGGCACCTCGATGATCACCGAGAACGTCTTCGAGGCGCGGTTCCGCTTCGTCGAGGAGATGATCCGGCTGGGTGCCGATGCCCGGACCGATGGCCATCACGCAGTAGTGCGGGGGGTGCCCGAGCTGTCCAGCGCCCCGGTGTGGTCGTCGGACATTCGCGCAGGGGCGGGCCTCGTCCTCGCCGGCCTGGTCGCGGACGGCGTGACGGAGGTGCACGACGTCTACCACATCGACCGTGGCTACCCGCGCTTCGTCGAGGACCTGTCGGGACTGGGCGGCGACATCCGGAGAGTGGTCGACGGCGAGTAGCGGCCGCGCAGGGGAGGGGCCCTGGAGCCTCTCGAGGGCCTGTGCTCGGCGTCACAACTGGACGTTTGTTCGTAATCGTCGCCGATCGGGCCGCACGACCTGCGGAAAGTCTGCTCCGTACGTCTCCGACCAGGCGGTTTGACGCCCACCGCCGCGTAACTTATTCCAGGTCAGAGCGACACGGACACCGACCCGGACCTGAGGGACTGGGAAAACGAGGTTGTACGGAGAGCGCCTGGCGAATCTGCTTCGATCGGTTCTGGTTCACGGATTTGCGTCCGGGTACGGATCTGGTTAGGCTGGAACAGTTGCCCCGAAACGAGGAGCCTGAGGGTTTCGAGTGGTGGTGTGCGTGTGTTCTTTGAGAACTCAACAGTGTGTCGATGAATGTCAGTGCCAATTTTTTGGTACCTCGCATCCTTTTTGGGTGCGGGTTTGCTGATCGTTCCATTCTTCCGTCTGGGATGGTCAGCGCAACAGCTAGTTTGAGTTTATTTTGCTAGTGATTTGACTCGATGTCTATGACTGATTGCCGGCTTTGGCTGGCCAATCTAGAGTCTTCAACGGAGAGTTTGATCCTGGCTCAGGACGAACGCTGGCGGCGTGCTTAACACATGCAAGTCGAGCGGTAAGGCCCTTCGGGGTACACGAGCGGCGAACGGGTGAGTAACACGTGGGTGATCTGCCCTGCACTTCGGGATAAGCCTGGGAAACTGGGTCTAATACCGGATATGAGCCTCCACTGCATGGTGGGGGTTGGAAAGGTTTACTGGTGCAGGATGGGCCCGCGGCCTATCAGCTTGTTGGTGGGGTAATGGCCTACCAAGGCGACGACGGGTAGCCGGCCTGAGAGGGCGACCGGCCACACTGGGACTGAGACACGGCCCAGACTCCTACGGGAGGCAGCAGTGGGGAATATTGCACAATGGGCGAAAGCCTGATGCAGCGACGCCGCGTGAGGGATGACGGCCTTCGGGTTGTAAACCTCTTTCAGCAGGGACGAAGCGAGAGTGACGGTACCTGCAGAAGAAGCACCGGCCAACTACGTGCCAGCAGCCGCGGTAATACGTAGGGTGCGAGCGTTGTCCGGAATTACTGGGCGTAAAGAGCTCGTAGGCGGTTTGTCGCGTCGTCTGTGAAAACCAGCAGCTCAACTGCTGGCTTGCAGGCGATACGGGCAGACTTGAGTACTGCAGGGGAGACTGGAATTCCTGGTGTAGCGGTGAAATGCGCAGATATCAGGAGGAACACCGGTGGCGAAGGCGGGTCTCTGGGCAGTAACTGACGCTGAGGAGCGAAAGCGTGGGTAGCGAACAGGATTAGATACCCTGGTAGTCCACGCCGTAAACGGTGGGCGCTAGGTGTGGGTTTCCTTCCACGGGATCCGTGCCGTAGCTAACGCATTAAGCGCCCCGCCTGGGGAGTACGGCCGCAAGGCTAAAACTCAAAGGAATTGACGGGGGCCCGCACAAGCGGCGGAGCATGTGGATTAATTCGATGCAACGCGAAGAACCTTACCTGGGTTTGACATATACCGGAAAGCCGTAGAGATACGGCCCCCCCTTGTGGTCGGTATACAGGTGGTGCATGGCTGTCGTCAGCTCGTGTCGTGAGATGTTGGGTTAAGTCCCGCAACGAGCGCAACCCTTGTCCTGTGTTGCCAGCGCGTAATGGCGGGGACTCGCAGGAGACTGCCGGGGTCAACTCGGAGGAAGGTGGGGACGACGTCAAGTCATCATGCCCCTTATGTCCAGGGCTTCACACATGCTACAATGGCCGGTACAGAGGGCTGCGATACCGTGAGGTGGAGCGAATCCCTTAAAGCCGGTCTCAGTTCGGATCGGGGTCTGCAACTCGACCCCGTGAAGTCGGAGTCGCTAGTAATCGCAGATCAGCAACGCTGCGGTGAATACGTTCCCGGGCCTTGTACACACCGCCCGTCACGTCATGAAAGTCGGTAACACCCGAAGCCGGTGGCCTAACCCTTGTGGAGGGAGCCGTCGAAGGTGGGATCGGCGATTGGGACGAAGTCGTAACAAGGTAGCCGTACCGGAAGGTGCGGCTGGATCACCTCCTTTCTAAGGAGCATCTCCTTCTCGGACTCACACACAGGTGTGAGGGGAGTAAGGCAGAGGCCGTTTAGTGAACACATGTTTCACTGCGGTTGCTCATGGGTGGAACACTGACAAGCATTCTTCTTCACTACCGCTGGCCACTGTGCCGGCGGGAAGAGAGTTATATCGGCATACTGTTGGGTCCTGAGAGAACACGCGAGTGTTTTTCTCCAGGAAGAAACGATCCTGTTCGGATGTCAGGCAGACCGCGCTACTTCGGTGGTGGGCATGGTGTTGACGCGAGTTCGAGCGGGGTGTGTTGTTTGAGAACTGCACAGTGGACGCGAGCATCTTTGTTGTAAGTAATGAAGAGCGTACGGTGGATGCCTTGGCACCAGGAGCCGATGAAGGACGTAGGAGGCTGCGATAAGCCTCGGGGAGCTGTCAACCGAGCTGAGATCCGAGGATTTCCGAATGGGGAAACCCAGCCACAGTGATGTGTGGTTACCCGCGCCTGAATATATAGGGCGTGTGGAGGGAACGTGGGGAAGTGAAACATCTCAGTACCCACAGGAAGAGAAAACAATAGTGATTCCGTGAGTAGTGGCGAGCGAAAGCGGAAGAGGCTAAACCATGGATGTGTGATAGCCGGCGGGCGTTGCATTCGTGGGGTTGTGGGATCCATTTTGTCAATTCTGCCGGGTTGGCCAACAGTAAGAAATCATCGTGTTAGTCGAAGTGGTCTGGAACGGCCTGTCGTAGAGGGTGAGAATCCCGTAGACGAAAACATGGTGACTGTTGTAGTGGACACCCAAGTAGCAGCGGGCCCGTGAAATCTGCTGTGAATCTGTCGGGACCACCCGATAAGCCTGAATACTCCCTGGTGACCGATAGCGGACTAGTACCGTGAGGGAAAGGTGAAAAGTACCCCGGGAGGGGAGTGAAATAGTACCTGAAACCGTGCGCTTACAATCCGTCAGAGCCTTCGAACACTTCGGTGTTGGGGGTGATGGCGTGCCTTTTGAAGAATGAGCCTGCGAGTTAGCGGCATGTCGCGAGGTTAACCCGTGTGGGGTAGCCGTAGCGAAAGCGAGTCCGAATAGGGCGTCCGTAGTGGCATGTTCTAGACCCGAAGCGGAGTGATCTACCCATGGCCAGGGTGAAGCGACGGTAAGACGTCGTGGAGGCCCGAACCCACTTAGGTTGAAAACTGAGGGGATGAGCTGTGGGTAGGGGTGAAAGGCCAATCAAACTCCGTGATAGCTGGTTCTCCCCGAAATGCATTTAGGTGCAGCGTCGCGTGTTTCACTCTGGAGGTAGAGCTACTGGATGGCCGATGGGCCCCACAAGGTTACTGACGTCAGCCAAACTCCGAATGCCAGAGTGTGAGAGCGCGGCAGTGAGACTGCGGGGGATAAGCTTCGTAGTCGAGAGGGAAACAGCCCAGATCGCCGGCTAAGGCCCCTAAGCGTGTACTAAGTGGAAAAGGATGTGGGGTCGCGAAGACAACCAGGAGGTTGGCTTAGAAGCAGCCACCCTTGAAAGAGTGCGTAATAGCTCACTGGTCAAGTGATCCTGCGCCGACAATGTAGCGGGGCTCAAGTACACCGCCGAAGCCGCGGCATTCACATAACACCCATTTCCTCCTGCGGGGGGTTGTGCAGTGGTGTGGATGGGTAGGGGAGCGTCGTGCAGCCATGGAAGCAGCGGGGTGACCTAGTTGTGGAGGCTGCACGAGTGAGAATGCAGGCATGAGTAGCGAAAGACGAGTGAGAAACTCGTCCGCCGAATGACCAAGGGTTCCTGGGCCAGGTTAATCCGCCCAGGGTGAGTCGGGACCTAAGGCGAGGCCGACAGGCGTAGTCGATGGACAACGGGTTGATATTCCCGTACCCGTGTGAACGCGCCCCTGGTGAATCAGTGATACTAACCGTCCTGAAGCGTCCTTACTTCCCTTCGGGGAACCTGGATGTGGATGCACGGGACCTGATCTGGTAGTAGCCAAGCGATGGGGTGACGCAGGAAGGTAGCTGAGCCAGTCAGTGGTAATACTGGTGTAAGCGTGTAGGGCGTGGCCTAGGCAAATCCGGGTCACATACAGCCTGAGACGTGATGCGTAGCCGATTGAGGCGAATTCAGTGATCCTATGCTGCCGAGAAAAGCCTCTAGCGAGCTTTCACACGGCCCGTACCCCAAACCGACACAGGTGGTCAGGTAGAGAATACTAAGGCGATCGAGATAACTGTGGTTAAGGAACTCGGCAAAATGCCCCCGTAACTTCGGGAGAAGGGGGGCCTCGTCTGGTGATCCAACTTGCTTGGTGAGCTGGGTGGGGCCGCAGAGACCAGAGAGAAGCGACTGTTTACTAAAAACACAGGTCCGTGCGAAGTCGTAAGACGATGTATACGGACTGACGCCTGCCCGGTGCTGGAAGGTTAAGAGGACCGGTTAGCCAGCAATGGCGAAGCTGAGAATTTAAGCCCCAGTAAACGGCGGTGGTAACTATAACCATCCTAAGGTAGCGAAATTCCTTGTCGGGTAAGTTCCGACCTGCACGAATGGCGTAACGACTTCTCTGCTGTCTCAACCACAGACTCGGCGAAATTGCATTACGAGTAAAGATGCTCGTTACGCGCGGCAGGACGAAAAGACCCCGGGACCTTCACTATAGCTTGGTATTGGTGTTCGGTTCGGTTTGTGTAGGATAGGTGGGAGACTGTGAAGCGGGCACGCCAGTGTTCGTGGAGTCGTTGTTGAAATACCACTCTGATCGTATTGGACATCTAACCTCGGACCATGATCTGGTTCAGGGACAGTGCCTGGTGGGTAGTTTAACTGGGGCGGTTGCCTCCCAAAATGTAACGGAGGCGCCCAAAGGTTCCCTCAGCCTGGTTGGCAATCAGGTGTTGAGTGCAAGTGCACAAGGGAGCTTGACTGTGAGACTGACAGGTCGAGCAGGGACGAAAGTCGGGACTAGTGATCCGGCACCGGCAAGTGGAAGCGGTGTCGCTCAACGGATAAAAGGTACCCCGGGGATAACAGGCTGATCTTCCCCAAGAGTCCATATCGACGGGATGGTTTGGCACCTCGATGTCGGCTCGTCGCATCCTGGGGCTGGAGTAGGTCCCAAGGGTTGGGCTGTTCGCCCATTAAAGCGGCACGCGAGCTGGGTTTAGAACGTCGTGAGACAGTTCGGTCTCTATCCGCCGCGCGCGTTAGAAACTTGAGGAAGGCTGTCCCTAGTACGAGAGGACCGGGACGGACGAACCTCTGGTGTGCCAGTTGTTCCGCCAGGAGCACTGCTGGTTAGCTACGTTCGGAAGGGATAACCGCTGAAAGCATCTAAGCGGGAAGCCTGTTCCAAGATGAGGTTTCTCACCCCCTCGAGGGGGTAAGGCCCCCGGCAGACCACCGGGTTGATAGGCCAGAACTGGAAGCACGGTAACGTGTGGAGGTGACTGGTACTAATAGGCCGAGGACTTACCACAAAGAAGCTACGCGTCCACTGTGCGGTATCTGAAACAACACACAGATACCATTCACCCCCAACACCCCAGGTCTTGTGCCGGCGGGTGGTTCGGGCGCGGGGAATTGAATGTGTGACAGTTTCATAGAGTTACGGCGGCCATAGCGGAGGGGAAACGCCCGGTCCCATTCCGAACCCGGAAGCTAAGCCCTCCAGCGCCGATGGTACTGCACCCGACAGGGTGTGGGAGAGTAGGACACCGCCGAACACCCTTTCACCGAAGGCCCCCACCCATCAGGGTGGGGGCCTTCGGCATTTCCGCATGTCTGCACCCGAAACCCCTCCGCCCGGCAGACGGCGAGAGCGGGATCCGGGTGACCAGACGGATTGGAGCCCAGTTGACTTCCGATGATGCATCTATAAAAATAGATACGTTCGCGTATGGGCGGGCTGTGAGTGGAGAGGCGGGCGCGCGGTGGAGCCGTTGGCGATTTTCAAGGCGCTGTCCAACCCGACGCGATTGCAGATCATGCAGTGGCTGAAGGAGCCGGCGCGCTACTTCGATGAGCAGTCGTACGTTCAGCAGGATCTCGGATTCCACATCGGCGTGTGCGTCGGGGACATCCAGTCGAAGGCAGGCCTGGCGCAGTCGGTCGTCTCGAGCTATCTCCAGATCATGAAAGACGCCGGCCTGCTGGAGTCGGATCGCGTCGGTAAGTGGACGTACTACCGCAGGAACGAGAGGGTGATCGAGGAGTTCTCGGACTATGTGCGCAACTCGTTGTGAGGGCATTCGCGCGCCGCAATCTATCTAGATATCTAGATGTATCGATGTAAAAGGATTCTCGCGTGGTCTTGCGCCTCGCGTGGAAGGAACCGATGAAGAAGTCGAGCCACATCATTCTCGTGCTCGCCGTGGGCGTGTTCGGAATCATCACGACGGAAATGGGGATCATCGGGGTGCTGCCCCAGATCTCCGAGAAGTTTGCCATCGCGCCCGCGACGGCCGGTTGGTTGGTCGGGATATTCGCCCTTGTGGTCGCGGCATTCGGGCCGTTCGTGACGCTGCTGGCATCCGCAATCAACAGGAAGACCGTACTGCTCGCGGCGATCGCAGTCTTCGCGCTGTCGAACTTCGTGTACGCGGCGACCAGCAGCTTCGAGGTGATGTTCGCATTCCGTGTCATCCCCGCCCTGTTCCACCCGGTCTTCTTCTCGGTGGCCCTGGCGACTGCAGCCCGTCTTGTGCCCGCCGAACAGGCCACGCGCGCGGCGACGAAGGTGTTCGCCGGCGTCACAATCGGTTTCGCATTCGGCGTTCCGCTGACCGCGTACCTTTCCGAGCACATCTCCGTGGCGGCGGCGTTCTCGTTCGGCGGCGTAGTCAACCTCGTCGCCTTCGTTGGCATCCTCGCTCTGCTGCCGGCCGAGCCTGTCGGGCAGCGGATCTCCTACGGTGCGCAGGTCCGCATCATGCGCCGACCACGACTCTGGTTGACGATCGCCTCCATCGTGTTCGTCTTCGCCGCGATGTTCTCCGTCTACAGCTACTTCGCCGAATACCTGATCCAGGTCACGGATATGGACGGTGCCTGGACCGGTGTCATGCTGATGATGTTCGGCGTGGTGATGACGATCGGGAACTTCCTCTTCGGCGGTCTCCTGCAGAAGAACCTGGTCCGCACGGTCCTCGGCTTCCCGATTCTCTGTGCCGGCCTGTACCTGCTCGTCTACGCCGCAGGGCCGTACCTGGTCCCCATGGTGGCGGTGGTGATCGTCTGGGGCACAGTGCATTCCGGCGGGCTCATCGTGAGTCAGAGTTGGCTGGGCGTCGACGCGTCAGCGGCGCCCGAGTTCGGCAACAGTCTCTTCATCTCGTTCTCGAACCTCGGCATCGCGGTGGGTACCGCCGTGGGTGGCTGGTTCGTGTCGCAGTTCGGGATCCACCAGGTTCCCTGGGCAGGGTTTGTGTTTGCCGTCCTCGCGCTCATCGCGATCGTCGCGCGCCTCACGGTCGGCCGGCCTTCCGTTGACAGTCTCCTCGCTCAGCCCGAGAAGACCGTGGCTGCCCGCGCGTGACGTCAGCCGGTCGATTCCGCTGCCGGAGTGTCGACGGGCATCGCCAAACGGGTGGGGACCACCCGGCCACGGAGCGTCACCGCGTCGCCGAGCATCCACAGCCGCGACTCCCACGGATCGGCGGCGTCGACTGCGCGGTCCGAGGCGATCAAGGCTCCCGGGATGGTCTTCGCCAGCTCCGACAGCCGCGCGGCCTCGTTCACCGGATCCCCGATCACGGTGTACTCGAACCGTTCACGGGCCCCGACGTTTCCGGCGACTGCGGTGCCGGCCGCAACGCCGATGGCGGCATGGCACTCCGGAACCTCGATCGGGAGTCGGCGTCGGATGGCTCGCGCCGCGGCCAGCGCGTGACCGGCGGCGTCCGGAAGATCGCGCGGCGCACCGAATATCGCGAGTGCAGCATCGCCCTCGAACTTGTTGACGAACCCGCCGTGGCGGTCGACCTCGTCGACCACCACCTCGAAGAACCGGTTGAGAAGGTCGACCACCTCACCGGGCGGCCGCGCCGCGGCGAGTTCCGTCGAGCCGACCAGATCGACGAAGAAGATCGCGACGTCGCGTTCCTCACCGCCGAGGCGGAGCGGCGCGACGAGTGCGGCCTCGGCGACATCCTGGCCGACATGCCGCCCGAAGAGGTCCCGGATCCGCTCGCGCTCGCGCAGGCCGTCGGCCATCCGATTGAACCCGGACTGGAGTTCGCCGAGTTCGGTGCCGTCGTACACGACGACCCGGGTATCGAGGTTGCCTTCCTCGATCCGGCTCATGCCGGATTTGACGGAGCGGATGGGTGCGACGGTCGCGCGGGCGTTGAGAAGGATCAGCAGCAGCCCGAAGAAGAGGGTGATCGCACCGAGCCCGAGAACGGCGATGACGAGTTGGGGAAGTGTGGTGTCGTGGCTGGTGAGGCTGTACGCCGCGACGATCATCAACCCGGCGACGGGGACGCCGGTGCCGAGGATCCAGGCGAGCAGGGTGCGTCCGACGACGCCGCCGAGTCGCACATTCGGCCGTCCGCCGGTCTCGAGCGCGCGGGCCGAGGCCGGTCGCAGCGCGAACTCACTGAAGAGGTGGCTGAAGGCGCAGATGGTGATGCCGCCGAACGCGATGGTGAACGCGATCTTCGGAACGGTCTCCGGGTCGACGAGGGCATACGCGGGGGTCAGCAGGAGAAGTGCGATCGTCCACTGGCCGATCTGCATCCTGGTCAGCCGCCACGGCATCGTCAGTGCCGTCAGCCTGTCCGCTTCGGTGGGTGGCCTGTCTTGCACGATCCACTGCAGGCTGTGCAGTGCGCGCGTGGTCCCCATGATGGTTCCGACGATCAGTGCGACGGCCAGGTACACCGGGACGAAGACGAAGTTGAGGAACCGGAACTTCGGCTCGAGCAGCTCCGGTCCGGGCACGACGAAGGTCACGAGCACCGCGACGACGGTGGCGCCGACGAGGTTGGCCCCGAGCAGGGACGTGGTGAGGAGGGTCTGGACCCGGATCCGTCGGATGCGCGGTGTCTCCGAGGGCGTTCCGAGCAGACGGGAGCCTAGTGGCGTGTCGACGGGTCGGCGCGGGTCCATGGTCGTTCGAGAGTATTCGATCCACTAGGGTGGGCCGAGTGCGTCTTGTCATTGCTCGTTGCCGTGTCGATTACGTCGGTCGCCTGACGTCCCACCTGCCGATGGCCCGACGGCTGCTCCTCATCAAGGCGGACGGCTCGGTCAGCATCCACGCCGACGATCGCGCGTACAAGCCGCTGAACTGGATGAGCCCGCCGTGCTGGCTTGCCGAGACCACCGACGGCGAGACCGAAGACGGTGCCCCCAAGCAGCTGTGGGTGGTCACGAACAAGGCCGGCGAGGAACTGCAGATCACCATCGAGGAGATCGAGCACGACTCGAGTCACGAACTCGGCATCGATCCCGGACTCGTGAAGGACGGCGTCGAGGCGCATCTGCAGGAGCTACTGGCCGAACACGTCGAAACGCTGGGGGAGGGGTTCACGCTCATCCGCCGCGAGTACATGACGGCGATCGGTCCCGTCGACCTGCTGTGCCGCAACGCCGATGGGGCCACGGTTGCCGTCGAGATCAAGCGGCGCGGCGAGATCGACGGCGTCGAACAGCTCACCCGGTACCTCGAACTACTCAATCGGGATCCGCTGCTGGCCCCCGTAACCGGTGTCTTCGCGGCTCAGCAGATCAAGCCGCAGGCCAAGACGCTCGCGACGGACCGCGGTATTCGCTGCCTGGTCCTCGACTACGAGGCGCTGCGGGGCACCGAGAGTACCGAGTTCCGCTTGTTCTGAGCGCTCGCAGGAGCGTGACGACCGGCCCCTAGACTGGTGTGGTGCCGCGTCGCAATCAGCCCCGCAAACCCCACCGTCGCAGCGAGTCGGCCGATGGGCATGTCGGTGACGGCAGCCTGTTCGGAAACGCTCTCGCCCGCGAGGAGTCGGGTCCGTCCGGCTACGACGACGAACGTTTCATGGTCCGGCAGATTCCGGGTGCGCGGGCCACGAAGACGTACCGCTGCCCGGGCTGCGATCAGGAGGTGCGACCCGGTGTCGCGCACGTCGTGGCGTGGCCGTCCGACTCCGGTGGCGCGGACGACCGCCGGCACTGGCACACGGGGTGCTGGGCCGGCCGTCGCACACGGGGACTGACGCGTCGCTGGTCCTAGCCGAGCTACTTGGTTCGCGCGGGCAGTTGCTCGTCCGACGGCGAATCGGATTCGTCGGATCCGTCACCCGAATCGGCTGATTCACCGTCCGACGCCGCCGCCGAGGACTCGGCGTTGTCGAGGAGTTCGGACTCGCGGTTGACCGAGGCGAGCATCGCCGGTACCGAATCGAGCTGGCCTCGAATACCGAGCAGCTGAGCGAGGATTCGACTGCGCAACACCCGCAGTTCCTCGGCGAGTTCCTTCGCGTGCGCGATCTTGCGGTCGGACTGTTCGGTGGCGACCTGCAGGCGTCGCTGCGCCTCCCGGCTGGCGTCGGTGAGACGACGGTGGGCTTCGGCCTTGCTGTTGGTCTCGAGTTCCTCGATGGCTGCGAGTGCCTTGGCGCGGCGCTCGGCCATCGTGATCTCGAAGTCCTGCTGGACCTGCGCGCGCTTCGCCTCGGCCTCGGCGGTGAGACGGTCGCGCTCGGCCACGGCCGCTTCGACGATCCGGGTGCCCTCGGCCCGGGCCGCCGTCATGGTCTGTTCGTGTTCGCGTTCGAGGGCCGCACGCCGGTCCTCGAGTTCGCTCATTTTCGTCTCGTAGAGCTGACGGAGTCGCTCGCTCTCCTGTTCGGCGACCGAAACCATCTCCGCGGCATCGGCTTCCGCCTTCGCGCGCACCTCGGAGGCCTCGTCGGAGGCCAGGCGCAGCATGCGAGAGATGCGTTCGCTCATGCCCTCCGCGGTGGTGGGCGGCACCGACAGCCGGTCGACGTCGCGGCGCAGTTCGTCGATCTCGTCCCGCGCGTCCTCGAGCTGAATGGCCAGTTCCCGAGCCTGCGCGGCGGCCGCGTCGCGGTCGGTCGCGGTGAGGCGGAGCTCGGAATCGAAACGGTCGTAGTAGCGCCGAACCTCGTCCTTGTCGTATCCCTTGCGGACGATGGTGAACGGCATGCCGCGGTCGTGATCGTAGGCCATGGCTGCCAATCTACCGGCGACGATGGCCTCGGCGCCCGCGGAGTGGGACCGGCGTCGTCACACCGGCCCACTCCGCGGCGGCATCGGAAAACTCCGGGTCAGTGTCCGCCGTCGGCTGCCGGCTCGACGAGCTCGATGAGCACGCCGCCGCCGTCCTTCGGGTGGATGAAGTTGATGCGCGAGTCGGCGGTGCCGCGGCGCGGTGCGTCGTACAGCAGACGCACGCCGTCGGCGCGGAGTTGTGCGCTGATCGCGTCGATATCGGTGACGCGGAAGGCCAGCTGCTGCAGGCCCGGGCCACTGCGATCGATGAACTTGGCGATCGTGGAGTTCTCGTTCAGAGGAGCGAGGAGCTGGATCGCGGTGGCGCCGGCAACCTGGCCCGGGTATCCGAGCATGGCCTCGCGGACGCCCTGCTCCTCGTTGACCTCTTCGTGCAGGTTGACCATGCCGAGGTGCTGGCCGTACCACGCGATGGCGGCGTCGAGATCCGGCACTGCGATACCGACGTGGTCGATCGCGGTCACGAGCTCGGAGGTCAGTCCGCTCGCGGCGGTGCTGGGGGAGGAAGATGTCATGTATCAGACGGTAGCGCTACCGTTTGAACTGTTCGCGCCGGGTCGCGGCTCAGACCGCCGCCCCGGACCAAGATCGACCGCTGGAGGAATCTTGACCACTTCTGTCATCGTTGCCGGGGCCCGGACCCCCGTCGGACGGCTGCTCGGATCCCTGAAGGACCTTTCGGGCTCCGACCTCGGCGGTGTAGCGATCAAGGGTGCGCTGGAGAAGGCCGGGGTGGCGCCCGAGCAGGTCGAGTACGTGATCATGGGTCAGGTCCTCACCGCCGGCGCGGGGCAGATGCCGGCACGTCAGGCGGCCGTGGCCGCGGGCATCCCGATGAGTGTTCCCGCTCTGACCGTCAACAAGGTGTGCCTGTCGGGTGTCGACGCGATCGCGCTGGCCGACCAGTTGATCCGTGCCGGCGAGTTCGACGTCGTCGTCGCGGGCGGCCAGGAATCGATGTCGCGGGCACCGCACATGCTCGAGAAGAGCCGTGAGGGCTTCAAGTACGGCGATGTGACGCTGCGCGATCACATGGCGTACGACGGCCTGCACGACATCTTCACCGACCAGCCGATGGGCAACCTCACCGAGCAGCGCAACCAGGACGAGGACCAGCGCATCACGCGTGAGGCGCAGGACGCGTTCGCGGCCGCCTCGCACCAGAACGCTGCGCGCGCGTGGAAGGACGGGCTGTTCGCCGACGAGGTCGTGCCGGTGACGATTCCGCAGCGTCGCGGTGAGCCGATCGTGGTGACCGAGGACGAGGGCATCCGCGCCGACACCACCGTCGAGTCGCTGGCCAAGCTGCGTCCGGCGTTCGCCAAGGACGGCTCGATCACCGCCGGCACCGCGTCGCAGATCTCCGACGGTGCCGCCGCCGTGGTCGTGATGAGCAAGGCCAAGGCCGATGAGCTGGGTCTCGAGTGGATCGCGGAGATCGGCGCGCACGGCGTCGTCGCGGGTCCCGATTCGACCCTGCAGTCGCAGCCGGCGCGAGCGATCGCCCGCGCGTGCGAGCGTGAGGGCATCGACCCGAAGGACCTGGACCTGGTCGAGATCAACGAGGCGTTCGCGGCCGTGGGTATCGCGTCCACCGGGGAGCTGGGGATCGACGCCGCGAAGGTGAACGTCAACGGTGGCGCGATCGCGATCGGTCACCCGCTCGGCATGTCCGGTGCCCGCATCGCGCTGCACCTGGTCCTCGAGCTGCAGCGACGTGGCGGCGGCATCGGCGCGGCGGCGCTGTGCGGCGGTGGCGGACAGGGCGACGCGCTGATCGTCCGGGTCCCGAAGAAGTAGTTCATACCCCTCGACGGCACCCCGTGGTCGAGACTGTGACGAGTCTCAACTACGGGGTGTCGTAGTTTGTCGGGCACAATGGCGGCCATGGCGAACTTCTTCGATCTCAGCTCGTGGCCCAAACGTTTCCGTTGCGTGGCCGTCCTGGAAGCGTTCAGTTGGGCGGGTCTGTTGATCGGCATGGCGTTCAAGCACATCCCGGAGATCAATGGCGGCCCGGAGCTCGGCGTGAAGGTCTTCGGACCGATCCACGGTGCCATCTTCGTGATCTACGTGATCGTCGCGCTGTTCACCGCGCGCGCGGTCAAGTGGGACTTCAAGACGCTTGCGCTCGCGATGGTCTCCAGCATTCCGCCGTTCATGACCATCTGGTTCGAGATGTGGGCCGCGCGCAACGGGCGCCTCGGCGAGCTGTCGACCACGGGTTCCGCGAAGTCCGAGCCCGCTCTCGCCTGACGGACGCTCCGGTGGCGGGCCGGAATGGCTGCCCGCCCGCCACTCGTGACAAACTGAATCCGTGACTCGACCTGGTTCTCGTCCGTCCCCTCGTTCCGCTGCGGCCATGTCCGGAGCCGTCGACCTGTCCGGTCTCAGGGACCGTGCGCAGCAGCCGCCGAGCGCGCCCGCGGGCCCGCCCGCAGGCGACTCGGCCCCCGTGAGCACCACCGGTCTCGCACCGGTCATCGACGTCACCGAGGCCACCTTCCAGGCCGAGGTGCTCGAACGGTCCATGCAGGTCCTGGTGATCGTGGACCTGTGGGCCACCTGGTGCGAACCCTGCAAGCAGCTGTCCCCGGTGCTCGAGCAGCTCGCACACGAGGGCGGCGGCAACTGGGTCCTCGCGAAGATCGATGTCGATGCCAACCCCGGCATCGCGCAGGCGTTCGGCGTCCAGTCCGTCCCGACGGTGGTCGCGATCGCCGGTGGCCAGCCGCTCGCGGACTTCGCCGGTGCCCAGCCCGAACCGCAGTTGCGCCAGTGGATCGCCGCCCTGCAGGAGGCCGTCAAGGGCAAGCTGGCCGGCCCGCCGTCCGCTGACGGCGCCGAGCAGGAGCCCGAACCCGAGGATCCCCGCTTCGTGGCCGCCGAGAACGCGCTGGACGAGGGCGACTTCGCCGGTGCCGAGGCCGCCTACAACCTGATTCTCAACTCCGAGCCCGCGAACGAGCAGGCACTCGCCGCGCTGCGGCAGGTCCGGTTCCTCGGCCGGGTGCAGGAGCTGCCCGACGACGCGATCGCGGCCGCGGACGCACAGCCCGACTCGATCGACGCCCAGTTCGCCGCGGCCGACGCCGAGCTGTACTCGCAGCGGCCCGAGGCCGCATTCGACCGGCTCATCGCGCTCGTCCGTCGCACGGCCGGCGACGACCGGACGGCCGTGCGGACCCGTCTGCTCGAGCTGTTCGAGTTGTTCGACCCGGCCGAGCCGGTCCTGGTCGCGGCCCGTCGGAAGCTCGCGTCAGCGCTGTACTGACCGGCGCGGGACCCGCGTCCATCGGCGTTCCTCAGCGGTAGCGGCCGTCGCAGGTCTGCTGTCCGCCGAGGACACCGGTGCGGAACGCGTCCACGCGGGAGAACCCGCTGGGCACGGTGTTGCCGTCCACGTCGCTCGCGGCCAGGCCGTCGGACAACAGGCCGGAGATGGCCTCGTCGAGATCGCCGGGCGACAGCCACACCGTGCGCGTGTCGGTGGGGGCCGCCTGATCCGGACTGAGCGCCGCGGTGACCGCGCCCGACAGGCACGCCGCGCGCAACGCTGCCTGTGGGCCCGACAGCGACAGCCCCGCAGCCTTCTGCACCGCGAGGGTGTAGCGGGAGGCGAGCAGGACGTACGCGCCGTAGTCGCCGGTGACGTCGGCGCTGAGGACGTCGTCGCCGGTCACCGTGCTCGGGCGCCCACGTTCGGCGAGGGCCGGGACGTCGACGCCGATCGTGTTGGTGGCGGGGCAGTACGAGACCGGTTCGGTGGCACTCGCGTCCCGGCAGTCGGTGTCGATCCCGGTGAGATCGAGGGTGGGCGGGTCGGCGAGGGCGAACACCCTCCCGAAGGAGTCGAAGATCGCCGTCAGCGATTCCTCCGTCACCGGCAGCTCACCGTCGTCGTTGCGTCCGTCGAACCGCTGCGGCAGGTCGGCCCGTCGCGACGTGATCTCGTCGGCGTCGATGCGGGTGCACGCGCCCGCCCCGTCGGTGAATCCGATCTGGGCCGCGGTGACGCGTTCGAATGCCGAACCGTGAATCGACTCGGGATCGCTGGGGTCGGTGTCGCGCACCGAGACGGTCGCTGCGAGCACCGAGTTGAGTCCGTCGGACGTGTTGAGGGTGAAACGCGCGGCGCGCCCCTCCGCGACGTGGCGGATGAACGCGCCCGCGAAACAGTCCGCCTGTTGTTCGAACACGATGCCCGGATCGTCCTCGCCCACCAGTCCGGCCTTCTGCTGGATCGCGTGACCGTACTCGTGCGCCAGCACCATCACCACCGACATCGGCCCGAACGTGTCGACCAGGCCCGGCAGCAGGTAGGAGCGGTCCCAGCCGATCGTGTCCTGCTTGACGCAGTACGCCGCGTTGACGAGGTCCTCGGTGGCCATCCCGCAGAATCGGTGGCCGCCGGTGTCGTCGGGGTTCCACGACAACAGATCGGTGACCGGCTGGAATCTGCCCTTGAAGATCGTCGGGTATTCCGCCGTCCAGTAGTCCTCGATGTCGGCGATCGCGTTCGCGGCGAGAGTGTCGATCGCGCCGCCGTCGCCGTCGGTCACGGTGCGGGACGTGTCCGGTGCACCCTCACGGGGTCCACTCGGACCGCCCTGCGCGGGGAGTCCGGCCACCGTGAACGGATCGTCGTAGATGGACACCGCGCGCCCGTCGATGGTCGACGAGCATCCGGCGGCCGCGCTCATCGCCACCGCCACCAGCACGAGGGATGTCGCGACGGCACCTGCCGGTCGCCGAGTGCGTGTCACCGATCCCGCCCAGTCACCGCGTGTCCCTCACCTTTCCAGCCGCATCCAGATGGCCGCACTCGCCGGTAGCGTCACCTCCGCCGACGCCGGCCGACCGTGCCACGGCCGCTCCAGGGCCGTCACCGCGCCGAAGTTACCCAAGCCCGACCCCTGGTACTGCAGCGCGTCGGTATTGAGGATCTCAGACCAATTGCCCGGTTCGGGCAAGCCCACACGATACTTCTCGTGCGCCGACCCCGAAAAGTTGTACAGGCAGGCGACGATCGAGCCGTCGCTGCCGTACCGCAGGAAGCTCAGCACGTTGTTCTCGGTGTCGTTCGCGTCGATCCACGAATATCCGCCGGGGGAGGTGTCCAGCGTCCACAACGCCGGATTGGCGCGGTAGACGGCATTGAGATCGCAGACGAGGGCGTGGACGCCGTGGTGCAGGTCGCCGGTCTCCGGGTCCTCGAGTTCGTGCCAGTCGAGCCCGTGCTCCTCGGACCACTCGGCCCGCTGCCCGAACTCCTGCCCCATGAACAGCAACTGCTTGCCGGGGTGCGCCCACATGTACGCCAGCAGCGCACGCACGCCCGCGGCCTTCGCGTAGTCGTCACCCGGCATGCGCGACCACAGCGTGCCCTTGCCGTGGACGACCTCGTCGTGGCTGATCGGCAGCAGGTAGTTCTCGCTCCACGCGTACATGAGCGAGAACGTGATCTCGTGGTGGTGGAAGGTGCGGTGGACGGGGTCGCGCTGCAGGTACCCGAGGGTGTCGTGCATCCAGCCCATGTTCCATTTCATGGTGAACCCGAGTCCGCCGACGTTGGTGCTGCGCGTGACGCCCGGCCACGACGTCGACTCCTCGGCGACGGTCACGACACCCCGGTGATGCTTGTGCACGGTCGCGTTCATCTCCTGCAGAAACGCCACCGCCTCGAGATTCTCGCGACCCCCGTGGACGTTGGGTGTCCACTGCCCGGACGGCCTGGAGTAGTCGAGGTACAGCATCGAGGCCACGGCATCGACACGCAGACCGTCGACGTGGAACTCGTCGAGCCAGAACAGGGCGTTGGCGACCAGGAAGTTCCGGACCTCGCGGCGGCCGAAGTCGAACACGTAGGTGCCCCAGTCGAGTTGCTCGCCGCGCTGCGGATCCGCGTGCTCGTACAGCGGGGAACCGTCGAACCGGGCCAGCGCCCAGTCGTCCTTGGGGAAATGCGCCGGCACCCAGTCGACGATGACGCCGATCCCGGCCCGGTGCAGCCGGTCGACGAACGCACGGAAGTTGTCGGGCGTCCCGAAGCGGGCGGTCGGCGCGTAGTACGACGTCACCTGGTAGCCCCACGAGCCGCCGTAGGGGTGCTCGGCCACGGGCAGCAGTTCGACGTGCGTGAACCCGGCCTCGATGACGTACGTGCTCAGTTCGTCGGCGAGTTCGGTGTAGCTCAGTCCGGGACGCCACGATCCGAGGTGGACCTCGTACACGCTCATCGGTTCCCGGCTCGGCTCCGTGCCGGCGCGGGCCGCCATCCACTCGCCGTCGGACCATCGGTGCGTCGAGGCGGTGACGATCGACGCGGTCGCCGGCGGAACCTCCGTCGCGAACGCCATCGGGTCGGCCTTGTCGCGGACGCTGCCGTCGCGGCCGTGGATCCGGAACTTGTACATCTCACCGGGTCCGACGTCGGGGACGAACACCTCCCACACCCCGGTCGAACCGAGCACACGCATCGGGAAGGTCCGCCCGCCCCACAGGTCGACGTCGCCGGTGACCGCGACGCCGCGGGCACCGGGCGCCCACACCGCGAACGACGTGCCGTGCACGACGCCGTCGGGGGTGTCGTACGTGCGTGGATGCGCGCCGAGGATGTCCCAGAGCCGCTCGTGTCGGCCCTCCCCGAACAGGTGCAGATCCAGTTCGCCGAGGGTCGGGAGGAACCGGTACCCGTCGGCGGTCACCACCGTGTACGCGCCCGGGTAGGTCACCACCAGGCGGTAGTCCGCCACGTCGTCGACCGCGACCAGCGCGCTGAAGACGTCGTCGGCGACCCGCTGCAGCGGGTGATCGCGCCCGCCGATCCGCACCGAGACGGATTCGGCGCCCGGGCGTAGCGCCCGGATCACGGTGCCGTCGGGGTGCGGGTGCGCACCCAGGACCGCGTGCGGATCGTGGTGGGTGCCCTGCGTGAGCAGAGTCAGATCACGCGGATCCGGTGGACACACCTCGACGGGAGGGGTCACGGATTGTGCTCCCGGTCGGCGAGGCGTCTGCGCGCCTCGAGGGGGATCGGCGGCAGCGCCAGGATGTGCGCCGACGCCCGCCACGGTTCGAGGCGGACGAAGTTGTGCTGCCCCCACTCGTACTGTTCGCCGCTGACCTTGTCGTGCACGGACAGGTGGTCGTGCCAGTCGCGGCCGAGGGCCGGCATGTCGAGGGACACGAAACCCTGCTCGGCGCCGAACGGGTTGAGGTTCACCACGGTCAGGACGGCATCGCCGGTGACGGGATCGAACTTGGAGTACGCGACGAGCGCGTCGTTGTCGACGTGGTGGAAGTGCAGGTTCCGCAACTGCTGCAGCGCCGGGTGTGCTCGCCGGATCCGGTTCAGCGTCGTGATCCACGGCTCGAGGGATTCACCGCGGGCCCGGGCATCGGCGTAGTCGCGGGGGCGCAGCTGGTACTTCTCCGAGTCCAGGTACTCCTCGCTGCCGGGGCGGATCGCGACGTGCTCGAACAGCTCGTAGCCGGAATACACGCCCCACGTGGGCGAGAGCGTCGCCGCGAGCGCGGCCCGCAACGCGAACATGCCCGGGCCGCCGTGCTGCAGGCTCTCGTGCAGGATGTCGGGGGTATTGACGAACAGGTTCGGCCGGGCCTCGTCGGCCTTCGCGGCGATCTCGTGACCGAATTCGGTGAGCTCCCACTTGTTCACCCGCCACGTGAAGTACGTGTACGACTGCGTGAACCCACGCTTGGCGAGCCCGTACAGGCGTGCGGGCCGGGTGAACGCCTCGGACAGGAACAGCACGTCCGGGTCGGTCCTCTTCACCTCGTCGATCAGCCACTCCCACAGGCGCGGCGGCTTGGTGTGCGGATTGTCGACGCGGAAGATCTTGACGCCCAGCCGGACCCAGTGCCGGACGACGCGCAGCACCTCGGCATGGATGCCGTCGGGATCGTGATCGAAGTCGATCGGGTAGATGTCCTGGTACTTCTTGGGCGGGTTCTCGGCGAACGCGATGGTGCCGTCGGGTAGCTGCGTGAACCACTCGGGATGCTGTTGCGCCCACGGATGATCGGGGGCGCACTGCAGCGCGAGATCGAGCGCCACCTCCAGCCCGAGCCGCGCGGCATCGGCGACGAACGCCTCGAAGTCGGCCTCGGTGCCCAAGTCGGAATGGATCGCGTCGTGACCGCCGTCCGCCGACCCGATCGCCCACGGTGAGCCGACGTCGTCGGGGCCGGCGGTGAGGGAGTTGTTGGGGCCCTTGCGGTTCACCTCGCCGATCGGATGGATCGGCGGCAGGTAGACGACGTCGAAACCCATCGCGGCGATGCGGGGCAGGTCCGCCGCGGCGGTCGCGAACGTGCCGTGCCGCGGGGCGCCGTGCGTGTCCCACCCGCCGGTGGAGCGGGGAAAGAACTCGTACCAGGACCCGAACAGGGCGCGCCGGCGGTCCACCACCACGTCGTACGGGCGCGATGCGGTCACCAGTTCGCGCAGCGGCCGCGCGCGCAGTGCCTCCGCGACATCGGACGCGAACGCCGGTGCGACCCGGACCGGCAGCTGGCGGTCCGACCGCAGCGAGGCCGCCACCGCGAGCAGGCGGTCGCGGTCGAACCGGTCCGCGCCGCCGGCCGCCCGCTCGAACAGGCGCGCGCCGAGCTCGAGGTCGTTGGCCAGATCCGCGGGCCCCTGACCGACGCCGAGCTTCGCCTCCACCGCGTGCCGCCACGTGGTGATCGGGTCACCCCACGCCTCGATGCGGTAGCTCCACGGCCCGACCGCGGTCGGGGTGAACGTCGCGTGGAACGAGTCCAGCTGCGGCCCGGGGTGCATCGGAATCCGCACCGTGTCGGACGGTCCGCCGGGGCCCTCGACGACCAGCGTCGCCGCCACCGCGTCGTGTCCCTCCCGCCACACCGTGGCGGACACCGGAAACACCTCGCCGACCACGGCCTTGGCCGGGAAACGACCGCCGTCGATCGAGGGCAGCACGTCGTCTATGGCGAGGCGACCTGGCACGCGGACTCCGTTCGGTCGGTAGGCGTTTGCCCCGTGGGGGCGATCGTGATGGGTCAACCGTAGTTCAGCGGATCGCGACGCGCGGGGATCGTGCGGACGAATCACGTGTCGTCGCCCCGCGCGCGCGTCAGGAGTGCTGGTCGAGCTTGTCGATATGAACGAGAACTCGCTCGTGCCAATCGATCTCGACCTGAACGCGCATCTGTGCGTGTTCGAGGATCAGATCGTCCGCTTTGCTCTGGTCGGGCCATCGCCGGTCGAGTTGGTGGCTCAACTGGGACTGACGTGCGCGCAGTGCGGCGACGCGGTCGCTGATGTAACCGCGCAGGATCTCTCGGTCGACGTCCGAGCTGACGGCTAGGGCGAGATCGACCGGGTCGGGCTTGAGATGTATCTCGCTGAGTGCTTCGTCCCGAAGCGCTCGTAGCTCGCGGCCGCCTTCGTCGGTGATCTCGTAGATCGTTCTCGCGGGAAGCGTCCCGTCCTGCTCGGTGCGGAGGGGGCGGATGAGTCCTTCCTCTGTGAGCCTGTGCAGTGCCCCGTAGAGAGACCCGGGTTTCACCTGCGACCACAGGTCGGCGCGGTCCACGCGGGCGTCCCGGCGCAGTTGATGCCCGTGCATCGGCCCGCGTTTGGCCAGTGCTCCCAGAACGAACAACCGCGTGGGATTCATTCGTCCTTTGTACACGAGTACTCGTATTTGAGTACTCTCGTTTGGATGACTGTGAGACCCATCGTGATCGCCGGCGATCCTCTTCTGGCAACTCCGGCGGTCCCTGTGACGCGCTTCGGCTCCGAGCTCGCGGCGTTCGTCGCCGACATGTTCGAGACCAACACGGCAGCGAACGGTGCGGGTCTCGCCGCAAACCAGATCGGTGATCCGCGCGCGGTGTTCGTGTACGACCTGATCGACAACGGTGTTCGTCATCGTGGGTGCGTGATCAATCCGACGTTGGAAACCTCGGAGCGGCCGGAGACGATGCCGGACCCAGATGAACTCGAGGGGTGCCTCTCGGTTCCCGGCGAGCGGTTCCCCACGGGTCGCGCCGACTGGGCGCGAGTCAGCGGAGTCGACACGGGAGATCGGCCCATCGTCGTCGAGGCGACCGGATACCTCGCGCGATGCTTCCAACACGAGGTCGACCATCTGGAGGGCCGTCTCTATGTGGATCGTTTGATCGGCCGTCATCGACGCGCCGCTCGCAAGATGATCAAGCTGCGGGGGTGGACCGAGCCGGGTGGCTCGTGGCTCCCCGGATCCACGGACGGCGCCTTCGGCTGAAACGTCGCCACGGAGGCCCACCGATTCTCGCGACATCGGCGGTCGACGGCGCCTATCGTGGCGCGGTGACTGTGACAGCCGAGTTCGAAACCGCGCGGTGTTCGCTCAGCGGGTGGGGGAGGCGTGCGGCATCGACCGCCGACGTGCTCTCGACGCCCGACCTCGACGTGATCGCGTCGGCAGTGCAGCGATCGGGCCCGCGGGGCGTCATCGCCCGCGGCCTGGGACGCAGCTACGGCGACCCGGCACAGAACGCGGGCGGGCTCGTCGTCGACATGACCGCCCTCGACCGCATCCACCACATCGATCCGGCTTCGGGCGTCGTCGACACGGATGCCGGCGTCAGCCTCGACGCGCTGATGCGCGCCGTTCTGCCCCACGGTCTGTGGGTGCCCGTCCTGCCGGGCACGCGGCAGGTGACCGTCGGCGGCGCGATCGGCGCCGACATCCACGGCAAGAACCACCACTCGCACGGCAGCTTCGGCAACCACGTCGAGTCGCTCGACCTCCTCGCCGCCGACGGCACGATCCGCACGCTCTCGCCGACCGGCGCCGATCGCGACCTGTTCTGGGCGACGGTCGGGGGAATGGGATTGACGGGCATCGTGGTGCGGGCGCGAGTGCGCATGAAGCACACCGAGACCGCCTATTTCATCGCCGACCACGACCGCACCGCCGACCTCGACCAGACGATGGAACTGCTGACCGGCGGCTCCGACGACGGCTACGACTACTCGATGTCGGTTCCGGACACGATCTCGACCGGTCCGAAGCTGGGTCGGGCAGGGTTCACCCGGGGATCGCTGGCGACGCTCGATCAACTGCCGCCGAAGCTGCGTCGGGATCCCCTGCGGTTCAACGCCCCGCAGCTGTTCACGGTCCCGGACGTCTTCCCGAACGGGATGGTCAACCGCTTCACCGTGCGTATCGCTGCGGAGGCCGCGTATCGCGTCTACCCGAAGCACGGTCGCGGCACCATCCAGAATCTGACGCAGTTCTACCACCCGCTCGACCTGCTCGGAGAATGGAATCGGGCCTACGGGCGCGAAGGCTTCATGCAGTACCAGTTCTCGATCCCGTTCGGTGCCGAGCAGCAGCTCGCCGACATCGTGCGCAGGATCGCCGAGTCCGGTCACCGTTCGTTCCTCAACGTGTTCAAGCGGATGGGCGACGGCAACCCGGCCCCGCTGTCGTGGCCGCACCCGGGATTCATGCTGAGCCTCGACTTCCCCATGAGGAGGGGACTCGGCCGATTCTGCGACGAGCTCGACGAGCGCGTCCTCGCCGCCGGCGGCAGGCTCTACTTCGCGAAGGACTCCCGCACCACACCCGAACGCGTCGAGCAGATGTATCCGCGGCTCGCCGAATGGCGCGCCGTTCGGGACCGGATGGACCCGGAGAGGGTGTTCGTCTCGGACCTGGCCCGCCGACTTCAGCTGATCGGTGGTGTCGAAAGTCGGTAGTGTTCGCGGCGTGAAAGCCCTGCGTCGGTTCACCGTCCGAGCCCACCTGCCCGAGCGTCTCGCGGCCCTGGGGCCGCTGTCGACCAATCTGCGCTGGTCGTGGCATCCGGAGACACAGGATCTGTTCGCGTCGATCGACCCCGACCTGTGGACGGCGGTGCGCCACGACCCGGTCCGGATGCTCGGCGAGGTCGATCCCTACCGGCTCGACGAACTGGCGACCGACCAGGCGTTCCTGGCCGAGCTGGACCGCTCGGCCGCCGATCTGGACGACTACCTGACCCGGCCCCGCTGGTACCAGGACCAGCTCGGCAAGGGTGCCGCGCTGGCCACGGGGATCGCGTACTTCTCGATGGAGTTCGGTGTCACCGAGGTGCTGCCGAACTACTCCGGCGGGCTCGGCATCCTCGCCGGCGATCACCTCAAGGCCGCGTCGGATCTGGGGCTGCCGCTGATCGGCGTCGGGCTGCTGTACCGCTCCGGCTACTTCCGGCAGTCGCTCACCGCGGACGGCTGGCAGGCCGAGCACTACCCGGCCCACGACCCGCAGGGGCTGCCGCTGCGGCTGCTCACCGAGAGCGCCGAGAAAGGCGGACCCGGCGCGCCGGTGCTGATCCACATCGCGATGCCCGGCGGCCGCGTGCTGCGGGCGCGGGTGTGGATCGCGCAGGTCGGCCGGGTGCCGCTGCTGCTGCTCGACTCGGACATCGCGGAGAACGATCCCGAACTGCGCGCCGTGACCGACCGGCTCTACGGCGGCGACCAGGACCACCGGATCAAGCAGGAGATCCTCGCCGGCATCGGCGGTGTGCGGGCGGTTCGCGCCTACACCCGCGCGCACGGGATCGCCGATCCCGAGGTGTTCCACATGAACGAGGGACACGCCGGTTTCCTCGGCCTCGAACGCATCCGGGAGCTGATCACCACCTCCGCACTGGACTTCGACGCCGCGCTCGCGGCGGTGCGCGCCGGCACGGTGTTCACGACGCACACCCCGGTCCCGGCGGGTATCGACCGGTTCCCGACCGAGTTGGTGCGCCGCTACTTCGGCGGCAGCGAGGGCGAGCAGGAGTCGACATTGCTGCCCGGACTGGGGGTGGACCGCATCCTCGCGCTCGGCGGCGAGAACAACCCCGGCGTGTTCAACATGGCGCACATGGGACTTCGGCTGGGCCAGCGCGCGAACGGGGTCTCGAAGCTGCACGGCGAGGTGAGCCGGGAGATGTTCGAGTCGCTGTGGCCCGGCTTCGACGCCGCCGAGGTGCCGATCGGCTCGGTCACCAACGGCGTGCACGCTCCGACGTGGGCGGCCCGTGAGTGGATGGACCTCGGACGCCGACTCGTGGGGCCGGGCCTGCTGGAGGAGGCCCGCGGCTGGGAACGGCTGCGGGAGATCGACTCCGGTGAACTGTGGTCGACCCGGAACACGTTGCGTGCGCAGTTGGTGGACGAGGTTCGTCGCCGGGTGCGCGCGTCATGGCTCGAGCGCGGCGCGACCGAGGCCGAGCTCGGCTGGACGACAGAGGTGTTCGACCCGAACGTCCTGACCGTCGGGTTCGCGCGGCGTGTCCCGACGTACAAGCGCCTCACCCTGATGCTGCGGGACCCCGAGCGGTTGCGCGCGCTGCTGCTCGACGACGAGCGTCCGGTGCAGCTCGTGGTCGCCGGCAAAAGTCACCCCGCCGACGAGGGCGGCAAGGCCCTGATCCAGCAGGTGGTGCGGTTCGCCGACCAGCAGGACGTCCGGCACCGGATCGTGTTCCTGCCCGACTACGACATGTCGATGGCGCGGTACCTGTACTGGGGCTGCGACGTGTGGCTCAACAACCCGCTGCGCCCGCTCGAGGCGTGCGGGACGTCGGGCATGAAGTCGGCGCTCAACGGCGGACTGAACCTGTCCATCCGCGACGGCTGGTGGGACGAGATGTTCGACGGGGAGAACGGCTGGGCCATCCCCACCGCCGACGGTGTCGCCGACGAGACCCGCCGCGACGACCTCGAGGCCACCGCACTGTACGAGTTGCTCGAGCGGTCGGTGCTGCCACGCTTCTACGACCGTGACGGCGGCGGGCTGCCGACCCGCTGGCTCGAGATGGTCCGTCACACGCTGCAGACCCTGGGTCCGAAGGTGCTGGCGTCGCGCATGGTCCGCGACTACGCCGTCGAGTACTACGCGCCGGCGGCGGCCGCGGCCCGGAAGATGCTGCCCGACAACTTCGCCGGTGCCCGCGAGGTGGCCGAGTACCGGCGCCGGGTGGGTGCGGTATGGCCGGGTGTGCAGGTGGCGCAGGTCGACAGCGCCGGGCTGCCCGACAACCCCGAGATCGGCGCCGATCTGTCGCTGCGCGCGTACGTCCGACTCGGTGGGCTGTCGCCGGAGGACGTAGTCGTGCAGGCGGTGCTCGGCAAGGTGGGCCCCACCGAGGACCTCACCGACTTGACGGCCGTGCCGATGGTGCACACCGGCACCGACGGGCTGGGGGAGGTGTTCGAGGCCACCACACCGTTGCCGGTGTCGGGGTCGGTGGGCTACACCGTCCGTGTCCTGCCGCACCACGACCTGCTCGCCACCGACGCCGAGCTGGGACTCGTCGCGGCGCCGTACGTCTAGGTCGAGACCGCTTCGACACCGCGGGGCATGATTCCCCGCGAGGCCGAACCCGTCAGCTGGCGGGGTCGTACTGGAACGCGCGGACCTCCTGCGCGCACCGGCAGGCAGCCGCGATCTTCGCAGCCCATTCCAGGGCCGCCTCGTGGGAGGGCAACTCGAGGAGCGCGTAGCCGCCTTCGAGCTGTTTCGTCTGCGGGTACGTGCCCTCGGTCACCGTGCCGTCCCCGTCGACCAGGACGGGCGGAACGCTCTCGTCGATTCCGCCGCCGAACACCCAGACGCCGGCGTCCTTCGCCTCCTCGACCACCGCGTGCGCCGCATCCGAAACTGCCTGCAGATCCTCGGCGGGAAAGACCATGGCGCCACTCGGGAACGAGATCAGGTACTTCGTCATCGCGTCGACTCCTTCTTCCGTACTGTCACCGGGACACCCCCGCTCCCCGTCGGACATCCGCTGCTCGCCACGGTCATCCTCATCCGTCAGGACTGGATGTCGCGGCGCCGGAACCCGGCCAGCGCGAGCACGTAGAGCGCCGCCGCGATGACGAGCAGCACGATCAGCGGCGCGATGTCGAACGTGTCCGCCGGCAGGTTCGGTGTGAAATGGAACGGCGATGCCCATCCCGTCCAGTCGGGCAGGACCTCGAGGAACATCCCGATCACCAGCGCGTAACCGAGGTACACCCACACCACCGCCAGCAGGCGCGGGAACCACGCGTACACCACCGCGGTCAGCCCGATGATCGTCAGTGTGGCGGGCAGTCCGTTCGCGGCGGCGCCGACGAGGCGCCCGAACATCGAACCGTCGTGCAGCGTCGCGGCCGCGGTGATGCCCATCGCGGCACCCGCCGCCAGCACGATCAACGCGGTCGCGACAGTGATCACGGCCAGTTGCGCGCCCAGCCACCGCCAGCGGGAGACCGGGCTCGCCAGGACGTCCTCGGCCCGGCCCGACGTCTCCTCGTTGCGCGCCGACTGGACGGCGGTGAGCGCGTACATGCACGCCATGATGGTCAGGAACACCAGGTACAGCGCGAACGCGCCCTGCGCGGCGTTGGCCTCGCCTCCCGGCAGCAGCCCGGCCAGGCGGGGGTCCTGATTGACGAAGTCGGCGACCTGCTGGCCCAGCGCCCCGATCGGGAAGGCGAGCGCGACGACGCCGATTCCCCACGCCACGATCTGGTTGCGCTGCATGCGCACCGTCAGCGCGGCGATCCCGGTGAGGGTGCTGCTCGCGCGGGGCCGGCCGCCCCGCGGGGCCACCAGGCCGGCGCCGATGTCGCGTCGGCCCACCACCGCGTAGGCGAGGACGACACCGACGACCACCGCGCCGAGGCCCAGCAGCAATGGCCACCATCGCTCGTCGACGTACGCGCGGGTGGATTGCGCCCAGCCGATCGGCGACAGCCACGACCACACGCTGCCGTCCTCCTTGGCGCGGACGTCCCCGATCGCGCGCAGCAGGTACGCGGCCGCGACCGCGACCAGACCCAGTCCGCTCGCGGTGCGGGCATGCTCGGTGACCTGCGAGAACAGGGCCGATGTCGCGCCGAACGCCAGACCGATCATGAACACCCCGGCGGCCAGGTTCCACGACCCGACGGCCGGCAGTCCCACCGCGGTCAGACCGAGCCCGAGGACCAGTCCGATCAGCAGGTTCGCCAACAGCACCACTGCGAGTCCCGACGTGATCGGCGCGAATCTGCCGACCACGGCCGAACGCAGCATCTCGGCGCGGCCGGACTCCTCCTCGGTCCGCAGATGCAGGGTCACCAACAGCACCGACATGACCGCGACGGCGATCATCGTCATCCCCGCGATCTCGTTCGCCACCATCGCGCCGAGCGTGTAGTCGGACAGTCCGTAGCCGGGCCCGGCCAGCGCCGTCGCGGCCGGCGACTCGATGAGGGCGGCGCGTGCCTGACGCGATTCCGGGGTGGGGTAGAGGGTCTGGTAGCTCGACGCCAGCAGCACCGTCGAGCCGCCGACCGCGATCACCCACGCCGGCAGCCGGATCCGGTCGACCCGCAGCGCCAACCGGGTGAGCGTCCACGTCCCGGCGAGACGGTCCGTCGTCGAGGTCCCGGCCGGTCCGGTGACCCGTTCGACGCCCGCGACCTGCGCCGTCATCGTCGCTCGATGCCCAGCGAGTCGAACTCGTCGCTGTACTCGCGCAGGAACAGGTCCTCGAGCGTCGGCGGGTGCGCGGTGATCGTCAGCACGCCGAGTCCGGTGAGCGTCGACATGACCGAATCGATCCGGTCGGAGTCGACGTCGAAGGTGATGCCGTTGTCCTGGTCGACGAGCGTCTGCAGGTTGTACACACCCGGCATCGAGGCGAGCCCGTCCGGAGCCTCGCGGGTGGTGGCGGTGATCGTGGTCCGGGTCAGGTGGCGCAGCTCGCGCAGGGTGCCGCTCTGCACCGTCCGGCCGGCGCGGATGATCGTGACCACCCCGCACAGCGACTCCACCTCGGCCAGGATGTGGCTCGACAGCAGGATCGTGCGGCCGTCCCGCGTCGCCTCGCCGATGCACTGCTGGAACACCGCCTCCATCAACGGGTCCAGGCCCGACGTCGGCTCGTCGAGGATCAGCAGTTGTGCATCGGCGGCCAGCGCCGCGATCAGCGCGACCTTCTGCCGATTGCCCTTCGAGTACGTGCGGCCCTTGCGGGTGGGATCGAGTTCGAAGCGCTCCATCAGCTCCTGGCGCCGCGCCTCGTCGAGGCCCCCGCGGAGCCGTCCGAACAGGTCGATGGCCTCGCCGCCGGTGAGGTTGGGCCACAGGTTCACATCGCCCGGCACGTACGCGAGGTGCCGGTGCAGGCTGACGGCGTCGCGCCACGGGTCGGCGCCGAGTACGGTCACCTCGCCGCCGTCGGCGCGCAGCAGACCCAGCAGCACCCGGATGGTGGTGGACTTGCCGGATCCGTTGGGGCCGAGGAAGCCGTGGACCTCGCCGGGGCCGACCTCGAGGTCGAGGCCGTCGAGGGCATGGACGTCACCGAAACGCTTGGCGAGGCCACGAACCGAGATCACCGGGTCCATCGCCCGAGCATAGGGCGGATGCGGGGGCGTCGGCCCAGTTTTGCCGGGGTGCGTGCTCAGCCGCGTCTCAGGGCCGCGACGCCGCGATCCGGGCGAGCGCCTGCCGCACCACCTTCGGGTCCGCCGTCTCCCAGAACGGCGGCAGCGACGCCCGCAGGTAGCCGCCGTAGCGGGCGGTGGCCAGACGCGAGTCGAGGACCGCGACGACACCCTTGTCGTCGACGCTGCGCAGCAGACGCCCCACGCCCTGCGCCAGCAGCAGGGCGGCGTGGTTCGCGGCCACCGACAGGAAGCCGTTGCCGCCGCGCGACTCGACGGCCTGCTGGCGGGCGATGAGCAGCGGATCGTCCGGGCGCGGGAACGGGATCCGGTCGAGGATCACCAGGCTCAGCGACGGGCCGGGAACGTCGACGCCCTGCCACAGCGACAGCGTCCCGAACAGCGTCGTCGCCTCGTCCTCGGCGAACTTCTTCACCAGCGTGCCCGTGGCGTCGTCGCCCTGGCACAGGATCGGGACGTCGAGGCGTTCGCGCATCTCCTCGGCCGCGGCCTTCGCGGCGCGCATCGACGAGAACAGTCCCAGTGTGCGGCCACCGGCCGCGGTCACCAGTTCCGCGATCTCGTCCATGAAGGCGGGGGACAGGCCGTCGCGCCCGGGCGGGGGCAGGTGCCGGGCGACGTACATGATCCCGGCCTTCGCGTGGTCGAACGGCGAGCCGACGTCGAGCGAATTCCAGCGCAGCACACCGGCGTCCGACGGCGCCTCCTTGCCGATCGCGGTCGCGGTGTCGCTGCGCGCCGGCGACTCCGGCGGCAGACCCCAGTTGACGGCTAGCCCGTCGAACGAGCCGCCGACCGTGAGCGTCGCCGACGTCAGCACCACAGTCGACTCCGCGAACAGGCTCGCCCGCAGCAGCCCGCCCACCGACAGCGGCGCCATCCGGACCACCCGGCGGACGTTTCCGCGGTTCTCGTCGACCGACAGCCACACGACGTCCTTGCGTTTGGCCGGGTCGGGCTCGTCGAACGCGGTGAGCACCCGGACCGCGCTGTCGTGGATCTCGTCGATCGCCGACAGTGCGGCGTTGCGGGCGGCCGCGGCCTCGGGATCGGCGGCCGCCATGCCGGGCTTGGACGGCCCGATCGCCGTCCGGACATTCCAGGCGGCGTCGCGGACCGCGGCCAACGCCATCGAGACACCGTCGGGCAGCGCGTCCCAGCGCCCGGCGGGCAGATCCTCGAGCAGGTCGGTCCAGCCCTCGGCGGCACCCTCGAGCCGGTCGACGTCCTGCTCCTCGACGATCTTGATGCTGCGGCGGGCGGCGGCACTGATCGCCGACGCCGACAGCTCCGCCGTCGCGACGCCGGTGACCCGGTCGACCAGTTCGTGGGCCTCGTCGATGACGACGACGTCGTGTTCGGGCAGCACCGCGATGCCGGAGATCGCGTCGATCGCGAGCATCGCGTGGTTGGTGACCACGACGTCGACCTGTGCGGCCTCGGCGCGGGCCCGCTCGGCGAAGCAGTCCTCGCCGACGGGGCAGCGCGACTTGCCGAGGCATTCGCGGGCGCTGACGCTGACCTGCCGCCAGGCCTGGTCGCTGACGCCGGGCACGAGGTCGTCGCGGTCACCGGTCTCGGTGTCCGACGACCACTTCGTGAGCCGCTGCACCTCGCGGCCCAGACGGCTGATCGCGAACGCGTCGAACAGCTCCGCCTCGGGCGGATCGTCCTGCGCCATGCCCGTGTGGATCTTGTTCATGCACAGGTAGTTGCCGCGGCCCTTGAGGATCGCGAACTGGGGGCGCCGTCCCAACGCCGACGTGAGCGCGTCCGCCAGGCGCGGCATGTCCCGGTCGACGAGCTGACGCTGCAGCGCGATGGTCGCGGTCGAGACGACGACGGTGCGGCCGGACTCGACGGCGTGGCGCACGCTCGGCACGAGGTAGGCGAGCGACTTGCCGGTACCCGTCCCGGCCTGCACCGCGAGGTGCTCGCCGGTATCGATCGAGTGGGCGACGGCGGATGCCATCGTCAGCTGGTTCTTGCGGGGCTTGCCACCCAACGTCCGGATCGCGACCTCGAGAAGTTCCGGGACATTGGGCAGCTCTCGGGCACGGTCGGACACCGCAACAGGGTACTGCGCGGGGCCGTCAGTCGCGGTCGCCGACCTGCCCGACGAGTTCGACACCCGCCGCATCGAGTTCGGCCAGCGCGGCCTCCACGGTGACGGGGGACACGCCGGCGGTGAAGGGGAGCAGCACCCGCGTGCGGAATCCCTCGATGGCCGCGTCCAGCGCGGTCGCGCGGACGCAGTGATCGGTCGCGATGCCCACCACGTCCACGGCGTCGATGCCGTGGCGGCGCAGCCAGTCGGCGAGCGACTCACCGCGGGCGGAGACGCCCTCGAAGCCCGAGTACGCGGCGCTGTACTCGCCCTTCGAGAACACCTCCTGCAGCGGCGCGGTCTCGAGCGCCGGATGGAACTGCGCGCCCGGCGTCCCGGCCCGGCAGTGCGGGGGCCATGTGTCGACGAAGTCGGGGTGATCGGAGAAGTGTGGCCCCGGATCGACGTGGTGGTCCCGGGTCGCGACGATCGCCGCGTAGCCCTGGCCGAACAGGTCGTTGACGTCGGTCGCGACGGTGGCGCCGCCGGTGACCGCGAGCGCGCCGCCCTCGCAGAAATCGTTCTGGACGTCGACGACGATCAGTGCCTTCCCGGTCACGCTCGTCCCTCCTCTCACGTCGTGATCGTCGGCTCGGCCGACATGGCGAAACGGGTCGGCACGGCCGGATCGCCGTGCGAGAGCTTGAGCCCCTCCCAGGGCAGGCTCACGAGATTGCTCGCGAGCAGCGCGCGGGCGTCCTCGAGCGTCGGTAGGTCGCCGACCAGGTCGCCGCCGCGCACCATCGGGGTGAGCAGTTCCCGCGCCTCGAGGTCGCCGACCTCCGGGGCCGGCGCGCCGGCGAGGTACAGCACCTCCTCGACGACGGTGCCGGACGGGCGGCTCAGCCGCATCGCCCGCTTGGTGCCGCCCCGCGACTGCTTGTGGCTGCTGCGCTTCTCGACGGGAACGCCGTCGACCTCGACGAGCTTGTAGACCATGCCCGCCGTGGGTGCCCCGGATCCCGTCACGAGGGAGGTCCCGACCCCGTACGCGTCGACCGGTTCGGCGCGCAGAGCCGCGATGGCGTACTCGTCGAGATCACCCGAGACGACGATCCTGGTGCCGGTCGCGCCGAGGCCGTCCAGTTGGTCGCGGACCTGGCGGGCGAGCACACCCAGGTCGCCGGAGTCGATGCGCACGCCGCCGAGCCCGGTGCCCGCCGCGGCCACGGCGTTCTTGACGCCCTGAGTGATGTCGTAGGTGTCGACCAACAGTGTCGTGCCCACCCCCAGCGCGGCGACCTGCGCGCGGAACGCGGCCTCCTCCTGCGGCGCTCCGTCCGCGGTGTGCAGCAGCGTGAAGGCGTGCGCGCTGGTTCCCGCGCCCGGCACGCCGTGACGGCGGACCGCCTCGAGATTGGACGTCGCGTCGAACCCCGCGAGGTACGCCGCGCGGGCGCACGCAACGGCCGACTCCTCGTGCGCGCGCCGCGACCCCATCTCGATCAGCCGACGACCGTCCGCGGCGCTCACCATGCGGGCGGCCGCCGACGCGATCGCGCTGTCGTGGTTGAGGATCGACAACGCCAGGGTCTCGAGTAGGACACATTCGGCGAACGTGCCCCGCACGGACAGGATCGGTGATCCGGGGAAGTACAGCTCGCCCTCGCGGTAGCCGTCGATGTCCCCGGAGAACCGGAAGTCGCGCAGCCAGTCCACGGTGGAGCTGTCGAGGAAGCGCGAGACGATCTCGAGTTCGGGTTCGCCGAAGCGGAAGTGCGCCAATGCGTCCGGGATTCGGCCCATGCCGCCGACGACGCCGTACCGGCGCCCGTCCGGCAGTCGGCGGGCGAAGACCTCGAAGCTGCAGCGGCGGTGCGCCGAGCCGTCGGTGAGGGCCGCCTCGAGCATCGTCAGCTCGTACTGGTCGGTGAAAAGCGCGGTACTCGGACGAAGTCCGGTGCTCTCTGCGGGAACGGTTGCCACGGGCCCAACTTTACGATTCGGGCGCCGGGCGCGGGTGTCGAGTTCCGGAGCCACGCCGTACCCTGGACGCATGGCGCCGTGTTCCACAATGACTTTCCCGACCGCAGTTCCGGTCGGCAAGATGCCCGCCGCAGCGCCCCAGGTCTCTCCTGCCGAGGCGGAAATCGAGGAGATGACCGAGGCCCAGGATCGGCCGTGGGTAACTGTCGTCTGGGACGATCCCGTCAACCTCATGCACTACGTGACGTACATCTTCCAGAAGCTCTTCGGCTACAGCAAAGCCAAGGCGACGGACCTGATGATGCAGGTCCACAAGGAAGGAAAGGCCGTCGTGTCGAGCGGTTCGCGCGACAAGGTCGAGAACGACGTGCGCAAGCTGCACGCGGCCGGCCTGTGGGCGACCATGCAGCGCGACAGCAGCTAGACGATCGAATCCATCCCTCTCGACGGTTAGGAACCCGGGTACAGACGTGCGGACTTGGACCAGGAAGAACTCACTCGGCGGACTGAAACTGCGCTCGGAGATGGACGCCCACGAGGCGGCGGTCCTGCGGTCGCTGGTGACGTCGGTTTCCGGGCTGCTCGAGGAGCGCGCCGCCTCGGCGCCGACGGACGAGCTGGCCGCGCTGACGGGCCTGCGGACCGGCAACAGCGAAACCCCGTCCGACGAGGTTCTCGCCCGCCTGTTGCCCGACTTCCAGCGCGCCGACCCCGACCGGCCCGACGACGATTCCGAGCGCGGCAACGTCAACAGCGCCCTGCGCAGCCTGCACGAGCCGGAGATCATCGACGAGAAGATCGCCGCCGGGTCCGTGGTCCTGCAGACGGTGCCCGCGGAGGGCGGCAAGGTCGTCATCACCCCGGAGCAGGCCGACGCGTGGTTGGCCGCACTCAACGACGTCCGGTTGGCCCTGGGAACGAACATCGGCATCGACGCCGACACCCCGGACGAACTCGAGGAGGGCGACCCGCGGGCCCCGCACCTCGACGTCTACCACTGGTTGACGTGGATGCAGGACTCCCTCGTCCAGGCGCTCCTGTCGTGACGGCGCCCCGGTCCGGGCCGTCGGATTCGCTGTCCGACGTCGCCGGCGTCCTCGTCGGCCACGACCACCTGCTCGATCCCGACGCGACGCTCGGCGCCGGTGCGGCGACCGGATGCACCGTGGTGCTGGTGCCGTCCGGTGCGACCGCGGGCGTCGACGTGCGTGGCGGTGGCCCCGGCACCCGCGAGACCGACCTCCTCGACCCCAGCCACTCGGTGCAGCAGGTGCACGCCGTCCTGCTGACCGGCGGCAGTGCGTACGGCCTCGCCGCCGCCGACGGGGTCATGCGGTGGCTCGAGGAACACGACCACGGGATCCCGATGGGGGCGCCCGGCCAGGTGGTCCCCATCGTGCCCGGCGCGGTGATCTTCGATCTGCCCGTCGGCGACTGGAACGTCCGGCCCACCGCCGAGTTCGGGCGTCGCGCGGCGTCGCGCGCGTCGGGCACCGTCGTCACCGGCAGTGTCGGTGCCGGGACCGGAGCCCGCGCGGGCGTCATCAAGGGCGGGGTGGGTTCCGCCAGCACCGTCATCGACGGTGGTCCGGCCGACGGTGTCACCGTCGCCGCGCTCATGGTGGCCAATCCGGTCGGTGCGGTGTGGGATCCCGACACCGGCCTGCCGTGGGGGCTGTCGCTCGCCGACGCCGAACGTCGCGGAATGCGACTGCCGTCGCCCGACGATCTGGCCGCCGCGAACGAGTTGGGGGCCAAGACGACGGTCCTCAACACCACGATCGGCGTCATCGCAACCGACGCGACGCTGTCCAAGGCCGCCTGCCGACGAGTCGCGGTCGCCGGACACGACGGTTTGGCCCGCGCCATCCGTCCCGCGCATTCGCCGCTCGACGGCGACACGATCTTCGCGCTCGCCACCGGCGCCCGTGACGTGCCCGCACCCGACGGTGTCCCGGCGGCCTTCCCGACGGAACTACCGATCCTCGACGCGGTCTGCACGGCCGCCGCCGCATGCGTGCAGTGGGCGATCGTCGACGCGATCCTGTCGGCCACTGCGGTCGCCGGGATCCCGAGCTACCGCGACGTGTTTCCGTCGGCGTTCGGGACTTCCGGCTAGACCGCGCGGTCGTTCGACACCGACCGTCATCGGCGATGGTCGGTACGCTCGGATTCGTGACCGCCGGATCAGAACTGCGCCCCGACCTGCCTCGTGTCCCGCGCCCGCTGTGGCAGCGGGCGGCGATGACCATCGGCGGGTTCGCGATGGTCCTCTACGTCCTCGAGGCCGTCGACACCGTTGCCGGCAATCCGCTGGACCAGTGGGGGATCGAACCACGCACGCTCGACGGCCTGTGGGGAGTCCTGTTCGCGCCGATGCTGCATTTCGGGTGGGGACACCTGTTCGCCAACACGGTGCCGCTGCTGATCCTCGGGTTCCTGGTGCTGATGTCGGGGATCGGTCGCGGTCTCGCCGCGACCGGGATCATCTGGGTGATCGGCGGGGTCGGTACGTGGCTCACCGGCGGCGTCGGTGCGCATCTCGGCGCGTCGGTGCTGGTGTTCGGCTGGCTCACGTTCCTGCTGGTGCGGGGGATCTTCACCCGCAGCATCGGACAGATCCTGCTCGGTGTGGTGGTGTTGTTCGTCTACGGCGGCATGATGTGGGGCGTGTTGCCCGGGCAGTACGGGATCTCGTGGCAGGGGCACCTGTTCGGCGCGATCGGAGGCGTCGTCGCGGCGTGGGTGCTGTCGTCCGACACGCGCAGGCGCCGGACCGCGGTGCCGACGGTCGGCACGTCCGGGATCCAGCTTCCGCGCACCTAGAACCGCCCTCTGATCTGCGGGTCGCTGACTCGGCGATCACATGCTCGACCCGTGCGCCGACGGATCACAATCCGACGGCAGATGTGAGTTCACACAGCCGAAAGTGCCCGAAGCTTTTTGAGAGCGCGGTGGTCGTGGCAGCATGGTTTGCATGCGCATTACGGTCCTGGGATGTTCGGGCAGCGTCTCCGGACCCGACTCGGCTGCTTCGGGCTACCTCGTGACGGCTCCGGGTACCCCACCGGTGGTCATGGATTTCGGCCCCGGTGTGCTCGGCGCGCTGCAGCGATACGCCGACCCAGGTGAGGCCACGATCCTGCTGTCGCACCTGCACGCCGACCACTGCCTCGACATGCCGGGCCTGCTCGTGTGGCGCCGCTACCATCCCAATCCGCCGGCCGGCCGGGCCCTCGTCTACGGCCCCACGGACAGCGCGTGCCGTATCGGCGTCGCATCGGCCGAGTGCGGCGGTGACCTCGACGACATCTCCGACACCATCGATCTGCGCAGCTGGTCCGACGGCCACGTCGCCGAGATCGGCGAGATCACGGTGGAGGCGCGCCGGGTCAACCACCCCCCGGAGGCGTACGGGTTCCGCGTCACCAGCAAGACCGGCCGGGTCCTCGTCTACACCGGCGACACCGGCATCTGCGAGTCCGTCGTCGAGCTGGCGCGGGGCGCGGACGTGCTGCTGTCGGAGGCGTCGTGGACGCACAGCCCCGACCGTCCCGAGGGCATCCACCTGTCCGGGACCGAGGCCGGGCAGATCGCGACCCGTGCAGGGGTCGGCGAGCTACTGCTCACCCACATTCCGCCGTGGACGTCCCGCGAGGACGTCATCGCCGAGGCCAAGGCCGAGTTCTCCGGACCGGTGCACGCGGTGTCGGCCGGCGACGTCTACACCGTCTGACCGCAACCGGCGCCCCGCCCGCGCACTCCCGCGCGGCGACTAGGCTCTCGGAACGTGACGACACGAGAAGACGGTAGGACCGACGATCAGCTCCGCGAGGTTCGGATCACGCGGGGATTCACCAACCACCCGGCGGGTTCGGTGCTGGTGGAGTTCGGCAACACCCGGGTGATGTGCACCGCGAGCGTCGAGGAGGGCGTGCCGCGCTGGCGCAAGGGTTCGGGGCTGGGCTGGCTCACCGCCGAGTACGCGATGCTCCCGGCCGCCACGCACACCCGCAGCGGCCGCGAATCGGTCAAGGGCAAGGTCGGCGGGCGCACCCAGGAGATCAGCCGCCTCGTCGGTCGTTCGCTGCGCGCGTGCATCGACCTCGCCGCGATCGGTGAGAACACCATCGCGATCGACTGCGACGTGCTGCAGGCCGACGGCGGCACCCGCACCGCGGCCATCACCGGCGCCTACGTCGCGCTGGTGGACGCCGTGACCTACCTGCGCGCCGCCGGGCGTCTGGCGGACCCCCAGCCCATCTCGTGCGCCATCGCCGCCGTCAGCGTCGGTGTCGTCGACGGACGTGTGCGCCTGGACCTGCCCTACGAGGAGGACTCGCGCGCCGAGGTCGACATGAACGTCGTCGCGACCGACACCGGCACCCTCGTCGAGATCCAGGGCACCGGAGAAGGTGCCACGTTCCCGCGGTCGACGCTCGACAAGCTGCTCGACTCGGCGCTCGCCGGCTGCGAGCAGCTGTTCGAGATCCAGCAGGCCGCGCTCGCCGAGCCGTACCCGGGCACGCTGCCGGAGCCGGCCGAGCCGAAGAAGAAGGCGTTCGGCAGTTGAGCGGCAGGATCCTGGTAGCCAGCCGCAACGCAAAGAAGCTCGGTGAGCTGCGGCGCGTGCTCGCCGCCGCCGGTATCGACGGCCTCGAGGTGATCGGCCTCGACGAGGTGCCGGAGTTTCCGGAGACCCCGGAGACCGGCGCGACCTTCGAGGACAACGCGCTCGTCAAGGCCCTCGACGGTGCCGCCGCCACTGGCCTGCCGTGCGTCGCCGACGACTCCGGGCTCGAGGTCGATGCCCTGAACGGCATGCCCGGCGTCCTCTCGGCTCGCTGGAGCGGTGCCCACGGAAACGACGACGCGAACACCGCGCTGCTGCTGGGTCAGCTGTCGGACACGCCGGACGAGCGGCGTGGCGCGGCCTTCGTGTCGGCGTGCGCGCTCGCGATCCCGGGCGCGGGCCCGATCGTGGTACGGGGAGAGTGGCGTGGGCGGATCGTCCGCGAGCCGCGCGGCGACAACGGATTCGGCTACGACCCCGTCTTCGAACCCGGTGGTGAGCAGCGGACGTCGGCCGAGTTGTCGCCGCAGGAGAAGGACGCGGCCTCGCACCGCGGACGCGCGCTGGCCCAGTTGGTGCCGGCCCTCGCGCAGCTCGCACGCCGATAGAGACGCACGAAGGGCCCGTCCTGACGGACGGGCCCTTCGTCGTGTGCGGGGTGGGATCAGACTCCGAAGTCGCGCTTCACCTGGACGGTGCGCCAGTGCTCGACGAAGAACGACAGGAACGGGACGGTGCCGGCCAGTAGCGTGCCGATCGTGCGGCTCGCAGGCCAGCGGACCTTCACGGCGAGGTCCATCGTGAGGATCAGGTACACGAAGTACACCCAGCCGTGCACGATCGCGATCCAGGTCGGCAGGTTGTCGACGCCGAAGATGTACTTCGCCACCATCTCGGCGGTGAGCACGAGCAGCCAGATACCGGTCGCGTACGCGAGTACCCGGTAGCGCAGGAGTGCCCCGGCGATCTTCTTCCTGTCGCCCTCCGTGGGCGTCGCCGGCGCGGGCGCGGTGGTCTGCTGTGGGGTGGTCTCGTTCGGGCCGCCGCTCACTTGTCGCTCCTATCGGACTCGCGAGCGGAGAGCCCGGCGAGGTAATCGTTGTACTCGAGCATCTGCCGAGACTCGGGATCATCGACGTCGTCGGACGACGTCCGCGCCTTCGGGCGCTCGGGAAGCAGCCCGTCGGGGACGTCGGTCGGTTCGTCCGCGGCCGCCTGCTCGTCGGCCTCGGCTCCGCCGTCCTCGAGCTGGACGAAGCGGCGGTATGCGTAGACGACGAATGCTGCGAACAGCGGCCACTGGAACGCGTAGCCCAGGTTCTGGCCGGTGCCGCCGGCCGCTTCGAATCGCGTCCACTGCCACCAGCCGAGCGCGAGGCATCCGGCGGCCGCGACGATCACCAACACGATCAGCGCGGGGCGTCGTTTTCGAACGGTTCTGGCCACACATCGACGGTACCCGAGGTGGGGAGCCTCCCCGTAGGGGTGCCTGGTGGTACTCGTCACCCGCAGTGCACCTGTCGGCCACCCCGCGCGGGGTCGGTCGGCCCGCATTTCACTCACCCGTCGGCGTCTGGCAGAATGAACCGCTGTTCGTCGCATCCGGTTACGCACCGCGCGACGGTCACAGGAGAGAGGCAAAACCGGACCCGCCACCCTGGCAGGTCGCCGAATTGCACGTGACACGTGTGCACTGGTGTGCGCACTGAAGGAGATACGCAGCAGTGGCTGTCAAGATCAAGCTCACCCGCCTCGGCAAGATCCGCAACCCGCAGTACCGGATCATCGTCGCGGACTCTCGCACCCGCCGCAACGGCCGTGCGATCGAGACCATCGGCAAGTACCACCCCAAGGAAGAGCCCTCGCTGATCGAGATCGATTCCGAGCGCGCTCAGTACTGGCTGGGTGTCGGCGCACAGCCGACCGAGCCGGTCGAGAACCTGCTGAAGATCACCGGTGACTGGCAGAAGTTCAAGGGCCTGCCGGGCACCGAGGGCACCCTGAAGACCAAGGAAGCCAAGCCGTCCAAGCTGGAGCTGTTCCAGGCTGCGCTGGCGCAGGCCGAGAACGAGCCGGTTTCCGAGGCCATCACCCCCAAGAAGAAGAAGGCCGCGAAGGAAGAGGCCGAGGCTCCTGCTGCCGACGCCGAGTCCACCGAGGCTGCCGAGTAATGAGCGCCGTTGTCGCCGATGCCGTGGAGCATCTCGTCCGTGGGATCGTCGCCAACCCCGACGACGTTCGCGTCGAGCTGATCACGGGGCGTCGGGGACGCACCGTCGAGGTGCATGTGCACCCCGACGATCTCGGTAAGGTGATCGGTCGCGGTGGTCGTACCGCGACCGCCCTGCGGACCCTGGTCTCCGGTATCGGGGGCCGTGGGATCCGCGTCGACGTCGTCGACACCGATCAGTAGTACGGCAGTGGAGCTCGTCGTAGGCCGCATCGCCAAGTCGCACGGCATCAAGGGAGAGCTGGTCGTCGAGGTTCGCACTGACGAGCCCGGCGAGCGGTTCGCCGTCGGCGCCGAACTGCGTGGCCGCAAGCCGCGCGAGCAGAAGCTGCGCACATTCACGGTGGAAGCCGCCCGGGAGCATTCCGGGCGGCTTCTGCTGCGCCTTCACGGTGTCGCGGATCGCACCGCTGCGGACGAGTTGCGCGGCACGCTGTTCCTGATCGACACCGCCGAACTGACCCCGTCCGACGATCCGGACGAGTTCTACGATCACGAGCTCGAGGGCCTGGCTGTGCGTATCGCCGCCGGACGACCCGACGCGGGCACGCCGGTGGGCACCGTGATCGAGGTATTGCATTCCGCTGCAGGCGAATTGCTGTCCGTTCGCCCGGAAGGGCAGACGTCGGGCGAACTGTTGATCCCGTTCGTCACGGCAATCGTGCCGACGATCTCGATCGCCGACGGCGTGATCGAGATCGATCCGCCGGAGGGCCTGTTGGACCCCGACTTCGGCGACAGCCGAAACGAGGAGTGACCGAACCGCCGTGCGTCTCGACGTAGTCACGATCTTCCCCGAGTACCTCGAGCCGCTGCGTGCTGCGCTGCTCGGCAAGGCGATCGACAAGGGGCTCATCTCCGTCGGCGTCCACGATCTGCGGCGCTGGACCCACGACGTGCACAAGGCCGTCGACGATTCCCCGTACGGCGGCGGACCCGGCATGGTCATGAAGCCGACCGTGTGGGGCGACGCACTCGACGAGGTGCTCACCGACGACGACGGTGAACCCGATTCCGAGGCCCTGCTCGTCGTCCCCACTCCCGCCGGCGTGCCGTTCACCCAGGCCACCGCGCACCGTTGGGCCGAGGAGAAGCACCTGGTGTTCGCGTGCGGCCGGTACGAGGGCATCGATCAGCGGGTGTTCGACGACGCGTCCCGACGGGTGCGTGTCGAAGAGGTCTCGATCGGCGACTATGTCCTGATCGGTGGCGAGGCCGCGGTTCTCGTGATGGTCGAGGCCGTGGTCCGGCTGCTGCCCGGTGTCCTCGGCAATCAGCAGTCGCACCAAGAGGATTCGTTCTCCGACGGATTGCTCGAGGGTCCCAGCTACACCCGTCCGGTGAGCTGGCGCGGACTCGACGTCCCGCCGGTGCTGCTGTCCGGCGATCACGCGAAGGTCGCGGCCTGGCGTCGGGCGCAGTCGTTGCAGCGCACGGCCGAGCGTCGCCCCGATCTCCTTTCCTGATCGGTTTCTCGAGCCCGCCCGAACATCATTGACCCGCAGCGGTCCCCGCGAGTAGGCATGAACTCGAGGTGACCGGCAATGACTGATGTCGACTATTGCGTCGTGGGGGCCGGATTTGCGGGGTTGACCGCGGCGCTACGCCTGAAACAGGCGGGCCGCTCGATCACGGTGCTCGAGGCGCGCGACCGGATCGGGGGCCGCACCTTCACCGAGACCCGCGACGACGGTGTGTGGATCGATCGCGGCGGGGCGTGGATCGGTCCCGGGCAGGACCGGATCCACGCGTTGATGACCGAATTCGGCGTCCCGAGCTACCGCCAGTACACCGACGGCGACGCGATGATGATGGTGGACGGCAAGAAGTATCGCTACCAGGGCACCATCCCGATGACGATGAGTCCGTGGGCCGTCGCCAATCTGGGGGCGGTGTTCCTCGAACTCGGTGAGCTGTGCAAGTCGATACCGCTGGATGCGCCGTGGGAAGCGAAACGCGCCGCGGAATGGGACCGGATCAGTCTCGCCAAGTGGCTCGACGACAACGTGCTCTCGAAGCCGGCCCACGAACTCCTCGAGATGGCGATCGCCGGCTGCTACACGTCGGCCGCGTCGGAGGTCTCGTTCCTGTTCGTGCTGTACCAGATGGCGTCGGGTGGCGGGCCGTCGTTCGTGCTCGGAGTGAGGGATGCCGCGCAGGACGCCCGCCCGGTGGGCGGCATGGGTGCGATCTATCGGCCGATGGCCGCCGAACTGGGGCGCTCGCTGCACCTGTCGCAGCCTGTGCGCGTGATCGAACAGGACACGGACGGGGTGACGGTCCGCAGCGACCAGGTGACGGTGCGGGCCCGCCGGGCGATCGTCGCGGTGCCGCTGGCGATCGCGGGTCAGATCCGCTACGAGCCGTTGCTGCCGGTAGATCGGACGTTCCTGCACCAGCGGATGCCGAGCGGATCGATTCTCAAGGTCGCGGTCCTCTACGACGAGCCGTTCTGGCGCGCCGACGGGTTGTCGGGGCAGTCCGCGGCGCCGGGTTCGGCGGCCATGGTGACGGTCGACGCTGGCACCGACGCCGCGCGGCCGGGAATCATGTGCGTCATAGTGGAGGGGCCGCAGGCCCGCGCGCTCGGCCGGATGACCCCCGCGGACCGGCGCGGCGCCGTTGTGGCCGCCCTCATCGAGCGGTTCGGGCCGCAGGCCGCCGCGCCGGTCGACTACGTCGAGCAGGACTGGACCACCGAGCGGTACTCGGGCGGCGGGATGCTCAGCCACGCCCCGACCGGGGTTCTCACCGAATTCGGTCCGGCGCTGCGCGCGTCGTGCGGCCGCATCCACTGGGCGGGCACCGAGAGTTCGGCGGTGATGTGCGGGTGGGTCGACGGAGCGGTGCGGTCCGGGGAGCGTGCTGCCCGTGAGGTGATCGCCGCGGAGGATCTCGTCGGGGCGGCGCGCGCCGACTAGTCGATCCGCCTCTGCGGGAACAGGGTTCGGGCCGCGTCGGTGATCGTCTCGCGCGCATGCGCGGCGCTGGCGTCGTCGACGGCGGCGGTCAGCGAGGTGTCCGGGTAGTAGTCGGTGTCCTCATCCCCGTAGTCCAGATCCTCGCGGGACAGCAGCACCAACACGTAGCGGTCGTCGGCGCCGACGATCCCGGTCGACAGGTGGGTCCAGCGATCGTCCAGGCAGCACATCCAGCCCTGCTTTACGGCCTTGACGGTCTCGTCGGGCAGGCCGTCGGGAATGCCGAACCGCTGGTCGTAGCCGTCCGCCGCGGTCGGGTGCGAGTTGCGCAGGTAACCGAGCAGCTCGTCGCGGTGCGGGGCGTCGAGCCCGCCGCGGCCGTCGAGCACCGCGGAGTAGTAGCCGACCAGGTCGGCGGCGGTCGTCTCGGTGTTCCACCAGTTGTCGTCGTAGGGCGCCGACGTCGTCGACAGGGCGTATCGGGACGCCACGTCGAGCACGAGATCGGAGGCGCCGTACTCGTTCCACAGTTCGTTCGCGGCGTCGTCGTCGGAGTCCTCGAGCATCCGCGCGACGAGGGTGTGCTCGTCCTCGGACAGTTCCAATTCGTCGGTGGACTCGCGGTAGAGGAGGTCGTCGGCGATGAACAGCTTCGCGACGGATGCGGTCGCGAACGGCTCGGTGTCGGCGAACGAGACGTAACGGTTCTGGTGCCGGTCCAGCAGAGCCAGGGTGAGGTCGGCGCCCCGGTCGGCGGCGTCGGAGACGGCCTTGCCGATCCGGCCCTCGAGGGTGGTCGGGACCGGATCCGAATCGACGGTCGCCGCCTGCACGGTGGCGTGCCGGCTGTCGGGGGTCGCGTCACCCGTCGTCTGCGCCGCGCACGAGGCGAGCACGCCCACCGCGAGGCACACGCCGCCGAGGCGTCGCGCCCGTCCTGCCACCGGTTCCTCCCGCGATCCGTTCGCCGGGCTCATGACCGACGCCTCGGACAGGCTAGCGGTAGGGTCGATCGCCGTGACGACTGCTCTCAAATCCGTGAACCAGCGCATCGCCGAAGAGCTCGACGTACGGGAGGGTCAGGTCGCCGCGGCCGTCGACCTCCTGGACGGCGGCGCCACGGTTCCGTTCATCGCCCGGTACCGCAAGGAGGTCACCGGCGGCCTCGACGACGCGCAGCTGCGCCAGCTCGAGGAGCGGCTGCGCTACCTGTGGGAACTCGACGACAGGCGGGTCGCGATCCTCGAGTCGATCCGCTCCCAGGACAAGCTCGACGCCGCACTCGAGCAGCAGATCATGCTCGCCGACACCAAGGCCCGGCTCGAGGACATCTACCTGCCGTACAAGCCCAAGCGGCGCACCAAGGCGCAGATCGCGCGCGAGGCCGGGCACGAACCGGTGGCCGATGCACTGATCGGTGACCCGACCGTCGATCCCGCCCGGTACGACGCCGAGCAACTCGAGGGTGCCCGCGCGATCCTCGTGGAGCGGTTCGCGGAGGACGCCGACCTCGTCGGTGAGCTGCGCGAGCTGATGTGGGCCCGCGGGCAGGTGGAGTCGTCGGTCCGCAAGGGCAAGGAGACCGAGGGCGCCAAGTTCGCCGACTACTTCGAGTTCTCCGAGCCGTTCGAGAAGCTGCCCTCGCACCGCATCCTCGCGATGTTCCGCGGCGAGAAGGAGGAGATCCTGTCGCTGACGCTCGCGTCGGATCGCGAGCCGCTCGAGCCGGGGGAGACCAGCCTCTACGAGGGCCGGATCGCGTCCCGCTTCGGGATCGCCGACCGTGGCCGTCCGGCCGACCGCTGGCTGCTCGACACCGTCCGTTGGGCATGGAAGACGAAGATGCTGATCACCCTCGGCATCGACACCCGGATGCGGCTGCGCCAGTCCGCCGAGAAGGACGCCGTCGACGTGTTCGCGGCCAACCTCAAGGACCTGCTGCTCGCGGCGCCGGCCGGCACCCGCGCGACGATGGGCCTGGACCCCGGCTTCCGCACCGGCACCAAGGTCGCGGTCGTCGACGCCACCGGCAAGGTCGTCGCGCACGACACCATCTACCCGCACCAGCCGCACAACAAGTGGGACCAGTCGCTCGCGACCCTGGCCGCGCTCGCCGCCAAGCACGGCGTCGAACTCGTCGCGATCGGCAACGGCACCGCATCGCGTGAGACGGACGCGCTTGCCGCCGAACTGATCTCGAAGTTCCCCGAGGCCGGCCTGACGAAGGTGATGGTCTCCGAGGCGGGCGCGTCGGTGTACTCGGCGTCGGCGTACGGGTCGCAGGAGCTGCCAGACCTCGACGTCTCGATCCGGGGCGCGGTGTCGATCGCGCGGCGTCTGCAGGATCCGCTCGCCGAGTTGGTGAAGATCGACCCCAAGTCGATCGGTGTCGGCCAGTACCAGCACGACGTGTCCGAGACGATGCTCGCGCGCTCGCTCGGCGCGGTCGTCGAGGACGCTGTGAACGCGGTCGGCGTGGACGTCAACACCGCGTCGGTGCCGCTGCTGTCGCGGGTGTCGGGCATCGCCGGTTCGCTCGCCGAGAGCATCGTCGCGTTCCGCGACCAGAACGGTCCGTTCCGCAGCCGCAAGGGGCTCAAGGACGTGCCGCGACTCGGGCCGAAGGCGTTCGAGCAGTGCGCCGGCTTCCTACGGATCCCGAACGGTGACGACCCGCTCGACGCGTCCAGCGTGCACCCCGAGGCATACCCCGTGGTGCGCCGGATCGTGCAGTCCTCCGGCTCGGGGGTGGGGGAGTTGGTCGGCAACACCGCCGTCCTGCAGAAGCTGCGGCCGGCCGACTTCGTCGACGAGAAGTTCGGTCTGCCGACCGTCACCGACATCATCGCCGAGCTGGACAAGCCGGGCCGCGACCCGCGCCCGGAGTTCAAGACGGCCACGTTCGCGGCCGGGATCGAGAAGGTCGCGCACCTGAAGCCCGGCATGGTGCTCGAGGGCGTCGTGACCAACGTGGCCGCGTTCGGCGCGTTCGTCGACGTGGGCGTCCACCAGGACGGCCTGGTGCACGTGTCGGCGATGTCGCGCACGTTCGTCAGCGACCCGCGCGAGGTCGTCAAGTCCGGTGACGTCGTGAAGGTCAAGGTGCTCGAGGTCGACGTCGAACGCCAGCGCATCGGGCTGACGTTGCGCCTCGACGACGAGGTCGGTGCCCCGAACGGGCCGCGCGGCGGACAGCGTCAGGGCGGTCAGCGTCCGGGTGGCCAGGGCAACGGCGGTCAGCGTCAGAGTGGTCAGCGGCAGGGTGGTCAGGGTCGCGGTGGCCAGGGCCAGGGCCAGGGCCGGGGCCGGGACCGGCGCGCCGAACAGCGGCCCGCGAGCGGCTCGATGGCGGACGCGCTGCGCAAGGCCGGTTTCGGCAAGTAGCGGTGAGACCGAAGGAGCCCCGGGACCGGTGTCCCGGGGCTCCTTCGCGGTCTGGGGATTCAGTAACCGCCGATGCCCGTGCCGATCAGCATCACGCCGATCACCAGCAGCAGGACCGCCATCACCGCGGCGTTGTTGGCGGTCAGCCACGTCTTCAGGTTGTTCAGCCACGAGGTCGCGCGCTCGCGCATGGTGAAGTAGCCGATCACGGGGACGGCCACCGTGCACGCCGCGAGCACCGTGAACACCACTCCCGCGACGACGATCGTGCCGACGGGTGCGCCGAGCTGAGACACCGCGACCGCGGCACCGACGATCATCAACAGGTTCTTCGGGTTGATCGCCGACAGGGCGAAGCCGAGCCCGAGCGCTTTGACGGGTGTCACCTTGTCGATCGCGGCGAGCCACCCCGGCATCGACGGTTCCTCGCCGGGGGCCGGACGTCCCCGCCACTGCTTCACGGCCAGGGCCAGCAACAGGGCGCCGAGGACGATCCGGATGGTCGCGGTCACGGCGTTGCCGTCCGAGTTCGACGACAGGTCTATCGCGCTGCCGATCACCACGAACAGTGCGTACGCAACCGCAATCCCGAGGATCCAGCCCGCGAGGAAGGTTGTCGCGGTGCTTCCGGCGCGAGGTGTGAGCAGCATCAGAATCGTCGCGATGATCGGAATCGGACTGATCGCGACGCCGACGGCGAGGGGGAGCACGTCCCCGATAGCGGTACCCATCCTCGAATGTTGGCAGCGAAGGCCCCGGCGCGGCCCACCCGTTGTGGGTGAATCGCCGGATCCGACTCCGGCTTTCGCGGTACCCGAACAGATGGAAAGCTCATCGTTCATGCAGCCGATCGCGTCAGTACCCACAGACTCCTCCGGTGCGCCGAAGAACATGGTGTGGGTCCCCGGGGGAACGTTCTGGATGGGATCGGAGGATTTCTACCCGGAGGAGCGTCCGGTCCATCAGGTCAGCATCGACGGCTTCTGGATGGACACCCACCAGGTGACGGTCGCCGAGTTCAGGCGCTTCGTGAAGGCCACCGGCCACGTGACGACCGCGGAGCTCGCGCCCGATCCGGCCGACTACCCCGACGCCGACCCGGCGCTGCTCGTCCCCGGTTCGCTCGTGTTCACCCCGCCCGACCGACCGGTCTCGCTCGACAACTACCAGCAGTGGTGGTCGTGGGTGCCGGGCGCGGACTGGCGGCATCCGGAAGGCCCCGGCAGCAACGTCGGGGGCCGCGAGCGGCACCCCGTCACACATGTCTCCTACACCGACGCGCTCGCGTACGCGGCGTGGTCGGGCAAGGAACTGGCAACCGAGGCCGAATGGGAGTTCGCGGCGCGCGGCGGACTCGACCGCAAGACATACGTGTGGGGCGACGAGTTCACGCCGGGCGGCAGGCATCAGGCGAACACGTGGCAGGGACAGTTCCCGTGGGAGAACCTGGCGGAGGACGGATTCGTCGGCACGTCGCCGGTCGGCAGTTTCCGGCCCAACGGCTACGGCCTCGACGACATGGCAGGCAACGTGTGGGAGTGGACCACCGACTTCCACACCGTCGACCACAGCGCGTCCGGCAGGAACGTCGCGCCCGCGTCGTCGTGCTGCATTCCGCGCAACCCGCGCGTGGAGGTAGGCGAGGCGCGTGACGGCGAGGTGTACCCGCGCCGGGTGATCAAGGGCGGATCGCACCTGTGCGCGCCCAACTACTGCGTGCGCTACCGTCCGGCGGCCCGACAGGGGGAAACCGAGGAGACGTCCACCTGCCACATCGGGTTCCGCTGCATCGTCCGTGGTCGGGTCCCTTCCTGATGCGACACTGGCTCGAACGGGAGATCATCGCCAACGGTCGGCTCCCGCTGCTGTTCTTCCTCCTCGGATTCCTGCTCGCGTTCCTTTTCATCCGGGTCAGCGTCCGGATGATCCGAGCCGAGGTGCGGTGGTGGCCCGGGAACATCACCCCGGGCGGGCAGCACATCCATCACGTCGTGTTCGGGGTGGTGACGATGTTCGCCTCGGGCGTCGCGCTGATCGCGGTGTACGAGAACGCGACGCAGGCGACCGGTGCGGTGATCGCCACGTTCTTCGGGATCGGCGCGGCCCTCGTCCTCGACGAGTTCGCCCTGATCTTCTACCTCAAGGACGTGTACTGGTCCGATCAGGGCCGGGCGTCGGTGGACGCGGTCTTCGTCGCGCTCGCGGTGACCGGGTTGCTGCTGCTCGGATTCCAGCCGCTCGAACTGCTCGATATCACCGAGTGGCGCGAGGATCCGCACGTCGCGGTCCGGGTGACCATCGTGGTTCTCGCGGTCGTCAACCTGGCCCTGGCCGCGATCGTCATCCTCAAGGGCAAGATCTGGACGGGACTCGTCGGGCTGTTCGTGTTCCCGATCCTGTTGGTCGGCGCGATCCGGCTGAGCCGGCCCGGCGCGCCGTGGGCGAGATGGCGATATACGGCGAAGCCCCGCCGGATGCAGCGCGCGATCGAGCGTGAGAAGCGGTTCCGTCGCCCGATGATCCGGGCGAAGATCTATGTGCAGGACCTTGTCGCAGGTAAACCGAGCGTCGAGCATGCGCTGACGGCCACCGAGGCGGAGCTCGAGCGCACCGTGCAACCCGCACCGGCGCCGATTTCCACGCATGGTGCGGCGTCTGGCACAATGGTCGGGTTGCCTGGTGAAGGCGACTCAACTTGATCTGAGCACGAACCAGTCGAGCCACGGCCGCTCGGTTCCTCTGCTCCTGCGAAAAACGCAAGGATGGAACAACCATGAACACCTTGGATTTCCTGGACGCCAAGTCCCTCCGCAACGATATTCCGGAGTTCCGCGCCGGTGACACCCTGAACGTGCACGTCAAGGTCATCGAGGGCTCGAAGGAGCGCGTGCAGGTCTTCAAGGGCGTCGTGATCCGCCGCCAGGGCGGCGGCGTTCGCGAGACCTTCACCGTCCGCAAGATCTCGTTCGGCGTCGGCGTCGAGCGCACCTTCCCGGTCCACAGCCCCAACCTGGCCCAGATCGAGGTCGTCACCCGCGGTGACGTCCGTCGCGCCAAGCTGTACTACCTGCGCGACCTGCGCGGCAAGGCTGCGAAGATCAAGGAAAAGCGCTGAGCTTCGACGCTCTGAGCTACTTCGGTTGGCCCGGCACCGCTTTCACGCGGTGTCGGGCTAATCTGTCTCAGTGGCAGATGCACCGCAGGACCCGGCCGTGACGTCGGACGCGAATGACGGAGACGGCGCCGAAAAGCGCTCACGTCGGGGCAAGGCGAAGAAGCCCCGCTCGTTCTGGCGCGAGATACCGATCCTCATCCTCGTCGCGTTGGTGCTGAGTTTCCTGTTGCAGACGTTCATCGCGCGGGTGTACCTCATTCCGTCCGAGTCGATGGAACCCACGCTGCACGGCTGCCCCGGCTGCACGGGTGACCGCATCGTCGTCGAGAAGATCAGCTACCGCTTCGGCGACCCGAAGCCCGGGGACGTCATCGTCTTCCGCGGCCCGGATTCGTGGTCGGAGCGGTACGAGTCGACGCGTTCGTCGAACCCCGTGAAACGTGGCGCGCAGGAACTCGGATCCATGGTCGGACTCGTCCCGCCGGACGAGAATGATCTCGTGAAGCGTGTCATCGCCACCGGTGGGCAGAGGGTGGAGTGCTGCGACGACCAGGGCCGTGTCCTGGTCGACGGCAAACCGCTCGACGAGCCGTACATCACCATGGACTTCCCGTTCATCCCGGGCGTGCAGACGTGCGATACCGCGGTGAAGTCGGCCCGCTGCTTCGGTCCCGTCACCGTCCCCGAGGGCAACCTGTGGATGATGGGTGACAACCGCAGTAACTCGGCGGACTCGCGCTACCACGTCTCCGACGAACGCCAAGGCACGATCCCGATCGACAACGTGATCGGCAAGGCGACATTCATCGTGCTGCCGCCGTCACGCTGGGGCAAGATCTCGTCCCCCGACATTCAGCAGCAGTGAGTACCTGGCCACCGAGAACCGTCATTCGCAGAGCATCCGGCTTGCGGACCATGGAGTCTGCACTGGTGCGATGCGGTCTGGGGCCCGTGGCCGGCGTCGACGAGGCCGGACGCGGCGCCTGCGCGGGACCGCTGGTCGTCGCGGCGTGTGTGCTCGGACCCAAGCCGCACGCGGCCCTGGCCGGGCTGGACGATTCGAAGAAGCTCACCGAGAAGGTCCGTGAGGAGCTGTTCCCGGTGATCAAGCGGCTCGCGGTGGCGTGGAGTGTCGTCGAGATCCCCGCCGCCGAGATCGACCGGATCGGGGTCCACGTCGCGAACATCGAGGGGATGCGCCGGGCGGTCGCCGGACTGTCGGTGCCGCCCGGCTACGTCCTCACCGACGGATTCCGGGTGCCGGGTCTGCCGGCGCCGTCGTTGCCGGTGATCGGGGGCGACGCCGCGGCCGCGTGCATCGCGGCGGCGAGCGTTCTCGCGAAGGTCACCCGTGATCGGACGATGGTCGCGATGGACGAGGAACTGCCCGGGTACGGTTTTGCCGGGCACAAGGGTTACAGCACAGCGGTGCACACGGCCGCGCTCCACGAACTGGGGCCGAGCCGTGAGCACCGGATGTCGTACGCGAATGTAGCCGCGGCGAGCCGCGAGTTCGAATCGGCGGGGAGCCACGGATTCGGGTCCGCGGGGTAGGTGCGGGATGATGAGTTTTCACAACAACGCAGGAGGACGTCGAGGCCGATGAGTGCCGAGGATCTCGAGAAATACGAAACCGAGATGGAACTGTCGCTGTACCGCGAGTACCGGGACATCGTCGGTCAGTTCTCGTACGTCGTGGAGACCGAGCGCCGGTTCTATCTCGCGAACTCCGTGGAGTTGCTGCCGCACAGCGCGGACGGCGAGATCTACTTCGAGGTGCGGATGTCCGACGCCTGGGTGTGGGACATGTACCGGCCTGCTCGCTTCGTGAAGTACGTGCGGGTCATCACGTTCAAGGACGTGAACATCGAGGAGCTGGAGAAGTCCGACCTGCGACTGCCGGACAACGGTCTGGGCTGATCGTTCGAGTTTCCGAGAGCCGCGCATCTTCCGGGGTGCGCGGCTCTCGTGTGTTCGAAGGGTGGTTGTCCACAGCTCCCGACCCATCCACAGGGCAATCTGTTCTCCCTGTTCGGGGTTCCGCCGCGCCGAGGGGTGACGGGCACAGTCTTCGTCACCGGCGGGAGGTTCCGGCCGGGTGAGGGGGAAGCCCGGATGGGACGCAATATCGCGTTGGGCGCGATGGGGGAGGAAATCGCGGCCCGCGTGCTGACGGACGCGGGCCTGCAGATCCTGGACCGGAACTGGCGGTGCCGCCACGGAGAACTGGACGTGGTGGCCGCGGACGGCGACACCGTGGTGTTCGTGGAGGTGAAGACTCGGTCGGGGCTGGGATTCGGGAGTCCGGCGGAGGCGGTGACCTATGCCAAGCAGAGGCGGATCCGGATGTTGGCCCAGCGCTGGCTGTCCGCGTCCGAGAAGCACTGGCCGAATGTGCGATTCGATGTGGTGTCGGTGCTCGTGGCTCGGCATCGGGAGCCCGAGGTCACGCACCTGGTGGCGGTGTTCTGATGGCGCTCGGGCGTGCTCACTCGGTGGCGGTGAGCGGGGTCGACGGGCAGATCGTGGAGATCGAGGCGGACATCGGCCGCGGACTGCCCGGGGTGCATCTGGTGGGGTTGCCGGACACTGCGCTGCAGGAGTCTCGGGATCGGGTGCGGGCGGCGGTCACCAACTCCGGCGAGAAGTGGCCCGAATCGCGGGTGACGCTGGCACTGTCGCCGGCGACGCTTCCGAAGGTGGGCAGCGTCTACGACCTCGCCTTGGCGTGCGCCGTGCTCGACGCCGCCCGGCAGGTTCCGCGGACGCGCCTCGCGAAGACGGTGCTGTTGGGCGAGTTGGCGCTCGACGGCCGGCTGCGCACGGTCCGCGGCGTGCTGCCCGCAGTGTTGGCGGCGAAGAACGCGGGATGGTCGACGGTGGTGGTCCCGGTCCAGGCGCTGGCGGAGGCCGGGTTGGTCGACGGAATCGAGGTTCTGGGCGCCGACCGTCTCACCGCGGTCACGCTGTGGCTGCAGGGCAAGGGGACGTTGTCCGCACCCGCGCCGTTCGACACCGGGGCGTCGTCGTCGCGCGCCGACCTCAGCGAGGTCGTGGGACAGGCGGAGGCGCGGTGGGCGATCGAGGTGGCGGCCGCCGGTGCCCACCACCTGATGCTCACCGGTCCACCCGGCATCGGGAAGACGATGCTCGCGCAGCGGCTACCGGGTGTGCTGCCGGCGCTGACCGAGCCGGAGGCGCTGGAGGTCACGGCGATTCACTCCGTGGCCGGGCTGCTCACGTCGGAGCGCCCGCTCATCACCGAGCCGCCGTTCATCGCGCCGCACCACACGTCTTCGATGAGCGCGCTGGTGGGCGGTGGCAGCGGGATGGCGCGACCGGGGGCGGTCAGCCGCGCGCACCGAGGAATCCTGTTCCTGGACGAGTGCGCCGAGATGGGAACCAAGGCGCTCGAGGCCCTGCGGACGCCGTTGGAGGACGGGGAGGTTCGCATCGCCAGGCGGGACGGGGTCGCGCGCTACCCGGCGCGGTTCCAGTTGGTGCTCGCCGCGAACCCGTGTCCGTGCGCACCGGCGCGTGAGGTGGACTGCGTGTGCGCGCCCACGGTCCGGCGCCGCTACCTGGGTCGGCTCTCCGGACCGTTGCTGGACCGGGTCGACCTGCGCATCCGGATGAAGGCCGTGGCGACCGGGGCGTTGATGGACGAGGTGGGTGAGACCACCGAGCAGGTGCGCGGTCGGGTGGCCGCCGCCCGGGCCGCGGCCGGCGAACGGTGGCGGTCCTACGAATGGCGGACCAACGCGGAGGTGCCGGGCCCGGCTCTGCGGCAACGGTTCCGGCTGCCGCGAGAGGCGCTCGTACCGCTCGAGAAGGCGCTGCGCCTGGGCGCCGTCACCGCACGCGGCGCGGACCGTGCGCTGCGGGTGGCGTGGACCCTCGGCGACCTCGCTGGCCTGGACTCACCGGGCCGCGACCAGGTCTCGACGGCGCTCGAGTTCCGGGACCGGGGTGTGGCATGAGTGGGCACGATCCGCGGTTGTCGGCGTGGGCGTATCTGTCGAAGGTGGTGCAGGGGTCGTGTCCACCGCTCGCGGAGTTGGTCTCGGCGGTCGGCCCAGTCGACGCGGCGCGGGCGGTGCGCGAGCGGGATCTGTCGAGCTTCCTGGATCGGCGGACGTCGGCGCGGGCGCACATCGACACGGCGGCCCGGGATCTGGATCTGCTCGCGGCCATGGGCGGTCGTCTGGTGACGCCCGACGACGACGAGTGGCCGCGGTGGCGACTGCTGGCGTTCGACGCACTCGGTGACGGCCGCGACGACGGCGGCCCGCTGGCGCTGTGGGTGCTGGGGGATCGACCGCTCGACGAGCTGGTGGCCCGGTCGGTGGCGGTCGTCGGTACGCGGGCGGCGAGCTCCTACGGCGAGCACGTCACCGCCGAGATCGTCGGCGATCTCGCGGCCGACGGGTGGACGGTGGTGTCGGGGGCGGCGTTCGGGATCGACGCCGCCGCGCATCGGGCGGCGCTGGGCTCGGGTGGTCTCACGGTCGCGGTCCTCGCGTGCGGGGTGGATCGGGCCTATCCCGCCGGGCACGGGCGGTTGCTGCAGCAGATCGCGCGTGACGGCGCGGTGATCAGCGAGTATCCGCCCGGCACGACCCCGGCCCGGTATCGATTCCTGGCCCGGAACCGGTTGGTGGCGGGCCTGTCCGACGGCGTCGTGGTGGTCGAGGCGGGCTGGCGCAGCGGGGCGCGGAACACCGCCACGTGGGGCCGGCGGCTGGGCCGTCCCGTGCTGGCGGTGCCGGGACCGGTGACGTCCGCGGCGTCGACCGGGTGTCACCGGATGATCCGGGAGGGAGAGGCCCGCCTGGTCGCGAGCGCGAAGGACATCGTGGAGGAGGCCGGGCCGATTGGTGTCGATGGTGGCGAGGCTGCCGGCGGCGGGGCGGTGCGCGCTCTCGACGCGCTCACCGGCGATGCGGCCGCGGTGTACGAGGCGCTGCCGGGCAGCGGTACCCGGGGCACCCGCGAGCTGTCGGAGGAGTCGGGGCTACCGGTGGCGCGGGTGCGGGCCCTGCTGCCGGTGCTGGAACTCGACGGATTCGTCGGGTCGGACGAGACGGGCTGGTTCCGGTGGTGACGGGAAGGCGCCGGCCACCGAGTGTGCCGACCGCCGGATCACGCCTCGCGCATCATCACGTCCTTGATCCGGCGGAGGCGATCGGGATCGGCCTCGCTGCCGGTCCGGCCGACCAGTGTGGTCAAGGTGGTGATGACGGGTTCGCCGGTGTCGTCCGACACGATGTTCTTCGTCACGATGATGTCGCTGCCGGCCGTCTGCCGAAACGACTCGAGTGAGACGTCGACCGTCAACCGGTCGCCTGCGCGCATCGGGCGGTGGATCACCAGTTTCTGGTCCGTCTGGAGAATCTGGCTCAGGTCGAATCCGGTGATGATCTGTTCGAGCAGGTACTTCTGGGCAATGGCCCCGATGACCGAGACGAAGGTGAGCGGCGCGATCAGTGCCGAATGGCCGAGCGCGCGTGCGGCTTCCTCGTCGTAGTGCGCGGGATGGGTGTTCTGGACGGCGGTCGCGTACTCGCGAACCTTCTCCCGGCCCACCTCGTAGTAGTCGGGCATGCGGTAGCTGTAGCCCACCAGACGCTCGGCGCGTGAGGCGCGGTTGTCGGTGGGTTCGGCTGATCGGGTCACAGATCGAGTGTGACGGAAGAACGGTTCCGGCGTCCGATATCGGACGTGGATGGACACAAGCGGCCTCGGATCGTTTCCATACGGAAACGATCCGAGGTCACTGGGTAGCAAGGTGCACCGCATGCGGTCCGGTGATCGCCTACAGTCGCGTCATGGCTACCGTCTGGACCGTCCCCGAAGACATCACCCGAGTGCTGCTGGCCGCACCGGGAATCCGCGATTTCCTCACGGACGACGAGGGGCGGGGCGTGGCGAGCGACCCCAAGGTGCGGCTCGCCGAGTTCACCGCGGTCGTCAACTCGCTGCAGGACAACGCCGGGCGCACCTTCACGTCGGTGCGCGACGCGTCCGGGGTGCTGTTCGACGGGCCCGCCGGCGGCGTCGTGGTCTCCGATGCGCTCCGGCTCGCCGTCATGCGGGTGATCACCGCCGAGCCCCGCGAGCGTAAGCCGTCGCCCAACCCGCTTCCGGCCCGCGTGGTCGAGAACCTGGGCGTGTACGTCTACGCGCTGCGGGACCCCCGTGACCGCTCGATCTTCTACGTCGGCGCGGGACGCGGCAATCAGGTCTACGCGCATGCATGGGATGCGTTGGGGGAGGCGGGCACGCTCGACTCCGAGAATGTCGGGGACGCGGATCGCGACGAGACCCGCACCGCCTGGACTCGCCGGATCCGCGACATCTATGCGGCCGGGCATTCGGTGGATCACCTCATTCTGCGACACCGGTTGGAGGCGGCCCACGACACCGTCGGCGCGGCACGGGAGGCGGCGCATCTGGTGACCGACGCACTGCGTCAGCTCGAGCACCGGCCGCAGCATCCGGTGTTGACGAACCTCGCCGGTGAACCGATGGACCTCGAGAAGCGGGCCATGTCCGTCGAGGAATTGGCCGTGCAGTACGCGGCTCTGCCCGCGCCGGAACTGCCGGTGCCGGGTGCTCTGGTGCGAGTTCCCGCCGCGGCCGGCGCGGGGTTGTCCGCGGACGATCTGTACGCGGCGGCCCGGGGGCCGTGGCGCGCCGGGTCGGCCGCCCGCAACATCGCCGATCTTCCGGTGATCGTGTTCGCGGACAACATCGTTCGGGCTGTCTACCGCGCCACCTCCTGGGAAGGTGTGGGTCCGACCACCGATCAGCTGTGGCGGTTCACCGGTTCTGTCGACGCCGAGCTCGAGGCGAAGTTCGTCGGAACCCGGGTCACTCCGGATCGCGCGGGACTCAAGGCATGGCCGACCCACGGCTGGGTGCAGCGACTCACGCTGGCCCGCCCGCACGGCCGCTGACGGCGCGCGACCACTGTCCGCGCGGTCTGTATGGTAGTTAGGTAAAGCTAACCAATTGCTGTTTGGATCGTCAGGAGCGTGTCGCAGTGGCCAGGAAGACATCGACGTTGACAGTGGTGCGCACCGAGCGAATCGCGCCGCACATGGTTCGCGTCGTTCTGGGGGATCCGGGTTTCGAGTCCTTCGAATCTTCCGAGTTCACCGACTCGTACGTGAAGATCGAGTTCGGTCCCGCGGACGACCCGGTCCTGCGGACGTACACGGTCCGATCCGTCGACCCGGTCGCGCGCGAGCTGGCGATCGACTTCGTCGTTCATGGCGACGAGGGTGTCGCGGGGCCCTGGGCCGCGTCCGCGGCGCCGGGGGAGACGCTGACCGTCCGCGGTCCCGGCGGTGCCTATGCGCCCCGGCCGGATGCCGACTGGCATCTCATCGCAGGTGACGAATCGGCGCTGCCGGCCATCTCGACGGCCGTCGCTGCCCTCGCGCCCGACGCGGTGGCCAGGGTCTTCATCGAGGTCGCCGACGAGCGCGACGAGGTCGCGCTGGCAGCCGGTGACGACGTGGAGATCACGTGGATCCACCGCGGCGTCACGTCCGACATCGCGGGGGACGATGTGGCGGGCGAGAACTCGCTACTGGTGACGGCGGTCCGCGAGATGGCCTGGCTGCCCGGCGACGTGCACGTGTTCATCCATGGGGAGGCGCAGGCCGTCATGCACGGCCTGCGCCCCTACATCCGGAAGGAACGCGGCGTCCCGGCCGCCTCGGCATCGATCTCCGGGTACTGGCGTCGCGGGCGCACGGAAGAGGGGTTCCGCGTGTGGAAGTCCGAACTGGCGGCTGCCGAGTCGGTCTGAGGTCGCGGTCACCCCGCCTCGTCGACGACCTGGCGGGGTGACGTGGACTGGGTCCGATCGTGCTCCGGAGTATCCGTCGGGTTCGGGTCGGCGGCGCGGGTCAGGACCGTGAGCGCGGTCATCGCGATCACGCCCGACGCGAGGATCGCGATCGCCATCGGCACGGCGGAATCGCCGCCGCCGATTCCCACGAGCGGGGACATGAGCGCCGCCAGCCCGAACTGCCCGGCGCCCATCAGCGCCGAACCGGTTCCGGCCGCCTCGGGGACCCGTCCCTGCGCCAAGGCTGTCGCGTTGCCCATGATGAAGCCGATGCTCGAGACGACGCCGAACATCAAGGGCAGCACGAGCCACATGTGGCTGCCGCCGATCGTGGTCGCGAGGGTCAGCAGAAGTCCGGAGGCCACCAAAAGGCTGACGCCGAAGGCGAGGAGTTGTCGGGGGTCGAACCGGCCGATCAGCTTGGTGTTGACGATGCTGCCGACCATGATGCCCAGCGAGTTGACCGCGAACACGATGGAGAACTGCCCGGGCGTCAGGCCGAGAACGTCCTGCACCACGAACGGCGACGCCGAGATGTACGAGAACAGGGCGCCGAATCCGAACGCGAACGTCAGGGCATAGCCGACGTACACGCGGTTGGTGGCGACGTACCGGATGTTGTGCGCCAACGCGGCCAGTCCGCCGCCGTGCCGGCGCTCGACGGGCAGCGTCTCCGGGACGACGGTGAGCACACCGACCAGCATCAGGACGGAAGCGGCCGTGAGGACCCAGAAGATGCCGCGCCAGCCGATCGGCCCCAGCAGCGCGCCGCCCATGAGTGGCGCGACGACGGGCGCCACCCCGCCGATGATCATCATGAGACTGAACAGGCGCGCCGCCGAGTCGCCCCGGGCTCGGTCGGCAATCACGGCGCGGGCCAACACGATTCCTGCGCCGCCACTGAGACCCTGGAGCAGTCGGGCGGCGATCAGAACGCCGATGTTGGGCGCGATCGCGCACAGCAGACCGCTGATCGCGCACACGACGGTCGCGCCGATCAACAACTTGCGACGGCCGAGACCGTCGGACAGCGGCCCGATCAGCAACTGGCCGATGCCGAGCCCGGCCATGAAGGTGGTCAGCGTCAACTGAACGTTCGTTGGGGACGTGCCGAGGCTGTCGGCCATCGACGGCAGGCCGGGCAGGTACATGTCCGTCGACAGGGGAGCAGTTGCCGAGATCAGAGCTAGAACGCAAAGCAGCGGAATAGGAATAGCGCGATTCACGCGAGAACCCTACCGGCGCGGCCGCTTGCGAATTCGCGAGGACGCCGCGACCGTTGTCGGTATGGACGTCGACCCGAACCCGCAGCTGTCGCCCGGGCTGCGCACGCATCTCGACGACTACGCGGAGTATCTGAGGCTCGAGCGGGGGCGTTCGGAGCACACCGTGCGCGCCTATCTCGCCGACGTCCGGAGCCTGCTCGAGTACGGGACCCGCGACCGGCCCGACGCGACACTGGCCGATCTCGATCTGCGGGTCCTGCGCGGCTGGCTCGGAGGGCAGGCCGCCGCCGGTGTCGCCCGCACCACCCTCGCCCGACGGACGTCGTCGGCGAAGGGGTTCACCGGGTGGGCGCAGCGGACCGGCCGGATGGAGGTCGACCCCGGGGTCCGGCTCGTCGCGCCGAAAGCGCACCGCACGCTCCCGCCGGTCCTGCGCCAGGAACAGGCGGCCGAGGCGATGGCCGCCGCGCAGTCCGGTGCCGATCAGGAGGACCCGATCGCGCTGCGGGACCGGCTGATCGTGGAACTGCTCTACTCGACAGGAATCCGCGTCGGCGAACTGTGCGGGCTCGACGTCGCCGACATCGACAGCAGTCGGCGCGTGCTGCGGGTGCTCGGCAAGGGCGACAAGGAACGCGTGGTTCCGTACGGCCTGCCCGCGGAGGATGCAATCGACGCGTGGCTGCGTGCGGGCCGACCCGAACTCGCGAACGCGCGATCCGGCGACGCCCTGCTGCTCGGGCGCCGCGGCGGACGTCTCGATCAGCGTCAGGCTCGCAGCGTCGTGCACGACGTGGTCCAGGCCGTGCCGGGCGCGCCCGACCTCGCGCCGCACGGGCTCAGGCACTCGGCGGCGACGCACCTGCTCGAGGGCGGAGCCGACCTGCGTGTGGTCCAGGAACTGCTGGGGCATTCGAGTCTGGCGACCACCCAGCTCTACACGCACGTCTCGGTGGCCCGACTGCGCGCCGTCCACGACCAGGCTCATCCCCGCGCCTGACCGGCGACGGTCGGCAACAGCCGGATCGGCACCGCCCGGACCAGCGGCAGCGGGTCGAGGTACTCCCGGTCCCGCCTCAGCCCCCAGTGCAGGCACGCCGTCGCCGCGCACTCGGGATGCCCGGGTGCGACGGTGCCGAGGACGGTGCCGCGTTCCACCCGTCGGCCGGCGGTGACCGACGCGTCCACCGGCTCGTACGTGGTCCGCAGACCGCCCGGGTGATCGACCGAGACGACGGGCTTCCCGGCGACCGAACCGGCGAAGACCACCGTGCCGGGGCCGGCGGCGAGCACCGGTTGGCCCGGCGCCGCCGCCAGGTCGACGCCGCGGTGCCCGGGCAGCCAGTTCCGGTCGGGCTTGTCGAACGCCCGCGTCACCCTCGGTCGGGGGTGCAGCGGCCAATCGAACGCCGCGCGTGCCGTGTCGGCGGTGGGGGCCGGCTCGGCGGGAGGCGGCGCCGGTCGCGGTGCGGCGGCGACCGTGGGGGAGACGACCGACGGGGAGACGCAGAAACAGAACAGTGCTGCCGTGATCACGATGCAGCAGGCGGCGCGGGGAAACCTCATGGAGCGACTCTGGCGCGCAATCCGTCACGTGCGGCACCCATCCCTCGATCTGTGGATGGACGAATTCGTCATCCACAGATTTGCCGGCCGGACTCGCCACCTGCGGCTTCCTGATCCGTGAGTCTCGGGTTAGGAACGGTGGCGGCGAGGCCGTACACTTGTCGAGCGGTCTGTGCACGCACAGTCCGACTTCGCGCGCCCGCGCATTATCCGGTCTTCGGCTGGTCCTGCATTCGTGCAGGTCCGACGATCGGGCGGGCGCCAGGGCAGAGGTCACCCGACCACTGCAGCAACCGGCAATGAAAGAAGAGGTACACAGCCATGGCTGTTGTGACCATGAGGCAGCTGCTCGACAGCGGCGCACACTTCGGGCACCAGACCCGCCGTTGGAACCCGAAGATGAAGCGGTTCATCTTCACCGACCGCAACGGCATCTACATCATCGACCTGCAGCAGACGCTGACGTACATCGACAAGGCGTACGAGTTCGTCAAGGAGACTGTCGCCCACGGCGGCACCGTCCTGTTCGTCGGTACCAAGAAGCAGGCTCAGGAGTCCATCGCGGGCGAGGCAACTCGCGTCGGGATGCCCTACGTCAACCAGCGTTGGCTCGGCGGCATGCTCACCAACTTCTCGACGGTCCACAAGCGCCTGCAGCGCCTGAAGGAGCTCGAGTCGATGGAGCAGACCGGCGGTTTCGAGGGTCGCACCAAGAAGGAAATCCTCATGCTCACGCGTGAGATGACCAAGCTCGACCGCACCCTCGGCGGCATCCGGGACATGGCCAAGGTTCCGTCGGCCATCTGGGTCGTCGACACCAACAAGGAGCACATCGCCGTCGGCGAGGCGCGCAAGCTGAACATCCCGGTCATCGCGATCCTGGATACCAACTGCGACCCCGACGTCGTCGACTACCCGATCCCGGGCAACGACGATGCGATCCGCAGCGCCGCCCTGCTGACCAAGGTCGTCGCTTCGGCGGTGGCCGAGGGCGTGCAGGCCCGTGCCGGTCTGAGCGCCGACAAGGACGCCAAGCCGGAGGCCGGCGCCGGCGAGCCCCTCGCCGAGTGGGAGCAGGAGCTCCTCTCGCAGGCTGCTCCGGCCGCCGACGTGATCACGGAGGGTGGCCCCGAGTCCCCGCGTGAGGCTGTCGCCGAGGCCGATTCCAAGCTCGCCGAGGCTCCCGCGGACGTCGCGGACGCCGAGAAGCAGGCCTAGTTGATTCGGCCCCGACCGTAATCCCGGTCGGGGCCGTTTCACTCAGCTGCTTTTGCCTGGCACCGCTGAGTCAGGCATCCGAAACTCATCCGAGGAGGATTGCCCCCGATGGCGAATTACACCGCCGCTGACGTCAAGCGGCTCCGCGAGCTCACCGGCTCCGGAATGATGGACTGCAAGAACGCGCTCGCTGAGACGGACGGCGACTTCGACAAGGCTGTCGAGCTGCTCCGCATCAAGGGTGCCAAGGACGTGGGCAAGCGCGCCGAGCGCACCACGGCCGAGGGCCTGGTCGCGGCCAAGGACGGCGTCATGATCGAGATCAACGCCGAGACCGACTTCGTCGCCAAGAACGCCGAGTTCCAGGAGCTGGCCGACAAGGTCGTCGCCGTGGCTGCCGCCGGCAAGCCGGCCGACCTGGAGGCCCTCAAGGCCCTCGCGGTCGACGGCAAGACCGTCGACGCCCTGGTCCAGGAGCTCTCCGCCAAGATCGGCGAGAAGCTCGAGCTGCGTCGTGTCGTCTCCTTCGACGGCCCGGTCGCGACCTACCTGCACAAGCGCGCCTCCGATCTGCCCCCGGGCGTCGGCGTGCTCGTCGAGTACACCGGTGAGGGCGATGCTGCCGCTGAGGCCGCTCGCGCCGCCGCGATGCAGGTCGCTGCGCTCAAGGCCAAGTACGTCACTCGCGACGAGGTCCCCGCGGACATCGTCGAGGCCGAGCGTCGTATCGCCGAGCAGACGGCCAAGGAGGAGGGCAAGCCCGAGGCTGCGCTCCCCAAGATCGTCGAGGGTCGCGTCAACGGCTACTACAAGGACGTCGTCCTGACCGAGCAGTCCTCGGTCACCGACTCCAAGAAGACCGTCAAGGCCATCCTGGACGAGGCCGGCGTCACGATCACCCGCTTCGCGCGGTTCGAGGTCGGCGCCAGCTAGTCGCACTTCCACACATCGGCCCCGCCGGCCGGGTGGGTGCAGTCGTCGATCCGGTTCATCCGGATCGTCGGTCCGCCCATTCGGTCCGTGCGGGGCCGACGTGTGCGGTGGGTGGGGTCAGCGCTGGTGATCCCGGGCCGATGAGGCAGGATGGTAGAGCCTGTTCCGGAGGATCTGCCGGACGGGTCCTCGACGTCTGGCCCGGCCCGTTCGTGGCCCGCTCGCCGAAGAACCGCAATACTTCTAGAACCGCACAACCTGCAGAACCGAGGGAGAGTTATGACCGCACCGGCCGACGAACGTCCAGGATTCCGACGTGTGCTCCTCAAGCTCGGCGGTGAAATGTTCGGTGGCGGCAAGGTCGGGCTCGATCCGGACGTCGTGACGACGGTCGCCGAGCAGATCGCCGAGGTGGTGCGCTCGGGTGTTCAGGTCGCGGTGGTCATCGGTGGCGGCAACTTCTTCCGTGGCGCCGAGTTGCAGCAGCGAGGTCTCGACCGCGCGCGCTCGGACTACATGGGCATGCTCGGTACCGTGATGAACTGCCTTGCGCTGCAGGACTTCCTGGAGAAGCAGGGCATCGATACCCGCGTGCAGACCGCCATCACGATGGGGCAGGTCGCCGAGCCGTATCTTCCGCTGCGGGCCCGCCGCCACCTGGAGAAGGGGCGCGTGGTGATCTTCGGTGCAGGCATGGGCATGCCGTACTTCTCGACCGACACGACGGCAGCGCAGCGCGCCCTCGAGATCGGCGCCGAGGTGGTGCTCATGGCGAAGGCCGTCGACGGCGTGTACTCCGCCGATCCGCGCCTCGACCCGGACGCGACGATGTACTCCGAGGTCACCCACCGCGAGGTGATCGAGAAGGGTCTCAAGGTCGCCGATGCGACCGCTTTCAGCCTCTGCATGGACAACCAGATGCCGATGATGGTCTTCAACCTGTTGACGCGGGGAAATATCGCGCGCGCGGTGTCCGGTGAGAAGATCGGAACGTTGGTCAAGTCATGATGTCGTGCAGCACGATCAAGATGCGGGACGTATTCGAGCGTCACACGAACGAGACGGAGGAACAGCCGTGATTGATGAAGCTCTCTTCGAGGCCGAGGAGAAGATGGAGAAGGCCATCACGGTTGCGAAGGACGACCTCGGCTCCATCCGGACCGGTCGAGCCAACCCGGGCATGTTCAACCGAATCGTCATCGAGTACTACGGTTCCATGACGCCGATCACGCAGCTCGCGAGCATCAACGTGCCCGAGGCGCGGATGGTCATCATCAAGCCCTACGAGGCGTCGCAGCTCGGACCGATCGAGAACGCCATCCGCAACTCCGACCTGGGCGTCAACCCCAGCAACGACGGCAGCATCATTCGCATCTCGGTCCCGCAGCTCACCGAGGAGCGTCGTCGCGAGTTCGTGAAGCAGGCGAAGGGCAAGGGCGAGGACGCCAAGGTCTCGATCCGCAACGTCCGCCGCAAGACGATGGACGAGCTGTCGCGCATCCAGAAGGACGGCGAGGCCGGCGAGGACGAGGTCGGTCGCGCCGAGAAGGAGCTCGACAAGACCACCGCGCGCTACGTCAGCCAGATCGACGACCTGGTGAAGCACAAGGAAGCAGAATTGATGGAGGTTTAGCCGTGGGGAAAGCTGACGGCGCCTCCGCGGCGACCGCCGCCCCGGCCTCCAAAGCTGGACGCAACCTGCCTGCCGCGATCGCCGTCGGCGGCGGCATCGGTGTTGCGTTGATCTTGATCCTGACCTTCGCGCCGCTGGTGTGGATCGGTGTTGTTGCCGTGGCGATGGCGATCGCCACGTGGGAGGTCGCCAAGCGACTGGGCGAGGCCGACATCCGCGTCCCGGTGATTCCCCTGCTGCTCGGCGGTCAGGCCGTCATCTGGCTCAGCTGGCCGTACGGGACCGAGGGGGTGCTCGGTGCGTTCGCCGGCACGGTGCTGGTGTGCATGGTGTGGCGCCTGTTCGACCACGGCCTCAAGGCCACGCCGCGCAACTTCCTGCGGGACACCGCGATCACGGTCTTCGTTGCCGCGTGGATTCCGCTGCTGGCGTCCTTCGCGACGCTGATGGTGCTGCAGGACGACGGCGCAGGCCGGGTGCTCTGCCTCATGATCATCGTGGTGTGCTCCGACGTGGGCGGCTACGTCGCGGGCGTGTTCTTCGGCAAGCATCCGATGGTGCCGGCGATCAGCCCCAAGAAGTCCTGGGAGGGCTTCGCCGGGTCGCTCGTTTTCTGCGTCATCGGTGGCGTCCTCACCGTGACGTTCATCCTGGACGCGAACCCGTTCATCGGCGCCCTCCTGGGCGTTGCGCTGGTGTTCACCGCGACGCTCGGTGACCTGATCGAATCCCAGGTCAAGCGCGAACTGGGAATCAAGGACATGGGCACCCTGCTGCCCGGGCACGGCGGCATCATGGATCGTCTCGATTCGTTGCTGCCGTCCGCTTTCGTCACCTGGCTCGTTCTCACCGTCCTGGTGTGAGCCGCGCCGACCGCGGCCGGGGGAGCGCTCGGGGAACGATCCCGAGCCCCAACATCTGGCACTGGCCCGACATCTACGAGGTCGAGAACCGTGCCCAGGACGTCGACGGCGTCGTGTTCGGCGTACTCGCCGAGGTCGCGGACTGGCGCGACCGCGACGTCCTCGACCTCGGCTGCGGTGCAGGTTTCCACCTGCCCCTGTTCGCGGAGACGGCCCGGTCGGTGGTAGGTGTCGAGCCGCATCCGCCGCTGGTGGCGGCAGCGCGCCGCCGCACCGCCGGACACGCCGCGGTCAGTGTTGTCGAAGGATCCGCGGACGCGCTTCCGCTGCCCGACGACAGCGTCGATGTCGTGCACGCGCGCACCGCATACTTCTTCGGTCCCGGATGCGGTCCAGGCATTCTCGAGGCGATGCGGGTGCTCCGTCCCGGCGGGGTGCTCGCGATCGTCGACCTCGATGCGACCGTCGCCCCGTACGGCGGGTGGATGCGCGCGGACCTTCCGCATTACGACCCGGTGGCCGTCGAGGCCTTCTTCGACGCACAGGGTTTCGCGATGCGTCGGGTGCGGACCCGATGGGAGTTCGAGGGCAGGGACGCGTTGCGTGCGGTGCTGGGCATCGAGTTCACCGCGCGGACCGCGGCCCGTGCGTTCGCCGAAACGCCGGGCCTGGGACTGGAAGTCGGCTACCGCATCCACACGAGGGTGGTGTCGAGCGGTCTCATCCTTCCGTCTGGTTAGTGTTACTCGGAGTATTGACACTGGCGCTGCCGTCGTGTGAGCTGGGCCTCATGTTCTCAGCGCGACGGACTCGTTGGACAGCAGGGGTTCTCGGCGTGTGGCTCGCGGCAGCGACCGCCGGGGTGGCCGGGGCGGCCCCCGCGCCCGCGGACTTCTATCAGGTCGCGGCGCCGCTCCCGGCCGGTGATCCCGGTGTCGTGCTGCGCACCGATCCGTACGCGCCGCTGCTGTCGATTCCGAACCAGGCGGGGCCGTGGCCGTCCGGTGCGAATCGGATCATGTACCGCACCACGGATGCTCACGGCGACGCCACCGCCGCGACCGCCACGTACTTCGACGCGAGCCTGCCGTGGGTGGGTGCGGGTGCGCGACCGCTCGTGGTCCTCGCGCCCGGGACGCAAGGGCAGGGCGACCAGTGTGCGCCGTCGAAGCTCATCGCCGAGGCGATCCATTACAGCCCGCCGCTCGATTTCGCGGTCGAGTACGAACTGCTGCAGGTGCACGCGCTGCTCTCCCAGGGCATCGACGTCGTCGTTGCCGACTATCAGGGCCTCGGTACCGAGGGCATGCACAGCTACGTCGACCGTCGCGCCGAGGCACACGCCGTGCTCGATGCGGCCCGCGCGGTGAAAGCGTTGCCGGGCACCCGGATCGGCGCGGACAGCCCGATCGGACTGTGGGGGTACTCGCAGGGCGGGGGAGCGGCGGCGGCCGCGGCCGAACTGCAGGCCGTGTACGCGCCCGAACTGAACATCAGCGGAACCTACTCCGGCGGCCCCCCGGCCGATCTGCGGGCCGTCGCGGCCGCACTCGACGGCGGCCTCGCGGCCGGTCTTCTCGGCTACGCCGTCAACAACATCTACGCCGGCTACCCGGAGACCCGCGCCGAGATCGACGGTGCCCTGAGTCCGGCCGGGCGGCAGGCGCTGGACGACATCGCGAACCAGTGTGTCCCCGAGACGATCGCGCGGTACGGCATGCACCGGACGTCGGAGTGGACGCGGGACGGACGATCGGTCGCGGAACTGATCGACGCGCTGCCGACGGTGCGCGCGGTGGTGGACGAGCAGCGCATCGGCCGCGCGGTTCCGACCGCGCCGGTCCTGATCGTGCAGGGGCGCAACGACGACGTGATCCCGTACCCGCAGGCGCAGCAGCTCGCCACGGACTGGTGTGGAGCCGGTGCCACCGTCGAGTTCTCGACAGCCGAGTTTCCGCCGATCGCACCGGGGTTCATCGTCGGGCACGGCCTGCCGATGGTCTCGGGGCTGCCGCAGGCGCTCGACTGGATGACCGACCGGCTCACCGGGGCGCCGACCAAGTCCACCTGCACCGCCTGACGGTCAGTCGAGGCCGAACACGTCGGCGAGGTGGGTGATCTTCTTGGCCTTGGCGAGTCGGGGCAGGTCGCTGCCGTCCCGTACCCGCTCGCCGTCGGAACCGAGGTCGGAGATCACGTCGTGGGCCCAGGTGATATCGTGCGGGCTCGGGCTCAGCGCGCGGTTGACAGCCGACGCCTGATCCGGGTGCAGACACAGTTTGCCGGTGAGCCCGAGCGACACCGTCGCCTCGCAGTCCCGTTGCAGGATGGTCTCGTTCGCGGACACGGTGGGGCCGTCGATCGGGCCCCCGGCCAGTCGTGCGGCCCGGCTCGCGATCACCAGCCGTGAGCGCGGGTAGGCCATCGCCGTGACGTCGTCGCTCATCCCGGTGTCCCGGCGGAAGTCGCCGCTGCCGAACGCGAGCCGGAACGTGCCGTCCGCGCGGGCGATCTCGGGTGCCGCCTCGAGCCCGACCGCGGATTCGATCAGTGCCAGGACCGGGGTGTCCGGCAGCAGTTCGCTGGTCGCATCGACCTGTCCGCCGCTCTCCGTCTTGGCGAGCATCACACCCTGCAGGCCCGGGAGCCCGGTGAGGGCCCGCAGGTCCTGCTCCCAGTACGGGGTGGTGGCGTCGTTGATTCGCACCCACGCTTCGCCGCGACCGGACAGCCACGCGGTGACGGCGTCGCGCGCCTCGGGCTTGCGGTCGGGGGTGACGGCGTCCTCGAGGTCGAGGATGATCGCGTCGACGTGTTCGGGACGAGTGAAGCCGTCCGGTTTCGTGGCCGCGGTCAGGAGCCAGGAGCGGGCGAGGTCGGGGCGGACGGTGTGTCGCTCGGATTGCTGCGTGCGGGTCGTCACGGATCGACTCCTCGGGTGAAAGACCGTGCTCCTGTCATGGCTCCCATCGTGCCCCCGAAGCGTCGCTGCAGCTACTCCGGCGACGTGTGGTCGGTCACGGCACCCGCGCGCTTCGCGACCCGGCGTATCTGGATGATCCGCACGCCGCCCGCGAGCGCCATGATCAACGCGCCCGCGATGGCGGCCAGCAGCAGGCTGATGCCCGCCGGAAGCGTGAACTGCCATCCGAACAGCTGGAACGTCACGGAATCGAGGTTCTGCAGGATGAAGATCAGCAGCAGGATCGCGACGACGATGCCAATGACCAGTCCGGTCCAGGTGGAGGCGGCCCGGGTACGCGCGATCTTGGCGGCGTCGTGGGTCGGGGCCGGCGCGGCGGCCTCGTGCCGGCCCTTCGCTGACGGTGTGGCGGCCGGCTCGTCGTGGACCGTCTCGTGAGCCCTGCCGGGGTCCTCGCTCGGTACATCGGTCATGTGTCGATCATCACCCACAGTATGGCGTTGCGCACGCGCATCGGACGTGGAGGCCGGGTAATGGGAGAATGGGCGACATTATGACTGCCACTCCTGTTCCTCTCGTCTTCAATGCGCCGCGCCGCGGGATGCCGCCGCGACACCTCGCCGACCTCGACGCCGACGAGCGCAAGGCGGCGGTCAAGGAGTTGGGTCTTCCCGGTTTCCGTGCCGACCAGCTGGCCCGTCAGTACTACGGCCGGCTCGAGGCCGACTCGGAGAAGATGACCGACCTGCCCGCGGGAATGCGCGAGAAGGTGGGCGCGGCGCTGTTCCCGCAGCTGCTGACGGCCGTCAAGCACGTCGCGTGCGATGCCGGGCAGACCCGCAAGACGCTGTGGAAGGCGAACGACGGCACGCTGCTCGAGAGCGTGCTCATGCGCTACCCGGACCGGGCGACGCTGTGCATCTCCAGCCAGGCGGGCTGCGGCATGGCCTGCCCGTTCTGCGCGACGGGGCAGGGCGGCCTGCAGCGGAATCTGTCCACCGCCGAGATCGTCGACCAGGTTCGCGCCGCCGCGGCGGCCTTGCGGGACGGCGACGTCGAGGGCGGTCCGGGTCGCCTGTCGAACATCGTGTTCATGGGTATGGGGGAGCCGCTGGCCAACTACAAGCGTGTGGTGGCCGCGGTCCGTCGGATCACGTCGCCCGCACCGGACGGCCTGGGCATCTCGCAGCGCTCCGTCACCGTCTCGACGGTCGGGCTGGCCCCGGCGATCCGCAAGCTCGCCGACGAGGACATGTCGGTGCGTCTCGCGGTCTCGCTGCACACGCCCGACGACGAGCTGCGCGACACCCTCGTGCCGGTCAACAACCGCTGGCCGGTGGCCGAGGTCCTCGATGCGGCGCGCTACTACGCCGACAAGTCGGGCCGGCGGGTGTCGATCGAGTACGCACTGATCCGGGACGTCAACGATCAGCCGTGGCGCGCGGACATGCTCGGCAAGAAGCTGCACAAGGCGCTCGGCCCGCTGGTGCACGTCAACCTGATCCCGCTCAATCCGACGCCCGGCAGCGAGTGGGATGCCAGCCCCAAGCCGGTGGAGCGGGAGTTCGTCCGCCGCGTGCAGGCGCAGGGCGTCTCCTGCACCGTCCGCGACACGCGCGGTCAGGAGATCGCCGCCGCGTGCGGTCAGTTGGCCGCCGAGAACTAGGCCGTTCGACGAAGAAGGACCCCGCACCGAGAGTGCGGGGTCCTTCTTCGTTGTCTTCGGTGCTGCGGCGGCGTCGCCTACCGCGGCTTGCGGCGCACGACCATGTCGCGAACGAGGACGAAGACGATCGCACCGGCGAAGCCGATGAGGAAAAGGTCCTCGACCTTGCCGCTGTGGTTACCGATCATCATCAGCAGCAGGAACGCGGCGAAGAACCAGCCGGCGAAACGGAACGTTCGCGGAGCCTCGCCACTCCAGCCCCATGCGGCCGAGGGCACCTCGGCGGTGTCGACGTGCGCGGCGACGACGGGGTCGTTGGAAGTGGGGTCCAACTGGGTACCGGCCACGGCTCGATCCTCCTGATCATACGAATGCGCTATCGCCGCATATCGTGACATACGACCGTGCGTCGTACGAAGTGGGGTCCCGACCGTGTTGCCGCGGCCGAGATCAATCCTGTGTGATTCTCTCAGCATCCGTCAGGAACAATGGATCCGTGGCTGACACCCAACCGACTCGCGTCCTGCTGCTGGGCAGCACCGGTTCCATCGGCACCCAGGCCCTCGAGGTCATCGCCGCCAACCCCGACAAGTTCCAGGTGGTCGGGCTCGCGGCGGGTGGCGGGAACATCGACCTGCTCGCCCGCCAGATCCGCGAGACCGGCGTGAGCCGGGTGGCGGTCGCCGATCCCGCCGCGGCGGCCCGGCTGGACCTGCCCGGTGTGCTGTCGGGTCCCGACGCGGTCACCGAACTGGTGAAGGGGACCGAGGCCGACGTCGTGCTCAACGCGCTCGTCGGGTCGCTCGGCCTCGAACCGACCCTGGCGGCACTCGCGTCCGGCGCGCGTCTGGCGCTGGCCAACAAGGAGTCCCTCGTGGCGGGTGGTCCGCTGGTCACCGCGGCCGCCGCACCCGGCCAGATCGTTCCGGTCGATTCCGAGCACTCCGCGCTCGCGCAGTGCCTGCGTGGCGGCCGCGCCGAGGAAGTGGACCGGCTGATCCTCACGGCGTCGGGTGGACCCTTCCGCGGGTGGACGGCCGCGGCGCTCGAGGACGTCACACCCGAGCAGGCCGGCGCGCACCCGACGTGGTCGATGGGCCCGATGAACACCCTCAACTCGGCGTCGCTCGTGAACAAGGGGCTCGAGCTGATCGAGACGCACCTGCTGTTCGGCATCGACTACGACCGCATCGACGTCACGGTGCACCCCCAGTCGATCGTGCATTCGATGGTGACGTTCACCGACGGCTCGACCCTCGCGCAGGCCAGCCCGCCCGACATGAAGCTGCCCATCGCGTTGGCCCTCGGCTGGCCGGACCGGGTGCCGGGTGCGGCCGCGGCATGCGACTTCTCCACCGCCTCGACGTGGACGTTCGAACCCGTGGATTCGGTGGTGTTCCCGGCGATCGACTTGGCGCGCCACGCCGGCAAGGCCGGTGGCTGCATGACGGCCGTCTACAACGCGGCGAACGAGATCGCGGCCGAGGCGTTCCTCGACGGCACGCTCCGGTTCCCCCGAATCGTGCGGACGGTCGAGCGGGTTCTCGCGGCCGGCGGCGAATGGGCCGCGCCTCCCGCTACGGTTGACGACGTGCTCGCCGCCGACGGGTGGGCCCGTGCACGGGCACGCGAGCTCGTGAAACAGGAGGGCTAGAACCGCATGGTCTTCGCATTCGGTGTGGTGCTGTTCGCCCTCGGTATCGGCGCGTCCATCGCGCTGCACGAGGCCGGGCACATGTGGACCGCCAAGGCCCTCGGCATGAAGGTCCGGCGCTACTACATCGGCTTCGGCCCCAAGATCTTCTCGTTCCGCCGCGGCGAGACCGAGTACGGACTCAAGGCGATCCCCGCGGGCGGGTTCTGCGACATCGCCGGCATGACGGCGGTCGACGAACTTGCGCCCGACGAGGTCGACCGCGCGATGTACAAGCAGAAGGCGTGGAAGCGGATCGTCGTGATGTCCGGCGGCATCGCGATGAACTTCCTGCTCGGACTCGTGCTGGTGTTCATCCTCGCGGTCGGCTGGGGCCTGCCGAATTCGGAGGACCGCGCGGTCGTCGAGGGCACCGTGTGCGTGTCGCCGACGCAGAGTGCCGGCCCGGACTTCGCGCTCGCGGAGTGCTCGGGTGTCGGTCCTGCCGAGGCGGCCGGTATCCGTGCCGGTGACCTGATCACCGCGGTCAACGGTGAACCCACCCCGACCTTCGGTGACCTCGTGAAGAAGACGCAGCCGTTGACCGGGACGGCGGACTTCACCGTCGAACGCGACGGGCAGACGCTCGTCATCCCGGTCCAGGTGCAGCAGGCGCAGCGGTACGTCAACAACCCGGACTCCACCGAGCAGAACCCGCAGCCCCCGGTCTCGCAGGACGTCGGAGCGATCGGCATCCAGGCGCCCCCGGGCGTCGTGCAGTACTCGGCGCTCGCGGCCGTTCCCGCGTCGTTCGCCTACACCGGTGACATCTTCGTGCAGACCGCGCACGCGCTGACCCAGATGCCGGCGAAGGTCGTGGATCTGTGGACGGCGGTGACCGGTGGCGAGCGAGCGCTCGACACCCCGATCAGCGTCGTCGGCGCCTCGGTCATCGGCGGACAGGTCGCCGAGCGTGGTTTGTGGGAGGTCTTCGTCGGGCTGCTCGCCACGCTGAACTTCTTCCTCGGCATCTTCAACCTGCTGCCGCTGTTGCCGCTCGACGGCGGGCACATCGCCGTGACGATCTACGAGCGCGTCCGGAACTTCTTCCGGAACCTGCGCGGCAAGCCGGACGGCGGGCCGGTCGACTACATGAAGCTGATGCCGATCACATACGTGGTGGTGGTGATCGGCGGCGCCTACATGCTGCTCACCCTGACCGCCGACATCGTCAACCCGATCCAGTTGTTCCCGTGATCTCGGCGCTCGCTTCGAGCCGGACCGTGGAAACTCCCGAACGATAGACTTGCCCCGTACCAACGAAAGAAGGCGAAACGTGACCAGCCCCGTCGGTTTGGGCATGCCCGATATTCCTGCGGTCCTCGCACCGCGACGCAAGACCCGTCAGCTGATGGTCGGCAACGTCGGCGTCGGCAGCGACTACCCGGTCTCGGTGCAGTCGATGTGCACCACCAAGACCCACGACGTCAACGCGACCCTGCAGCAGATCGCCGAGCTTACGGCGTCGGGCTGCGACATCGTTCGCGTCGCGTGCCCGCGGCAGGAGGACGCCGACGCGCTCGCGACGATCGCGAAGAAGAGCCAGATCCCGGTGATCGCGGACATCCACTTCCAGCCGCGCTACATCTTCGCCGCGCTCGACGCCGGCTGCGCCGCGGTCCGCGTCAACCCCGGCAACATCAAGGAATTCGACGGCCGCGTCAAGGAGGTCGCGAAGGCGGCCGGTGACGCCGGGATCCCCATCCGGATCGGCGTCAACGCCGGCTCGCTGGACCCGCGTCTGATGCAGAAGTACGGCAAGGCCACCCCGGAGGCGCTCGTCGAGTCGGCGCTGTGGGAGGCGGGCCTGTTCGAGGAGCACGGCTTCGGCGACATCAAGATCTCGGTCAAGCACAACGACCCGGTCGTCATGGTCGAGGCGTACCGCCAGCTAGCGGCGCAGTGCGACTACCCGCTGCACCTCGGTGTGACGGAGGCGGGTCCGGCGTTCCAGGGGACCATCAAGTCGGCCGTCGCCTTCGGCGCCCTGCTGTCCGAGGGCATCGGCGACACCATCCGCGTGTCGCTGTCGGCGCCGCCGGCCGAGGAGATCAAGGTCGGCGGGCAGATCCTGCAGTCGCTGAACCTGCGGCCCCGCAAGCTGGAGATCGTCTCGTGCCCGTCGTGTGGTCGCGCGCAGGTCGACGTGTACACGCTCGCCAACCAGGTGACCGCCGGGCTCGAGGGCATGGAGGTCCCGCTGCGGGTCGCGGTGATGGGTTGCGTCGTCAACGGCCCGGGCGAGGCCCGCGAGGCCGATCTCGGTGTCGCGTCCGGCAACGGCAAGGGCCAGATCTTCGTCAAGGGCAAGGTCATCAAGACCGTCCCCGAGGCCCAGATCGTGGAGACCCTCATCGAAGAGGCGATGCGAATCGCGGAGGAGATGGAAGGCGGCGAGACGAGCGGCGCGCCGGTGGTCACCGTGAGCTGAAATCGGCCCACCTCGACGCACCTTCATGGCAATGTGGTCCCCAGATCCGGCACTGACAGCCCGACGCTGACAGACATCACGCCGAGCGGTCTCACAGAGACGTGTGACGAAGGGGGTGCGTCAGTGCTCAAGCTCCTCGGGGCGAGGCAACTGGGCGGTCGGGACACCGCCGAGGTGCTGCGTGTGCTCGAATCGGACCCCGTCGCGGCATGCATGGTCGCGGCCAGGGTGCAGCATTCGGGGCTCGACCCCCGTGCACTGCAGGGTGAGATGTGGAGCCGCGGGGGCCCGGCGGAGTCGCTGTGTTTCGCGGGCGCGAATCTGGTTCCGCTGCTGGGGGAGCTGGACGACCTCCGGTCGTTCGCCGACCGGGCCAGTCGGTTTCCGCGGATGTGTTCGTCGCTGGTCGGACGGGCCGAGTTGGCGCTTCCGCTGTGGGAGTTGCTGGAATCCGACTGGGGCCCGCCGCGCGAGCTGCGATCCGAGCAGCCGCTGCTCGCACTCCGCGACGAGCCGCTTGTGCGCCCCGATCCGCTGGTGCGGCAGGTGCGGATGGACGAGATCGAGTCGTATCTGCCCGCCGCGGTCTCGATGTTCATCGAGGAGGTCGGGATCGATCCGCGGGCCAGCGACGGCGGGCGGAGCTACCGACGTCGGGTCGCGAACCTGATCGCCTCGGGGCGGGCCTGGGCCCGGTTCGAGGACGGGGAAGTGGTCTACAAGGCGGAGGTCGGGTCGATGTCGGCCACCGTCGGCCAGATCCAGGGTGTGTGGGTCGATCCCGCGCGGCGCGGCGAGGGCCTGGGAGCGACCGGCACCGCGGCCGTCGCCGGTGCGGTCACCGCGCGGGGACGCATCGCGAGCCTGTACGTCAACAGCTACAACGAGCGCGCACGCCGAACGTACGCGACGGTCGGGTTCACACAGGTCGCCACCTTCGCGACGGTGCTGCTCGACTGATCGTTCGCCGGCTACGCGTACACGACGGCTCTCGTGACCTGCATCGTCTTTCGGTCGAGGTAGCAGAACAGCACCGCGTGCGCGCCGTCGACGGTGCACGTCGCCGTGACGGCGTCGCCCGCGGCAATGAGCTTCGTGACGTCCGCGACGGCTCGGCCACCGAGAAGATCGAGTGCGGTCCGGTCGCCGCGCTGCGCGGATTCGACCAGTCGGCGAACCGCCTGCTTCCCCCTCTCGCCGACGCTGCGCACCGCGAGTCCGAACGCGAGCGAGCCACCGAGGCCCTGCAGGCGGAGCATGCGCGCGCTCATCGCCGCCGCGACACCGAGTTTCGCGCGGTCGATGCCCGCGACCTGAGCGAACATCGGCGCGACCTCCCAGTGCGCCGCGATCCGGCGGATGCGCGGCGCGCCGTCGTCGAGCGTCGTCTCGTACAGCAGGTGCATCGGGGCCTTCGCGACGACGCCGCCGCCAAGTCGGGTTTCGATCGTGACGTCGCGGACGACGTCCAGTCCGCTGACGATGTCGACGTTCTCGACGTGGAACCGGATGTCGTTGGGCGCGATGAAGGTGTCCCAGAAACGGGCGAGGGGCTCGCCGCCGCGGACATGGCTGCGGCGGTCGTAGAGACCACCGAGGACGGGGCGTCCGCCCACCGGGTCCTCGACGACGTGACGGTCGGCGAACAGCCCCAGCCAGGCCTTCTTGTCGTGCACGGCGACGGCGGCGGGGGACTGCCGCGCCAACTCGAGCAGGTCCTCTGGGGTTGCCGTTCGCGTGATCGTGGTGGGCCCGGCCGGTGTCGCTGACATGGTCGCGAGTATCGCACAGAGGGTGGAACGTGTTCCAGAAAACGGGGACACGTCCGGACGCGGGCTTCGGGTCTTACGGGAGCAGGCCCAGCCGCCGTGCCGCGACGACGGCCTCGCGCCGCGAGTGCGCATCGAGCTTGCTCATGGCGCTGCGCAGGTAACTTTTCACGGTCTCGGCCTTGACTGAAAGGCGCTCGGCGATAACGGCATTCGAGCAGCCGAGGGCAGCGTGACTGAGGACGTCGACTTCGCGCGGTGACAGAGTGACGGCGAGGGCGCCGCGATCGGGTTCCGGGGTCGATCCCACGCCGGCGAGTCGGCTCGACAGGTGGCGCAGCCGTTCCTGCAGCGCGGGGTCGTCGACGGTGTGCGCGAGGCTGCGGAGTTCGGCGTGGACGTCCCGGATCTCCTCGGTGTCGGCGCCATTCGGGGCGGTGCGCTCGGCGGCCGCCGCGTCGAGCAGTTGGACCCGCCGGTCCACCTCGTCGCGGATCGCGATCTCGTTCGCGAGGCGGCGACCGGCCTGCATCATGACGTCGGCGATGCGGTCACCCAGTTGCACACGCTCGCGGATCGCGGCGTACATGACTGCGCGGGAGTTCCCGCGAACGACCACCGGCACCGCCAGTACCGAGCAGAGTCCCTCCGCGAGGACCGGGCCGTCGTAGTGGTGGGTGATGGTGCGGGCCCGCCCGTAGTCGTGCACCGCCGCGGGGTTGCGGCGCGCGACGACGTGTCCGCCCAGGCCGGATCTCTCGGAGACGGCCAGGCCGCGCAGGCCGTCGGTGTGGGTGCCGACGAACTCGCCCAGGTGCAGGGTGCCGTCGTAGACCTCCCCGCCGAACACGACCGGAACGATGCCGGTCGCGGCCACTTTTCGTAGTTCGGTGCGCAGTGCGTCGCGGTCACGCGGACGCAGCAGGGCCGTGGTGTGGGTGGGCACCCTCATCACCCCTTTCCGGGGGTAGCCGGTCGATGCTGTGACACGGATCATAGGTGGCACGACGGCCCCGCGGCGACGGGGCCCCGACGACGAGGAGTGACGATGACCGTCGACCCGACCACCCGCCTTCGCGAGCTCGCGGACCGGTACGACACCCCGCAGGCTTGTGCCGCGGAGTTGCTGTGCGATCGGCACCCGGCCGATGCGGTCGCGTTCACCGTTGTCGAGAGTGACCTGTCGTCGACCGATCTAACGTACGGGTGGCTGCGGGAGCAGTCCACCCGCTTCGCGGCCGCGCTGGCGGACCTGGGCGTCGAGCCGGGGGACTGTGTCGCGACCCTGATGGGCAAGTCGGCCGACCTCGTGGTGGCGCTGCTGGGGATCTGGCGTCGCGGCGCGGTCCACGTCCCGCTGTTCACTGCGTTCGCAACGCCGGCGATCGCGTTCCGGCTCGAGGCGAGTGGTGCGCGTGTCGTGATCGCCGATGCCAACCAGCTCGACAAGCTGGCGCCGGGCGAGGACATGCCGGCCGACGCAGCGTGGCGCGTCGTCGTGGCCGGTGGAGCCGCATCCGGCGCGCTGTCGTTCGATGCCCTGGTGCAGGGGCATGCGGCGGACGACCCGCGCGGCGCCGCGGTCACCATGGGTGGCGATGCCCCGATGGTCCGGCTGTTCACCAGCGGCACCACCGGCACCCCGAAGGGTGTCCCGGTGCCGATCCGCGCGCTCGCGTCGTTCCAGTCGTACATGGAGTTCGGACTCGACGTCCGCGAGGACGACGTGTTCTGGAACGCCGCGGATCCGGGCTGGGCGTACGGGCTGTACTACGCGCTGCTCGGTCCGATGGCGGCCGGCGTCCGCAGCATCCTGCTGCACGCCGGGTTCTCGGCGCCGCTCACGTGGCAGGTGATGGAGCGGTTCGGGGTCACCAACTTCGCGGCCGCGCCCACCGTCTACCGCAGCCTGCGCGCCGACGAGACCCCGGTGCCCGAGTCGGTGACGCTGCGCCGCGCCTCCTCCGCGGGCGAGCCGCTCACCCCCGACGTCATCGCGTGGTCGGAGGCCGAGCTCGGCGTCACCGTCCGCGACCACTACGGGCAGACCGAGCACGGCATGTTCATCATCAACGCCTGGGCCGACGGCCTGCGCGAGGACGTCGTCGCCGGGTCGATGGGCCGCCCGCTGCCCGGCTGGGCATGTGCCGTGCTGGCCGACGACGCCGACGAGCTCGCGCCGCCGAACACCCCCGGCCGCGTCGTGATCGACACGCAGGGCAGCCCGCTCATGTGGTTCACCGGTTACAGCGACGCCCCCGAGAAGACCGCGGCCCGCTTCACGCCCGACGGCCGCTGGTACATCACCGGCGACGCGGGGCAGGTCGACGAGCAGGGCCGGTTCTTCTTCTCCTCCCGCGACGACGACGTGATCATCATGGCCGGCTACCGCATCGGCCCGTTCGACGTCGAGAGTGTGCTGGTGATGCACGACGACGTCGTCGAGGCCGCGGTCGTCGGGATGCCGGACCAGCTGCGCGGCGAGGTGCTCGAGGCGTTCGTGGTGCTGCGCTCCGGCATCGAGGGCACCGACGAGCTGGAGAAGGACCTGCAGCATCTGGTGAAGAAGAAGTTCGCCGCCCACGCCTACCCGCGGACCGTGCACTTCGTCCCGCAGCTGCCCAAGACCCCCAGTGGCAAGGTCCAGCGCTACATCCTGCGCCAGGGTCAGTGACGTTCGGCCTGAGCGCCCATTCCTTGTCTCTTTCCGCGGAAGCCCGCGAGATCAGGCGAGGAGTGGGCGCTCAGGCTTGTCGGTGCAGCAGGGTCTCCAGTCGCGGATCGGCATGCGCTGCTGCGAGCCTCTCGAGATCTGCGGCGACGACGAGGGTGTGCATGTCGTCGATTCCGGTGGCGGCACACCACGAGTGGTCTGTCGGCCACCAGAAGTTCGGCGTGCGTAGTCGGACGGCACCCGCCTCGACGGACCGGGTGGCCCGCACCACCTGATACGACGGCCCGGTCGGGTCCTCCCGCACCCGGGCACACTGGCGGATCGGGTGGTCGAGCAAACCGTTCCACCCGTCCCAGAACAGGCCGTGAGCCGCGTCGTCGAAGTGCGAGTACACCGCGTCGAGCAGTCCGGCCGGCAGGGAGCCCATCTCGGGTGTCGCGTCGAACAGTCCGTCGACGGTCGCGCACGGATCGTCGAATCCGCTGAGTTCCGGGAAGGCCATGCCAGGCTCGAGGCGCACATTTCGCGCCTCGGCAATCTCGGCCCAGGTGGCCGGTTGCGCCTCCCCGTCCGGGCCCAGGTGAGCGGGGTGCAGGATCCGCAGGACATAGGGGAATCTATCGGCCGCCCACCCGCTCGCCGGTCCGGCGTCCGGGTAGCGGTAGGGCGCGAGCCACGTCGCGGCGTCGGGTGACGGATCGCCGACCCATCCGAGGGAACCGGGCATGAAGTGATTGTGCGACATCGGCCTGAGCGCCCATTCTTTGCCGTCGTCCGCGGAAGCCCGCGAGATCAGCGCAGGAGTGGGCGCTCGAGCTCGGTCGTTCGGGAAGCGAGCTGACGGCTCCTCGCGCACAGCGGACTCATTCGGTCTCCAGCTTGTGCAGGATCGGGCGCAGGCGGGCAACGGTTCGCGCGTCCTCGACAGCGATGTCGCCGGTGGAGTCGAAGCGCTCGTCGCGGTCGACGAGGGTTTGGAGCTTCTTCGCGACCGCGCGGCGGACCGTTGCCGGTGCGGCCGCCAGCCGTTCGGCGAGGCGGAGGCCGAGCTCGCGCGCCCACCGGTCGGTCACGGACCCCGCGACCACTTTCACGATTCGTGCGGGAGCGTCGGGCAGGGGCAGCCCGACGTCGAGGAGGGCGATCGCGGCGGCGGCGCTCGTCTTGACGATCGGGCCGTTGTAGTCCTTGCGGTCGGTGACGACGAGATCGGTGAGCAGCGCCTCGAAGTCGGTGCACGCCTCGGGCGGTAGCAACTGTCGGGCGCGCCAATCGAGCGCGAGACCGATCGCTTCCTCGATGGGGCCGCGACCGGCGTCGATGATGCTGCGGACCACAGGCCAGCCGGTTGCGGCCTCGTCCGAGTCGACGGCGGCGAGGATGCGCAGCGCGGTGAGCTGGTTACCTCGCTGGTGGTCGCTTGTCGCGGCCTTCGTGCCTACGAGGCCGCGACACCAGTCGAGGAAGCGACGGTCGGTGCGGTCAGCCCAGTGCGCGAGCACCTCCGACTCCTTGTGCTCGAGGTCGGCGTCGAGGACATGATGGAAGTCATCCGTGTCCTTCGTCAGGCGTGCGAGAGCGAGCAGCACGGTCGCGTCGCCGGTGACGCTCGCCTCGCGGACACGGTCGATACCGGCGGTGTCGCCCCACGTCGCCAGCGCGTCGGCGGACTGCCTCGGCGCGACCGCGAGAAGCTCCCGGACCTCGGGCAGCGCGTCCGCGGCAGCCTCGGCGGGCCAGGAGGCCAGCAACTCGACGAGGTGTCCGGCGCCGTCGCGGGACGGATCGGCAGGAGGCTTCTGCCGCAGCGCCTGCCGGATGCCGGCGACGACCATGGTGGAGGACGGTGCGTGCTCGCGCACGAGCGCGTAGCCGAGCGCGGAACGTCCCGACGCGGAGGTGGCAACCATGAGGCCGCGTGCTGCGGGGTTCGTGAGCAGGGCCTGGGCCATCGGGCGAGCCCACCGTCCGTCGCCGGCCCGCAGCAGGGCGAGCGCGGCATCTGTCCGAGCATCCGTGTCGAAGGTGCTCGACCCGATGGCGGAGGTGTCACCGGTGGTGACCCGCTCGGCGAGGGCAACGAGTGCGTCGCAGACTTCGGGTGTCGCCGGGCACTGCCGGAGCGCTGCGATCATCGACTCCGGCCCGGCTTCGGGGAGCGCCGCGAGTGCGAGCAGACGACGGACCGCGGCCGGAGCGTTGCTCCGGGAACCGACGACGACATCGACGAGCCCGGCGATCGTCGTCTCGTCCGGCATCGGCAGCGCAGCGAGTACGTGAGCCGACGCCTCGGGGTTGTTCGCGCTCAACCACTCCGGAAGGTTTCCGACATCGAACGCGATGTGCGAGGCCACCTCGACGGCGAGCTCCCATCCCGTGACGAGCGCGTCGAGGTCCGTGGTCTCGGTGCTCCCGGCCGCGATCCGCGCGAGCGTCGCCGCCATCATCAGGCCGGGATCCCCGTCGGCGAGAGCCGCCGCGACATCGGCACCGAGAGTCGTGAGCGCGGCGACACATGCCTGCTCGACCTGCGCGGCCGGGCGTGCGTCAGCCCGTGCCGAGAGTGTTTCTACCGCAGCGGAATCGGCCGTGCGGGCCGCGGCCTGCAGCAGTGCCGAGGCCGCGGCTTCCGGGCCGTCGTCGGCGATCAGTGGTCGTACGAGCGCTGCGATTCCGAGCAACGAGTCTCGGGCCGAGCGGACGAGGGCGGCCGTCTCGGCGTCGTCCGCCCCGACCTGTTCATAGTCGTGCACCGCGTCGGCGAACATCAGCAGCAACCACGCCGTGCCCTCAGCATCCGCGGTCTGCCGGGCGCCGAGCACCGACGCGATGGACGTCATCGCAGGCTCGGTCGAGTCGTAGAGGGTTCCCTGATGCAACACCGCCGACCACAGCTCGTGCAGCGATTCCTCGACTGTCTCCGCCCCGGTCAGTCCCTCGATCCAGCCGGGCACGTCGCTCGCATCACCGTATGCGTGCTCCAGCGTCGGCCAGTCGACATCGGCGAGGTGGGTGCGCCAGTGCGCGCTGTTCATGGGTCTCCTTGCCGTGGGACAGCCCGATGTCGGGCAGGCCGTTGTACAGCTTCGCCGCGTCCGCGACGGGCTGCACCGAGTCGGTGTGCCGCCGCCTGGCGTCGGTGGTCGCCGAGGAGTCTGCCATTGCCGGCGTGCGCTCGGCGGGGGAGGACGCGAGGTCTAGGCTCGTCGCACCGCAGAAGCTGAGATGAGGAGGGGCCGTGTTCAGTCGGTTCGTGGCGATCGGTGACAGCCAGAGCGAAGGACTCAACGACGGGGACGACCAGCTGGGCTATCGAGGCTGGGCGGACCGGCTCGCCGAGCGGCTTGCGGAGATCAACCCCGAGATGCTCTACGCCAACCTCGCGATCCGGGGCCGGCTGGCCCGCCAGGTGCGGGAGGAACAGTTGGCCCCCGCGTTGGCGCTCGAGCCCGACCTGGCATCCGTCGTCGCCGGCGTGAACGACCTGCTGCGACCGAAGTTCGAACCTGTCGCGATAGCAGCCGAACTGGAGATCGCGTTCGAGGCGCTGACCGCGTCGGGTGCGCGGGTGCTGACGATGACGTTCCCCACGCTCGGGGCGGGCATGCCGGGCGGCCGGGCGATCATGGCGCGGATCTCGGCGCTGAACGAGGAGATCCGGGCGGCCGCGGCACGGCACGGTGTCGCGGTGATCGACCTCGAGGTGTACCCGGTCGCGACGGACCCGCGGCTGTGGAGCTGGGATCGACTGCACCTCAACGCGGATGGCCACGACCGTCTGGCCGCGGCCGCGGCGACGGCGCTGGGAGTGCCCGGCACCGACCTGCGCTGGCAGGACAGTCTGGGTCCGCTGCCGCCGGTCACCGCACTCGGGCGAATCCGTGCCGACACCGAGTGGGCGGTCCGGTTCCTCGGGCCATGGCTCGGGCGTCGCGTGCGCGGGACGTCGTCGGGCGCCGGGCGCGTCGCGAAGCGACCGGAACTTGCTCCGGTCCGGCGGGAAGGCGAGCGGGATACGACATCGGCCTGAGCGCCCATTCCTTGCCTCGTTCCGCGGAAGCCCGCGAGATCAGAGGAGGAGTGGGCGCTCAGGCCGACAGGGGTCAGCGGGCCGCGCCGCGTCCGCGGATCCGTCCGAGCACCAGCAGCGCCACCAGGGTGACGAGCAGCAGCAGGGTGGTGTTCGCGGCGGCCTGGAACACCTGGCCGCGGTCGGTGAGGCCGAAGATGGCCACCGGCAACGTCTTCCACGTCGCCGGGTACACCATGATGGTGGCGCCCAGTTCGCCCATCGACAGCGCGACGGACAGGCCCGCGGCCGCGCCGAGGGCGGGCACCAGCAGCGGCAGCGTGATCCGGAACAGGACCCGGACGGGGCCGGCGCCGAGGGATTCGGCGGCCTGACGGTAGGCGGGGTCGAGACGGTCGAGTGCGGCGGAGACCGAGCTGAACGCGAAGGCCAGCACCAGCACGGCGTGCGCGAGGATGACGATCCACTTGGTGCCGCCGAGGAGCAGCGGCCGCTCGTTGAACGCGATGAGCATGCCCAGGCCGATCGCGACGGACGGCAGCTCCACCGGGAGGTGGAAGACCGCGTCGGTGACCTTGCGCAGCCACACCGGCGCCTCGCGCGCGGCCAACGCGGCCCAGGCCCCGAGGAACAACGCGATGCCGCCGGCAATGATCGCGGTCTGCAGGCTCACCGTCATGCTCGCGAGGTTGTCGTCGGACAGTGCCGCCGACAGGTTCTTCGTCCCCAGGTTCGAGGGCAGTGGGCCGTTCCACGCGCCCGCGAGCGCGGCGGCGATCACCGTCGCGATCGGGGCGACGAACACGGTCATGACGACCGCGCCGAAGAACGCCAGCGTGAGGTACCTAGCGCGTCGGGTCCAGAGCAGCACGGCTGCCTCCCATCAGTCGGGTGAACAGGAACCGGTAGCCGCCGTACAGCGTGAGCGACAGCGCCACCTGGACGGTCGCGATCACCGCGGCGCCGGGGAGGTCGAAGGTGACGATGCCGTGCGTGTAGATCAGCACCGGCAGGGTCATGACGTCCTTGGCTCCGGTGAACAGCACGATGCCGAACTCGTTGAGCGTCAACAGCAGTACCAGCGAGCCGCCCGCCATCAGTGCCGGCCAGGCCTCGGGCAGGATCACGGTGCGCAGCACCCGCAGGGGAGAGGCACCGAGGCTCGCGGCGACGTCGAGTTGCTCGCGGGGCATCTGGGTGAACGCCGCGAGCAGCGGTCGCACCACGAACGGGGTGAAGAACGTGATCTCGGCGGCGATCACGCCGAGCGGGGTGTTGAGGAAGTTCAGTGGCACCCGGTCGGCGCCCGTGATGCGGCTGATCAGTGCGTTCACGGCACCGGCGGTGCCGTACAGGAACGTGAACGCGAGCGTGACGAGGAACGAGGGCAGCGACAGGATGGTGTCGATCAGGCGTCCCACCACCTTCGACCCGGGGAACGGCACGAACGCGAGGACCAGCGCCAGGAACGTGCCGAGCACGAGGCACCCGAGCGTGGAGGCGAGCGCCACTTCGATCGTGCGCCACAAGGCCTTTCGGAACGACGCCGACCACAGCATGTCTGTCCACGCCGACCAGCCCCGGCCGGTGTCGGTGACGGTGGACTCGGCCAGCACTCGCGCCATCGGGTACACCGCGAACCCGATCACCAGCAGCAGCGGCGGAAGCACCCACAGCCCGGACCGCCACCGCGACGGCTCCGGCCGGGTCGGCGGGTCGGCGGCGACCGGGGCCTCGAGGAGGGCGGTCACGACACCGCCTCCGGGGCCGGCACCAGGACGGCGCCCCGCTCCGGGAAACGCAGCCCGACCTCGGTGCCCACCGGACGTTCGTCGTGGCCGGGCACGTCGACGTCGATCGGCGTCTCGGGCAGTCCGGGTAGCGCGATCGTGACCCGCGTCGACGACCCGCGCCACACGCTCGCGACGATGCGGGCCGGCAGCGCCCCGCGTTCGGCGGGGGAGGTGAGGGTGATCGCGTGCGGTCGCAGGCACAGCAGGGCGCCGGCGTCGGACTCCCACTCGGTGCGGCCGATCTCGGGCTGGGGTGCGTGCGCGGTGACGGGCGTGCCGCCCACGGACACCAGTGCCGACGTTCCGATCACCCGGGTCACCGTGCAGGGCAGCAGGTTCGCGCCGCCGAGGAACGCGGCGGTGAAGCTGCTCGGCGGGCGCTTCCACAGGTTCTCGGCGGTGTCGACGTCCACCAGGCGGGCGTCGCGCATGACGGCGATGCGGTCGGCGAGTGCCAGCGCCTCGGACTGGTCGTGCGTCACGTAGAGCATCGCGGTGTCCGGGAGCGCCGCCCGCAGTTCCTGCAGTTCGGTGAGCATGCTCTGGCGCAGTTGCGCGTCGAGGGCGGCGAGCGGCTCGTCGAGCAGCAGCACCTTGGGGCGGATGGCGAGTGCGCGGGCGATCGCCACGCGCTGCTGCTGACCGCCGGACAGCTCTCGTGGCAACCGCTTGCCGTAGGCCGACATGCCGACCATCGCGAGGGCGTCGGACACCCGGTCCGCGATCTCCGACCGCGGAACACGCTGTGCGCGTAGTCCGAATGCGACGTTGTCGGCGACCCGCATGTGCGGGAACAGGGCATACGACTGGACGACGACGCCGATGCCACGCTTGGCCGGGGGCAGATCGGTGACGTCGTCGCCGCCGAGTCGGACGGTCCCTGAGGTGGGCCGGGTGAAGCCGGCCAGTGCCTTGAGCGCGGTGGACTTACCCGACCCGCTGGGGCCGAGCAGGGCTACGGTCTCGCCGCGGGCGACCCGCAGGTTGAAGTCGACCAGGGCCCGGGTGGTCCCGCGGCCGCGGCCGTAGGAGACGGTGACCCGGTCGAACGTGATGGCCGGAGCGGAGTGCGCGGTCGCGCCGCCGTTGCGGGCTCTGGTGCCGAGGGACCGCCCGGACTCGAATCGAGACATGTCAGTTACCGGTGGCCTTCTGGTAGGCGGCGATGTCGGCGTCGAGCGAGGCGAGGACGTCGTTCCAGTTCGGGGTCCACACCTCGACACCGTTCACGAGCCCGGTCGGGGTGGACTTGTCGGTGGAGGTGCCCGCCGCGTCACGGACGTCGGTGCGCACCGAGACGCCGAGCGCGTCGGTGGCGACCGTCTTCTGCGCCTTCTCCGACAGCAGGTACTCCATCAGCTTCTTGGCGTCGTCGGAGTGCGGGGCGCCCTTCGCCAGGCCCATCACGTACGGCAGTGCGACCGTGGTGCGCTTGCCGCCGTCGGCGGGGAAGAAGATGTCGAACTCGGAGCCGTCATCCTTGATGGACGCGAGGTTCATCTGGACGTCGCCGTTCGCGACGAGCAGTTCACCGTTGCTGACCTTGGGCTGCAGCTTGCCGGTGGACGACGACGGTCCGACGTTGTTGGCCTGCAGCTTCGCGAGGTAGTCCAGCGCGCCCTCCTTGCCCTTGAGGTGCTGGAGCAGCAGCAGGACGGCGGTGCCGTCGCCGGCCTGGCCGGGGGTGGAGTACTGCAGCTTGCCCTTGAACTGGTCGGTGAGCAGGTCGTCCCACGTGGCCGGGGCCGGGTTGGCGCCGGGGTTGGCGATGAACGACAGGTAGTTGTCGACCAGGGGTACGTACTTGCCCTCCGGGTCCTGGACGTCGGCGGGGACGGCGGAGGTGTCGATGCCGCTGGGCTCGAGCAGTCCCTGTGCGTCGGCCTTCTGGATGAACGGCGGCAGCGTCACCACGACGTCGGCCTGCGGGTTGGACTGCTCCTTCTCCACGCGGGAGACGACCTCGCCGGAGCCGGCCTCGACGAGGTTGACGGCGATGCCTGTCTCCTCGGTGAACGCGGCGAACTGGGTCTTGTACCAGCCGGCGAGGCCGTCGGCGCTGTAGACGGTGACGGTACCGCCGCCGCCGGTCGCCGCGGTGCCGGTGCCGCCGCAGGCGGTCAGGGTGAGGGCCGCGGTCGTCATCGCGATCGCCGCGATACCGACACGGAAACGCTCGGTGTTCCTGCTCATTCGGATGTCCTTGTCTGGGTGAGGGATTCGAACGGTGACGGGAGGGATCAGTTGCTAAGGGAGAGAACGAGATCGGTGAACTCGCGGACCGACGGCACCACGTGGGTGGGATTCGCGGTGCGCAGTTGCTGCTCGTCGTGCGCGCCGGTGAGGGTGCCCGCCACGATGGCGGCGCCGGCACGCAGGCCGCTGGTGACGTCGTTGGCGGTGTCGCCCAGCACCGCAACCTCTTTCACGTCGTCGATGCCGAGACGCATGAGGGCGGTGAGGATCAGGTCCGGGTAGGGGCGCCCGCGTCCCGCCTCGGCGGGGGAGAGGGTGAGGTCCGCCAGCGTCTGCCAGCCCAGCGCGGCGAGGAGCTTGTCCTGCGTGGTGCGACTGAATCCGGTGGTCAGTGCCACCTTGACACCAGCATCACGCAGCGCCGTGATCGACTCGGCGGCATCGGGAATCGCGGTGGCGCCGCCCTCGTCGACGAGGCGGTCGTACTCGGCCTCGAACGCGCGGTTCGCGGCCTGGGCCCGGTCCTCGTCGCCGAACAGCGCGCGGAACACGACGATCTTGGACTGACCCATCGTGTCGAGCACGTACTGCCGGGCGGCGCCGGCCTCGGGGCCGGTCGCGGGCAGCCCGGCCGCGGCGCCGGCCGCGTCGAACGCGTGCAGGACGAGGCCGTCGTCGGCGACGGTGGTGCCGGCCATGTCGAGGACGGCGAGCTTGATGGTGGTCACGGTGGCTCCTGTGGGGTTCGGGGCTCAGAGGCCCAGCTGGTCGGCGGTCTGTTCGGCGAGGGCGGGGCCCAGGGTCATGCCGCGTCCGCCCGGCCCGGCGACCACCCACACGCCGTCGGCCGGCTCTGCGCGGTGCACCAGTTGCTGCGGGTCCAGGCACTGGCTGTACACCCCGGCCCAGCGCTTGACGATCGGCGGCAGGTCCCGGCCGAGCAGTTCCTCGACCACGCTGGTCAGGTGCCGGTACGGGGCCTCGTCGACGTCGAAGTCGAACGGCTCGTCGTACTCGTGGGTGTCGCCGATGGTCAGGCCGCCGTGCAGGCGCTGCACGCACAGCAACTGCATCCGGTGCTCGGCGGCGGTGGGCTCCTGCGGTTGGGCGTCGCGCAGGGCGTCGAGGGCCGACCCTGCGAAGGCAGGGTAGTAGCGCATGCTGTCGCCGTCGGCGATCGCGGTGGTGAGCGCCTCGCCGAGCGGTGCGGTCTGCATCATCTGCAGGCGCACCCGGCGCAGCGGCAGGTCGCCGGCGAGATCGCGGGCCAGGCCGCCGAGCGTCGCGCCAGGGCACACGATGACCAGGTCGGCGTCGAACGTGCGCTCGTGGTCGTCGCGGATGCGGACGCCGGTCGCGGTGGAGGTGATCTCGCGGGCCTCGGTGCCGGCGTGGAAGGCGTAGCGGCCCGACGCCTCCAGATGACGGCGGACGGCGGGCAGTGCGACGCGGGACTCCACGGCACCGTCCCGGGTGCAGTGCAGGCCGGCGAGGAACTTGCCCCGCAACGCAGGATTGACGGCGCGGACCGCGTCGGGCTCGAGCAGTGTGAAGCCGCGGACGTCGGCGTCGTCGCGGGCCGCCATGTCCTCGGCGACCGCGACTTCCTCGGGGGTGCGCAGCAGTGTCATCGAGCCCGCGGCGCGGAAGCCGATCCCGGGGACGCGGCGGGCCAGGTCGGCCCACAGTTCACGGGAGCGCAGCGACGCGTCCAGTTCGTGTTCGGCCCGACCGGACACCCACACCAATCCGAAGTTGCGCACGGTGGCACCGCGCGCCTCGAGTTCGCGTTCGAGATGGATGACGTCGTGTCCTCGACGGATCGCCTCGTCGGCGTGTGCCGTTCCGAGGATTCCTCCGCCCACAATTGCAATTCGCATGGGACACAGCATGCGCATTGGTCTAGACCATCTGGGGGATGTTCGGGAAACGTCGGATGAACAATTGGTATAGACCGTATTTGTGTAGTCTGCAGGCATGAACGACAACACGATCGTGCTCGAAGAGACTGCCGCGCTGATGGATTCGTTGCGTGGGATCTTCGACGGGGAAGCGGTCGACGAACTCGCCCACGCGCTGCAGGCGGCGGGCCACGCCATCGCCGACGGGGCCGACGACGAACTGGTACTGGCCTGCGCGCTGCACGATCTGGCACGCAGCCCGCTCGTCGGCGTCGAGGCCGCGACCGCGCACGACCGGTTCGCCCGGGAGTGGCTCACCCCGCGCTTCGGTGAGCGGGTGGGCTGGCTGGCCGGCGCACACGTCGCGGCCAAGCGGTTCCTGGTGGCCACCGAGCCGGGCTACGCGGACGGGCTGTCCGCGGAATCCGTCGCGACCCTGGGGCTGCAGGGGGGTCCGGCGGTGGAGGAGGCATGGACCTCGCACCCGTGGTGGCCGGATGCGGTGCGGTTGCGCCGGTACGACGATCGCGCGAAAGTGCCGGGCGCGCAATCCCCGTCGATCGACGACGTCGTGGTGGCACGACGCGTGCGCGACGGGCTGGGGGTGTCCCGATGACCGCCGAGAGCCTGCCCAAGCACTACCTGGTTCGGACGCATGTCGAGGATCTGCTCGCCGACCTGTCCGAGGGCGATTCCGTCCCCGCCGAGCGGGAACTCGCCGCGCGGTGCGCCGTCTCGCGCGAGACGGTGCGGCAGGCGCTGCACGAGTTGCTCGTGGCGGGCCGCATCGAACGCCGCGGTCGGGGGACCGTCGTCGCGCGACCCAAGCTCGTCCAACCGCTCTCGCTCGGTTCCTACACCGAGGGTGCGCTCAGTCAGGGCCGGGAGCCGGGGCGTTTCCTGGTGCGGTGGGAGGAGATCGACGCTCACGCGAAGCTCGCTGACATCCTGGAGATCGCAGTCGGTGAACCGGTGATCCACCTCGAACGTGTGCTCCTCGCGGACGGTGAGCGCATCGGTCTCGAGAGCACGTACCTGCCGCAGCGGCGGTTTCCGGATCTGCACGACACGTTCGATCCCGAGACGTCGCTGTATGCCGCGATCCGGGCGCGGGACATCGTGTTCACCACGGCGACCGAACGCATCGAGACCGCGCTGCCGACGCCGCGGGAGGCGGCGCTGGTGGAATCGAGCACCGCGATGCCGATGCTGAAACTGCACCGCGTCTCCCGCGACGCCGACGGTGTGCCGATCGAGCGCGTCCGGTCCCTCTACCGCGGGGACCGGATGGCGTTCGTCACCGAACTGCGCTGATCACGAAGCCAGGATCCGGGCCTTCTCGGCGGCGAACTCGGCGTCCGTGAGCACGCCCTGGTCCCGGAGTTCACCGAGTTGTTTCAGGGCGGCGATCCGGTCGGGGCCTCCGGCGGGCGGTGGGGCAGGCGGCGGGGGAGGTGGTGGCGCCTGGGGTGCCGCATATTGCGGGGCCGGCTGTTCGGCCGCCCACCGCTGGCCCTGGCGTCGGGACACTCGATTCGAGACCGCCGTCGCGGTTCCGGCCACTGCGGCGGTACGTGCGATTCCGCGGAGAAGTCCGGGCATGGTGTGCTCCTTGATCGTCAGCTGGCGGTGTCGAGCGACTCGAGGTTCTCCAGAATCGTCTGGAGGGGGATGCGCCCCGTGGCCACGAGCTGTGCGCCGCTGTGGCGCAGTGCTGCCGCGAAGGGGGCAGCCCAGCGGTTCTCGTACACGAGAACCGCTGCGGAACAGCCTGGTTCGAGGATGGCGGCGGCTTCCTCGAGGTCGGTCTCCTTCAGCAGATCCGACGACGCCTCCGCGAACAGCGTCACGTCGATCTCACCTTCGAAGCCGACGTCGTCGATCTCGATGCCCGACAGCGATCCGTCGGCCTCCTTGCGGACGAACGCGAGGTCGAGCACGCGGATGATGCCGCGCTCGACGAGCCCGCGGAGGATCGGTAGTGCGGAGCCGTCGGGTTGCCGATCGGCAGGAAACTCCACGACGAGATAGTCGATGGGCCCGAGATCGTCGAGTTCGGTGTCGTTCACTGCGGAGCCTCTCTTTTCGGAAAACAGGTGGACCGCTCGGTCGACGTGAAGTACCTCCCCGTCCCCGTTCGCCCAACAATCGTCTGGGTCTGCGCGGCCCGGGGTCAAGCTCGAAACGGCATCGAAGTCAGTGCAATTCGAGGCGAACGAGGCGAGTGTCTCGAACACCCCCGACCGGACAAGAATCGCTCGGCGGTCGTGTCGAATTCCGCAACGAGCGACCCCTGCGGGGAGAGAGAATGGGGTGCGCGGCCCGGTCGGGCCGGCACCCAAGGGATGGCCATGTCGCGAGGACGTGTCCGTCGCGCGACGTACTGAGGGCCGTGGATGTCGTGAGCAAGAAGGCTGGGGCCGGGAAGCCCGGCAAGCGCGCGGGGCCGCCCGGTGGGCGCACCCCCGACGCCGGTGAGCTGACGGAGACCGGCACCGTCGCATCTGCGGCGCCGATGAAGAACAAGGACTACCGCCGGGAGCTCAAACCCCTCCACGCCGAGCTGGTGGCGATGCAGGAATGGGTCAAGGCGTCCGGCGCGAAGGTGTGCATCGTGTTCGAGGGCCGCGACACGGCCGGCAAGGGCGGCGTCATCAAGGCGATCACCGAGCGGGTCTCACCCCGGGTGTTCCGGGTGGTAGCCCTACCGGCGCCGACCGATCGTGAGAAGTCGCAGATGTATGTTCAGCGATACATGCCGCACCTGCCCGCGGCCGGCGAGGTCGTCATCTTCGATCGCAGTTGGTACAACCGCGCGGGCATCGAGCGCGTCCTCGGCCTGTGCACCGAGGACCAGGCGCGGCAGTTCCTCCAGATCATTCCGACCGTGGAACGCGCGATCGTCGAGTCCGGCGTCATCCTGCTGAAGTACTGGCTGGAGGTTGGTCAGGACCAACAGACGCTCCGTCTGCAGAGTCGCATCGACGACCCGCGAAAGATCTGGAAGCTGTCCCGGATGGACCTGGAGTCGTACAGCCACTGGTTCGATTACTCGCGGGCCAGGGACGAGATGTTCCGGTTCACCGACACCGGCTGGGCGCCGTGGTACGTCGCGCTCAACGACGACAAGAGACGCGGACGCCTCAATGTGATCAGCCACCTGCTGAGTCAGGTTCCCTACGAGCCGCTGGAGCATCACGACGTCTCCTTGCCCGAACAGCAGAGCGCCGAGGGCTACCGACCGCCCACCCAGCCGCTGCACTGGATTCCGACGCCGTTCTGACATCCCCGAGTCACCGGGCAAGGAGGAGGCGCGATGGCCACCGAACACCCCGTGCCCGATCGGGCGCAGGCCCCCACGGACGGGGAGCCCCGATCGGATTGGCACATCCGTGACGCCGACGCCGTCGTGTCGGCCCTGGGCTCCGACCGTCGTGCCGGACTGACGACCGCCGAGACCGATGCGCGGCGCGGGCGGTACGGCGTCAACGAGATCGCCTCCGAGCCCGCCCCGTCGATCTGGGCCGTGGCTCTGCTGCAGCTGAAGGATCCGATGAACCTGATGCTGGTGGCGGTGGTGATCGTCAGTCTGATCATCGGGGAGATCCCGACCGCGCTCGTGGTGGTGGCGCTGGTCGTCCTCAACATCGTGCTGGGCACGCAGCAGGAACTGAAAGCGCGAGCCAGCGTCGACGCCCTCGCCAGGATGCAGATTCCACAGGCGCGGGTCATCCGAGACGGCACGCTGATCCAGCTGCCCGCACCGGATCTCGTCCCCGGCGACATCGTCGAACTCGAGGCCGGTGACCTTGTCCCGGCGGACGGCCGACTGCTGCGCTCGGCCACCCTGGAAACCCAGGAGGCGGCGCTGACGGGGGAGAGCGCGCCCGTCGCGAAGGATCCGCAGACACTCGATGCCGTGGATGTCCCACTCGGCGATCGCAGCAACATCCTGTTCCAGAACACCTCCGTCACCCGTGGCACCGCGACGATGGTCGTGACGGAGACCGGCATGCGGACCGAGATGGGTCGGATCGCGTCGATGCTGTCGGCGATCGCTCCCGTCAAGTCTCCGCTGCAGCGAGAACTCGATTCGCTGACCAAGGTGCTCGGCATCATCGCGTGGGTTGCGGTGGCGATCATCGTCGTCATCGGACTGCTGCGTGGACAGGACCTCACCACGGTCATGTTGCTCGGCATCTCGATGGGGGTGTCCGCGATCCCGACCGGTCTGCCGACGTTCGTGCAGGCCATGCTGGCGTACGGCGCTCGCCGGCTGGCCGATGCGAAGGCGGTCGTCAAGAACCTCAGCGATGTCGAAACCCTCGGCGCCACAAGCGCGATCAACTCCGACAAGACCGGCACTCTGACGATGAACCAGATGACGGTCCGGTCGCTGTACTTCCACTGCCGGTGGTTCACGGTGGACGGCGAGGGCTACAGCAAGTCCGGGACTGTCGCGCACGTCGCGGGGGAGCCGGTTCCGGACTTCACGCTGCTGGCGTACGGGCTGTGTCTCGACAGCGATGCCACCGTCACCGACAGCGGGGAGGTGGTCGGCGATCCGACCGAGGCCGCGCTGGTCGTCCTCGCGGCCAAGCTGGGGGTCGACGCCCCGAGCACCCGGCGCACGTATCCGCGGGTGGCGGAGGTTCCGTTCGATTCCGCGTACAAGTTCATGTCGACGTTCCACCATCTACCGGTCGACGGCGACACCCGGTTCGTCGAGCTCGTCAAGGGCGGACCGGACGTGGTTCTCGCGCGGTGCGGGTCCGCCTTCCGGCCGGGTCGGGAACTGGTTCCCCTCGACGACGTCCGCGACGAGATCACGGCTGCCAACCGCGTGATGTCCGAAAAGGGCCTTCGTGTCCTGGCTTTCGCCGCCCGCATCCTCGACGGCCAGGAACGAGCGGTGGCCGACGATCCGATGGCGTTCGTCGAGGACCTCGTCTTCGTCGGCATGGTGGGCATCATCGACCCGCTGCGACCGGAGGCGATCGATGCCGTCCGCACAGCGCACACCGCGGGCATCGACGTCCGCATGATCACCGGCGACCACGCGGTGACCGCGTCCGCGATCGGCGCCGAACTCGGACTCGGGCCCGGGGCGATCGGCGGCGCCGAACTCCAGGCCATGACCGATGAGGAACTTGCGGCCGCGCTGCCGGAGCTCCACGTCTTCGGCCGCGTCACACCGCAGGACAAGCTCCGTCTCGCGGGCGTCATGCAACAGGGCGGCGCGATCGTCGCGATGACCGGTGACGCGGTCAACGACGCCGCCGCGCTGAAGAAGGCCGACATCGGTGTCGCGATGGGGTCGGGCAGCGAGGTGACCAAACAGGCCGGCAAGCTCATCCTCACCGACGACAACTTCGGGACCCTGGTCACCGCGATCCGTCTGGGCCGCAGCATCTACGACAAGATCGTGTCGTACATCCGCTACCAGATGTCCAAGCTGTTCTCCCTGGTGCTGCTGTTCCTGGTGGCCAGCGTGTTCGGGATCAACGACGGCGTCGCACTCACTCCGCTGATGGTGCTGTTCCAGCACTTCTTCATCACGCTGTTCCCGGTGATCGTCATCATGCAGGACCCGCCACCACCCAATCTGATGGACAAGCCGCCCCGGGACCCGGGCCGGCCGATCGCCAACAAGCGGTCGTTCGTGCAGTGGTTCGCGTACGGTGCTCTCCAATTCGCGGTCACCCTGGCGGCGATGCTCCTGGCCCCCGGATCGATGAGCCCGACCGAACCGAACGTCCCGATGACGATGGCGTTCGTCGTGCTGTCCTTCGGTTCCATTCTCGCCGGGCTGGTTCTGCGGCGTGATCCCGACTCCGGTCTCACCGCACCGATTCTCGGCGCGATCAAGATCCTGTCGATTCCGACCGTCGTGACGGTGCTCGCAGTCGAACTCGGCTTCCTCCAGGACCTTCTCACCACCACGACGCTGACCGGCGGCCAGTGGCTCGCGTGTCTCGGGTGGTCGCTGATCGTCCCGGTCGTGATCGAGGCGGAGAAGGCGCTGCGGCGCCGTCGCCGACGGAGGTCGGCGCCGCCCGCACCGATTCCCGCGGCGGAGGTGGTCGCGCCGCAGCGCGCACATCTGCGTTGATCCGCTTCTCGCGCCCGCCGACCGATAGCCGCGAATCCCCGTGCCGGCAGCGGGTGTGGGGGCGATAATTCGAGGATGCCCTGGAGGGAGAGCCTCGGACGGCTACCCGGGGTGGCGACGGCCCGGGAGTACCAGCGCGGCTGGTTGCGCACCGACGTCACGGCCGGCCTCGTCCTCACCGCGCTGCTGATCCCGGCCGGCATGGGCTATGCGGAGGCCGCCGGACTCCCCGCGTACGCCGGGCTGTACGCGACGATCGTGCCGCTGCTCGCCTACGCCGTTGTGGGCCCGTCGAAAATCCTTGTGCTCGGTCCTGATTCGTCGCTGGCGCCGTTGATCGCCGCGGCGGTGCTGCCGCTGGCGGCCGTCGGTGACCCGGAGAGCGCACTCGCCCTCGCCGGGGTACTCGCCATCCTGGTCGGGGCGATCCTCATCATCGGTGGGTTCCTGCGTCTGGGCTTCGTGACCGAGCTGCTCTCGAAGCCCATCCGGCTCGGCTATCTGAACGCGATTGCGCTGATCGTCGTGGTCGGACAGTTGCCGAAACTGCTCGGTTTCTCCGTCGACGCGTCCGGCCTGCTGGGCGAGATCGCCGCCATCGGCACGTCGATTCTCGCGGGCGACAGCACCCCGGTCGCCGCCGCGGTGGGTATCGGTTCGTTCGCCGTCATCATGGCCTTCCGTCTGTGGCTGCCCCGCGTTCCCGGTGTCCTCGTCGCCGTCGTGGGATCGATCGCGCTCTCCGCGGCGATCGGACTCGACGAGGAGATCGGGATGGTCGGTGCGCTGCCCAAGGGGCTGCCGCTTCCGCAGTTCGGCGGCGTCGACTGGCAGGACACACTGGCACTGATCGGTCCGGCCGCCGGCATCGCGCTCATCGCCTTCGCCGACACCGGCGTGCTGTCCCGGACGTTCGCGGCCCGCCGCGGTGAGGAAGTGAACGGCAGCACGGAGATGAAGGCGATCGGGGCGGCCAACGTGGCGAGCGGCCTGTTCGGCGGATTCCCGATCTCGGCCAGCGGTTCCCGGACCCCGGTGGCCGAGCAGAGCGGTGCGCACACGCAATTGGCGGGGGCGGTCGGAGCGGTGGCGGTGTTGGTGTTCGTGCTCGTCGCCCCCGGGATCACCGCCTACCTGCCCGACGCCACCCTGGCAGCGGTGGTGATCGTCGCGGCGTCGGCGTTGATCGATGTGCGCGGGATGATCTCGATGTGGCACATGAGTCGGGTGGAGACCGGTCTCGCCGTCGCCGCGTTCCTCGGTGTCGCACTCGTGGGAGTGCTCCAGGGCATCCTGGTCGCGATCGGGCTGTCGTTCGTCGCGGTCGTCGCGCGGGCGTGGCAGCCGTACCGCACGGAATTGGTCGAGACGTCCGGGACCGGATTCCACGATGTCGCCCGGCATCCGGAAGGGCACCGCATCCCCGGTCTGGTGCTGGTCCGGTTCGATGCGCCACTGTTCTTCGCGAACGGCGGTATCTTCGACGACTACGTGCGGTCGGTCGTGGCGCGGGCGCAGACCCCGGTCGAATGGGTGGTGATCGCCGCCGAACCGATCACCGGTCTGGACACCACGGCCGTCGACGAACTCGTCGATCTCGACCGCTATCTCGAAGGTCGAGGCATTCGGTTGGCCTTCGCCGAGATGAAGGGGCCGATCAAGGACCGCCTCGTCCAGTTCGGTGTCGGCGATCGGTTCGATGCCACCCACTTCTACCCCACACTCGACGCCGCGGTCGCCGATTTTCACCGGCGTGCACATCCGCGCGGAGGCACCTGACGCCGCGATGGAGCCGGAATCGGGAAACCGCCGCGGGCGCACCGAGGAGCGGCGGACAATATCTTCATCGCACCCGATGGTCGGGCCTCGACCCGCGCGGCAGGACGGTTCACCATGCCGGACACCGACAGACAGCAACCTGGAGAGGCGACGCTCAGCCGGGCCGAGCGCGCCGAGCGTGGTCTGGCTGCCAGGCGCGCGACTCCGTTCTCGGCCCTCGCCGAATGCACGACGGGCGCTCGGCGCGATCCGATCGGCCTGCTCGAGCAGCAGTCCGCGGCCCGCATCCCGGACCTCGTCCGGGTGCGGTACGGGCGCATGGCGAGCGGTCCGTTCGCCTTCTACCGTGGCTCCGCGCTGATCATGGCCGACGACCTGTCGAGCGCGCCCCGGACGGGACTGACTGTGCAGTTGTGCGGGGACGCGCACCTGAGCAACTTCGGGATCTTCGCCACCCCCGAACGGATGCAGGCGTTCGATATCAACGACTTCGACGAGACGTACCCGGGACCGTTCGAGTGGGACGTCAAGCGGCTCGTCGCGAGCCTCGCGGTGGCGGGCCGGGAGCGGGGGCTCGGCGGCAAGCAACGGACCAAGGTCGTCCGCGCGTGCGCCGCGGAGTACCGCGAAACCATGCTGCAGCAGGCGGAGCGGGGAAATCTCGCGGTCTGGTATTCGCACATCGAGCCCTCCGCCGAACTGGTCGCGCTCCGCGACGAACTCGACACCTCCTCGAAGAAGAACATGCGCAGAACGCTCGAGAAGTCGTGGCACCGGGACAGCGTCCACGCGCTGGCCAAACTGACCACGGAGGTGGACGGCCGCCGGCGGATCGTCAGCACGCCGCCGCTGATCGTGCCGATCGAGGAGGTCTTCGCCCAGGCGGACGCCCAGTCCCTCTTCGAGGAGCTGCGTGGACGGCTGGACGACTATCGGGAGACGTTGCAGGACAACCGGCGGGTGCTGCTGCGACAGTTCGAGTTCGTCCAGGCGGCCCGCAAGGTGGTCGGCGTGGGCAGCGTGGGAACCCAGGCGTGGATCCTGTTGCTGCAGGGCGTCGACGGTGACCCGCTGTTCCTGCAGGCGAAGGAGGCGCGGCCGTCGGTGCTCGCGAACTACGTGGACGGTCCGTCGTTCACGAACCAGGGGGAGCGCGTCGTGGCGGGACAGCGGTTGATGCAGGCCGCGAGCGACATCTTCCTCGGATGGCAGCGGGGGGCGGACCCGGACGGGGTGGTCCGGGACTTCTACGTGCGTCAACTGCGCGACGGCAAGGGCTCGGCGGTGGTCGAAGCGATGACGCCGTCGGGGATGGAACTGTACGGGCGGCTGTGCGGACGGGTACTGGCCTACGGCCACGCCCGCTCCGGGGACCGGATCGCGATCGCCGCCTACCTCGACGCCGGAAGCGAATTCGACAAGGCCGTCACCGAGTTCGCCGAGTCGTACGCCGACCGGAACGCCCGCGACCACGCGGTCCTGCTCGAGGCCATCGACGAACGCCGTATCGCCGCACAGTTCGGGGTATGACCAAAGTGCGCGGCGCAGTGTCCGATACCGATGAGGACTGAGATGGGCAACGAGAACACGGACACCCGGCCGCGGGTTCGCCGATGGTGGGCCCGAGCCGCATTCGTGGCGGCATTCGGTGCGGCCGCAGCGCCGATCGCGTTCGCAGGGTTGTTCGGCACCGCCGCCGTGCTGGCGGTGGGCACCGGCGGCGTCGCGGCGACAGTGGCGGCGTCGTACTGGTTTCTCACCAGTCACGGCGTGCTACGCGCGATCTCGTCGGTCCTGGTGGTGCTCGCGCCGATCGTCGTACTCGTCCTATTGCTCCGTGCCGATCTGCTGTGGGCGGTGGTGCTCTCGTGCGTGCTGCTGCTCGCGGCCGTCCTGTGCGCCCGCGCCGCGCTGGGGGAGCCCGAGAAGAACGCGATGCCCGAGTACACCGCCCCTGCCCCACGTCGGCCGTTCCTCCTGATGAATCCGCGCTCGGGCGGCGGCAAGGTGGCGAAGTTCGGTCTGCAGCGCAAGGCCGAAGACCTCGGGGCCGAGGTGATTCTGCTCGACGGACCGGAGAACGCCGACGTCGCCGCACTGGCGCGGCGGGCCGTCGAACGCGGCGCGGATCTGCTCGGTGTCGCCGGCGGCGACGGCACACAGGCCCTGGTGGCCGCCGTCGCGGCAGAGCACGACCTGCCGTTCCTGGTGATCAGTGCCGGAACCCGCAACCACTTCGCGCTGGATCTCGGGCTGGACCGAGACGACCCTGCCACGTGCCTCGATGCGCTGGCCGACGGCGTCGAGGTGCGTGTCGATCTCGGATGGATGAACGGGCACCCGTTCGTCAACAACGCCTCGTTCGGGGTGTACGCGGAATTGGTGCAGAGCCCGGCCTACCGCGACGACAAGACGGGAACCGTGCTGGAGATGCTGCCCGAGCTGCTCGACAGCCATCGGGGCTACCTGCTGACGGTGGAGATCGGCGACGTCACGGTCGGCGGTCCACAGGCGGTCCTGGTGAGCAACGGCCCGTACCGCACCGGTGATCTCGTGGGTATGGGACGGCGAGAGCGCCTGGACGACGGTGTCCTGGGCGTGGTGACGATGTCGGTGAACAGTGCCCGGGAAGCCGTCGGTCTGCTGCAGGGCGCTCATGCGCGGGGGGTGAGCACGGCCCGCGCGGCCGAGGTCGTCGTCGACGCCGATCAGTCGGTGATACCGGTGGGCGTCGACGGAGAATCCCGGATGGTCCGCACCCCGGTTGTGTGCACCATCGCGCCCGCGGTGCTGCGGGTGCGTCTGCCGCGGCACCGGCCGGGTGCGCTTCCGAAGAAGCCGGGAATCGAACTGGCGCGCCTGTACCGGCTGACGGGCTGGCCGACCGGGTTCTCCCAGCGGAATCGGGTCCCGCGAGGGTGACCCCTTCCGGCGGGCGCCGGTGGAACCCGGGGCTATCGACCGACGAGTTCGAGCGCCAGCCGTACGTAGAGGTTCACTTCCTCCACGGCGTACAGGATGACGATCTCGGGACTGTCGCCGTGGTCGCTTCGCGCCACCAGGGTGATGCGGGGCGGCTCGGCGTCGGCGTGAAGCGCGAGATCGCTCCGCCGGCTTCGGCTCATGCGCTCGAATGCCTCGGCCCACTCGGGGCTGATGTCGCCGCCGAGTTCGGCGTCGACACGGACGGTGTCGCCCGACACGGTCGAGACGACGTTGCTGACCTTGACCGGAGCCCACCGACGTTCGGTGGCCCGCGACTGCTGGCCCATTGCCACCCTCACTTCTGATCAGGTTGACCCGTCACCATACCCAAACTGGGGACAAACGCATCTCCGCCGAAATCGACCCCAAAACTGGAACGCGTTCTACTCTGGGCCTCTCGGTACATCATCGCGAGGGGGAGACATGACGATCGACGTGAGCTACGAGGGCACCAAACGGGAGTTGGTGACGGACGAGGGGGTTCTCCGCTACCACGTGGCCGGCGCCGAGGATGCGCCGCCGCTGCTCCTGCTGCACGGCTCCGGGCCGGGTGTGTCGGGATGGCGCAACTACCGCGGCAACCTCGGGGTCTTCGCCGAGCACTACCGCTGCCACATCCTGGAGTTTCCCGGGTTCGGCGTGAGCGACCCCACCGAGGGACACCCGGTTCTCGCGGCCGGGTCGGCGGTCACCCGCTTCATGGACGCCCTCGGGATCGCGTCCGCGGCGATGGTCGGCAACTCGATGGGTGGGATCGTCGCCGTCAATCTCGCGATCCACTCCCCGGCCCGGGTGAGCAGGCTGATCACGATCGGCGGGGTGGGCCCACACATCCTCAGCCCCGATCCCAGCGAGGGTCGACGGTTGCTGCACGACTTCGTCGCCGACCCGTCGAAGGAGAATCTGGCCCGCTGGCTGCGGGCCATGGTCCACGACTCCGGGGTCGTCACCGAGCAATTGATCGAGGAGCGATGGGAGGCGGCGCGTGACCCGCAGTCGCTCGAGGCCGCGCGGGTCATGTACGGCGCGGAATCCTTTGCGCTGCAGCAGCAGTCCCTGCTCCAGTCCGGACGGCCGCCGTACTGGGCGATGATGCACAAGGTGTCGTGTCCCACGATGCTGACGTGGGGCCTCGACGACCGGATGAGTCCTCCCGACATGGGGATGGCGTCGATGCGCCTCATCCCGGACGCCGAGTTGCGGGTCTTTCCCAAGTGTGGGCACTGGGTGATGATCGAGGCGAAGACGGCGTTCGAGCGCTCCGTGCTCGAGTTCCTGCAGCGCTGATCCTGCGGCGGCCGGCTGCGACCGGGCACGCGGTCAGGGCCGAAGGATCCTGCGAGCGTGACGGATCTCCGGAACCCCGATGAGCTTCGCCGCCAGCGCGAAGGCGGCGATTCCGGTGAGGGTCCCGGCGACCAGCGCCGCGGCCGCACCGGTCCGGGGATCGCCCAGATGGGACTTCGTCGCGTGCGTGACGACGAAACAGATGGCGCCGGAGATTGTCGCCGCGGCGACGACCCGGACCGCGGTGTGGCGCACGTGATGGAAGCCCAGCAGCCCGAACCGCCTTCGCAACAGGACATGTCCCAGCATCGCCCCGACGACGTAGGAGACGGAACCGGCGACGCACAGCATCAGCACCACGCCCTGATCAGGCAGTGTCGTCACCGCGACCGCGATGACCGCGATCTTCGTGGTCACCATCGCGATGTTGATCAGTGCCGGTGTGCGGGTGTCGTGGTCGGCGTAGAAGACCCGTAGTTGGAGCATCACGAGTGCGAACGGCGCCAACCCGAACGCCGAAACGGCCAGCGCCGTGCCGATCAGGTGGGCGTCGGCCGGGTCCACACGACCGACGAAGATGACCGCCGCCAACGTCGGTCCCAGGACCATCAGGGCGGCCGTGACCGGGACGAGCGCGACCACCGAATACCGGGCGCCGCGCCCGAGGTCGGCCAGGACTGCGGCGTGATCGTTCTCGGCGACAGCGCGCGCGATGCGCGGCATCAGAACCGTCAGGAGCGAGACGCCCAGAATCCCGTACGGCACCTGGAAGAGCAGGTCCGCGTAGGTGTACGTGGAGACGCCGCCGTGGCTGAAGGCGACGCGCAGCACCACGACGACGCCGATCTGGCTGGTGACGACGTAGGCGAGGACCCATCCGATCAGCGGTAGCCCGGCGCGCACGGGACGCCACGTGTACGGCAGCAGACGAACCCTCCAGCGCCAGCGGAAACCGTTGCGTCGCAGAGCGAGGACGACGGTCGCCGCCTGTCCGACGATGCCCAGGGTGGTGCCGACACCGATCACCGCCACCTGGGCCACGGTCATCGACTGTGGCGTGAGCGTGACCGGCCCCGGCAGCAGGACGAACACGGCCACCGTGGCCAGGACGATGCCGTTGTTGACCACGGGCGCCCAGGCCGCGGGGCCGTGGACGCCACGGACGTCGAGCACCGCCGTCGCCAGGGCCGCCAGTCCGTAGAAGAAGATCTCGGGCAGTAGGAGGTACGCGAACACGGTCGTCAGGTCCCGCTGCGCGGCGTCCTTGACGAACACCGACGAGACGAGCGGGGCGCACAGGACGGCGAGCACGGTGACCGCCGCCATCACGACCGTCGCGCCTGCCACCAGTCGCTGCGTGAACTCGACGTCCACCTGGCCGCCACGTAATCGTGAGCGCGTCAGGACGGGGATCAACACGCTCGTGAGCACACCACCGAGCAGCAGTGCGTACACCATGTTGGGAAAGCTGTTCGCGCCGTTGTAGGCATCGCCGACCAGTGCAGTCCCCAGCACCGCCGCCAGCGCCGCCGTGCGAACGAAACCCGTCACACGGCTGACCGTCCCGGCGACGGCGACTCGTCCCCCAGCCCGCGCGACCAGGCGTTCCGGCTCGTCATCCTGCCTTCGATGTCTCCCCATGATTTCAGGCTCTCACGGCGCACCCGACCGGCGCGTTGCCTCACCGTCCAGGGGACGGGCGGATCTGGGCTGGGGCAGGATGTCGACGGCACGGCGGCGCTGTCGCCGTCGAGGCGTGTAGCGGGGAAGTCGGAAAGCTCCGGGACCACCGGTCTACCCTGAACCCATGTCTGTTCGCACTGCGCTCGTTTCCGGAACCGTCTCGCCCACCCTCGCTGTCCCGAAGGACATCGAGCGTCCCGAGTACGTGTGGAAGGCGACGGCCCGGGAGGGCAAGGAGCCGTGGGTGCAGACGCCCGAGACCATCGAGAAGATGCGGGTGGCGAGCAAGATCGCGGCGCAGGCGCTGCAGGAGGCCGGTAAGGCCGTCGCGCCGGGGGCCACGACCGACGAGTTGGACCGGATCGCGCACGAGTACATGTGCGACCACGGCGCCTACCCGTCGACGCTGGGCTACCGCGGCTTCCCGAAGTCGTGCTGCACGTCGCTCAACGAGGTGATCTGCCACGGCATCCCCGACTCGACGGTGATCCAGGACGGCGACATCGTCAACATCGACGTCACCGCCTACATCGACGGCGTGCACGGCGACACCAATGCGACGTTCCTCGCGGGCGACGTCTCGGAGGAGAACCGCCTGCTGGTCGAGCGCACCCACGAGGCGACGATGCGTGCCATCAAGGCCGTGAGGCCGGGCCGCGAACTCAACGTCATCGGCCGCGTCATCGAGTCGTACGCCAACCGCTTCGGCTACGGCGTCGTGCGTGACTTCACCGGCCACGGCATCGGTGAGACCTTCCACAACGGCCTGGTGATCCTGCACTACGACCAGCCGAACGTCGACACCATCATCGAGCCCGGCATGGTGTTCACGATCGAGCCGATGATCAACCTCGGCACCGTCGACTACGACATCTGGGAGGACGGCTGGACAGTCGTCACCAAGGATCGCAAGTGGACCGCCCAGTTCGAGCACACCATCGTCGTCACCGATGAGGGCAACGAGATCCTCACGCTGCCGTGACAGCGGCGCTGACCGGCGCACTGCTGGTCGCCGGCACCACCTCCGACGCCGGCAAGAGCGTCCTGGTGGCCGGGCTGTGCCGGATGCTGGCGCGGCGCGGGGTGAAGGTGGCGCCGTTCAAAGCGCAGAACATGTCGAACAACTCCGTCGTCACCCTCGACGGCGGGGAGATCGGCCGGGCCCAGGCGCTGCAGGCGCGGGCGTGCGGCCTCGAGCCGAGTGTCCGGTTCAACCCGGTGCTGCTCAAGCCCGGCGGCGACCGGACGTCGCAGCTGGTGGTCCGCGGCAAGGCCGTCACCAGTGTCGGCGCCCGCGACTACATCACCCACCGCGAGTGGCTCCGGGACATCGTCGCCGACGAGCTGGCGTCGCTGCGCGACGAGTTCGACGTCGTGATCTGCGAGGGTGCCGGATCGCCCGCCGAGATCAACCTGCGCGCCACCGACCTGGCGAACATGGGGTTGGCGCAGGCCGCGCAGCTGCCGGTGATCGTGGTCGGCGACATCGACCGCGGGGGAGTGCTGGCTCACCTGTTCGGGACGGTCGCGGTCCTCTCTCCTGAGGACCAGGCGCTGATCGCCGGGTTCGTGATCAACAAGTTCCGCGGGGACGTGAGCCTCCTCGAACCGGGCCTCGAGCAACTGCGTGCCCTCACCGGACGGCCGACCCTCGGCGTCGTCCCGTTCGCCGAGGACCTGTGGCTCGACGCCGAGGACTCGCTCGGCGTGGTCGGCGACGCACCGGTGGGACGGCCCGGCCCGCCCGCCGGCGACGAATGGTTGCGGGTGGCCGCGATCCGGCTGCCGCGGATCTCGAACTCCACCGACGTCGAGGCCCTCGCGTGCGAACCGGGCGTTTCGGTGCACTGGGTGAGCGAGCCGTCGCGCCTCGCCGACGTCGACCTCGTCGTCGTGCCCGGCAGCAAGTCGACGGTGGCCGATCTGGAGTGGATGCGGCGCAACGGAATCGGTGACGCTCTCGTCCGCCGTGCGGAGACCGGCGGCGCGATTCTCGGCATCTGTGGCGGCTACCAGATGTTGGGCACGGTGATCGACGACGGTATCGAATCCGGCGTCGGCGCGGTACCCGGACTGGGGCTGCTCGACCTCGAGATCGAGTTCGCCGCCGACAAGGTGCTCGCGCAGGTCGACGGTCACGCCGACGGAATCCCGGTGCGCGGCTACGAGATCCATCACGGGCGCATCCGGCGCAACGGCGACGCGCCGCTGTTGAGCGGCGCGGACGGCGTCAAGGAGGGTAGCGTCCGGGGGAGTGTCCGCGGCACCCACTGGCACGGTCTGCTCGAGAGCGACGACTACCGGCGGCACCTGCTGACCGAGATCGCCGACGCGGCCGGCCGGCCCGGGTTCCGCGTCGCGCCCGGCACCGACGTCGCGCGGGTGCGGGAGGCGCAGTTGGATCTGCTGGCCGACCTGGTGGAACAGCACCTGGACCTGGACGCGCTCGACGCGCTGCTGGGAGGCGGCGCGCCGAGCGGAATGCCCATGATCAGGTCGTCGCTCGCCTGAGGACTGCCCAGGTCGCGGCGATCGCCGCGACCGAGGCTGCCAGCGGAACCACCGCGAGCACCACCGTCCGGGGCGCATCGACGAACCATGATCCCACCGCCGGCCACCAGCGTGCCCACGTGATGACGACCGCGGCGATGCCCAGTGCTCCGATCGTCCCGATTCCCGCGATGAGGAACCCCGGTGTCCTCCAGCGCTGGTACACCGCGCCGAGCAGCATCGAGATCGATGTGGTCAGCAGCAGGCTTGCGAACAGCGTGACGGTCTGGAGCACACTCGAATCCGTCGCGTAGCGGAGGACTCCGAACATGCGCATCCGGACTCCCCACCCGTCGGTCGCCGCCTCGATCACCGACAGCAGCTGCAGCACCGCGGCGAACGCGGCCGACTGGACCACCGCCACGACGACGGTCGAGGTGAAGAACTGGCGCCGCGTCACGCTCAAGCCCAGCGCGAACGGGAACGACTGTGTCATCGCCTGCGCGTAGAACGCCACGACGAATCCGTACAGCGAGAGCACGGCGCCGGTGCCGTGGGTCTCGCTCTCGGCGTCGATCAGCGCGAAGATCGTGAGATTGATGGCGAACGTGACCGCGAGGATCGCGGCGGGCAGGGCCAGCAGCAGCGGCCACGCCACCACGTGGAGTCGGCATACCGCCAGGAGGCGTCGGACACCGGTGGGCGAGGGGCCCGCCGAAGCGGCGGTGCGGGTGGGGGTGGCGACGGTCATGACCGGGTCTCCTTGCCGATGTCGGTGCGGCTGTCGAGGGCGTTGCGAATCGTGATCTGCTGCAGGGAGACCGGCGACAGTTCGATGTCGTTTCGCGCCGCCTCGGCGCGGTCCGCCGCGGAGATCGTGCCACGCACGGTTGCGCGTGCGAAGCCGCCGATGTCCTCGCGGTGCAGGACCGTCCGTCCCGCTGTGAAGGCGTCCACGGCCGCGGCACGACCACTGGCCAGCACATGCCGGCTGCGCAGGTCGTCGGAATCGGCGTCGGTGGCGACCCGGCCGCCGTCGATCACGATGACGTGTTCGAGCAGGTCGGCCACCTCGTCGATCAGATGCGTGGACAGCACGACCGTGCGCGGGTGGTCCACGTAGTCGGCGAGCAGTCGGTCGTAGAACAGTTGGCGGGCAACCGCGTCGAGGCCCAGGTAGGGCTCGTCGAACAGCGTCAGCGGCGCCCGCGATGCGAGCCCGATGACGATGCCGAGCGCAGACGTCATTCCGCGCGAGAGCTTCTTGACCCGGCGGCACTCGGGGAGTTGGAAGTCGTCCATCAATCGGCCGGCGAACTCGCCGTCCCACCCCGGTAGCAGGAGGGCCGCGGCGGACAGGACGTGCTTGACCTTCAGATCGTCCGGATACTTCTGGCTCTCCTTGACGAAGCACACGTTCTGCAGGACGTCCGCGTTCTCGAACGGTGCCCCGCCGAACGCACTGACCTCCCCGCTGCTCGGCAGTTCCTGGCCGGTGAGGATCTTCATCAGCGTGGTCTTGCCCGCGCCGTTGCGGCCGAGCAGCCCGTAGATCTTCCCTTCCCGCAGATCGAACGAGATGTCGTCGAGCGCGGTGACGTCGCCGTAGCGCTTCCCGAGCGCCCGTACCGAGACGATGGTGTCCCGGTCGATGTCTGTGATGGTCATGGACGTTCCTCCCACTTGTCCAGCATGGATTTGAGTTCGGCGATGCTCATTCCGAGCTTGTCCGCCTCGCGGACGAGCGGCGCGACGTATTGCGTCGCGAACTGTTCGCGCCTGCGGAACCGGAGCGCGTCCCGGGCGCCCGTGGTGACGAACATGCCGATACCCCTTCTCTTGTAAAGGATTCCGTCGGCGACGAGCTGGTTGAGTCCCTTCGCCGCCGTCGCCGGGTTGATCCGGTGGAAGGCCGCCAGTTCGTTGGTGGACGGCGCCTGCGACTCCTCCGGCAGTGAACCGTCGATGATCGCGTTCTCGACGAGCCCCGCGATCTGCTGGAAGAGGGGCTTGCCCTCCTCGTTCAGCACCGTGACCCTCCGGCCGCAGGGCTGATTGGTTCATTACTCATGTAATGAACCATAGAGCCGGTGTGGTGTGCGGTCAACCCGATTGCGCCGGGCGTGAGGCGGTTTCGTCCGTTCGGCACGGAGGAGTGGTTCCGGCACCTAAGATCCGGAGCGATGCCGAACGGCCTGGACATCCGCGTGAGGGGAGTCGACGTGCGCAGCAGATTCGATACCGGGACGGGGATTCGTGTCGCGTGCGGCGCGCTGGTCGCGGCGCTCGCGATCGCCGGTTGTTCCTCCGGTGATTCGGGATCCGGCGAGACGGCCTCGAGTAGCGCGACGTCAAGCAGTACGGCGTCCGCGACCACCACCGTGGCGCTGCAGAAGATCGACGCGGCCACCCTGAACGAGACCGTTGCGTCGATGGCGAAGGACCTGCAGGTCCCGGGTGCGGTCGCCATCCTCAAGATGCCCGGCGGGGACCTCACGGCGACCTACGGCACGGGAAAGCTCGGCGCGTCGACGGCGGTGACCACCGTCGACCACATTCGCATCGGCTCCAACACCAAGACCATGACCGGCACGGTGATCCTGCAGCTCGTCCAGGAGGGCAAGATCGCGCTGACGGATCCGGTCTCGAAGTACCGGCCGGACGTGCCGAACGGCGACAACATCACCATCGAGCAGTTGCTCGACATGCGCAGCGGCCTGTTCAACTACACCGAGACCGCCGAGCTCAACGAGACCCTCGACAACGACCCGCAGAAGCAATGGAAGCCGGACGACCTGCTGGCGATCGGGTTCGCGAATCCGCCGTACTTCCCGCCGGGGCAGGGGTATCACTACTCCAACACCAACATCGTGCTGCTGGGTCTCATCGCGGAGAGCCTGGACGGCAAGCCGTTGCCGCAGATCTTCCAGTCGCGGCTGTTCGGTCCGTTGGGGCTGACCGGAACCTCGTTCCCGGACACCGCCGACAGTTCGATTCCCGCGCCGCACTCACAGGGTTACGTGTACGGGACGAACATGGACACGTTGACCGATCCGGCGCTGCCGGCAGACATGCAGGCCGCCGCGAAGGACGCAACGCTGCAGCCGAACGACGTCACCGACGTCAACCCGTCGTGGGCATGGGCGGCCGGCGCCGGCATCTCGACCGCCAACGACCTCGTGACGTGGGTGCAGGCCCTGGTCGGCGGGAAGCTGCTCGACGCCGACCTGCAGGCCCAGCGCCTCGCCAGCGTGCAGCCGACGGGCCCGGACAGTGCGTCGGCCCAATACGGTTGGGGTATAGCGAAAATGGGTCCGATGTTCGGGCACACCGGGGAGCTTCCGGGATTCAACTCCTTCATGGGTCACGACCCCGAGAACAAGGTGACCCTGGTGGTGTGGACCAATCTGGCTCCGGCCGCGAACGGGCAGGATCCGGCGACCACCATGGCGAAGGAGATCATCGGCAAGGTCTATCCCGCATAGGCGTCCGATTCCGTGACGTGGATCGCGTACCGTTTCCAGCCATGGAGTCGACGCGTGTTGAGGTGGGAAGCGGGACCTGGACGGTCCGTATCGGTGGGCCCGAGAGCCGACACACAGTTCTCTTGCTTCCCGATGCGGGCGATACGGCTGACGTCTTCGACGCCGTCTGCGCGCGCCTGCACGACTCGGATCTGCGGACCGTCGTCCCGGAGAACGTCGACGGGCTCGACGAGCCGTCGGTGATCGCGATGCTCGACGAGCTGAAGCTGCCGTGGGTGAACCTCGTCGGCTCCGGGTCGGGCGCCGAGCTGGCGTGGCTGCTGGCCGCCAAGACATTCGGTCGGTTCGCGAGCCTCGTCGTCGCCGATCGTGGCCACCCCGCGGTGCCGGGGGCGGACGGCTCGGTTCGGGACGCGGCGTGCCCCGCCGTCGAACTGCCGACTACGGTCGTCGTGGGCACCTCGCTCGGCCGTCCCTGCGCGGACGCCAGTGGGCGGTACGCGTATTCGGAGTTCCGGATCGTCCAGCTCGACGGCATCGACAACGTCCCCGCGGACGCGGCCCCGGAGCTCGCCAGCGAGATCGTTCTCCGCACGAGCTCCTGGTAGCGGCTCGGGTGCGGGCTGACCCGCGGGCGCCGGCGGGAGGTTTCTAGACTCCTCCGGTGCACGACACCGTTCCCGCCCCGTCCGACGTCACGTCCGTTCGCGCCGCGCTGCGTTCCCCACGCCGACTCACCACCGAGGCGCTGGCCGGGCTGGTGACGTCCCTCGCGCTGATCCCCGAGGTGATCTCGTTCGCGGTCATCGCGGGCGTGGATCCCAAGGTGGCGCTGTACACGTCGTGCATCATGGCGATGACGATCGCGTTCGTCGGTGGCCGGCCGGCGATGGTCTCCGCTGCCGCCGGTGCGACGGCGCTGGTGGTGGCCCCGCTCGTGGCCGCGCACGGGATCGACTACCTGATCGCGGCGGTGTGGCTGGCCGGCGCACTCCAGATCGCCTTCGCGGCGGCGGGCATCGCCCGACTGGTGCGGTTCATCCCGAGGTCGGTGATGATCGGGTTCGTCAACGCGCTCGCGATCCTCATCTTCAGCGCGCAGTTGCGGCATCTGTTCGACGTGCCGTGGCTCGTCTATCCGCTGGTCGTGGCCGGGCTGGCGATGATCGTGTTCGTGCCCAGGCTGACGACGGCGGTGCCCGCCCCGCTGATCGCGATCGTGGTGCTGACCAGTGTGGTGGCACTGTTCCGTCTCGACGTGCCCGACGTCGCGGACCAGGGTGAGCTGCCGTCGGGCCTGCCCACGTGGATGATCCCGGACGTGCCGTGGACGTGGGAGACGCTGACGATCGTCGCACCGTTCGCCCTCGGCCTGGCGCTGGTCGGTCTGCTCGAGTCGTTGCTGACCGCCAAACTCGTCGACGACATCACCGACACCCCGTCCGGCAAGACCCGCGAAGCCTGGGGGCAGGGCGTCGCGAACATCGCCGGCGCGTTGTTCGGCGGCATGGGTGGCTGCGCGATGATCGGCCAGACGATGATCAACGTCAAGGAGGGGCGGGCCCGCACCAGGATCTCCACGTTCCTCGCCGGATTCTTCCTGCTCGCGCTGTGCGTGACCGTCGGCGACGTCGTCGGGGCCGTCCCGATGGCCGCACTGGTGGCGGTGATGCTCGTGATCGCGGTGACGACCTTCGACTGGCGCAGCATTGCACCGCGCACCCTGAAGCTGATGCCGCGCAGCGAAACCCTCGTGATGCTGGTGACCGTCGCGGGCACCCTCGCGACCGAGAACCTGGCGGTCGGTGTCGTCCTCGGTGTCCTCACCGCGATGGTGGCGTTCGCGCGGCGGGTCGCCCGCACGGCCCGCGTCGACGTCCACGACCGCGACGACCGTGAGGCCGGCGGGGTCGTAGAGCGGACCTACCGGGTGACCGGGGAGTTGTTCTGGGCGTCGAGTAACGACCTGATCCGCCGCTTCGACTACGGCGGCGACCCGGACTCGGTGGTCATCGACCTCACCGACGCAGAGGTGTGGGATGCCTCCACGGTGGCCACGCTCGACGCGGTGCGGCGCAAGTACGCCGCCAAGGGGACGTCCACGCGCATCGTGGGCCTCGACGGTGCGAGTCTGCACCGCCTCGAACGGTTGTCCGGGAAGCTCGGCTAGATCGCTCGACCGTGCCGCCCACGACCGTTCGTCGAACAAATGTCGCCGTTCGTCGCCGTGCGTATACGTTCGATTTGATCGAACGGCTGAAAGGGGGTTAGCCTCCAGGCACGGACACGCCGAACCCGGTGTGTCGGTTTCTCGATCCTGTCCGGGAAGGACCTCGATGCGCGGCACTGCAGCCACCGCCACCGTGACGCGAATGCGTTGCGCGTGTTGTCGCTGCATGCGCGTGAGCTGAGACGAGATCCCCGCGCGACGGCACCTCGAAGGCCGTCCCGCATCCCCGTGCTGATTCTTCCCACCGGGCACCGAAACGTCGCAGCGTGAGTTTTCCGCCGGTGCCCGTGGGGAAAGGATCCGTTCCATGTCCGCCCGTTCCCTCCCGATCATCGATCTGGAAAACCTCGACATCGACGCCCTGCGCACCGTCACGCACGAGATTGGATTCTTCTACCTGACCGGTCACGGCATCGACCAGCAGCTCACCGACGACCTGATCGCCGCGGCTCGCGAGTTCTTCGCGCTGCCCGAGGCCGACAAGCTCGAGATCGAGAACAGCAACTCGCCGCACTTCCGCGGCTACACCCGCGTCGGCGGCGAGCGCACCCAGGGCTACATCGACTGGCGCGAGCAGCTCGACATCGGACCCGAGCGTGCCGCGGTCGAGCCGATCGATCCGGACCGCCCGTGGGACGTGCTGCACGGACCCAACCTGTGGCCCACCCGCGTCCCGCAGCTGCGCGACCTGGCGCTCGAGTGGTCGGCCCAGGCGCAGACCGCCGGACTTCGCCTCATCAGTGGATGGGCGCAGTCGCTCGGCGCCCCCGCGGACTTCTTCGATGCCGCCTTCGCCGACCCTGATCCGCTGCTCAAGATTGCCCGCTACCCGGGCCACGACGGCTCGGTCACCGACCAGGGGGTCGGCAGCCACAAGGACGTCGGGGCCCTGACCCTGCTCTACCCCGAACCGACCAGCGGCGGCTTCCAGGTGGAGACCGAGAACGGTTGGCTCGACGTCGACCCGATCCCCGGGCACTTCCTGGTCAACATCGGTGAGCTCCTCGAGGTGGCCACCGGCGGCTACCTCAAGGCCACCGTGCACCGGGTGCTGCCGCCGGCCGCAGGCACCGATCGCGTCTCGCTGCCGTTCTTCCTCAACCCCGGCTACGACCACGCCCTGCCCACGGTGCCGCTGTCGCCCGCGCTGGCCGCCGAGGCGGCCGGTGTCGGACCCGACCAGCACGGCGGCACCCTGCACGCCCGCTACGGACTCAACGCCCTCAAGTCGCGCCTGCGCGCCCATCCCAACGTCACCGAGCGGTACCACCGCGACCTGCTCGACCTGCCCGCACTGCGTGGCTGACCATCTCGACCCGATCGGAAGGTACCTCCCAATGTTCTTGCGCCGCACTGCTGTTCTGTCCGCCGCCGCCCTGCTCACCGCGGGCCTGGCTGCTTGCTCCTCGAGCGGTGACGGGGAGACGCTGGTGATCTCCGCGTCGAGCACCCCGCACGTGGAGATCCTCGAGCACATCGCCGACTCCGGCGCTCTGGGCGACGTCAAGCTCGACATCAAGCCGGTCACCGGCGAGATCGATCCCAACGAACTGCTCGTCGCCGGCGACGTGCAAGCCAATTACTTCCAGCACGCGCCGTACCTCGCGGACTGGCAGAAGCAGAAGGGTGTCAGCGACCTCGTCTCGGTCGCCGACGTCCACCTCGAGCCGATGGGCCTGTACTCCGAGAAGGTCACCGCGATCGACCAGATCGCCGACGGGTCGACCATCGCCCTGCCCAAGGACACCACCAACTTCTCGCGCGGGCTGTACCTGCTCGAGTCGGCCGGACTGATCCAGATGGACGTGCCGTTCGCGGACGCCGATCTGTCCATCGTCACGCAGAAGAACATCAAGGCCAACCCGAAGAACCTGAAGTTCGTCGAGATCGAGCGCTCGCAGATCGCCCGCAACCTGGGCGACCCGCAGATCACCGCCGCGGTCATCAACTCGAACTACGCGATCGAGGCCGGCCTGATCCCGGCCGACGACGCCCTGCTCTCGGAGAACGTCGAGAACAACCCGTTCGCGAACCTGCTCGTCGTCCGCGCGGCGAACGAGAACGATCCGGGCGTCAAGGCCCTCGCCGACGCGCTCGTCTCCCCGGAGACCGCCGCGTGGATCCAGGAGAACTACAGCGGTTCCGTCGTCCCGGTCCACCCCGCGAAGTGATGATCACCGTCGAGAATCTGGTCAAGACCTTCCCCGCCGCCGCCGGCGCGGGGGAGGTCTCGGCCCTGCGCGGCATCGACCTCGAGATCGCCGAGGGCGAGATCTTCGGCATCGTCGGACCGTCGGGTGCGGGCAAGTCCACGCTGCTGCGGTGCCTGAACCTGCTCGAGCGCCCCACCAGCGGGCGCATCGTGCTCCGCGGCGACGACGTCTCGCAGCTCACCGGTGCCGGCCAGCGGCAGGCGCGCCGCCGCATCGGCACCGTGTTCCAGCAGTTCAACCTGCTGCACTCGCGGACCGTGCGGGCCAACATCGAGTTCCCGCTCGAACTGGCCGGACTGGACCGCAAGCAGCGCCGGGCCCGCGCCGACGAGCTGATCGAGTTGGTCGGTCTCGCGGGCAAGGAGAAGACGTTCCCGTCGCAGCTGTCGGGCGGGCAGCAGCAGCGCGTGGGCATCGCCCGCGCCCTCGCGTCCGAGCCCGACGTGCTGCTCTGCGACGAGGCGACCAGTGCGCTCGATCCCGACACCACCGATCAGGTGCTCGACCTGCTCGCCGAGCTGAATCGCAGGATCGGCGTCACCGTCGTGCTCATCACCCACGAACTGGGTGTGCTGCGCCGCATCTGCACCTCCGCCGCCCGGCTCGAGGACGGCCGGATCGCGGAGACCGGACGGATCCTCGATCTGGTCGGTACGCCCGGCTCGGTTCTGGGCGCGGCGATCGTCCCGGTCGGGGACGACCCGTCCGCGGGCGCCGACGCGGACACCGCACTGGTCACGACGATCGGTGACGAGGCCCACGGACCGTGGCTCGCGCAGCTCGTCCGCAAGCTCGACGTCGACATCTCCGTGGTCGGCGGTCGGGTCGAACAGGTCGCCGGCGTCACCGTCGGCCGACTGCGTCTGCGTTTCGGTCCCGACGTGGACCGGGCGGACGTCGCCGCGTTCGTGGACGCCCAGCCGGGTACCACCCTGGCGTGGGGTGAAGGACCGGAAACGACCGGCGCCGTGACGCAGGGAGCCACCGCATGAACAAGCTGACCTGGTACGACTCGCTCCCCGAGGTGTGGGAGGCGACGCAGGAGACCCTCTACATGGTGGGGATCTCCTTCGTGCTCACCGTGCTCGGCGGGATCCTGCTCGGCGTCGTGCTGTACGTGACCGCGCCGAGCGGACTGTGGCCGCAGCGCGTCGTCAACGTCGTGCTCGGCACGATCGTCAACATCTTCCGCTCGCTGCCGTTCCTGATCCTGATGATCGCGCTCATCGGGCTCACCCGCTTGATCGTCGGCACCGCGATCGGGCCGACCGCGGCGATCGTGCCGCTCACGATCGGCGCGATCCCGTTCTATGCGCGCGTGGTCGAGTCGGCATTGCGGGAGGTGCCCGTCGGTCGCATCGAGGCCGGTCAGGCGATGGGGGCGACGAACATGCAGGTCGTCCGGAAAGTGCTGCTGCCGGAGTCGGTTTCGTCGCTGGTGGCGGGTGCGACGCTGACCGTCGTCCTGCTCGTCGGGTACTCGGCGATGGCCGGGGTCATCGGCGGCGGCGGTCTGGGCGACTTCGCGATCGTCTACGGCTACCAGCGGTTCAACACGCCGGTGCTCCTGGTCGCGGTGGTGGTGCTCATCGTGCTGGTGCAGATCCTGCAGTCCATCGGAGACGGGGTGGTCCGGGCGCTCTCGCACCGGAAGTAGGCCTCTGAGACGACGAACGCTCCGCACCCGATTTCGGGTGCGGAGCGTTCCTCGTTGCTGGGGTGTCGACGCGGCCCGCCGACGCCGGACGCCGGCAAGTGCAGCGGCTCACCGGATCCGGCGCATGACCTGGCCGACGTGCAGCACACCCTTGCTGTCGTGCTCGTCGGCGAGCGCCCTGAGCCAATGAGCTGTGTCGTCGTCGTAGGTGCGCGCAATCCTGTCCGGATCGGCGCTGGGCGTGAAATTGGGCAACGAGCCGCCGGTGGTCCACTGTGACAGTGCTCGATCGATGTCGTGGGCATGTCCGACAACGGCATCCGCCGAGGGGGGCACCAAGGCTCCGACGACCATCAGCGCAAAATCGGCATCGCGATGGCAGAAGGCGCTGCGATGACGCGGTTCGCGAGCGAGCGCGCCCCCGAGAAGCCGCAGTTCGATCACGGTCTGCGGGGAGTGTGAACCAGGCCCGGCGACCGACAGGAGAGCATCGATCGCTTCGTGTGACAGTTCGTGTGTCAGAGCGCTGAATTCGTGGACCGGCATCGGATCGACGGGATCAGCATGCACCGCCGCGATGGCCGCATAGGGCATCATTCCGACGGCGTCGATCAACGGGGTGGCCACAGAACGTATTCGGCTGATGAGCGCCTCGGCCTCCGGTTCTTCCACGAGGCTGGCGAACCTGACGGCAAAGGTCAACCGGCCCGCGAGGGGTGGGGGAACCTGCGGTAGCGGCGGAAGCTGCAGAAATGCGATCGACGTCGAACTGTGCTCGGGGAGATCGGCACACCAGTCGAGCCACGCGTGGGCGACCGCGGCAGCGTCCGCACCGTCGAAATAGATTGCACCACCGTAGAAGTGGGAGATCGGTATGAGATCGATCTCGACTGCCGTGACGATTCCCAGTGTCGCCTTGCCACCGCGCAGTCCCCAGAAGAGTTCGGCGTGTTCGTCGGGGGTTACTCGAAGGAGTTCGCCGTCGCCGGTGACGATCTCGAAGGCACGCACGTGATCGGACGACAGTCCGTAGGTGCGCACCATCGGGCCGATTCCCGCACCGGTGAGGAATCCCGCCACGCCGACGGTGACGGAGGAACCGGCCAACGGCGCCAATCCGTGCGGTGTCGCGGCATCGATGACGTCCTGCCACACCAGCCCCGCTCCGACGCGAGCAGTGCGACCCTCCGGATCGACCACGCATTCGGCCAGGCGTCCAGTGTGGATGAGCAGGACATCGCCGTCCAGGGGCACCGCGCCGTGACCGGTCCGCTGGACGGCGACCCGCAGACCGTGATCCGCCGCGAATCGCACGGTCGCCGCGACATCGCGTGCGGTGTCCACGGCGACCACCGCATACGGACGCACCGGTACCGCGACATTCCAGGGTGTCGCCAACCCGTATCCGGCCTCACCGGGCAGTGCCACCGATCCGGACACCATCTTTCGGAGCGAGTCGATCGGCACGGCGTCGATCGTCGGTGTCTGAGGATTCATCGGAGCTTCCTTCCATCCGCGTTTCGGGTGTGAAGAAAGAATGTCCGAGCTCTCTTGGGTGGTTCTTGCCCCGAGTTTCGGAAACCATCCAAGGTTTCGCCAAGACCGTTACGCCAGGTCAGGCCGCTATCGAGCGCGCATAGGCGGCGAGCGCGAGCATCCCGAAACGCTGGGCCTCATCCGCGATCTCGGCGATGGCCCGATCCCGCTCGGGCGACGCCGCGCACAGTTGAGCCCGCAGCAGGCGGCACCGCAGCAGGGTCGGCGGGCTCGACGTCCTGGTCGCGATGTCCTCGGCCTGCGCGAGCAACGCCACCGCGGCCTCGGTGCGGCCGAGCATCGCATGCAGGCGGGCAGCGACTTCCGCCACCGATCCGATCACCCCGACCTGGCCCACCGTGGCGATGCGGTCGTGGAACGGTGCGAGCAGGTCGATGAACATCTCGGCGTACTCGACGAGCCCCAGATCGGCCACCACTCGGGCGATCAACGTCTGGTGCCCCAACGTCGTCCAGGTGAACGGACCGCCCTTGGCCGACCACCGGGCGATCTCGTCGACCGCCACCGCCCGGTCGCCCCGCGCCCCGGCGATCGCGATGCTCCACGAATCCGGCTCCACGATGCCGGGATCCGCGTCGCCGAGGCTGCCGTGTTCCCATTCCAGGGTGTGCGCGGCGAGGTCGGCGCTGCCCGCGGTGTACAACTCGGTCTGCAGGTGGATCTGGCGGGCCGTGTCGTACTGCCGCCGCGTCTCCTCGAAGTCGCCGCGCCAGGCGGCCAGAGTTGCCTCCATCCACCGCAATTGGACCCGCAACACCGGCAGCCGCAGCAGGTCGCAGCCGGTGATCCCGTGCCGCACGTGCACGACGGCGGCATCGACGTCCGCCAGATTCATCTGCGTCATGCTGGCCGCGGCGTGCGCGATCACATCGTCGAACCGGGACTGCCGGTGCGGCAGCGCGAAAAGCTCGTCGATCAACCGCACCGATTCGTGGCTGTGGGTCGCCACGCCGGAGTAGAGGAGGATGCGGCCCAGCAGAGCGTCGGCGATCACGTCCGGATCGTCCAACTCGCGGGCGATCGTGAGCGCCGTGCTGCTCATCGCGTCGGGGACGGACGAGTCGGGGTGGTAGCAACTGCCCACCGCCAGCGCCGCGAGCACCCGCGCATGCGCGGTCCGATCGGACGCGACGAACGGCTCCAGGCCCGCGAGCCGCTCGAGCAGCGGGCCCGGGTCCTCCCCGTAGGACACCCACGGCCACGCACCGGCGGCCCGGAGCAGCGCCGCGGCCAACCGTCCGGCCGCCGACATCCGCCCCTCGCGGACCGCGTCGAGGAGGCCGGCGTCCACCACGTCGAGCACCGTCTGGCCCCGTCCGGCCCGCGCGAGCGCCTCCACCCGGGCCACCAGCAGGTCGTCGCGGTCGTCGGCGGACTGCTCCGACCCCGGCAGCAGATCGAACGCCTGCACGGCGGCCTGCCACCACTGGGCCGCGGTCTCCGAACTCCACCGCTCGGTCGCCACCCGGGCCGCGTCGGTGCACGCGTCGAGGACGGTGCGCGGATCGACCAGCGGCAGGGCCGCCATCAAATGTTGTGCGCGTCGGCTCGAGCGGTCCGGGTCGGAGGAGTCCGCCAGCACCTCGGCGATGCGGGCGTGGATGCGTTGGCGGCGCAGTTCCGGGATCGCGGCGAGCACCTCGTCCCGCAGCAGGCCGTGCGCAAAGGCGTATCCCCCGATCCCCGGATCGGCGACGAGGATCCGTTCGTCGGCCGCGTCGTCGATGTAGTCGGCCAGGGTGTCCAGGTCGAGGCGGGTCGCGGCGGCGAGGATGTCCATCTCGACGGTGTCGCCGATGACCGCGGCCACCCGAAGCACCTGCAGCACCGCCGGTTCCACGGCCGTCAGCCGTCGGCCCAGGACCGATCGAACGGCCATCGGGATCCCGCCGCCGAGGCGTTCGTCCCGCGGCAGCCTGGCGTACTCGGACACGAACAGCGGATTGCCGCCCGTGCGTTCGGCCAGCACCCGCGCCTCGGTCACGCTGAGCCGCTCCCCGCAGACGTGACTGGCCAGCGCCGCCACCTCCGTCTCCGCCAGCGCGGGCACCACGATGTGCCGGTTCCCCTCGCGGTGCAGGACCGCGTCGACGAAGGCTCGGACGGTGGGCGTCAGTTCCGAGTCCCGCAGCGTGAGCACGAACCAGACGCGTTCCCGGTGCAGCGCGCCCACCAGGTACATCAGGCACCGCAGCGAGGTCGGGTCGGCCCACTGGATGTCGTCGACGACCACGGTGAGCGCGGGCACACCGGACGCCGCCGACTCGATCACGCCCGCCACCCGTTCGTACACCGCGAAGCGCGCCTCGTCCGGTTCCACGTCGGTCGGGGGAATCAGCACGGCGTCGGCGTCGGCGCCCAACTCCCGCAGCAGGCGCCGGATCGGCCACCACGCGGGCGCACCGTCGTCCTCGAGGCAGCGCGCCCACACCGCCGTACCGTCGATCGACGTCGTCCGGGCGTCGCATTCTTCCGCCAGTCGGGTCTTACCTATCCCGGCCGGACCGGTCAGCACCAGCCAGCGGGGTGCACCGCCGCGGACGTCGTCGAGCATCTGGTCGATCGTCCCGGCTTCCGGCATGCTCCCGACGAACACGCGCCCGGACTCGGCGTCGGGAGCCTCGGGCGCGGTCCCCGCCGACGCCGGTGCTGGAACCTGCTCCGCCCCAGTCCATCCCGGGGTGCGCGGCCAGGCCGCGAGGCCCGGCTCGTGGCGCAGGATCGCACCCTGCAGGGCGACCAGTTCGGTCCCGGGCCGCAGCCCCAACTCGGTGTCCAACCTCGCCGCATGGATGCCGAACTGTTCCAACGCTTCCGAGGACCGACCGGCCCGGTGCAGGGCCAGCATGCGCAGCCAGCAGGTGCGGTCCCGGAACGGAAACTCGCTGCACAGTTGGGCCGCCTCGATGAGGGCCGGGGCCAGGCGCCCCAACGCGAGGAGCGCCGTGATCCGGGTCTCGCGGCACTCGGTGCGGACCTCCTCGAAACCGGCGGCCTCCGTCACCACCCACGGTTCGTCGCTGAGGTCCTCGAGCAGGTGCCCCCGGACCGAGGCCAGGCCCCGATCCGCCATCGTCAGTGCGAGTTCCCACTCCGCGGCGTCCGCATGGCGGCGCGCGGACTCGGCGTCGTCGAGGAACGCGGACAGGTCCACGTCCTCGGCTGCGATGTCGAGCACGTACCCGGGTGGCTGGCGCACGATCGGGGACGTCCCCCCGGACTCGCCGCGCAGCGCCCTGCGCAGGTTGGAGATGTAGGCCTGGATGCTCGCCATGGCACTCGCCGGAGCATCGCCCTGCCACAGCGCGTCGATCAACCGATCCGTGGAGACCACGCGGCCCCGGTGCAACAGCAGGACTGCCAGAACCGCGCGTTGCTTCCGCGGACCCAGATCGACCACCCGCTCGGCGCCACCCGGATCGACCGCACCGCCCGACTCCGGGCGTCGAACCACCTCGAGCGGTCCCAGCAGTCGAAAGATCATGCGTGGCTCCTTTTACAAGGACAGCAACCGTTGAAGTGTAGGGACCGGATTCGGCAGCTGTCCGGCAAAATCGTCAGACGGTCATGGGTGCGGACCCGCCCGTTTGCTCAGCAGGTTCGTCAACCGATCGGGTCGTGCGCAGCGTGGCGGCGCACACCAGCGCCCCGAGCGCCGCGATGAACGCGGCCACCAGCAGGGCCTGCTGCAGGCCGTCGACGAACTCGTGCGGCGATCCACCCAGCAGCATCGACTGTGCGGGCAGGAGCGCGCCGAGCCCGGCGACGCCGACCGCGATTCCGGTCTGACGGAACGCATCGTTGATGCCCGCAGCCAGTCCGGAGTGGTCCGACGTACTTTCGCCGAGCACCAATCCGCTCATCACCGGGTTGAACACACCGGCCCCGACACAGGCCACGACGAACCCGGGGAGCAGCACGTACTTGGACCCGGTGACGTCGACGGCGGTCATCATCACCAGACCGACCGCCACCAGCAGCAGTGAGCAGGTCAGGGAGACGGACACCGGGACACGCCCGTCGAACTTCGCGGTGGCGCCCGCGACCACGAACATCGCGACGGTCGCCGGCAGGTACACCAGTCCGGCCTCGACCGGCGACAGGTGCAGCACATTCTGCAGGTAGATCGTGGTGTAGACGAACACCGCGAACAACGACGCGGAGATCGCGAAGGCCGCGATCTGCGCCCCGGCGAAGGCCCGGTTGGCCAGCAGGTGCGGGGGCAACATGGGCTCACTCGTGCGGAGTTCGTGCTGGACGAACCCGACCAGCGCGGCGGCCGCGACGATGAGGGCGACGACCGGTTGCGGCTCCAACCAGCCGGCCTCGTTTCCGCGCAACAACCCGAACACCAGCGCCGCCAGGCCCGTGGACACCAGGATCTGTCCCGGCACATCCGCCCCACGCGGGTGCGGATCGCGCGACTCCGGAACCCAGCGCACGGTGACGGCGAGCGTGATCAGGCCGATCGGCACATTGACCAGAAAGATTGCGCGCCAATCCAGCATCTCGGTCAGCAGCCCGCCGACGAGGGGGCCGATGGCGAACGCGCTGCCGATGGTGGCGCCGTAGGCGGCCAGGGCAGACGCGCGCGCCGGCCCCTTCTCGAAGACATCCGCCAACAGGGCCAGCGAGCACGCGAAGAGTACGGCTCCGCCGACGCCCTGTGCGGCGCGGGCGAGATCGAGAACCCAGATGGTCGGTGCCAGCGCGCACAGCAGCGACGCCGCGGTGAACCACAGGATGCCGATCAGGAACACGTGCCGTCGGCCGCGGCGGTCCGCCCAGGATCCGGCGCTGAGGACCACCGTGGCCAGCGCCAGGGTGTAGGCGTCGACTACCCACTGCAGGCCACTGACGCCCGGCTCCAGATCGGATGCGATAGATGGCAGGGCGGTGTTGACGACCGCGATGTCGAGCATCAACATCGCCGTCGTCACGCACACCGCGACCAGGGTGGCTCGTCGCGTCGCGACATTTCTCGGAACGATCGGTGTGGTCATGGTCTGTCCTGACTCTCCGAAGGGAAGGTGTACCTCGGACACCCTCCGCCTCCCCGCTTGGGACAGGTCAGGAGAAACTCTTGGAACAGTCGCTCGCCCCGCGAGAACCGTGATGCGGATCCAAGGGATCGCCAACGCGGTTGGGCCCCACCCGAGAACACCCCACCCGAGTCCGACGGCCACCACCGTGCGCTGACGCGCTGGTGGCGCCGCGGTCAGCTCGACCCGATGGAACCCGCGGAGGCCGGCTCGCACCCGGGGTCGTCCGATCCGCGGTCGCATTCGAACACCTTCGTGACGAATGTGACCGCGTCCGCCTCGTTGGCGAACAGGCTGCCGATGTGGTCGGCCGGATAGATCCTGAAGTCCGGTCGGGTGCCGGCCAGGTTCATGTCCGCGACCAGCTTGACCGTCAACGGCAGCGGCACGGTCAGGTCCGTGGCGCCCTGTGCGATCATCAGCGGCCGGTCGAATCCGGAGGTCGGCACCTGCAGGTAGTCGCGTAATGCGGCCAGCAGTGCCGGATCGTTGAGTGACCGCGATAGCATCTGGGCCACAGAGACATTCGCGGCAAGTCGGGCGAACTGCGGGTATGGCAGCTCCGGCGCCGCGTCGACCAGCGTGCGCCCGATCGGCGTCAGGAAGCTGTTCACGTCGAGTTCGGGGTGGGTATCGCGGAATCCGGCGATCACGAACGTCATGAAGTTGGTCAGCCCGGCGAGGCCCTGCGGCGGGAAGTTCGGTCCGGCCAGAGGGGCGATCGTCTCGATGTTCGACGGCACGCCGGCGGCGACCGCGCCGCGGTAATCCAGTTCGGGCGCATACTCGGTGGCGGCGTGCGCGGTGAACACCGCCGCCTGCCCGCCCTCGGACAGGCCGACGACCGCCCACCGCGACGAGAGTCGGTCGTCGACGGCGCGGGCCGCGCGCACCGAATCGATGACACTGTGCGCCGCGGACTTCCCGTCCAGATAGGGCGGGACACCGGGAGTGCCCAGGCCGATGTAATCGGTGGCCGCGACGGCGTACCCCCGGGCCAGCCAGTTCGCCACGTAGCGACTGCTGGCCGCGTCGACGCCGTTGACCGACGGGGCATCGGTGTCGGAGTCGCCGATGGTTCCGTGCGCCCAGGCGATGACCGGCCAGCCGCCCGGCGGCGGCGGGCCGGCCGGGACGAACACCATGCCGGTGCAGGGCGTGTCGCCGCGGGGGCCCGTGGTCAGGTAGGTGATCCGGTGGGCGGCGCCGGTGCCCGGCAGCCAGAACGACCGGGGCAGTGGGGCGGACTCGAGGACTGACCCGGGATCGTCGCGCGCCGGCGTGACGGCGGGGACGGCCTGGGCGGCCGGAGCGAGGATTTGAGGTGCGCCCGCGATCAGTGCGACAGCGATCGCGGTGACGATACGGCGGCCGATCCCGGAACCCGTCATGCGCCGAATCTAGCTGAGCGCCATCACTCGTCGAGGTGGTTCGCCGGAACCGACCCCAACGGAAGGCGTGCGGGCGACCTTCCTCAGATCTCCAGGCCGAGTAGCGCGTTCTCGACCACCTCCGGCATCGCCGGGTGGATCCAGTACTGCCCGGTGGCCATGTCCTGTGCCGACAGGCCGAAGGTCATGGCCTGGATCAGCGGCTGGATCACGGTCGGGGCCTGCGCGCCGATCACGTGGGCACCGAGCAGCCGTCCGGTGCCGCGCTCGGCGATGACCTTGCAGAATCCCTCGTCGTCCTCCATCGCCCAGCCGTATGCGACATCGCCGTAGTTCTGCACCTTGACGGTGATGTCGAGGCCGGCCTCGCGGGCCTGCTCCTCGGTCATGCCGACGTCCGCGATCTGCGGATCGGTGAACACCGCCGCCGGGACGAACCGGTGGTCGGTGCGCCGCAGCCCGGCGGTGGAGCTGTTCCAGGCATCGTGGAGCAGGTTGTGCTGGACGGCGCGCATCTCGTGGTTCGCGACGTGCTTGAGCTGGTACGGCGACGACACGTCGCCGAGCGCGAACACGCCCTCCGCGGTGGTGCGCTGGAACTCGTCGACGATGACCCGCCCGGTCTCGTCGACGGCAACTCCGCCGTGCGACGCGTCGAGCCGGTCCCCGTTGGGGGTGCGGCCGACCGCGACCAGCAACTCGTCGCCGGCGACGACGGTGCCGTCGGACAGTTCGATCTCGATGCCGTTGCCGGCAGGGCGCGCGGCGACCATCGGGTTGCTCAGGTGGACGTCCCACTTGCGGTGCGCCAGTTCGGTGAACCACTCGGAGACGTCCCGGTCCAGGTGACGCAGCAGTCGCTCGCTGCGGCCGATGATCGACACCTGGACGCCGAGCGCCGAGAACACGTGCGCGAACTCCGCAGCGATGAAGCCGGATCCGAGGATCACCAGGCGCTCCGGCAGTTCGGGTAGCCGCATGATGTCGTCGTTGGTGTGGAAGCGGACGCCGCCTTCGAGGATCTCCTGCGGGATCGTCGGCCGCGAACCGGCCGCGATCACCACCTGGTCGGCGGTGATGACCTCGCCCGTGCCGGTGTCGATGGTGCGGGGGCCGACGAACCGGGCGTGCCCGCGGAAGACCGTCACGTTCGCGCAGTCCTCGGTGCGGTACCGCTCGCCGCCGGCCGCGATCGGATCGATCCGGCCGAACACGCGCTTGACGATGTCGTGCCAGCGCACGTCGTCGAGGGTGGCGTCGATCCCCAGCTTGGACGACTCGGTGATCGTGCGGGCCACCTCGGCCGCGTAGACGTACATCTTGGTGGGGATGCAGCCCACGTTGAGGCACGTGCCGCCGAACGTACCTTCCTCGAGGATCGCGACCTTCATCCCGTCGTAGCGCTGGTCGAGGATCGAGTTGCCCGATCCGGTCCCGATGATCGCGAGGTCGAAGTGGGTCGTTTCGGGGTGATTCACGCGGGGGCTCCGGACTCTCGATCGGACAGGTGATGGGCGTCGAGCCAGTCCAGCCACAGATCCACCTCGGTGAACGCGGCCGCGAGCGGCTTCTCGGTGGACAGGAACACGTCGTGGCGGGCGCCGTCGATCGGCACGATCGTGGTGCGGTTGCCGAGGCAGCCCGCCCACTTGGCGATCTGGTCGACGTCGAGCACGGCGTCGGCGGCGTCGACGGTGGGGTTGTAGCGGGACGCGAAGACGGTGTTCTTCGAGCGCAGGATCAGCGACGGCACCCCGATGTCGAGGCCGCGGTGCAGGTGGGCGTGTCCGCGCCGGATCGCGCGCAGCCAGCCGAACCTCACCGGGAACCCGGTCAGCGGCTTCCAGTCGAGGTTGTACTCCCACGGCCCGTTGGAGCTGACGTGCAGGCTCGAGCCGTACGTGTCGAGCTTCTGCCCGGGGATCGGGGTCTTGCTCGACACCCGGCCGAGTGCGTCGATGGCCGCGGTCGTGCCTGCGGCGCGCAGCAGGGCCGGGCCCTGCAGGTCGAACCACGGGCTGTTGAGGATGAGACCCGCCACACCGGCGCCGGCGGAACCGCCCGGCTTGCGCTCGAGCCGATCGAGCCACAGCGGCAGGATCAGCCCGCCCGTCGAGTGCGCGACGAGCAGGACCTGGCCGCCGCCGATCTGCTCGCGCACCAGGCGGAGGGCCTGGTTCAGCTCGTCGTCGTACATCCGCAGATCGGTCACGAAGTGCGGCGTCTGTCCCGGACACCGCGACCGTCCGCATTTACGCAGGTCGAGTGCGAAAAACGAGAAACCCTGCTCGGCGAAATGCTCGGCAAGATGCTGCTGGAAGAAGTAGTCGGTGAACCCGTGGACGTACAGCACGGCCCGGTTCGCGGGTGCAGACGAGGGCTGGTAGCGGACCAGGGTGGCCTCGACGTCTCCCTCCCCGTCGGGATCGGTCCCCAAAGGGATTGTCAGCTGCTGGTATCCGTCGCCGAGGACGTCGGGAGCCCAAGTAGTCACGATCACACTCTATTGGGCGAACAGAGTCGTTTGCGAGGGGCACAATTGGGGGAGGTGACGCACAGGTAACCTAAGCGCCACAGGCGCGCGAATTGCGGTCTGTGCACGCGATGCCTTCAGTGGATTCGGTCGTCGGTTTCGGAACTCCGGTGACAGCGAGGATTCTGCGCCGGCGATGCGTGCGAACAGGTCGCGTGTGAACAGACAAGGAAGTCGATTCTCCAGTGTCAGAGCAGAACGTAGTGGTGAAGACCGATGTAGTGCTCGTGGGTGCGGGCATCATGAGTGCGACGCTCGGCGCGATCCTGCGTCAGCTGCAGCCGGACTGGTCGATCACCACCTTCGAACGACTCGACGCCGCTGCCGCCGAGAGCAGCGACCCGTGGAACAACGCGGGTACCGGCCACTCCGCACTGTGTGAGCTCAACTACACGCCTGCGAAGTCCGACGGCACCGTCGACATCACCAAGGCGATCAACGTCAACGAGCAGTTCCAGGTCTCCCGCCAGTTCTGGTCGTACGCCGTGGACAACGGGATCCTCACCGATCCCAAGGAGTTCATCAACCCGATCCCGCACGTGAGTTTCGTGCACGGCGCGGACAACGTGAAGTACCTGCGTGCGCGCTACGACGCACTCGCGGGTCACCCGCTGTTCGCCGGCATGGAGTACTCCGAGTCCGAGGACTTCTTCACCGAGCGCCTGCCGCTGATGGCCAAGGGCCGCGACTTCTCCGATCCCGTCGCACTCAACTGGACCGAGTCCGGCACCGACGTCGACTTCGGTGCCCTCACCAAGCAGCTGCTCAACCACGTCGCAGCGTCCGGTGGCACCGTCCACTTCGGTCACGAGGTCCGCAACCTCACCAAGCAGTCCGACGGCAGCTGGATCGTCAAGGTCGAGAACCTGCGCACCGGCGCCAAGAAGACCGTCAACGCCAAGTTCGTGTTCGTCGGCGCCGGCGGCGGCGCGCTGCACCTGCTGCAGAAGTCGGGCATCAAGGAGGCCAAGGGCTTCGGTGGCTTCCCGGTCAGCGGCCAGTTCCTGCGCTGCATCAACCCCGAGCTGATCGACCAGCACCGCGCCAAGGTGTACGGCAAGGCTGCGGTGGGTGCGCCCCCGATGTCGGTGCCGCACCTCGACACCCGCGTCATCGGCGGCAGGCCGGGCCTGCTGTTCGGCCCCTACGCCGGCTGGTCGCCCAAGTTCCTCAAGCAGGGCAAGATCACCGACCTGCCCGGCTCGGTCAAGCCCAACAACCTGATGTCGATGCTCGGTGTCGGCCTCACCGAGATGAGCCTCACCAAGTACCTCATCGGTGAGCTCATGCAGTCGCCCGCCGACCGGATCGGCACCCTCGGCGAATTCGTGCCGAAGGCCATCGGCAAGGACTGGGAGCTCATCACCGCCGGCCAGCGCGTCCAGGTGATCCGCAAGAAGGGCAAGGGCGGCGTCCTCGAGTTTGGCACCGCCGTCGTCAACGCCGAGGACGGCACCATCGCCGGCCTGCTCGGTGCCTCGCCCGGCGCCTCGACCGCCGTTCCGGCCATGCTCGACGTCCTGCAGCGCTGCTTCCCGCGCGAGTTCGAGGCGTGGAAGCCGAAGCTGCAGGAGATGGTCCCGTCGCTGGGCCAGAAGCTGTCCGACAACGTGGACCTGTTCCAGCAGGTCTGGGACTGGAGCACCCGCTCGCTGCAGCTCGGCGATACCCCCGCGGCCGCCCCGGCGCACGCCGCGCCCGTGGTCGAATCCGCATCCGTCTGACGACGATCGGCCGACATCCACTACCGCGGCTCGGAGGAAACTCCGGGCCGCGGTATTGTGCTGCAACAGAGAAACGTCTGCGGGGAAGACCTGTGAGAACCAGGCGCGGTCCCGCCACTGTGAGGGTGCTCGATCGGAGCGACCCGAAGCCAGAATGCCGCAACGTTTCGCACCGCCAAGCTCTCGGCGAGGAAACCGAGACGTGAAGGGATTCGATCGTTGCGTCACAGTCATGACCTGGCCGCTCACGAGCCTGCCGGCTTCCCGTTCAGTGCCGTCGTCGGACAGGACCGGCTGCGCCTGGCGCTGATCCTGTGCGCCGTCCACCCCGGCATCGGCGGGGTGCTGGTCCGCGGCGAGAAGGGCACCGCCAAGTCGACCGTCGTGCGCGCGCTCACCGCGCTGCTGCCCGAGATCGAGCACGTGGGGGAGCGCCGCCGGGCACGCCTCGTCGAGCTCCCGGTCGGTGCCACCGAGGACCGCGTCGTCGGATCGCTCGATCTGGAGAAGGTGCTCCGCGACGGCGAGCGCGCCTTCCAGCCCGGACTGCTGGCCGACGCGCACCAGGGCGTGCTGTACGTCGACGAGGTCAACCTCCTGCACGACCACCTGGTGGACGTGCTGCTCGACGCTGCCGCGATGGGCCGCGTCCACATCGAACGCGACGGCGTCTCACACTCGCACCCGGCCAAGTTCGTGCTCGTCGGCACCATGAACCCCGAGGAGGGGGAGCTGCGCCCGCAGCTGCTGGACCGGTTCGGTCTCGCAGTGGACGTGGCCGCGTCCCGGGACGTCGACGTGCGCATGGACGTCGTGCGCCGCCGCCTCGACTACGAGCGCGACCCCGACGCCTTCGCCGCCCGCTACGCCGAGCAGGACGCGGAGCTGGCCCGGCAGATCGCCGCGGCCCGCGCTCGCATCGACGACATCGAGCTGTCCGACGGAGAACTGCGTCGGATCGCGTCGCTGTGCGCGTCGTTCGACGTCGACGGAATGCGCGCCGATCTGGTCCTCGCACGCACCGCCACCGCTCATGCCGCCTGGCGGGGCGCGGACGCTGTCGCCGAGGAGGACGTGCGCGTGGCCGCGGAACTCGTTCTGCCGCACCGTCGTCGGCGCGACCCCTTCGACGAGCCGGGCCTCGACCAACAGCAGCTCGACGACGCGATGACGCAGGCCGACGCCGACGTCAAGGCGCACGACGAGCCCGACCCCGACCCCGATCCCGATCCGGACGGGCCCGGCGGCGGCGAGTCCCCGTCGGATCCGGCGCCGCAGTCGCCGTCCGGCGAATCCGAAGGGGAATCACGCGAACAGGATTCGCCCGCTCCGGGATCCGGACCGGGGACCGGTCGCAACGCCGGCACCCCCGGCCCGCAGTTCCGGACCCGCATGCTCGAGATTCCCGGCGTCGGCGACGGCGCCCCCGGCCGGCGGTCCCGTTCCCGCTCGACCCGGGGCCGCACCGTCCGGACGACGACCGAGTCCGGTCACGGCCTGCACCTGGTGGGGACGCTGTTCGCCGCCGCCGAACACCAGGCGGACCGCGGGCGGTGCGACGGTCCGATGCGGCTGGCGCCCAGTGACATTCGGGGAGCGATCCGGGAAGGTCGCGAGGGCAACCTGGTGCTGTTCGTCGTCGACGCGTCCGGCTCGATGGCCGCCCGGGACCGCCTGTCCGCGGTCACCGGTGCGGTGGTGTCGTTGCTGCGCGACGCCTACCAGCGGCGCGACAAGGTCTCAGTGATCACCGTCCGCGGCCGCGACGCGGAGCTGGTCCTGCCGCCCACGTCGTCGGTGGACGTCGCGGTGCGGCGTCTGCGGTCGATGAAGACCGGCGGCAGAACCCCACTGGCGGAAGGCTTCCTGAGTGCCCGCGACGTCGTGTTGCGGGAACGGGTCCGCGATCCGCGCCGCCGCGCGCTGGTGGTGTCCCTGACCGACGGCCGCGCCACCGGCGGGCCGGACGCTGTGTCGCGGGCCAAGCGCGCCGCCGCGATGCTCGCGGACACCGGCGCCGCCTCGATCGTCGTGGACTGCGAGACAGGAATGGTCCGGCTCGGCCTGGCCGCCGAACTGGCCCGTGACCTGCGTGGCGGCTACGTGCGGCTCGCGGAGCTGTCGGCGCAGCAGGTCGCCGGTGTCGTCCGCGCCGCCGCCTGACCCGCCCGAACATCCGAGTCCGAGGAAGGGACTGCACATGCCCAAGGGCGTACCCGAGAACGTGCCCGTGGACGGGCTCACCACCCGTCAGCGCCGCAACCAGCCGGTGCTCGCCGTGCACACCGGACCCGGCAAGGGGAAATCCACCGCCGCCTTCGGCATGGCGCTGCGCGCCTGGAACCAGGGCTTCGACGTCGGTGTGTTCCAGTTCGTCAAGAGCGCGAAGTGGAAGGTGGGCGAGGAGGCTGCCTTCCGGGCGCTCGGCGAACTGCACGAGAGCAGCGGTGTCGGCGGCGCCGTGCAGTGGCACAAGATGGGCGAGGGCTGGTCGTGGACCCGCAAGCAGGGTTCCGAGGAGGACCACGCGGCCGCCGCGGCCGAGGGTTGGCAGGAGATCGCCCGTCGGCTCGCGGCCGAGACACACCGCTTCTACGTGCTCGACGAGTTCACCTACCCGCTCAAGTGGGGCTGGGTGGACGTCGACGAGGTGGTCGAGGTGTTGCGCGACCGGCCCGGCAACCAGCACGTCGTGATCACCGGCCGGGACGCCCCGCAGGCCCTGATCGACGCGGCCGACCTGGTCACCGAGATGACCAAGATCAAGCACCCCATGGACGCCGGCCGCAAGGGCCAGCGCGGAATCGAGTGGTGATCACCCCCAGCACCCCCGCCGTCGTCATCGCGGCGCCGGCGTCCGGCAGCGGCAAGACGACCGTCGCGACCGGACTGGTCGGGGCGCTGCGGGCCGCCGGGGACCGGGTGGCTCCGTTCAAGGTGGGCCCCGACTACATCGATCCCGGCTACCACGCGCTCGCCGCGGGACGGCCCGGCCGAAACCTCGACCCGGTCCTGGTCGGCGCCGACCGGATCGGGCCGCTGTTCCGGCACGGCAGCGCCGACTGCGACATCGCCGTCGTCGAGGGCGTGATGGGCCTGTTCGACGGCAAGATCGACCCCGGATCGTCGGAACCGTCGGCGGAGGGGTCCACCGCGCAGGTGGCCGCCGCGCTGGGCGCGCCCGTCGTGCTGGTGATCGACGCCCGCGGACACAGCCAGAGCCTCGCCGCCGTCCTGCACGGCTTCTCGACGTACGACTCGGCGGTCCGGATCGGCGGGGTGATCCTCAACCGGGTCGGCAGCGCCCGGCACGAGCAGGTGCTGCGGCAGGCGTGCGAGCGAGTGGGCCTGCCGGTCCTCGGGTCGGTGCCCCGGCTGGCGGAACTCGAGGTGCCGTCGCGCCATCTCGGGCTGGTCCCGGCCGTGGAACACGGCAGGGCGGCGCTGGACGCCGTCGCCGCGATGACGGAACTGGCGGCGGCGCACCTGGACCTGATCGCCATCCGATCGCTCGCGCGCTCGTCGGTCGACACGCCCACCTGGGACCCGGCGAGCGAGGTCGGTCCGGTGGCCCCCGGCACGCGGCCGGTGATCGCGCTGGCCGGCGGTGTCGCGTTCACCTTCGGCTACGCCGAGCACCGCGAACTGCTCACGGCGGCGGGCGCCGACGTCGTCACCTTCGATCCGCTGCTCGACGAACTGCCCTCCGGTGCAACCGGTCTGGTGCTGCCCGGCGGATTCCCCGAGGAACATGCCGTGGCGCTGTCGTCGAATGCTGCACTGCTGCAGCAGGTTCGGCAGCTGGCCGCGGACGGCGCACCGATCCACGCCGAGTGCGCGGGGCTGCTGTACCTGGCCCGTAGCCTCGACGGGCATCCGATGGCCGGAGTGGTCGACGTCGACGCGCGGTTCGGCTCCCGGCTCACCCTCGGATACCGCGATGCCGTCGCGCTCACCGAGTCGACACTGTTCGCCGCCGGCACGCGGGTGACGGGCCACGAGTTCCACCGCACGTCGCTCACGACCGACACCGCCGACGGAACGGGCCCGGCGTGGGGGTGGCGCGCGTGGGACGCCGGCGCCACCCGCGAAGGGTTCGTCGGCGGGCCCGCCGGACCCGGAGGCTCCGCCGGCACGGTGCACGCGTCGTACCTGCACACCCATCCCGCCGGGAACCCGGAGTCTGTGGGCCGATTCGTCGAGGCCGCCCGTGGCTGACCGGGCCGGGTGGTGCGTCGGGGTCGGCGCGGGCAGCCGGGTGGGGGCGGCGGACATCGTCGCCGCCGTCCTGGACGTGTGCGGTGACGAACCGGTGCGCAGGCTGGCCACGCTCGACCGGAAGGTGACAGCCGACCCTTTCGTGGACGCCGCAGAGGTCCTCGGCGCGACGCTCGTCGGGTACACCGCCGATCGGCTCGCCGCGGTTCCGGTGCCGAATCCGGCGGACGCTGTGGCCGGGGCGGTGGGGACGCCGAGCGTCGCCGAGGCTGCCGCCGTCCTCGCCGCGGACGGCGGTCGCCTGGTCGTGTCGAAGCGGGTCACGAATGGCGTCACTGTCGCAGCTGCCCGTAGTGTTTCGTGATCTGTCGTATGAACAACAATCCGCAATTCGAGAACAGGGAGTACGCAGTGTCTGCTGCCGCCGGTGACGAGACCAGCTACCTGGTCGGACTCAACCTGACGGACCGTCGTGTCGTGGTGGTCGGGGGCGGCACCGTCGCGCAGCGCCGCCTCGGTCTGCTGATCGCGTCCGGGGCCCGAGTGCACCTCATCAGCCGCGCGGTCACCCCCGCGGTGGAGGGCATGGCCACCGCCGGGCAGATCACGCTCGAACTGCGCGACTACGTCGACGGCGACCTCGACGGCGCCTGGTACGCCATCGCGTGCACCGACGAGCCCGAGACCAACGCCGCGATCGTCGCGGAGGCCGAGCGCCGCCAGTTGTTCTGCGTGCGCGCCGACAGTGCCCGCGAGGGCACGGCCGTGACCCCGGCGACGGGAATGTTCGACGGCCTGAGCATCGGCGTCCTCGCCGGCGGCGCGCACCGGCGTTCCGCGGCCGTGCGGACGGCGCTGCTCGAGGCACTGCAGTCCGGCGCCGTCTCCGACACCGACGAGGCGCCCGCACCCGGCGTCGCGCTGGTCGGTGGGGGACCGGGCGACCCGGACCTCATCACCGTGCGTGGCCGACGGCTGCTCGCCCGTGCCGACGTCGTCGTCGCCGACCGCCTCGCCCCGCCGGAGTTGCTGGCCGAACTCGGTCCGCACGTCGAGGTGATCGACGCCGCGAAGATCCCGTACGGCCGCGCCATGGCGCAGGAGGCGATCAACGCCGCCCTGATCGAGGGCGCGAAGGCCGGCAAGTTCGTGGTCCGGCTCAAGGGCGGCGACCCGTACGTGTTCGGCCGCGGCTACGAGGAACTCGAGGCGTGCGCGGCCGCGGGTGTCCCGGTAACCGTCGTCCCCGGCATCACGAGCGCCATCTCGGTGCCGTCGGCGGCCGGGATCCCCGTCACACACCGCGGCGTCACACACGAGTTCGTCGTCGTCAGTGGACACGTCGCGCCCGACCATCCGGATTCGCTCGTCGACTGGTCCGCGCTCGCGAAGCTGCGCGGCACGATCGTGCTGCTCATGGCGGTCGAGCGGATCGAACAGTTCGCGACCGTCCTGGTCGCCGGCGGCCGGCCCGCCGACACCCCGGTCACCGTCATCCAGGAGGGCACGCTGCGCACCCAGCGGGTGCTGCGCGCCGACCTCGCGACCGTCGCGGCGCGTGTCCGGGAGGAGAACATCCGCCCGCCTGCGATCGTGGTCATCGGCACTGTGGCCGGGTTTTCCGCCGACGCTCGGTAACGTGAACTCTCGTGTCTGACTCCATCGTCGTGAAGTACCCCGTGACCACGCGGGCGTTCGGCCTCGCGATCGTCGTCCTCAGCGGAATGCAGCTGATGATGGTGCTCGACGGCACGGTCGCCTCGCTCGCGCTCGCCAAGATCCAGGAAGACCTGGGACTCAGCGATTCCGGTCGCAACTGGGTCATCACGTCGTACGCGCTGACCTACGGCGGGCTGATGCTGCTGGGCGGCAGGCTCGGCGACTCGTTCGGCCGCAAACGGGTGTTCATCGGCGGCGTCGCATTGTTCACGGTCACGTCGCTGCTGTGCGGACTCGCCGTCAACGAGGCCACGCTGGTTGTGGCGCGCGCACTCCAGGGCGTCGGCGCGGCGATCGCGTCACCGACCGCGCTGGCGCTGGTGGCCACAACGTTTGCGCCCGGCCCGGTCCGGAATCAGGCGATCGCGATCTTCGCGGCGATGACCGGCATCGGCTCGGTGCTGGGGCTGATCATCGGCGGTGCGCTCACCGAAGTGTCGTGGCGGTGGATCTTCCTCATCAACGTGCCGATCGGCCTGGTGATCCTGGTGTTCGCGTTCCGCGCGCTGGAGGAGACCAACGCCGAGCGCCTGAAGCTCGACGTGCCGGGCGCGATCCTGGCAACCCTCGGCTGTGCCGCCGTCGTCTTCGGGTTCACCGAGGGCCCCGAGATGGGCTGGGGCAGCCCCCTCGTACTCACCGGGCTGATCGGCGGCGTGGTCCTGCTGGGCGCCTTCCTCGCGGTCGAGCGCCGTGCGGAGAACCCGCTGCTGCCGTTCTCGCTGTTCCGCAACCGCAGTCGGGTCGCGACCTTCGTCTCCATCGCCCTCGTCGGCATGGTGATGTTCTCGCTGGCGCCGTTCGTCGCGCTGTTCGTCCAGGACATCCTCGGCTACACGCCGCTGCGCGCGGGCCTCGCGTTCGTGCCGTTCGCGTTCGGCCTCGGTGCCGCCGCGTTCGTTGCGTCGAAGCTCGCGGTGAAGGTGCAGGCGCGCTGGCTGGTGGTGACCGGCACCCTCATCACGTTCGTCGGCCTGCTTTACGGATCGACGCTCGACGCGTCCGCGACCTATGTCGGCAACATGTTCTTGCTCGTCGTCGGAGTCGGCTTCGGCGTCGGTCTCGCGGTGGTGCCGCTGCCGCTGTGTGCGATCGCCGGCGTCGGCCCGCAAGAGATCGGCCCGCTGGCCGCGATCGCGCAGGTCGCGCAGACGCTGTTCGGCCCGGTCGGTCTGGCGATCGTCGGCGCGATGGCCACGTCCAAGACCCTCTCGCTCGGCGGCACCTCGGGTGTGGCCGCGGACATGACGTCGGATCAGCTGTTCGCACTGAGCGAGGGCTACACGTTCGCGCTGCTGGGCTGCGCCATCTTCGCGCTCCTGGCGGCGCTGACCGCGCTGTTCATCCGGTTCACCCCCAAGCAGGTGGCGCAGGCCCAGGCCGCGGAGAAGGCCGCGCAGGAGGCATAGAAGGCCGCGGGTCGGCCGTGCGCGGGCCGGCGGCGTCGGGATCCATCCGGGACACACGGGTGCGCTGTGCCCGAAATGTCCTGGCTGAACGGGCCGCCGCCCCGTAACGTGCCCTCGGTGCTGCTGACACTGACTGCTACCGCCACAGACGGCGTCCCGGACGCCTCGGACCTCGGCTACCTGCTGCACAAGCATCCCGATCGGGTGCAGACGTTCGAGTTGTCCGTGGGCACCGCGACGGTGCTGTACCCGGAGTCGACCCGGGCGCGGTGCACCGCGGCGCTGCTGCTCGACGTCGATCCCATCGAACTCGCGCGCAGCAAGTTCCGCCGCGGCAGCGACGGATTCGCGCTGGGCCAGTATGTGAACGACCGGCCGTATGCCGGGTCGTCGATGCTGGCGGTTGCCCTGTCACGGGTATTCAAGTCGGCGTTGGCAGGCGTCTGCAAGACACATCCGGAGCTTGTCGACGCCGCGATGCCGCTGCAGATCACGATTCCGGCGATGCCCGCTCGTGGCGGGGCAGATCTGCCCGGCCGACTGTTCGGCCCGCTCGGCTGGGACGTGACTTCGATCCCGCTGCCCCTCGACGAGACGATTCCGCGGTGGGGCGACGCGGACTACGTGCGCCTCGAGCTGGCGGGAACCACGACACTGTCGGCGGCTCTGCGTCACCTGTACGTGCTGCTGCCGGTGCTCGACGACGTCAAGCACTACTGGGTGGGCGAGGACGAGGCGGACAAGCTGGTGCGGGTGGCCGGCGAATGGCTCGCCGGGCACCCCGAGACCGGACTGATCGCGTCGCGGTACCTCGCACACCGCCGAGAACTGGTGTCGTCGGTCGTCGATCGACTGACCGACGATGTGGCAGGGCAGGACGCCGACGCGCCCGCACCCGACACGAGCCTCGCGCAACTACGCCAGGACGCGGTGCTGACGACCCTCGAGAACCTGGGTGCAGCACGAGTGGTGGATCTGGGCTGCGGGGAGGGTCGACTGCTGCGGGCCCTGCTCGCCCGACCGTCGTTCACCAGGATCGTCGGCGTCGATGTCAGCGACCGCGCACTCCGCAAGGCCGAGAGCAGGCTCGGCGTCGACGAACTGCCGGACGGTCAGCGGGACCGTGTCGCGGTGCTGCAGTCCTCGGCCACCTACCGCGACGCGCGGCTTCGTGGCTTCGACGCGGTGGTGCTGATGGAGGTCGTCGAGCACGTCGACGAGTCGCGCTTGCCCGCCCTCGTGCAATCGGTCTTCGGTGACATGCGGCCGCGGGTGGTACTGGTGACGACACCCAACGCGGAGTGCAACGTGCTCTACCCGAACCTCGAGGCGGGCGCGTTCCGGCATCCGGATCACCGGTTCGAATACACCCGAACACAATTCGAGACCTGGGCGGCCGACGGCGCCGCCACGCATGGCTACGACGTGAGTTTCACCGGGATCGGCGAGCACGACGAGACCCACGGCGCGCCCACCCAGATGGCCGTATTCACCCGAAAGGAGGGCTCGTAGATGAGTGTCCTCGAGATTCCCGAACCGTCCTTGGTCGTGCTCGTCGGGATCAGTGGATCCGGCAAGTCTTCGTTCGCTGCCCGGCATTTCGGCCCCTACGAGGTGATCTCCAGTGATCACTGCCGGGGGCTCGTCAGCGACGACCCGAACGCGCAGGCCGCGACGGCCGACGCGTTCGAGGTGCTCGAGTTCATCGCGGCCAAGCGTCTGCGTGCGGGCAAACTGACCGTCGTCGACGCCACGAGTGTTCAACCGGCGGCGCGGAAGAAGCTGGTCGACCTCGCCCGCAGCCACGACACTCTTCCCGTGGCGATCGTCATCAACGTCCCGGAGCCCGTCTGTGCCGAACGCAACGCGGCGCGCGGGGACCGAGCCTTCGATCGCGCCGTGCTGCGCCGTCAGCACCAGCAACTGAGCCGTTCGTTGCGCGGGTTCTCCCGTGAGGGATTCCGGGTCGCGCACGTGCTCGACGGCGTCGACGCCGTCGAGTCGGCCCGGATCGTCCGACAGCCGCTGCGCAGCGACCGCCGCGACCTGACCGGACCGTTCGACGTGATCGGTGACATCCACGGTTGCCTCGGTGAGCTCGAAACACTGCTGGGTGCGCTGGGGTACACGGTGCTCCGCGATGACCTGGGTCGGGCGGTGGACGCGGTTCCGCCGGCCGGCCGGACCGCGGTCTTCGTGGGCGACTACGTCGACCGGGGACCCGACTCTCCCGGTGTGCTCCGGTTGGTGATGGGGATGGTCGGCGCCGGTCATGCGCTCGGCGTGCCCGGAAACCACGAGAACAAACTGGTCAAGGCGTTGCGCGGTAGGAAGGTCAGCGCCACGCACGGTCTCGAGCGCACTCTCGAGCAGCTGGCCGGCGAGCCCGAGGAGTTCCGCAGACAGGTCGCGGACTTCTGCGACGGGCTGGTCGCGCACCTCGTTCTCGACGGGGGACGCCTGGTCGTCGCGCACGCCGGGCTCAAGGAGGAATACCACAACCGCGCGTCGGGCCGGGTGCGCAGCTTCGCACTGTACGGCGAGACCACCGGGGAGACGGACGAGTTCGGGCTTCCGGTGCGCTATCCCTGGGCCGAGGACTATCGGGGTGAGGCAATTGTGCTCTATGGGCACACACCCGTGCCGGACGTGCGTTGGGTCAACCGCACCGCCTGCCTCGACACCGGATGCGTCTTCGGCGGCGCGCTCACCGCAATGAGATACCCGGAACGCGAAGTGGTGTCGGTGCCCGCCGAGCGGCAGTGGTACCGACCGGTGAAGCCGATCCACCAGCCCACCTCGGATCCGCAGGCCCTCGACATCGACGACATCCTTCGGGCCGGGGGAGTGGAGACGTCGACTCGCGGGCGGATCTCGGTTCGCCCGGAGAATGCGGCGGGCGCACTCGAGGTGATGAGCCGCTACGCGGTGGACCCGCGGTGGCTCACCTACCTTCCGTCGACGATGTCGCCGTGCGCGGCGTCCACACTCCCGGGACTGCTCGAGCACCCTGCTGAGGCCTTCGCTGCCTATCGAAAGGCGAAGGTGGACAAGGTGATCTGTGAAGAGAAGCACATGGGTTCGCGCGCTGTGGCGCTGGTGTGCCGTGATGCGTCCGTCGCCGCGGAGCGTTTCGGTGTCGGCGACGGGCTGTCGGGGATGGTGCACACCCGCACCGGTCGGCGCATGTTCGGAGAGACGCAGACCGAGTTGCTGGTCGCCAAGGTCGCGGATGCCGTCGGGGCCGCCGGGCTGTGGGACGAACTCGGCACCGACTGGCTGCTGCTCGACACCGAACTGCTGCCGTGGTCGGCGAAGTCGGAGGAGCTGCTGCGGTCGCAGTACGCGGCCGTTGGTGCGGCCGCGTCCGCGGACCTGTCCGCGCGCGCGGCGGTGCTCGATGGCGCGTCCGGGCGGGGACTCGATGTCGGTGCGCTGCTGGCCGTGACCAGGTCCCGAGCCGACGACGTCGAGCGCTACGTCGAGGCGTACCGGAGATACGTGTGGCCGACGGACGGGCTCGACGGCGTGCGGCTCGCGCCGTTCCAGTTGCTCGCGACCGAAGGGGCGAGCTACGGCGACCGTGACCACGGTTGGCACCTCGAGGTCGCCGACCGACTCGCCGACGTCGCGCCCACGCTGTTCACGACGACGCGGCGAGTGGTCGTGGACACGACAGTGCCCGAGTCGGAGGAGTCGGGCGTTGCCTGGTGGGAGGAGCTGACCGCGGCGGGCGGGGAGGGAATGGTGGTCAAGCCGTTCCACAACCAGAGCGGTGGCGGACGCGTGCAGCCGGGCATCAAGGTGCGGGGACGCGAGTATCTGCGGCTGATCTACGGCCCGCACTACACCGAGCCGGAGAACCTGGCCCGACTGCGGAATCGGAGCCTGGGCCACAAGCAATCGATGGCGTTGCGCGAGCACGCGCTCGGAATGGAGGCGATCGACCGGCTGATCAAGGCCGAGTCGCTGTGGCGGATCCATCAGGCGGTGTTCGCCGTCCTCGCGCTCGAGTCGGAGCCGGTGGACCCGCGGTTGTAGGTTGAGCCGACTAGGTCAGGATGATCAGTTCGCCGTCGGAGGCGGTCTCGACGGTGAGACCGGCCTTCGACGCGACGCGGGCGACACCTTTGATGTCGGTCGGCTCGGCGCGCGAGACGATCAGTGCCCGCGCGAGCAGGCCCTTGTGGTGCTTGTTGAAGTGGCTCACCACTTTTCGGGAGCCGTCCGGCTGCTCGGTGAGTACGGTCGCGATGATCGCACCCGGCACCGGGCCCAGCTGCTGGTAGGTGCCCGAGCGCAGATCCACCACCAGTCCGCCGGCCGCCTCGGCGACCAGGGCGTCGGAGAGTTCCGGCTTCCACAGCGACTGCAGCGTCCCGAAGCCGGGCAGCTTGGATCCGCCGGACAGCCGGTACGCGGGAATCGGGTCCCCGGCCCGCACCGCACCGAACAGCGCCGAGCCCATCCCGAGCCGGCGATACGCCTTCTCCCGCTGCACCTTCGTGAAGGACGTCGCATCGAGTGCGTCGAACAGCACTCCCGTGTAGCGCTCGAGCGCGGGCCGGGTGGCGGAGACCCACAGCTTCGCGTTGCGTTCGATCTCGTCGGCCTGCTTCGGGCCCAGTCCCAACGCCAGATTCGATGCCTCGGTGTCCTCCGCCAGGTCCACGAGCGCCTGCACCAGCATCTCGCGCGTCTCGGTCAGCTGCGGCATCGACAGCTCGCTGAGATCGAGCGGCGCGCCCTTGCCGCCGTCGGACTTGGTTTCGGAAGGGGGAAGCAGGACAAGCACGAACGCCAACGCTACCGGGCGGCCGCGGCGCCGACGCTCGCGGCGTGCGGATCTGAGTCGCGAACCGTCGGGCACACGAAACAGGTCTGGCCTCCGCTCCGGGGAGCGAAGGCCAGACCTCAGTTGTTCTGCGGGTTCAGCTCGGGTGCGACGACCTCAGGAGCGACGACCTCAGGAGCGACGACGCAGTGCCGTCACGGCCAGGCCGGCAGCGATGACGCCACCAATGGCCAGCGGAGCGACCGGCGGGCCCTCACCGGCGTCGGACTGGACGCTGGCGACGTTCTGGATCTCGGGAGCATCGACGACCGGTGCGGAAACCGGTGCGGCAGCAGGCGCCGTGAAGGTGATCGGGGTCTTGGTGTCCTGGCTGCGGTCCGTGGAGCCATGGGCCATGACGGTGTAGATCGAGCACGCGTTCACGAAGCAGTTCGAGACGCCGTTGACGGCGGTCGCGTTGATGGTGGCGGTCCAGGCACCGCCCACGATCTGACCTTTGGTGATGAATCCGGTGGTGATCCACGCGCCGGCGTTGGTGGTCGAGAACTGGTCGTCCTGGACGATGCCGTAGTACAGGCCGGTGCCGGCCGCGGCACCTTCGAAGCCGGTGCCCGAGACGGTGATCGTCTCGCCGACAGTCAGGTTGGTGGTCTTGTTCGCGGTCACCGCGGGTCCGGTGGGCACGACGACCGGCGGCGCGAAGGTGACCGGCGTCTGGGTGTCCTGGCTACGGTCGTCGATCGTGTTGTGATCGGCGAGCGTGAAGATCGAGCACGCGTTCTCGTAGCAGTTCGCGTCACCCTTGATCGCGGTGGCCTTCAGCGTGGTGGTGAAGCCGCCGTCCACGATCTGAGCGGCCTTGATCCACTCGGTGGAGTGGAAGGCGCTGCTGTTGGTGCCGGAGTACTTGTCGACCTGGGCGAGACCGACGTAGATGCGCTGGCCCTCGCGGCCGAAGCCGGTGCCGGTGACGGTGATCTCCTCGTCGTTCGTCAGACCGGTCGTCTTCGAGATCGTCACGGCAGGGCCGGCCGGCACGACGACGGGCGCCGCGAAACTCACCGGGGTCTGGGTGTCCTGGGTGCGGTCGGGCGAGCCGTGTGCGGCGACGGTGTAGATGGAGCAGGTGTTCTCGAGGCAGTTCGAGTCGCCCTTGACGGCGGCGACGTCGATGTCGGCGGTCCAGGCGCCGCCCACGATGTCGGTTGCCTCGAGCCACTTGGTGGTCATCCAGGCGGTGGAGTCGGTGGCGGAGTACTTGCTGTCCTGGATGAGGCCGACGTAGATGCCGGCGCCGGCGCCGGAGAAGCCGCTGCCCGTGACGGTGATGGTCTCACCGTCGGCGACGAGGTCGGTGGCCTTCGACAGCGACACCAGTGGCGTCACCTCGCCGGGTTCCTCGGTTCCCGGGTCGCTGGAGCCGAGGCTGCCCAGCGAGCCGAACGGGCTGGTCTGCGCTGCCGCGACGCCCAGCGGCATCGTGCAGGCGACCGTGGTGGCAACCGCCACGATCGCGGACTTTGTGAACGCGCGCATTTTCCTACTTTCTGATGTGGGCCGCCGGAACGCGGCAAAGATTAGGCAAAGCTAGCCTTAGTTGGATTCGCGGTAAAGGGGTAGCCGGAAGCAGATTTCAGGGCCGCGGATGTTCGCATGTAGCCAGTTCAGGGCACGTTCAGGTGAGGGGCATCCGGTTCGGATGCCCCTCACGCGAAAAGGGGTGGCGCTAGGTGCGGCGGCGCAGTGCGAACGTCGCTGCCACTGCAATTCCGGCTCCGACGACGCCACCGATGAGCAGTGGCAGGATCCAGGCGGTGCCGTCGGTGAACGCGTCCGACAGATTGCGGATCGCCGAGGAGGCGGTGTTCGAGTTGTCCGAGGAGGTCGTGCCTCCGTCGTTCGAGCCGCCGTCTGCACCCGCCGCCAGTGCTGCTTCTTCGGCCTTGTCGGCGTTGGGTGCGTTCGGGTCGTCGCCGAAGCTGACGGGAGTCTGCGTGTCCTGGCTGCGGTCGCTCGAGCCGTGAGCCGCGATCGTGTAGATCGAGCACGCGTTCTTGGTGCAGTCCGAGTCGCCCTTGACGGCCTGCACCTTCATGGTGGTCGACCAGGCGCCGTCCTTGATCCTGCTCGGCGTGATGAACGCCGTGGTCATCCAGGCGCCGGCGTCAGTGGTGGAGAACTTGTTCTCCTGGATCAGGCCGACGTAGATGCCGGGTTGCGCACCGGAGAATCCGGTGCCCGAGATGGTGATCTCGTCGCCCTCGACCTTGAGTCCCTTGGCCTTCGACAGCGTCACGGCCACGGTCTTCGCGGCGCCGGGAGCGCCGGCGGCATTCAGCACCGGAGGCGCCGTGACGGTGCCCGGTGCGACTCCGCCGACGAAGCTCACCGGGGTCTTGGTGTCCTGGCTGCGGTCCGAGGAGCCGTGGGCCATGACGGTGTAGATCGAGCACGCATTCTTGATGCAGTCGAAGGCGCCCTGGGTAGCGATCATTTCCACGGGGAGGGACCAGTTGCCACCGGAGATCTGCTCCGGCTTGATGAACGCCGAGGTCATCCAGGCCGACGCGTCGGCGGCCGAGAAGACGTTGTCCTGCACGAGGCCGACGTAGAGGCCCGGAGCGGCGCCGGAGAAGCCGGAGCCGGAAACCGTGACGGTCTCACCCGACGGGTTGATATCACTCGATTTCGAGAGCGACACCGACAGGCTGCTGTTCGCCGTGAACGTTTCGCCGGGCGCAGCGCCGGCCGCGCCGCCACCAGCAGCCCCGCCGGTCCCGGCTCCGCCGCCGCCACCACCGCCACCACCGGTGACCGGGGGTGCGGTGCCGACGAAGCTGATGGAGGTCTTGGTGTCCTGGCTGCGGTCACTCGAGCCGTGCGCGGCGAGCGTGTAGAGGGCACACTTGTCGGCGATGCAGTCGCCGCCCTCGAATGCGCCGATCACGTCGATGCTCGTCGAGAACGAACCACCCGGCATTTCGGACGGCTTGATGAACTTCGGCTTGTAGAAGACCGAAGCGTCGGTGGACGAGTACTTGTTCGTCTGCGCGATGCCGACGTAGATACCCATGCCGGCAGTCGAGAACCCGCTGCCGCGGACATTGATCGTGTCACCGGCGGCATTGAGTCCGCTCGTCTTGCTCGCGTTGACCCGGGGGCCGCTGCCCGTGACCGGAGGCGTCGTCGGCTTGGTGGTCGTGGTCGGCGGCGTCGTCGTGGTCGTCGGCTTGGTGGTGGTGGTCGTCGTCGGCTTGGTGGTCGTCGTCGGGGGAGCCGTGGTGGTGGTGGTGGTCGTCGTCGGCGGTGTCATGGTGGTCGTCGGAGTGACTGCGGCAAAGGACACTGGGGTCTCGGTGTCCTGGCTGCGGTCGGCGGAGCCGTGCGCGGCGACGGTGTAGATCGAGCACGCGTTCTGGGTGCAGTCCGAGTCGCCCTTGACGGCTACGACATCGACGGTGGTGTTCCAGGAGCCGCTCTTGATGTCGGCTGCCTTGATCCACGCGGTGGTCATCCATGCGCCGGCGTCGGTGGCCGAGAACTTGTCGTCCTGGACGAGGCCGACGTAGATGCCGGGTTGTGCGCCGGAGAAGCCGGTGCCCGAGACGGTGATGGTCTCACCGTCGACCAGGCCGGTCTTCTTCGAGACGGTCGTGACCGGAGTGCCGGAGGTGGTCTTGACCACCGGAGCGCCGGCTACGGTCGTGACCGGGGTGCTGGAAATGGCTTGGGCGGCAGCGTCGCTGCCGTCTGGGGTATCGGGAGCAGCAATGGCGATGCCCACCGGCGTCGTCAATGCCAAGGCGACCGCCGTGGTCGCGAACGCAGCCCTGCTGAACGCGCGCATCTTCCTTCTTCCTGGTCACAGCCGCAGTCCACGGCGCCATAGGGCGAACAGACCCCAAGTGAGGTTAGCCTATGTTTGCCTAGGCGAGCCTAAGCTACATCACTTTTCGTGATCTTGGTGAGCCAGGATTTCGGGTCGGGTTCGTAGCCGACAGATTTCGGTCCAGGGAGGAGACGGCGGACGAGCGCTCTGCCGACCGTGAGTGGCGGACGGCTAGGGCGTCGCGGATCCGGGCGTTTGGATCTGCACGGCCAGCCAGGGCAGCGCGTCGGCGAAGCCCTGTGCCGCGAACTGCCAAGTGTGACGACCGTTCGATGTGTGCACCTCGCAGGAGATCCCGGCCGACGACGCGGTGGCACACAGTTGCTCGGCCGTACCGGTCTCGCCGGCATCGTGGGTGTCGTCGTGGCCACCCGTTCCGTCCATCCCCGGACTCGGCGCCGGCGCGGGGCCGGACAGGTTCGCGCCCTGCCGCGGAGGTACGTCGCTGTCCTGGAACCAGCCCGAGATCCCTTGGTACAGCCCGTGTTCGGTCATCGCCTTCGTCGGATCGAACCGGTCCCGCAGCGCGGTGTCGCCGCCGTACAGGCGGTCCAGGGTCTGCTCGTCGGTGCCGGCGGTCGGGGCGACGTCTCCCGCGATGTCCTCGAAGGTGCTGAACAGGTCCGGATGCATCACGATGAGATCGACCGCGCACGTGCCACCCATCGACCAGCCCACGACACCCCAGCTCTCGGGGTTTGCCGATGCCCCGAACGTGGACACGACGTACGGGCGGACGTCGTCGACCAGGTGGGATGCCGAGTCTCCGCGCGGGCCGTCGACACATTCGGTGTCGTTGTTGAAGCTGCCGCCGGCATCGACGAACACGAGGATCGGGGCCTGGCCGCCGTGTGCCTGCGCATAGGCGTCGACGGTGTCGACGGCGCCGCCGGTCCGCAGCCAATCCGCAGCAGTGTTGAACTCGCCGCCGACCATCATGATGACCGGCAACGCGGGAGGCGTGTCGCCTGCGAACCACGCCGGCGGCAGATACACGTACTCGGTCCGATGCTTGAAACCGCTCGCGGCGTCGGGGACGTCGACCGGCACCACCTTCCCCGTCGACATGGTCGTGTTTCGAAGGACAGGGAGGTCCGCGGCAGCCACCTGATCCGGGACCGGGCCGGCCGTCGCTGCGCCCCACGCGGTCTGCACGGTGGGGTAGTAGCCCACCCACTGGTTCAACGTCAGCGCCACACACGCGAAGGTCAACGGGATCAGAACGATCGACAGGCCGCGTCGCCACCAGCGGGTTCCCCGCCACCCGAGCACCGCGATCGCGATCGCGGCGACGAACACCGCCGACCACGCCCACAGCTGGATCGGTGCCGGATCCGACGCCAGCCCCTGCTGTCCGACGAACCAGTCCGCGGTCGCCGCGGCCGCCACGCCCAGCGCCGCGGCGACCGGCACCCACAGCAGCCACCAGCGCCTGCTGCGGCGGACCAGGACGGCGATCAACACGACGACGCTGACAATCTCCACCGTCAGTGGAAGCCAGCCGCCCAGCAGCGATACGCCGCTGCGGTAACCGCCCTGCGCAGCCACCCCGGCGGCCGGAGCGGCCGCGAGAAGGAGGGAGACCACGGAGTCCACCTACCCAGTGTGCGACGCGAACCTGGCAACCGGCTGTGCCCTCGATCGGTCTCGCACGCTCAACCCCTGTGCCCTCGATCGGTCTCGCACGCTCAACCGACTAGGCTGCTACACCGTGATCACCCGCATGTCGCACCTGTTCCTCCGTACCCTCCGCGACGACCCGGCCGACGCCGAGGTCGCCAGCCACAAGCTGCTGGTCCGTGCCGGCTACGTGCGGCGTATCGCGCCAGGCGTGTACTCGTGGCTGCCTCTGGGTCTGCGGGTGCTGCGCGAGGTGGAGCGCGTGGTCCGCGAGGAGATGAACGCGATGGGTGCGCAGGAGATCCTGCTGCCCGCGCTGCTGCCGCGCGATCCCTACGAGACGTCGAACCGCTGGACCGAGTACGGCGCAAGCCTGTTCCGCCTCCAGGACCGCAAGGGCAACGACTACATGCTCGGCCCCACCCACGAGGAGCTCTTCGCGCTCACCGTGAAGGGCGAATACAACTCGTACAAGGACTTCCCGGTCACCCTGTACCAGGTGCAGACCAAGTACCGCGACGAGGAGCGTCCCCGCGCCGGCATCCTGCGCGGCCGCGAGTTCGTGATGAAGGACTCGTACTCGTTCGACCTCACCGACGAGGGCCTGACGGCGTCCTACCAGGCGCACCGCGACACCTACGAGCGGATCCTGTCCCGGCTCGGCGTCAAGTACGTCATCGTGTCCGCCACGTCGGGTGCGATGGGTGGCAGCGCGTCGGAGGAGTTCCTGGCCGAGAGCGAGATCGGCGAGGACACCTACGTCCGCTGCATCGAGTCCGGCTACGCCGCCAACGTCGAGGCCGTCAAGACCCTGGCTCCCGCGCCGATCCCGTTCGACGGGCTGCCGGCCGCCGAGGTTCGTGACACCCCCGGCACCGAGACCATCGACACCCTCGTCGAGTGGGCCAACGGCGCCGACCTGGGCAAGACCGTGACCGCCGCGGACACGCTGAAGAACATCATGGTGAAGACCCGCGTGCCCGGCGGCGAGTGGGAACTGCTCGCGATCGGCATCCCCGGCGACCGCGAGGTGGACGAGAAGCGCCTCGAGGCTGCGCTCGAGCCGGCCGAGTACGTGCTCATCACCGAGACCGATTTCAAGAACAACCCGTTCCTCGTCAAGGGCTACATCGGCCCGAAGGCGCTGCAGGAGAACGGTGTCCGCTACCTCGTCGACCCGCGCGTCGTGGACGGCACCAGCTGGATCACCGGCGCCGACGAGGAGGGCAAGCACTACGTGGGCCTGGTCGCCGGACGCGACTTCACCCCGGACGGCACCATCGAGGCCGCCGAGGTGCGCGACGGCGATCCGTCGCCCGACGGCGCCGGTGCACTGGTCGCCGCCCGTGGTATCGAGGTCGGTCACGTGTTCCAGCTGGGCCGCAAGTACACCGACGTGTTCAATGTCGACGTGCTCGGCGAGAACGGTAAGCCTGTCCGCCCCACCATGGGCTCGTACGGCATCGGCGTCTCGCGTCTCGTCGCGGTCATCGCCGAGCAGCATCACGACGACAAGGGCCTGCGCTGGCCCGCCGAGGTCACCCCGTTCGACGTGCACCTGGTCATCGCGAACAAGGACGACGCGGCCCGCGAGGGCGCCGAGGCCCTGGCCGCCGAGCTGGACAAGGCCCGCGTCGAGGTGCTGTTCGACGACCGCAAGGCGTCGCCGGGCGTGAAGTTCAAGGACTCCGAGCTGATCGGCATCCCGCTGGTCGTGGTCGTGGGTCGCGGCTTCGCCGAGGGCAACGTGGAACTGCGCGACCGCTTCACCGGCGAATCCCGCGAGGTCCCCGTCGAGGGCGCGCTCGGGGAGATCCTCACCGCGATCCGCGGCTGACGAAGCTCCGCGTACCGCCACCGCGGCACGTTTGATCAGTGGCCGCCCACCCCTGACCGGGGTGGGCGGCCACTCGTATACATTCGGCCGACGGACAGCTCGAGGGGGGCAAGCCCCCGGCCCGCGGGCCGTCACGCCGACTGCCATCGGTGAGTCCGTTCGGATCAGCGCTTGATCCCGGCGTCGTACTCGGCGCGTCCGGCGTCGACGTCCAGGAACACCCGCTCGAGTCCGGTCGCCCGCCGCAACAGGCGGGCGACCGGTCGCGGGAACAGCGGCCACAGCAGCGCACCGGACAGGCGTCCCGGCACGACGGCCCGGCGGCGACCGGTCCGCAGGATCTGCACGACTGCCTGCGCGACCTGTTCCGGCCGGATCGGGGCGATCAACCGTCCGGGATGAGTACCGGCGAGCAGTCCGGTGCTCGTGAACGTCGGCAGCACCGTGCCGACCCGCACCCCGTGCGCGGCCAGTTCGGCGTCGGCGGCGTCGCCGAAGCACAGCACCGCGGCCTTGGTGGCGTTGTAGACGGCCATGCCCGGAGCCGGGATGCATCCGGCGATCGAGGCGATGTTGACGATCCGGCCGCCGCCGGATGCCCTCATCGCCCGTCCCGCGGCGCGGGTGCCGTGCACCACCCCGCGCAGGTTGACGTCCACCACGGTGTCGACGATCGCGTCGTCCTGCTCGAGCAGTGGGCCGAGCGGCATGACGCCGGCGTTGTTGATCCAGCCCCACGGGGGACCGAGGGTCGACCGCACACGGGCGAGGAAGGACTCGACCGAACGGGGATCGGTGACGTCGAGGACCGCACCGAAGACGCCGACGGCGTCGGCGGTGCGCCGCACCTCGGCCTCGTCGATGTCGCCGATCGCGACCAGTGCGCCGGCGTCGCGCAGCGCCGTTGCGGTCGCCCTCCCGATGCCCCGCGCTCCGCCGGTCACCACGACGACGCGACCGGTGATGTCGGTTCTTCTCACGAGTGGCTCTCCTTCAGTTCGTCGAGCGTGCGGCGCAACACTTTTCCCGACGATCCGCGGGTCCGCGCGTCGACGAACACGACGTCGCGGGGCATCCGGGATCGGGGGAGTTCGGCTGCGAGATAGTCGCGGACGGCCTGCTCGTCGAGGCCCTGCTCGCACACCAGGTACGCCCGCAGGCGCTGCCCGAAGTCGGCGTCGGGGACGGGGGCGACCACGGCATCGGTGACGGCCGGGTGCGCCAGCAACACCACCTCGACCTCCTCGGGGAAGACGTTCTCGCCCCCGGAGACGATCATCGCGTCGGAGCGGCCCGCGACGTGGAGTCGGCCCGCCGCGTCGAGGTGGCCGCGGTCGCCGGTGTCGAGGAAGCCGTCGGCGTCGCTCTTGCGGGTGCCGTCGGTGTAGGTCTCGATCTGGCCCGGGGTGCGCACCAGAATCCGGCCCTCGGCGCCGGGTGGGACCGGACCGTCGTCGGTGTCGGCGATGCGAACTATGTTGCCGCGCGGGGGAACCCCCGCGCAGTCGGGCGCTACGGCGAGGTCGGCGGGTGTCGCGATGCTGATGTACGCCGCCTCGGTCGAGCCGTACAGGTTGTGCAGCACCGGGCCCCACGCGTCGGTGACCTGCGCGACGAGGGAAGCGTCCAGTCGTGCGCCGCCGCTCGCGACGATCCGCAGCGCGGACAGGTCGGCCTCCGGCATCGCGTCCACCACACCGAGCAGTCGGCGCAGCATCGTCGGCACCGCGATCAGGGCGGCGCAGCGGTGGGTATGCAGGTCGCGTAGCGCCTGGACGGCGTCGAATCGTCGCCGCAGCACCAGCGTGGACCCGAGGGTCAGCGTCAGCGTCGCGACCAGTAGACCCCAGCCGTGGAAGATCGGCGCCGCCACCAGGACTCGTTCGTCGCCGCGCAGCGGGATCTTCGACAGCAGACCCGCCGGCAGCAACAGCGTCGGCGAATCCCCGCGCGGTGCGCCCTTCGGCGTCCCGCTGGTGCCGCTGGTCAGGATCACCAGCGACGGCGGCCGCGGCGGCCGCGGCGGCCTGGGCGACAGGGTGTCCGGGGCGCCGGTCAGGAGAGCCGACAGCGACCCCTCCGTGTCCGGATCCTCGGTCCACGCGCACCAGCGCGGGCCGTCGAATCCCTCTACGACCGGGGTGAACTCCTCGTCGTGGATCACCGCGTCGAGGCGCTCCCGCGCGGCCACTTCGGTGACCTGACGGCGCCCGAAGTCGGAGTTGAGCAGCACCACACGGGCTCCGGCGGCCGACGCCGCGCACAGCGCGACGACGGCGTCGGCGTGGTTGCGGCACAGGATGCCCACCTCGTCGACGATGTGCATGGCTCGCCTCATGCTCGGTGCCGCACTGCGAGCAGGGCGCGGGTGCCGGCGTTCATCGCGGCCAGCAGGGGCCCGCGGAGTCGGTCGGGGTAGGCGGTCGCGACGCGTTGGGTGGTGACCGTCTGCGGTTCGGTGTAGCGGACGATGCCCTCGCGACCGTGTCGGCGCCCGGTCCCGCTGGTGCGCATGCCGCCCATCGGGGCGCCCAGTGACGCGATCGCGGACAGGTAGCCGTCGTTGACGTTCACCGAACCGGCCACCACCTGGGCGGCGATCCGGCGTCCGCGCCGCACGTCGCGGGTCCACACGCTCGCGCTCAGTCCGTACTCGCCCTCGTTGGCCCGACGGACCGCCTCCACCTCGGACGCCACGGGGTAGACGGAGACGACCGGACCGAAGGTTTCCTCGGCGTGGACCGCCATCTCGGCCGTCACGCCGGTGAGGACGGTCGGCTCGTGGAACAGCGGGCCGAGATCGGGGCGTGCCCGGCCGCCGGTCACGGCGGTCGCGCCCTTCGCGAGAGCGTCCGCGATATGCTTCTCGGTGGCCTCCAGCTGGCGGCGGGACGTCAGCGAACCCATGTCCACGTCGTAGCCGTACCCGGCGCCGATCCGAAGCCGCTCGGTGCGCGTGACCAGTTCGCGCACGAACCGGTCGAACACGCTCTCGTGCACGTAGATCCGCTCGATGCCGATGCACATCTGCCCGGCGTTGGAGAACGCCGCCTGCACCGCGCCGCGCACGGCGGCCGCGAGATCCGCGTCGGCGCACACGATCATCGGGTTCTTCCCGCCCAGCTCGAGCGAGGCCCCGATCAGTCGGTCCGCGCAGCGCCGGGCGATCTCCCGGCCGGTTGCGGTGGACCCGGTGAAGCTCACGTAGTCCACCTCGGCCACCAGCGCGGGCCCGATGCGGCTGCCGGGACCGGCCACCACCTGCCACACCGCCTCCGGCGCCCCGGCCCGAATCGCCAGGTGGCGGGCGTAGAGCAGCGTGAGCGGTGCCTGCGAGTCGGCCTTGCTGAGCACCGCATTGCCGGCGAGCAGCGCGGGGATCACATCGCCGACGGCCAGGAACAGCGGGTAGTTCCACGGCGCGATCACCCCGACCAGGCCCTTGGGCCGGTAGCCGACGCGGGCGGAGACCAGTCCCGGCACCGCGCCCCGGACGCGACGTTCGCCCAGATAGCGGGTGCTGTGGGCGGCGTAGTGCAGCGCGGTGGCGACGACGCCCTGCACCTCGACGGCGGTATGCACGCGGGCCTTGCCGGTCTCCCACTGCATGAGGTCGCACAGGCTGTCGTGGTGGTCGACGAGCAGACGCGCGAAGCGCGCCGCGATCGCCTGCCGGTCCCGGACCGGCCGGGCCGCCCAACCCGGCTGCGCTGCCCGGCCCACGGCTGCGACGGCGGCCACCGATTCCGAGGACGTCTGCGGGACGGCGGGGAGCGGCTCGCCAGTGAACGGAACGGCGGCGCAGGAGAATTCGGAGGAGGTCGGCAGCTGGGCCAGCAGGCCCTCGTGCAGGGCGGTCAGCACGGCGCACCCGCGCGCGTGCGGACGGTGGTCACCACACCAGTCGGGTGAGGTACCTCTCGGCGTAGCGGCGCACCGCGGCGGGATCGGTCGTGTCCAACTGCCCGTGCGGATGCAGCATCAAAGACATCGCGATGCGCATGAGGATCTCGGAGGCCGCGAGCAGATCCTCCTCGGGCATCGCCGCCCCACTGTGACGCAGCGCCGCGGCGACCCGGGCGGCGGTCACCGCGATCGGCGCCCCGTCGGTCCGCGAGGTCACCTCGACCATCAGCTCCGGCTCGCTCTCGAGGATGCGCCCGATCAGCGGGATCTCGCGGGTCAATTGGATTCCCCGGGCGAAGCACTCGACGACCGCCTGCGCCGGGTCGAGATTCCGGGCAAGGGCGTCGAGTTGATCGAAGAACAGCCCCGCCTCGCGCAGGATCAGCACTTCGACCAGCGCGTCCTTGTTCGGGAACCGTCGGTAGAGGGTGCTGCGGCTGATTCCCGCCCGCTTCGCGATGTCGTCCATGTTGGTGCGCCGAATTCCGTAGCGCTCGAACTCCTCCCGCGCGGCGTCGAGCATCGCCTGCTCCGCGGTGGCGGCGGGTAGTGCGGTGGGAGTGCGGCGCGTGGTCATCACCGGTCAGCATATCCATCGTCAGATCGCCCGCAGCGTCACCGGGAGGCGGTCCTTCGGAACCGGCAGCGTGGTGTTGTCGAGCTTCCAGGTGTAGCCGTCGGGGACCGACCACTCGTACTCGAGCAGGAGGTTGTGCATGATCGTCTTGATCTCCATCTGGGCGAAGTACAGGCCGATGCACTTGTGCACGCCACCACCGAACGGCATCCATGCGTACCGATGCGACTTGTCCTCGGCGCGTTCGGGGGAGAAGCGGTCCGGATCGAACCGTTCGGGATCCGTCCACAGCGCCGGGTTGTGGTGGTTGACCATTCCGATCGCGCTGACGTACGTGCCCTTCGGGACGAAGTGTCCGTCGATCTCCGTGTCCTCCAAGGCTCGTCGGGCCAGACCGGGCACCGGCGAGTTCAGCCGCAGCGACTCCTTCATGACGGCGTCCAGCACCGTGAACTCCGCGAGGTTGTCGTACGTGATGTCCCGCGGCAGCGCGCGGGACTGCGCGCGGGCCTTCTCCTGCCACTCCGGATGCAGGGCAAGGTAGTACGCCATCGTGGTGAGCGTGATGGTGGAGGTGTCGTGTGCCGCCATCAGCACGAAGATCATGTGGTTGACCACGTCCTCGTCGGTGAAGGTGTGGCCCTCCTCGGACCGTGCCCGACACAGCACGGAGAACAGGTCGGGGGTTTCGGTGGCGCGCTTGGCCGGCAGGTGCGCGCGGAAGAACTCCTCGAGCACGGCACGACCGGCCAGGCCGCGGGCCCACTTGGTTCCGGGGATGTTCCTGCGCACGAGGGACATCCCGGCGTTGACGCAGTCGATGAAGGCCTTGTTGATCCGGCCGGCCTCCGGGCGCGGCAGATCCATGCCCAGGAAGATCTCCAGGGCCAGGTCCAGGGTGAGTTCCTTGAAGCGGTCCAGGATCAGGATGTTCTCGCCGACGGGTAGGCCACGGACGCCGTCGCGCAGCATCGGCTGCATGTCGTCCAGGTAGCCGCGCAGGTGCTTGTTGTTGAAGGCCTGCTGCAGGATCAGCCGGTGGTGTCGGTGTTCCTCGAAGTCCATCAACAGGATTCCACGGCGGAAGAACGGCCCGATGAGGAACCCCCACGCCGGCTCGGCGGCCAGCGCCTTCTGCCGATTCGCGGCCACCGACTCAGCGCCGTCGGCGGTGAGCGGCACGGCGAACTTCTGGCCGAACGCGTTGATGTAGGTGATGTCCCCGAAGGCCTCCCGGCGCTGCGCCACCAGCCGAACCGGGTTGCGGAAGAATCGCAGGAGTTCGATGACCCCCGGATCGCCGGTACCGTTGATCGGGCGGAGGTCGCTGCCGGCCGGCGGTGGTGCCAACTGCTTGGTACGCACGGGATCTCCTATCGGGTGGGGGCGGATTCGCCGAGCGAGTTCAGCAGCGGTCGGGGGTCGATCCCGACCCGGCGCCACGCCTCGTACGCCCAGGGCAGGTACAGCGCGCGGAGCGGAAGCCGGTTGACGAGCGGGTTGATGCGGCGCGAGAACGCTGCGAAGCGTTGGAACTGCCTCTCCTTCTTCGGATTCCAGTCGAGTCCGCACACCTCGCGCATCTGCGGGGGAAGCGTGCCGACAACGACGATGCGCATGAACGCGTTGATCGGCGCGGACAGCAGGTTCCACACGGGCGCCGGAATCCGCCACGGTCGCGGCACGCCCTTGCGGATGTACCCGGTGGCGTACAGGATCGTCGGCGTCGGCACGAACCGGTCGAGCATCTGCGCCCAGTACTCCAGGAACTCCTCGTAGGTCTGCGGCTGGCTCCGATCGCTGACCCCGTAGATCTGGTACCAGATCCGGCCCTCCTCGAAGATCCGCACCTTCTCCTCGTACGAGAGCCGGCGGATGAAGGTGTCGGTGATGTAGAGGACCTGGTCGACGAAGGTGGCGTGCGCCCAGTAGAAGAGCTCCGGGTTGAGCGCGTGATAGCGCGAGCCGTCGCTGATCGTGCCCTTGATCGGCTTGTGGAAGTCGCGGACCGTGCGTCCCCAGTGATAGGGGTCGTCGCTGTAGACGGTCTTCATGATCGGCGGCCCGCTGCGGCGGGCCCGGCCGAGGGTGTCGGAGAAGATCACCGAGTGGTCCTCGACCGCCTTACCGAGCTGCTCGACGCAGTTCTCGGTCCCGGCGAGTCGCTGGAAACCCAGTAGTCCGCGCACGTCGCCGTAGTACTTCCAGATCAGTGAATCGGGGCCCAGGCGCGGCGAGTCGGCGGCGGACTCTGCGTCGACGGGCATGGGGACCGCCTCGCGGATGGCGGCGTCGAAGTCGAGCGGCATCGGTAGTTCCCTGTCTGCTTTGGGACGGTGGAACAAAAGTGTCTCGCTGTGTCAGAAACTAGCACCGAGTGATCTGTGACACAAGAACGGATCCGCTCGAACGACGAGTTGCTTCGCGAGAAAGTCCGCGCATGCGACGGGTCTCGGGGAGAGTGGACGATGAGCCCCTCGACGGGCGCCGCTTCCGTTTCCCGGAGGGTGATGACAGTGGGCGAGCTGCTGCTGAATCCGCACGACTACGACCCGAAGGACTTCGATCCGAACACGCGCCGACTGCTGCGCGCGACGATCGACTGGTTCGAGGCCCGGGGCAAACGCCGGCTGCTGCAGGACGACCTGCACGCGATCTGGACCGGGGACTTCCTGGACTTCGCCGGGCGAGAGGGTCTGTTCGCGACGTTCCTCACCCCGGCCTCCGAGGCGAACGGCGATCCCAACAAGCGGTGGGACGCCGCCCGCAACGCCGCGCTGAGCGAGATTCTCGGGTTCTACGGGCTGTCCTACTGGTACCTGTGGCAGGTGACCGTGCTCGGGCTCGGGCCGATCTGGATGAGCGACAACCCGACGGCCCGGCGACGCGCGGCCGAACAGTTGGATGCCGGCGGGGTCATGGCGTTCGGCCTGTCCGAACGCGAGCACGGCGCCGACGTGTACTCGACCGACATGCTGCTCACCCCCCGTACCGACACGGCGGACGGCACGGCCGCGTTCCGCGCGAACGGCACCAAGTACTACATCGGCAACGGCAACGTCGCCGGCATGGTGTCGGTGTTCGGGCGCCGCACCGACATCGAGGGGGCCGACGGCTACGTCTTCTTCGTCGTCGACAGCCGGCACCTGCACTACCGCCTCATCGACAATGTCGTGCACGGGCAGATGTACGTCAGCACGTTCGCGCTGCGCGACTACCCGGTGCGGGAGGAGGACATCCTGCACACCGGTGCGGACGCGTTCTCGGCGGCGCTCAACACCGTCAACGTCGGCAAGTTCAACCTGTGCACGGCGTCGATCGGGATCTGCGAGCACGCCTTCTTCGAAGCGATCACGCACGCTCACAACAGGGTTCTGTACGGCCGGCGGGTCACCGACTTTCCGCACGTGCGGGCCAACTTCGTGGACGCCTACACCCGGCTCGTAGCGATGAAGCTGTTCAGCGCCCGCGCGGTCGACTACTTCCGCAGTGCGGGACCGGAGGATCGCCGGTACCTGCTGTTCAACCCGATGACCAAGGCGAAGGTCACCTCGGAGGGCGAATCGGTGATGGCGTTGCTGCACGACGTCATCGCCGCCAAGGGCTACGAGAAGGACACCTACTTCCGGGAGGCCGCCGAGCTGATCGGCACGTTGCCCAAACTCGAGGGCACCGTCCACGTCAACGTCGCGCTGATCCTCAAGTTCATGCCGAACTACCTGTTCAATCCGGCGTCGTATCCCGATGTCGCCACCCGCACCGACCCCACCGACGACGCGTTCTTCTGGGCGCAGGGCCCCACCCGGGGCGCGGGCAAGGTCCAGTTCCAGGACTGGACCCGGGTGTTCGACGAGCATGCCGACATCCCCAATGTCGCGCGGTTCCACGAGCAGGCGCTCGAGCTACGTGAGTTGCTCGCGACGGCCGGGCCGGACGACGCGCAGCGGGAGGACCTGGACTTCCTGCTCACCGTCGGGCATCTGTTCGAGCTGGTCGTCTACGGGCAGCTGATCCTCGAGCAGGCCGACATCGTCGGCCTCGACCGTGATCTGCTCGAGCAGATCTTCGACTTCCAGATCCGCGACTTCTCCCGGTATGCCGTTGCTCTGCACGGCAAGCCGTCGTCGACGGACGCGCAGCAGGAGTGGGCGATCAGCGCGATCCGCAAGCCCGCCGTCGACACCGAGCGGTTCGACCGGGTGTGGGAGCAGGTCGTGGGGTACGACGGCGCGTACGAGATGCGGCCCTAGGCTGACGGCATGACTGACAGCAAGGATGACGCGAATCGGTGGGCCGAGGTCGATCGCTACCTGGTCGAGACGGTGGTCGGCGCGGACGACGCACTCGACCACGCACTCGCGGCCAACGCGTCGGCGGGGCTGCCGCCGATCGATGTGTCGCCGACGCAGGGCAAGCTGCTGAACCTGCTGGCGCGCATGGTCGGCGCGACGCGCGTGCTCGAGATCGGCACCCTCGGTGGGTACAGCACCATCTGGCTCGCCCGTGCGGTAGGGGAGTCCGGGCGGGTGGTCACGCTCGAGTACGAACCCCGGCATGCTGCGGTCGCCCGGGACAACGTGGACCGCGCCGGTGTCGGCGGCCGGGTCGACATCCGGGTCGGTGCGGCGCTGGACAGCCTGCCGGCCGTCGAGGCCGACGGCATCGCGCCCTTCGACCTGGTGTTCATCGACGCCGACAAGGTGAACAACTCCAACTATGTGCGGTGGGCGCTGCGGTTGTCGCGGCCCGGCACGGTGATCGTCGTCGACAATGTCGTCCGCGGCGGATCGGTGTCCAACCCCGACCTCGACGACGAGGCCGTCCGCGCCAGCCGCGAGGTGCTCGACCTGCTGGCGGCCGAACCCCGACTCGATGCCACCGCGCTGCAGACCGTCGGGTCGAAGGGCTGGGACGGTTTCGCTCTTGCGCTGGTGGTGAATTGAAACGCGGTCCCCGACGCTGTTCGAGCTGACGCGGACGCGTCGTGCACGTATGGTGTGACGCGCGTGAATCGAACTGACCGTCGAACCTGGGGGACACCGCCGAATGCACAAGCTGAGAACCACTATTGCCGCGGCCGGGCTGGCCGTGCTCCCGCTCCTCGCGGCTGCCCCGGCACATGCCGCCTCGCTCAACATCCCGGGACTAATCAATCAGGGCATCGACACCCTCGAGTACACCGCCGGGTCCGGGGTCTCCGACACCGTTGCCTCGTTGGGCCAGTACGCAGCCGCGCACGCGTATCTCACCGGTGATCCTGCCTCGCGCTACATCGTGGTGCTCGGTGCCCGACTCGACGCCGACGGGTTGCTGCCGGGGGTTCTCAACGCTCGGTTGGATACCGCGGCCGCGATCGCGCGCCTCCATCCGATGAACAAGGTGATCGTCGCGGGTGGGCCGACGCAACCTCTGCCGTACAGCGAATCGCAGGCGATGTTCGCCGGCCTGGTGCTGAGGGGTGTCAATCCCGCGAGCATCATCCTCGAGAACGCCTCGTACTCGACGGTCGACAACGCGCGCAACACCACCGGAATCCTCTCCGCAAATGGCGCGGACGGAGCCGTCCTCGTCACCTCCGCGTCGCACATCGACCGGGCGCTCGGGGCGTTCCGATCCGCGTCGGGCCAGTTCCGGTACACGCCCGTGGCCGTTCCCGGTTGGTGAAACCGGATCGTCGCGCCACGGCAGGCTGAGTGGGCGGCCGCGGCGGGGAGGTAAGGCATGGCGGTTGTGTTGGCTCTGCCGTTCACGGGTCGGTGGCTGGTGCAGAACAGTCCGGCACGGCGAGTGCCCAGCCATGGTGTCGACGTGTTCGGCCAGCGATACGCGATCGACTTCGTCGGGGTCGACGATCGAGGCAGGACAGCGTCGGCACGTGACTGGCGCACGTTTCTTGCGACGGAGCCGCCGTCCCGGTTCTTCGCCTTCGGGCGCCCGATCCTGGCTCCGGTCGACGGTGTGGTCGTTCAGGCGCATGACGGGGAGCCCGATCACCAGGCGCGCAGATCTCAGTTCGCTCTGATCCCCTATGCGGTGGGGCAGCCGTCCCGCCTGCGGCAAGGTCCGGCCTCGATCGCGGGGAACCACCTGATCATCCAGGACCGGCGCAGCGGGATGTTCGTCGCGGTGGTCCACCTGCGGGCAGACACGCTCAGCGTCGCAGTGGGCGACGAGGTGGCGCTGGGGCAACAGATCGCCGAGTGCGGGAACTCGGGAAACTCGACGCAACCGCACGTGCACGTCCAGGTCATGGACAGCCTCGACCTTGCTGTTGCGCAGGGTGTTCCGATGGAGTTCGGGAACTATCGCCAATGCAGCCGTGACGGCACGGGCCTGTGCGACGTCGACTCGGGTATCCCCGAGGAAGGCACGATCGTCACCGCACTCGTTCCCGACGGTCGCTAGGCGCGGGGGCGGGCGGACCGACCCGAATCGGACTCGCCTCCCGGTGTGGGGCGCCGGCCGGTCGTAGCATCGGGTCCGTGGCCAATCCGACCGTCCGCTCCGATGCCTCCGATCCGCTGCGTGTGCTCGTCTACAGCAGTGACGCCTCGACACGCGAGCAGGTGATGCGAGCCCTCGGTCGGCGCCCGCATCCGGACCTTCCGGAGTTGGAGTACGTGGAGGTCGCGACGGCGCCCGTGGTGGTCCGCACGATGGACGCGGGCGGGATCGATCTGGCGATTCTCGACGGCGAGGCGGCGCCGGCAGGTGGCCTGGGAATCGCCAAGCAGCTCAAGGACGAGCTCGATGTGTGCCCGCCGGTGGTGGTGCTGACCGGACGCGCCGACGATGCCTGGCTCGCGGACTGGTCGCGGGCGGAGGCTGCGGTGCCGCACCCGATCGACCCCTTCCGCCTGGCAGCGGCCGTTGTTCCGCTGCTGCGGCGGCCGTGATGTAACCGGTTCCGGCTCGATATTGCGCCGGCATCGGAAGACTCGCGGGGTAAAACCGAAGCCAAGGGTGGCGCCTGTCCCGGTAGGCTGAGGCGTAGATCACATTCTGCGGGTGGATTCTCCTGATTGCGTGATTGTGCGTCTCTCGTGGCTACCCGCCGCTCGTGGTCTGGGTGCGACCGTCCGGCATCGGGCATGGGCGGCCAGGCTCGCGACGAGAGGAGCTGAGGCGACGTGAACGCATACGTGCCGATTCTCGTGCTCGGGGCGATTGCCGCCGCGTTCGCGGTCTTCTCCGTGATCGTCGCGTCGGTCGTGGGACCCAGGCGGCTCAACCGTGCCAAGCTCGAGCCGTACGAGTGCGGGATCGAGCCAACCCCCGCGGAAGTCGGGCGTGGCCTGGCCGGACAGCGGATCCCGGTGAAGTACTACCTCACAGCGATGCTGTTCATCATCTTCGACATCGAGATCGTGTTCCTCTACCCGTGGGCCGTCCACTTCGACGCGCTCGGTGTGTTCGGTCTGGCCGTGATGGCCGTGTTCGTGTTCAACGTCGCGGTGGCCTACGTGTACGAGTGGCGGCGTGGGGGATTGAGCTGGGACTAGGCGTGTTTCGGGTGACTACCGAGCGGAGGTGAACCGGGTATGGGTCTCGAGGAGAAGCTGCCGAGTGGTTTCGTGCTGAGCACGGTCGAGACCGTTGCCGGCTACGCGCGCAAGGGCTCGCTGTGGCCTGCCACCTTCGGCCTGGCCTGCTGTGCGATCGAGATGATGGCCACCACGTCCGGCCGGTTCGATATCGCCCGCTTCGGGATGGAGGCGTTCCGGGCGTCCCCACGCCAGGCCGATCTCATGATCGTCGCCGGCCGGGTCAGTCAGAAGATGGCACCGGTGCTGCGTCAGGTCTACGACCAGATGGTCGAGCCCAAGTGGGTGCTCGCGATGGGGGTGTGCGCGTCGTCGGGTGGGATGTTCAACAACTACGCGATCGTGCAAGGCGTCGACCACGTGGTTCCGGTCGACATCTACCTGCCCGGCTGTCCGCCGCGCCCCGAGATGCTGCTCAATGCGATCCTGATGCTGCACGCCAAGATCCAGGAGATGCCGCTCGGGGTCAATCGTGAGCAGGCCGTGCGGGCGGCGGAGGAGGCGGCGCTGGCCGCCAGGCCCACGATCGACCTCGGCTTGCCGGGGCACGGCGCGGGGACGGTGCTGCGATGACGGACGAGCGTGACCGCGGCCTCGGTGGCCCCGATCCCGAGGCCACCGCCGGTCCGGAGGGGACGGTGCCACCCGAGTCGGTCGCGGGCGGCGAGATGATCGGTCTCCGGCAGGGCATGTTCGGGGTCGGTGGCACCGGCGACACATCCGGTTACGGTCGACTGGTGCGACCGGTCACGTTGCCGGGCGGCACAGCTCGTCCCTACGGCGGCTACTTCGACGTTGTCGTCGACACGCTCGCCGCCGCGCTCGACGGCAGCGGCACGCTGTTCGACGACGCCGTCGAGCGGGTCGTCGTCTTCCGCGGGGAGCTGACCCTGCACGTGCGGCGCGAGTGCCTGCCGACGGTCGCACGGTTGTTGCGCGACGACCCGGACCTGCGGTTCGAACTGTGCCTGGGGGTCAGCGGGGTGCACTACCCGCAGGACTCCGGGCGGGAACTGCACGCGGTGTACCCGCTGATGTCGATCACCCACGGCCGCCGGATACGGCTCGAGGTGGCCGTGCCGGACGCCGACCCGCACGTCCCGTCGCTGTACGGGGTGTACCCCACCACGGACTGGCACGAGCGGGAGACCTACGACTTCTTCGGCCTGATCTTCGACGGTCACCCGTCGCTCGCCAGGATCGAGATGCCCGACGACTGGGTGGGACACCCACAGCGCAAGGACTACCCCCTCGGCGGCATTCCCGTCGAGTACAAGGGGGCGAAGATCCCGCCACCGGACGAACGGAGGGCCTACCAGTGAGCCATCCTCGCGATCCCTTCGCTCGGAACGGTGACGGCGACGCGGTGTTCACCGTCGGCGGGCAGGACTGGGACGAGTTCGCGGACGCGGCCACCGCGGCGCACGACGCCGGGGCGGAACGCATCGTCGTGAACATGGGTCCACAGCATCCGTCGACGCACGGGGTGCTGCGGCTGATCCTCGAGATCGAGGGGGAGACGGTCACCGAGGCCCGCTGCGGTGTCGGATACCTGCACACGGGGATCGAGAAGAATCTCGAGTACCGCAACTGGACGCAGGGCGTCACGTTCGTCACCCGGATGGACTATCTGTCCCCGTTCTTCAACGAGGTCGCGTACTGCCTGGGCGTCGAGAAGTTGCTCGACGTCACCGACCAGATCCCCGACCGCGCCACCGTCATCCGTGTCCTGCTCATGGAGCTCAACCGGATCTCGTCCCATCTCGTCGCGCTCGCGACGGGCGGCATGGAACTGGGCGCGATCACCCCGATGCTGTTCGGCTTCCGGGAACGCGAACTGGTCCTGGACGTGTTCGAGATGATCACCGGATTGCGCATGAACCACGCGTACATCCGCCCCGGCGGGCTGTCGCAGGACCTTCCCGACGGCGCCGTCGGGAAGGTGCGCGAGCTGCTCGACCTCATGCCGCGCCGGTTGAAGGACATCGAGGACCTGCTGAGCGCCAATCCGATCTGGAAGGCCCGAACGAAGGGGATCGGCTACCTGGACCTGACGGGCTGCATGGCTCTCGGTGTCACCGGACCCGTTCTGCGTGCCACCGGCCTGCCGCTGGACGTGCGCCGGTCGGATCCGTACTGCGGCTACGAGACCTACGAGTTCGACGTCGTCACCGAGTCCGGATCCGACTGTTACAGCCGCTACCTCATCCGTCTGCGCGAGATGGCCGAGTCGCTGAAGATCGTCGAACAGTGCCTCGATCGCCTGCGCCCGGGACCGGTCATGTTGGCGGACAAGAAGATTGCCTGGCCCGCCGACCTGGCCGTCGGCGCCGACGGGCTCGGGAACTCGCTCGAACACATCCGGCGGATCATGGGCACCTCGATGGAGGAACTGATCCACCACTTCAAGCTGGTCACCGAGGGATTCCGGGTACCTCCCGGCCAGGTGTACATCGCGGTGGAGTCGCCGCGCGGCGAGCTGGGCGTGCACATGGTCAGCGACGGTGGAACCCGGCCCTTCCGGGTGCACTACCGGGATCCGTCGTTCACCAATCTGCAGGCCGTCTCTGCGATGTGCGAGGGAGGCATGGTGGCCGACGTGATCGCGTCCGTCGCCAGCATCGATCCCGTCATGGGGGGAGTGGACCGATGACCGACGCGCGAGAAGCCGACGGACCGGGCCCGGTGTTCGTCGAGTTGGGCCGTCCCGGCGACCGTCCGAGCTATCCGCCGGACGTGCACGCCCGGCTGGCGGCCGACGCCGAGGAGATCATCGCCCGCTACGAGACCCGCGATGCCGCGGCGGACCACGAGCACGGCCCCGACGGCCCCGGCCGTTCGGCGTTGCTGCCGCTGCTGCACCTGGTCCAGTCCGAGGACGGCTACGTCTCCCCGGCGGGAATCGACTTCTGCGCACGACAACTCGGTCTCACTGCTGCCGAGGTCACCGCGGTCGCCACGTTCTACACGATGTACCGGCGCAGTCCCACCGGCACGTACCACGTCGGCGTCTGCACCAACAGCCTGTGCGCGGTGATGGGTGGTGACGCGATCCACGCCGCGCTCCGTGAACACCTCGGGATCGACGACGCCGAGACCACCGCGGACGGATCGGTGACCCTCGAGCACATCGAGTGCAATGCGGCCTGCGACTTCGCGCCCGTGATGATGGTGAACTGGGAGTTCTTCGACAATCAGACACCGGCGTCGGCGACCGGGATAGTGGACGCCCTCCGGTCGGGAGAGACCGTCACCCCCAGTCGCGGTGCGCCGCTGTGCTCGTTCCGCGACACGGCCCGGGTGCTCGCCGGGTTCCCCGATCGGCGCCCCGGGGCGCTCGAGGCGGGCGGCGGGGCCGGCGACGCGACACTGGCCGGCCTGCGTGCCAGTCGCGAGCATCAGGATCGTCCGGGGCACGACGGGGCCGACGCACTGACACCGGTGCTGAGCCGGTACTGGGACGAGGCTCGGTCGTGGACCCTCGACACCTACCACCGCCATGACGGCTACACCGCGCTGCGGAAGGCGCTCGGAACGAACCCGGACGAGGTGATCCAGACGGTCAAGGACGCCGGGCTGCGTGGCCGCGGCGGGGCCGGGTTCCCGACCGGCATGAAGTGGTCGTTCATCCCGCAGGACCCGCCCGTCAGCAGCGCCGCCGGCACCGCCAAGCCGCACTACCTGGTCGTCAACGCGGACGAGTCGGAACCTGGGACCTGCAAGGACATTCCGTTGATGTTGGCGACGCCGCACGCGCTGATCGAGGGGGTGATCATCGCGGCGTACGCGATTCGGGCCGCGCGCGCCTTCATCTATCTGCGCGGCGAGGTGGTCCCGGTGCTGCGCCGACTCCAGGCCGCGGTGGCCGAGGCGTACGACGCCGGATACCTCGGCCGCGACATCCTCGGATCCGGCTACGACCTCGACATCGTGATCCACGCCGGCGCCGGCGCCTATATCTGCGGTGAGGAGACCGCGCTGCTCGACTCGCTGGAGGGGCGCCGCGGGCAGCCGCGTCTGCGCCCGCCGTTCCCGGCGGTGGCCGGTCTGTACGCCTGCCCGACGGTGGTCAACAACGTCGAGTCCATCGCGAGCGTGCCGCCGATCATCCTCGGCGGACCCGAATGGTTCCGCAGCATGGGCAGCGAGGCGTCACCCGGGTTCACCCTCTACTCCCTGTCCGGCCACGTGACCAGGCCCGGACAGTACGAGGCACCGCTGGGAATCACGTTGCGGCAGCTGCTCGACTACGCGGGCGGCGTCCGGGCCGGGCATCGCCTCAAGTTGTGGACGCCGGGCGGATCGTCCACGCCGATCTTCACCGACGAGCACCTCGACGTGCCGCTCGACTACGAGGGCGTCGCCGCGGCCGGGTCCATGCTGGGCACCAAGGCGCTGCAGATCTTCGACGAGACCACCTGTGTCGTCCGGGTGGTGTTGCGCTGGACGGAGTTCTACGCCCACGAGTCGTGCGGCAAGTGCACCCCCTGCCGGGAGGGCACGTACTGGCTGGTGCAGATCCTCGAACGGCTCGAGCGCGGCGACGGCACCGAGGAGGACCTGTCGAAGCTGCTCGACATCTCGGACACCCTCCTCGGCAAGTCGTTCTGCGCACTCGGTGACGGCGCGGCCAGCCCGATCATGTCGTCGCTGAAGTACTTCCGCGACGAATACATCGCTCACCTCGACCACCACGGCTGTCCGTTCGACCCGGGCGAGGCGGCACTCGTCTCCCGGGTCGCCGCGGGACCGGAAAGGGGGACGCCATGACCGTCAACGTCAACGTCGACGCCTCCGGGCAGCCGGTGCTGTCGGACCGGGTGACCTTCACGATCGACGGGGTGGAGGTCACCGTCCCCAAGGGGACACTGGTGATCCGCGCGGCCGAGGGGATCGGGATTCAGATCCCCCGGTTCTGCGACCACCCGCTGCTCGAACCGGTGGGTGCGTGCCGCCAGTGTCTCGTCGAGGTGGAGGGGCAGCGCAAGCCGCTCGCGTCGTGCACCACCGTCGCGACGGACGGCATGGTGGTCCACACCCAGGTCACGTCCGAGGTCGCCGACAAGGCGCAGAAGGGCGTGATGGAACTGCTGCTCATCAACCATCCGCTGGACTGCCCGGTGTGCGACAAGGGCGGTGAGTGCCCGCTGCAGAATCAGGCGATGTCCAGCGGTCGGGCCGAGTCCCGGTTCGGTGGCGTCAAACGCACCTTCCCCAAGCCGATTCCGCTGTCGACCGAGGTCCTGCTGGATCGTGAGCGATGCGTGCTGTGCGCGCGGTGCACGCGGTTCTCGAGGCAGATCGCGGGCGACCCGATGATCGAACTCCTCGAACGCGGCGCGCTGCAGCAGGTGGGCATCGGGGAGGACGAGCCGTTCGACTCGTACTTCTCCGGCAACACCGTCCAGATCTGCCCGGTCGGTGCCCTCACCGGGGCGGCGTACCGGTTCCGGGCGCGGCCGTTCGACCTGGTCTCGAGCCCCAGCGTGTGCGAGCACTGCGCGAGCGGATGCGCGCAGCGCACCGATCACCGCCGCGGCACCGTGCTGCGTCGCCTGGCCGGTGACGATCCGCAGGTCAACGAGGAGTGGAACTGCGACAAGGGCCGTTGGGCGTTCACGTACGCCGGTGAGCCGGATCGGATCGAGACGCCGATGATCCGCGGCGCCACGGGTGATCTGGTTCCCGCTTCGTGGCCGGAGGCGCTGGCGGTCGCGGCGCGGGGGCTGCGATCGGCCGACGGCGGCGTCGGTGTGCTGGTCGGTGGGCGGGTCACGTACGAGGACGCCTACGCCTACTCGAAGTTCGCGCGGATCGTGCTGGGCACCAACGACGTCGACTTCCGTGCGCGCGTGCACTCGGCCGAGGAAGCGGACTTCCTCGCGGCCCGGGTAGCCGGCCGCATGCTGGGCGCAGATCCGGCGGCGGTCACCTACGACGATCTCGATCGGGCGCCTGCCGTCCTGCTGGTCGCGTTCGAACCCGAGGAAGAATCGCCGATCGTCTTCCTGCGGCTGCGAAAGGCAGTGCGTACCAAGAGGACCGTGGTGCTCTCGATTGCGCCGTTCGCGAGCCGTGGTCTCGGGAAGATATCCGGCCGGCTGCTGCGTGCGGTCCCCGGAGACGAGCCGGCGCTCCTCGACGAGTTGGGCAGTTCGGAGTTCCTGCGTTGCCCCGGCGCGGTGATCCTGGTCGGGGAGCGGGCCGCTGCGATCCCGGGCGCGTTGTCCGCGCTGGCGCGCCTCGCCGACGACACGGGGGCGCACCTGGCGTGGGTGCCGCGGCGGGCCGGTGAGCGCGGTGCGCTCGAGGCCGGGGCGCTGCCGTGCCTGTTGCCCGGCGGTCGGCCGGTCGTGGACGCCGAGGCCCGTCGGCAGGTTGCCGCCGCGTGGGGGGTCGGCGACCTCCCGGGCACGACCGGCCGCGACACCGCTGCCATGCTCGCCGCCGCCGTATCGGGGGATCTCGGTGGATTACTGGTCGGTGGTGTCGAACTCGACGATCTGCCGGATCCGCGGCTCGCATTGTCGGCGATCGACACCGCCGGGTTCGTCGTCAGCCTCGAGTTGCGTCGCAGCGCGGTCACCGACCGTGCCGATGTGGTGTTCCCGGTGGCGCCCGTCGCGGAGAAGGACGGCGCCTTCGTCGATTGGGAAGGCCGTGGGCGACCGTTCGAGGCCGCGCTGCGCACCACCGGCACCGTGCCCGACCAGCGGGTGCTCGACGCCCTCGCCGCCGAGATGGGTGCCCGCCTCGGTCTGCCGGACGTCGCCGCCGCGCACGCCGAACTCGGACGGCTCGGGGCGTGGGACGGGACTCGCCCCACCGCGCCCGGCGTGGTTCCGCGCGGGGCACGGGAACCGGGTCCGGGCGAGGCCGTGCTCGCGGGCTGGCGGATGCTGCTCGACGCCGGGCGGATGCAGGACGGCGAACCGTACCTCGCGGGCACGGCCCGCGCACCGGTGCTGCGACTCTCGGCCGACTGCGCCGACGAGATCGGTGCCCGGGACGGTGATCCGGTGACCGTGGAGAGCGACACGGGAGCCGTCACGCTGCCGCTCGAGGTGACCGACCTGCCCTACCGGGTGGTGTGGCTGCCGCTGAACTCGCCCGGGTCGGCGGTGTACCGGCAACTCGGCCGGGGGCCCGGCGACGTCGTACGCATCCGCCGCGGAGAGTTCGCCGGCGCAGCGGCGAATCCGGCACGGGGGGAGGCTCGGCGATGACCACCCCGATCACCACCCTGGCCTACACGGACCTGTCGATGTTCGGACACGACCCGTGGTGGCTGGTCGTCGCGAAGGCACTGGGCATCTTCGTGTTCCTGGTGCTCACCGTGCTGATCGCGATCTACGCCGAACGGAAGGTGCTGGCGTGGATGCAGATGCGGGTCGGCCCCGACCGGGTCGGCCCCCGCGGCATCCTGCAGAGCCTCGCCGACGGCATCAAGCTCGCGCTCAAGGAGGGCATCGTCCCCAAGGGCGTCGACAAACCTGTCTACCTCCTGGCGCCGATCATCGCGACCGTGCCGGCGTTCATGGCGTTCGCGGTGATCCCGTTCGGTCCCGAGGTCTCGATCCTCGGACACCGGACACCGTTGCAGCTCACCGACCTGCCGGTGGCCGTCCTCTACATCCTCGCCGTCACCTCCGTCGGCGTGTACGGAATCGTGCTGGCGGGGTGGGCATCCGGTTCGACCTATCCGCTGCTGGGTGGCCTGCGGTCCACCGCGCAGGTGATCTCGTACGAGGTTGCGATGGCGCTGTCGTTCGCGGCGGTGTTCCTCGATGCCGGCACGATGTCGACGTCGGGAATCGTTGCCGCGCAGAACGGCCACTGGTACGTGTTCCTACTGCTGCCGTCGTTCCTCATCTACGTCACGTCGATGGTCGGCGAGACCAATCGGGCGCCGTTCGACCTGCCCGAGGCCGAGGGCGAACTGGTCGGCGGTTTCCACACGGAGTACTCGTCGCTGCGGTTCGCGATGTTCATGCTCGCCGAGTACGTCAACATGGTGACGGTTTCGGCGCTGGCGGCGACGCTGTTCCTCGGTGGCTGGCACGCGCCGTGGCCGCTGAACATGTGGGATGGCGCCAACTCCGGGTGGTGGCCGCTGCTGTGGTTCGCCGCGAAGGTCTGGGGCTTCCTCTTCGTGTTCGTCTGGCTGCGCGGCACCCTGCCGCGCCTGCGTTACGACCAGTTCATGAACCTCGGATGGAAGGTGCTCATCCCGGTCTCCGTCGTGTGGGTCATGGTGGTCGCCGCGGTGCGCGCGATGCGCATCGAGGGCTACGAGACCCGGTGGATCGTCCTCGCGGTCGGCGGCGCGGTCGTGGGACTGCTCCTGCTGGCGCTGCTGTACCGCAAGCTGCGTTCCGGACCGCCGGTGCCGGGCCCGGAGACACCGTCGGTGCGCGAACCCTTCGACCCGATGGCCGGTGGATTCCCGGTTCCGCCCCTGCCTGGCCAGGGCGCACGGTCCGACCGCACGCTCGTGCGGTCCGGCCACTCCGGAAAGGAGGATTTCGATGCCTGACTTCTTCGACTCCGTAGCGGGTTTCGGTGTGACCTTCTCGACGATGTTCAAGAAACCCGTGACCGAGTTCTATCCCGAGCAGAAGGTGCCGACGGCCGAGCGGTACCACGGCCGCCACCAACTCAACCGCCACCCGGACGGCCTCGAGAAGTGCATCGGCTGCGAGTTGTGTGCGTGGGCGTGCCCGGCCGACGCGATCTACGTCGAGGGCGCCGACAACACCGACGAGGAACGGTTCTCGCCGGGGGAGCGGTACGGCCGCGTCTACCAGATCAACTACCTGCGCTGCATCGGCTGCGGGCTCTGCGTCGAGGCGTGTCCCACCCGCGCGCTCACGATGACCAACGAATACGAGATGGCCGACGACAACCGCGCCGACCTGATCTACGAGAAGGACCGGCTGCTCGCGCCGCTGCAGCCGGGCATGGAACCCCCGCCACACCCCATGGCGCCGGGCAGCACCGACGAGGACTACTACCGGGGGACGGTGACCGGCACGGCGACCGGTCCCGCGACGCGACCCGGGGAGGTGACCTAGTGGACGCCGGGATGTTGAACGCGACGGCGCTGCTGGCCGCGGACACCTTCACCCGGACATCCACCGGTGAGGGCGTGCAGTTCTGGATCCTGGGCACCATCGCGGTGATCGGCGCGCTCGGCGTGGTGTGCGCGCCCAAGGCGGTGTACTCGGCGATCTTCCTCGCGATGACGATGATCATCCTCGCGGTCTTCTACATTGCACAGGGTGCGCTGTTCCTCGGCGTCGTGCAGGTGGTGGTCTACACCGGCGCGGTGATGATGCTGTTCCTGTTCGTGGTGATGCTCATCGGCGTGGACTCGTCCGATTCGCTGGTCGAAACGCTTCGCGGGCAGCGGATTGCCGCGGTCGTGGCCGGGGTCGGGTTCGGGCTGCTGCTGATCGGGGGACTCGGCAATGCGACGGTCGGGTCGATCGGCCCGGACGGCACGCGGGTCGGATTCGTGGGCCTGGACCGGGCGAATGCCGGCGGAAACGTCGAGGGCCTCGCCGAGGTCGTGTTCATCAGGTACGTGTGGGTGTTCGAACTCACCGGCGCGCTGCTGATCACCGCGACGATCGGCGCGATGGTGCTGGCGCACCGCGAACGCTTCGAGCGGCGCCTCGGTCAGCGGGAGATGTCCCAGCAGCGGTTCCGCGACTGGGGTGCGGGCGAGCCCGACGCGACCGCCCGCGTCACGCCACCGCCCAGCCCCGGCGTCTACGCGCGGCACAACGCCGTCGACATGCCGGCGCGACTGCCCGACGGCACCTACGCGCGGGAATCGGTCAGCAAATTGCTCACGCCGCGCAGTGTTCCGCCGGCCGCCGAGTCGTCCGACCCGGAGGGGGAGCGATGAACCCGGAGAACTACCTGTACCTGGCGGCGCTGCTCTTCACGATCGGCGCGGCGGGAGTGCTGCTGCGGCGCAACGCGATCGTCGTGTTCATGTGCATCGAGCTGATGCTCAACGCCGCCAACCTGGCCTTCGTGACGTTCGCCCGGATGCACGGCAACCTCGACGGCCAGGTGTTCGCGTTCTTCACGATGGTGGTCGCCGCGGCCGAGGTCGTCATCGGACTCGCGATCATCATGACCATCTTCCGCACCCGTCGTTCGGCCTCGGTCGACGACGCCGACCTGCTGAAGTACTGACGTGAACGGGGGGACGGGAATTCAGTCACTCATCTGGCTCCTGCCGGCACTGCCGCTGGTCGGCGCCGCGGTCCTACTGCTCGCCGGTCGGCGCAGCGACCGCTGGGGCCACCTCCTCGGGTGCACCGCGGCGCTCGCATCCTTCGTGGTCGCGGTGGCACTGTTCGTCGACCTGATCGGCCGGGACGCGTCGGACCGTGTCGCGCAGCAGGATCTGTTCACGTGGCTTCCGGTGGCCGGGCTGCAGGTGGACTTCGGCCTCCGGCTCGACCAGTTGTCGATCAGCTTCGTGCTGCTGATCACCGGCGTCGGATCGCTCATCCACATCTACTCGGTCGGCTACATGAAGACAGATCCCGATCGCAGGCGGTTCTTCGCGTACCTCAATCTGTTCCTCGCCGCGATGCTGCTGCTGGTCCTCGCCGACAACTACCTCGGCCTCTACGTCGGCTGGGAGGGTGTGGGTCTCGCGTCGTACCTGCTCATCGGGTTCTGGCAGTTCAAGCCGACCGCCGCGACCGCGGCGAAGAAGGCGTTCGTGGTCAACCGCGTCGGCGACATGGGTCTGATCGTCGCGCTGATGATCATGTTCGCGACGTTCGGCTCGGTGTCGTTCACCGACGTCCTCGGCGGTGTGGGCGACGCGAGCGGCGGAGTGACCACCGCGCTCGGCCTGACCTTGCTGCTCGCGGCGTGCGGCAAGTCGGCGCAGGTTCCGCTGCAGTCGTGGCTGGGCGACGCGATGGAGGGCCCCACACCGGTGTCGGCGCTCATCCACGCGGCGACGATGGTCACCGCGGGTGTCTACCTGATCGTCCGATCCGGCCCGATCTTCGAGGCGTCGCCCGGCGCACAGGTCGCGGTCGTGCTCGTCGGAGCGGTCACCCTGCTGTTCGGCGCGATCATCGGCTGCGCCAAGGACGACATCAAGAAGGCGCTCGCGGCGTCGACGATGAGCCAGATCGGCTACATGGTGATGGCTGCCGGACTCGGTCCGGCGGGTTACGCGTTCGCGATCATGCTGCTGCTCGCCCACGGGTTCTTCAAGGCCGGACTGTTCCTCGGCGCCGGATCGGTGATGCACGGGATGAACGACGAGACCGACATGCGCCGTTACGGCGGACTGCGGACACTGATGCCGATCACGTTCGCCACCTTCGGTTTCGGCTACCTCGCAATCATCGGGATACCGCCGTTCTCCGGCTTCTTCTCCAAGGACAAGATCATCGAGGCCGCGTTCGGGTCGGGCGGTGTCGGTGGCGCCGCCCTCGGCACCGTCGCGCTGCTCGGTGCCGGTCTGACGGCGTTCTACATGACGCGCGTGATGCTGATGACGTTCTTCGGCGAACGGCGCTGGGAAGCGGGCACCCATCCGCACGAGTCGCCCGGTGTGATGACGGTGCCGATGGTGGTGATCGCGGTCGGCTCGGTCGCGGCCGGTGGGTTGCTCGCGATCGGCGGCACGCTCGAGCACTGGCTCGACCCGGTCTGGACCGAGTTCGGCGCGGCCGCGGAGCATGCGGAACTCGCCGTCCCGGTGTGGGCGATCACCGTCGTCACGCTGGCGGTGGTCCTGGTCGGTGTCGGCATCGCGTGGCGGCAGTACGCGACACGCCCGGTCCCCACCTCGGCGCCGGAGGAGGTGTCGGTCCTGACCGTCGCCGCGCGCAGCGACCTCTACGGCGATGCCGTCGACGAGGCCGTGTTCATGCGCCCCGGACAGCAGTTGGTGCGGGCGTTGACGACGGTCGAGGACAAGGGCATCGACGGAGTGGTCGGCGGTGTCGCCGGCCTGCTCGGTGTCGCGTCGGTGGCGCTGCGGCGGTTGCAGACCGGCTTCGTCCGGTCGTACGCCCTGTACATGTTCGTCGGCGCGGCCGTCGTGGTCGCCGCCGCACTGGTCGGGAGGGCGGGATGAACGACTTTCCCTGGCTGACGGTGCTGTGGGCACTGCCACTGGTGGGTGCGGCCGCGGCACTGGGGACGCCGGCCCGGACGAGGGTCGTCGCGAAGTGGCTGGCGGTGGCGGCGGCACTGCTGACCCTCGTGGTGGCCGTGGTCCTCGCGATCCGCTTCGACCCGGGTGGCGAGCAGTATCAGTTCGTCGAATCGCATTCGTGGATACCGGCTTTCGGGACCCGGTACGAGCTGGGTCTCGACGGCATCGCGTTGGCGCTGGTGCTGCTGACCGCCGTCCTCGTGCCGCTGCTGTTGCTGGCCGGGTGGCGTGATGTGGCCCCGGACGATTCTCGGCCGCGCGCCACGCACATGTACGTCGCGCTGATCCTGATCGTCGAGTCGATGGTGCTGATGTCGTTCCTGTCCCTCGACATCCTGCTGTTCTACGTCTTCTTCGAGGCCATGCTGATCCCGATGTACTTCCTCATCGGTGGGTTCGGGCCGGCCGGCATCGGTCGGTCCCGCGCGGCCATGAAGTTCCTGCTGTACAACCTGTTCGGCGGCCTGATCATGCTCGCCGCGGTGATCGGTCTGTACGTGGTGACGGCGGGGGCGGACAGCCCGTTCGAGACGGGGACGTTCGACTTCCGGGCCATCGTCGACGCCGTGTCCTCCGGCGCGCTGCCGATCGATGCGCCGGTCGCCAACGCACTGTTCCTCGGGTTCATGTTCGCGTTCGCGGTGAAGGCGCCGCTGTGGCCGCTGCACAGCTGGCTCCCGGACGCCGCGGTCGAGGCCACCCCGGTCAGCGCCGTCCTCATGATGGCCGTGGTCGACAAGGTGGGCACGTTCGCGATGCTGCGCTACTGCCTGCAGCTGTTCCCCGACGCCGCACAGTATTTCGCGCCGCTCGTGGTGACGCTCGCCGTGATCAGCATCGTGTACGGCGCGCTGCTGGCGATCGGTCAGACCGACGTGATGCGCCTGATCGCGTACACCTCGATCTCCCACTTCGGCTTCATCGTGCTGGGCGTGTTCGCGATGACCAGCCAGGGCCAGAGCGGCTCGACCCTCTACATGGTCAATCACGGATTCTCCACCGCCGCACTGATGCTGGTGGCCGGATTCCTGGTCTCGCGCCGCGGCACCCGGGCCATCGCGGACTACGGCGGTGTGCAGAAGGTGGCGCCGCTGATGGCCGGCACGTTCCTGATCGCCGGCCTGGCCACGCTGTCGCTGCCGGGGCTGGCCCCGTTCATCAGCGAGTTCCTCGTGCTGATCGGGACCTACACCCGCTATCCGCTGGCCGCGGTCCTCGCGACGATCGCGCTGGTCCTCGCGGCGCTGTACGTGCTGTGGCTGTACCAGCGGATGATGACCGGCCCGGTCCGGACCGGGAACGAACGCATCCGCGATCTGAGACGTCGTGAGATCGCGGTGGTCGCGCCGCTGATCGCGCTGCTCCTGATCCTCGGGGTCTATCCCAAGCCGATCCTCGACGTCATCACACCCGCGGTCGACAACACGCTGACCACGATCGATCGGCAGGATCCCGGGCCGGTCGTCGCCGAGCAGGACGGAGGTGGCCCCCGGTGACTCTCGCCGACGGAGTTCTGCCCGCCCCCAGCATCGAGTACAGCCTGCTCTCGCCGATGCTGATCGTGTTCGGTGTCGCGGTCGTCGGTGTCCTCGTCGAGGCGTTCGGGCCCCGGCGCATCCGGTACGCGACCCACGTCGTGCTCGCGCTCGGCGGTCTCGCTGCGGCGTTCGTCGCGGTCGTCGCGCTGTCCGGGACACGGGCCGTCGCCGTCTCGGGGTCCGTCGCGATCGACGGTCCGACGCTGTTCCTGCAGGGGACGATCCTGCTGGTGTCGATGCTCGCGATCGCGCTGATAGCCGACCGGGGCACGGACCGGAGCGCCGATCGGGTCGGTGCGGCGGCCGGCGGCGGACCGGTCGACGCGTTCACGCCGCGCGCGTCCGCCGTCCCGGGCAGTGTGGCCGAGAAGGAGGCGACCAGGGCCGGGGTCACACAGACCGAGGTGTTCCCGCTGACGATGTTCGCGGTCGGCGGCATGCTGCTGTTCCCCGCGGCCGACGACCTGCTCACGATGTTCGTCGCGCTCGAGGTCCTGTCCCTGCCGCTGTACCTGCTGTGCGGGTTGGCCCGTCGACGGCGACTGCTCTCCCAGGAGGCCGCCCTCAAGTACTTCCTGCTCGGAGCTTTCTCGTCGGCGTTCTTCCTCTTCGGCGTCGCGCTGCTGTACGGCTATGCCGGCACGGTCGAGCTGTCCGGCATCGCCGACGCCATCGCTCCGGGGACCGGCGACGAGGCCCTGGCTCAGATCGGCCTCGGATTGCTCTCGGTGGGCCTGCTCTTCAAAGTCGGTGCGGTGCCGTTCCATTCGTGGATCCCGGACGTGTACCAGGGCGCGCCCACGCCGATCACGGCGTTCATGGCGTCGGCCACCAAGATCGCGGCCTTCGGTGCGGCGCTGCGAGTCTTCTACGTGGCCGTGCCCGGGCTGGACTGGGACTGGCGTCCGCTGCTGTGGGCGGTCGCGATCCTGACGATGGTCGTCGGCGCGGTCCTCGCGGTCACCCAGACCGACGTCAAACGGATGCTGGCGTACTCGTCGGTGGCGCACGCCGGATTCATCCTCACCGGGTTGATCGCCGGCAACGAGGCCGGACTCTCGTCGACGATGTTCTATCTGCTCGCGTACGGCTTCAGCACGCTCGGGGCGTTCGCGGTGGTGAGTCTGGTCCGTGACTCGCGCGGGGCCGAGGTCACCGACCTGGCGCGGTGGGCAGGGCTCGGCCGGACCTCGCCGATGCTGTGCTCGGTCTTCGCGCTGTTCCTGCTCGCCTTCGCGGGCATCCCGCTCACCAGCGGATTCGTCAGCAAGTTCGCGGTGTTCCAGGCCGCGGCGTCGGGCGGTGCCGTGCCACTGGTCATCGTCGGCGTGATCAGCAGCGCGATCGCCGCGTTCTTCTACGTGCGGGTGATCGTGCTGATGTTCTTCTCGGACCCTCCGGCGGGCGCGCCGACCACGGTGGTATCCAGTGGTCCGACCATCGCGGCGATCACCGTGGCGGCGGCGGTGACGGTGATCCTGGGCATCGTGCCGCAACCAGTGCTCGATCTCGCGGAGCGGGCGGCGAGCGCCCTCGTCTGATCGGGCGGTTCTGGCACGCAACCTCGGGCGCGGGGTGCGACACCCGACGTTCACCTGGGTTACGCAAAACCCACACGCAGGGAAACGAGCGACGTTATGGTCAGCGCCATCCTTCCACGCGAACCCCGAGGTGGCCCATGAGCTTTCCGGACCGGAACGTCTCCCGTCGTAGTTTCCTCACGGGGTTGTCGGTGGTCGGCGCCGCGGCGGTGTTCCCCGTCGCCGCACAGGCGACGCCGGTCCTGCGCCAGGCCCCCGACTCGGGGGCCGGATTGATTCGGAATCCGGAGTTCGGGAACGGAATCATGGCCGGTGTGCCGCGCACCGACGGTGCGACGCTGTGGACGCGGATCGGTGCGCCGGGTGGGGGCGGCAGCCTCGGTTCCGCCAGCGCCGGCGGCAGTCTCGGCCCCGGCAGCCTCGGTTCCGGCGCGCTCGGCAGCGCCGGCGCCGCGGGCGGCGAACTGGCGGTGATCGTGTCCACCCGGGAGGACCTGTCCGCGCCGGTCCTGGCCGAGCGGGTCCAGGTGCGCGAGGATGCTGACGGCACAGTGCATTTCGATGCGACCGGGCTCGCCCCCGGCGAGACCTACTACTACCAGTTCCGCGGCGACGGGGGAGAGTCCCCGGTCGGCCGATTCCGGACGTTGCGGCCCGCCGACTCCAACGAACCGGTCCGCATCGGTTGGTTCACCTGCCAGGGATTCGAGGAGGGCTACTACGCGGCCCACCGCCACCTCGCCGAGGAGGACCTGGACTTCGTGGTGTGCCTCGGCGACTACGTTTACGAGTTCACCATGCCCGGGGTCCGTGGGTTCGATCTCAATGCGTTCCCACAGGGGCTCGACAGCATTCGGGACAAGTACCGCAGGTACCGCTCGGACGCCGACCTGCGGCTGATGCACAGCCGGCACGCGTTCCTGCCGATCTGGGACGACCACGAGTTCCGCAACAACTACAGCAAGGACGGATGGACCTTCCCGGTGATCTCACCGATCGACGGCGCGATCGGGTTCCAGCAGAAGAAGCAGTGGGCGTGGCAGGCGTGGTTCGAGCACATGCCGGTGCCACGGTTCGCGGACGACCCGTTGCGCACCTACCGGTCGCTGCGGGTGGGGCGGACGGTGGAGTTGTTCGCACCGGATACCCGGCAGTACCGAGACCGTCAGGCGTGCGGCGATTCGCTCGATCACATCGTGTGCGCGGACGCCGATGCACCGGGCCGCACGATGCTGGGCGCGCCGCAGAAGCGGTGGCTGCTCGACGGCATGACCGGGTCGGACGCGACCTGGAAGGTGGTCGCGAACGCGAACATGATGATGGGCATGGTGGTGGCGGACAACGGCACCCGGGCCTACATGGACACCTGGGACGGCTACGGCGCCGAGCGGGCCGAGATCCTGTCCACCGCGGCCCAGTCGGTCGAGAACATGGTCCTCGTCACGGGAGACGACCACGACGGGTGGGCGGGGGAGTTGTGGGACACCGGATTCGCCCCGGGCACGTCGAGCGGTGAGCAGGTGAACGCGCCCGGCACTGCGCGGGCGGGCGTCGAGTTCGTGGTCCCGTCCGTCACGTCCACGAACACCGGGGACGGCGGGTACACCGTCGGCGGCAGCAGTGGCGACCCGGTCGGCGCGGCACGGGCCGAGGAGATCAACCGGCGCGACCACAACCCACACATCAAGCACGCCGACATGGTCAGCCACGGCTACGGACTGCTCGACGTCGACGCCGGCGAGGCGCGTTTCAGCTTCCGCACGGTAGACAAGCTGAACCCGAACGCCGATGTGGTGACGTCGAAATCGTTCCGCACCCCCGCCGGGCAGGCGGTGCTCGAGTCGGACTGACGGTCGGCCGGGATCGGGCCGTGACACAACCATCTGGAGGCCCCACCGTGTCGGTGGGGCCTCCAGCGGGTCGTGCGTCAGGAACCGAAGTTGAACCCGCCACCGGCGCCACCGGCGCCGCCACCGGCAGCTCCTGCCTCGGAGCCGGCCGAACCGCCGTCCGAACCGAATCCGATATTGCCTCCGAACATCGCGGACAGCAGGGCCGAGAAGATCGCGGAGATGGACATATTCGCTCCTGTGGGTCACTCGATCCAGGTCGACACCGGTTGGTGTCAGGAGCCAGTGGACCGTGCACGGGGCCGCCGACGTGGGGGATCGGCGGCAGGTTAGGGGGCGATTAGGGGACTGCTAGGGGAATCGTCCTGCCTCCCCGTTCACCTACGGAATCCCCTACTCGGGGCCCCTGATTCGGGCATTCGACCGTCGCACGTGGAGGTGATCTGGTAGCGGTCGCGCGCCGGTCGGTGGGGCGAGCGTCGACGTCGGTCGGTGCCCGTGTCGATCATCCGCACATGGCCGTTCAACTGGGCTGGCAGTGTGGCGGTTGCGTCGCTCCATTCGATCCGGCCGGCGTGCTCCGGATCCACTCGACGTCATCGCCGAGCAGACCCTCGGATTGCCGAGGGAGCCGCGGTGACCGGGTTACCGCAACGGAGCAGCCGGCCGGGTGGTGACGGTGACTAGGCTGCACCCGTGAGCGATTCCGTTGCCGTGCCGATGAGCCCCGACGACATGACCGATTCACAGCGCGAGCGTCGGCGGCACCTGCTCGACACCGTGATCGCCATGCTGGCCGAGACGAGCCCGGACAGGATCCAGATGCGAGAGGTCTCCGAACGGTCGGGGGTGGCTCTCGGCACGCTGTACCGGTACTTCCCGGCGAAGCAACACCTGCTCGCGGCCTCGATGGTCGCGTGGAACGACATTCTCGCCGAGCGTCTGGCCGAGGAGAAGGCCTCGGGGAGTCGCAGTCGCGCACAGGGTTCGGTCCTCGACCGGGTGGTCGACCTCTACAGCCGCCAGATGAAGGCGTTCCAGCGCGGACCGAACTTCGCGCGCCTGGAGGTGGAACTGCAGACCTCGGACGACCCGTACGTTCGCGACACGCTCGACGAGCGATCGGCCGTGAACAGAACGGGGCTGTTCGAGTTGATGGACGGCGTTCCCGCCGAACGGGCCCGGCTGGCGTCGCTGTCGATCGGCAGCACGATGCTCAATTCGCTGGTCCTGTGGACCACCGGCCGCATCGGGTTTCCCGAGGCCCTGCGCAACGTCCAGGACGTGAGTCGGCTGGTCCTCGCCGACTATTCCTGAGCGGCGAGCAGCGTCCCGATCCGGTAATCGGTGAAGTGGCGGACGACGATGTCGAGAATCGGTGACTGGCTTCGTCCCAGTAGTGAGTGCGACCAGAATGGATCGCACCGGTACCGAGGAGAAACACGATGGCCAAGTACTTGCTGCTCAAGCACTACCGTGGCGCCCCGGCTGCGGTCAACGACGTGCCCATGGACCAGTGGACGCCCGAGGAGGTCTCGGCCCACATCCAGTTCATGCAGGACTTCGCGGCTCGGATCGAAGGGACCGGTGAGTTCGTCGACGGTCAGGCGCTCGCCCCCGAGGGAATGTGGGTCCGGTACGACGGCGAGGGTCGCCCGCCGGTCACCGACGGTCCGTTCGCCGAGACCAAGGATCTGATCGCCGGCTGGATGGTGATCGACGTCGACAGCCGCGAGCGGGCCCTCGAACTGGCCGGGGAGCTGTCGGCCGCGCCCGGTGCAGGCGGAAAGCCCATCCACGAGTGGCTCGAGGTGCGCCCGTTCCTGACCGAGCCGCCCACCATCACGGAATGACCGCCGAGGTGAACGAGGTCCTGGTCCGGAGCCTCACACCGAGCGTCCTCGCGATCCTCGTCCGCCGCGGAGCCGACTTCGCGGCAGGCGAGGACGCCGTGCAGGACGCGCTGGTCGAGGCCGTTCGCGTCTGGCCGGCCGACCCGCCGCAGGACCCGAAGGGCTGGTTGGTCACCGTGGCCTGGCGCCGGTACCTCGATGCGACCCGGGCGGACGCGGCGCGCCGTCGGCGTGAGGAGTTGTTCGAGGAGGAGCCCGAGCGCGGGCCCGCGCAGGGGTGGACGACACGCTCCAGTTGTACTTCCTGTGCGCCCACCCGTTGCTGACGCGGTCGTCTGCGGTCGCGCTCACGCTGCGCGCCGTCGGGCATCGAGATCCTGCAGGCGGCCCTGGCCCGCGACCGGCTGGGCGAGTTCCAGGCCCAGGCCGCCATCGCGGCACTCCACGCCGACGCGCCCGCTGCCGAGGAGACCGACTGGGTGCAGATCGTCGAGTGGTACGACGAGCTCGAGCGCCTGACCGGCAGCCCGGTCGTCCGGCTCAACCGCGCGGTGGCCGTGGGCGAGGCCGACGGACCGCGCGCCGGCCTGGCGGCGCTCGCAGCGCTGGACGATTCACTGCCCCGCCACACCGCGGTGGCGGCGTACCTCCACGAACGCGACGGCGACCTGCCGACGGCGGCACGGCTGTACGCCGAGGCGGCGCGGCAGGCACCGCCCCGGTCAGCCCGCGGCCCCGGCGGCGGCGTCGAGGCTGTTCCCGAAGGCGCAGACCGACAGTTCCGCCAGCGCGGGGTCGTTCTCGGCGTGCTGGGGCGCCTCCATCGCGAGCAGCGTGTTGAGCAGCATGCCGTTGGCGATGAAGGTTCGGGCCTGCTCGGGGGTGCACCCGGTGCGGGTACGGATCTGGGTGTAGATCTTCGACATCCAGTCCCGGGCCTGCGCGCCGATCTCCGGTGTCGATCCGGCCGCGAAGCCGTGCATCATCACCAGCAGCAGGTCTCGGTCGGCGAGTAGTTCGGCGTACGCGGCACCCATCTGTGCCCACCGTTCCTCGTCGTCGGGATCCTCGGCGACCTGGTCGAGCGCGGGTTCGAACGCATCCATGATCCGGCCGATCGCGTGGGCGAACACCTCGCGGAAGAGGTTCGCCTTGCTGCCGAACATGCGCACCACGTAGGGCTGCGAGACCCCGGCCTCCCGGGCGACGGCGTCGGTGCTGGTTCCGTGGAAGCCGCCACGCGCGAACGCCGTGGTGGCCGCTGCGAGGACGAGTTCGCGGCGGGCCTCGGCGCTCATCCGCGTCTGTTTTCCCGACTTCTCTGCCGTCGACATACTTGACAGGTTATCACTCGATTACTAACGTCGGGCGGCGTAAGTAATCATCTGATGCTTACAACAAGAGTTTCCGTCCTCCAGGCCTCAGGAGCCGACATGACGACCATCTCCGATCAACTCGATCCGCACTTTGCCGACGCGTCCACCGGATCACCTCCTGGTCGCGCCGTGCCCGTCTGGCTGGCGATCGTCGCGGCGTCGATCCCGATGTTCATGGCCACGCTCGACAACCTCGTGATGACCAGTGCGCTGCCCGTCATCCGCGACGATCTCGATGCCTCGGTGGGGCAGTTGCAGTGGTTCATGAACGCCTACACGCTCGCGTTCGCGACGCTGATGCTGCCGCTCTCGACACTCGGTGACCGGCTCGGGCGCAGGCGCGTGTTCCTCTGGGGCATAGCACTTTTCGCCGTAGCCTCGATCGCGTCCGCGCTGTCGACCACGCCCGGGATGCTGATCGCGGCCCGCGCGTTCCAGGGTGTCGGCGCCGCGGCCATCATGCCGCTGTCGCTCACCCTGCTCGCGGGGGCGGTCCCGCTCGCGAAGCGGGCGCTCGCGATCGGCGTCTGGGGTGGGGTGTCCGGACTCGGAGTCGCGCTCGGTCCGGTCGTCGGCGGAGCCGTCGTCGAGGGGGTGTCGTGGCAGGCGGTGTTCTGGATCAACGTTCCGGTCGCGCTGGTCGCGGTGCCGCTCGCGCTGTACGCGCTCGCCGAATCGCACGGACACCGGCAGCCGCTGGACCCGCTCGGCGTGGTCTTCGCAGGTGGTGCCGTGTTCCTCGCGGTGTGGGGAATCGTGCACGGCAACGACGACGGCTGGACCAGCGCCTCGGTCCTCGGCGCACTGATCGCGGCCGCGGTCCTGCTGGTGCTGTTCCTGATCCGGGAATCGCGTACCGAGTTCCCGGTGATGCCGCTGCGACTGTTCCGGTCGCGCCAGTTCTCGATCGCGAACGTCATCGCGTTGACGTTCACGCTGGGAATGATGGGCGCGGTGTTCCTGCTGTCGCAGTACCTGCAGATCGTCGCCGGATACAGCCCGTTCGCGGCGGGCCTGCGGACGCTGCCCTGGACGGCGGCGCCGATGATCGTCGCACCCATCGCCGGCCTGCTGGCGCCCCGCCTCGGACTGCGGGCGCTGCTCGTGACCGGACTGGTGCTGCAGGGGCTGTCGCTGGTGTGGATGGCGCAACTCATCGAACCCGGTGTGGCCTACTCGAGCCTGGTTCCGGCCTTCGTGATGGCCGGTGTCGGTATGGGACTGACGTTCGCGCCGAACGCGACCGCGGTCCTCGCCGACATGAAGGAGTCCGACCAGGGCGCGGCGAGTTCGATCAACGCCACGCTGCGCGAGATCGGCGTCGCGCTCGGTATCGCGCTCCTCACGGCCGTCTTCCTCGGCGCGGGCGGCAGCCTCACGCCGACCGGATACACCGACGCGCTCGCCCCCGCACTGTACGTCGGGGCGGGGTTCGTGGTGATCGCGGTGATCGCGGCGGCGTTGATGCCCGGAGGCACCCCCGCCGCCGGCGACACCGAAGGCGATCAGCCCGCGGTGACGACCGCGCCCTCACCGAGCGGACGCGTCATCGACCACAGCGTGATCGACTGACACTTCGACATCTTCCACTCACCGTTCTCGATCACATACTCGTCGACGTACTCGATGGAGCGAACGGTCTCGGTGTTGTCGATGAGATTGACCTGGCGGAAGGCGAGCGTCCACTTGCCCGACGCCAGGTCTTCGCCGTGCAGCGTGATGTCCGGATGGAACGCGTGGTGCATGTCGAGGATGACGTTCTTGCCGTCCACCTTCTGCAGTGCGATGGTGCGGAACACCTCGGCGATCGGGTCGGCGTCGTCGAACTTGCCGAGCGGTCCGTAGTCGATCACGGCACCGCGATCGATGAAGCACGCGCGGAAGGTGTCGGCGTCCTTCGCGTCGCACGCCCGGAGGTACCGGTGCTTGAGCGCCTTGATCGCCTCGATCCGCTCCAGGTCGTCGAGGCGTTGTTCGATGGTGCGTTCCGTCACGGGGGTTCCTCTCGATCGCGAACTGATGTCGAAGAACCTAGGTCCTGCAACGCGATTCGCGGACGACTTTCCCGCTCAGTGGGTGAGTGGGCGCTGCCTCGGCAGGGTCAGGGCTGTCCCGGGAAGGCGGTGGTGGGGGGAACGACCCCGAGGATCGCGCGCCAGTTCGCTGCTCGCACAGCGGCTTCGGTGAGGGCGGTGACGCCCACCTCGCGGGTGTGCTCGGACTGGCTGCGTTCGATCACCGACCGCCATGCCACCGCGGTATCGGCTTCGACCTGCGCGGCCAGCTGGGCGGCGGAGGTCGGATCGCTCACCGGGAACGGCACGGAGTACGCGGGCTGCGGTTGGGGGGCCTCGACGTCGGCTGCCGTCAGCGCGTCGATCGTCGCGTCGCGGCGCGCCCGGTGCGCCGCGGTGTTCGCCGAGACCAGGTCGGAGCGGGTGGGATTGGAGAAGGCCGCGACCAGCCCGTAGGCGAAGACGGCGGCGTACTCGGCCTGCAGCGCATCGATGAGCGCCTGCTGTTCGGGTCCGGGGCTCTGCTTGCTCACGGCAGCAACACCGCCTGCTGCGCGGCGCAGGCCGCGCTGATCGAACCCAGTAGCCCGGCGCGGTAGCCGGACTGGGTGCGTGCCAGCCGGGCAGCCTCGCGTTGCGCGTCCGCGATTTCGGCGCGCAGCTGCTCGAGTGTCGGTGGTGCCGGCACCTGCGGGGAGGGTGTCGTCGTGTCGGACGACGCGGAACCGGCGGCGCGTGCGATCTCCGCGTCCAGCGCGTCGGCATGCGCGGTCCGCTCGGCAGCCACCACGCCGAGCGCCCCGGCCCGATCGGGGTACGTCGCAATCGCCGTCGTCGCGTTCGCGGCATCCCGGCGCGCGAGTTCGGCCTGGGCGGTGAGGGCATCGATTTCGGCCGGGGTGTCGGCCTGCCCCGAATCCGAGCAACCCGTCGTCAATGTGAGCGCTGTCGTCCCGAGCGCGGCGCTGCCCACGACGCGCAGCGCGGCGCGTCGGGAGAGCGGGTGAGTGAGAAAGGGCGTTCGCACTCGATCATGGTGCCAGGAATCGGTCGGATAGTCGGCACCGCGCAGGTCGCGGCGAAGTGCCGGGCCGTCACATCGGACCGGATGGTCGGCCGGTCGCGTCGGACCGCATGGTCACGAACGCCCCGGAAGCGCGATACCCTGAATGCTCCACAGTCCACCTCGTGGTGCGTACCGTCCTGCGACGACGAAGTCGATCGGCGCAGGGTGAGACCACCACACGTCAGTGATGACCACAACTGAAGCGAGGAGCGTCCCAGATGCCGGTGCCGTCGAGGGAGAGGGTTATCGAGCTTCTCGCCGAACCTGTCGAGCGTGAGGGCTACGACCTCGAGGATGTGACGATCACACTCGCGGGCCGGCACAGCTCGGTCCGCGTCATGGTCGACAGTGACGCCGGGCTCGAACTCGACGCGGTCGCCCGGCTCAGCCACGTCATCTCCGACGTGTTCGACGCCGCCTCGGATTTCGGTGAGTCCCCGTACACGCTCGAGGTGACGTCGCCGGGTATCGACCGGCCGCTCACCGAGGAGCGCCACTGGCGGCGCGCCCAGGGGCGCAAGGCGTTGATCGAACTCGAATCCGAGTCCGTGACCGGCCGGATCGGCCAGCTCGCCGACGGTGGTGTCGATGTCGTCGTCAAGGCCAAGGGTGGCCCGACGGTGCGTCGTGTGGAACTGGAAGATGTCAGGAAAGCTGTTGTGCAGGTGGAATTCTCGCGACCCGATGCGAGGGAGATCGAGCTTGCGGGTGGAATCCCGGAGGGTCGTGTCGCACCTGCGGACGCGGATGCGTCGAACGAAGAAGTAGAAGGGTCGGACAAGTGAATATCGATATCGCCGCGCTGCGGGCAATCGAGACGGACAAGGGAATCTCCGCGGGCACGATCATCGCGGCGATCGAGACGGCTCTGATCACCGCGTACCGACACACCGAGGGACACCAGCCCCACGCGCGTATCGACGTCGATACCAAGACCGGCATCGTGCGAGTCATGGCGCACGAGGTCGATGCGGACGGCAATCGTGTCGGCGAGGAGTGGGACGACACCCCGGAGGGCTTCGGGCGTATCGCCGCGACCACGGCTCGTCAGGTCATCCTCCAGCGCCTGCGTGACGCCGAGCACGAGCGCAGCTTCGGCGAGTACGCCACCCACGAAGGTGAGATCGTCGGCGGCGTGATCCAGCGCGACACCCGCGCTAACGCGCGCGGCATGGTCGTCGTGCGGATCGGTAGCGAGGCCAACGGGGCCGAGGGTCTGATCCCGCCGGCCGAGCAGGTGCCGGGGGAGACCTACGAGCACGGCGACCGGATCAAGTGCTACGTCGTCGGGGTCTCCCGGGGTCAGCGTGGGCCGCAGATCACGCTGTCGCGGACCCACCCGAATCTGGTCCGCAAGTTGTTCGCCCTCGAGGTTCCCGAGATCGCCGACGGCTCGGTCGAGATCATCGCGGTCGCGCGCGAAGCCGGCCACCGGTCCAAGATCGCGGTTCACTCCCGCGTGCAGGGGCTGAACGCGAAGGGCGCGTGCATCGGCCCGATGGGTCAGCGCGTGCGAAACGTCATGAGCGAACTCGCCGGTGAGAAGATCGACATCATCGACTACGACGAGGATCCGGCGAAGTTCGTCGGCAACGCGCTGTCGCCGTCGAAAGTGGTGTCCGTCACTGTGGTGGATCCCGATGCGCGGGCTGCGCGGGTCGTCGTCCCCGATTTCCAGCTGTCGCTGGCCATCGGCAAGGAGGGGCAAAATGCGCGTCTCGCTGCACGGTTGACCGGGTGGCGTATCGACATCCGCAGTGACGCCGCCCCGGGCCCCGAGTCACAGGTCGGTCGCGAAACGACGGGTGCTTAGAAACAGAATGCGGAGTTCACGCCAATACAGCGGTAGAGTGGTCGATGGTTCAGCGTGAACTGTCGGTGTCTACGCGTGTCCAAGCCGGTGAACCGGTGCGGACGTGCGTTGGATGCAGGCAGAAAGGGCTGGCCGCCGACCTGCTCAGGGTCGTGGCGCGGGAGGCCGAGTCCGGTGGATTCGTCCTCACCCCCGATCCGAAGCGAAGGCTCCCAGGGCGCGGTGCGTGGTTGCACCTCGACCCGAAGTGCCTGGCTGAGGCGGGTCGGCGCCGAGCATTCGGCAGAGCACTACGGGTGTCCGGAAGTCTGGATTCCTCGGAACTCGACCGGCTGACCGAGCCGGGCGGGATGTTCGAGACATCGAAGGCGGGTCATTCGAACCTGTGAAAACAGGCACAGTGATCACGCAGGACGTAGTACCACTCGGGACCTCTCGGGTTGCACAACACTCGGGAATGTCGAGCAGTACCTCAGAGAACAGGCACAAGCACTCATGAGCACACCGTGAAGCACCAGCGATGAACGTCCATCGGAGATAACCGAGGTCGTGCGGGCAAGTCGCTCGCTCGACCTCTCAGTAGAGGAGAGCAGTGGCAGGCAAGGCCCGCGTGCACGAGTTGGCGAAAGAACTCGGTGTCACAAGTAAGGAACTACTCGCACGGCTCAAGGAGCAGGGCGAGTTCGTGAAGTCGGCGTCCTCCACGGTGGAGGCGCCCGTCGCGCGTCGTCTGCGGGAGTCGTTCCCGTCCGCGAAGTCGCAGACCGAAGGCAAGACGGAAGGCTCGGACAGTGCTCCGCGTCCGTCCGCCAAGCCCGGTGCGGTCGCGCCCAAGCCCGGTGCCCCGCGCCCCGGCCCCAAGCCCGCTCCGGCCGCTCCCGCGGCCCCGGCGGCAGAAACCCCGGCGGCTCCGGCCGCTCCCAGCGCTCCGGCCGCCAAGGTGCCCGGTCCGCGCCCCGGCCCGGCACCCACGCCGGCGCCGAAGCCTGCCCCGCAGGCACCCGCTGCTCCGGCCGCGCCCGCTGCTCCGGCAGCTCCGGCGGCCTCGGCCGCTCCGGCTCCAGCAGCCCCGACCGCTCCGGGCCCCAAGCCCGGTGGTCCGCGCCCCGGCCCCAAGCCGCCGCGCGTCGGTAACAACCCGTACTCCTCGGCTCCCGCCGACCGTCCGGCTCCGCGCCCGGCACCCGGTGCCCCGCGTCCGGGTGCTCCGCGTCCGGGTCCGCAGGGCGGTGCCCCGCGTCCGGGTGCTCCCGGCGCTCCGCGCCCGGCCGCAGGTCCCGGTGGCCCGCGTCCGGCTCCCGGCCAGGGCGGCCCCCGTCCCAGCCCCGGATCCATGCCTCCCCGTCCGAGCCCCGGTGCGATGCCGGCCCGCTCGTCGCGTCCCGCACCCGGTGCGGGTCGTCCCGGCGGCGGCCGTCCCGGCGCTCCCGGCGGTCGTCCGGGTGGTGGTGGCGGTGGCTACCGCGGTGGCGGCGCTCCCGGTGCCGGTGCTCCCGGTGCCGGTGCAGGTGCCGGCGCTCCCGGTGGATTCCGCGGTCGCCCCGGTGGCGGCGGCGGACGTCCGGGTGGTCGCGGCGGTGCCGCGGGCGCCTTCGGTCGCCCCGGTGGCGCTCCGCGTCGCGGTCGTAAGTCGAAGCGGCAGAAGCGTCAGGAATACGATTCCATGCAGGCGCCCGCCGTCGGCGGCGTGCGGTTGCCCCGTGGCAACGGTGAGACCATCCGTCTCGCTCGCGGCGCATCCCTCTCCGACTTCGCGGAGAAGATCGACGCGAACCCGTCGGCACTGGTCCAGGCGCTGTTCAACCTCGGCGAGATGGTCACGGCCACTCAGTCGGTGAACGACGAGACCCTCGAGCTGCTCGGCGGCGAGATGAACTACGTCGTCCAGGTCGTGAGCCCGGAGGACGAGGACCGCGAGCTGCTCGAGTCGTTCGACCTCACCTACGGCGAGGATGCCGGTAACGAGGACGACCTCGAGTCGCGTCCGCCGGTGGTCACCGTCATGGGTCACGTCGACCACGGCAAGACCCGCCTGCTCGACACGATCCGCAAGGCCAACGTCCGCGAGGGCGAGGCCGGTGGCATCACCCAGCACATCGGCGCCTACCAGGTGCTGACCGAACTGGACGGCAACGAGCGTCTGGTGACCTTCATCGACACCCCGGGTCACGAGGCCTTCACGGCCATGCGTGCGCGTGGTGCCAAGGCCACCGACCTTGCGATTCTCGTGGTCGCAGCCGACGACGGCGTCATGCCGCAGACGGTGGAAGCGATCAACCACGCCCAGGCGGCCGACGTGCCGATCGTGGTCGCGGTGAACAAGATCGACAAGGAGGGGGCGAACCCGGACAAGATCCGCCAGCAGCTCACCGAGTACGGCCTCGTCACCGAGGAGTACGGCGGCGACACCATGTTCGTCGACATCTCGGCCAAGCAGGGCACCAACATCGATGCCCTCCTGGAAGCGGTGCTGCTGACCGCGGATGCCTCCCTGGATCTGCGCGCCAACCCGGACATGGATGCCCAGGGTGTCGCGATCGAGGCGCACCTCGACCGTGGCCGTGGTCCCGTGGCGACCGTGCTCATCCAGCGCGGCACCCTGCGGGTCGGCGACTCGATCGTCGCGGGCGACGCCTACGGCCGCGTCCGTCGCATGATCGACGAGCACGGAGACGACGTCGAGGAGGCACTGCCTTCGCGTCCCGTCCAGGTCGTCGGCTTCACGTCGGTCCCCGGCGCAGGCGACAACCTGCTCGTGGTCGACGAGGACCGGATCGCCCGCCAGATCGCGGACCGGCGTAATGCACGCAAGCGCAATGCGCTCGCTGCCCGCAGCCGCAAGCGCATCAGCCTGGAAGATCTGGATGCCGCGCTCAAGGAGCACAACGAGCTCAACCTCATCCTCAAGGGCGACAACTCCGGCACCGTCGAGGCGCTGGAAGAGGCCCTCATGGGGATCGAGATCGACGACGAGGTGCAGCTGCGCGTGATCGACCGCGGTGTCGGTGGCATCACCGAGACCAACGTCAACCTGGCGTCCGCGTCCAACGCGATCATCATCGGCTTCAACGTCCGTGCCGAAGGCAAGGCGACGGAGCTGGCGAACCGCGAGGGCGTCGACATCCGGTACTACTCGGTGATCTACCAGGCCATCGACGAGGTTGAGAAGGCCCTCAAGGGCATGCTCAAGCCGGTCTACGAGGAGGTGTCGCTGGGCAAGGCCGAGATCCGTGCCATGTTCCGCTCCTCGAAGATCGGCAACATCGCCGGCTGCCTCGTCACCTCGGGCATCGTGCGCCGCAACGCGAAGGCACGCCTGATCCGTGACAACGCGGTGATCGCCGAGACGATGACGATCTCGTCGCTCAAGCGGGAGAAGGACGACGCGACCGAGGTCCGCGAGGGCTACGAGTGCGGTCTGACCGTCACGTACTCCGACATCAAGGTCGGCGACGTGATCGAGGCCTACGAGCTTCGCGAGAAGCCGCGGGACTAGTCGCACCGCACGTGTCCCTCCCCGGTGGCCTGGTGTCACCGGGGAGGGACACTCCGGCTGTGCCGGTAGTCGACATCTCACACCGGAGGGAGGACTGGTGTATCTCGGTGCGCTCGAGATGGACATCCTGTTCGGCGATGTGCGGTCATTGAAGGAGAAGCGGTCGCTGGTCCGACCGGTTCTGACCGAATTGCGCCGATATGGGGTGTCAGCTGCCGAGACCGGCGAGCAGGACCGCTACAGGCGGGCCCTGCTCGGTGTCGCGGTGGCCAGTTCGGGGGTCGATCATGTCCACGAGGTGCTGGATCAGTGCGAGCGGCACGTCGCTGGACGACCGGAACTGCAGTTGCTGGCAGTTCGACGAAGAATTTTCGGCCCCGAGGATTAACGGGCTGACGGCGGAGATATCCCAGAGAGGAGACTGATTGCCATGGCAGATCCTGCACGCGCACGCAGGCTCGCTAAGCGAATCAGCACGATCGTCGCGACGGCGATCGACCACGAGATCAAGGACCCGCGTCTGGCCTTCGTGACCATCACCGACGCGAAGGTCACGGCCGATCTGCACGACGCCACCGTGTACTACACGGTGATGGGGGCGGACCTCGAGTCCGAACCCGACGTCGCGGGTGCCGCCGCCGGTCTCGAGAAGGCCAAGGGTGTGCTCCGCTCCAAGGTGGGCGCCGGGACCGGGGTGCGGTTCACGCCGACCCTGACGTTCGTCGCGGACACCGTGCCGGACACCGCTCGGCACATGGAAGAGCTGCTCGCTCGTGCGCGCGCCGCGGACGATGCCGTGGCACGTGCCCGGGAGAACGCGCAGCCGGCGGGCGACGCCGACCCCTACAAGGAGTCGCGCGCGGCCGACGGCGACGAGTCTGCCGGCGGGGACGTGTCCTCGTCCGAGGACAACTGACCCGCGGCGCCCATGACCCACTGCTCGGAAACCTCGCCCCCGGCCCTCGGCCCGCAGAACCTGCATGCGCAGGATGCGGTCGAGGTGCTGGCGGGTGCGACGTCGGTGACGATCCTCTGCCACCTCCAACCCGATGCCGACACGATCGGTAGCGGTCTTGCTCTCGGAATGGTCTTCGAGCGCAAGGGAATTCCGGTCCAGGTGTCGTTCGCGGCGCCCGCTGACCTGCCGGTGTCGATGTCGGGTCTGCCCGGCACGCACCTGCTGGTTCCGGCGGACGACGTCGACGAGGACGTCGATCTACTCGTCACCGTCGACTGCGGCAGCACGGGACGGCTCGGCAAGCTGGCGTCCCGTCTGGGCGGGGCGCGGCGGTCGCTGGTGATCGACCATCACCGGTCCAACACCCGTTTCGGGATGTTCAACCTGGTCGACGAGTCCGCCGAGGCGACCACGGCCGTGCTGGCGGAAATATTCGACCTGTGGGGTGTGGAGATCGACGCCGACCTCGCGCACTGCCTGTACGCCGGACTCGTGACCGACAGCGGATGCTTCCGCTGGGTGCAGCCGGGCACACACACCCTCGCCGAGCGACTGCTCGGCACCGGCATCGACGGCGCCGCCATTGCGCGCCGACTGCTCGACACCCACCCGTTCGGCTGGCTGCCGATGCTCGGCTCCGTGCTGTCGTCGGCGGCCCTGGTGCCGGACGCCGCGGACGGCCGCGGACTGGTGCACGCGGTGATCCGCTGCGCCGACTCCGCCGGACTCGGGTCCGAGGAAGTCGAGAGCGTCATCGACATCGTGCGCACCACCTCCGAGGCGGAGGTCGCGGCGGTGTTCAAGGAGTCCGCGCCGGACGTGTGGTCGGTGTCGCTGCGCTCGAAGGAGTCGGTGGACGTCTCTGCGGTCGCGGAACGGCTCGGGGGCGGCGGGCACCGGTTCGCGGCCGGCTACACCGCGACGGGCACCAGCGAATCGGTCGTCGCCGCGTTGCAGGAAACCCTCGGCTGACTTGACCGGCACGACAGACCGCACCACCGAGATCGCCGAGGGCGACGTCGGGGCCCGCCGGATCCTCGGGCTCGCGCTGCCCGCGCTCGGCGTTCTCGCCGCGGAGCCGCTCTACCTCCTGCTCGACATCGCCGTCGTCGGGCATCTCGGTGCCCTCGCGCTCGCGGGCCTCGCCGTCGGCGGGCTCGTCCTCGCCCAGGTCAGCACCCAGCTCACGTTCCTCTCGTACGGGACCACCGCGCGGGCGTCGCGCATGCACGGCGCCGGCCGGGAACGGGACGCGGTCGGGGAGGGTGTGCAGGCCACGTGGCTGGCCCTCGGCATCGGCGCGGCGCTCGTCGCCGTCGTCCAACTGCTGGCCGGGCCCATCACGTCGCTGATCGCGGGGTCCGGCGACATTGCCTCCGAGGCGGAGCAATGGCTGCGTGTCGCGGTGTTCGGGGCGCCCCTGATTCTGGTCGCGATGGCCGGCAACGGCTGGATGCGCGGTGTGCAGAACACCATGCGGCCCTTGCGGTTCGTACTGGTGGGGCAGGCGATCTCGGCGGTGCTGTGTGTGCTGCTGGTGCACGGCGTGGCCGGGGCGCCCCGGCTCGAGTTGGTCGGGTCGGCGATCGCGAACGTCGCGGGTCAAGCGACGTCGGCGGTGCTGTTCGGGGTGGCGTTGCTGCGCTCTGGTGTGCCGCTGCGGCCGCGCGCCGGGATCATGCGGGCGCAGATGGTCCTCGGCCGCGATCTGATCCTGCGGAGCCTGGCCTTCCAGGCGTGCTTCCTGTCGGCGGCGGCTGTCGCGTCGCGGTTCGGTGCCGCGTCTGTCGCCGCCCACCAGGTGGTGCTGCAGCTGTGGAACCTGGTGTCGCTGACGCTCGATTCGCTCGCGATCGCCGCGCAGACCCTGGTGGGGGCCGCACTGGGCCGCAGCGACGTGCGCGGAGCGAAGCGGCTCGCGTGGCGTCTGACGCGTTGGTCGGCGGTGTTCGCGATGGTGCTGGCCCTGGTGTTCGCGGCCGGGCACACGGTGATCCCGGCGCTGTTCACCGAGGATCCCGCCGTGCTCGACCAGGCGGCGGTGGCGTGGTGGTTCTTCGTCGGCATCACGCCGGTCGCGGGCGTGGTGTTCGCGCTCGACGGCGTGTTGCTGGGTGCGGGCGATGCCGCGTTCCTGCGGACCGCGACGCTGGCCTGCGCACTTGTCGGATTCCTCCCGCTCATCTGGGCGTCGCTGGCCTGGGACTGGGGACTGGCCGGAATCTGGACGGGGCTTACTGTGTTCCTCATGCTGCGGATGTTCGCTGTGTTGTGGCGCACAGCGTCGGGCCGCTGGGCCGTCGGGGGTTCCGATCTCCAGTTCCGGGAGACGAAAGGGTAGTGGTGTGGCAGGGAAGTTGATGGCGGTGAGCGACACACACGTCGGACACCGGGGGAATCGTCCGATCACCGAGGAGATCTTCCCGGACTCGCCCGACGACTGGCTGATCGTCGCGGGCGACGTCTCGGAGAAGACCGACGACATCCGCTGGGCACTGACGTTGCTGAAGAGTCGTTTCGCGAAGGTGATCTGGGTGCCCGGCAACCACGAGTTGTGGACCACCGCCAAGGATCCGGTGCAGATGCACGGGAAAGCCCGCTACGACTACCTCGTCGACATGTGCCGCGAGATCGGCGTGCTGACGCCGGAGGATCCGTACCCGGTGTGGGAGGGCGAGGGCGGTCCCGCCACGATCGTGCCGATGTTCCTGCTTTACGACTACTCGTTCCTGCCGGCCGGGGCGATCGACAAGGCCGACGGCCTGCGCATCGCGCGGGACAAGAACGTCGTGGCCACCGACGAGTTCTTGCTGTCGTCGGAGCCCTACGCGACCCGGGACGCCTGGTGTCGGGCCCGGATCGAGGAGACCCGGCGGCGACTCGACGCCCTGGACCCGACGGTCCCGACCGTCCTGATCAACCACTTCCCGCTGGTCCGTGAGCCCACCGCCGTCCTGTACTACCCGGAGTTCGCGCTGTGGTGCGGCACCGAGGCGACCAAGGACTGGCATACCCGCTACAACGCCGTGTGCTGTGTGTACGGCCACCTCCACATTCCCCGCACGACGTACTACGACGGGGTGCGGTTCGAGGAGGTGTCCGTCGGTTACCCGCGCGAGTGGCAGCGCCGCGGCCTGCCCGACAAGCTGCTGCGCCAGATCCTGCCGGTGCCGGACTACGCGCCCGGCACCCTGAACAAGTTCGGCGGACACTTTCGGATCACCGCGGAGCAGGAAGCGGAGTACGAGCGGATGAGAGCGCAGCGTTGAGAGGAACTGGGTTGATCGAGCGCATTCTGCCCACCGGTGTCGCCTCGGCGGAGCTGTTCGAGGACCCGCCCGGCCTGCAGCCGCATCCGCAGGAGGAGTCGCTGATCGCGAAGGCGGTCGAGAAGCGCCGCCGCGAGTTCATCGGCGCCCGCCACTGCGCCCGGCTCGCTATGGCGGACCTGGGGATGGAACCGGCCCCGATTCTGCGGGGCGACAACGGTTCTCCCGTGTGGCCGCGGGGCGTCGTGGGGAGCCTGACGCACTGCGACGGCTACCGCGCCGCGGTCCTCGGCTACGCGATGCAGGTCCGCAGCGTCGGCATCGACGCCGAGCCGAACGGGCCACTGCCCGACGGCGTTCTTGACGCCGTGAGCCTGCCCGAGGAACGCGAGTGGCTCACCGGCGTCGACCCGGCCGTCGTGCACTGGGATCGGCTGCTGTTCTGCGCCAAGGAGGCCACCTACAAGGCGTGGTTCCCACTGACGCGGCGCTGGCTCGGTTTCGAGGACGCACACATCACGTTCACCGGCGGGACCGAAAGCGCCGGCGGTGGGGCGATGGGTTCCTTCCATTCGAGGCTTCTGGTGCCGGGCGGAACGACCGACGGATCAGCGCCGCTGGTCAGCTTCGACGGCCGCTGGCTGGTGTCGGACGGGCTGATCGTCACGGCCATCTCGGTGAGCTGAGTAGGAGCCGAGTCGGTGATCCGACCGGCGGCTGGCAGAATCGGACCACGTGTCCAAGTCTCAAAAACCGTCCTCCGGCCTCGTCGGCGCCGGCCTGCTGATCGTCGACAAGGATGCGGGGATGACCAGCCACGACGTGGTCGCCCGGTGCCGGAAGCTGCTCAACACCCGCAAGGTGGGCCACGCCGGAACCCTCGACCCGATGGCGACCGGTGTGCTGATCCTCGGTGTGGAACGAGCGACCAAGCTGCTAGGACTGCTGGCATTGACCACCAAGTCGTACAGCGCGACGATCCGGCTGGGCCAGGCCACCACGACCGACGACGCGGAGGGGGAGGTCCTCTCGACCTCGGACGCGTCGGCCGTCACCGACGAGCAGATCGCGGCCGAGGTTGCCAAGCTCACCGGCGACATCCAGCAGGTGCCGGCGAGTGTGAGCGCCATCAAGGTCGACGGTCAGCGCGCTCACGCCCGGATCCGTGCGGGGGAGGAGGTCACGCTCGCGGCCCGTCCCGTGACGGTCTCCCGCTTCGAGGTGCTGGCGCGGCGCGACGTGCCGTCCGAGGACGGGGGATTCGTCGACCTCGACGTGGACGTCGACTGCTCGTCCGGCACTTACATCCGCGCACTCGCCCGGGATCTGGGTGCGACGCTCGGAGTCGGTGGCCATCTGACGGCGCTGCGACGCACCAGCGTCGGGCCGTTCACACTCGAGCATGCCCGCACCCTGGACCAGCTCGCGGACGATCCGGGCGTCAGCCTCGACATCGACCAGGCCGCACAGACGGCGTTCCCGCACCGGCAGATCACCGCCGAGGAGGCCGAATCGATCAGCCAGGGCCGGTGGCTCGAGCCGATCGGGTTGAAGGGCGTGTACGCGGCGATCGACCCGAACGGGCACACCATCGCCCTGCTGCAGGAGCGCGGCAAGCGGGCCAGTTCGGTGATGGTGGTGCGGCCGGCGACCCTCCAGTAGCGCAGGTGTTCAGCTGCCCGGAATGAACCCCGGGTAGACGAAATGCACCGGCCCGCCACCGGGCTCGTTCGACCCCATCGATCCGGGGTAGTCCATCGGCAGGTGGACCAGCTTGTGCGGATTTCCCTCGCGGTCGGCCTGCCAGCACTCGGACAGGACGCCGTGGAAGCCGGTGCACACGATGCGGGTGCTGGTGCCGAAGGGTGACGTCAGCCGGTTGCGGCTGACGAACGGATTCCAGTAGTCCGGGTCGGTGGGCGTCAGGAAGCCGTAGTACTCGGCGGGACCGGTGGCGCTGGGGTAGGGCGGGACCGGCGGCCATTCGTCCGCGGAGGCGATTCCGGCACCGGCGACGGCGACGGCACCGATGGCGGACACGGTCGCGGCCGATCGTGCGATCCGACGGACGACTGAGTTCATCACGGACCTCGTTCCGGTCGTGTGCCGCCCGACGTGGTGCGGTGAGCCGAGCCTAGACCAGCCAGATGGCCTGTGCGGCAGGGTTGCCGAGGTCGACGGTGTCCGGCCGCGCGTCGAGCCGGATCGACACGGTGCCGGCGAAGTCGCGACGTTCGACGACGGCGATCTCGGTGTCGAGTGCGATCCCGACCGAGTCGAAGTAGCGCAGCATCGCCGGATCGGCGTCGGAGATGCGGGCGACGCGCCCGGAATCGCCGTCCTGGAAGTCGCTGAGCTGGCGGGCCGGCGGCGTGGGCACCGAGCCGTCGGCGGCCGGAATGGGATCGCCGTGCGGATCGCGCTCGGGGAATCCGAGCTTGGCGTCCATCCGGTCGATCATGCGGTCCGAGACGGCGTGCTCGAGAACCTCCGCCTCGTCGTGCACCTCGTCCCAGCCGTACCCGAGTTCGTTGACGAGGAACGTCTCGATGAGCCGGTGCCGGCGCACCATCGACACGGCCGCGGACCGGCCGGCGTCGGTCAGCGCGATCGAACCGTACCGGGCATGGTCGACCAGACCCTGGTCGGACAGCTTGCGGATGGCCTCCGAGACGGTGGATGCCGAGACGCCGATCCGCTCGGCCAGCAGCTTGGTCGACACCCGCTCGCGCGACCATTCCTGGACCGTCCAGATCACCTTGAGGTAGTCCTGCGCCACCGACGACAAGGTCTCCGGGCGGGTCACCTCGCTCGGAGGGGTTACGTCTGACTTCTGCGTGGCCACGGTTACGAGCTTAGGCAACAGTCACCCGGGACACACATCAACATCCCGTCGGACACACCGCTGCCGTGCGCACAACGGACACCGGAGTCGCCGACCGGTTCGTTGATCGCGCAACATGATCAGCGGATTCGCACCGCAGAGTCGGTCCGAACGTGACCGGCGTCCGCAGTGGCCGTAGGCTGCCACCTGTGCAGAGATGGCGAGGTCTGGACGATGTGCCGGCGGACTGGGGGCGTTGTGTCCTGACGATCGGCGTTTTCGACGGCGTGCACCGTGGGCACGCGCAACTGATTTCCCGCGCGGTCGGCGCGGCTCGTGAGCGTGGAATTCCCAGTGTCCTCATGACATTCGATCCGCATCCGGCGGAGGTCGTGCGCCCGGGTAGTCACCCGGCGCAGCTGACGACGCTGCCGCGGCGGGCCGAGTTGGCCGAGGAGTTGGGAATCGACGTCTTCTGCGTCATGCCCTTCACGACGGAGTTCATGAAGCTCTCTCCCGAGCGGTACGTCCACGAGATCCTGGTCGAGCGTCTGCATGTCGCAGAGGTCGTCGTCGGCGAGAACTTCACGTTCGGTCGCAAGGCGGCCGGCAATGTCGACCTGCTCCGTGAGACGGGCGCGCGGTTCGGATTCGCCGTCGACGGTGTGAACCTGCTCGCCGAGCACGCCGTCACCTTCTCCTCGACCTACATCCGCTCGTGCGTCGACGCGGGAGACGTCGCGGCGGCCACGGAGGCGCTCGGACGCCCGCACCGCGTCGAAGGCGTCGTCGTGCACGGCGACGGTCGTGGGCGTGGGCTCGGCTTCCCGACCGCGAACATCGCACCGCCGATGTACTCGGCGATTCCCGCGGACGGCGTGTATGCGGCGTGGTTCACCGTCCTGGGCGCCGGCCCGGTCGAGGGCACGGTGGAGCCGGGACAGCGCTACCAGGCGGCTGTCTCGGTGGGTACCAACCCGACCTTCTCCGGCCGTACCCGCACCGTCGAGGCATTCGTGCTCGACCGGGAGGCCGACCTGTACGGCCAGCACGTCGCGGTCGACTTCGTCGAGCGCGTTCGAGGCATGGAGAAGTTCGACTCGGTGGACGCGCTGATCGAGGAGATGGGCCGCGACGCCGAGAAGGCCCGCAAGATCCTCACCGAGGCTGCCGAGCACTGACCGAGGCGCCGTACCTGGTAGGATTTCCCGCTGGTGTGTGCTGCGGTTCGCGGCGGCCGCACCCGTCGGGGGTCCGGTGCGAGCCGGAATCGCCGATTTCCATTCACGCGGACGTCAGTTACAGGAGTGCACCAAGTGGCATTGACCACCGAGCAGAAGAAGCAGATCCTCGGCGAGTACGGACTGCACGAGACCGACACCGGTTCGCCGGAGGCGCAGGTGGCCATGCTCACCAAGCGCATCGTCGATCTCACCGAGCACCTGAAGATGCACAAGCACGACCACCACTCCCGCCGCGGCCTGCTGCTGCTGGTCGGACGCCGTCGTCGTCTGCTCAAGTACGTCCAGAAGGTCGACATCGCCCGCTACCGTTCGCTCATCGAGCGTCTCGGCCTGCGCCGATAAGACGGTCACACGGCGAGTTGGCTCGCCGACCTCACCGATAGCCAGCGAGGCTTGCATGGTCGATGCTTAGACTGAGCCTCGTTGGCTATCGGTGTTTGCACCACCCCCGCCGCCCGCGCCTGCAGCCGTGGCGTCGGTCTTCGGTAGTGGCCCTCCGGATGCAATCCGGCAGGCTTCGATCGATGGCCGCCTCCGCACTGTGAGGGGTGCGCAGCCGCGACCAGGAGGGTCGCGGCGCCCATGCGGATACGGCAAAAGACGAGAGGGAAGAGAAGAAAAGAAATGACAGAGAATTCCGCGAATTCCGCAAATTCCGCAATCGAGGTCGAAGAGGGCGTGTTCGAGTCCTCCGCCGTCATCGACAACGGGAGCTACGGCACCCGCACCATTCGTTTCGAGACCGGTCGCCTTGCTCAGCAGGCCGCCGGCGCCGTCGTCGCCTACCTCGACGACGAGACCATGCTGCTGTCGGCCACCTCGGCCAGCAAGCAGCCCAAGGAGCACTTCGACTTCTTCCCCCTGACGGTGGACGTCGAGGAGCGCATGTACGCCGCGGGCCGCATCCCCGGCTCGTTCTTCCGTCGTGAGGGCCGTCCCTCCACCGACGCGATCCTGACCTGCCGTCTGATCGACCGGCCGCTGCGCCCGTCGTTCGTCGACGGCCTGCGCAACGAGATCCAGGTCGTCGTGACGGTCCTGAGCCTCGATCCCAAGGATCTGTACGACGTCGTCGCGATCAACGCCGCTTCCGCGTCCACTCAGATCGCCGGTCTGCCGTTCTCCGGTCCCGTCGGTGGCGTGCGTGTCGCGCTCATCACGTCTGAGGACAACAAGAAGGGCCAGTGGGTCGCGTTCCCGACGGTCGAGCAGCTCGAGACCGCCGTGTTCGACATGGTCGTCGCGGGCCGCGTCGTCTCCGGCTCCGGTGACGACGCCGACGTCGCGATCATGATGGTCGAGGCCGAGGCCACCGAGAACGTCATCGAGCTCATCGACGGCGGCGCGCAGGCGCCCACCGAGGCGATCGTGGCCGAGGGCCTCGAGGCCGCCAAGCCGTTCATCGCTCGCCTGTGCCAGGCCCAGCAGCAGCTGGCCGAGAAGGCTGCCAAGCCGACCGGTGAGTTCCCGCTGTTCCCGGCGTACCAGGACGACGTCTTCGCCGCCGTCGAGGCCGCCGCGACCGAGAAGCTCACGGCCGCGCTGTCCATCGCCGGCAAGCAGGAGCGCGACGACAAGACCGACGAGGTCAAGGTCGACGTGCTCGAGCAGGTCGCTCCGCAGTTCGAGGGCCGCGAGAAGGAGATCGGCGCTGCGTTCCGCTCGCTGACCAAGAAGCTTGTGCGCCAGCGCATCCTGCGCGACCAGTTCCGCATCGACGGCCGTGGCATCACCGACATCCGGTCGCTGTCCGCCGAGGTCGCCGTGATCCCGCGTGCGCACGGTTCCGCGCTGTTCGAGCGTGGCGAGACCCAGATCATGGGCGTCACCACCCTGGACATGGTCAAGATGGCTCAGCAGATCGACTCGCTGGGCCCCGAGACCAGCAAGCGCTACATGCACCACTACAACTTCCCGCCGTACTCCACCGGTGAGACGGGTCGCGTGGGCTCGCCGAAGCGTCGCGAGATCGGGCACGGCGCCCTCGCCGAGCGCGCGCTCATGCCGGTGCTGCCCAGCCAGGAAGAGTTCCCGTACGCCATCCGTCAGGTCTCGGAGGCACTGAGCTCCAACGGTTCCACCTCGATGGGCTCGGTCTGCGCCTCGACGCTGTCGCTGCTCAACGCCGGTGTGCCGCTGAAGGCTCCGGTCGCCGGTATCGCGATGGGCCTGGTCTCCGACGAGGTCGACGGCGAGACCCGCTACGTCGCGCTCACCGACATCCTCGGCGCCGAGGATGCCTTCGGCGACATGGACTTCAAGGTCGCGGGCACGAAGAACTTCGTCACCGCCCTGCAGCTCGACACGAAGCTCGACGGCATCCCCTCGAAGGTGCTGGCCGGCGCGCTGTCGCAGGCGCACGACGCCCGCACCACGATTCTCGAGGTCATGGCCGAGGCCATCGACACCCCGGACGAGATGAGCCCGTTCGCGCCGCGCATCACGACCATCAAGGTCCCCGTGGACAAGATCGGTGAGGTCATCGGCCCCAAGGGCAAGATGATCAACTCGATCACCGAGGAGACCGGCGCCAACATCTCGATCGAGGATGACGGCACGGTGTACGTCGGTGCCGCGGACGGCCCGTCCGCGCAGGCTGCGATCGACAAGATCAACGCCATCGCCAATCCGCAGCTGCCCAAGGTGGGCGAGCGTTTCCTCGGCACGGTCGTCAAGACCACCGCCTTCGGTGCGTTCGTCTCGCTGCTCCCAGGCCGCGACGGACTGGTGCACATCTCCAAGCTGGGCAACGGCAAGCGGATCGCCAAGGTCGAGGACGTCGTCAACGTGGGCTCCAAGCTCCGCGTCGAGATCGCCGACATCGACAACCGCGGCAAGATCTCGCTGATCCCCGTGGAGGATGCTGCGGACGACTCCGCTGCCCCCGCCGAGGGTGACGCCGCCGCCGAGTAGGTCGGCCACAGCAGTACCGGGTCCGGCCCCGCACGGTTCGTCCGTGCGGGGCCGGACCTTTACCCGGGTGTATCGTGGATCGACGTTCACCGCACCTTCCGAGGTTTTCGGGACATCGTCCGGACTTAAGGAAACACGAACCGCCACATGGCTCAATCCCTTCGCGCGAAGCCCCTGAAGGCCCGACCCGGCTCCGCTCTCGATCCGCATCCCCGCACCGGCGTGCAGCGCACGGAGCTGCCCGGTGGCCTCCGGGTGGTCACCGAACACGTCCCGGGTGTGCGTTCGGCGTCCATCGGCGTCTGGGTCGGCGTCGGATCACGCGACGAGCAGCCCACCGTGGCCGGCGCCGCGCACTTCCTCGAACACCTGCTGTTCAAGTCCACCCCCACCCGCTCGGCGCTCGACATCGCTCAGATGATGGACGGGGTCGGCGGCGAACTCAATGCGTTCACGTCCAAGGAGCACACCTGCTTCTACGCGCACGTCCTCGACGACGACCTGCCGCTCGCGGTGGATCTCGTGAGCGACGTCGTGCTGCGCGGACGGTGCCGGTCGGTCGACGTCGACGTCGAGCGTCAAGTGGTGCTCGAGGAGATCTCGATGCGCGACGACGACCCGGAGGATCTTCTCGGGGACGCGTTCCTGACCGCGCTGTTCGGTGACCACCCCGTGGGCCGGCCGGTGATCGGCAGCATCGAGTCGATCGAGTCGATGACCCGCACCCAGCTGCATTCGTTCCACGTCCGCCGCTACACGCCGGATCGCATGGTGGTCGCGGTCGCGGGCAACGTCGAACACGAGCACGTCGTGGAATTGGTGCGCCGGGCCTTCGCGGGGCACCTGGACCGGTCCGCATCACCCGCACCACGGCGCGAGGGTGCGATCCGGCTGCGGACCGCGCCGACGCTGAGCCTGACGAAACGCGACAGCGAGCAGGCACACCTGGCGCTGGGCGTGCGGGCGTTCGGTCGCCACGAGGGTCATCGCTGGCCCTTGTCGGTGCTCAACGCCGCCGTGGGCGGAGGTCTGAGTTCTCGCCTGTTCCAAGAGATCCGGGAGGAACGCGGGCTCGCCTACTCGGTGTACTCGGGGGTGGACACCTTCGCCGACACCGGCGCCTTCTCGGTGTACGCCGGCTGCCAGCCGGAGAACCTCGGCGAGGTGGCGACCCTGACCCGCGAGGTGCTCGCGAACGTCGCGTCCGACGGCATCACCGACGCCGAGTGCGCCCGCGCGAAGGGCTCGCTGCGGGGCTCGCTGGTGCTGGGGCTGGAGGATTCGGGTTCTCGGATGACCCGGATCGGCCGCAGCGAACTGAACTACGGCAACCACCAGTCGGTGTCGGAGACCCTCGCGCGCATCGACGAGGTCACCACCGACGAGGTGCGCGACGTCGCCCGGGTCCTGCTCCAGCGGCCGTTCGCGGCCGCGGTGGTGGGGCCGTACCGGCGCAAGCGGGACCTGCCCGCATCGGTTCGGGGGATCGTCCAGTAGTGGTCTGACATCCCGGTGACCGCCGGGGAAGGGGAGCGGAATGCGGATTCGTGGAGCGGTGCTCGAGGAGATCGCGCGGCCGCGGCCGTATGCCGTATCAGCCCCCATCGTGGTCACCGATCTCGACCTGGATCCGCCCGGACCGGGCGAGGTCCTGGTCCGCATCGAGGCCGCGGGACTGTGCCATTCCGACCTGTCCGTCGTCGACGGCAGTCGCGTGCGGCCCGTGCCGATGCTGCTCGGTCACGAGGCGGCCGGTCGGGTCGAGGCACTGGGCCGGGGCGTCGACGACCTGGTCGAAGGACAGCGGGTCGTCATGACCTTCCTGCCGCGGTGCGGCGAGTGCGCCGGATGTGCGACCGACGGCCGGATGCCGTGCACGGTGGGCGGTGCGGCGAACAACGCGGGCACGCTGCTCGGTGGTGAACGCCGCCTGCATCGCGGCGGCTCGATCGTGCACCATCACCTCGGCGTATCCGGGTTCGCCACCCATGCGGTGGTGAATCGCCACTCGGTGGTGCCCGTCGACGACGACGTCCCGCCGGAGATCGCCGCCGTCCTGGGCTGCGCGGTGCTCACCGGTGGCGGCGCGGTGCTCAACGCGGGACGTCCGCACGAAGGAGAGTCCGTCCTGGTGGTCGGCCTCGGGGGCGTCGGCATGGCCGCGATCCTCACGGCCGTCGCCTCCGGCGTCGGCGAGGTCATCGGGGTCGATGCGGTCGCGGAGAAGCTCTCTACCGCAGTCGAACTCGGTGCAACCCGGGTGCTCACCCCGCGAGAGCTGGCGGAGCAGGGGGTGGTTGCGGACGTCGTCGTCGAGGCTGCCGGCAACGCGCGGGCCTTCGAGGCCGCAGTGTCGGCGACGGCGCCCGGCGGCACGACGGTGACCGTGGGTCTGCCGGCGCCGGACGCGCGGGCGTCGATCTCGCCGCTGTCCCTCGTGGCGGGGGCACGCACGATCGTCGGCAGCTACCTCGGTTCGGCCGTGCCGGCCCGCGATATCCCCGTCTACGCCGATCTGTGGCGTCGGGGTCGTCTCCCGGTGGAGAGGCTCATCTCGTCGCGGATCGCCCTCGACGACATCAACGCGGGCATGGATGCGCTGGCCGACGGCACGGCGTTGCGTCAGGTGATCATGTTCGAGTGAGGCAGATCGTCGGGTTCGGCGCCCGGTCCGGCGCGTAGCATGGCGGCACGGGGGAACGATGTCGGCGGTGGTCGGGAATGGTTGTACTCGCCGGGATGGCGACCGCATTCGTGGTGGTGGGCCCGGGGCACCTGCCTGTTTACAGTCTTGTCGCGACCAGGGTCGGGTCGGCAATCCTGCTCCTGCTTCTGGTCGCAGTCGTGATCGGCGCGCTGGTGACGCGGTTCCGGAGGTGATGACCGCCGGTCTGGCCCGGGAGTAGCCTGGAGATCGAGTCGGTCCGGGCGGTCGGATTCATCCTGCCGTCGACGGCCGGCGGCATGGGCGGTGCCGGAAGGTGTTGCGCGGCAACCGTTCTTCCCGATTGTTCGCGGCCGCGATGAGGTGCCGTGGGGCCGGATGCGGCAGGCTTGCGACGATTCGGGCGGGAGGCCCCCCTCGCCCTCGATGCCGAGGTCGACGGCGATGGACGGGGCTGACGGAATATGAACGAACTGGCGGAATGGGACATCGTCACCGGCGTGGGGATCACGGCGCTCGGTGTCGCGGCGGGACGCGCGATGGAGACGCACCGCGAAGGCGGTCTGGTCTCGGACCCGTATGCGGAGGCGTTCGTGGAGGCGGCAGCGCCCCCGGTGCCGATGCCGACGCGACTGGATGCGGCCGAGGACCTCGGGATCCCGTGGGAATCGATGGCGAACTACATGGGTGTGCGATCGCGGTACTTCGACGAGTACTTCGCCGCCGCCGGTGAGGCCGGAATCGACCAGGTGGTGCTGCTGGCGGCCGGTCTCGACGTGCGGGCCTACCGCCTCGACTGGCGGCCGGGGACAGTTGTCTACGAGTTGGACGCGCCGAAGGTGCTCTCGTTCAAGGGTGAGGTTCTGACCGAGCAGGGCGCGACCCCGCGGTCCGATCGGCGGGTCGTCGCGGTGGATCTTCGGGAGCCATGGGTGGTTCCCTTGCGGGACAAGGGTTTCGATCGCACCCGACCGTCGGCGTGGCTCGCGGAGGGCCTGATGCCGTTCCTGCCGAATTTGGCGAAGGAGCAGTTGCTCGGATCGGTCACCGAGTTGTCGACGCCGGGTAGTCGGATCTGTATCGAGCACGTCGACGACGTCCGGGGCATGCTGCAGGAACCGCAGTTCCACGACATGAACAAGCGTTTCGGGATCGACATGGAGGCGCTGTGGCCGGACGAGCCGGACTTCGGCCCCGCCGAGTGGCTTTCGGGGCACGGGTGGGACGTCGAGGTGATCCGATCGGCCGACGTCGCGGAGCAGTGGGGCCGGACCCTGGAGAATCCCGACCAGGACCCCATGCGGTCCAGCCAGTTCATCACCGCTGTTCGCCGGTGACTGTTCCCGTCCCGGTGTCCGGCACCGGTCGGCGCACCGTAGGCTTTCCCCCAAGGAATCGACGGGATCGGACGGAGCGTGGAAGTGACTTCAGCAGCACCCATCAGGGTCGGTGTTCTCGGTGCGAAGGGCAAGGTGGGCCGCGCGATGTGCGAGGCCGTCGAGCAGGCCGACGACCTCGAACTGGTGGCCGGTGTCGATCAGGGGGAGCGGATCGAGCACCTCGTCGACGAGCGCGCACAGGTCGTCATCGACTTCACCCACCCCGACGTCGTCATGGACAACCTGCAGTTCCTGATCGCCAACGGCATTCACGCCGTGGTCGGCACCACCGGGTTCGACGACGCCCGCCTCGCGCAGGTGCGGTCATGGCTGGCCGAGAAGCCGGGCGTCGGTGTGCTGATCGCCCCGAACTTCGCGATCGGCGCGGTGCTGTCGATGCGGTTCGCGGCCGCCGCGGCACGCTTCTTCGACTCGGTCGAGGTCATCGAGCTGCACCACCCGAACAAGGCCGACGCGCCGTCGGGCACCGCGTACCGCACCGCCGCACTCATCGCCGAGGCGCGGGAGAAGGCCGGTCGCGGACCCAGCCCCGACGCCACCACCACCGAACTCGAGGGCGCCCGCGGTGCCGACGTGAACGGCGTGCGCGTCCACTCGGTACGCCTGGCCGGTCTGGTCGCGCACCAGGAGGTGCTGCTCGGCACGCAGGGCGAGACCCTGACGATCCGGCACGACTCGATCGACCGGAACTCGTTCGCCCCCGGCGTGCTGCTCGGCGTCCGCGAGATCGGGCAGCGTCCCGGCCTCACCGTCGGTATCGACCCCCTGCTCGACCTGTGAAGAACCAGTCCACCCGTGTGGTCGCCGCGATCGCGGCGATCGTCGTCGCCCTCGCGTTCTACTTCGTGCTGCTCGGGCAGCGTGGCATCGCGCTGATCCAGGACGGTCGTGCCGTCCCGGTCGTCCTCGGCATTGCCGTGCTCGTCCTGCCACTGCTCGGCGTGTGGATGGTCGTCGCGACCATCCGGTCCGGGCTCGCACACCAGCACCTGGCCCGTCGGATGCACGACGAGGGCCTCGAGCTCGACGTCGACGATCTGCCGCGCCGCCCGTCCGGCCGGATCGAACGTGACGCCGCCGACGCGTTGTTCGCACAGGTCAAGCAGGAGTGGGAAGCCGATCCCGACAACTGGCGCAACTCGTACCGCCTCGCGCGGGCCTACGACTACGCCGGCGACCGCGGCCGCGCGCGCGACACGATGCGACGCGCCGTGTCGCTCGAGAAGCTCGAGCGCGAGGGCTGACCGCGATGGCTGACGCGTCGCCGGGGCAGGCGGAGAAGACCCTACTGGTGGTGCACCACACGTCTTCCCCGGCGACGCGCGAGTTGCTCGAGGCGGTGCTCGCCGGTGCTCGCGACCCCGAGATCACCGGCGTCACGGTGCGCTCGGTGCCGGCGCTGCACGCGACCGCCGTCGACGTCCTCGGCGCCGACGGCTACGTGTTCGGGACGTCCGCGAACTTCGGTTACATGTCCGGGGCACTCAAGCACTTCTTCGACACCGTCTACTACCCGTGCCTCGATGCGGTGGCCGGGCGTCCGTACGGGCTGTGGGTGCACGGCAACAACGACACCGCCGGCGCGGTGAAGTCGGTGCAGAAGATCGTCACCGGGCTGGAACTGACGCAGGCCGCGCAGATCCTGGAGATCACGGGGCCGATCGACGCGCAGGTCCGCGAGCGCTGCTACGAGCTGGGCGCGACCGTCGCGGTCACCGTCGCCGGGGACCTCTGACGGCCTCAGTTCATCGGAACCGTGTCGGGCGACGACCGATCCGGCGGTCCGGCCTGGAACGGCGGAGGGTTGTCGACGTCGAACACGTCCGGCAGGGTTGAGCACGTCGCGCCCGGTTCCGGAAACGTGTTGCGGTTCAAGCGAAGTGCCTCGACGAAGTGATCGATCCGCGAGTCCGACGGGCCGTCGGCCACCAGTTGGTGGCCCCACGACTGCAACGAGATCGGGACCGACAGGCCCGGGTACGGCGACATCATCAGATACGGCTGCCCCTCGACGCGACCGACGAGCCGGGCGAGGTCCGTGCCGGTGACGAGTTTCGGGTCATACGTGATCCACACCGCGCCGTGCTCGAGTGAGTGGACCGCGTTCTCGCTGCGGATCGGTGTGTCGTAGACGGTTCCGGTGCAGTCCGCCCACACCGCGTCGTGCGGTCCGCCGAACGGGGGAGTCCGGTCGTACGCGACACGCTGCTGCGGCCGGACGTGGAGACCCACCGGGTACTCGATGACCGTGATCCCCTCGATCCCCAGTGAGGGGTCGGGGTTGTCGGTGGTCGGCGCGAACGGCTCGGCGACCGCGGTGCCGCGGACCGTGCTGCCGCAGCCGGCGGTCGCCGCGATCACGATCAGTGCAGTCGCCGCTGCCGCGACCCGGACGAAGGGGCCCACGTCGGTGCCCGGACTACTTGCCGTCGACGAACTTGGTGAGGCCCTTGCTGGCGGTGTCGAGCGCCATGTTCCGTGCCTTCTTCAGCATGAAGCCCGGCAGCGGGATCTTCGGGTCGACGGTGAGCTCGAACTTCACCAGCGTGCCGTCGCCCTTGGGGGTGAGGGTGTACGCGCCGTCCTGGCTGTTCTGCTGCGTGCTCTCGACCAGCGTCCAGGACATTCCGGTGTCGCCGTCCCACGAGTAGTCGACGACCTGTTCGTCGTTGATGCCCATGATCGACACGGTCATCCGCACGCGGTGCGCGCGGCCGTCCGGATGGGTGCTCTCGACGATGACCTTCTTGTGAGCGGACGACCATTCGGGAAGCCGGTCCACGGCCGCGATCGCTGCCATGACGTCGGCCGGTGCGGCCTTGACCTCGAACTCCTTGGCCCCGGAAACAGCCATGCTCTGCACTCCCTCTACCCCGTGAACGATGAGACGCAATTAGACCATTCTCGGGGCCGGGATCACCGCAGGTCGGCGCGCATGGAGGAGAAACGACTCAGGCGTCGTCGGGGCGACTGCGGCGCATCTGATCCCGGAGGGCGCCCTGAACCGCCTGGGAGACCCACGAATTGAGCGACATCCCGTCCTGCAGGGCGGCTTCCTCGGCCCGCGACTTGATCTGGTCGACCAATCGCAGTGTCACGCGGCTGATGTCGCCCGTGACATCTTCGATGGTGCGGTAGGTGTCGGAGGCGTCGCTCGGCGGTGTGTCGCCCGGTTCGGGGCGGCGCCGGGTCGCCGCGACCGCGACGTCCGTCCCGTCGAAACGAACGTGGAGGGTGCGGTCGCCGAGCTCGTCGGAAGCCTCGCGGGCGAGATCGGACAGCGCCGACACCAGCATCAGCTGTGCCGAGCGCTCCACCGCGCCTGCAAGGGCCTGGGCGATCCGCTGGGTGTCCTCGTCTCCGAGGGCCGCCGCCGCGGCGAGGTCGTCACGCAATCGGGCTGTGTACTCGGTGAGATCCATGAAGTCAGTGTGACGCCATTTTTGACGTCAGTCAATCGTCGAAATGGCGTCACACTGACGGTTGGTGATGTCAGGCGAGGAGTTTGGCCTTCAACGCCGCAATGTCGTTGTCGGTCAGGCCGAGACCCTGGCGCACGTAGTTGTCGAAGCTGCCGTACCTCTGCCCGGCGGTGGCGAACGCGGTGTCGAGCCACTCCTGCTTCACTCCGCCGCCGCCGAGCGAGGCGGTGATGCTCGAGCCGCTGTCGTCGACGTACTGGTTCGTCAGCATGTAGTCCGCGTTCACGGTTTCCCGGTCCACGCCGAGGATCGTCAGCAGCACTGCGGTGGTCCAGCCGGTCCGGTCCTTGCCGGCGCTGCAGTGGTACAGCACGGCGCCGTCGGTGTCGCGGATGTCGCGCAGCACTGCCGCGAACGCCTCGTCGGCGCCGGGGGCGTCGATGAATGCGACGTACGCCGACCCGAGGTCGACCATCGTCTCGATCGGCGCCTGGCCGAGCACGTCGTACCAGTTCGCCGTCGCGCCGGCGGGTAACCGGTCGGGCTGCAGAATCCGCTCGTACACCGTGCGCAGGTCGTCGACCACCTTGACGTCCAGGCCTTCGAGCGCGGCGAGGTCCGCCGGGGTCAGTTTGTCGAGCGCGTCCGTGCGGAACACCATGCCGGTCCGGACGGTCCTGCCGTCGACGGTGGTGTACCCGCCCACGTCGCGCGCGTTCGGCGCGCCTTCGAGGTGGAGCGAGTGGTCGATGTCGGCCGCGGCGACCGTCGTCGGTGCGGCCAGCGCGGCGCCGACCGGTCCGCCGACGAACAGTGCAGCACCGGCGGTGAGAGCGGCTGCCGCGCGAATCACGCGGACGCGGGTTGGGGTATGGACCACAGGACGCTCCTTCTCGAGATCGGATGCCGAGCCGCGACCGCGGCTGACACGGTGTGCACCCAGTTGATACACCGTCCAGGCACCTGCGGGGTGGCGTTTGAGCAGACTCACTCGACCCGCCGACGCGGCGGGGGCTAGGGTGCGGTTCTGTGGTTCCCGGTGGGGTCAGGACCGAGGAAGGGTGTGCGGTGCGGCAAGCGGTGTCCTTGAAGGTGCAGCTCATTGCGAAGACGGACTTCCTCCCGCCCGACGACATCCCCTGGGAGACCGACGCCGACGGCGGCGAGGCCCTCGCCGAGTTCGCCGGGCGAGCCTGCTACCAGAGTTGGTCCAAGCCCAACCCCCGCACCGCCACCAACGCCGGGTATTTGCGGCACCTGCTCGAGGTGGGCCACCTGTCGGTCCTCGAACACGGCAGCGTCAGCTTCTACATCACCGGGATCTCCCGGTCCTGCACGCACGAGTTGATCCGGCACCGGCACTTCTCCTACTCGCAACTGTCGCAGCGATTCGTGCGGGAGAACGACGCCAACGTGGTCGTCCCGCCCGCCATCGCCGGTGACGAGCGGCTCGAGGCGTTGTTCGCGAAGGCGACCGAGGCCAGCCGTGAGGCGTACACGGAACTGCTGGCGGCGCTCGAGGAGAAGCTCGCCGATGTGCCCAATGCGCCGGTACGCGGCAAGCAGGCGCGTCAGGCAGCGCGGTCGGTGTTGCCCAACGCCACCGAGACGCGCGTCGTGGTCACCGGGAACTACCGGGCGTGGCGACATTTCGTCGAGATGCGGGCCACCGAACACGCCGATGTCGAGATCCGCCGAGTCGCCGTCGAGTGTCTGCGTCAGCTCCGGAGTGCCGCGCCGAATGTGTTCGGAGACTTCGAAATCGTCACGCTGCCCGACGGTTCGGAGGTCGCGACGAGCGAGTTCGGTACGGTCGGCTGACGGACTCACCCCTCGAGGGTGCCGTGGTGTTCAAGTCTGTAACGCAGACCGGGTAGCCTTCTGACCATGACCTACGGTGATTCAGCTGCTTCCGTCGAGCGTCCGTTCGGCACCGTCCTCACGGCGATGGTGACCCCGTTCACCAAGGACGGCAAGCTGGACGTGGACGCCGGCGTACGGCTGGCCACCCACCTTGTCGACAACGGCTGCGACGGACTGGTACTGGCCGGAACCACCGGCGAATCGCCCACCACCACCGAGGACGAGAAGCTCGAGCTGCTGCGGGCCGTCATCGACGCCGTCGGCGACCGCGCCAAGATCGTCGCCGGTGCCGGCAGTAACGACACCGCGCACAGCGTCGAACTGGCTCGTGACGCCGCCCGCGCGGGCGCACACGGACTGCTCGTCGTCACGCCGTACTACTCGCGCCCGCCGCAGGCCGGCCTGTACGCCCACTTCACGGCCGTCGCCGATGCCACGGATCTGCCGGTGATGCTCTACGACATTCCACCCCGCTCCGTGGTGCCGATCGAGACGGAGACGATTCGCCGTCTCGCCGACCATCCGCGCATCCTCGCGGTGAAGGACGCCAAGGGTGATCTCAACGCCGGCGCCGAACTGATCGGCACCACCGACCTCGACTTCTTCTCGGGTGACGACCCGCTCAACCTGCCGTGGCTGTCCGTCGGCGCCGTCGGATTCGTGAGCGTCATCGGCCACCTGGTGCCCGAGCGCCTGCGCGCGCTGCACACCGCGTTCGGGGAGGGCGACATCGCCAAGGCCCAGGAGATCAATCTGAGCCTCGTCCCGGTGAACCGTTCCGTCGCGCGTCTCGGCGGCGTGAGCGCGTCGAAGGCGGGCCTGCGACTGATGGGTATCGACGTCGGCGAGCCGCGCCTGCCCCAGGTCGCGCCCACCACCGAGCAGATCGACATCCTGGCTGCCGACCTGCACGCTGCGGGGGTGCTCGCATGACCCGTCCCACACGTCGTCGTAGCGCCTCCCGTCAGGCCGGCCCGCCGACCCCGGCGGCCGAACAGACCGCCCCGGCTTCCGCGGCCGAGAAGCCCGCGCAGTCGGCGAAGTCGGTGAAGTCGGGGAGCGAGGCCGCCCCGAAGCGGTCCGCCCCCGAGCAGCCAGCTCCGAAGAAGGCTGCCGCCCGGAAGTCGCCGGCCAAGAAGGCTCAGCGGTCGAAGGCCCCCGCGCCCGTGGCGGCCGACCCGACCGATCGGCTCGGCCTCCCGCCGAAGGCGCCGAAGAACGGCCTGCGGGTCGTCGCCCTCGGTGGCATCGGCGAGATCGGTCGCAACATGACCGTCTTCGAGCACCAGGGCAAGCTGCTGATCGTGGACTGCGGCGTGCTGTTCCCCGAGGACCAGCAGCCCGGCGTCGACCTGATCCTCCCGGACTTCCGGTACATCGAGGACCGGATGGGTGACGTCGAGGCCGTCGTCCTCACGCACGGTCACGAGGACCACATCGGCGCGATTCCGTTCCTGCTGCGCCTGCGCCCCGACATCAAGATCGTCGGCTCCAAGTTCACCCTCGCGCTGGTGGCGGCCAAGTGCCGCGAGCACCGGCAGCGCCCCAACCTCATCGAGGTCACCGAGGGCGAGCGGACCACCCACGGCCCGTTCGAGTGCGAGTACTTCGCGGTCAACCACTCGATCCCGGACGCGATCGCGGTCGCGATCCGCACGTCGGCCGGTGTCGTGCTGCACACCGGTGACATCAAGCTCGATCAGTTGCCGCTCGACGGCCGCCTCACCGACCTGGCCGGTTTCTCCCGCCTCGGCGACGAGGGCGTCGACCTGTTCCTCGTCGACTCCACCAACGCCGAGGTGCCCGGCTTCGTCACGCCCGAACGCGAAATCGGCGGCGTGCTCGACAACGTCATCGGCAAGGCCACGCAGCGCGTGATCGTCGCGTCGTTCGCGAGTCACGTGCACCGCATCCAGCAGGTCGTCGACGTCGCCAAGCGGTACAACCGCCGCGTCGCGTTCGTCGGCCGCTCGATGGTCCGCAACATGCAGATCGCGCAGGACCTCGGCTACCTCTCGGTGCCGGACGGCCTGGTCGTCGACATCGACACCGCCGCGAACCTGCCCGACGACAAGCTCGTGCTCGTGTCCACGGGTTCGCAGGGCGAGCCGCTGTCGGCGCTGTCGCGGATGGCCCGCGGCGAGCACCGTCAGATCAACATCCGCGCCAACGACCTCGTCGTGCTCGCGTCGTCGCTGATCCCCGGCAACGAGAACTCGGTGTTCGCGGTCGTCAACGGCCTCGCCAAGCGCGGCGCGACCGTCGTGACGCAGCAGAGCGCCAAGGTGCACGTCTCGGGTCACGCGTCCGCCGGCGAGCTGCTGTACCTGTACAACGCGGTGCGCCCCACCAACGCCATGCCGGTGCACGGCGAGTGGCGCCACCTGCGCGCCAACGCCGCGCTGGCCAAGGCGACCGGTGTCCCGGAGGAGCGCATCGTGCTCGCCGAGGACGGCGTCGTGGTCGACATGGTCGACGGCCTCGCGGAGATCGTCGGACGAGTTCCCGTCGGTCACGTGTACGTCGACGGCAACTCGGTCGGCGACGTCGGTGACTCGACGCTGTCGGACCGACTGATCCTCGGCGAGGGCGGATTCATCTCCATCTCGCTCGCGGTGGACTCGGCGACGGGCCGCGCGGTCAGCACGCCCGAGGTGTCCGGTCGCGGTTTCTCCGACGATCCCGCGGCCCTCAAGGAAGCCGCCAAGCTGGTCGAGTCGGAGCTCGTGCGACTCGCGGGCGAGGGCATCACGGACACCCACCGGATCGCCCAGGCCGTGCGCCGGGTGGTGGGACGCTGGGTGGCGGACAAGTACCGCCGTCGTCCGATGATCGTGCCCACCGTCATCGGCGTGCCGTAGCCCGACGGCCGGGCTCGGCTGTACGCGACGAACGAGGAGGTTGTCGCGACCGTGACCGAGCGCAAGCCCCCGCGCACCACGTTCGAATCCTGGGTCGAGACGCAGATTCGGAACGCATACGAACGTGGCGACTTCGAGAACCTCGCGGGGGCGGGGAAACCCATTCCGTCGGGCGACGCCGACGACTGGGTTCGCGGATACCTTCGACGCCAAGGCCTTTCGGCGGACGACCTTCTGCCGGAGCCGTTGCGGCTACGCAAGGACATCGAGCGGTTGCCCGACACGGTGCGGGGCGCGCGCACCGAAAGCGAGGTGCGCGCCGAGGTCGCCCGACTCAACCGACGGATCGCGGAGTGGCTCCGCAACCCGTCCGGCCCGCAGGTGCCGATCCGGCGCGTCGACGTGGACGAGGTGCTCGCGCGGTGGCGGGCGGGACGCGGGGCGAGAACCGGCCCCGCCGGCGGGCCCGACCACGGGCGGCTCGACGAGGAGACGCGCCGGGCGCGGCGCGCCCTCGCGGCGGCCGCGCTCACCGAGGCCGGTTACGGCGAGATCCGACGCGCCGAGGTGCGCTTCGAACGCGCCCGGCGTCGCCGGTTCGGTCGCTTCTTCAGAAGGCTGCGCGCTGCGCGCTGACTCCCGTCACGACTCGAGCTTGCCGTAGTCGACGCTGAACCAGCGGTCCGGGCGCATCCGGATCAGGACCGCGCTGTCGTTGAACGATTCGCCGATGAACGCCTCCGCCTCCGCCTCCGGCAGGTACCGCTGCACGAGGGGCCGGACGTCGTCGGGGGTGACGGTGTCCTGGAAGGTGGCCGGGCCTTCCACACTGACGTAGCGGTACGGCGGCTGCTCGACCTGCGCGCACAGACTGAATCGTCCGCTGGCTCGGATCAGGCGCTCCTTGACGGTGCCGCGTTCGGTCCACACCATGACGTCTCCGCCGGGGGAGTAGTCGTACCAGATCGGTACCGCGAGCGGTGCCCGGCCGTCGCGTTCGGCCGCAATCACCCCGATATGCAGATCGGCGAGGAACTGCTCGCGTTCGTTCTCGGACATCGTGGTCTTCGACATGTGTCGCTCCTCTCGCACCGGGATCGGACACCTACCACGCTAGGGGTGCCCGCCGACGAGTTCGGGCGGTTCGGCAGATCTGCGGTTACCGTGTGGTGTGCCTTACGCCCGTGACGAACGCCACGCCCTGGTCGACACGATGCGCGCCGTCGGACCGGATGCGCCGACACTGTGCGGCGACTGGACCGCCCGCGACTTGGCCGCGCACCTGGTGCTGCGCGAACGCCGACTCGATGCCGCACCGGGCATCATGATCGGCCCACTGTCCGGCTACACCGAGCGCGTCCAGCACGGCATCGCCGGCCGCGACTGGAACACACTGCTCGACGACGTCCGGTCCGGGCCGCCGGTGTGGTCTCCGTTCCGCCTCGTCGACGAGAAGGCCAATCTCGGGGAGATGTTCGTCCACCACGAAGACGTCCGGCGTGCTCAGCCCGACTGGCAGCCGCGCACGTTGCCGTCCGGGTTGCGGGACAAGGTGTGGGCGCTCGCGACCCGGATCGGACGAGTCGGTTACCGCCGGTCTCCGGTGAGCGTGGTCCTCGAACGCCCCGACGGCGGCAGGGAGACCGTCCGCTCGGCAGGCGCGGCGACAGTCACCCTGCGTGCAGAGCCCGCCGAACTGCTGCTGCACGCGTTCGGGCGCAACGAGGTCCGCATCGAGTTCGACGGGACGCCCGGCGACGTCGCCGCTCTCGCGGCGCTGGATCGTAGTTTCTGAGTCGACCGGCGGCCGGCGTCCGCGGGTGGTGTGACGCATCTTCCCGCCTGGTGAACCGGTGTGGCGGGTGTTGCGGATGGTCCGGATGGGGCCGTAGCGACTAACCTGGCCGGTATGGCAGGGAAGACGAGCGCCCGCGGATCGAGTTCGACAGCGTCCACGACGCGGACGGGCGCGCGCTCATCGTCGTCCACCCGAGCCTCGTCCTCTCGAACCTCGTCCACGGGAACCCGCGCCTCCGGGCGCGCAACCGGTGCGTCGTCGTCGGCACGCAAGTCGTCCGCGCCTCGTAAGTCCGCGCCTCGCAAGTCGGCGCCGCGGAAGACCGCGGCCCCACGCGGTGGCGCGGGCACCCGTCGGCCCGCGGCGAAGTCGTCGGGCAGTGGCAGCGCTCTGTCCTCGGTCGGTCGCGGCATCGGTGCCGGCTGGTCAATGGTGGCCAAGGGCGTCGGAGCGACGACGCGCACGATGAGCAAGGCGACCGAGATCGAGCACGGCCACCGGCGTGACGGCATTGCGCTCGCGCTGATCGCGGTCAGCGTCGTGATCGCCGGTGGCATGTGGTTCTCCGCGGGCGGTCCGGTGGGGGAGTGGATCGAATCCGGCGTCCGAGCCGTGGTCGGCGCGGTCGCGGCGATTCTGCCGATCCTCGGTGTCGCGATCGCGGTCGTGCTCATGCGGACCGAACCCAAACCGGACATCCGGCCGCGACTGATCCTCGGATCGCTTCTCGTCGGGTTGCCGGCTGTGGGTCTGTGGCACATCGCTTCGGGTTCCCCGACCGCATCGGACGGTTGGTCGGCAGGCGCCGGCGTGGTCGGCTACATCGTCGCCGGACCGCTCACCAGTGGCGTGACCGCGTGGCTCTCCGTGCCGCTGCTCCTGCTGGCGATGTTCTTCGGTGTCCTGTTGCTCACCGGCACCACCGTCCGTGAGGTTCCGGAACGGTTCCGGGCGTACTTCGGCACGTCCTACCACGACGACTACGACGACGCCTACGACCACGCCGACGACCCTGATTTCCACGACGACTACGACGCCGGTTACGACGACGATGTGTCTCGTTTCGATGCTGACGGGTACCCCGTAGACGAGGCTGCCGACGCTGCCCGCGCCGCGGAAGCTGCGCGCCCGGCGCGCAGGACCCCGCGTCGTCGACCGACCACGCCGGAACAGAACTACCCGACCGACGAGGTCCACCCCGACGTGGAGACCGAGGTCCTCGGGCTGTGGGATCCGGGCGACCCGACGCCCGAGCCGCCGGCGCCCGAACCGGAGCCCGAGCCGACCGCAGCGCCGCCGCGCCCCAAGCCGCGCGCCAAGGTGACGCCCGCCCCCAAGCCGGAACCGGCGAAGGAGGAGATGGAGGCCCTCGTCCCGGATCGGGTCGTCGAGGGCGACTACGCGCTGCCGCCCACGTCCCTGCTGATCGAAGGCGATCCGCCCAAGCTCGGCAGCAAGGCCAACGATGCGATGATCGAGGCCATCACCGAGGTCCTCCAGCAGTTCAAGATCGATGCCGCGGTCACCGGCTACACGCGGGGGCCGACGGTCACCCGCTACGAGGTGGAACTCGGTCCGGGCGTCAAGGTCGAGAAGATCACCGCGCTCGCCCGCAACATCGCGTACGCGGTGGCTACCGACAACGTCCGACTGCTCGCGCCCATCCCCGGCAAGTCGGCCGTCGGCATCGAGGTGCCGAACTCGGACCGCGAGATGGTGCGCCTGGCCGACGTCCTGACCGCGCCGGCCACCCGCAAGGATCATCACCCGCTCGTCATCGGCCTCGGCAAGGACATCGAGGGCGACTTCGTGAGCGCGAACCTCGCGAAGATGCCGCACCTGCTGGTGGCGGGCTCCACCGGCTCCGGTAAGTCCAGCTTCGTCAACTCGATGCTGGTGTCGCTGCTCACCCGAGCCACCCCGGACGAGGTCCGGATGATCCTCATCGACCCCAAGATGGTGGAGCTGACGCCGTACGAGGGCATCCCGCACCTGATCACCCCGATCATCACCCAGCCGAAGAAGGCGGCGGCCGCGCTCGCGTGGCTGGTCGAGGAGATGGAGCAGCGCTACCAGGACATGCAGGCCAGCCGGGTGCGGCACATCGACGACTTCAACTCCAAGGTCAAGTCCGGTGAGATCACGGCGCCGCTGGGCAGCGAGCGGGTCTACCGCCCGTACCCGTACATCCTCGCGATCGTCGACGAGCTCGCCGACCTCATGATGACGGCGCCCCGCGACGTGGAGGAGGCGATCGTGCGCATCACGCAGAAGGCGCGCGCCGCCGGTATCCACCTGGTCCTCGCGACGCAGCGGCCGTCGGTCGACGTCGTGACCGGTCTGATCAAGACGAACGTGCCGTCCCGCCTGGCGTTCGCGACGTCGTCGCTCACCGACTCGCGGGTCATCCTCGACCAGCCGGGTGCCGAGAAGCTCATCGGCATGGGCGACGGGCTGTTCCTCCCGATGGGAGCGGGCAAGCCGATCCGCATGCAGGGCGCGTTCATCACCGACGAGGAGATCTCGGCGGTCGTCGACTTCGCCAAGAACCAGGCCGAACCCGAGTACACCGAGGGTGTCACCGCGGCAAAGGCAGGGGAGAAGAAGGACGTCGACCCCGACATCGGCGACGACATGGACGTGCTGCTGCAGGCCGTGGAGCTGGTCGTGTCGAGTCAGTTCGGTTCCACGTCGATGCTGCAGCGCAAGCTGCGCGTCGGGTTCGCGAAGGCCGGCCGCCTGATGGACCTGATGGAGACCCGTGGTGTCGTCGGCCCCAGCGAGGGGTCGAAGGCGCGTGAGGTGCTGATCAAGCCCGACGAACTGGAGGGGCTGCTGTGGTCGATCCGCGGCGGCGATCCGGAATCCTCGGACGACGGGAACTGACCGTTATGTCCGAGTTCGGCCGCGGCCGGGCCCGTGTGGTTCAATAGAAAGCACTTTGGAGGGGAGTATCCCCAATCCTGCGACAGACTCGTCAACACGATCGGCACCGTTGCCGGTCCGGTTCTGTCGGCGGATCCGCCCCGGTCGCCCGACCGGTGGGTTCGCGGGAGAGACCTCCGGTGGTGAAACGTACCTACCGGAGGGCTATCGCTGATGCACGTCTCCCCGCTCGTCTGGGTTATCACCTGCGTGGTGATCCTCGGACTCTTCGTCTTCGACTTCTTTGCGCACGTGCGCACCCCGCACGCCCCGAGTTTCCGCGAATCCGCGTTCTGGTCCGCGGTCTACATCGGCATCGCGATCATCTTCGGACTCGTCGTGATGTCGATATGGGGCACCACGTTCGGTGGCGAGTACTTCGCCGGCTACGTCACCGAGAAGGCGTTGTCCGTGGACAACCTCTTCGTGTTCGTGATCATCATGTCGACGTTCGCGGTGCCGCGGCAGTACCAGCAGAAGGTCCTGCTCATCGGCATCGTCATGGCGCTCGTGATGCGCGGCATCTTCATCGCCGTGGGTGCAGCGGCGATCAACACCTACAGCTGGGTGTTCTACCTGTTCGGCGCGTTCCTGATCTACACCGCGGCCAAACTCGTCAAGGATTCCGGTCACGAGGCCGAGTCCGAGCAGGAGCGGGAGAGCAAGGTCGTCTCCCTCGCGAAGCGGTTCCTGCCGACCACCGAGGAGTACGACGGCGACAAGCTCGTCACCAAGATCGACGGTAAGCGTGTCGCAACCCCGCTGCTGCTCGCGCTGGTCGTCATCGGCTTCACCGACGTCCTGTTCGCGCTCGACTCGATCCCCGCGATCTACGGCCTCACGCAGGAGCCGTATCTGGTGTTCACTGCCAACGCGTTCGCGCTGATGGGTCTACGTCAGCTGTTCTTCCTCATCGGCGGTCTGCTCGAGCGCCTGGTCTACCTGTCGTACGGCCTCTCGATCGTCCTCGCGTTCATCGGCGTCAAGCTGGTCCTGCACGCGCTGCACGAGAACACGCTGCCGTTCATCAACGGTGGTGAGCACGTGGCGGTGCCGGAGATCTCCACGGTGATGTCGCTGGGCGTCATCCTCGGTGTGCTCGCGGTGACCGCGGTGGCGAGCCTGATCAAGACCCGCAACCAGTCCGACGACACGCCGGTCCACAACTAGGCGGAACGCCGGCCGGGGAGACCCGGCCGGCACCGTCTCGGACTGCTCGACGGACTACTTGACGAAGACGCCGAAGACCGGGATCCATTCGCGTGCGACCCGTCGTTCCACCAGGTCGGCCTTCGCGAACGGATCCTGGTCGAAGAGGGACTCCACCTCGTCGGTGGACGACGCCTCGACCATCATCAGGGCGCCGCTGCCGTCCGCGAACGGGCCCGACGAGTGCACGATGCCGCGGCGGACCAGATCGGCCAGCCACGCCCGGTGATCGGTGCGGTGATCGTCGCGCTCCGCGGACTTCTCGTGCGCGTAGGTGTACTCGACGGCGAACAGTGGCATGATTCCTCGTTCCCGGGATCTGGAAGTGCGGGGTCCGGAGTGCTCAGAGCGTCAGCAGCATACGGGTATTACCCAGCGTATTCGGCTTGACGTAGCTCAGGTCCAGGAACTCCGCGACGCCGGTGTCGTACGACCGGCACATCTCCGCGTACACCTCCGCGGTAACCGGGGTGCCCTCGATCTCGGCGAACCCGTGCTTGGCGAAGAAGTTCACCTCGAACGTCAGCACGAACAGCCGCTCCAATTCGAGTTCGCGCGCCACCTCGATCAACTTCGCGACCACCAGATGGCCCGCGCCCCGGCCCTTCACCTGGGGGTCGACCGCGACAGTCCGGACCTCGCCCAGGTCGGACCACAGCACATGCATCGCACCGCACCCGACGACCGCGCCGGCCTGCTCGACGACCCAGAACTCCTGAACCGCCTCGAACAGCGTCACGAGATTCTTCTCGAGCAGGATCTTTCCTGCGTAGATGTCGATCAGCCTCTTGATCTCCGGTACGTCCGAGGTGCGCGCGCGGCGCACCAGCATCTCTTCAGCCTCGTTCGTTCCAGCCGTCGGAGTCCCAGATGTCATGTGGTGCACAGTAGTGGTAGCCGCAACAGATATTGTGAGCAGTGTGCCGCCCCGATCCATCGCCCCACACCACGTCCCGTTCGTCTCGGGTGTGCCTGGGCTGACCGTCGGATCGGCGCGGCCGTGAGTGCGCCGAAGAGCTCGCCGCGTCGAGACGTTGCCGCCGCCCCGGACGCGTTGCCCGCCGACGGCGTCGCCCCGCACGCCCCGGTTCCCCTGGTCAACATCGCCAATATCCTGACGGTGCTGCGTATCGTCCTGGTGCCGGTGTTCCTTGCCGCGCTGTTCGCCGACGGTGGTCATTCCACGGGTTGGCGAATCGCGGCGGCATCGATCTTCGCGGTGGCCGCCATCACGGATCGGATCGACGGGCAGTTGGCCCGCAAGCACGGTCTGGTCACCGATTTCGGCAAGATGGCCGACCCGATCGCCGACAAGGCTCTGATCGGCGCCGCGCTCGTCGGACTGTCGATGCTCGGGGACCTCTCGTGGTGGGTGACGGGCATCATCGCGGCACGCGAACTCGGGATCACGCTGATGCGCTTCGCGGTCCTGCGCCACGGCGTGATCCCCGCCGGGCGCGGCGGGAAACTGAAGACGCTGGTCCAAGCAGCGGCGATCGGCTTCTATCTCGTTCCTCTGCCGGACGGCTTCGCGCCGTTCAGCGCGGCGCTGATGGGCCTTGCAGTGGTGCTCACGGTCGCGACCGGCCTCGACTACGTGGTCCAGGCGGTGCGACTTCGCGCCGGCGCCGGGCGCGCATGACCGACCCGCTGACGGGTGCGGTGCCCGCCCGCGAACTGGTGGAGGCGCTGACCCGCCGCGGGCAGACCATCGCGACGGCGGAGTCGCTGACCGCGGGCCTGCTCGCGGCGACCCTGGCCGGTGTGCCGGGGGCGAGCAATGTGCTCCGGGGCGGGCTGATCGTGTACGCGACCGAGCTCAAGGGCGCGCTCGCCGGTGTCGACGCCGACGTCCTCAATCGTGACGGTCCGGTGGCACCGACCACCGCGGCGCAGCTCGCGGACGGCGCACGCGCGCGATGCGGCGCAGACTGGGGCGTCGGACTGACCGGGGTGGCCGGCCCGGACCCGCAGGACGGGCTCGGCCCGGGAACCGTCTTCCTCGCTGTGGCCGGACCCGACGGAACCGAGGTCACAGCCCTGGACCTGGACGGTGATCGGTGGGAAATTCGTCTCGGCAGCGTCCGCTCGGCGGTGTCGAGTTTGCTCGAACGTTTGTCGCGATAGGGTTTTGGGAACCAATCGCTTGCGCTCGTGCGTTTGTATTCACGAGTGGGGTGTCGGATGAAGGAGGAGCGAGATGGCGCTGCTATTGCGTGAGGCAATCGGTGACAGTCTTCGGCGCACACGCGTTTCGCAGAGCCGGACCCTGCGCGAGGTGTCGAACAGCGCTCGGGTCAGTCTCGGCTACCTGTCCGAGATCGAGCGGGGCCGGAAGGAGGCGTCGAGCGAGTTGCTCGCGGCCATCTGCGACGCCCTCGAGGTTCCACTCTCCGAGGTATTGGTCGACGTGAGCGAGACGCTTGCCGTCGCGCCGCGTGAGAACGTGGACCGCGGTGCCGTGGCGACCGACCCGCGGAAGGTCAGCGGTCGCATCGCACAGGACACGCGCGTCGTGATCCCGGCGCCCAGCGCGCGTGCGCTGGCGGCGGCGTAAGCGGTGCCGTCGAACCACGGAAACGGCTAGATTCACAAACAGAAGATCGAGGAATCACCGAGCGACTCCGGTCGGTGGCCTCCGATCGGACGAGCAGGTAGGGGCAGAGCCCGAGTTCGATGCGTGACGGTCGCGCATCGGGTCGCGCATCGCGCGGCGCAGCAGATGGAGGCAGGATCACACCCATGGCTAATCCTTTCGTCAAGGGATGGAAGTACCTGATGGCGCTCTTCAATTCCAAAATTGATGAGAAGGCCGACCCCAAGGTTCAGATTCAGCAGGCGATCGAGGACGCCCAGCGTCAGCACCAGGCACTGTCCCAGCAGGCTGCATCGGTGATCGGCAACCAGCGCCAGCTCGAGATGAAGCTCAGCCGCCAGCTCGACGAGGTGGAGAAGCTCAACGCCAACGCGCGTCAGGCCGTCACCCTCGCCGATCAGGCCGCCGCCGCCGGCGACATGGAGAAGGCCACGCAGTACACCAACGCTGCCGAGGCCTTCGCCGCCCAGTTGGTCACAGCGGAACAGGGCGTCGAGGACCTCAAGGCCCTGCACGACCAGTCGCTGCAGGCGGCCACCCAGGCCAAGAAGGCCGTCGAGCAGAACGCGATGACGCTGCAGGCGAAGGTCGCCGAGCGGACCAAGCTGCTCAGCCAGCTCGAACAGGCGAAGATGCAGGAGCGGGTCAGCGAGTCGCTGCGTTCGATGGACAGCACGCTGTCCGCCCCCGGCAACACCCCCAGCCTCGACGCTGTCCGGGACAAGATCGAGCGCCGCTACGCGGACGCCCTCGGCTCGGCCGAGCTGGCCCAGAACTCGGTGCAGGGTCGCATGATGGAGGTGCAGCAGGCCAGCGTGCAGATGGCCGGTCACAGCCGCCTCGAGCAGATCCGCGCATCGATGAAGGGCGACGCCCTGCCGTCCGGCGGCACCGCCGCCGCGCCGGCCAAGCCTGCCATCGCCCCCGAGCCGCCCACGGCATCCGCCAACGGCGAGACCCCCGCGCAGTAGAAGCCTGCGCGACGACAACGACATCGGTTCGATGAGCAACACACGAGGTGGCCGGTCCGGGCGCAAGTCCCGGCCGGCCACCTCTGCATTCGAAGAGAGCGCGGGTCTCGCGGCCAGTGCCGCCTCCGCCGTCACCAGTGCGGGGAGCGTGCTGCGCGAGGTCGGCGGAACCGTCGCCGACACGATGCGGCGTTGGTCGGACCCCAGGGAACGCATGCTGCGCAAGCGTCGACGTGCCCGCAAGCGGGCAACCAGGTTCGGAATCGCCTCGGGTGCGGGCGTCGTGGGTTCGGCATCGCTCGCCGCCGCGTCGGCCCCCGACTGGACGATCGTCGCGACCGGCGGCGCCGCAGCGCTGTTCGCCATTCCCGCAGTGGTCGCTGTCAGCACGTATCGGCACCTCACGTCGGTGCCGCTGCCACCCGCCACCGTCACGCGGCAACCGCTGCCACCCGTCGGATCGGCCGCCCGTGCCCCGATGGAACGACTCGCGAGCGCTGAGAGCGGCCTGCACCAACTGCTCGGCGTGCTGAGCCGATCTGCGATCGTCGACGCCGAGGAAATCGATCACACGGGAGAGACCGCGCGGTCGGCGTCGTCAGCGCTGCGGGCCGTCGCCGCGGATGTCGTCGCGATGGAGAGCGCCGGGCGCGGCACGGCCGCGGCCGCCGCACACCTCCAGCAGTCTGTCCGGGCCGCCGGAGAGCAACTCGACATCGGTGTCGCGCAGTACGAGGGGCTCGTCACCGCTGCCGCGAAGATGACCGCGCCCGCGCAGTCGCCGTCGTACACCTTGCTCGATCGGCAACGGGAAGAGCTGCTGTCGGCGTCGGATCGGCTCGAGGGCTGGGCCGAGGCCCTCGGCGAGGTCGACGAGATCGACCGCCGTTTCCGTCGCTGACCAGCCGACTGTCACATCAGTTGTCCACGACTGTCACATCAGTCGTCCACGACAATCACATCAGTCGTCCACTCCGCGCGCGGCGAGGGCATCGCCCATGGCCTCGGCGGTCATCAGCGCCGACACGACGGCCGGCACCGCCAGGGCGCGCAGCGAGAAGCCGAGCCCGCGGGCCTTCCGGGCGTCCGAGACCTGCTGCACGATGCCGGTGAGCAGCGGGATGCACCGCAGCGTCATCGCGAGCACCAGCCCGGCACGGTCGGGATTCACCCCGACCCGGCGCAGCGGCCGCAGGGCGCGGCTGACCGTCTCCAGCATGTCGGACACCCGCGTGGTCAGCGTGACCAGTGCCGCCAGCGCCACGGCCAGCACGATCGTTCCGCACACGACGACCGCGCGCTCCCAGCCGGTGAAGATCACCTGGAATGCGCCGATGAACAGCAGCGCCCACAGCAGCGGACGCAGCTGCGCGAGCGCGACCCGCAGCGGAACACGCGCCGCCGCGTACAGGGCCGCGACGACGGCGACCGCGGGGAGCAGGTGCCACGGCTGGCGCACCAGGACCGTCACGGCGACGATCAGGACCACCATCGCGATGAGTTTCGGACCGGGCGAGAGGCGGTGCAGCAGCGAGGTGCCGGGGGAGTAGAGGCCGAGCGTCGTCATCCGATCAGCTCGCGGTAGTGCGCGATGGCCTCTCCGGGTGTGCCGTCGGCTGCAACGCCGCCGCGGTCGATGACGATCACCCGGTCGAAGTCGTCGAGCAGGTCCAGATGGTGGGTCACGACGATCAACTGCTGGCGGAGACCCGCCAGCGTCGACCGCATCAGTCGCGCGTTGCGCAGGTCCAGCAGCGTCGTGGGTTCATCGGCGACCAGTACGTCGGGGTCGGTCACCATCACCGCCGCGAGCGCGAGCAGCTGTTTCTGCCCGCCCGACAACAGGTGCGTCGGATGGTCCGCGTGCCCGGACAGCCCGAAGTCGGCGAGGACCTGTGCCACCCGGTCGGCCCGCTCGGACTTGCTCAGCGAACTGCGGCGCAGCGAGAAGGCGATGTCCTCCGACACCGTCGGCATGATGATCTGATGGTCGGGGTCGGTGAAGACGAACCCCACCTTGCGGCGGACCTGACGCCCCTTGCGGGCGGTATCGAGCCCGTCGACGGACACCGTCCCGGATGCCGGCGACACCAGACCGTTGATCATCCGCGCCAGCGTGGACTTGCCGCTGCCGTTGGCGCCGATGATCCCGATCCGTGACTCGGTGAGCGCCAGATCGATTCCGTCGAGCACGGTGCGCTCACCGTAAGAGTGGTGAACGCCGTCGAATCGGATCTCGCTCATCGTGCAGCAGTCGATCTATGCGGCGTCGGCCCGCACCGGTGCTGCGGGGAAGGGGCGCGCGGCGAGCGCGGGGTACGCCCGGTGGACCTGCGCGGCGACGACCGCGGCGACGACCGCCTTGATCACGTCGCCCGGCAGGTAGGTGAGGTTCGCGGCGAACGCGCCGGAGACCGTGAGATCCGTCTTCAGGAGCATGCCGGGGATGCCGAATGCGTACAGCACCACGATGCCGCCGATCACGTTGACGGCGATGCCGCCGAAGACGTTGTACTTGGGCAGCATCTTGTAGCTGAGCCATCCGATGACGGCCGCCGCGGGCAGCCAGCCGATCAGGAAGCCCGCCGTGGGGCTGGCCAGGGAGACGAGCGTGGTCCGCCCACCGGCGAGGACCGGCAGCGCCAGACCGAGGACGATCACCGTGAGCACCGACAACGTGCCCTTGCGGGGGCCGAGGAGGGCGCCGGCGAGCATGACGCCGAGGGTTTGCAGTGTGATCGGTACCGCCGAGCCGCCGACGTTGATCGTGCCGGGCAGACCCAGCGCCACGATGAGGGCTGCGAAGACGGCGATCTGCGCCAGATCGCGGGCGGTGTTGCGGGGAGTGCCCGTGGGGGATGACGGCGACACGGCTATCGACTGCTCCTCGTGGTGTTCGCGAACGGGACGGATCGGGTCCAACCCGCCGAGCTTATGTCAACCCGCCGGTCACGACGTATCCCAGTCCGGTCGGCGGCCTCAGGGTGATCACCCATCTTTCCCTGAACTTGCCGCTGAGCTGCTGATTTCCGATTCGGCACGTGCAACCATCGAGGTGCCGCGCTCGTAGGATCGTAGGTAGAGAACCAAGCAGGAGGCACATCGTGTTCTGGAAGATTGTCGGCATCGTGGCGCTGGTGTGGATCGCGTTCATGTTGGTCGGTGCGCTGGTGAAGGGGCTGTTCTGGATCTTGGCGGTGAGCGCGATCGTGTTCGGGCTCTACATGCTGTTCAAGGCGATGTCGGGAACCTCCGGCAGCGATCGCAGCACCGACAAGACCCGGTTCTAGCGTCCGGCCAGGTGACGATCGACGAGGTCGGCGAATGCGCGGCCGGTCGGCGTCACCAGCGTCGGTTTCGAGATCATGTGCACCGTGCGGATCGGGGCGTCGGCGATCCGCAGCAGATGCAGTCCGGGGCGGGTGATCGCGTCGGACTCCGGTAGGAAGCCCACTCCGACGCCGGCCGCGGTGAGTGCGGCCACCAACGTCGCCGAACCGGCCTGCGCCACGACGGTGCGCGGCAGGCCCGCCATGGTGAACGCGTCGTCGCTCTGACGACGCGCCCCCGTTCCCTCCGGGAAGTCGATGGTCGGCACCCCGGCGAGGTCGAGCAGGGTGACCGCGGTGCGGGACGTCCACGGATGTTCCGGTCCGACGACGGCGACGAGCTGTTCGGTGCCGAGCACGCGGGCGGTCAGCCCGGCGCGGGGCCGGGTGTGCCACAGCCCGATGAATCCGAGGTCGAGGTCGCCGGCGTCGACCTGCTCGACGATCGATTCACTCATCGACGACACGACGTGCACGTCCACCCCGGGGTTCGCCTCCAGGAACGTTCGGACGAGTGCGGCGAGGTCGACCTGGGTGAGGGTCGTGATGGTGCCGATCCGAAGGGTGCCGCTGACGGTGCGTCCGGTGGCGGACACTTCGCCCCGGAGCCGTTCGGCCGCCGCGAGCACCTCCCGGGCGTGGAGCACGAAGGATTCACCGGCTTCGGTCAGTTCCACGCGGCGGCTCGTGCGGATGAAGAGCGGGGTCCCGAGTTCGTGCTCGAGCTGTTGCACCTGGTGGCTGAGGGCGGACTGGGCGACGTGGAGGCGCCCGGCGGCACGGGTGAAGTGCCTCTCCTCGGCGACCGCGATCGCGTATCGCAGCTGGCGCAGTTCCATCGCACTACCTCGATCTGGTTTGACGATCAATCCGATCTGATTCAGATGTTAGACAGATGATTGCTCGGGGTAAAGAATTGCTCGCGTGAGTGTCACCGAATCCCGAACCCCGACCCGTCCGGTGCTGTCGCCGGGACTGCTCCTCGTCATGGCCGTCGCCACCGGTCTGTGCGTGGGCGGCAACTACTTCAACCAGCCGCTGCTGGACTCGATCGCGTCGGCCCTGGACGTGGATCAGTCGACTGCCGCGGTGACCGTCACCGTGTCGCAGGTGTTCTACGGGCTCGGGCTGATGTTCCTGGTGCCGCTGGGGGACCTGTGGGACCGACGGGTGCTGAGCGTCGGGCTGATGCTGCTCGCCGCCGTCGGCCAGGCCGTCTGCGGGTTCGCGCCGTCGATCGGGTGGCTCATGGTGGGCACCGCGATGGCGGGCCTGTTCTCGGTGGCGGCGCAGGTGCTCGTGCCGTTTGCCGCCCAACTCGCCGAACCGGGGCGCTCCGCGACCGCGGTCGGCACCGTGATGAGCGGCCTCATGGTCGGGATCCTGCTGGCCCGCAGTGTCGCCGGACTGCTCACGCCCCTGGGGGGATGGCAGACCGTGTACCGCGTGAGTGCGGTCGCGATGCTGCTGATCGCCGCAGTGCTGTGGCGGGCGCTGCCGAGTTCGCGGGATCGGCACGGTCTGGGCTACGGCGCGATCCTCGCGTCCATGGGTGCGCTCCTGCGCGATCAGCCCCGCCTGCGCACGGCGACGGCCATGAGCGCGCTCAGCTTCGCGGCCGCGAGCACGGTCTTCGCGGCGATGGCGTTCGTGCTCGCGGCCGAACCGTTCGGCCTCGACGACGTCGCGATCGGACTCGTGGGGCTGGCCGGTGTCGCGGGTGCGGTGATGGCGAACGTGGCCGGACGTCTCGCTGATCGGGGGCTCGCGCAGGCGACCGCCGGCGTGGGGGCGGTGGTGCTGCTCGCGTCGTGGGTGCTGTTCGGACTCGGCGGCACCAGCCTGCTCGCGTTCGTACTCGCGGTCCTGATCTCGGATGTCGCGCTCAAGTGTGTGCACGTGAGCAATCAGGGTGTCATCTACGCGCTTGCGCCGCAGGCGCGCTCGCGCGTGACGGCGGTCTACATGACCGGGTACTTCGTAGGCGGCGCTGCCGGATCCGCGCTGGGGTCGCTGGTGTGGGCGACGCACGGGTGGGCCGGGGTGTGCTGGGCGGGCGCGGGCCTGTCGCTCGCCGTTCTCGCGGTGTGGTGGCTCGATCTGCGCGTTTCCGCGCGCGCGGTCGTCGCCGCGGAGGCATCCTGAGGACATGGAACCCATTCCCGAGGACTGGCAGCGCGGGTTGGTGATCGTCGCCCATCCCGACGACATCGAATACGGGGCCGCGGCGGCTGTCGCCCGATGGACGGACCAGGGCAAGGACATTCGGTACGTCCTGGTCACGAGTGGTGAGGCGGGGATCGCGGGCCTGCACCCCCAGCAGTCCGGGCCGCTGCGCGAGGACGAGGAGCGACGTTCGGCCGCGATCGTGGGTGTGTCGCAGGTGGAATTCCTCGGCTATCCCGATGGCCGGATCGAATACGGGCTGGATCTGCGCAGGGACCTGGCCCGGGTGATCCGGACGCACTGCCCCGAGATGGTCGTCACGATGAACCACCGCGAGACGTGGGGGCCGGGGTTCCTGAACAGCGCCGACCACCGGGCCGTCGGGCTCGGTGTCCTCGACGCCGTCGCCGACGCCGCGAACGAGTGGATCTTCCCCGAACTCACCGAACCGCCATGGGCGGGCGTGCGGTGGGCCGCCGTGAACACGATGGTCGGGACCACGCACGCGGTGGACGTCGCCGCGACGGTCGAGCGCGCCGTCGAATCGCTGTGCGAGCACCACGCGTACCTCGAGGCGCTCAGCGACGAACCGGTGTTGGACCAGGCGGCCCGGCAGATCGAGATGTCCACCGGGCCCAAGCCTGGATTCGACGCCGAACGGGCCGTCGGCTTCGAGTTGTACGTCTTCGGCGGCTGACCGCCTAGGAGAGCGGGGCGCCGACGATGACGCGTCCCGCACCCGGGACGGCCTCGACGTCGATCGGCAACTGCCCGACGAACTCGCCGTCGGCGTACGACGTGACGGGGATGCCGGTCTCCAGCCGCAGCTTTCGGGTCCGGAACGTCTGCACCTCGTCGAGGTCGACGTGCGTGCCCTTGTAGACGGTGGGGAACAGGCGCACCAGCTTGAACCGGCCACCCGATGCGACCACGGTGACGTCGAGGAGGCCGTCGTCGAGTTTCGCATTCGGTGTGATGAGCATGCCGCCGCCGTAGGAGGTGCCGTTGCCGACCGACACCATCGTCGCGTCGAGTTCGATGGTGCGGTCGTCGAGCACGATCCGGTAGGGGATCGGCTTCAGCCGCGCCAGTTCGACCACCATCGCGAGGTTGTAGCGCATCGGGCCCTTGGGCCACCGCATCCGGTTGGCGCGGTCGGTGACGAGGGCGTCGAATCCGCTCGACAGCACGGTGCCGAACCAGCGGTCGCCGGTCCGCGCCAGGTCGACGGTCGCGACGTCGCCCGCGGCGATGATGTCGGCGGCCGCCGCCGGGTCGTCGACCGGGATGTGGAACAGGCGCGCGTGGTCGTTGCCGGTGCCGCCGGGGACGATGCCCAGCGGAGTCCCGGTCTGCGCCAGCGCCTGCCACGCGATGCTGACCAGGCCGTCGCCGCCGGCGGCGACCAGTGCGTCGGTGCCGTCGGCGACGGCCTTGCGTGCCAGTTCCAATGCCTCGTCCGCGGACCGGCCCTCGATCTCGGTGACCGTGACGCCGCGTTCCCGCAGACGGGCCACGGCGGCGGCGGACGCCCACGGGGCGTGGCCGCTGCCCGCGGCCGGATTCGTCAGGACCGTGACCGATTTCGTCATGGGATGAGCTTGCCAGGGTTGAGGATTCCGGCGGGGTCGATTGCGTCCTTGACCGCCCGCAGGACGCGCGCACCCAGCGGACCGACCTCGGTCTCCATCCACGGCCGATGGTCGCGGCCCACCGCGTGGTGGTGGGTGATGGTGCCGCCCGCGGCCATGATCGCATCGCCCGCGGCGCGCTTGGCGGTGGCCCACTGCGACAGTGGATCGTCGGCCTGTGCGCACACCACGGTGAAGTACAGCGACGCACCGGTGGGGTAGGTGTGTGAGATGTGGCACATCACGAGGGCCGGCGTGCCCTGTGCCGCAAGCGATTCGGTGAGAGCAGTGGTGACTGCGGTGCGCAGGTTCGCGAGGTTGGACCAGCGCGTGGCGGTTTCGAGGGTCTCGGCGATCGCGCCGGCGTTCAGCAGCGCGTCACGCAGGTAGGGGGCGTCGAAGCGGCCGTGCTCCCACGACTGTGCGGGCCCCTCACCCAGCGCGGTGCCACCGGTCGCGGCGAGCAGTGCGGTCGCCTCGGCGTAGCGGGCCTCGACGTGGGCGTCGGTGCCCTCGAAGGTGGTGATGGCGAGGCAGCCCGCGGTGGGGCTGTCGCCGCCGATGTCGCCGGCCAGCGCCAGGTTGATGCCGGTCTCGGCCTCGTCGGACAGACGCATCACGGTGGGCGCGGACCCGGACTGGACGACGGCGCGCAGCGCGGCGGCGCCGGTCTCGAAGTCGGGGAACGACCAGGCCTGGTACCCGGTGCGTTCGGGGACCGGGTGCACGCGCAGGCCCACCTCGGTGATGATGCCGAGAGTGCCCTCGGAGCCGACGAACAACTCGCGCAGGTCGGGGCCGGCCGCCGAGGCGGGACCGCGTCCGAGGTCGAGGGTGCCGGACGGGGTGGCGACGCGCAGCCACTCGACCATGTCGTCGAAGCGGCCGTACCCGGCGGACGCCTGTCCCGACGACCGGGTCGCGGCGAACCCGCCGATCGTGGCGAACTGGAAGCTCTGCGGGAAGTGGCCGAGGGAGAACCCGTGCTCGCCGAGGACCTGCTCCGCCTGCGGGCCGGTCAGGCCGGCCTGCAGCGTCGCGACGCCGGACACCGGATCCAGATCGGTGAGCGCGTTCAGTCGCTGCAGGTCGAGGGCGACTACTGAGTGGAACCGGCCGCGGGCGGGGTCGACACCGCCGACGACGCTGGTGCCGCCGCCGAACGGGACCACCGCGACACCCTCGGCCGCGCAGAACCGCAGCAGTGCCAGCACCTCGTCGTGCGAGCCGGGCAGCAGGACCGCGTCAGGAGCGTCCTGCGGGTCGGTGGCCTTGCGGCGCAGCAGGTCCGGGGTGCTCTTGCCGCCGGAGTGCCGCAGGCGGGACGCGTCGTCGGTGCGGACGTGGTCGGCGCCGAGGAGTTCGCGGAGGGCGGCGATGAGGGCGTGGCCGAGGGTGCTCTCGCGCAGCGTCACGTCGGACTCGGTGGGCGGCGCTGCCTGTTCGACGGAGACCCCGAGTGCCTGCTGGAGCAGGGTCGTGATCTGCGGCGACAGGTGTCGGCGGGACTCGGCGACACCCCAGGCGTCCCACTCCATGGTGGGGGCCGTGGTGGCGGGGACTTCGGGCACGAAGGCATCGGACATGCGTTACAGTGTTACACACGATGTCTATCTGTAATGAAGCTTCCGGATCTGCCGGGGAGTCTCCGAGTGTCGACGACCAGATCCTCGACGCGGCACGCTCGTGCGTGCTCGACTTCGGGCTGCGTCGTACGACGCTCGCGGAGGTCGCCCGCCGCGCCGGCGTGAGTCGGCCCACCGTGTACCGGCGTTGGCCGGACACCCGGGCGGTCGTCGCCGACCTGCTGACCCGCGAGATCCGTACGGCGATCCCGGACATGATCGGCGACGCTCCCGCGCGGCTCCAGCTCGTGCAGGCCGTCGTCGACGTCGCGACGGAGATGCGCGATCACCCCCTGTTCGAGAAGATCCTGCGATCCGACCCGGACATGCTCATGACGTACGTCGTCGATCGACTCGGAACGAGTCAGCGGGCCATCGTCGAGGTGGTCGCGGCCGCCATCGCCGCCGGACAGCACGACGGCTCGATCCGCACCGCAGACCCGGTGCACATGGCGACGATGGTGCTGCTCACCGTCCAGTCGGCGGTCCAGTCGGCGCGGATGGTGGCCGAGCTGCTGCCGGCGGCCGCGCTCGTCGAGGAACTGCGTGTCGCCGTCGACTCCTATCTAGCGCCACGCTCGGTGCTCTGACCACCGACCACCACCGACCCACTTCCAGGAGGAACAGTGCAGGACAATGCGCAGTCCGTGCTCAACGCCCAGCGTCGCAGTCGGGAACTGTCCGATCTCGGGGACGGCGATGTCGTCGACGTCCTGGTGATCGGTGGCGGCATCACCGGCGTCGGAACGGCACTGGACGCCGCGTCGCGCGGCCTGCGCACGGTGCTGGTCGACAAGCACGACCTCGCCTTCGGGACCAGCCGGTGGAGTTCGAAGCTGGCGCACGGCGGACTGCGGTACCTGGCGTCCGGCAATGTCGGGATCGCGCGGGAGAGTGCCGTCGAGCGCGGAATCCTCATGACGCGGACGGCGCCGCACCTCGTGCGGGCACTGCCGCAGTTGGTGCCGCTGCTGCCGTCGGTCAGCTTCTTCGAGAAGTCCCTGGTCCGGACCGGATTCCTCGCAGGTGACGCGTTGCGGATCACCGCTCGGACGCCCGCGTCGGTGCTGCCGCGGTCCCGTCGGGTCGGGGCGGCGCGGGCCGCGCAGCTCGCGCCCGCCGTCCGCCGCGACGGCCTGCGTGGCGGTCTCCTGGCGTTCGACGGACAGCTGGTCGACGACGCCCGTCTCGTCGTGGCCCTCGCCCGGACCGCGGCCGCCCACAGTGCGACGATCCTGACCCGCGTCGGCGCGTACGACGTGACCGGCGAGTCGGCCCGCCTGCGGGACGAGATCACCGGCGAGGAGATGACGATCCGTGCCCGAGCCGTCGTCAATGCCGCGGGTGTCTGGGCCGGGCAGGTGGACCCGGACATCCGGCTCAAGCCCAGTCGCGGCACGCACCTGGTGCTGCCCGCGGAGTTGTTGGGGAACCCCACCGCGGCGCTCACCGTGCCCATCCCGGGCGAGACCAACCGTTTCGTGTTCGCGCTGCCGGCGCAGCTGGGGCGCGTGTACCTGGGCCTGACCGACGAGGCCGTCGACGGTCCGCTGCCCGACGTCCCCGCCGCATCCGACGGCGAGATCGATTTTCTGCTCGACACCGTCAACACGGCGCTGGCCACTCCGATCACGCGCGCCGACGTCGTCGGCACGTACGCGGGTCTGCGCCCGCTCCTCGACAGCGGCGAGGGGAAGACCGCGGATCTGTCCCGCAACCATGCGGTGCTGCGTTCGTCGAACGGTGTCGTCAGTGTGGTCGGCGGCAAGCTCACGACGTACCGGAAGATGGCGCAGGATGCGGTCGATGCGGCAGTCGCCGCAGGCGGTCTGACGGCGCGATCGTGCGTGACGACGGACCTGCCCGCAGTCGGGGCCACGCGCACCGCGCCTCGCAACCTGCCGCCGTCGCTGGTCGCGCGGTACGGCAGCGAGGCGGGCCTGGTGGCCGAGGCGGGGGCGCTCACGCCGATCGCCGAGGGTATCGACGTCACGCACGCCGAACTGGCGTTCGCGGTGAGCCACGAGGGCGCGCTCGACGTCGACGATCTGCTCGACCGCCGCACCCGGATCGGATTGGTCGCGGCCGATCGGGAGCGGGCGATGTCGGCCGCGGAGGACGCGTTGACCCGCGACTGATCGCGGCAGTGTCAGGGGCCGGTGATCGCGACAGCGTCACGGCCGAGTGAACCGCGAGTAGGAAGGGGCGCGCGAATACCGTTGCGGGCGTAGCGTCGAATGTCATGAGTATTCGACTCGGGTACCAGATTCCGAACTTCAGCTACTCGACTCCCGTCCGCGACCTGTTTCCGACTGTCATCGCCCAGGCTCGGGAGGCGGAGGCCGCCGGATTCGACGCCGTGTTCGTGATGGACCACTTCTACCAACTGCCGGGGATCGGCGAGCCCGACGAGCCGATGCTCGAGGCCTACACGGCACTGGCCGGAATCGCGACGGCCACCGACTCGATCCAGTTGTCCGCACTGGTCACCGGCAACACCTACCGGAACCCGGCGATGCTCGCCAAGACGGTGTCCACGCTCGACGTCGTCAGCGGCGGCCGGGCGGTCCTGGGCATCGGCGCCGGCTGGTTCGAGCTCGAACACCAGCAGTTGGGATTCGAGTTCGGCACGTTCACCGACCGGTTCGAGCGGCTCACGGAGGCGCTCGCGATCATCTCGCCGATGCTCCACGGCGACCGGCCGACGTTCGAGGGCAAGTGGTACCACGTCGAGAACGCGATCAACGAGCCGCGCATCCGCGACGACCTGCCGATCATGCTCGGCGGCGGCGGCGAGAAGAAGACGTTCGGGCTCGCGGCCCGCTACGCCGACCACCTCAACATCATCGCGAACGCGACCGAGCTGCCGCGCAAACTCGAGGCCCTCGCACAGCGCTGCGAGGAGGTCGACCGTGACCCGAAGACGCTCGAGACGAGCTTTCTCGCGTTCGTGATGCTCGACGAGGACGGGGACAGGGCCCGCGAGATGCAGCGCGAGTTCCTGCTGTCGCGTGGCGTGGACCTGTCGGCACTGTCGGTGGCCGAGCGGGCCGTCGCGACGGATCGGCAGTTCGTCGGCAGCCCGGACGAGGTGGCCGAGCAGATCAAGACCCGGGTACTCGACGTGGGCGTCGACGGCGTGATCGTCAATCTGGTGGCCAACGGACACCAGCCGGGCATCGTCGAACTGGTCGGTCGCACCCTCGGACCGCTCGTTCGTGGCTGACCGCAGGCGCGCGACCGAAACCCGCGCAGCGCGGAATCGCTGACCGCGCTGCAGCGGGCCGCCGGTGTGGCACCCTGAGCGGATGCGAGTAGCTGTTGTCGCCGGACCAGAGGCCGGTCATGCCGTCCCGGCCCTGGCGCTGTGTCGGAAATTCGTTGCCGCGGGCGACGATCCGGTGTTCTTCTCCGCGGGACGGTGGCTCGACGTCGCACGTGGCATCGGGATCGAGGCGCGCAAGCTCGGTGGTCTCGCGCCGCGCGAGTTCGACGACGACTCCGACTCCGGATCGAAGATCCACGGTCGGGCGGCGCACGTCTCGACGGCGCTGCTGCCCGACATGCGTGACGTCGCGCCCGATCTCGTGGTGTCCGACATCATCACCGTCGGCGGCGGCATGGCTGCCGAACGGCTCGGGGTGCCGTGGGTGGAGTTGTCGCCGCACCCGCTGTACCTGCCGTCGAAGGGCCTGCCGCCCATCGGGTCGGGTATGGCGCCCGGCACCGGTGTCGGCGGCCGCCTCCGGGACACGCTGCTGCGGGCCGCGACCGCGCCGTCGATCCGGAAGGGGCGGGTCCAGCGCAGCGAGGCGCGGGTGAGCGTCGGCCTGTCCGCCCGGGACCCGGGCCCGGCGGCGCGGCTGATCGCGACCCTGCCCGCGCTCGAGGTGCCGCGCCCGGACTGGCCGTCGAACGCGCATGTCGTCGGGCCGCTCGTGTGGGAGCCTGCCGACAACGTGCTCGACCCGCCGCCGGGGGACGGGCCGCTGGTGGTCCTGGCGCCGTCCACCGCGTCGACTGGGGCCGGCGGCATGCTCGACACGGCGATCCGGGCGCTCGACGGGCTGGGTGTGCGGATGCTCGTGACCCTGTTCGAGAAGCCCGAGATCGATCTGCCGGACTGGGTGCGTGCCGGGTACGGGCGGCAGGACGAGATGCTGCGGAATGCGTCGGCGCTGATCTGCGGCGCCGGCCACGGTGTGCTCGCGAAGGGACTCCTGGCAGGTGTGCCGGCGGTGACGGTCCCCGGTGGCGGGGACCAGTGGGAGGTCGCGAACCGGGTCGCCCGTGGCGGTCTGGGGGTGATGATCCGCCCGCTGGAGGTCGCGACGCTGCGGGACGCGGTGCGGAAGGTCCTCGACGACCCGGCCTACGCTGCCGCCGCGCGGCGGGCGGCCGACGGGATCGCGGACGTCGCCGACCCGGTCGCGGTGTGCCGGGCGGCGGCATGAGCGGCGTGGCGGTCCGGCCGATTCCGCTACGGTGGCACATGTGCGACTGACCGAATTCCATGATCTCGTCCGGGAAGAGTTCGGACAGGTACGCGGCGACTCCCTGCTGGTCGACCACGTCATCCTCAGTCTGGGCGGGAAGACCGCCGTCGACGCCATCGAGGACGGCGAGGATCCCCGCGCGGTGTGGCGCGCGCTGTGCGACGAGTTCGACGTTCCGCCGCAGCGTAGATAGCGCGGCGCCGGCGGTGCGGCACCCCCGCCGGTGATTGACTCGAACAGATGTTCGCTTATGCTGGGATCATCCGTTGTCGTCCACACGTTGCGGCTGAGTGCGGCGGTTCGGACCGTTCGAGCCGGCGAAGTTGTCGGTACCGGGCTCTAACCTGATCCCAGATCGCTGGACGAGACTTCGAAAAGGGGACCACGATGGCACCACAGGCACACGACCGCGACAAGGCGCTCGAGCTGGCTCTGGCACAGATCGACAAGAGCTTCGGCAAGGGCTCGGTGATGCGTCTGGGTGAGGAGGCTCATCAGCCCATCGCCGTGATCCCCACCGGATCGATCGCGCTGGACGTGGCGCTGGGTATCGGCGGTCTGCCCCGCGGACGCGTCGTCGAGATCTACGGTCCGGAGTCCTCGGGTAAGACGACGGTCGCGCTGCACGCGGTGGCGAACGCGCAGGCCGCCGGCGGCATCGCGGCGTTCATCGACGCCGAGCACGCGCTCGATCCGGAGTACGCCCGCAAGCTCGGTGTCGACACCGACGCCCTCCTGGTCTCGCAGCCCGACACCGGTGAGCAGGCGCTCGAGATCGCGGACATGCTGATCCGTTCCGGCGCCCTCGACATCATCGTCGTCGACTCGGTGGCCGCGCTGGTGCCGCGTGCCGAGATCGAGGGCGAGATGGGCGACAGCCACGTCGGTCTGCAGGCGCGACTGATGAGCCAGGCGCTGCGCAAGATGACCGGTGCCCTCAACAACTCGGGCACCACGGCGATCTTCATCAACCAGCTGCGCGAGAAGATCGGTGTGATGTTCGGCTCGCCCGAGACCACGACCGGTGGTAAGGCGCTCAAGTTCTACTCCTCGGTCCGCCTCGACGTCCGCCGCATCGAGACGCTCAAGGACGGCACCGACGCGGTCGGTAACCGCACCCGCGTCAAGGTCGTCAAGAACAAGGTGTCGCCGCCGTTCAAGCAGGCCGAGTTCGACATCCTCTACGGCCAGGGCATCAGCAAGGAGGGCTCGCTGATCGACATGGGCGTCGAGCACGGGTTCATCCGCAAGTCCGGATCCTGGTACACGTACGAGGGCGATCAGCTGGGCCAGGGCAAGGAGAATGCCCGCAAGTTCCTGCTCGAGAACACCGACATCCGCGACGAGATCGAGAAGAAGATCAAGGAGAAGCTCGGTATCGGTGCGGTCGTGACCGACGACAGTGCCGAGTCGGCCGACTTCTAGGCCGGTGAGTGTCGTACCCCGCCCGGCCGGCGATGCCGATCGGGCGGGGGAGAACCACCCAACGATGATTGACGACGAAACGGATCACGGCCCCGAACGGCGCACGAGCCGCTCGGGAAGGGGGCGTTCACGGGGTCGCCAGGTCGGCCCGGACGGGGAACCGTTCGAACTCCAGGGCTCCCCGGAGACGCTCGCGGCGCGGGCCAAGGACGTGTGTCTGCGGCTGCTCACCGATCGTGCGCGCAGCCGCGCGGAACTCGAGCAGAAGCTGGCGCAGAAGGGCTACCCGCAGGCCGTCGTGGAGCGAGTCCTCGACCGCCTCGCCGAGGTCGGCCTCGTCGACGATGCCGCGTTCGCGGAGCAGTGGGTCCACTCTCGGCACACCTACTCCGGTCGCGGCCGGCGGGCACTCGCAACGGAACTGCGCCGCAAGGGCATCGACCAGCAGACGTCCACCGAGGCGCTGTCGCAGATCAGTTCCGACGACGAACACGAGAAGGCCGCCGAACTGGTCCGCAAGAAGCTCGTACGTATCACCGCTGAGGACATCGCAGACCGCGACGACAGAGAAAAATTGATGCGCCGACTCGTCGGCATGCTCGCGCGCCGCGGCTACCCGGCATCCATGTCGTTCGCCGTCGTCAAGGCGGAACTGGACGACCTCGGCTCGGAAACGTAAAGGGCTCGCGGAGGATTGATTCCTCCGCGAGCCCTTCACGGTGCTCGTACCGTCAGAGTCGCGGCTGCGACTTCACGGTGTCGCTGAAATCGTCGATGCCGGGGGCGCCGTCGAGTTCGTTGGTGTCGATCGGCACGACGACCGGGCGGGTGCCCTTCTTGCCGCCGCTGCGGAGCCGCTTCTCGAGCCACGTCGCGAAGGACGTGAGCGCGAAGTTGATGATCACCATGATCACGCCGACCACGACCAGTGCAGCGAAGAAGTTGCGGTAGTACGACGCCGCCTGCTGGCCGCTGCGGATCAGCTCGATGTAGCCGATCTGGTAGCCGAGCGCCGAGTCCTTCAGCGCAACCACCATCTGAGACACCAGGGCCGGCAGCATCGTGGTGATCGCCTGCGGCAGCAGGATCAGCCGCATCATCTGGCCCTTGCGCATACCGAGCGCTGACGCGGCCTCGGTCTGACCCTTCGGCAGCGACAGGATGCCGGCCCGCAGGATCTCGGCGATGACCGAGCCGTTGTACAGGGTCAGGCCCACGACGACCGCGGCCAGCGCCAGCTGGTTCGACGGGAACACGCCGTACTGGGCGAACGCCTGGTAGGCGAAGATCATCAGGATCAGCACCGGAATCGCCCGGAAGAACTCCACGAACGCGCCGCAGATCCAGCGGACCCACCGGTGATCGGAGAGTCGACCGATGCCGAGGACCGCGCCGAGGATCAGCGCGAACACGATCGACAGGGACGCCGCGAGCAGCGTGCCCTTCAGGCCCGGCAGTAGGTAGGTGGTCCACGTGAAGTGGTCCAGGAACGGCGACCACTTGTCGGCCTCGAGCTGGCCGTTGTCGGCCAGCACGTTGAGCACGTACAGCGCGACCGCGACGAGGACGATGCCGAAGACGATCGCGATCAGCCGGTTCCGTACCCTGGCCCGGGGGCCGGGGATGTCGAAGAGAACGCTCGACTGCTGGGTCATCGCTTCACCGCCAGACGCTTGCCGAGGTAACCGAACAGGAAGCCGACCGGCAGCGTCAGGATCATGAATCCGATCGCGAAGATCGCGAAGACGAGGAACAGCTTGTCGGCCTCGTTCTCGATCATCGTCTTCATGAGCAGTGACGCCTCGGCCACACCGATGGCCGAAGCGATCGTGGTGTTCTTCGTCAACGCGATCAGCACGCTGCCCAGGGGCGCGATGACCGCGCGGAACGCCTGCGGCAGCACGATCATCCGGACACTCTGGGTGAACGTCAGGCCCAGCGAGCGGGCCGCCTCGGCCTGGCCGAGCGGAACGGTGTTGATGCCCGACCGCAGCGACTCGCACACGAAAGCGGCGGTGTAGACGACGAACCCGAGCACCGCGAGCCGGAAGTTGTTCTGATCGATGAACTTCGGGGAGTCCTCGGGGGCGAAGTACACGCCCAGGTTCTGGTAGAGGCCCACCGAGCAGAACACGATGATGAGCGTCAGCGGTGTGTTGCGGAAGATGTTGACGTACCAGGTCGCGAAGATCCGGAGGATCGGCACGGGGGAGACCCGCATCGCGGCGAGGAGCGTGCCCCAGATCAGGGCGCCGAGCGCCGACCAGAAGGTGAGCTGCACCGTTGTCCAGAACGCGCTGACCAGCTGATCACCGTAAGTATCAAGTAGTCCCATTTCACCTCCTCCGCATCAGTACCGGTCGACGGCCGGCGGCGCGGGAAGCGCATAGCCGGACTCGCCCATGGTGTCCTCGAGTGCCCGCTGCCAGGCCCCGGTCGCGATCATGTCCTCGATCGCATCGTTGATCTTCATCCGTGCTTCCGTATCGCCCTTCGGTAGACCGACTCCGTAGGGCTCGGTGGTGAACGGTTCACCGGCAAGCTTGAACTCACCGGGGTACTGGGCGGAGTATCCGGCCAGGATGATGTCGTCCGTGGTCAGGGCGTCGACCTTGCCGCGGTGCAGAGCCTCGACGCACGACGAGTAGCTGTCGAACTGCTGCAGCTGCACGCCGGGGTACGATTTCTTGATCTTCTGCGCCGGGGTGGAGCCCGACACCGAACACAGCTTCTTCCCACCTTGGAGGGACTCGGGTCCGGTGATCGTGTCGTCATCGGCGCGGACCAGAAGCGACTGCCCCGCGATGTAGTACGGGCCGGCGAAGTCGACGACCTTCTTGCGGTTGTCGGTGATCGAGTACGTGCCGACGACGAAGTCGACCTCGCCGTTCTTGATCAAGTTCTCGCGCTGCGCCGACGGGGCCTCGCGCCACGTGATGCCGCTCTCGGGAACACCCAGGTAGTTCGCGATGTACTTGGCGACCTCGACGTCGAAGCCGGTCATCGTCTTGTCCGGCTCGCGCAGCGCCAGTCCGGGCTGGTCGTACTTGGTGCCGATGGTGAGGTGCCCGTCGGCGGCGTCGGCGAGCACGTCCCGTGGCTCGCTGCTGCCGCACGCCGAGGCCGTCAGCACGACCGCGGTGAGGGCTGCGACGACGGACAGGATGCGGGGGGATCTGATTCGTCTCATGGTGTTTTCCTCCGCCCCGGTGTCAGTGGCCGAGGATCTTGCCGAGGAAGTCCTTGGCGCGATCGGACTCGGGTGCGGTGAAGAACGTGTCGGGGTCGGAGTCCTCGATGATCGAACCGTCGGCCATGAAGATGATCCGGTCGGCGGCCTTGCGCGCGAATCCCATCTCGTGGGTGACGACGATCATGGTCATGCCTTCCTTGGCGAGGTTGACCATGACGTCGAGGACCTCGTTGACCATCTCGGGGTCCAGCGCGGAGGTGGGCTCGTCGAAGAGCATCACCTTGGGATCCATCGCGAGCGACCGGGCGATCGCCACGCGCTGCTGCTGTCCGCCGGACAGCTGCGCGGGGTACTTGTCGGCCTGCGACTCGATGCCGACCCTCTCGAGGAGCGCCAGGGCGCGCTCCTTCGCCTCGGCCTTGTCGATCTTGCGGACCTTGACCGGCGCCAGCATCACGTTCTCGAGCACGGTCTTGTGGGCGAACAGGTTGAAGCTCTGGAACACCATCCCGACGTCCGAGCGCAGCCGCGCGAGGGCACGGCCCTCGGCGGGGACTGCGACGCCGTCGATCGTGATGGAGCCGTTGTCGATCGGCTCGAGTCGATTGATCGTGCGGCACAGCGTCGACTTGCCGGACCCCGAGGGGCCGAGCATCACGACGACCTGGCCGGCCGGAATCTCGAGTTCGATGTTCCGTAGAACGTGCAGGTCGCCGTAGTGCTTGTCGACACCCTTCATCAAGATCATCGACGGGGTCCCGGGAGCCGTTCCGGTTGTCTCAGGCTGCGTCATAACGCGTAACCCTATATGGACTTTTTGCGTACCCGCTGGTCTAGAGCCGATCGATCTTGAACGATACAGTCGCGGCGGTCGCCTTCGGTGGACCAATGTGGCCCCGACAGGCGGTTTTGTGCGGGGCCGTACCCTGGACGCGTGGAGACGATCGACCAGAACGCCGGGCGCAGTTACGAGGTCCGCACGTACGGCTGTCAGATGAACGTGCACGACTCCGAGCGGCTCTCGGGTCTACTCGAGGACGCCGGTTACACCAGGGCTGTGCCGGGGGAGCAGGCCGACCTCGTGGTCTTCAATACCTGTGCGGTGCGTGAGAACGCCGACAACAAGCTGTACGGGAATCTGAGCCATCTCGCTCCGGTCAAGGAGGAGCGCCCCGGGATGCAGATCGCCGTCGGCGGCTGTCTCGCGCAGAAGGACCGCGACACGGTGGTGAAGAAGGCCCCGTGGGTCGACGTCGTGTTCGGCACCCACAACATCGGTTCGCTGCCGGCGCTGCTCGAGCGGGCCCGTCACAATCAGAAGGCCGAGGTCGAGATCCTCGAATCGCTCGAGGCGTTCCCGTCGACACTGCCGGCCAAGCGCGAGTCCGCCTACGCCGGATGGGTGTCGATCTCCGTCGGCTGCAACAACACCTGCACGTTCTGCATCGTGCCCGCGCTGCGCGGCAAGGAGGTCGACCGGCGCCCCGGCGACATCCTCGCCGAGGTCCAGGCGCTCGTGAACGAGGGTGTCCTCGAGGTGACACTGCTCGGGCAGAACGTCAACTCGTACGGCGTCTCGTTCGCCGACCCCGAGATCCCGCGGGACCGCGGCGCCTTCGCGAAGCTGCTGAGTGCGTGCGGGCAGATCGAGGGGCTCGAGCGGGTGCGGTTCACGTCCCCGCATCCGGCGGAGTTCACCGACGACGTCATCGAGGCGATGGCGACCACCCCCAACGTGTGTCCGCAGCTGCACATGCCGCTGCAGTCCGGCTCGGATCGGGTCCTCAAGGCGATGCGCCGGTCGTACCGCAGCGCGAAGTTCCTCGGAATCATCGAGAAGGTTCGTGCCGCGATGCCGCATGCCGCGATCACGACCGACATCATCGTCGGCTTCCCGGGGGAGACCGAGGAGGATTTCCAGGCGACCCTCGACGTGGTGCGGCAGGCGCGGTTCACGAGCGCCTTCACGTTCCAGTACTCCAAGCGTCCGGGCACCCCGGCCGCCGAGATGGACGGCCAGCTGCCGAAAGCCGTTGTGCAGGAACGCTACGACCGGCTGATCGCGCTGCAGGAGGAGATCACCCTCGACGAGAATCGCAAGCTCGTCGGCACCGAGGTGGAACTGCTGGTGACCGCGGGCGACGGCCGCAAGAACGCCGAGACCGCGCGCATGAGCGGACGCGCACGAGACGGTCGCCTGGTGCACTTCCGTCCCGAGGGCAACCTCGACGGCGACCTGCGCCCCGGCGACGTGATCACCGTCGTCGTGACCGGTGCTGCCCCGCACCACCTGGTCGCGGACAATCTCGTCCTCACCCACCGGCGCACCCGCGCCGGCGACTCGTTCGAACGAGGGGTCACGCCGAAGACCCCGCCGATCGGTGTCGGGCTGGGGCTGCCGCAGGTCGGCGCCCCCGCACCGCTGCCAGCACAGATGGGATGCAACGCATGAGCACCTCGGACAGCGGCGACGCTTCCGGTAGCGAGAACCGGCCGGACCGAGACGGCCCGGGTGTCCCGGGCGTTCCGGATCCGATGGACGAGTACCAGAAGGACTTCGAGGCCGCCGAGAAGAAGGTCGCGGGGGAGATCGACCCCGGCATGCGCGCAGTCGTCGTGGCCGTGTGCGTGCTGGTGCTCCTGCTGTCGTTCACGCTGCCGCACACCGGATCCGTGAACGGCTGGGACGTACTCGTCGGCAATCAGGACGCGATCGACGAGAACATCAAGCTGCCGTCGCGCATCTTCGTGTGGATGGCACTCGTGTTCGGCGGAGTCTTCTCGATTCTCGCGCTCGTGACCCGGCGGTGGGTGCTGGCGTGGATCGCGTTGGCCGGTACCGCGGTGTCGGCGGTGTTCGGCATGCTCGCGATCTGGTCGCGGCAGACCCTCCCGGCGACTGAGGCCTCGAGTTCGGGTCCGGGATTCGGTCTCGTGCTGGGCTGGATCACGGTCATCGTCCTGACCTTCCACTGGATCAAGGTGGTGTGGAGCCGGACCGCGGTGCAGCTCGCTGCCGAGGAGGCGCGCCGCAACGCCGCGAGCGAGGACTCGGCGCGCGAGGACTGGCAGAACTGAGTTCCGGCGACCCAGGTCGCCCGAAACACGAGTGAGGGGTGCGACGCCGACCGGCGTCGCACACCCTCACTCGTTACCGATCAGAGCTCGTTGACGGCGCCCTCGGCGGCTTCGGCCCACTCACGCCACTGCTTGGCCTGGGCGAGGGCCTTCTCCGCGTCCTTGGTCTTGCCTGCCGCGGTGGCCTTGGCGGCCTGCTCCTCGAACTGGGCGACGCGCTCACGGAACTGGGCGGCCCGCGCCAGTGCCTCGGGATCGGTGCGGCGCCACTCCGAGTCGGCGGCCTCGCGCACGCGCTTCTCGATGGCGCGGAGCTTGCCTTCGAGATCGTGCATCCGCTCGCGCGGAACCTTGCCGATCGCGTCCCACTTCTCCTGCAGGTCGCGCAGCGCCGCGCGAGCCGCCTCGAGATCCTTGTCGGGATCGATGGCGCTCGCGGACTTCAGCAGCTCTTCCTTGGCGACGGCGTTCTGCGCGAACTCCGCGTCGCGTTCGGACGCCGCGGCGTTGCGGGCGGCGAAGAAGACGTCCTGCGCCTCCTTGAAACGGCGCCACAGGGCGTCGTCCGCTTCGCGGGGCGCCCGTCCGGCGGCCTTCCACTCGGCGAGCAGGTCCCGGAACTCGCCTGCCGTCGGACCCCAGTCAGTGGAGGTCGCCAACGCCTCGGCCTGGGTGACGAGCTCCTCCTTGCGGGACTTCGCGCCGGCGCGCTCCCGATCGAGTTCGGCGAAGTGTGTGCCTCGCCGGCGGTTGAAGGCCTCGCGGGCCTTCGAGTACCGCTTCCACAGGGCGTCGTCGGTCTTGCGATCGAGTCCCCGGATGGTCTTCCACTCGTCGAGGATCTCGCGCAGCCGGTCACCCGCGACCTTCCACTGGGTGGATTCGTTGCCGATCTGCTCGGCCTCGGCCGCGAGCGCCTCCTTGCGGGAGGTCTGCTCCTGCCGCGATTGCTCCTTGTCTTGCTTCTCCTGCTCCTCGGCCTGCGCGGAGCCCGCGATGATCGCCGTCAAACGAACGCTCAGTGTGTCGATGTCGCCGATGACCGCCGCGGTGGGGAGTGACTCGGCGAGCGCCGCGGCTGCGGCCCGGGTCTTCTTGGCATCGCCGGCACCGGAGGCCAGGCGCGTCTCGAGGAGCGTCACCTCGGTCGCCAGGTCGTCGTACCGTCGTCCGAAGTGCGCGAGGCCCTCGGCGGCGTCCCCTGCCTGCCACGAGCCGATCTGTCGTTCGCCGTCGGCCGTCTTGACCCACGCGGTGCCGTCGTCGTCGACCCGGCCGAACAGGCTGGGATCGCTGGTGGCCACGGCGGGCATGGCGTGGGTCGGAGCCGGACCGGGCTTGGGCGAGCTCGATGTCACGGCACCCGGCTTGGCGGCGCCGGGCTTGGGGACACCCGGCTTGGGGGTACCCGGCTTGGGTGCGTTGCTCTCGGTCATAGCTCCTCGTCTCTGCCGCGCGTCACGGCTGCCTGATCGCACTGTCGCCTCCCACCTGGGTCCGTCGGTCGATCGGAAATGGTGGGAGCCTGCAGCGACTGTTCAAGACTATTGAAACAGGTATGACCCTCCGAGGGCGTCACCTCGGGTCGACTACCGTGGCGCAGTGTGTTGACCGCCGCTGCTTTCGTGCCCTCGCCCCCGCTGCTGGTGCCCCAATTGGCCGGGGCCGCAGCGCCGGAAACCGACCGGTTGCGCCGAGCCGTGCTGGATGTGTCCGGCAGGCTGGGCGAGGCGTGCGGGCAGTGGACCGTGATCGGTGTCGCCGATCCCGGTGCGCCCGCCGCCGAGATCTCCCCCGAATCGTGCGGCACCTTCGCGGGATTCGGGGTCGACGTGCGAGTGTGCCTGGCGCCCGGCGAATCCGACCGCGGCGAGGTCGACCCGGCGATGCCGCTCGCGGCTCTCGTCGCCGGGTGGTTGCGCGGGCGCGCCGCACCGTCGGCCACGGTCCGGGTGCGAATCCTCGCGCCCGACACGCCGATCGCCGAGTGCGTGCGCCTGGGGGAGCAGTTGCGCCACGAACTCGACGCGTCGCCGTCGCCGCAGGGACTTCTGGTCGTGGCGGACGGCGCGAACACGCTGACGGACAAGGCTCCCGGGTCGCTCGACGAGCGGTCTGCAGATGTCGAGGCGGTGCTCGGTCGGGCCCTCGCGAGCGGTGACTGTGGGGCGCTCGGAGGTCTCGACGCCCGGTTGTGCGGCGAGATCGGGCTGTCCGGCCGTGCTGCGTGGCAGACACTTTCGGCCGCGTTCGGCGGCCCGGACGGCGGTCCGCGCAAGGCGGAGTCGCTGTATTCAGGGGCGCCTTTCGGGGTCGGCTACCACGTCGGGATGTGGCTGCCGTGACCGATCAGGGTCGTACTCCGATCGCCGTCGTGGGTCCCACTGCCACCGGGAAGTCGGATCTGGGCCTGGATCTCGCGGAACGGCTGGGCGGCGAGATCGTCAACATCGACGCGATGCAGCTCTACCGCGGGATGGATGTGGGCACCGCGAAGCTGAGCGTGCCGGAGCGGCGTGGAATCGTCCACCACCAGCTCGATGTGCTGGACGTCACCGAGACCGCGACGGTGGCGCGGTACCAGGAGTCGGCGCGCCGCGACATCGAGGACATCCGCGCGCGGGGCGCAGTGCCGATCATCGTGGGCGGTTCGATGATGTACGTGCAGTCGCTGCTCGACGAGTGGGCGTTCCCGGCGACCGATCCGCAGATCCGGGCGCACTGGGAGTCCGTGCTCGCCGAACGCGGCGTGGCCGCGGTGCACGCGGAGCTCGCGCGGGTGGATCCGGAGGCGGCGGCGTCGATCCTGCCGACGGACGGGCGGCGGATCGTGCGGGCGCTCGAGGTCGTGCAGCTCACCGGCAAGCCGTTCGCCGCGTCCGCGCCGAAGATCGGTGAACCGCGTTGGGGGACCGTCATCGTCGGTGTGGACCGCGAGACCGAGGCGCTCGACGCGCGGATCCGGTTGCGCACCGAGCTGATGTTCGATCGGGGCCTGGTCGACGAGGTGCGGGCGCTGGTCGAGGTGGGGCTCCGTGAGGGTGTGACCGCGCAGCGGGCCATCGGGTACGCGCAGGTGCTGGCCATGCTGGACGGCGAGTACGACCTCGCCGAGGCGGTGGAGCGCACGTTCATCGGTACCCGTCGGTACGTCCGCCGGCAGCGGTCGTGGTTCCGGCGGGATCCGCGAGTGCACTGGGTGGACGGGGCCGATCCGAACCTCGTCGAGGCCGCGCTGGAGCATGCGGACCGGTCGCTAGAGTGAGTCCCATGGAATTCAGCAAGGGCCACGGCACCGAGAACGACTTCGTGATCCTGCCGGATCCGGACGCCGATCTCGCGTTGCCCGCACACCGGATCGCCGCGCTGTGCGACCGCCGTCGCGGGCTCGGAGCCGACGGCCTGCTGCGGGTGGCCCGGGCCGGCGCGCTCGCGGCGGTGGGCGTGCTGGCCGAACTGCCCCAGGGCGTCGGTCCCGACGACTGGTTCATGGACTACCGCAACGGTGACGGCTCGATCGCCGAGATGTGCGGCAACGGTGTCCGGGTCTTCGCGCACTACCTGCGCGCGACCGGCCTCGAGCTGCACGACGAGTTCGTCGTGGGCAGCCGCGCCGGCGCCCGCCCCGTCCGGGTGCACGCGGCCGACCACGTGCACGGCGACGTGACCGTCGGCATGGGACAGGTGCGCGAGCTCGGGTCGTCGACCGCAACGGTCGGCGGGCGCCTGCTCGACGGCATCGGCATCGACGTCGGTAACCCCCACCTCGCGTGCGTCGACCCCACTCTCACGTCCGCGGCACTCGCGGCGCTGGATCTGACGGCGGCGCCCGGATTCGATCCCGGATTCTTCCCGCAGGGCGTCAACATCGAGATCCTCACCCCGCTCGCCGACGGTGCAGTGGAGATGCGCGTGCACGAGCGCGGCGTGGGCGAGACCCGGTCGTGCGGCACGGGCACCGTCGCGGCCGCCGCCGCGGCGCTGCGGGCATCCGGCGACACCGACGGCAAGGTCGAGGTGCGGGTGCCCGGCGGCCGTGTGGAGGTGTCGATCGACGGTGGTCGGGCGGCGCTACGGGGGCCGTCGGTGCTGGTCGCGTCCGGCACGGTCGACGACCGCTGGTGGACCGAGCTGGGTTGATGCCGGGCTCGCCCGGGTGCCGGGCGGCGGACGGAAATGCGCGTGCACGCCGGTCTCGCTTCGTGGGACCATGAACGTGTATGACGAAAACACATCGCACCCACGTCCCGTCCACCGCGGACGACCACGCAACCTCCGGCGAGGCTGAGTACTTCGACGATTCCGCGGCGCCGTCCGTCGGCGACATGCAGCTCGACGAGCGCGCCGCGCTGCGCCGAGTGCAGGGATTGTCGACCGAGCTCACCGACGTCACCGAGGTCGAGTACCGGCAGCTGCGCCTCGAGCGCGTGGTTCTCGTCGGTGTCTGGACGTCGGGCACCGCCGCGCAGGCCGACGCGAGCATGGCCGAGCTCGCCGCCCTCGCCGAAACCGCCGGCTCCGAGGTTCTCGAGGGCCTGGTCCAGCGCCGGGACAAGCCCGACGCCGCGACGTACATCGGGTCGGGCAAGGCCGACGAGCTGCGGCAGGTGGTCCTCGCGACCGGCGCCGACACCGTCATCTGTGACGGCGAGCTCACGCCCGCGCAGCTGACGGCGCTGGAGAAGGTCGTCAAGGTCAAGGTCATCGACCGGACCGCGCTGATCCTCGATATCTTCGCGCAGCACGCGACCTCCCGCGAGGGCAAGGCACAGGTCGCGCTTGCTCAGATGGAGTACATGCTGCCCCGGCTGCGCGGCTGGGGCGAGTCGATGTCCCGGCAGGCCGGTGGCCGTGCGGGCAGCAACGGCGGCGTCGGTCTGCGTGGTCCCGGTGAGACCAAGATCGAGACCGATCGTCGTCGTATCCGTGAGCGGATGGCGAAGCTGCGGCGCGAGATCAAGGCGATGAAGTCGTCGCGGGATACCAAGCGCAGCCACCGCCTGCGCAGTGAGATCCCGTCCGTCGCGATCGTCGGCTACACCAACGCCGGCAAGTCCAGCCTGCTCAACGCCCTCACCGGGTCCGGTGTGCTGGTACAGAACGCGCTGTTCGCGACGCTGGATCCGACCACGCGCCAGGCGTCGTTCGAGGACGGTCGCGAATACGTGCTCACCGACACCGTCGGTTTCGTGCGGCACCTTCCGACGCAGTTGGTCGAGGCGTTCCGGTCGACCCTCGAGGAGGTCACCGACGCCGATCTGCTGCTGCACGTCGTCGACGGATCCGATCCGCTGCCGACCGATCAGATCAAGGCCGTCCGTGAGGTGATCACCGAGGTCATCCGCGAGAACGATACGACCGCGCCGCCCGAGTTGATCGTGGTAAACAAGATCGACGCTGCGGACCCGGTGGTTCTCACCCAGCTGCGCGGGCTGCTGCCCGGTGCGGTGTTCGTGTCCGCCAGGACCGGGGAGGGCATCGATGAGCTTCGGACGCGACTGGGCGAGATCGTTCGGCGACCGGAGATCGAGGTCGACGTGCTCGTGCCCTATTCACGCGGCGACCTCGTCGCCCGGATTCACTCGGACGGCCAGATCCTCGACACCTCACACGAGGAGGGCGGCACCCGGATGCGCGTGCGCGTGCCCGAGTCGCTCGCCTCGGCCCTCGTCGAGTTCGCGGGGCGTGGGTAGTCCTCGCGGCGCGGCCCGGCTGTCACTCGCCGGAGCGGCACTCGTCCTGGTCCCGTCGATGCTGCTGGCCGCGCCCGCGGCCGCGCAGAGTTCCGGTTCCGGAGTGTTGGTGACCGGCGCACAGTTCGAGCAGGTCTGCACGCCGGGGGATCCGGCCCTCGCGGAGCTGTCGGGGCTGGCGGTGGCGGGCGGGAAGACCTACGGGATCGGCGACAGCGGCACCGACGACGCCGTCGTGGTGATGGACGGCGACTGTGCGGTGACCGGCACGCTGTCGGTGCCGGTGGACCCGTACGACATCGAGGACATGGGTGTCGGGCCGGACGGCCGGCTGTGGCTGTCGGACGCCGGCGACAACGAGCGCGTCCGCTCCACCGTCGCGCTCATCGACCTCGACCCGGCCACCGGCGCGGGGCAGCTGCACCGGCTGACGTACCCGGACGGCCCGCACGACGCCGAGGCGCTGCTGATCCAGCGCGACGGCGTTCCGCTGATCGTCACCAAGGAAGTCCTCGCCACCAACGGCATCTACCGCCCCGCCGGTGCGGCCGCGCTCGGCGACCTGGCATCGCCCGGGCCCACACCGCTCGAGCGAGTCGGCGACGTACGTCTCGGCCCCACCAGCACGCCCGGCGGTCCGGTGCCGGTCGGCGGATCCACCCTCGTCACCGGCGGCGCGGTGAGCGCCGACGGCACCGTCGCCGCGCTGCGCACCTACACCGACGTCTACCTGTACTCGGCACCCGACGGCGATCTGGTGCGGGCGCTCACCGCCACCACACCGGTGCGGGTGGCGTTGCCGAACCAGCCGCAGGGCGAGGCGATCGCGTTCACGCCGGACGGCGACCTGCTCGCGGGTTCCGAGTCGGCCGGTGGCCCGCTGCCCCCGGTTCAGATCCTGAGGGGCGCAACGGAACTGGCGCGCAGCAGCAGCTGGTCCGGTGGCTCGGTGTCACTGTCGGCGTCGGAGGGGCACGGCCAGGACCCGGCCCAGGCCTCCGGTGAGACCACCGAGAAGCCCTCGGCTCCCCGGTGGTCCACGGCGGTCCTCGGCGTCGGCGCGCTGGTCGCGGGACTTGCGACGTTCGCTCTGGTGCGGCGCCGGTCCCGCTCGTAGCGGCCCCGCCGGTCAGGAATTCCTGATCAGGTCGGCGCAGCGTTCGCCGATGAGCATCGTGGTGATGTTCGGGTTCACCGCGACGATCTTCGGCATCACCGAGGCGTCCGCCACCCGCAGGCCCTGCACGCCCTTGACCCGCAACTGAGGGTCGAGCGGAGAGTCCGCGTCGGGCCCCATCCGGACCGTACCCACCGGGTGGTAGACGGTGTTGTGGGTGCGCCGGATGTAGTCGGCGATCTGTTCGTCGGTCTGGACATCGGTGCCGGGGAACAACTCCCGGCCCGCCCATTCGGCCATGGCCGGCTGGGCGACGATCTCCCGGGCCCGGCGGATGCCCTGGATCATGATGTTCATGTCGTAGGGGTCGGTGAAGTACCGCGGATCCACCTTCGGCTTGTCCCGGAAGTCGATGCTGCGCAATCTGACCGTGCCCCGGGATCGGGCGTGGGTGACGTTGGGTGTGAGGCAGAAGGCGTTCTCCGACGTCGGATAGCCCTGCCGCACGGTGTGCATGTCGAACGGGACGCTGCCGTAGTGGAACATCAAATCGGGGCGGTCCAGGTTCTCCTGGGTAGGGGAGAAGATGCCGATCTCCCACCACTGGGTCGATCGGGTCACCATGGGCTGCTTTGCCTCCCACTGGATCACGCCTTCGGGATGGTCCTGCAGGTTGCTGCCCACACCGGGGGGGTCGACGAGCACCTCGATGCCCATCTCCCGTAGGTGCTCGGCGGGGCCGACACCCGAGAGCATCAGCAGCTTGGGGGAGTCGATCGCGCCCGCCGACAGGATCACCTCGCGGCGCGCCGTGATTCGCCGCGAATGGATGCCGTCCTTCAACAGCACATCCACGCCGACGCACCGGCCGTCCTCGATCGGCACCTTCTTCGCCCAGTGATCGGTGAGGACCGTCAGGTTCTCCCGGTCGAGGATCGGGTGCAGGTACGACACCGATGACGACGAACGCACGCCGTCCTCGCGCCCATTGATCTGGAAGAAGTTGGCGCCGTTGACGATCGTCTCGCCCTCGTTGAACGTTGCGCGGGGGATACCGGCCTGCTCGCACGCGTCGAGGATCGCGACACCGCACGGGTCGTTCGGTGGGACGTCGCGCAGCACCGGCCGTCGTGGCCGTGGTGGTCGCCGGGTCGCGAGTTGTTCTCCAGGCGCTTGACGAGTGGGAAGATCGCCTCGGCCTCCCAGCCGGTGCAGCCGAGGTTGCCGGCCCACTCGTCGAGATCCTCGCGCGGCGGCCAGAACGCGATGCACGAATTGTGCGACGAGCACCCACCGAGCACCCGCGCCCGGGCGTGCCGCATGAACGAGTTGCCGTGTTCCTGGGGCTCGATGAGATAGTCCCAGTCGTAACCGGATTCGAGCAGCGCCATCCAGTCCTCGAGGATCAGGATCTCGTCGAGCCCGACGTCGCTGGGCCCCGCCTCGATCAGCGCGACCGTCACCGAGGGGTCCTCGCTCAGCCGCGCCGCGACCGCGGCGCCCGCCGACCCGCCACCGACGACAACGTAGTCGTACTCGTGCTCCTGCTGGGACGTCATGCTCACTCCTTCTCCGATCTCCGATCGCTCCGAGCTCCGGTCCGTGAACCACCCGCTCACCGGGAGCGATGTTCTGATAGACGTGCTTGGCCTCGCGGTACTCGTCGAGGCCCGTGGGTCCGAGTTCGCGGCCGAAGCCGGACTCACCGAAGCCACCCCACTCCGCCTGCGGGAGGTAGGGGTGGAAGTCGTTGATCCACACCGTGCCTGCGCGCATCCGGTTCGCGACCCGCTGCGCCCGGCCGGCGTCCTGCGTCAACACCGCACCGGCCAGGCCGTAACGCGTGTCGTTGGCGATCCGCACCGCGTCCTCCTCGTCGGTGAACGTCTCCACGGTCACGACCGGACCGAAGCCCTCGTCGACGACGACGGACATGCCCTGCCGGACGCCGTCGAGCACGGTCGGCAGGTAGTAGTAGCCGCTCTCCAAATCACCGGAGCCCCACTCGCCGCCGCAGCGCAGCACGGCGCCCTCCTCGACCCCCCCTGCGGACGTATGCGCTGACCTTGTCGCGGTGGGGGTTGGCGGCCACCCACCGTCCGGTGGGTGGCCGCCAACCCTTTCGGCGGTCGACTTGTCGATCGACGGTGGGGAAGAGGCCGGAACCGCTGTAGCCCCTTTTCGCTCGGACCGGGCACTCGGTATGGATGTGATTCGGGTGGCGAGTCCAGGTGCGGTGGTGTATCGGCGCAGGCGGTAGCTCTACTATTGGCCAACTGTGACGAGTACAGAGGACCACGCGCAACGCGCGCCCGAACGGGAAGCCGGCACCGGGATGTTCGGATGGGCGCTGCACGGCGACGGCCGACGGATCAGCGACGGCGCGGTGGTCGCACCGCACGAGCGGCTGTCGTGGCCGCGCACCATCGGCATCGGGATGCAGCATGTGATCGCGATGTTCGGCGCCACCCTGCTGGTGCCGACGATCACCGGCTTCCCGGTCACGACGACGCTGCTGTTCTCCGGCATCGGCACCGCGCTGTTCCTCATCATCACGCGCGGGCGGATCCCGAGTTACCTCGGTTCGTCGTTCGCGTTCATCGCGCCGCTGACCGCGGCCGCCGGTGACGGGCCCGCCGCGCAGCTCGGCGGCGTCCTCGCCGCCGGTGTCGTGCTGATGCTCGTCGGCCTGGCGGTGAAGTTGATCGGCGCCCGCGTGATCGACGCGGTCATGCCGCCGGTGGTGACCGGCGCCGTGGTCGCGCTGATCGGCCTCAACCTGGCGCCCACCGCGGCCGGGTCGTTCCAGGCGCAGCCGTTGATCGCCGCGGTGACGCTCCTCGGCATCCTCCTCGCCACGGTGATCGGGCCGGGCATCATCGGTCGCCTGGGCATCCTCATCGGCGTCGTGATCGGCTGGGTGTTCGCCGCGATCACGGGCGGGCTCGCGGACGACCGCGTGGACGCGCTGCGTGAGGCCGCGTGGTTCGGTGTGCCGCACCTGCGCGGTCCGTCGTTCGATCTGTCCGTCATCCTGCTCGCTCTGCCGGTCGTGATCGTCCTGATCGCCGAGAACGTCGGCCACGTGAAGGCGGTCGCCGCGATGACGGGCCGCTCGCTCGACGACCTGGCCGGGAACGCCCTGTTCGCGGACGGTCTGGCAACCACCCTCGCCGGCGCCGGCGGCGGATCCGGAACCACGACGTACGCCGAGAACATCGGGGTCATGGCCGCGACCCGGGTGTACTCGACCGCGGCGTACTGGGTCGCGGCGGCGACCGCGATCGTCCTGTCCTTCTCGCCCAAGTTCGGCGCGCTCGTGTTCACCGTGCCCGACGGCGTGATCGGCGGCGCCACGATGGTGCTGTACGGCCTCATCGGCGTGCTCGGTGTCCGGATCTGGATGGACGCCAAGGTGGACTTCACCGATCCCGTCAACCTCACCGTCGTGGCGACCGCCCTCGTCGCCGGGATCGGCAACCTCACCCTGTCGATCGGTTCCGTCGAACTCGGTGGCATCGCGTGGGGCTCGGTCGGCATCCTGGTCGCCTACCCGCTGATGCGCCGGCTGAACTCGATGCGCCGCGCATAGAGGTCGCGCACGATTCGTGATCTGCGCCACGCGGTCACGAATCGTGCTCGTCTCGGTCATGGATCGACGTTGATCTTCGCTTTACGGTCATGTCGAGGAAGTAGGTCTGCTGCTGCGTGCCCGCGGCCGCCGGCAGATCGCCGTACATCTCGACATGAGGAGACGCAGTGGAACGCACCCTGTTCGAACCGGAGCACGAACTGTTCCGGGAGTCCTACCGCAAGTTCCTCGATCAGCACGTCGCGCCCTTCCACGATCAGTGGGAGGAGCAGAACATCGTCGACCGATCGGTGTGGATCGAGGCCGGCAAGCAGGGCTTCCTCGGTATGGCGGTGCCCGAGGAGTGCGGCGGCGGGGGAGTCGAGGACTTCCGGTACAACGCGATCGTCACCGAGGAGACCACCCGCGGCGGTTACAGCGGTGTCGGCTTCATGCTCCACAACGACGTCGTCGCGCCGTACCTGATCAAGCTCGCCAACGAGGAACAGAAGCAGCGCTGGCTGCCCGGGTTCTGCTCCGGCGAACTCATCACCGCGATCGCGATGACCGAGCCCGGCACCGGGTCCGACCTGCAGAACATCAAAACCCGCGCCGTCAAGGACGGCGATCACTGGATCCTCAACGGCGCCAAGACCTTCATCACGAACGGCATCAACGCCGACGTCGTGATCGTCGTCGCGTGCACCGATCCCGACAAGGGTGCGCAGGGCTTCTCTTTGCTCGTCGTCGAACGCGGCATGGAGGGCTTCGAGCGGGGACGCAACCTCGACAAGATCGGTCTCAAGGCCCAGGACACCGCGGAACTGAGCTTCACCGACGTCCGGGTGCCGGCCGAGAACCTCCTCGGCGAGGAGGGCATGGGCTTCATCTACCTGATGCAGAACCTGCCGCAGGAGCGCCTGTCGATCGCGGTCGTGGCGGCCGCCGCGATGGAATCCTGCCTCGACATGACGATCCAGTACTGCCGTGACCGCAAGGCGTTCGGCAAGTCGATCGGGAGCTTCCAGAACACGCGGTTCGTGCTCGCCGAACTCGCCACCGAGACGACGGCCGTGCGGATCCTGGTGGACAAGTTCATCGAACAGCTCAACGCGGGCACACTCACCGTCCAGGAAGCCGCAATGGCGAAGTGGTGGACCACGGAGGCGCAGGTCAAGCTGATCGACCGGTGCCTGCAGCTGCACGGCGGCTACGGCTACATGCGCGAGTATCCGATCGCCAAGGCGTACATGGACTCTCGGGTCCAGACGATCTACGGCGGCACCACCGAGATCATGAAGGAGATCATCGGTCGCGGACTGAACCTCGGCTGACCCGCACTTCTCGCTCCTCACGACGACAGGGGCCGCGGCACCCAGTGCCGCGGCCCCTGTCGTCGTAACGGGTCAGAGCTTGCGCATCACGGTGACGACCTTGCCGAGGATCGCGGCGTCGTTGCCGGGAATGGGGTCGAACAGGGGGTTGTGCGGCATGAGCCACACATCCTTGCCGGTGTGCTTGAAGGTCTTGACGGTCGCCTCACCGTCGATCATCGCGGCGACGATGTCGCCGTTCTCCGCGACGTTCTGCTGCCGCACGACCACCCAGTCGCCGTCGCAGATCGCAGCGTCGATCATGGACTCGCCGACCACCTTGAGTAGGAAGAGCGATCCCTGCCCGACCAGTTCGCGGGGTAGCGGGAAGACGTCCTCGACGGCTTCCTCGGCCAGGATCGGGCCGCCGGCCGCGATGCGTCCGAGCACCGGCACGAACGTAGGGGCCGGCAGTTCGTCGGTGGACTTCATGGCCGCGGATGCACTCGGCGTCGACCGCGTGTCGTCCAGGCCGTCGAGCGTGTCCAGTCCCCGGACATCGACCGCACGGGGCCGGTTCGGGTCGCGCCGCAGGAAGCCCTTGCGCTCGAGTGTGCGCAGCTGGTGCGCGACGGACGACGTGGACGTGAGGCCGACCGCGTCGCCGATCTCGCGGATGCTCGGCGGGTAACCGCGCTCGGCGACCGACGTCCGGATGACCTCGAGGACGTTGCGCTGACGGTCGGTGAGCTGGCCGGCGTCGAGTCCCGTGCCCAGCCCGGCGGCGGCCTGGGCGTCGTCGGGCGACGTGCGTCCGGACTTGCCGGAGGAACTCGAGCTGTCGTCCTTCATGGCGCGTGGCCTCCTTCGCGGCTCCAGCGGCTCGCGGGCTGAGTCGGTGAGTGTCTGTGTGTTCTGCCACGAATCTATCCCGATCACCCCACTACTTCAAACATCTGTTCGACCTGTGTCGTCGAAACTACTGACTTTGTCGCAGCCGCGTGGTAGAAATCGAATATGTGTTCTATCGAACGCATGATCGAACACGGTTTGCTCGGATTGCTCGCGACGTGTCCGGAGGAAGCGCCACACGTCCGGTTCGCGCTCTGTCCGACTAGTGAAACGGCTCGACGACTGGCTGGGAGGTTCGGATGGGTATCGCACTTTCGGGGAATGGATCGGTCGGTCGGACGCCGACGGGCCGCCGGGACGTCTACATGCGGGCGGATTCGTCCGGCGTGATCATCGACCGTGGCACCGTGCGGGAGTACCGCCCGGCGCGCATCCGGCCCGTGGACTCGCGGCGTCCGGTTGCCGGTCTCATGCACTACGACGCCGTGCCGCGGTACGGCTCGCGCGGATCTCGGGTCTCGGTCACCTCCCACCCGTCACACGATCAGCGCCGCCCGCGGCCACGATTCGCAGGTCTGTCGGCGATCGTCGCGACCGTCGTCGTCACCGTCGGCATCGTCGTGGGGCTGGATGCGCTCGCGAACTTGGCCGCCGGGGAGTCGGGGGCGACCGACACGGTGCAGGTGCAGGGAACAGAGTCGTTCGTGAGGTGACCGGGCTCCGGTCGCGAATGGAGGAGGCGTTCGATCATGGTGCTGCCGGCACGATCGGATTCGGCGCTGATCCGCCTGGGTACCCGGGAGTCGCTGTCGGTATGGGTGGGGCGGGTATCCTCGAATCCTGTCAGTCACACCACATCGCGTGGTCGCGTCGATATCGTGTCTCCCCTGCGTGAGTCGGTCCTGCTGGAACCGGCATCGGTCGAGAAGCGGCGCAGCGGCCACGATGGCTACGAAGGAATCACCATGCACTGCCCGTTCTGCCGGCATCCCGATTCGCGCGTGGTCGATTCCCGAGAGGCCGACGAGGGCGCGGCGATCCGTCGTCGACGCTCGTGCCCGGAGTGCGGCCGCCGATTCACCACCGTCGAGACGGCCGTGTTGGCCGTAGTCAAGCGAAGTGGCGTCACCGAGCCGTTCAGTCGGGAGAAGGTGGTCCAGGGTGTGCGCCGCGCGTGCCAGGGCCGCCAGGTCGACAACGACGCGTTGAACCTGCTGGCCCAGCAGGTCGAAGACGCAGTCCGCGCGTCAGGGTCGCCCGAGATCCCCAGCCACGAGGTCGGATTGGCCATCCTCGGTCCGCTGCGTGACCTCGACGAGGTGGCGTACCTGCGTTTCGCGTCTGTGTACCGCTCCTTCAGTTCCGCGGAGGACTTCGAGCGCGAGATCAAGGACCTGCGCGCCCACCGCGAAAGCCGCACCGCCGAGCTCGCCGACGCGGAGTCCGTCACCGAGTGACTCCGGCCGGCAGGCCGCCGGGTGAGCGCGCTACCGCCGGATCCCGTCGATCGACTTGAGTACCCGCTTCTCCGACACGGGAATCGCGGTGCCCAGTGACTGTGCGAACAGGCTCACCCGCAACTCCTCGATCTTCCACAGGACCTCGTTGACGTCGTCGTCTCCTCGGCGCTCCTCCGGCAGGGCCGAGAGCATCCGGTCGTAGGCGGAGTACACGCGATCGAGGACATCCATCCCCGCCTGGTCGCGTTGCGCGCTGCCGGGCAGCGACTCGAGCCGCAGCGACGCCGCCGCCAGGTACCGCGGCAGGTCCTTGAGTCGCCGGGAGCCGAGTTCGGTCACGAACCCGGGGAACAGCAACGACTCTCGCTGCTCGCGCACGTCGTCCGCGGCCTCGCCGACGGATCGTTCGAGGATCACCGACAGACGATGTGCCTCTGCGAGCGCAGGAAGCAGCAGGTGAAGCAGCCGCGCGACACGGGTGGCGAGCTGCGCGCGGACCTTCCCGGTCAACGTCTCGAACGCGGCGGGATCGAGCACGGGGCCGCCGTTCTCGGCGATCAGCTCGTCGACCGCGCACGCGCGACAGTCCTCGAGGAGCGCGTCGAAGCTGCCGTCCGGGTTCTGGCCGAGCGCGAGACGGTCGGCGTTGCTCATCCCGTTGGTCACCGACTTGGCCTGCGTCGGAACAGCGTTCAACAGCAGCCGGCGGGTGCCGGCCCGCATGGCGGCGCGCTGCGCGGCCGGCGTGGTGAGCACCCGCACCGCGACGCCGGAGTCCTCCGGCACCAGCGCCGGGTAGCCGGTCACCTTCTGGCCGCCCAGGGTCCGGGTCACCGACGACGGCAGCGTGCCCAGGGTCTGCGCGGTCCAGACCGGTGCCGGGGCCCGTTCTGTGGTCGAGGCGGCCTTGGCGACCTCCACCTCGACCCGCGGTGCCAGGGACCGGCGCAGCGCGGCCAGGCTCTTGTCCTTGCCGAGGACCTTGCCCTTCTCGTCCACCGCCGCGAACGTCATCCGCAGGTGCGGCGGCAGCGACGCTACGTCGAAGTCCGTCGGGTCGATCCGGCACGAACCGAGCCGCGACAGCTCGCGCGCCATCGCGTGGATCAGGGACTCGGATCGCGGTTTGACGGCGGCGAGCGCGGCCGCGGCGAAGTCCGGGGCCGGCACCACCTGGCGGCGGAGTTGTTTCGGCAGCGTCTTGATCAGTGCGGTGACCAGCTCGGTGCGCATGCCGGGCACCAGCCAGTCGAATCCCACCGGGCGCAGGCCCGCGAGCAGCGCCACCGGTATCCGCGCGGTGACGCCGTCGTCCTCGGTGCCGGGCTCGAACTGGTACGTCAAGGGGAACTGGATGTCGCCCTGACGCCACGCGTCGGGGTAGTCGCCCTCGAGTACTGCGGCGGAGTCGGCGTTGACCACCGTGGCGGTGGTGAAGTTCAGCAGATTCGGATCCGAGCGTCGCGCCTGCTTCCACCACGTGTCGAAGTGCTTGGCGGACACCGCCTCCGGACCGACCCGCTGGTCGTAGAACTCGAACAGCGTCTCGTCGTCGACGAGGATGTCGCGTCGTCGGGCCCGGTGTTCGAGTTCCTCGACGTCGTCGAGCAGCGCGCGGTTGGCGTGGAAGAACTTGTTCTGTGTCTGCCACTCGCCCTGCACCAGTGCGTGCCGGATGAACAACTCCCGCGATGCCTCGGGGTCGATCGTGCTGTAGGTGACGGGTCGTCCGGTGACGAGCGGGACGCCGTAGAGGGTGACCCGCTCGTACGCCATCGCACACGCCCGTTTGGTGGACCAGTGCGGCTCCGAGTACGTGCGCTTGACGAGGTGTGGGGCCAGCTTCTCGGCCCACTCGGGTTCGATGCGGGCGGCCATCCGCGCCCACAGTCGCGACGTCTCGACCAGTTCGGACGCCATCACCCAGCGCGGCGGCTTCTTGAACAGGCCGGAGCCGGGGAAGATCGCGAACCGGCTGCCGCGGGCGCCGAGGAAGTCGCGCTTGTCGCCCTCGCGCAGCCCGATGTGCGAGAGCAGGCCCGCGAGCAGCGACTGGTGGATCGACGTCTCGGACGCCGTCGCGGCGTCCGGGCCGCCGGAATCGCCCGGCTCCCAGCCGAGTCCGCGGGTGATCTGACGGAGCTGGCCGTGCAGGTCCTGCCACTCGCGGATCCGCAGCCAGTGGAGGAACTCGTTGCGGCACATCTTCCGGAACTGGTTGGAGCTGAGCTCTTTCCGCTGTTCGCGCAGGTACTCCCACAGCTTGAGGTAGGCGAGGAAGTCGGAGTTCTCGACGGCGAAGCGGGCGTGCTTCTCGTCGGCGGCCTGCTGGAACTCGGCGGGGCGCTCGCGGACGTCCTGGATGGACAGCGCGGACACGATCACCAGCATCTCGCGCAGGCAGCCGTTGCGGTGCGCCTCGACCAGCATGCGCGCCATCCGCGGATCGACCGGCAACTGGGCCAGTTCGCGGCCGGTCGCGGTGAGCTGCGGGCCGACGGGCTTGTCCCGGGCTGTCTCGGCGTCGGTCTCGGTGTCGGCGTCGACGCGGCGCTGACCGGGTCCGGCGATGGCGCCGAGTTCCTCGAGCAGCGCGACGCCGTCACGGATCGCCCGCGGATCCGGTGCCTCGACGAACGGGAACGCCTCGATCTCGCCGAGCCCGAGGGCGGTCATCTGCAGGACCACCGACGCCAGGTTGGTGCGCAGGATCTCCGGCTCGGTGAACGCGGGCCGCGACTCGAAGTCGTCCTCCGCGTAGAGGCGGATGCAGATTCCGTCCGCGACCCGACCGCATCGTCCGGCGCGCTGGCGGGCCGACGCCTGCGAGATCGGTTCGATCGGCAGGCGCTGCACCTTGGTGCGGACCGAATAGCGCGAGATGCGGGCCGTGCCCGGGTCGATGACGTAACGGATGCCGGGCACCGTCAGCGACGTCTCGGCGACGTTGGTGGACAGCACCACGCGCCGCCCGGTGTGCGGGGAGAACACCCGGTGCTGTTCCGCGGCGGACAGCCGGGCGTACAGCGGCAGGATCTCGGTGTTGCGGTACTTGCGGTCCCGCAGGGCGTCCGCGGTGTCGCGGATCTCGCGTTCGCCCGACAGGAAGACCAGGATGTCGCCGTCACCCTCGGCGGCGAGTTCCTCGACGGCCTCGCACACCGCGTCGACGGGGTCGCGGTCGAAGGTCTGCTCGCCCACCTCGACGGTGAGCGGGCGGTAGCGCATCTCCACCGGGAACGTCCGGCCCGACACCTCGACGATGGGTGCCGGCACGCCGTCCACCGCGAAGTGTTCGGCGAACCGCTCCGGGTCGATAGTGGCCGAGGTGATGATCACCTTGAGGTCGGGGCGCCGGGGGAGCAGCTGCTTGAGGTAGCCCAGGATGAAGTCGATGTTGAGGCTGCGCTCGTGGGCCTCGTCGATGATCAGCGTGTCGTACCGGCGCAGCATCCGGTCGCGCTGGATCTCGGCGAGCAGGATGCCGTCGGTCATCAGTTTGACCAGCGTCGAGTCGGACACCTGGTCGGTGAAGCGGACGGTGTAGCCCACGGTGTCGCCCAGTTCGCGTCCCACCTCCTCGGCGATCCGCTCGGCGACCGTGCGGGCGGCCAGGCGGCGAGGCTGGGTGTGCCCGATCATGCCGCGGATGCCGCGGCCCAGTTCCATGCAGATCTTCGGGATCTGGGTGGTCTTGCCGGAACCCGTCTCGCCGGCGACGATCACCACCTGGTGCGATGCGATCGCGGCGGCGATGTCCTCGCGGCGCTGCGTGACCGGCAGCGCTTCCGGGTACGTGATCGGCGGGACCTGCGCCCGGCGGCCCTCGACGCGCAGCTCGGCGGCGGAGATCTCGTCGGCGAGTGCGGCGAGCGCGGACGGGGACTTGGCGCGGTCGAGGCGTCGGCGAAGCCGGTGCTCGTCGCGGAGGGTGAGGGCACCGAGCCGCTTCCTCGCCTCGCGGCGATCGAACCCGGTCTCGGCTGCTGATGGTGTTGTCGACATGCTCCGCACAGCCTATCGAAGCGTGCAACGGCAATTCCGGCTGGAACCGCCCGGGGCGTGCGAACATACGCGCATGACCGCCGTCACACCGGGTCCCGCGATCCGGCGGACCCACCCGATCGTTCGCGTGCTGCGGATCGTGTTCGCCGCCCTCGGCATCGTCGCGCTCGCGTGGATTCCGCTCCGCAACATCGACGAACCGACCTTCTCCGTCGCGAACTACTTCAGCTACTTCACGATCCTGAGCAATGTTCTCGCGGCGATCGTGCTGCTGGTGGGTGCGGTCCGTGACCCGCAGGACACCCGATGGCAGCTGGTTCGCGGCGCGGCGACGGTCTACATGGTGATCACCGGCATCATCTATGCGGTCCTGCTCGCGAACGTCGACGTCATGCTGCAGGACCGGTGGATCAACGACACCCTCCACCGGATCCTGCCGCTGGTGCTGTTCCTCGACTGGATCGTCAACCCGCCGCGGGTCCGGATCACCGATCTGCAGTCGCTGAGCTGGCTCGCGTTCCCCGTCGTCTACGGGGTGTACACCCTGATCCGGGGACCGATCGTGGACTGGTATCCGTACCCGTTCCTCGATCCGCGCGAGCAGGGATATCTCCAGCTCGCCGTCGGCCTGGTCGTGCTGCTCGTGGCGATGACCCTGATGGCGCTCGCGGTCAACGCCGCCGGACGATTGGGCCGGCGGTGGCGCGGTCTCGGCGGCGACGAGCCCGATCCGGTTTCCGTGGCATAGTCGCGGAAAGCGGCACACGACCGGCAAGCACGATCGAAGGGGTAGAGCGCGGATGAGTGGAGCACTGTGGCACGGGTTCGCCGACATGGGGGCGGTACAGCGCGACGGCGCGTTCGTCGTCACCCGCGGTGAGGGCGCGTACATCTGGGACGACGCGGGGACCCGCTACCTCGACGCCACCGCGGGACTGTGGTTCACCAACGTCGGGCACGGCCGCACCGAGATCGCCGACGCCGTCGCCGCGCAGCTGTCGAAGATCGCGCACTTCTCCAACTTCGGCGACTTCACCTCCGACACCACGGTGGCCCTCGCGGAGCGTCTGGCCGCGATCGCGCCGGTCCCCGGTTCCAAGGTGTTCTTCACCTCGGGTGGCTCCGACTCGGTCGACTCCGCCGCGAAACTCGCCCGCCGGTACTGGACCGAGGTCGGCCGGCCGTCCAAGACGCTGATCGTGGGCCGGCAGAAGGCGTACCACGGCATGCACGTCGCGGGCACCGCACTGGCCGGGATCCCGGTCAACCGGGAAGGCTACGGCGACCTCATGGCCGACGCCCGCACCGTGGAGTGGGACGACGCGAAGGGACTGCTCGAGCTGATCGAGCGGGAGGGCGCCGACAAGATCGCGGCGTTCTTCTGTGAGCCGATCATCGGTGCCGGCGGCATCTACCTGCCGCCCGAGGGGTACCTGAGCGAGGTCCGCGAGATCTGCCGCGAACACGACATCCTGTTCGTCGTGGACGAGGTCGTCACCGGCTTCGGCCGGATCGGCGGGTCGTGGTTCGCCTCGACGCGTTTCGACCTGCAGCCGGACATGATCACCACCGCCAAGGGACTCACGTCGGGGTACGTGCCGATGGGTGCGGTGTTCGTCGCGCCGACCGTCGCGGAACCATTCTTTGGTGGGGGAGTGTGGTGGCGGCACGGGTACACCTACGGCGGCCACGCCGGGGCCGCGGCCGCGGCCATGGCCAATCTCGACATCGTCGAGCGCGAGGACCTTCTCGGGGAGTCGAAGCGGCTCGAGGCGTCGCTGCACGAGCATCTCGCCCCGCTCGCGGAACATCCCCGGGTGGCGGAGGTGCGCAGCGGCATCGGTGCCGTCGCTGCGGTCCAGCTGGTCGATCCCGCGGAGGCGTTGCCGTTCGTGAAGACGTTGCGCGAGTTCGGGATCTCCGGCCGCGCGGCCGGTCAGGGTGCGATGCAGTTCTCGCCGTCGTTCGTCATGACCGACGAGCAGGTCGCCGAGATGGCGGCCGGGGTCGCCAAAGCGCTCGGCTGATCCGGCTCAGCGGCGGCGCAGCACCCGCGACAGCCGTTGCCGCAGTGTCGGTTTCGTATCGACGAGTTCCACCACGGTCCGGTCCGCGGCCGCCGACGCCTGTGCGAAACGGGTGTGCAGGCGGTCGCGGACCTCGTCGGGTGTGTATGCGCGGCGCTGTCGTTCGGCTCGTACCGCCAGTGCGCCCGTGGCCGCGACCCCGAGGGCGCCGGCCAGTCCGAGGGCCTTCCACAGATGTCTGCTGTCGATGCGCATCGCTCTAGGCTAGGTGGATGACTCGGCGGATGCATCCATCACAGGTCAGCCTCGACGACGCGGTGGAAGCGACCCGCACGGGCGACATCTGGATCTTCCGCGGTCACACCGGCGCCGACCGCGCGATCCAGACCCTGACGAACAGTCCCGTCAACCACGTCGGCATGTCCGTCGTGCTCGACGACCTCCCGCCGCTGATGTGGCACGCGGAGCTCGGGCACTCGCTGCAGGACATGTGGACCGGGAAGTTCCAGCGCGGTGTCCAATTGCACGACCTGCGTGCCGCCGTTCAGGTGTGGGGTGCGCGCTACGGGCAGCGCGGCTGGCTGCGTCAGCTCGCCGGCCCCGTGACCCGTGAACAGGAGGACGCCCTGCTGCGGACGATCGCCCGCCTGGACGGCACCCCGTTCCCGTCGACGGCGAAGTTGGCGTCGCGTTGGTTCGGCGGCCGGCTGCCGTCGTTGCGGTCGCGCGGCGGCGACCGCGAATCGGGTGCGGGTCTGGAGAGCGCCTACTGCGCGGAGGTGGTGGCGTCGACGTTCGAGGCGATGGGCCTGCTGACCGGCGATCGCAGGACCAATTGGTACGACCCGGGCCGATTCTGGAGCGGCGACCGACTGCCGCTCGCGCACGGTGTCGAACTGGGGGACGAGATCGAGGTGCTACTCAGTGCCGCCGATCTCGCGGCGGGGGACCTCAGCCGCGGCTGATCCGTGTGACCCACGGCACGAATTGACTATGACGGTAATCACATAACGAGTGGATAACGACCGGTCTGCCGAGTTGCGGACACGCCGAGGGGTTCTGCGGAAACGTCGCCGACGGCCTCCGTTACCTGGACGTTCGTACCGAAATTGCGGACCGTGACCTTTTCGTGACCATCCCCTAGCGTCGTGTCCGGCTCGAAACAAACGAGCCACGCCGGTCCGCCGCTGCACGATCCTGCCCCGCGGTCCGGACACCCGAAACCTTCGAGGGGGCAGGGGTGAGGCGGATGGAACTCCGCCCGACACGGTCGGCGCGAGAGCGCCGTCTCACCCGCAGGAGCGGAGAGGATTCACCCGTATGACCAGCTTCACGATCAAGCGCGCCCTGGGCGCAGTCGTTGCCACCGGCGCCGTCGTCGCCATCCCGCTGGCGATCGGAACCGGTACCGCATCGGCTGCCGGCAGCCACGACTGGTCCGGTGTCGCCGAGTGCGAGTCGTCCGGCAACTGGGCGGCCAACACCGGCAACGGCTACTACGGCGGCCTGCAGTTCTCCCAGAGCACCTGGGAGGCATACGGCGGCACCGGTAGCGCCAGCAACGCTAGCCAGGCCGAGCAGATCCGCGTCGCCGAGAACGTTCTCGACGGCCAGGGCGTCGGCGCATGGCCCGTGTGCGGCCAGTACCTCACCGGCGGCAGCACCCCGGGTGGCTCGGTCGAGTCCATCGCTCAGCCCGCCCCGGCTCCGGTCGTGTCGCAGGCCCCCGTCCAGCAGCAGGTGAACGACTGGGCGCAAACCCTGCCCGCCGGTGTCGGCTCCTACGTCGTCCAGCTCGGTGACACGCTGTCGCAGATCGCCGCGAACCACGGTGTCTCGCTGGCGAACCTTGCCGGCCAGGTCGCCAACCCCGATCTGATCTTCCCGGGGCAGACGCTCTCCCTCTGATCGGTCTCGTACCGAACTGCTCACAGAGCTCGCAGCCCCGCCGGTGTCCCCCTCCCGGCGGGGCTGTGTCATGTTGCGGGACTTGCTGGTGCTCGCCACCTCGCTCGGCGCCGGTGCTGCCGACGCGACACCGTGGAAGTTCGGTCCCGTCTATCGAGGCGAGTTCTCGGGGGAGGGGGCTGAGTACCTGTGCAACAAGGCGCTGCTGCTCGAGAAGGCCTACCGGGCGGTCGTCATCGAGCCCTGTGCATACGATCCGGCCGAGGGCGTGTGGTACCGCGTGGTGTTCGCCCCCGAGACGGCCGGCTTCGGTAGCAGCAGCTGATCGCTCGGTCAGGCGTTCGCGTTCGGTGTTCGGCTGAACCACGACACGCTCGCGCCGTTGTCGAACGACGTGAGGTCCGTGCGCGTGAAGGCCGTCGGACGGAACGGGCCCGCGAAGGCCGGTAGTCCGGCGCCGCCCACCACCGGGTAGCTCTTCACGATCAGTTCGTCGATCTCGGGTAGTAACGCGCCGGCGAGTTGACCGCCGCCGGCGAGCCAGATGTCGAGCCCGTCCTCGGCCTTGAGTTTGCGGACTGCCTCGACCGGATCGGTCGACACGAGCTCCACCGCCGGGTCGGGGATCGTCCCGAGCGTCGTCGAGACCACGAGTTGGCGCAGGTGGGCGTACGGACTGGTGATGCCGACGGCGAGCGCGGGCTCGTAGGTGCCGCGCCCCATGATGATCGTGTCGAACGCGCGATTGGGTGCGTCCTGGAGTCCCGCCTGGGGGCGGATGTGTGTCGGCACTGTCTCGGGGTAGCGCTCGTTGATCCACGCGGCCATCGAATCGGAGAGCGGGTAGAAGTCGACCTCGCCGCCGGGCCCGGCGATGTATCCGTCCAGGGAGACCGCGACGTAGTACACGAGCTTACGCATATACAACTCCGTCCGTAGTACTCTGAGTGAAGTGGTGTAAAAGTTAGTACTACAGATGGAGTGGTGTCAAGGTGCGGCGAAATCCGGAGCGGCGAGCGGCGTTGGTCGACGGCGCGATCGAGGTCCTGGCGCGGGAGGGTGCCCGCGGACTCACCTTCCGTGCGGTCGACGCGGAGGCGCAGGTGCCGGCGGGTACCGCGTCGAACTACTTCGCCAACCGGGACGACCTGCTGACCCAGGCGGGGGCGCGGATCTACGAGCGGCTCAAGCCCGACGACGCGACGATGGACCTGAGTCTGCGTGGGGCGCACGACCGCGAGCACCTCACGGCGTTGATGAAGGAGACGGTGGGACGGGTGGCGGCTTTCCGCACCGGGTTTCTCGCGCTGCTCGAACTCCGGTTGGAGGCGACCCGACGGCCCGATCTGCGCGCAGTCCTCACCGAACGCGTCCGTCAGGATCTCGACTTCAACATCGCCAACCACGTCGAGTCGGACATGCCGGGGGACCCGACGACCGTGACGCTGCTCTACATGGCGTTGAACTGGCTGATCGTCGATCGACTCACGTTGCCGGAGTTGTTCTCGGACAAGGAGATCGACGACCTCGTCGATGCCGCCGTCGATCGGGTGCTGCCACGGTGACCGGTGCGCGGCTCAGGCCGTGATCGTGCGTTCGGGTCGTACCCGGCCGCCGACCTCGACCCAGCCGTCGTCGCCGAACGTGGTTCGGATCTGGGAGCCCCGTCCCTGCTTGATGAGAAGTGAGCGACGCAGGTGGGCCGTGATGTGGACTGCGGCCGAGCCGGTGGCCTCGTCCTCGGGCACGCCGAGCCCGGGGGCGAACATCCGGGATCGGATCCGGCCCTCGAATTCGTCCTCCCACGCCCAGACGTAGTGGTGGCCGGCGGCGAAGTCGTGGGCGTGGGCCGCGAGGACGTCCGCGACGTCCGGCATCGGGTACAACGCGAAATCGGGTGCCCAATCGGCCTGCGCGCGTACCCAGGTCGCGCCGTGTCGCTCGCACGTGGCGACCCGGCCGGCGGGCACGTCGAGAGCGTCGACGCCCCGGCCCTGCTCGTCGAGCCACCACGACAGGCCGACGGTGGGATGTCCGGCGAAGGGGAGTTCGGCGGCCGGAGTGAAGATCTGCGCCCGGGCGGCGTCCGCCCCCGGGGCGGGGAGGTCGACGAAGATGGTCTCGCTGAACCCGAGGTGTTTCGCGAGTGCCTGCCGTTCGGAGAGATCCACGGAAGCGGCGTCGACGATGCCCAACGGGTTCCCGTGCTTACCGTCGGGGTCGGTGAAGACGCGGACGACGTGGACCTCGATTGCCATGGGGCCCAGATTAACTCCGGAGACGACGGAAGGCCCGGTACGCGACGTGAGTCGTGTACCGGGCCTTCCGTCGAACGGGGACCGATCAGGCGAGCGTCTCGCTCGCGACGACGGCCTGGGCGACACCCTGGAGAGTCGCGGCGACCTTGACGGCCTCCCAGACCTGCTCCTTGGTGAGGCCTTCCTTGCGCACGACGGCGTCGTGGGCGGCGGTGCAGTCATGGCAGCCGTTGATCGTCGACACGGCCAGCGACCACAGCTCGAAGTCGGCCTTCTCGACACCGGGGTTGCCGATGATGTTCATGCGAAGACCCATGCGCACCTGGGCGAACTCGTCACCGAGGAAGCTCTTGGCGCGGTAGGCGACGTTGTTCATACCCATGATCGATGCGGCACCGAGGGCGGCGTTGTACGCCTCCGCCGACAGCACGTCGGCGGCCTCGTCCGCGATCTCCTTCAGCACGGTCGCCGACTTGGTGGCGGCCGCGCAGGCGAGGAAGGTGCCCCACAGCTGCTGCTCGTTGAGCTCCGTCGAGCGAGCGAGGGAGCTCAGGTTGAGCTTGAGATCCTTGGCGTACTCGGGAAGCGAGTTCTTGAGGTTCTCGACCGACATGGGTCAGACACCCTCGGTCATGAGAGCGCCCGCGTCGATGGTCGGGTCACCCTTCTTCCAGTTGCAGGCGCACAGCTCGTCGGACTGCAGGGCGTCGAGGACGCGCAGGACCTCGTCGACGTTGCGGCCCACGGAACCGGCCGTGACGGACACGAACTGGATCTCGTTGTTCGGGTCGATGATGAAGGTGGCGCGGTCCGCGACGCCGTCGGCGTTCAGGACGCCGGTGGCCTCGGCCAGCTCACGCTTGAGGTCCGAGAGCATCGGGAAGGGGAGGGTCTTGAGGTCTTCGTGCTGTGCACGCCACTGGAAGTGGACGAACTCGTTGTCGACCGAGGCGCCGAGGACCTGGGCGTCGCGGTCCGCGAACTCGTCGTTCAGCTTGCCGAACGCGGCGATCTCGGTGGGGCACACGAACGTGAAGTCCTTGGGCCAGAAGAAGACGACGCGCCACTTGCCGGCGTAGTCGTCGCTGGTGACGGTGGTGAAGTAGTCGTCGGGCTGCTTGGCGTCGACCTTGGACAGATCGCCACCGATCACGGCGGTCAGGTTGTATGCCGGGAACTGGTCGCCGATGGTCAGCAGAGCCATGTGTCGTCCTCCTACTTGATTTGTGAACATCTGTATGCGCAGGCCACGCACCGTGGATCGGTGGTGGGCGCTACCTCGAGCGGGTCTGCGGTGGCTCTCGTTCGAGGCTCCGTGTCCTGCGCTCTTCGGTATGACTCCATAGTGCCCGAAACCTTTCAAAAGGTAAAGGTGATAGGTGGCACTACACTGATAGGTATGGCTGATGGGACTTATCAACCGACACTGTCACAGCTGCGTGCCTTTGTCGCGGTGGCGGAGTATCGCCACTTCGGCACGGCCGCAGCGCGTTTGAGTGTGAGCCAACCCACACTGTCGCAGGCGCTGGCGTCCCTCGAGAACGGTCTCGGAGTTCAGCTGATCGAACGCAGCACCCGGCGTGTCCTGGTGACGGCGGCGGGGGAGCAGTTGCTGACCCAGGCCAAACTGATCCTCGACGCCGCCGACGGATTCGTCGCCGCGGCCGCCGGGGTCGGCGACAAGTTGGTCGGGCCGCTGCGCCTCGGACTGATCCCCACCGTCGCGCCCTACGTGCTGCCGGCGTTGCTGCCGGCGCTCCGCGCGAAGTTCCCGGCCCTGGTGCCGCAGGTGATCGAGGACCAGACGGCGCGACTGCTCGACGCGCTCCGCACCGGCGCCATCGACGTCGCGGTGCTGGCGCTGCCGTCGGAGGCTCCGGGGCTGATCGAGATTCCGTTGTATCGAGAGGATTTCGTCGTCGTGTTGCCGAGGGAACACCCGTTCGCCGGCCGCGACGACCTGCCACTCGACGTCCTCGACGAACTACCGCTGCTACTCCTCGACGAGGGGCACTGCCTGCGCGATCAAACGTTGGATCTGTGCCGGTCCGTCGACGCACACCCGCTGTCCGGCGACACCCGGGCCACCTCGCTCGCGACCGTCGTGCAGTGCGTCGCAGGCGGATTGGGGGTCACCCTGGTCCCGGACTCGGCGGTACCCGTCGAGACCCGGCGCGGCGACCTCGCCACGGCGCGGTTCGCGGCACCGACCCCCGGCCGGACCATCGGACTGGTGTTCCGCGTCTCGAGCGGGCGCGCGGACGGCTACCGGCAGCTCGCCGAGTTGCTTCGGGACGCCGCTCCGGCGGGAGCGGTGACGGCGGCGTCGTGACGCGGGCGGGCCCTCAGCGGCGCTTGCGCCCGCCCGGCTTCGCCTTGCTGCCGGGCTTGCCGCGCCGCGAATCCTTGGCGCGTGCCTTGCCGGACGTGGGCGCGGACTGCTTCGCGGTGCGCGGCGCAGCCGCCCGGGGCGCCTTGTCCTTGGTCCGCGGCGTCTCGTGCGGGTTGGGTCCGCGCGAGCTGTTGGCGGTGCGTCCGCGGACGATGCCGATGAACTCCTCGACCAGTTCGGTCGTGCGGTCGGTGACCCAAGACAGTGCAACCTCCGACTCGGGCGCGCCTGCCACCGGCCGGTACGTCAGATCCTTGCGGTGGTGCAGCCGGGCGAGGGACTGGGGCACGACCAGGACGCCGACGCCCGCGGCGACCAACTCGATCGCGTCGCCGGTCGAGGCGGGACGGTCCAGGGCGGGCCGACCGGGCAGCTGATCCCAGGTGATCGGGGTGTCCAGCGGATCCAGCACCAGTTCCTCGGCGAGGTCGGACAGCGCGATCTCGTCCGCGGCGGTGAACACGTGGTCCTTCGGCACCACCACGACGGGCGTCTCGGCGTACAGCGTGATGGCGCTCAGGCCGTCGCGGTCGATCGGCAGCCGCACGAGCGCCGCATCCGCGCGATCCTCCCGCAGGGCCGCGGTCGACTCGGCGGCGGTCGACGCCACCAGCTCGAGCGGGGTGTCGGTGATGCGTTCGTTCCAGATGCGGACCCACTTGGCGGGGGTGACGCCGGGGACGTACGCGAGCCGGAACGGTCGGGGATCAGTCGCCTCTGTCACTCGGCAAGGCTACCTGCAGCGGTGGGTGCAGCCGCGCAGCGCGTGCTCGTTACCCTTGACGTATGACGTCGCAGAAGACCCCCCAGACGATGAAGCCCGCAACCGCGGCGAAGAAGCTGGGTGTGTACCTCCAGGCCACCCCCGCCGAGTTCCAGGACGGCGTGGTGACCCGCGACGAGCTCAGCGAGTGGCAGACCAACCCGCCGGCATGGCTGACCGAACTGCGCGCCAACGGTCCGCACCCGCGTCCCGTCGTCGCCGCCAAGCTGGGTGTGTCGATCTCCGGCCTCACCCGCGGTGGCATCGAGGACGCCCTCACCACCGAGCAGATCGAGGCGCTCCTGGCCGATCAGCCCGACTGGCTCGTCGCCGAGCGCGCCAACCTCGTCGAGGTCCGCAAGGAAGAGAAGCGGGTCAAGGAACTGCAGGCCGTGCGGCGCGAGGAGTCCAACCGCAAGCCGCGCAGCGCCGGTCCGTTCAAGCCGAACGCGTAGGGCGTCTCGTCGGGCTGTTGCTGCGCTCGCCTCTCGGCGGATGTCGCAGTAACAGCCCGACGTCGTCTTCGGACCGGTCAGGTGTTCGAGGGGACGGACGGTGCGGAGGTGTGGCGCCACTGGTCGCGAAGCGACCGCTCCCGTCCGAGCATCCGGGACTGCGCGACGACGCCGGCGACGACGAGCGCGACGTACATCGCGTACCACCACCAGTCGTCGGAGATGGTCGTCGTGAGTGACGCGTGGTCGAAGTCGGCCGTGTCGACGGCCCCGGCGAGCAGCATCACGCCGCCCACCATTGCGACCGCACCGCCGAGGACGCTGACGACCACGAGCAACACCGCGGGCAGATCGACGGCGAGCGTGAGGACTGCCAGCGCCACACCGAGGATCACGCCCACCAGGACGACAACCCAGTTCCAGGTCACGCCGACCGCCACCATCGCGGCCGTGCCGAGAGCGAATCCGACGGACGCCATCGCCAACGTCACCGCCACCGCGTAGTACAGGTAGGCCAGCACGGCGAAGAGCAGCGCCACCAGGATGCCGACGATCCAACCCAGTGCGGTGGCGAAGTAGCCGTCACCGGTGATCGCGGAGACCAGGCCGGCGCCCAGGTTCAAACCCGCGAACGCACCCCAGAGCGCGATCACGAACCGCATGGCGGCCGTACCGCTGAAACAGAACACCGCACCGACGGCGATGGCCAGGATCCCGATCACGATGTCAGACATGCCGAAACCGTACCGCTGCAGTCTGCTTCGTCGGGCTGTTACTGCGCGCGACACTCGGTCGATGACGCAGTAACCGCCCGGAGTTCGCCCGGATCAGCCCTCCGCGACCTCGAACTCGTCGAAGACCACCTCACCGGCCGCGTCGGATTCGGCGAGGTTGACCTCGGCGAGCAGCGCCCAACCATGGTCGCCCTGCGGGTCTTCGAGGACCTGCCGGACCCGCCACAGTGTCGGTTCGACGGTCACCTGGAACAGCTGGGGGCCGCGTGCCGACGGTCCGGTCCCGATCTCCTCGTACTCGTCGAAGTACAGCTCGAGCAGGTCGGCCCAGTCGTCGGCGTCCAGACCGTCGCCGAGTTCGGCGAGCTGGTCCCAGCGCCGGCGTGACGCCAGTTCGACGCGACGGAACATCGCGTTGCGCACCATGACCTTGAACGCGCGGGTGTTCGCGGTGATGGGGCGCGGGATGTCGGCGCCGAACGCGACCTGCTGGTCGTCGGACTCGGCGCCCGGATTGGTGAGCTGCTCCCACTCGTCGAGGAGGCTCGAATCGACCTGGCGGATCAGCTCACCCAGCCACTCGGTGAGGTCCTCGAGTTCCTCGGTGCGGGCCTCCGCCGGAACCGTCTGCCGCAGCGCGCGATACGCGTCGGCGAGGTACCGCAGGACCAGGCCCTCGGAACGGGCGAGGCCGTAGTGGCTCACCAGTTCGGCGAACGTCATCGACCGTTCCACCATGTCGCGGACGACGGACTTGGGGGAGAGGGCGAATTCGCTCATCCACGGATGACCGGCGCGGTAGATCTCGAAGGCCGGGAACAGCAGATCCGCCAACGGCTTCGGCCAGGTGATCTCCTCGAGCAGCTCCATGCGCTCCTCGTACTCGATCCCGTCGGCCTTCATCTCCGCGACGGCCTCGCCGCGTGCCGCGTGCTGCTGTGCCATCAGGATCTGTCGCGGGTCGTCGAGCGTCGACTCGATGATCGATACGACATCGAGTGCATAGGTGTGCGATTCGACGTCGAGCAGTTCGAGCGATGCGAGCGCGAACGGCGACAGTGGTTGATTGAGGGCGAAGTCGCGCTGCAGATCCACCGTCAGCCGCGCCATCCGGCCGTACTCGTCGGGCTCGTCGAGTTGCTGGACGATCCCGGCCTGCAGCAGGCCGCGGTACAGCGAGATCGTCTTGAGGATGTGTTTGCGCTGCGCCGGCCGCGACTCGTGGTTGTCCTCGAGAAGATGCCGCATCGCCTGGAAACAGTTGCCGGGGCGCGCGATCACGTTCAGGAGCATCGAATTGCTCACCGAGAAGCGAGAACTCAGCGGCTCCGGTGAGGCGACGATCAACTTGTCGAAGGTGCCCTCGCCCCACGACACGAAACCCTCGGGTGCCTTCTTGCGCTGTACCTTCCGACGCTTCTTCGGGTCGTCGCCGGCCTTTGCGAGGGCACGCACGTTCTCGATCTCGTGCTCGGGCGCCTGCACGACGACGGTGCCCATCGTGTCGTAGCCGGCGCGACCGGCGCGACCGGCGATCTGGTGGAACTCGCGGGCCCGCAGCTGGCGGGTGCGGGTGCCGTCGTACTTGGTGAGGCCGGTCAGCAGCACCGTGCGGATGGGCACGTTGATGCCCACGCCGAGTGTGTCGGTGCCGCAGATGACCTTGAGCAGGCCGTCCTGCGCGAGCCGTTCGATGAGCCGGCGGTACTTCGGCAGCATGCCGGCGTGGTGCACGCCGATGCCGTGACGGACCAGCCGCGACAGCGTCTTGCCGAAGCCGGTGGTGAAGCGGAAAGCCCCGATGGCCTCGGCGATCGCGTCCTTCTCGGCGCGCGTGCAGAGGTTCACGCTGGTGAGGGCCTGCGCCCGCTCGAGCGCGGCGGCCTGCGTGAAGTGCACGACGTACACCGGCGCCTGATGGGTCGTGACGAGCTCCTCGATCTCCTCGCCGATCGGCGTCTGCGAGTACGAGAAGTGCAGCGGCACCGGGCGCTCCGAGCCCGACACCTCCGTGGTGGGCCGGCCGGTGCGGCGGGTGAGGTCCGCACACAGGTGGCTCACGTCGCCGAGCGTCGCCGACATAAGCAGGAACTGCGCCTGCGGGAGCTCGATCAGCGGCACCTGCCACGCCCAGCCGCGGTCCGGCTCGGAGTAGAAGTGGAACTCGTCCATCACGACCTGGCCGATGTCCGAGCCCGGTCCCTCACGCAACGCGAGGTTCGCGACGATCTCGGCGGTCGCGCAGATGATCGGCGCCGACGAGTTCACCGACGCGTCGCCGGTCATCATGCCGACGTTGTCGGCCCCGAACACGTCGCACAACGCGAAGAACTTCTCGCTGACCAGCGCCTTGATCGGCGCGGTGTAGAACGTTCGCCGGCCCCCGCCGTTCCGCCATGCAGCGAGCGCGAAGAAGTGGGCACCGAGCGCCACCATCGACTTTCCGGAACCCGTGGGCGTGGCGAGGATGACGTTGGCCCCGGAGACCAACTCCATGAGCGCCTCTTCCTGCGCGGGGTACAGCTGCAGGCCGCGATCGCTCGTCCACGACGTGAACGCGTCGAACAGTGCGTCGGCATCTACGCCGTGGGGGTCGACGGTTTCGGGGAGAAGATCGGGAAGCAGCACCGTTACAGGCTAGAGCCTTGCCGAGCAGTACCGGGCTTCCGGACCCGGGACGCCGCCGCGATCGAGTTTCAGGTGGCGCTGCGTTCGTCGGAGCCCATCGCGTCGAGCACCGCCATGCGGGTCGCGGGAGCGCCGGTGATGGTGCCCTCACCGACGCCGTCGGTCAGCAGGTTCCGCCAGCGGGTCTCGTCGAACTCCAGCGGTGCGGTCGACTCGAGGAAGTTCTCGACCACACCGAGGAAGCGGAGCGGGTCGTCGCGGAACGGGAAGTGACCGGCGTCCTCGAAGATCTCGAGGTGTGAGCCGGGCATCGCGGAATGCGCCAGATGTGCGTGGCTGACGGGGATCACCGAGTCGCGCGCGCCCCAGATCAGTTGCACCGGGAGGTTCTCGGTCAGATAGCACCGGTCGAGCATCGTGACCACCTGACCGCGCCAGTCGACCACCGAGCGCAACGTCCGCAGGTACGCCTCGTACGCCGTCGGATCTGGCAGGGCGCCGAGCACCCGGACCAGGTCGGGGGTGTCGTGCAGCATCGTGCCGGGACGCAGCGGCGACCCGTGGAGGCGGGAGACGACCTCGCCGATCGCGCGGACCGACGTCATCGCACCCGGAATGCGCAGCAGCTTGAGGGCCTCGTTGACCACCGGCATCGAGATCAGGCGCAGCAGCGGATGCACGTCCTTGGTGACACCGCCGGCCGACACCAGCACCAGACGGTCGACCATGTGTGGGAACTGGTAGGAGAACTGCATCGCGACGCCGCCGCCGAGCGAATGACCGACGACGGTGACCTTGTCGATATCCAGCACCGAGAGCAGATCGCGCATGCCGTTCGCGTAGGCGGCCACCGAATAGTCGGCGCGGGGCTTGTCGGAGCGCCCGTGGCCGAGGAGGTCCGGTGCGATCACCGTGTAGTTCTGAGCCAGGTGCGGGATGATCTCGCTCCACGTCGACGAGTTGTCGCCGATGCCGTGCAACAGGAGGACGGCCGGACCCGCGCCGGCCATGCGGAACGCGCGCCTGTACCCGTGGATGGTGCGGAACACGAGCCGCGGCTCGGTGTCCGGCACCGGGCGGAGCATTCGCGTGCGGGAGTCGCTCATATCGCCTCCTGAAGCTGCTGCCCGGCACGCGGGCACCGCTCAGATATCGATCGTCCGAGTATATCCGTGCACCGAGACGCTATGCGCCATATGAGTCGTCAGTGTGACTTCGGATAACGGAAGGGTTTCGTCGTCCACGATACCTGGACGAACGACCAAATGTTGGGTCGATCAAACCTCAGTTCTGATCGTCGTCCCCGGGTGCGTCGTCGTCGAGGCGGGCCTGCTCGGCGAGGAAGCGTTCGAACTCCGCGCCCAGTTCATCACCGCTCGGCAGGTCGTCGTCGCTCGCGAGGAGCGTCGACTGCTGTTCCTGGGCAGCGACGTACGAGTCGTACTGGTTCTCGAGCGCCCGGACCACCGACTGGACCTCCTCGTTCGACGCGATGTGCTCGTCGATCTGCTCGCGGACCCGAGCCGACGCCTCGCCGAGCGCGACGAGTGGCAGTTCGAGGTCGGCGATCTCCATGACGTTCTCGAGTAGCGTCTCCGCGGCGGCCGGATAGTCGGTTTGCGCGAGGTAGTGCGGAACGTGCACCGAGAAGCCCACGGACTCGTGGCCGTGCTGGCTCATCCGCAGTTCCAGCAGCGACGATGCGCTGCCGGGGACCTGGAGTTCGCCGGACCAGCGGTGATGATCCTTGATCAAGTCCTTGTTGGTCGAGTGCGCGGTCACGCTGAGCGGCCGCGTGTGCGGGATGGCCATCGGAATGGCATTGATCCCGACGGTCCGGCGCACGCCCAATTGCTCTGCGAGCAGGCGGACCGCCGTGGTGAACCGTTCCCAGCGCAGATCCGGCTCCATGCCGGCCAACAGCAGGAACGGCGTGCCCGCGGTGTCGCGCAGGGCGTACAGGTTGAGTTGAGGAGTCTCGAAGTCCGAGAAATGGTCTGCCTTGAACGTCATGGTCGGACGCCGCGATCGATAGTCGATGAGCTCGTCCACCGCGAACGACGCGACGAGTTCGGTTTCGAGGCTCTCGCGCAGGTGCTTGGTCGCCAGCTTCACCGCGTGCCCGGCATCGGAGAATCCCTCGAGACCGTGAACCAGGACCGGTCCCAGGCCGTCGGCCGACGACAGATGCGGTGCCGGGAACTCCAGCTCGTACATCTTCGACTGCTCGTCCATGACGGCTCCCTTCCTTCGAACTTCTGCTTCCAGTGTCCCTCACCGGCTCCCGCGTGCCGAAACCGGAGCGGGGGACCAGCGGCGGGGCGCTGCGGTGCCACTGTCGAACAAGATCATCGAATCTCGTCCCTCGAGGGCCAACACCGGGTCGGCCGCATTGATTCCCGGCCCCGGCGCGGCGACGCCTGTACCCGTCGCGATCGATGTTCACCTCGATCGCCGTTCGCGTGTGACAGGCTGTCCGCGCGGAACGAGAACGAGGCGGACACCCCGGCGCTGGGACGATGGAGGCTCGAGCATGTCGCAATGGAAGCGGATCGCCGCGGCGGTGCTGCTGGGGTCGGCTGTCCTGCTCACGGGCTGTTCGGAGGCGGTGACGGGAACTCCGCTGTCGGACGAGTCCGTCGCCGCCGATGCGCGGCCGTTGGGAGACCTCCTTCTCGACCCGGCTGCCTTCCCGCCGCAGTACCCGGCGGTCGTGCTTCCCCCGCAGGCAGTTTCGCAGGCTGCGCCCGACCTGACTGGCATCGCACCGGGCGCCAAGGTGGAACCGGCCGGCTGCAAGCCTCCCGTCCAGGACTACGGCCCCGACGGCACCGCAATGGTCGTGGGCACCGACAACGCCAACCGCTCGACGATCACGATCGAATTGATCCGGGTCGCCACGCCGCTCGTGGAGCTCGGAGCGCAGCTGTCCGAGTGCCCGGAGGTGACCGCCACCCGCAACGGGGTGGATTCGGTCGTCCGGACCACCCTCACTCCGCCCCCGCCGATCGATGCCGACGACACCCTCGCGCTGCGTCGTTCGGTGAGCTCGGGCCAGGGCGACCAGGCGGTGACACAGTCGATGCTCACCTTGATCGCGCAGGTCGACGACGTGCGGGTGCAGGCGACGTTCATGTCGTTCGGGGCAGATGCCGACACCGCCGCTCTCGACGAGCTGTTCACCGCGGCGGTACTGAAGGTCCACGCGGGCTGAGCCGCCGACGCTAACACGGCAAACCGACAGTCCTGTCTGTGCCCGGAGCCGTGAGCTCGGGGTTCTGCACAGGCGGCGGCGACATCCACAGGTCCACCGAATCCCCAGGTCGTGCCCCGGGCCGGGGGGCGCCCCGAGCGGCAGGGTCGGGGCATGACGACACCGGCCTTCTCACACGACTCGCCCCGCCCACACAACCCGGCTCTGTCCGGACACAGTGATCTCGGGACCCCGAACGCGGTCCGGATATCCGACCCCGGCGACCTCATCAGCGCCGTACCGGCCCTGCTGGGGTTTCACCCCCGCCGCTCACTGGTCGCGATCTGTCTCACCGGAACCAGCGTCGGCGCGGTGATGCGCCACGACCTCGTGCTCCACGATCCCGCTGGGGTGCACGGCGTGATGGAACTGGTCCTCGACCAGTTCGCGGCGGTGAGTATCCGGGAGGGTGCCGATCGGGTCCTCGTGGTCGTGGTGGACGATCGGATCCCACCCCGCGAGCGTTCGGGCGACCTGTGGCGGCACTCTGCGATCGTCGATCGTTTCCGGGAACTGTTGTGCGCCGGAGGAATCGAGTTGGCGGCCGCGCATCTCGTCCCGCGAATCGAAGCCGGCGTGCAGTGGCGGGACCTCGTGGGGCACAGCCGCGGCGTGCTGCCGGATCCCGCCGCATCCGAGGTGGCCGCGGCCCAGGTGTTCGGGGGTCGTGCGATCCGGGGGTCCCGTGAGGAGCTGGAAGCAGTGCTCGATCCGGTTCCGGCTGGCGAGCAGGCGTGCATCGCGGAGATCATCGACGCGGCGCGGGAGGCGAGTGTGCGGGGGTTCGCTCTGGCGCACACGGCGTCCGATCCCGCCGGCGTCGAACGTGCCCACCTCGAACGCGTCCTCGCGCGCATCGCAGCACTCGACTCGGGTGACGAGATCACGGCGCACGAGTGCGCGGATATGGCGCTCGCACTGGAGAATCCGCACATCCGGGACGCGCTGCTCGCGCTGACGATCGGGGAGCACGCCGACGCGGCCGAACAGATGTGGATTCATCTGGGCAGGTCGTTGCCCGATCCCGAGCGCGCCGAACCGCTCGCGTTGCTCGGCTACAGCTCGTACGTGCGCGGCGACGGTCCGATGGCGGGTGTCGCGCTGTGTGCCGCGCTCGCGGCCGATCCGTGTCATCGGCTCGCGAACCTGCTCGACGACGCCCTGCAGGCCGGGATCCGGCCGGATGCCCTGCGCGACCTCGCTGATCTCGGATACGAGGTGGCGCAGGACCTCGGCGTGCAGCTGCCGCCGCGGGGCGGGTTATCGCCGCGCGGCGTGTGACCGGTCTCCGAGCGCCTGCAGGTACGTCCATGCGTCGGCGACGATCTCGTCGAGATCGGTGTGCTCGGGCTTCCAGCCCAGCTCGTCGATCGCGCGGTCGCTCGATGCGATGAGGACCGCCGGATCACCGGCGCGGCGCGGCGCGTCCTCGGCGGTGATGGGGAGTCCCGTCACTCGTTCGCAGGCCGAAATGACCTCGCGGACAGTGAATCCTGCGCCGCTGCCGAGGTTGTAGATCCGGTGCCGTCCCGGCTCGGACGACTCGAGCGCCAGCAGGTGGGCCTCCGCGAGATCCAGTACGTGGATGTAGTCCCGCACCGCGGTGCCGTCCTTGGTCGGCCAGTCGGTTCCGAACACCGCGATCTTCTCGCGTTGACCGAGCGCGACCTGGAGCACGAGGGGGATGAGATGCGTTTCCACGACACGGTTCTCGCCCGCGCCCTTGTAGGCGCCCGCGACGTTGAAGTAGCGCAGGCTCGTCGCCGCGAGGGAATGCGCGTTCGCATACGACGTGATCGCATGGTCGATCGCGAGTTTCGTGGCGCCGTACGGGTTGGTCGGACGAGTCGGATCGTCCTCCGTGATCGGTGTCCGCTCGGGCTCGCCGTAGGTGGCGGCCGTGGACGAGAACACCAGACGTGGCGTACCGGAGACCCGCATCGCTTCGAGCAGTGCGAGCGTCGTGACGACATTGCCCTGCCAGTACTGCTCGGGGCGCTCGACCGACTCGCCGACGAGCGACTGCGCCGCGAAATGCAGCACACCGTCGAATCGAGGTGCGCTGTCGCCGGATCCGAGAACGGATCCGGCGACAGCAGCCACGTCGCCTTCGATGAAATCGGCGCCGACGGGAACCGCGTCGGCATTACCCGTCGACAGATCGTCGACGACGACCACCTCGTGGCCGCGCTCGAGCAGTACCGTGGCGCACACGCTGCCGACATAGCCGGCACCGCCGGTAACCAGAAGTCTCACCGTTCATCTCCTCTGGCACCGGCGTCGAACCGGCGAAGCGGTCTGTCAGACCTGCTTCACCTGGACGGCGTGGGCCATTTCCTCGGGAAGGTCGAATTCGTCGTGACCGGACACGGTGATCGTCACCGAGCCGGGTCGGGTCTCGACTGTAACCCGGGCATCGGGAACCACGCCCGCCTCACGGAGTTGGCCGATCAGTTCGGGATCGGACTGCACGTGCTCGGCGAGTCGCCGAACCACGACTGCGGTCGGCTTGCCCGGGGGCACGTCGGTGAGCCGGATCAGCGTCTCCGCGTTGCCTGCCGGGCGGTCCAGTCCCAGTTCGGCAAGCCCGGGAATCGGGTTACCGTACGGCGACGTCGTCGGGTTGTTCAGCACCTCGACGAGGCGCCGCTCGACGTCCTCGCTCATCACGTGCTCCCACCGGCAGGCCTCGGCATGCACCTGGTCCCAGTCGAGTCCGATGATGTCGACGAGCAACCGCTCGGCGAGACGGTGCTTGCGCATGACCGAGACCGCGAGGTTGCGGCCCTTCTCGGTCAACTCCAGATGACGGTCGCCTGCCACCTGGAGCAATCCGTCACGCTCCATGCGGGCAACCGTCTGGCTCACGGTCGGTCCGCTCTGCTCGAGCCGTTCGGCGATCCGCGCGCGGAGCGGGACGACGCCCTCTTCTTCCAAGTCGTAGATCGTCCGGAGATACATCTCCGTGGTGTCGACCAGATCCTTCACTCTTACACCCCTTCGTCCGGAGTGATTCTACCGGGCAAATCACGTTCCGGGTTCCGCTCGGGCGCCAGGCGCGTCCGGTCCGCCGTCGGGGCTCCGAACCGGTCCCGGACATGGCGCCTCGCGCCTGCCGTGCCGCGGCAAGTAACTTGGGTCCATGACCGCGTCGACAGGTCCCGTCGAGGGCATCTCAGCTTCCGCAAGCGACCGCGTCGTGGTGTGGAGCCCGGACTATCTCAGCTATCGCTGGAGTCCCCAGCATCCGATGAACCCGACCCGTCTCGAGCTGACGATGGATCTGGCGCACGGACTCGGGCTCGTCGAGGGCGCCGAGGTGGTGCGGCCCGACGCCGCCACGGACACCGACCTGCTCCGCATCCACACCCCCGCGTACATCGACGCGGTGAAGCTTGCCGGATCGGTTCAGGACGGCCCGCTGCCCGCGGAGGTCGAGACCCGGCACGGGCTGGGCACCGAGGACAACCCGGTCTTCCCCCGGATGCACGAGGCCAGCGCGATCCTGGCGGGCGGAACCCTGGCGGCGGCCGAGGCGATCGCATCCGGCCGCGCCCGGCGCGCGGTCAGCATCGGCGGCGGAATGCACCACGCGATGGCCGACTGGGCGTCGGGCTTCTGCGTCTACAACGACGCCGCGATCGCGATCTCGTGGTTGCTCGACAACGGATTCGACCGCATCGCGTACGTCGACATCGACGCGCACCACGGCGACGGCGTGCAGCATGCGTTCCTCGGTGACCCACGGGTGCTGACGGTCTCGATCCACCAGCACCCGGCGACCCTGTGGCCGAACACCGGCTGGTCCAGCGAGGTGGGGGCGGGCGCGGCCGAGGGCACCGCCATCAACCTCCCGGTGCTGCCCGGTACCGGCGATGCGCTGTGGCTGAGGGGATTCCACGCGGTGGTTCCCGCCGCGATCGCAGCCTTCCGCCCGCAGATCGTGATCAGTCAGTGTGGCGCAGACAACCATCGGGAGGACCCGCTGGCCGATCTCGCGCTGACCGTCGACGGGCAGCGGGCGGCGTACCTGGCGATGCGCGACCTCGCGGACAGATACGCGGAAGGGCGGTGGCTCGCGGTCGGCGGTGGCGGCTACGGCCTGATCCGTGTCGTGCCGAGGTCGTGGACGCATCTCATCGCCGCGGCGCTGGATCGCGAGATCGATCCCGCCACCACGATTCCCGACTCGTGGCGTGAGAAGGCACACTCCCTTGCACCGAGCGTCGATCTCCCGACGACGATGGGGGAGTCCGGCGACACCGCGTACATGCCGTGGGACGGACCCGGAGGTACGCCGGAAACGGGTGTCGCCTCGATGGACCGGGCCCTGACCCGAATCGACGCGGCAATCATCGCGACCCGCCGCGCCACGTTCCCACTGCTCGGACTCGATCCGGAGGATCCCCGTGACTGACGGCACCGCCAAAGACGCCAAGGAAGTCGATGTGGAACGGGCACGGAACTTCCCGCGCCACTGGCTGGCGGACGTGCTGGCCTCCGACGGCGGCGTCGTCCACCTGCGGCCGATCGTCCCCGACGACGCCGACAAGCTCGTCGAGTTCCACAGCAAGCTCTCCGAGCGCACCCGGTATCTGCGTTACTTCGGTCCGTACCCCACGATGTCCAAGCGCGACATCGTCAACTTCACCACCGTCGACCACCGCAACCGCGTCGCCTTCGTCGCGATCCTGGGTGACGAGATCATCGCGGTGGGCCGCTACGAGCGGTTGCTCGACGTGGGCGACGGCCGGTCCGCCGAAGTCGCGTTCGTCGTCGCGGACGCCCACCAGGGCCGCGGGCTCGGGCCGATCCTGCTCGAACACCTCGCCGGTGCGGCGGCGGAGAACGGTCTGAACATGTTCGTCGCGGAGGTGCTCGCGGAGAACCGGAACATGGTCTCGGTGTTCCGTGAGGCCGGATACCAGGTGAGCCGCAGCTTCGACGGCGGAGTGTTACGCCTCGAGTTCGCGATCGACCCAACCGAAGCGCTGCTGTCGGTGCGGAACTCCCGCGAGCGCGCTGCCGAGGCGCGCAGCGTCCGCAACGTCCTCAGCCCGCGGTCCGTCGCCGTCATCGGGGCGTCCACCGACAGCTCCAAGGTGGGCAACGCGGTGCTGGTGAACCTGTTGCGTGGCAACTTCTCCGGTCCGGTGTATCCGGTCAACGCCGAGCACCGGTCGGTCCGTGGCGTCCGGGCGTACCCGACGGTGCGCGACATCCCCGACGACGTCGACCTGGCAGTGGTCGCCGTGCCGGCGGAGTCCATCGACGCGGTGCTCGACGACTGCCTCGCGAAGGGCGTCAAGGCGCTGGTGGTGGTGTCGGCGGGATTCAGCGAGACCGGTCCGGACGGACGGCACTCCGAACGCCGGCTCGTGCACGCCGCGCGGGCGCACGGTATGCGGCTCATCGGCCCCAACGCGCTCGGCGTCGCCAACAACGACGTCGCCGTCTCGCTCAACGCGACGCTGGCCCCGGTGCTGCCCAATCCGGGCAAGGTCGGTTTCTTCTGCCAGTCCGGCGCCCTGGGCATCGCGATCCTCGACCAGGCCGCCAAACGTCAACTGGGACTGTCGACTTTCGTCTCCGCCGGCAATCGCGCCGACGTGTCCGGCAACGACCTGCTCCAGTACTGGGACACCGATCCCGACACCGAAGTGGTCCTGCTGTACCTGGAGAGCTTCGGCAATCCCCGCAAGTTCTCCCGGATCGCCCGGCGGGTGGCACGGAACAAGCCGATCGTCGCGGTCAAGAGCGGACGCCACGCGGTGCCCCCGGCGCTGGCGGCGACCGGTGTCGAGATGGACGATTCCATCGTGCGGTCGCTCTTCGAACAGGCCGGTGTCGTGCAGGTCGGGTCGATCTCCCAGCTGTTCGACTGCGCGATGCTCTTCGGATACCAGCCGCTGCCGGCCGGGCCGCGGGTCGCGGTGGTCGGCAACTCGACCGCCCTCGGGGTGCTCGCCTCCGATGCCGCGCGCCGCGAGGGGCTGCAGGTGGGGGAGCCGGTCGATCTCGGCGCGCAGGCGACTCCCGAGATGTTCGCCGGGGCCGTGTCGCGAGCACTCGCATCGTTCGACGTCGACGCCGTGATCGCGGTGTTCGCGCCGCCGGTCGCGGTGCCCGTCGAGCCGTACGCGCAGGCCCTGCGTGAGGCCGTGATCGGCGCCGACAAGCCGATTCTCACCACGTTCCTGGCGACCGAGGGCATCCCCGACGTCCTGGCGGTGCGCGGTCCGGACGGGCATCCGACGCGCGGCTCGGTGCCGTCGTTCCCCGGCCCGGAACGTGCCGCGTTGGCATTGGCGCGGGCCTGGCGGTACTCCGCGTGGCGTGGACGTCCGGTGTCGAAGGTGGTGCGCCCCAACGGGATCGACCCGGACCGCGCGAAGCGGCTGATCGACGGTTGGCTGGGGGAGTCGAACGGGCGGTGGCTGTCGGACTTCGAGGCGGCGCAACTGCTCGAGTGCTACGGGGTGCACGTGGTGGAGTTCCGCGCGGCGACCACCGAGGACGAGGCGGTCGAGGCGGCGGACGAACTCGGCTACCCGGTCGCGGTAAAGGCGACCGGTGAACAGTGGCGGCACCGCCCCGACCTCGGAGGCGTGCGGCTGGACCTGGTGGGACCGGACTCCGTGCGGTTGGCGTACCGCGATCTTGCGGCCGCGTCCGGTGAGCCCCTGTTGCACGTGCAGAAGATGGCGACCAAGGGCATCGGCTGTGTCGTCGGGGTCCAGGACGACCCGTCGTTCGGCTCGCTCATCTCGTTCGGGCTGGCCGGCGTGATCTCCGATCTACTGGGGGACCGCGCCTACCGAGTACTGCCACTGACCGAGGACGAGGCCACCGAGCTGATCGACGCGCCCAAGGCCGCACCCCTGCTGTCGGGCTACCGCAGCGCGGTCCCGGTCAACAAGAAGGCCCTCGTCGATCTCGTGCAGCGGGTGTCCGCCCTCGCCGACGACCTGCCGGAGGTTCGTTCGCTCGCGTGCGAACCGGTGCTCGCGTCGGCGCAGGGTGCCGAGGTGACCGATGCCCGGGTGCGGATCGGACCGGAGCCGAGCATGGCGGATCTGGGTCCGCGGCGACTGCGGGAGTGGTGAACCGGACCGGGAACCGCAGGAACCCGGCCGGGAAATGCGAAAACCCGGCCGGTCGTGGCCCCCGAGGGGGGAGGGGGCACGACCGGCCGGGAGGCGCGGGAGAGCGTTCGGGTCAGCTGGCGTACGAGCGCAGTCGATCGGCACGCTCACCCTGGCGGAGCTTGCCCATCACCTCGCGCTCGATCTGGCGCACCCGCTCGCGCGAGAGGCCGAACAGTTTGCCGATCTGGTCGAGCGTGCGGGGCTGGCCGTCGTCGAGGCCGTAACGCAGCCGGATCACCTGCTGCTCGCGTTCGTCGAGCGTCGCGAGGACGCTGCGGACGTCGCTGTGCAGCAGCCCGGCGATGACGGCGTTCTCCGCGGACGTCGCCTCGGAGTCCTCGATGAAGTCGCCCAGCGGCGCTTCCTCGTCGTTGCCGACCGGCATGTCCAGGCTCACCGGGTCGCGGCTGTGATCGAGCAGGTCCGCGATCTTGTGCTCGGGGATGCCCGACTCCTGCGACAGCTCCTCGTCGGTGGCCTCGCGGCCCAGCTGCTGGTGCAGTTCGCGCTTGATGCGGGCGAGCTTGTTGACCTGCTCGACGAGGTGGACGGGCAGGCGGATGGTGCGGCTCTGATCTGCCATGCCGCGAGTGATGGCCTGACGGATCCACCACGTCGCGTACGTCGAGAACTTGAAGCCCTTCGCGTAGTCGAACTTCTCCATCGCACGGATCAGACCGAGGTTGCCCTCCTGGATGAGGTCCAGTAACGGCATGCCGCGTCCGGTGTACCGCTTCGCCAGCGACACCACGAGACGCAGGTTCGCCTCGAGCAGGTGGCGCCGGGCGGCCTCGCCGTCACGGACGATCGTGGCGAGGTCCCGCTTCTTGACGGCCGTGAGGCGCTTCTTGGTCTCCAGCACGTGCTTGGCATAGAGCCCAGCTTCGATCCGCCGCGCCAGGTCGACTTCGTCTGCAGCGGTCAGCAGTGCTGTCCGGCCGATCCCGTTCAGGTAGACGCGAACGAGATCCGCGGCCGGGCTCTGGCTGTCCAGATCGGAATCGGCGGTGCGGGGTCGAGTGGTGCTGGGGCTTGTCATGACGTGCCTCCTCGTCGGGGTGTCTCATATGCCTCAACGCTCCGACGGCCTGGGAAAGTTCCCGAACGGATTCACCTCTGCGGCCCGTGACCTGCGCGTTCCGGGTGCCTCCCCTGAGAAGTTCCTGAGAAGGTACCCGCCCGGGAACGCGCGTCAGGCGGGCTCGATCAGCCCGTGACGCACAAGCGAATGGACCAGCGGTACTGCCGTGGCCGTCAGCGACTCCTCGTCCTCACCGTGCGCGAAGGCGAGCAGCGTGATGAGCTCTTCCAACGCCAGTCCGTCGTCACGCATTCCCGCGAGCAGTGCCGCTGTGAGATCGTCCACCTCGTGCTGCCACTGCGGTCCGTTGCCGCGATGCACGCGCGCCACCACCTGATCCCAGCCGTCCTCGCCCGGTAGGTACACCCGCTCGAGGGCGGTGTCGGGCCGGACCGCGAACCGCGCCGACAGGACATCGTGCTCCCGCAGCCACGCGAGACGCTCGAAGTAGGCGATTGCCTCGTCGCCGAGTGGGTCGGTGAAGCCGTGGCGCAGGTCCTCGCACAGGATGTCCGACGGCTCGTCCGTGCGCCGGAGATAGACGAAGCCGAACCCCACGCCCTCGACGTCGGCCTGCTCCAGGTGGTCGAGCCATCTCTGGGCACGGGCCTGCACGGCCGGGTCACGAGGGTCACCGCCGCCGTCGCGCAGCCACGTGCCGACGTAGAGCGCGGGATCGGCGACGTCGCGCTGGACGATCCAGGCATCGATCCCGTGTGCCGGCAGCCACGAGGCGATCCGGTGTCGCCAGTCCTCGCCATCCACGTGCAGCCACGACGCCAGCAGCGCCGCCGTCCCACCGGTGTTCAGGTACTCCGCCGACCGGGAGATCATCAGCTCGCTCGCCTCGTCCAGGTCCAGGCCCGAGTCGCGGTAGCTGTTGACGACGCGGGCCTCGCTCACGACGAACGGCGGATTCGCGACCACCTGGTCGAACGTCCGGCCCTCGACCGGCTCGAACCACGAGCCCTCGAGGAGCTCGAAGTCGAGGCCGTTGAGCGCGGCGGTCGCCGCGGTCAGATCCAGTGCCCGCGGGTTGATGTCGGTGGCGGTGACCGTGCCCGAATAGTCCGCGGCGCGCAGGGCCTGGATGCCGCAGCCGGTGCCCACGTCGAGCACGGTGCCCACCGGACGGGTGGGGGTCCCCTGCAGCAGAGACAGCGACGCGTGACCGACACCGATGACGTGGTCGTCGGCGGTCGGTCGGGCGCGCATCGAGCCGTCGAGATCCGACAGCACCCACCGGTTCCCCGTGCCGAGGTCGAGGGGGCGGAGGTCGAGTTCGGCGCGCACCGTCTCGCCGGTGCGCGAGAGCAGGCCGGCCGCGACCGCGTCGTCCAGCGCGAGTGGTGCGAGCGCGGACGCGACGTCGGCCGCATCGCAGTCGTCGCACAGGAGGAACAGTCGAACGAGCTGTCCCAGGTCGCCGCCGTTCGCGGTGGCGCGGCGGACCGGCACCGGTTCGTGCCGGTCGAGCGCGGCGTGGGCGTCGGCACCGAGAAGATCGAGAATCGAGTCGGTGTCGTACGCGCAGCGCGTCAGCGCTTCTCGGAGCGGGCCGCAGATGGAGAGCAGGAGGTCACGGGTCACGCGAGCATTGTTGCAGCCGTCATCGCACGCTTACCGGACCGGACGAGCGCGGCCGCTCAACCCTCGATCGTGCGGTGTTGCCTGGACTCGAGCGCATGCGCTGCGTCGCGGTGGTCGTACCTGCTCGGCTCGTCCTTCGACCGCGGCGGCCTGTCGTTCGCGATCAGGACCGCGATCCAGGGCAGCGGGATGGAGAGGGCGATGATGCCCACCGAGATCCAGGCGTTCCCGAACATTCCGTACGCGATCGCCGCGAGTATCAGCGCCGGGAACCGGAACGACATGATCGTCAGGTACTTCCGGACACGCGCCCGGTGCTGATCTTCGATGGACTGCGCAGCCTCGGTGATCAGAGCCGGGTTGCGGGGTGTGCCGCTCTCGGCCGACTCGTCGAACCCCGATGTTCTTGCCATGGGTTCCACTGTTCCACTCTCGCGAAGCAATTGCACATGCGGTTGCGGCATTATTGGGATGTGAGCACTTTGACGAAGGAACGTCCCGACACCACCACCGACGAGACGACCGACGACGACACCCCGAAATTCTTCCATTACGTGAAGAAGAACAAGATCGCCGAAAGCGCGGTGATGGGAACCCACGTCGTCGCGTTGTGTGGCGAGGTGTTTCCGGTCACCAAGTCCGCGAAGCCGGGTTCGCCGGTGTGCCCCGAGTGCAAGAAGATCTACGAGGGATTGCGCAAGGGCGACTGAGCGTCCGTGTCGTCGGTGGGCGCGTCGGACTCCGGTGCGTCCACCGATCCGCAGCCCTGGGACTGGGGCTCGGACTCGCATTCGGATCCGGACTGTGATCGATCCGACGTGAACCGGATCGGTCCGGTCGCGAGCCGTCGCGTCAGATTCGTCACAGGGCCGGCGTCCTCCGACGCATCGATCGCGGCCTGCGCGGCGATCCAGTCACGCACCTGCTCCATGCGGGTGGCCCGCGCCGGCCAGAACTCCTGGATCGTGGCGTTGAACTCGGCACCGAGCACGACGGCGAAGCCGAGGAAGAACGTGAAGAGCAGGAAGGCGATGGGCGTCGCGAGCGCGCCGTAGGTGTATCCGGTGCCGGCCACCGCGCTCAGATACCAGCGCAGAATCGTGCTGGCGGCCATGAAGAACACGCCGGCGAGTAGTGCACCGCCGAGCAGTCGATGCCACGGAAGCGATCTCGGCAGTGCCACCTTGTAGAGGGTGGTCAGGCCGACGATCAGGAGCAGACCGACCGCGGGGTAGTAGAACGCGTCCACCATCTCCGTCCCGACCGTGTGCCAGGACTCGGGGAGCGCGCGGCCGATCATCGTCGGCCCCAGTGCGACCAGTGGCAGCGTGAAGACGGCGAGGACGAGGAAGCCGACGTAGAGCAGCAACGCGAACACCCGCTGCCACACCGGGTGCCGGGCGTCCTGTTGGCCGTGTGCCTCGACGATCGAGTCGACGAACGTCGAGATTGCCGACGAACCCGCCCACAGCGACAGCAGGAAGCCCACCGAGATGATCTCCGGGCGGCCTCGCCCGAGGACATCTCCGACGGTTGGCTGGATGATCTGGTCGACGACGTTCTCGCTGAACACGGTGTGGCTGAACGTGATGATCTTCGACTGGATGATCTCCACCGTGTTCGGGCCGAACCACCCGCCGACATAGCCGAGACTGCCCAGCAGTCCCAGCAGCAGCGGGGGTAGCGACAGGGTCTGCCAGAACGCCGCGGTGGCCGACTTGCCGAAGATCGAATCGTGCCAGGCCTTGGACGCCGTTCGCCCGACCACCTGGGCACACCGACGGAGTGGTCGGCGTTTCGTGGCGGGCGGCGTCTCACTCATGATGCTTCCAGGATTCCTGACAATGCGCCGGGATGCCCGGTGGGGCGCCGCCGTGTCGCCGTCGATTCTGCCACCCCGCCGCCGGGCGAGGTCTGTGCAGGATCACGTCCCCGGCCGCGCGGCTGATGCTGAATCGGTCGGTCCCGACCGCTAGGCTCCTCGGGGGTCGTCGCCCGAGGGCGTGGCCCCGAGACTGTGGTCGGGCAGCGGCCGAGAACCCCGTCAGCGAAGCAAGGAGTGGGAACAACTGTGCGAAGCCAGCGGCGAGGTGCGATGTGAGCGCTGAACCCGGAAGTGTCGAAACTGCACCAGCTCCCACCGGCTCCCTCCGAGCGTGGCAGCGGCGTGCCCTGACCAAATACCTGGCTACCAAACCCCGCGACTTCCTGGCCGTCGCGACGCCGGGCGCCGGCAAGACGACGTTCGCGCTGCGCGTGGCCTCGGAGTTGCTGCGTGACCGCACCGTCGACCAGATCACTGTCGTCGCGCCCACCGAGCACCTCAAGCACCAGTGGGCGGAGTCCGCGGCCCGCAACGGCATCGCTCTGGACTCGCACTTCTCGAACTCGACGGGGCAGACGTCGTCGGATTACCACGGTGTGGTCGTAACGTACGCGCAGGTCGCGTCGCACCCGTTCAAGCACCGCGTCCGGACCGAGGCGCGTCGGACACTGGTGATCCTGGACGAGATCCACCACGGCGGTGACGCGAAGAGCTGGGGTGACGCCATCCGGGAGGCGTACGGCGACGCGACACGCCGCCTGGCACTCACCGGTACCCCGTTCCGCAGCGACGACAGCGCGATCCCGTTCGTGAACTACGAGCCCGACAACGAGGGCCTGATGCGCTCGAAGGCGGATCACTCGTACGGCTACTCCGACGCCCTGGCCGACGGCGTCGTCCGTCCGGTGGTGTTCCTCGCCTACTCGGGGGAGGCTCGCTGGCGCAACAGCGCCGGCGAGGAATTCGCGGCCCGGCTCGGTGAGCCGCTCAGCGCCGAGCAGACGGCCCGCGCGTGGCGCACGGCGCTCGACCCCGCCGGAGACTGGATCCCGGCGGTCCTGGCGGCCGCCAACACCCGTCTCGGGCAGTTGCGCGCCGGCGGCATGCCCGACGCGGGTGGCCTGATCATCGCGACGGACCAGACGGTGGCCCGCGCGTACGCGAAGACCCTCGAGGCGATCACGGGTGAGGCGCCGGCGCTGGTGCTGTCGGACGACCCGACGGCGTCGAACCGGATCGCGGAGTTCGGCAAGAGCACGCAGGCGTGGATGGTTGCGGTACGCATGGTGTCCGAGGGCGTCGACGTGCCGCGGTTGGCGGTCGGCGTCTACGCCACGAGCGCGTCCACGCCGCTGTTCTTCGCGCAGGCCATCGGTCGGTTCGTGCGATCGCGGACCAAGGGCGAGACGGCGAGCGTGTTCCTGCCGTCCGTGCCGGTGCTACTGGACCTTGCGAGTCAGCTCGAGGCGCAGCGGGACCACATCCTCGGCAAGCCGCACCGTGAGAAGGACGGTCTCGACGACGACCTGCTCGCCGACGCGAACAAGCAGAAGGACGAGCCGGGCGAGGAGGAGAAGGCGTTCGTCTCGCTGGGCGCCGACGCCGAGCTGGACCAGGTGATCTACGACGGCTCCTCCTTCGGGACCGCGACGTTCTCCGGGTCCGACGAGGAGGCCGACTACCTCGGGCTGCCCGGACTGCTCGACGCCGAGCAGATGCGGGCGCTGCTGCGGCAGCGCCAGCAGAACCAGCTGGACAAGCCGGCCGCCGCTGCTGCGGCGGCTGCACCGCCGATCCCCGCGCCCCAGGTGGCCGAGCGGGTGGCGTCCGCGGGCCAGTTGGCGAACCTGCGCCGCGAACTCAATTCCCTGGTGGCGATGCACCACCACCGGACCGGTAAGCCGCACGGTGTCATTCACGGCGAACTGCGTCGCGTGTGTGGTGGTCCGCCGACGGCGATCGCGACCGTCGACCAGCTCACCGATCGCATCGCGACGCTCCGGCAGTGGTAGTGGTAGTGGTAGTTCGCTGGTAGTTCGTTCCGGAACGCCGAAGCGGGTGACCACCGATGGTGGTCACCCGCTTCGGGAACTGGGGACGGACGAGCGTCCGCCCGGAGGGCTGACGCGCTAGACGGTCGCCGCGGATGATTCCGAGTCGCTCACGATGGTGGCGTTCATCTCACGAAGACGATCTGCATGCTCGTTGGCGTGGTGCTGGCAGAAGAGAAGCTCTCCTCCACTCGCGAGCACAGCGCGCACGCGGGCTCCTGCGCTGCACCGGTCGCACCGGTCAGCAGCGGTCAACGGGGGGCTGGTCAGTGTTCCGGGCATGACTCCTCCGAACTGGCTGTGGGGTGGTACCCACTGCCTGGGGTCTTCCGCCGCGTCGGGGGTGACGCGGTAGGTCCACTCTGTCAGACGTTCGACTTGATCGGGTTGTTCCCGATACTTCCTCGGTGTGTCCTCACTAACACCCACCGTCCTGAACTCGCACTATGCGTTTCGGGACGATTCGGGTGTTCGCTGACAGCTGAGCGCTGCTCTATCGTTCGGGGCCTCGGCGGCGGAAAGGACGACACATGTCGACACCGGATCAGTCGGAGCAGTTCGCGGGCGGGTCCCTGCTCCACATGTGCAGCAGGGACGAATGGGCGACAGCGCAGCGCCTCGGCGAGCGCGTACCGCCCGGCTTCGACGCGGACGGCTTCGTGCACCTGTCGACGCCCGCGCAGGTGCACCTCCCCGCGAACCGGCTCTTCGCGGGCCGCCGGGATCTGGTGCTGCTGAGCCTCGATCCCGACCGGCTCGGGGCGCAGGTGCGTTGGGAGCCCGGCGTGCCGTCCGACCCCGCCTCGATGCGCTTCCCGCACCTGTACGGGCCGCTGCCGGTCGCCGCGGTCGTCGAGGTGACCGACTACCTCCCGGACGACGCCGGAGTGTTTCCGCCGATCGGTTAGCCGTCGGTAGGTGTGTTGGCGCTACCGTTGAGCCATGAACGTGGAAGTGACCCCGCTGCCCGGTATCGGAGTTCGTAAGGATTTCGCGCTCGCGATGGGCCGACGCATCGGTGTGGTCACCCACCGCGACGGTCGTACCGAGCTGATCGTCTCCAAACTCGACGACCCGGATGCGTGCATGGCTTCGATTCCGCTCGAATCCGATGAAGCGTCGGTGCTGGCCAATCTGCTCGGGGCGCCGCAGCTCGTCGCACAGCTGCGGGAGGAGCACCGGGATCTGCCCGGAATCAGCACCCGCCAGATGCCGATCACCGAGAACTCGCCGTGGGATGGCCGCACGCTCGGCGAGACCGCGATGCGGACCCGCACCGGGGTGTCCGTCGTCGCCGTGATGCGCGCCGGTCAGGTCGCGCCGTCGCCCAATCCCGACTTCACCTTCACGGAGGGCGACCTGCTGGTCGCGGTCGGAACGCAGGAGGGCCTCGATCACGCGGCCAAGATCCTCGCGCACGGCTGATCCCGGCTCGGCTACGCGCGCACGATGACCGGAACCTCCCTGGCACTCGTCGAACTCGGCGCTGTGTTCTTCGCGCTCGGTGTCCTCGGTCGACTCGCCGGCCGCATCGGCCTGTCACCCATCCCGCTCTATCTGATCGGCGGCCTGTGTTTCGGCCAGGGCGGATTCATCCAGCTCGGCGACATCGGCGAGTTCAGCCACCTCGCGAGCGAGATCGGCGTCGTGCTGCTGCTGTTGCTGCTCGGCCTCGAGTACACCGCAGCCGAGTTGGTGACCGGGCTGCGCCGGTCCTGGATGGCCGGCGTCGTCGACCTGGTCCTCAACGCGGTTCCCGGCGCGGTGATGGCACTGATGCTGGGCTGGGGGCTGGTCGGGGCGCTCGTGCTCGGCGGTGTGACCTACATCTCGTCGTCCGGCATCATTGCCAAGGTGCTCGGGGACCTGGGTCGTCTCGGCAACCGCGAGACGCCGATCGTGCTGTCGATCCTGGTGTTCGAGGACCTCGCGATGGCCGTCTACCTGCCGATCCTGACGGCGGTCCTGGCCGGCGTCAGCTTCCTCGGCGGGCTGCAGGCGGTCGGCGTCTCGTTCGCGGTCATCACCGCCGTGCTGCTGATCGCGCTGCGGTACGGGAACGTCGTCTCGGCCGTCGTCGACAGCCCGGACCGCGAGGTGTTCCTGCTCAAGCTGCTGGGTGCGGCACTGCTCGTCGCGGGGTTCGCGTCGTCGCTGCAGGTCTCCGCGGCGGTGGGCGCTTTCCTGCTCGGTATCGCGATCTCCGGCTCCACGGCGCGCAACGCGACCCGCCTGCTCGAACCGTTGCGGGACCTGTTCGCCGCGATGTTCTTCGTCGTGTTCGGCCTCAACACGGATCCGACGACGATCCCGCCCGTGCTGCTGCCCGCCATCGCTCTCGCCGTCGTGACGACCGCGACGAAGGTCCTCACCGGATGGTGGGCCGCCGGGCGGCAGGGAATCGGCGTGATGGGCCGGGCCCGCGCCGGAGCGGCGCTGATCGCGCGCGGAGAGTTCTCGATCGTCATCGCGGGTCTGGCCGTGTCCGCCGGTGCGGTGGAGGGCGAACTCGCGGCACTGGCAACCGCCTACGTGCTGCTGATGGCCGTGCTCGGTCCGGTCGGCGCGCGGGTCGCGGAACCGTTGGTCCGGCTGTGGCAGCGACCTCGACCGAACGAAGAAGGGGCCCCGAAGGACCCCTTCCTCACGAACTGACCAGTGCTAGGCCGGTGCTAGGCAGTGCTAGTCCAGGTAGTCGCGCAGCACCTGGGAACGCGACGGGTGGCGCAGCTTGGACATCGTCTTCGATTCGATCTGGCGGATCCGCTCCCGGGTCACGCCGTAGACCTGGCCGATTTCGTCTAAAGTCCGCGGCTGGCCGTCGGTGAGACCGAAGCGCAGACGCACCACGCCGGCCTCGCGCTCGGACAGCGTCTCGAGCACCGACTGCAGCTGATCCTGCAGCAGCGTGAAGCTGACCGCGTCGACGGCCACGACGGCCTCGGAGTCCTCGATGAAGTCGCCGAGCTGGCTGTCGCCCTCGTCGCCGATCGTCTGATCGAGGGAGATGGGCTCACGCGCGTACTGCTGGATCTCCAGCACCTTCTCCGGCGTGATGTCCATTTCCTTCGCGAGCTCCTCCGGGGTGGGCTCGCGGCCCAGGTCCTGGAGCAGCTCACGCTGGATGCGGCCGAGCTTGTTGATGACCTCGACCATGTGCACCGGGATACGGATGGTGCGGGCCTGGTCGGCCATCGCACGGGTGATGGCCTGACGGATCCACCACGTCGCGTACGTCGAGAACTTGTAACCCTTGGTGTAGTCGAACTTCTCGACCGCGCGGATCAGGCCCAGGTTGCCTTCCTGGATGAGGTCCAGGAACGCCATGCCGCGGCCCGTGTACCGCTTGGCCAGCGACACCACGAGGCGCAGGTTGGCCTCGAGCAGGTGGTTCTTGGCGCGGTTGCCGTCGCGGGTGATCCAGTTCATGTTGCGGCGATCGGCGGGGGAGGGCTTCTCGCCCTTCTCTGCCATCTCGGCCATCTTGAAGGTCGCGAACAGGCCGGCCTCGATGCGCTTGGCGAGCTCGACCTCCTCCTCCGCGTTGAGGAGCGCGACCTTGCCGATCTGCTTGAGGTACGCGCGCACCGAGTCGGCAGACGCGGTGAGCTCGGCGTCCTTGCGGGCCTGGCGGAGTGCCTCGGACTCCTCCTCGTCCCACACGAAGTCGCCGGACGCCTTGTCCTTCTCGGTGGGCTCGGCGGTCTCCTCGTCGTCTTCCTCGACGACGACGTCCTCGACCTCTTCCTCGACGAGTTCGCCGTCGGCGACGTCGAGATCGGCGATGTCGACGTCCTCGTCCTCGCCGATGTCGTCGCCGCCCTTGGCGGCCTTGGTGGTCGCCTTCTTGGTGGTCTTCTTCGCAGCCGTCTTCTTGGCGGCGGCCTTCTTCGCGGGCGCCTTCTTGGCGGCGGCCTTCTTGGCAGGCGCCTTCTTGGCGGCGGCCTTCTTCGCGGGAGCCTTCTTGGCGGCGGGCGCGCTACCGGTAGTGGCCTCGGCAGTGGATGCAGGGGTCGCTGATTCGGGTGTGGAATCGGCGGTCTGACGCGTATCGGTGGCTGCCACGTACGCCCTTTCGTGACGGTGTCGTGCGGCGTCACGCCAGAGTGGAATTCCGGCGGAGAGGTCTGTCGGGTTTCGCCGACTCACAGTCGGCCGCCATCCATTGTAACGACAGCTTTGAAATTGTTACGGAGCGATGCCCTTTTCCAGGCTGTTCTGCGTGGCCATGGCCGCGCCGACGATCCCCGCGGTGTTGAGGAGTGTGGCGGGAACGACGGGCGTGCGGTTCTCCAGACGGGGGATCCACTTCTCGTGTTTGCGGCTGATCCCGCCGCCCGCGATGAACAGGTCGGGCCACAACAGGTCCTCGAATCGGCACAGCACGCGGGTCACCTCGGCGGCCCACTCCTTGTACGACAGGGACTTGGTGTCCTTGACCGACGACGCGGCACGATGCTCGGCCTCCATGCCGTCGACCTCCATGTGGCCGAACTCCGTATTCGGGAGCAGGACGCCGTTGTGCAGGACTGCCGAACCGATGCCGGTGCCGAAGGTCAGCAGGACGACGACGCCGTCGACGTCCTTGCCGGCCCCGTACCGGTCCTCGGCCAGTCCGGCCGCATCGGCGTCGTTGAGCACCGTGACAGCGCGGCCGCCCAGCGCGGTCGAGAACAGCGTCCGCGCGTCCGTCCCGATCCACGACTCGTCGATGTTCGCGGCGGTCCGGGCGATGCCGTTCGTGACGACGCTGGGCAACGTGACACCGACCGGACCGTCCCAGCCTGCCCGTGCGGCGATCTCGGCGACGGTGGCCGCGACGGCATCCGGAGTCGACGGGTATGGGGTGGCGATCTTGATCCGTTCCTCGACGAGTTCACCGGTCTCGAGATCGACGAGTGCGCCCTTGATGCCACTGCCGCCGACGTCCACACCGAAGCCGCGAATTCCCACAATGGTCCCCTTCCGCCGAGATGACAGCCTGCGTCGAAACACTAGTTGGTTCCGCCGCGCTCGGTCCCGGGGATACGGGTGGTGGGTGTCTGTGGTCTGTGATGCGATACATCCATGCGCGCCACCGACAGTCCCACGGCTGAATCCAACTCCATCGATCCGGGCGTCCTCCGCCGCACGGCGATCGCGGTCGCCGAGGCCGCGGCAGCGCACGTGCGATCCCGCCGGCCGGAGGTGTTCGGCGTCATGGGCGCTGTGGTGCATGCGGGCGACGGCGACTCGGTGCAGTCCAAGAGCACGCCGACGGACCCGGTGACGATCGTCGACACGGAGACCGAGCAACTCATCCGGGCGCGCCTGGCGGACCTGCGCCCGCACGATGCCATCCTGGGCGAGGAGGGCGGTGGCGAGGAACACGGCGTGGCCGGCACCCGCTGGGTCCTCGATCCGATCGACGGCACCGTGAACTTCCTCTACGGCATCCCGGCGTACTCGGTGTCGGTCGCCGCGCAGGTCGACGGGGTGTCCGTCGCTGGTGCCGTCGTCGACGTCGCCGGGCGCGTGACCTACTCGGCCGCGCTCGGCGGGGGCGCCTCGTTCACCGACGCGGACGGCAACACCGGAACGCTCGCGTGCAACCCGGTGACCGAGGCGTCCTTGGCGCTGTTGGCGACCGGGTTCGGCTACGGCGCGCAGCGGCGCGCGGTGCAGGGCAGGCTGATCGGCGAACTGCTTCCCCGGGTCCGCGACATCCGACGGATCGGATCGGCCGCCCTCGACCTGTGCATGGTCGCGTCGGGTCGGGTGGATGCCCATTTCGAGCACGGGCTCAATCCGTGGGACTGGGCCGCGGGCGCACTCATCGCCAGCGAGGCCGGAGCCCGGGTGCACGTCCCGGCGCCCGACACGCGCAGTGCGGCGGGCGAAGTCGTGATCGCGATGGCGCCCGGCGTGGCCGACGATCTGGAGGCGGTCTTCCGGTCCGTGGGGTTGTTCGACCCGATCCCGTGATCGGTCGGACGGGTCAGCAGCGCGCGGTGCGGGCCGCTGCGAGCAGATCCGGGTCGAGCGGAGCCGGCTCGGTGCCCGCCGGCGGATCCTTCAGTGCGTTGAGGACCTCCGCCGCGTCAGCATTGGGATCGATCTGCTTCGCGAAGTAGGTTCCCAGCGCGAGATCGACGGTGTCGTCGGTGCGCGCGTCCTGGATCAACTCGGCGCACGGCGCGACGAGCCACAGCGCACTCGCGGCGGACAGTCCGTTCGGTCCGAACCGAATCTGCCCGTGGCACTGCAGGTTCTGGTCGACGTATACCGGGTCGTTCCCGACCTGGACGTCGGGTGCGCCCGCGAAACCGTAGTCACGCAGCTGGGTCGCGACGTCCGACGCCTGGCCGCGTTCGCCGTTGGCGTTGAACACGCGGACCTTGGTCGCGGACAGCGCCGCGGGTTCGACATCGAGGAGGGTGCTGCGCCCCACCTTCTCGCCGAGTGGTTGCGGCGGGGGGGCGTCGGCGGCCTTCGGTTTGACCGGCGGATTGCAGTCCACCGTGGTGGCGTACACCTCGGGCTTGGTGAAGATCTGGACCCAGACGACGACTCCGAGCAGCGCCAGCACCGAGATCAACGCGATCACGGGGACCGCGCGCCGGCGACGGAACGGACGGCCCTGACCGTCGGTCGAACTGCCATCGGTGATCAGTGAAACCACGGTGTATGTCGGCCTCTCCGTAGGCGAGCGCGGGCAGTGATCCCGCGAAAGGAAAAGAGTTGGTGTGGTTCCGGCCACCTTCTCGGGTGCCGCCGCCGTCCCGCTGCCCACTGTAGATCCCCGGCCGATCACCGTCCGGCACATGCCCCGTGCAGGAATGTCTCAGCTCGAGCAGTGGTTGGTGACGATTGACGGACAGTTTCCGGCAGTGTCCGGTTCGGTTGCCACTTTTCCTGATGCGTCGGCTATTGTCTGGCGGCCCCAGTCGTGAGAACACACGATTTCGAGAGGGTCCGGCGAGAACGGAAGGTGAGGTGTAGGTCATGTTTTCCGGAGGGCTTTTCGGGCACTTCCGGGCATCCTGCGGCGTTGTTAGTGCCACAGGAATGGATCTGCATCTCTGACGGTTCTCCAGGATCGCCCCACCCCCTGCCAGGGGACGGCGGCCCGGGCACCGGGGATACACGCAAGAGGACGAGGGGAAGAGGAAATGGCAACCGACTACGACGCACCCAGGCGATCGGAAACCGACGAGGTTTCGGAGGATTCGCTCGAAGAACTGAAGGCACGACGCAACGAGGCGCAGTCGGCAGTCGTCGACGTGGACGAGTCCGACACCGCGGAGTCGTTCGAACTCCCCGGCGCCGACCTGTCCGGCGAAGAACTGTCCGTGCGGGTGGTGCCCAAGCAGGCGGACGAGTTCACCTGCTCGAGCTGCTTCCTGGTTCACCACCGCAGCCGTCTCGCAAGCGAGGAGAACGGCGTCATGATCTGCATGGACTGCGCCGCCTGACGCGAGTCCTGAAGCAGACGGACTAGTCCTTCGGGGCTGTCCCGCGGCCGATGGCGGCCAGCAGTTCGGCTGGCCGCCTCGTGCTCACCAACCAGTAGGGCGTGGGGTCCTCGGGATCGTCGAGGACGATCAGCGCAGTCTGCTTGATCCAGGAACGATTCTGGACGTAGGCGGCCGGATCGAGCTGGCGCCCCATGGCCGCGCTCTTCGCCGACGGCGGAATGGTCGCGGTGCGGGAGATGGCGGAGAGCGGTAGATGCGCCCGACCCACCCGCACTTCACCGTCGGGGCCGTCGAACACCTCGATCCGGAGCCGCGACACCCACAGCAGGGCCCATACCGGGAACGGGAACAGCAGGACGTAGGGCAGCCAGGCGCGGACGCCCGGCGAACCCATATGGATCTCCGCGGCGAGCAGGCCTGCGATGAACAATCCAGCGGGCCACCACCACAACGGCACCCACAGACGCTCCGAATAGATCGGTGCTCGGGCATTGTCGGGCGTGGTCGCTGCGGGCTGAGACGATTCGGACACGTATTCCAGAGTAGTCTCGGTGCACGTGAGCGATCTTCCTGCCATTGCGCTGAAGCGCCTGGACCCCGGTATCCCCATTCCCCAGCGCGCGCACGCCGGCGATGCCGGTGTCGATCTGTGCACCACCACCGATGTCACGATCGAACCCGGACGCCGCGTCCTGGTCGGCACCGGCATCGCGGTCGCGTTGCCGATCGGCACGGTCGGTCTCATCCATCCGCGGTCCGGTCTGGCCGCGAAGGCCGGGCTCTCGGTCGTGAACACCCCGGGCACGATCGATGCCGGCTACCGCGGAGAGATCAAGGTCTGCCTGATCAATCACGACCTCGAGACGCCGATCGAACTGCGCCGCGGTGACCGTGTCGCGCAGCTGGTGGTGCAGAGGGTCGAACTGGTCGACTTCGTCGAGGTCGACTTCTTGGACGAAACTGTCCGCGGCGCAGGCGGTTACGGGTCCAGTGGCGGTCATGCGAGCCTCGTCGAGCACAATGCCGATCAGGATATCGACGGTACGGAAGGCCGCCCGCACGAGCTGACGCGGCTGCCGAGGGAAGGGGCCTGATCATGTTCGGACGTCGCAAGAAGAACGAAGCCGACCGGTCGGAGGCTACAGAGCCTGCGGATCTCGTCGACATCGAGGCTCAGGACGAGGATGCCGAGTTGGACGCGCCCGTCGGCACGCTCGACGGCGGCCCCTACGACGCGACCGATTTCGCGGAAGACGAGGAGCCGGCCGCGACGCGGCTCGATCTCGGCTCGGTCCTGCTGCCGATGCCCGAAGGCGCCCAGCTCCAGGTCGAGATGTCGCCCGAAGGTGCGCCGCAGGCGGTGCACCTGGTCACCGAGCACGGTCGCATCACCGTCTCCGCGTACGCGGCACCCAAGTCGCCGGGACAGTGGCGTGAGGTCGCGTCCGAGCTGGCCGAATCGCTGCGTACCGACAACGCGGAGGTCAGCATCGAGAGCGGCCCGTGGGGCCGCGAGGTGGCCGCGACCACCCCGAATGCCGACCTGCGTTTCATCGGTGTCGACGGGCACCGCTGGATGCTGCGGTGCGTGGTGGCCGGTCCCACCGGTGCGGTGGCAGCCGGCGGCCCGCTCGTCGCGATCGCCCGCGCCGTCCTGCTCGATACGGTCGTCAACCGTGGCGACGAGCCACACCCGGTGCGGACCCCGCTACCGGTGGTTCTGCCGCAGGTGCTCGTCGAACAGCTGATGGCGGCGCACCAGCAGCAGCTGGCGGCCCAACAGCAGGCACAGCTCGCGGCCATGGACCAGGCACACCAGCAGTCCCCGCAGCAGCCCCAGCCGGCGGCGCAGCAGCCTGCGCCGCCGTCCCCGAACGGGTCCGAGCCGCCACGTCGTGGCGAGTCCGGCTCGGCGATGCAGCAGCTCGGTCTCTAGCGCTCCGCGCTCAGCCGATCCGGGTGAGCGCGGCGACGCACGCCTGGCCGAGGACCCCCGGATCCTCGCCGATGTCCTGCAACGCGAGCTCGGTGAGGTCGGCGTTCGGGAGCGTCGCCGCCCACTCCTTCGCCACCGTCAACGGGTGGACGGCGTCATCGACTGCTGCGGCGATGCCCACAGGAAGCCTGATGCCGGCGAGCGTCGCCGGGTCCGGCGCGTGATACGCGGCGGCCTCCTCCAACGCGGACGGCAGATCGGGCCACTGGCGGCGCCAGGACCGGGCCAGTTCGTCGGCCAGCCAGGGCGGGCTCGACGCCGTCATTTCTGCGGTCACCGCCGCCAGTCCATGCGCGCGTAGTTGAGACGCGGTGAACGTGGCACTCGCGGCGGCCGGCGCGTCGTGGGGTGATCCGGTCCATGCCGGCAGCGCGGCCATCACCCCGCCGACGCTCTCGGGGTTCTCCGACGCCCACGCCAGGGCCACGGCGGCCCCGATCGAGACACCACCGACCAGGATCCGACCGTGTTCTCGCGCGGCTCGGTCCATCGCGTCGCGGTAGCTGTCGACAACCGCCCGTGGATCCGGTTCGACCGCCGTCGTCGTGACTCCGACCTGCATCAATGCGGGCCGGAAGGCACGGGCCGCGAAATCCGCATCCGACCCGGTCCCCGGGAGTACGACGGCCACTTCGGGCCATGTTCGTTGCTGCATGAATCGATCTTGCACTGCCCGGTTCGCGAGCGTTCAGGACGGCGGTGGGTTTCGGATCACTTTGGGGTTACAGTGGCCCTCGTACAGCCCTATCGCGCGGCGCGAAGATGCGCCGCCATTTGTCCAGGAGCACGCTATGGCCCCCGCCGCGGCAGGTTACTTTCGCCGGCTCACCCGCAGACTCACCGAGGACCTCGAGCAGTTGGATGCCGAGGAGATGGTGGAGACCGCGCAGGCATCGGGCGCCAAGCGCGCCTGTGACTGTGCGCGCGGCGAGGAGGTCACGATCTTCGGCCGCCTCCGCAGCGTCGAAGCGTGTCCGAAGTCCGCGAACGCCAGCGTCCAGGCCGAGTTCTTCGACGGCACCGACCCGGTCACGCTCGTCTGGATCGGCCGTCGACGGATTCCCGGCATCGAGCCGGGCAAGACGCTGATGGTGCGTGGCCGTATCGGCGACCGCGACGGTCAGAAGGTGATTTTCAATCCCTACTACGAACTCCGCGGCGATTCCTGATCCACCGCCGTTGCACTGCACCGCGGCTCGCCGTCGGCACCCGTCGACGGTCCGGTGCCGGACGGGCTTCGACGGCTCGCCGTCGGGATATGGCAGTCTCGTCGCGTGACCGAAACGAAGCAGCAGACGATCCTCGAACAGCTCGGTGGACTCAGCGGGCTGATCTACTCGACGCTGCCGGTCGTCGTGTTCGTGCCGGCGAACAGTCTGTGGGGCCTCGCCCCGGCCGTGTGGACCGCGCTCGGCGTGGCCGCGGCGATCCTGGTGTGGCGAATCGCCCGCCGCAGTCCCGTCCAGCCCGCGATCTCGGGTTTCCTCGGCGTCGGTGTCTGCGCGTTCATCGCCTACCGCACCGGTGACGCGAAGGGGTACTTCCTCTTCGGGATCTACACCAGCCTCGTGTATGCCGCTGCGTTCGTCGTGTCGATCCTGGTGCGGTGGCCGCTGGTCGGTGTGGTCTGGGGTTACCTCAACGGGCACCGCAACGCGTGGCGTGCCCACAAGGGCGCGGTGCGTGCGTACGACATCGCCACCGTCGCATGGGCGGCCGTCTTCGGCGCCCGGTATCTGGTCCAGTCCCAGCTCTACGACGCTGATCAGACGGGGTGGCTCGCGGTCGCACGGATCGGGATGGGCTGGCCCCTCACCGGCCTGGTGCTGCTCGTGACGATCTGGGCCGTCCGTCGCGCGGACCGACTCGTAGAGCCCGCGCCCGATCCGGCCGAACTCGAAGCCGCCGCCGACGGCCCTGCCGCCGACGCGTCAGATATCGATCGCGGCGCGTAGCTCGTCCTCGACCTCGACCGCCGCGACGAACAGCAACTCGTCGCCGCCCTCGACTGGGTCGTCGGGCTGGGGGACGATCACGCGTCCGCCGCGCAGGATCGTCACCAGGGCGACGTCGCGCGGGAGCTGAATCTTGCGCACCGGCTTGCCGGCGAGCGGGGTGTTGTCGGGCAGGGTGATCTCGACGAGGTTTGCCTGACCCTGGCGGAACGTCATCAGTCGAACCAGGTCACCCACCGTGACAGCCTCCTCGACGAGCGAGGCCAGCATGCGTGGTGTGGAGACTGCGACGTCGACACCCCACGACTCGTCGAACAGCCACTCGTTGCGGGGATCGTTGACGCGGGCGACGACTCGCCCCACCCCGAACTCCGTCTTCGCGAGCAGGCTCAGCACGATGTTGGCCTTGTCGTCGCCGGTGGCGGCGATCACGACATCGTAGGTCTCGAGCTGCGCGGCTTCGAGCAGGCTCAGTTCGCACGCATCAGCGTGGATCCACTCGGCCTGCGGAATCACCTCGGGCTCGACGTGCTCGAGCTTGCGTTCGAGCAGCATGACGTGGTGGTTGCTGCGGACGAGTTCGCGGGCGATGGAGCGGCCTACGGCGCCGGCTCCTGCGATGGCCACTCTCATCGGAGGTTTCCAATCGGGTAGTCGATCGAGAAGGGGGTCATTGACCGGTCTCGGGCTGTCAGTCGTCGGACGGCGGGGGATTACCGGCCAGAGCGACGGCCTCGGCGACGGTGCCCGACACCGCGGCAACGTACACCTGGTCCTGGGACTGGATGACGGTCTTGCGGTCGGGGAGGATGCCCGATCCGAAACGGATGATGAACGAGACCCGGGAGCTGGTCGCTGCTTCGAGTTCGGAGATGTTGCGGCCGACCCAGTCCTCGTGGAAGGGCAGTTCGGTCACGACCACCGTGCCGGACGGATCCCGCCACTTCGAGATCTGATCGTCCTGCGCGAGAGCGAGCATGAAGCGGTCGGTGGTCCACGGCACGGTTGCGATGGTCGGGATGCCCAGACGCTCGTACACCGCGGCGCGCTTGGCGTCGTAGATCCGGGCGACGACCCGCTCGACGCCGAACGTCTCGCGGGCCACCCGCGCGGAGATGATGTTCGAATTGTCGCCGGAGGACACCGCCGCGAATGCCTCGGCACGCTCGATGCCGGCACGGACCAGCACGTCGCGGTCGAATCCCATCCCGACGACGGTGTGCCCGGTGAAGTCCGATCCGAGTCGGAGGAACGAACTCGCGTCGCGGTCGATCACAGCCACCTCATGGCCGATCCGGCTCAGTGCGGTAGCGAGGGAGGAGCCGACTCGGCCACATCCCATGACTACTACGTACACCCGTCCACTCCGTTCATCGGATTCGCGCCCGTGCGGGGTGCCGCGGGCGTCGAATCGAACCGTACAGCGCGCGGGGGGAAGAGCAAGTTTCCACTGCCGGAAACGCCGACTTGGGCTCCTGGCTGCTGTGCATTCCCTCGGACGGCTTACGCTTTGGCAGTGTCGAAGGTTTCCACCGCTGCGAAGCGGCTGATTCTGGGCCGGCCGTTCCGGAGCGACAAGCTCGGGCACACGCTTCTGCCCAAGCGAATCGCGCTACCTGTTTTCGCCTCGGACGCGATGTCGTCGGTCGCCTATGCGCCGGAAGAGATCTTCCTGGTGCTGTCCGTCGCGGGCATCTCCGCCTACGCGTATGCGCCGTGGATCGGGCTGGCCGTCGCCGTCGTCATGGCCGTGGTCGTGGCCAGCTACCGGCAGAACGTGCACGCCTATCCGTCCGGTGGCGGTGACTACGAGGTCGCGACCACCAATCTGGGGCCCAATGCCGGTCTGACGGTGGGCAGCGCGCTGATGGTGGACTACGTGCTCACCGTGGCGGTGTCGATCTCGTCCGCGGCGTCGAACATCGGTTCGGCGGTGCCGTTCGTGGCGGAGCACAAGGTGCTGTTCGCGATCGCCGCGATCGTGCTGCTGACGGCGATGAACCTGCGGGGTCTGCGGGAGTCCGGCACCGCGTTCGCGATTCCGACGTACGCGTTCATCGTCGGCATGCTGATCATGCTCGGGTGGGGTTTCGCCCGGGTCTACATCTTCGGCGACGACGTGCACGCGGAATCCTCCGGGTTCACTCTCGATGCCGAGGATTCGCACCTGTACGGCATCGCCTTCGCGTTCCTCATCGCCCGGGCCTTCTCGTCCGGCTGTGCGGCCCTGACCGGCGTCGAGGCGATCAGCAACGGTGTGCCGGCATTCCGGAAGCCGAAGTCCCGCAACGCGGCCACCACGCTGCTGCTGCTCGGTACTTTCGCGATCGTCCTGCTGATGGGCATCATCATCCTGGCCCAGAAGATCGGGATCGTGTACGCGCACAATCCGGAGACCCAGTTGATCGGCGCTCCGGAGGGCTACCACCAGAAGACGCTCATCGCGCAGCTCGCGGAGGCGGTCTTCTCCGGGTTCCCGGCCGGCTTCTTCTTCATGGCGATCGTCACCGCGCTCATCCTCGTGCTCGCCGCGAACACCGCGTTCAACGGTTTCCCGGTGCTGGGGTCGGTGCTGGCGCAGGACCGTTACCTGCCGCGCCAGCTGCACACGCGCGGCGACCGGCTCGCGTTCAGCAACGGCATCCTGTTCCTGTCGGGCGCCGCGATCGCGTTCGTCGTGGTGTTCGGCGCCGAGGTCACCAAGCTGATCCAGCTGTACATCGTGGGTGTGTTCGTCTCGTTCGTGCTGAGCCAGACCGGAATGATCCGGCACTGGACGAGGCATCTGAAGGCCGAGACCGATCCGGCCCAGCGCCGGCGGATGAAGCGCTCGCGCGTGGTCAACTCGATCGGTCTCGCGATGACGGGTGCGGTGCTGGTGATCGTGCTGCTCACGAAGTTCGCGGCCGGTGCCTGGATCGCGATCGTCGCGATGATCGTGATCTTCGTGGTGATGAAGTCGATCAGGCGCCACTACGACAGCGTCGCGGCGGAACTCGAGGAGCAGGAGTGGGACGGCGTACTGCCGAGCCGCACCCACTCGATCGTGCTGGTGTCCAAGATGCACATGCCGACGATGCGCGCGCTCGCGTACGCCCGCGCGACCCGGCCGGACACGCTCGAGGCCGTCACGGTGAACGTCGACGAGCCCGACACGCGAACGCTCGTCCGTGAATGGGAGAAGAGCGACATCACGGTGCCGCTCAAGGTGATCGAGTCGCCGTATCGTGAGATCACCAAACCGGTGCTCGATTACGTGCGCCGGGTCCGCAGGGATTCGCCGCGCGACGTCGTCACGGTGTTCATCCCGGAGTACGTGGTGGGGCACTGGTGGGAGCAGATCCTGCACAACCAGAGCGCCCTGCGGCTCAAGAGCCGACTGCTGTTCCAGCCGGGTGTGATGGTCACGAGCGTGCCGTGGCAGTTGAGCTCGTCGGAGAAGGTCAAACGCGAACGCGTCGACAACGCACCCGGTGCAAGTCGCCGCGGGTTCGAATCAGAAGGCAAGTGACGGGCGGTACGTGGTGAGTGAGAACTGGACGGGTCTTCGGCTGGAGGTGGAGTTGGGGAATCCCGGCCACGGTGGCTTCTGCGTGGCCCGCCACGACGGGCGGGTGCTGTTCGTGCGCCACGGATTGCCCGGTGAGCGGGTCATCGCGCACGTCACCGAGGATCGTGGCGGTTCGTTCTGCCGCGCCGACGCCGTCGAGATCATCGAGGCCTCACCCGACCGGGTCGCGCCGCTGTGCCCGATCTCGGGTCCGGGTGGAGCGGGGTGCTGCGACTTCTCGCACGCCACGCTCGATGCGCAGCGGGCGATGAAGGGGGCGGTCGTCGCCGAGCAGTTGCGCCGGATCGCCGGTCTCGACCTGGAGGTCGTCGTCGAGGAACTGCCGGGCACCGGGCACGGCGCGGGCTGGCGCTCACGCGTGCGCCTCGCGGTCGACACCGTCGGGCGCCCGGGCTTCCACCGGTTCCGCAGCAACGACATCGAGACCTTCCTGGCGTGTCCACAGATCGATGCGTCGGCGTATTCGGGACTGTCCGAGCGGTCGTGGCAGCCCGGAGCGGAGGTTCAGGTGGTGCTCGACGCGGACGGTGAACGCCACGTGGTCGAGATCGCGCCGGCCAAGATCTCGCGGACCGGTCGTCGCAGCCCCGGACGGCGCGGCGCGACGGCGCGCCGGGCGGCGTCGGCGGGCAGTCGCGCCGAGCGGGTCGTCATCGGGTCCGGTCGACCGGTCGAGCGGGTCGGCGACCGGGAGTGGACGCTGTCCGCCACCGGGTTCTGGCAGGCGCATCGGGGTGCGGCACAGACCTATTCGGCTGTCGTGGGGGAGTGGGCGCAGGCGTCGCCCGGCGCCGCCGTGTGGGACCTCTACGGCGGTGTGGGCGTGTTCGCCGCGACACTCGCCGAGCAGGTCGGTGTGACCGGCCGGGTCGAGTCGGTCGAGTTCTCCCGGACCGCGGTGGCCGACGGAGCGGCGGCGCTGGCGGATCTGCCGCAGGTGCAGCTGCACGCGGCGCGCGTCGAACGCGCTCTGCAGGATCTCCCGGCGCCCGAGGTCGTGGTGCTCGATCCGCCCCGCGCCGGCGCCGGGCGGGACGTCGTCGCGGCCCTCGCGGCGGCGGGGCCGGACCGGATCGTCCACGTCGGCTGCGATCCGGCGTCGTTCGCGCGTGATGTCGCCCTCTACCGCGAGCACGGCTTCACCCTGGCGCAGGTCCGCGCGTTCGACGCCTTCCCCCTCACGCACCACATGGAGAGCCTCGCGCTCCTCACGCGCTGAGGCGTTCAACACACCCCTCCGGCTCGAGCTTCGGAAACGCCCAGGTCAGGGCGGTCGAAATGCGGTATGTCGCTTTTGCGAAGTAATTGCTTGACGCACGCAACTATGCCTATAGTTGCGTTCTGCAAGTAATTCACCAATCCATTCAGGGGATTCGGGGTATCCGATGGCCGTTCAGGCTGATACGGCGCAGGCCCTGGTCGACGCGATCTTCCTCTTCGGACGATCGCTCAAGACCGCCATCACCAGCGCTGTCGACGATCCGCTCGCACCCGCGCTCGCCGCGGTGCTGTTCGTGCTGTCGGCGCGGGGGCCGTGCCGACAGAACGAACTCGCGTCGGTGCTGTGCGTGAGCCAGTCGGCCCTCAGTCGACAGATGACGGAATTGGTCGACGCCGGCCTCGTCGACAGGCAACCGGACTCGGACGACAAACGGGCATTCCTGGTCCAAGTCTCGGAAAAGGGTGACGAGGTCCTGCGGACCACGAAGGAACTCAGATCCGCGCGATTGCACGGACTGCTCGGTGGGTGGAGCCAGGAAGAAGCGGTGGCGGCGTTGTCGACCATCGAACGTCTCACCGACACGCTCGCCGCCCGAAACGAATCCGCACCGCTAGCTGCAAATCACAGTGGGAGAGCACTTCAATGACGACACCAGTGGGGGAGAGTCGGGCAGGCTCCGGCAACGAGGCGATGACCCACCGCCAGATTCTCGAGGTCCTCGCGGGCCTCATCGCAGCGCTGTTCACCGCGCTGCTGAGCACGACGATCGTCTCGACCGCGCTGCCGACGATCATCGGTGACCTCAAGGGCACACAGACCCAGTTTGCGTGGGTCATCACGACCGCGCTGCTCGCGAACGCGGCGTCGACCCCGATCTGGGGCAAGCTCGCCGACCTGTTCAACAAGAAGATCCTCGTCCAGTCCTCGATCGTGATCTTCGTGATCGGCTCGGTCATCGCGGGCTTCGCGCACAACGTGCCCGTCCTGCTGGCGGCCCGCGTCGTGCAGGGCATCGGTATGGGCGGCCTGACGGCGCTGGTGGTCGCGATCATCGGCAGCATCATCCCGCCGCGTGACCGCGGGCGTTACTCGGGCTACATGGGTGCCGCGATGGCGGTGTCGATGTCCGGCGGTCCGATCCTCGGTGGCGTCATCGTCGACAGCCCGCTCGGCTGGCGCTGGTGCTTCTTCGTGTGCGTCCCGATCGCGGTCATCGCACTGTTCCTGCTGCAGCGCACACTGCACATCGAGACCGAGCGCAAGGAAGACGTCTCCATCGACTGGTGGGGCGCGATGCTGCTCACCGCGGGCGTCAGCGTTCTGCTGATCTGGGTGTCGTTCGCCGGCAAGGCCGACTACTACGACTGGTTCTCCAAGGAGTCCGCGATCTACGTCGGCGTGGGCATCCTGCTGCTCGTCGCGACCGTGATCGTCGAATCCAAGGTGAAGTCGCCGATCATCCCGCTGAAGATCATCACCGAGAAGACGACGGGTCTGGCGATCATCGCGTCCATCGCAGTCGGCGTCGGCATGTTCGGTGCCACCACCTTCCTCGGTCAGTACTTCCAGACCGCTCGCGGCCACAGCCCGACGATCGCCGGTGTCCTGACGATTCCGATGGTGATGGGCATGCTCGTCTCGTCGGTGGTCTCGGGTCAGCTCATCTCCCGGTTCGGAAAGTGGAAGCCGTTCATCGTCGGTGGTGCCGGGTTGCTCGTGGTCGGCTTCGGTCTGCTCTCGACGATCGATCACGCGACGAGCCTGTGGCTGATCGGTGTCTACATCGCCATCGTCGGTGTCGGTGTCGGCAGCCTGATGCAGAACCTGGTGCTCGCGGTGCAGAACACCGTCAGTGTCCACAACATCGGCGCAGCTAGTAGCTCGGTCGCGTTCTTCCGGACGTTCGGTGGCGCGATCGGCGTGTCGGTGCTGGGTTCGATCCTCGCGACCCGTGTCTCGACCCTGTCCGCCGAGGGATTCGCGGAGCTGGGTATCGACACCAGCTCGGCGGGCGGCGGCGGCAACCTCGACATCAACGCCCTGCCCGCACCGATCGCAGCCATCATCCGCGCCGCGTACGGCGATGCGACGGGACGGTTGTTCCTGGTGGCGGCCGTGGTCGCACTCATCACCCTGGCCTGCGTCATCGTGATCCCGAACACCCCGCTGCGCAAGACCATCGACATCCAGGAGCCGGCCGATGCCGACAAGTCGGACGAGTCGGGCGTCTCGGATACCGCGGACGTTGCTCGCGACGCGGCTCAGAACGTCAAGGCGTAACTGCCCGAGCACAACGCCGGAGGCCCGCAACCGACACGGTTGCGGGCCTCCGGCGTATCGGGGGTGCTGCTCTACGTCTTGCGGTTGTACAGACGCATCGTCAGCGGGCCGAACACGACGATGAGGCCGGCACACCAGATCAGCACGACGGAGAGCTGACCGAATTCGAACGAGCCCTCGCACAGCGCGCGCAGCGTCGTCACGAGGTGGCTGATCGGATTCACGTCGACGAACGCCTGCAGCCAGCCGGGCATCGTCGACGGGTCGACGAAGATGTTGCTGGCGAACGTCAGCGGGAACAGGATGAACATCGATACGCCCATGACGGCCTGCTCGGTCCGCATCAGCATCGCGAACATCGTCCACACCCACGACAGGCTGAACGAGAACAGCAACAGCAGCAGCACCGACGCGACGACGCCCACGACCCCGCCGGCGGGGCGGAAGCCGAGGATCAGACCCAGGATCAGCACGATCACCGAGGCGATCGTGTAGCGCACGATGTCGCCGAACAGGGCGCCGACGAGCGGCGAGGGACGCCAGATCGGCAGCGAACGGAAGCGGTCGAACACGCCCTTCTCGATGTCCTTGTTCAGGGTCAGCCCCGTGTACATCGTGATCATCACGACCGTCTGCACGAGGATGCCGGGGATCAGGAACTGCACGTAGGCGTCGGTCGAGCCCGCGAGCGCGCCGCCGAACAGGAACGTGAACATCAGCGTGAACATGACCGGGAACATGGTCACATCGAAGAGTTGCTCCGGGACGTGCTTGATCTTGAGCAGCGCCCGCCACCCGAAGGACAGCGACGTCGACAGTGCGTTGGGCCGCGCCGGGCGGGGACCCGGCATCTGCAGGACGTTGCCGACCGCCTGCGCCGAGGTGGTGATGGTGTCGGTCATGACGCGCTCTCCTCGATGATGGCAGTGTCGGCAGTGTCGGCAGTGTCGGCGGCGTCCTCGGCGCCGTGGCCGGTCAGGGCCAGGAACACCTCGTCGAGGCTGGGTTGGCCGAGGGCGAAGGTGGTGACTGCGAGGTTCGCGTCGTCGAGCGCCGCGAGGGCGCGGGCCACCCGCTGCGGATCGTCGAGCCGCGCGGTCAGGGCCGCCGGATCCGATTCGAGGCTCACCGGGACCCCCAGGACCGGTTCGAGGATCGCGGCGGCCTCGGGCCGGCGGGCCGGTTGCGCGACCCGTACGTGCAGGGCCCCGGATCCCACCGACGCCTTGAGTTCGCCGGTGGTGCCCTCCGCGATCACCCTGCCGTGGTCGATGACGGCGATGCGGTCGGCCAGTTGGTCGGCCTCGTCGAGGTACTGCGTGGTGAGCAGGACGGTGGTGCCACCCGCGACCAATGCGCGGACGATCTCCCACACCTGGTTCCGGCTGCGGGGATCGAGGCCGGTGGTCGGTTCGTCCAGGAAGATCAGTTCGGGTGTCACGATGATGCTGGCGGCGATGTCGATGCGCCGACGCATGCCGCCGGAATAGGTCTTGACCTGACGGTTTCCGGCCTCCTCGAGGCCGAAGGCGTCGAGCAACTGGTCGCACCGGGACCGTGCGGCGGCCCGCGAGTACCCGTACAGGCGGCCGAGCAGGATGAGATTCTCGACGCCGGTCAGGTCCTCGTCGAGCGACGCGAACTGACCGGTGAGTGACACCTTGCTCCGGACGGTTTCCGCTTCCGTGGCGACGTCGTGCCCCAGGACACGCGCCGCGCCCCCGTCGAGGGGTAGGAGCGTGGCCAGCATCCGGATCGTGGTGGTCTTGCCGGCGCCGTTCGGCCCGAGTACGCCGTACACGCCGCCGGCCGGCACCGCGAGATCGACGCCGGCGACGGCGACATTGGAGCCGAAGCGTTTGATCAAGCCGGTCGTTTCGATTGCCAGGTCGGTGTCAGGTTTCATCTGGTCCCCGTGGTCGGTGTGGATGTGGACACAACTCGATCGTTGTCCCAGACTGTCGGATGCAGGGGCGCGATGCAATCGTTTTTCGTCCCCTGCAGACCCTTCGCGGGTGCGGTATACGGGAGAGATGACTACCGCAGCAACCCTGTCCGTCGTCGTGCCCGCCTACAACGAAGAGAACTACATCGGTGCCTGTCTGGAGGCACTGCTGGTGCAGCAAGCCGATCTTCACGAGATCGTTGTCGTCGACAACAATTCGACGGATCGCACCGTGGAGATCGTCGAGAGTTTCGCGGCGGAACATCCTGTCGTTCGGGTGATCCGGGAGGCGACCCCGGGGACGGTGTACGCGCGCAACGCCGGATTCGAGGCGGCGACCGGGGACGTCGTCGGGCGGATCGACGCCGATACCCGGGTCGAACCGCATTGGGCGCGTACGGTTCTCGAATTCTTCGATCGAGAGGACGCGGCCGCGGTGGGAGCGGTCAGTGGAATCGACGACTCCTACGACTCGCCCTATCGGGCGCTGAAGCGCTGGTATGTCGATCGGCTGGTACGGCGCGGTCGGTTCGGCGGTGAGCAGCGCATCGCAAACCTGTACGGCGCCAACATGGCGCTGCGGAAATCCACGTGGGAGAAGGTCCGCGACGCCTCGAGTTCCGAACTCGACGTGCACGAGGACGTCGATCTGGCGCTGTGCATCGTGCAGGCGGGCGTCGAGATCGCGCAGCTGTCGGACATGCGGGTCGCGATCTCGCCGCGGCGGGCCCTGACGCCGCCGCACGAGTTCGTGCGATACGTGACCGCGGGTGCGAACACCTATAGCCGGCACGACCTGATGAGCGCGCGGATCCGGATTCTGTTGGGGGTCCAGTGGATCGCCCATGCGGGGGCGTACCTCGCTTATCGCCCCTACGACCCGGATCGGGGACGATTCACGTTGCGGCGGTTGATGTTCGGTGGTGGCGCTCGCACCATGCCGGTCGCCTGACCGCCGCCACCGCCTAGTTGTACCCGGTCAGGACGTTGGTAGCGGGCGTGTCGGCTTGATGTGAAGAGAACCTCCGAGTGGGGTGTGGCTTGTCTAAGGCCCACATCCGCTCGGAGGTTCTCGTGTCCCACCGTAATGCCCGAACCACATATCTCGGCAGATTGCTCATCGTCGAGCGCTACCGAGATGGCTGGCCGAAAGCGCATATCGCCAGCGCAATGGGGATATCCCGGAAGTGCGTGTCGACGTGGGTGGCCCGCTACGAGACCGAGGGCGAAGCCGGGTTACACGATCGGTCCTCCCGCCCGCACACCATGCCGACCCGAACCGCAGCCGAAGTCGAGACCCGGATCGTCGAGCTCCGTGTGCGTGAGCGACGCGGGCCGGACTGGCTCGCAGCAGAACTCGGGGTGCCGGCCCGCACAGTCTCCCGAGTCCTACGGCGCCACCAGGTGCCACACCTGGCGGACTTGGACCCGATGACCGGTCAGGTGATCCGCTCGTCGAAAACCACCGCCGTGCGCTACGAACGTGAGCGGCCCGGCGAACTGGTGCACATGGACGTCAAAAAGCTCGGCAGAATCCCCGACGGTGGCGGATGGCGCGCACACGGACGAGCCGCCGGATCGACAGCCCGCGACCGCAGCACCCGGACCGGATTCGACTACGTCCACTCGCTCGTCGATGACCACTCCCGACTCGCCTACTCGGAGATCCTCCCAGACGAAAAGGGCTCCACCTGTTCGGGTTTCCTGACCCGTGCGATCGACTACTTCGCGGACCGCGGCATCACGAGAATCGAGCGGTTGATGACCGACAACGCCTGGGCCTACCGATGGTCCCTACGCGCAGTCTGCGCCGAACACGGGATCAAGCAGAAGTTCATCAGACCGCACTGCCCGTGGCAGAACGGCAAGGTCGAACGCCTCAACCGGACCCTGCAAACCGAGTGGGCCTACCGTCAGGTCTTCACCAGCAACAGCGAACGCGCCGACGCACTTGCACCCTGGCTCGAGTACTACAACACTCGACGACGCCACAGCGCACTCGGAGGACTCCCACCGATCAGCCGACTGCAACCAACCTGATGGCCAGGTACACCTAGTCGGTGCGTCCGTGCTGTTCGAAGGTGCGCAGCAGCATCCCCAGTTGCCCGTACGCGGCTGTGGCGAGGCGTTCGAGGAGCGCCGACTTGATCTGTGGGGCATCGGCGGTCAGCCGTGCGAAGCCGTCGGGCGGCAGTACCGCGAGGGTCACCGCGGTGTCGGCGCGGACGTCGTTGAGAAATGTCGAGTTCAGCAACGTCGGCATCTCCCCGAACGTCATCCCCGCCGCCAGTGTCGTGATTCGGTGGATCGCGCCGTCCGCCGAGGTGACGGTGGTGCTCGCGCGGCCGGACAGGATCAGGAAGATCCCGGCGGCGGGGTCGGCGCGTCGGGCGATCAACTCACCACGCGCGAAGGTCCGCGACTCGAGTTCGTCGGTGAATCTCTCGAACTGGTCGGCGGTGAGGTCGGCCAGGAGCGGATGCTGCTCCAGGTCGATCGACTCGGGCTGACGGCCCCCGCGGCAGTGCCGCGCCAGCAGTATTTCCTCGCACCACTGGGTGGCCCAGTCCAGGTCCGCGAACACCCGTCCGCCGGGATCGTCGGGTGCAAGGGTGGACAGGGTGTGTCCGAAGAGCCCCTCCGGGTCGACCAGGGCGCTGTGGCACCCGCCGTCGGCGAGGTCGGCCCGCAGCGACTCGATCATCCGACGAGCGATCCCGCTGACTTCGTCGACCCGGCGCACATCGACCACGACGGCCTCGAGGTCGGCGCGTTCGGCGTCGATCTCCCGGACCGCCGTCTCGGCGCCGGTGAACAGTAGATCGCCGTGCAGTTCGTAGATCCGCGCGCGGCTTCCGAAGGCGTCGAGAGTGGCCAGCTCGGCGTCGGTGCGGCGTGTGCGCGACGGCGCCGAGCCGACGTCGTAGCGTGCCCGGATCGACGAGCGGGCGGCCCGGGTGACGTGCAGGAAGTGCAGTTCGAGGTCGCGGGACAGTTCCCGGCACGCCTGCACGCCGCGGACGCTGTTGCCGTGCCGGTCGAGTCGGGGGGAAAAGACGGCGATGCCCAACTGTCCGGGCAGCACCGCGAGGACGCCACCGCCGACGCCGCTCTTGGCCGGCATCCCCACCTCGGTGACCCACTCGCCGGCGGCGTCGTACATCCCGCACGTGGTCATCACGCTGAGGACCCGCTCGACGAGGGCGGGGTTGAGCACCCGGTCCCGGGTGAGCGGGTTGACGCCGTTGTTCGCCAGGGTCGCCGCCATCAGCGCGAGGTCGCGGCAGGTGACGTCGATCGAACACTGCCGGAAATACAGGTCGACGGCCTCGTCGGGGTCGCCGGTGATGACGCCGAACGAGCGCAGCATGTAGCCGATCGCGCGATTGCGGTGCCCGGTGCGGGCCTCGGACGTGTACACCGCCTCGTCCAGCGTCAGCTGCCGTCCCGCGCAGCGCGAGTAGAGCTGCCGGATCCTTTCGAACCGCTCGGCCGGATCGGCGCCGGCGACCAGCGACGCCGACGTGATGGCGCCCGCGTTGATCATCGGATTGCGCGGCCGCTCGGTGTCGGGGTCGAGGCTGATCTCGTTGAACGCCTCGCCGGACGGCTCCACATCGATCTTCTCGGCGACGGCGTCGACGCCTCGGTCGGCGAGCGCGAGCGCATACGTGAACGGCTTGGAGATGGACTGGATGGTGAATGCGGTGCCGCAGTCGCCGACCTCGTACACGTGCCCGTCGGACGTCGCGACGGCGATCCCGAAGCGGTCGGGTGTCACCGCCGCCAGCTCGGGAATGTAGTCGGCGACGTTCCCGTCGTGATTGGCCCGGACCACGTCGTACACCCGGGTGATGAACTCGTCGACCACATTGCCCATGGAGCAACAGTAGGATGAGCGAACAGTCCGGGATGTGTATTCGAGCACGAGCGGCGCGGTCGGATCCGATGCCGAGCGGCCTCGTGTTCGGCGGCTCCGTAGACTTGTCGGGCTGTCGTGTGACAGCCCGTGAACCTGCTGGAGGGAGCGATCTCGTTGGGTGTCCTTGCCCGTATCCAGACGCCTGACGACCTGCGTCAGCTCGATCCTGAGGAGATGAAGGAACTCGCCGCGGAGATCCGCGAGTTCCTGGTGCAGAAGGTGTCCGCCACCGGCGGTCATCTCGGCCCCAACCTCGGCGTCGTCGAATTGACGCTCGCGCTGCACCGGGTGTTCGATTCGCCCTCCGACCCGATCATCTTCGACACCGGCCACCAGGCCTACGTCCACAAGATCCTGACCGGCCGCAAGGACGAGTTCGACTCACTGCGCAAGCAGGGTGGTCTGTCCGGTTACCCGTCGCGCGCCGAGAGCGAGCACGACTGGGTCGAGTCGTCACACGCGTCGGCCGCGCTGTCGTACGCGGACGGGCTCGCGAAGGCGTTCGAGCTGTCCGGGCAGAACCGGCACGTCGTCGCGGTGGTCGGCGATGGCGCGCTCACCGGCGGCATGTGCTGGGAGGCGCTCAACAACATCGCGGCCGGCCGGGACCGCTCCGTCGTGATCGTGGTCAACGACAACGGCCGCTCCTACGCCCCGACCATCGGCGGGCTCGCGGACCACCTCGCGGCGCTGCGCCTGCAGCCGGGCTACGAGCGGATCCTCGACAACGGCCGCCGCATGGTGAAGAAGATGCCGTGGGTCGGCCGGGCCGCGTACCAGCTGCTGCACGGGATGAAGGCCGGACTCAAGGACGCCGTGAGCCCGCAGGTGATGTTCACCGACCTCGGGATCAAGTACCTGGGCCCGGTGGACGGGCACGACGAGGTGGCGATGGAGTCGGCGCTGCGGCGGGCCAAGGCCTTCGGTGGTCCGGTGATCGTGCACGCCGTCACCCGTAAGGGCATGGGTTACGCCCCCGCCGAGAACCATGTCGCCGACCAGATGCACGCCACGGGCGTGATCGACCCGCTCACCGGTCGCTCCCGCGGAACCTCGGCCCCGGACTGGACCTCCGTGTTCTCGGCGGAGCTCATCGCGCAAGCTGAGCAGCGCGACGACGTCGTCGCGATCACCGCCGCGATGCCGGGCCCCACCGGGCTGGCCGCGTTCGGCGAGCGCTTCCCGGAACGGATGTTCGACGTCGGCATCGCCGAGCAGCATGCGGTCACCTCGGCCGCCGGTCTCGCGCTGGGCGGCATGCATCCGGTGGTCGCCATCTACTCGACGTTCCTCAACCGTGCGTTCGACCAGTTGCTGATGGATGTCGCGCTGCTGAAGCAGCCCGTCACGATCGTGCTGGACCGTTCGGGCATCACCGGCGTGGACGGCGCGAGCCACAACGGCATGTGGGACCTGTCGCTGCTGGGCATCATCCCCGGCATCCGGGTCGCCGCGCCCCGCGACGCCGCGACCCTGCGCGAGGAACTGCAGGAGGCGCTCGCGGTGGACGACGGCCCGACGGTGATCCGGTTCCCGAAGGGTGCCGTCGGCGACGACGTTCCCGCGGTGCGCCGCCTCGACGGTGTCGTCGACGTCCTGCAGATGCCCGAGGACGACCGCGGCGACGTGCTGTTCGTTTCGGTCGGTTCGTTCGCTGGGCTGGCACTCGAGGCCTCCGAACGTCTCGGCCGGCACGGGATCTCAGCGGCGGTCGTCGACCCGCGGTGGGTGCTCCCGGTGCCGGAGTCGCTGGTCAAGCTCGCCGAGAACTTCCGGATGGTCGTCACCATCGAGGACAACGGCCTGCACGGCGGGATCGGTGCCACCGTGTCGGCGGCGCTGCGCGGGGCCGGCGTCGACGTTCCGTGCCGGGACCTGGGCGTGCCGCAGCAGTTCCTCGACCACGCGTCCCGCGACCAGATCCACAGTGAGCTCGGTCTGACCGCGCAGGACGTCACCCGCCAGGTCACCGGTTGGGTCGTGGGCCTCGACCGGGCGAAGACCGACGGAGAGGTCGCAGTGGGGCTCGACAAGCAGGCACTCGACAAGCCGGGTCTCGACAAGTCGAATCCGGCTGTCGGATAGAGGCTTCTACCGGAACGCCGCCTCGAGTGCCTTGATGCCGACCTTCGGGTCGAGCAGCCCGTGGTAGATCGGGGGGATCGGCTGGTCGACGTCGAACAGCGTGTAGACGGCGTGCATCGCGCCGTGGACCGAGTATTCGACGGTGAACACGACGTCCTCGGGCAGGGAAGTGAACTGCCCGAGGAACGCGAAGTTCTCGGAGCCGGCGGGGATCACCTTCGGGCGGTCCTCCGGCACCCGCCGGCTGAACAACGCCGACGCGTACGGCATCATCACCGTCGTCATGTCGGTGGTGGCGAGCACCTCGTCGAGGATGTCTTCGAAGCCGTACTGGTGGATCAGTTCGGTGAGAATCTCCTTGCCGGTCGCCTGGGACATCTTCTTCTTGACGTAGTCGCCCTCGTTGTCGATGTCGAACCCGTAGCCCCACAGCGTGTAGATGTCCTCGGGCTGCTCCGGGAAGTGGGGCTGGTACGGGATGGCGGTGGACAGGTGCCACCCCGACTCGAACCACGTGGTCAGCGCGCCTGTCCCGGGCTCGTTGCCGGTGTACTCGGTGATGCGGCGCAGCAGGGTGTCGCCGCGCATGGTGAGGGTGAACGACTCCCACTTGTTCTCGTCGATGTTGCCGTAGAAGGTGTTGGGCCGACCGAAGTCCGGCGCCTTCTTCGCGATCTCCTCCCACAGCGACCAGTCGTGGTCGACGCGGTCGCGAATCAGTGGTGGGACGTCGTTGTTGCCGCCGTAGGTGGAGTCGGCGGTGATCGAGCCGAGCGTGACGAACGCGTAGTCGTTCTCGCCGAGGTCGATCGTCGATCTGCCGTCGGCGTTCTCGACATGCAGACGGGTCACCCGCCGCGGCTGACCGGCCTGGGCGAAGTCGACGTCGACGACGCGGTTGGCGAACCGGACGTCGACATTGCGCGACCACATCCACCGCTGCAGCGGTACCACCATCGAGTCGTACTGGTTGTAGACGGTGCGCCGGACACCGGACAGCGTGTGGATCCGGGGAAATTCCTGGACGAAACGCAGGAAGTAGCGGCGCAGTTCGGCCGCCGAGTGCCACTTCTGGAACGCGAACGTTGTGCGCCACATCTGCCAGAAGTTCGTGGTGAAGAAGTGGTCGCCGAACATCTCGTCGATCCGGCGGGCGCCGAGCGCCCGTTCCGGCAGCCCCAGCAGGCGCATCATCTCGAGCCGGTCGCGGTTGTCGAGGCCGAGTTGCGACGCGTCGACGATTGTGTGCCGCGCGTCGATCAGGCGCGCCTTGTCGTTCGTCTTGACCTTCGCGTTGAAGTCGAGGATCTCCTGGCGGACGCTGATGTCGGGATTCTCCAGCGACGGAATCGACTCGAGCAGATTCCACGTGCACTGGTAGGCCTCCTCCTCGAGTATCCGTCCGCCGCGGGTGACCCAGCCGTCGGTGACCGCGGGGGAGCGTGCGCCGTCGAGGGCACCGCCCTCCACGTCGAGTTCCTCGAGGATGTGCACATGGTCGCCGGGCACGCCGGCGTCCCGGATCGCGAAGGCGGCGACCGCCATTCCGGCGATGCCGCCGCCGACGATCCAGAGGTGGGCCTGTCTCGGGTCGACTGCCATGGGGGACCTCCCGCTTCGGAGCGGCACCCCCGACACCACGCATCCCGGCGACGTCGGGTGCCGCGGGGAGCGACATCGCGAGGACCCACGCCAAGTGTTCGCCACCGGTCGGGCGCCGTCAACAGGCCGGACTCGATCGGTTTCGGGTCGGTCTGTGAATGGCTTTGCCGTTCAATGCGTTTGGGATAGTCCCCTGTGTCGGGTGACAATGGTGGCGCCCGGGGAGCCCCGGTGTGAACCACGGGGGAATTGTCGACTGCGTCGGAAGGACTCGATTCGGGTGCCGGAAATGACTGAGCTGTCCGCAGATTGCGGGCAGTGCTTCGGGCTGTGCTGCGTCGCGCTGCCGTTCGCGAGGTCGGCGGACTTCGCTGTCGACAAGGACGGCGGGACGCCGTGCCGCAACCTCGTCGACGACTTCCGGTGTGGCATCCATACCGAATTGCGGACGTCGGGGTTCACCGGCTGCACCGTGTACGACTGCTTCGGCGCCGGACAGAAGGTGTCGCAGGTGACGTTCGGCGGTCGCAGCTGGCGGGACGCCCCGGACACCGCGCGATCGATGTTCGACGTGTTCCCGGTGCAACGGCAACTGCACGAGCTGCTGTGGTACCTGGAGGAGGCGCTCCGGATCCGGGCCGCGGCGTCACTTCGGTCGGAGCTGACGGCGCTGCGGGACGAGACCGTGACGCTGACCGACAGCACGCCGGACGTGCTCGCGGGCCTGGACGTGGCCGAGCACCGTGACAGGGTCAACGGCGTGCTCCTGCAGGTCAGTGAGCGGTTCCGGGCGGGTGCTCCTGGACGTCCCCGCAATCACCGCGGCGCGGATCTGATGGGTGCGAAGCTGGCTCGCAAGGATCTGCGCGGGGCGAATCTGCGCGGCGCCTGGCTGATCGGTGCGGATCTGCGGAACGCGGATCTGCGGATGGCCGACCTGATCGGCGCGGACCTGCGGGGCGCGGACGTGCGGGGCGCCGATCTCTCGGACGCTCTGTTCCTGACCCGGTTCCAGATCGGTGCCGCGCGGGGTGACGCGCACACGAAGCTCCCGTCGGCGCTGTCACGACCCGCTCACTGGTAGCGCTCAGCCGGCCTGCTCGAGGGTGCGGCCGCGGGTCTCGGTCACGAACTTGGCGACGACGAAGAGCGAGAGCAGCGACATCACCGCGTAGCCGCCGTACGTGAGCGACAGGTTCCAGTCCGCGAGGGACGGGAATGTCGCGGACACGAGGAAGTTCGCGACCCAGTTGGACGCCGTGGCGACGCCGACGGCCGCCGCCCGGACCCGGTTGGGGAACAGTTCGCTGATGAGCACCCACACCACCGGACCCCACGAGAGCGCGAAGAAGAACACGAACGCGTTGGCGGCGATCAGCGCGACGGTGCCGCCCGCGCCCGTCAGGGTCGCCACCGACTCGCCGATGTCGTTCGTCGTGACCGTTGCCGAATGGAAACAGACCGCGGCGGTCGCGAGGGAGGCGGCCATTCCGACCGAGCCGACGAGGAGCAGGGGCTTGCGCCCGATGCGGTCGATCACGGCGATCGCGACGAACGTGCCGACGATGTTGACCAGCGCGCTCACGACGCTGATGAGAAGCGAACGGTCCTCGCCGAATCCGACGGCCTGCCACAGTGTGCTCGAGTAGTAGAAGATCACGTTGATGCCGACGAACTGTTGCAGCGCGGCCAGCGCGATGCCGACCCACACGAGCGCCGCGACACCGGTGGTCTTCGAGAACAGGGTCCGTACGCCCACCCGGGTGCGTTCGGCGCCGAGGGACGTGCGGATCTCCTCGATCCGGCGCGTGACGGCCTCGTCGTCGCCACCCTCGAGCTCGCCGATGATCGTGCGGGCGGCGTCCTCTCGGCCGCACCGTACGAGGTGCCGCGGTGATTCGGGGATCGTGAAGGTCATCACGAGGTAGAGCAGCGCCGGCACGGACTCGATCGCGAGCATCCACTGCCATGCCTCGACGCCGAGGAGTTCACCGCGCCCGCCACCGGCGGCCGACGACAGCGCGTAGTTCACGAGTTGGGAGATGGCGATGCCGAGCACGATCGCCAACTGGTACATCGAGCCGAGTCGGCCGCGGATCGCGGCGGGCGCGATTTCCGCGATGTAGGCCGGTGCGATCACCGACGCGAAACCGACTGCGACGCCGCCCAGTACACGCCACAGAGTGAGGTCGACGATGCCGAACGGGAACGCCGAGCCGAGCGCGCCGATGACGAACAGCACCGCCGCGATCTGCATCACCCGGATGCGGCCGAGCCTGTCGGCGATACTGCCCGCGACCCAGGCGCCCAGCGCGGCGCCGAGCAGCGTCAGCGACACCGACAGACCGGTGGCCCCGGCGCCGATGTCGTAGCGGTCGCGTATGGAGCCGACCGCACCGTTGATCACGGCGGTGTCGTAGCCGAACAGGAAACCGCCGAGTGCGGCGGCGGCGGAGAACAATACGGCCAGCCCGACGGCGGCGTGAGCGGCTGAGGGCTGCCCGGTGGTACCGAGATTCGACATGGGCGGCCTCCCATCCGAGGATTCCTTCAGCCGGGACGCTACGCCGAATTCGTCGGGTTCGGTCGCGATGGCGCCGGGTAGTAGCATTGCGCCGATTCCGGGGGATGGAACGTAGGGGGAGTTCGGTGAGTGGGGGCTGCACAGATCTCATTGCGGAGATCGACGCTTTCTATCAGGGCTTCGGGCAGCCGAACGCGCTGTTCGACGCGTTTCGCCGGGCACCGCTCTTGGTGCCCCTGACGGCCGAGAACCGAGTGTGGAGCTCCGAGATCCGTGATCTCGGATGGGTTCCCGCTTTCACCAGTGAACGCGAGTTCGCGCGGCACGCTCTCACACGTGGTGAACGCATCGAGGCGCGTTACCACACACTGTTCGGTTGGCGGATCGTCGAGCAGGTCCTGCCCAGCTTCGACCGGCAGACCGGGGTGGTCGTCGACGTCGCTGGTGCTCGCCCGATGGCCTTTCCGCCCGATCTGGGTGCGGCGCGATCATGAGTGCAGGGCTCGAGGTCGATCCCGTCGTTCTGCGGCAGGCGGCGCAGGGGATCACCGGGATCATCGACTCGCTGTCCGAGCTCGGGATCGGTGAGACGGCCGCGGCGGGTAGGGGTTTCGCGATGCTGGCGCTGTCGCCGATGGAGGCGGGATCCGAGGCGGTTCAGAAGAGTCTCGAGGAGTACGCGGAGCGGTGGTCGTGGGGCGTGCGCAACCTCGTCCGGTCGGCGAACGAGATTGCCGAGCTGCTCGATCTCCAGGCCGGGCGCTATCACATGATGGACCAGCAGCTCTCCGACACCGTCAAGACCGCATGGACCCATGTCGCGGGAAATCCGCACCTCGGTGAGGAGGAGATCAGCGAGCGGTCCTGGGGCGAGACGTTGGCGGACAACCCGGTCAACAACGTGCTCCATCCCGACTACAGCGGGGAGTCGTTCGACGCCGCGATGGACACGATCCGGACCAACAACGAAGTGATCTCGGCGGTCGGCCCGCAGGCGTTTGCCAACGTGTCGCCGGTGGTCGCGGACGTTCTCGGTGTGGACGTTGCAAGCGGTTACCACACCGGCGCTGCCGAGCAGGCGGCGTCGGTCATGCATGACCAGACCTGACCGACGGCCAGGGCTGGGGCAGGGCGGGGGGAGAACTGATGGGCTATGGGTGGGACGACGTCATCGGAGGCCTGGACAAGGTCGGCGACTTCGTCGAGGACGCGGCCGAAGGAGTTGTCGAAAAGGCCGGCCAGGTGGCCGATGCCGGTCTCGACGGCCTGGCGGGTGTCGCCCGCGGCCTGGGCGCGGACGGGGTTGCCGACGTCCTCACGGACCTCGGCGACCGGGTTGCCAGCAGCACCGGTGGTGCAGTCGACGAGCTCGAACTCGGCCAGACCACCGATCCGCGGGAACTGATCCGTGGCGATGCCGGTGCGGTCAACGAGGCCGTCACCACGCTGACCGAGCTGGGCACGAACATCGGGTCCACCGGGACCTCCCTGCGCACGGTCGACGCCGCCGGCTGGACCGGCGACGCGGCCGATGCGTTCCAGGCCGTCTACGACAGGCAGCCGGCGCTGTGGCAGGACGCTGCCGATGCGATGACGTCCGCCGCGCAGTCGCTGACCTGGTGGGCGAACACGATCGAGTCGGCGCAGGCGCGCGCAGCCGACGCGATCGCGCGATGGGAGCAGGCCGCGACAACGCCGCGTCACAGATCGCCGGTCAGTTGGCGGCCCTGACCGAATCGGCGCCCGAGGAACCGCCGTTCACGCAGCGGATGGCCGCGAACTTCGGGGACCTGACCGACGTGATCGAGCACGGCAGCGTCAACTTCACGTCCGGTCTCGTCACCGGCGTCACCGGAATCGTGCAGTTCGTCCGACAGGTCAACCCCGTCGATCCGTACAACCTCAGCCACCCGGCGGAGTACGTCGAAGGACTCAGCGACCTGACGACCGGCCTCGTGGTGGTGGCGGCGGATCCCGGGGCCGTGGTGGACGCGTTCCTCGCCGACGCACGTGCCAACCCGTTCGAGTTCGCGGGAGCGCTCACCGGAGACGCGCTGCTGACGGCGGCGACGGGTGGCGCCGGCGCCGGAGTGGCCGGTGCGCGGACATCCATGCACGCGGTCGAGTTGGCGAGTGACCTGGGGAGCGGCCTGCGGACCGCCGACCATGTGGCCGACGCGACCCGCCACGTCCCGACGCCCGACGTCCCACGCATGGAGGCCCCAGGGCTCGACTCTCCGAGAATCGATGCGCCGGAAATCGATTCACCATCGTCGCTGCACGACACGGACCCAGGCACCCCGGACCAGTCCACCCCCGCGCACGACCAGGGCTCGACCGGCGCCGGCCACGACCCCGACTTCACCCGTCCACCCGAGGGCGAAAACCCGAACCCACAGCATCTCGCCGAATCCGACTCCGGCGCGGCGCGGACCGCGGAGGACAACGGCCCGGTGAGCGACCAGACGAGCAACCAGGTCACCGAGTGCCAGGACCCCGTCGATGCCGCCACCGGCGAGTTCCTGCTGCCCGAAACCGATCTGACGCTGCCCGGCGTGCTGCCGCTCGTGTTCGGGCGGCGACACCGCTCGAGCTACGGATTCGGCCGGTGGTTCGGCCCGAGTTGGTCGTCGACGATCGACATGCGGGTCGTGGTCGAGGAATCCGGTGTCACATTGCTCGCCGAGGACGGCGTGATGGTGGTCTATCCGCACCCGGCGGTGGGCGAACCCGTCCGTCCGAGGCAGTCGCTGCAGCGCTGGACGCTCTCGCGGACCGAGACCGGCGGCTACGCGGTGCACGACCCGGACCGGTCGCTGACCTGGCACTTCGCCCCCAAACCCGAACTCGGCGGGGTCGATTCGGCGCTGGGCAACATCGCCATCAGCGCGATCACGGACCGATTCCGCAACCGCATCCGCTTCCACTACGGCCCGGACGGTGCGCCGATCGAGGTATCTCACACGGGCGGCTACCGCGTGCTCGTCGACGCCCGGGGCGGACGGATCGGATCGCTGTCGGTGATCGACCCGGAGTCCGGTGCCGCGGTGGCGGTCCGCCGCTTCGGCTACGACGGCGGGGACCTCACCTCGGTCACCAACGGTTTCGGCGGAGTGACCCGCTACACGTACGACGCCGACGGTCGGATGCTCTCGTGGCAGGACGCCAACGGCAACCGGATGGTCAACACCTACGACGCCGCAGGACGGGTAGTGGTCCAGAACGGCACCGACGGCATCATGTCCGCCCGCTTCGACTACGTGCCGACGGCCGACGGGCCGGGGTCGGTCACGGTTGTCACCGACTCGCTCGGGGCGCAGACCGCGCACGGGTTCGACAGCGACCTGCGTCAACGGGACCTGATGTCGCCGAACGGCTCTCGCGCGCACACGGACTACAACGAGCGCCGCGAGCCGCTGCGCGTCACCGGTCCGGACGGGGCCGTGACCCGGTACCGCTACACCGCCGACGGCGACGTCGCGCAGATCACCCGGCCGGACGGTCACTCGATCACCGTCGACTACGCCGGACCGCGCAGGCCGGTTGCCGTCCACCAGGTCGACGGCACGGTCGTCCGCCAGGACTGGGACGCCGCGGACAACCTGGTGGCGGTGACCGACGCCGGGGGAGCGCGGACCGAGTACACCTACCACCTGACCGGGGCGGTGTCCTCGGTCACCGAGCCGACGGGCGCCCGCACCCTCGTGGACTGCGACGACGCCGGGCTGCCCGTCGCCGTCACCGACCCGATGGGGGCGACGACGCGCATCACGCGCGACGCGTTCGGGCGCACCGCCTCGGTGACCGACCCGACGGGTGCGGTGACGCGACTGCGGTGGTCGCCCGACGGCAGGCTCCTGGAGCGGACGCATCCGGACGCCGCAGTCGAGTCGTGGGAGTACGACGGCGAGGGAAACCTCGTGCGGCACACCGACCCCGTCGGCGCGACGACGTCGTACACGTACGGATCCTTCGATCTTATGGCCTCGCGGACCGACCCGGACGGCTCGGTCACCGCCTACACGTGGGACACCGAGCGGCGCCTGACGTCGGTTACGAACCCGCTCGGCCAGACCTGGTGGTACGAGTACGACGCGGACGGGCGTCTGGTCGCCGAGTCCGATTTCAACGGTGCGCGAACCGCATACACGCACGATGTCGCGGGACGAGTCGCAACGGTGACGTCCGCGACCGGCGTGACGCGCCACCACTCGCACGACATCCTGGGCCGCCTGCTCGACGTCACCGCCGACACCGGCGAGTTCCGGCGCTACACGCACGATCTGGCTGGACGGACGCTGTCGGCAGTCAGTGGCATCGGCGGGGATCCGATCCATACGGTCGAGTTCGACTACACGGCTGCGGGGCAGTTGGCACGGCAGAGCGTCGACGGAGCGGGCGAACTGTGCTTCGACCACGATCCGTTCGGGCGGCGCGTCGAGCGGCGTTCACACACCGGAGGTGTCACCGGGTGGCGCTGGAATGCGGCGGGCCTCGTCGCTTCGGTGGCGGTCGACGGGCACTCGATCGGTCTCACCTACGACGCGCGCGGCGCGGTCACCGGGTGGAGAGCGGGAGAGTTGGGGATCACCCGCGGCCACGATTCGCGCGGGCGGCTCACCATGCAGGAAGCGGTGGCGCATCCGGCGTCGTCGCTGAGCTTGAGTTTCGATTCCGGTCAGGCCTCCGCTTCGCGGGTGCTGCGGTCCGACGTGTTCGACTACCGTCCGGACGGCTATCTGGCCGGGCAGACGACGACCACCGATCGGGTGTTGCGCCGGCAGTTCGAGCTGGATGCGGCGGGCCGAATCACATCCGTGGTCGACGACGGCACGGCGGTGGAGCGGTACGCGTACGACGCGCTGAGCAACATCGTGACGCAGACTGCCACGGCGGAGCGGGATGACGCGGGCCGACGGGAGTACCACGGGACGCTGCTGGTGCGCGACGGCCGCACGCGGTACAGCTACGACGATGCGGGCAGGCTGATCCGCAAGGTCACGACGCGACTGTCGCGGAAACCGGATGTTTGGCAGTACCGGTACGACGCGTTCGACCAGATGGTCGAGGTGACGACGCCGGACGGGGTGCGGTGGAGGTACAGCTACGACGCCCTGGGCCGGCGCACCGCCAAGTCCCGTATGGCCGCGGACGGTTCGGTGGCGGAGCGGACGGTGTTCACCTGGGATGCAACGACGTTGGTGGAGCAGTCCACGTCCGATCGCGTCACCCGGTGGACCTATCAGCCGGGAACTCACACGCCGCTGACGCAGGCCTCGGTGCCGGCGGTGGATCTGGCGGATCAGGCCTCGGTGGATGCCGAGTTCTACGCGATCGTGACCGACCTCGTCGGCACGCCGACCGAACTGGTCGATCCGGCGACGGCCGACGTCGCGGGGCGGTCGGCGATGTCGTTGTGGGGGAGCACGTCCTGGGCCGGCGCCGCCGACACCCCGATCCGGTTCCCCGGCCAGTACTTCGACGACGAGACGGGCCTGCACTACAACCTGCACCGCTACTACGACCCCGTCACTGCGCGTTACGCGACGACGGATCCGCTCGGACTCGCGCCGTCGCCGAATCCGAACAGCTACCCGCACAACCCGACGGTGTGGTCGGATCCGCTGGGGTTGGTACCGTGCCCGGACAACCGTGAGTTCGAGAGTAGGGAATCTGCCCGTGATGCTGCCTTTGATCGGGCGGGAATTGCCCAGGGTGCGACGCCGGACGCCGCTTGGGAAGTTGGTGGAGATGTAACACGCCGCGGGTTCCCTGGGTACCTATACTCTGAGAACCAGGGTTCGTGGGGGAATTACGCACAGTTTGAAACTGCGAATGGTTCGAGGGTGGTAGTGGAGCACACATCCGATCCGATTCAACCTCCACATTTCCATGCGGGTCAACCAAAGCTGGATTCAGGGCGAAACTTCGTGAACTTCGGATGGGACTCCGGCTCCGAGTTGGAGCGGTACGCGCCAGTCGATAGGAAGCATCACTTCTACTATTAGGTGGGTCTGTTTTGAATCTGGAGCAACGCCAGAAGATTCGAAATTCTGGGCTGGAGATCGTCGCGGAAGGGGGAACGCCGGGTAGCCTGGATCCAGTGAAGGCGTGGAAGATGTCGATCAATCTGGACTCGAAGCCAGTCGCCATCATTTCTGACGATAAGTCGGACGCTGCAGCCTTGGTTGATAGGGCCTGGCAGGGGGCAGCTAAAGATCATGGTCTCTTCAGTGGCGACGGTACTTTTCTGCTGAGCATTCCCGGTGATCCTTTTCATTCCACTAGATGGTATCGAGTCCGCATTAGAGGAGCCGTGAAGATGGCGGAGTTCTTTGTTGACGGAAACGGTTATCCGGAATTTGTCACAGCGTCCGTCGATGGGTATCCAGTCGTCGGTGTTTCTTCAGAAGAAGATGGAACATGGATTCTTGCATTCGATGGGCCAGATCGTTGAACTCCGCAACTTGGCATCTCTATCCATCTGACTCTTCTGGGATTAGATAACATCCTGGCGGGGGAAGGTGAGCGTTGCCCCGGGTATTCTGATACTGACCCCTGCGGTCTGTTCCTCGTGATGGCTGGACGGTGCTTCCAACGAGCCCGAACAACGAATTCGCGATTACCTGGCACCGATTCCTGCGGCACCGCCCGATCAGTCGGCCGCGCGCAGGCACGGATCCGATCCGGTGCCTGTGCGCTGGCAGAGTGGCGGGTCCGCCGCACCCGGTGCTCACGGACGCATCTTGTCGACGACCCTCGCGGACCCACGCGCCACATCTCAACACACCGAACGGCGATCATTATGGCTATTAGCGAGAGAATCTCACTGAATCGGGAATCGGCCGAATCCTTCCCTATTCTCGCGGATCTCGCTCGTCGCGGTCCACGGATCGGTATTGTTGGTGTCGAGATTCGTCGCGAGGGAGCTCTGTCGATATCTCTGCCAACGCATTGAGCCACGTTGCTCCCTCTGTCTTGGCCGGTCGACTGGTCCTCGTCGGAGTGTCCCCGCCACTTGCTCCGCTCAATCGACTCGGCGCTCTCACGATGAAACGTGAATCTCTATGGAAGCGTTGGGAGAACGATCGAGCAGTGCTGCCGCCCGGAGATCGGCACGACTTCCAGTTCGATCGGAACGACGACCTGCTGCAGTTCGGTGGCTGGTTGACGACCGATACGGCCAACTTCGTTGCTGCCGTTGAAGTCAGTCGTGACCGCTCAGCCGTGTGTCTTCTCCTACCCCCAGAGTGCGCGATCGATGAACTCGAGCGCGTGATCGAAGGATTTCGCCGGGTGTCTGTCGACAGGAACTCGTTGGTCAGGCATTTCGTTCCGCTTGTTCTCGAGGGCGCGATGCTTGTTCGGGGGTTCGGGGGTTCGGGGGTTCGGGGGTTCGGGGGGTTCGACGACCGGGTCGTCGGCACGGATGTCTTTGCGGAGGAGGAGGTTCTCGACGCTATTCAATCGGGTGTCGAACACTGGATGTCCGACGGAGGGACGGCACCCTAGGTTGATCCGACGCCCGAGCGCCGGCACCGATCGGATCCGGTGCCGGCGCTCGGTTGACGATGTGCCGCTGGTCAGTTGAAGTCGCGGGGCGTTTCGCAACCTTGTTCGCCGCGTCCGTCAGCTGCGGGGTGAGCTGGTCGATAACCCACGGGGTTGCGAGGACGCTGGTCTGGCTCAGGCTGGCGATGATCTTGATAGGGCCACTGCGGTGCCGGGCTTGACCGCGCCGAGGGAGGTGCACAATGGGCGATTCGATGACTTCAAGTTCGCGCATGACCCATTTTTTCGATACGGAAGATGCTAGATTCTAATGCTCGAAAAGTGTGTCAACGTCGATACCGTCAAGATAGTGGACAACAGCATGGCGAACTGCAACGACCAATACAGGAGCATTATCCAATGGACAGGCTAGATCCTGCTGCAAGTATGACATCAAACGCGCGACCGTGGGTTTTTGCGGGTGAGTCAGACGAACTCGACCCGTATGTCCAAGCTATTTCGGCGCTACCGGATTGTTTGGTCGTGCGTTTCGATGGCAAAGATATGCAAACCCTTGATGACCTCTTCGAATTCTATGGGCGGGCCTTCGGTTTTCCGGCCTAGTTCGGGAAGAACTGGCCAGCATTTGATGAGTGTATGTCAGATCTGAATGACACGCCATCGCCGGTGTATCTCGTGGTCGTCGAAGAGGCGGAGAGGTTGCTGGATGATGATTCTGATGAATTGTCAACATTCCTGAAGGTCTGTTCGGCGATTGGCCGATATTGGTCCAGCAGAATTGGACTGGGCTCGCTTTGGGGTGGCGGAGAAGTTGCATTCAATACGCTGATTCTATTCAGCCGACCGTCAGGTCCAGTGCTCGACACCATTAGATCAGATCATGAAATTCTGACACTACGTGATGGTTGAAGGCTCTCTGGTTGATCCTTCGCGAAAGTTGCGAAGGAAGTCTAATTTCTTTGGTTTATTGCCCGGTCGGAGATTGAGGACGCTTCGGAAGTGAGTTACAAATGGTTGGGTCGAAACTGGCGCTAAGTACAGGATACAGGATGTGGTGGTCGGCGCGTTGTTGTGTTTGAGGCTCTCTGTGGACTGCATTGCTTCCGTTGTCACCATGATCGGGTAAGGGTCGGCCAGTCTCACCTCACTGAACATCTCGGATTGTCTCGCTCGAGATCTGAATGCTTGGAACGGTAGGCATCAGTCGAATGCCTAGTTGTCGATGGAGGCTAGGCGCGAACCCGATGTCGTCACTTCGATCCAGCGGTTGGCGGGGAAGGATCCTTTCCCCAAGGATCGCTGAAGAGTGGTCGGATGTATCAAAAGTTGAATACTGTAGCGAAGGATTCCTTCGGTTGATTCCGTGATTGATGACAGGCGCCCCGTCATAGCAATAGCGGGAGATTCTTACTTAATCGGGAATCGGCCCAACCCGTTCCTGTTCTCGAAGATCTCGCTCACCGTCGTGCATGAGTCGGTGTTGTCGGTATTGAGGTTCGTGGAGAGGGGGCGCAGTCGATACCTGGTGCGGTTGCTGTCGCCGCTGACACGCTGAGCGTCGCCGGCGGACTATTGCGTAACCACCGACTCGCCGTTTCGGAGGTCGCCCGGCGGGTCGGTTACACCAATACTGGAGCGTTTTCGGACGCATACCTACGCGCCTGGGGTAGGCGTCCAGCGCCATACGTACCTCGGCCAAAGGCGGAACCCGCGCAGGCGACAGATGATCCGGGGCGTCGCGGACCTTCCCCGCCGCCCCGCCGGGCCGAGCGTGTCCTGGATATCACCGCGTGGAAGCGTTCTCATTTCTGGAATAGGAAACGCCGACGGGTTCCTTTCGAGCTCGATCAGCGATGTGCGTGACGGTGGTGAAATGGGGTCGCACTGTGGGTGCGATTTTCTGAAATGGGGTAGTCGTCCCATTTGCCGTTATCCAGGTGTTTTGATGGGTCGTATCGACGATTTCCGACGATTCGAACCGGTTGGTAAGTAGTGTCTGCATAGATCGAGCATGTCGGGGTGGCCATTTCCGAGTGAGCCCTGGGGGCGACATGAGTGCTGGATTGAAGGGGCGCTGGACCCTGCGCGCGTCCGTCGCGGGCGTGGTCGGGGTCCTGGTCGCGACGACCGTGGCGGTCGGGGGCGTGGCGTCGACACCGGCGGCGGCGTCCGAAACGGACGTCGACCACTATCTGAATCTGCCGATGAGCAATCGGGACGCGGCGCACGGCCCCGGCGGGGTCAATCCGGCGCTGCCCACCGACCGCGCCACGCTCAGTCGACTTCTGGGCGAGGCCCGCGCGAGCGGCGCCGCACCGCACGAGTATCAGGCATTGCTCTTCCAATACTGGCTGGTGGAGGCCACGGACACCGCGGGGATCGACCTGGCCGCGTGGGATCCGCGTGCCGGGGTGGCGGTGAACCGGGACAACCTGATCAGGTCGTACCGCCTCTACGAGGACTTGCAGCTGGAGCGCCGCGAACTGCAGTGGGCGGGCATGGGCGGCATGGTCGGCGCCGACTTCGGCGGCGGGCTGATCGACTTCGAACTCATGACGAACGCCTACGACCTCCCGCCGATTCAGCAGTCCGCCCGGGCCGTGGTCGAGGCCGCCACCGGCGTCGCCGGCCCGGACATCGTCGACTCGCTCCCGGACGGACTGCGGGCGCTGGCCGAGGCTGGAAGCGAAATCACCAGCGAGGACCTGCATTTCATCCTCGGAATGATCATGGTGATGCAGAAGAACATCTTCTCCGACCTGATGCCCATGCATCGCGCCTACGTCACCGGTGGGCTCCCCGCCCTCGAAGAGATGCAACGTGCGGGGCTGTTCGGTGACGACATCATGACCGCGTGGCGTGATGTCGCGTCGCAGGATCCGGACCGGATCGCGCGCGGCAACGGTGCGCTGTTGCAGCGGGAACAAGGTGTGATCATCCGGGAACAGTGGGACACCGTTCGCAACTACAAGGACACCGTCGGCCAGGCGATCACGTACCTGTCCACCGTGGCGGGGTCGCCGTCGGTTGCCGGGGTACTGCCGCCACGCTCGTTCCGTCCCATCGAAGTCAGCTCGCGCCTGCCCGATGGGCGCACCGCTACCCTGACCAGTCCGCTCCCGGCGTGGAACTGGTCCGTCTACGACGAGCGATGGGACTACATCACCACCCAGCTCCTCCCGAACTACAAGGACATGGTCGAGAACAACTGGCCGCAGCTCGAATCCGAGCTACGTGTGCCCTACGAGACGCAACTCGAAACGCATCGACCGCTGCTCAACATTCCCCAGATCATGCAGGCCGCCCTGCAGAACATGGAAGTGACGGTGTCCTGATGACAGTCAATGCGACTCGGGGCCACAGGCTCTCCGCAGCCACACGAGTCCTGTCCTACGCGGCGGTGGCCACCGCCGCGATCATGGTCGCCCCGGTCGGCGCGTCCGCCCAATCGGCTGACGGGTCGTCATCGGCCGGCGGGTCGCTGTCGGCTGACGGGTCGTCGTCGGCTGACGGGTCGTCGTCGGGCGGCGGCCAGTCCGACGTGCGGACGCCGCGCCTCGACGAGGTGTTCAACGGATTCGTCGTCGGCGCGCTCGACGCCGGGACGGCCGCATCGCGAGTCGAGTCGTTCAAGGCGCTGACGTCGCGCGACTCCTTCTACGACGAACCACCACTGACCGGGGCGGAGCGCCCGGGCACCGTGCTCAAGATCAAGCCGGTCGACATGATGTTCCTCGGCTACAAGCCGGGCAGGATCGACGCCTACAAGATGATGTACGTGACGACCGGACTCGACGGAACCACACCCGAGGTCAGCACCGGCATCGTGATGATCCCCGTCGACGGCACGCCCGCAGCGGAGAAGAAGGTGATCAGCTACCAGGAGGCCAACGACAGCGTCGGCGCCTACTGTCATCCGAGCACCCAGTGGACCGGCGGGAATCCGCTCGACGGCGCCGCCTGGTCCGCGCTCGGACCGCTGGCGTTGATGTTCGGCAAGGGCTACGCGGTGGTCATCTCCGACGTCGGCAACGACGGCGACCCCGACCCGCACGGCGTCTTCGCCGGAAAGTACGCCGGCCACGCCCAACTCGACGCCATTCGTGCCGCCGTGTCGGCCCCGAGCACGGGGCTCAGCGCACACGCCCCGATCTCTCTGTTCGGTATTGCGGGAGGCGGAGTCGGCGCAGGCTTCGCCGCCGAGGCGCAGGCGCAGTACGCCCCGGAGTTGGACATCCGGTCCACCGTCCTCGAGGGCATGGTGGTCAACACGCGGAACTTCATGCGCACCGCCGACGGTTCGATCGGCTCCGGGTTCGCCTTCGCCACGTTGCTCGGTCTGGAGCCGAAGTACCCGGAGATGCGGATCGACGAGAAGCTGAACCCCGTCGGCAACGCGCTGGCCCACGTGTATCGAACGCAGTGCCAGACGCCCGCGTACTTCACGGCGCCGTTCGTTCCATTGGAGACGCTCTTCGTCGGTGGGCAGAACCCGGCCGACATTCCCGCGTTCCAGCACGTCTACGACGACAACCTGCTCGGGACCGAGGCTCCGAAGTCGAAGGTTCTCATCACGTCGTGCGCCAAGGACGACTCACCGATGTCCCTTGTGCCGGCAAAGGACTCACGGGAACTCGCCGACAAGTATCGGGCCGGGGGAACCGACGTGACGTACGCGCCGAGTGACTGCAGCATGGTGCGGATGCTCACCGACCTCTACGGGTGGGGCACTGACCTGTTCGGGATGCAGACCATCGACTGGATCGAACAGAACTTCGCCGAATGAGCAGCGCACGCCGCGAGAACGGGAGGAGGTGACCGACGTGATCGATGCCATGTTCACCGGGAGCAGCTACATGTTCTCCCTGGGGCCTGTCGCATTTCTCGAAGCCTTCGGACGCATCTTCGGTTCCTGACCGCGGTCGCGGACGAGCCCGGCTCCGAACGCGAAGTCGTCACGCAACCCGCTTCGCGGCCTCCGACAGCTGCGGGGCGATCCGGTCGATCACCCACGGTGTCGCGAGGACGCCCGTCCGGCTGAGGCCCGCAACCACCTGGGTGTCGGGCAGGGGCACCGCGCTGCCGCGCTGGACGGCGCCGAGCGAGTTGTACGTGGGGTTCTTCGTGGCCTCTCCCTCGTCCGGCACGAACACGACCACGACGTCCGCGTCGACCTCGGTGATGCGTTCGGCGGAGATGGTGGCGAAGAAGCTGTCCGGATCGCTCTCGGCCGCGAGCTTCTCGACGCCCGGGGAGTTCACGAACCCGAGCTGGGTGAGGACCTGCACGCGCGGGTCGGTCGGCTTGTAGACGTTGACCTGACCGTTGGTGGTGTCGAGGTTGATCACCGACAGGGTCTTGCCGGCGAACTCGGGGTGCGCGGTGGCGGTGTCGGCGAGCATCGTGTTCATGCCGTCGATGAGCTTCGTCGCCTCGTCGGACTTGCCCATCGCCTGACCGATCAGCGTGGTCTGGTCCTGCCACGTGGTCTGCCACGCCTTGCCGGGATAGGCGACCGTCGGTGCGAGGGAGGACAGCTGGCCGTAGGTGGCCTGGTCGAAGCCCTCGTACGGTGCCATGATCGCGTCGGGTGCCAGCGCGGCGATCGCCTCGACGGGCGTGGAGGACGTGGCGTCGAGCAGGGTGGTCTCGCGGGGGTCGTACTTGTCCGACAGCCACGGCATGACACCGTTCTCGTCGGCGCCGTAGGAGTTCTTCGGCATGCCCACCGGGGTGCCGCCGAGCGCGTAGACGACGTCCTCGGCGTTCCAGCCGAGCGTGACGATCCGCTCGGGGGTCGACTCGATCGTGGTCTCTCCGAACGTGTTCGCGATCGTGACGGGGAAGGCACCGTCGGAGGCCGTGGTCGTGGAATCGCTGTCGGTCGACGACGAGCAGGACGCGAGCAGTGCCGTCGCGCTCAGGATGGCGACGACCGTCGCAACCTTGCGGCGGGTGGTGAGAGCGAACACCGGGGAACTCCTTCGGGATCGACGAGATCGGAGAAGGTGAGCCTAACCTGTGTCTCGGAGGCTGTGTGGCGGGGTGGGTCGGTCCGGCCCGACACGATCGCCTCGCGGCGAAATCGATCATGAACGTATGACGCGGTGGCGGCCCGTAATGTGAAGGCCTGTGCTCCACGGCGGCGACTGGTCACAGCCGCCGCCGTCCACTATCCGCGCTGCTCGTCGGGGGCTGAGGAGTCCATAGGTGTTTGCTCGCTGGGGGGATCTGGTCTACCGGGCCCGTTTCACCGTCATCGCGGTGATGGTGGCCGGACTGTTGGCGCTGGGCGCCTATGGTTCCGGGCTGGGTGCGCACCTCAGTCAGAGCGGGCTGGACGATCCCGGCTCGGAGTCCGTGGCGGCGGCGAGACTGGCGGACGGCACGTTCGGCCGGGATGCCACCGGTGACGTCGTGGCGATGTACACCGCCCCCGACGGCAAGACGGTCGACGACCCGGCCTTCAGCGCGAAGGTCACCGACAGCCTGCAGCGACTGGTGCAGGACCACCCCGACCAGGTCGCGAAGATCAACGGCAGCTACTTCCCGGTACCGAACACGCCGCGGCTGCCGGCTTTTGCAACGACGGACCGCACCCATGCGCTCGCGAGCATCGCCCTGAAGGGCGACAACGACACCGCGATCACCAACAACTTTCGTGAGATGAAGGACGCGTTCCAGATCGACGGGGTCGAGGTCCAACTCGCCGGCATGCAGCCGGTCGCGAGCGCGATCAACGACACGATCGCCAACGACATCCACCGCATGGAAATCCTCGCGATCCCGGCGGTCGCGGTGCTGCTGTTCTTCGTCTTCGGAGGCGCGGTCGCGGCGGCGTTGCCGCTGATCGTCGGTGGTCTGACGATCCTCAGCGCCAACGGGATCGTGCGGGTGATCACGCATTTCACCGAGGTCAATGCGTTCGTCGCGTCGGTGGTCTCACTGATCGGGTTGGGTCTGGCGATCGACTACGGCCTGTTCATCGTCAGCCGGTTCCGCGAGGAACTCGGCGACGGGCGCAGCACCAGGGATGCGGTGCGCCGCAGCGTCATGACCGCCGGTCGCACCGTGTTGTTCTCCGCGACGATGATCATCGCGAGTCTCGGTGGCCTGCTGTTGTTCCCACAGGGCTTCCTGAAGTCGATGGCCTACGGCGCGATCGCGACGGTGTTGCTGGCCGCGTTCACCTCGGTCACGGTGCTGCCCGCGATCCTGAGCATCCTGGGCCGGCGGATCGACAAGTTCGGCCTCAAACGGTTCGGCCAGATCAAGTCGACCGAGGAGATCGAGTCCAGTGTCTGGGGTCGCCTGACGCGGTGGGTGATGCGTAACCCGCTCAAGGTGACGATCCCGATCGTGGTCGGTCTGTTGATGCTGATGGTCCCGCTGACGGGTATCAAGTTCGGTGGCATCAACGAGGAGTATCTGCCGACCGACAACCCGACGCGGATGGCGCAGGAGCAGTTCGACGAGCTGTTCCCGGGCAATCGCACCGAACCGGTGAAACTGGTGATCACCGGCGCCGACGGCACCCAGGTGGGCCAGATCCTCAAGACCGCGAGCGGGGCGCCCGGCCTGGTCGAGAAGTTCTCCATCACCGGCCCCGCGAAGGACGGCGTGCAGGTCATCAAGGCCGGTCTGGTCGACCGCAACGACTCCGCCCCCACCATCGACTACCTGCGGGCGATGGACGTCCCGGACGGCGTGGATGTCCTCGTCGGCGGCACCCCGGCGATCGAGCAGGACAGCATCAGCGCGCTGCTCGACAACCTGCCGCTCATGATCGTCACGGTCCTCACCGTCACGACGCTGCTGATGTTCCTGGCATTCGGCTCGCTGGTGTTGCCCATCAAGGCCGTGCTGATGAGCGCGCTCGGTCTCGGCGCGACGCTCGGCATCCTCACTTGGGTGTTCGTCGACGGCCACGGCTCGGGCGTGCTGGGCTTCACGCCCGGACCGATCACGTCGCCGATGCTGGTGCTGATCGTCGCGATCGTCTACGGCTTGTCCATCGACTACGAGGTGTTCCTGCTCTCCCGCATGGTCGAGGCCAGATCGCAGGGCGCGAGTACCACCGAGGCCATCCGGATCGGTACCGCGCACACCGGCCGGATCATCACCGCGGCCGCACTGATCCTGATCGTCGTCACCGGCGCGTTCGGATTCTCCGAGCTGGTGATGATGAAGTACATCGCGTACGGCATGATCTCGGCGCTCGTCATCGACGCGACCCTGATCCGCATGTTCCTGGTGCCGGCGGTGATGAAGCTGCTCGGCGACGACTGCTGGTGGGCGCCTGCCTGGATGAAGCGCATCCAGGAGAAGGTCGGGCTGGGCGAACCGATCCTCGACAGCGAACTGGCCCGGGGCGACGTGCGCGATCTCGCGGATCCGGATACCTCCGTCGTTCCGGAGTCGTCGGAGCCGGAAACGATCCCGGCACGGGAGTCGCTTCCGGAGGATGCGATCTCCTGACCGGTACCCCGTCGATGCGAAGAGGAGCGCGCCCCAATCTCGGGGACGCGCTCCTCTCGTGACGGGTCGGGCTAGACGCTCGCGACGCCCTTGGCCAGGAACGTCTTGCCGTTCACGGCCTCCGAGGTTCCGGTCCGGTCCAGGTACGGCGTGATGCCACCGTTCCAGAAGCCGAAGCCGCCGCCCAGGATCAGGCACAGGTCGATGTCCTCGGGACCGGCGACGACGCCCTCCTCGAGCATGATCCGGATCTCCTCGGCGAACGCGCGACGCGTGCGCTCGAGCACCTCCTCCGACGTGGACGGCTTGTCGCCCTGCTGCCACAGCGCCGCGACCTCGGGGTCGACGACCTGGCCCTTGTCGGTCCAGGACCAGACGCCGGGCTTGCGGGCCTCGACGATGGCCTCGAGTCCGGGGGAAGGCTTGAAGCGCTCCGGGTAGGCAGCGTTGAGGGTCTCGCCGGTGTGCAGCGCGATGGCCGGGCCGACGAGCGCGAGCAGCGTGAACGGCGTCATCGGCATACCGAGTTCGGCGATCGCGTTGTCGGCGACGTCGAACGGGGTGCCCTCGTCGACCGCGTTCATGACCTCGCCGAGTGCGCGGATCAGCAGGCGGTTGAAGACGAAGCCCGGCAGGTCGGCGGATCCGACGGCCGACTTCTTGAGCGCCTTGGCGGTCGCGAACGCCGTTGCGAGGGTGGCGTCGTCGGTCTGCTGACCCTTGATGACCTCGAGCAGCGGGAGCACCGCGACCGGGTTGAAGAAGTGGAAGCCGACCACGCGCTCGGGATGCTTCAGGTCGGCGGCCATCTCCGTGATCGACAGCGACGAGGTGTTGGTCGCCAGGACCGTCTCGGGAGAGATGTGCTCCTCGAGTTCGGCGAACACCTTCTTCTTGACGTCCATGTTCTCGAAGACGGCCTCGATGACGAAGTCGGTCTTCGCGAACGCGGCCTTGTCGAGCGAGCCGGTCACCAGCGCCTTGAGGCGGTTCGCGCCGTCCGGCGACAGCCGGCCCTTGGCCAGCAGCTTGTCGATCTCGCCGTGGACGTAGCCGACGCCCTTGTCGATGCGCTCCTGGTCGATGTCGGTGAGGATGACCGGCACCTTGAGCTGCTTGACGAACAGCATCGCCAGCTGGCTCGCCATCAGGCCGGCACCGACGATGCCGACACCGGTGACCTTGCGTGCCAACGACTTGTCGGGCGCTCCGGCGGGGCGCTTGGCGCGCTTGTTCACCAGGTCGAACGCGTACAGGCCGGCGCGTAGCTCGTCGGTCATGAGGAGGTCGGCGAGGGCGTTGTCCTCGGCGGCGAACCCGGCATCGAGGGACTTCGAGTCGGTGAGGTCGGTGGTGCGGGCCAGCTCGAGCAGTTCGACCGTGCGCACCGCGCCGGGCGCGTTGTTCTTGGTTTTGCCTTCGACGATCGCCTTGGCGCGGGCGATGGCCTCGTCCCAGCCCTGACCGCGGTCGATCTCCGGTCGCGCAGGCGTGATGTCACCGGCGAGAACCTGTGCGGCCCACGCCAGGGATTGCTCGATGAAGTCGGCGGAGCCGAGCACGACGTCGGCGATGCCGAGCTCGAGGGCCTTCTTCGAGTTGATGACCTTGCCGTTGTTGAGCGGGTTCTCGACCGCGACGGTGACCGCATTCGACGGCCCGATCAGGTTGGGCAGCAACTGGGTTCCGCCCCAGCCGGGAACCAGGCCGAGCATCGCCTCGGGCAGCCCGAGCGCGCCGACGTTGTCGGCGAAGGTGCGGTAGTGGCAGTGCAGACCCACCTCGAGGCCGCCGCCGAGCGCGACGCCGTTCACGAACGCGAACGTCGGCACCGACGACTCGCGCAGACGACGGAACACACGGTGCCCCAGCTGGCCGAGCTCGACGCCCTGCTCGCGGGTGCTGATGCTCGGGACGCCCTTGAGGTCGGCGCCGGCCGCGAAGATGAAGGGCTTACCGGTGACGGCGATGGCGGCCGGGTTGGCGGCGAAGGCCTCGTCGAGCGCCTTGTCGAACGCCAGCAGGCCCCGCGGGCCGAACGAGTTCGGCTTGGTGTGGTCGAAGCCGTTGTCGAGGGTGACCAGTGCGACCGGACCCTCGATGCCGGGCACCGAGATCAGCTTGGTGTAGGCGTTCGTGACGACTTCGTCGGCGAAAGCGGATGCAATGTCGGTCATTTACTTGGCTCCCGCTTCGTCGGCTGCGTAGTCCTTGTGATTGGGGTTCTCCCAGATGACGGTGCCGCCCATGCCGAGGCCGATGCACATCGTGGTCAGGCCGTAGCGGACGTCCGGGTTCTGCGCGAACTGGCGCGACAGCTGGGTCATCAGGCGGACGCCCGAGGAGGCCAGCGGGTGGCCGCACGCGATGGCACCGCCCCACTGGTTGACCCGCGGATCGTCGTCGGCGATACCGAAATGCTCGAGGAAGGCGAGCACCTGTACGGCGAACGCCTCGTTGATCTCGAACAGGCCGATGTCCTCGATCTTCATGCCGGTGCGGGCGAGCAGCTTCTCGGTCGCGGGGACCGGACCGATGCCCATGACGGCGGGGTCGACGCCCTGGAAGGCGAAGCCGACCATGCGCATGCCGACGGGCAGGCCCAGCTCGCGGGCGGTGTCCTCACCGGCGAGGATCGCGGCGGTGGCGCCGTCGTTGAGGCCCGCCGCGTTACCGGCGGTGATGCGGCCGGCCGGCCGGAACGGGGTCTTGAGCTTGGCCAGGTCCTCGAGCGTCGTGCCCGGGCGCGGCGGCTCGTCCTCGGTGGCCAGGCCCCAGCCCGCCTCGGAACGGGTGGCGACCGGCACCAGGGTGTCGGCGATGAAACCGGCCTTCTTGGCGGCCTCGTACTTGTTCTGCGACGAGACGGCGTAGGCGTCGGTGCGTTCCTTGGTGATGCTCGGGAACCGGTCGTGCAGGTTCTCGGCGGTGTTGCCCATCACCAGTGCGCTCGGGTCGACCAGGCGGTCGGCGAGGAAGCGGGGGTTCGGGTCGGCGCCCTGCCCCATCGGGTGGCGGCCCATGTGCTCGACGCCGCCGGCGATCACGACGTCGTACTGGCCGAAGCCGATGCCCGACGCGGTGGTGGTGACGGCGGTCATCGCGCCGGCGCACATGCGGTCGATCGCGAAGCCCGGGACCGTCTCGGGCAGACCCGCGAGGATCGCGGACGTGCGGCCGATGGTCAGGCCCTGGTCGCCGGTCTGGGTGGTCGCGGCGATCGCCACCTCGTCGATCCGCGAAGGATCGAGCTGGGGGTTGCGGCGCAGCAGCTCGCGGATGGCCTTGACGACCAGGTCGTCGGCCCGAGTTTCGGCGTAAATGCCCTTCGGGCCGGCCTTGCCGAACGGCGTGCGGATGCCGTCGACGAAGACGACGTTTCTCTGGGTAGCGGATGCAGCCACGCTGGATTCCTCCTGGCGGGAGTGGAGCGGTCACGCCGAGTCGAAGACCCGACACGCACCACTGTAGCGCTAATTACCCGCCGGTAACATACGGGGCGTAGCTGACCCCATCGGCGCAGTTCAGGGCTGTGCCCGGACCGCTTCCGCGAGGATGGGCACGGTCAGTTCGCGCTGCCACGGACGCGCGCCGCCCACCGCGAGAGCCGCGTCGATCGCCGCCGACGGATCCGACTCGTCGACCGGCGGCTCCCAGCAGATCCGACGCACCAGGTCGGGGCTGAGCAGGTTCTCGACAGGCACCTGCGCTCGCTCGCTGAGTTCGGTGATGCCGGCCTTGGCGGCGTTCAGGCGTGCGGCCGCCTCGGGGTCGCGCTTGGCCCATCGGCTGGGCGGCGGCGGCCCGGTGAAGGGCTGATTGATCGGGGGCAGTTCCGTCTGCGGCAGCGCACGGGCGCGCTCGAGAGCGGACAGCCACAGCCGTGACGACCGGCGCTGGCGCGGTCCGCCGAAAACGGGCAGGGCCCGTAGCGTCTCCATGCTCTTGGGATCGGCGCTCGCCGCGGCGACGATCGCCGAGTCCGGCAGGATGCGACTGGGGGAGATGTCGCGCTTGCGGGCCACCTCGTCGCGCGCGGTCCACAACTCGCGGACCGCGGCGAGTTGGCGGGGGCTCTTGAGGCTGTGGATCTGTGACGTCCGCCGCCACCGCTCCGGCTTGGGCTGCGGCGGTCCGGCGAGCCGGACGTGCTCGAACTCCTGCCTCGCCCATTCCGTCTTGTCCTGGGATGCAAGCTCTTTCGCCATGGCGTCCTGGAGCTCGAGGAGTACCTCGACGTCGAGGGCTGCGTAGTTGAGCCATGCGTCGGGCAGCGGACGCGACGACCAGTCGGCCGCCCCGTGACCCTTGCGGAGCTCGAGCCCGAGCGTGCGTTCGACGATCGCGGCCAGGCCCACGCGTTCGAAGCCGGCGAGCCGTCCGGCCAGTTCGGTGTCGAACAGTGCGGCCGGTTCGAGGCCGAGTTCGGCGAGACACGGCAGATCCTGGTCGGCGGAGTGCAGCACCCACTCGAGGTCGTTGATCGCGTCACGAAGGGGTGCCAGATCCTCCGACGTCGGAATCGGATCGAGTAGGAACGTGCCGGCGCCGGCACGCCGCAACTGCACCAGGTACGCGCGGGACGAGTAGCGGAATCCGGACGCGCGCTCCGCGTCGACGGCGAGGGGGCCGGTGCCCGCGGCGATGCGCTCGGCGGCGTCGCGGACGCCGTCGGCCGTCTCGATCACCGGCGGCACCCCGTCTGCCGGAACCAGTAGTGGTACGGGGACGGGGGTGGGCTCGGTGGTATCTGGCATAGGGGGCAACTCTACGTGGCGAGGGCGCGATCTCACGTCGAGATCTGCGCGTCGCGCGGCAATTCTGTCAAAAAGTTGAACATGTGACCAAGACCACTCCGGCGGGTGACGGTGCCTGGTCGGCGCACCGACCGGCCCGTCGGTGCGCCCGGGCGGAATGTCGGAATCGCTCGCGGGCAGTGCGGCCCATGAGGTAGAACGAGTTCCAGTTTTGTCCGCTCGGCTTCTCCGGGCGGATCGAGGACACCTGATCGGAAGGCAGATCGATGCTCAACCTTGCGGCCGCCGTCGCTCCCGTCGGCGAGGTGCCGGCCGGGTCCATGGTGGAGTTACCGGGCCGGGGCAGCACCTACGTCATCGATACGGGTGCCACCCCGGAGAACCGTGGAAAGCCGACGCTGGTGCTGCTGCACGCGCTCGCGTGCACCGGCACGCTGACGTGGTACCCGGCCATCGCCAAGCTCGCGGCGAAGTCGCGGGTGGTGGTCCTCGATCAGCGTTGGCACGGGCGTGGCATCCGCTCGGAGCGATTCACGCTCGAGGACTGCGCCGACGACGTCGTCGCGCTCGCCGACACTCTGGAGCTCGACCGTGTCGTGCCGGTCGGGTACTCGATGGGTTCGTTGGTCTCGCAGCTCACGTGGAAGCGGCACCGCGACCGCGTCGCGGGTCTGGTGCTGTGCGCGGGCGCGGCGCACTTCAAGCGGAACTCGCGTGAACGGGTGGCGCTCGAATCGCTCAGTGCGGGGCTCGGTGCGCTCAAGCCGCGTCCCGGTCCGGTCCCGGTCGGCGGGCCGCGGTTCGGCGGAGATCGGGTGTGGGCGTACTCCCAGTTCCGGGAGACCAGTTACGGCGCGATCGGTCGGGCCACCGCCGAGATCGGCAAGTTCGATTCGACGGCGTGGGTCGGCGACATCGACGTCCCCACCGCCGTCGTGGTGCCCACGAAGGACCTGATCATCCCCCCGCGGCGCCAGCGCTGGCTCGCTCGCCAGATCGCCGGCGCCGCCACGTACGAGGTGGACTGCGGTCACTCGTCGTGCGTCATGAACGCCGGGCCGTTCACCGAGGGACTGCTGGCTGCTTCTTCTTCCGTGCTTGCGCGCGTGCGGCCTTGACGAGTTCGGCCAGGGCCGCCGGGAACGCGTCCGCCAGATCCCACAGGTGCGGCGCGAGTTCCTTGCAGGAGACCAGGCCCACGTCGAGTCGGCCCTCGAGCGACATCACCGTCACGTTGAGGCCGGCGCCGTGGAAGACCGGTCCGAGCGGATACATCTGCTTGATGCGCGCGCCCAGGAAGTAGAGCGGCATCGGCGGGCCGGGGACGTTCGAGACCACGAGGTTGTGCACCACGGGGTGACGCTCGGCCAGCTTCAGCTTGGAGTACACCCGCATCGCGCTGCCGAACGTGGCCGGCGCCGCGAACTGCGCCCAGTCCTGCAGCAGGGTCGCGCCCAGCGCCTCGTTGTGGTGGTCCTTGTTGATCGCGTTGTGCTCGGCGATGAAGTGCAGCCGCTCGACCGGATCGGCGATGTCGGTCCCGAGCTGGGTGAACATGACCGAGATCTGGTTGGTGCCCGGACGGTCCGACTTGTCGTGGACGGAGACCGGTACCGTCGCGACCAGTGAGCTGTCGGGGAGTTCGTTGCGGTCCTCGAGGTACTTGCGCAGCGCGCCGGCGCACATCGTCAGCACGACGTCGTTGACCTTGACGCCGAAAGCGTTCTTGACGAGCTTGACGTCGTCGAGGCTCAGTTCGTTGTACGCGATGGTCCGGCGTCCGGTGATCGCGCCGTTGAACGAGGTGCGCGGCGCGGTGAACGGCGTCGGCATCGCCTCGCCCTTGCGGGCCCGCCCGATCCAGTTCGGCAGCAGCGACACGCTGTCCGGGAGCAGCTTCGCCATCTTCAATGGTCGCGTGGCGAACGACAGCAGGCCGTTGACGGCGATGTCGAGTGAGCTCGCGCGACCGGCTCCCTCGGGAAGCTGATCGAACTCGGGCCTGGGGGCGTCGGGCTCGAGCCCGCACAGCTGTGACATGAGGTTGGAGCCGGTGACACCGTCGACGTTGGCGTGGTGCATCTTCGACATCACGGCTACCGAGCCGTCTTCGAGGCCCTCGATGACGAACATTTCCCACAGCGGGCGGGTGCGGTCCATGGGCTGGCTGGCGATCGAACTGCACATTTCCGAAAGCTCGTCACGGCCGCCCGGCGCGGGTACCGCGATCCGGTGGAAGTGGCGATCGATGTCGAAGTCGGTGTCGTCGACCCACACGGGGTGGTCCAGGTTGAAGCGCGTGTCCTTGAGCCGACGCTTGAAGCTCGGCATCGATTTGACGCGAACGGCCAACTCGTCTCGCAGCTTTGCGAAAGAATAGCCACCCGGGATGGTGGACCCGTCGAGAATGATGAGGCCACACACGTGAAGCATCTGGGTCGGGGTTTCGAGATAGAGGAAGCTGGCATCCAATCCACTGAGTCTCTCCATGCAGCTAACGGTAGAACCTGTTCCATTTTGACGTGGGCGTTGTGACAAACATCATGGTTAAATAGGTTTATGAGGATTGATAACAGGTTCCTGTTACGTCAGGTGGCAAATACTGCGCTGACGGCCAACGCGCTGCGACCGGTGCCGGGGATGCCGATGTCGGTGCCGACGTTCCTGTCCGGATGGCTGACCACGGAACTCGCTCCTCAGTTGCTTGCTGCGACCGCGGCCGATGCTGCTGTCCACGTCGCCCGCCACGGCGTCCGGAGTCGCGGCGACGCCGTCGGACTCGCCGCCGCCGGGGCTTCGATCGCGGGACTCGCAGCCGTGATCGCGACCGGACGTGGGGCGCGGGCCGAGGTGGAGTCGGCGCTCGAATCGGCGTTGGGACCCGACTATCGATCGGTGGGCGGCGCGGCGCGTCCGGTCCCGCAGACGCCGTGGCGGCAGTTGGCGTTCCCGTTCCGGATGCGCCGGGACGACGTCGTGCGGGTGAAGAACCTGGACTATGCGCCCGGCGGTCGACGATTCCGGATCGACATCTACCACCGCCGGGACACTCCGGCGAATGCGCCTGTCCTGCTGCAGATCCACGGTGGCGGGTGGGTCATCGGCACCAAGGATCATCAGGGCATCCCGCTGATGCTGGAGATGGCGTCGCGTGGGTGGGTGTGCGCCGCGATCAACTATCCGCTGTCGCCGAAGGCGGTGTGGCCGGAGCACCTCATCGCCATCAAGCGGGCGGTCTCGTGGTTGCGCGGCAATGTCGCCCGGTTCGGCGGGGATCCCGATTTCATCGCTGTCACCGGCGGTTCGGCCGGCGGCCACTTGGCAGCGATGTTGGCGTTGACGGGTGGCGACGCCGGCCTGCAACCCGGTTTCGAGGATGCGGACACCTCGGTCCAGGCGTGCGCCCCGCACTACGGCGTGTACGACTTCGCGGGAGAGACGGGGATCAAGGCGACACGTCAGCGGGTCGAATCCGCGCTCTCACCGATGGTGCTGGGCAAGAAGGCGCAGTTCCCGCGGGACTACCTCGCGGCGTCGCCGCGTGCGCACCTGCGCGAGGATGCGCCCCCGTTCTTCGTGGTGCACGGGACCAGCGACTCGTTCATTCCCGTCGCCGAGGCCCGCGAGTTCGTCGATCGTCTGCGTGAGGTGTCGGCGAATCCGGTGGCGTACGCCGAGCTGCGGGGCGCCCAGCACGCGTTCGACATCTTCCCGTCCATCCGGAGTTTCCGGGTGGCGCAGGGTGTCGCCGACTTCCTCGACTGGGCGCACGCCCGCCGGCTGTCGGCGGGCGTCCCGGGGCATGCCGGCACCCGAGCCGGCGCAGCGGACACCGTGGATGCGGACGATGTGGACGAGGAAGGGACGGGTTAGCGGATGGAGCGGCGTCGAGGTGTAGCGATCGGTGGCCGCTGCGGCTCAGGGCCGCCGACCCAGCCTCGCGATTCCGGCCGGCGGCAGGCCGGCGGCGTAGGCGAGGACCTCGCAGAAGGCCTCGACATGGGAGGCCAGGGCGGTGGACGTCGCCGTCCACGACGCCCGGAGCTCGAGTTGATGGGCCCGCGGTGGCCCCGCGATGTCGCCGTACCGTACCGAGCTGGTCGCCGTCACCGTGCCGCCGAGCGCGACCACCTCGTCGGCCCGCTCGTCGAGGGCGTCGACCAGCCAGCTCCACGCAACCTCGGGGAGGAGGGGATCGGCGGCGAGGGCCGGCTCGAGGTCGGCCTGGATGTAGGCGACCAGCCGCATGGTGCCGTTCCACGCCTCGTCGCCGTCGGGATCGTGAAGCAGGATCAGGCGTCCGAATGCGTCCCCTTCGGACTGCTCCGCGACGGCCGCGTCGTCGGGGTGGCGGACCTCCGCGCCGATCGCGTAGCTGAACGGCGCGAGGCGCTGCGGGGGACGGATCGGGCCGAGCTCGATATCCGGGTGAACCTCGGCCGAGTTCATCGCGTCGACAGCGGCGCGGAACTGGGCTGGTTCGTTGGGTAATCCCGGGGTCGTCACACCAGCGGACGTTAGACGCCGCACCTGGTAGGGCGTCGGAGGCGCGCCGATTCCGCCCCGGCGCCGGGCCATGGCAGCATGGAGCCCGATGAGCGGCTTGGAAGATACGAATGCAGGTATGACCGGGCGTGCCGAGTACCCGTCTCGACGGGTCCTGGGCGACGCACCGTTGTTGGCGGCGGCCACCGGCCGTCCGGTGAAGCATCGACCCGTGTGGTTCATGCGTCAGGCCGGACGCTCGTTGCCGGAGTACCGGGAGATCCGGGCGGGAATCGGGATGCTCGAGTCCTGCTTCGATCCCGAGTTGGTCTGCGAGATCACGATGCAGCCCGTGCGGCGGCACAAGGTCGACGCGGCGATCCTGTTCTCCGACATCGTCGTTCCGCTGAAGGCTGCGGGCATCGACCTCGACATCGTGGCCGGTGTCGGACCCGTCGTCGCGAACCCCGTGCGGACCACCGCCGACGTCGCGGCGCTGCCCCGCCTGGTTCCCGACGAGGTCGGCGCCGTGTCGCAGGCTGTCCGGCTGCTCACCGCCGAGCTCGGCGAGACGCCGCTGATCGGTTTCGCCGGTGCCCCGTTCACGCTCGCGTCGTACCTGGTCGAGGGCGGCCCGAGTCGCAACCACGAGCGCACCAAGGCGCTCATGCACGCCGATCCCAAGACCTGGCACGCGCTCCTCGGCACCATCACCGACACCACCATCGCGTTCCTGCAGGCGCAGCTGCATGCCGGCGTCGACGCGGTCCAGTTGTTCGATTCGTGGGCGGGCGCGCTGTCGCTGGCCGAGTACCGCGAGTTCGTGCTGCCGCACTCGGAGCGGGTGTTCGCCGAGGTCGAGTCGGCCCAGGTGCCGCGCATCCACTTCGGTGTCGGCACCGGTGAACTCCTCGGTGCGATGGGCGAGGCCGGCGCCGACGTCGTCGGCGTCGACTGGCGGATCCCGCTGGACGTCGCCGCCCGCCGCGTCGGGCCAGGCAAGGGGCTGCAGGGCAACCTCGATCCCGCCGTCCTGTTCGCGGGCTGGCCCGCGATCGAGAAGCAGGTGCGGCGCATCGCCGCGGAGGCGGACGCCGCGATCGCGGCCGGCGCCACCGGGCACATCTTCAACCTCGGCCACGGCGTGCTGCCGGAGACCGATCCGGCCGTGCTCACCGACGTCGTGGAGCTGGTGCATTCGTTGTGACCGGTCGGCGCGTCTCGGTAGCGGTCGTCGGTGGCGGCGTCACCGGGCTCGTCGCGGCCTATCGGCTGCGGCAGCGGCTCGGTGACGGCGCCCGGATCACCGTCGTCGAGGCGGGCTCACGGACCGGTGGCAAGCTGCGGACCGTCGATCTCGCGGGCGATCCCGTCGACGTGGGCGCCGAGGCGTTCATCGCGCGCCGCCCGGAGGTTGCGGACCTCATCGTCGAGCTGGGCCTGCAGGACCAGTTGGTCCATCCGACGGGACGATCGCCGCTGATCTGGTCGCAGGGCTCGCTCCACCCGTTGCCCTCACGGACGCTGATGGGCATCCCGTCGGATCCGCAGTCGATGGCCGGACTTGTCGACGCGGACACCCTCGCGCGCATCGTCGCCGAGCCGACCGTGCCGTTCGAGTGGGATCCGGCGGCCGATGTGGACGTCGCGACCCTGGTCGGCGGCCGTTTCGGTGAGCAGGTGGTGCGCCGGTCGGTCGATCCGCTCCTCGGTGGTGTCTATTCGGGGTTGTCGGACTCGATCGGGGTCCGGGCCGCGCTGCCGACGCTGGCCGCCGCGCTCGACTCGGGTGCCCCGAGCCTGTCCGCGGCCGTGCGGGCGGCGCTGCCGACACCGTCCCCGGGGCCGGTGTTCGGCACCCTGCGCGACGGCTACGGCGTCCTGCTCGCCGCGCTGCGCGACGCCGCCGCACCCGAGATGGTCCTGGACGCGTCCGCGACTGGCCTGCGCCGGGACGAGGACGGCTGGTGGATCGATCCCCTCGACCACGTCGACGGGATCGTGCTCGCGGTGCCGGCGCCGCAGATGGTCGGCCTGGTCGCCGACGCCGCACCCCCGCTGGCCGAGGCGGCCCGCGGCATCGAACTCGCATCCTCCGCGGTCGTCGCGCTGGCCCTGCCCACCGACGCCGGTGTCCCGGAGAACTCCGGGGTCCTCGTCGCGACGGGGGAGTCGTTGGGCGCGAAGGCGTTCACGCTGTCGAGCCGCAAGTGGCCGCACCTGGCCGACCGGGACGTCACGCTGGTGCGGGCGTCGTACGGACGGTTCGGGGACGCCGCCGTCGTCGATTCCACCGACGAGCAGTTGATCGCGAAGGCCCGCGCCGATCTGGAGACCGTCACGGGCGTGCGCGCCGACCCGGTCGACGCGATCGTCGCGCGCTGGCACGGCGGGCTGCCGCAGTATGCACCCGGTCACCTGGATCGGGTGGCCGCGATCGAGGCCGCCGCGGCCGACGTGGACGGGCTCGAGATCGCGGGTGCGTACCTGCACGGAGTCGGCGTCCCGGCATGCGTGGCGTCCGCGACGACGGCGGCGACACGGCTCGCGGCCCGAGTGGCAGGATGAGCGGCATGGCACGCCTCGATTTCGACAAGCTCAATTCCACCCTTCGCTACGCGATGTTCTCCGTCTTCCAGGTGCAGCCCGGCGTCCTCGGTGACGACCGCGCCGCAGCCGTGAAGCAGGCGCAGGCGTTCTTCGACTCGTTCGAGGACACCGACGTCGTCGTGCGCGGCATCTACGACGTCGCCGGCGTCCGCGCCGACGCCGACTTCATGATCTGGACGCACGCGGAGCGCCTCGAGGATCTGCAGAAGCTGTACAAGGACTTCCGCCGCACCACCGACCTCGGCCAGGTGAGCGACCCGGTGTGGTCCAACGTCGCGCTGCACCGTCCCGCCGAGTTCAACAAGAGCCACGTTCCGGCCTTCATCGCCGGCGAGGATGCGGGCGACTACATCTGCGTGTACCCGTTCGTCCGCTCGTACGAGTGGTACCTGCTGCCCGACGCCGACCGTCGCAAGATGCTCGCCGATCACGGCATGGCCGGCCGCACCTACCCGGATGTCCGCGCCAACACGATCCCGGCGTTCGCGCTCGGCGACTACGAGTGGATCCTCGCGTTCGAGGCCCCGGAGCTGGACCGCATCGTCGACCTGATGCGCGACCTGCGCGCTACCGAGGCCCGCATGCACGTGCGTGAGGAGACCCCGTTCTTCACCGGTCCGCGGGTCACCGTCGAGCAGCTGGTCAACTCGCTGCCCTGACCCGATACGACCACACCCCGCACCCGACAGGTGGCGGGGTGTTTCGTGTGTACCGCGGCGCGAGGTGGCTCGGCCCTCGTATCCTGAGCACATCAGCGGGCCCACGAGAGGGGCATGCGATGTGGAGTCCACGACGGTTCCTCGGTGCGGGTGTCCTGACGGTCGGCGTCGTGATTGGTGTCGCGATGTGTCCGATTCCCCAAGCATCGGCCACACCCACCATGAACACCTTTCAGGTTCCGTTCGTCACGAACTGCAGCACTTTCTTCAACCCCTGCTCGTTCAACCCGGTGGCGATCACCGGTGAGGTGCCGGGGACGGTGACGTTCCCCGCTCTGTATCCGACCGAGCCTGGGCAACCGAACGTCAAGGGCAGCTACTACATGCACTGGAGGAACCTCGGCACCGGAACCGCCGGGATGCTGGTGCTTCCCTACAGCGAGGCGGTCAGCGTGTTCACCGGGGCGGGACTCGTGACCGCATCGATGACGACGGGCTTCGAGTTCATCGCCGGAACAGGTGTCTTCTCCGTGCCCTGAGTCCGGCTGGAAGACTGAGGCCGTGACTTCGTCGGCGCGGTACCAGCACATGGCGCACTGGGGCATGTTCGAGGTCGAGTCCGCCGGCGGCGACGTCAGCGCGGTGAACCCGTTCTCCGGGGACGCTGATCCGTCACCCATTCTGGGTAACCTGCCCGGGTCGGTGCGCCACCGTTCACGCATCGCCGGCCCCGCGGTCCGCCGCGGCTGGCTCGAGCAGGGGCCCGGGCCGTCCGACGTCCGCGGCTCCGACGAGTTCGTGGCCGTGTCGTGGGACGAGTTGCTCGATCTGCTGGCGCACGAACTGCGTCGCGTCGTCGACACCCACGGCAATCGCGCGATCTTCGGCGGCTCGTACGGCTGGGCCAGCGCCGGACGATTCCATCATGCGCAGAGCCAGATCCACCGCTTCCTCAACATGCTCGGCGGCTACACCCGCTCGGTGCACAGCTATTCGCTCGGCGCTACCGGCGTCATCATGCCGCGCGTGGTGGGCACCCACTGGAAGCTGTTCGCCCGCTCCACCAACTGGGACGTGATCGCCGACCACACCGATCTGATGGTGTGCTTCGGCGGCGTGCCGCTCAAGAACACCGCCGTCAACAGCGGCGGCACCAGCGCACATCCCACGCGCGGTGCCCTCGACCGATTTCGGGATCGCGGCGGCGAGGTGGTCTCGATCAGCCCGCTGCGCGACGACCTGCACGGCCGGTGCGAGTGGATCGCACCGATCCCCGGCACCGACGTCGCGATCATGCTCGCGCTCGCGTACGTACTGGCGTCGGAGGGATTGCACGACAAGGCATTCCTGAGCCGCTACTGCGTGGGGTACGACCGATTCGAGGATTATCTCCTGGGACGCACCGACGGCGTGCCCAAGACGCCGGGCTGGGCGTCGGCACTCTCCGGCGTCCCGGCGGAGCAGATCGCCGCGCTGGCCCGACGGATGGCCGGCGGACGCACGATGGTGACGGTGACGTGGTCGCTGCAGCGCGTCCGGTTCGGCGAGCAGGCCCCGTGGATGGGCGTGACGCTCGCGGCGATGCTCGGCCAGATCGGGCTTCCCGGAGGCGGATTCGGGCACGGCTACGGATCGATGAACGAACCCGGGCTGGCGCCGGTGCCGTACCCGCTGCCGACGCTGTTCCAGGGCGCCAACCCCGTCCCGGACTTCATCCCCGTCGCGGCGATCTCGGACCTGCTGCTGCATCCGGGGGAGGAGTTCGACTACGACGGCCGACGCCTCACCTACCCGGACATCCGACTCGTGCACTGGGCCGGCGGCAATCCGTTCCACCATCATCAGGACCTGGCCCGGCTGCGGCGTGCGCTGGCCCGACCGGACACGATCGTCGTGCACGAGCCGTACTGGACGCCGATGGCCCGGCACGCTGACATCGTGGTGCCGTCGACCACATCGCTCGAACGCGACGATCTCGCGTGCACCCGCAACGATCCGCTGCTGGTCGCGATGCACCGCGCGGTGCCCCGGTACGCCGATGCGCGCGACGACTACGACACGTTCGCCGCGCTCGCGCACCGTCTCGGGTTCGGGGCCCGGTTCACCGAGGGCCGCACCGCACATCAGTGGATCGAGCACCTGTACGAGCAGTGGCGAGGATTCGTGCTCACGGACCCGGCGCACCTCGAAGCACCCCCGTTCGGCGAGTTCTGGCGGCGCGGGCACGTGCGGATGCGGACGGAGGACGGTCTGTCGCTGTTCTCCGAGTTCCGTGACGATCCCGAGCGCAACCCGCTCACCACCCCGAGCGGGAGGATAGAGATTTTCTCCGCCGACATCGACGGTTTCGGCTACGACGACTGTGCCGGGCACCCGCGCTGGTACGAACCGGACGAGTGGCTCGGCGGCGAGCGGGCGCAGCGTTTCCCGTTGCACCTGATCGCCAATCAGCCGAAGACCCGGTTGCACGGGCAGTTGGACCACGGTGCGGTCAGTCAGGCGTCGAAGATCCGTGGGCGGGAGCCGATCCGGATCCATCCGTCCGACGCGGCCGCGCGGGGACTCGGCGCCGGTGAGGTGGTGCGGGTGTTCAACGACCGCGGTGCGTGTCTCGCGGGTGTGGTGCTCGACGACCAGGTGCGGGCGGGAGTGGTGCAACTGGCCACCGGGGCCTGGTACGACCCGCTCGATCCGTCCGACCCCGACTCGATGTGCGTGCACGGCAATCCGAACGTGCTGACCGCGGACGTCGGCGCCTCGTGGCTGTCGCACGGCTGCTCCGGGCAGCACGCACTGGTGCAGGTCGAGCGGTTCGACGGGGTGCTCCCGCCGATCAAGGCGTTCGACCCGCCGCTCTGACTTGTTCTATTTGAACTAGAACAATATGGTGGGTGTGTGCTCATTCGCATCGATCAGTCGTCGTCCGTCCCGCTGTACGAGCAGTTCGCCGCGTCGGTGCGAGGCGCGATCGCCGACGGGTCCGTCGTCGCGGGGGAGCGGTTGCCCTCCGCCCGGGATCTGGCGTCGTCCCTCGACCTCAACGTGCACACCGTGCTGCGCGGCTACCAGATGCTGCGGGACGAGGGGTTGATCGAACTGCGCCGCGGTCGCGGTGCCGTCGTCTCGGCAGATGCCTCGGTGCGGGGCCGGCTGCAGGAGGCGGTCCGCGGTCTCGTCGCGGAGGCGCGGCGGCACGGCATGAGCGCGGCAGACCTGCTCGACCTGGTGAAGAAGGAGATGACATGACCGACTCGACTGCGGTGCAAAACGTTTCGTGGGTTCGGGGGCTGGGTGGTGCGTTACTCGCCTCGGTCGCCGCGGCGACCGCCGCGATCGCCGTCCTGGCGGCATGGTCCGGTGACCTGCCCGACCCGGTCGCCGTCCACTTCGGTCCCGGCGGCGCCGCCGACGGCTTCGCCTCCCGCGCGGCCGCGCAGTGGTCGCCGGTGCTCGGTCTCGCCTTCGCCGTGCTGCTCGGGGGAATCCTGTTGGCGCTCACCCGTCGTGACGTGCGTGCCGCGCGGACGGGTGCGGCGGTGTCGGCGGGAACGGGCACCGCGGTCGCGATCCTGCCCGTCGCCCTGTTGTCCTCGCAGCGAGGCCTCGCCGACGCGGCGGATGCGTCGTTCGGTGGATGGTGGCTCCTGCCGGTTGCCGCGGTGGGCGTCGTCGCCGCATTCGCCGGCCTGGCGCTGATCGGGCGACCGGCGCCGGCGGCGGCGGCCTCGGCCCCGCCGGCGGACGCGGCTCGCCTCGATCTGGCCGATACCGAGACCGTCGTGTGGACCGGGTCGGCCGCGATGTCCTGGTGGCTCGGGGCGGCGCTGGCGCTGCTGCCGACTGCGCTGATCGCCTGGTCGGCCGCGACCGCGTCGAGCGGAGCCGTCCTGATGCTGCTCGGTGCGGCCGTGCTGGGCGCGGTGTTGATGGGCCTCACGCTCGCGCCGGTGTACGTCGTCGTGGACGGGCGTGGACTCGAGACGCGCTACGTGCTCACCGGCGGTCGTCGGCGGATCCCGCTCGACGAGATCGCCCGCGCCGATGTCGTACACATCGGGCTGATCAACCGGTACGGCGGCATCGGCTACCGTGTCGGCCCGGACGGCGTCGGCCTGCTGGTCCGGCCCGGTGCCGCGTTGCGCGTCACGCGCGGTGACGGCTCCAAGTTCACCGTTACCGTCGACGGCGCCGACCAGGCCGCGGCCGTGCTGAACTCGCTCGCCGCGCGGGGGCGTGTCGCCAGGTAGCGGGACCGACGGCGGACCAGGCGGTCTCGGGGTTCTGTACAGTCGTGTCCGATGGCCGGCGGATTTCCCGTGTTTCGCTTGTACCGAGACTCGGACAGCTCCCACGTATTGTGTTGCGCACGTTTCCCGGAGTTCGCCGGGTGGGCTGCGGACGAGGAAGTCTGTGCCCAGCGAGCTTTCGACGATGCGGTCGCGAGCATCCTTCTCGACGCCGACCTCGCACCGGAAGCGCTCACGCTGGTCGGCGAGCAGCAGGGGTATCCCGTCGGCGATCGACTGTTCGCTACGACGATTCCCCGCATCGGAACGGTCTCGTACGCGTACCAGCAAGCCGGGTCGCCGTGGATCGTTCTGGGCCTCGATGTCTCGGCGGACGAGTTCTGGGCCGAGATCGAGGACGACGAGGATCTCCGGGAACTCGACCCGATCCCGCCGCTGAGGGCGGTGCCGGCCGTGGTCTTGACTCAACCCGGCTGGCCGGACCGCCCGTAGGCGGTTGTCCGGCCGGCTGTGGCGCCCGGCTGCCCCCGACAGCCCGGGTTGCCGGGGGCAGCGTCGTTCTACGAGCCGTCGGCCGGCTGCAGCCGCAACGAGATGCTGTTGATGCAGTACCGCTGGTCGGTCGGGGTGGGGTAGCCCTCGCCCTCGAAGACGTGCCCGAGGTGGCTGTGGCAGTTGCTGCACAGCACCTCGACGCGGTGCATGCCGAGCGTGTTGTCGGCTCGCAGGATGACGGCGTCCGAGTCCGCGGGGTCGAAGAACGACGGCCATCCGCAGTGCGACTCGAACTTCTCGGTGCTGCGGAACAACTCGGCACCGCACGCGCGGCACGAGTACACACCCTCGGTGGTCGTGTCGGTGTACTCGCCGACGTGGGGACGCTCGGTCCCCGCCTGGCGGAGCACCTGGTACTCCTCGGGTGTCAGATGTGCGCGCCATTCGGCGTCACTGCGCCGGAACGTGGGTGCGGGCAGGCCGGAATCCTGTGTGGAACTCATGGCCTCACGCTAATACGATCCGCGAACCCGTGCGTCAGACCTTGGCCGGCACCGGGGTGTCGGCGCTCTGTTCGGCGACGAGGAAGTCCGGATCGATACCCGAGTCCAGCCGTCCTTCGCGCTTCGACGTCAGGTAGCGGTTCGCGAGCACCGCGAAGATGACGATCAGCAGCAGGCTCCAGCCCATCGTCGGCTTCAGGTATTCGGCTGCGCGGCCGGTCTCGATGAACCGGTTCGAGAACCAGGCGTCCGCACTGAGGAACCCGTACACCGCGAGCCACGCCGGCCAGTTACGCATCACGGAGTTGCGCAGCACCACCGTCATGATCAGCGGGAACAGCAGCATCGAGTAGTACATCTGGCCCAGCGACAGCAGCAGGAACGACGCTCCCATGATCACGCCCGAGGCGGTCGCGACGAAGAACAGTTCGTCGTGCCGGTAGTACCGGTACAGCAGCCACAGCGACACCAGGACCATCGCCGTGAAAGCGATACGCAGAGCCCAGATCAGCGCGACGGGCAGGCCGAAGTAGGTGCCATTTCCGACGATCGCGCTGTTGAAGTAGTCGCGGGACTCCGACAGGTACGGCAGCGTGTGCTCGATGAACGCCATCGGATCCGCCGACAGCGGCCAGGCCACGGCCATCAGGACCACCGGGATGCCGATCGCGGTGACGAACACCTTCCACTGACCCCGCACCAGCGGCAGCAGCAGCAGGGGCGCGAGGATCGGTTTGACCGCGAGCGTCAGTCCGATCGCGGCGCCGGACCACAGGTCCCGCCGTCGCAGGAGCAGGAACAGGAACGCCACCTCGCCCAGCAGGATGATGCCGTTGATGTTCGAGAAGACGAGCGTGTTCGTGACGGTTTCCGTCGAGAACGCTGCGAACAGCAGGATCGGTGCGGCCACCGAGTTCAGTGCCAGGTCGAACATCTTCAGCAACAGATACAGCGCGATGATCACGGCGATCGCGTTGGCGAGGATGAACAGCCAGCGCGACTTCTCGGGATCGATGAGCGCGAGCGGCGACATCAACAACGTGCCGCTGGGCTGGTAGAGGTAGTGCGGATCCACCGAGTTGAAATCGGCGGTGTAGACCTCACGGCGATTGAGGAACGCCAGGGTCGCTCGGTACACCGGGGCGAAGTCGTCGGTGTGGGATCCGTTGACCGCCAACACGAACACTCGATGCAGCACAGTCATCACTGCGATAGGCCACAGAGCGAAGTTGATGACCTCGGCGGTGGTGCGGCCGGTACGCGGCTCGAATCGTCGAAGGAACACTACGGCACGGTACACCGCCGCGGCCTCGGTCAGCCGCGGCAACCCCCGCGCGTCACGCCGGGCACGCGCTGCCGTCGGTCGGGAGCTCGGCCGAAGCGAGGTAGCGGGTCAGGGATTGACGCGCGCAGTCCGAATGCGTCGTCACCGGGTGGCCGTAGCCCGCCCACGTCATGCTCGACCACTCGGCGCCGGCGCTCGCGAGGGAGCCGGTCACGGTGGGCAGGCCCGCATTGCCGACGACGGGGTCCGCCGCGCCGCTGAACACCAGGACCGGTACGTCGAGGCGTCCGGGGAGCGGGGGCGGCGACATGGTCGGCCACGCCGAGCAGCGCATCAGCCCGACAGCGGCGTCGGCGCCGAACATCGGATACTTCACGCCCCACGCCTCCTGCAGTTCGCGGGCTCGTCCCGGGCCCGGCCACTGCTGGCCGTCGCTGCATCGTGCGACGAACTGTCCGTCGGTGCCGATCGCGGCGTCGGTCGTGCCGATCAGTCCGAGCAACGGGCCGGTATCGCCGCGTCCCGCGGCCGAGAGCACGTCCGCCAGTTCGCGCACGCGCGCAGGTTGGTCGCCGCGCGGGGATCCCAGGAATGCGGAGACCGTCGCCAGCAGTGCGCTCGACGACACCGTCGCCAGCTCGCCGGCGGCGGCGCGGTCTCGCAGCGCCGTGATCGCGGCCGTCGGATCCGGTCCGAGCGAGCAGTTCAGGGCGGCGCAGCGCCGGCTGAAGTCGGCGAGTGCCGCTTCCTGGCCCTGCACCCGGTGTTCGGCCGCCGTTGCGGCATCGACGGTCGTGGCGGCCGGCGCGTCGAGCACCAGCCGGCCCACCTGGTCGGGGTACCGAGCCGCGTACGCCAGGGCGACCGACGCGCCGTTGCCGGTGCCGAGGATGCCCAGGCGCTCGACCTGCCAGATGCGCCGCAGCTGTTCGAGATCGTCGGCGGCGTTCGCGGTGTCGTACGCCAGCTCGGACGGCTGCAGGGCATCGGTGCACGCCACCGTCGCGTCCCGGGCCAGCGTCGCCACCTCGTCCACACCCTGCGAAGCGGCCGGATCAGCGGGACCGAACTGTCCCAGATCGGCGAGGGCGCGTCGGTCCATCGACCGGCCGCAATCGATCGGCGTCGACGACCCGATCCCGCGTCGATCGATCGCGACGATCGGCTGCCGCTCGAGCAGCGTGGAACTCGGGCCGGTCGCGAGCGCCGCGAGGGTGGTCGAGGACGCGACGTCGGACCCGGACGTCAGCACCACGGGCGCGGCATCGGCGGGCGTCTGCGGCAGACGCGCGCGCAGTGCGCCCACCTCGACGGGGCCCATCGCCGACCCGGTGGCGTCGAGGGGCGCCGCGTAATCGGCGCATTCCAGCGACAGCCCGGCCGGGCCGGGTTCGAGGCCGGCGGCGGCGAGCGTGGCGTCCTTGCAGTCGACCCAGTTCAGATCCTTCACCGGTGTCTGCAGTTTCGGCGCCGGTGCGTCGGTCTCCGTGGTCGTCGGGTTGCCGCCGCCCTGCTCGACAACGGCGACGTCGGGTCGAACCGACGGGCCCGCGCCGCACGCGGTGCAGACGGCCAGAACGGCCCCGGCGATCGCGGCGACCCCGATCCTGCTCACAAGCGACTGCATGCGGAACAGCCTGCCAGGTGCGTCACACACCGCGGGCGCGTACCCATCGCGTGAGCAGTGTGCCGTCGTCGTCGCCGAGCACGTGCGCTCGGCTCATCGGCGTGGGGTTCGCCGCAGGGGACATCGCGATGCGGCCCGCGCCGCCGGCAACCAGTTGCGGAGACGTCGTCAGACACAACTCGTCGACGACGCCGTCGGCGACCAGGGTGCCGAACAGGCCGGGTCCGCCCTCGCACAGCACCCGTCGCAGCCCGCGACGCTCGAGAGTGGCGACCACGGCGGGCCCGGTGACGTCCCGATCGGAGACGATCTCGACGTCGGCTCCGGCGTCGCGGAGCCGGGCCAGGCGGTCCGGGTCCGCGGAGGCAGAGGTCAGGACGAGCGGTGGGACGGACGTGTCGGTGAACAGTCGCGATTCGGGGTCGAGGTTCGCGCTCGCGGTCACCACCGCGATCGGAGGCACCGCCGCCAGGCCCGCGTCCCGTCGCCGCCGGGCCAATTCGGGGGAGGTGCGGGCGCCGCCGTAGTTCTCCGCGCGGACGGTGCCGGCGCCGACGACGATCACCTCGGCGAGCTCACGCAAAACGGTGAACACCCGCTTGTCCGCAGGGGTCCCGAGCCCCGCGCTGGCGCCGTCGACGGACACGGCGCCGTCGACGCTGGCGACGAAGTTGACGCGAACCCACGGTCTGTCGAGACCCGCCGGATATCCGTACAGTGAGCGCAGGTCGTCGTCGCTCAGCTCGGACGGCCGGTCGCTGCTGTCTGCTTCTCGTGTGAGGTAGGTCGCAATATCCAGACGGTGCACGTGTTCGATCACAGCACGTCGATACGCTCAGTGCATGCATGCACGTCTTGTCGATCGCAATCCGGTGGTGCCGGCCGATCAATTGGTTGCTCAAATGGTGCCCCCGGCGATGTTCGACGAGGTCAGTTTCGCGTCCTATATTCCCGATCCCAAGGAGCCGAGCCAGGCTGCCGCGGTCAGCAAGGCCGAGGAGTTCGCGGGCAAGGTCGCGAAGATCCGTGGCGGCGGACGCCGCGGCCTGTTCGGCAAGAAGGCGCCGTCCACGGGCGCCGGTCTGTACCTCGACGGCGGCTTCGGCGTCGGTAAGACTCACCTGCTCGCATCGATCTTCCACAGCTCGCCCTCGCCCAAAGCGTTCGGCACGTTCGTCGAGCTGACGCACGTCGTCGGTGCCCTCGGCTTCAACCGGGCGGTCGAGGAACTGTCGTCCCACAGCGTGCTCTGCATCGACGAGTTCGAACTCGACGATCCGGGCGACACCATGCTGGTCTCGCGTCTGCTGACCGAGCTGTCGGCGCGCGGCGTCTCGATCGTCGCGACGTCGAACACGCTGCCCGGCCAGCTCGGTGAGGGGCGCTTCGCGGCGCAGGACTTCCTGCGCGAGATCAAGAAGCTCGGTTCGATCTTCGAGACCATCCGCGTCGACGGACCCGACTACCGCCACCGGGACCTGCCGCCCGCCCCCGAGCCCACCGACGACGCCGATCTACTCGAGCGCGCCGATGCGATCGAGGGCGCCACGCTCGACGACTTCGACGAGCTGTGCGCGCACCTGAGCACGCTGCACCCGTCGCGCTACGGCAAGCTCGTCGCGGGCGTCCCGGCCGTGTTCATCAAGGGCGTCCACCCGGCCGCGGACCAGTCCGTCGCCCTGCGACTGGTGGTTCTCGCCGACCGCCTCTACGACGCCAGCATCCCGGTGACGGTGTCGGGCGCGAAGCTCGACGAGATCTTCACCCCGGAGATGGTCGCCGGTGGCTACCGCAAGAAGTACCTGCGTGCCACGTCGCGCCTGCTCGCGCTGTCGCGCTTCGAGGTCGCTGCCTGATCTGATCCACGCCTCGTGAGGCGGCGCAGCGGTCAGACGCTGCGCTGCATCACGAAGTCGTGGTGGGTCTGGGCGCCCACCTGAAACGTCTTGGTGCCGACCTTCTCGAAGCCGTTCTTGACATAGAACCGCTGCGCCCGCTCGTTCTCCTGGTTGACGCCCAGCCACACCCCGGCGCAGTTCGCGTTCCGTGCATGATCGACCGCCGCGTCCATCAGCGCCGCCGAGACGCCGGTGCCGTGCCGACCGGGCAGCACGTACAGCTTGCTGATCTCGGTGGTGGGGTGCAGGGACACCGCGGACCGCACCGCGTCGTCGTCAGGGGTTCCGTCGATCAGCATCACGTAGCCGACGATCTCCCCGTTGCTGGTGGCCTTGAGCACTGTGCGGGTCGAGTCGGTGAGGTACTCGCTGAACTTCTCCGCGGAGAGCACGTTGTCGATGAACGCCGCGATGTCCTCCCGCGTGGCGTGCGGCGGGCATGCGAGCGGGAACGTCACCGCGGCGACGTCGGCCAATGCCTCGGCATCCCAGAGTCCGGCCCGGTCGACGGAAATCGTCACAGCTCCACCTCGTGTACGTCGTGTGTGTCCCGGGTAAGTACACCACTGTCCGGGACGGACTCGAAGACTCGGTCTTGGACGGACCGGATGGCTCGGTCCGGGACACACACGGTCAGGCGCCGGTGGGCGCGGATTCGGTCGGGGTGGTGCCGGACGGTACGCGGCGCGGCGCGAATGCGGGCGCGAGCAGGAACAATGCCACCGCGAACAGCAGCGGGGCGACGAATCCGACCCGCAGGTCCGACACCGCCGCGATGCCGCCGATGACGGCGCCGGCGATCACGGTCCCGGCGTAGTTGAACAGGTTGATGCGGGCGACGACCACGTCGGTCTGGTCCGGGGGCGCGAGCCGGCCCGCGGCACTGAAGCTCAGGGGCGCGATGACGGGGGCGCCGAGGCCGACCACGAAGAATCCGGCGATCGCGAACGCCGGTGCCTGCGCGACGACCACCATCAGAAGACCGATCACGCTGATGATCGCCCCGACCCGCACCACGGCGATCTCGCCGAACTTCCGGACCCAGAGGTCGCCGGTCAGCCGCGAGATCAGCGCGGTCACCTGGTAGGCCGCCATCGCGAGGGCTGCGGTACCGGCATCGGACAGCAGTACCTCCTTGAGATACAGCGGTGAGTAGGTGCCGACGCCGAAGTCGATCGCGTAGAACAGCATCATCGCGATCCCGAGTGCGAGGAACGGTCGTAGCGGGATCGCGACCGGGACGGCGGCAGCGGTCGCGGACCGCTGGTGGCCGGCGTGCAGCAGGCGCGGGCCGATCCATGCACAGATCGCCGCGACCAGTACGGCTGCGACGAGCACGGACGCCATGACCGACAGCTCGAGCGTCGAGAAGACCGCGACGAACCCGGCACCGACGATCGCGCCGACGCTCCACGATGCGTGGAACGACGAGAGGATGACGCGGCCGTACGCGTGCTGAATCGACACCGCCTGCATGTTGGCCGACGCGTCGACGATGCCGAGTCCGATTCCGTAGAACGCGAAGGCGGCCAGGAACGCCGGTGTCGATGTCGCGAGCGCGATCACCACCGCACCGGCCGCAATGACGAACAGGCCCACGCGGAGCGTGGTGCGACTGGAGGTGGCCTTCGCGAGTTGCTCGGCGACGACGCTGCCGACACCCGCGACGACCGAGACACCCACGACCGTCACGGCCACGAGGGTGTCGCTGAACCCGAGGTCCTCCTTGAACTGGGGGAGCTGGGTGAGCAGTACGGCCAGCATGAACCCCTGCAGGCCGAAGGCGACGGAGGCCGAGACGCGCGCGCCGCTAAGGGTTTTCGTGTTTCGAATCACTGGACGAGTGTCCAATATTTCGCTCCGTTTCGTGGGGTTCTCTGCTTCACTGCTCATCATGGCGGTACAACGAACAATTCCCGAATTCCCCGACGATTTCGTCTTCGGTGTCGCGGCAGCGGCGTACCAGATCGAAGGGGCGGTGACCGAGGACGGGCGTGGCCGTTCGATCTGGGACGAATTCTGCTCTGTCCCTGGAGCAATCGTGCGCGGCGAAACCGGCGACATCGCGATCGACCACTATCACCGCTACCGCGACGACGTGCGCCTGATGCGCGAGCTCGGCACCGACTCGTACCGGCTGTCCGTGTCGTGGCCGCGGATCCAGCCCGACGGCAAGGGCGAAGTCAATCCCGCCGGCCTCGACTTCTACGACCGGCTCGTCGACGAACTGTGTGCGGCCGGAATCACGCCGGCGGTCACGCTGTTCCACTGGGATCTGCCGCAGGCCCTCCAGGACGACGGGGGATGGCTGAACCGGGCGACGGCGCAGCGCCTGGCCGAGTACGCCGCCATCGTGGGGGAGCGACTCGGTGACCGGGTCGGAATGTGGATGCCGCTCAACGAGCCCGTCGTACATACGCTCTACGGTCACGCCCTCGGAGTCCACGCGCCCGGGCTGTCGCTCGGCTTCGGCGCACTGCAGGCCGCGCACCATCAGCTGCTCGGCCACGGCCTGTCGGTGCAGGCACTGCGTTCGGCGGGCTGCGGCAACATCGGAATCGCGTCCAACCACGCGCCCGTCCATGCAGCGAGCGACTCCGAGGCCGACATCGAGGCCGCCGACATCTACGACCACATCGTCAACTGGACGTTCGCCGACCCGGTCCTGCTCGGCAAGTATCCGGCCGACGAACTCGCGGCCCTGCTCACCGGACCCGTCGACGACGACCTGGCGATCATCGCCCAGCCACTCGACTGGTTCGGTATCAACTACTACGAGCCCACGATCATCGCCGCGCCCCGGGACGGCGAGGGAACGGAGGGGGTGCTCGAGGTCGATCTGCCGCCAGGGATGCCGTTCGCGCCGGTGCCGCTGGAAGGCTATCCGAAGACCGACTTCGGCTGGCCGATCGTCCCGGACGGCCTGCGGGAGATCCTCACGATCTTCCGGGACCGGTTCGGAGCGGCTCTGCCGCCGGTGTACATCACCGAGAGCGGGTGCTCGTTCCACGACCCGGATCCGGACTCGTCGGGTCGTGTGCGCGATGATCGTCGAATCGCGTATCACGCGGACCACCTGGCCGCAGTTCGCGAGGCGATGGATGCCGGCGTGGACGTCCGTGGCTATTTCGTGTGGTCGATCCTCGACAACTTCGAATGGGCCGCCGGGTACCGCGAACGCTTCGGGCTCGTTCATGTGGACTACGACACTTTGGAGCGGACGCCCAAGGATTCTTACTACTGGTTCCGCGATCTGCTCGCGAAGCGGCACGGCGGGTAGGCGCGACGGGCGGGTGGCGGGAGGCTGCCCGCCCGGAAATGAGTGAGCCCCAGCCGTGGATGGGGGGTCAGGGCTGGGGCTCCGCACCATCGGGGGGGATGGCACGCCCGACGATACATGAGGAATCCCTCAGGTTCGAATCGAGCGGGCGCCCCGGAACTCGATGGGGATCGAACGCAAGAAGGGCACCTCCAGTGGAGGTGCCCTTCTCGGTGGTGCGCGATACTGGGATTGAACCAGTGACCTCTTCCGTGTCAGGGAAGCGCTCTCCCGCTGAGCTAATCGCGCGGGTCAAAGATCGGAAGCCCGGAAAACCGGGCTCCCTTGGCCGGCTACCAGGGCCGACCGTGGAGCGGATGACGGGATTCGAACCCGCGACCCTCACCTTGGCAAGGTGATGCGCTACCAGCTGCGCTACATCCGCATGTTGTAACACTCAAGATTCTCAGCAGCATACTGCCTCGAAACTTGGTGCGCGATACTGGGATTGAACCAGTGACCTCTTCCGTGTCAGGGAAGCGCTCTCCCGCTGAGCTAATCGCGCGAGGTGGAGACGGGAATCGAACCCGTGTGCACGGCTTTGCAGGCCGTTGCCTCACCACTCGGCCACTCCACCATAAAAGGTCGAGTCCAACCTCTCGAGCGGATGACGGGATTCGAACCCGCGACCCTCACCTTGGCAAGGTGATGCGCTACCAGCTGCGCTACATCCGCATTCGCACCGGCGGGGCGTTTCCGCTTCCCCGGTGCGGTGAGAACATTAGCGGACCATTCGAGAAAGGCACAAATCAGCAGGTCAGCGGCGAAATATGGCAGACCTTCGGGTCGAGTGCGCTGGTGAACGCCCGATGAATACCGGACCGACAGGCACGAACGGTTCTTTCCGGCGTCGGCGAAGCGGGCGGAAGCGAGGCGAAGTGGCGCGCCCATCGAGGCGCTCCTGGAAGTGATTCACCCACGTGCGCGCGTGCGCGCGAGCGCATACCTGGGAGCGTGGCTGCTAGCGCCGTCCTGAGGACCTGGGTCGCGCGGTGACCGGCGCGCGGTCGGGTGCGATCGGTGAGCTTCGGTCCTACGTCGAGGCGTCGCGGGCCCGAAAACGAATAACAACCAGGGGATTCGTGTTCGCGACAAGTGCGTGTTAGTGTTTCGTCTCGTTCGACCGCGAGTGGTTAGCGCGGTTCGGTCCCGTGGCTCAGTGGAAGAGCGTCCCGTTCACACCGGGAAGGTCGCTGGTTCGATCCCAGCCGGGACCACAGAAGATAACCAAGGTCGGGGTTCGCCACGGCTGATTGCAGAATCGCCCCTCTCCGAGGGGCGATTTTTGCGTTCGGGCGGAAATCGTGGATCTGGTCACCGCTACACCCATGTCGTGGGTCTGATTGCGTTCGCCAGGTCGACCAGCGTGTATCGGTGTGTGCGCTCGGCGGTGTTCCGGGCGAGCGTTCGCAGCGCCTCCTCGGCGCCGGCGCGCAGGCTGCGCTGGGTGAACTGGGCCCCCAGGATCAGAGGCAGCGCCGCCGACCGGCCGGACTCGAGCCAGTCCACTGCCACGCCGAGCACGTGCGCGCGCATCTGCAGTGCGCGAGGTTCCGTCTCCGGTAGCCGCTCGACCCGATCGGCCGCTTCCTTGAGATCCCGTTCGCTGATCTCGGCCACCGGTAGGCGACCGACCAGGACCAATACGGTCGTCAGCCGGGCCTCGCCGAAGTGTCGGGAGTCGGGCGGTACCTGGTCGAGTATCCGTACTGCGCCCTGCCGATCGCCGCGGGCCTCGAGCTGCCGCGCGAGACCGAACGCGGCACTGACCAGGCTGTGGTCCGTCTGCCATACGGTCCCGTAGTACCGCTCGGCCACCGTGCGCCACTGCTCGTCGACCACAGCCGGGGAGTCGGTGGACAGGCGGTTGTCGGTACGTCGGTCCAGGATCAGTTCGACGGTCCCGGCCAGTGCCAGCTTCGGTGCCAATTCGCCGGGCAACGCCGAGAGCACCGTGTCGAAACGGGAGAACGCCGCCTCGTACTCCCCGCGGAGCAGGTCGCACAGGCCCTGATACCAGCTGATCCGCCAGCGGCGCGGGTGTTCCCGGGCGAGCTCGGCCAGCCGATCAGCGGCCCGTTGCGCGTCGCCCAGATCGAGGTGCGCGCGAACCTCCATCAGGGGCAGTTCCAGGCTGTCCCCGAGCCGGCCGCGGGGAGCGGCGGCACTGCGTTCACGCGCCACGCGGAGGGTGCCGAGGAGTTCGCGCGGCGTGCTGTGCATCGCTGCGGTGAGTAGCGCGGCCCCGGGATCGGCGGGATCCGCCAGCGGAACAGGCAACGCTCGACCCATTGCGAGCGCGCTCGGGCGCCCGTGGTGGGGCCGGCCGTCGACGAACACATCCGTCCGACGGATAGTCAGGTCGGTGCCGAAGCTCCCGCGTGGGGGGCTGAACTGCTGCGACAGTCCCGGTCGTGGCCGGCCGGACTCCCTGGACGTTATCTCGCGCAGGAGCGCGGTCAACTGGGTGGACATCTCGTCGATCGACGAGAAGCGTTGGGCCGGGTCCGGATTCGTGGCCCGCCGCAGCATGCGGTAGTACGCCTCGTACTGCTGGAACAGTGGTTCGTGGGCTGGATCGGGCAGGCCGTCGAGGTAGCGGCCCTGCTTCGTCGGCAGCGCAACGGTGAGCGACGCGAGGGTGCGCCCGACGGTGTAGATGTCGCTCGCCACGGTGGGCCCGGTCGCCACGATCTCGGGCGCCTGGAAGCCGGGGGTTCCGTAGATGAATCCGCAGTCCTCGAACCCGGCGACGGCGCCCATGTCGATCAGTTTGACCTGCCCCTCGCTGACCATGATGTTGTCGGGCTTGAGGTCGTTGTAGATCAGCCCGATCGAGTGCAGGTAGCTCAATGCCGGCAGGATCTCCAGGATGTAGCCGAGGGTCAGGTCGAGCGGCAGCATCCGTGCCGGTCCGACCTCGTCCGCGCTGGTGCGGAGCAGGTCCTTGAGTGTGGTGCCGCCGATGTACTCCATCACGATGTACCCGACGGGGGAGCCGTCCGCGTCGGGATGCTCGACGAAATTGAAGATCTTGACGATGCTCGGATGGGTGACCTCGGCGAGGAAGCGCCGTTCGGCGACCGTCACCGCCTGGGCCTTCGGATCGGCCGCATGCAGCAGTCCTTTGAGTACCACCCAGCGATCGTCGACATTTCGGTCGATGGCGATATAGATCCAGCCGACACCGCCGTGGGCGATGCAGCCCTGCACCTCGTACTGTCCGGCCACCAATTCGCCTGGTTCGAGCCGCGGACCGAACGAGAAACCGGTGCCGCAATTCGCGCACACACCCCGGGTCGGCGCCGTAGCGTCTGCCTGCGTGCGTCCGACAGGGTTGCGGCACTTGGTGCAGTAGCGTTTGTCCTCCGCCAGCACCGGATTGCTGAGCACCGCGGACGAGGGATCGAGCGCCGCGATGACGGGGATCTCGACCAGTCCGTCGCCGATGGTTCGGTGACCCGAGGTGACCCGGGGCCCGCCACGTTGTCCGGCTCGTCTCGACCTGGGGGGCGGCGGCACAGCACCTGTCGCGCCAGCGGTGGTGGCGGCGTCACGGGCGGTCGCCGCAGTGTCGGGAGTGGTCGCAGCAGTATCGGCGGCGGTGGTGTCCGGGGGTTCGGCGCGATCGGTGGCGGCGCTGTCGGCTGTGCCTTCCGTTGGCGGAGTCATCCGGTCAGTCCTGATAGTGGGGTGCGGGGGGACCGGGCGACGGCCCGAGCGCAGTGAGCCAACGGTTGTAGATCTGCGTCCACGTTCCGTCCTTCCCGATGCGCTCGAGCGTGCCGTTGACAGAGCGCACCAGGTCGTCGTCGTTCTTGTTCATGCCGATGCCGTACGGCGCGACCTCCATGACGGGGCCGACGATCTCCAGCGTCGGATCCTGCACCGCCATACCGAGCAGGAGGCCGTCGTCGGTGCTCACCGCATCTACCTGCCCTTGCTGGATGGCGACCAGGCAGTCACCCCAGTCGACCACGCTGACGATTTCGACGTCGGGCACTTCCCGCTGCACGGCGTACACCGCGGGGGTGTCGGCCACGGAACACACCCGCTTGCCCGCCAGGTCCGCCGGTTCGCTGATCCCGGAGTTCCGCGGCACGAGCAACCGCTGATGGGCCTCGAAATACTGGGTGGAGAAGGCGATCTGTTCAGCCCTGGCACAGGTCATCGTCGTGGACATGATGAACATGTCGACATCGGAAGTCTGTACCGACTTGATCCGGTCGGCCGGGTTGATCAGCCGGAACTCGACCTTCGCGGGGTCGCCGAGCAGATCACGGGCGACTTCGTGTGCAATGTCCACGTCGAAGCCCTCGAGCGTGCCGGTGGCGGGGTCGCGGTTGCTGAACAGGTAGTTGCGCTGGTCGACTCCGATGATCACCTTCCCCCGCGCGACGATCTCAGACACGGTGCCTCCGGGAGGAATGACGCCGGGCGGACTCGGGCGCAGGCTGGCGGTGGCATCGCAGTCCGCGACCCCGGGGACGGTCGTCGTCGGGGGAGGGACGATCGTCGCCGCGCTCGGCAGGGGCAGCGTGGTGTAGGTGCCGACAGGCGTCGGCGGCGGGGGGTGGGCGTCGGCGCATCCGACCAGCACACTTGCGCCGACCGCGCAGGCAACCGTCAACCAGCGACGTCCTTTCGGCCGCCGCGCGATGTTCGCGATGCTTCGTGCCGTCATGCTCATCATGTGGCCCCTGAAACCGTGGCCTTCTTCATCAGTTGTACTCGCTTTGTCACTGGTACTCGCTCAAACGGGGCCAGATGCCGGCGCCGACGGCGAATCCGCACAGCACGCCGAGCGTCGCACCGCCGACGTCGAGGTGGCTCAGCGACGAGGAGGAGCGCGCGATGTACTCGCTGGACTGCCCCCGCAGGCTCGCAATCCCACTTTCCAACGTGTCGTCGAGCCGGGTGAACTGCGCCGCCGCATCGTGCGGCCCGCCGCCCACTGCGACGTCGACCGCGCCGACGTAGTCTCCCGCGCCGAGTCGTTGGCGCTGGTCCCGGTGGGCGCTCTCCCAGCCGTCGAGCGCGGCGATGGCGTCGTTCAGCTGGGCATCCGCCGCATCGTTCTGTGCGGTCGTGGCCCGGAAACCGTCGAGTATCCGGGCGAGTTCCGCGGTGTGTTGGGCATATTCCTGTTCGCTCTGAGTGTCGGAATCCCGACGGAGCAGACCCAAGGTCTCGTCGGCGCGGGCCTGCTGGGCCAGGATTCGCGCCCGAACGAGCGCGTCCATCGACTCGGCGGACGCCATCTCGTTTGCGCTGGCGTTGGCCGAGAGCAGTCCGGCGATCGACAGCCAGATCGCCAGCAGGGCCATCAACGCCGAGGCCACGATCAGGCCCGGATTGAAACGGCGATGGCTGAGCCTGGTCAAATACATCTGGGCGCCGATCAGCGCGACCAGCGTGAACATACACAGCGCGATCGTGGTCCACGGCGGCCGAGCAAGGCTCTGTTGGGTGTTCGCTTGGGCGTCGGCCTGTTTGGTGTACAGATGCTGCGCCGCCGGCAGCATGGTGTCGTGCATCAGCGCGGAAGACTCGTTGATGTACGAGACCCCGACCGCGTTTCCGACCCGGCTGTTCGCACGTGCAGTAGAGGCGATTCCGGTGTACGTGGACAGGCCTCTGGAGATCTCCGCGAGCAACTCCTGCGACTGCGTGTCGTTCGCCGAGATGCCGTTCGCCGCCGAGATCAGTGCGGTCGACGCCTCGCCGATCGCCTGACGGTAGCGGTATCGGATGGCCTGCGGTGCCACTCTGCCCGAGAGGAACCCTGCCGTGGCGGCCGCATCCGCGATCGACAGCGAGCTGTAGAGCTCCTGGGCGGAGTTGGTGAGTGGCCCTGTCTCCAGATGCAGGGTGTCGATCCGCTTCTCGCGGGCGACGATCGCGACGGAAGTCAGGGCGCCCGCGAGGAGCACGATCGTGATCAACCCCACCCCGATGAGCGCCAGCTTGCCGGGCGTGGAGGAGACCAACCCGCGCGCCGACCGAGGACTGGGCTCGGGATCGATGAGACGCGTTTCGTCGAGAGTTGGGCCTGGACCGGCCGTGCCGGAACCGCGGCGGAGAAACACCGGCGTCACTCCTCCCGGGCGGTGAGGGTTCGACTTCCGACGGTGGCGATCCAATCCGCGTGATTCACCGCCGACGGTCGGGAGATGCGACAACGAATACGTGGCCGGGTCTGCCCGTACCCATCTTCCTACCGTCGGCGCCGTGGCGGGTGGATCCGGTCGACCATCGCCGTCGGTACGCTGGATCTGTCGGTAGGTCGACTGGCAGAAAACTCGAAGCGACGGTGGGTGTGGACGTGTGGGTGACCGAACTGTGAACGACCGAACGGTCGGCGGGAAGGCCGGCGCCGGGTCGGGCCACGACGGCTTCCATCCGATCGAGGCACTCGAAGAAGTCGAGAACCGCTGGCGCCGTCGACGCCGGCGGATCGCCGCGAACACCTCACTGAATCTCGCCTACCGGATCGGTGTCGGGATCGTCGGTCTCCTCGTTCTCTCGGCCGGAATCGTGGCAATTCCGTACCCCGGGCCGGGTTGGCTGATCGTCTTCGCCGGGCTGGGCATCCTCGCGTCCGAATTCGCGTGGGCGCACCGATTGCTGCACTGGGTACGCGCTCGCTACGACCGCTTCATGGTGTGGTTCTCGCGCCAGTCCGTCGTCATCAAGGCACTCGGCGTGCTCTTCACCACGATCGTCGTCATCGCGACTCTGTGGGTGCTCGGCACGTTCGGCCTGATCGGAACGTGGGTGGGGCTCGATCAGTCGTGGTTGGAGAGCCCCCTGTAGCCGTCTGTCGGCGCGACGGCGGGACGGTGCCACTGATGGCGACGCGGTGCCGATAACATGGGATCGCCCCTCATCCCGGGGCACACCCTCATACCTAGGAGCGCATCGCCGTGACCACGCCCGCATCCGCCACCCCAGCCGCACGCGTCCGAGTGCCCGCCGGGACGACCGCGGGCACGGCGGTGCGCGAGGCCGGACTGCCCGGTAAGGGCTCCGACGCCGTCGTCGTCGTCCGCGATGCCGAGGGTCAGCTCAAGGACCTGTCCTGGATTCCCGACGTCGACGTCGAGGTCGAGGCGGTTGCCGCCGACACCGAGGACGGCCGCAGCGTGATCCGGCACTCGGCCGCGCACGTCCTCGCGCAGGCCGTGCAGCAGGAGTTCCCCGAGGCCAAGCTCGGCATCGGCCCGCCGATCAAGGACGGCTTCTACTACGACTTCCAGGTGGACCGCCCGTTCACGCCGGAGGATCTGGCGAAGCTCGAGAAGCGGATGAAGAAGATCATCAAGGATGCGCAGCGCTTCTCCCGCCGCGTCGTCGACGACATCGAGGACGCCCGCACCGAACTCGCGAACGAGCCGTTCAAGCTCGAGCTCATCAGCGACAAGTCGGGCATCGACGACCCCGAGGTCATGGAGGTCGGCGGCAACGAGCTGACGATCTACGACAACCTCAATCCGCGCACCGGCGAGGTGATCTGGAAGGACCTGTGCCGCGGCCCGCACATCCCGACCACGAAGTACATCCCGGCGTTCAAGATCACCCGCAGCTCGGCCGCGTACTGGCGCGGTGATCAGAGCCGTGAGGACCTGCAGCGCGTCTACGGCACGGCGTGGGAGTCGACCGAAGCGCTCGACAAGCACCTCGAGCTGCTCGCCGAGGCCGAGCGTCGCGACCACCGCAAGCTCGGTGCCGAGCTGGACCTGTTCTCCTTCCCCGACGAGCTGGGCTCCGGCCTGCCGGTGTTCCACCCCAAGGGCGGCATCATCCGTCAGGAGATGGAGAACTACTCCCGCCAGCGCCACGTGCAGGAGGGCTACGAGTTCGTCTACTCGCCGCACATCACCAAGGGACATCTGTACGAGGTCTCCGGTCACCTCGACTGGTACCGCGACGGCATGTTCCCGGCGATGCACATCGACGAGGAACTCAACGAGGACGGCACGGTGCGCAAGCCGGGCCAGGACTACTACCTCAAGCCGATGAACTGCCCGATGCACAACCTGGTCTTCGGGTCGCGTGGCCGTTCGTACCGCGAGCTGCCGCTGCGGCTGTTCGAGTTCGGTTCGGTGTACCGCTACGAGAAGTCCGGCGTCGTGCACGGCCTCACGCGCGTCCGCGGCATGACGCAGGACGACGCGCACATCTACTGCACCAAGGAGCAGATGCGCGACGAGCTGACCACGACGCTGAAGTTCGTGCTGGGCCTGCTCAAGGACTACGGCCTCGACGACTTCTACCTGGAGCTGTCGACCAAGAACCCCGACAAGTTCGTGGGCGACGACGCGCTGTGGGAAGAGGCGACCGAGACGCTGCGCGAGGTCGGTGAGGCGTCCGGGCTGAACCTGGTGCCGGATCCGGGCGGAGCCGCGTTCTACGGCCCCAAGATCTCCGTGCAGGTGCAGGACGCACTGGGCCGCAGCTGGCAGATGTCGACCATTCAGCTCGACTTCAATCTGCCCGAGCGGTTCGACCTCGAGTTCACCGGTTCGGACGGCACCAAGCAGCGACCGGTGATGATCCACCGCGCGCTGTTCGGCTCGATCGAGCGGTTCTTCGGCGTGCTCACCGAGCACTACGCGGGCGCGTTCCCGGCGTGGCTCGCGCCCGTCCAGGTGGTCGGTATCCCGGTCGCCGAGGCGTTCGAGGATCACCTGTTCGACGTCGTCAAGCAGCTCAAGGCCGCCGGCGTTCGGGCCGACGTGGACGTCAGCGACGACCGCATGCAGAAGAAGATCCGGAACCACACCACCCAGAAGGTGCCGTTCATGCTGCTCGCGGGCGAGCGGGACGTCGAGGCGGGCGCGGTCAGCTTCCGCTTCCGTGACGGCACCCAGGTCAACGGCGTACCGGTCGCGGATGCGGTCGAGACGATCGTGTCGTGGATCGGCCGTCGCGAGAACGCCTCGCCCACAGCCGAACTCGTCGGCGGTGCCCAGTGACCGAGCAGTCGAACGGCACCAACGAAGCCGGTGCGCTCGTCGACACGGGTCCGGGTGACCCGGATCGGCTGCAGCGGCTGTGGTCGCCGCACCGCATGTCGTACATCGCGGAGGCGCCCAAGACGTCCAGCACGAGCGAGGGCCCGTTCAGCGAGATCCCGAAGATGAGCGACGAAGAGGGGCTCATCGTCGCTCGTGGCGAGTCGGTGTACGCGGTGCTCAACCTGTACCCGTACAACCCCGGTCACCTGATGGTGGTGCCGTACCGGCGGGTCGCGGCGATCGAGGATCTGACGCCGGAGGAGAGCGCCGAGCTGATGGCGTTCACGCAGAAGGCGATCCGGGTCATCAAGCGGGTCTCGCGTCCGGACGGCTTCAACGTAGGACTCAATCTCGGGGCGGCGGCCGGAGGTTCGCTGGCCGAGCACCTGCACCAGCACATCGTTCCGCGCTGGGGTGGGGACGCGAACTTCATCACCATCCTCGGGGGTGCGAAGGTGATGCCGCAGTTGCTGCGCGAGACGCGTGCGCTGCTCGCGGGGGCCTGGAACGAGTGATCGACAGAGTCGGCCGGGTCCCTCGGGGATTCGGAATGGCAGGATCGGAAGCCGGGTCCGACAGGGCCCGGCACCTCTACCGGTGGCGAGAGGGGGGAGCGGAATGCTGAGTTTCTTCGGCCGTGCGTCGGTGTCCAAGGTGACGGCGCCGATGGGTCAGGCACTGGTGAAGACCGGGCTGACGCCGGACACGGTGACGGTGATCGGCACCGTCGCGAGTATCGCGGGTGCGCTCACGCTCTTCCCGTCCGGTCATTTGTTCTGGGGAACCATCTTCATCTGGTTCTTCGTGATGTTCGACATGCTCGACGGTGCCATGGCGCGTGCCCGAGGGGGCGGCACGCGCTACGGGGCGGTGCTCGATGCCACGTGCGACCGGATCGCCGACGGCGCGATCTTCGCCGGTCTGGCGTGGTGGGCCGTCTACCACGAGAACAGCAAGAGCCTGCTGATCGCGACATTGATCTGCCTCGTGAGCTCGCAGGTGATCTCGTACGCGAAGGCGCGGGCGGAGGCCAGCGGCCTGTCCGCGGACGGTGGGCTCATCGAGCGTCCGGACCGGTTGATCATCGTGCTCGTCGGTGCCGGACTCACCGGTATCGCAGGACATTTCGACATCGGCTGGTTGCACTGGGCGGTCTACGTCGCGATGTGGATCCTCGCCGTCGCGAGCATCATCACCGTCTTCCAGCGTGTCCTCGCGGTACGTAATTCGGCGGGTGCGCGGGATCTGCTGCCGATCGCACCGAAGGGTGTCGACGAGAAGCCCGGTGGCGGAGAGGAATCCGCGTCGTGAGTTTCTCGGAACGGGTGACGGATCTCGGCTACGCGACGGGGTGGCGCGTCGTCCGAGCCCTGCCCGAGCGGGTGGCAACGGCATTGTTCGACGCGGGTGCCGACTTCGCGGCACGCCGGAACGGTGGCCCGCAGCAGTTGCGCCGGAACCTCGCTCGGGTGCTGGGTGTGCCAGCCGAGGACGTGCCGGACGAGGTGATCCGGGACTCCCTCCGGTCGTACGCCCGCTACTGGCGGGAAGCGTTCCGCCTGCCGTCGATGGATCTGGAGGCGACCGCGGCGGCGATCGATTCGAGTGTCGAGGGTCAGGAGTACCTCGAACACGCGATGGCCCAGGGCCGCGGTGCGGTACTGGCCTTGCCACACACCGGCAACTGGGACATGGCCGGCGTGTGGTGCACCCAGAACTGGGGTGGTCTGTCGACCGTGGCCGAACGCCTGAAGCCGGAGTCGCTGTACCAGCGCTTCGTCGACTACCGCGAGGGGCTCGGATTCGAGATCTTCCCACTCAGCGGTGGCGAGACCCCGCCGTTCGGCGAGCTCGCGGCACGCCTGCGGGACAACAAGATCGTGTGCCTGCTCGGCGAGCGGGACCTGGCCGCCAGGGGGGTTCCGGTCACGTTCTTCGGTGAACCGACCCGGATGCCCGCCGGGCCGGCGAAGCTCGCGATCGAAACCGGTGCGGCCCTGTTGCCCGTGCACTGCTGGTTCACGGACGACGGTTGGGGTTTCTCGGTCGATCCGCCGATCGACGTCTCGGGCGGGCTGAGCGCCGCCACCCAGGCGTTGGCGTCGCGTTTCGAGACGAACATCGCGGCGCACCCGGCAGACTGGCACATGCTCCAACCGCTGTGGATGGACGACCTGTCGGCAGCCCGCCGGGCCCGGATGGAGTCGCGATGAAGATCGGCATGGTCTGCCCGTACTCCTTCGACGTTCCGGGCGGTGTGCAGGCGCACGTCGTCGAACTGGCACAGGTGCTGATCGAACGCGGTCACAAGGTGAGCGTCCTCGCGCCGGCGTCCGAGGGCACCGAACTCCCGGATTTCGTGGTCTCGGCCGGTCGGGCCGTCGCGATTCCCTACAACGGTTCGGTGGCCCGACTGACGTTCGGCCCCGTCTCCTATGCGCGGGTGCGCCGCTGGATCGCCGACAACGATTTCGACGTGCTCCACATCCACGAACCCAACGCGCCGAGCCTGTCGATGCTCGCAATGAAGATCGCGGAGGGGCCGATCGTCGCGACGTTCCACACGTCCACCACGAAATCGTTGGTGCTCAGCACTTTCCAGGGCGTCCTACAGCCCTATCTCGAGAAGATCAGCGGCCGGATCGCGGTGTCGGAACTGGCGCGTCGCTGGCAGGTCGAGTCGCTCGGCTCCGATGCGGTGGAGATCCCGAACGGCGTGGATGTGCCGGCGTTCGCGAACGCCGTACCGCTGCCCGGCTATCCGCGCCCCGGCAAGACGGTCCTGTTCCTCGGACGCTACGACGAATCCCGCAAGGGCATGGCGGTGTTGTTGGGGGCGCTGCCGACGCTCGCCGAGAAGTACCCGGACATCGAGATTCTCGTGGTGGGTCGCGGCGACGAGGACAAACTCCGCAAGGAAGCCGGACGGTACGCCCGGCACCTGCGCCTGCTCGGGCAGGTGAGCGACGCGGAGAAGGCGTCGGCGCTGCGCAGCGCCGACGTGTACTGCGCGCCCAACCTCGGCGGCGAGAGCTTCGGCATCGTGCTGGTGGAGGCGATGGCCGCCGGGACCCCGGTCGTGGCCAGCGAACTGGACGCGTTCCGCCGGGTGCTGCGCGACGGCACCGCGGGCCTGTTGGTGCCGGTCGGCGACTCGGTGTCGCTCGCCGCCGCGATCGACGGCGTCCTCGGCGACGACGGCCGCCGTCGCGCGCTCACCGACGTGGCGAGTGTGGTGGTGGCCGAGTACGACTGGCCGGTGGTCGCCGAGCAGATCCTGCGGGTCTACGAGACGGTCACCGTCGGCGGCAGCGGCGTCCGTGAGGTTCGCTCGTGACATTCTCCGCGATGACGATCCTGATCCTCGCGCTGGTTGCCGCGGTGATCGTGACGGTCGGGGCGTGGGCCTATGCGACCGCCAATCGGCTCGACCGGTTGCACGTGCGCTCCGATCTGTCCTGGCAGGCCCTCGATGCCGCGCTCGCGCGCCGGGCCGTCGTGGTCCGCGCGATCGCGTCGGCGATGACGTCCACCTCGGTCGAGGGCAAGCGACTGTCGGCGTTGGCGGACCAGGCCGAACGGGCGGACCGGGCGCATCGAGAGGTCGCCGAGAACGCGCTGTCCGGCGCTCTGACGGCGCTCGACACCCATCGTCTGCGACCCCAGCTGGTCGCCGAGCTGGCCGACGCCGAGGCGCGGGTACTGATCGCGCGGCGCTTCCACAACGACGCCGTGCGCGACACCCTCGCCCTGCGCACGCGCCGACCGGTGCGGTGGCTCCACCTGGGCGGTACCGCACCGCTGCCGACGTACTTCGAGATCGCCGAACGGTCCGAGCCGTCGGGGCTCGAGCTCGCCGAGGTCCGGACCTCGGCGCGGGTGGTGCTGCTCGACCGCAACGGTCGGGTCCTGCTCATGCGGGGCCACGATCCCGCGACCCCCGAGGTGTCGTTCTGGTTCACGATCGGCGGTGCCGTGGAGACGGGGGAGACCCTCCGTGCGGCGGCGGTGCGTGAGATCGAGGAGGAGACCGGTCGTGTGGTCCCGCCGGACGCCCTGCGCGGTCCGTTGTGGCGGCGCGTCGCGATCTTCCCGTTCGCGGGTGAACTGATCCGGTCCGAGGAACTGTTCTTCGCCGCGCAGACCGACGAGTTCGTCCCGCACCGAGGCGGATTCACCGAACTGGAACAGCGCACGATCAGCGAACACCGGTGGTGCACCGGGGCCGAGATCCGTGCGATCCAGAACGGTGGGGAGGCGGTGTATCCGCAGGATCTGCCCGATCTGCTGGAGGAGGCGAACATGGCGGTTATCCGGATCGAAGAACCCGAGGTTCGCGCGATCCGGTGATGTGACCGACGCCACAGCAAGCCAGCTATCTGGCACTGGATATGGGTGGTTCCGCGACGGCGTCCTAGAATTGCCAATGCGCTGCGGTGCCGCGACGGCCCGTCAGCGTCAGAAGTGTCAGATCTTCATCCGAAGCCGGCGAGAACCCAGGAGTTTGCTGTGAGCACCCCCGACACCACCCCCACTACCGGCACTGCACGCGTCAAGCGGGGCATGGCCGAGATGCTCAAGGGCGGCGTCATCATGGACGTGGTCACCGCCGAGCAGGCCAAGATCGCCGAGGACGCCGGCGCTGTCGCGGTCATGGCGCTCGAGCGTGTGCCCGCCGACATCCGCGCGCAGGGCGGCGTCTCGCGCATGTCGGACCCGGACATGATCGACGGCATCATCGAGGCCGTCTCCATCCCCGTGATGGCCAAGGCCCGCATCGGCCACTTCGTCGAGGCGCAGATCCTGCAGTCCCTCGGCGTGGACTACATCGACGAGTCCGAGGTCCTCACCCCGGCCGACTACGAGAACCACATCGACAAGTTCTCGTTCACCGTCCCGTTCGTGTGTGGCGCCACCAACCTCGGCGAGGCCCTGCGTCGCATCAACGAAGGCGCGGCGATGATCCGCTCCAAGGGCGAGGCCGGCACCGGCGACGTCTCCAACGCCACCACCCACATGCGCAAGATCCGCCAGGAGATCCGCCGCCTGACCTCGCTGCCCGAGGACGAACTGTACGTCGCGGCCAAGGAACTGCAGGCCCCCTACGACCTCGTCGTCGAGGTCGCCAAGGCCGGCAAGCTGCCCGTCACCCTGTTCACCGCCGGCGGCATCGCGACCCCCGCGGACGCGGCGATGATGATGCAGCTCGGCGCCGAGGGCGTGTTCGTCGGCTCCGGCATCTTCAAGTCCGGCAACCCCGCCGAGCGCGCCGCCGCGATCGTCAAGGCCACCACCTTCCACGACGACCCCGACGTGCTCGCCAAGGTCTCCCGCGGACTCGGCGAGGCCATGGTCGGCATCAACGTCGACGACATCCCGCAGCCGCACCGCCTCGCCGAGCGCGGCTGGTGATCTGACTTCGGTCGATCGAGATCTCTGACGCGGTGAGGGCCCGAAGCGGCCCTCACCGCGTTTCTCTTTGCGCGTTGCTAGCCTGATCCATCGGCGAAAGGGACCGTCATGGCGAAGATCGAACAGATCCTGGAACTCGAGCGACTCGAGAAGGACATCTTCCGCGGTTTCGCAACCGAGACGATGCTCCCGCGGACCTTCGGCGGCCAGGTGGCCGGCCAGGCGCTGGTGTCCGCGGTGCGCACCGTGGACGAACAGTTCCACGTCCATTCGCTGCACGGGTACTTCCTGCGCCCGGGCAACCCGGTGATGCCGATCGTCTACCTGGTGGACCGGATCCGGGACGGCCGCTCGTTCGTGACGCGGCGGGTCACAGCAGTTCAGGACGGCCAGGCGATCTTCACGATGTCCGCCTCGTTCCACGTCCTCGACGAGGGAATCGAGCACCGGGACGAGATGCCGCCGGTGCCCGATCCGGAGGACCTGCCGGACGCGTCGACCCTCACGTCGGAGGAGCAGTCGTGGGAGTTCCGCGAGTGGGCCGATTGGGACCTGCGGTACGTGCCGGCCGAGCAGATCCAGCGCCGTCGCGGGGTGCCGGTGCAGCAGCAGGTGTGGTTCCGGTCCCGCGAGGCGCTCCCGGACGACCCCGTCTTCCACATCTGCACCCTCGCGTACATGAGTGACATGACGCTGCTGGCCTCGGCGAGCACCACCCATCCGGACGCGCAGATCCAGAGCGCGTCACTCGATCACGCGTTGTGGTTCATGCGGCCGTTCCGGGCCGACGACTGGCTCCTCTACGACCAGTCGTCGCCGTCGGCGGGCTTCGGGCGCGCGCTCACCCAGGGCCGCATCTTCAACCGCGAAGGTGTTCTGGTGGCCGCGGTGGTTCAGGAAGGGCTCACCCGGTTCCTGCGGCGGGACTGATCGCGGGCGTCCGGCGCGTGCACCGGCGTCCTCGCGCGGCTGATAGCGTTTCCGGGGTCAATAGCCTCGAATAGTGCAGGAATTTCACTCGTGACAAATCAACCGACGATCGGCGTGCTCGCACTACAAGGCGACGTTCGCGAACACCTCGCGGCACTCGAATCGAGTGGGGCGCGAGCGATCGGTGTGCGCAGGCTCGCGGAACTCGAATCCGTGGACGGACTGGTCATTCCGGGCGGTGAGTCGACGACCATGAGTCGGTTGCTGACGGTCTTCGAACTGCTCGAGCCGCTCCGTGCCCGACTCAAGGCCGGCATGCCCGCCTACGGTTCGTGCGCGGGCATGATCCTGCTCGCCAGTGAAGTCCTCGACACGCGGCCCGACGCCGAGCACCTCAACGGTCTCGATATGGCGGTGCGGCGCAACGCTTTCGGTCGCCAGGTGGATTCGTTCGAGGCCGATCTCGATTTCGACGGCATCGACGGCGACCCGGTACGCGCCGTGTTCATCCGCGCCCCGTGGGTGGAGCGGGTCGGTCCCGGCGTCGACGTGCTGGCGCGGGTACCGGAAGGCCCTGCCGCCGGACACATCGTCGCGGTGCGGCAGGGCGCTGTCCTGGCCACGTCGTTCCATCCCGAGGTCACCGGGGACCGGCGTGTGCACGGGCTTTTCGTGGACATGGTGCGGGGGAACTGACCCCCGCACCGGGTCACCGGCGGGCGACCGTCACCACGCGTTCAGGGTGTCCAGGATCTGGGGACGGGACTTCCACAGTTCCTCCGACCAGTACCCCCACGCGTGGGTGCCGCGGGGGGTGAAGTCGTACGTCGCGGGAATACCGAGGCTGTCCAACCGAACCTGGAATGAGCGCGTGTTCGCCCAGGCGATCGTCTCGAGTCCCATGGCGTTGGACGTGTTGAACGAGGTCACCGAGCCGGACGAGCCCAGCGATCCCGACAGGTCGGACGATCCCAGTGAGCCGAGCAGCGCACCTGGGGCGTCGTACTGTCCGGGCAGTCCGTTGCCCGACGCGATGTACAGCGACAGGCCGCGAAGCTGCGGTGCGAACACGAACGGGTCGTTGCGCATCCAGGCCCCGTTCCAGGGCGGACCCCACATCGAGTCGGAGTTGTAGCCACCGGAGTCGAGCATCGCGATGCGGATCAACTCGCGCATGCCGGGAGCCGACAGATTGAGGTAGCCGGAGTACGAACCGGCGAACTTGAACTGGTCGCGGTGATACGCGGCGAGGGTCAGTGCGGCCGAGCCGCCCATCGACAGACCGGTCACCGCGTTGTTGCTGCGCGAGACGCCGCGGGTTTCGAGGTACGCGGGCAGATCCCGGGTGAGGAACGTTTCCCACTTGTAAGTGATCTTCTGCCCGTTGAAGTTGCTGGGCGCGTACCAGTCCGAATAGAAGCTGGACTGGCCGCCGACCGGCAACACCAGGGTGACGTTGTCGAGGCGGAACTGGTCGAACGCGTTGGTCTCGAAGCTCCACGCGTTCGCGTCGTCGCGGGCGCGCATGCCGTCGAGCAGGTACAGCGCGGCGTTCCCGCCGCGCGACGCCCACTGGATCTGGACCTTGATCGGGCCCATCTCCGAATTGACGAACACTTCCTCGTAGCCGCCCGCCGGCGCGGCCGATGCGACCGGGGCCCCAGCGATGGCCGCGAACAGCGGAAGCGCGAGTGCCGCTGCTGCGACACCGATCAGACGCTTCTTCAGTCGCTTCGAGAAACCTGCTCTGTCAGTGCGCATTCGTTCGCCTTCCCCCAACGGCCCGGCATGTTGTCGTGTGCGCCCCCGCGCGAAATGCCGTTCCGTCGTCATCGATGTCCAGTCACGGATGTCCCTGGAAGGCTTCCAACGAACCGGACGGACTGTCCACCGAACCTATCAAGAGGTATCGGATCGTGACCTTCACTCGGAGGCGGTGTATCCGGCGTGGAGAGGTATGCAGGTAGCATCGAACATCCGACAAATGTGCAGTCGATTTCGTCGTGGGATTTGTCGTATCTGCCACGGCGCACTGCAGGAAGGGGCTCCCACGAATGAGCGGCCACTCCAAATGGGCCACCACCAAGCACAAGAAGGCCGTGATCGACGCCAAGCGCGGCAAAGCCTTCGCGAAGCTGATCAAGAACATCGAGGTGGCGGCTCGTACCGGTGGCGGTGACCCGGCGGGCAACCCGACGCTGTACGACGCCATCCAGAAGGCCAAGAAGACCTCGGTTCCCAACGACAACATCGAGCGTGCGCGCAAGCGCGGTGCCGGTGAAGAGGCGGGCGGCGCGGACTGGCAGACCATCATGTACGAGGGCTACGGCCCGAACGGTGTCGCGGTGCTCATCGAATGTCTCACCGACAACCGCAACCGTGCGGCCGGTGAGGTCCGTACCGCGATGACCCGCAACGGCGGCAACATGGCCGATCCGGGCTCGGTGTCCTACCTCTTCACCCGCAAGGGCGTCGTGGTGCTCGAGAAGAACGGTCGCACCGAGGACGATCTTCTGGAGATCGTGCTCGAGGCCGGCGCCGAGGAGATCAACGATCTTGGCGACTCGTTCGAGATCGTGTGCGAGGCCGGGGACCTGATCCCCGTGCGCACCGCGCTCGTCGATGCCGGCGTCGACTACGAGTCGGCCGACCCCGACTTCCGGGCATCCGTGGAGGTCCCCGTCGACGTCGAGGGCGCCCGCAAGGTGTTCAAGCTGGTCGACGCTCTCGAGGAATCCGACGACGTCCAGAACGTCTACACCAACGTGGACGTCTCCGACGAGGTTCTCGCCGAACTCGACGCGTAGTTCCACCTCGCGCAGCGGACGCTCCGGCGCCCGGCTGCGTGTTGGTACATCCACCCGCGCCCACCTCCCGCTATGATCGAACAGCTGTTCGGAAATGGCGAGAGGTGGGCGCGTGCGTGTTCTGGGAGTCGACCCCGGCCTGACGCGGTGCGGGTTCGGCGTCGTGGACTCCGGTCGAGGTCGTGCGGTGATACCCGTCGCGGTGGACGTCGTTCGCACGCCGCCGGACATGGAGCTGTCCCAGCGCCTGCTGGGGATCTCGAATGCCGCCGACGAGTGGCTCGACAGGTACCGGCCCACCGTCGTCGCCGTCGAGCGGGTGTTCTCGCAGCACAATGTGCGGACCGCGATGGCGACCGCGCAGGCCGGCGGGGTCGTCGCGTTGGCTGCGGCCAAGCGGGGGATCGATGTGTGCTTCCACACCCCCAGCCAGGTCAAGGCGGCCGTCACGGGCAGCGGAACCGCGGACAAGAAGCAGGTGACCGCGATGATCACCCGCATCCTGGGGCTCGATACCGCGCCCAAACCGGCCGACGCGGCGGACGCGCTCGCGCTCGCGATCTGCCATTGTTGGCGCGCTCCGATGCTCGATCGGATGGCCGCGGCCGAGGCCGCCGCCGCCGAACAGAAGCGACGGTACGAAATGCGGCTGAAGCAAGTCGCCGCGGGGAAGGCAGGAACACGGTGATCGCTTCGGTACGGGGTGAGGTCCTCGAGATCGGGTTGGACCACGCGGTGATCGAGGCCGCGGGCGTCGGCTATCGCGTCAACGCCACACCCGCCACGTTGGCGACGCTGCGCCGCGGTGACGATGCACGACTGCTGACCGCGATGATCGTCCGTGAGGATTCGATGACGCTGTACGGCTTTGCCGACGCGGAATCCCGGGATCTGTTCGGCCTCCTGCAGACGGTGTCCGGTGTCGGCCCACGGCTGGCGATGGCGATCCTCGCGGTGCTCGAGCCCGTGGCCCTGCGCAAGGCACTCGCCGAGGGCAATGTCACGGCCTTGACCCGGGTGCCCGGCATCGGCAAGCGCGGCGCGGAGCGGATGGTCGTCGAGTTGCGGGACAAGGTCGAGGCCGTCCCGGCTGCCGGGGACCTGCCGGGCGCGGCGCCGGGCGGATCTCCGAGTGTCGTGCGCGATGACGTCGTCGAGGCGCTCACCGGACTGGGCTTCCGGCTCGACCAGGCCGAGAAGGCGACCGACACGGTCGTGGCCGCCGACCCGACCGCCACGACGTCGGTCGTGCTGCGCTCCGCGCTGGCGCTGCTCGGTAAGACACGATGAATTTCGACGCCGGGCACGGCGACGAAGCGTCGGACATCCACGCCGACGGGTCTGCCGGTTCCGAGGTCACCGCCAACTTCGTCGCGTCGGACGGTGAGATCGAGGCCAGCCTGCGGCCCAAGAGCCTGACCGATTTCATCGGCCAGCCGCGGGTGCGTGAACAGCTTCAGTTGGTGCTCACCGGCGCGAAGATGCGCGGCGGGACGCCGGACCACATCCTGCTTTCCGGTCCGCCCGGGCTGGGCAAGACCAGCATGGCGATGATCATCGCGGCCGAACTCGGGACGTCGCTGCGCCTCACGTCCGGGCCGGCGCTCGAGCGTGCCGGCGATCTCGCGGCGATGCTGAGCAATCTCGTCGAGGGCGACGTGTTGTTCATCGACGAGATCCATCGGATCGCGCGTCCCGCCGAGGAGATGCTGTACCTGGCGATGGAGGATTTCCGGGTCGACGTCGTGGTCGGCAAGGGGCCGGGTGCGACGTCCATTCCTCTCGAGGTGGCGCCGTTCACGCTGGTCGGGGCCACGACGCGGTCCGGCGCGCTCACCGGCCCGCTGCGCGACCGGTTCGGCTTCACCGCTCACATGGACTTTTACGAGCCCGCCGAGTTGGAGCAGATCCTGCTGCGGTCGGCGGGCATTCTCGGCGTCGATCTCGGACCCGAGGCGAGCGCGGAGATCGCCGGCCGATCGCGGGGCACACCCCGTATCGCGAACCGTCTGCTGCGTCGCGTCCGCGACTACGCGGAGGTGCGGGCCGACGGCATCGTCACCTGCGAGGTGGCCCAGGCGGCCCTCGCGGTGTACGACGTGGACGCTCTCGGTCTCGACCGTCTCGACCGGGCGGTGCTCGGCGCACTCGTGCGGAGCTTCGGCGGCGGACCGGTCGGTGTTTCGACGCTCGCCGTCGCGGTGGGGGAGGAGCCGGCGACGGTCGAGGAGGTGTGCGAGCCGTTCCTGGTGCGGGCCGGCATGATCGCCCGGACCCCTCGCGGTCGAGTCGCGACCGCGGCGGCGTGGGCGCAGCTGGGGTTGACCCCGCCACCCGATGCCGCAGTCGGCGGAATCGAGGTGCGTGCCCGGGAGCCGCAGCTGGGATTGTTCGACTCGGGGGAGCCCGACACCGAGGAACGCTGAGCGGGTTCGTCCGGCGCTCCCGTGACGCTTGTTCGGTATAAGCGAAATGGGATCGGTGCCGAATTCCCTTTCGACGGCCCTGCTAATGGCACACTGGTGGGTGGCGCGGCACCGACCCGGATCCGTGCCGTAGAAGTGTGTGACAACCCTGAGGACTGACTTTCCGATGCTCGAGTTGCTGTTTCCCGTTCTGATTCTCGCTCTGCTGGTGCCGATGTTCCTCGGCATCCGGCGCCAGAAGAAGGAGATGGCCAAGACCGCTGAACTCCAGGATTCCCTGCAGATCGGTGACCGGGTGATGACGACGGCGGGGCTGCACGCCACCGTCGCCGGCCTCGGCGACGGAACCGTCGACCTCGAGATCGCTCCCGGTGTCGTCACGACGTGGTCGCGCATGGTCATCCGTGAGCACCTCGTCGACGAGGACGCCGCCGGCGACGACGTGGTCGACGAGTCTGACGAGACGCCCGATGAAACGCAGCGTCGTCTGAACGGCGAGTAGTGCGTCGGCCGCCCCCGTAGGCAGGTTCAAGCCTGCCTACGGGGGCGTGTTCGCGCCTGGCTCGCCGAGAGGCAGTGAGAATCTGCGACCCATTGCGTCATTCACCTGAACCGCACGTACCGAGGAGACAGACAGACCGTGGCACCTTCGACAGGATCGGTGCATCCAGTGCGCGCGCTCGCCGTTTTCACGACGATCGTCGCCGCGCTGTATGCGTTGGTCTTCTTCACCGGAGACAAGTCCCCGACCCCGGAACTGGGGATCGACCTGCAAGGTGGGACACGAGTCACACTCACCGCGCGAACGCCTGACGGCAGCACTCCCAGCCAGGACAGCCTGCGTCAGGCACAGCAGATCATCGAGACCCGCGTCAACGGCCTGGGTGTCTCGGGCTCCGAGGTCGTGATCGACGGCGACAACCTCGTCATCACGGTCCCCGGCGACGACAGCTCGCAGGCCCGTTCGCTGGGACAGACCGCGCGTCTGTACATCCGTCCGGTGCTCGCCTCGCAGCCCGCGGCCGCGCCCGGCGCGCCGGTCCAGGCGCCGAACACGCAGGCCCCTGCTCCGACGGAGCCGAACACGACTCCGGGGGCGGAGGAGCCGGCGGCGCAGGAGCGCCCGTTCCCGGCGCAGAATCCCACCGAGCCGGCACCGTCGCCGACTCCGGTACCCGAGGCTCCTGCCACCCAGGCGCCGGAGCCCGGTTCGCCCGAGGCCGCGGCTGCGGAGATCTCGAAGGCCAAGGCCACCCGTCAGAGCGAGGACCCCGCGGTCCAGCAGCAGGCGATGGCCACGCTCGACTGCTCGGCGCCCGACCCGCTCCAGGGCAACGACGATCCGGCGCTGCCGTTGGTCGCGTGCTCCACTGACGGCACCACCGTGTACCTTCTCGCCCCGAGCATCATCGACGGCCAGGAGATCTCCGACGCGTCGTCCGGCTTCAACGCGCAGCAGTCGCGCTACGAGGTGAGCCTGAGCTTCAAGTCCAGTGGCAGCTCCACGTGGGCGCAGTTCACGTCGGCGAACATCGGTAAGCAGGCCGCCTTCACGCTCGACTCGAAGGTCGTCAGCGCGCCGGTCGTGCAGGGCGCGACCCCGGTCGGCAGCTCGACGTCGATCACCGGTCAGTTCACACAGACCCAGGCGCAGGAGCTCGCCAACACACTCAAGTACGGTTCGCTGCCGCTGTCGTTCGAGGCGTCGGAGGCCGAAACCGTCTCCGCGACCCTCGGCCTCCAGTCACTCGAGGCGGGTCTGATCGCGGGCGCCGTCGGTCTCGTGCTGGTGCTGGTCTACTGCCTCGTCTACTACCGCATGCTCGGCGTGCTCACGGCGCTCTCGCTCGTGCTGTCGGGCGTCATGGTGTACGCGGTGATGGTTCTGTTGGGCCGGTACATCGGCTTCACCCTGGACCTCGCCGGCATCGCGGGTCTGATCATCGGTATCGGTATGACCGCGGACTCGTTCGTGGTGTTCTTCGAACGCATCAAGGACGAGATGCGTGAGGGCCGCAGCTTCCGTTCGGCGGTGCCCCGCGGTTGGGCGCGCGCACGTCGGACGATCCTGTCCGGCAACGCGGTCAGCTTCATCGCGGCCGCGGTGCTGTACGCCCTCGCTGTGGGCCAGGTGCGTGGCTTCGCGTTCACGCTCGGCCTCACGACGATCCTCGACGTGGTCGTGGTGTTCCTGGTGACGTGGCCGCTGGTCTACATGGCGTCGAAGTCGCGCTTCTGGTCCAAGCCGAGCGTCAACGGGCTCGGGGCCGTCCAGCAGGTCGCCCGCGAACGCAAGATGGTCGCCGCGTCGACCTCCGCATCGTCCGACATGGAGGCATGAAGCAATGAGTGAGTCGAACACCTCCGCCGTCGACACGAACGTCACCGACGCCGGCGTCAACCAGGCACTGCTGCCGCACCACAGCTGGCTCCAGCGCCTGTACACCGGCACCGGTGGCTTCGAGGTCATCGGTCGCCGGAAGTTCTACTACCTGCTGACCGGCGCGATCGTCGCGTTGTCGCTGCTGAGCATCGTCGTTCGTGGATTCACACTCGGAATCGAGTTCGAGGGTGGCACTCGCATCCAGTTCCCGACGCCGGCCGGTGTCACCACCGAGCAGGTCGAGACGGTGTACTCGGACAGCCTCGGCAACGAGCCGGTGTCGGTCCAGACCGTGGGATCCGGTTCCAGTTCGTCGATCGAGATCCGCTCCGAGGCACTCGACGTCGCGCAGGTGGCCACGCTGCAGAATGCGCTGTTCGATGCGTTCCATCCTGAGGACAGCAACGGCAACCCGTCGAAGAACGCCATCAGTGTCGCGGACGTCAGTGAGACGTGGGGCGGCCAGATCACCCAGAAGGCGCTGATAGCGCTCGTGGTGTTCCTGATCATCGTCAGTATCTACATCGCGGTCCGGTTCGAACGCGACATGGCGATCGCGGCGATCATCTCGCTGTTCTTCGACATGATCGTCACCGCCGGCGTGTACTCGCTCATCGGTTTCGAGGTCACGCCCGCCACGGTGATCGGTTTCCTGACGATCCTCGGCTTCTCGCTCTACGACACCGTCGTCGTGTTCGACAAGGTCGAGGAGAACACCCGCGGCATCCTGCACCTGAACCGCCGTACCTACGCCGAACAGGCCAACCTGGCCGTCAACCAGACCCTGATGCGGTCGATCAACACGACGGTGATCTCGATCCTGCCGGTGCTCGGCCTGATGGTCGTCGCAGTGTGGCTCCTCGGTGTCGGCACGCTGAAGGACCTGGCGCTGGTGCAGCTCGTGGGCATCCTGGTCGGTGCCTATTCGTCGATCTTCACCGCGACCCCGATGCTGGTGAGCATCAAGGAGCGGTGGGGTCCCGTCGCCGCACACACCAAGAAGGTGCTGGCCAAGCGTGAGGCGGCGTCCGGTGTGAAGAGTGTTTCGGCCGAGCGGGTAGAGCCGCGGGTGCGTCCGACCGCGGGCGGTGCGCCCAGGCCGGGAGCCACGCCGACCGGAAAGCGCAACAAGAAGAGGCACTGACATGCCGGATGCGAAAACCTCCCGTCGTGCCCCCCGTCCCACCCGCCGCGTCGTCAGGTCGATCGTTGCCCTGACGGCCGCGGCGGCGGTCGGTGCGACCGCCGCCTGCGGCGAGCCCGCCGATCAGGTGCCGTCGCTGGGCTTCGCGATCGACAACGTCGTGACGACCTACAACGGCAACACCGTCGAGGGCGCGGCGACGGGTGCGCGGCAGGCGCTCGGCCGGGTGCTCACCGGCATGAGCTACACCGGTCCCGCCGGTGGGCCGGTCGCGGACACCGATTTCGGCACGGCCAGCGTGCTTCCCGGCGACGTGCTCACCGTGCAATACCGGCTCAACCCGGCATCGGTGTACTCCGACGGTGTGCCCGTCTCCTGCGACGACCTCGTGCTGACGTGGGCGGCGGGCAGTGGACGGTTCACCCGGCCCGGTGACGGCGGCACCGGACCGATGTTCGAGGCGGCCACGAGGGCCGGCTACTCCGACATCGACCGCGTCGACTGCCAACCCGGATCGAAGGACGCCACCGTCGTCTTCAAGCCCGGCCGCGGCTACCTGGACTGGCGTTCGCTGTTCGGGGCGACCGAGGTGATGCCGGCTCACGTCGCGGCGCAGGCCGCGGGTGTGCCGGACCTGGTCGGTGCAGTCCATTCGGGTGATGCCGACGCAGTCGGTCGCATCGCCGACTTCTGGAACACGGGCTGGACACTGACGCCTGGTGAACCGGATCTGACGAGACTGCCGTCGTCGGGTCCGTATCGGATCGACTCCTACACCGCCGACGGCGGGCTGGTGCTCGTCGAGAACGAGCGCTGGTGGGGCAACAAGCCCGCCACGTCCCGAATCGTGGTGTGGCCCAAGGGTTCGGATGTGCAGTCCCGCATCGACGACGGTGACATCGAGGTCGTCGACATCGGTTCCGGATCGATCGAGGGCCTGAATCTGGGCGACGGCTTCGACGTCGTGGACCAGCCGTCGCGCAGCGTCGAGCAGTTGGTGCTGGCTACGCGCGGCACCCTCGGCTCGGTCGAGGCCCGGCGGGCGTTGGCATTGTGTCTGCCGCGTCAGCAGTTGTTCGACCAACTCGGTCATCCCGGTTTCGACGTGCCGACCGGGCTGGGTTCGGGCGTGGTCGACTCCCGGATCACGGCGCCCGACACGCTCTTCTACGCGTCGGCAGTCGCCGCCGAGGGCGGGATCTACACCGATCCGGACATCCCCGGCGCGACTGCGGCGCGGGAGGAGACGGGGCAGCAGCACCTCACGGTGCGTGTCGGCTACCTCGGACCCGACGAGCGGCGCGCGCAGACCGTTCAGGAGATCGCCGCGTCGTGCGCGGGTGCCGGGATCACCGTCGAGGACGCCGGCTCGCCCGACTTCCGGCCGACGGCCCTCGGCGCGGGCCAGGTCGATGCCGTGCTCGCCGGAACGGGTTCGGCGGCGGGTGCCGCCGGCGTGAGCGCGACGACCGACGCGGCCTTCGCGTTGCACTCGGGCAACGGCGACAACTTCGGCGGGTTCGCCAATGGTCGCTTCGATCAGATCGCCGATCAGCTCGCGGTCGACGGTTCCCTGGCGGCGCGGATGTCGCTGGCGGGGGAGGCGGAGGCGATCCTCTGGAACGAGATGCCGACGATTCCGCTGTTCGACCAGCCGCGGACGACCGCGCATTCGAAGGGGATGCACGCGGTGGTGCCGAACCCTACGAGGTCCGGTGCCGGGTGGAACATGGACAGGTGGATACTTCTCAGGTGATTTCTCAGATGGATGCGCCTGAAGCTGCCACGCCGAACCTCGCGACTGCGCTGGAGAAGGCCGGCGAAGCGGTGTCGCGTCTGACGCGCTGGTGTGACGACTTCCCGACGCCCGGGGTTCGGTTCGCCGACCTGACTCCGGTCTTCGCGGACGGTCCCGGTTACCGCGCCGTGATCGACGGTCTCGCGGCGGCGGGCACCGGTGCCGACCTCGTCGCGGGCGTCGACGCTCGGGGCTTCCTGCTCGGTGGCGGCGTCGCGCTCGAGTTGGGCTGTGGTGTGCTGGCGGTGCGCAAGGCGGGCAAGCTGCCGCCGCCGGTGTATGCGGAGAGCTATGCGCTCGAGTACGGCGCGGCGACGCTGGAGATCCCGTGCGACGCGCCCGACCTGAAGGGCCGGCGGGTGTTCGTGATCGACGACGTCCTCGCCACCGGCGGAACGCTGTTGGCGGCCGCCGAACTGCTGGCCCGGGCCGGTGCCGAGGTGGTCGGCGTCGCGGTGGTTCTCGAGATCGAGGAACTGGGTGGCCGGGAGCGGTTCGAGCGGTACCCGCTGACGTCGCTCGTGCGAGTCTGAGGACTACAGTTGTGCCTGGTGGTGTTGCAGTGCCGCCGGGTCCCGAGGGACCGCCCGCAGCGCGGTGGCAGGAGGTGACGGCATGACCCAGCATCTTGATCGGTCTCAGAACACAGGTGCACCCGGTACAGGGGCGACGCCACCTGCGGAGAAGTCCGCACCCGCGCCCGTACCGACCTCCGCGTCGCGACGGGTGCGCGCCCGGTTGGCACGGCGCATCACCGGTCAGCGCAACGCCCCGGTCCGCCCGGTGCTCGAACCGCTGGTGACCCTGCACCGCGAGCTGTACCCCAAGGCCGACTTCTCGCTGCTGCAGCGGGCGTACGACGTCGCCGAGCAGCGGCACGCCACGCAGTTCCGCAAGTCCGGCGACCCGTACATCACCCATCCGCTCGCGGTCGCGAACATCCTCGCCGAACTCGGCATGGACACCACCACCCTGGTGGCGGCGCTCCTCCACGACACCGTCGAGGACACCGGGTATTCGCTCGAGGAACTGACCGCCGAGTTCGGTGAGGAGGTGGCGCACCTCGTCGACGGCGTCACCAAGCTGGACAAGGTGGTCCTGGGATCGGCTGCCGAGGGCGAGACGATCCGCAAGATGATCATCGCGATGGCGCGCGATCCACGGGTGCTGGTCATCAAGGTCGCCGACCGGCTCCACAACATGCGCACGATGCGGTTCCTGCCGCCGGAGAAGCAGGCGCGCAAGGCCCGCGAGACGTTGGAAGTGATTGCGCCGCTGGCGCATCGACTCGGCATGGCGACCGTGAAGTGGGAGCTCGAGGACCTGTCGTTCGCGATCCTGCATCCGAAGAAGTACGAGGAGATCGTCCGGCTGGTCGCGGACCGGGCACCGTCGCGCGACACCTACCTGGCGAAAGTGCGGGCGGAGATCAACGCGACCCTGTCGGCGTCACGGATCAATGCCGTCGTCGAGGGCCGCCCCAAGCACTACTGGTCGATCTACCAGAAGATGATCGTCAAGGGCCGCGACTTCGACGACATCCACGACCTGGTGGGCGTGCGGATCCTGTGCGACGAGATCCGCGACTGCTACGCCGCGGTCGGCGTCGTGCACTCGCTGTGGCAGCCGATGGCGGGCCGGTTCAAGGACTACATCGCGCAGCCGCGGTACGGGGTCTACCAGTCGCTGCACACCACCGTGATCGGCCCCGAGGGCAAGCCGCTGGAGGTGCAGATCCGCACGCGGGACATGCACCGCACGGCGGAGTTCGGTATCGCCGCGCACTGGCGCTACAAGGAGACCAAGGGGCGGCACTCCGGCGATGTCGCCGAGGTCGACGACATGGCGTGGATGCGTCAGCTGCTCGACTGGCAGCGGGAGGCCGCCGATCCCGGTGAGTTCCTCGAGTCGCTCCGGTACGACCTCGCGGTCAAGGAGATCTTCGTCTTCACGCCGAAGGGCGATGTGGTGACGTTGCCCGCCGGCTCGACGCCGGTCGACTTCGCCTACGCGGTGCACACCGAGGTCGGACACCGATGTATCGGTGCCCGCGTCAACGGCCGGTTGGTGGCGCTCGAGCGCACGCTCGAGAACGGTGAGGTCGTCGAGGTCTTCACATCGAAGGCGGCCAACGCCGGGCCGAGTCGGGACTGGCAGTCGTTCGTGGTGTCGCCGCGGGCGAAGACCAAGATTCGGCAGTGGTTCGCGAAGGAACGCCGCGAGGAAGCGCTCGAAGCCGGCAAGGACGCCATCGCGAAGGAGGTTCGCCGCGGTGGACTTCCCTTGCAGCGCTTGATGAATGCCGAGTCGATGACGGCGATCGCGCACGAGTTGCGGTATGCCGACGTCTCGGCGCTCTACACCGCGGTGGGCGAGCACAACGTCTCGGCTCAGCACGTCGTGCAGCGCCTGGTCGCGCATCTCGGCGGCGTCGGCGCCGTCGAGGAGGAGTTGGCCGAGCGGTCGACGCCGTCGACCATCCCCACCCGCCCGCGTGGCACCGGCGACGTGGGCGTGCTGGTGCCCGGAGCGCCGGGCACGGTCGCCAAGCTCGCGAAGTGTTGCACCCCGGTGCCGGGCGACGAGATCATGGGCTTCGTGACGCGCGGCGGTGCGGTGAGCGTGCACCGCACGGACTGCACCAACGCGGCCTCGCTGCGACAGCAGTCGGAGCGGATCATCGAAGTCCAGTGGGCGCCGTCGCCGTCGTCGGTGTTCCTGGTGGCCATCCAGATCGAGGCACTCGACAGGCATCGGTTGCTGTCGGACGTGACCAAGGCTCTCGCCGACGAGAAGGTGAACATCCTGTCGGCGTCGGTGACTACGTCGGGGGACCGGGTCGCGGTCAGCAAGTTCACGTTCGAGATGGGCGACCCGAAGCACCTGGGTCATGTGCTGAACGTGGTGCGCAACGTCGAGGGCGTCTACGACGTCTACCGCGTGACGTCGGCCGCCTAGCGGGTTCGAGCCTCCGGAACGGGCTGAAGGGGCCCTTCGTGCGCTGTGAGCGTACGAAGGGCCCCTTCAGCTGTGCAGGGGAGGCGTGTCAGCCGAGTTTGGCGGTCTCGATGGTGACCGGGTTGGTCGGGGCGCCGTCGCCGGGCGACGTGGAGCCCTTCACGCCGGCCGCGGCGATCTTGTCCAGGGTGGCGAGCCCCTCGTCCGAGATCGTGCCGACCACCGTGTAGTTCGGCTGGAGCAGCGAGTCCTCGAAGACCAGGAAGAACTGGCTGCCGTTGGTGTCGGCGCCGGCGTTGGCCATCGCGACGGTGCCGCGGGGATACACGACGGGGTTGTTCAGCGCGGGATCGTTCGCGGCGAACTGATTGGTCGGGTACTCGTTGGCGTACTGGTAGCCGGGTCCGCCGCTGCCGCGTCCGGACGGGTCACCGCACTGCAGCATGCCCAGGCCGGGGACGGTGGAGATGCGGTGGCAGGGGGTGCCGTCGTAGTACGCCTGCTCGGTGAGGCTGACGAAGCTGTTGACCGTGCAGGGTGCCTTCGCGCGGTCGAGGGTGAGGCCGATCGGACCCGCATCGGTGGCGAGAGCGACCGGGACGGTGCCCTCGGTCGAGACGCCCGTTCCGTTCGGAGCCTTCACGTCCTTCGCGGCCGGACCGGCCGGGGCGTAGCTGCAGTCGACCGTCGGCGCGGCGGGTGCGGCGGCCGCGGGCAGGGCCGCGAAACGGGACATGTCGATCGACGGCGCGGCCGGTGTCGTCCAGGTGCTCGATGCGCTCGTGGAGGTGTCGGTGGAGCTGTCGTTGTCGGAGGAGCACCCGGTCAGGACGAGTGCCACGCCCAGTCCGACTGCGGCTAATGCTGTGCGCTTCATCAGTCCAGTCTCACACTCGTGATCTCGACGGGCAGGTTCGGCTTGCCGTCACCGGGCTGGTTGGACGCGTCGTTTCCGGCCGCGGCAACCTTGTCGAGGGTCGCGAGGCCGGTCTCGTCGATCGTGCCGAACACGGTGTAGTCCGGCGGCAGCTGCGAATCGCCGTAGACCATGAAGAATTGGCTGCCGTTGCTGTTCGGCACGGCGCTGTGCGCCATCGCCAGGGTGCCGCGGGGGTACAGCGCGGGCGTGCTCAACGCGGGATCGCCCTCGGCGTACTGGTCGGTCGGGAACTCGTTGGCGAAGCCGTAGCCGGGCCCGCCGGTCCCGGTCCCGGTGGGGTCGCCGCACTGCAGGACCTGCAGGCTGTCACCTGTGGTGAGCCGGTGGCAGCTGGTGGCGTCGAAGTAGCCCTGCGAGGCGAGGCTGACGAAATTGTTGACCGTGCAGGGCGATTCGCCGTTGTTCAGCGTCAGGCCGATGTTGCCCTGCGAAGTCTCCATGCTGGCGCTGACAGTCGCGACGGTGGTGTCGATGCCCTCGGTGCGCGGCGGAGTGTTGGGCTTCGACGGCGCGCTGCCGTCGGGCGTGTAGGTGCAGTTCACGAGATTCGCGAGCGCCTCGGCGCGACCGGCCGGCAACGCGCCGGCGGTCTGCGTCGGGGAGGCCGCGGTGTTCTCGGAGGACTTGTCCTCGTCCTTGCCGCTCAGCGTCACCACGACGGCCCCGACCGCGACCACGACGATGACGCCGACGATCGAACCGGCGATCGTCAACTGCTTGCGCTTTCGTGCGCGCGCGGCGCGCCGTTCGAGCTGGCGTTCCAGCTTTCTCTTCGCTGCTTCCCGGCGCTGCTGATTGCTCGGCACTGCGGTAGTCCTCCCGTACGTCTCGTTCGGTTTGTTCCGGAATATCTCGTGGCACCCGTCGCCGCCCGAGGGCTTCGGGCGAGTCTGTCATTCCAACCTGAGAAGATCCTGGCGCGACGACAGCCTAGGCTGTATGCGGTCCGCAACGGACCCCGTAATCGACCCGTACTTTAGGAGCTGCCGCCGTGCTCGTCACCGGATTCCCGGCCGGGATGTTCCAGACCAACTGTTACATCCTCGCGCAGGACGACTCGACGGACTGCGTTGTCGTCGATCCCGGCCAGGACGCGGCCGAACCGTTGGCGCAGTTCCTCGCCCAGTCGGAGCTCGAGCCCCGGGCGGTGCTGTTGACACACGGCCATCTCGATCACACGTGGTCGGTGCAGCCGGTCTGCGAGCGGTACGGCATTCCGGCCTACATCCACCCCGAGGACCGGTACATGCTCAGCGATCCCGCGCGCGGGATCGGACCGACCATGAACCAGTTCATCGCCGGGGTCGAGTTCCGTGAGCCGGCCGAGGTGATCGAACTCGCCGACGGTGACGAGTTCTCCGTCGCCGGGATCGACTTCGTGGTCGACCACACCCCCGGGCACACGCAGGGTTCGGTCGTCTTCCGCACCGAACTGTCGACCGATGACGGACCGCTGCAGGTCGCACTGACCGGAGACACGCTGTTCCAGGGTTCGATCGGCCGCAGCGACCTTCCCGGGGGCAACCACGAGCAGTTGCTGCGCTCGATCGCGCGCAAGTTGCTCGTGCTCGACGACAGCACCGCAATCCTGCCCGGCCACGGTGGATCGAGTTCGATCGGCCAGGAGCGTGCCGCGAACCCGTTCCTCGTTGGACTGACCGCCTCCCAGTAAGGAAAAGTAAGCACCGTGAGTAAGTCCAGCACCTTCTCGGCCCCCAAGGGCATTCCCGACTATGTCCCGCCGCAGTCCGCGGAGTTCGTCGCCGTGCGCGACGGGCTGACCCGCGCGGCGAGGTTGGCCGGCTACGGACACATCGAGTTGCCGATCTTCGAGGACACGGGTCTGTTCGCCCGCGGCGTCGGTGAGTCCACCGACGTCGTGTCGAAGGAGATGTACACGTTCGCCGACCGCGGCGATCGTTCGGTGACGCTCCGGCCCGAGGGCACCGCCGGTGTGATGCGCGCCGTGATCGAGCACGGCCTCGACCGCGGCCAACTCCCGGTCAAGCTCAGCTACGCCGGCCCGTTCTTCCGCTACGAGCGCCCCCAGGCGGGCCGCTACCGTCAGCTGCAGCAGGTGGGCGTCGAGGCGATCGGCGTGGACGATCCGGCGCTCGACGCCGAGGTCATCGCGATCGCCGACGCCGGTTTCCGGTCCCTCGGACTCGACGGTTTCCGGCTCGAGATCACCTCGCTCGGTGACGAGACGTGCCGCCCGCAGTATCGGGAGCGGTTGCAGGAGTTCCTGTTCGCGCTGCCGCTGGACGAAGAAACGCAGGCACGAGCCCGAATCAACCCGCTGCGCGTGCTCGACGACAAGCGCAAGGAGGTCCGCGAGATGACGGCGGACGCCCCGCTCATGCTCGATCACCTCTCGGAGAGTGCGAAGTCGCACTTCGATCAGGTCCTCGCACACCTCGACGCGCTCGGTGTGCCCTACGTCGTGAATCCGCGCATGGTGCGCGGCCTCGACTACTACACCAAGACCACGTTCGAGTTCGTCCACGACGGTCTCGGTGCACAGTCCGGCATCGGCGGCGGTGGTCGCTACGACGGCCTCATGGAGCAGCTCGGCGGTCAGCCGTTGTCCGGTATCGGCTTCGGCCTCGGTGTGGACCGCACCATCCTGGCGCTCGCGGCGGAGGGCAAGTCCGCCGGCAACCCCGCGCGCTGCGAGGTGTTCGGCGTGCCGATCGGTGACGCGGCGAAGGCGCGGATGGTCACGATCGCGCGGGACCTGCGGGCGGCCGGCATCCGCGTCGACATGGTGTACGGCGATCGCGGGATCAAGGGCTCGATGAAGGCGGCGGACCGTTCGGGTGCACGGTTCGCGCTCGTGCTCGGCGACGAGGACCTCGCGGCCGACACGATCGGCGTCAAGAACCTGGGCACCGGCGAACAGACCTCGGTCCCGTTGGAAGATATTGTCGCGCAGATCGGTTCGATTCTTGCCGACGCCTGACGGCGCGGGTGGGGAGCAGTTCTCCCTCGACCTCATCCCGGCGTCGATGTTGGCGCCCCGCATGCGCCGGATCGCCGTCGTCTCGATCGTGATCGGGATCGTGGTGGGCGCCGTGGTGGCGTTCTTCGCCGACCCGCTGGTCGCCGTCGCCGTCGGCGCGGTGATCGGCCTGCCGACCGCGCTGTCGGCGCTGCTGGCAACCCGGCGCCGAATGTGGTTGGACGGCACCGTGATCCACGCATCGAACGGACTCCGGCACCGTCGGATCGAGGTGGGCAAGGCGGTCAGTGTCGAGTTCGTCGTCCGGGCCGGGCGGATCAGTCAGGTCGCGGTACGGATCGGGGACGGCCGGGCTGCGCAGACCGTGCCGCTCGCGCTCTACACCGCGGACGGCGGGCGCGAACTCGAGGTGCTCGGGTTGCGCAAGCTCGCCGACGCCCTCTCCGCGAGCGAACTGGCACCCGCGGCCGCCGCGGCATCGCTGCTCATCGAGCAGTTGCGAGCGGAGGCCCGGGGTGCCGGTCTGGAGGAGCGCCCGCTGTACCGAGCGGTCGTACTGGTCCGCGATGCGGGCCGGGTCCCGCAGACCGTGCTCACCGACCAGGAAGTCGCGACCCTGTCGATCTGACGTCCGTGCGCCGAGACGGACTGACCGGGCGGTAACTCCCTGGTTGCGGGTTCGGCCGTTCGCTTCGCTGCGCCGCCGGACAGGATTATCGTTCGAAGCATGGTCGGACTCTGGCCCGTCCTCGATCGCAAGGCTGTCTTCGAGGACGCAGAGGAACTGCTCCGCAACGGCACGTCGTGCGGAGTGGTGCTGGTCGGTACCGCCGGGGTCGGCAAGACCACGATGGCGCGGGAGTTGGTGGGTTCGCTCACCGGTGACGCCCGATGGATCGTCGGCACCGAGTCCACCCAGTCCATTCCCCTCGGGGCGTTCGCGCCGCACCTGGCCCGCACCACGTCGCGCGACCCCGTCGTCGCGCTGCGCGCGGTGCGCGACCTGCTCGCCGAGGACGGCTCGGCTCCCGACGGCTGGGTGGGGATCATCGGGGTGGACGACGCGCACCTGCTCGACGAGTTCTCGGCGGGACTGGTCCACCAGTTGGCGGTCGGCCGCGATGCCCGGCTGGTCGTCACCGTCCGCAGCGGTGCTCCCGTGCCGGGGGCGATCGAGGCGCTGTGGAAGGACGGCCTGCTCACCCCGTTCGTGGTCCCGCCGTTCACGCGGCAGGAGATGGACGAGGAACTGCACGCGGTTCTCGGCGCTCCGGTCGAGCGGTTCAGCGCGGACGAGATCTGGGAGGCGTCGGAGGGCAATCCGCTGTTCCTGCGGCACCTCGTGGAGGGCGCGCTCGACGGCGGCACACTCCGCAAATCGGGGGGTGTGTGGCAGTTGCGGGGTCGCCCCGGGGTGTCCGCGGCCCTCGCGTCGCTGCTCGAGTCGCGCTTCGCGCGGACACCGCGCGACGCCCTCGACGTGGTCGACTACCTCGCCTTCTGCGAGCCACTCGAGCTCGAGGTACTCAGCGAACTGGTGAGCCGGCGGTCGATCGAAGAGGCCGAGCGGCTGGATCTGGTGCGCATCCGGGACGTGGGAAACGCGCACGTCGTGCGCCTGGCACATCCGCTCTTCGGTGAGGTGATCCGCGATCGTGCCGGTGTGCTCGCCGCGCAGCGTATCAAGCGGCGACTCGTCGAGGTGCTGCGCGCGTCACCCGATCCGGGCGTGGTGACCTCGATGCGCATCGCCGAGCTGGCGATGGAGTCCGGAATGGACCCGGATCCGGATCTGCTGGTGCGCGGTGCGGAGGACGCGATCGCGATGGCCAGCCTCGATCTCGGTGCGCGCCTCGCGGGTGCCGCCGTCCGGCGCGGAGCCGGCTTCGACGCGTCGTTCGCGCTGGGTCGGGCCCTGATGTGGCAGGGCCGGGGCGACGAGGCCGAGAAGGTGTTCGCGGCCGTCGACCCGGACGCGTTGAGCGAGTACGACGTCGCCCGTTGGCTCCTGACCCGCGTCGCGAGCCTGTATCTGGAGGCCGGTCGCCCGCAGGAGGCGGTCGCGCTGTTCGAGCGCGAACGGGGCCGGATCACCGACCCCATGCTCGCGGTGTCGGTGGTGGCACTGGACGCGGTCCTGCACCTGTACGACCGTCGGCCCGCGGAGGCGATCGCACTGGCCCGGCAGGTGGGGGCGGCGCCGGAGGCCCACCCGTGGGCGCGTGCCAGCGCGGTGTTCGCGGGTGTCGCGGCGCTGACCGTGTCGGGCCGCGGCTTCGAGGTGGGCGCGCTGGCCTCGTCCGCGTGGGAAGCGATCTCGCACGGCGACGGCCTGCTGCGATTCCACATCGGTTACTTCGAGGTCCAGGCACTCACGCTCGTCGGCCGGTTGTCGGCGGCACAGCAGACGGCCGCCCGGTACCGCGACCTGGCCGCCGGACAGCCGAACAGCGCCGCCCTGGCCGACGTGGCGTCCGGCGTCGTGGAACTGACGAGCGGCAGGCTCAACGATGCCGCCGAGCACCTGACGGAGGCCCTCGCGGTGCTCGACCGCGAGACGCGATCGGAATGGATGCTGCTCGCGGCCGTGAGCCTGTGCGAGGTGCGGGCCGCGCAGGGGAAGCCCGACGACGCCACCGCCGCTCTCGCGATCGCGGAACGCCATTCCGGCCCCGAACTGGCCTTCTTCGACCCGCTCATCGACATCGCCCGGGCGTGGGTGGCGGGGGCGGCGGGGGAGGTGTCCGCCGCGGTCCATGCGGCGCGCCGCGGTGCGGACCGGGCTGCGCAGTCCGGCCAGTTCGCGGTGGAGGCGCTCGCGCTCGACGTCGCGACCACGTTCGGCGACTACTCCACCGTCCAGCGGCTCGTCGAGCTCGGGTCGGTCGTGGACGGGCCGTTCGCGAAGGTGGCGGCCGAGCGAGCACGCGCGCTGGCGAAGGCGGACGGACCCGCACTCGACCGGCTCGCCGCCGAGTTCGAGCGCGTCGGCGCCCTGATCGCGGCGGCGGACATGTACGCGCAGGCCGCCACCGCGTACTCGCGGTCGAGCGACCGCCGGGGTGAACTGTCGGCGGCGGCGAAGGCGCACTGGTTGTCGTCGCGGTGTGACGGGGCGACCACGCCCGCCCTGGCGAAGGCGGCCCGCCCGCTGCCGCTGACCGATCGTGAACGGGAGATCGCGGTTCTGGTCGGTCGCGGACTGTCGAACAAGGACATCGCCAGCCGACTGGTGCTGTCGGTGCGCACCGTCGAGGGCCACATCTACCGGGCGTGCGAGAAGCTGGCGCTGAGCCACCGCAGCGACCTCGCCAAGCTCGTCCAGGTGTGAGCCGTTCCACAATCGTCGATCGACGTGTGGTGTGACCGATCTCCTTCTCCCGCTGCCGGATTCGTGGCTACGGTGGGAAGTGTCGATGACGACGCGAGGAGGCGGCATGAGCACTGCACCTGTCGGTAACGCACCAGCCACTGTCACGGTCACCGGGGCCTCCGGGCAGATCGCGTACGGTTTGCTCTTCCGGATCGCGGCCGGCGACATGCTCGGTCCCGAGACCCCGATTCGCTTGAGATTGCTGGAGATTCCCGCTGCGGTCAGATCCGCGGAGGGTGTCGCGATGGAACTCGAGGACGGTGCGTTCCCTCTGCTCGACGGAATCGAGATCACCGACGATCCACTCGTCGGCTTCGACGGGTCCGACATCGCGATGTTGGTCGGGGCGCGTCCCCGCACGAAGGGCATGGAACGCGCGGACCTGCTGTCGGCGAACGGCGCGATCTTCACCGCGCAGGGCCGGGCGATCGAGGCCCGCGCATCGGACGACGTCAAGGTACTGGTCGTGGGCAATCCCGCGAACACCAACGCGCTGATCACGATGAACAATGCTCCCCGCGTGCCGCGAACCCGGTTCTCGGCCCTGACCCGGCTCGACCACAACCGGGCCATCGCGCAACTCGCGCACAAGACCGGTGAGCCGGCCGCCAGCATTCGTCGGATGACCATCTGGGGTAACCACTCGGCAACTCAGTACCCGGACCTGTTCCACGCTTTCGTGGGCAACAAGCCCGCGGACGATGCGGTCTCGGATCCTGCCTGGATCGAGGACGACTTCGTTCCCACCGTGCAGCAGCGGGGGACTGCCATCATCCAGGCCCGTGGGTCGTCGTCGGCGGCGAGCGCCGCGAGCGCGGCGATCGATCATGTCCGGGACTGGGTCCGCGGAACCGCCGACGGAGACTGGGTCTCGATGGCGGTGTGCTCGGACGGCTCGTACGGCGTCCCGGAGGGTCTGATCAGCTCGTTCCCGGTGACTTGCGCGAACGGTGAGTTCACCATCGTCCCGGACCTGGAGATCGACGACTTCTCGCGCGGACGGATCGCCCGGTCCGTCGCGGAACTCGAGCAGGAACGGGACGCGGTCCGCGCGCTCGGCCTGATCTGACGACGGGCCGAGCGCACGAACGGCGATCAGCGCGGGTCGAACTCGTCGGCCCCCAGCTCGCCGGGGTCGACGCCGCCGATGACCGCCGGGGCCACCATCGGCAGGTCGCCGACAACGTCGTTGCTCCGCGCCGCATCGACGAGGTAGCTCGGTGTGCTGCGATCCACGGTGTCGTCGTAGCCGCTGCGAGCCCCGGAGCCCATTCCGCCGGGCGCGAAGCCGCTGCCCGTTCCCGACGCGGCGGCGCCCAGGGCCGGTGCGGTCGGATTCGCAGGTCCGGCGGCGGGAGTGCCGGCCGGCACCTGTGCGGCAGCCGGTCCGCGCCCCGCCGAACCGGCGGCCGCAGCGCTGCCGCTTCCGATGCTTCCGAGGAAGCCGGACGTGGCGGAACCGCCTGAGCCACCGCCACCTCCGACACCGCCGCCGGCGGGGGTTGTCGGCGCTGCGGTCGTGGTGGCCGCGAAGTCCCCGGCGCCCCCGGTGATGCCCGCGGCCAGGGTGGGCGCCGCGACGGAATCCCCGAACTGTCCGGTGAGCGTCCCGACGAGGGGTTTTCCGACCGATTCGAGAAGTGAACTCGCGACCGCGATCGGCGACGGCCCGCCCCCGGGCGTGAGACCGGCTGCGGGAGCGGGCGCCGGCGGAACCGGGATCTCGGCCCCCAGTGCTGCCATCGCCGACTGGTGCCCGGCGAGTTCGGCGCGGGTTTCGGCGATCACGGTCAACGCGCGCTGGAGATGATCGGCAGCGGCCGCGATGAGCATGGTCTGTCCCGGCGGGGTGAGAGCCACCGGCCCGGCGGCAACGGCGGTCGCGACGAACGATTCGGCGACGGCAACGAGTTTCGCGTTGCCGCGAGCCACTGAGCCCGCGGCTTCCTGCGTGACCGTGGCGATCTCGTTTCCGCGTCGGCTGAGCTGCTCACCGGCGAGCTGGGCCTGCTGTCCCTGGGACTGGGCGGCGAGCGCGGCCCGACCGTCCCACGCCTGATCGAGGGTCTTCAATCCGGACAGCCCCACGGACAGTGCGGTGTCGATGATCGACGACGACTGCTGCAGCAACGCCGTCGGATCGAAACCGCCGACCGTTCCGGTGCCGAACGCGCCGGCGAGCTCGGAGATCGGTTGCAGCAGTTGATCCAGACCCGGCAGCGGCGGCAGCGTGGGAAGCGGCGGCGTTGCGGGCAGTGGTGGGAGCGGCGGCAGGGCGCCCGCCGCGATGTCGGTGAACGGTGTGTCCAGCAGCGGCCCGAGCGGCGACGCGGCGAGCGCCTCCATCGGGGTGCGGGGGACCGGCATGTCGAGCACCGGTGCGACCGGTGACGCCTGCAACAGATCCAGCACCGTCGGCTGATCGCTCCCCGATGCCGTCGAATCCGAGGCCGTCATGCGTTCTCCCCCAGAGCATCTCGTGCGGCGCCGAGTGCGGCACCGGTGGACCGGTCCGCGCCGTCGTAGGCCGCCGCGATGGTGTGCGCGACCGAACTCGTGCCCGCGTACACGTTCGCCAGGGCCGCAACCGATCTCGCGTGCGTCACCTGCGTCGTGGCAAATGTCGCGAGGAAGTCGGCGCCGATGACACCGAACACCGGCGCCAGTGCCACGACGTTGGCGGCGGCGTCGAACGCGCCGGCCGCTCCGATGTTCGCGGCAGTCTCCGCCGCTATGTCCCCGTACGCGCGAATCTCGTCCGGCGCAGCCGTGAATCCGTCCATGTCGACCCCCCAGTCAGTGATTCCGGTGACACTGTAGCGGAGGCGGTGGGGCGTGCGCGCAGCGTCGGGGCCGGGCTGTGGACAACTCTCGGCAATCAGCTTTCGGGTATTCGGTCGAGGAGGGCCGTTGCCCGTCTCGCGATCTCGTCCGTCGGACCGGTCCAGCCCAGGGCCCGTAGGGCCGCGTCGGCGACCGCGTCGGGGGTGAGCGGCGACGTGGTGTCGTGCACCGCGGCGTCCGAACGGGAGCTGATGGTCGCCTCGACGAGCCGGAAAGGCAGTTCGAGGGGGACGGAACCGCAGTCGGGGCCGGCGATCGCGTCGCGGGCGTCGTGCGCGAACGCCGCGTACCGCGCCATGAGGTCCGCCCGCAGTCCGCGGAACTCGGCGAACCGCTCCGTCGTCACCTCGGGCAGTAGGTACAGGGCGCCCAGATTCCAGCGGGACGCGACGAGCTGCCCGGCATCGAAGAGCGCGAGGGCGTACATGCCCACGACGGGATCTTCACAGTCCCGGCGCAGCTGTTCGGCGCACTCCACCGGAGCCGCGACGGTCCCGAGCAGGAGGGCGGCGAGGATGTCGTCCTTGGTGGCGAAATGGTGGTACATCGACGCCTGCCGGATCCCGACGGCGTCGGCGATCATCCGCGTGGACGTTCCCGTGAAGCCGCGGGTGGTGAACAGTTCCGCCGCCGCGTCGAGGATCTCCTCGCGTGCGGTCGCGCCGGGCCGTTTGCGCGTCGACAGTCTCGGCCGGCCGGCACCAGTTGTCGTCATGGATCCATCCTTACAGGAAAGCGACGCAGTGCGATTCGCGAAGCGCGGTCAGTCGGCGGGTGGGCCCGCATACGACAGCCGTCGCTGCACGCCGGCGATCTCGCGGACCGCCTCGGACAAGAGGCTCCGGAACAGCGGAGTGAGCGACCCGGCCGCGATCTCGTCGGTGACGGCGTGGCCCTGTTCGAGGATCTCGCACTGGTGTCGGAGCCGGATCTGTTGCACGACCTCGAACGATTCGGACAGTACGCGGGCATCGTCGTCGAGCAAGAGTCCGGTGCCGGCCGCCGCCCGCAGGCGTCCGGTCGTCGAGCGGTCGCTGACGCCGGCGCAGATCCCGGCCCATCGCGCGATGTTCACGACGGGCATCGCCGCATCGGCCTTGAGGTCGATGTTCCCCGTGCGGCGGGTCAGGAGGCGGCGCAGCGGGTGCAGGCGCGCGGGTTCGTCCACGGCCTGGCGCAGCAGCAGCCTCGTCGCGGCGGGGGCGGTGCGCAGTCGAGTCGCCACCCACTCGGCGAGGTGGGGACGCCCATCTCCCCAGGTCTCCCGGCTGTCCGCGAGCATCGACAGCATCACCAGACCGCGATCGGTGAACGGGTCGGCGATCCACCCCTCCACCGCACCGAGCCAGCGCTGGTGCGATCGGGAGAACCGGGTGCGGTCGGCGGTCGCGCCCTTGGCGTCCGCGCGAAGCCCACACGAGTCCAGGAGATCGTGAACCCGAGCGGCGAGCGCGGTGACGGTGTCGGTCTCGATGTCGGCGCCGACGACGACCGCGGTGTCGAGATCGGAGTTCGGTAGCGCCTCGCGCCGAGCGACACTGCCCAGGCTCAGCCAGGTGAGGTCCGGCGCGGCGCGCGCGGCCACCAGATCGAGTGCTCGTGCCACGGTCGCGTCGACGATCACCGACAGGATTGCGCTGACGTCGGTCGGTGCCACCCGCGCTCGATGTAGGTCCAGGACCAGGGCGGGGATCTGCCTTGCGGTGGCGATGAGCTGATCGGTGTCGGCGGTGCGCGCCACGGCGCCGCGCAGCAGGAAGCCGCCGCGCGCTGCGCCGGCGAGGAGATCGGCGTCCTCGACGATGCCGAGCACCTCGCCCCGTGTCGAGAGCACCGGCATCGTGCGAACCCCGCATTCGAGCATGTCGCGCAGGGCGTCGGCGCCCAGTCGGTCGGCGGGACACGTGTGTACCGGGCTGGTCATCGCGGCGGTGACGGGCGTGTTCGGGCCGAGGCCCGCGGCGACGACCCGCCGCGTGAGGTCGCCTTCGGTCACGATGCCGTGGGATCCGTCGGCCAGTGGCACGAGAACGCATCGCCGGCGCGTAGTTGTCATGAGAACGGCGGCGTCGCGGACGGTCGCCGTCGCCGGACACAACGGTGCGCGTCCCCGCAACAGCTCGCCCACCGGCCGGATCGCCGGGCTGGTCGCCACCGACGGACGCCGGTCCACCTGTTCGTCCACGATGTCCATCCTGGCAGTGGTACCCCGCGCCCGGATCGCCGCGCCCGTGACCTGCGCGTGTGAGTGGTTCGTCATCCGCAGGTGACCGATGACACGGGACTGCAACCGAAGACGTCCACCTGGACTCACGTTTGCAACGTCGGCGACATCGACCGCGTCATTTGGCTCGGAAAACTGTCGAGTGACAGAAACCGGTACCCGGGGCGGCCCGGGAGAGGTGACGCTTCCGTCCTCTGCAGGAGAGTTCATGACGACTACCGCGCCGACAGCGTCGAACGACCGGGGCGACCTGGCCGAGTTCGGCTACGAGCAGCAGTTGCACCGATCCCTCGGGAAGTTCGCGTCCTTCGCGGCGGGCTTCTCCTTCGTCTCGATCCTCACCACGATCTTCCAATTGTTCGGTCTCGGTTTCGGATTCGCCGGTCCGGCCTTCTTCTGGACGTGGCCCGTGGTGTTCCTCGGCCAGTTCATGGTCGCGCTGTGCTTCGCGGAACTCGCGGCGCGCTACCCGATCTCGGGAGCGGTCTATCAGTGGTCGCGTCGGATGGGCGGCGAGATCGTCGGGTGGTTCGCCGGCTGGTTCATGATCCTCGCGCAGATCGTCACCGCGTCCGCGGCCGCGATCGCGTTGCAGGTGGTGCTGCCGTCCGTCTGGAGAGGCTTCCAGGTGATCGGCGAGGATTCGGCGCTCACGTCGCCGAGCGGTGCCACGAACGCCGTCCTGCTCGGGTCGATCCTGCTGGTGCTGACGACCACCATCAACTGCGTCGGTGTGAACTGGATGTCCCGCATCAACAACATCGGAGTGACCTGCGAGATCGTCGGTGTCGTCGCGGTGGTGGGCATGCTGTTCACCCACGCCGAGCGTGGGCCCGAGGTCGTGTTCGACACGGGTGCCGCCGGCACCCAGCCCGGGTACATCTGGGCGTGGATCGTCTCGGGCCTGATGGCGGCGTACGTCATGGTCGGTTTCGGGTCGGCCGGTGAACTCGCGGAGGAAACGCGGAACCCTCGTCGCGTCGCCCCGCGCACCATCCGGTTGGAGCTGTCGGTGTCCGCACTCGGCGGTGGCCTCATGATCGTGGGTGCACTGATGGCGGCGCCGAGTCTCACCGACGGCCGCCTGGCCGCCGAGGGTCTGCCGTACGTGCTGACGTCGATCCTGAGCTCGCCGTGGGGAACCCTGCTCCTGGTGGACGTCGCGATCGCGGTGTTCGTGTGCACGCTCGCCATCCAGACCGCTGCCTCCCGGCTGATGTTCTCGATGGCACGCGACGGCCGGTTGCCCGCCAGCGGCGCGCTGTCGAAGGTCAACGGCAGGACCGGTACCCCGATCGCGCCGTCTGTGCTGATCGGTCTGGCATGCATCGTGGTCCTCGCCGTGAACGTCGGTAACTCGGCGATCTTCACGACGCTGTCGAGCGTGTGCATCGTGCTGATCTATCTCGCCTACCTGATGGTGACCGTTCCGCTTCTGGTCCGCCGGCTGAAGGGGTGGCCCAACGGCGGCGCACAGGTCGACGCTGACGGGCGAAAGTTGTTCTCGCTCGGCGTGTTCGCGATCCCGGTGAACATCGCAGCCGTCGCCTATGGGCTGCTGATGGTCGTCAATCTGTCCTGGCCTCGCGCCGAAATCTTCAACCCCACAGGGGAATTCCCGATCCTCCAGTGGTCCGCGCCGATCACCGTGGTGGCAGTGGTGCTCGTCGGAGCGCTCTGCTATCCGCGCAGCAAGGCCGTCCCGAACCCCGTCACGATTGGAGCCTGAAGTGACCACCACCAGCCCCGCCGAGCTGTCGACCTCCACCACGAACGGAGCCAGGGCGCACGCCCGCGCCCAGGCCGGCACCATCACCGATTCGATGCCCATTCTCCCGGCCTCCGCCTGGCCGACCCCACCCGCCGGTATCCCCGCCGAGCGCCTCACGTGGGCCGAGACGGTGCCGGGCGGACGCTACACCTCCAAGGTGCTCGCTCGCGGAACCCGGATCCGGCTGCGCGACATCGACGGAGCGGCCTGCGCCAACGTCCTGCTGTACCGGGCCGACGCCCCGTGGGAGCGGCTCAACGTCGCCGACACGGTCAAGGTGCCGTGGCAGGCCTACCTCGGCGTCGGGCACCCGCTGCTCTCCGACGCGGGCCGGGTGCTGGCCACCGTGGTCGCGGACACCTCCGGTCGGCACGATGCGCTGTGCGGTACCACCAGCCGTGCCGGGAACACCGCGAAGTACGGGTCCGGGTCGGTGCACTCGCCGTCGCCCGCGGGCCGGGAGCTGCTGACCCTCGCCGCCGCGAAGCACGGACTGGAACCCCGGGACCTGCCGCCGGCGCTGTCGTTCTTCCACGGCGTCCGCGTCGAAACCGACGGCGCGCTGACGAGCATCGGCACCGCCGGCGCCGGAGCGTACGTGGAACTGCTGCTGCATCTTCCGCTGATCGTGCTGATCGCCGACGCGGCGCACCCGCTCGATCCCGACCCCGAGTTCTCCACCACCGCCCTCGAGGTTCTCGCGTGGTCCGCCCCCGACGACCTCGACACCCTCCCCACCGACGACCCCGAGTACCGCCGGGCCGTTCTCAACACCGAGGACGCCTGGACCGCGCTGCACCCCGGAAAGGACGCGTGATGACCACCATGCTGCCCGCCGCCCACACCCTGGCCCTCGTATCCGGCGAGGTGGTCCTCGACGAGACGGTCGCGGCCCGCGGCCCGTGGTCGGCCGTGATCGCGGCCGGCGACGTGCTCACGATCGTCGACCTGCACGGCAACCAGGCCGTCGACACCCTCGTCTACGCCGCCGACGAGCACTCCCGCAGGTACTCGGCCGCGGCGACCGTCGTCGCGCAGCGCAACCTGTTCCTCACCACGGGCAGCGTGCTGCGGGCCGGCGACGGCGGCGCGCTCATGACGATCGTGGCCGACGAGGTGGGCAATCACGACACCGTCGGCGGCGCGTGCTCGCAGGAGTCGAACACCCTGCGATACGGCCACCACACCCGCCATCAGCACGCGTGCGTCGAGAACTTCCTGAGCGAGGGCGCGCGCTGGGGACTCGGCAAGCGGGACCTGGTCTCGAACATCAACTTCTTCATGAACGTGCCGGTGGATCCGGACGGCGCGCTCGGCATCGTCGACGGGCTGTCCGCGCCGGGCAAGCGGCTCGCACTGCGAGCCGACGTCGACGCGCTGGTGCTGGTCTCGAACTGCCCGCAGATCAACAACCCCTGCAACGGGTTCGATCCCACCGCGGTCCGGATGATCGTCACCCGACCCTCCGGATTCGCGGAGGTGCGGTCGTGACCGCGAAGTGCACAGTGCTCCGTCCGGGTATGGGCACCACCGTCCAGGACTACCCGGGCCGCACCGGCTACTGGAAGATCGGGGTGCCGCCGTCGGGTCCGATGGACGACCTGTCGTTCCGTCTCGGCAACGTCGCCCTCGGAAACCCGGAGGGGGTCGCGGGATTCGAGGCGGTCATGGCGGGCCCCGCGCTGCGTTTCGACGAGCCCACTCAGGTGTGCGTGACCGGTGCGCCCACCCGGGTGACCGTCGACGGAGTGATGGTCCCGCAGTGGCGCCCCGTCGCGGTGCCGGCCGGGGGAGTGCTGGACGTCGGTGCCGTCTCCGGGCCGGGACTGCGCATCTACGTGCTCGTCGCGGGCGGGCTCGACGTCCCCGAGTTCCTCGGCAGCGCGGCGACGTTCACACTGGGCCGGTTCGGTGGACACGAGGGCCGCACGCTGCGCGAGGGCGACACCCTGGCGCTGGGCGAGACACCCGAGGCGCGGCCGAATCCCGTTCCCGCCGAAGCGGTGCCGGCGCTGTCTCGGCACTGGGAGATCGCCGTGACGGAGGGGCCGCACGGGGCGCCCGAGTTCTTCACCCGCGCCGACATCGAGACCCTGTACCGGACCGACTACGAGGTGCACTTCAACTCCGACCGCACCGGCGTGCGACTGATCGGCCCACAGCCCGACTGGGCCCGGCCGGACGGCGGGGAGGCCGGACTGCACCCGTCGAACATCCACGACAACGCGTACTCGGTCGGCGCGCTGGACTTCACCGGGGACACCCCGATTCTGCTCGGCCCGGACGGACCCAGCCTGGGCGGCTTCGTCTGCCCGGTCACGGTCGTCGCCGCGGACCGGTGGAAGCTGGGGCAGCTCGCACCGGGCAACACGGTGCGGTTCGCGCCGGTGCGGGCCGAGCATGCGGCGTCGCGGCGTGAGCTGGGCCTGGGCCGCCGGGCATCGCTACCGGCGGTGCTCTCGGCCGGCGGCGACGGCGACGACGGTGTGATCGCCCGCCGCGACGGCGACACCGCGGTCACGTACCGGCGCTCCGGCGACGACAACGTCCTCGTCGAGTATGGCGACATGACCCTCGACCTGGCGCTGCGGTCCCGCGTGCACGCGCTGCACCAGCACCTCGCCGCGGATTCGACCGCCGGACTGCTGGACCTGACGCCCGGCATCCGGTCGCTCCAGGTCCGTGTCGACCCCGACGTCCTGCCGGTGTCGACGCTGCTCGGCCTGCTCTCCGAGGCCGAGGACGCGATCCCGGCCGCGAACGAACTGGTGGTGCCGAGTCGGACGGTGCGGATGCCGCTCTCGTGGGACGACCCGGCCACCCGGGAGGCGATCGCGCGGTACATGCACGGCGTCCGGTCCGACGCGCCGTGGTGCCCGTGGAACATCGAGTTCATCCGCCGGATGAACGGGCTCGAGTCGGTGAACGACGTCTTCGACACCGTCTTCGGCGCGGACTACATGGTCCTGGGCCTCGGCGACGTCTACCTCGGCGCCCCGGTCGCGACGCCACTGGATCCGCGGCACCGGTTGGTGACCACCAAGTACAACCCGGCGCGCACCTGGACCCCGGAGAACGCGGTGGGCATCGGCGGCGCCTACCTGTGCATCTACGGCATGGAGGGCCCGGGGGGCTACCAGTTCGTCGGCCGCACCACCCAGGTGTGGAACCACCGGCATCCGCAACGGTCGGGTCCGTTCGAGGACGGGACGCCGTGGCTGCTCCGGTTCTTCGACCGGATCTCCTGGTATCCGGTCGAACCCGAGGAGTTGCTGGACCTGCGGGCCGATCTCGCGGCGGGACGCGGCGGCGGCGTCGAGATCGGCGACGGCAGTTTCTCGCTGGCCGAACACGAGGCGTTCCTCGACACCAACTCCGACTCGATCGAGGCATTCCGGGCACGGCAAGCGGTGGCGTTCGGCGACGAGCGGCGACGGTGGGCGGAAGCCGGCGAGTTCGCGCGCGGATGAACCGCTCGGTTGACGTCCCTGGGAGTGGGAGGCGATTTGCCGCGGGGTGGTGAATGGGTGTTCACTCGGGGGTGAACGCCCATTCACCGCATTTACTGTGCCACGCAGCTCGGAGATGATCCATTGTCAGCACGACCCGCGACCGCGCCGCTCTCGCAGCCCCCGTCCCCGACCCGCCGTTCCAGCGCGCTCATCACCGCGGTCCTGTGCATGTGCGGAACGATCGTGTCGCTGCAGCAGACCCTCGTCGTCCCGCTGCTACCGGATCTCCGAGACATCCTCGGAGTGAGCGCCGACGACGCGTTCTGGCTGGTCACGATCACTCTGCTCACTGCGGCCGTGGCCACCCCGATCGTCTCGCGCCTGGCGGACATGGTCGGCAAGCGCCGCATGATGCTGGTCGCGATGGGGATGATGGTCTGCGGTTCGCTGGTCGCCGCGCTCGGTGGCACGTTCGTCGCTGTGCTGATCGGACGCGGTCTGCAGGGCTTCGCGTCGTCCCTGATCGCGGTGGGCATCGGGATCATGCGCGACGAACTGCCCCGTGAGAAGGTCCCGGCCGCGACCGCGCTGATGAGCGCGACGCTGGGCCTGGGCAGCGCACTAGGACTCCCGCTGGCGGGCGTCATCTACGCGAACCTCGGGTGGCATGCGATCTTCTGGATCTCCGCCGCGGCCGGGGCGCTGCTGTTCGTGGCCGTGGTGCTGGTGGTTCCCGAATCGAAGGTGCGGACGCCGGGACGGTTCGACTTCCCGGGCGCACTCATCCTGTCGGTCGCGCTGGCATCGCTCCTGCTGGGCATTTCCAAGGGCGGGTCGTGGGGCTGGGGCAGCAGCCGAACGATCGGCTGCTTCGTGCTCGCCGTGGTGGTGCTCGCGATCTGGATGCCGTACCAGTTGCGGGTGAAGGATCCGATGGTCAACCTGCGGACCTCGGCGCGGCGCCCGGTCCTGCTCACCAACCTGGCATCGATGATCGTCGGGTTCGCGATGTTCGCGAACATGCTCTCGACCACCCAGCAGTTGCAGATGCCGGAGGGCACCGGCTACGGCTTCGGGCTCAGCGTGTTCACCGCCGGACTGTGCATGGTGCCGGCAGGTCTGGCGATGGTGGTCTTCTCGCCGCTGTCCGCGAAGATCACCACGCGATTCGGCGCCCGGATCACGCTCATCACCGGCGCGCTGATCCTCGCCGTCGCGTACGTGGTCCGGGTCCTGTTCAACGGTTCGATCGAGCTGATCATCCTGGGCTCGATGATGGTCAACATCGGTACGGCGATCACGTACTCGGCGATGCCGATCCTCATCATGCAGGCCGTGCCGATCTCGGAGACCGCCGCCTCCAACGGCCTGAACTCGCTGCTCCGCTCGATCGGAACCTCGACCTCGAGTGCGGTGGTCACCGCCCTCCTGACCGCGATGACGCTCGACGTCGCCGGGGTCCAACTGCCCACGCTCGCCGCCTTCCAGACGGTGTTCGCCGTCGCCTGTGGCATGGCGATCCTCGCAGCCGTCGTCGCGTGGTTCATCCCGCGGACGGCACGGAAGGTGCCGGTGTCCACGGTTGTGGAGGCGTCCGCCGAGGCGCGGGTGGAGACAGCGTCGTGACTAGGGTTGGCCACGTGAGCGGAAAGTCCACGCGAGAGAACATCATCGACGCGGCGCGTGCCCTGTTCGCCGACCGTGGCTACACGGCCACCACGATCAAGGACGTCGCCGAACGTGCCGGGTGCTCGCCCGCGATGGTGATGAAGCTGTTGGGGAGCAAGGCCGAACTGTACTCGGCTGCAGCGCCGTCGCTGCCGTCTGCCGCGGATGATCCGCACGTGTGCGAGGACGAGTCGGTGGGTCTTCGGCTGGTGCGCAACATCGTCGAACGGCGCGACGCCGACGCGTCCGAGCCGTGGGTGATGATGCCGTTGCTCATCCACGAGGCGCCTGATCGCGACGCCGCCCAGGCCGAGGCGCGGGAACGCTACGTCGGCGCCATCTCGTCGAAGATCGGCGACACCTCCGAGGATCGACTGCCCACCCAGATGGTGGTCTCGGTGCTCCTCGGGCTCGCGACGGGACTGCGCACGGTCGGCCTGCTGCCGGTGGACGCACTCGACAGCGACGAGCTCGTCCGACGCTACGGCGCGGTGGTCCAGTCGATCATCGACGGGATCGACCGGCCGTAGGCCGCGATCGGTCACCTCGCTCGTGGCGTCCGACGACATTCTTCTGCGAATCCAGCAACTAACTCGTAAACAGTCGGAAACGACCATCACCGACTGCCTCTGTCACCCGCCGGACACTGCGCTCTTCCGCTTCTTCCGACGTGTCGAGGACGTGGCCATCGAGCTCGCCGAGGTCGGAGAACTGATCCCACATCGTGAGGATCGGTCCCTCGTCGATCAAGGCGCTCGGAGCGGTCCGGGCTTGGGCTCGCTTCAGCGTGATGTCGCGCTGCGGTCGGAGCACGACGTAGTGGACCGCCAGGTCCGGGTGCTGCGCTGCGTGGGTTCGGAAGTTCCCGAGCATCCAGGGCCCCACGATTCCGTCGATCACCGTGGTGAAGCCGCCGAGCGCATAGGTGTAGGCGGCACCTGCGATCACATCCATCACCGTCTGGTTCTGTGCATCCGACGCGGGGTCGTACGGAGGTATGGCACCCGTAACGATGTAGTGCCAGAAATCGTCCGTGTGCAGATGAACGCCCTTGCTGTAACTGCGGGCAACCTTCGCGGCGAGTGTCGACTTGCCGGCTCCGGGTGGGCCGGTCAGGATGATCACTCGTCCGTTCACGGACGTCAAGCTACCCCGGTCCTGCTGTATTGAGCATCCGAGATTTCCCGTTCTGGTCGGTGTCGGGAAGGCAGGGGAAGGCAGGGGAAGCGTTGAGCTGCGAGGTCTCTGGATCAACCAGGCCACGGCGATCGTCAGAACGTTGCGGGATTCCAGACGAAGAACGGCAGCGGCACGACGATCTGCGCGCGGTTGATGCGGTGTTTGTTGCCCCAGGGGTCGATCTGATAGATCTCGGTGACGCCGTGCCATGACGCGCAGTGCATGTCGGCAGTGCCGAAGGGGCTGAGTACGACATTCTTGGTGGGGGTGTCCGGCTCCCACGGGAGTCGGAACTGATTGCTGCAGGGCTGATACTGCCCGAAGCTGCCGAAATCCTGAGCCGCTGCTGCCGGAGCGAGAACGCTACTCAGTCCGATTGCGAGTACCCCAGCGGCGACAAACCCTGAAGACTTCATCCGACCCCCACAACAGTCGTAGTTGGTGTGTTTCTCGATTCGGGGAGCGGCGGCGTTACACGCCCCTGGTCCTTCCCGGATCACATGGTGAAACCGCGGGTGAATCTCGAGCCGACATCTCCGATCCGGACACTCGGGGCCTTTCCATCGGTATGGTCCACCACCGATGCCGTGTCCAGGGGGAGCGGCCCGGCATCCGGATCGATCGCCGTCCGTGCGTACGTCCAGCGGCACGCGGCGTCTGCAGGTTCTCAGGGGAGGAAATTCGCATGGGGAGTTCGACACTCGGGTGCGCCCGCGTCCTGGCCGCCGCGGTGGCCGTGTCCGCTTCACTGCTCGCGGTGCCGGCGACGGCGTCCGCCGGTGGTGACGCTTCCGGTACGAGAGCCGCCGCCGCGTCGGACGTTTCGGCTCCCTACCTGGTGAGCACCACGAAGAACTCCGACCGCAAGGTCACCATCTCGGTGTACTCGGCTGCGATGGACCGCAAGATCCCGCTCGAGGTCATCCTTCCCGCGGACACCAGCCAGCCGCGCCCGACGCTCTACCTCCTCAACGGCGCAGGCGGCGGCGAGGACTCGGCCACCTGGCAGCGCAAGACCGATGTCATGAACTTCTTCCGGGACAAGAACGTCAACGTCGTCACCCCGCTCGAGGGTGCGTTCAGCTACTACACCGACTGGGTGAAGGACGACCCGACGCTCGGTCGCCAGAAGTGGCAGACCTTCATGACGCAGGAACTCCCGCCGGTCATCGACGAGGCCTTCGACACCAACCGGGTGCAGTCCATCGCCGCAATCTCCATGACGGCGACCTCGGTACTCAACTACGCGATCGCCAAGCCCGGCTTCTACAAGAGCGTCGGCTCCTACAGCGGCTGCGCCGAGACCAGCACCTGGGCAGGCAAGAACGCCATCCAGATCGTGTCCGGCGTGCGCGGCGGTGTCGACGTCACCAACATGTGGGGTCCCCTCGACGGGCCCGGCTGGGTGGACAACGATCCTGTCGTCAACGCCGAGAAGCTGCGGGGCACCGAGCTCTACATCACCACCGGTTCCGGGCTGCCCGGCCCGCACGAGACGTTGAACGGGCCCGGTATCAACGGGCAGGTGGGGACGCTCGCGAACCAGGTCATCGTCGGCGGGGTGCTCGAGGCGGCCACCAACTACTGCACTCACAATCTGGCGAACCGTCTCGCCCAGTTGAACATCCCGGCGACGTTCGACTTCAAGCCGGGCGGCACCCATTCGTGGGGCTACTGGCAGGACGACCTGCACAACAACTGGCCGACGATCGCTCGGTCGATGGGAATCTAGCCCGCCGATTGCACCGCAGTGCGCCGCGTCCGGATCCGCGAACGGTCGCGTCCGGCTTCCGTTTTCGGCGCGATTCGGGGTCGGCGCCGCGTGCCGGCCGGGCGCACGCGCTCGAGCAGCGCGAATACGGTAGCCGAATTCGCGTGTGCGTGTCGGATGCCGGAGGAACTGAAACGAATCGGTCGCCGGATCGCTCAGTCATTGCTACCGTCACCGCACACAAGGAAACCGACAGGACTGGTGCGCGGGGTTGCGCCATCCCCAACGAAAGGCGGACCCGCGCAGATGATGTCGATGCCGCGTCTCCGTACGGCTCGACGACTGATTCCCGGGGACGTCGGATCCTGTTCCACCCGTGATCGAACGGGCTCATTTTCTTGTGGTTCCACCGATCCGATTCGGATCTGATTCGACCTTCGAGAAGGGTGCACGCATGGGAAGCGCGAAGTTGCGGTTGGGATTCCGGCGGTTGGTTGCAGGTGCGTTAGCAGGTGCAGGGCTGACGACGGCCCTCGTTATCGGTTCCGCATCGACCGCATCGGCGCAACCCGCGCTTCCACCCTTACCAGGATCGGCTGACGTGGCGCGGTTTCTGAACGATGCAGCCTCCACGTTGAACAACGTTGCAGGAGCGCTCCAGAGCTTCGACCTCGGCTCCAGTTCGGGACTGCCCTTCGGCAGCCTGGGTGGTCTCGGCGGCGTCGTCAAGCCGGCGTCCGGTCCGATCACCACCCGTTTCGGCGGCGGGCACCTGGGCATCGACATCGCTGCCAACATGGGGGCGCCGATCTACGCGGTGGCCGACGGCACCGTCATCAACGCCGGTCCGGCGTCGGGCTTCGGTCTGTGGGTCCGGGTCCGGCACAACGACGGCACCATCACCACGTACGGCCACAACGACGCCAACCTCGTCTCGGTCGGTCAGCGCGTGTCCGCGGGCCAGCGCATCGCCAACGTCGGCAACCGTGGAAACTCCACCGGCCCGCACCTGCACTTCGAGGTCGACCTGCCCGGCGGAATCAAGACCGACCCCATCGGCTGGCTGGCGATGCGCGGCGTCCTCATGTTCTGACGCATGTTCTGACGCGACCGGGACATGACCGGGACATGACCGGGTCGTCGGACGGTTCGGGCCGCACCGCCGAGGAGACCTCGACGGTGCGGCCCGAGACGGCTTCGCCGTGCGCTCAGTCGGTGACGACGGCGTCGGCCTCGATCTCGATCAGCAGGTCGGAATCGATGAGCGCGCTCACCTCGAGAATCGTGGTGGCGGGGCGGATCTCGCCGAAGACCTCACCGTGGGCGAGGGCGGCGTCCTCCCACTTCGACATGTCGCGCAGGTACATGCGGGTGCGGATGACGTCGTTCAGCGACGCGCCGGCCTCGGTCAACGACGCCGCGATGGTCGCGAGGGCACCGCGCGTCTGCTCCTCGAGCGTCGCGCCGGGGGAGGTGGTGCCGGACACCGCGATCTGGTTCCCGATCCGCACTGCGCGGGAGTAGCCGATCTTGGGCTCCCATTCGGAGCCGGAGGAGATGTTCTTTCTGGTCATGGTCGGAGATTCTGGCAGTCCAATGTTTCGGGCATGTGGCCTGACCTCCGTCCGGATGTCTCGAACATTTCTTCGAAGAATTGGTTGACATGGTTTAGTACACATGTTCGACTGGGTTCATGAGGTGGCAGGGCCAGACGCTCGACGCGGACGACGGCGCACTTCCAGGTCTCGAGCGTGCAGGCCTGGTGCGGAGTATTCAGACGCCGGAGTTCGAGGGAATCACCTTTCACGAGGTGCTCTGCAAGAGCGCGCTCAACAAGGTGCCGGAGGGTGCGTCGCTGCCGTTCGACTTCACCGTCAACGCCTTTCGTGGATGCAGTCACGCGTGCCGCTACTGCTTCGCCCGTCCGACCCATGAGTATCTGGACCTCGATTCGGGGCACGACTTCGACTCGCAGGTCGTGGTGAAGATGAACATCGCCGCCGTGCTCCGGCGAGAGCTGTCGCGTCGATCGTGGAAGCGGGAGCACGTCGCGCTCGGCACCAACACCGACCCGTACCAGCGCGCTGAGGGGCGCTACCGGTTGATGCCGGGCATCATCGGCGCGCTCACCGAATCGCGCACGCCCTTCTCGATTCTGACCAAGGGCACGCTGCTGCGCCGGGATCTGCCGCTGCTGCGGCAGGCGGCCGAGCGCGTGTCGGTCGGCGTGGGGGTGTCGCTCGCGATCCACGACCCGGAGTTGCAGAAGGCCGTCGAGCCGGGGACACCGTCGCCGCGGGCGCGGCTCGACCTCATCCGCGCGGTCACCGATGCCGGGCTGCCGTGCAACGTCATGGTGGCCCCGGTAATCCCGTATCTGACCGACTCGACGGCGCACCTGGACGGGCTGCTGTCGGCCATCGCCGAGGCCGGCGCGGCCGGCGTGACGATCTTCCCGATGCATCTACGGGGCAGCACCCGTGGCTGGTTCCTGAACTGGCTCGCGTCCGAGCATCCCGCCCTCGTCCGGCGGTATCGGCAGCTCTACGGACGCGGTGCCTACGTCACCCCCGAGTACAAGGCATGGCTCCGGGCGCGGGTGGAACCGATGGTCGAGAAGTACGGTCTCGGCGGGCGTTCCGAGCATCGTGCCGTGCCCGCGCCGGACCGCCGCGAGTTGGTGGGGGCCGGCGCGGCGCCCGCACTGACCCTCTTCTGAGTGCTGCGGTCAGCCCAGTCGCTCGACGATCAACATGTTTGCGGTGCCGCCGCCCTCGCACATGGTCTGCAGGCCGTACCGTCCGCCGCGGCGTTCGAGTTCGCTCAGGAGCGTGGTGAACAGCTTGGTTCCGGTGGCCCCGAGGGGATGACCGAGCGCAATTCCACCGCCGTTGACATTGACGCGCTCCGGATCCGCTCCGGTCTCGGACACCCACGACAACACCACCGATGCGAACGCCTCGTTGATCTCGATCACGTCGAAGTCGTCGATGCGCATCCCGGTCCTGCGCAGCGCGTACTCCGTGGCCGGAATCGGCGCGCTGAGCATGAAGACCGGGTCGGCGCCGCGGGCGCTGACGTGATGGATCCGGGCGCGGGGGACGAGGTTGTGCGCCTCGACGGCCGCCTCGGACGCGACCAGTACGGCGCTGGCGCCGTCCGAGATCTGGCTCGCCAGCGCGGCGGTGAGCCGTCCGCCCTCGCGCAGCGTCGGAAGTGCCGCCATGGCTTCGAGGCTCGTGTCACGGGGGCATTCGTCGACCGCGAACGTGCCGACCGGGACGATCTCGGTGTCGAACCGTCCCGCGCTGATCGCGTCGTTCGCCCGCGCGTGACTGCGCAGGGCCCAGTGCTCCATCTGCTCGCGGCTGATATCCCACTTCTCGGCGATCAGTTCCGCGCCCCGGAACTGGGAGATCTCCTCCGCGCCGTAGCGGCGCTCCCATCCGATCGAGCCCGAATGCGGATCCTCGAAGCCGAACTGCAGTCCGACGGTCATTGCCGAGGAGATCGGGATCCGGCTCATGTTCTGCACGCCGCCCGCCACGACCAGATCGGCTGTGCCGCTCATGATTGCCTGCGCCGCGAAATGCAGCGCCTGCTGGCTGGAGCCGCACTGGCGGTCGACGGTGACTCCCGGGACCGTCTCGGGCAGGCCGGCAGCCAACGCGGAGGTGCGCGCGATGTTGCCTGCCTGGCCGCCGATCGCGTCGACGCAGCCGAAGATCACGTCGTCGACGGCCGTCGGATCGATGCCGGTCCGGTCCACGATCGACCGGATCACGCTCGCGCCCAGGTCGATCGGATGGACGCAGGACAGGCCGCCGTTCCGGCGGCCCACCGCGGTGCGAACCGCATCGACTACGTATGCCTCGGCCATGGCCCGACCTCCTCGGTCGCCGTCGTCGCGAGCGGTGTCGGATCGACGGTTTAATTGGTTAGATGATTAATCTATACCAACCGACGGGGTAGATGTCCACGGTTGCCGGGGCGGGGCCGTCACCGGGAGTTCGCGGACGTCCAGTACGGCGCCCGCAGGAGGCGCTTGGTGAGTTTGCCCATGTTGCTGCGTCCCAGCGACTCTCGGAACTCGATCGTCCGGGGAATCTTGTAGCCCGCCAGCCGGTTTCGGCAGTGGGCGAGGAGCGCATCAGGGTCGGGCCGGTGGTCGACGTCCCGCGGCACGACCAGTGCCCACACCGACTCGCCCATGTCGGTGTCCGGAACCCCGATAACCGCGACGTCCGCGACCTCCGGATGCGCCATGAGGACCTGCTCGATCTCGGCCGGGTAGACGTTGATGCCGCCGGAGATGATCATGTCGGTCTCGCGATCGGTGACGAAGATGAAGCCCTCGTCGTCGACGTACCCGACGTCGCCCAGGGTGAACAGTCCCGGTCGGATCAGGGCCTCGGCCGTCTTGTCGGCCGAGTTGAGATAGGCCACTGATCGCCCGTCCCGTTCCTCGAACGCGAGCCGTCCCTCGGCTCCGGCGGGCAGTTCGCGGCCGTCGTCGTCCACGGCCACCGCCCGCACGAACGGTGGTCGCACCCGCCCGACGCTGCCTGGCCGCACCAGCCAGTCGGCGCTGGAGATCCCGCACAGCGGCCCGGATTCGCTGCCACCGTACGAGTCGAACAGCACCGGCCCGAACCAGTCGATCATGGCGCGCTTCACGTCCTGCGGGCACGGTGCGCCGGTGTGGGTGACGAGCCGCAGCGAGCTCACGTCGTACCGGGCGCGGACTGCGGCGGGCAACGACAGGAGACGGTGGAAATGCGTGGGCACCATCAGCGTTGTCGCGATGCGATGCCGCTGGACCGTCGCGAGCACGGTTTCGGCGTCGAACTTTTCGAGGACCGTGACCGGCCTGCCGGACGCGACCAGTCGGACACCGGCGAGGGGGCCGGTGTGGTGCAGCGGGCCGACGACGAGATGTCCGGGCCACTGCGCCAGCGGCAGCGTGCCCATCGAGCGGACGTAGTCGTCGACGGTCGCACCCGGATCGGGGCTCCCGGCCAGGCTGTTGACGCCCTTGGGCCGGCCGGTGGTGCCCGACGTGTAACTCAGGAACGGCATCGCCGGGACCTCGGTCGGGGGAGCGGCATCCGACGCCGCTGCGAGCCACTCGTCCCAGTCGACGACGGCCTCGCCGGGCACCCGCCAGCCCACGACCAGCGGTACCCCCGCCGCGCGGGCCGCCGCCGCACCGATCGCGGCCGTCTCGGGACCGACGAACAGGGCGTCGGCGTTCGAGTCCTCGAGGATGTAGGTCAACTCCCGGGCCGTCAGGTGGTAGCTCGCCGGCACCGGTGAGCTGCCCGCGTAGATGATGCCGACGTGGGCCAGGATGGTCTCGGTCGAGTTGCGGGCGAACACTGCAACCCGGCGATCGGGGCCGACGACCACCTCGCGGAGTGCGTTCGCGACCCGGTTCACGACCGATTCGACGTCCGCCCACGACAACTCGGCGCGGCCGTCGCGCAACGCGACCTCGTCGGGTGCGCTGAGCGCACTTTCGCGGTGCACGGTCGACACGGCGGCCTCCTTCGAGCGATCTACTGCGAGTGTCGAAGACAGGCTATGCGGCAGGCTCTCAGCGCAGTGCCGGAGGATTGTCCAGGCTGCGCGCCGAGTAGGTGTCGCACGCGCTCACCTTCCCGGTGTTGTAGCCGGCCAGGAACCAGGCCTGACGCTGGTCCGACGCCCCGTGGGTCCAGCCCTCGGGGTTCACACGGGCGCCCGCGGACCGCTGGATCCGGTCGTCGCCCACCGCCGACGCCGCCGACAACGCGTCGCGGATGTCGTTCTCGGTGAGCGGCTTCAGGAACGGCTGGGAGCTGTTCGGGCCTGGCTGGGTGGATGCGTAGTGCGCCCAGATGCCGGCGTAGCAGTCGGCCTGCAGTTCGGTGCGCACGGCCTGCGAGGTTGCACCACGTGGATCCTGCTGCGCCCGTCCGATGTCACCGAGCTGGTTCTGGATGTGGTGGCCGAACTCGTGGGCCACCACGTACTCCTGCGCCAGCGGACCGGCATTGGCGCCGAACTGGTCGACGAGGAGTTGGAAGAAGCTTGTGTCGAAGTAGGCGGTGGAATCGGCGGGACAGTAGAAGGGGCCCACGTCACTCGTGGCGTATCCGCATCCGGTGTTGATGGAGCCGGAGAAGAGCCGCACCTTCGGCGCGACGTACTCCACCCCCGTCTGCGCGGGCAGCTGGGCGCCCCACACGGCATCGAGGCTCTCCGCGGTACCCGCCATGCGGCAGCCGATGTCGCGGTTCGCGTCGGTGCCGAATTCGCAGTCGTCGAGGGCCGCGCCGCTGACCGCGCTGGTGCCGGAGTCCAGGGGTGTTCCTGTCGCCCCGCTCAGACCGCCGAGGATCGAGCCCGGATCGCCGCCGAGCAGGAGCGCCAGGACCAGCACGATCAGGCCTCCGGCGCCGCCGCCGAGGACGAACTTGCCGCCGCGCCCGCCGCCTCCGCCTCCACCGACGGAGACGCGCTCCGCGTTGATGCGGACATCGTCGTTGAAGGTCATTGCGCTGGCTCCCTGTCCGAAACACCTGTGCTGGTCGTTACAGCTTTCCAGTAATCCGGCATGCGTTTGGCGATAACACGCGGTGCCTCCGTAGGATCGCAGCAGACAGAACACCGTGTTGGAAGCACGGATCGACAACTGTGCTGGAAGTTTGTGAAAGGAATCCCGTGCTGCGCACCCACCTGGCCGGCTCGCTACGACCCGAGCACGCTGAGCAGACCGTCACCCTCACCGGTTGGGTGGCGCGGCGGCGCGATCACGGCGGGGTGATCTTCATCGACCTGCGTGACGCCTCGGGCGTGTCCCAGGTCGTGTTCCGCGCGGGCGACGTGCTCGAGCAGGCGCACCGCCTCCGCGCCGAGTACTGCGTCAAGGTCACCGGCGTCGTCGAGGTCCGCCCCGAGGGGAACCAGAACTTCGAAATCCCCACCGGTGCCATCGAGGTCAACGCGACGGAGCTCGAGGTTCTCAACGAGAGCGCCCCGCTGCCGTTCCAGCTCGACGACCAGGCCGGCGAGGAAGCGCGGCTCAAGTACCGCTACCTCGACCTGCGTCGCGAGGGCCCCGGCCACGCGATCCGGCTGCGCTCGAAGGCCAACGCCGCGGCCCGCTCGGTCCTGGCTCACCACGAGTTCGTCGAGGTCGAGACCCCGACGCTGACCCGGTCCACCCCCGAGGGTGCGCGTGACTTCCTGGTGCCCGCGCGCCTGCAGCCCGGCAACTTCTACGCGCTTCCGCAGAGCCCCCAGCTGTTCAAGCAGCTGCTCATGGTCGGCGGCATCGAGCGGTACTACCAGATCGCCCGTTGCTACCGCGACGAGGACTTCCGTGCGGACCGTCAGCCCGAGTTCACGCAGCTCGACATCGAGATGAGCTTCGTGACCCAGGAGGACGTCATCCTGCTGGCCGAGGAGATCCTGCACGCCGTGTGGAAGCTCATCGGTCACGAGATCACCACGCCGATCGCCCGGATGACCTACGCCGAGGCCATGCGCCGTTTCGGCTCCGACAAGCCCGACCTGCGGTTCGGCGTCGAACTCGTGGAGTGCAAGGAGTTCTTCAAGGACACCACGTTCCGCGTCTTCCAGGCCGAGTACGTCGGCGCGGTGGTCATGCCGGGCGGGGCCGCCCAGCCGCGCCGCGAGCTCGACCGCTGGCAGGACTGGGCCAAGCAGCGCGGCGCGCCGGGTCTCGCCTACGTGCTGGTCGGCGAGGACGGCGCACTGACCGGTCCGGTCGCGAAGAACCTGACCGACACCGAGCGCGCGGGTCTCGCCGCGCACGTCGGCGCCAAGCCCGGCGACTGCATCTTCTTCGGTGCGGGTGCGACCAAGTCCTCGCGCGCGCTGCTCGGCGCGGCCCGCGGCGAGATCGCGCGCAAGCAGAACCTGATCGACCCGGATGCCTGGGCGTTCGTGTGGATCATGGACGCGCCGATGTTCGAGCCCACCGCCGACGCGACCGCCAGCGGCGACGTGGCCCTGGGCTACAGCGCCTGGACCGCGGTGCATCACGCGTTCACCTCGCCCAAGCCGGAGTCGATCGACACCTTCGACACCGATCCGGGTTCGGCGCTGGCCTACGCCTACGACATCGTCTGCAACGGCAACGAAATCGGTGGCGGCAGCATCCGCATCCACCGCAAGGACATCCAGGAACGCGTCTTCAAGGTGATGGGCATCTCGCACGAGGAAGCCGAGGAGAAGTTCGGCTTCCTGCTCGACGCCTTCGCGTTCGGCGCCCCGCCGCACGGCGGCATCGCCTTCGGCTGGGACCGCATCACGGCCCTGCTCGCGGGCGTGGACTCGATCCGCGAGGTCATCGCGTTCCCGAAGTCCGGTGGCGGCGTCGATCCGCTCACCGACGCGCCGGCGGCGATCACCGAGCTGCAGCGCAAGGAGTCCGGCATCGATGTCAAGCCGGAGCCGGTCGGCGCAGAAGGCAAGTAACCACGCAGTTCGTCGGAGCCCCGCGTCACGCACATCGCCGTGGCGCGGGGCTCCGTCGTCGAACCGTGCTCAGCCGACGCGCCGAAAACGGCCGTAACCGACCTGCAACCCTGTATTCCCCCAGGTCGATGAGATCCGGATGGCGGGGCGGGCGATGAATGTCGGGCCGTGAGGGGCCGCGCCGGGTAGGTTGGTGATCGATGACCGCAATATTGGCGGAACCCCTCTCCGAGGTAGTTGCCGCAGCCGAGAAGTTGCTCACTCGTCGGACCGGGGCGCCGGTCCGACTCGTCGACCCCGTCGATCTCGGGGGGAGCGGCCGCACCATCGTCCTCCGCGTCCGGGTCGCCGAGAACCCGTTCTCGCTGCCACGGACGTTGGTGATCAAGCAGGTTCGCGAGACGTCACGCACGGCCGATCCGCGACGCATCGAGTTCGAGGGCATGGCGGACACCGCCACGGTCGACGTCGCCTTCCTCCGCGAGGCGGTCTCCTACCAGTTCGCGACCGCGCTCGCGACCGAGAGCCGTCCGGGCGCCGAACTACTGGCGTACGACTTCGAGACCCGGTTGCTCGTCCTGGGTGACCTCGGCGACTCCACTCCGTTCGCCGCGCTGCTCAAGAACGCCGATCCGGACACCGTCACGAACTCGCTGATGGCGATGGCTCAGGCGCTCGGGCGGATGCATGCTGCGACCGTCGGGCGCGAGGAGGACTTCACCGCCCTGCTGCGTCGTGCGGAGGTGGCGCACTGCGGCGATGTGGTCGCCGAGCAGGCGGCAGCCTCGCTCGAGGTTGTGCCGGGACTACTCGCCGAGCACCTCGACGTCGAGGTGTCACCGGAGGTGCTCGCGATCGCGGCACGCGCCGGCAGGCTCTTCGGTGGCGGTCGGTTCCGCGCCTTCAGCCCGTCCGATCTGTGCCCGGACAACATCATCGTCAACGACGAGGGTGTCCGGTTCCTGGACTACGAGTGGGGTGGCTTCCGGGACGCGACGCTGGACCTCGCGTACGCGCTGGTGTCGTTCCCGGCGTGCCTGTGCAGCATCGACCTGTCGTACGAGCGGGCGAGTGCGATGACCGAGGCGTGGCGGGCCGAGGTCGTCGGGATGTGGCCGGTGCTGGCGGACGACGAATTCCTCACCGAACGGGTGATCGACGCGCAGCTCGTGTGGGTGTGGCTCAGCACGTTCCTGTTCCTGCCCGAGGACTACACGCGGATCGCCGCAGTGCGGGAGCACCATCTGTCGGCGCCCCGGAACGAGGCGCTCGCGGCGCGGTGGGAGGGCCTGGCCCGATTCGCGGAGCGGTCGGGACACGACGCCGTCGCCGAGCACGCGTCGCAGGTGCTGGAGCGCCTGCGCGAACGCCTCGGCTGATCCGACTCAGTCCCGGTCGGACCCGGCGGCGCCCGCCAGCAGCAACTCGAGTGCGCGGCGCAGGTTTGCGCGCGCCGCACGTTCCATGATCGGGGCGTCGTCGCCCGGGGGAGGAACGGCCGACTCGTCCCCGCCCATCAATCTGCTGGACAGCGGGTAACGGTCGGCGAAGTCAGGGGCCGCCGCGGCCAGCGCGTCCATCCTGTCGGCCCACCACTGCTCGTCGCCCTCGCCGGTCACCGACGGTGCCCGGCGGGCGTCGACGACGGTGCGGGCGGCGGCCGCCGCGAGCGAGAACGCGGACGACGCGATCGCGGCCACGTCGGCGTGGTGGAGTCCGATCGGCAGCAGGGTTCCGAGAAGCGACTCGAACGCGTCCTGCTGGTGTGGGCCCAGCACCGGTCGGGCGTGCGCGAGGTCGAGCATCCAGGGGTGCTCGACGTACAGCTCGAGCAGATGCTCGGCCCACTCCGTCACCGATATCGGTCGGGTCGCCGCGAAGCCGGCGTAGGCCCGGTCGTACATGAGGTCGAGCAACTCGGCCTTCCCGCCGACGTACGTGTAGAGCGCCATCGCGGTGCACCCGAGGCGATCGCCGATCGCGCGCAGGGGGACGGACGCGTCGCCGCGTTCATCGGCGATTGCGGTAGCCGCCGCGACGATCGAGTCGAGCGTGAGTCCCGAGCCGGCGTCGGATCCGGCGGTGGGGGATTCCCAGAGCAGGGACAGTGTGCGGGCCGCATCCCCGCGCCCGGTGATAGGACCCATTTCCGTTCCTTACATTGTATAGTTCCTGGTCCATTGCACTATACGTCGTAAGGAGCGCTGGAGATGGGGCAACGGCACGATGAGGCGGTGCTGCACGACGGCACCCGGATTCCGGTACTCGTTCGCGGTGATCGCCGCCGACTAGGACACCGGATGGCGCACCCTGCCCCGTACCTGGAGATGCTCGCTGTCACCCGTGCGGCCCACGCCATGGCGGCCGCGCCGTCTGCAACCCACACATCGGTCGAGGCCGGGGACTGGGACGCCGTCGCGGTCACCAGTACCGAGGCGCAGACCAGGCAGTTCGTGACGCTGTACGAGGCACTGCAGGCATTCGACGACACCGCGTCCGGGGCGGTACCGACGGTTCCGCGGCTGTGCTTCGCCGGTGCGGCCGACGAGATCGCCTACGGGCCCGGCTGGGGTGACGTCACTGTGAAGGTGGCCGAGCCGCTGCTGAAGCGTCGCGCGGACCTCGAAGCCCGCGGTTGGGTGGTGGAGGTGATGCCCGGCCGGGATCACATGAGCGCGATGGGCGCGGACGTCGTGCTGCCGCTGCTGACCGGATGGCTGGCCGGGGTGCGGGTGGACCGCTGACCGATCGAGTCGAGTGTGGGGATCGGCACATTGCAGTAGATACCCCTGGGGGTATGGTGGGTGCCACCTGCAACCCACGCTCGAGGAGATTCATCGTGTGCTACCCCGTTACCTGCCGGACCTGCAACAAGACCACCTGGGGAGGCTGTGGCCGGCACGTCGACAGCGTCATGCGCACGGTGCCGGCCGCCGAACGGTGCAAGTGTGAGCAGCCGGCCAAGCCGGGGTTCTTCAAGTCGCTGTTCGGGCGCTGACCGCGACGCGAGCGGCGTCGCCCGCCGTCGGTGGCGGCTAGTAGCGTCGGGGCGTGACTGATTTCTTCGGCGACACCGACACCGCGGGCGACGGGGCGGGTCTGTTCGAGGCTCCCGCGGCCGAGCCCGACCCGGAGTCGCAGCCGCTGACGTCGGTGCCACGGCAGGCCGCATCGCCGAGTCCGGGGGCGCCGCTTGCGGTGCGGATGCGTCCGGCCGCGCTGTCGGAGGTGGTCGGTCAGCAGCACCTGTTGGGTCCCGGGGCGCCGCTGCGGCGTCTCGTGGAGGGCTCCGGTGCATCGTCGGTCCTGCTCTACGGGCCGCCGGGAACCGGCAAGACCACGCTCGCATCGCTGATCTCGGGTGCGACGGGCCGGAAATTCGAGGCGCTGTCCGCGCTGTCCGCCGGGGTCAAGGAGGTGCGCGGCGTCATCGAACTGGCCCGCCGCCGCCTCCTTCAAGGCGAGCAGACGGTGCTGTTCATCGACGAGGTCCACCGCTTCTCCAAGACCCAGCAGGACGCGCTGTTGGCGGCCGTGGAGAACCGGATCGTGCTCCTGGTTGCCGCGACCACTGAGAACCCGTCGTTCTCGGTGGTGTCGCCGCTGCTGTCGCGGTCGCTCGTGCTGCAACTCCAGTCGCTGACCGCGGACGACATCCGCAGCGTCATCGAGCGCGCCCGCGAGGACGAGCGCGGCCTCGGCGGGTCCGTCGACCTCACCGACGACGCGCTCGAGCATCTCGTCCGGCTGGCCGCAGGCGACGCGCGGCGGGCGCTGACCGCGCTCGAGGCCGCCGCCGGTACCGCGCTCGACCGCACCGACGAACGCCCCGCGGTCGTCGACCTCGAGACGGTCGAGTCCAGCGTCGACAAGGCCGCCGTCCGCTACGACCGTGACGGTGACCAGCATTACGACGTGATCAGCGCGTTCATCAAGTCGATTCGCGGCTCGGATGTCGACGCCGCGCTGCACTACCTCGCCCGGATGATCACGGCGGGGGAGGACCCGCGGTTCATCGCCCGCCGCCTCGTCGTGCACGCCAGCGAGGACATCGGCATGGCCGACCCGACCGCGCTGCAGACCGCGACCGCCGCGGCTCAGGCCGTGCAGCTGATCGGCATGCCCGAGGCGCGGCTCGCCCTCGCGCAGGCCACGATCCACCTCGCGACCGCACCCAAGTCCGGTGCCGTCATCGCCGCGCTGGGTGCCGCGATGGCCGACGTCGCGGCCGGCAAGTCGGGCCTGGTCCCGCCGCACTTGCGGGACGGCCACTACGCGGGCGCCGCGCAGCTCGGCAACGCCGTCGGATACAAGTACCCGCACGACCACCAGGACGGCGTCCTGCCTCAGCAGTACCCGCCGGACGAACTGGTCGGTGTCGACTACTACGAGCCCACCACCCACGGCGCCGAGCGGGAGATCGCCGGACGGGTGGGCAAGCTCCGCCGGATCGTGCGCGGCCGCTGAGACCTGTTGCGCCGTCGGTGAGAACGTCGTCCGGTCGCGTGGGGCTCGTCACGGTGACGCCGGGAACCAGCGGGGTATCACGTGCGCCGAATAAACGATTGGTGCGGGGGCGTTAAGCTTGCCAATGGTCGTTTCGCGTCTCGGAGGCGTTATCGGCGGCCGGACACAGTGAATTTCGACGGACATACGTTAGGACGAACACAGGTGCAGACCCACGAGATCCGTAGGCGCTTCCTCGACCATTTCGTCAAGGCGGGCCACACCGAGGTGCCCAGCGCCTCGCTGATTCTCGACGACCCGAACCTGCTGTTCGTCAACGCCGGCATGGTGCAGTTCAAGCCGTTCTTCCTGGGCCAGCAGACGCCGCCCTACGACACCGCGACCAGCGTGCAGAAGTGCGTGCGCACCGGTGACATCGAGAACGTCGGCATCACCACGCGCCACAACACGTTCTTCCAGATGGCGGGCAACTTCAGCTTCGGCGACTATTTCAAGCGCGGTGCTATCAAGCACGCGTGGGCGCTGCTGACGAACAGCACCTCGGACGGCGGCTACGGCTTCGACCCCGAGCGGCTGTGGGTGACTGTCTACCTCGACGACGACGAGGCCCGCGACATCTGGATGGAAGAGGCCGGCATCCCCGACGAGCGCATCCAGCGCCGCGGCATGGCCGACAACTACTGGTCGATGGGCATCCCCGGCCCGTGCGGACCGTGCTCGGAGATCTACTACGACCGCGGCCCCGAGTACGGCGCCGAGGGTGGCCCCGAGGCCGACGAGGACCGGTACCTCGAAATCTGGAACCTCGTGTTCATGCAGAACGAGCGCGGCGAGGGCACCGGCAAGGACAGCTTCGAGATCCTCGGCCCGCTGCCGAAGCAGAACATCGACACCGGTATGGGTGTCGAGCGCGTCGCGTTCCTGCTGCAGGGAGTCGACAACGTCTACGAGACGGACCTCGTCCGCCCCGTGATCACCAAGGCCGAGGAGCTCTCCGGCCGCACGTACGGCGCCGAGGGCCCGGACGGATCCGCTGCAGACATTCGTTTCAGAGTCATCGCCGACCACGCACGCACCGCCGTCATGCTGATCGCCGACGGCGTCAACCCCGGCAACGAGGGTCGCGGCTACGTGCTGCGCCGTCTGCTGCGCCGCATCATCCGCTCGGCGAAGCTGCTCGGCGCCGAGAAGCCGAGCATGCGTGAGTTCGTCACCGTCGTGCGCGACACGATGTCGCCGTCGTACCCGGAGCTCGCCACCGACTTCGACCGCATCGTGGGTGTCGCGGTCGGTGAGGAGACCGCGTTCCTGCGCACGATCGCGGCCGGCTCGAAGATGTTCGAGGCGGAGGCCGACCAGGTCAAGGCGGCCGGCAAGACGGTCTTCGGCGGCAACGAGGCGTTCGTCCTGCACGACACCTACGGCTTCCCGATCGACCTGACCCTCGAGATGGCGGCCGAGGCCGGCCTGAACGTGGACGAGGACGGCTTCCGTTCCCTCATGGCCGAGCAGCGCAAGCGCGCCAAGGAGGATGCGCAGGCGCGCAAGCACGCCCACGCCGACCTGTCGGTCTACAAGGAGCTCGTCGACCGCGGCCCCACCGAGTTCACCGGCTTCAACGAGCTGGTCTCCGAAGCGCACGTGCTCGCGCTCATCTCCAACGGTGTTCGCGTGCCCACGGCTACCGCGGGCCAGGACGTCGAGGTCATTCTCGACCGCAGCCCGCTGTACGCCGAGGCCGGCGGCCAGATCGCTGACATCGGCTCGATCTCGGCGGCGGGCCTGCGCGTGCAGGTGAACGACGTGCAGAAGATCGCCAAGAAGGTGTGGGTCCACAAGGTCACCGTCAAGGAGGGTCAGATCACCGAGGGCGACGTCGTCCTCGCGCAGGTCGACCCGGAGTGGCGCAAGGGCGCTACGCAGGGCCACTCCGGCACCCACATGGTGCACGCGGCACTGCGACAGGTGCTGGGCCCCAACGCCGTTCAGGCCGGCTCGCTCAACAAGCCGGGCTACCTGCGCTTCGACTTCAACTGGCAGGGCCAGCTGTCGGAGTCGCAGAAGCAGGAGATCGAGGTCGTCACCAACGAGGCCGTCGCCGCGAACCACCCGGTGAACACGTTCGTCACCGATCTCGACCGCGCGAAGCAGATGGGCGCGATGGCGCTGTTCGGCGAGAACTACGGAGACGAGGTCCGCGTCGTCGAGATCGGTGGACCGTTCTCGATGGAGCTGTGCGGCGGCACGCACGTCCAGCACTCCACGCAGATCGGCCCGGTGACGCTCCTCGGTGAGTCGTCGGTCGGTTCCGGTGTGCGTCGCGTCGAGGCGTTCGTCGGACTCGACTCGTACCGCTACCTGGCCAAGGAGCGGGCGCTGCTCGCCGGTGTGGCGTCGTCGCTGAAGGTGCCGTCGGACGAGGTCCCGGCCCGTGTCGAGGCGCTCGTCGAGCGTCTGCGCGCGGCCGAGAAGGAACTCGAGGCCACCAAGGCCGCCGCGGTCCTGGCGTCCGCCGGAACCTTCGTCGACAAGGCCCACCGCTTCGGTGAGGTGCTGCTCGTCGCCGAGCGGGCGCCCGAGGGTGTCGCCGGTAACGACCTGCGCAGCCTCGTCACCGACGTCCGGGGCCGCTTCGGCACCCAGCCCGCGGTCGTGGTGCTGCTCGGCAGCGCCGACGGCAAGGTCCCGTTCGTCGTGGCCACCACCAAGGCGGCGCAGAACCTGGGCATCAAGGCCGGCGACCTCGTCGCGAGCTTCGGACCCCAGATCGGCGGCCGCGGCGGCGGCAAGGCGGACATGGCCCAGGGCGCCGGCTCCGACGTCTCCGGTATCCCCGCAGCACTCGAGGGTGTCCGGGGTCGGGTCGCTGAGCTGGCCGGGAACTCCTAGCGGTGCCCCCGGCCCCGTCGGGTCCCGACCGTCCTGCCCCGTCGGGTCCCGACCGTCCCGCACAGCCGGGTCCCGACCGTCCCGCACAGCCGGGGCCTGATCGGCCCGGAGTCGACGATCCCGGGCGCGGCCGTCGGATCGGCATCGACGTCGGAAGCGTGCGGATCGGGGTGGCCTCGTGCGACCCCGACTGCATTCTCGCGACGCCGGTCGAGACCGTCCCCCGCTCGAAGGAGAAGGGGCCCGACGCGCCGGATATCCGGCGGATTGTCGAGCTTGTCGAGGAGTACGAGGCCGTCGAGGTTATCGTCGGTCTGCCGCAGACTCTGCGCGGGGAACGCGGGAAGGCCGCGGGCCTCGCGTCCGCGTTCGCGCAGAGGGTGCGCCGCCGCATCGATCCGATTCCGGTGCGGATGGCCGACGAGCGGCTGACGACGGTCACGGCGTCGCGTGCACTCCGCGAGAGCGGCGTCAGTGCGAAGGGACAGCGGCCGATGATCGATCAGGCCGCCGCTGTGGCGATCTTGCAGGGATGGTTGGACGAGCGGAGCAGAGCGGTGAACGTAACGGACTCGGACGGTAGCGGCCGACCCACGGAGGACGGCCTGTGAACGATCATCGGCAGCCGGGGCGTCCCGAGTTCGAGTCGGCTCCCGGCTACGACGATCACCGCTACAACGACGGGTACGAGGACGATCCCGGGCAGGGCTACTACTCGGACCCCGGCTACGACACCGCAGGCGTCTACGGCGACGACCACGACGGCTACCAGGCACAGCACGGTTACCCCACCGGTCAGGACTACGGTTACGAACCGGAGTTCGACCACTACACGTACGACGACTCCACCCGACGGGCACTGCCGACCGCGGTCGGCGCGCAACCGTTGAGCCGCGGTGCGGTCCGGCGGGAGCGTGCGGCCGCGCAGCGCAAGCGTCGGGGCCGGGTCATCGGCGTCCTCGCCGGAGCGGTGCTGCTGGGCGGCATGGGCGCCGCTGCCGTCGCCGTCTACGGCAAGCTGAGCGGCAGCGACTTCGCCGATTACGCCGGGCCCGCCGGGCCCGAGGTGGTGGTGCAGGTCCACGCGGGCGATACCGCCGACGAGATCGCGAACTCGATGGCAGACAAGGACGTGGTCGCGAGCGAGTCCGCGTTCTACCGGGCAGCGCTGCGCAACGACGCCATGAACTCCCTGCAACCGGGCTTCTATGCGGTCGCCACGAAGATCTCGGGCGCCGACGCGGTGTCCGCGCTCGTGTCGCCGTCCGCGCGCGTCGGTCAGACGGTGATCTCGGAGGGCCGTCAGCTCCACGACACCCGCGACGTGCAGACCGGTGCGATCAAGAAGGGCATCTACACGCTGATCTCGGAGGCCAGCTGTGTCGGCCCGACCGAGGCACGTAAGTGCATCAGCTACGACGACCTCAACACCGCCGGCGCGAGCTCGGATCTGGCCGCCCTGGGCGTCCCGGACTGGGCGCGTAAGCAGGTGGCGAACGTCCCGGACCGCGACCGCCAGCTCGAGGGGCTGATCGCCGCCGGCAGCTGGGACTTCGATCCCACCGAGTCGCCCGTCGCGATTCTCGAGCACCTGGTCAGTTCGAGTGCGGAGAGCTACGAGTCCACCGGTATCAAGACGGCCGGTGGCAACGTCGGCCTCGACCCGTACCAGATGCTGATCGTGGCGTCGCTCGTCGAACGCGAGGCGCTGCCCGCGGACTTCGACAAGGTCGCCCGCGTCGTGGTCAACCGGCTCGCGGTGAACCAGCCGCTGCAGTTCGACTCGACGGTGAACTACTCGCTCGACGCGACGGAGGTCGCCACGACCGACGCCGATCGCGCCCGCGTCACGCCGTGGAACACCTACGCCAGCCCGGGGTTGCCGGCCACGCCGATTTCGTCGCCGAGCATCAATGCTCTTCGCGCGGTGGAGAATCCGGCTCCCGGTGACTATCTGTACTTCGTGACGATCGACAAGAAGGGCACCACGCTGTTCACCCGGAGTTACGACGAGCACCTCGCGAACATCGGGTTGGCGCAGCAGAGTGGCATCCTCGACAGTGGAAGGTGATCGCAGTGGCCGCGCGTAAGGCCGCCGTTCTCGGCAGTCCGATCTCGCACTCGAAGTCCCCGGATCTGCACCTGGCGGCGTATCGCGCGCTCGGGCTGACGGACTGGACGTACGAGCGCATCGAATGCACCGGTGAGCAGTTGCCCGGTCTCGTCGCGGGCCTCGGCCCCGAATGGGTGGGACTGTCGGTGACGATGCCTGGCAAGGTCGCGGCCCTCGAGTTCGCGACCGAACGCACCGAGCGGGCGGTCACGATCGGCTCGGCGAACACCCTCGTCCGCATCGACGGCGGCTGGAGCGCCGACTGCACCGACGTCGACGGTGTCCGCGGCGCCCTCGTCGAGGGTGGGATCGGTGACCTCGCCGGTGCCGCGGCCGTCGTGGTCGGCGCCGGCGGAACGGCCCGCCCGGCTCTCGTCGCGCTCGCCGACATGGGCGTGGCATCGGTGACGGTCGTCGCGCGTGATGCCGACCGCGCTCGGCCCACGCTCGAGTGCGCGGAGGCGGTGGGGCTGTCCGTGCGGCACCTGACGTTCGACGACGGGCGACTGGCCGACGTCTGCACCGCGTCGGCTGCACTGGTGAGCACCGTTCCCGCGGGGGCCGCCGCGCCGTTCGCCGACGCGATCGGTCGGGCCCCGTTCGTGCTCGACGCGATCTACGATCCGTGGCCCACCCCGCTGGCGGACGCGGTCGAGCGCACCGGCGGAACCGTCGTCGGTGGTCTGGCGATGCTGCTCAACCAGGCGTACGGGCAGGTCGAGCAGTTCACCGGCATGCCCGCACCGCGAGAGGCGATGGCGGCGGCACTGCCGCGCTGAGCCCGGACCCGGTCCGCGGTTCTCCACAGCCGCACACGCATCCACAGATCTGTTCGCGGCCGCCGATTCCCGGGGCCGGGCGTCCTGGACGCACCGCATGCTCTCGGCATGTGGTGGATCGGTGTGGTGGGCGTTGCGGCGGGTGTCGCCGCCGGGGCCGGAACCAGGCGCGTCGTGGCACGGCTCGCGCGCGAGTCGCCGGTGCCCGCCGGATGGTGCGAGGTCGCGTGTGCACTCGGGTTCGCGGCGGTCGCGGTGCGGAACGGGCTCGTGCCCACCCTCGCACCGGCGCTGCTGTTCGTGTGGTGGACGATCGCGGCCGGTGTCGTCGACCTGCGGGTGCGCCGTCTCCCCAATGTCCTGACCCTTCCGGGCGCGGTGGCGATCGTGGGCTTCGCGACCGCCACGGGGCAGTGGCGGACGGCGGTCGTCGGCGGCCTGATGCTGTCGGGGCTGTACCTGCTCGTGCACCTGACGGCGCCCGCGGCCATGGGTGCGGGCGACGTCAAACTGGCGCTCGGTCTGGGCGCCGCGGCGGGCCTCGGCGGGGCCCAGACGTGGCTCGCGGCCGCCGCCCTCGCGCCAGTCCTCACCGCCGTGGTGGGCGTGTTGCGGGGGAGAGCGGACGGGATGATCGCCCACGGTCCGTCGATGTGCGCGGCGACCGCGTTGGCGATGTGGCCGGTGTGACGGGAGCGGCGGACGGCCCGCTGTCGTACCGGACGCCGTGCTCGTGGAAAGATGCTGGATGTGTTGCGCTGGATAACTGCTGGAGAGTCCCATGGTCCCGCCCTCGTTGCCATGCTCGAGGGGATGGTTGCCGGCGTCGAGGTGACGTCCGACGACATCGCGGCGCAGCTTGCGCGCCGTCGCCTCGGCTACGGCCGCGGTGCCCGCATGAAGTTCGAGGCCGACAAGGTCACGATCATCGGTGGCGTGCGGCACGGTCGCACCCTCGGCGGTCCGATCGCGGTCGAGGTGGGCAACACCGAGTGGCCCAAGTGGGAGACGATCATGTCCGCCGACCCGGTGGACGAGGCGGAGCTCGCCGGTCAGGCCCGCAACGCGCCGCTGACCCGTCCGCGCCCCGGCCACGCCGACTACTCGGGCATGCTCAAGTACGGCTTCGACGACGCCCGCCCCGTCCTCGAGCGCGCCAGCGCCCGTGAGACCGCGGCCCGCGTCGCGGCCGGAACCGTGGCCCGTCAGTTCCTGCGCCAGCTGTTCGGCGTCGAGGTCGTCTCGCACGTCATCTCGATCGGCGCCTCCGACCCCTACGTCGGCCCCGGTCCCGCCGCCGACGCGCTCGACGCCATCGATGCCAGCCCCGTGCGTGCCTGCGACAAGGCCGCGGAAGAGTCGATGATCGCCGAGATCGAGGCCGCCAAGAAGGACGGCGACACCCTCGGCGGTGTCGTCGAGGTGATCGTCCACGGTCTGCCGGTCGGCCTCGGCTCGTTCATCAGCGGCGCGGACCGGCTCGACTCCAAGCTCGCCGCCGCCCTGATGGGCATCCAGGCGATCAAGGGCGTCGAGGTCGGTGACGGCTTCGAGACCGCACGCCGCCGCGGCAGCGCCGCGCACGACGAGATGCGTCCCGGCCCCGACGGCGTCCTGCGTTCGACCAACCGCGCCGGCGGCCTCGAGGGCGGCATGACCAACGGTGAGGCGCTGCGTGTGCGCGCCGCGATGAAGCCGATCTCGACGGTCCCGCGCGCGCTGTCCACGGTCGACATGTCGACCGGCGAGGAGGCCGTGGCGATCCACCAGCGTTCGGATGTGTGCGCGGTTCCGGCCGCCGGTGTCGTGGCCGAGGCGATGGTTGCGCTCGTGGTGGCCCAGGCCGCGCTCGACAAGTTCGGTGGCGACTCCCTCGCGGAGACCCGCTCGAACTACCAGCGTTACGTCGACGGCATCGCGGCCCGTCTGTCGCGGTGATGCGATGACGCCGCGCGCCGTCCTGATCGGGCCGCCGGGCGCGGGAAAGTCGACCATCGGCCGACGTCTCGCGCAGGCACTCGATCTGGAGTTGCTCGACACCGACACCGAGATCGAGCGCGAGACCGGGCGCACCATCCCGGAGATCTTCGAGACGGATGGGGAGCCCTTCTTCCGGGAGATCGAGGAGCGGGTGGTCGGGGAGGCCCTCGAGTCGCACGACGGGATCCTGTCCCTGGGCGGCGGCGCGATCCTGTCCGAACGCACCCGTTCCCGGTTGGCGGGGCATACCGTGGTGTACCTGGAGATCAGTGTCGCCGAGGGGCTCAAGCGAACCGGAGCGAACACGGGGCGACCGCTGCTGGCCGGCGCCGACCCCAAGGCCAAGTACCACGCCCTGATGCGTCGCCGCCGCCCGCTGTACCGGCAGGTGGCGACCATTCGGGTACGCACCGACAGCCGGAGTCCCAGCCGGGTCGTCCAGCAGCTGGTGACCAAGTTGACCGACGGGGCCGCCGCAGGCGACCCGGCAAGAGACGACACAGAAGCGGAGCAGTAGAGAAGTGACCGAACCGGTACGCGTCGAGGTCGCCACGGCCGATCCCTACCCTGTGATCATCGGGCGAGGTCTGCTCGGCGAGCTCGTCGAGGAACTCGAGGGCACCCGCACGGTGGCCATCTTCCACCAGCCGCCGCTCGCGGAGACCGCGGAGGCCGTGCGCGCAGCCTTGGCGGAGAAGGGAATCGACGCCCACCGTGTCGAGATCCCCGACGCCGAGGACGGCAAGGACCTCGCGGTCGCGGGCTTCTGCTGGGAGGTGCTCGGTCGAATCGGACTGACGCGCAGCGATGCGGTCGTCAGCCTCGGCGGCGGCGCCGCTACCGACCTCGCGGGCTTCGTCGCCGCGACGTGGATGCGCGGCGTGCGGATCGTGCACGTCCCGACGACGCTTTTGGCCATGGTCGACGCCGCAGTGGGCGGCAAGACCGGGATCAACACGGAGGCCGGCAAGAACCTGGTCGGTGCGTTCCACGAGCCGTCGGCGGTCCTGATCGACCTGGCGACGCTCGAGACGGTGCCGCACAACGAGATCGTCGCGGGCATGGCGGAGGTCATCAAGACCGGATTCATCGCCGACCCGGTGATCCTCGACCTCATCGAGGCCGACCCCGCCGCCGCGCTGGACCCGACGGGCACCGTGCTGCCCGAACTGATCCGCCGCTCGGTCGAGGTCAAGGCGAAGGTGGTCGCCGCCGACCTGCGCGAGTCGAACCTGCGCGAGATCCTCAACTACGGCCACACCCTCGGCCACGCGATCGAGCGCCGCGAGCGGTACCGCTGGCGCCACGGTGCCGCCGTGTCGGTGGGACTCGTCTTCGCCGCCGAGCTCGGCCGCCTGGCCGGACGACTCGACGACGCCACCGCCGACCGGCACCGCTCGATCCTGCAGCTGGTCGGTCTTCCCACGACGTACGACGGCGACGCGTTCGGGCAGCTTCTCGAGGGTATGCAGACCGACAAGAAGAACCGCGCCGGCCTGCTCCGCTTCGTCGTGCTCGACGGACTCGCCAAGCCGGGTCGGCTCGAGGGGCCGGATCCGTCGCTGCTCGCCGCCGCCTACTCGGCTGTCGCACGCGACGAGAGCCCGAGCGGCGGGGCGGTACTGCTGTGAGGGTGCAGGTCATCAACGGACCCAACCTGGGTCGGCTCGGCAAGCGGCAGCCCGAGGTCTACGGCTCGACCACGCACGACGACCTGATTGCACTCTGTGAGAAGGCCGCCACCGACCTCGGTATCGAGGTGGTCGTCCGGCAGAGCGACAGCGAAGGCGAACTGCTCGGCTGGATCCACGACGCGGCGGACGCCCGCGAGCCGGTGATCCTGAACGCGGGCGGGCTCACCCACACTTCGGTGGTGCTGCGCGACGCGTGCGCCGAGCTGACCGCCGGCCTGGTGGAACTGCACATCTCGAACGTCCATGCGCGGGAGCAGTTCCGTCACCACTCGTACCTGAGTTCGGTGGCGACCGGGTCGATCGTCGGCTTGGGCGTCGCCGGCTATGCGTTGGCGCTGCGGTTCCTGGCCGAGCGCGGCTGACACAGCTGCGCCTCGACGCGAGTCGGGAAGCCTGGCACGACAGAACGGGCCGGGGCGGATCATCCGCCCCGGCCCGTTCGTCTCTCAGTGCGAGTTCGTTGCGCGGTCTACGTGTCGGCCCGGTGCGCCCCACCGGGCTTGCCGTCCGGGTCGACCGGCGCGAACACCTCGGTGTCGGTGTTGTCGGCGGGCACCGCGCCTTCGCCGCTCCCGTCTCCCGCGGCGCTGTCGGTGTAGCCGTAGCCGGCCTCGGTGCCGTGCTCGTACGACCACTCGCTGCCGGCGTAGTTCTCGGCGGCGGACTCTTCGACGTCGACATCGGCGTCGTCCGCATACGCGACTGCGCCGGCGGCCCGTGCCTTCGCGGAATCGCGTCCCACGAGGAACCGGCCGAGGGCGACGCCGATCGTCGCCGGGATGAAGATCAGCAGGATGGTGAAGGCTGCGCCGGAGGTGACCTCGAAGAACAGCGAGCCGTTGGTGATCGCGATGTCGAAGATCAGTCCGAGGATCCAGGCCGCGGCGCCGGCGAGGATGCCGGCGACGGCGGCGGCCTTGAGCCACATCATCGTCAGATCCGCGGACTCGTCCGGGTCGGGATTGGCGCGACGGTCGCGGATGCCGTCGAGCGCGCCCCACAGGAACGCCGCGAGGATCACGAGGATCAACGAGAACCACCTCAGGATGCTGCCCTGCTGGGGCCACTGCGTCACCGCGGCTCCCAGGAAAGTGCGCACCACGACGTGTACCAATGCCAGACCGAGACCGCGTACGACCCACCCATTCATGTGACACAGCGTAACCAGCAGGGTTCGGCACTTGTGTCCTAACCCACACAAACGGGTCGAAGAGGCGTCGGACACGTCTGTCGCGCCGGGGGAGCAGGGTGGGCGCAGGGTAGTTGCAGGGTAGTTTCGGAGGCATGTCGATCCACCGGGTGACCGCTTCGACCGCTGCGCGCCGCGGCCGACTTCGTGCTCTCCTGCGGGAGCACAGCCTCGACGCGCTGCTGGTGACGGACCTGCTCAACATCCGCTACCTCACCGGATTCACCGGCTCGAATGCGGCGTTGCTCGTGACCGCCGCCGACGAGTCGGGTGCCGAGGACCGGACCGTCATCTGCACCGACGGTCGATACCTGGTGCAGGTCGCCGAGCAGGTGCCGGACCTGCGGGCGGAGATCGCCCGCGCGAGCGCGCCGCGCCTGCTCGAACTCGCTGTCGCCTGGGGCGCCGGCAAGCTCGGCTTCGAGAGCCACGTCGTGACGTTCGACCAGCACGCCGCTTGGGTCGAGGCGGCACCGGAGATCGGTTTCACCCGCGCCCCGCGTCTGGTGGAGCAACTCCGAACCGTCAAGGACGAGGGCGAGATCGACCTGCTGCGTCGGGCGTGCGCGGCGGCCGACGATGCCCTCGCGGCGTTGATCGAGCGCGGGGGACTGCGCCCGGGGCGGACCGAACGCGAGGTGGGTCGCGAACTCGAGTCGCTCATGTTCGACCACGGTGCCGACGGAATCTCGTTCGAGACGATCGTCGCCGCCGGCCCGAACTCGGCGATCCCGCACCATCGACCCACCGACGCCGTCCTGCGGTCCGGCGACCTCCTCAAACTGGACTTCGGTGCGCAGATCGGCGGCTACCACTCCGACATGACCCGGACGTACGTGCTGGAGAAGGTCTCGCAGTGGCAGCGGGACCTCTACGACCTGGTTCGGGAGGCGCAGGCGGCGGGTCGGGCAGCGCTCGCGCCCGGCGCCGAGGTCGGCGCGGTGGACACGGCGGCCCGGTCGGTGATCGAGAGCGCCGGATACGGCGACCTGTTCCTGCACGGACTCGGCCACGGCGTGGGGCTGGAGATCCATGAAGCACCCGGGATCGGCAAGCTCGGCACCGGTACACTGCTTTGCGGTGCGGTGGTGACCGTCGAGCCGGGTGTGTACTTCTCCGGGCGCGGTGGCGTCAGGATCGAGGACACGCTCGTCGTTCGCGAGCAGGGGCCGGAACTCCTCACTCTCACCAGCAAGGATCTCGTAATCGTCTGAAGGAGACGCGAACTAAGTGGCAGACACCAGTGATTTCAAGAACGGGCTCGTACTGAAGATCGAGGGCCAGCTCTGGCAGATCATCGAGTTCCAGCACGTCAAGCCGGGCAAGGGCCCTGCGTTCGTCCGCACCAAGATGAAGAACGTCCTGTCGGGCAAGACCGTCGACAAGACCTTCAACGCGGGTGTCAAGGTCGAGACCGCTACGGTCGACCGCCGCGACATGACCTACCTGTACCACGACGGTAGCGACTACATCTTCATGGATGGCGACACCTACGACCAGATCCCGATCGGCGAGGCCACCGTCGGCGACGGCGCGCGCTTCCTGCTCGAGAACATGCAGGTCCAGGTCGCGACGCACGAGGATGCCCCGCTGTTCGTCGAGCTCCCGGTTACGGTCGAGCTCGAGGTCAAGCACACCGATCCGGGCCTGCAGGGTGACCGTTCGACCGGCGGCACCAAGCCCGCCACCCTCGAGACCGGCGCCGAGATCCAGGTCCCGCTGTTCATCAACACCGGCGACAAGCTCAAGGTCGATTCGCGTGACGGCAACTACCTCGGGCGCGTGAATTCCTGAGTGTCGGGTACGCATAAGAAACTCGGAGCACGTCACAAGGCCCGCAAGCGGGCCGTCGATTTCCTGTTCGAGGCCGAGGCGCGTGACGTCGACCCGGTCGATCTCGCGGAGGAGCGGGCGCAGCTCGCGACCCGCGACGATTCCGTTGCCCCGGTGGCCCCGTACACGGTGACCGTGGTGCAGGGTGTCGCGGAGAACCTCGACCGGCTCGATCAGGTGATCGAGTCGCATCTGCAGGACTGGACGCTCGAGCGTCTGCCTGCGGTCGACCGGGCGATCCTGCGGATCGCCGTGTGGGAGCTGTTCCACGCGACGGACGTCCCGCCCGTCGTCGCCGTCGACGAAGCTGTCGAACTCGCCAAGGAGCTGTCCACCGACGACTCGCCCAGCTTCGTGAACGGAGTGCTGGGTCAGGTCGTGCTGGTGGCCCCGCAGGTCCGGGCCGCGGCCGCGGCGACCTCGCAGCGCGCGAAGGCGGACACCGCCGACGACGCTGACACCCCCGCCGGCCCTGCCGGCGGTGAAGATTCCGAGTCCTGAAGTGGACAAGCTGCCGCCCATCCCGATTTCGGGGTGGGCGGCAGCGCGTTCGGCACACTTCGAGGACTCGGCCTACCCGGAATCTGGCGCGGTGGTCGCCGCTGATAGGCTGACCGGCGTCAGACATCCTTTAACGATCCGTCCAGAGAGGCGGAGAAGGAGGTCGCTCTATGCGTATGCCCGAAGGGCCCTCATCCGGTCTTCCCCCCGCGAACGCGCGCGAACTGCTGTCCCCGGCCGACGTCGGCAGGACCATCGCCCGCATCGCGCATCAGATCATCGAGAAGACCGCTCTCGACGCCACGGATGGTTCCGCACCTCGCGTCGTCCTGATCGGGATTCCCACCCGAGGCACCACGCTCGCCGCACGCCTCGCCGACAAGATCGAGGAGTTCGCGGGTGTCCGCCCGCCGGTCGGCTCCCTCGACATCACGCTCTACCGCGACGATCTGCGGACCAAGCCGCACCGCCCGCTCGAGCGGACCTCGGTTCCGGAAGGCGGTGTCGACAACGCGCTCGTCGTGCTCGTCGACGACGTCCTGTTCTCCGGCCGGACGGTCCGATCCGCGCTCGATGCGCTGCGTGACCTCGGCCGCCCGCGTGCGGTCCAGTTGGCGGTCCTGGTCGACCGCGGACATCGTGAGCTGCCGTTGCGCGCCGACTACGTAGGCAAGAACGTGCCCACCGCACGCACCGAGGATGTTGCCGTGCTCCTTGCCGAGCACGACGGCCGTGACGGTGTGGTGCTCTCGAGCGGGCACGCAGAGGAGAACGAGAAGTGAAGCACCTGCTCTCCATCGCGGATCTGAACCGGGATTCCGCGACCGAGCTACTCGACGAGGCCGAACGGTTCGAGCAGGCGCTACTCGGGCGTGAGGTCAAGAAGCTCCCGACGCTGCGCGGGCGGACCGTGATGACGGTGTTCTTCGAGAACTCCACCCGCACGCGGGTGTCGTTCGAGGTGGCCGGCAAGTGGATGAGTGCCGACGTGATCAACGTCAGCGCGTCCAGCTCGTCGGTGTCGAAGGGCGAGTCGCTGCGCGACACCGCGATGACGCTGCGCGCGGCCGGCGCCGACGCGCTGATCGTCCGGCACCCGGCCTCGGGTGCGGCGCATCAGATCGCGGCGTGGACCGGTGCCGCCGAGGACGGCGGTCCGTCGATCATCAATGCCGGTGACGGCACCCACGAGCATCCGACGCAGGCCCTGCTCGATGCTCTGACGCTGCGTCAGCGGCTCGGCGGCATCGAGGGTCGGCGGATCGCGATCGTCGGCGACATCCTGCACAGCCGGGTGGCGCGGTCGAACGCGTTGCTGCTGTCGATGCTCGGTGCCGAGGTGGTCCTGGTGGCGCCGCGCACGCTGCTGCCGGCCGGGGTCGAGACGTGGCCGGTGCGGGTGTCGCACTCGATCGACGCCGAACTGCCCGGACTCGACGCGGTCCTGATGCTGCGGGTGCAGGCCGAGCGGATGAACGGCGGGTTCTTCCCGTCGCCGCGCGAGTACTCGATCACCTACGGCCTCAACGAGAAGCGCCTGGGCCTGCTCGCCGACCACGCGGTGGTGCTGCACCCCGGTCCGATGCTGCGCGGCATGGAGATCGCGTCGTCGGTCGCGGATTCGCCGAAAACGGCTGTGCTGCAGCAGGTCACAAATGGTGTCCACGTCCGGATGGCAGTGCTGTTCCGGCTGTTGGTGGGAACGGAAGAGGTCGCGTGAGCGACCTGAACACAACGAGTAACGACAAGACGAGAAACGAGAAGGTGGCGCCGCAGATGTCCGCGAGCGGGAACGTGTTGATCAAGAACGTTCTGGTGTACGGCGAGGGCGATCCGACCGACCTGCTGCTGGGCGACGGCCAGATCCTCGAAATCGGTGCCGGACTGAATGCCGGCGACGACACCGAGGTGATCGACGGGCAGGGGCAGATCCTGCTGCCCGGCTTCGTCGACATGCACACGCACCTGCGTGAACCGGGCCGCGAGGACACCGAGACCATCGACTCCGGTTCGGCGGCGGCGGCCCTCGGCGGTTACACCGCGGTGTTCGCGATGGCGAACACCAGCCCGGTGGCCGACTCCGCCGTCATCACCGACCACGTGTGGCGACGCGGCCAGGAGGTCGGGCTCGTCGACGTGCACCCGGTCGGTGCGGTCACGGTCGGCCTCGAAGGCAAGCAGCTCGCCGAGATGGCGACGATGGCGGCCGGTGTCGGCCGGGTGAAGCTGTTCTCCGACGACGGCCAATGCGTCGCGGACCCGCTGATCATGCGCCGCGCGCTGGAGTACTCCGCGTCGCTCGGCGTCCTGATTGCGCAGCACGCGGAAGAGCCGCGCCTGACCGAGGGTGCAGTCGCACACGAGGGCCCCACCGCGGCCCGACTCGGACTGACCGGTTGGCCGCGCGCCGCCGAGGAGTCGATCGTCGCCCGCGACGCGCTCCTGGCCCGTGACGCCGGCGCCCGCGTGCACATCTGCCACGCGTCGACCGCCGGCTCCGTCGAGCTCGTGAAGTGGGCGCGCGGTCAGGGCATCTCCATCACCGCCGAGGTCACCCCGCACCACCTTCTGCTCGACGACTCGCGCCTCGAGACGTACGACGCGGTCAACAAGGTCAACCCGCCGCTGCGCGAGGCGTCCGATGTCGCGGCGCTGCGCCGCGGGCTGGCCGAGGGGATCATCGACTGCGTGGCCACCGATCACGCGCCGCACGCCGAACAGGACAAGTGCTGCGAGTTCTCGCAGGCCCGCCCCGGCATGCTTGGGCTCGAGACGGCACTGTCGATCGTCGTGGACACGATGGTCCGTCCGGGCCTGCTGGACTGGCGCGGCGTGGCCCGCGTGATGAGCGAGCGGCCCGCCGAGATCGTCGGACTCGACGACCAGGGTCGCCCGATCGAGGTGGGCGAGCCGGCCAATCTGGTGCTCGTCGACCCCGACACCGAGTGGACGGTGCACGGCCCGGAGTTGGCCAGCGTCGCGAACAACACGCCGTACGAGTCGATGACGCTGCCCGCGAGGGTGACGGCCACAGTGCTGCGCGGCCGCGTCACCGCACGTGACGGCAAGGTCCGGCCACTGGGAGAGGTGTACTGATGGAGCGCATTCTGTGGGTGGTCGGCTGCATCGCGGTCTGGGCGCTGGCGATCTTCCTGATGTACCGCGGCTGGAAGGGTCGGGCCAGGCGCCAGGCCGACCGGATCGGTGAGCTGCCGCAGGTTCCCGCGGACCTCGGCAAGCAGTTGATCGCCCCGAGTACCGGCCTGTACGTGGGCAGCACGATTGCCCCGAGCTGGCAGGACCGAATCGCGGTCGGCGACATCGGCTTCCGTGCGACCGGTGCGCTCAGCCGCTGGACGGGCGGCATCCTGCTCGAGCGGGACGGCGCGTCGGCGATCTGGATTCCCGAGGGATCGATCCGGGCGATCCGCACCGAGCGCGGCCTTGCCGGAAAAGTGATGACGAAGGACGGAGTCCTGGTGATCCGGTGGGAGTTGCCCACCGGCACCGAGATCGACACGGGATTCCGCGGAGACGACAAGACCGTGTACCCCGAGTGGGTGCGCGACACAGACAGTGATGACACAGCGAATGCGGCGGGCTCTGGTGAGGTCGAGCAGAACGGAGAAGACGCATGAGCGGCTTTGACAGCAATACGGCGGTCCTGGTTCTCGAGGACGGCCGTGTCTTCCGGGGAACGACGTTCGGTGCCGTGGGGCAGACCCTCGGCGAGGCGGTCTTCAGCACCGGCATGACGGGCTATCAGGAGACCCTTACCGACCCCAGCTACCACCGTCAGATCGTGGTGTCGACGGCACCGCAGATCGGCAACACCGGCTGGAACGACGAGGACAACGAGTCCGTCGGCCCCACCGGTAAGTCGTCGGAGTCGAAGATCTGGGTCGCGGGCTACGTCGTGCGCGACCCCTCGCGCCGCACCTCCAGCTGGCGGGCGACCGGGTCGCTGCAGGACGAGCTCGAGCGCCAGGGCGTCGTCGGCATCGCCGGCATCGACACCCGCGCCCTGGTTCGGCACCTGCGCACCCGCGGTTCGATGCGCGCCGGCGTCTTCTCGGGCGACGCGCTCGCCGACGTGGATGTCCTGCTGGATCGGGTGAAGAGCCAGCCGACGATGCTCGGAGCCGACCTGGCCGGCGAGGTGTCGACCCCGAACGGCTACATCGTCGAGCCGGCCGGCGGCGAGGCCCGCTACACCGTCGCGGCCATCGACCTCGGCATCAAGACCAACACGCCGCGCATGTTCGCCGAGCGCGGCATGCGCGTGCACGTGCTGCCGTCCACCGCGACGCTGCACGACATCCTGGACATCAAGGCCGACGGCGTCTTCCTGTCCAACGGCCCGGGCGACCCGGCCACCGCGGACGGTGCCGTGCACCTCACCAAGGAGATCCTGGGCCAGGGGCTGCCGCTGTTCGGCATCTGCTTCGGCAACCAGATCCTGGGCCGCGCGCTGGGACTGAACACCTACAAGATGAAGTTCGGCCACCGCGGCATCAACATCCCGGTCGTCGAGCACGAGACCGGACGCATCGCGATCACCGCGCAGAACCACGGCTTCGCGCTCGAGGGTGAAGCAGGCCAGGAGTTCGACACCCCGTTCGGCCGCGCGGTCGTGAGCCACACATGCGCCAACGACGGCGCCGTCGAGGGCGTCCGCCTGCTCGACGATTCCGCGTTCTCCGTGCAGTACCACCCCGAGGCCGCGGCCGGCCCGCACGACGCCGCGTACCTGTTCGACCGTTTCGCCAACCTGCTCGAGGGAGTCAAGAAGTAATGCCACGTCGTACAGATCTCGAGCACATCCTGGTGATCGGCTCCGGGCCGATCGTCATCGGACAGGCCTGCGAGTTCGACTACTCGGGCACCCAGGCCTGCCGGGTTCTCCGCGAGGAGGGCCTGCGCGTCTCCCTGGTGAACTCCAACCCGGCCACGATCATGACCGACCCCGAGTTCGCCGACTCCACGTACGTCGAGCCGATCACGGCCGAGTTCGTCGAGAAGGTCATCGCCCGGGAGGCGGAGAAGGGCCACAAGATCGACGCCGTGCTGGCGACGCTCGGTGGCCAGACCGCGCTCAACACCGCCGTGGCGCTGCACGACCAGGGCATCCTGGAGAAGTACGACGTCGAGCTGATCGGTGCCGACTTCGACGCCATCCAGCGCGGCGAGGATCGCCAGAAGTTCAAGGACATCGTCGAGAAGGTCGGCGGCGAGTCCGCGCGCTCGCGTGTCTGCTACACGATGGACGAGGTCAAGGCCACGGTCGCCGAGCTCGGTTACCCCGTCGTCGTGCGGCCGTCGTTCACGATGGGCGGCCTGGGCTCCGGCATGGCGTACGACGAGGCGGATCTCGAGCGCATCGCCGGAGGCGGCCTGGCCGCGTCGCCCACCGCGAACGTCCTGATCGAGGAGTCCATCCTCGGTTGGAAGGAGTACGAGCTCGAGCTGATGCGTGACGGTCGCGACAACGTCGTGATCATCTGCTCCATCGAGAACGTCGACCCGGTCGGTGTCCACACCGGCGACTCGGTGACGGTGGCCCCGGCCATGACGCTCACCGACCGCGAGTACCAGAAGATGCGCGACCTCTCGATCGACATCCTGCGCGAGGTCGGCGTCGACACCGGCGGCTGCAACATCCAGTTCGCGATGGATCCGACCGACGGTCGCCTCGTCGTCATCGAGATGAACCCGCGCGTGTCCCGCTCGTCGGCGCTGGCGTCGAAGGCGACCGGCTACCCGATCGCGAAGATGGCCGCGAAGCTGGCCATCGGCTACACGCTCGACGAGATCGTCAACGACATCACCGGCGAGACCCCGGCCTGCTTCGAGCCGACCCTCGACTACGTCGTCGTCAAGGCGCCGCGGTTCGCGTTCGAGAAGTTCCCGGGCGCCGACGGCACGCTGACCACCACGATGAAGTCCGTCGGTGAGGCCATGTCCATCGGCCGCAACTTCACCGAGGCGTTCGGCAAGGTCATGCGCTCGCTCGAGACCAAGCGCGGCGGCTACTGGACGGGCCCCGAGGTGGAGGCGACGGACTTGGAGTCGCTGCTCGAGGAGCTGAAGGTTCCGCACGACGGCCGCATGTACGGCATCGAGAAGGCGTTCGCGCTGGGCGCCACGATCGAGCAGCTGTTCGACGCGACCGCGATCGACCCGTGGTTCCTGGATCAGATGCAGCAGATCCACGAGCTGGGCGAGCAGATCCGCGCTGCGGAGAAGTTCGACGAGCGGCTGCTGCGTCAGGCCAAGTACCACGGCCTGTCGGATCGGCAGATCGCGGCACTGCGCCCCGAGTTCGGTGAGGGCCAGGCCGCGGAGGACGCGGTCCGCGCGCTGCGCGACGAGCTGAAGGTGCGCCCGGTCTACAAGACCGTCGACACCTGCGCCGCCGAGTTCGAGGCCAAGACGCCGTACCACTACTCGACGTACGAGCTCGATCCCGAGGCGGAGACCGAGGTCGCGCCGCAGACCGAGCGTCCCAAGGTGCTGATCCTGGGCTCGGGCCCGAACCGCATCGGTCAGGGCATCGAGTTCGACTACTCGTGTGTGCACGCCGCGCAGACGCTGTCCGAGGCCGGCTACGAGACCGTCATGGTCAACTGCAACCCGGAGACCGTCTCGACGGACTACGACACCGCCGACCGCCTGTACTTCGAGCCGCTCACGTTCGAGGACGTGCTCGAGGTCTACCGCGCCGAGTCGGAGTCCGGCACCGTCGCGGGCGTCATCGTCCAGCTCGGCGGCCAGACCCCGCTGGGCCTGGCGAAGCGCCTCAAGGAGGCCGGTGTGCCGATCGTGGGTACCAGCCCCGAGGCCATCGACCTGGCGGAGGACCGCGGCGAGTTCGGTCGCGTGCTGACCGAGGCCGGCCTGCCGGCTCCGAAGTTCGGCACCGCCACCACGTTCGAGGGTGCGCGCGACATCGCGTCCGGCATCGGCTACCCGGTGCTGGTGCGTCCGTCGTACGTCCTCGGCGGCCGCGGCATGGAGATCGTGTACGACGAGAAGGCGCTCGAGAGCTACATCTCCCGCGCCACCGAGATCTCCGACGACCGGCCGGTGCTGGTCGACCGCTTCCTGGAGGACGCGGTGGAGATCGACGTCGACGCCCTGTGCGACGGCACCGAGGTGTACCTCGGCGGCGTCATGGAGCACATCGAGGAGGCCGGTATCCACTCCGGTGACTCGGCGTGCGCGCTGCCCCCGATCACCCTCGGCCGCGCCGACCTGGAGAACGTCCGTCGTTCCACCGAGGCGCTCGCGAAGGGCATCGGCGTCAAGGGCCTGCTCAACGTGCAGTACGCGCTCAAGGACGACATCCTGTACGTCCTCGAGGCCAACCCGCGCGCGTCGCGGACCGTGCCGTTCGTCTCCAAGGCCACCGCGGTGCAGCTGGCGAAGGCGTGTGCCCGGGTGATGCTCGGCGAGTCGATCGCCGAACTGCGCACCCAGGGACTGCTGCCCGCCGAGGGCGACGGTGGAACGGTCTCGATGGACGCACCGGTCGCCGTCAAGGAAGCGGTGCTGCCGTTCAACCGGTTCCGTCGCGCCGACGGCACCGGCGTCGACACGCTGCTGAGCCCCGAGATGAAGTCCACCGGCGAGGTCATGGGCATCGACGCGGACTTCGGTACCGCGTTCGCCAAGAGCCAGACCGCCGCGTACGGCTCGCTGCCCACCAGCGGCTCGGTGTTCGTCTCGGTCGCCAACAAGGACAAGCGTTCGCTGATCTTCCCGGTCAAGCGTCTCGCCGACCTCGGCTTCCGGATCCTCGCGACCGAGGGCACCGCCGACGTCCTGCGCCGCAACGGCATCACGTGCGAGCAGGTCCACAAGCAGTCCGGCGAGGACCTGCCCGAGGGTGCGCAGACCATCGTCGAGCAGATCAAGGCCGGCGACGTCGACATGGTGATCAACACCCCGTACGGCAACTCCGGCCCGCGCGTCGACGGCTACGAGATCCGCAGCGCCGCGGTGTCGAAGAACATCCCGTGCATCACCACCGTGCAGGGTGCGTCCGCAGCCGTGCAGGGCATCGAGGCCGCCATCCGCGGCGACATCGGCGTCCAGTCGCTGCAGGAGCTGCACTCGCGTCTGCGGGACTCGCAGCAGTGACGTCGGAGCAGACGTCGGGCACGTCCTTCGGGGCGCGGGTCCACGCGGCACTGGGCCATCACGGCCCGCTGTGCGCCGGCGTGGACCCGCACCCCGAGCTGCTGGAGGCCTGGGGCCTGCAGCAGACCGTCGAGGGCCTCGAGCAGTTCAGTGAGATCTGCGTCGAGGCGTTCGTCGGCCGGGTCGCCCTCGTCAAGCCTCAGGTCGCGTTCTTCGAGGCGTACGGATCCGGTGGCTTCGCGGTCCTCGAACGCACCATCACGGTCCTGCGGGAGGCCGGCACGCTCGTCCTGGCCGACGCCAAGCGTGGCGACATCGGCTCCACGATGAGCGCGTACGCCCAGGCGTGGCTGGGGGAGGCCTCGCCGCTCGCGTCCGACGCCGTGACGGTGTCGCCGTACCTCGGCTTCGGGTCGCTCGATCCCGTGCTCGAGCTAGCCGAGCGCAACGACGGTGGACTGTTCGTGCTGGCGGCGACGTCCAATCCGGAGGGCGCGCAGGTGCAGCTCTCGACCGCCGTGGACGGCCGCAAGGTCAGTCAGGTGATGGTCGACGAAGCCGCCGCCCGCAATGCCGGCGCGGACGTCCTGGGCTCAGTCGGTGTCGTCGTGGGCGCCACGCTCACGCAGGCCCCCGACCTGAGCGGCCTGCACGGGCCGATCCTGATGCCCGGTGTGGGCCATCAGGGCGGCACCGCCGACGACGTCCGGCGGCTGGCGGGCGACAGCCTGCGTGCCGTGGTGCCGAGCGTGTCGCGCGAGGTGCTGCGGGCGGGGCCGTCGGTGTCGGCGATCCAGGAGGCCGTGGCGCGTTCCGTCGACGCGTTCGCGTTCCTGCAGGACTAGGCGCCGGCGCGCGTCGTGCAATCTCCGGCAAGGCCGGGTTCGGCCCGAACCCGGCCTTCGTCGTCGTGACGGCCGGCTCGGGCCACCCGGCGATTGCACGACACGCGCTGACGCACGGAAGTTTTCGTAATCTTTTCCAAATTTTTCCGACCTGGCGCCTCCCACCGGACGAACTGTGGGACATGCCACGTCGCGGGGCCGGTCCGGCGGCGCTTCCGATCGGGATAAATGTCCGTCGACCTGCGAAAACAGGGAGATTTCGGGGTGTCGGCGCCCGGCGGTCGGCGGATGTGGGTGCCCGGACGCGGTCCCTTCGAACGCACCGTCGAATGAACACATAACCCACCCGAATCGGGCGCTGACGTCGGGGGGTGGGTTAGCAATCGGCGCCCGGCGTGAGTACGGTCGCTATCGCCGCTGGTTATCCAGTGGTTGTAGACCATTTGCACACGACGAGACGGAGGAACCGTGGCCCTTCCCCAGTTGACCGACGAGCAGCGCGCTGCTGCTTTGGAGAAGGCGGCTGCCGCCCGTAAGGCCCGGGCTGAGCTCAAGGAGCGCCTCAAGCGCGGCGGCACCGACCTGAAGCAGGTCCTGAAGGATGCCGAAGAGGACGAGATCCTCGGCAAGATGAAGGTGTCGGCTCTGCTCGAGGCCCTGCCCAAGGTTGGCAAGGTCAAGGCGCAGGAGATCATGACCGAGCTCGAGATCGCTCCTACCCGTCGCCTTCGTGGCCTCGGCGATCGGCAGCGCAAGGCTCTGCTCGCCAGGTTCGATTTCGAGGCCTGAGCGCGACAAGTGATTGCTGACGCACAACAAGTGTCAGGCAGCAACGCCACCTCGGCCTCGACCGAGGATGGCAGCGCAGTGCGGAGGGGCCGGCTGGTAGTACTGGCCGGCCCCTCGGCCGTGGGTAAGTCCAGCGTTGTCCGGTTGCTGCGTGAACGTATGCCCGAGATCGTCTTCAGCGTCTCGGTGACCACCCGGGACCCGCGGCCGGGCGAAGTGGACGGACAGGACTACCACTTCATCTCGCGGGAAGAGTTCGACCGCATGATCACCGCCGGTGACCTGCTCGAATGGGCCGAGATCCACGGTGGCCTGCAGCGCTCCGGTACTCCGGCCGAGCCGGTGCGCCAGGCGCTCGCGGACGGCAAGCCGGTGCTGCTCGAGGTCGATCTGGTGGGTGCCCGCTCCGTGCGGGCGTCGATGCCGGAAGCGATCCTGGCGTTCATGGCACCGCCGAGCTGGGACGTTCTGGTCTCGCGGTTGACCGGTCGCGGTACCGAACCGGCCGACGTCGTCGAGCGCCGCCTGCAGACTGCGAAGGTCGAATTGGCGGCCCAGGACGAGTTCGACACGGTCATCGTGAACGAGGACGTCAGCCAGGCCTGCGATGAGTTGGTATCCTTGTTGGCTGGACGACAGGTCTAGGTCCTTTCCGGTCCTGACCAAGTGCCGTTGCCCCTAATTCCGACATTCAATTTGACAGTTTCCAGTCAAGTTCAGGAGAACCGAGTGAGCAGCACCGAAGCAGTAGTGTCCGACACCGCAGGTCGTGCCCTGCCTGCCTACGACACCCCGCTCGGCATCACCAACCCGCCGATCGACGAGCTCCTCGAGCGGACGTCGTCCAAGTACGCGCTGGTCATCTACTCGGCCAAGCGCGCCCGGCAGATCAACGACTACTACAACCAGCTCGGTGACGGCATCCTCGAGTACGTCGGCCCGCTCGTCGAGCCGGGTCTGCAGGAGAAGCCGCTGTCCATCGCGCTGCGCGAGATCCACGCCGACCTGCTCGAGCACACCGAAGGCGAGTGAGCGGAGCAGCGTCCGTGCCTGAGCGCGAACCCGGCACGGCATCCGAGGGCCCCAAGCGGATCGTCGTCGGTGTCGGCGGCGGGATCGCCGCCTACAAGAGTTGTGCGATCGTGCGCAGCTTCACCGAGAGCGGTCACCACGTCCGGGTGATTCCTACCGAGTCTGCGCTGCAGTTCGTCGGTCGGGCCACCTTCGAGGCGCTGTCCGGCAACCCCGTGCACACCGGCGTGTTCGCCGACGTGCCCGAGGTGCCGCATGTGCGTCTGGGCCAGGAGGCCGACCTGGTCGTCATCGCGCCGGCCACCGCGGATCTCATGGCCCGGGCCGTCTCCGGTCGTGCCGACGATCTGTTGACCGCGACGCTGCTGACCGCGCGTTGTCCGGTCGTGTTCGCTCCGGCGATGCACACCGAGATGTGGGAGCACCCCGCGACGGTGAGTAACGTCGCGACCCTGCGCGAGCGGGGCAACACCGTGATCGAACCGGCGTCCGGTCGGCTCACCGGCAAGGACACCGGCGCGGGCCGGATGCCTGATCCCGAGGAGATCGTCGCGCTCGCGTCGCTCTTGCTCGAGCGACCGGCCGCGTTGCCCCGGGATCTCGAGGGGCGACGGGTCGTGATCTCGGCCGGTGGTACCCGCGAACCCCTCGACCCGGTGCGGTTCCTCGGGAACCGTAGTTCCGGTAAGCAGGGGTACGCGCTTGCGCGCCTCGCCGCCCAGCGTGGCGCCGAGGTGACGCTCGTGGCGGGTGCCACGGCCGAACTCGCGGATCCCGCTGCCGTCGACGTCGTCCATGTGCGGACCGCGGAGCAGATGCGCGAGGCGGTCATGAAGCACGCCGTCGATGCGGATGCCGTGATCATGTCGGCCGCGGTGGCGGACTTCCGGCCGGCCACCGTCGCCACCAGCAAGATCAAGAAGGGCGCCGACGAACCCGATTCGATTCCGCTGATCCGAAACGAGGACATTCTCGCGGGTCTCGTGCAGGCTCGACGGGACGGAACCGTCGATGCCGCGACCGCGATCGTCGGTTTCGCGGCCGAGACCGGTGACGCGTCGGGCAGTGTTCTCGATCATGCGCGAACGAAGTTGACACGCAAGGGTTGTGATCTTCTCGTCGTCAACGCTGTCGGTGAGGGGAAAGCCTTCGAGGTCGACCACAACGACGGTTGGCTGCTCGGCGCCGACGGTACCGAGTCCGCGATCGAGCCCGGGTCGAAGTCACTGATGGCCAGTCGGGTGCTCGATGCACTCGCAGCGCTGCTCGTTCCCGAGTAACACACTCCGGTGGCGATCGCCGCCGGGACCCGCTTTCTGGCACTAGGGTCGAGCGCGGTATTGAATAGAAGTAGAAACGAAAATCAGCTCAGGTGTCGTATCGGGGCCAACCGAATTCGCGTCGTCGGATTCGAGGGACACGGACCCTGGACAGAACGTCGAGAGGGAGATCTGTGAGCACGTCCGGCAAGCGGCTATTCACCAGTGAGTCCGTGACCGAAGGTCATCCGGACAAGATCTGTGATGCGATCAGTGACTCCATCCTCGACGCGATGCTCGAGAAGGATCCGCGCAGCCGCGTCGCGGTCGAGACCCTGGTGACGACCGGGCAGGTGCACGTCGCCGGCGAGGTGACCACCTCCGCCTACGTCGACATCCCGAAGATCGTTCGCGACAAGGTGCTCGAGATCGGCTACGACTCGTCCGCCAAGGGCTTCGACGGCAACTCGTGCGGCGTCAACATCGCGATCGGCGCGCAGTCGCCCGAGATCGCGCAGGGCGTCGATCACTCGCACGAGGCGCGTGTCGGTGGTGCCACCGACGACGAGATCGACCGTCAGGGCGCCGGTGACCAGGGCCTGATGTTCGGGTACGCCTGCACCGACACCCCCGAGCTGATGCCGCTGCCGATCGCGCTCGCGCACCGTCTGTCGCGTCGCCTCACCGAGGTCCGCAAGACCGGCGTGCTGCCGTACCTGCGTCCGGACGGCAAGACCCAGGTCACCATCGAGTACGACGGTGACCGCCCGGTCCGCCTCGACACCGTCGTCATCTCGACGCAGCACGCGGCCGACATCGACCTCGACAATCTGCTCACCCCGGATCTGCGCGAGAAGGTCCTCGGCCACGTGCTGTCCGAGCTGGACATCGAGCTGGACACCTCGGACGTGCGCCTGCTCGTCAACCCGACCGGCAAGTTCGTGCTCGGCGGCCCGATGGGCGACGCCGGCCTGACCGGGCGCAAGATCATCGTCGACACGTACGGCGGCATGGCCCGGCACGGTGGTGGCGCGTTCTCTGGCAAGGATCCGTCGAAGGTGGACCGTTCCGCGGCGTACGCGATGCGTTGGGTTGCCAAGAACGCCGTCGCGGCGGGCCTCGCGGACCGCATCGAGGTCCAGGTCGCGTACGCGATCGGCAAGGCGGCCCCGGTGGGCCTGTTCGTCGAGACGTTCGGCACCGAGAAGACCGACCCGGAGAAGATCCAGACCGCGATCAGCGAGGTCTTCGACCTGCGCCCCGGCGCGATCATCCGCGACCTGGACCTGCTGCGCCCGATCTATGCGGGCACCGCGGCGTACGGCCACTTCGGCCGTACCGACATCGATCTGCCGTGGGAGCGCACCGACCGCGCCGAGAAGTTGCGCGCGGCGGCCGGTCTCTGACCGTCGACGACAAGTCAGCTCGCTGAGCGGCACCGACAAGACAGCGGCAGCACACGCGCCCGTGGCGCGAGTGCTGCCGCTGCTTCCTCTCGCCCATCTCGATCGGGAGTTCGACTACCTCGTTCCCGCCGACCTCGACGAGCAGGCCCGACCCGGGGTGCGCGTGCGGGTGCGGTTCGCCGGGCGGCTCGTCGACGGTTTCCTGCTCGAACGGGCCGATTCCAGCGACCACACCGGCAAGCTCGGCTGGCTCGACAAGGTGGTGTCCGCCGAGCGCGTCCTCACCCCCGAGGTGCGGGGCCTGGTCGACGCGGTGGCGCAGCGGTACGCGGGGACCCGTGCGGACGTCCTGCGCCTGGCCGTGCCGCCGCGGCACGCGAAGGTCGAGTCCGAGGAGGCCGCCGAGCGGCCTGTCCCCGAGGCGCCGAAGGTCGACCGTGACGCGTGGTCCGCGTACGTGCACGGTCTCAATTTCGTCGAGGCCCTCGAATCGGGGCGCGGCCCACGCGCGGTGTGGCAGGCCCTGCCGGGGGAGGACTGGGCCACCCGGATCGCCGAACTCGCCGGTGTCGTCGCGGCGTCGGGGCGGGGTGTGGTGCTGGTGGTGCCCGATCAGCGCGACCTGGACCGGGTGCTCGCCGCGTGCGAGTCGGTGATCGGGAAGGACGACGTGGTCGGTCTCGCGGCCGGTCTCGGTCCGTCCGCCCGGTATCGGCGGTGGCTGGCCGCGCTGCGGGGAACCGCCCGGGTGGTCGTCGGTACCCGCGCGTCGGTGTTCGCTCCGACGCCGGACCTCGGCCTGATGATCGTGTGGGACGACGGCGACGACAACCTGTCCGAGCCGCGCTCGCCGTACCCGCACGCGCGAGAGGTTGCGCTGCTGCGGGCGCACGGCACCGGTTGCGCGCTGGTGCTCGCGGGACATTCGCGCACCGCGGAGGGCCAGGCCCTCGTGGATTCGGGTTGGGCGCACGACCTGGTCGCCCCGCGTGACGTGGTGCGCGCGCGGTCACCGAAGGTGACGGCCCTCGCCGACAGCGACCACGCCCTGGCCCGCGATCCGGGCGCGCGGGCGGCCCGCCTGCCGGCGATCGCGTTCGCGGCGGCGCGACAGGCGATCGCCGCGGGTGCCGGTGTGCTGGTTCAGGTTCCACGCCGCGGGTACGTTCCGTCGCTGGCGTGTGCGAAGTGTCGTGCACCCGCGCGCTGTCGCCGCTGCAACGGCCCGCTGTCGCTACCGGCGGCCACCGGACCGGACGGTGCCGGTACCCCGACCTGTCGCTGGTGCGGTGTCGCTGACGCCAACCACCGGTGCCACGCGTGTGGGGCGCGGGCGCTGCGCGCCGTGGTGGTGGGAGCGGGACGGACCGCCGAGGAGCTCGGACGCGCGTTTCCGGGTGTCGCCGTGCACACTTCGGGGGGTGCCGACGTCAAGGCCGAGATCGCGCCGGGCCCCAAACTGGTTGTCTCGACCGTGGGCGCCGAACCGGTGATGCCCGATGGTTACGGCGCGGCGCTGCTGCTCGACGGCTGGGCTCTGCTCGGCCGCGCCGACCTGCGGGCCGCGGAGGAGACGTTGCGGCGGTGGATGACCGCGTCGGCGCTGGTGCGTTCGCATCAGGACGGCGGCGAGGTGGTGGTGGTCGCCGACTCCGGGATTCCGGCCGTCCAGGCGCTGGTTCGGTGGGACCCGTTGTGGCACGCGCAGGCTCAGCTCGCGGAGCGTGCCGAGGTGGGTTTTCCGCCGGCGGCGCACATGGCGGCGGTCGACGGTACGGCGGCGTCGGTCGCCGAGCTTCTGGAACTCGCTTCGCTGCCCGACTCGGCCGAGGTGCTCGGCCCGGTGCCGCTACCGCCGGGCCAGCGGCTGCCGTTCTCGAGTGACGAGCCCGAGCCGGAGGACGTGGAGCGCATGCTCGTTCGCGTGCCCCGCAGTGCGGGGCGGGAGCTCGCGAGAGGCCTGGCCGAGGCGCAGGCCGTCCGCAGCGCCCGCAGGTCCGCCGGGCCGGTGCGCGTCCAGGTGGATCCGCTTCGGATCGGCTAGGTGCGGCCCTCCGCGCCGGCACGGGCGTCACCGATGATGCGTCGCACGATGGTGAGTAGTTCGTTCATCTCGTCGTCGGTGACGATGCTCGGTGTGCCGGACATCGCGGCGTTGTAGTACAGGCCGTCGCCTATCAACATCACCGCCTGCGCGATCGCGCGGTCAGGGATCTCCTCCGCCATCGCGTCCATCCAGCAGTCGCGGATTCGAAGCAGGGCGTCCTGGGCGCGGGTATTGGCACCCTGACTCAGACAGATCGTCGCGACGATGGCCCGGTCGAGAACCGTGTCCTCATAGTTCGAGGTCCGTACGTAGTAGGCGGCCGGGCCCTCCGGCGCGGTGCGCATGGCCTCCACGTCGGCCGCACCCAATCCCTCGAGGTGCTCGGCCAACCCTGCCACCAGGGCGTCCTTCGACGCGAAATGGTAGAGCAGACCGCCCTTGGACACGCCCGCGGCCGCGGCGACGGCTTCGAGCGTCGCTGCGCGTTCCCCCTGCTCGATCAGGATCTGGATGAACGCGTCCAACAGCTTGGCGCGGGCGGCGGGTGGCGGTGGCATGAGACGAACGATAGCCGCTCGTTACTGCACCGTCCGGCTGGTACAGTAACGGGCGTTGCTCACCCTACGATCAGGAAGCTTTCATGTCGACCGACACTCGCATCGAACGAGCCCAGCCCGCCGCCCTGGCCGGCCCGCGGGAATGGATCGCGCTCGCGGTTCTCATGCTCCCGGTGCTGCTGGTCTCCGTCGACAACACGGTGCTGGCCTTCGCATTGCCGTCGATCACGGAGACGCTGGGCCCCTCCGGCGCGCAGCAGCTGTGGATCATCGACATCTATCCGCTGGTCCTCGCCGGCCTACTCGTGTCGATGGGCAGCCTGGGCGACCGGTTCGGCCGTCGCCGGCTGCTACTCATCGGTGCCACCGGCTTCGCCGCGGTGTCCACGTTTGCCGCCTATGCCCCCGACCCGCAGACACTGATCGCGGCGCGGGCCGCGCTCGGGTTCTTCGGCGCGATGCTGATGCCCTCGACGCTGTCGCTGCTGCGCAACATCTTCATCGACGCCACGCAGCGCCGACTCGCCATCGCCGTGTGGGCGGCGTGCTTCGCCGCCGGTGCTGCTCTCGGTCCGATCGTGGGCGGGTTCCTGCTCGAGCACTACTGGTGGGGCTCGGTGTTCCTGCTCGCGATCGCGGTGCTTGTCCCGCTACTGATCCTGGCGCCGATCTTCGTGCCCGAATCCAAGGACCCGAACCCGGGCCGGATCGATCCGGTCAGCATCGCGCTGTCGCTGCTCGCGCTGGCGCCGATCGTGTACGCGATCAAGAACATCGCCAAGGACGGCTCGCTCGCGTACACCCTGGTGCCCGCGATCGTCGGCGTCGCCGCCACGACGCTGTTCATCCGGCGTCAGCTGCGGCGGCCCGATCCGATGCTGGACGTGCGATTGTTCACGGTCCCCACCTTCTCGGGTGCGGTGGTGGTGAACCTGCTCAGTGTGTTCTCGCTCGTCGGCTTCCTGTTCTTCGTCTCGCAGCACCTGCAGCTCGTGATCGGCCAGAGCCCGATGCAGGCCGGCATCAGCCTGCTTCCGGGCTTGGCGGTCATGGTGGTCTCGGGACTGGCAGCGGTCCCGCTCGTCCGCCGAGTGAAGCCGGTGACCGTCGTGGTGGTCGCGCTGCTGGTGTCGGCCCTCGGTTACGCCGCCGTGTTCGCCTTCGCGTCACCGAGTTCGGTCGCGCCGATCCTCGTCGCGTTCGCGCTCCTCGGCGCCGGTATCGGCGCGGCGGAGACGATCTCCAACGACCTGATCGTCTCGAGCGTGCCCGCGACGAAGGCCGGCGCCGCGTCCGCGGTATCGGAGACCGCCTACGAGCTCGGCGCGGTCCTCGGCACGGCCATCCTGGGCACCATCCTGAGCGCCTCCTACCGTTCGAATCTCGTCGTTCCGGAGGGCGTCGACGCAGACGCTGCGGAGACCGCGCGCGAGACCCTCGGCGGCGCCCATCAGGTCGCGGCCGGCCTTCCGGCGGAACAGGGCGCCGCGCTGCTCGAGTCCGCCGGCCACGCGTTCGACACCGGCGTCGGCTTCACCTCGGGCATCGGCACGGTGCTGATGATCATGGCGGCGGGCCTGGCGCTGCTGACGCTGCGGCCCCGGCCCGGTCCCGTGGGCGTCGACCTGCCCTAGCTCTCGCGCACGTCCACGACGTACATCCGGGTGCGCGAGCGGTCGAGGAAGTTCGCCTCGTCCGCCTCGATCGCCGCCGCGACGTCGGGTCGGGCGTGTGTGGCGAGCATGGCGTCGTAGGCGACCCGGTCGTCGAATACGAACTCGCTGATCACGTCGAAGTCCGGGTCGGCGGCGCCGTCCGCACCGATCCCGGAGTCGCGGTCGAGGTAGTTGCGGCGGTACTCACGGATCTGCGGCAGCAGGCGTCGGATCAGTTTCGAGTGGTTGTCCTCGTAGTACGCGACGAAATCGGCGTGCGACAGTCCGGGTTTGCGGGCGAGCAGTGCGACGGCCTTGATCATGACGGGACCCTATGTCGCTCAGCATCACCGGGGCGAGCTGTGATCTCGCTCACCGGAAGGCGGGTCAGAGCCAGTGTTGACGCTTGAACACGAAGAACAGCGTCACCGATGTCGCGACCATCAGCAGGACCGCCATCGGATACCCGAACTGCCAACTCAGCTCCGGGATGTCCTCGAAGTTCATGCCGTACACGGTGCCCACCAGCGTCGGTGCGAAGAGGATTGCGGCCCAAGCTGAGATCTTCTTGACCTCCTCGTTCTGGGCGAGGCTGGTCATGGTCAGCCGTTGCATCTCCTCGTTCTGTTTCTGGGCGACGAGTGTCGCGTGGACGGTGAGCGCGGTCTGCAGGTGCGAGCGCGACGAGTCGGCGCGCTCGATCACCCGGATCGTGTGGTCGAGGACGTCACGCAGGTGTCGCCGGAGTTCGACATCGACGTGGTACTTGTCGGAACCGCGTTCGAGAGCCTCGAGCATCGACACCAGTGGGTGCGTCGCGCGCTGGAAGTCGATCACCTCGCCGGACAGGTCGTAGATGCGCCGTGCGACGGCCGGATCGCCGGTGAACACCTGGTTCTCGATCTCGTCGATGTCGTTCTCGAGTCCCGCCGCGACCGGCAGGTACTCGTCGACGACCTGGTCGAGGATCGCGTACAGGATCGCCTCGGGGCCCAGGCACAGCAGTTCGGGCGTCGCCTCGAGCCGTCGGCGCACCTGGGCGAGATCGGGGGCCTCGGCGTGTCGGATGGTCACGACGAAGTCGGGTCCGACGAAGACGTGCACCTCGCCGAACTCGACCTTCTCGACGTCGTCGAGGTACCGGGCGGGGCGGAGCACGACGAACAAGGTCTTGTCGTAGCGCTCGAGTTTGGGGCGCTGGTGCGCCGCGATCGTGTCCTCCACGGCCAGATGGTGCAGGTCGAACTCGCGTGCCAGCGACTCCACTTCGGCGGCGTCGGGGCGATACAGTCCGATCCACGCCATCCCGTCCAATCGGCGCATCGTGCGGTAGGTGTTGTCCAGTGACGTCGGGCTGTCCACCCGCGCGCCGTCGACGTAGACGGCGTTGTCCACGATGGTCATCCGGGCCCCGTTCGGTCGGCGATGGACCCCAATTCCACCATGTGGAAGTGGATTCGTGCGCCATTGCGCGACCGTGATCGTCCGGTGCCCGGGGCCGTTCGCGCGGAGATTCGTGGCGAGACCGTTATCCGTCGGTGCGCCTGCCCGCCGTGCGGAGTGGGCGTGATCTTGCTAGACACGCTGCAGTGGCACGACCGGTCGTTCGGGCGAAGTGAGGTGTGCGGTGAAACTTTTCGGGAGAGTGCTCGCCACCGGCGCGGCGGCGGTGACGGCCGCGGTCGTCACGGTCTCGGGGGCCCAGGCGGCCCCGGCGCCGGACGTCGACGGTTCGGCGCCCACCTTCGTGGTGCCGGTGGATCCGGGGCCGATCCAGACCCGGCACGCGGAGGCGCTGCGGTACGCGGAGGAACATCCGGGCTCGGCTCCACTGGGCGCGAACGATTTTCGCTGCCGTCCGGGAAGCGATCACCCCAATCCGGTGGTCCTCGTCCACGGCAGCGACTCGGACTCGTACTCCGACTGGGCGGCCTTGTCGCCGATGCTCGTCGAACGAGGATTCTGCGTGTTCAGCCTCAACTACGGTTCGGACGGCAAACCGGGGAAGTACGCCCGTGCCGACATCGCCCGCAGCGCGCGTGAGGTGGGGGAGTTCGTGGAGCAGGTCCGCGAGGCCACCGGAGCGGTGGAGGTCGATCTGGTCGGCTACTCGCAGGGCGCCACTGTGGCACGGTACTTCGTCAATCGCCTCGACGGCGCCGCCGCGGTCAATCGTTGGGTAGGGGTGGCTTCACCCACCTACGGCGGCATCATGTTCGGACTCGTGCCGCTGTTGCGAATGCTGCCGTACCCCGACCGGATCGCCGAGTTTCTCACCTCCGAGGCGATCAGCCAACAGATGCAGGGATCGTCGTTCCTGGCCGCGCTCAACGCCGGCGGCGACACCGTGCCGGGCGTGGAGTACACGACCATCGGGTCGCGCTACGACGAGATGATCCAGCCCCACACGAATATCGCCCTTCGCGACCCGGGGGCGGTGAATCTGTCGGTCCAGGACCTGTGTCCGGAGAACCGGGGCGGGCACTTCAATATGGTCTACGACCCATTCGCGCTCGGTCTCGTTCTGCAGAGCCTCGACCCGACGCTTCCTGCGGCCGCGTGTGCGCCGGTGCCCCTCGGTGCCGGAATTGTCGATATGATCGTCGAAAGCAATTCGTGATCGAACGCGGGTGTCGATCTGTTTTGCCAGTCGATCATTAGTTGCCAGAATTTCCGAAGCCTGCGGCGACGAAAGTTGCCGAGCCGTCAATTATGTCTTCCGGATCAAGGTTGGATAAACAAGATCAAATTTGGTCAGCCAAGCCTTCGTCGCTCCAGGTGAATGTGAACAACTGTTACAGTATTCGCGGACTTCTCGGTGTGAGTGTCCGGTCCTTGATGCTTCAAATATGCGCTCCGAATCGGTTCCGGGATCCATGCTGAACCCGATAGGCTTTACCCTGCAGGGCTTCCTCGTTCTCGGTGGACGGCGCGTCATCGGGACGGGGGAGAGGCTGTTGAGGCGGGGGCAGGAAACAGCTCGTTCGGATCTGTATCTCGAGGCTATTACGAATCGGCTGGAATGTGTGTGAGCGCCACTCCTGCGTGTGGGGGGCTGTCGGATCTTCCAATGTCGGGGTGTCTTATTCTCGAACAGGGGGGCTGTCGATTGTTTGATCAAGGTTGTTTTGTGGCCGTCGTGGAGAGATTCACGAAGCTGCAGGCGGCGTCATCCGAAACCGACCGTGTGCTGGCGGGTCTGGTCGATCTGGTTTCGGATCTGCTCGCCCTCGCCGGCGGCGGAGTCGTGGCCGATCTCGACGGGCTGCCGACTTCGGCGACCAGCAGGGGCGTTCCCCTCGACCGTCTGACTCAGTTGGTGTCGGACGGTCCGGGTGTAGATGCCATCGCCCGCGGGAGAGTTCTGCACATCGCGGCAGTCGATGATCACCGGGAGTCTTGGCCGCTGTTCGTCGCGGAGGCTCGACGATCGGGTGTGGCGGCGTTGGCGCTGTTCCCGCTCGTACACGACGGGCGCGCACTCGGTGTGCTCGTCCTGATTTCGGATCGGCCGCGGTGTTGGCTCGAGGACGAGATCTCCATGGTCGGCGTGCTGGCCGACATGGCGTCCGTCTACCTGGCCCAGAGGTCGGCGGTACGTCACTTCGAGCAGCTGTCCGGACAACTCGAACGGGCGCTGACGAGCCGCGTCGTCGTGGAGCAGGCCAAGGGGATCATCTCGAACGCCAACGGTATCGGCGTCGATGCCGCCTACCAGCTCATCCGGAGTCACGCCCGCTCGCACAATGCCACCGTGCGCACCGTCGCGGAAGCGATCGTGACTCTCGAGCTGCGCGTGTAACAGCTTCGATCCGCGGTCGCAGCTCCTCGGTGCCAATGGTTGCAGCCAACGCTGCTCGCCCGCACTGTCCGATGCGGGCGAGCAGCGCCAGCTGGAGCCGGCCGGAGCTGATCAGTGCTGGTCAGTGTTGGTCACAGGATGCGCGAGGTCCCGTACGTCGCGACCGAGTGGCTTCCCCGATCAGTGGTCACGGTGTAGACGGCGTACGGCCGAATCGTGACGTCACCGAGGCATCCGTCGATCTTCACGCGTGCCGCATCGAGCGACACGCCGGACTCCGGCCCGTACGACACCTGCTTGCCGAGTGGAACGTCCTGAGAGGTACCGAGCTTGGGGTTGATCAGGATCGATGGTCCGACACCGAAGTTCATGCCCAATCCGGGCGTGGGAAGGAACGTGATCGCCGGGCCGGCCAGCATCTCGATCGCGAGCTGCACGCCACCGGACACATCGACCGCGCAGCCGACCTGGTAGCCGACGTCGAGGTTGCCGCTTGTGATGTCCTGGGAACCGGCACCCGTTGCGGTGGCGACGGCCGAGATCGAGACGAGGCCCTCCCTCGAGGTCGGCATCTGTGTGAGACCCGGAACCGGTTCGACGACATCGTTCGCCAGCGTCACGGTCAACGTGCCGGCCGGGGTGGGCGCCGTTCGTTCGCTTGCCTCCGCGGCACCCGACGTGACGAGGGCCAACGCGGCCGCCAGGGGGAGGAGTGCGGCTGCCGACCAGGCGGCGGACCGACGAGGACGAGCGTGGATTGACACCGAGTTCATTGCGACATTCCTAACCTGTAGTGCGGATATGGGCGGTCGTGCGCTGTGCTCGCAGTGCCGGAGGTCGTCAGGCGATCTCGCCTCGGAACTGCTGCTCGTGTTGGTGGTCTCCGACCACGTGCAGTCGCGGTGGTGTGGTCTGTGTCGTCGTGGTCGCCGCTACGTCGTCGGCGGGTGGCTCAGATCGTGAACGCCTTGCGGGACTACGCCACACCCCGGAGTCTCGACTGCCCCACGCAAGCGGCAGTGTCCTCAAGCAGACCGCGGCATCGACGACACGCATGAGAGGGAAGGCGAGGGCGTACAGCAGGTAGTGGGGACGGCGGCTGATTACGGCGGCAAACACAGTCAGCACGAAGTCGGGAACCAGTACGCCGAGGAGTAGCGTCTGGGGTTGCAGCACCTGCGCCAGTTGCCAGGTTCCGATCCCGAGGTTCCCGACGACTTGTGCGGTGACCGAGAGAGCCAGTAGTGGTACGAGGAGCACGAACAGGATGCTGCTGGTGACCAATTCGGCGACGTATGCCGCCAGTGCCACCCAGAATCGGCCGGCGTGGAGCCGATGGCGACGCAGCGCCTGCCAGAACCCGAGGGTCCAGCGCCGGATCTGCTTGACGTAGTCGCGGAAACTGTCGGGATCCTGCGTGTAGGCAATTGCGGCGCGGGGATGGAAGGCGATGCGGCCCAGACGCTTTGCGTGGACCTCGAAGGTCATGTTGAAGTCCTCGATGACTAGTCCGGGAGCGCTCACATCGATGTGTTCCAGTGCCGACGTGCGGTACATGCTGGCGAAGCCGGGCACGATTGTCACGGCATCGGCCCAGCGTGCGGCCTGACCGTACTTGAGCAGGTACTGCACCGCGATGTACACCCGCTCGCGGTATGCCACCAGGAATCGACCCAGCCAGTTCGGCGGGTGCGGCGTGGCGATCGTGGTGGCCCGGCCCGCGACGGCGACCACTCCAGGCTCTGCGAGCTGGGCGAGTCCGGTGGTGAGGTAGTCCGGCGCCAGGTGGGTGTCCGCGTCGAGGAGCATCACCACCTCGAATCGTTCGCACAGGCCGAAGTGTTCGATTCCAGCGGCGAGCGCTCCGGCCTTGCCCCGGTTCGGGTTCAGCTCGAGGACCTGGGCTCCCGCCGCACGGCCGATGTCGGCAGTGCGATCGGACGATCCGTCGGAGATGACGAAGACGTTGGCTACGGGGACCAGCGAGCCTGCGGAGTCGATCGTCTCGGCTATCACCAGCTCTTCGTTGTGGGCCGCGACCAGAACCGCGACGTCGTCGGGAGTCAGCGGCGGCGGCCCGGGCCGGTCGACGGCCCGTCTTCCGCGCCGGCGGGTCCACCGGAACGTCAGCGCCCGTCCCACCCCGACAGACGTCCAGAAGAGAGTGTTGATCCCGAACGCGAGCAGCATGATCAAGACGAGTGTCGACATCGAAACCCCTTGCGCTGAAGGACGAGCGGATCGTGGAGGATGGAACCGGTCACTGCTGGACCCCGCTGGTGGTGATGATCGTGCGCCAGGGGCCCGGAGGGACGTCGTCCTCGTCGACGAACTGCCAGTCGACGCGGTCGTCCTGACCGTCGAGTTCGCGGAATCCCAGGCAGCCGTTCAGCGCCGGGGAGACGTCGAGTCCCGCACCGTCGAACTCGTTGTCGGCGGGTCTGCGATCGTCCGAGCCGAACACATAGTCGGCATCGTGGTAGTTCGCCGGACCGGCATCCTGAATCTGGCCGTAACACGTCTTGTCGCCACTGCTCAGGCGGACCCAGCGGTTCTTCATCAGGCTGAACGACGGATCCGAGACGTGCTCGCTGTAGGGCGAGGTGTCGGCCCAGGGAATCACCTCACCGCGCTGCGCGAAGGCGGTCTCGTCGTTGACGTCGTCGAATGGCAGATCGAGATAGAAGGGGTTCTCCCGCGGCGTCATGTTGCTGGGGAAGTACCCGTTGTCGGCGGTGCGGGGCTCCGTCCGGCAGTCCCCGTCCGCCGAGACGCCGTCGCACCCGCCGTAGCTCTCGAGCCAGTTCGCGTCGTACGCCGACATCACCTGGCTGCCGTCCTCGGCCGTGGGGTCGAAGATCTCGCCGACCCAGAACGTCGTCGCGACGATGTCGGTGTGCCACGGGTATTCGGCGGCATCGTCGGCATGGGCCGCGTCAGCCGCGCAACCCGTCACGGCGGCCGCACCTGCGACCGCTACCACTCCCAGCAACCTGGTGACGGTGTGGGGGGCCATGTGGTTCTCCTTCTGCTCGGATTTCCCTCGTCGTGCTGACAGCCGGTCCCCGCCAGGGGCCGACCGGTCCGAGATTCGACCCTCGGGCCGGTCGGCGGTGGTTGGTGGACGCCGGGACTAGTCCCCGAGCGGACCTGTGTCCGGCAGGAAGGTCTGACCGGGCTTCAGTTCATCCGGCCCCGGTACGTAGTGGAGCCGGGGCTCGATCGGCCCGCGCCGATCGATCCGGTCGGTGTCGGGGCTCGTCCTGATCCCGCGTTCCGGTGCCGCGACATCGCCCGGTGCTGCGGCGCCCGAGCCACCGCCGAGCGTCCAGGATCCCGTGGACGGCTGCACCGCGGTGTCGGTGAGCGAGTAGTCGTCGGTCTGCAGCTGGCCGTCACCGAACAGGTTGAGCCCGAAGCTGATTCCGGTCGCGCCGGCAGGAACCGCCGGCGTGGTCCACGTGGCCTCGGTATACTCGGCCGCGGTCTCGAACCAGGGGCTCGACGTCCAGTACGCCCACGTGCCGACCGCGGTCCGGTAGTACACCGCGAACTGCGTCGGGGCGGTGGACTTGTACCAGGCCGACAGCGCATAGGTGTGGCCGGGAACGGCTCCCGGTGAGCATTCACCGAGATCGAGTGCGGGCAACAGTTTGGCATCGCCGTCCACGTAGCCGGTCATCGACAAGCGCTCGGCAATGCTGCCGCCGTGTGCTTCGGGGACCGTGGCGAACGTCGGTGAATTGACGCCGTAGCCGCCCGCCATCCAGCAGGTGGGCAGTCCGTTGGCGCCGACCGTCTCGAGGCCGGGGTTCGGTGCTCCGTTGACGCCCGGGGCGGCGGCAGGCACGACGGGACCGGGTGCAGTCGGTGCGACCGCGCCGCCGATCACCTCACGCACGGTCTTGACCGTCGTGTTGGCGGTCGACCGTGCAGCGAGCCAACCAGCGAACTGATCGAGTAGTTCCGGTGAGACCGACAGGCCGCCCGGATCGCAGTTGCCGGCGCATACATGGTGGAAGGTCAACTGGATCCACCCGCCGCCGTTGTTCTCCGCGTTGGTGACGACATTCTGCAGGTCCGCGAGGGTCCAGGTGCTGTCCACCTGGTCCGGCGCCTGCGTGTAGAACGGGTTCTGGGGCGGAATAGCTTCGGCGCGGTCGCATCCCTGGCATCCGAATCGAGTCTCGATATCCCCGAGCCCGCGTGCACTGTTGTATCCGCACTGCCGCGCGATTGCCTCGGTCTCGGCGGACGCCGACGCAAACGGGTACGCGAACGAGGTGACGTCGAAACCCCAGCCGGTGAGGTTCACGCGGTCGTTGCAGATCTGTCTTGTTGCCTCGTCCCGTGACATCGAGGCGAGGTCCGGGTGCGTGACGGAATGACCGCCGATCTCGTGGCCTCCGGCTTCGATCCCGTGGAGATCGGCCTGCGTCATGTAGCCCGGCTGATCGATGTAGCCCGACGGGACGAAGAACGTCCCGCGCAGTCCGTTGGCCTGCAGTGTCTGGGCGGCCACGGTCGCATTCGCATTGCCGTCGTCGAACGTCAGGCTCACCACTGTGGGTGCTCCGGCGGCGCCGGCGGGCGCGCCGGCGCCGACCGAGATCAGGGTCGGGGCGAGGAGGAGGGCCAGGGCGCTGACCAGCCCCAGCATGCGGCGGCGCCGGGCGGGAGGTCGTTGAGGTCGTGGATGCCGGGATCCGGGACGGGCCGGGCATATCCAGTTGTGACTGTTCATACTGTGCCTTTCGGTTCGGCGGATCATTCGACGGTCACTGACTTGGCGAGATTGCGGGGCTTGTCGACGTCCCGGCCGAGCGCGAGGGCGAGCTCGCGCGCCAGCACCTGCATCGGAACGACTGATTCGAGCGGACCGCACGGTGCCGGTCCAGGGTGCAGCACCGGAACCGTGCTTCCCTCGATGCCGATGGTGATGATTCGCCCGCCGCGCGCCCGGACCTCGGCGATGTTCGCGGCGATGCGCGGGTCACCGTGGTCGACGACGACGACCGGGGTCCCCGACTCGATCACGGCCAGCGGCCCGTGCTTGAGTTCGCCGGCCGGATGGTGTTCCGCCCAGCGGTAGGTGAGTTCCTTGAGCTTCAGCGCGCCCTCGGCGGCGTAGGGCACACCGGCTCCGCGCCCGAGGAAAACGAATCCGGTCGATGTGGTCAGTTCGTCCACGATCGGCGGGATCAGCTGCTGCGCCGCCTCGGTCGCGGCCGCAAGTCGCGCGGGGATGCCGTTGAGAGACCGCATCAATCGAGAGGCGATGTCCGGAGCGAGTCGTTCGGTCGCCACCATTGCGGACATCATGAGCGCGACTCCCGATATGACCTGGCATACGAAAGTCTTCGTGGCCGCCACGCCGATCTCGGGACCGGCGGAACAGGACAGGACCGCGTCTGCGCGACGGGCGAGCGTCGAATGTGTGGAATTGGTCAACGCGAGCAGCGGTCCGTCGCCGGGGGCGTGGAGGTCCAGCGCGCGCAGGACGTCAGCGGTTTCGCCGGACTGGCTGATCGCGAGCGTGAGCGTGTTCGGGTCCGAGTGCTCTCGCAGCATTTCGCTGGCGACCGTTGCGGTGAACGGTATCGCGCCGGCCCCGCGCACGCAGTTGCCGATCACCTGGCCGGCGTGCAGCGAGGTGCCGCACGCGACGACGCGCAGTCGGTCGAAGTGGGGGAGGCCGAGCCCGGACCACAGCGATCCGTCGGCGACGCCGCCGCCGATCTGTGCGAGCAGGCGCGCGGCGACCTCCGGCTGCTCGGCGATCTCCTTGCTCATGAAGTCGGTGTGCCGGCCGAGACTGATGTCCGTGCGGTCCCACGCCTGCCGCCTGAGCGGCGGCGGTGAGCACCGCAGTCCGTGGTGGCTCCAGGTGAAGACGTCACCGAGTTCGACGACGTCCCCGTCGTCGAGAGTGCGGAACTCGTCGACCCAGTCCGCGATCGCGGCCGAGTCGCTCGTGGCGAAGGCACAACCTCTGGCGCGAGCGACCAGCAGGGGCGATCGGTTCGCGGCGGCGACGAGGCGGCCGGTGCCCTGCTCGAGGACCGCGAGCGCCCACGAACCGGAGAGCCGGTCCACCGTCTGCTGGACGGCTGTCAACAGGTCGCCCGAGACCGTGAGACAGTCCTCGATGAGGTGGGTCACCACCTCGCTGTCCACTTGGGATGCGAACTGATGTCCGGTCGCGCGGAGTTCCCGCTCCAGCTCCTCGGCATTGGTGATGATCCCGTTGTGCACCACTGCGATTCGACCGGTGCAGTCCAGGTGTGGGTGCGCGTTGGCCTCGTCGACGCCGCCGTGGGTGGCCCAGCGCGTGTGCCCGATCCCGAGTCCGTCGAGCTCGGGTCCGTTCCATCGCGTCACTTGCTGCTCGAGAGCGCCGATACGCCCGATCGTCCGTAGGCGGGCGATATCGCCGTCGTCGGTGCGGACGGCGACACCCACCGAGTCGTAGCCGCGGTATTCGAGCCGCTTCAGTGCCGGTAGTAGGTAGTCGAGGGCGGGACCATTGGTCCGGCAAGCGATAATTCCGCACATTGCTGATCCTTCGAAGCCAGAGGGAACGCGCCGGCGGGGCCGGTCGTATGACGAGATGTCGCCGGGTGCTCCGGCATCGAACCGCGGTCCGAAGCATCCGGGCTCCCGGACGGTGCCCGGCATGTGGTCACGGGCCGAGCCGCCAGATCGACGGGTCCTCCCCGCCGAGACGCCACAACGCGATGCCGGCGAGATCGTGACGCTGCGCGAGTGCGGATTTGGCCTCGACACTGCGAGCGTTCTCGAACCACACCTCGTGGGTGATCCCGTCCACGACATAGGTGAAGTGGGTGGACAGGCTGGTCTCGTCCCAATGCATCGGCGACCGGTGCACCTCCGCGACCGACATCACCTCGGCCCACGTGAGCGGTGTTGCCGCCGAGCCGACCCAGTCGTAGCCGTAGAGCCCGACTCCGAGAACGAGCTTCTCCCGCGGAATCCTGGTGACGGCATAGCGGATCACCTCCTCGACCCAGTCGTACGGGGCGATGGGCCCCGCTGTGCTCGTCGCCCAGTGCCGGTCGTACGCCATCACGATCACTCTGTCGGCGCCCGCGGCGATCGCGGCGTAGTCCTGGGCCTCGTTGTGCGGTCCGTAGCCCGTATCGTTCGGCTTGGCGTGAACTGCGACGTAGAGCACCCGGTCGATCCGGTGCAGCGCGTCGCCCAATTCGCGGACGAAGGTGGAGAAGCTGTCACGATCGGCGGCCGACAGGTTCTCGTAGTCGATCTGGACGCCGTCGAAGCCGTACTCTTCGACGAGGCCGGTGAGTGCCTCGACATGGGCGCGGCGCAATGCCGGATCGAGCAGGACCTTCGCTATGGTCTCGCGGTCCCATCGACCGTCGGTCGTGTTCGTGATCGTGGGAATCGTCCGAATACTGCTGTCGCCCGAATGCGTGCCAAGCTCGGAATCGGCGTCCGGCCTCGTACCCTCGGCCACCGTCGGCGTGCCGTCCGCGGACACCGAGTACGACCAGGGAGAGGCGACGTCGATGTAGCGGGCGTACGTGCGCATCGAGGTCAGCGCGGCGCTTCGGTCCCAGTACGGAATCGCCCCGATCACCAGCGGTAACTGGGGTAGATCGACCACCCGCGCGTCCGCATGGAGTTGCGAGAGCGCGGCCGTCGCGGCCAGTGCGACGGTCATGCACGTCCGTGGACGATCCCGCAGAGTGATTCGGGGGGTCATCGGCGCGCGCCCACCGCTCGTCCGGCCGTGCCCGTGTCCGGCAGTGCAGCGGCGACGCGGGCGATGATCTCGTCCACGGCGGTGACAGGCTCGAAGCCCACCAGCTCGCGGGCGGCCCGGTTGTCCGGAACCCTGCGCCGCATGTCCTCGTATCCCGCTGCGTACGCCTGCTCGTACGGCACCAGGGAAATCGAGCTGTCGGAGCCGAGTACCTCGACCACCCGCTCGGCCAGCTCGATGATCGAGATCTCCTGCGCTCCACCGAGGTTGAAGGCTCGGCCGTATGCTGCGGGCTCGCCGGCAATCGCGACGATCGCCGGTACGACGTCCTCGACGAACGAGAAGCATCGCGTCTGACGGCCATCCCCGAAGACCGTGAGTGGGTCGCCTCGCAGGGCTTGTCCGACCAGTGTCGGGACCACCATCCCGTATCGGCCGGTTTGGCGCGGGCCGACCGTGTTGAACAATCGAACTGTCGCCACTCGTAGTCCGAACTCGCGCCAGTACGCGTGTGCGAACGCCTCGTCGATTCCCTTCGCCGCTGCGTACGTCCATCGGGCGGTGAGCGGTGAGCCCAGGATGCGATCGGCATCCTCGGACAGTGCATCGGCGGTGTTCTTCCCGTAGATCTCACTGGTCGACGCGAGCAGCAGGACCGATCCTGCGTCGAGGCACGCGTCGAGGACGGTCTCGGTGCCGTGGATGTTCGTGCGCAAACTCTCCAGCGGACGGTCGACGATCAACCGGACGCCGACGGCCGCCGCGAGATGGAACACCCGGTCCGCGCCGCCGATCGCGCTGTCGACGGCGTCGCGGTCGAGGATCGAGCCTTCGATGAAGCGGAATCCGTCGGCGCCCGATACGGATTCGAGGTTGGCAAGTCTGCCGGTCGAGAGGTCGTCGAGCACCACGACCTCGTCGCCCTGCCGCAGTAGGTATTCGACCAGGTGACTGCCGATGAAGCCTGCCCCTCCGGTCACTGTGGTTCTCATCGTGCGCAATCCCTTTCGTTCGCCGGGGTTTCGGGCTCGTTCGCTACAGGGCGACGCGGCGCGGGAGGCGATCCAGTCGATAGGTGGTGTCGAGGACCGCCGGCGCCGTGGCCAGCCAGTCGAGATCGACGACGTCGTGTGCGGTGTGCACGATCACGAGATCGGCCTCGAACCGTCCCGGGTCCGCTACATCGGTGAGCACCGTGCCGTCGGACAGAGTCAGGATGGGGAAGTTCGGATCGTGGTACGCCACCGCGGCGCCCATCTCGAGGAGGGCGGCGATGATCTCCAGTGCCGGCGATTCCCTCAGATCCTCGACATTGGGCTTGTAGGCGACTCCGACGACGAGGACTCGGGCACCGACGATCCCGCAGCCCTGCTCGGAGAGCGTCTGCCGGGCGCGTTCGGCGACCTGGTGAGGCCGGGCCGCGATGCCGGTCATGGCCTGTTCGATCAGTGGCGTGCTCAGCCGCTTCTTGCGCAACTGCCACAGCAGGTAGTGCGGGTCGCAGGGGATGCAGTGCCCACCGACTCCCGGCCCGGGGAAGAAGGGCATGAATCCGTAGGGCTTGGTCGCGGCGGCATTGATCACGTCCATCACGTCGAGACGCAGCGATCGGCAGATCTCTGCGAACTCGTTCGCGAGCGCAATGTTGACGGCTCGGAAAGTGTTCTCCACGAGCTTTGTCATCTCGGCGGCGTCGGTCGATTCGACGCCGTGGACATTCTTCGTACAGCGGTGCAGTACCGCGGTCGCGGCCTCGGTGCACGATGCCGTTGTGCCCCCGACGACGCGCGGAACCTCCTCGTGGGGGAACCGTTCGTTTCCGGGGTCGATCCGCTCCGGGCTGAAGGCGACGAACACGTCGGTTCCGACCCTCAACCCCTTCGCGCTCAACTCGGTGGCGAGCAGATCGCGTGTGCTGCCCACGTACGTCGTGGAGGTGAGGATGAGGACCTGGCCGGGTACGGCATGCTCGACGACGGACTTGCATGCCCTGCGAAGGATGCCGAGCTCGGGGGTGAGGTGCTCGTCGACCGGGGTCGGGACACACACGATCACCGTGGCGGCGTCGGAAAGGCGCGCGATCTCGCCGGTCGTCGCGTATCCCGGGTCCTCCAGCGCGTCCGCGAGTCGACGACGGTCCGCGTCGACGAGATCGGCGCGTTGTCGGCGGACGATGTCGAGCCGATTCTCGCTGATGTCGATGCCGAGTACCCTGCAACCGGCGGCGTGGAACGCCAGTGAAGTCGGAAGCCCGACATACCCCAGTCCGATGATCGCCACATCGAACGCGAACCCCTTTCGGGTCGCGGACGCAGCGCCTTCGAGTAGTTCCATTCCGATCGTGTCAGTGTGGTCGGGCTTCGTATCCCTCAATAGCATGGCGGTACCCCTTACGGAGAAGTCGTGGGTGCTCGGGCTGCGGCGAATCGGCCGGCGCGTGGTGATCCAAGACCGCCGCCGACCCGATCAGGTGCTGGTGAAGGATCAGATCATCTTGTCGCACAATGTTTTTCGTGCCTATTAGAGATCTGGTTCCAGTCTCGCCGATCGGTCCGACGCTGGACTGATCGAGGCGCTGGTCCGAGAATGCAAAGCCGCCGGTTTGCTGGGGTGGCCCGTGAGATGCCCTGTCCTGCCGGGGTGCTGGGGCAGTGGGGTCGAGTCGAAAGTTACCTCGAGCAAGTTCGCTTTCGCGCTGTAATCGCAAAAATATGATTCGCGAGAATCGGCGTGGCGCACGAAATTTGGGGCGAACCCGTGGTATGGGACGCCTGGGTCGATGTTCCGGTATGTGCGGTGACGTCTACCTGCGTCGAAACCGGGGTGCTCGTGCTATTCGGCGAGTTCGGCGATCGCCTGGGCCCAGCGGAAGAACTTGTTGGTGCCGAGATCCCGGACAGTGCTGATCCCGAAGGCCGCCCGTAGGTGCTCGGCATCGGACTCGCTCAAGCCGCGTAGGGCGGTGACCGGCGCATCGGCCAGGTCGTCGACGGGCCGGGACTCGAATGCCTTGTCGAACTTGCTTGCGATGCCGGACATGTCTGCCTCCAGGGGCGCAACAGGGATGACCCGTAGTTCCGGTGTACACGCCGCGGGATGGCCGGTCCAGCGCTCGTTGCATCGTCGCGCATATCGTTCCGCGCATGACAACCGCCCCCGAGCGAGCCCCCGAAGGCGTCGCCGATCCTGTACAGCCGGCGACCCGACGGTTCTGGACCCAACTGCGCGGCTGTGTGCGTCGCTCGAATCCGGTGGGCCTGGCCGTCGCTCTCGTGTTCTTCACCTGGTCGATGAGCCCGTCGCTGCTCCCGCGCGCCTGGTATCTCCAAGGGCTGGCCACCGGCATCTCGGTCGCGCTCGGGTACGGCGTCGGCTGCTTCGCGGCGTGGATCGTGCGCTCGTGCGGCGTCGAGCCGGCGTGGTCGGCGCGGACGCGCCGGATCGGGTGGTGGATTCTCGGAGTCGCCGCGGTGATCCTCGTTCCGGTGTTCCTCGTGCTCGGGGCGGTGTGGCAGAACTACGTTCGCGATCTCGTCGGCCTGGAACACACCAACCAGGGGAACATCCTGCTCGTGTTCCTCATCGCAGTCGCGGTGTGGTTCGTGCTCCTCGAGGCAGGGCGCGGTATCCGGAAGGGGACGCGCAAACTCACCGACCTGGCCCGACGGCTGGTGCCCCGGCCCGCGGCGAACGTGGCGGGCCTGCTGGTGGCCGTCGTGATCGCCGTCCTGGTCGTCAACGGTGCGCTCTACAAGGGCCTGATCGCGTTCGCCAACTGGAGCTTCTCGGGCGCCGACACCGCGACTGCGGAGGGGGTCGAGGAACCGACAGTGCCCGAGCGGAGCGGATCGCCGGCGTCCGCCCAGGCGTGGGACACCCTGGGGCAGGAGGGCCGCACCTTCGTGGGCCGCGGCCCCGGCGCGGACCGGATCACCGAGGTGACGGGGCGGCCCGCGAAGGAGCCGATCCGGGTCTATGCCGGCCGTGAATCGGCCGACTCCGTCGCCGGCGTCGCCGATCTCGTCGTCGCCGAACTCGATCGCACCAAGGCGTGGGAACGAAGAGTGCTCGCGGTCAACACCACGACCGGCCGGGGCTGGGTGAACCAGAACGTCGCATCGTCGCTGGAGTACATCGAAGCCGGCGACACGGCGATCGCGTCGATGCAGTATTCCTTCCTGCCGAGCCCGTTGGCCTTCATCGCCGACCGGGAGACCCCACAGGTGGCCGGTCGGGCCCTGTTCAACGCCGTGTTCGCGCGCTGGATCGACCTGCCCGTCGAGACCCGGCCCAAGCTTGTCGTGTTCGGGGAGAGTCTCGGTTCGTACGGCGGCCAGAACGCGTTCGCGGGCTATCAGGACATGGCGACCCGGGTGGACGGTGCCCTGTGGGTGGGGACGCCGAACTTCACGCCGCAGTGGCGGGAGGTGACCGCGGACCGCGACCCGGGATCCCCGGAGATCCTTCCGATCGTCGAGGACGGGAGGTCGGTCCGGTTCGCGTCCGAGCCCGGCGACCTGGACCTCGACGCCGAGTGGGGTCCGCGGCGGGTCGTGTACTGGCAGCACGCGAGCGACCCGATCGTGTGGTGGTCGCCGTCGCTGCTGTTCAACGAGCCGGACTGGTTGCGTGAACCGCGTGGACGCGACGTCGATCCCAACATGTCCTGGCTGCCGCTGGTCACCTTCTGGCAGGTGACGCTCGACATGATCTTCTCCGCGGACGTCCCGGCAGGCCACGGGCACTCGTACGGTCCGGAGGCCGCCGGCATGTGGGCCCGGATCCTGCAGCCCGACGGCTGGTCCGACGCCGACACCGAACGGGTGGAGGCGGCGCTGACCGGTGGCTGAGCTGCTCCTTCGGGTCCGTAGAATCCCGGAGTGAACCTTCTTCCGGCACCGCCGGGATTCGATGCTCCGGGAGCCGCCCTCGTGAACACCTCGCCCACCCGCTCCGACCACCTGGAGGCCCGGAGCTGATGCGCATCGTCTTCGCGGGGACGCCCGAACCGGCCGTGCCGTCGCTGCAGCGGCTGATCGACTCCGAACGTCACGAGGTGGTCGCCGTCGTGACCCGGCCCGACGCCGTCGCCGGTCGCGGGCGGAAGCTGGTCCGTTCGCCCATCGGGCAGCTCGCCGACCAGCACGGCATCGAGGTGCTCACGCCCGCGTCGGCGTCGGACCCGGAGTTCCTGGCGCGATTGCGGGAACTCGAGCCCGACGCGTGCCCGGTGGTCGCGTACGGCAACCTGCTGCCGCGCCCGGTGCTCGACGTTCCGCGGCACGGCTGGATGAACCTGCACTTCTCGCTGCTGCCCGCGTGGCGGGGTGCCGCTCCCGTGCAGGCCGCGATCAACGCCGGCGACGAGATGACGGGCGCGACGGTCTTCGATCTCGACGAGGGTATGGACACCGGACCCGTGTACGGAGTGGTGACCGAGGCGATCCGCACAACCGACACGGCGGGGGCCCTGCTCGGGCGCCTCGCCGAGAGCGGCGCGCTGCTTCTCGAATCGGTGCTCGACGGTGTCGAGGACGGCACCGTGCACGCGGTCCCGCAGCCGCCGGACGGTGTGTCCCATGCGCCGAAGGTGTCGGTCGAGTCCGCCCGGATCCGCTGGGACCAGCCGGCTCTCGCCGTCCACCGGCACGTGCGTTCGGTGACTCCCGCTCCCGGGGCGTGGACGATGATCGGGGATCTGCGGGTGAAGGTCGGACCCGTGACGCTGGCGCAGGAGACGTTGCGGCCCGGGCAGATCGAGGTCCGCAAGGACGGCTTCTACGTGGGCACCTCCACGACGGCGGTCCGGCTCGATCAGGTCCAGCCGCAGGGCAAGAAGCAGATGGCAGCGGTCGACTGGGCGCGCGGTGCGCGTCTCGACGGAGAGGTTCGGGCACAGTGAGCGAGTCGAGGCGACCCAACAGGTCCGGCGGCGGACAGGGCGGCGGCCAGGGCGGCGGCCAGGGCGGCCGCCGAACCGGGGGCCGCGGCGGCAGCGGTGGTCAGGGCGGCCGGAGCGGTGACAACAACCGGCCGCGGCAGGCGAAGCGCCCGGATCCGGCGCAGGCGTCGGTCGACCAGTCGCGGCGCGCGGCCCGGGACGTGTTGCGCGCGGTGCGCGAACGCGACGCCTATGCGAATCTCGTTCTGCCGGGGCTGCTCCGGGAACGACGGCTCGACGGCCGCGACGCGGCCCTGGCGACCGAGTTGGCGTACGGCGCCGCCCGCGCCCGCGGTCTGCTGGACGCCGTGATCGCGAAGTGCGCGGGCCGCCCGATCGAGGAGATCGACGGCCCGTTGCTCGACGTCCTGCAACTCGGCGCCTACCAGTTGCTGCGCACCCGCATCGCATCGCACGCCGCGGTCGCGACGTCGGTGGATCTCGTTCGTGCCGAGGCCGGTTCGGGCAAGGCGGGTTTCGTGAACGCCGTCCTGCGCCGGGTGTCGGAGAAGACCGAGGACCAGTGGGTGGCCGAACTGGCCCCGGACGCCGCCGTGGACCCGGTGGGACACCTCGCCTTCCGGTACGCCCACCCGACGTGGATCGCGCAGGCGTTCGCCGACGCCCTCGGCGCCGATGCGGGCGAGCTCGAGGCCGTCCTCGCTGCCGACGACGCCCGTCCGGCGGTCCACCTGGTCGCCCGGCCCGGTGAGATCTCGGCGGAGGAGCTGGCTCTGATCACCGGCGGCGAGGTGGGAGCGTACTCGCCGTACGCGGTCCACCTGGACGGTGGTGATCCCGGTCTGCTCGACGCGGTCCGCGAGGGTCTGGCGGGCGTGCAGGACGAGGGCAGCCAGCTGGTGGCCCGCGCGCTCACGCTCGCGCCGATCGACGGGCCCGACAGTGGACGCTGGCTCGACCTGTGCGCCGGCCCGGGCGGCAAGGCCGCGCTGCTCGGTGCGTTGGCGGGGATCGAGGGCGGACGCCTCGACGCGGTGGAGCCCGTCGAGCACCGTGCCGACCTGATCCGCAAGACCACCCGCGAGCTGCCCGTCGACGTGCACGTCGCGGACGGTCGCGACCCCGGTCTGGACGGCGGCTACGACCGGATTCTCGTCGACGCCCCGTGCACCGGGCTGGGCGCCCTGCGTCGACGTCCGGAGGCGCGGTGGCGGCGGCAGCCGGCGGACGTGGCGGGTCTGGTGAAGCTGCAGCGCGAGCTGCTGGCGTCGGCGCTCGAGCTCGTCCGGCCCGGCGGGGTGGTGCTGTACTCGACGTGCTCGCCGCACGTGTCGGAGACGGTGGCCGTGGTCGCCGACGCCGTGCGCAGGCACGGGGCGATCCCGCTCGACACGCGGGAGTTGCTGCCCGGGGTGCCCGGCCTGGGCGACGGGCCCGGGGTCCAGCTGTGGCCGCACCGGCACGGAACGGATGCGATGTTCATGGCGGCGCTGCAGCGGCCTGCAGACGACGCCGGGGCCTCCGGGTCCTGATTACGGCCCGGGCCCGCGGCTCGGAATGTGTTCCGATTCACACTGCAACGTGTTGTAATCCACAGTGGGTGGCGGCCCGTCACCCACTGTGGGCAGGCACGGAGGAGGACTGATGAATCGGGTTGCCGGGAAAGTCGTTCTGATCACGGGCGCCGCGCGCGGGCAGGGCCGCAGCCACGCCGTCCACCTCGCCGACGAGGGCGCGGACATCATCGCGTTCGACGTGTGTGCCGACATCGAGAGCAACGAGTACCCGCTGGCCACGGAGGCCGATCTCGAGGAAACGGCGCGGCTCGTCGAGAAGGCGGGCAGCCGTGTCGTTGCCGTGAAGGTTGATGTCCGGGATCGTATCGCTCTGGAACGTGAACTCGCCGAAGCGGTTTCGAAGCTCGGGCGGCTCGACGTCGTGGTCGCGAATGCGGGAATCTGCCCGTTGGGCAATGACGTGCCGGTGCAGGGCTTCGTCGATGCGTTCGACGTCGACTTCGTCGGCGTCGTCAATACCATCCACGCCGCGATGCCGTACCTGGGCGCCGGGGCGTCGGTCATCGCCACCGGTTCGGTCGCGGGTTTGGTGCCGCAGATCGGGATCAACGGCCAGCAGGCGATGCAGGGTCCCGGCGGGGACGGCTACGGGCTGGCGAAGAAGATGATCTGGACGTACACGCAGTCCCTGGCGCTGACGTTGGGTCCCAGTTCGATCCGCGTCAACGCGATCCACCCCACCAACGTCAACACCGACATGCTGCAGAGCCCGCCGATGTACAAGACGTTCCGGCCCGATCTCGAGAACCCGACGGCCGAGGACGCGAAGGTGACGTTCCCGTTCATGCAGGCGATGCCGACGCCGTGGGTCGAACCGGAGGACATCTCGCACGCGGTGGTGTATCTCGCGTCCGACGAGTCACGCTTCGTCACCGGCCAACAGTTGCGGGTGGACGCCGGTGCGGGGATGAAGCTGGGGATCTGACCGCCCGGCCGGCCCGCCTCACACCGGTTCCGGCCAGACCCAGTTGCACACCTCCGGCATGTCCTCGAGGTGTTCGCGGACGTATCCGTGGTGCCGTTCGAGCATCCGCTCGCAGTAGCCCGTGAGATCCGCGGCGCCGTCGGGTTCCCGTCGGCACCGGCGCAGCGCCTCGATCGCCAGGTGGTAGCGGCTCATGTGGTTGAGCACCACCATGTCGAACGGCGTGGTGGTCGACCCCTGCTCGGTGTAGCCGCGCACGTGGAACCGGTCCGGGTTCATCCGGCCGTGCAGCAGTTGGTGGAAGGACCGCGCGTAGCCGTGCCACGCGACGACGACGTCCACATCCTCGGTGAACAGGCGTGCGAAGTCCTCGTGCGAACGGCCGTGCGGATGGACGTCGGGCGGCGCCATCGACATCAGGTCCACCACGTTGACCACCCGGACCCGCAGCCCCGGCACGTGCCCACGCAGCAGTGCCGCCGCGGCCAGCGTCTCCTCGGTGGGGACGTCACCCACGCACGCCAGCACGATGTCGGGTGCCGCGCCGTCGCCGGTCTCGGTTCCGGCCCAGTCCCACACCGACGCCCCGGCCCCGACGTGCTCCCGGGCCTGCTCGAGCGTCAGGTACTGCGGGTGCGACTGCTTGTCGACCACCAGCAGGTTCGCGCAGTCGCGGGTGGCGAAGACGTGCTCGGCGACGATCAGGAGCGAGTTCGCATCCGGTGGCAGATACACGCGGGTGACACCACCGGACAGCGACAGCATCGTGTCGATCAGCCCCGGCCCCTGATGCGAGAACCCGTTGTGGTCGTTGCGCCAGCACGTCGAGGTGAGCAGGATGTTCAGGCTCGCGACCGGGGCCCGCCAGTCGAGGGAGCGGGCGCGTTCGAGCCACTTGGTGTGCTGGATCGTCATCGACGCGCTCACCATCGCGAACGCCTCGTACGTCGCGAACAGCCCGTGCCGGCCGGTCAACAGATAGCCCTCGAGCCAGCCCTGGCACAGGTGTTCCGACAGCACCTCCATCACCCGGCCGTGGTGCCCGACATGGTCGTCGCCGGGAATCAGGGTGCCGACGAAGCAGCGGTCGGTGACCTCGAAGACGGCGCCGAGCCGATTGCTGTTGGTCTCGTCCGGGCAGAACAACCGGAAGTCGTCGGGGTTGGCCGAGTAGATGTCGCGCAGCATCTCGCCGAGCGGACGGGTCGTCTCGTGGTGGACGGCGCCGGGCACGCGCACCTCGACGGCGTACCGGTCGGGTGCGGGCAGATCCAGCGGGCGCAGGAGTCGCCCGCCGTTCGCGTGCGGGTTCGCACCCATCCGCTTGTCACCGGACGGTGCCAGCGCCGCCAGTTCGGGGACCAGGCGGCCCTGCGGGTCGAACTGTTCCTCGGGCCGATACGAGCGCATCCACTGCTCGAGCGTCTGCAGGTGCGTGGGGTCGTCGCGTACGTGGGCGATCGGTACCTGGTGCGCTCGGAACGTGCCCTCGACCTGCACGCCGTCGACGATGTCCGGTCCCGTCCAGCCCTTCGGCGTGCGCAGCACGATCGCCGGCCACCGCGGCCGCTCGGTGAACCCCGACCGGCGCGCATCGTCCCGGATCCGCGCGATGGCGGTGTGCGCGCGATCGAGCGTCTCCGCGAGGTCGCGGTGTACCTGCATCGGGTCGTCACCGGAGACCGCCACCGCGTCCCAGCCGATCGCGCGCAGCACAGCCAGAACCTCGTCGTCGGTGCGTCGTCCGAGGACCGTCGGGCCGGAGATCTTGTAGCCGTTGAGGTGCAGAACGGGCAGTACCGCGCCGTCGTGGGTCGGGTCGAGGAAGAACGGGACCTTCCACGACGCGGCCAGCGGGCCGGTCTCGGCCTCACCGTCCCCGACGACGCACGCCACGATCAGGTCCGGGTTGTCCATCGCGGCGCCCGCGGCATGCGCCAGCGAGTAGCCCAGTTCACCGCCCTCGTTGATCGAACCCGGGGTCTCCACGCCGGAGTGACTCGGGATCCCGCCCGGCGTCGAGAACTGCCGGGCCAGTCGGCGCAGTCCGGCCTCGTCGGGGCTCACCTCCGGGTACAACTGCGAGTACGTGCCCTCGAGATAGGTATTCGCGACGACGGCGGGTCCGCCGTGACCAGGACCGGCCACGAACAGCACGTTCGCGCCGGTTCGCCGGATCAGCCGGTTGAGGTGGGCGTAGACGAGGGACAGGCCCGGGCTCGTGCCCCAGTGTCCGAGCAGTCGCGGCTTGATGTCGGGCGGTACCAGCGGGCGTCGCAGCAGGACGTTGTCGCGCAGGTAGATCTGGGCCACCGTCAGGTAGTTGGCCGCCATCCAGTACCGGTGGAGCAGTTCTAGATCGTCGTCGGTCGGGTGCTCGTCCACGGATCGGCTCCTCCGGTCGAGGCGAAGGTCTCTCCATCCTGACGGTTGTCGGCTCCATTTGCCAGGGCCGACCCGCGGGTGGGCCCACACTGACCGGTACCTCCGGTTGCCCCTGTCGCCGGGCCACCGAACCAGGCATCCTGGAAGAAGCGACACCGGCATCGTCCACAGGTGCCGCGCACCGGTTCCGGCCGGCGCCGACGACACGAAGTACGGATCTCGTATGCGGACTGAAAACTCGCGGACCTCACGAACCACGACGTCGACCACCATGATGCGTGCCTGGCGGACGACGAGACCGGGTCCACTCACCGATCGCCCGCTCCAGATCGGCCGGGAACTTCTGCCCCGACCGAACAGCGGCGAACTGCTGGTCCGGGTGCTCGCGTGCGGAGTGTGCCGCACCGATCTGCACGTCGTCGAAGGCGAGTTGCCGCCGCACCGCCTCAACGTCATACCGGGGCACGAGGTGATCGGCGAGGTCGTGGGCGTCGGCGAGGACCTCGGCGAGCACGCCGGACGGTTCACACCGGGACAGCGCGTCGGCGTCCCGTGGCTGCGCAGCACGTGCGGACACTGCCGCTACTGCGTGCGCGGAGACGAGAACCTCTGTCCCTATTCGACGTACACCGGCTGGGACGCCGACGGCGGTTACGCCGAGTACACCACCGTGCCGGCCGACTTCGCGCTGGAACTGCCCACCGGCTATCCGCTGGTGGAACTCGCGCCGCTGCTGTGCGCGGGCATCATCGGCTATCGGTCGCTGCTGCGCGCCGATCTGCCCGAGGGCGGCCGGCTCGGCATCTACGGGTTCGGCGGCAGTGCGCACCTCACCGCGCAGGTCGCGCTGGCGCGCGGCGCGCGCGTGCACGTGATGACGCGTGGGGAGGAGGCCCGCGAGCTGGCGTTCAGTCTCGGTGCGGCATCGGTGCAGGGCGCCGCGGACCCGCCGCCGGAACCGCTGGATTCGGCCATCCTGTTCGCGCCGACCGGTGACCTCGTGCCGCCCGCGCTGGAGGCGCTCGACGCCGGCGGCACGCTCGCACTGGCCGGCATCCACCTGAGCGACATTCCGCCCCTCGACTATCAGCGGCACCTGTTCCGCGAACGGCAGCTTCGCAGTGTCACCGCGAACACGCGGAAGGACGCGCGGGAGTTCCTCGCGTTCGCGCAGCAGCACCGGCTCCGGGTGAGCGCCCACCGATATTCGCTCGACGCCGCCGACCGGGCGCTCGCGGATCTGGCGGGCGGCGTGTTCGGGGGAGTCGCGGTGCTCGTCCCGTGAACCGGCGCCGTGAACGCCGGGGGTGTCCTAGCGTGGACTGACGGGTGCGTTCCGACGGCCCGCGCCCGCGAGTGGGAGGACGGCCGCCATGATCACCCATCCCGCCTTCACCGTCGACCCGTGGAGCCTGCGCGCCACCAGCCTCGACCTCGACGTGCTCGCGCAGACCGAGTCGCTGTTCACCCTCGCGAACGGTCACCTCGGGTGGCGGGGCAACCTCGATGAGGGCGATCCACACGGGCTGCCGGGCAGCTACCTGGCCGGTGTCTACGAGGTCCGACCCATGCCGTACGCCGAACCCGGCTACGGATACCCCGACTCGGGCGAGACGATCATCAACATCACCGACGGCAAGATCGTGCGGCTCCTCGTCGACGACGAGCCGTTCGACGTGCGCCGCGGACACGTCGTCAAGCACGAGCAGGAACTCGACATGCGCGCCGGTGTGTTGCGCCGGGTCGTCGAGTGGCAGTCCCCGGCCGGCCGGACGGTGCGGGTGTCGACCGTGCGGTTGGTGTCGTTCGCCCAGCGGACGCTCGGTGCGATCCGGTACGAGGTGGAGCCGCTGGACGGGCCGGCGCGGGTGGTGCTGCAATCGGAACTGGTCGCGAACGAACCGATGCCGCACGCGGAGGCAGATCCCCGGGCGGCCGCGGTGCTCGCGGAGCCGTTGATCGCGGAGGAACACTTCGATCACGACGCGCTGGTCCAGTTGGTGCACACGACCGGCGAGAGCGGCCTGCGCATCGCGGTCGCGATGGACCACGAGGTGTCGGGGCCCGACGTGCATGTCGAGACCGAGAGCTACCCGGACCAGGGGCGGGTCACCGTGACCGGTCACACGAGGCCGGGCCGGGCCCTGCGCATGGTCAAGTACGTCGCGCACGCCTGGTCGGCCCGGCGGACAGCTCCCGCGATGCGCGACCAGGTCGCGGGGGAGTTGACGCTGGCCCGCGAGAGCGGCTGGGACGGACTGGCCGCCGAGCAACGCGCCTACCTCGACACGTTCTGGGCGCGCGCCGACGTCACCGTCGACGGCGACCCCGAGGTGCAGCAGGCGGTGCGGTTCGCGTTGTTCCACATCCTGCAGGCGTCGGCGCGGGCCGAGGGGACGGCCGTCGCGTCCAAGGGCCTGACCGGACGCGGATACGACGGCCACGCCTTCTGGGACACCGAGATGTTCGTGCTGCCGGTCCTCACGTCGGTGCTGCCGGATGCGGTGGGCGACGCGCTGACCTGGCGACACTCCACGCTCGGGATGGCGCGGGCGCGGGCGCGGCAACTAGGCTTCGACGGCGCGGCCTTCCCGTGGCGGACCATCACCGGCAAGGAATGCAGCGGGTACTGGCCGGCCGGGGCCGCCGCCTTCCACGTCAACGCGGCCGTCGCGCACGCGGTGAGCGGGTATCTGCGGGCCGACGGCAACCCCGACTTCGAGCTGACGGTGGGCCTGGACCTGCTGGTCGAGAGCGCGCGCCTGTGGCATTCGCTGGGCTACTTCGACGAGGACGGCCGCTTCCGGATCGACGGGGTGACGGGCCCCGACGAGTACAGCGCGCTGGTCCGCAACAACCTCTACACCAACCTCATGGCCCGCGAGAACCTGACCGCCGCAGTCGAGATCGTCGAGCGACACCGGGACCGGATGCCCGACCTCGGCGTCACGGACGAGGAGATCGGCGGGTGGCGGACCGCGGCCGATCGCATGTTCGTGCCCTACGACGCTCGGCGCGGCGTGCACCCGCAGTCGGCGGGCTTCACCGATCGGCAGGTGTGGGATTTCGCCGGCACGCCCCCGGAGCATTATCCGCTGCTGCTGCACTATCCGTACTTCGACCTGTATCGCAAGCAGGTGGTCAAACAGGCCGACGTGGTGCTTGCGATGCAGTGGGTGCCCGACGCCTTCACCGCGGAGGAGCGGGCACGCAACTTCGCCTACTACGAACGGCTCACGGTCCGGGACTCGTCGCTGTCCGCGTGCAGCCAGGCCGTGGTCGCCGCCGACGTCGGCGCCCTGGACCTGGCGTACGCCTACCTGGGCGAGACCGCGCTGATCGATCTGCTCAATCTCGAACACAACACGAGCGACGGGCTGCACCTGGCGTCGCTGGCCGGCATCTGGATCGCGTTGGTGCAGGGCTTCGGCGGTGCCCGCCGTCGGCGAGCCGGGCTGACGTTCCGGCCGGCGCTGCCACGGGGGATCGATCGGCTCGCGTTCGGTGTGGCGGCCGCCGGGTGCCGGCTGCGCGTCGAGATCGACCGGGTCGAGACGCGGTACCGGCTGGCGGAGGGCGACGAGTTGACCCTGTACCACGACGGAACCCCGGTCACGCTGCGCCGCAACGACGTTCGGGTGATGCCGACCGTGCATCCGCCGGCGGGGCCGGTCGTGACCCAGCCGCCGGGGCGGGCGCCCGCGCGGCGGGGGAGCGGCGGATGATCGTGCGGTGATCCCGCGGACGTGGGTGGATGCTCCCGGTGTGTCGGTGGCCCGATCGCGAGACGGGAGTGTTTGTCGCAGGGGTTCTCCCGCCGTCGCACGGGTTCTCCGTATGCAGAACCCCTGCGGCACCGCCGGAACCCCTGCGGCACCGCCGGAACCCCTGCGGCCCTCACCCGAACCGCGCACACCCACCCCACGCGGCAACAACTAAACTCGCTGCCGTGGCAACCCCGATGATCGCTCCGTCCATTCTCTCCGCAGACTTCGCACGCCTCGCCGAGGAGGCCGACGCTGTTGCCGGCGCCGACTGGCTGCACGTGGACGTCATGGACGCCCACTTCGTGCCGAACCTGACGCTCGGCCTGCCCGTCGTGCAGAGCCTGCTCAAGGCCACCGACATTCCGCTGGACTGCCACCTGATGATCGACGATCCGGGCCGCTGGGCGCCGCCGTACGCCGAGGCCGGTGCCCACAACGTCACCTTCCACGCCGAGGCCACCGACGATCCGGTCGCGGTCGCCCGCGACATCCGCGCGGCCGGCGCCAAGGCGGGCCTGAGCGTGAAGCCGAACACGCCGATCGAGCCGTACTTCGATATCCTCAAGAGTTTCGACACCCTGCTCGTGATGAGCGTCGAGCCCGGCTTCGGCGGCCAGTCGTTCATCCCGGCCGTGCTCGACAAGGCCCGGGCCGTGCGCAAACTGGTCGACGCGGGCGAACTGCGTCTGCTCGTCGAGATCGACGGCGGCATCAACGTCGACACCATCGAGCAGGCGGCCGAGGCCGGCATCGACTGCTTCGTCGCCGGTTCCGCCGTCTACGGCGCCGCCGACCCCGCGGCCGCAGTCCGCGGACTGCGTGAGCAGGCGGCCAAGGCGTCCCCGCACCTGACGCTGTCGATCTGACGGACCCGTCCGTGACGACCTCTGCGCGTGCCCTCGAGGCCGCGATGCGGCTGGCGATCGACGCCTCGCACGGCGTGCGGGGCGCCACCAGCCCCAACCCGCCCGTCGGCGCCGTGATCCTCGACGCGTCGGGCGCGGTCGTCGGTGTCGGCGCCACCCGGCCCCCGGGCGGTGCGCACGCCGAGGTCGTCGCGCTCGCCGAGGCCGGGGAGCGGGCCCGCGGAGGGACGGCGGTCGTCACGCTCGAACCGTGTAACCACCAGGGCCGCACCGGTCCCTGCTCGCAGGCGCTGATCGACGCCGGGGTCGCGGCCGTGCACTACGCCGTGTCCGACCCGAACCCTGCCGCGGCGGGCGGCGCCCAGCGGCTCCTGGAAGCGGGCGTGACGGTGTCGGCGGGCCTGTCGGCCGACGACGTCGAACACGGCCCACTTCGCGCGTGGCTGCACCGGCAGCGTCACGGACGTCCGCACGTCACGTGGAAGTTCGCCGCCACCCTCGACGGTCGCAGCGCCGCCGCGGACGGCACCAGCCAGTGGATCACCGGGCCGGAGGCGCGGGCACGAGTGCACGCCGACCGGGCGCTGCTCGACGCCATCGTCGTCGGAACCGGCACGGTCCTGGCCGACGATCCGTGGCTCACCGCGCGCCTGCCCGACGGCTCGCTCGCCCCGCACCAGCCGCTGCGCGTAGTGGTCGGGACGCGCGAGATCCCGCCCACCGCGAAGGTCCTGGACGATGCAGCCCCGACGCTGGTACTGCGCACCCACGACGTCGACGACGTGCTGGTCGCCCTCGCTGATCAGGACGATGTCCTGATCGAGGGCGGCCCCCGGCTGGCCGGGGCGTTCCTCGCCGCCGGACGGGTCGATCGGGTCCAGGCGTACCTCGCGCCCGTCGTGTTGGGCGCAGGGTCCCACGCAGTGGAAGACGCGGGGGTCCACACCATCGCCGAGGCGCTACGGTTTCGGCGGGAGAGCGTCGAGACGATCGGCGACGACCTGTTGTTGAACCTGATCCCGCGGGGGATCCGAAGTTGAACCGATCCCTCCGGGATCACCGTTGAACCGATCCCTCCGGGATCCGAAGGAGTGAGCGAAGACATGTTCACCGGAATCGTCGAGGAACTCGGCGAGATCGTCGCCAAGGAGGACCTGGCGGACGCCGCTCGGTTCACCGTGCGCGGACCGCTGGTCACCTCCGATGCGGGGCACGGCGACTCGATCGCCGTCAACGGCGTCTGCCTGACCGTCGTCGACGTCCTCGACGGGGAATCGTTCACGGCCGACGTGATGCGCGAGACCCTCGTGCGGTCGAGCCTCGGCGCCCTCGATGTGGGCAGCCGGGTCAACCTGGAACGTGCCGCCGCGGTGAACAGCCGGCTCGGCGGGCACATCGTTCAGGGCCACGTCGACGGCACCGGCGAGGTCATCAGCCGGAGCCCGTCCGAGAACTGGACCGTGGTGCGGATCTCGCTGCCGTCGAGCATCGCCCGGTACGTCGTCGAGAAGGGCTCGATCACCGTCGACGGTGTGTCGCTGACCGTGTCCGCGCTGGGCGGACAGCGCGGCGACGAGTACTTCGAGATCTCCCTGATCCCGACCACCCTCGGCCTGACCACGCTCGGCTCGGCCGAGCCCGGCACCCCGGTCAACCTGGAGGTGGACGTCATCGCCAAGTACGTCGAACGCCTGCACACCGCCGGCGGCCGATAGCCGGAATAACGACCTCGTATCGCGAGGTCGTACTGTTGAGGTGCATCTGAAGCGATGCGCCGGGACATACTCGAGCACACCAGTTCAAGAATTTGGAGCCCAAGCACGTGACCAGGTTCGACAGCATCGAGCGCGCAGTCGCTGACATCGCCGCAGGTAAAGCGGTTGTCGTAGTCGACGACGAGGATCGCGAGAACGAGGGCGACCTCATCTTCGCGGCGGAGAAGGCCACCCCCGAACTCGTGGCGTTCATGGTTCGTTACACCTCGGGTTACCTCTGCGTCCCGCTCGACGGCGAGGACTGCGACCGTCTCGGCCTGCCGCCGATGTACGCGACCAACCAGGACAAGCACGGCACCGCGTACACGGTCACCGTCGATGCGCGCGAGGGCATCGGCACCGGCATCTCCGCCTCCGACCGTGCCGCGACGATGCGTCTGCTGGCCGACCCGGACAGCGGTGCGAACGACTTCACCCGTCCCGGCCACGTCGTGCCGCTGCGCGCGAAGGAGGGCGGCGTCCTGCGTCGCCCCGGTCACACCGAGGCCGCGGTCGATCTCGCCCGCATGGCGGACCTGCGTCCGGCCGGCGTGATCTGCGAGATCGTCAGCCAGAAGGACGAGGGCCACATGGCCCAGACCGAGGAACTCCGGGTGTTTGCGGACGACCACGATCTGGCCCTGATCTCGATCGCCGACCTCATCGCGTGGCGCCGCAAGCACGAGAAGCACGTCGTGCGTGTCGCCGAGGCCCGGATCCCCACCCGTCACGGTGACTTCACCGCCGTCGGCTACCGCAGCATCTACGACGACGTCGAGCACGTCGCGCTCGTCCGCGGCGACCTCTCCGACAGCGACGGCAGCGACGTGCTGGTCCGCGTGCACTCGGAGTGCCTCACCGGCGATGTCTTCGGTTCGCTGCGCTGCGACTGTGGCCCCCAGCTGGATGCCGCACTCGACATGGTGGCGCAGGAGGGCCGCGGTGTCGTGCTGTACATGCGCGGACACGAAGGCCGCGGCATCGGCCTGATGCACAAGCTGCAGGCGTACCAGTTGCAGGACGCGGGCTCGGACACCGTCGACGCGAACCTGCAGCTCGGCCTGCCGGCGGACGCCCGCGACTACGGCATCGGCGCGCAGATCCTCGTCGACCTCGGCATCAAGTCGATGCGGCTGCTGACGAACAATCCGGCCAAGCGAGTAGGCCTCGACGGCTACGGCCTGCAGATCACCGACCGGGTTCCGATGCCGCTGCGCGCGAACGCCGAGAACCTCACGTACCTGCGCACCAAGCGGGATCGCATGGGCCACGACATGATCGGTCTGGACGAGTTCGAGGCCGGGGACGCACTGTGAGCGGCGAGGGACGCCCCGACCTCCAGCTCGGCATGGCCAAGAATCTCAAGCTCGCGATAGTCGCCGGCCAGTGGCACCCCGAGATCAGTGAGGCGCTCGTCGCCGGCGCCAGGCGCGTCGCCAAGCAGGCTCAGATCGAGGAGCCGACGCTGATCCGCGTGGCGGGCGCGATCGAGTTGCCCGTCGTGGCGCAGGAACTGGCGCGCTCGCACGACGCCGTCGTCGCGCTCGGCGTCGTGATCCGCGGTGGCACACCGCACTTCGAGTACGTGTGCGACGCCGTGACGGCCGGCCTGACCCGGGTGTCCCTCGACGAGGGCACCCCGGTCGGCAACGGCGTGCTCACCACCGACACCGAGCAGCAGGCACTGGACCGGTCGGGCCTGCCCGGCTCGGTCGAGGACAAGGGCGGCGAGGCGTGCGCGGCGGCGATCGACACCGCGGTCACGCTCGCGCAGCTCCGACGCATGCGGACGGGGCAGTCGACCCGATGAGCGCGAACGAGGACTGGGAGTTCGAGGTCCGCTCCAAGAAGTCGCCGCGCTACGCGATGATCGCCGCGGCCGTGCTGGTGGTGGTGCACGTGACGCTCGGCGTCCTGCTCCGGACGTCGGCGACCGGTGTGTACTTCCGGGTGGTGGACCAGTTCGCGATGGCGGGCATCGGGATCCTGCTGGCGGGCGGCGTGCTGCTGCTGACCCGTCCGCGCCTGCGGGTCGGTCCGCGGGGCATCGCGGTCCGCAACATCCTCGGTGAGCGCATCGTCGACTGGGATCTGGACGAGGGCATGTCGTTCCCGGACGGGGCGCCGTGGGCCCGGATCGAGCTGCCCGACGACGAGTACGTGCCGGTGATGGCGATCCAGGCCAACGACGGCGAGCACGCGGTGCGGGCGGTCCGCCGGTTCCGCGAGCTCGAAGCGAAGTACACGGGCTCGCGCGCCGCCTGAGTGCCGTCGGTACCGCCGACTAACCTTGAATCGTGCCTGATCCTTCGACGTATCGCCCCGCCCCGGGAACCATCCCGGCGGCGCCGGGTGTCTACAAGTTCCGCGACCCGCACGGCCGGGTCATCTACGTCGGCAAGGCGAAGAGTCTGCGGTCGCGACTGAACTCGTACTTCGCGGACGTCTCGTCGCTGCATCCGCGGACCCGGCAGATGGTCACCACCGCGGGCAGTGTCGAGTGGACGGTCGTCAGCACCGAGGTCGAGGCACTCCAGCTCGAATACAACTGGATCAAGGAGTTCGATCCACGGTTCAACGTCCGCTATCGCGACGACAAGACGTACCCCGTCCTCGCGGTGACGTTGAACGAGGAGTTCCCGCGACTGTTCGTCTACCGCGGTCCGCGCCGCAAGGGAGTGCGCTACTTCGGTCCGTACTCGCACGCCTGGGCCATTCGCGAGACGCTGGATCTGCTGCTGCGGGTTTTTCCTGCCCGGACGTGCTCGGCCGGAGTATTCAAGCGGCACAGCCAGATCGGCCGGCCGTGCCTACTCGGCTACATCGACAAGTGCTCGGCGCCGTGCGTCGGCCGGGTCAGTGCCGCGGAGCACCGGGAGATCGTCGAGGACTTCTGCGACTTCCTGTCCGGGCGCACCGATCGGCTGGTCCGCCAGCTCGAGGTCCGGATGCAGGACGCCGCGGAGGAACTCGACTTCGAGACCGCCGCTCGGCTGCGCGACGACATCGGTGCACTGAAGAAGGCGCTCGAGAAGCAGGCCGTCGTCCTCGGTGACGGCACCGACGCCGACCTGGTGGCGTTCGCGTCCGACGACCTCGAAGCGGCGGTGCAGGTGTTCCACGTCCGCGGCGGCCGGGTCCGGGGTCAACGCGGCTGGGTGGTCGAGAAGGCGGGCGACGTGATCGAGCGGGACGCGGTCGCCCTCGATGCCGCCGATGCCGCCGGCGCCCCCGGCGCCTCGGAGGAGGCGATCCTGGTGGAGCAGTTCCTCACCCAGTTCTACGGCGAGCAGGCCGCCCTGGGCGACGGCGGCGCACAGGCCGACCAGCCGGCCAACGCCGTCCCCCGGGAGGTACTCGTCCCGGTGCTGCCGCGGGGCGCCGAAGAGATCCAGCGGTGGCTCTCGACGCTGCGCGGGTCATCCGTGCAGTTGCGGGTCCCGCAGCGCGGCGACAAGAAGGCGCTCGCCGAGACCGTCGAGCGCAACGCCAAGGAGGCGCTCACGCAGCACAAGCTCAAGCGTGCTGGCGACTTCACGTCGAGATCGGCTGCGCTGCAGGGTATCCAGGAGGCGCTCGACCTGGATTCGGCCCCGTTGCGGATCGAGTGCGTCGACATCAGCCACGTCCAGGGCACCGACGTCGTCGCGTCGCTGGTCGTGTTCGAGGACGGTCTTCCGCGCAAGTCCGACTACCGCCACTACGCGATCAAGGAGGCCGCCGGTGACGGCCGCTCCGACGACGTCGCGAGCATCGCCGAGGTGACCCGTCGCCGGTTCCTGCGGCACAACCGGGACGTCGCTGCGGGGGCGAACCCCGGCGCCGACATCGACGGTGACGGGGCCGACGGCGGCGATCTCGCGCCGGAGGCCGCGCTCGACCCCCGGACCGGGCGGCCCCGTAGGTTCGCGTACCCGCCCAACCTGTACGTCGTGGACGGCGGCGCCCCGCAGGTCGCGGCCGCCGCGGAGGTGCTCGACGAACTCGGCATCACCGATGTCGCGGTCATCGGACTCGCGAAGCGCCTCGAGGAGGTGTGGGTGCCGGGGGAGGAGGATCCGGTGATCCTGCCCCGGACCAGCGAATCGCTGTACCTGCTGCAGCGGGTCCGCGACGAGGCGCACCGTTTCGCGATCACGTTCCACCGCAGCAAGCGATCACGGCGGATGACCGCGTCGGCCCTGGACTCGGTGCGCGGGCTGGGGGAGACTCGGCGGACCGCACTCGTCACCCATTTCGGGTCTGTGGCCAGGTTGCGCAGCGCGACCGTCGAGGAGATCACCGCCGTTCCGGGGATCGGCACCGCCACCGCACAGGCGGTCCTCGAGGCGCTCGCGGGGTCCGATCCGGCGGCCGATCCTGCGCCTGCACCGGGCGATGCCGGATCGGATGTCGCTGCGGGCAGCGCCGTCGTGGGGGATGATGTGACGGACATCGGCGCTTCGAAACGAACAGGACACACTCTCGAGTGAACGACCTGCAGGATTCTGGTGGGCAAGGCATGGAGGTTGCGCTCGTCACCGGACTGTCCGGTGCGGGGCTGAGCACGGCGGCGAAGGTCCTCGAGGACCTCGGCTGGTATGTCGTCGACAACCTGCCGCCCGAGCTCATCGCCCGGATGGTCGACCTCGGGGTCGAGTCCGATCCGCCGATCCGGCGGCTCGCAGTGGTGATGGACGTGCGCAGCCGCCCGTTCTCCGGCGACCTGGGCCGGGTCGTGACCGCGCTCGAGGCGATGCCCGTGCAGATCCGGGTGTTGTTCCTCGAGGCCAACGACTCGGTCCTGATCCGCCGGTTCGAGCACGTGCGACGCAGCCACCCGCTGCAGAGCGACAGCAAGGAAGGCACCCTCTCGGAGGGGATCGCCGCCGAGCGGGCGAAGCTGGCTCAGGTGCGGGCCGCGGCCGACCTGGTGGTCGACACGTCCTCGCTCGCGGTCCGCGAGCTGCGCGAGAAGATCGAGACGGCCTTCGGCGGCGAGGGCAGCTCCGAGATCCAGGTGACCGTGCAGTCGTTCGGGTTCAAGCACGGTCTGCCGATGGACGCGGACCTGGTGTGCGACGTGCGGTTCCTGCCGAATCCGCACTGGATTCCCGAACTGCGCGAGCACACCGGACTGGAGGAGGCGGTTCGGGACTACGTCCTGTCCCGCGACGAGGCCCAGGAGTACCTGGATACGTACCTGCGCCTGCTGGAACTGACGACGGCGGGATACCGCCGGGAGGGAAAGCGCTACATGACCATCGCGGTCGGATGCACCGGCGGCAAGCATCGCAGTGTTGCCATGTCGGAGGCGCTCGCGGCGCGTCTGCAGAAGGAAGACGGCCTCGCCGTCCGCGTCGTGCACCGTGATGTGGGGCGCGAATGAGCGACGATCGACTGCACGGCAACGGCCGCACACCCCGAATCGTCGCGCTGGGTGGAGGCCACGGTCTGTACGCGACGCTCAGCGCCGCGCGGCGGCTGAGTTCGGACGTGACCGCGGTGGTCACGGTCGCCGACGACGGAGGTTCCTCGGGACGGCTGCGCGGTGAACTCGGCGTGATCCCGCCGGGCGATCTGCGGATGGCACTGGCCGCGCTCGCGTCGCGGGAACCACAGGTCCAGACGTGGACGGACGCCGTCCAGCACCGCTTCGGCGGCACGGGCGCCCTCGCGGGCCACTCGGTCGGAAACCTGATTCTCGCCGGTCTCACCGAGGTCCTCGGCGACACGGTCGCGGCGCTCGACACCGTGGCGCGACTGCTCGACGTCGAGGGCCGGGTGCTGCCGATGTCGCCGGTGGCGTTGGAGATCGAGGCGGACGTCGTCGGACTGGAGTCCGATCCACGGGTGAGCCGGTGCATCCGCGGACAAGTCGCGGTCGCGACTACACCGGGAAAGGTGCGCCGCGTGCGGCTGCTGCCGGCGAGCCCGCCCGCGTGCCCCGACGCCCTGGCCGCGATCGAGAATGCCGATGTCGCCGTGCTCGGACCCGGTTCGTGGTTTTCGAGTGTGATTCCTCACGTTCTCGTGCCGGACCTGCTCGACGGTCTGATGCGTTCGTCTGCGCGGAAGGTGCTGATCCTCAACCTCGCGCCCGAACCCGGCGAGACCGCAGGATTCTCCGCGGAACGTCATCTGCACGTACTGTGCCAGCACGCGCCCGAATTCCGTGTCGACCATGTGGTCGTCGACTCGGCATCGGTTCCGGCCGGGCGTGAACGCGACCATCTGTGCCGCGCCGCGACGCAACTCGGCGCGGACGTCGTCTACGCGGATGTCGCCGAGGACGGAACCCACAAGCATCATGCGGGCAAGCTCGCGGCGGTGCTCGAACGCCTCACCGCGCAACAGACGGGCGAGCACCGCCCGGTCGAGGTGCGCGGGAGCGAGCAGCCTGCCGAACGGACAGCAGGGGGAAGGGAGAGCGCCACGTGGCGATGACAGCCGAGGTCAAGGACGAGCTCAGCAGGCTCACGGTGACTCAGGTGAGTTGTCGGAAGGCGGAGGTGTCGGCGCTGCTCCGGTTCGCCGGCGGGCTGCACATCGTGGGCGGCCGGGTCGTCGTGGAAGCCGAGGTGGACCTCGGATCGATCGCACGGCGCCTGCGCGGCGAGATCCTCGACCTCTACGGGTACCACTCGGACGTGCACGTGCTGAGCGCCAGTGGCCTGCGCAAGAGCTCCCGATACGTCGTGCGGGTCGCGAAGGAAGGCGAGGCGCTGGCCCGCCGGACCGGACTGCTCGACATGCGGGGGCGTCCGGTGCGGGGCCTGCCGGCGCAGGTCGTGGGCGGCAGCGTGGGGGACGCGGAGGCCGCGTGGCGCGGCGCGTTCCTGGCGCACGGCTCACTCACCGAGCCGGGGCGCTCCTCGGCCCTCGAGATCAGCTGCCCGGGCCCGGAGGCGGCCCTCGCGCTGGTCGGCGCGGCCCGGAGGCTCGGCATCACTGCGAAGGCGCGCGAGGTCCGTGGCACCGACCGGGTGGTCGTGCGCGACGGCGAGGCGATCGGCGCGCTGCTCACCCGGATGGGTGCGCAGGACACCCGGCTCACGTGGGAGGAACGCCGCATGCGCCGCGAGGTGCGCGCCACGGCGAACCGTCTCGCGAACTTCGACGACGCGAACCTGCGCCGGTCCGCGCGCGCGGCCGTCGCGGCTGCGGCGCGGGTCGAACGGGCCCTCGAGATCCTCGGCGAGGACGTCCCCGACCACCTCGCGGCGGCGGGCACGTTGCGCGTCAAGCATCGGCAGGCCTCGCTCGAGGAGTTGGGGCAGCTCGCGGATCCGCCGATGACCAAGGACGCCGTCGCCGGTCGCATCCGGCGACTGCTGTCGATGGCGGACCGCAAGGCCAAGGAGGTCGGGGTCCCCGACACGGAGTCGGCGGTGACCCCGGAGTTGCTCGAAGAGGCGTGACGATCGGTCGACGACCCACCCCGGTTCCGGTGACCGGGGCAGATGCGCGCGTATGCGGGTGCGCGCACTAGGGTGGGACACGCATCGACCGATGAGTCTCGCGTTTCGGTTCGATAGTCGTGGGTATCACGTGCTCGCGGGGTTCTCGCGGGCGAAAACTGGCACACCAGAGTAGATGGGCAAAGGAGCTAACTGTGACGGTCCGGGTAGGCATCAACGGCTTCGGTCGTATCGGACGTAACTTCTTCAGGGCGGTCGATGCGCAGAAGGCGCTCGGCACCACCGACATCGAGATCGTGGCGGTCAACGACCTCACGGACAACGCGACGCTGGCTCACCTGCTCAAGTACGACTCGATCCTGGGTCGTCTGCCGCACGAGGTCTCGCTCGAGGGTGACGACACCATCGTCGTCGGCGACACCAAGATCAAGGCGCTGGCGCACCGCGGCCCGCTGAGCGAGCTCCCCTGGGGCGAGCTGGGCGTCGACGTCGTCGTCGAGTCCACGGGCATCTTCACCGACGCCGAGAAGGCCAAGGGCCACCTCGAGGCCGGTGCCAAGAAGGTCATCATCTCCGCGCCCGCCAAGGGCGAGGACATCACGATCGTGATGGGCGTCAACGACGACAAGTACGACGGCAGCCAGGACATCATCTCCAACGCGTCCTGCACCACCAACTGCCTCGGCCCGATCGCCAAGGTCCTCGACGACGAGTTCGGCATCGTCAAGGGTCTGATGACGACGGTCCACGCGTACACGCAGGACCAGAACCTGCAGGACGGCCCGCACAGCGACCTCCGTCGCGCCCGCGCCGCCGCGCTGAACGTCGTTCCGACCGGCACGGGTGCCGCCAAGGCCATCGGCCTGGTCCTCCCGCAGCTGCTGGGCAAGCTGGACGGCTACGCGCTGCGCGTGCCGATCCCCACGGGCTCGGTCACCGACCTGACGGTGAACCTCGCGAAGCCGGCCACCATCGCCGAGATCAACGCCGCGATGAAGGCTGCCGCCGAGGGCCCGCTGAAGGGCATCCTCAAGTACACCGAGGCTCCCATCGTGTCCTCGGACATCGTGACGGATCCGCACTCCTCGATCTTCGACGCCGGCCTGACCAAGGTCATCGACGACCAGGTCAAGGTCGTCTCCTGGTACGACAACGAGTGGGGCTACTCGAACCGCCTCGCGGACCTCATCGGCCTCGTCGCCAAGTCCCTCTGATCCGGGTCTGGTCCACGTGGCTGTCAAGACTCTGAAGGATCTGCTGGACGAGGGGGTCGAGGGCCGTACCGTGCTGGTGCGCTCCGACCTCAACGTTCCGCTGGACAACGGAACGATCACCGATCCGGGCCGGATCGTCGCGTCCGCGCCGACCATCTCGGCGTTGGCCGAGGCGGGCGCCAAGGTCATCGTGATGGCGCACCTCGGCCGCCCCAAGGGCGAGCCGGATCCGGCGCTGTCGCTGGCGCCTGTCGCCACGAAGCTCGGTGAGGTGCTGGGCCGCAACGTCCAGCTGGCCGGTGACGTGGTGGGCCAGGACGCGCTCGCGCGTTCCGAGGGCCTGACGGACGGCGATGTCCTCCTGCTGGAGAACATCCGTTTCGATCCGCGCGAGACCAGCAAGGACGACGCCGAGCGCGAGGCGCTGGCGAAGGCGCTCGTCGACCTCGTCGACGGCGACGGCGCGTTCGTCTCCGACGGTTTCGGCGTCGTGCACCGCAAGCAGGCGTCGGTCTACGACGTGGCCGAGCTGCTCCCGCACTACGCGGGCAACCTGGTCGCGGCCGAGGTCGAGGTGCTGCAGAAGCTGACGCAGGACTCCGAGCGTCCGTACGCGGTCGTGCTCGGCGGCTCGAAGGTGTCGGACAAGCTCGCCGTGATCGAGGCGTTGGCCCCCAAGGTCGACACCCTCGTCATCGGTGGCGGCATGTACTACACCTTCCTTGCCGCGCAGGGCATCTCGGTGGGCAACTCGCTGTGCCAGGAAGAGATGATCGGCACCTGCAAGGACCTGCTCGAGCGGTATGCGGACGTCATCCACATCCCGCAGGACGTGGTGATCGCGGACTCGTTCTCGGCGGACGCGGAGTCGAAGACGGTCTCCGTCCTCGAGATCCCGGACGGCTGGATGGGTCTGGACATCGGACCGGAGTCGGTGGAGCGCTTCGCGGCGATCCTCTCGGGTGCCAAGACGGTGTTCTGGAACGGCCCGATGGGTGTGTTCGAGTTCTCGAAGTTCGCGGCCGGCACCAAGGGTGTCGCCGAGGCGATCGTCGAGGCCACCGGCAAGGGCGCGTTCAGCGTCGTCGGCGGCGGTGACTCCGCGGCGGCCGTGCGTCAGCTCGGTCTGCCCGAGGACGGCTTCTCGCACATCTCGACCGGCGGCGGCGCGTCCCTCGAATACCTCGAGGGCAAGACCCTGCCCGGCATCGAAGCACTGGAGGGCTGAGGTTTGACTCGAAAGCCCCTGATCGCCGGCAACTGGAAGATGAATCTCAACCACCTCGAGGCCATCGCCCTGGTGCAGAAGATCGCTTTCTCGTTGCCCGCGAAGTACTTCGAGAAGGTCGACGTGACGGTGATCCCGCCGTTCACCGACATCCGCAGCGTGCAGACGCTGGTCGAGGGCGACAAGCTCCTGCTCACCTACGGTGCGCAGGACGTCTCGGCGCAGGATTCGGGCGCGTTCACCGGCGAGATCAGCGGTTCCATGCTGGCCAAGCTGGGTTGCACGTTCGTCGTGGTCGGACACTCCGAGCGGCGCACGCTGCACGGTGAGTCCGACGAGCTGGTGCTCGCCAAGACCAAGGCGGCGCTGAAGAACGGGCTCACCCCGATCGTGTGCATCGGTGAGGGCCTGAACATCCGCGAGGCCGGCGAGCACGTGGCGTACAACGTCGCGCAGCTGAAGGGCTCGCTCGCGGGCCTGTCGGCGGACGAGATCGCCAAGGTCGTCGTCGCGTACGAGCCGGTGTGGGCCATCGGCACGGGCAAGGTGGCCTCGGCCGCCGACGCCCAGGAGGTCTGCAAGGCAGTGCGCGAGACCCTGGTCGAGCTGGCTTCCCCGGAGGTCGCTGCCGGTGTCCGCGTGCTCTACGGCGGCTCCGTCAACGCCAAGAACGTCGGCGAGATCGTCGGCCAGGCGGACGTGGACGGTGCGCTCGTGGGCGGCGCCTCGTTGAAGGCGGACGAGTTCGCGACGCTGTCGGCCATTGCGGCCGGTGGCCCGCTGCCGTGAACGGCTGATGTCGCTGCCGTGAACGGCTGATGTCGCTGCCGTGATCCGGTAGCAACCCGAAGACGAACGCTGGGCGCGTGACCGTGAAGGTCACGCGCCCAGCGTTTTTCGTTCATGCGCGCAGAGGAGCAGCTTTGCCTGCCGCGTGACAATCGTTGCCCGGTCGACGCCGAGTCCCTCCGTCAGGTACCGGTCGAAGGTGCCGTAGTTCCGGTCGACCTCCCGCGAACGAGGCTTCGAGGTAGCTCGCATCGACCCCGATGAGTTGGCGGTAGATCTCGGCCGCCTCGGACCCCTTTGACTGCGGTGATCTGGTCGAGAGTGGCCTGGATCGTCGCGGCCGAGTACTCGTTGGACAGCCCGCCGAGGCCGGTGTACCCGACTCCGTTTCCCGCGATGTCACGGAAGTTGTGCACCGACGTAAGGCGTGGCGTCTCGGCCTGCCCGGCAACGCCGGATCCCGGATCCGATGAACCGAGCGAGCTCGGTGACGAGGCGTCGGCGACGGCCGATCCGGCGAGGAGCAGTAGCCCGTCACGGTCAGTGCGGCCGTCGTTCGGCCACGTCGGAAACGCTTGCGGTGCACAGGGTTCGTCACTGAGATGATTCCTTCCGCGTCGGTGTCGTCCGACTGGAAGGTATCGACGAACGCCTGCACTGCGAGTGGTCTCAGTCAGTGGTGCGCCAGGCGCTACCGGGCGCTGCCGGGCGCGGACGGTGAATCCGTCGCGCGCCCAGCCGCGTTCACAGGTGTGCGTCAGCCGAGCAGTTTGACGGCGAGCTTGCCGATGGTCACCGACGAGAGGCCGAGACCGGTGCGCAGGTAGTTCTGCACGGTGCCGTACTTCGCGGTCAGCTCGTCCAGGCCGGCCTGCAGGTAGCTGGCGTCGACGCCGAGCAGCGGGTCGTAGACCTGGGCGACTGCTTCACCCTGGCTGGCGACGATGCCGGCCCGGGACCTGGCCATGGATGCGACGGTGTACTCGTTCGTGAGCAGGTAGTCGCTCATGATCGTCTCGTGCGGCACCCCGGCGATGCTCTGCAGCAACATGGACGCCCAGCCCGTCCGGTCCTTACCGGCGGTGCAGTGGAACACCTGCGAGCCGGGGGTCTCGGCCAGATCGGTGAGCAGTTTCGTGAACCCCGCGCGCGCCGCGGGATCGTTGACAAATGCACGATTCATGTCCCGCGTCCCGCATGAAGTTCCGCGAGTCCTCAGGGGTCTTCAGCTTGGCGACGCCGGCCTCGAGATCGCCGGACAGGATCGGGATGTGCACGTAGGTGGTGCCGGCGACGGTGCGGTCGGGCTTGTGGGCCACCTCTTCCTCGGTGCGGACGTCGTACACCGCGGTCAGCTTCAGCGATTCGAGCGTCGCGAGGTCGGCGTCGTTCGGGGTGAGCGCGTTGGCACGGTAGAAGACGCCGGTGCGCATGTGGCCGAGTGGAGTCTTGTAGCCGGGGCCGGCGACGTCCCGGAAGTTGTCGACAGTCGCCAACCGGGGCGCCTCGACGATGGTCGGTGCGCTCGAGCCGAGTGCGGAGGATCCGAAGGACGACAGGTCGAGGGAACCGGTGGCCCCTGCCGCGGCAGTGCCGGCGAACAGGAACGAGCCTGATACCGCGAGTGCCACTGCGGTCCGGGTGGTGTGGCGCAGAGCTGTGGAGCGGTGCGTCATGGTGAGGCCTTCCTCGCATGGGGGTGACTGACTGCTCGGAAGGTAATGCGGCACGTTGTGCCACGAAAGTGAGCTGTCTCACTATACGGGAGGATTGTGGTGACGGTCGCTCGGAACCGCTTCCCGCGCGAGCGAATTGCGCACGGGAAGCGCGTCGGCAGGTTACCGAGCGACCCGAACGTCGCGAGTGAGCCTTCCGGTAGGCCGGTGAGGCGATCCCGCGGTGGGGTGCATGGGCGGTGCGGTGTGATCTGCATAACAGATACGGACGGTAACGACAAACGAACGATCGGCGCGTCCCGATCGTCAGGTTCCGTCTCCCGGCCACTGTGGCGGGTTTGCGCTCGATCGCCCAGGTAACAGGTAAGCTGAGCGCGCTAGTGGCCGAAATCCGTCGTGCGTGAAGGGCAGCGAATACCGAAATGGCACTGTTCCTGGACATCCTGCTGGTCATCACCAGCTTGCTGCTGATCCTGCTGATCCTTCTGCATCGCGGCAAGGGCGGCGGTCTGTCCAGTCTCTTCGGTGGCGGTGTCCAGTCCAGCCTCGCCGGCTCGAGCGTCGTCGAGAAGAACCTCGACCGACTGACCGTCTTCACCGCGGCGATCTGGCTGATCGCGATCCTCGGCATCGGGCTCGAGATCAAGTTCAGCTGACGATGGCGGGGTACCGCAGCTCCACCTCCATCCCCGATGCTGCCGCGGCCCTGATCGACGCGCCCGAATTCGCGACACTCGCGACCGTCGAGCCCGGAGGCCAGCCGCAGCTGTCCGTCGTGTGGTTGGAGCGGGACGGCGACGAGGTGCTCATCTCGACCGTCCGTGGCCGCCGCAAGACCGACAATCTCCAGCGTGACCCGCGTGCGACGGTGCTGATCTATCCGGCTGGCGGGCCGTACCGCTACGTCGAGATCCGCGGTACCGCCACGATCACCGACGACCCGGGTGGGTCGCTGATCCACAAGCTGGCCCGCAAGTACACCGGGGCCGCGCGTTGGGAGCACGACACACCGGACACCCCGCGGGTGATCGTGCGGTTGAAGCCGTCGAAGGTGATCTGGAAGGGCTGACGCCCGGTCGGACGGTTGCCGTGCGGGTGTCCGGTCATCGGTCGATAATCAGGTGATGACCGGGATCCCCGATTCATCGCCAGCGTCCTCCGCTCCGCCTTCGTCGGCTCCGCGTGCTGCCACCGAACCGCTCCGAGAGGACATCCGCCTGCTCGGGGGCATCCTGGGGGAGATCGTCCGGGAGCAGTCCGGTGACGAGATCTTCGCGCTGGTCGAGCGGGCGCGGGTCGAGTCGTTCCGGGTCCGGCGTTCGGAGATCGACCGGGCGGAACTCGCGGAGATGTTCGAGCAGATCGACACCGCGGACGCCATCCCGGTGATCCGAGCCTTCAGCCATTTCGCGCTGCTTGCCAACGTCGCCGAGGACATTCACCGCGAGCGGCGGCGCGCGATCCACGTCCGGGCCGGCGAACCTCCACAGGACAGCAGCCTGGCGGCCACCTACGCGAAACTCGATGCGGCGACCCTCGACCCGGCCACCGCGAGCGCCGCGTTGGTCGGTGCGCTCGTGGCGCCGGTGATCACCGCGCACCCCACCGAGACGCGCCGGCGGACGATCTTCGAGACCCAGAACCGCATCATGGAATTGATGCGGATGCGGGAGTGGGTTGCCGGGGACGTCGACGAGGCGGCCGCGATCGGTCTCCAGCTGCGCCGCCAGATTCTCACCCTGTGGCAGACGGCGCTGATCCGCCTGTCCCGATTGCGGATCCAGGACGAGATCGAGGTGGGCCTGCGCTACTACGATGCCTCACTGTTCGAGGTGGTCCCACAGATCAACGCTGACCTCCGGGACGGTCTGCGGGCCCGGTGGCCGGGCTCGACTCTACTCGCGGAACCGATGCTGCGGCCGGGGTCGTGGATCGGCGGCGATCGGGACGGGAATCCGTTCGTCACAGCCGAAGTCGTCGGCCGGGCGACTCACCGTGCGGCCGAGACCGCGCTCGAACATCACCTCGAGGAGCTCGAGGTACTGGAACGGGAGCTGTCGATGTCGGCGCGGCTGGTCACGGTGACCGCCGAGTTGGACCGGCTCGCGGACGAGTCCGGTGACGAGTCGGCGTTCCGCGCGGACGAGCCCTACCGGCGCGCCGTCCGTGGTCTGCGTGCACGCCTGACGGTCACCGCGGACCGGATCCTCGGCCATCCCGCCGTTCACCGCGTCCGAGCGGCCTCGACGGACCTGCCGGGATACGACAGCCCGGCCGAGCTGCTGGCGGACCTCGATGTCATCGACACGTCGCTGCGATCGCACGGCGACGACACCGTCGCCGACGACCGTCTGGCGCAGCTGCGGAACTCGGTGGAGGTCTACGGCTTCCACCTGTGCGGTCTGGACATGCGGCAGAACTCGGAGGTCCACGAGTCGGTGGTCGCCGAGTTGCTGGCGTGGTCGGGGGTGCACTCGGACTACCGGTCGCTGTCGGAGGACGAGCGGATAGCGCTGCTGTCCCGGGAACTCGCGACCCGTCGGCCGCTGTCGGGTCCGCACGCCGAGTTCAGCGAGCTGACCACGAAGGAGTTGGGCATCCTGCGGGCCGCCGCCGAGGCCGTCGAGCGGATCGGACCGGACGCGATCCCGAACTACATCATCAGCATGTGCGACTCGGTGAGCGACATGCTCGAGGCCGCGATCCTGCTCGCCGAGGTGGGGTTGTTCGACCCGGACGGCGACGACGGACCTTGGTGCCCGGTGGGGATCGTGCCGCTGTTCGAGACCATCGAGGACCTGCGGCACGGCGCCGCGACCCTCACCCGAACGCTCGAGGTGCCGATCTACCGGGCTCTGGTCGCGAACCGCGGCGACAGCCAGGAAGTGATGCTCGGATACTCCGACTCGAACAAGGACGGCGGATATCTCGCCGCGAACTGGGCGCTGTACCGGGCCGAGCTCGAGTTGGTGCAGGCGGCGCGGAAGACAGGAATTCGGTTGCGGCTCTTCCACGGTCGCGGCGGCACCGTGGGCCGCGGCGGCGGACCGAGCTACGATGCGATCCTCGCGCAGCCGCCGGGCGCGGTGCAGGGGTCGCTGCGGATCACCGAACAGGGTGAGGTGATCGCGGCCAAGTACGCCGAGCCGCGGCTCGCCCGCCGCAATCTCGAGGCGCTCGTCGCGGCCACCCTCGAATCGACCCTGCTCGACGTCGAGGGACTCGGCGACGACGCGGCACCCGCGTACGAGATCCTCGACGAACTGGCCGAGCTGGCGCGCGTCGCGTACGCGGACCTCGTGCACGACACCCCCGGCTTCGTGGAGTACTTCAAGGCGTCGACGCCGGTCGCGGAGATCGGTGCCCTCAACATCGGCAGCCGGCCCGCATCCCGCAAGCCGACCGCGTCGATCTCCGACCTGCGCGCCATCCCGTGGGTGCTGTCCTGGAGCCAATCGCGGGTGATGCTGCCCGGGTGGTACGGCACCGGAACGGCCTTCGAGCAGTGGGTGGGCGGCGATGAGCAGCGACTGAAGACATTGACCGACCTGTACGAGCGGTGGCCGTTCTTCCGTACCGTGCTGTCGAACATGGCGCAGGTCATGGCGAAGTCCGACATGGGCCTCGCGGCGCGCTACGCGGAACTGGTGCCGGACGTCGCGTTGCGGGACGAGGTGTTCGGCAAGATCGCCGCCGAGCATGCCCGCACGATCGCGATGTACACGTCGATCACCGGGCACGACAATCTGCTGTGGGACAACCCGGCTCTCGACCGCTCCGTGCACAATCGATTCCCGTACCTCGAGCCGCTCAACCATCTGCAGGTGGAGTTGCTGCGCCGCTACCGCGCCGGCGACGACTCCGACGGCGTCCGGCGCGGCATCCAGTTGACGATGAACGGTCTTGCGACCGCGCTGCGGAACAGCGGCTGATCCGACCGCGATCGCCACCGGATGCGACGGGGTGGCGCGCCAGCGCGTCAGAGTTGTTCGGCGCGTACGCCCGCCGCCACGGCGTGCATCTTCTCGAGGAATGCTCCGATCGTCTCCCGCTCGCGTGGCGAGAAGGATTCGATTGCCACCACCGCGCGGTCGATGAGGGGCCCGAAGAACGACGTGCCCAGGTCCACGGCGTGGGATGTGACCTCGACGACGACCCGACGGCGATCGGCGGTGTCGCGCGAACGGCACAGGAGTCCCTGCTTCTCGAGCCGGTCGATCAGGGCGGTCGTGGAGGCGGAACTGATGCCCAGCTGCTGCCCCAGCCATCCCGGTGTCGCGGGATGGCCCGCGCGGGCCGCGTCGAGGAGGGTGATCAGCGCGCGCAGGTCGGTGGTGTGGAGGTGGTGGCTCCTGGCGAACTCGGCGCCGAAGAGGTTGAGTTCCACGGTCAGTGCCCGCAGTTGATGCACCGTTGCGTGGCCCCGGATTCGGGGGTCGAGTTCGTCGTCGTGCATTGCTGCCTCTTTCCGGCTGGGTCTGGACGCCAGTTGCCTCGTCTGCCTAGTATCTCGATGATCGAGATAAATGTCGAGTGTCGAGGATTCGACCAGGGGTGGGCAGATGAACCGAAGTGATGCAGTCCATTTCGCGTCGACGGAGAGCGGGCGCGAGTTCGAGCGGCGGTACGACCGGGTGCTCGGACGGTGGCCGGGACCGGTGGAGCGTGTCGATGTCGGCACCGGGTTCGGCACCACACGCGTCAACGTCTGTGGGCCCGAGGACGCGCCGCCCGTGATCCTCTTGCCCAGTGGCCGAGCCACCTCCACCGTGTGGTTCGCCGTGGCCGCGGAGCTCTGCGGGGACCACCGGGTGTTCGCGGTCGATCTCCCCGGCGACGTCGGGCTCGGGGTGGTCACCGAACCGCTGCGGAGCCGGGACGATCTGATGGACTGGATATCGGCGGTCGTTCACGGTCTCGAGCTGGAAACGTATGGCGTCGTGGGTCATTCGTACGGCGCGATGGTCGCCCTCGCGCATGCCGTGCGGCGACCCGACGGGTTGGACAGGCTCGTACTGCTGGATCCCAACTCGTGCTTCGCGGGGATGAGTCCGCAGTACCTCGCCCGTGCAGTCCCGCTGCTCGTTCGCCCGACCGGTGATCGCCAACGACGCCTGATCGGATGGGAATCGGCCGGCGCCACGGTGGACGCCGACTGGCTCGACCTGGTCGCGTTCGGCGCCGAACGGTTCCCGGCACACCGCCCGGTGGTGCCGCGGCGACCCTGGCCACAGGATCTCCAGGAACTCCGAGCCGAGGTGACCGTCGTGCTGGCGGAGCGCAGCCGGGTACACGACGCGGCGCGGATCGGTGAGCGGGCGCGGAGCTCGATGCCGCGGGCCACAATTCGCGTCATTCCCGGTGAGTCCCACTACACGCTGCCGATGAGCTCATCGCCGGAACTGGGCGCGGCGCTGCGGACCGCGATCGGCTAGTGCGTGTCTCTCTGCGGCCCGGTGTCAGCGCAAGATGTGCGCGGCGCGGGCGGCGCGCAGCCAATCTGGATACTCCGACAACAGGAGTCGGTACAGCTCCGCATCGGAGAGCGCGTCGACTTTGTTCACGGAGAAGAATCCCGCATTGTCGACTTTCCGACCGGACATTGTGTCGAGCTTCTCGAGCACACCGAAGCTGCTTCGGCCGATCCCGATGAACTGCCAGAACGCCGGCCGAGATGAGGCCCGGCGCATCAGCTTTTCGATGGCAGAGCGTTTGCTGAATCCGCCATCGGTGAAGAACAGGATCAGCGTCGGTACGGTGGTGTTCTCGTCCAAGCCGGCGAGAACCTCAGTCATGATGGGGATCTCGTCGTTGAAGCCACCGATCTCGTTGTCGTAGTCGATACCGCCGTGTACCCCTTGCAGATGGATGTACTCGTCGATCCACTGGTCGGCGCGGTCGACTGTCACGTCGGGGAGCTTGGCGAAATTGACGCCGTACAGGTATGCCTCGAGCTGTCCGTCGGCGTCGAGCTGCGTGGCCACCGGGACCATGCGGCGCACAGTCTCCTGCACCTCGCCGTCAGAGTAGCGCCGGCTCATCGATCCGGTCTTGTCGATCACGAGGATCACCCGACCGACGTAGTCTCGGGCGCCGTTGGCGAGCAGGACCTTCGCGACCTCCTTCTTGCGCAGGTCCAGCTTCTGTCGCTTCTCCAGCGACAGCTTCGCCTCAGCCGGAACCGTGCGAACCCCGTCTGCGTCCACCGTCGCCACCCCCGCAGGTGGGGTCGGCGCGGTAGCCGTGACAGCAGGTACGGAGGTGGAGGTGGTGGGTTGTGCCGGTGTGTCGTCAACGGCGACGCCGTGCTCGGTGACCAATGCGACCAGGCCGTCGTTCCAGCCGGCGGAGACGTTGCGAACCTTCCATGCCCCGTTCCGGCGGTACACCTCGAGCAGCACCGCGGAGCGCTCGGTGGTCAGTCCCTCCGCAGCCGCGGTGACGGTCGTGCCGCCAGGTTGGGTCACGGCAACCGCCAGCGCGGGCACCGCCGACAGTGGGCCGGTTACGGTTTCGTCGACCGACACCGCTATCGCGATCCGCTCGATTCCCGCGGGGATCGCCGCGAGATCGAGTCGCACCTGCCCCTGGGCCACGAGGGTGACTGCCCCCTCCGGGGAGGTCGGGTTGTTGAAGAACACCAGGTCCTCGTCGCTGCGGACCTTGCGACGCTCGTCGAGTTGGAACACGAACAGGTCGACGCTGCCGGGAGAGGTTCCGGTCACTCCGATCGTGGTGGCAGTGGTGGCGACGCTGGTATTGGCGCCTCGGGTCAGGGCGGTCACGGGTCGGTCAGTCCTTTCGGCAGGAGGCGGAGCCCGGGCGGACCCTCTGGCGGATGCTGTTGCGTGACTGGCTCAACGCCGCGAAGCATATGACCCCACCGCTCGGGCACCATGCGGCTCGTGCCGAATCCCGACACCGATCACCGATGTCGTCAATGCTGGCTTCCCAGCTGGCTGCTGATCTCCTGGTTGATCTGATGCAGTCCTGGCGAGGAGACCCCCGGCAGCATGCCGAGGATGCTACGAACCAGCGACTGATCGTTGATGACCTTCTCGCTGGACTGCACCAACACGGTGCCGGCGCCGGTGAAGTCGTATTGCCGTTCCTCGCCCGACTGCACGCCGACGCGGCGCGCGGCGGCCTGCACGAACCCGGTCACCCACGCTTGGTCGAAGTGGTGGCTCGGCGACGGGCAGTCCGCCCACCCGACAAGCGCTTCCGGGTCCACCCGCACCGGTGGCTCGACGAACATGACCGGCCCGTTCGATGACGCGAGGAACTTGCCGGTGCCGATCAGCGTCACAAAGCCCGGAACGATCGATTGGTTGAGCGCCAGGGCGGGCTCGAACGCCAGAAGGTTCGCGGCTCGAATGGTCAGGTTGCCGTCATCGAGGTCGTAGGAGTTGATGTCGTAGCCGCGGTCGCCGAGGATCAGCTTGCCCTGTCCGTCGGCGACGACGAAGTCGTGCAGGTGCAGGGGAGCGGAGAACTGCTGGGCGACCATCTGCAGCATGTGGCCCTGCAAACCGTGCTGGAGCGAGGTGAACGTCATCTGCCCGTAGTAGGCGATCATCGCGCCCTTGGACATGAACCACGGGTGCTGCAGATCCACGGTGAACGTGTAGTGGTTGCCTGGGATGTTGTCGTTGCCGGGCAGCGTCGCCGGATTCCAGACCGTGCTCACAGTTTCTCCTCCGATGCCTGGACCAACACCACACCGTGACCGGTGCACTCGAGTTGTATGTTCTCCCCGCCGCTGCGGGCGACGTTGCGCCAGCTCATTCCGGACTTCAATGTCGTCGTCACCGACCCGAGGGCTGCGACGTAGGCCTGCGGATCGACCATCACCGGCCGATCGGGGGTGACCTGGAGTTCCAGAAATCCGCCGTGACCGAGGACCACCGCGAAACCGTGCCCGGAGAGCTGTGTGGTCGACATGCCTTGCCCGGTGGCCACTCCTGCGGCGGCGCCACGCAGCGTCCCCCGCAATCCGCCGCCCCCACCACTGGACGGGGCGGCTGCGGAGACGACCGAGACCTGCAACCCGCTCGTGTAGGCCAGCAGACGGGAGGCTTCGACTCGCAGTTGCCCCGCGGCCGAAACGTCGACGATGTGGGTTTCGATTCCGCGGAACCCGTAGTGCACGGAGCCGGTTCCCTGCGCGAGCATCGTCGCCTCGTGCTCGCCGTGGAGCATTCGGCCGGCCATGGCCCCGAGCCCGCCACCGCCCCCGAGACCTGGGACGTGGTGCGGGGTGAACTGCACCTGCCCGGTGTAGAACAGCATCGCGCCGCGGCGCGCCACCACGGGCCCTGTCCGGCCCAGATCCACGGTGACAACTCTGTCGTTGACCTGTGTGAACATCCGTTGCTCCCTGTCTCCGCTGTGACGGATCAGCGTTCGGCCGGTTGGATCGACACCACGCCTGTGCCGTCCCACTTCAGGGAGAACGCCTCACCGTTGCCCTGGCCCACCGCGGTCCGCCAGGACGCATCGGTGACGAACGACTGGGTGAGTTGACCGCGAGCGCACACGAACGCATCGGGGTCGACGACCAGTGGGTGCTGCGGGGCCACCTCGAGGTGGACGAGAGGACCGCCGTGGGACATCAATGCGACCTGGCCGGTGCCGGTGACCGTGGTGGTGAACAGGCCCTGGCCGCTCATCGCTCCGCGCAGTCCGGTGAATGACACGGCGGTGCGTAGGTTCCCGGTCAGTGCCAGTAACTGTTCGGATTCGACCTGCAGCGTCTCGCCCGCCATTTCGATGAGGGTGAGATCTGCGGCGTCGTGCGCGAGATAGACGGTGCCGGTGCCGGTGCACTCCATCAGCGACAAACCCTCGCCGGTGGTGCGTTGTTTCAGCGCTGCGAGCACCCCGTCGCCGCCACCGAATCCGGCGGACTTGAACGTGACCTTGCCGTCGTAGGCGATCATCGATCCGCTCAGTGCGCGGATAGTGTCGCCGGTCAGGTGCGCCTCGAGGATCCTCTTGGATCGCTGCACCAACTGCATGTTCGTCTCCCCATACGTTCGACCGGCAGCCCTTCGCCGGCGACATCTCGGTACAGAGTGAATCACGGGGGCCTGGAGGTGAACTCGACCGCCTCGGGAACTGGGCGACCCAAGTTGATCATTGCGGGCCAACCGAGTTGCTCACGGGGGCTGGGGTTCGTCTCCTGTTCGGCGAGGAGTCGCAGCCAGGTGCTCCGATCCGACCGTCTCTCTTCAGGAGACACGCTCTGGGGTGCAGGGCCCCGTCCGCCGCGGTCCCTACCCGGTCGGCGGGGTGAACAGCAGCGGGGTGATGGTTCCGTAGCCGTCGTCGCCCTCGATGTGCCAGGGCACCCTCGAGCGACCCTCACCGACCCGGGACCACAACGTCGTGAGCCAGGTCGCGGCGGCGTCGACCACCGCGTCCTGGATGCAGAAGGGCGTGTTGCGGGTGGGCCAGAGCGGAACGTCGGGGTCGAGTCCGTCCTCGGTGTGGACCACCCCGAACAGGTGGCGGTGGTCGTCGATCGGCCGGTTCAGCACGAAGGCGTCCGGGCCGTCGAATCGCGCCCACACATCGAAGGTTCCCTCCCCGTCCTGATCGGGGAACACGTCGAACCACAGGGCGGTCGCCTCGGTGGGGCAGGCGTCGAGAATCTCCGAAATCCGCTGCGCGGCAGTCTCCGTGTAGCGGCCGAGGACGGTCGCCAGTTCCGACAGGTACTCGGTGCGGTTCACGACGGAATAGTAGCGCCGGGACCCGGCCGGCGGCGGCGAGGGAACCGTTCGATGATTCGTCGCGTCCTACAGAACGAACGGATTCGAAAAAGGGGAACGGCGGCGGAGGGAGTGGGCGAATGGATCGGTGCCCGAGGGGAGCCACGTATCGGCGGCCGACATTGCGCGCGTCGGCCGGGCCGCGCAGCGGTGGACTGCTGTCGACCGGATGTCGGCCCCGACCGATCGTGGCCGACACCGGTGAACCTCCGCAGTCGGTCCGGCCCGTCGACGACCAGCCGGAATGACGGACGTCGAGGTCAGGCGCGGGGCAGTGCGCCCGCCGCGGTCTCGTCGAGCAGCCACACGGTCTTCTCGATCCCCCGAGCACCCGCGGCCGGGATCTCCTCGGCGGATGCGCCTCCGATCGCGGCGGCGACCGCGTCGGCCTTCGCCTCGCCCGAGACGATGAGCCACACCTCGCGCGCCGACTGCAGCGCCGGCAGCGTGAGCGTCACGCGGACCGCCGGCGGCTTGGGGGAGTCGGTGACGGCGACGACCAGCTGCTTACTCTCGCGGACCGCATCGGTGTGGGGGAACAGCGAATTGATATGTCCCTCACCGCCCATACCCAGCAGGTGGATGTCGAACAACGGGCCGGTGCGATCGGACCCGAACGCATCGAGCACCTCGGCGTACGCGGCCGCCGCGGTGACCGGATCGCTGTTGTACGCGCCGTCCGATGCCTCCACCACGTGCACCCGGGACTGGTCGACCGGGACGTGGTCGAGCAGGGCCTGGTGTGCCTGCACCTCGTTGCGCTCGGGATCACCCGAGGGCAGGAAGCGTTCGTCGCCGAAGAACACGTCGAGCGCCGACCAGTCGATCGCACCCGGGTTCTTGCGGACGTGCTCGAGCAGTGCGATGCCGGTGCCGCCTCCGGTGAGGACCACCGATGCCGACCCGCGCTCGCGCTGCGCCGCGACGACGGCGTCGACGAACCGCGTGGCCGCAGCCTGCACCAGTGCGTCGGTGTCCGGGTACCGCTGGATCTCCTGCTGTGCATGCACGTCAGACATATTCCACCTTCGACAGTCCGGTCAGGGCGGCCTCGTAGATCTCGTCCGGGTCCAGTCGGCGCAGTTCCTCGGCGAGGCAGTCGCGGGTCTCGCGCCGGGCCAGCGCCACCAGGGCGTCGGGCTGACCGGTCCGGCTCAGCGTCGCGGTCGTCTCGGCCTGCGGGCGGCTGATCGAGATGGTGTCGTTCGCGAGCTTCAGCTCGACGAACAGATCACCGGTCTGCCGGCGGACCGGGCCGTCGATGCGATCGGCCAGCCAGCCCGCGAGCACGTCGAGGGCCGGTTCGGTGGCCAGACCCGACACCGTCGCCGAGACGATGCGCTCGTGCGGCGGCTGGTCGAGGGCGGAGGTCAGCAGCGCGCGCCAGTACGTGACCCGGCTCCACGCCAGGTCGGTGTCCCCGGCGGTGTACGACCCGAGCCGGCTCTTGATCGTCGATGTCGGGTCCTCGGCGCCGGTGGCGTCGGTGATGCGGCGGATCGCCAGGCGACCCACCGGATCCAGTGCCGGCACGGTGGGGGCGTCTTCGGGCCACCACGCGACGACGGGGGTGTCGGGCAGCAGGAACGGGACGACGACACTCGCCTCGTGGTCGGCAAGCTCTCCGTACACCCGCAGCACCACGACCTCGGAGGCGCCGGCGTCGCCGCCGACCCGGATCTCGGCGTCGAGATGTGTCTCCTCCGAGCGGGATCCGCGCGCCACCACGATGACGCGGCAGGGATGCTCCCGGCTGGCCTCGTTCGCGGCGTCGATGACGTCCTCGGAGTTCTTGCTGTCCCGGGTGCACACGACCAGCGTCAGGACGCGGCCCAACGTGACGGCGCCGCCGGACTCGCGGAGCTCGACGAGCTTCTTGTTGATCGCTCCGGTGGTGGTTCCCGGCAGCTCGATGATCACGGCCTTCTCCATTCACGACCGGTGCGGCGCATCATTTCCTGCGCCGACGGCGGACCCCACGTGCCTGCCTCGTAGGGCTCGGGCTTGCCCTGCTTCGCCCAGTGTTCGAGGACCGGGTCGAGGATCTTCCACGACAACTCGACCTCGGCGTTGACGGGGAACAGGGACGGCTCGCCCAGCAGGACATCGAGGATCAGCCGCTCGTAGGCCTCCGGGGAGGACTCGGTGAACGCCTGTCCATAGCTGAAGTCCATGTTGACGTCCCGGACCTCCATGCTCGATCCCGGCACCTTGGAGCCGAACCGCATGGTGACGCCCTCGTCGGGCTGGACCCGGATCACGAGGGCGTTCTGGCCGAGGTCCTCGGTCATGGTCGCGTCGAACGGCAGATGCGGGGCCCGCTTGAACACGACGGCGATCTCGGTGACCCTGCGGCCCAGCCGTTTTCCCGTACGCAGGTAGAACGGCACCCCGGCCCAGCGGCGGGTGTCCACCTCGAGGGTGATCGCCGCGTAGGTCTCGGTGGTGGAGTCCTTCGCGAATCCCTCCTCCTCGAGGAGGCCGACGACCTTGCGTCCGCCCTGCCACCCACCGGCGTACTGACCGCGTGCGGTGGTCTCGTCGAGGGGCTCGGCGAGGCGGGTCGCGGAGAGCACCTTGATCTTCTCGGCCTGCAGCTCGGACGGTTCGAAGCTGATCGGCTCCTCCATCGCGGTGAACGCCAGCAGCTGCAGCAGGTGGTTCTGGATGACGTCCCGTGCGGCGCCGATACCGTCGTAGTACCCGGCGCGCCCCCCGAGACCGATGTCCTCGGCCATCGTGATCTGCACGTGGTCGACGTAGTGCGCGTTCCAGATCGGGTCGAACAACTGGTTCGCGAACCGCAGCGCCAGGATGTTCTGGACCGTCTCCTTGCCCAGGTAGTGATCGATGCGGAACACCGTGTCCTCCGGGAACACGTTGTTCACCACCGCATTGAGTTCCTGCGCGCTCTCGAGGTCGTGCCCGAACGGCTTCTCGATGACCACCCGGCGCCACTGCCCGTCGGCGGACTTGGCCAGACCCGACGTCGACAGCTGTTCGCACACCGTGGGGAACTGGGCGGGCGGAATCGACAGGTAGAAAGCGTGATTGCCGCGGGTGCCGCGTTCACGGTCCAGGGCGTCGAGGGTGTTCGAGAGGTTCGTGAAGGCCTCGGCGTCGTCGAAGCTGCCCTGCACGAAGCGAATGCCCTTCGCGAGCTGCTCCCACACGTCCTCGCTGAACGGTGTGCGGGCGTGCTCGCGCACGGCGTCGTGCACGACCTGGGCGAAATCCTGGTCCACCCAGTCACGCCGGGCGAACCCGACCAGAGCGAACCCGGGCGGCAGGAGGCCTCTGTTGGCGAGGTCGTAGACCGCGGGCATCAGCTTCTTGCGAGCCAAATCGCCGGTGACACCGAAGATCACCAGGCCACAGGGGCCGGCGATGCGAGGCAGTCGCCGGTCCCTGCTGTCCCGAAGTGGGTTGGTCCAACCGTCCGCCGCGGGTCCGCTCACGGGGTCAGCTCTCTCGAGCAGCGGTGAGCTGCTCCGAGATCGCGTCGAGGAGCTCGTTCCACGAGACCTCGAACTTGTCCACGCCCTCCGTCTCGAGCTTGTCGAACACCGCGGGGATGTCGATACCGACGGCGGCGAGCTGGTCGAAGACGGCCTGCGACGCCGCGGCGGTGCCCGAGATGGTGTCCCCGGAGACGACGCCGTGATCGGCGACCGCTTCCATGGTCTTCTCCGGCATCGTGTTGACCGTGTGAGGGGCGACGAGCTCGGTGACGTACAGCGTGTCCGAGTAGTCGGGATTCTTCACACCGGTCGAGGCCCACAGCGGACGCTGCACGCGGGCGCCGGCGGCGGCCAGCGCCTCCCAGCGCGACCCGCCCTCGAACACCTGCTGGTACGAGGCGTACGCGAGGCGGGCGTTGGCCAAACCGGCCTTGCCGCGCAGTGCGAGCGCCGCGTCCGAGCTGATCTTCTCGAGCTGTCCGTCGATCTCGCTGTCCACGCGGGAGACGAAGAACGACGCGACCGAGTGGATCTTCGACAGATCGTGTCCGGCGGACTTCGCGGCCTCGAGGCCCGCGAGGTACGCGTCGATGACGGCCTCGTAGCGCTCGACCGAGAAGATCAGCGTGACGTTGACGCTGATGCCCTCCGCGATCACCCGGGTGATCGCGGGCAGACCCGCCTTGGTGGCCGGGATCTTGATCAGCAGGTTGTCGCGGTCGACGAGCTTCCACAGTTCGATGGCCTGCGCCACCGTCGCGTCGGTCTCGTGTGCCAGTCGCGGATCGACCTCGATCGACACCCGGCCGTCGACACCGTCGGAGGCCTCGGCCTGCGGGGCCAGCACCTCGCACGCTGCCCGGACGTCGTCCGTGGTGAGCGCGCGGACGGTCTCGTCGACGTCGGCGCCGTTCTTCGCGAGCTCGCGCAGCTGCGCGTCGTACGCCTCGCCCTTGGTGAGGGCGCCCTGGAAGATCGTCGGGTTGGTAGTGACGCCGACGACGCTGCGGGTCGCGATCAGCTCCGCGAGGTTGCCGGTCTCGAGCCGCGTGCGCGACAGATCGTCGAGCCACACGGACACACCCGCCGCGGACAGCGCCGCGAGGTTTGCATTCTGGGTTGCGGTGTCAGTCATGGTGATTCATCCCTTCACACGTGCGAGGGTGCGGCGAGCCGCATCGGTGACCGCCTCGGCCGTGAAGCCGAACTCGCGGAACAGCGTCTTGTAGTCGGCGGAAGCGCCGTAGTGCTCGATCGACACGGCCTCGCCGTCACTGCCGATGAACTTGTACCACGGCATCGCGATACCGGCCTCGACGGAGACGCGGGCCCGCACCGCCGGCGGCAGCACCGCGTCGCGGTAGGCCTGGTCCTGCTGCTCGAACCAGTCGAGGCAGGGGACCGACACGACGCGGGTGGCGATGCCGTCGGCTTCGAGCACCTCGCGGGCGGCGACGGCCAGCTGCAGCTCCGAACCGGTACCCAGCAGGATCACCTCGGGGGTGCCCGTCGACGCCTCGGCCAGGATGTACGCGCCACGGGCGACGCCCTCGGCGGCCTTGTCGCGGGTGCCCTCGAGGACCGGGATGTCCTGACGGGTCAGGGCCAGGGCGGTGGGGCCGGTCTTGTGTTCGAGCGCGGCCTTCCAGGCCTGCGCGGTCTCGTTCGCGTCACCCGGACGGATCACGGACATGTTCGGGATCGCACGCAGCGCGGCCAGGTGCTCGATCGGCTGGTGCGTGGGGCCGTCCTCGCCGAGACCGATGGAGTCGTGCGTCCACACGTAGATCGCCGGCGTCTTCATCAGCGACGCCAGTCGGACCGCGGGACGCATGTAGTCGCTGAACACGAGGAACGTGCCGCCGTAGGCGCGGGTGGGTCCGTGCAGCACGATGCCGTTGAGGATCGAGCCCATCGCGTGCTCGCGGATGCCGAAGTGCAGCGTCCGGCCGTAGGGCTGCGCGTTCCAGTCCTTGGTGGAGATCGACGTCGGACCGAACGAGTCGGAACCGTCGATCGTGGTGTTGTTGCTGCCGGCGAGGTCGGCCGAGCCGCCCCACAGCTCCGGCAGGATCGGGCCCAGCGCGTTGAGGGTCTTGCCCGACGCCTTGCGGGTGGCGACGCCCTTGGCGTCCGCGTCCCACGTCGGCAGGTTGTCGGTCCAGCCCTCGGGGAACTCGCCGGCGTGGAGGCGGTCGAACAGCGCCTTGCGCTCGGGCTCGCGAGCGGCCCACGCGTCGAAGTCGGCCTGCCACTGTGCGTGTGCCGCGGCGCCTCGATCCAGGACCTCACGGGCGTGCGCGAGCGCGGCCGGATCGACGTCGAAGCTCTTCTCCGGGTCGAATCCGAGGGCCCGCTTGACGCCGGCGACCTCTTCGGCGCCCAGAGCGGCACCGTGCACGTCGCCGGTGTTCATCATGGTCGGCGCCGGGTAGCCGATGATCGTGCGGAGCAGGATGATCGACGGCTTGTCGGTGACCGCCTTGGCGGCCTCGACAGCGTCGAGGATCGCGGAGACGTTCTCGCCGCCCTCGACGGTCTGCACATGCCAGCCGTACGCCTCGTAGCGCTTGGCGACGTCCTCGCCGAGGGCGATCGCGGTGTCGTGTTCGATCGAGATCTTGTTGTCGTCGTAGAAGACGACGAGGTTGCCCAACTGCTGGACACCGGCGATCGACGACGCCTCCGACGTGACGCCTTCCTCCATGTCACCGTCGGAGGCGATCACGTAGACGTAGTGGTCGAACGGGCTGGCGCCGGCCGCGGCGTCCGGATCGAACAGGCCGCGCTCGCGGCGGGCGGCCATCGCCATGCCGACCGAGGACGCCAGGCCCTGGCCGAGCGGCCCGGTGGTCATCTCGACGCCGACCGTGTGGCCGTACTCCGGGTGGCCCGGGGTCAGCGAGCCCCACGTGCGCAGTGCCTCGATGTCGGACAGCTCGAGTCCGTAACCCGACAAGTACAGCTGCAGGTACAGCGTCAGGCTGCTGTGGCCGCAGGACAGGACGAAGCGGTCGCGACCCACCCATTCCGGGTTCTTCGGATCGTGGCGCAACACCCGCTGGAACATGGTGTAGGCGAGAGGTGCGAGGCTCATCGCGGTGCCCGGGTGGCCGTTGCCGACCTTCTGGACGGCGTCCGCGGCGAGGACTCGGACGGTGTCGACGGCCTTGGTGTCCAGGTCGGTCCAATCGGCAGGGTGGACCGGTTGCGTGAGGACGCGGATCTCGTCTGTGATCGACACGGGCAGATGTCTCCTGACATGGTTGTACGTGGAGCCGGAGGGAGCTGTGGGCGTTAGCGGGCCTCTTGTGCGCCTCCAGCCTAGTTGTGCCTCCCCATTCGGGTCGATTCGGTTCGCAGGTTTGCGGCGTCTACCATCGTTTGTAGTAGTGCAGTAGCAAGCGAGGATGTAGTCGCGTGGGGCAAGGAGATAGCGTGCGTACAGGGCATCGGCCGAGCGGACATGGCTTCGGCAGCCCCGCCGCCGCATCCGAATCGAAGACTGCGCGGGACACCACCACGCTGTGGGGCCGCGTTTCGGCGACGATTCTGGCGTACATCGCATTGACGAAGCCGCGGGTGATCGAGCTGCTGCTCGTCGCCACGATTCCGGCGATGCTGCTCGCGGACCGCGGCCACATCGATCTCGTCCTCATCATCAGCACGCTGTTCGGTGGATGGATGGGCGCGGCGAGCGCCAACTCGCTCAACTGCGTCGTCGACGCCGACATCGACAAGGTGATGAAGCGGACGGCGCTGCGTCCCCTCGCACGTCAGGCCGTCCCGACCCGGCACGCTTTCGTGTTCGGCATGACGCTCGGTGTCGCCTCGTTCCTGTGGCTGTGGTGGCGCGCCAACCTGCTCGCCGGGTTCCTCGTGGTTCTCACCATCGCCTTCTACGTGCTCGTCTACACGATGGTGCTCAAGCGCCGGACGTGGCAGAACGTGATCTGGGGCGGCGCCGCCGGCTGCATGCCGGTCATGGTCGGCTGGGCCGCGGTCACCGGATCGCTGAGCTGGGAGCCGGTCGTCCTGTTCCTGATCATCTTCTTCTGGACGCCGCCGCACACCTGGGCGCTCGCGATGCGCTACAAGGAGGACTACAAGGCTGCCGGTGTCCCGATGCTCCCGGTCATCGCGTCCGAGGAACACGTCACCAAGCAGATCGTGATCTACACGTGGGCGACGGTCCTCGCGTCGCTGGCGCTGGTCCCGGCGGCCGGCTGGATCTACGCGGGCGTCACCCTGCTGGCCGGCGCGTGGTTCCTGTTCGTCGCTCACCAGCTGTACAACAGCGTGCGCGGCGGCACCCCGATCAAGCCGCTCAAGCTGTTCCTGCAGTCCAACAACTACCTCGCGGTCGTGTGCTGCGGACTCGCCGTCGACTCCGTGCTCGGCTGGAACACCATCGCCAGTTACTTCTGACGAACTCTCGGCGAGGGCCCTGGTCGTTTCGACGACCGGGGCCCTCGCCGTTCGACAGCCTCCGTCGTTCGACGGGCTTGCTAGGGCACCAGCACGATCGACCCGATGGTCCGGCGTCCCTCGAGGTCCCGGTGCGCCTGCGCGGCGTCCGCGAGGGGATATGTGCCGCCCACGCGCAGTTTCAATGTCCCGGCGGCGATGGCGTCCAGTACCACACCGGCGCGCCACGTCAGCTCTTCCCGATTCCGCACGTAGTGCGCGAGCGTGGGGCGGGTGACGTACAGCGATCCGGAGGAGTTCAGACGCTGCAGGTCGAAGGGCGCGACGGGTCCGCTGGCGGCCCCGAACAGCACGAGGGTGCCGCGGATCCGCAACGACGCGAGACTCGCGTCGAACGTGTCCTTGCCGACGCCGTCGTACACGGCGGCGACCCCTTCGCCGCCGGTGAGCTCACGAACCTGGTCCGCGAGCCCGGCACCGTACCGTAGGACCCGCCACGCGCCGGCCTCGCGCGACAGCGATTCCTTCTCGTCGCTCGACACCGTCGTGATGACCTTGACGTCCTTCGCGGCGGCCATCTGGGTGAGCAGCAGGCCCACCCCGCCGGCTCCGGCGTGCACGAGGACGGTGTCCCCGGCCTGCGCGGGAAACGCCGACTCGATCAGGTAGTGCGCGGTCATGCCCTGCAGCAGCGCCGACGCCGCGAACTCGGGAGCCACGCCGGCGGGCACCTTCACCGCCACCGCGGCGGGCACCGCGACCTTCTCCGCGTAGCCGGCGGCCGCGGCCGCCCACGCGACGCGGTCGCCCACCGCGAAGTCGGTGACGTCGGACCCGACCTCGAGGACCACGCCGGACCCCTCGTCGCCGGGCACGTATGGGACGTCGCGGGCATAGGTTCCGGTGCGGAAGTACGTGTCGATGAAGTTGATGCCGATCGCCTCCGTGGCAACCAGCAGGTCACCGGGGCCGATCTCCGGATCGGGCACCTCTGTGGGGACGAGAACCTCCGGACCGCCGAACTGGGACACCACGATTGCACGCATGCTCTTTGTTCTACACCGGCTCACGCCGTGCGGTACCGGAAGGTCGTGACGGTCGTTCGGCTACCGCACAGTAGTCTGGCCCCATGAGCACCGATACCCAGAGCACCGCTGCGGCCCCGGTCCTGCCCTCGGGCACGGTCGCCGCGATCCGCAAGTTCCTGTCCGAGCACGGTGGATCCGCGAGCGCGGTCATCCAGCCGGTGGGTCGCGCGGGCGTGCGCATCACCCTCGTCGGCGCCGACGGCATCCTCGGCGACCAGGTGGTCGACACGGTCGCGATCGCCAACGCCGTCGTGGCTTCGTTCGACGAGATCACGGTCTCCGAGTGGGACCGCGCCCTCACCAGTGTCGTGACCCCGCGCAAGGGTCATTTCGCGAAGATGGCGGGCTGGGTGGCCCACCAGACGCGATTCCCGAAGGCTCGCAACGAGCGCTGACACCTGAGAAGGCCGGGTCCCCGCGGTAGTCGCGGGGACCCGGCCTTCGTCGTTCGTTGTGGTGACGCGGCGTCAGGCCGACGCGACAGTTTCGGCTTCGGCGCGGTCGGCCACCGGCTCGCGGATCCGGCCCGCCGCGTACAGGGCAGCGGTCGCGGCGGTGCACGCACCGGCGAGCGCCACGTGGATCGTCACCAGCACGGCCGGCACGTGCGTCCAGAACTGCACGAGTCCGACGCACGCCTGTGCGACGACCAGCGCGATCACGACCTTCAGGCGCAGCTTCACCTCGGCGCTCGCCCCGACTGCGTACAGGCCGAAGCCCAGGCCGATCAGCAGCGCCAGGTAGCCGACGAGCAACTCGGCATGCAGGTGCACCAGGTTGGTGATGTCGAGGTCCAGACGTTCGACCGTGCGCTCCGGGTTCTTGTCACCGGCGTGCGGGCCGGCACCGGTCACCATCGTTCCCGCCACCAACGTGCCGGCCAGCGCGACGCCGGTGAGGGCGGTCAGCCAGCTCAGCTGCTTGGGCAGGGTGGTGACCTCGACGCCGTCGTCCGGTTGGTCGATCTTGTGGTACAGCATCACCGACAGCCACACCATTGCCATCGACACCAGCAGGTGCAGCGCCACCGTCCACCAGAGCAGCCCGGTGAGCACCGTGATCCCGCCGAGCACCGCCTGCGCGACGGTCGACAGCGGCATCAGCCACGCGTACACGAGCACCTCGCGCCGCCGCGCCGCGCGCGTGACCGCGAGGACCACCGCGGCGGCGGTCGCGATCACCAGGAACGTGAGCAGGCGGTTACCGAACTCGATGGTCTGGTGGAACCAGGGCGCCGTCGAATCACCGGTCGGGACGAAACTGCCCGGGTAGCACTGCGGCCAGGTGGTGCATCCGAGGCCGGATGCCGTCACGCGGACCACCGATCCGGTGACCGCGATGCCGCCCTGCGTCACGATCACCGCGATCGCGATCCACTTCTGGACCGCAAGCGACGGCAGCGGTAGACGGTTGACCAGGCTCACAAACCCGCGATACAGCACAACCCGATGGTAGAGGGCCTTCCACTACGCGGTGTAGTTGGGCCCGGCTCGGCCGGGGTGTCGTCGACCCGGGCCCGGTGCCCGGCGACCGCGGGGATCACGACCCCGACGATCCCGAGCCGCTCGAGCCGCCGCCGTCCGGGTTGACCGACACGATCCCCGAGATCGTGCCCTGCATGTACCGGCCGTCCTCGGTGATCAGCGCCGACATCTGCAGGGTGTCCCCGAGCATGGTGCCGGTGATCGTCCTGGTGGTCTTCACCGCGCCGGTGTCGGGGTCGATCACCGCGTAGGCGAAGCCGTCGAGCGGCGTCGTCGCGTCCAGTCCCTGCCGGACCATCGTGTAGATGTTGCCGTCCGCCGTGGACAGGTGCGGCACCGCCGAACTGCGGACCTCGTTCTGCCATACGGTGCTGCAGCCCTCGCCGTCGGTGTCGACGTCCACGCGCGTCATCCCGCCGCGGAACGGCGCCGACGCGGGAACCGCCTCGCCCGCGCCGTCCGGGACCGTCGGGTACGGGTAGCCATAGGTGCTCGCGACGAACACCGAGCGCCCGATGCCGATGGGGGAGTTCTCGCTGCCGCTGCCCGATCCGGTGCTCCCGGTGGCGCTCCCGCTCAGGCTGCCGGTGCTGCCCGACAAGCTGCCGCCGTCGTCGCCCGGAGGCAGGACCGGTTCCTTGCAGATCTCGGCGCCGGTGTCGGACCGGTAGACCAGCAGGTTCACCTGGCCGTCGGCGTTGTCGACGATCGTGACGTACTCGGATCCGGTGGCGGGCCCGAAGTAAGTGGGTGTCGAACCCGTGCCCCAGCTGAGCTGGCCGGGCTTGCGCGCCGACCCCCGGTCGTACTCCTGCCGCCACTCGAGTTGCGGCTGCGAGTCCGGTCCGGCGGTGAACTGGTAGGTGGCGTGGGTGGACGCGACCGAGGTGCCCGTCGGTGACGTCGAGATGCTGTTCTGCACCTGTTCGCCCGCCGGTAGGGGCACGGTGCGGGCGGTGCCGGTGTGGTCGACCGTGCCCACGACACCGTTGCCCGTCGCGAACCACACGTTGCCGGCCCAGTCGGGCGCGAGTCCGGTGACGTTGTCGCCGTCGGGAATCGCCGACGTCAGATCGGTGCTCGAGTCGACCGTGAGCGTCCAGGTGCCGTCCGGGTCCTGGGCGTGGCCCACCCGCAGCAGGTGACGGCTGCCGTCGACCACCACGAGGCGGTCGTCCGAATCCAGGTAGGCGTACACCCCGCCGAGCAGGCTGCCCCTGGCCAGCTCCAACTGGGCCAGCGTGCCACCCACCGGGAACGTCGACGCGGTCGGATCGAGCAGGTGCACGGTGGGCGTCCGGCCCAGCATCGTCGTGCACAGTGCGACGCCCAGGCCGTCGGAGCCCTGCAGCAGCGTCGGGCAGGCCGACGCGAGCGGGTACTGCGCGATCGAGACCGCGCCGGCGCCCGGGCCGGCCAGCCGCGTCGCGTCCGACGATCCGGCGTCCCCGTGCATGGTGGAGGTCCCGTCGGGGCCCAGATACGGGTTGGCCGGTGCGAGGGGCCCCCACCCGGGGGCCGCATCCGCGGTCACCGGGGCCAGGGCCAGAGCGAGTGCGCCGCACGCGGCGATCGAGGTACGACGGAATCCGGTGATCAGGGAAGCAGTCACGACGGTCATTGTGGTACCGGACGGTCGGTGCCGGGAGCGTTTCGCCCGACACGAGCCGAATGCACGAATACTCGTGTCAGGTGAACTTGAAGGTGCGGGTCGCGACGAAACCGGCCACCGCCGCCCACACCGCCAGCACTGCCACGCACATGACGTTGATGCTGCCCGTGGTCGCGTCCTCGAGGGCCTGCGCCAGCGCCCCAGACGGGATGAGCTGCGCGCCGATCCGGACACCACTGTGCAGTTGATCGGCGAAGATGACGCTGCCGACACCGGCCATCACGAACCACAGGATGTTGGCGAGGGCGAGAACGATCTCGGCGCGCAGCGTGCCGCCGAGCAACAGGCCGAGCGCCGCGAACGTGACCGTGCCGAGCGCGATGACGACGCCGCCGAGGAGCAGTCCGAGCACCTCGGGCCGCCAGCCCAGGGCGAAGCCGATGGCTCCGAGCAGGAGGGACTGCATCGCGACGACGATGACGACAGCCGCGCTCTTGCCCGCGATGATGCCCCAGCGCGGCAGGGGAGTGGCCCCGAGTCGTTTCAGCGCGCCGTAGCGCCGGTCGAAGCCGACCGCGATCGCCTGCCCCGTGAACGCCGTCGACATGATCGCGACCATCATCACGGCCGGGACGATGGTGTCGACGCGGTCGTCGCCGAAGTCGCCGACGGGGAGAAGAGTCAGACCGATCAGCAGGGTGATCGGGATGAACATCGTGATGAGCAACTGCTCGCCGTTGCGCAGCAGCAGCGTGAGCTCGAGCCGGGTCTGTGCGGCGAGCATGCGGGCCGCGGGCGCCGGCTGCGGGCGCGGCGTGAAGGTACCGTCGGCGAATCGGTTGTCGGCCAGGCGGTCGTGGTGCGTCACGCTCATCCCCTCAGGTCCCGTCCGGTGAGTTCGAGGAAGACGTCCTCGAGTCGGCGCTGGTCCACCCGGATCTCCGTGGCGAGCGCGTCCTGTCCGGCACACCACGACGTGACCGCCGCGACGATGTGCGGATCGATGGTGCCGCGCACCGCGTAGTTGCCGGGAGTGCGCTCGAGGGCCTGGTAGTCGGCAGGCAGGACGGCGCGCAGACGCTCGAGGTCGAGACCGGGCGGCGCGACGAGGCTCAGCTGGCCCTCGGCCCCGGTCCGGGTGACCTCGGACGGTGTACCGGACGCGACGATCTGCCCGTGGTCGATGATGACCAGTTCGTCGGCCAGTTCCTCGGCCTCGTCCATCAGGTGCGTGGTCAGCAGGACGCTGACGCCGTCGCGGCGCAGGGCGTCGATCAGCTCCCACACCAGCAGACGGGCCTGCGCGTCCAGGCCGGCGGTCGGTTCGTCGAGGAACACCAGCTCGGGGCGCCCGACGAGTGCGCATGCGAGCGCGAGGCGCTGCTGCTGGCCACCGGACAGTCGTCGGTACGGCGTCCGGCGCGCGTCCTGCAATCCGAGGCTCTTCAGGAGCCACTCGGGATCGAGCGGGTCGGCCGAGTATGACGCCACGAGGTCGAGCATCTCCCCGGCCTTCGATCCGGGGTAGGCGCCGCCGCCCTGGAGCATGACGCCGATCCGCGGGCGCAGGGCGGCCGAGTCGGCGATGGGGTCGAGACCGAGGACGCGCACCGACCCGGCATCGGGGGAGACGAAGCCCTCGCACATTTCGACGGTCGTGGTCTTGCCGGCGCCGTTGGGGCCGAGCAGGGCAAGTACCTGCGCGGACTCGAGCGTGAGGTCGAGTCCGTCGACCGCGCGCAGGTCGCCGAACGACTTGACCACGCCCTCGAGTCGCACGGCGGGACCGCCCCTGTTGGACGTCGTGTTCGACGCTCTGACAATCACGAGGAACCAGCCTAAGCCCCGGCCGGATCAGTCTGAGCCGGCGGTCCGGGCTGCGCCCGCCACAACAGCTGATTCCGTGTCAGGACGATCAGGGCGATGCTCGTCACCGCGGTCGCGATGGCGGCCTGGACGATCATGAACGGCTCGTACTCGGCGCCGTTGGGCATCAAGATCACGCTGACGAACGACGAGAAGGCGATCGCGGGGATACGGAAGATGGGCCGGGTGGCCCACGCGGCCAGCGGGATCACCGCCCACAGCAGGTACCAGGGCTGCACCACGGGGAAGAGCAGGACGATCGCGCCCAGCGAGACGCCGAGCGCCCCCACCGGATGGATTCGTCCGACTAGGACGGCGATCAGCATGCGGACCGTGATGAAGGCGGCGATCAGCGACGCGATCGGTCGTGTGAGGCTGAGCACAGCGGTGGTGTGGTCGCCGAGGCCGAGCAGGACGCCCGCGAGACCGGTTCCCAGTCCGAGCAACGTCGGGATCGACATCCAGCTGCGCACCTCCGTTGCGGTGCCGAGCGTCTGGGTCCAGCCCATGCCCAGTCCGCTCGCGACGCTGACGAACACCGTCACCGCGATGGTCACCGCGCCGAGGATGGCCGCAGCGGACACCAGTGCCTTGAGGTTGCCGCCCCACCGCCGGGCCAGGGCCATGCCGACGAAACCGAGTGCCAGCAGCGACGGAATCTTGATCGTCGAGGACAACACGATCAGCGTCGCGCCCGCGAGCAGGAGGAGCAGGACCCGGCCCCGGATCGGTTGGACGCTGTCGACAGCACGCAGGGCCACCTCGACGCCGGCCAGCATCAGGCCGATCATGAGAGCCTCGTTGTGGATGCCGGCGACCAGGTGGAACAGCACCAGTGGGTTCGCCGCGCCCAGCCACAACGCGCTCACAGCGGAGACGCCGCAGCGGCGGGCGAGGCGGGGCAGCGCCCACACGATCAGCGCGACACCGGCGAGCGCGAGAATGCGGTGCAGGAAGATCCCGGCCACGATGTTGTCGCCGGTCAGGTAGGTGATTCCGCGTCCCATCCAGAGGAACAGGGGACCGTAGGGCGCCGGCGTCTCACGCCAGATGTTCGGCACGGTCCGGGTGAGGACGTGATCGACGCCGAGTGCCCCGGCCGGTCCGATCTCGTACGGATCGAGGCCGCGGGCGGTGATCTCACTCTGCGCGAGGTAGGAGTACACGTCGCGGCTGAACATCGGCGGAGCGACTGTGAGGGGAATCACCCACAATAGAAGGGTGCGGTCGAGTTGCGACCGGCTGAGCTGTCGGGGCGCTCGGCCGCCGCGGATGTTTCCGACCGCAAATCGGCCGAGCAGCAGCCAGGCCAGCACCACCATGACGGTGCCCGTCATCGCCATGCTCAGGGTCGCGCTCGGCATACGTGCCGGCAGGCCGAGGATCCGCAGGCCCTGGACCGGGTTCTGCAGAACAGGTTGCGCTCCCGCGCCCAGCGCGCCGACGGCCATCAATACTGCGCCGGTCGCACCGAAGAGTCGGATGTGGTGCAGTTGGCGGTTCTCGCGGGCGTTGAGACCTGGCGACTCCGGTTCGTCGCCGTGGAGGGCGTCGCCTACCGACGGGCGGGGGGAACGCCCGTCGATCCCGAGCGCGCGCTTGGCGAAGGTCGTCGCCCGCTCGGCCCGAGATCGGGCCGGGGCGTCCGACTCGTTGTCCATCTCGGTCTGCGGCACACGGTGCAGCGTAGCGGGGCGGGCGGGGGACTTCGGTCACGGCGGATCGACGACCCGGCCGAATCGGTGTGGCGCCCGTTACACAGGCAACCCTTCGTGGACCGCTGGGCCTAATTCCGTCACACTGGTGTTGTGAAATCGGAAGCGGCTCGACGTTCGAGTGGAGAAAGCGCAGCTCACGTGACTGCGTCGTCCTCCGCTGGTTCCACGGTGTCCGTTGCCGGTGCACACGAAGGACACACTCGCGCGGCGGTCGTTCAATTGCTCGTCGAGGAGGGGCCGATCTCGGCCACCGACATCGGCGTGCGACTCGGTCTCAGTGCGGCCGGTGTCCGACGGCATCTGGATGCGCTCATCGATGCGGGTGAGGCGCAAGCCGCGAGTGCCGCCAGTTGGCGGCAGCGTGGTCGTGGCCGTCCCGCGAAGCTGTTCCAGATCACCGCAGCGGGTCGGGGCAAGCTCGGCCACACGTACGACGACCTCGCCGGTGCCGCGATGCGGCAGTTGCGGGAGATCGGTGGCGACGCGGCCATCGAGGACTTCGCCCGACGTCGGGTGCAGTCCATCGTCGGCGACGTCGCGCCGGTGACCGAGGACAAGCCGGAGGAGGTGGAGTCCACCGCCGAGGAGATCGCGGAGGCGTTCACCTCGGCCGGGTTCGCCGCCTCGATCCGTCCGGTCGGCAACGGGGTGCAGATCTGCCAGCACCACTGCCCGGTCTCGCACGTGGCCGAGGAGTTCCCAGAACTGTGCGAGGCGGAACGGGCCGCGTTCGCCGCCTTGCTCGGCCGACACGTGCAGAGGTTGGCGACCATCGCCAACGGGGACTGCGCCTGCACCACGCATGTCCCGCTCGCGTTACCCCGAACGACCGAATAGATGATCTCGATTTTCTCCCTGCCGGTGTCCAGCTCTCACCGGTACGTACCAAGACTCCGGAAGGAGCTCGCATGACCGTCACATCAGACCAGGTGACACCCGAGGCGCCACTGACGCAGGAAGAGACGATCGCCTCGCTGGGCAATTACGGCTACGGCTGGTCGGACTCCGACGCCGCCGGTGCCAGTGCACAGCGAGGTCTGTCCGAGGCCGTCGTGCGGGACATCTCATCGAAGAAGAACGAGCCCGAGTGGATGCTCGACATCCGCCTCAAGGCGCTCAAGACCTTCGACAAGAAGCCCATGCCGCACTGGGGTTCGAACCTCGACGGCATCGATTTCGACAACATCAAGTACTTCGTGCGGTCCACCGAGAAGCAGGCCGAGAGCTGGGAAGACCTGCCCGAGGACATCAAGAACACGTACGACAAGCTGGGCATCCCGGAGGCGGAGAAGCAGCGCCTGGTCGCCGGCGTCGCCGCGCAGTACGAGTCCGAGGTGGTCTACCACCAGATCCGTGAGGATCTCGAGGCTCAGGGCGTGATCTTCCTCGACACCGACACCGGTCTGCGCGAGCACCCGGAGATCTTCCAGGAGTACTTCGGCTCGGTCATTCCGGCCGGCGACAACAAGTTCTCCGCGCTGAACACCGCCGTCTGGTCCGGTGGCTCGTTCATCTACGTCCCGCCGGGTGTCAAGGTCGACATCCCGCTGCAGGCCTACTTCCGGATCAACACCGAGAACATGGGTCAGTTCGAGCGGACGCTGATCATCGTCGACGAGGGCGCCTCGGTGCACTACGTCGAGGGCTGCACGGCCCCGATCTACAAGTCCGACTCGCTGCACTCCGCGGTCGTCGAGATCATCGTCAAGAAGGGCGGCCACTGCCGCTACACGACGATCCAGAACTGGTCGAACAACGTCTACAACCTGGTGACCAAGCGCACCAAGGTCGAGGCCGGCGGATCCATGGAGTGGATCGACGGCAACATCGGCTCCAAGGTCACGATGAAGTACCCGGCCGTGTGGATGATGGGCGAGCACGCCCGCGGCGAGGTTCTCTCCGTCGCGTTCGCCGGCGAGGGCCAGCACCAGGACACGGGTGCGAAGATGCTGCACCTGGCGCCGCACACGTCGTCGACGATCGTCAGCAAGTCCGTCGCCCGCGGCGGCGGCCGCGCGTCCTACCGCGGCCTGGTCCAGGTCAACAAGGGTGCGCACGGGTCGAGGGCGACCGTCAAGTGTGACGCCCTGCTGGTCGACCAGATCAGCCGTTCCGACACGTACCCGTACGTCGACGTCCGCGAGGACGACGTGACGATGGGCCACGAGGCGACGGTGTCGAAGGTCAGCGACGACCAGTTGTTCTACCTCATGAGCCGCGGTCTGACCGAGGACGAGGCGATGGCCATGGTGGTGCGAGGGTTCGTCGAGCCCATCGCCAAGGAGCTGCCGATGGAGTACGCCCTCGAGCTCAACCGCCTGATCGAACTGCAGATGGAAGGGGCGGTGGGCTAGTGAGCACCCCCGTGACGGGAGTACAGGGTGCGGTGGCCGGCGAGAACGTCGCCCCCGCAACCAACAAGGGTGAGGTCTTCACCTCGTTCGACGTGAATGCGTTCGAGGTGCCCGCCGGACGCGACGAGGCGTGGCGGTTCACCCCGCTGCGCCGGCTGCGGGGTCTGCACGACGGCACCGCCGTCGCATCCGGCTCGGCCGCTGTCGAGGTCACCGGTGGCGACGTCACCGTCGAGACCGTCGGCCGTGACGATGCCCGCCTCGGCCAGGGCGGCGTCCCGTTCGATCGAGTCGCCGCGCAGGCGTACTCGTCGTTCGAGACGGCGACCGTCGTGACCGTCGGTCGCGAGACCGAGGTGGCGGAGCCGATCAACATCGTCGTCACCGGACCCGGTGAGGGCCAGGTGGCGTTCGGTCACCTGCAGATCCGCCTCGAGACCTTCGCGAAGGCGACCGTCGTCCTCGATCAGAAGGGCAGCGGAACCTACGCGGAGAACGTCGAGTTCGTGCTCGGCGACGGCTCGTCGCTGACCGTCGTCGCGGTCCAGGACTGGGAGGACGACGCGGTGCACGCGGCGGCCCACCACGCGATGCTCGGCCGGGACGCGGTGCTGCGGCACACCTCGGTGAGCCTGGGCGGCGACCTCGTCCGGATCACGCCGACGGTCAAGTACGCGGGCCCCGGCGGCGACGCCGAGCTGCTCGGCCTCTACTTCGCCGACGCCGGTCAGCACTTCGAGCAGCGCCTGCTGGTGGACCACTCGCAGCCGCACTGCAAGTCGAATGTCGTGTACAAGGGTGCGCTGCAGGGCGATCCGGCCTCCGGTAAGCCCGACGCACACACCGTGTGGATCGGCGACGTGCTGATTCGTGCCGAGGCCGAGGGCACCGACACGTTCGAGCTCAACCGCAACCTGGTGCTCACCGACGGCGCGCGCGCCGACTCCGTGCCGAACCTCGAGATCGAGACCGGCGAGATCGTGGGCGCCGGACACGCCAGCGCGACCGGACGTTTCGACGACGAGCAGCTGTTCTACCTGCGCGCCCGGGGTATTCCCGAGGACCAGGCGAGGCGACTGGTGGTGCGTGGTTTCTTCCACGAGATCATCAACCGCATCGCCGTTCCCGAGGTGCGCGAGCGCCTCGAGGCCGCGGTCGAGGCCGAACTCGCCGCCGTCGGCGCCTGATCCGGGCCCGCCTCCAGCTTTCCGCCGATACTTCCCAGAGGAAATCGAATGTCTACCCCTGAAAACTCGGTTCTCGAAATCAAGGACCTGCACGTCAACGTCGCCAGCTCGGACGAGAACGCCGAGCCGATCAACATCCTCAAGGGCGTGAACCTCACCGTCCGCTCGGGTGAGACCCACGCGATCATGGGCCCCAACGGCTCCGGCAAGTCCACCCTGTCGTATGCGATCGCCGGCCACCCCAAGTACGAGGTGACCTCCGGTTCGATCACCCTCAACGGTGAGAACGTCCTGGAGATGAGCGTCGACGAGCGCGCCCGCGCCGGTCTCTTCCTGGCCATGCAGTACCCGGTCGAGGTTCCGGGCGTGTCGATGTCGAACTTCCTGCGCACCGCTGCCACCGCGGTCCGTGGCGAGGCCCCCAAGCTGCGCCACTGGGTCAAGGAGGCCAAGGAGGCGATGGTCGAGCTCGAGATCGATCCCGCGTTCGCCGAGCGCAGCGTCAACGAGGGCTTCTCGGGTGGCGAGAAGAAGCGCCACGAGATCCTGCAGCTGGGTCTGCTCAAGCCGAGGATCGCGATCCTCGACGAGACCGACTCCGGCCTGGACGTCGACGCGCTGCGCGTCGTCTCCGAGGGCGTCAACCGCTACAAGGAGCGTGAGAACGGCGGCATCCTGCTGATCACGCACTACACGCGGATCCTGCGCTACATCGAGCCCGAGTTCGTGCACGTGTTCGTGAACGGCCGCATCGTCGAGTCCGGTGGCGCCGAGCTCGCCGACGAGCTCGAGACCAACGGCTACGTGCGGTTCACCCAGGCTGCAGCGTCCGGGGCAGAGGCGTAGTTCGGATGACCACCACGGCGGCAGCGCTGGACGTCACCAGGATCCGGGAAGACTTCCCGATCCTGGGACGTACCGTGCGCGACGGAAAGCCCTTGGTGTACCTGGACTCCGGTGCCACGTCGCAGCGTCCGGTCCAGGTGCTCGACGCCGAGCGGCACTTCCTCACCACGTGCAACGCCGCGGTGCACCGCGGTGCGCACCAGCTGGCCGAGGAGGCCACCGACGCGTACGAGGGTGCCCGCAGTGCGATCGCGTCGTTCGTCGGCGCCGAGGCGGACGAGCTGGTGTTCACCAAGAACGCCACCGAGTCGCTCAACCTGGTTGCACACGTGTTCGGTGACGACCGGTTCTCCCGGGTCGTCGGCCCGGGCGACGAGATCGTCGTGACCGAGCTCGAGCATCACGCGAATCTCGTTCCGTGGCAGGAGCTTGCGCGCCGCACGGGCGCGACGCTGCGCTGGTACGGCATCACCGACGACGGGCGCATCGACCTGGACTCGCTCGAGCTGACCGACAAGGTCAAGGTCGTCGCGTTCACGCACCAGTCGAACGTGACCGGTGCGATCTCGCCGGTGACCGAGCTGGTCCGCCGGGCGCAGGCCGTGGGCGCGCTGACGGTGCTCGACGCATGTCAGTCCGTGCCGCACATCGCCGTCGACTTCCACGCTCTCGACGTCGATTTCGCGGCGTTCTCGGGACACAAGATGCTCGGCCCGTCCGGCGTCGGCGTCCTCTACGGCAAGCGCGCGCTGCTGGCGTCGATGCCGCCGTTCATCACGGGCGGCTCGATGATCGAGACCGTGACGATGGAGGGCAGCACGTACGCGCCCCCGCCGCAGCGCTTCGAGGCCGGTGTGCCGATGACGTCGCAGGTGGTCGGGCTCGGTGCCGCCGTGAAGTACCTCGAGGACATCGGCATGGATGCCATCGCGGCACACGAGCATCAGCTCGTCACCGCGGCGCTGGAGGGGCTCGCCGGGATTCCCGGCGTCCGCATCGTCGGCCCGACGGACGGAATCGACCGCGGCTCTGCCGTGTCGTTCCTCGTCGACGGGATCCACGCCCACGACCTGGGCCAGGTCCTCGACGACGACGGCGTGGCCGTCCGCGTCGGCCATCACTGCGCGTGGCCGATGCACCAGCGGTTCGGCATCGCCGCCACCGCGCGGGCGTCGTTCGCGCTGTACAACACCCTCGACGAGGTCGATGCCCTGATCGCCGGTATCCGGCGGGCGCAGGACTTCTTCGGGGTCGGCGGAGGAGCCTGAGCGTGCGTCTGGAGCAGATGTACCAGGAAGTGATCCTGGACCACTACAAGCACCCGTTGGGTCGCGGTCTGCGCGATCCGTTCGGCGCCGAGGTGCACCACGTGAACCCGACGTGCGGTGACGAGATCACGCTGCGCGCGCACCTGTCGGAGGGTGAGGACGGCCGGCCCGTCGTCGCCGACATCTCCTACGACGGCCAGGGCTGCTCGATCAGCCAGGCGTCGACGTCGGTGATGTTCGACCAGATCGTGGGTATGCCCCTCGATGAGGCGCTGCGCACGGTCGACGCGTTCAGCGAGATGGTGAGCAGTCGGGGCACCGTCGAGGGTGACGAGGACGTGCTCGGCGACGGCATCGCGTTCAGCGGCGTGTCGAAGTACCCGGCGCGCGTGAAGTGCGCGCTGCTGGGATGGATGGCTTTCAAGGACGCCGTTGTTCGAATAGTCGACGGCAATCCCGAAGACGACCTTGCTCGAACCGGAGGACAGACATCATGACCGAGACCCAGGCCGAGCAGGCCCAGCCCGAGAACGCGGCGACCGAGGCCGAGAGCGGTGCCGAGTACGGCGCATCGCTCACCCCGGAGCGCCTCGACGAGCTCGAGGAGGCGATGCGTGACGTCGTCGACCCCGAACTCGGTATCAATGTCGTCGACCTCGGCCTGGTCTACGACTTCAAGGAGATCGACGAGAACGGCATCGACGTCGTCCTACTCGACATGACGCTGACGTCCGCGGCCTGCCCGCTGACCGACGTCATCGAGGAGCAGTCCAAGCGCGCCCTGGTGAACAGCAGCCTGTGCGACGAGCTGCGGATCAACTGGGTCTGGATGCCGCCGTGGGGCCCGGACAAGATCACCGAGGACGGCCGCGAGCAGCTGCGCGCGCTCGGCTTCACGGTCTAGCGGGTTGGCCCGGGATTCCCGGGTACTGACCTACCGCGAGGTCGGTGCCACCGCCGGAGAGCTGCCGGCCGGCTACCGACACCTGCGGGAATCGACCGCCATCGGACGCGGCGAGGATGCCTTCCTCGCCGCGTCCGACGCGTTGATGGGCTGGGATGTCCACCGGCGTGCATGCCTACGGGTGGAGGCCGAGTCGCCGATCGCGGTGCCCGGCACCACCGTCGAGTTGCGGTGGTTCGGCTTCACGATCCCGTGCCGCGTGATCTACGTCGTCGACGAGCCCGACCGTCGCGGATTCGCGTACGGCACGCTGACCGGTCATCCCGAGTCGGGGGAGGAGCGGTTCTGCGTCGAACGCCACGCCGACGGCGCGGTGGTGGCGACGATCACCGCGTTCTCGCGTCCCGGCCGCTGGTTCACCCGCGTCGGCGACCCGGTGGCACGTCTCGTGCAGCGTGCGATGACGCGGCGCTATCTGGACGCGTTCGCCGACTGACGCGTCAGGCCCGCTTGCGGCCCGCCTTCTTCGCGGGTGCGGGCTTGACGTCCTCGCCGGCCGCCTCGAGACTGCGCTGCAGGGCCGCGACCAGGTCGACCACCTCGGCGTCCTCGCCGCCTGCCTCGGCCCGTTCGGCGGCGGGGATGACCTTCTTGCCACCGCTGGCGATCGCGTCGTCCAGGAGTTGGCGGAGCTGGATCTGGTAGTCGTCGGTGAACTCGGTGGGGTCGAAGTCCTCGGCCATGCTCTCGACGAGCGTGCCGGCCATCTTCAGTTCCTTGGCCTTCGGTTCCTCGGCGTCGTCGAGGGACGGGAATGCGGCCGCGCGGACCTCGTCGGGCCACAGCAGTGTCTGGATCACCAGCACCCCGTCCCGTTCCCGCAGTGCCGCCAGTCGGGTCTTCTGGCGGAGGGTGAAGTGCACCAGTGCGGTGCGATCGGTCTTCGCGAGTGTCTTCGCCAGCAGCACGTACGCCTTCGGTGTGGCCGAGTCCGGCTCGAGGTAGTAGCTCTTCTCGAACAGGATCGGATCGATCTGGTCGGTGGGCACGAACTGCAACACCGGGATCTCGTGTTGCTCGGCCGCCGGCAGCTTCTCGAAGTCCTCGTCGGTGAGGATGACGCGATCGCCGTCGTCGGAGTCGTAGGCCTTGTCGATGTCCGCGAACTGCACCGTCTGGCCGCATTCACTGCACACCCGGTTGTACTTGATCCGTCCGCCGTCCTTGGCGTGGACCTGATGGAAGCGGATGTCGTGGTCCTCCGTCGCGGAGTACACCTTGACCGGCACGTTGACCAGCCCGAACGCGATGGAACCCTTCCAGATTGATCGCATGGAACCCACTATTGCCCAGATCGGGGCACGGTGTCGGCTCCGCCGAGAAGATCATCACCATCTCGAGACATTTCGGCGACGTCGGACCGACAGGCAGGCGTCGCCGCGGCGTCTGCGGCGAACGCCCGTCGAACAGTCGACGAACAGTCCGTCCGGCGTCGGGAGAATTGGTCTAGTCCAATTCAGGCTGTTCGTTGTGACTAACAACATCACATCCCCCAAGGCCCTGTCCCTCCTCCTCGCCGCCGGTGCCGTCGCGGCCGGTGTCGTCGGCGCAGCGGGTACCGCGAGCGCCGCGCCCACGCCGTCGGTCACCAAGACCGTCGTCATCGGACTCGACGGCACGATGCTCGACTACGTCAAGGACGCGAACACCCCCAACCTGCATCGGCTGATCGCCGAGGGCACCAGCGGGCAGTCGTCGATCCTCGGTCACCCGACGATCTCCGGTCCGTCGTGGTCGACGATCCTCACCGGCGTGTGGCACACCAAGCACGGTGTGGTCGACAACTCGTTCAACGGCTCGCGCTACGACCGGTACCCGACGGCCTTCACCCGCATCGAGCAGGTGAAGCCCGAACTGCGCACCGCCTCGATCTCGACGTGGGGCGGCATCGCCACCATCGCCGGATCGGGCACGCCCAAGGCCGACGTCGTCGTGACGACCCCGGGTGCCGGCAGCGAGGCCGCGACCGACGCGGCCACCGCGACTGCCGTCGCCGCCGAGATCGCCTCCAATGGTCCGGATTTCGTCTTCACCCAACTCGACCAGGTGGACGGCGCCGGACACTCCTCGGGCACCGCCGGATCGGAGTACGCGCCGGCCCTCGAGCGCGTCGACGCCGAGGTCGGCAAGATCGTCGACGCGGTCGACGCGCGCAGCAACGCCACCGGCGAGAAGTGGACGATCATCGTCACCTCCGACCACGGCCACAAGCCGAACGGCGGCCACGGCGGCCAGAGTGCCGAGGAGGCAACGACGTTCGTGATCGCGCGCGGTGCGGGCTACCAGGCCGGCGTCGCCGACGACGAGTACACGATCGCCGACGTCGCTCCCACGGTCCTCGACAACCTGGGCAGCGCCCAGCCCGCCGACCTCGACGGCGCCCCGCTGCCCAAGGCCGCGCCGACCGCGACCGGTTCCCTCGGCCGGCTGCCGTCGTGGATCCCGACGGGCTCGCTCGGGTCCTGAGTCACGACCGTCGGACGCCGGCTGCCGCCAGCGTCCGACGGATCGGCGGCGGTGCTTTCCGGAAGATCTCCCACATCGCCGCGGCGATGGCCGCGGGTTGATCACGTCCGGACAGGTAGGCCCGCTGCCGATCCACCGGCAGAGTGAAGAAGGCCTCGAAGAACTCGGCGGTGCATGCCGGATCGAGGCTCAGCAGCGCCCGTAACCCCACCTCGCGCAGGGTCCGGACGGCTCGGGTGGGTAACGGCCACAATGCTTTTCTGGGGTCCCTGCCGGTGGTGAGCGCGGTGACCACGTCGTCGACCGCGCACAGGGACGCCGCCACGCTGTAGCCGGTGCCCGGGTGGACCAGTCCTGCTCGGGCACCGAACGCGGCCACCGCGGACCTGCCGTGCGGAGCCTCCACGGGAAAGCGCACCCGTTCGGCCGGCGTGTCGGCGGGCAGTTCGACGCCGCGGTTGCGCAGCCGGGCCGCGAGTCGCGTGCGCAGCGAATCGAGCGGCAATCCGGGCCGTCCCACGAGACAGGTCTCCTCGAGCAGCACCCGGTCGGCGCCGACGGGGACGGCATACAGGAACGACGCCGGATCGTCCGGCGCGGTGCCGTTGTCGCGGCGCCAGTCCATGAACCAGCCGTCGGCGCCGGCCATCGCGGGCGCAGCGACCTCCACGGACACCACGATCCCGAACGCGGTCTGCTCCGCCAGCGCAGGATCGGGGCGCAGGCCGCGCGAATCGATCACCCGTGCCGCGCGGATCTGCGTGCCGTCACGCAACGTGACCGTGCCGGGGCCGATCTCGGCCGCTACCCCGCGAACGACGCGATCGAATCCGAGCCGCGCATGCAGGGCGGAGTTGTCGAGCACGGCGTACGCGCGGTCGAGGCTCCGTTCGCGCGTCGTCCACACCCGGGGTCGGGACACCCGGGCACGCAACACCGACGAATCCAGCCAGGACGGCAGTTCGTCGACCCAGGCCGCGTAGGTGGGCGTCCACGGTCGGTCGGGCGTCGGGTCGACACCCACCACCCGCAGCCCGGCGGCGGCGGCGCGGTGGGCGAGGGCGCGGCCGGCGGGACCGAGGCCCACCACCGCGACATCGGCGGAGAACGTAGGGATCAGAGCCCGCCCGTCGCGAGCAGTCCGCCGTCGACGCGGACGGTCTCGCCGGTGATCCAGGCGGCATCGTCGGAGACGAGGAAACCGACCAGGCCGGCGACGTCCTCCGGGGTTCCCAGCCGCTTCATCGGGTAGACCGACGACGCCTGATCCTCGCCGGCCGACACGAGGGCCGCCGCGAACTTGGTCTTCACCACGCCGGGGGCGACGGCGTTGACCCGGATCTTCGGCCCGAGCTGCCACGCGAGTTCCTCGGTGAGCCGGATCAGCGCGGCCTTCGAGGCGCCGTACGCGGCGATGACGCCGGTCGAGCGGATGCCGGCGACGCTCGCGAGGTTCACGACCGCGCCACCGTGCTCGCCCATCCAGGCCCGGTACGCCTCCTGGACGTAGCCGAGGGCGGCGACGACATTGACGTCGAAGATCTTGCGGACGGCGTCGAGGTCGGCGTCCATCAGCGCGCCGTAGACCGGGTTGATGCCGGTGTTGTTGATCAGGATGTCGATCGATCCAAGGTCGCTCACCGTGCGGGCGACGGCCTCGGTGCGGGCGTCGGCGTCGCCGGAGTTCCCGACGATCGCGATGACCTTGCCGGCGTGCCCGAGGGCGCGCAGGTCCGCGGCCGCTTCCTCGAGCGGTTCGGGTTTGCGCGCGGTCACCACGACGTTGGCGCCGCGCCCCAGCAGTTCCGCGGCGATGGCCTTGCCGATTCCTCGGCTGGCGCCGGTGACGAGGGCGTTGCGTCCCTGCAGATCGTTCGCACGTGTCATGGAGCCGAACGTTAGCCGACTCACTGCACCGCGGTGTGGCGACAATCCCGCGTCACGGTAAAATCGGTGGTTCTTGTGCTCTATCGCGGGCACGATGACGTCCGAATGGCGCAGTGCGTGCGCTTCGGGGCCGTCCCGCCTTTTCTCACCTAGGGAGTTTTGCTTGATTACCGCCACCGACCTCGAAGTTCGTGCCGGTGTGCGGACGCTGCTGTCTGCCCCGGGTTCGGCGTTGCGTGTGCAGGCCGGGGACCGGATCGGTCTGGTCGGGCGTAACGGTGCCGGCAAGACGACCACCCTGCGCATCCTGGCGGGGGAGGGCGAACCCTACGCGGGTGCGGTGATCCGCAGCGGCGAGTTGGGGTACCTGCCGCAGGACCCCAAGGAGGGCAACCTCGACGTCCTCGCGAAGGACCGGGTGCTGTCGGCGCGGGGTCTCGACGAGATCATGCGCAAGATGGAAAAGCAGCAGACCATCATGGCCGAGGCCGTCGACGACGCGGTCCGTGACAAGGCCGTGCGCAAGTACGGTTCGCTCGAGGACCGGTTCTCCGCCCTCGGCGGGTATGTCGCCGAGTCCGAGGCGGCCCGCATCTGCAACAGCCTCGGGCTGGCGGATCGCATCCTGGAGCAGCCGCTGCGCACCCTCTCCGGTGGTCAGCGTCGCCGCGTGGAACTGGCCCGGATCCTGTTCGCGGCCTCGGACGGCTCGGGCGGCAAGTCGAACACCACGCTGCTGCTCGACGAGCCCACCAACCACCTCGACGCCGACTCGATCACGTGGCTGCGCGGGTTCCTGCAGAACCACGACGGCGGCCTGATCGTGATCAGTCACGACGTGGACCTGCTCAACGACGTCGTGAACCGGGTGTGGTTCCTCGACGCCGTGCGCGGCGAGGCCGACATCTACAACATGGGCTGGAAGAAGTACCTCGACGCCCGCGCCACCGACGAGCAGCGGCGCCGGCGTGAACGCGCCAACGCCGAGAAGAAAGCCGGCGCGCTGCGCGTGCAGGCGGCCAAGCTCGGCGCGAAGGCGACCAAGGCGACCGCGGCGCAGAACATGGCCAAGCGCGCCGACAAGATGATGGCCGCTCTCGACGAGGTGCGGGTGGACGACAAGGTCGCGCACATCCGCTTCCCGGAGCCCGCCACCTGCGGCAAGACACCGCTGATGGCCGAGAACCTGACCAAGATGTACGGCTCCTTGGAGATCTTCGCCGGTGTCGATCTGGCGATCGACCGTGGCAGCCGGGTGGTCGTGCTCGGGCTCAACGGCGCCGGCAAGACGACGCTGCTGCGCATCCTGGCGGGCACCGAAACGCCCAATGCGGGCGAGCTGGTGCCCGGTCACGGGCTGAAGATCGGCTACTTCGCGCAGGAACACGACACCCTCGACGACGACGCGACTGTGTGGGAGAACATCCGGCACGCCGCCCCCGACACCGGGGAGCAGGACCTGCGCGGTCTGCTGGGGGCGTTCATGTTCACCGGGCCGCAGCTCGAGCAGCCGGCGGGCACCCTGTCCGGTGGCGAGAAGACACGTCTGGCGCTGGCCGGGCTGGTGTCGTCGGCGGCGAATGTGCTGCTGCTCGACGAGCCGACCAACAACCTCGACCCGATCTCACGCGAGCAGGTGCTCGACGCGCTCCGCAGCTACACCGGCGCCGTCGTCCTGGTCACGCACGACCCGGGCGCCGCCGAGGCACTGAACCCGGAGCGGGTCATCCTGCTGCCTGATGGGCAGGAAGATCACTGGTCCCAGGAGTACCTCGAACTCATCCAGCTCGCCTGATTCGTCCCATCCCCGCTGGCTGAGCGAGTTTTCGGTTTGTTGATCACGCGTCGATCGGTGATCTAGCCTGGAAACCGGGGCTCGCTCAGCTGACCGGAGGATGTCATGGCGGAGAGCACGGGGATCGGCGGGGTTTCCGGCGGGGTTTCCCGGGGGGCCCGAATCACCGGGGAATCGCGTGACAAACTCCGCGACGAACTGAAAGCCCAGTACGAAGCCGGTGCGAGCATCCGCACCCTCGCCGAACAGACCGGCCGCTCGTACGGGTTCATCCACAACGTGCTCGTCGAGGCGGACGTGACACTGCGGCGGCGGGGTGGGCCGAACCGGCGCAAGAAGACTGTTTGACCAGGCTGTTACCGGATCGGGGAGCTTCTGGTGGGATCCCACCAGCCGGAGCCAACAGGGATTCCAGTTTCGATCGGCCGGTCCGCGAGATTCTGCCGTCCGGCGAGGGCTTGTGGTATCACGGAAAATCGCCAGCTTGAAGGTCCGCGTTATGTACTGTCCGAATCATGCGTATGCGGGCTGTAGCTGCGTCCTTGCTGCTCGCTGCCGCCGTGGCCGGTTGCGCGAGCACCGGTACGGGCGGTGATGGGCTCGACTCGCCCGTATCCTCGCCGCCGAGTGAGGAATCTCAGCTCTACTCCGCTGCGCTGCACCAACTGGTTCTCGTCGACAATCCCTTCGCGAGATCGCCGTCGCCGGTCGGGTACGTCTACGTCGTCGACGGTTCGCAGTTCGACACCGACCTGAAGAACGACATCACCGCACAGTCCGGCGATCTTCCCTCTGTCGAGTTCATTGCAAGCCCTGATCAGCGGGCAGATGTCGGAAGGCAAGGCTTGACTGGCGTCGAGAACGACGGAGTCATCATCGAGCTCGATCCGACGCAGCGACAGGACGACGGGAGGGCCCACGCCGGCGTACGACTATGGTGTGGCATCGATTGCGGAATCGGGCTCACCTACGTCCTCGAGCGCATCGACGGACAGTGGACAGTCACCGGAACGACGGGCCCCGTTACCATTTCCTGAAGCATGGTTCTTGTTCGGTGCGCCACCGCTACGTCGTCGCGCGAGGCTGTAACTGGACTCCGCGGGGAGGCCGCCGTTTCCATTCGACACGGATGCCTACGGATCCCCGCCGGGTCGCCACCCACACCCAACGCCGACGTCCATCCGGGAGTGGCCCGCTAGACGTTTGCCGGTGGGCGGCCGGATGAGGAACCGCCGAGCCGTACTCGCAGCGTCGCCAGGCCGGGGCCCTCGAGCTCGTTCGCGACATCGCCGCGTCCGGCGACGGACATGAGCAGGGCCTCGCCGGGTCCGCGGACTTCAGGTCCGCTTCCCGCGGTCCAGTCCAGGTCTGTTGCCGCCAATCGAAGGCCCCGGATCCGTCGGTGTGCGCCTATCGGGGGCGCGATGCGCGCGAAGTCGAGAGCGGGCACGAGCGCCTCGGCGGGGATATCCCGGGGGAGGCCGAGCGGCCGACGAATGTCCTGCTGGTGGATCATGCCGTCGACGAGCGCGATTCGGCTCCCGAATGCGGTGGTGAGTCCTCGGGGCTGCAGGCTGCGATCCAGTAAGTCGAGCAGTTGGTGTGGGCTGTGCTCTGCGAAGTCGTCCAGCCCGATCGCGTTGGCGCGGTCGAACCGCAACCAACCGCGAGCGAACCTGCTCGCCACCCCGCCGGGGCCCAGCTCCTCGTAGCTCAGCATGTGGGCAACGACGTCGCGGACGCTCCAGCCCGCGCACAACGATGGCGTCTGCCACTGCTGTGGGGTGAGTGAATGCAGGAGAGTCGCGAGTTGGGTCCGCTCGGCGCGGGCCAACTCCTTCACGTCACGCACTGCAACTCCCGGACTGGTCCAAGACCACGAGTAGCCCGTGCCCATTGCCGGCCGTTCCCCTGTTGTGCCGCGGTCGGCGATCAGTAGCCATGACGCAGTATCACTCGATCTCGGCCGGCGGCGGGCCGGTTACGCGCGAACGCCCGCAGCTGATGAAGGGACGAGTCGGTTCAGGTATCTCTGCGACGCACCGATTCCTCGACGAGATCGAGCACGGCCGAGAGGTTCTCGCCGCCGTGGCCGGAGGCGATGCGTGCGATCAGGCCGTCGAGGACCAGGTCGAGGTAGTCGAGCAGAACGTCGGTAGGCAGGTCGTCGCGCAGGCGTCCGGCCGACTTCTGGCGCTCGAGGCGGCGGACGGTGGCCTCGGTGAGTTCGGCACTGCGCTGCGTCCAGTCGCGGGCGAACTCGGGGTCGGTGCGCAGCCGTCGGGCGATTTCGAGTCGCGTTCCGAGCCAGTCGAACTGCTCGGGGGACGCGAGCATGTCGCGCATCACCTGGACCAGACCGCCCTCGGCGACGACGTCGGCCATGCGTTTGGCGTCCTCGTGGGCAAGGGCGAGGAACAGTCCGTCCTTGTCCTTGAAGTGGTGGAAGATCGCACCGCGCGAGAGCCCGGTGGTTTCCTCGAGGCGGCGCACGGTGGCGCCGTCGTAGCCGTACTGCGCGAAGCACTGGCGGGCCCCGTCCAGAATCTGGCTCCGCCGCGCCGCGAGATGGTCTTCACTGACCTTGGGCACAGCCGACATCCTTTCGTACGAAACTGCAACGGCGGGCCCGAGACTGACGTCCCGAGCCCGCCGTCAACGCGCTGAGTGATCCCGGGGAACCGGGATCACACGATCAGGTGACTAGCCCCGGATCATGTTGCGCAGCACGTACTGCAGGATGCCGCCGTTGCGGTAGTAGTCCGCCTCACCGGGGGTGTCGATACGGACGACCGCATCAAACTCTGTACGAGACCCATCCGCCTTGGTCGCGGTGACCTTGACCGTCTCCGGGGTGACGCCCTCGTTCAGCTTCGCGACGCCCGCGATGTCGAAGGTCTCGGTGCCGTCCAGGCCCAGCGAGCCTGCCGACTCACCTGCCGGGAACTGCAGCGGGACGACGCCCATGCCGATCAGGTTCGAGCGGTGGATGCGCTCGAACGACTCGACGATGACGGCCTTGACGCCGAGCAGGCTGGTGCCCTTGGCGGCCCAGTCACGCGACGAACCGGAGCCGTACTCCTTGCCGCCCAGCACGACCAGCGGGATGCCGGCGGCCTGGTAGTTCTGCGACGCGTCGTAGATGAACGACTGCGGGCCACCCTCGAGGGTGAAGTCGCGGGTGTAGCCGCCCGAGACGTCGTCGAGGAGCTGGTTGCGCAGACGGATGTTCGCGAACGTGCCGCGGATCATCACCTCGTGGTTACCGCGACGCGAGCCCAGGGAGTTGTAGTCCTTGCGCTCGACACCGTTGGCGTCCAGGTACTGCGCGGCCGGGGTACCGGGCTTGATCGGGCCGGCCGGGCTGATGTGGTCGGTGGTGACCGAGTCGCCGAGCAGCGCGAGCACGCGGGCGCCCGAGATGTCGGTGACCGGAGCCGGATCCATCGTCATGCCGTCGAAGTACGGCGCCTTGCGGACGTAGGTCGACTTCTCGTCCCACGCGAAGGTATCGCCCTCCGGGGTGGCCAGGTTCTGCCAGCGCTCGTCGCCTGCAAAGACCGTGGCGTAGGACTTGCGGAACATGTCCTGGCTGATGGCCGACTTGATGGTGTCGTCGATCTCCTGCGCGGACGGCCAGATGTCCTTGAGGAAGACGTCGTTGCCGTCCTGGTCCTGACCCAGCGCGTCGGTCTCGAAGTCGAAGTCCATGGTGCCGGCCAGCGCGTACGCGATGACGAGCGGCGGGGACGCCAGGTAGTTCATCTTGACGTCGGGGGAGATGCGACCCTCGAAGTTGCGGTTGCCGGAGAGCACCGCGGTGACCGACAGGTCGTGCTCGTTGATCGCCTTGGAGATCTCCTCCGGCAGCGGACCGGTGTTACCGATGCACGTGGTGCAGCCGTAACCGCCGAGGTAGAAGCCGAGCTTCTCGAGGTACGGCCACAGGCCGGCCTTCTCGTAGTAGTCGGAGACGACCTGCGAACCCGGAGCCATGTTGGTCTTGACCCACGGCTTGGTCTCGAGGCCCTTCTCGACCGCATTGCGGGCGAGCAGAGCGGCGCCGAGCATGACCGACGGGTTCGACGTGTTGGTGCAGGAAGTGATGCCGGCAACCGCGACCGCGCCGTGGTCGAGAACGAACTCGCCGCGCTCGGTCTTCACCGTCACCGGCTTGCTCGGGCGTCCGTGCGAACCGTTGGCGGCCGACGGAATCACCGAGGCGACGTCGGAGACGCCGGCCGTCGAGGCCGGGTCGGACGCCGGGAAGGACTCCTCGACGGCCTCGTCCAGCGCGGAGTGGGCGGCCTCGGCACCGTTGGTGACGTAGGTGACGATGTCGCGACGGAACGCGTCCTTCGACTCCGACAGCAGGATGCGGTCCTGAGGACGCTTCGGGCCGGCGATCGACGGCACGACCGTCGACAGGTCCAGCTCGAGGTACTCGGAGTACGCGGGCTCGTGGTCCGCGTCGTGCCACATGCCCTGCTCCTTGGCGTACGCCTCGACGAGCGCGAGCTGCTCCTCGGAACGTCCGGTCAGACGCAGGTAGTTGATGGTCTCGCCGTCGATCGGGAAGATCGCTGCGGTGGAACCGAACTCGGGGCTCATGTTGCCCAGGGTCGCGCGGTTGGCCAGCGGCACCTCGGCGACGCCCGCACCGTAGAACTCGACGAACTTGCCGACCACGCCGTGCTTGCGCAGCATGTCGGTGACGGTGAGCACGACGTCGGTCGCGGTCACGCCGGGCTTGATCTCACCGGTCAGCTTGAAGCCGACGACGCGCGGGATCAGCATGGAGACCGGCTGGCCGAGCATGGCAGCCTCGGCCTCGATGCCGCCGACGCCCCAGCCCAGCACGCCCAGGCCGTTGACCATCGTGGTGTGCGAGTCGGTGCCGACGCAGGTGTCGGGGTATGCCTGACCGTTGCGGGTCATGACGGTGGGCGCCAGGTACTCGATGTTGACCTGGTGCACGATGCCCATGCCCGGGGGGACGACCTTGAAGTCGTCGAACGCGCCCTGGCCCCAGCGCAGGAACTGGTAACGCTCGCCGTTGCGCTGGTACTCGAGGTCGACGTTGCGCTCGAGAGCGTCGGCGCGGCCGAAGACGTCGAGGATCACCGAGTGGTCGATGACCATGTCGGCGGGGGAGAGCGGGTTGACCTTGTTCGGGTCGCCGCCGAGGGCGGTGACGGCCTCACGCATGGTGGCGAGGTCGACGACACAGGGCACGCCGGTGAAGTCCTGCATGATCACGCGCGCGGGGGTGAACTGGATCTCGACGCTCGGCTGCGCCGAGGGGTCCCAGTTCGCGATGGCGCGAATGTGATCGGCGGTGATGTTGGCACCGTCCTCGGTGCGCAGCAGGTTCTCGGCGAGAACCTTCAGCGCGTAGGGCAGCTTCTCGGTGCCGGGGACGGACGCGAGGCGGAAGATCTCGTACGAGTTGTCTCCGACCTCGAGCGTTCCCTTGGCGCCGAACGAATCAATACTGGTGGTCACGTCAGCTCCACTCGTCTTTGAGGTTCGCCGTCGACGGGGCTGTGTCGACGGCTGAAGCGAGGCACGCGAACAGGGCCCGATTCGGTCGGCGGACCGAACCCGACAGTTCCGCGGGCGTCTCCAAACGAGTCTAACAGTACGCTTGTCCTGTGAGACTGCAGGGTATTGCCGAGTTCCGGCCGGGGCTGACGGGCCTGCTCGCGTCGGTCCAATCCTCACGCAGTCGGCGCGCGGGCGCAACGGACGAGGCGGTCTCGGCGGCGGGCCGTCACGTACTGTGCAGTGCACGCTTGCCCTTCGTCACCGAACCCGGATGAGAGATGTCTGCTCCTATCGCGCATGCCCTGCTCCCGCTCGTCGCCACCATTCCCGATGGCGTCTCCGTCGACTCGGTGCTCGCGGACCTCGCGGACGACGGAGTCTCGGCGCCCGCATCGGACGTGGAGGGTCTGCGCGACGTCGTGATCCGCGCCGAGGAGCACGGGATCAAGCTCAGTGTCGTTGTCGTGGACAAGGAGCCGGGCCGATCCGAGCAGTTGCGGGACCTCGCGACCGAGGTGGGGCAGACCGAGGGCGGCACGGTGCTGGTGCTCGGACCGTCGGCGCCCGGCACCTACAGCGACACCGTGAGCCGGGTCGTGCTCGAGGGTGCGCAGGACCGCACGTACACCGGTAACCCCGTCGAGTCGGCGAACAACTTCGTCGACGAGATCACCGAGCCCGGTACGCCGTGGGGCCTCGTCACCGCCCTCCTGGTGCTGGTGGTGGTGCTGGTGGGCGGGGTCTCCTACTTCGCGAAGTCGTGCCGTGGACCCGCCCCCGCGTCTGCCCCGTCCGGTCCGGCCGTGGGCGCCGATGCCGATTCCGACGGGGACAGCGCCGCCCGCTGACGCCCGGCGTTCGCCGCCCGAACTCCCACCCACCGTCCCGACCGCCCGTACCTGCGCGAGGGCCGTCGATTCGGCGTATTCGCGCCATTTCCCCAGGTCGAATTACGTCCACGTCATTTGTGACAAGAGTTCACCAGAGAGCGCAAAGTGTCGTACGGTGCCAATGGCACTTTTTGGGGAAGAAGTGTCGCGAGAGTGATGTGACGATTCGCGTGACCGTTGTGCCGTCACGCGATCTGCGCGTCGCCGGCGGTGCCGTCGGCGTACCTCCCCGCACGGGCCGGACAAGCCGCCGGCCCGGTCACAGCCTTAGGGAGGGTGTTGTGAGGCGGAGGGGTTCTAGGAGTTCACGCGGTGGCGTGCGACGTCCGGGCTTCTCGCGGACGCGTTCACGGTTCGCCCGAGTCGTGTTGGGTGTGAGCATCGTCGGCGCGCTGGTATCGGGGACACCGGGCATCGCGGCCGCCGTGCCGCCGCCACCGCCCAATCCGTCCGATGCCGAGATCCAGAGCGGCAACGCGCAGGTCTCCGAGGGCGTCGTCCAGGTGGGTGACCTCATCAACCGAGTGGCCACCGCGAACCAGGAGTTGTCGCGGCTCGACGACGAGGTCGCGATCAAGCGCGAGGATGTCAATCGCGCCCTCGTCGACCTGCAGAGCGCTCGGGACGCCGCGGATGCCGCGGGCGGCATGGTGGCGCAGAGCCAGCAGGCACTTCGTGACGCCGGAACGCAGATCGAGCAGGCCCAGAAGCGGTTCACCGACTACGCGGTGTCGAGTTACACCAAGGGGCGCAACGTCGCGTCGCTGTCTTCGTACTTCGGTGCCGAGGGGCCCGACGACATCCTGGACCGCGCCCAGATCATGCGGGTGCTGTCGGGGAGCCAGAAGGCGGTTCTCGAGAACCTGCAGCGGGCGCGGACCGAGCAGGCCAACCGGGACTCCGCCGCCCGCGAGGCCAAGCAGCGCGCGGACGCCGCGGCAAGCGAGGCCGAGTCGAAGAAGGCGGAGGCGGAACAGGCGATCGTCTCGGCCCGGAGTGCGCTCGAGGAACAGGCCACCCGGAAGGCTCAGATCGAGGCCGACCGCAATTCGGCCCAGGCGCAGCTCGACGCCGCCCGGAGCAACGTTGCCGGACTGCAGGGCCAGCGCGAGGCATACATCAACTGGGACAACCAGCGGCAGGCGGAGGAAGCAGCCGCTGCTGCCGCCGCTGCCGCCGCCGCCGAGGCCGCGCGGCGGGCCGCGGAGGATCGCGCGGCGAACGAGCGGGCGGCCCAGCTGGCGGACGGTGAGCGCCCACACACCCAGATCGACGACGGGGACTCCGGCTGGACGCCACCGGCCCAGTCCCAGCCACGCCCGATGTCTCCGGCCGTCACCGGGAGCGCGGCGATCGAGACGGTGATCGACCGTGGCATGTCGCAGCTGGGCGTCCCGTACGCGTGGGGTGGCGGGAACGCCAGCGGCCCGACACTGGGCATCCGCGACGGCGGCGTCGCCGACAGCTTCGGCGACTTCGACAAGGTCGGATTCGACTGCTCGGGACTGATGATCTACGCGTTCGCCGGTGTCGGAATCTCCTTGCCGCACTACACCGGATATCAGTACACGGCGGGCACCCAGGTGGCGTCGTCGGACATGCGTCGTGGCGACATGATCTTCTACGGCCCGAACGCGAGTCAGCACGTCGCCCTCTACCTCGGTGACGGGCAGATGCTCGAGGCGCCGCAGTCCGGGTCGATCGTGAAGGTCTCGCCGGTGCGGTGGGACGGGATGACGCCCTACGCTGTCCGTATGGTGTCCTAGGTCACCTCGCCTGCGTGCGGGGAACGGGTGACACCTGGAATAGTTGAGCAGACAGTCGAGTCGATGAGAACGATCTAGGTGGAAGCGGGGATTCTTGGTGACCTCACGTGACGGCGCGGTAGCTGGGTCCGGCTCGGAGGGAGCGCACGCGAGCGCGGGGGCGCCGGCGTCCGATCTCGCTCGTGACGTGCACACCCTCGAGCGGGCGATCTACGAGGTCAAGCGAGTCATCGTCGGGCAGGACCGCCTGGTCGAGCGCATGCTCGTCGGCGTGCTGGCCAAGGGGCACGTGCTGCTCGAGGGCGTTCCGGGCGTCGCGAAGACGCTGGCCGTGGAGACGTTCGCGAAGGTCGTCGGCGGATCGTTCTCCCGCGTGCAGTTCACCCCGGACCTCGTGCCCACCGACCTGATCGGTACCCGCATCTACCGGCAGGGCCGCGAGCAGTTCGACACCGAGCTCGGCCCGGTCGTGGCGAACTTCCTGCTCGCCGACGAGATCAACCGCGCACCCGCGAAGGTGCAGTCGGCGCTGCTCGAGGTCATGGCCGAACGCCACGTGTCGATCGGCGGCAAGACGTACCCGATGCCCGAGCCGTTCCTGGTGATGGCGACGCAGAACCCGATCGAGAACGAGGGCGTCTATCCGTTGCCGGAAGCCCAGCGCGACCGCTTCCTGTTCAAGGTGCTCGTCGACTACCCGTCGGTGGAGGAGGAGCGCGAGATCGTCTACCGGATGGGCGTCGCCGCTCCGGAGCCGCATCAGGTTCTCGACGCGCACGAACTCGTCCGACTGCAGAAGGTCGCGAGCACCGTGTTCGTCCACCACGCGCTGGTCGACTATGTGGTCCGTGTGATCGCCGCGACGCGCACGCCTCGACAGTTCGGCCTCGACGACGTCGCCGGTTGGATCGCCTACGGGGCGTCGCCGCGCGCGACGCTCGGCATCATCTCCGCGTCCCGCGCCCTGGCGCTGCTCCGCGGACGCGACTACGTCGTCCCGCAGGACGTGCTCGAAGTCATTCCGGATGTGTTGCGCCACCGTCTGGTTCTGTCTTACGACGCGCTCGCCGACGAGGTGTCGCCGGACGACGTGATCACCCGGGTGCTGCAGACCGTCGGGCTGCCGCAGGTCGGCGCCCAGCCGGTTGCGCCGGTGGCACCGCCGGCGTTCGAGCCCGCGCACCTGTCCTCGTCGGGCACGCAGCAACAGTGACCCGTCGCGCGGGAGCAGTGCCGTCGTTCCGCTCCGGATCGCTGCGCGACCCGGAACTGACCGCCGCCCTGCGGACCCTCGAACTGACCGTCCGCCGACGCCTGGACGGGGTGCTCCACGGCGATCACCTCGGTCTGATCCCCGGTCCGGGCTCCGAACCGGGCGACGCCCGCGAGTACCAACCCGGTGACGATGTGCGCCAGATGGATTGGTCGGTGACCGCCCGCACCACCCATCCGCACGTCCGGCAGACGGTCGCCGACCGGGAGCTCGAGACGTGGCTCGTGGTCGACCTGTCGTCGAGTCTGGACTTCGGAACCGTCGGGTGCGAGAAGCGCGACCTCGCGGTGGCCGCGGCCTCGGCCATCACCTACCTCGCCGGCGGCAGCGGGAACCGGATCGGTGCCATCGTCGCCACCGGGGATCGGACGGTGCGGATTCCGGCGCGTGGGGGCCGCGTCCACGCGCAGGCGATGCTCCGGCGCATCGCGTCCACCCCGCACGCCGCCGACGGTGTCCGCGGCGACCTGCGCGGCGCGCTCGAGTCACTCCGCCGCCCGGAGCGCCGACGCGGTCTCGCCGTGGTCATCAGCGATTTCCTGGGGCCGATCGACTGGGAGCGCTCGCTGCGCGCCCTGTCCGGCCGGCACGAACTGCTCGGTGTCGAGGTACTCGACCCGCGCGATACGGCGCTGCCCGACGCGGGCGACGTCGTGCTGTTCGACCCCGAATCGGGTCGGACGCGTGAGTTCTCGACGACGCCCCGGTTGCGCGCCGACTTCGCGCGCGCCGCGCAGTCGCATCGCGACGACGTGGAGGCCGCGCTGCGACGCTGCGGGGCACCACGACTGAGCTTGAGTACCGATCGGGACTGGATCGCCGATGTCGTGCGGTTCGTCACCTCCCGTCGGCACAGCTACGGCGCTCCCGGGACCCGGGCGGCGCGCGGATGAGCCTGTCGCAGTTCGCTTCTCCCTGGTGGTTGTTGTTCCTGGTGGTCGTGGCGGGGTTGGCCGCGGGCTACGTCGTCATTCAGCGTCGCCGCCAGAAGCACGTGTTGCGCTTCGCGAACATGGAGCTGCTCGAGAAGGTCGCACCCAACCGGCCGAACCGGACCCGGCACATCCCGATCGCCCTGATGCTCGTCGGGCTGGTCTTCCTGACCGTCGCGCTCGCCGGGCCGACCGCCGACAAGCGGGTCCCGCGGAACCGCGCGACGGTGGTGCTGGTGATCGACGTGTCGCTGTCGATGAAGGCCACCGACGTCGAGCCGAGTCGTCTCGCGGCCGCGCAGGAGGCGGCGAAGTCGTTCGCCGACGGCCTGACTCCGGGGATCAACCTCGGGTTGGTCGCGTTCGCGGGCACCGCATCGGTTCTGGTGTCGCCGACGCCGAATCGCGACGAGACCAAGGCCGCGATCGACAACCTGAAGCTCAGCGAACGGACCGCGACCGGTGAGGCGATCTTCACCTCGCTGCAGTCGATCGACACGCTCGCAGCGGTTCTCGGCGGCAGCGAGCAGGCGCCGCCCGCCCGCATCGTGCTGCTCTCGGACGGCAAGCAGACCGTGCCGGAGAGCCCCGACGACCCGCGCGGTGGGTTCACCGCGGCCCGGCAGGCGAAGGACAAGGGCGTGCCGATCTCCACGATCTCGTTCGGTACGAGCTACGGCACCGTCGAGATCGAGGGCGACCGCATCCCGGTGCCGGTGGACGATCCCTCGCTCCGGGAGATCGCGAACCTCTCGGGCGGCAACTTCTTCACCGCGTCCAGCCTCGAGGAACTACGCGACGTGTACGACACACTCGAGGAGCAGATCGGTTTCGAGAACGCCCGCGGCGACGCCAGTCGACCCTGGCTCGTCCTCGGCGTGCTCTTCAGCGCGGCGGGACTCGCGACGGCACTCGTGCTGCGGCAGCGCCTGCCCTGATCTGGTCCGATACGTCGAATTCGTCCACCTCCGCCCGAAACCGGCAACCGAACAGATAGGTTGATCGCATGTCGAAATCCAGCTCCCCGTCCCGTTCCGTGCTCGTGACCGGAGGCAACCGCGGCATCGGCCTGGCCGTCGCGCAGCGCCTTCTGGAGGACGGGCACAAGGTTGCCGTCACTCACCGCGGGTCGGGTGTGCCGGAGGGCCTGTTCGGCGTCAAGTGCGATGTGACGGACGCGGAGTCGATCGACCGTGCCTTCAAGGAGGTCGAGGAGCATCAGGGTCCCGTCGAGGTCCTGGTCGCCAACGCCGGCATCACCGACGACACGCTTCTCATGCGGATGGACGAGGAGCAGTTCTCGCGCGTCATCGACTCCAATCTGACCGGCGCCTTCCGATGCGCCAAGCGCGCCAATCGGGCGATGCTGCGCGCCCGTTGGGGACGGATGATCTTCCTGGGCTCGGTCGTCGGCCTCGCCGGCCAGGCAGGCCAGATCAACTACGCGGCGTCGAAGGCCGGCGTCATCGGCATGGCGCGGTCGATCACCCGTGAACTGGGGTCGCGGTCGATCACCGCGAACGTGGTGGCACCGGGCTTCATCGAGACCGACATGACCGCGGAACTGTCGGAGGACCTGCGCGACACCGCCAAGAAGTTCATCCCGCTGCAGCGCCTGGGCAAGGCCGAGGACGTCGCCGCGGTGGTCAGCTTCCTCGCCTCCGAGGACTCCGCGTATGTCTCCGGTGCCGTGATCCCGGTCGACGGCGGCATGGGCATGGGCCACTAGGCCCTCCCGAAACATCACGCACCCACAGACTTTCATCTACAGGAGAAGCAACATGGGCGGACTGCTCGCGGGCAAGACCATTCTCGTCACCGGAATCATCACCGACGCATCCATCGCGTTCCACGTCGCGAAGGTGGCGCAGGAGCAGGGCGCGAAGGTGATCATCACCGGGTTCGACCGGCTCCGGCTGATCGATCGCATCGCGCAGCGTCTGCCGGAGCCGGTGCCGCCGGCCGTCGAGCTGAACGTCCAGGACGACGAGCATCTCGCGACGCTCGCCGACCGGGTCCGGGAGTTGGCGCCCGAGGGCATCGACGGGGTCGTGCACTCCATCGCCTTCTCGCCGCGCTCGGGTCTGGGTGCCCCGTTCCTGGACGCACCATGGTCGGACATCTCCAAGGCGATGGAGATCTCCGCGTACTCGTACGCCTCGCTTGCCAAGGCGCTGCTGCCGGTCCTCAACGACAACGCGTCCATTGTCGGCATGGACTTCGATCCGTCCCGTGCGATGCCGTTCTACAACTGGATGGGTGTGTCCAAGGCCACGCTCGAGGCGGTCAACCGGTACGTCGCCAAGGAGGTCGGCGTGCGCGGCATCCGCTCCAATCTCGTTGCGGCAGGGCCGGTCAAGACGCTGGCGGCGAAGGCCATCGCCGGCGACGCGACCGGTGCCGGCGACGAGTTGAACAAGCTGAACGCCGCGTGGGACAGTGCCGCGCCGATCGGCTGGGACGTCGACGACCCGACCCCCGTCGCCAAGAGCGTGTGCACGGTGCTCTCGGACTGGCTGCCCGGCACCACCGCGTCGATCATCTACGTCGACGGCGGCTTCCACGCGGTGGTCGGCTGACCCGTCCACGGCGGTGTTTCGGCGACGGGCGAGAATGAGGGCATGAGCGGTCAGCAGGACACGGAGTTCGACGCACTACTCGTGCTCTCGTTCGGGGGGCCCGAGAAGCCCGAGGACGTGCGGCCGTTCCTCGGGAACGTGACCCGGGGCCGGGGGATCCCGCCCGAGCGGCTCGACGCCGTCGCCGAGCACTACATGCACTTCGGCGGGGTGTCGCCGATCAACGCTCTCAACCGCGACATCATCGAGCGCGTCGAGGCGGATCTGCGCGTCGCCGGGATCGATCTGCCGGTGTACTTCGGCAACCGCAACTGGCACCCGATGGTGGAGGACACCGTCGCACGCATGCGTGACGACGGTGTCCGCACCGCGCTGGTGTTCCCGACGTCGGCCTGGGGCGGGTACTCCGGCTGCCGGCAGTACCACGAGGACATCGTCCGGGCCCGTGCGGCGGTCGGCGCCGACGCTCCGACGCTCGCGAAGCTGCGGCAGTACTACGACCATCCGCTCCTGATCGGGGCCTTCGCCGACGCGATCCGCGTTGCGCGACAGCAGCTTTCGGGGAACGTGCGGGAACGCGCGCGGCTGGTGTTCACGGCGCACTCGGTTCCGATCGCCGCCGATGCCGCCGCCGGGCCCCCGGCCGAGGGCGGGCATCTCTACAGCCGGCAGGTCGCCGAGGCGGCCCGCCTGTGTGCGGAGGCCGTCGGCGTCGACGACTTCGACCTGGTGTGGCAGTCGCGGTCCGGTCCGCCGCAGGTGCCGTGGCTCGACCCCGACATCTGCGATCACCTCGACACGGTGGCCGCCGCGGGTGCCCCGGCGGTGATCGTGTGCCCGGTCGGGTTCGTGTCCGACCACTTGGAGGTGGTGTGGGACCTCGACACCGAGGCCCGCGACAAGGCCGCGGAACTGGGCATCGAGTTCGTCCGGGTCGCGACGCCGGGCACCGATCCGCGTTTCGCTCGGATGGTGCGCGCGCTGGTCGAGGAGCGGCGAACCGGCACGGTGCCGGCTCGGCTCGGACGGGAGCCGCTGCTGGGCGCCACCGTGGACGGGCTGCCCTGCGCCACCGAGTGCTGCGCGCCGGCGCGTCGTCCGACGGGTCGCTGACGCCGGACCCGCAGGCGCGTTTCCGAATGGAAACGCGGGATGTGGAGGGCTATGTTGGGCGGGTGCACGACACCCTCTATCACCGCTTCGAATTCTCGTTCATCGTTCCGCTGCTGACACTTTCGCGGGAGGCGACGATCGCGGAGGAGTTCGGCGGCCGCGTCGACGACCGTTCGGGGCTGCAGCTGCTGACGGTGACGACCGAGGGCATGCGCTGCGCGACCGCCGGCATGAGCCTGGTGGACCAGTTGGCGGCGCGGGGGGTGCGTCCGCTGCGCACCCATCCGGATCTCGTGACCCGGCAGGACGTCGCCGACCGTGCCGGGGTCACCCGCCAGGCGGTGGGGCAGTGGGTGCGCGGCGTGCGGCAGAAGGGAACCCCGTTCCCGGTGCCGTTCAACACCGTCTCCGGCGGCATCTGGCTGTGGGGCGACGTGTACGCCTGGCTGCGGCACCACGACTACGGTCGCGACACCGGCCTGCGATACCCCACCCTCGACGAGCACGTGCGGATCGACCGGCACATCGTGATGAACCACCGCGACGACTGAGCCGTCTCGGGGCCGTCTCGGAGCGGTCAGGCCCGGTGTGCCGACCCCGCGCACGCGGACACCGCGGCCACCCGGGCCGAACGGACCGCGGCCCACAGTGGGCGCAACAGTTCCTCGCTGGCGGCGGCGCTGGACGCCGACGGTGCCTCGGTGGGTGAATCGTCCTCGGCGACAGCGAGAATCGTGGCCACCTGGTCGGCGGAGTCGAGGATGCGCAACGCCCGCGTCGGGATCGTGTCGGGGTACCGATGGTGCGCGCGGTCGTCGAGCGCCTCGGCGATGCGCCGGCGGGGATCGCCGTCGGCGCGGCCGGTCTGCACCGACGACAGGCGCAGCAGTGCGTCGGCGGCGCCGCGGATGGCCTCGCGCATCGCGTACTCGGCCTCGCCCAGTCCCGTGTAGTCGGCCGCCGGCGGCACCGTCGCTATCGGAAAGACCGTCCACCGCAGCACGTCCGGTCCCTCGATCACGGGCACGAGGCCGGTTCCCGGATGCCCGGTCTCGCCGACGATCACGCCCTCGCCGGCGTCGAGCGCCGCCCGCGCGAAGCCGGTGCCGGCGGGCAGGCCGCGCACGTCACCCGGTGCCGGTAGGACGAGACGCACCTCGGCCCCCGCGGGCGCGGTGCCCTGTCGCACGATGCGCAGCAGGAGCGGCCCCGCGCCGTCCTGAACGCCCGGCCAGTCGAGCCCGGTCGACTGCGCGGTTGCGGCGTCGGAGGCGCCGACGATGTGCATCGGCGCCCACTGGTGCAGGGCGTCGATCACGTCGTCGGGGGCGCTGTCGCCGGCGAGCCAGGAACCGGCCCACACGGTCAGCGTCGCGCTGGGGGAACTCACGGTTAACGAGCATAGGACGGCGTGGCGACCGGCGCGCGCATGCCTTGCTCGCATAGCGTGAAGTGCCGTGAACGCGAGCAACAAGTACGGCGACATCTACGCCGGCCACCCCCGGACCCGGAAGCCCTCGATCCCGAAGGTGGCGGCGGAACGGGACCTGGTGGTCGAGGACGCGTCGACCGGATTCTGCGGGGCCGTCGTCGGCTTCGAACGCACCTACGACGGCGACTTCGTCCGACTCGAGGACGGTGCCCGGCGCACCCGGCTGTTCGCGATGCGCGAGGCCGCGTTCCTCATCGACGGTCGGCCCGTCACCCTCGTCCGTCCCGCGCCGCAGCAGCAACAGAACGCGGCGGCGCAGCGTTCGGCGTCCGGTTCGACGCGGGTCGAGGGCCTGCGGGCCCGCACCGCGCTGCCCAGCCGGATCTGGGTGGAGGGCGTCCACGACGCCGCGCTCGTCGAGCGGGTCTGGGGGCACGACCTGCGCGTGGAGGGCGTCGTCGTCGAGCATCTGGAGGGGCTCGACAACCTCGCGGACCGGTTGGTCGAGTTCCAGCCGGGTCCGGGACGCAAGGTCGGTGTGCTCGTCGACCATCTGGTCACCGGTTCCAAGGAGGAGCGGCTGACGCAGGGGCTCGGCCCGCACGTGATGGTCACCGGCCACCCGTACATCGACGTGTGGGAGGCGGTGCGACCCAAGGCGGTCGGGATCGCCGCGTGGCCCACGGTGCCGCGCGGCCAGGACTGGAAGACCGGTGTGTGCGACGCGCTGGGCTGGGGCACACCGCAGGACGGGTGGCGCCGCGTCTACGGCGCGGTCAGCAGTTTCCGGGATCTCGAGGCCCCGCTGATCGGTGCCGTCGAGCGGCTTGTCGATTTCGTCACCGTCGATTGATCCACAGCCGGGTCCGCGGTCCCGGCGGCCGCGTCCCGAGTTCTGGTTAGATGGTGGCGTGGCAGCTCTGATTTGGCTGGTGGCGGGGGTGTTGTTGGCGGCTGCGGAGGCGTTGGCGGGGGAGTTCTTCCTGCTGATGCTCGCCGGTGGCGCGTTGGCGACGGCCGGCTTCAGCGCGGTGACCGACTTCCCGGTGTGGGTCGACGCGATCGTGTTCGGTGTCGTCTCGGTCGCGCTGGTCTTGGGGGTGCGCCCGGTGTTGTTGCGGCGCTTCGAAGCTCCACCGCTCAAACTGACCAATGCGGCCGCGTTGGCCGGCAAGCAGGCGCTCGTCCTCGAGGAGGTCGGGGCGCACGCCGGGCAGGTCAAGCTCGACGGTGACGTGTGGACGGCGCGTCCACTCGACGTCACCGAGGTGTATCCGCCGGGCACGACTGTGACGGTGATGGAGATCGACGGCGCGACCGCCGTCGTGTGGAGGGGACCGTAGAAGACATGGCAGCACTGATAGTTCTGGCGGTACTGGTCGTACTCGTCGTCGTAGTGGTCGCGAAGTCGGTGGCCCTCGTGCCGCAGGCCGAGGCGGCCGTGATCGAGCGGCTCGGCCGCTACGTCAAGACCGTGTCCGGTCAGCTCACGTTCCTGATCCCGTTCGTCGACCGGATCCGGGCCAAGGTCGATCTGCGTGAGCGCGTCGTGTCGTTCGCGCCGCAGCCGGTCATCACGCAGGACAACCTAACCCTGTCGATCGACACGGTCGTCTACTTCCAGGTGACCAACCCGCAGGCCGCGGTGTACGAGATCAGCAACTACATCGCCGCCGTCGAGCAGCTCACCATCACCACCCTCCGCAACGTGGTCGGTGGCATGACCCTCGAGGAGACGCTGACCTCGCGCGACTCGATCAACGGTCAGCTGCGCGGCGTCCTCGACGAGGCCACCGGACGTTGGGGTCTGCGCGTCGCGCGGGTCGAGCTCAAGAGCATCGATCCGCCGCCGTCGATCCAGGAGTCGATGGAAAAGCAGATGAAGGCCGACCGCGAGAAGCGCGCGATGATCCTCACTGCGGAGGGCCACCGCGAGTCGTCGATCAAGACCGCCGAGGGCGCGAAGCAGAGCCAGATCCTCGCCGCCGAGGGCGCGAAGCAGGCCTCGATCCTCGGGGCCGAGGGTGAGCGTCAGTCCCGGATCCTGCGGGCGCAGGGTGAGCGCGCCGCGAAGTACCTGCAGGCGCAGGGCGAGGCCAAGTCCATCGAGAAGGTGTTCGCCGCCATCAAATCGGGCAAGCCCACCCCCGAGATGCTCGCGTACCAGTACCTGCAGACGCTGCCGCAGATGGCGCAGGGCGACGCGAACAAGGTCTGGCTCGTCCCGAGCGACTTCGGTGACGCCCTCAAGGGATTCGCGAAGACTCTCGGCGCACCGGGCGACGACGGTGTCTTCCGCTACGAGCCCACCCGCACCGAGGACGAGGACCTGCCGCGGCCCGAGGACGACTCGGAAGAGGTGGCCAGCTGGTTCGAGACCAAGACCGACCCGGCCGTCGAGCGGGCGGTCCGTGCGGCGGAGGCCGTCGCGCGGACGCCCGTCGAGAGCCCGCTCACCCAGGAACACCTGCTCGGCGGCACCGACGAGCCCGGCGAATTGCCTCCCGGCAAGGAGTAGGCCGTGCCGCGGTGACGCGGCCGCGGGCCTGTCGAGCGACGCACGCACGTCGCGGCATCGGCCATCGGGGCATTGTCGTCATCGGAGGTGGGTGCCGAGGAACTCGACCACTCGGGGCACGACATGGTGCGCGTGGGTCATGACGCCGCCGTGGCCGGCGTCGGGGACGACGCACAGTTCGGCAAGGGGCATCTGTTCCACTGCCGCTCGGGCCTGGGTCGGACCGAGCAGTGGATCGAACTCGAAGGCGACGGCAAGAACCGGAACGTCGATCTTCGGCAGCCGGTCCATCCGGCCGTGGTCTCGGAGCCAGGCGTGAGACGCACGTGCCTGGGCGACTTCGCCGTCGCTCGACGTCCACTGCGCACTCTGATAGGCGGACATGGCGGCCCACTGTTCGACCATGGGCGACGCTGTGGCCAGTGCTGTGGGCGGCAGTGCCGTCAGGAGGGTCTGCATGGTCATCACGTCCGCAGGCAGAGCGCCCAGTTGATCTATCAGGGTCGATTCGCTGTTGACGACGGCATGCAGGAGGGGCGTGGTCGGACCGGGGCCGGCGATGAGGACTGCGGCGGCGAAGAGCTCCGGCTGTGTGGCGAGCAGGTGTTCGGCGGTGAAGCTGCCCAGCGAGTAGCCGACCAGTGCGGGTGGGCGGTCGAGATCGAGGGTGGCGATGAGGGCCAGCAGATCGTCGCCGAGGTCCTCGACCGTGCAACTCGCGGACGGTGCCTCGCTCGGTACGACGCCCCGAGATGCATAGGCGATGGCATCGAAGCCGTGATCGACGAGGGCTGGGGTCAGCCCGGCAACGTCCCAGGCGACGGGAGGCATCCCCGTGCCGCCGATCAGGACGACGGGAGGGCCCTCTCCTCGGCGATCCACCCCGAGCCGGATTCGTCCGGTATCGATCATCTCCATGGCAGGGATTCAATCACCGGGAGCTCGGTGGAATGTCGACAATGACCTTCCTCTGACCTTTCGCTGCCGGCGCGGGCGCTACGGCAGCGCGATTGTCGCGAAGCCTCGGGACAGGTCGCTGCTCGGACGGAGCCTGTGGCCTCAGGTCAACAGCGCCCGGCCGACACCGGCGGCGGCCACGGCCCACAGCACGCTGGTGAAGGTGCCGATGATGAACTGCTCCGACGCGTGCGGTTCGCGCAGTTCGGGGTAGCGGGCGAGGCCCTTCACCGCGAGGACGATCGCGATGCCCTCGGGCCAGCCGGCGAGGATCGAAACGGCGACTGCGGCCCGTTCCAGGAGACCGATGACCCGGCCGCCGCGGAGCGGGCCGTCGTCGGGTTCCGGACCGGCGTCGGGCTGGCGGCGGGCGAACCGGAAGGCCGCCAATACCATCGGCGCGCCGCCGGTAGCGGCGGCCGTCACTGCCAGGACGTAGGTCGTGGCGAGTGCGAACCCCGTGACCGGGGGCGCGCCCGTCGCGGCGACGGCCGCACCGCCGAGCGCCAGTACGGCGACCACGGGCGCGATCCGGACGACCGCCCCGGAGTGCGCGGACGACGCCGCGAGGCGGCCCGCGACGGTCCCCACGAGCGCGGCGACCCCGATCAGGGTCAGGCTGAGTACGGTCATCGATCGGCCTTCCGGAGTAGTCGCTCGGTCAGTCGGCGGCCCGCAACCTCGGCTTGCCAGCCCGCGGCGGTGAGTCGCTGGGATACGGCCTGTTTGCTGATGCCGAGTGCGGCGGCGGCCTCGGCCTGCGTGAGGCCGCGTTCCATGAGCGACACCGCGGCGTGCCCCTGTGGGGAGCGGCGCGAGACGAGTAGCGCGACGAGGGTCAGTGCCGCGTCGGCGTCGGCGGCGGCATCCGGGTCGGCCGCCTCGACCGCGACGCCGCCGGGGGCCTTCTTCGCGCGTTCGACGGCCACCCGGGCGGCCTCGAACGCCGGCCCGCGACCGGCCCGCGTCTGGGTCGGCAGCGGTTCCTCGACGATCCCGATACCGATTCCGATGCTCCAATGACCTCGCCGAACGAGGTCCAGCACGAGGTCGACCACGGCGGCAGCGTCGTCGTCGACGGCCTGGACCTCGTCGCCGGCGGTGCGTTCGAACGGGCGGAGCAGGCGTCGGTTCCCGAGATCGGCGAGCAGTGGACCGACGCGGTCGATGTCGCGTCGGCTGCCCCGTTGATCCACGGTCAGAACGAACATAGAGCAAGGCTAAGAGCTTGAAACCGGAAGATCAAGCTTCAAAGCTTTACTTTACGAAGTCCAGTCTCAATCCTTGACTGCCGCCTCGGGGACCGGCGTTCGCGCATCGACGAACAGGCCGAGGACGCCGACAGCGATGCACACTCCCGACACCGCCAGCATCGCTGGATCGGTCTTGCCGGTCAGTGCGTCCGCGAGCAGCACCACCCCGACTGTGCCCGGAACGGTCCCGACGACGGTGGCGACGGTGTAGGGGAGTACCCGGATCGACGACACTCCGCAGCAGTAGTTGACCACCGAGAACGGGATCGCGGCGATCAATCGGAGAGACCCGACCGCGAGCCAACCGCGTCGCGCCAGGCGCGCATCCACCGCCTTCACCGCCGGGTGGGTCAGATGGGCGGCGACCGCATCACGACCGATCGCGCGCACCACCAGCAGCGCGAGCACCGCGCTGACGGTCGTGGCTGCGAGTGCGACCGCGATGCCCGTCGCGGCACCGAAAAGCACGCCCGCGCTGACTGTGAAGATGGTGCGGGGAATCGGTGCCATCGTCACGACGACGTGCACGATGAAGAATGCGACCACGAACATTGGCCCGACCGACTCGGACCACGTCCGGACCTGGTCGATCGAGGGGTGCGGCACCATCGCGGCGGCGACGAACAGCACCGCCAGGCCGACGAGGGCAGCGAGGAGCCGGGGATCCCTCAGTCGCGCAATCACAGTCGGCCAGGATACCCGCGCTCGACCTGGTTTCCGTCGGTCTGCCCGGCTATCGACTCGGCCGGCGGCACGTCACGGTGGCGACCGCGCACACGCGTCCGTCCGCGTCGGTGCTCGTCACCCGGGCGACCGCGACCGCGCGACCGGCACGGATGACCTCCGCAGTGAAGACGAGGTCGGCGTCGACGGGAGAAGGCCGGAAGAAGTTGATCCGCAGCGATGCGGTGTGCATCGGCGTATCCGGTGCGCTGACGGCGGCGTTGCCGATCAGATCGATCGCGCAGGCCTGGATCCCGCCGTGCATCACGCCGAGCTTGTTGGCCAGGGCCTGGTTCGGCGGCACGATCAGCCGCGGATGCTCACCGTCGCGCTCGATCCGGCCACCGATCCGGACGAGCGGCGCGACCGACGCGGCCGGCACCGAGGCGGCCGTTGCGAGGGGGCGGACCACCGTCGCGCTGCGATCGGTGCCCGCGTCCACGAAGTTTCCCCACGCGGTGCCGGTCGCGATCAACGTGTCGGCGCTGTCGCGGATCTCCGTCGAGCTGGTGCCACCGTCCGCCGTCACGGCCACGACCCGGCCGTCGGCGTGCAGTTCGGGCCCGTGCCACCCGGTGGGTGTGACGAAATCCACTGACAGGTCCGCGGTCACCAGTCCGCTGCGTTCGCCGCGCCGGTCCCACAGCGTGAATCCGAGGATGTCGTCGACGAGAATGCCCAGCGTGGCGGTGGGGGAGGTGGCCCAGGAGTCGAGCCCTTCGATGTCCATCGTGAGCCGGTTGAACCCGTCCAGGCGCTGCGGCGGACGCATCCGGAACAACCTCTGGGGAGTGACGGACACGCCTTCTTCCAGCACGTTCGCAACGCTCATGAACCGAGGCTAACGAACGTCGGGTGGTCCTCACGTCAGCGGCCACGAGGATGCGGTTAGCATCACAGGTCAGAGGACGACAATCGTCCCATTTGTTTGCCGGATTGTTTTGCCCGATTGGAAGACCGGTCGCCATGAGCGATCGCACGTGAGAGTGAGAGGGAGCCGCCCCGTGTCACCAGCTTCAGAGGCCGAGGACGCCGCGCGCGCCTACTCGGAGTGGCAGCAGGCCGTGGCCGGCGTGCTCGCCAAGTCCCGTCGAGTGGACGCCGCCGAGCTGGGCCCGGAACCGCAGAAGCTTCTCGAGACGACCACCTACGACGGTGTGACGATCTCGCCGTTGTACACCGGACGTGACGAGCTTCCCGAGTCGCCGCTGCCCGGACAGTTCCCGTTCGTCCGTGGCACCGATGCCAGCCGCGACGTCAACGCCGGCTGGTTGGTCAGTGCCCAGTTCGGTCAGGACACGCAGAACGCCGCCGAGGTCAACCGCGCGATCCTCGACGGCCTCGAGAACGGCGTCAGCGCCGTGCGGCTGTCGCTCGGCGGCCAGAACCTTCCCGTCGCCGCGCTCGACCTCGCGCTCACCGGTGTGCTGCTGGATCTGGCGCCGCTCACGCTGGACGCCGGTGCCGACACCGCCGCCGCGGCACAGCAGCTCTTCGCCCTGCTCGACCAGCGCGCCACCGCCGGCGACGGTGTCACCGACCGCGCCCAGGTGCGGGCCGGTCTCGGTGCGTCACCGCTGACGGACGCGTTCGCCGGCGCCGCGGGCGTCGAGCTGTCGGATGCCGTCTCGCTCGCCGAGACCGCGGCCGGCCGCGACGAGTCGATCCGCGCGATCACCGTCGACGGCACCGCATTCCACAACGCCGGTGCGAGTGACGCCGAGGAGCTCGGTGCGGCCGTCGCGGCCGGCGTCGAGTACCTGCGGGCGCTCACCAACGCGGGTCTGACGATCTCGGCGGCCCTGGGCCAGCTCGAGTTCCGCCTGGCCGCCACCGACGACCAGTTCCAGACCATCGCGAAGTTCCGCGCCGGCCGCCAGGTGTGGGCCCGCGTCGCGCAGGTGTGCGGTGCCTCCGAGTTCGGTGGCGCGGTGCAGCACGCGGTCACCTCCGCCGCGATGATGGCGCAGCGCGATCCGTGGGTGAACATGCTCCGCACGACGCTCGCCGCGTTCGGTGCCGGTGTCGGCGGCGCCGACTCCGTGACCGTGCTGCCCTTCGACGTTGCACTGCCCGCGGGTGCCGCAGGCGTGTCGAAGTCGTTCTCGGCGCGCATCGCCCGCAACACCCAGCTGCTGCTGCTCGAGGAGTCGCACCTGGGGCGCGTGCTCGATCCCGGCGCCGGTTCTTGGTACGTCGAGGACCTCACCGAGGAGATCGCGGCCAAGGCGTGGGAGTTCTTCCAGCAGATCGAGACCGTCGGCGGCTACTCCGCGGCGATCGGCTCCGGCGTGATCGGTGACCGCATCGCCGCCACCAAGGCTGCCCGCGACTCCGACATCGCGCACCGCAAGACCGCCGTCACCGGTGTCAACGAGTTCCCGAACCTCGCTGAGGCCCCGCTGCCGGCGGGCGCTGCCGAGGCCGGTGCCACGGTGGCCCGCTACGCCGCGGCGTTCGAGTCGCTGCGCGATCGTTCCGATGCGTTCCTCGCGGCGAACGGCGCACGGCCTCAGGTGTTCCTGGCGCCGCTGGGGCCCGTCTCCGAGCACAACGGACGGTCCACGTTCGCATCCAACCTCCTGGCCTCCGGTGGTATCGAGGCGATCAACCCGGGTCCGCTGGACGCCGGAGACGGCAGCATCGCACCGGCGGTGAAGGAGTCCGGAGCCCGCATCGCGGTGCTGTGCGGCACCGACAAGCGCTACGCGGAGCAGGGCGCGGCGGCCGTGGCCGCACTGCGGGAGGCCGGCATCGAGCAGGTGCTGCTGGCCGGTCCCGAGAAGATCTTCGCTGACGTCGAGGGCGCTCAGCGTCCCGACGGATTCCTTACCGCTCGCATCGATGCAGTGACGGCGCTGTCCGGCCTGCTCGACGCAATCGGCGGCGACAACAAGTGACTGGGAGCATCGAAGTGACAACGAACGAGGTGCAGCACGTCATCGGCAGTTTCGCCGACGTCGCGCTGACGGACCCGCAGTTCCCGAAGCCGGCTGCACCCACCTCCGAGCAGACCGAGGCGCTCATCGAGAACCTCGCGACGGCGAACAACTACACCCCCGAGCAGGTGGTGTGGTCGACGCCCGAGGGCATCGACGTCAAGCCGGTCTACACCAAGGCCGACCGGGACGCCGCCGAGGCCGACGGCTACCCGCTGGGCAGCTACCCGGGTGCGGCCCCGTTCCTGCGCGGCCCCTACCCGACGATGTACGTCAACCAGCCGTGGACCATCCGCCAGTACGCCGGCTTCTCCACCGCCGCCGAGTCGAACGCGTTCTACCGCCGCAACCTCGCGTCCGGTCAGAAGGGCCTGTCGGTCGCTTTCGACCTCGCGACGCACCGCGGCTACGACTCCGATCACCCGCGCGTGCAGGGTGACGTCGGCATGGCCGGTGTGGCGATCGACTCGATCCTCGACATGCGTCAGCTGTTCGACGGCATCGACCTGTCGCAGGTGTCGGTGTCGATGACCATGAACGGCGCGGTGCTGCCGATCCTGGCGCTGTACGTCGTGGCGGCCGAGGAGCAGGGTGTCGCTCCCGAGCAGCTGGCCGGAACCATTCAGAACGACATTCTGAAGGAGTTCATGGTCCGCAACACCTACATCTACCCGCCGAAGCCGTCGATGCGGATCATCTCCGACATCTTCGCGTACACGTCGGCGAAGATGCCGAAGTTCAACTCGATCTCCATCTCGGGCTACCACATCCAGGAGGCCGGTGCGACCGCCGACCTGGAGCTGGCCTACACGCTCGCCGACGGCATCGAGTACATCCGCGCCGGTCTCGACGCGGGCATGGACATCGACAAGTTCGCGCCGCGCCTGTCGTTCTTCTGGGCGATCGGCATGAACTTCTTCATGGAGGTCGCCAAGCTCCGCGCCGGGCGTCTGCTGTGGGCCGAGCTGGTCGAGAAGTTCGCTCCGAAGAACGCCAAGTCGTTGTCGCTGCGTACCCACTCGCAGACCTCCGGCTGGTCGCTCACCGCGCAGGACGTGTTCAACAACGTCGGCCGCACGTGTGTCGAGGCGATGGCCGCGACGCAGGGCCACACCCAGTCGCTCCACACCAACGCGCTCGACGAGGCGATCGCGCTGCCGACCGACTTCTCGGCCCGCATCGCCCGCAACACGCAGCTGCTGATCCAGCAGGAGTCGAACACGGTCCGTCCGATCGACCCGTGGGGTGGCTCGCACTACGTCGAGTGGCTCACCAACGAACTCGCGAACCGGGCCCGCGCCCACATCGCCGAGGTCGAGGAGGCCGGCGGCATGGCGCAGGCCATCGGTGAGGGCATCCCGAAGCTCCGCATCGAGGAGGCCGCGGCCCGCACCCAGGCCCGCATCGACTCCGGCCGGCAGCCGCTGGTCGGCGTCAACAAGTACGTGCCGGACGAGCCGGACAGCATCGAGGTCCTCAAGGTCGACAACACCAAGGTGCGTGCCGAGCAGATCGCCAAGCTGCAGCAGCTGCGCGCCGAGCGTGACGAGGCCGCCACCCAGGCGGCTCTCGCGGAGCTCACCCGCGCCGCGGCGTCCACCGAGGGCGGCATGGAGAACAACCTGCTCGCTCTCGCCATCGACGCCGCCCGCGCCAAGGCGACCGGCGGCGAGATCTCCGACGCGCTCGAGAAGGTGTACGGGCGCCACCAGGCCGAGATCCGGACCATCAGCGGTGTGTACCGGGACGAGGCCGGAAAGGTGAGCAACATCTCGAACGCAATCGAACTGGTCGAGAAGTTCGCCGAGGACGAGGGACGTCGTCCCCGCATCCTCGTCGCGAAGATGGGCCAGGACGGCCACGACCGCGGCCAGAAGGTCATCTCCACGGGCTTCGCCGACCTCGGCTTCGACGTCGACGTGGGACCGCTGTTCCAGACCCCCGAGGAGGTCGCCCAGCAGGCGGCCGACGCCGACGTCCACATCGTCGGTGTGTCCTCCCTCGCCGCCGGTCACCTCACGCTGGTGCCGGCGCTGCGGGAGGCCCTCGCTGCGGTGGGTCGCCCCGACATCATGGTCGTCGTCGGCGGCGTCATCCCGCCGGGCGACTTCGAGGAGCTGTACCAGGCCGGTGCCGCGGCGATCTTCCCGCCCGGCACGGTCCTGGCGGATGCGGCCATCGGTCTGTTGCAGAAGTTGTCGGAGCAGTTGGGACACGATCCGATTGCCGCCGACTAGCCGTCCGCCGCTCGATCTGGCTGCGCTCGGTGACGCGGTCCTGGAGGGCCGGCGAAGTGATGTGTCCAAGGCCATCACCCTCGTCGAGTCCACCCGGGCCGATCACCGGGAGCAGGCGCAGCAGTTGCTGCTGGGCCTGCTCCCGCACGCCGGAAGCGCGATCCGGGTAGGCATCACGGGTGTTCCCGGTGTCGGCAAGTCGACGACCATCGAAGCGCTCGGGATGCACCTGATCTCGTTGGGGCACAAGGTCGCCGTCCTCGCGGTCGACCCGTCCTCGACGCGCACCGGCGGCTCGATCCTCGGCGACAAGACCCGGATGCAGAACCTGTCGGTGGAGCCGAACGCGTTCATCCGGCCGTCCCCGACATCGGGCACCCTCGGCGGTGTCGCGAAGGCGACCCGCGAGACGATGGTTCTGCTCGAGGCGGCCGGCTACGACGTGATTCTCGTCGAGACGGTCGGTGTCGGGCAGTCGGAGGTGACGGTCGCGAACATGGTCGACACGTTCACGTTCCTCACCCTCGCCCGGACCGGTGACCAGTTGCAGGGCATCAAGAAGGGTGTCCTCGAGCTCGCCGACATCGTCACCGTCAACAAGGCCGACGGCAAGCACGAGACCGAGGCGCGGGTCGCGGCTCGCGAACTGGCCGGTGCACTCCGGTTGATCTATCCGCACGACGCGTTGTGGAAGCCGCCGGTGCTGACGATGAGTGCGCTCGAGAACATCGGCGTCGACAAGTTCTGGGACGAGGTGCTCCGGCACCGCCAGGTGCTCGGCGACGCCGGTGAACTCGAGCGTAAGCGGCATCAGCAGCAGGTGGACTGGACGTGGTCGATGGTGCACGACCAGCTGTTGCGCCGACTCGACTCGAACGCGCGGGTGAAGAAGATTCGTGGCGACGTCGAGGACCAGGTTCGTGAGGGGTCGCTCACCGCGGCTCTCGCTGCGCACCGGATCCTCGAGGCATTCGACGGCGCCGAGTAACGCTGTCCCGCAGTCGGAACCACGACGAGGGCTCCACACCGTCCGACGGTGTGGAGCCCTCGTCGTTTCCGTCTCACATGTCGGTGGTCAGCCGTACCCGTCCCTCGGAATCGATACTCCAGCCAGGGTTGTGGCAGATCTCCCAGATCACGCCGTTGGGGTCGGCGAAGTGTCCGTGATAGCCGCCGAACGCCGCGCGCTGCGGGTGTTTGATCAACGACGCTCCCGCGCGGACCGCCGCGGCGACCAGCGCATCGACCGCTTCCGGTCCGGCGACGTTGTGCGAGAACGTGATCCCCGATGTGGCGACGTGGGTACCGGGCCGGCCGATGTCCTCACGGAACTTCTCCGCGTCGAACAGTCCCAGGACCATCCCCGGCGCGGTCTGGAAGAAGATGATCTCCCCAGGCACGTCCAACAGCGGTTCCCACCCGAGTCCGCCGCAGTAGAACGCGCGCGCCGCGTCGAGGTCGGGCGTCGCGAGGGTGACGAAGTGGATGTGTTGTTCCATGTCCCGGAGTGTCGCACCGATACGTGTGATCCGCACGGGCCCCGCATCGCCGATCACGATGCGGGGCCCGGGCGGTGTGTGAATTGATTCAGACGTCGACGGACGGATCCGCTGTTGCCGTGACTGCTTCGGCCGGGGGTGTCCACCGCGCGACGCGGACCTCGGCGAGTTCGGCCGCGTCCTGGGTGGTCGCGATGCTCGGCAGCAGGTATCCCCACATCTCGTCGATGCGTTGCTCGATGTCTCTGCGGCGTGCCAGGACCTGGGATACGAGTTGGACGCCGGTGAACGACCCGATCATGAAGCGGGCCAGCGTGGGAGGATCGACGGTCCCGCGGATCTCACCCCGGGCGATGCCCGACTCGATGAGTTTCTGCGCGCTCGCGATCCAATCGATGTATGGCTGGGCCGGGGCGTCCGCAGTTCCGCTGAACTCGAGTGTCAGCCGCGTGCCCGCGCGGACGATCGGATCGTGCACTATCTGCCGGGCCATCTCGTGACACAGCATCACGAGTTGTCGCAGTGAGCCCGCACCGGTGTTTGCGATCGCATCGACCGTGTCGATCGACGTTCGATGGTGCTCCTCTATGACGACCCTCGCGAGTTCGTCCTTGGACCGGAAGTGGAAGTAGAGCGCACCCTTGGTGGTTCCCGCCCCGTCGACGATGTCGCCGAGGCTCGCTCCTTCGAATCCTGACTGCTCGAACATTCGAGCCGCTCCGGTGATGATCTGTTGCCGTGTTGCCACAGCGCGTGCCTGTCTTACCACGTGAACCGCCTTTTCCCGACTTGACGATCCGGTCGAGCGCACGGTCGCTGTGCGGACTGGACGCTCTTCCAGATCGACGAAACCGTACCAGTGTCGAGCTACCGGTCGGTTCGGTTCCCCGGGGGTGTCACGGTGCGTGCGAAGGCGGCGAGACGGAGGATCAAGTCGTCGAGAAATGCGTCCGCGTCGGTTTCCCAGGTGATCGCCGCGTTGGGAGACCTTCCCCACAATCCGTGCCAGTCGGCGACGGTCTGCCCGCGGGTGATCCGCCCCTCGGTTTCCACGTCCACCGTGGCGGCGCGATAGCGGGCGATCGTGGGATCGAGCGCGACGGCGGCGGCGAACGGATCGTGCATGTGCGCGATGAAACCCTGTCCGTGGTCGCGGTGGAACTGGAAGTAGAAGCGCACCGCGTCAGACAGGTGTCGCACGATCGGATTCGACGTCGTGGACCGGGCGTCCGGGGCGTCGTCGGAGCCGATGAGCTCGACCGGTGTGCTGTCGGCGAGCTCGGCCAGCCGACGCAGATGGTCGGGGCGTAGCTCGATCCGCTCGGTGACGTCGAGGCCGCAGACGATCGGGGCACGGTCCTCGGGCACCGACGAGAACGCCGCGAAGACCTCGGCGGCCGCCTCGGGGTCGACCGAGATGTTCCACTCCGCGACCGGCGTGGTGTTGCCCGGGTGCTGGAAGGCCCCACCCATCACGACCAGCCGCCGGAGCCGCTGGGGGAGTTCGGGATCGGCGCGGATCGCGAGCGCCAGATTGGTGAGGGGACCGGTCACGAGCCCGACCAGTTCGCCGGGATTCTCGCGGGTGAGTTCGATCCACGCCTGCGCGGCGGAACGCTCGGACAGGGCCCGAGTGGACGGCGGCAGGACCGCGTACCCGATGCCCTGCGGGCCGTGGGTGTCCTCGGTGGTGCGCAGCGGGATCTTCAGGGGGCCGTTGGCGCCGACCGCGACCTCGATGTCGGGGCGCCCGCACAGGTCCAGCCACGCCAGGTTGTTGGCCGCGACCTGCGCGGTCGGGACATTGCCGGCGGTCGACAGGACCGCGACGATGTCGGCGTCCTCCCGTGCCAGCAGATAGAGCAGCGCGACCGAGTCGTCGATCCCGGTGTCGACGTCGACGATCAGTCGGGTCGGCGGGGTCATCGCGAACCGGCCGTGACGGTTTCCCGGTGATGGACCGGGAAATTGACGGATCGGGCGATGAAGCAGTTCTCGGGGGCGACCACATGATCGCCTGTCCAGGTCACGTCGAGGACGTAGCTGTGTATGGTCACGTCCCCATTCTCGCGGAATCCGGTTGGATGCGAGACAAACTCGTGTCCGGCCGGATGCGGCCGCCTAGCATGACGGCGTGATTCCTCGGCAGCGTGCGGTGCGGTTCGTGTGGGTGGTATTCGGGTTGCTGGCGATCGTGCACCTGTCGGCGCAATTGGTCGACCGGGAGCGGGTCGCAGACGTCACCCAGTGGTTCCTGATGCCGGTGCTGGCGGGAGCGTTGTGGCTCGGGACGGGCGGGTCTGCCGCCCCCGGACGCAGTCGACTGGTCGTGCTGACCCTCGTCGCGCTGGGCTTCTCGTGGCTGGGCGACACCGCTCCCGATCTCGCCGACGGCGACCTCTCGTTCCTGCTGATGGTCGGATTCTTCCTGCTGGCACAGGTGGCCTACATCGCGGCGTTCGCGCCGTACGGGCGCGCGGAGGTGTGGGGTCGTCGCCGCTGGTCGACCGTCGGGTACCTCGTCGCGGTCGGGTTCCTGGTCCTGGCGTGCGCGCCCGGCGCCGGCCCGCTGCTGGTGCCGGCCCTGCTCTACGGCTCCGCGCTCGGTGCGATGGCCATCCTCGCTGCGGGGGTGAACCGGTTGGTCGCGGTCGGCGGCGCACTGTTCCTGGTGTCTGACGGCATGATCGCGCTGGGCGCGTTCGCGGACTGGTTTTCTCCGCCGGTCGAGGGGTTCTGGGTGATGCTCACCTACATCGCCGCGCAGGTGCTGATCGTGCTCGGCGTGCAGGCGGCGGACCGCGATCACCAGCGCGGTTCGTCGGCACCCCACGTTCTCGCCGGGAACGGGTAGTCGTCGAACCCGGCAAGGACCGGTCGTGCCGTGGTGATTCCGCCGTGGCTCACGACCGTGTCCGGTCCGGGAAGTTGGGCGGCCCGAGCGGCCTCCCGGCGTCCGGGGGCGTCGAGCAGCGATGAGGCGGTGCGCGCGAGGGAGACGTCGATGTCCCGTCCCGCGCCGTCGGCGAGGCGCCCGGTCAGGGCGTCGAGGACACCGGCGGCGAGCAGATACCCCGACGCGTGGTCGAGCACCTGCGCGGGCAGCGGGCCCGGTCGGCCGTCGCCCTCGATCAACGCGATGCCCGACGCTGCCTGGACGATGCTGTCGAATCCGCGACGCCCCGCCCACGGCCCGGCGTGCCCCCACGCGCAGACGCGGCCCCGGACCAGGCCCGGACGAACCTCCGAGAGGTCCCCGACGAGCGCCTCGATGGCGCCCGGCCGGTAACCGGTGAGCAGCACGTCTGCGCCCGACACCAGATCCCGAAAGGTTGCGAGCCCCTGAGGATTCCGCAGGTCGAGCAGCGCCGAGCGCTTCCCCTGCCCGTTCTCGAGATGCTGCCATTCGATCTCCGGCAGCTGCGGCGGATCGATCCGGAGGACGTCGGCGCCGAGCAGGGCCAGCGAGCGCGAGGCCACCGGGCCTGCGATGACGCGGGTCAGGTCGAGGACCCGGACCCCAGACAGCGGGGCGGACGGCGTTGCAGTCGGGGCGGCCGGGCCGTGATCGCGGCGGACTCGGACGCCCACCATATCGCCCGCGGCGGCGGCGATTCCGGGCTCCGACGACGCCCACTCCCGTTCGCTGCGCACGCGCACCGCGATCGCGCCGGCGGCCGCAGCGGTGTCCTCGATGTCGGTGGCCGACAGCTCCGCGACCCGGCGGGCGAAGCTCGCGCGAGTGGTGTCGTCCGGCAGTGCCAGCGCCGTGAGCAGGCGCGCCCGGTGATGCGGATAATTCGCGTGCGTGCGGACCCAGCCGTCGGCGGTCGCGAAGAATCCTGACAACTCGGCGAACCCCTCCACCGGCTGCCCGTCGCGGCGAAACATCCTGTCCCCGGAGAACGACGCTGCGATCCGGTCCGGAGCGGGTCGGTACGGCGACACCGGGAGCCCGACTGCGGCCCTCAGTCCGTCGGCCGCGGCGGCGAACCGGGACACCGCCAGGTGCGCCAGGTCGAGCGCGGGCAGCCGTGCGGACAGATACTCGTCCGAGTGGGTGGTCACTGTCGCGAGCGTACGGTCCGTGCCGAGCGTCGGCGCTGCGACCCGCGGCGCCGTCTCCCGGCAGCGGCGACTCCTGAGCCGCGTCCCAAGATTGCGGACCGTAGTTGTCCGTAATTGCTCGTAGCGTGGTTCTCATCGAGCTTCACCGACACGACCGAAGGGCGACAGACATGACCGGGAACTCCACGACCCCCACCGCCGGCGAGAAGGCCGACATCCTCGCGATGCTTGCGGACCAGCGCAACAGTCTGCTCATCACCGTCCGCGGCATCGACGACGAACAGGCCCGGGCGCGCAGCACTGTCAGCGATCTGACGCTCGGGGGCCTGATCAAGCACGTCTCGCGGATGGAGCGGAACTGGGTCCGGAACATCGTCGAACGGGACGAGACCGCGGAGTTCGACATGGAGGTCGCGATGGAGACATATTTCATGGCCGAGGGCGAGTCGATCTCCGGGTTGCTCGCCGAGTACCGGGCGGCGGTGGAGGAGACCGAGCGGGTGGTTGCGTCGCTCGACGACCTCGATCTGCAGGTGCCGTTGCCCACCGCTCCGTGGGCGCCGGAACGTCAGTGGTGGAGTGCCCGCCGCGTGCTGCTGCACATCCTGCGCGAGACCGCCCACCATTCGGGTCACGCGGACATCATCCGCGAGGCCCTCGACGGGGCGAACACCACGATGCAGATGGGGGCGGACGCCGGTATGGAGTTCTGACGGGAGAACGGGCACGCCGCGCGGGTGTGCCCGTTCATACTGGTCGAAACCCGGCCTCGAGACGAGGAGGACGACGGCCATGTGTCGACTGTTCGGACTGTCCGCGGCCCCACACCGCGTCATCGCCACCTTCTGGCTGCTCGACGCCGAGGACAGCCTCGCGGAGCAGAGCAGGCGCATGCCGGACGGTACCGGCCTCGGCACGTTCACCGCGGACGGTTTGCCTCGCGTCGAGAAGCAACCCCTCGCGGCGTACCGGGACCGGCAGTTCGCGCGCGAGGCGAGGGAGCGCGAGTCGGAGACGTTCGTCGCGCACGTGCGGTACGCCACGACCGGAGAGAACGACGCCGTCAACACGCACCCGTTCGAGCAGCAGGGACGACTGTTCGCGCACAACGGGGTGATCGAGGACCTGACCGAGCTCGAGGCCGAACTCGGTGACTACCGCGATCTCGTCAGGGGCGAGACCGACTCGGAGCGGTTCTTCGCGCTGATCACCCGGCGCATCGACGAGAACGGCGGTGACGTCGCGGCCGGCATCGCGGCGGCGACCGGGTGGATCGCCGACAACCTCCGGATGCTCGCGCTGAACTTCGTGCTCGCGACTGCGGACGAGTTGTGGGCGTTCCGGTACCCGGATGCGCACGACCTGCTGGTCCTGCGGCGCCGACCCGGCGGGTCCAGCGGGCGCCGACACCTCGAACAGGCCAGCACGGCCGGCACCGTCCGCGCCCGGTCCGGGGCCCTCGCGTCGCTGCCCGCGGTGGTGGTCGCCACCGAGCAGATGGACGAGGATCCGGACTGGGAGTCGCTGTGTCCGGGCGAGTTGCTTCACGTGGCGGCGGATCAGACGGTGACCAGGACCATGGTGCTCGACAGGCCGCCGCGACACCGGCTGGCCCTGTCGGACCTCACGGGCCGTGCGGCCGCGGCTCAGGCGCCGAGCGGCCCCTGAGCCTCAGGCGCGCTGCGCCCGAATGACCAATCCGGCGTCCCGCAGTCGCGTCACCAGCACGTCGCCCAGCGCCGTCGCCGGCGTCAACACACCGGACCTGTCCGGGAGGTCGTCGCGCTGCAACGCCAGCGCCAGGGCTGATTCGCCGAACATCACCGCCGTCGCCGCGTACCCGGGATCGCCCTCGGCGGCGACACGGGCCGTGTAACGAGCGCCCGTCGTCGTGTCGCCGTACAGATCGATCGTGAAGTGGCCGTTGCGCCGGGCCTTCTCGCTCGGCCCCTCGCCGGGCTTCGGCAGTACCCGATCCAGCAGCCACCGGGTCGGCGGAAACAGTAGCCCGGCCACGGCCGCGCCCATGCCGACCGCCACTGCGCCCGCGATCGCCCGTGACGCGAACGACGACCCGACGTTCATCACCTCGCGGTAGCGGAACTGCTTGCCGTACGCGTAATCGGCGAGGGCGTTGGTGCGGCGCACGACGCGGGTGTTGGCCGACGCCATGAAGAACGGTGCCTTCCAGCCCTCCAGCCCGGGCGCGATGTCCGACCCGCGGACGACCGCCATGTCGGACTGGCGACCGAGGTCCGGTTCGGCCGCGCGGTCCGGGCTCAGCGAATACGGCGCCGCGGCGATGCGCCGCAAGGTGGCGTCGCGTTTGACGACGTCGAGTTGGGTGCGGACCGAGTCGATCGTGCCGCCGCTGGCACCCCCGCTCATCGAGGTCACGACCAGCGTCGTGTCGGTCAACTCTCCGGCGCCGTCGGCCTCCACCTGACGATGCAGGACGTGGACGCCCAGGTCCGAGGGAATCGAGTCGAAGCCGCACGAGTGGACGATCCGCGCGCCGCTCGCGCGGGCGGTGTCGTGGTACAGGTCGATGCTGTCGCGCGCGAAGAGGGTCTCGCCGCTGAGGTCGGCATAGTCGGTGCCGGCCTCCGCGCAGGCCCGGACGAGCGGCAGACCGTACTTGGCGTACGGGCCGACCGTCGTCGCGACGACGTGCGTGGCGGCGGCGAGGGCGCGGAGAGAAGCGTCGTCACCGGCATCGGCCAGCAGCAGGGGCCACTCGGCAGCGGCCGGTCCCAGCTGGCGGCGAACCCGTTCGAGCCGGTCGATCGAGCGGCCGGCCAGCCCGATGCGGGTGCGGGCGGGCGCATGTTCGCTCAGGTACTCGGCCACCAGCCTGCCGACGAAGCCGGTGGCTCCGTAGACGACGACGTCGAGATCGCGGGTTCGCGGGGCAGCTGTCATGCCGACGACCCTACTCGTGGGTAATGATTTGTGCGGCGTACATCACACCGGCGCGTGCCACCACCCCGAGCGATGACGCCGCAGGACGACGTACCCGATCCACGACGCGATCACGCACGCCGCGACCAGGCCGCGGACCAATCCCACGGCATTCTCGGGATACACGACACCGGTCAGATAGTGGGAAATGAACCCAGTGGACGGCAACTGCTGGTCACCGGCCCGCTGCCGGGCCCAGTTCTCGAGGTTCGTGAGCGGACATTCCAGGCCGGCCAGGACCGTGCTGAAACCCCAGGCGACCGCGGCGACGTGCAGCCAGATCGTGCGGCGCCACCGCCACGCGAGGAAGCCGCCGGCCACGACATAGCCGAGGAATGCCAGGTGGACCACCACCGTGGCATCGGCCAACAATCGATACAGCACCGCGACACCTCCCGACGTCGGGATGGGACCACTCGGTTTTCAGGCTACTGCGGGTCGAGCTGCCTGCGGTGCTACTGCGGTGCTATTGGGTGCTATTGCGGTTCCTTGACGACGAGGATCGGCACGTCGACCTCCAGCAGTAGGCGCTGCAGCGACCGTTCTAGAAGGAACTTGCCGATCGGCGACATCCGTTTGCTGCCCGCGACGAACAATCCTGCGCCGCTGTCGGAGACCAGGTCGACGAGAGCGCCGACACGGTCGCCGCTGTGCTCGCCCGTCCGCAACTCCCACGGAGATCCCCCCACCCCGCCGTTGTCGAGAACGGTCTGCACCGACGCACGCATTGCCTCGACGTCACCGTCTCCTGCGGCGTCGTCGAGGATGTGCAACACCAGGAGCTGCTCGCGACGCTGCATGGCCTCGCGTGCGGCGTACACCATCGCAACGCGCCCCTCTGGAGTATCGCTGTATGCAACGGCAATGGCCATGGAGCCTCCCAGACGAGTGAAACAGTGCCCGTCCAGTATCGCCGCTCGGCCGCCGAAGCACCGTGTGGCACACGTCGCGATTCAGGTGTGACGTGCGCCCGTCGGCCCGAGTTTCGGGGTCGTGCGTGGGAGTGAGTGGCTACCAGGGCGAGGTCTGATAGTCCTTGAGGAAGCACCCGTACAGGTCGACGCCCGCCTCACCCTGCACGATCGGGTCGTACACACGCGCCGCGCCGTCCACCAGGTCGAGCGGGGCGTGGAAGCCCTCGTCGGCCAGTCGCAGTTTCGTGTAGTGCGGGCGCTCGTCGGTGATCCAGCCGGTGTCGACCGCCGTCATGAGGATGCCGTCCTCGAGCATCTCCTTGGCGCTGGTGCGGGTGAGCATGTTCAGCGCGGCCTTCGCCATGTTGGTGTGCGGGTGGCCCGGACCCTTGTATGCGCGGCTGAACTGGCCCTCCATCGCGGAGACGTTCACCACGTACTTGCGCCGCGCCGCCGCCGCCGCCATCGACGGCCGCAGCCGCGAGACGAGGATGAACGGGGCGACCGAGTTGCACAACTGCACCTCGAGAAGCTCGATCGGGTCGACCTCCTCGACCGTCTGCACCCAGCTGTTGGTGTGCGCGATATCGGGCAGCAGGCCGCCCGCGTCGATCGCGACGCCGCGCTCGATGCGGGCGGGTGTCGCCGAACCGGCGACCAGCGCGAGCGAGCTGACCTCCGCGGCCGACAGGTTCGCGGCCGAGGCGAGCGTCGCCGTCGACAGCGATCCGGCCAGGGCCGCCGGGTGTGCCTCGCTGGTCTTGCCGAACGTCACGACGTCGGGCAGTTCGCCCGCAGGCAGCGCGCCGGACTCGGCCTCCGCGAGCGCGCTGTAGGCGCCGGGGGAGCGGCGGACCGTCTGCGCGGCATTGTTGATCAGGATGTCCAGCGGACCCTGTGCGGCAACGGAATCGGCGAGCGCGACCACCTGGGCGGGATCGCGCAGGTCGATGCCGACGACCCGCAACCGGTGGATCCAGTCGGCGCTGTCCTCCATCGCCTTGAAGCGGCGGATGGCGTCGTTCGGGAATCGCGTCGTGATGGTCAGGTGGGCGCCGTCGCGCAGCAACCGCAGCGCGATGTACATGCCGATCTTGGCGCGTCCGCCGGTCAACAGGGCGCGGCGCCCCGTGAGATCGGTGCGGGCGTCACGCTTGGCGTGACTGCAGGCCGCGCACTCCGGACACAACTGGTGGTAGAACGCATCCACCTGTGTGTACCGCTGCTTGCAGATGTAGCACGGCCGCGGGCGGATGAGGGTCCCGGCGGTCGCGCCGGCGGCGCTGGAGGTGAGCGCAATCCCTGCGGTCTCGTCGTCGATCCTGTCGGGTGAGCCCGTGGCGGTGGCCGCGACGACGGCCCGATCGGCCTCGGACACCGCGTCCCGCGTCTCGACGCGACGGCGGCGCTTGAGCTTCTTGAACAGGTTGCCGACCGCGCGCTGGAGCGCGACCGAGTCGGGGTGGTCCGCGTCGAGCGCGGATGCCTCCGACAGCACCCGCATGCAGATGTCCAAATCGGCGGGATCGATACCCGTCATCGGTTGTGCCATCGGTAGGTAACTCAGTCCTGATCTCGTGCGCGTGTGCGTGATCCCGTGCGGGTGGTCGACGGATCAGTCTACCGAGTACTCGATCGGGCTCTTCCGGCCGCTGTGCTGGTGACACCGTGCCCTCGTCAGAGGAGCATGTGAAGTACCAGGGGGAGTGCCCCCGGGGCAGTCCCCCGCTCGAGAGATGACACTCGAGGAGGGTGAGGACAATGAGCAAGTCGAACGGGTCCGGCCAACCCGGATCGGACCGATCGGGCGCGTCGACGGCCTCCGCCGTCGGCACATTCGAGATGTTGCACGCGGAATCGGTGGTGCCGGTCGAGTCGCCACTGCAGAAGGAAGGCCCATTTCTTCCGGAACTGACCGAGGTGGATCTGCTGGTACGCGCACCCGAGGCGCGACGCGACTTCAACGTGTCGGGCTCCGGCGTCACCGTCGCGGTGCTCGACACCGGATTGCGTTCCACACACGTCGATTTCGCGGGACGAGTGGTTCCGGGCCGCAACTTCACCTCCGACTACGGCGGGGATCCCGCCGAGATCACCGACGGGAACGGACACGGCACTTCCGTCGCGGGCATCGCCTGTGCGGGACGGATCCACACCGGAATCGCACCGAACGCGCGGGTGGTGCCGGTCAAGGTCCTCGCCAACGACGGCACGGGTCGCTTCGCCGACATCCGCGACGCACTGGACTGGGTCCTCGACCGGCGCGCGTCGCTCGGGATCTCGGCGCTGTGCCTGGCGACCGGTGCGTCCGACAACCGCACGACGGACACCGACATGCCCGGCGACGCGATCGGGGCGCTGCTGCAGGAACTCACCGACGAGGGCGTGTGCTGCTGTGTGGCGGCCGGCAACGACTACTACGCACACGGCGGCATGCAGGGAATGTGCTACCCGGCGGTGTTCCGCCAGACGATCAGCGTCGGTGCGGTGTACGACGCCGACGAGGGCAGCTTCCGCTACCGCGACGGCGCCAAGGCGTTCGCGTCGGACTCCGACCGCCTCACGCCGTTCACGCAGCGACTGCACCGGACCGTCGGTGGCCCGTGTGCGACCGACACCTTCGCACCGGGATCGCCGATCACCTCGTCGGGCATCCTCAACGACACCGGTGAGTCGATCCAGTACGGGGCCAGTCAGGCGACACCGGTCGTGCTGGGCGTCGTGGCGCTGCTGCAGTCGTTCTACCTGCGCACGATGGGGCATCTGCCCACCGTGGTGGACGTCAAGCGGTGGCTGGCCCGTGGCTCGACAGTGGTCTATGACGGCGCCGACGACCACGACAACGTCAATCACACCGAACTGACCTTCCCGCGGACGAGCGCGCTCGGATCGCTGCTGGTGTGTGCGAAGGACCTCGCGGTGCGGGAACTGGCGACGGCCGATCGGGCGAGCATGCGGATGGGGGCGATGCGCCACTGAGACGAGTTCGCGGGAACGTGTACGGAGTGATCGAAAGACGGTGGCTCCGAACGAGAGTGGCTCCGAACGACAGTGGCACCGAGGAGTACACAGAAACGAGAAGATCCCCGGCTCCTGGAAAACCAGGTACCGGGGATCTTCTCGTCTGTCTCAACTCAGAGTGTCCGAGGGGGGACTTGAACCCCCACGTCCGTTAATAGGACACTAGCACCTCAAGCTAGCGCGTCTGCCATTCCGCCACTCGGACTCGTTGTTGCAAGCTGTTCAGTTGTTTTTCTCTTTGCCCCGTTCTCCGGGTGCCTGGAAAGATTATCCGATCTTTCGCCAGGTCCAAAATCGCCTGGTCAGAGGAGGGTTTTGGACCAAAAGCGGGCATCGATGGTTGCACGTGCTGTCGCTGCGACGGTGGTAGGAAAGTGAGGTGCCATCACATGAAGAAGCAGTGTCCTCACCACAGCCCGTGAGTCGCGCCGAATCGGAGGTCGTCGACCTCGTCAGCGCGCTGATCCGGTTCGACACCTCCAACACCGGCGAACTCGAGACCACCAAGGGCGAGCGGGACTGCGCCCTGTGGGTGCAGTCCAAGCTCGAGGAGGTCGGGTACGAGACCGAGTACGTCGAATCCGGTGCCCCCGGGCGGGGCAATGTCTTCGCGCGGCTGCGCGGTGCGGATCCCGGGCGCGGAACGCTGATGATGCACGGCCACCTCGACGTCGTGCCCGCCGAGCCCGCGGACTGGAGCGTGCACCCGTTCTCGGGGGCCGTCGAGGACGGTTACGTGTGGGGCCGTGGCGCGGTCGACATGAAGGACATGTGCGGGATGATGCTGGCGTTGGCCCGCCAGTTCAAGGCCGAGGGCACCGTGCCGCCGCGGGACATCCTGTTCGCGTTCGTCGCGGACGAGGAGGCCGGCGGCAAGTGGGGCTGCCAGTGGCTGGTCGATCACCGGCCCGATCTCTTCGAGGGCGTCACGGAGGCGGTCGGGGAGGTGGGCGGCTTCTCGCTGACCATCCCGCGCGCGGACGGCACGGAACGCCGCCTGTATCTCGTGGAGACGGCCGAGAAGGGGCTCGGCTGGATGCGGCTCACTGCCAAGGCCACCGCAGGCCACGGATCGTTCCTGCACGAGGACAACGCGGTGACGATCCTCGCCGACGCGGTCTCCCGGCTCGGCAACCACACTTTCCCCCTCGTGATGTCCGATTCGGTCGCGGAGTTCCTCACCGTCCTCTCCGAGGAGACCGGCGTCGACTTCGACCCGAACTCGCCCGACATCGACGGCACCCTGGCGAAACTCGGCAGCATCGCCCGGATCATCGGCGCGACGCTGCGCGACACCGCGAACCCGACGATGCTCAAGGCCGGCTACAAGGCCAATGTGATCCCGCAGACCGCGGAGGCCGTGTTCGACTGCCGCGTCCTGCCCGGCCGGCAGGCCGCGTTCGAGCGTGAGGTGGACGAGCTGATCGGGCCGAACGTCACGCGCGAGTGGATCACCAAGCTCGATTCGTACGAGACGACGTTCGACGGCCACCTGGTGGACGCTATGAACGACGCCGTGCTCGCGCACGATCCGAACGGCCGCACCGTGCCGTACATGTTGTCGGCGGGCACCGACGCAAAAGCGTTCGCGCGCCTGGGGATTCGCTGCTTCGGCTTCGCGCCGCTGCGGCTGCCGCCGGAGTTGGACTTCGCGGCGCTGTTCCACGGCGTCGACGAGCGGGTGCCGGTGGACGCGTTGCACTTCGGCACCCGAGTGATGGAACACTTCCTGCTACACAGCTGACCCGCTGTACCCGAGATCTGGGAGAGGATTCACATGGCACACGATCCGTACGACGGACTGCCCGACCTGCCGTCCTTCACGCTGACGTCCGACGACGTCACCGACGGCGCCCCGCTGAAGAACGATCAGGTCAGCGGGATCTTCGGGGCCGGTGGACACGACATCTCGCCGCAGCTGTCGTGGTCCGGGTTCCCGCCGGAGACCAAGAGCTTCGCGATCACGATGCTCGACCCGGACGCTCCGACGGCGTCGGGCTTCTGGCACTGGGCGGTCGCGAACATCCCCGTCACCACCACGTCGCTGCGCGCCGATGCGGGCGACGAGACCGGTTCCGGGCTGCCCGAGGGCGCCGTCTCGCTGCACCACGACGGCGGTCTGTCGCGGTTCCTCGGCGCGGCGCCGCCGCAGGGGCACGGGCCGCACCGCTACATGTTCGCGGTCCATGCGGTGGACGTCGACCACCTCGACGTCACACCCGACTCGACGCCGGCATTCCTGGGCTTCAACCTGTTCTCGCACGCGATCGCGCGTGCCGTCATCACCGGTACGTACGAGCAGAAGTAGACCGGCACACAGCAGGCCCGTCACCGCGATCGGTGACGGGCCCTGCTCGTGGAATCCGGGGTACTACGTGCGGGCGCCGGCACCCACCGCGTCGCGGATCGACTGGAACCCGGCCTCGCGGACCTTCCGGGCCAGGCCCTTGTTCAGCTTGTGGGCGTAGAACGGCCCGCCGTAGATGAAGCCGGTGTAGCCCTGGACCAGGGTCGCCCCGGCGAGGATCCGTTCCCAGGCCTGATCGACGGTCTCGATGCCGCCCACCGAGATCAGCACCAGCCTGTCGCCGACCCGCGCGTGCAGACGGCGCAGCACCTCGAGCGAACGCCGCGCGACGGGGGCGCCGGACAGGCCGCCCGCGCCGATCTCCTCGATCCGCGACTGCGGGGTGCGCAGGCCCGTGCGGGAAATCGTGGTGTTGGTGGCGACGATGCCGGCCAGGCCCAGTTCGACGGCGAGATCGGCGACGGCGTCGACGTCCTCGTCGGACAGGTCGGGTGCGATCTTCACGAGCACCGGGATGTGCACGGTGTCGAGCACCGCCTGCAGCAGCGGGCGCAGCGACTCGACGGCCTGCAGGTCGCGCAGCCCGGGGGTGTTGGGGGAGCTGACGTTGACGACGAGGAAGTCGGCGAGCGGTCCCAGCAGACGCGCGCTGGCGGTGTAGTCGCCGGCCGCCTCCTCCGCGGGAACGATCTTGGTCTTGCCGATGTTCGCGCCGATCGGTACGTCACCGCGGCGGTGCCGCAGGTAGTTCGCGGCATTGCCGGCGCCGTGGTTGTTGAAGCCCATCCGATTGATCAGTGCCCGATCGTCGGACAGACGGAACAGGCGCGGCGCGGGATTGCCGGGCTGGGCCTGAGCGGTGACGGTGCCCACCTCGGCGAAGCCGAAGCCCATCGGTCCCCACGTGTCGACGCCGGTCGCGTCCTTGTCGAACCCGGCGGCAAGCCCGACCGGTGCCGGGAAGTCGACGCCGAACGCCGTGGTGCGCAGTGCCGGATCGTCGACGACGAGCACCTTGGCGACCAGTGCACGGATCGGCGCGAACCGCGTCACGACCCGCATCGCGGCGAACGCGAGGTGATGGATGCGTTCCGGGGGGATCCGGAACATCAGACGCAGAAGCAGGTGGTACACGAATCTCCCTAGATTCCAGGTGCCGGAATGTGATGGGTGGTCTTGCGGCGGCGGAGCAGGATCCGACGGCTGCCGTCGGTGTACAGGCGGACGCGTGAGAGCTCCCAGCCGCCGAACTCGGCCTGCAGTGCCAGTCGCATCGACGCGCTCACCCGGGTGACGTCACGGGGCAGGCTCAGCGGAATGTACTCGAACTCCTCGGAGTCCGTCTCCCATTCGCGGGGAATCCCGCTGCGCCGCTGCGACCTGGACGTCACCGTGGATCACCCCGCCGCGAGCGGGATCGTCTGCAGTCCGTCGCCGACCGCGGACCCGACGACGAGGGTGCCGGTGGCGGTGTCCACCGCGACAGAGTTGGGCTGGCGGACGGTGTCGTAGCGGACCTTCTCGACGGGGATGCCGGTCGAGATATCGTAGCCGACCACCTTGTTGCTGGCGGTCAGCGTGACCCACACGAGATCGGTCCGCTCGTCGTAGGCGATCCCGTACGGGGCGTTCGCGACGGGGTACCGCTGGCGCATGATCAGCGGGTCGGTGGTGAACACCAGCAGTTCGTTGCCGGCGGTGTCGGTGACCAGGATCCGGCCGTGCTCGTCGGTGATCAACTGGGTGGCGCCCTCGCCGGCGCGCAGGGCCAGGCCCAGGTCCGCGTCGTCGAGGTCGATCTGCGTCAGCGACGTCTGGCGGCGATCCAGTGCGCTGAGGTCGCCCTTGGTGAGCGCGAGCGCGTCGACGGAGGCCAGGCCCGAGATCGTCTCGGAGACCGATCCGGAGGGGTCGACGATCTGGATCCGGCCGTTGGCCAGGCCCACCGCGAGCTTGCCGTCGGGCAGGAAGACAGCCGAGCGCGCGTCGCCGTCGACGGTGACGGACGACGACACGCCCCCCGCCTTCAGGTCGACGATCTGCACGCGGCCGTTCATGGGCAGCAGGAGTCGGCCCTCGGGGGCCGATGTCATCTGCGCGGCGACACCGTCGATCGGGATCTCGCGGGGCGCGCCACCGCCGTCCGGTGTGGCGCTCAGGGTGAACAGTTTGCTGCTGCCGTCGGTCAGCAGTGCGGTGGTGTTCGACGTGGGGTCGAACGTGATCGCGTCGATCGGCCGACCGAGGTTCTGCACCGCACCGGCGGGGGTGGCGCCGGCGGGGGAGACCGCCGCGGTGGCCGGTTCGATGGTCTTGAGGTCGTCGGCGTTCTTCTCGGACGAACACCCGGTGAGCAACAGCAACGCGGCAGCCCCAATCGTGCAAGCGGTGATGCGCGGTGCCGGTACTCGCATGGGTGTGCTCCTCGGATGCTGCAGCAGTGCTGCCGTGTGGTGCGTGTGTGCTCGCCTTCTAGCATCCATGATCGACCGGACCGGCCGGAATCCGAGTCACCCCGGACGTGAGGCGTACGACACTCACTCCCCGGCGGCCGGTGTGCCGTCCCGGCGCGGGAGCACCAGCGTGGCGCCCGACCGGGGGTGCCTGAACACCTCGACCGGATGGCCGTAGACGCGGGACAGCAACTCCTCGGTGAGCACCTCGGCCGGTGGTCCGTCGGCGGCCGCACGGCCGTTCTCGAGGACGCAGATCCGGTCGGCGTACGCCGCGGCCAGTCCCAGGTCGTGGAGCACGACGACAACGGCGGCACCGTCGGCCGCCCGGTCGCGGGCGATGCGCATCACGGACTCCTGGTGACCCAGGTCGAGGGCCGCGGTGGGCTCGTCGAGGAGGGCGGTCTCGGTGTCCTGCGCGAGCACACGGGCGAGTGCGACGCGCGCACGCTCGCCGCCCGAGAGGACGCTGAACGGCCGGTCCGCGAGGTGTCGGACGTCACAGATGTCCATGCACTCGTCGATGACCTTGTCGTCGTCGGTGTCCCGCCCGGTGCGCTGCCACGGCGCGCGCCCCATCGTGACCACCTGGCGGGCGGTGAACGAGAACCCCACGGTGTGCTGCTGCGGCAACACAGCGCGCCGGCGCGACATGTCCGACGGTGTCCAGTCGCCGAGCGGCTTGCCGTCGAGTTCGACGGTGCCCGCCGCGACCGCCTGGTCGCCCGACAGCGCCGCCAGCAGCGTGGACTTGCCGGCGCCGTTGGGGCCGACCAGTGCGAGCACCTCACCGGAGCGGACCGTGAGATCGACGCCGTCGAGGACGGTGCGTCCGCCCCGCTCGACGTTGATCCCGGTGGCCCGCATCGTCACGGCGCCGCGTTCGGTGCGCGCGGGGACGTCGGTGGCGCGGCCGAACAGGCTTCGGGTGCGGTCGATCATCGAGCCCATCACGCCCACCCGCCCTGACGGGAACGGGTGCGGCGCAGGAGCCAGAAGAAGAACGGTCCACCCACGAGCGAGGTCAGCATGCCGAGCGGAAGGTCGGCGTTGTCCACGAGCGTGCGGGAGCCGAGGTCGGCGGCCAGCAGGACCACTGCGCCACCGAGCACGCTCGCGGGCAGTAGTAGTCGATGCCCGGGGCCGACGAGCATGCGCATCACGTGCGGTACGACGAGGCCGACGAACAGGATGATGCCGGTGAACGCGACGCCCGACGACACCAGCACCGCGACGATCACGATCGCGATCAGTCGCAGCTTCTCGACGTCGACACCGAGGTGCCGCGCCGCGCTCTCGCCGAGGGCGAGCAGGTCGAGTTTCGGGGCGATCAGCATCGACGCGGCGATGCCCGCGATCGCCATCGGGGCGACGATCGCGACGGCGTTCCAGCTGGCGCCGTTGAGGCTGCCCATCTGCCAGAACACGATCTGGTCGCGGGCAGCGGGGCTCGCGACGAACGTGAAGAACGCGATGAGTCCTCCGGCGAACGCGTTGATCGCGACGCCGGTGAGCACGAGGGTGACCACCTCGGTTCGGCCGCCGGAACGGGCGAGGAGGTAGACGAGGGTGGTCGTGATCAGTCCCGCCACGAAGGCGGAGCCCGCGACGGCCGGTCCGGCGGTGAATGCGCCGCCCAGCACGATCGCGGCACTGGCACCCACCGCGGCGCCGGCCGAGACGCCGATGACGCCCGGCTCGGCGAGCGGGTTGGAGAACACGCCCTGCAGGAGGGCTCCCGAGCAGCCGAGCGCCGCGCCGACGAGGATCGCGAGGATCACGCGCGGGAACCGCACCTGCCACAGCGTCACCTCGCCGCTGGGATGCGACGGCATCGGTCCGATGTCGAGCCCGATGCGGTGCAGGACGCTGCCCAGGACCTCGGCCGGGCTGGTCGGCACCTGACCGATGCAGGCCGACGCGAGGGCCAGCACGGCCAGCAGGACTACCAGCCCGACGATGACCGTGCCGGGCCGCACCCGGGGCCGGCTGGCTACCGAGGTACTCATTCCGCGTCGGGGTGGTAGATCGCCTCGGCCAGCGCCGCCAGCACCTGGCCGGTGTTGGAGCCGAAGCTGAGCAGCATGGTGTCGGACATGTCCACGACCCGCTTGTTCTGGCCGGCCGGAGTCTGCGCGATACCCGGAACCTTCTCCAGGCCGTCGACTCCACCGATGGATTGGAGGCCACCGCTCATCATCAGCATGACGTCGGGTGCCGCCGCGATCATGGCCTCACTCGTGATCGGGACGAACTCGCTGGTCAGGCCCGAAGCGGTGCCCGCGTCCGTGGCGCCGAGCGCCTCGATCAGCGAGTCGGCACCGGAACCGGGTCCGGCGAGCATCGTGATTGAGGGACCACGCATGTAGAGGAACGCGATCTTCAGCGCCTCGGAACCGGCAGGAACCAACGCCTTCGCGTCGGCGATCTCCTGCTCGGTCCGTGCGACGAGCTGCTCTCCCTGTGCGGGCACGCCCAACGCCGCGGCCACCGCGGTGATCTGCCCCGGCACACCTTCGAGGGTGCGGGTGGGATCGAAGTAGACGACCGGAACCCCGGCAGCGCGGAGCTGATCCTGTACCGACTTGGGGCCGATGCTGGTGTCGGTCAGCATCACGGTCGGGGACAGGTTCAGGATCGCCTCGGCATTCATCGCCTGTCCGCCGGGGGTGATGTTGGGGATGTCCTTCGCGGCCGGGAAACCGGATGCAGTGTCGCGACCGACGACGTTGTCACCGAGACCCAGTGCGAACACCGTTTCGGTCAGGGTGCCGTATCGGTCGGCCGTCACGATCCGGCTGGCATCGTTGATCGTGACGTCGACACCGTCGAAACTGCGCACCGTGACCGGAAGTTGCGGGGTCGGGCTGTCCGCAACCGGTCGTGGATCGGCGTCGGCGACCACCGCGGTGGTCTGGCCGTGCTGCGCGGTTTCGTCGGTCGCGACGGACGTGCAGGCCGCGAGTGAGACTACGGTCGCGGCCGAGGCGGCCACGACGAGGAGCCGGGAGAGCGCAGATCTCATTTCACAAGGTAGCGATCGATATCGGCCTCGAGATCGGCGAACAGGCCGCCGTTGAGGCCGTACGCGAGGTTGACCTCGCTGATGAAACGTGCCTGCTCGTCTGCGGACAGCGGTGCCTGATCGAGCTTGGCGCGGTACTCGTCCTTGAACACCTTCGGCTTGGCGATCTGGTCGAAGATGTAGAACCGCAGGCCGTCGACCTCGTAGCCGTACGCGCGCTCGAGCATGCGTCGGATGATCTGACCGCCGGACAGGTCACCCATGTAGCGCAGGTAGTGGTGCGCGACGAAGTCGGCCGGGGAGGTGAAGGCGACCTCTTCGAGGCGCGCGACGTACGCCGCGGTCGCGGGAGTCGCGACCAGCTGGTCGCGCCAGGCCGGGCCGAGTAGGAACTCGAGGTCGGCCGCGAGGGCCGGCAGGCGGACGAGCTCGGGAGCGATGAACGGCGCAGCGATCGGGTCGGCGACGTGGGTGTCGGCGGCGCGCTCGAGCACCTCGTAAACGAGGTAGGTCTGTGCCAGTAGGGCCGCGAAGCCCTCCTTGGTGAGCTTGCCGGCGAGGAGATCGCCCACGAATCGGGACTGCTCGGTGGCGCGGTGAGCCGCATCGGTCTCGGTCTTGATGCGCTCGGCGAAACCGGCGAGCTCGCCGGCCTCGGTACCCTGGTCGAGCACGTCCATGTGATCTCCTTCACGATGACATTCGTCAGACACAACGGCTACGAGGTTAGCCTATCCTCGCGATCGTTGTCGTCACTAATCACCCTGAATCAATCGAAAGTTGGACGCTCGACCGATCAGGCGCTGACGTCGTCGAGCGCCGATGCGATCGCCGCCGGCAACTCGAGCTCCTCGGCGGACAACACGCCGGTGAGCTGGGCGAGATCTCGTGCGCCGACCACCGCGCTCGCGACACCGGGCCGGTCCCGCGCCCATGCGAGTGCCACCGCGAGCGGTGACGTGCCCAGACCGTCGGCCGCGGTGAGGACCGCGTCGACCACCCGGACCGAGGACTCCGTGAGGTAGCTGCGGACCTCGGCGGCGTGCTGCTCGTCCGCGCCGCGCGAATCGGCCGGGATCCCGTCCCGGTACTTGCCGGTGAGGACGCCGCCCGCGAGCGGAACCGCGGCGAACACGCCGATGCCGTGATGAGCCGCGGCGGGAAGCAGCTCTTCCTCGACACCGCGGGCGAGGAGCGAGTACTCGGCCTGGGTCGCGACCAGTCGCCCCGGCCCGCGATAGCCCGCCGCGGTCGCGAGCTGCCAGCCCAGGTAGCCGCGGGCCCCCGTATATCGGACGCGGCCGCTGCTGACCGCATGGTCGAGAGCCGACGCGACCTCGTCCACCGGGGTCAGCGGATCCCACGTCGCTACCTGCCACATGTCGAGGTGGTCGGTGCCGAGTTCGCGCAGTGTCGAATCCAGCTGCGCGAGCAGACCGCGGCGGGAACAGTCCACGCGCTGCCCGTTGTGCGCGTACGGATTGATTCCGGCGCTACCACCGAGGATCAGGTATTCGCGGGGCACCACGTCATCGAGCAGTTCCGCGAGCAGGCGCTGGGCCTTCCCGTCGCCGTAGGCGGGCGAGGTGTCGACGAGGGTGCCACCGGCATCGACGAACGCGGACAGCTGTGCCGCAGCTTCGTCACCGTCGGTATCCCGACCCCAGTGCAGGGTCCCCAGCCCGAGCCTCGACACGCGCAGACCGCTCGTTCCCACCGCTCTGTATTCCATAACCGCCCACGTCTCGACACCGGATGTTTCAGCTGACTTCACCGGCAGGACAACGCCCGCCGGTGTGAAGAACACTAGTAGCGCGCACGGCGCGCCGAGTACAGCCACGCCGGGTACCGTCTGTCCGGTGAAACTTGGACCACACGCGTGTAATACGGATGCCCGCAACCTGATCCGCCGCACCTCACTCGACGCGAGTGGCCCGGGGTCCCTCGCGTGATCGGGGAGGCCATGACCTGGCTCCAGGCGATCGTTCTCGGCGCGGTGCAGGGGCTCACGGAGTTCCTGCCGATCTCGTCGTCGGGCCACCTGCGGATCGTCTCGGAGATCTTCTTCGGCACCGACGCCGGTGCGTCGTTCACCGCGGTCACACAGCTCGGCACCGAGGCCGCGGTTCTGTTGTACTTCGCCCGGGACATCGGCCGCATCGTGGCGGCCTGGTTCCGCGGACTGTTCCATGCAGAGCACCGCGGCGACCTCGACTACCGCATGGGCTGGTACGTCATCATCGGCACCATTCCCGTCGGTGTGCTCGGCTTCCTGTTCAAGGACCAGATCCGCACCGGCGCAAGGAACCTGTGGCTGATCGCGACGATGCTGATCGTCTTCGCGCTCGTGATCGCGGCCGCCGAGTACTACGGGCGCAAGACCCGGCCGATCGAGGACCTGCGCGCCCGGGACGGCATCATCATGGGTTCCGCACAGGCACTCGCGTTGATCCCCGGCGTCTCGCGCTCCGGCGGCACCATCAGCGCCGGCCTGTTCCTCGGCCTCACCCGTGAGGCCGCGGCTCGCTACTCGTTCCTGCTCGCGATCCCCGCGGTGGTCGCCTCCGGATTGTTCAGTCTCCCCGACGCATTCGAGCCGGAGGGGGAGGGGCTGATCGCGTCCGGGCCGCAGCTGCTGGTGGCGACGTTGATCGCGTTCGCCATCGGGTACGCCTCGATCGCCTGGCTGCTCCGCTTCGTCGTGAACCACTCGATGTACTGGTTCGTCGGCTACCGCATCGTGCTCGGTGTCGTCGTGCTGGCACTGCTCGCGACCGGCGTGGTCTCGGCGACGTGACCGGTGTCGGAGCGGGACGCCATTAGGCTGTAGCCCATGACGGTGATCCTGCTCCGACACGGACGTTCGACGGCGAACACCTCGCGCACCCTCGCCGGTCGTTCGCTGGGCGTCGCACTCGACGACGTCGGGGTCGAGCAGGCCAAGGGGCTCATCGACCGGCTGTCGGGTGTCGCGATCGCGGAGATCGTGCAGTCGCCGCTGCTGCGGTGCGAGCAGACCGTCGCCCCGCTCGCGATCGACCGGGGGCTGACGCCGCGGACCGACGAGCGACTGGCCGAGGTGGATTACGGACAGTGGACCGGCCGGAGCCTGAAGGACCTTGTCGAGGAACCCCTGTGGCGGGTGGTCCAGCAGCACGCGTCGGCCGCCGTCTTTCCCGGCGGTGAGGGGTTGGCGCAGGTCCAGGCCCGTGCGGTGGCCGCGGTGCGAGAACACGACCGGCGCCTGGCCGAGGAGAACGGCAGGGACGTCGTGTGGATCGCCTGCAGCCACGGCGACGTGATCAAGTCGGTGCTCGCCGACGCGGTGGGCAGCCACCTCGACGGATTCCAGCGCATCGTCACCGAGCCGGCATCGATCAGCATCGTGCGGTACACGGCGACCCGACCGTTCGTCCTGCGGATGAACGACACCGGGAGCGACCTCGCCGGCCTGAACGGCGCCGGCGGCGGGAAACACGACGCGCAGGAGTCGGTGCCCGGCGGTGAGGTCGGCAATGATCGGCCGCCGGGACAGTAGGGCGGATAATGAAGCGGTACGCAGAATTCGAGGAGGTGCAATGCCACGCGCGATACATGTTTTTCGCACCCCTGATCGATTTGTTGCGGGGACGGTCGGCGAACCCGGCGACCGGTCGTTCTATCTCCAGGCCGTGCACGACGCGCGGGTGGTGAGCGTGCTGCTCGAGAAGCAGCAGGTCCAGGTGCTCGCCGATCGGATGGGTCTCCTGCTCGAGGAGGTCCACCGGCGGTTCGGTACCGCGGTGCCGCCCGAGGCGGGCGAGCTCGGTGACCTCAGCCCGCTCCTGACACCGCTGGACGTCGAGTTCCGGGTCGGCACGATGGGCCTCGGCTGGGATGCCGAGGCGGAGTCCGTCGTCGTCGAACTGCTCGCGGTCAGCGAGACGGAGTTCGACGAATCGGTCGTCCTCGATGATGCGGAGGAGGGCCCCGACGCCGTGCGGGTGTTCCTCACCCCGATCCAGGCGCGCGAGTTCGCGTTGCGCTCCGAGCGCGTGGTCGCCGCGGGTCGTGCCCCGTGCCCGCTGTGTGGCGAGCCACTCACCGCGGACGGCCACGTCTGCATTCGCACCAACGGATACCGGCGGATTGCGGGATTCGATTCGTCCGTCGAGTTCGGAGAAGAGCTCTGACTGCGGTGTCGATCGACCCGTCGGATCCCGCGGCCCGCGAACTGCTCGCGGACGGTGAACTGACGCTGGTCGGTCGGATCGTCCACGCGAGTAACGCGACGCTGGTGTGTGAGGCGTCCACGAACGGCCGGTCGGTGCGCTGCGTGTACAAGCCGATCCGGGGTGAACGCCCGCTGTGGGACTTCCCGGACGGCACGCTCGCGGGCCGCGAGGTGGCGTCGTATCTGATCTCGGAGGAGCTGGGCTGGGGCGTGATCCCCCGCACGATCCTGCGCGACGGTCCGTTCGGCCCCGGCATGGTGCAGCAGTGGGTCGAGACCCCGGACCGTCACCCCGAGTCGGGCGGGCAGCTCGATCTGGTGGACATCTGCCCTCCCGAGGAGGTGCCGCCCGGCTTCTTCGAGGTGCTGCGTGCCCTCGACGTCCAGGGCACCGAGGTGGCGTTGATCCACGCCGACGATCCCCGGCTGCAGCGGATGGCGGTCCTCGACATCCTGCTCAACAACGCCGATCGCAAGGGCGGGCATGCACTCGAGGGGGTCGACGGGTCGGTGTACGGCGTCGACCACGGCATCTGCCTGCACGAGGAGAACAAGCTCCGCACGGTCCTGTGGGGCTGGGCGGGCTCGCCGATCGGGGACGACCTGATGGCCGACGTGGCCGGGTTCGCGGAGCGGCTCGAGGGCGAGGTGTTCCCGGCCGTCCTCGCCCGGCACATCACGGCCCGTGAGGTCGACGCTCTCCGCGACCGTGCGCGGGCGCTGGTCGCGGCACCGGTGATGCCACATCCCGTCGGATCCCGGCCCATTCCCTGGCCCGCGTTCTAGTCGTTCCAACGGTTCCGACGGTTCCAGCGGTATCCGACGCTCAGTTCGGGCCGATTCGCGACGCGTCCTCCCGATCGGCCAGTCGTGCCAGCCGAACCAGGTCACCTTGTAGTGCGTCACTGCGATCGTGGTGGGCAGGCACCGTCAGCGAAATCGTCCGGTCGAACCAGGTCGGCAGGTTGATGATTCGATAGGACTGCACGATCCGGGTTCCCGAATCCGTCGGCTCGAGCACGAACCGCCATTCGGTGTTGTCGCCGTAGATTCCGCCGTCTGTCACCCACACCATCTGGCGGGGAGCGTCGAGTTCGGTGAGGGTGCACGTTCGGCTCCATCGCACGAATCCGGCCTTGCTGCTGCCCCGGAACCGCGCGCCGACCGATGCGGCCGAAACCCCGTCGAGCCACCGTGCGGCGTGGCACTCGTGACTCCACTCGCGGACTCGGGTCACGTCGGCGAGCACGTTCCAGACCGCCTCCGGGGACGCCGAGGTCGTCACCTCGTGGCGGCCGCCGAGTGGTGACTTCAGTGGGGAGAACTCCGCCGATCGCCACCGTCGGAACGCCGCCCGCCGGTAGCGCTTGATCATCACGTGGAGCATCAGCCAGCGCGGGATCGCCGGCACGAGTTGCACGATGGCCCGCCGGTCGTCCGGCTCGGCGTCGTCCACGATGAACAACCCCTCGTCGAACAACTCGATCGGACCGAGCGGCTTGATGTTGAATTCCTCGTCCCACTCCCGCCACTCGGCCTCGGTGATCGTCGCCGACACGATCGGCATCATCTGACGCTCCTCACGCTCGAGGTGCGGCAGCAACAGCTCGCTCAGCCGGTCGATCGCTGCAACGGTGGCATCCTTTGCCTCCGCCGAATCACGGTATGCGCCGGCCACTTCCTCCACGCGCTGCATCGCCGGGACGATGGACCGGTGGTCGGCGTTCATCTCGTCGAGCAGGGGGTACGCCTTCTGGTTGCGCAGCCGGACGAGCGGGTACAGGTGGTTGTCCTCCGATTCGTGGTGGTGATGGAGGAATTTCATCATCCACAGCAGGTGGTCCGCGATCGCGATACGTTGCGCATCGAAGGGCGCGGGCCAGCTCGTGAGCGTGTCCCGCGCTCGGGCCAGATCACGCCGGAGAGCGGAGTGCACGATTCCCATGACACGGGTGTCAGCCGGTCCTTCGAGGTCTGTTCCGGCGTTCATGATGGCTACTCCTCAGAAAGGTCGAGCAGCCGGACGACGGTCTCGGCCACCCAGGTTTCGTAGTGCTGGTCGGACCATCCGGACCCCTCCGTGAGCCGGAGGTAGACCTCGTTGCTCAGCACCGCGGTCAGCCCGTCGATCTCGGTCGCTGTCACTGGTCTACGAGCCAACGCGGTGGCCAGGGCCTCCACCGAGTCACGGTGGTCGGCGTGGTTCTTCGCGAGGAGTTCGGCGAGTTCGGCGTCGTTGGACGCGCCATGAGCCAGAACGCGGTCGAGATGCGCGGTCCGTCGGAAGATCCAGGCCGTGAATCGGCCGGTCGCCGCGGCACGCTCGGCGAGACCGCCCTGGCCGATGGCGCGGAACTCGGCGCGGTCGAGTAGCGGCACCGGATCGTCGTCACCGACTACGGCGATGTCGAGCGCGACCTTCAGCAGTGCGCGTTTGTTGCCGACGCTGCTGTACACAGTCTCGATCGCGCACCCCGCCTCGGCCGCCACGTCGCGCATCGACGTACCGGACCACCCACGCTGGACGAACAGTCGTGTTGCCGCCGCGAGCACGGCATCGCGGGTTCGCCCGGCCATCTCCTGGCGTAACGGGGAGTCGTAGCGCCGGGGATTTGTCCTGTTCACACTCCCATCCTAGGACGAGCATATATTCATTACAACAGCATTCCAGCGATCTGCGGCGGCTGCGAGTACGGAAACACCGGTCCACTAGGCTCGTGCCCATGCAGTCTTGGTCCGATACCGCTGTCCCGTCCGTGCCCGGTCAGGGCCCGGCCCTCCGGCTCTACGACACCGCGGACCGGCAAGTCCGGCCGGTCACTCCCGGTCAGGTGGCGAAGATGTACGTGTGCGGCATCACGCCGTACGATGCGACCCACCTCGGGCACGCCGCGACCTATCTGACGTTCGACCTGGTGAACCGGATCTGGCGGGACGCCGGTCACGATGTGCACTACGTCCAGAACGTCACCGACGTCGACGACCCGCTGTTCGAGCGGGCCGCACGCGACGGCGAGGACTGGATCGTGCTCGGCATGCGGGAGACTGCGCTGTTCCGTGAGGACATGGAGGCGCTGCGGGTGCTGCCCCCGCGCGACTACATCGGCGCGGTGGAATCGATCAACGAGGTCGTGGAGCTGGTCGAGAAGTTCGTCGCATCCGGTGCGGCGTACATCGTCGACGACCCCGAGTACCCCGACGTGTACTTCCGGGCGGACGCCACCGCGCAGTTCGGGTACGAGTCCGGCTACGACCGCGCCACCATGGAACACTTCTTCGCCGAGCGTGGCGGCGACCCCGACCGCCCGGGCAAGCAGGATCCGCTGGATGCCCTGGTGTGGCGCGCGCAGCGCCCCGGCGAGCCGTCGTGGCCGTCGCCGTTCGGTCCAGGCCGTCCCGGCTGGCACATCGAGTGCGCCGCAATTGCGCTGAACCGCATCGGGTCCGGTTTCGACGTCCAGGGCGGCGGCAGCGACCTGATCTTCCCGCACCACGAGTTCTCGGCGGCCCACGCGGAATCCGCCACGGGCACGGAGCGTTTCGCGCGCCACTACGTGCACACGGGCATGATCGGGCTCGACGGCGAGAAGATGTCGAAGAGCCGCGGCAACCTGGTGTTCGTCTCGAAGCTGCGCGGTGAGGGTGTCGATCCGGCCGCGATCCGGCTCGGTCTGCTGTCGGGCCACTACCGGACCGACCGGGCGTGGACCGACCAGGTGCTCGCCGAGGCGCAGGCCCGGCTGGATTTGTGGCGCAAGGCCGCTGTGGTCGAGTCCGCACCCTCGGCGGAGGACACGATCGCCCGGGTGCGGCAGCATCTCGCGGACGACCTGGATACGCCCAAGGCGCTCGATGCGATCGACGGCTGGGCCCGCCGGGCACTCGATCACGGTGGACCGGACGAGTCCGCGCCGGCCGCACTCGCGGCGGCGGTCGACGCGCTGCTGGGCGTCGACCTGCGCTGAGCGCGGTCACAGCCGCGTGAATCGTTCCCGGTCCTCCTCGAACTCGGTGAGGATCTCGGTGGTCAGTGTCGGCCGGGTGTCGGCGATCGCCGCGAGGTAGTCCTCGGTGGTGGCCGGCCGGCCCGAGCGTTCGGACACCTCGCGTTCGAACGCGGCCTGCGAGCCCTTCCGGGAGGCGAACTCGATGTCGGCGGGGGTGAACAGTTCGCTGGCCTCGACCAGTCGGTCGAGGTCCACGTGGACAGCTGACGCGCCCAGGTAGCGCTGCCACACGGCGCGGCGTGCGGGCGCGTCGGGCGGTCCGACGGGGATGACGTAGTCGAATCGGCCGGGACGCAGGAACGCGGAGTCCAGTGAATGGACCGAGTTGGTCGCGCACACCATCAACCGACGCTCCGCTTCCCGGAATGCCGGGATCAGCTTGAGGAGTTCGTTGGTGACGCCGTGTGCCGGGCTGGTGGCGAGTCCGGTTCGGGCACTGGCGATCTCCTCGACCTCGTCGATGAACACCACGACCTCGTCGAGTTCGGCGAGGTCGGCGAACACCTCGCGTAGCGACGCCGCCAGGCCGCCCTCGGACGTCGCGGCCAGGCGGGAGGGGAACAGTTCCACGAACGGCCAGTCCAGCCGGGACGCGATGGCCTTGGCGAAGCTGGTCTTTCCGGTACCGGGCGGGCCGAAGAGGATGACCGCCTTCGGCGGCTGGACGCCGTACTGGTCTGCAAGGTCCGGGTTTTCGAGCGGCGAGACGATCCGCCGCTCGATGACCGCCTTGACGTCCTCCATTCCGGACATCGTCTGCCACAACCCGTTCGGCATCACCCGGCCACCCAGTTCGCTCAGCAGAGTCTTGTCCGGGCCGAGGGGCTCGAGCAGTTCGTAGTAGACCAGTCCGTCGCGGCGGAGGTACCCGGAGTGTTCGAACGCGGCGGACCCGGTCGCGGCCTCCGGAAGGACCGCCGAGATCCGATGGGCGCCGGCGCTGCGCAGCCGACGTTCCAGGTTGGCGAGCAGCGCGCTGCCGATGCCGCGGTTGCGCCAGCGGGATCCGAGCGCGACCAGCAGGATCCACGCGCGTTCGCCGTGGACCTGCGCGACAGCCATGCCGACGAGTTCGTCGCCGACGGCGGCCACCACGGCCGGTTGACCGGCACGTGCGGCCGCCATCACCTCGGCGAGGGTGAAGACGGGCTCGGGGGACCCGGGGGACCGGCTCTGGTCCCATACCTGAATCGCCTGATCCAGGTCGTCGTTCTGGAAGTCTCGCAATCGCCAGACCGGCATCTGCGCTCACCTCGGCTCGATCGGCAGCGGGTGTACCCAGTACACACCCGGAGCGCTGCGGTGTCAGGTCGTCGGCGGTCGCGAGGCGGTGCCGGGAACGGCGCATTTGGGCAGTTCGCGTCCCTGATCGGCGCCGAAGTCGTGTGGTGAGGCTCACCGGCTCGGTAAATTGTGGGAAGGGGTACTGCGACGCTCCGGAGGCGAAACGGCCATGACACCAGACGAACTCATGAACGAGGCATGCCGGCTCGCGATCGAGTCGGTGACGAACAACTGGGGTGGCCCCTTCGGCGCGGTGATCTCCCAGGACGGTGAGATCGTGGCGCGCGGTCAGAACCGGGTGCTGTTGACCGGTGACGTCACCGCGCACGGGGAGATCGAGGCGATCCGCAAGGCGGTCCTGGTGCTCAATGCCGAGGCTCCGAGCATCGCGGCCGAGCATCTCGACCAGTCGACGCTGAAACTGGTTCCGCGCCCCGAGGGCTCACCGGATCGTGTTCCCGAGCGCGCCCGGATGCTGATGGGGATGGAGATCTACACCAGCGGTGCTCCGTGCCCGATGTGCATGAGCGCGATCTACTGGTCCCGCCTGGACGCGATGTACTTCGCGAGCGACCTGGCCGCGACCACCGCCATCGGGTTCGACGATGCGTTCCAGTACGACGATTTCACCCGTCCGTACGGGGAGCGATCCATCAAGATGGAACAGGTGCGTCAGGATCTGGGGGCGGCCGCGTACGCGGTGTGGTCCGAGAAGTCCGACAAGCACCCCTACTGAGCCGTCACCGCGATGGTCGCCTCGGATGCCGGATCGCCACGTCGCGCCCCGGCGACCGTGGTGGTCACCCACGTGCTCCGGTCCGGCCGCGAGCCGGACTTTCGGCGCTGGCAGCACGAAGTCGACACGGCGGCAGCAGGATTCGACGGATTCCTCGGGACGGAGATCGCCCGGCCCGCGGACGGTGGGCACGAGTGGTCGGTCGTCTACCGGTTCGACTCGGTGGCCAATCTGCAACGTTGGCTGGGCAGCGAACACCGCCGCGACCTCGTCTCCCGCGCCGGCCCGCTGTTCGAGCGGGAGCCCACCCAACACGTGCTCGTCGACGACGAGGCTCGGGAGACGGTGACCGTCGTCGTGGCACATCCGCCGGTGCCCGGTCGAGAGCAGGAGTTCCTGTCGTGGCAGCGGCGAATCACCGAGGCCGAGAAGCGCTTCCCGGGGTTCCGGGGCTCCGAACTGCATGCGCCGATCCCGGGTGTCCAGGACGAATGGACGATCCTGTTCACGTTCGACTCGCAGACCGACCTGGACCGTTGGCTCGGGTCGCCGGAGCGGGCCACGCTGCTCGCGGAGGGGCGAGAGTTCCGGGACTTCAGCCTGCGACCCATTCCGAACCCGTACGGGTCGTGGTTCCCGTCTCCCGGTGGCGCAGTCGCGCCCGTGCCGTCCTGGAAGACCGCGATGTCGGTGCTCGTCGGTCTCTATCCGCTGGTCGTGGTGCTGACGATCACGATCGACGAGGTGTGGCCCGCGGCGCCGCTGTGGTTGAGCCTGCTGATCGGCAACATCGCGTCGGTGGGCCTGCTCACGTGGGTCGTGATGCCGATCGTCACGCGCGCGCTGCACTTCTGGCTCGAACCCGGCGACCACACCGACCGGCGGATCGACACTCTCGGCCTCGTGGTGTCGGTGGCTTTCCTCACCCTCGCGGCCGCGGTGTTCTGGCTCCTGACGACGGTGGTGTGGACGCTGCCGTGAGCGGCCCGCGGCCTAGCCGGATCCGGTGACGGTGAGCCACAGCAGGGCCACGTTGAGGGCGATGATCAGACCCGCGGACACCCAGGCGAGCGCGGTCGTCGCCGACGCGTTGCGCTCGGGCCCCATGAGTTCGGGATCCGACGTCATCCGCACCAGGGGCACCAGCGCGAACGGGATGCACAGGCTCAGCACGACTTGACTGATGACGAGTGCATACGTGGGATCGACCCCGATCCCGAGCACGATCAGTGCGGGGATGAGCGTCACGACCCGGCGGGTGAGGACGGGGATCCGCACGTGCAGCAGTCCGTGCATGATCTCGGATCCGGCAGCGCACCCCACCGAGGTCGAGGCCAGACCGGAGGCGAGCAGTCCGATCGCGAACACCACCGCGACACCGGGGCCCAGCGCCGCCTGGATCGCGGCGTGAGCACCCTCGATGCTGTCGGTGCCGGGGACGCCGCGCAGGGCGGACGCGGCGAGCAGCAGCATGCCGATGTTGACGCCGCCCGCGATGATGAGGGCGCCGGAGACATCCCAGCGGGTCACACGCAGCAGTCGACGCAGACGGGGCCCGTGTCCGGCGGCGCCGTGGCGATCTCGGGCCAGCGCGGAGTGCAGGTAAATGGCGTGCGGCATGACCGTCGCACCGAGCATGCTCGCCGCGAGGAGGACGGTCTCGGCGCCCTCGAATCGGGGGACGAGTCCGGCGACGGCCTCCTTGCCCGACACATCGGTGAACGCGAGGCCCGTGAGGAACCCTATCGTGATGATCGCGAGCAGGCCCATGACCACGAATTCGAACGTGCGTTGTCCACGGCGGGACTGGATCGACAGGATGACCATCGAGACCACGCCGGTGACGAGACCGCCGACGAACAGGGGCAGGCCGAACAGGAGATGAAGGGCGATGGCGCCGCCGATGACCTCGGCGAGGTCGGTGGCCGCCGCCATCACCTCGGCCTGCAGCCAGAAGGCCCGGCGGTTGCCCTTGCGGAGGCGCTGGCCCAGCATCTCGGGCAGCGACCGTCCGGTCACCAGGCCCAGCTTCGCCGACAGGTACTGGATCAGCACGGCCATGGCGTTCGCGAGGACCAGCACCCAGATCAGCAGGTAGCCGTACTTCGCGCCCGCGGTGAGGTTCGCCGCGACGTTGCCGGGGTCGACGTAGGCGATGGCGGCGACGAACGCCGGCCCGAGCAGGGCGGCGGAGCGGAGACCGCCGCCCTTGCGTCGCCGTGCGGCGGATGCGTCGGTCTCGGTGCTCACTGGACTCCGCTCGCTGAATTCTCCGGGGCATTCCGCGAGCACCGACCACGGCGGTTCGCGTATACGCACTATAGAGTTCGGTTGACCGAACTTTCAAGCGAGGGTGTTACCCACCCGGGGGCGGAGCGCCTACTCACGGAACGAACGAAGCCCCCGTTCGTAGTCGGAAGAGGGCTTCGTTCATGGGTGGGTCAGTGGAGGACGGCGAGTCCCCGCATGAAGCTGTCGATGCGCTGCGGCAGGCCGTGGGTTCCGCCGTTGACGACCCGCGAGACCTGCTCGATGCCGGCGGTGTCCGCCGTGGCGTTGAGGTTGCGGGACTGCCAGTACCACGCGGCGGTCTCGAACGCGTTCTCCGGCGTTGCCATCAACTCGGGGTGTGCGACGAAGTCGATGCCGAGGTAGTCGCTGACGCTCTGGTAGTTGTGCCGGCCGGTCACCTGGATCGCGCCGCGACCCTTGTACCGCTCGCCGTCGCCGGGCGCGAAGTTGCCCAGGTCTGCACGGCCCTCGTAGGCGCGGCCCGAGGCGTACTCCTCGAACGTACGGAAGGAGTCGGACTCGACGACGAGCTGGGCAATGAAGGCGGACTTGCGGACGGGGGTGTCGATCCCCGCCTTGGCGAGCGCCTCGTTGAGCGGCGCGACGTACTGTGCGAGCTGGTCGGGCGCCACCTGCGGAACGATGCTCACGAGCTCGTCGAGGGTGACCGATGCGGGGCTGGGTGGCGCCGGTGCGACCGGGGGGGCGACCGGCGCGGCCGCCGGTGCAGGCGGCGCGGCCGGATCGGCCGACCCGAGGGCCGGCATGACACGGGCCTGGGCGACGGGGGCCGCCGCGGAGGTCGATTCGGGAAGGTCGAGCGCCTTCCGCAGGTTGGTCGTGTCGAGGAACTGCACCGCTGCGGCCGGTGTCGGCAGGGTCTCTGCTGAGCTGGATGCGATTGGTCCGATCGCGAGGTTGCCGACACACAGTCCGGCGACGGTCGCGGTGGCGAGACCGGCGATGCGGACTCGTGACATAAGGCTACGTGGGGTGGACGTCGTCTGGTCGGGCGTGCTTTCGGAAGTGCATTCAGGGGAGGTGTGCAAGGCTCTGCTCCGGCTTGGGGCTGCAACGGGGCAGCCACGTCGGGCGTGAGCACCGGTAGAATCGGCAGTGGTCTACGAGATCGAGACCGAAGATCACTCGGTGGTCACGGCAATGTCACAACCAGATAACAGGCCGTTACACGGAATGTTCAAGTCATAGAGGCGAGGGTCACTCTGGGCTCGGGTTGTGGCGCAGATCACAAAACGATCGGCGTGTCGGTACGGGACATGCCGATAATTCGCTGGTAAAGGGTTCATTCGACGATGACGGCCACCGGTCGGATTCGTCTTCTCCCCGCCCGGTGAGCCGCATTCGCCCGACTAGACCTCGGCGAATTCGAGGCCGCCCTCCGCGGTGGCCGGGACGCGTCGCCGCATCGGTGACCCCAGTGCCCGGGCCAGATCACTGCCGTCGTGCTCGGCCAGCAGTTCGCCGCCGGACCACACCAGCAGCGCGGCGCTGACGCTCTGCTCGGCGGTCGAGTGCGCCAGGTCGTAGTGTGCGCACCCCGGCACACCGCCGTAGGTGATCCACAGGTCGTATCCGGTCATGAACAGGTCCAGGTCGAACTGGACGCTCAGCCCCAGCAGTTCGCTGCGGCCGTTGTCGTCGACACCGGCGAACGCCTCGTCCAGGCCGAGCAGGCGCGGTGAGTGCGGATCGGCCGACGAGAGCATCACGTGTGCCGCGGCGAACAGCGGCAGGTGCAGCGACACCGACTGTTCACCGCCGGACAGTGCGCTGTGCCGGGCGACGGTGAGGCGGTCCTCGCTGCCGTCGCCGCCGATCAGTGTGAAGGAGAACACCCGCCACCGTCGGTAGTCGAGCGCGGCGGCGAGGATCTCCGGGTACGACCGCTCGGGATGGGCGGCGCGGGCGATCCGCACCTGAGCCGCGAAGTGCGCCCGGACGGTCGCCAGTTCGTCGGCGCTCAGGGCCGACGGGGCCCGGTCGAGGAGCTTGGACACGGCTCGCGAGCTGTCGTCGAGGTTGTCGGCGAGGACCCAGTGCACGCCGATCGTGCTGCCCGACGACATGCGCCGCTCGCGCATCTCCGCGCCCATCTGGGCGATCAGGTCGCGGGCGTCGGCGGTGCGCTCGTGGATCTGCTGTGCCAGTCCGGTGAGCAGAGCGTCCTCGAGGATGCGGCGCTCGGAGTCCGTGAGCAGTACCTCCTGGTCCTGGCGGGCCGCGGCGATCCGGGTCGCGAACTCGCCGATCGACGAGTAGCCCTGGTCGTCCTGCACGCGGACCACTGTCAGACCGTCCGGTGCGTCCCACTGCAGGCGATAGTCCTGTCCGGCCGCCGCGAGCTGGGCGTCGAAGTCCTGCAGCGCCGCGGTGAGCGCCGAGCGGGTGGCCTTCTTGGCGTTCTCGCTGGTCTTCACCGAGGCGGTCGCCGCATCCATCGCGCGGTACAGCGCGTCCACCTCGGGCGGCAGGATCGGCGATTCCACGTCGCCCTCCGTCGCGATCCGGTACACCAGCTGGTCGGCTGTGAGCCACGCGGCACTGCTCTGGGGCCACGAGTGCGAGCCCTCGACGCCGAGAAGATCGAGTAGATCGCGTCGCGCATAGGGTGCGAGGCGGTCGACATCGGTGCGCGTCTCGGTCAGCGCGCTGCGCAGCGCCTCGATTGCGGCGCTGTGGGCGCCCTCGGCCTTGCCGATCTGCTCGACGGCCGCGTCGTAGGCCTTGCGTGCGGATCGCTGCTCGGTCTTGCAGACCTCGATCCGGGCGCGAACCTGCTCGAGGTCGGCATCGATCTGCTCGGCGCTCGAGCCCAGGGCCTCCCGGAGCGTCTCGAGACGCGAGATCTGCTGCGCGTAGTTTTCCTCCGCGACTGCAGCCTCCTCGACGAACTCCTCGGTGTTACCGCGGGCCTCCTCGAGCCGGTCGACGGCCTCCCGGTGGAGTTCGAGTTCCTTCTCCTGCTCGCGACGGCAGCGCAGCAGCTGCTCGCCCCGACTCTCGAAGTGCCGGATCGAGGCCGCCACGGCGTCGATGTCGCGCGCCTGGTGCGACATGCGATGTGCGACGGCGACCGCGCGGAGCTCCTTGTCCTTGGCGGTATGGTCCGCGATCGCATGATCGAGTTCCTCGCCGGCGCTCGCGGTGGACTCGGACCGGCTGCGGAGCGCGCCGGCGGCTTCGGTGAGCTTCTTGATCGCGGCGAGGACCCCGGACGTGCGGGGAAGCGACTTCCCGGCGGTCGAGATCCGGTCGAGCAGCGCGGTCGTCTCGGACTCCTCGGCGTGGGCGGTGTCGCGCCGCGCCTCGGTTTCGGTGATTTCCTGTGCGATCTCCTCGATCCGCTGTGCTCGGCGCCGCTTCCGTGCGGTCGTGCCGATGTACTCGGCGTCCGCCTTGACGTGGCGGCCGCGTTGCACGCCCTGCCAGAACCGGCCGTCCACCCCTACTCCGACGGCGCCGGCGCTCGCGGCGCCGGCGCCGTCGAGCGCGATGGACTCGATGATCGCCTGCACCACCTCCTCCGGGACTCCGGCATCGGGTTCCACCTCGAGGACGTCGGCCAGGGTCGGGCCCTGCGGCCGCAGGGCCTCGGACAGTGGCACCAGGAACTGCTCGGATTCGGCGTCCGGCTGCGCACTGTCTCCGGCCGACACCCAGCCGTCGAGCAGGTTCGCGGCGGCCAGCGCGGATTCGACGCCCGCGGCCACCGCGGGCTCGACGCCGTCCGCGAAGCGCACCAGCCGCCACAGCGGGGCCCCGGACAGCTCGCTCCGATCGCCGGTACGGAACGCGAATCGCGCAGGGGCATCGTCCTTCTCGGCCGCGACGCGATCGCGGTCGGCGCGCAGCGCGGCGATCCGTTCGGTGGCCGCGGCCTGCTCGGTCACGGCGTGCCGCCGCCGCGCGCGCTGGTCGTCGAGGGCGGACTGCGTCCGCTCGTGCAGCACCGTGGTGAGGCTGGGGGAGTCGTCCTCGCCGGCCAGCGACAGCGCGGTGTCCAGCGCGGAGAACACGTCGGCGGTCACCCCGATCGAGGCGTACTCCGCCGAATGCTCGGTCCACCAGGCCCGCAGCGCGGCGGCGCAATCGGCCCGCGCCAACGCGACCGTGGCCTCGGCCTCGGCGACCGCCGCCTGCGCCGCCTCGAGCAGTTCGCGGCCCTTGTCGGCGGCGCGATCGGCCCGCGCTCGTTCGGTGCCGGCCTTGTCGACCGTGGCGAGCGCCGCCCGGACCGCGCGGACGTCGCCATCGCGTTCCTCGGCGTGTCCACGGACCGCGGTGGTGATCTGGTCCGACCGCGCCCCGTCGGGCAGCGGGCTCCAGACGATGCCGGCCTGCTCGGCGGCCTCGGCCAGCTGCTCCTCGGCGCGCACCAGCTCGGCAGTCGCCCGCTTCACCGAATCCGATGCCCGCGTGGCCTCGTCCGTGCGCTGCTCGAGCGTCGCCTGCGCCCGGCGTGCCTTGTCGGCCTGCTGCTCGGTGGACAACTTGAGCTGTGCGACGGCGGCAGCCAGGTCGTCGAGCTGCTGCTTGCCCTCGTAGGCCCCGGACCGCTGCAGCGTCTCGAGGTCGGCGCGGCCCTGTTCGAGGGCGCGCTCGGCGGCGGTGAACCGACCCTCGGCGAGCAGCCGCTCCTCCTGCCGGGACGTCTGCAGTGCGACGGCCTCGTCCAGCACGGTCTTCGCTCGTTCCACCGACTCGATGCGCCGGGAGACCTGTTCGACGTCGGTACGGGCCTGCTGGCTCAGGTACTTCGAGTACACCGTCACGAAGCTGTGCGCGGCCTGGTCGGCGGCGGCGAGACCCTCGAGCGCGCGACTCACCTCCTCCATGTCGCTGAAGGAACGCGCCGCCTCGAGCACCAGCTGCTCGTCGAGGGGGCGCAGGCCGTCGGTGAGGGCCTGCGACAGCCCCTTCGGGTCGAGGTTCTTGGCCAGCTGCGGGCGGCGCAGGGTCAGGATGAGGTTGATGAGCTGGTCGTAGCGTTCGGTGCCCAGCCCGAACAGCCGGGCGTCGATGGCGGCTCGGTAGTCGACAGGACGGTCGGTGATGGCGTCGCTGCCGAGCTGCTCCGCGAGCTGCTTCTTGGTCAGCGGCCGGTCGTCGCTACCGAGGAGGGAGAAGTCGACGCCGACGCGGCCTTCCGCGACGAAGTACCAGCGGGTGACCTTGTCGTTCTGGCGGCTCGCGCGCATTCCGATTCCGACCGTGACGGCCTCCGGGTCGTCCTGCGAGCCGCGCGCGAACTCCATCCACACGTACGAATGCGCCGAATCCTGGCCTCGATACAGCAGGTTCGACTTCATCGTGCGTTCCTCACCCGCGAACGGGTTCAGGCGGCGCGGCTCGATGCGGCCGTCGAAGACGAACGGGAACAGCACCTCGAGCGCCTTGGTCTTGCCCGAACCGTTGGGTCCACGCAGGACGAGACGCCCGTCCGCGAACGAGAACTCCTGGTCGCGGTAGTCCCACAGGTTGACGATCCCGGCGCGGGTCGGCTTGAAGCGCGCGTGTGCCATGCGAAAGATGCCTCTACTTCTCTACGGGTGCGTTCTCGTGGGATTCGCTGGGAACGGGTTCGTCGAACAGCTCGGACTGGGCGGTGCGGTCCCGGATGTTGACCACGACGCCGCGGAACCGCGCGATCGTCGGCAGCACCAGGACACCACCGTCGACCACCCGGATCAACTGCAGGCGATGGAGCAGTGCGATCGCATTGCGCTTCAATCCTTGCCGGTCGGCCTGCCACTGCGCCGCGAAGGTGCGCCCGAAGCGCAGCACCAACTCGTCGACGGCCGCCGCGATCCAGGCGTCGTCCAGCATCGAGTACAACGCCGGCTCGGGTCGATCGCCTTCGTCGGTGTCGTCGTCGTGGTCGGCAGGATCGATGTGCTCGGCGAGCTCCTCGAAGATTCCCGCGCTCGGAATGGCCGCGTCGAGTCGGGCGATCACCTCGCGCTGGTTCGACTCGGGCAGCGGGCGGCGCGGGAGACCGGGCGCGTCGAGGTCGAGGACCCGATCGGCCATCTCGCCGGCGAGCAGCAGCGCGACCTGGGAGACGGTGCCGGTGCTCGGGAACCGGATGTCGGACATGCGGCCCGACGGGTCGATCATCGCGATCCCCTCGGCCCGGCGTTCGGCGACCAGTCCGGTCAGCTCCTCGACATCGGCGGCGGTGCGGGGCAGCGCGAGCTGCAGTCGCTCGTCGTCGGTCAGTTCGTCCGCGTACACCACCGGCCGCTCGACGAGGGCCCGTCGCATCCGCCGTGCGGTCTCGCGGGGATCTCCGGTGCGCAGGCCGATCAGGTCGTCGTCCTGCGGTGCCTTCTCACCCGAGAGCAACGTCCGGACCGAGGTCAGGTGCTGGAGTGCGCGGGGCGGACGGAACAAGGCGACGACGACCGACCGGTCGATGTCGTAGAGAGCCTCGCCCGCATCGGGATTGGACGCCCAGCCGCCGGCGTCGCCGTCGGCGAGGACGATCGCGCCGCGGGCCGCGAGCCAGCCGACGGCATCGACGAACGCGTCGCGGTCGGCGGCCCGGTCGGTGGACAGCGTCACGCCGGGCACCTGCGCGGCCTCGGCGGCGACGTGGTCGGCCAACTCCGACAGGGTGATCTGGTTGCCGGCCCGGCCGAGCGCCGCGAGCGCCAAGGCGAGGTAGGCGTAGCGGTGCCGGTCGAACGTCCGGTCGTTGGCGGTGCGTGCCGGGATTCCCGATTCGAGTCGGTCCGCGACGGTGAACAGGCGGGCGGTGGTCTCGGTGACCTCGAGCCGATATCCGAACAGGTCGAGCAGGTCGTCGCGCAGTTCGGTGGCCCACCGCCGCAGCAGCGGCAGCGCGAGTCGGTCGGGATACGTCTGCGTCACCAGGTGATTCGACAGGATCACCCGGGCGGCCCGCTGGTACGAGTCGAGGTCCAGCGGCGAGACGGAACGAGACCTCACTGCACGCTCACCTGCAGTCCGTCGAGATGCAGCCGGCCACGGACGGTCTGCACCACCGTCGTCTCGCCGTGTGGGCGCAGCGTGAGCCGGACACCGTTCTCCGACCCCGTCGAGCTGGGCACGGTGCCACTGACCGGCACTCGCGCGGTGAGCGCGGCATTGAGCAGGCTCAGAAGCACGTCGGTCTCGTCGGCGTCGAGGACCCGGTCGTAGGCTCCGGACGCGGCCAGCGACGACGCCGCGACGGCGCGGGCACGCTGAGCTGCCAACTGTTCCTCGCGAAGTCGTCGGATGCTGCCCTCGTTGCGCTGGACCCGCGACGGCATGCCCGGCTGCGCGGCGCGACCGGTCTCGGCGAGCGTGCGCGAGATCTCGACGGGCGTCGCGTCCCACCACGACCGCGAGTCGGGAATGATGTCGGCATCCGGGTGCACCATCGACAGGTGCCGCGGGCGTCCGAGGTCGAAGACGAGCTGGAACAGGGCGTGCGCCGAATCCTCGTCGGGAGTGGCAGCGAACCACCCGGCGAGGTGCCGCAGCTGACTCTCGCGGCTCACGCCGCCCCGCCGGGTCTCCGTGACCCGGCGCAACAGCGACAACACTGCGGCGATCGCGCTCATCGTCCCCTCCCGCAGACGATCCGACTCGCTGGGACCCGACACCCCGACGAACCACTGGGCCAGGCCCGACCAGCGTGCGTTCCAATCGGATTCGCGTTCCTCGCGGGAGAGGAAGACGCGATCGTCGCTGGCCGCCGCTCGCGCGATGAGGGACGCGATGCCGGTGGCCTCGACCGCCTCGATGGCCGCGCGCAGCTTCGGTGCGTACCGTGCCAGGTCGGAGCTGAACTCGCGCATGTGGCTCAACAGGGCGTCCTTGTGTGCCAGGAACGCCTCGGGCGTGATCTCGGTGGTGCGCACCAGGTCGCCGAGCATGAGATAGAACTGCGCCGCCCGCGCCGCCATGTCGGTGAGCGTGGAGTCCAGCCGGGCGAGCTTGCGGTAGATGAGATCCCCGTCGCCGCGACGGTTGGCTTCGGCGAGCTCCTCGAGATCGGCGAGCAGATCCGGCAGTGCCAGTCGAGACAGCGTCGCATCCTCGAGCCGGGCACCGAGCAGATCCTCGACGGCGCGGAAGGCCAAGTAGCCGGCCTGACTGAACTGGTACACGAAATGACGGTTCCGGTACTCCGCGAGAGTTGAGGCGCGACTGCCGTCGTAGCTGCGTTCGAGCACGCCCCACGTGTGCAATTGCTCCAGCAGCGGGGTGATCTCGGTGGATGTCAGCGCTGCGGCCGGGTCGTCGCCGGAGATCCGACCCAGGATCTCCGCGACCTCACCGGCGTGCAACAGGACGACGTAGTTGGCACGCGCGTGGTCGAAGGCGCGGAGCACCCACAGGTACTCGGCGCGTTTCTCCGCGGTCGTGAAGGAGAACAGCCGCAGCCGGTCCTCGCGCACGGCGAAATCACCGCCGGAGGACGTGCGAGGGTCACCTGAATCGCTCACCGTGACAGCCTAGGGCGTCGTTCGGGTCGCGAGCGAACACACCGCCCGGTCACCGGCCGCGCCCCACGGGCCGGCGCCAGGATTCGTCCGCGGTGAGCGCGGTCAGCTGGTACTCCGCGGCGTCGGGATGACGGAACGGGCCCGCCACCAGGTCGGCGTACGCGTGGCTCGGCGCGACGCAGCGCAGCCCGTCGCGATACTGCATCCGCTCGAAAACCGCTGCCGACCACGGCGTCGCGACCACGACGTCGGCCCCGCCGGTGATCGGGCGCAGGTCCAGCGCGGCCGCGAAGGCGTCGACGTCGTCGGCGTAGAGCTCGAGCACCGATGCCGACGCATAGTCGGTGGCGCCGATCCCGGTCACCGCATAGGCCGGGTCGCCGTTGCCCGACGCGAGCCGCGCGCGTAGTTCGTCGAGCCCGTTCGGGGCGGCGAAACTTCGGGTGGCACAGGGTTTGCGGTCGGCGGCCCACGCGCGGAGCATGTGCGGCCAGCGAACGTCGGTGATGGGGCCTCGGGGCAGACGGGTGAGCAGTTCCCGTTCGAAGAGGACCTCGACCACCCGGTAGGCCGCCCCCGTCGACGCTCCGGAGAGCTTGATCAGTTCGGGCACCGAGATCTCGCCGACGTGATCGGCGAGCGCCCGAACCACCCGCTCGGACGGCTCACCGGTGAGGACCCCGGACGGCCGGCCGGGCCCGCGCCACGGATCGGCGTCGGCGCCGCGGTTCCGGACCCAGATCGCCGGCCGGTCCGCGACCAGGTTCAGGTTCCCGGTGGCGTCCGCGTACGACAGACCGTGGCCGTCCAGCTGGCGGCGCACCGGTTCGGAGAGGTAGTGCGCGCAGACGAATCCGCGGTCGCTGTCGGAGAGTTCGGCCGCGATCCGGGCGACATCACCACTCAGGACGCCCTTGGATGCGGTGATCGCGTAGGACACGGATTCACCGTCCGGTGCCGTGATCAGCAGTCGATTCGGTGCGGCGGGGGAGCGGGGGCGGTCCGCCGACACCGTCCACCCGTGGGGGAGTTGCGCCTCCAACCAGGACAGGGCGCGCCGATAGATGTCGATGCTGCGTTCGGGCCGCGGGTTCGGTGCAACGTCCGTCAGGGTCACATCCGCAACAGTAGTCACTCTGTGCACAACGGAACCGGAAGAAAAGCGGAATCGGGGGCGCGTGTCGCGACAGAGATCGGTGCGGGACGGAATCGAGGGAAAATCCGAAAGTGCACGGGCTCGGTCGTGCCGGTCCGCTGGAGGATCACGCCCGAGCGGCCACTGCGGCCTGCCACGCCGTAGGCGGTCGCGCTGCCGGATCGTCTGCCAGGGACCGAGATCCCTGGGAACGTCCCGCCGCGCGATCCCGGCTGTCAGGCGGTCTGGACGTCGACGACCTCGCCGCCGAGTGTCGCTGTCACGTTCCCTTTGGCGACGTCGGTGTCCACGACGTACACCGTGACGCGAGGCTCGGTGACGCCCGGCCGGGAGTGGTCGGCGCGGATCGCGACGCGATCGATGTGGCCGCTGGGCAGGCGGACGAGACTGGTGGCGTTTTCGATGAGATCGCCGATGCGGTCGACGTCGAGCTGAGCGAGATCGACCGTCTCCTGGTCCTGGTCCGTCTCCTGGTCCTGATCCCGGATCGAGGGCGGGGTCCACGGCTCGAACCCGGCGGTGCCGGTGAACATCCACCTCTGCAAGCTGGTCGGCTGTCGGGGGGTCATCCTCGCGACCACAGCGTCTTTGCTGTACAGATCGACATCGTCGGCGGTCAGGTCACCGAACTTCAGCTCGAACCGGCGCAGGAACTCGCGCATGCCGTCGGCGGTGAGCGTGTCGATCGGCTCGGCCACGTTCGGGTCGGATCTGCTCGACACGGGAGATGCGGTGTCGGCGCCCATGGCGTCAGTGCCCCCCACCGAACAACACGCGGGCGAGGGCAGCCACGATCATCGCGACAACGGCTGTCACAGCGACAACAAGGCCGCGGCGACGGCGGTGAGGGTGGCCGGCCGGGTCCTCGGATGCGGTCGCGGCATCGAGGAGATGATCGGGGATTTGCAGGTCCTTGGTCAGCGCGCTCAGGGCGCCGAGAGTCGTCGCGTGCATCGCCGTCGCGGTGCGGGACTCGTGCTCCTCGGCACTGAGCTGACCGTCGGCGTATGCGGCGTCGAGCAAGCTGCAGGTCTGCGCGCGGTCGATGTCCCGCGCTCGGGTCTTGGCAGATCTCGCGTCGGGCACGCCCAGGCTCTACTGGGTGCTGGGACGGTGCGGCGCCCCTGCAACGTCGTCGAACGATCCTTCGCCGCACTCGAACATTGGTGCGGGCGTGGTCCTCTCAGCGGTTCGCATTCGGCTGAGATCCGTCACGAAACAGGAGGCGCGGTCCAGCAGCCCAGGGGAGTGGTCCCGAATGTCACGACGGCCGGGACGCGCCGAGCGAAGGGGGCGGCCCGGCCGTGGGACGGCGCTAGCACTCGAACCGCCGCGTTTCGTTTACGAAAGACGCAGCTGCGGAGATGGTTTCGGTGAGGAAAGGCTGTTTGGTTGGCGGACGGCGGCCACCGGTGTGTGGGGCCGCGCCCAGTGCGGGCCCCGGGCGTAGAAGTCGGTGAAGGACGGAATCGTGGGGATTTCGGAACCCGTACCCGTGTGCGCGTCCTTCGCGATCGACGCCGACTTGGGAGCACGCCATCAACGACGGGGAGCGCGGGTGGACGGGGTCAGTCGCTCCTCGGCGTCCGCGGCATCAACAGGGGCGGCAGGACGGCCAGCAGGAGTGCCGGGAGCAGGAAACTCGCGCTCGGGTGGACCGCGTACAGGGGAGTGAGCGCGAGCGGCGCGAGGGCGGCACCCGAGAACCGCAGCGACTGCACCACCGAAACCGCACCGCCGCGGTTCCCGCCCTGGGAACCGAGGACGGCGGCGTTGACGCCGACCAGCAGGAACTGCGATGCGATGCCTGCGAAGAACCACGCGACGGCGGCGACGGCCGCCAGGCCGACGGTGCCGGCAGTCGCGACCAATGCGGCGCCGGCGAGGGCGCCGACGACGACGGTCCGGCGGGCCCCGATGCGGTCGATCAGCAATCCGACGGGACGGGCCGTCAGGATCCCGGCGACACCGAACCCGGTCAGCAGCAGGCCCCGGACGGCCGGGCTCATGCCGAATACGTCCTCGGCCCGGAATGCCAGGAGGAACCCCAGACCGCCGAGCGCTCCCCACCCGAGGAGCGCGACGACGCCGACGCGCAGTACCTCCGGGCGCAGTGCATCGCGCAGGCGGGCGCCGGTGTCGGCCGGGATGTTCCGGGCGGCGTCGGGCAGGCCGAGCGCGCCGAGCAGTCCGGCGACGACCGCGATCGCGAGGAAGGCCAGGCGCCAGTTCGCTTCCGCGGCGAGACCACCGATCAGCGGTGCGCTCGTCTGCCCGGCGGCCTGGAGTGCCCCGAATGCGCCGAGGGCGCGGCCGAGTCTGTTCTGCGGTGTCATCGCGGCCAGGGTCGCCAGCAGCAGGGGCGTGGTGAAGGCGTTGGCGCAGCCCTGCAGGACGCGGGCGCCGAGGAACAACTCCAACGTGGGTGCGGCGAAGCACGCGACCGATGCCGCGAGATAGACCCCGTACGCGATGCGGACGGTGCGCATCCGGCCCCAACGCGAGCCGAGGGTGCCCGAAACCAGCATGACCAGAGCGAACGGCAGCAGATACGCCGTCAACGACGTCGCGGCGGCCGACGCATCCACGCCGAGGTCGTCGCCGATCTCCGGGAGCATCGACGTGACGACGCCACCGCCGAACGGGCCCAGGAATCCGCCGGCGTACAGCGCGGATAGCTGAAGCCGCGTGCGAAATCCCTGGGCGGTCTCCCCGGTCACGCCCCGAAGCGGCCGGGGCCGCGACGGCGCAGGTACTTCTCGAACTCCGCGGCCAGCGCGTCGCCGTCGATCTTCGAGATCGCGTCGGAGATGTTGGTCTCCGCGTCGCCGCGCTCCTCGAGGGTGCGCACGTACTCGGCGATCTCCTCGTCGTCGCGGGTCATCTCGGAGATGGACTCCTCCCAGTCCTCCGCCTGGTTCGGCAGATCGCCGAGCGGGACCTCGATGTCGAGGACGTCCTCGACACGTTGCAACAGCGCGATGGTGGCCTTCGGGTTGGGCGGCTGGGACACGTAGTGGGGGACCGCGGCCCAGAAGGACACGGCCGGGACTCCGGCCTTGACGCACGCGTCCTGTAGGACCCCAGCGATGCCGGTCGGTCCCTCGTACCGGGTCTGCTCCAGGTTGAAGTGCTCGGCGGCCTCCACGCTGTGTGCGGTGCCCGTCACCGGAACCGGCCTGCTGTGCGGGGTGTCGGCGAGCAGCGCACCCAGGATCACGACGGTGTGCACGCCGAGTTCGTCGACGAACTCGAGCAACTCGTCGCAGAAGCTGCGCCAGCGCATGTTCGGCTCGATGCCGCGCAGCAGCAGCACGTCCCGATCGCTGCCCGGAGGGGAGCACAGTGACAACTGTGTGGTGGGCCACACGATCTCGCGGGTGACCCCGTCGACCTGCCGGATGATAGGCCGGTTCACCTGGTAGTCGTAGTAGTCCTCGGAGTCGAGTTCGGCGAGCGGCTTGGCGTCCCAGGTGAGCTCGAGATGCTCGACGGCGCCGCTCGCGGCGTCGCCTGCGTCGTTCCAGCCTTCGAACGCGGCGATCAACACGGGATCGCGCAGGGTCGGCACGTCCGCGTCGGTATCGTCCGATTCGGTGGTGTCGGGGAACTCGGGTGAACTCACCTACCCAGCCTACGACCAGCCACCGTCGAGCCGCCCACTACTCTGGACGGCATGTCTGCACCATTCCACTCTGCCCTGCTTGATGCGCTGAAACAGCGCGTTGTCATCGGCGACGGCGCCATGGGCACGATGTTGCAGGCCGCGGATCTGACTCTCGACGACTTCCTCGGCCTCGAGGGCTGCAACGAGATTCTGAACGAGACTCGCCCCGACGTGCTGCGCGACATCCATCGCGCGTACTTCGAAGCCGGCGCCGACGCGGTCGAAACCAACACCTTCGGCTGCAATCTGCCGAACCTCGCCGATTACGACATCTCCCACCGCATCCGCGATCTCTCCGAGCGGGGCACCCGCATCGCCCGTGAAGTGGCCGACGAGATGGGGCCCGGCCGCGACGGCATGGGCCGATTCGTGCTCGGCTCGATGGGGCCGGGCACCAAGCTGCCCACCCTCGGTCACGCGCCGTTCGCGGTGCTGCGCGACGCGTACGCCGAATCGGCGCTCGGCATGATCGAGGGTGGCGCGGACGCAATCCTGATCGAGACCTGCCAGGACCTGCTCCAGGTGAAGGCCGCGATCATCGGCAGCCAACATGCGATGGAGAAGCTCGGCCGCCGCCTCCCGATCATCACCCACGTCACCGTCGAGACCACCGGCACCATGCTGCTGGGCAGCGAGATCGGCGCGGCCCTGACCGCGCTCGAGCCGCTCGGGATCGACATGATCGGTCTGAACTGCGCGACGGGCCCCGCCGAGATGAGCGAGCATCTGCGCCACCTGTCGCGGCACTCGACGCTGCCGGTGTCGGTGATGCCGAACGCGGGTCTGCCGCAGCTCGGCCCCAACGGCGCCGAGTACCCGCTCACGGCAGAGGAACTGGCCGTCGCGCTGTCCGGGTTCGTCAGCGAGTTCGGGCTGTCGTTCGTCGGCGGCTGCTGCGGCACGACGCCCGAGCACATCCGTCAGGTCGCCGACGCGGTCCGTCTGGTGGAGAAGGCACAGCGCAGTCCGCAGCCGGAGGACGGTACGTCGTCGCTGTACGCGGCCGTCCCGTTCGACCAGGATGCGTCGATCCTGATGATCGGCGAGCGCACCAACTCCAACGGCTCCAAGGCATTCCGTGAGGCGATGATCGCCGAGGATTACCAGAAGTGCCTCGACATCGCGAAGGACCAGACGCGCGACGGCGCGCACATGCTCGACCTCAACGTCGACTACGTGGGCCGTGACGGCGCCGCCGACATGTCCGCTCTCGCGAGCCGGTTGGCGACGGCGTCGACGCTGCCGATCATGCTGGACTCCACCGAGCCGAACGTCCTGCAGGCCGGACTCGAACACCTCGGCGGCCGGTGTGCCGTGAACTCGGTCAACTACGAGGACGGCGACGGTCCGAACTCGCGCTACCAGCGGATCATGAGGCTCGTCAAGGAGCACGGCGCGGCCGTCGTCGCGCTGACGATCGACGAGGAGGGTCAGGCTCGCACCGCCGAGCACAAGGTCCGCATCGCCGAGCGTCTCATCGAGGACATCACCACGACGTGGGGTCTGGCGGAGTCGGACATCATCATCGACGCGCTGACGTTCCCGATCTCCACCGGTCAGGAGGAGGTGCGCCGCGACGGCATCGAGACCATCGAGGCGATCCGCGAGATCAAGCGGCGGCACCCCGACGTCCACTTCACGCTCGGCATCTCCAACATCTCGTTCGGCCTCAATCCGGCCGCGCGCCAGGTGCTCAACTCGGTGTTCCTGCACGAGTGCACCGAGGCCGGCCTCGACACCGCGATCGTGCACGCCTCCAAGATCCTGCCGATGGCGCGGATCCCGGAGGAGCAGCGCGAGACCGCACTGGACCTGGTCTACGACCGTCGCCGCGAGGGATACGACCCGCTGCAGAAGCTGATGGAGCTGTTCGAGGGGGTCTCGGCCGCGTCGGCGCGTGCGTCGCGGGCCGAGGAACTCGCGGCCCTGCCGCTGTTCGAGCGCCTGGAGCGTCGGATCGTCGACGGTGAGCGCAACGGCCTCGAGGCCGACCTCGACACCGCGATGATCGAGCGTCCGCCGCTCGAGATCATCAACGAGACCCTGCTCTCGGGTATGAAGACCGTCGGCGAGCTGTTCGGCTCCGGTCAGATGCAGCTGCCGTTCGTGCTGCAGTCCGCCGAGGTCATGAAGGCGGCCGTCGCGTACCTCGAGCCGCACATGGAGTCCACCGGCGACGACGGCAAGGGGCGGATCGTGCTCGCCACCGTCAAGGGCGACGTCCACGACATCGGCAAGAACCTCGTCGACATCATCCTGTCCAACAACGGATACGAGGTCGTCAACATCGGCATCAAGCAGCCGATCGCGACCATCCTCGACGTCGCCCTCGACAAGCGCGCCGACGTCATCGGCATGTCCGGTCTGCTGGTGAAGTCGACGGTCGTGATGAAGGAGAACCTCGAGGAACTCAACACCAGGGGCGTCGCCGAGCAGTTCCCGGTGCTCCTGGGCGGTGCGGCGCTGACGCGCTCGTACGTCGAGAACGACCTGTCGGAGGTGTACGAGGGTGAGGTGTCGTACGCGCGTGACGCGTTCGAGGGCCTGCACCTGATGGACACGATCATGGCCGTCAAGCGCGGCGAGGGCCCGGCCCCGGACAGCCCGGAGGCGTTGGCGGCCAAGGCGAAAGCGGCCGAGCGCAAGGAGCGCCACGAGCGTTCCAAGCGGATCGCGGAGAAGCGCAAGGCGTCCGAGACTCCGGTGGAGGTGCCGGAGCGTTCCGACGTCGCCGACGACATCGTGATCCCCGTACCGCCGTTCTGGGGCACCCGGATCGTCAAGGGCATCTCGCTGTCCGAGTACTCGGGACTGCTCGACGAGCGCGCACTGTTCCTCGGCCAGTGGGGTCTGCGCGGGCAGCGCGCCGGCGACGGACCGACCTACGAGGAGTTGGTCGAGACCGAGGGGCGTCCGCGCCTTCGCTACTGGCTGGACCGGCTCACCGCCGAGGGCGTTCTCGCGCATGCCGCGGTCGTGTACGGGTACTTCCCGGCGGTCTCCGAGGGCGACGACGTGGTCGTGCTCGAGTCGCCCGACCCCGATGCACCCGAACGCTTCCGGTTCACGTTCCCGCGTCAGCAGCGTGACCGGTTCCTGTGCATCGCCGACTTCGTGCGCTCGCGTGAGGACGCGCGTAAGGACGGGCAGGTCGACGTGCTGCCGATGAACCTGGTGACGATGGGCCAGCCCATCGCGGACTTCGCGAACGAGTTGTTCGCGGCCAACGCCTACCGCGACTACCTCGAGGTGCACGGCATCGGCGTCCAGCTCACCGAGGCGCTCGCCGAGTACTGGCACCGCCGGGTCCGCGAGGAGCTGATCCTGCCGGGCGGACACAACATCGCCGAGCAGGACCCGTCGAACGTCGAGGACTTCTTCAAGCTCGAATACCGCGGCGCGCGTTACTCGTTCGGCTACGGCGCCTGCCCCGACCTCGAGGACCGCCGCAAGCTCGTGGCGATGCTCGAGCCGGAGCGCATCGGCGTCGAGCTGTCCGAGGAGGTCCAGCTGCATCCCGAGCAGTCCACCGACGCGTTCGTGCTGCACCACCCGGAGGCCAAGTACTTCAATGTTTGATCGGTCAGGATCGGCATCGGTCGGGACCCTGCGGGCGGTCCTGTGGGACATGGACGGCACACTGCTCGAATCCGAGAACCTGTGGGACATCGGGGTCAAGGAGTTGTCGCTGCACCTCGGTGGCCCGATGTCGGAGGAGACCCGGCTCGCGACCATCGGGGCGTCCAGCCTGAACGCGCTCACCACGGTGTTCGCGTCGCTCGACCTCGACCCGCACCCGGAGGCGCTCGCCGACGCCAAGGCATGGCTGTACAGCCGGATGGGCGAGTTGTTCGCTGCCGGTCTGCCGTGGCGTCCCGGTGCGCAGCAGGCGCTGCGCACCGTCCGGTCGGCTGGGCTGCGGTCGGCGCTGGTCACCAACACCGACCGGGAACTGTGCGAGTTCGCGCTCGACACCCTCGGCCGCGGGCACTTCGACCACTCGGTGTGCGGCGACGAGGTGCCGGCCGGCAAGCCGGACCCCGCGCCGTACCTGCGAGCGGCCGAGCTGCTGGGTGTCGAGCCCGCCGACTGCCTCGCGGTGGAGGATTCGCCCACCGGTGCCGCCGCCGCCGACGCGGCCGGCTGCACCGTCCTGGTGATCCCGTCGCTCACGACGGTCCCGGAATCGCCCCGGCGCATCTTCCGGACCACCCTCGAGGGGCTCACCGAGTCGGACCTGCACGCGCTGCACCGGCAGGAGATCGGGTAGCCGTGGCGACGCCGAAGATCGTTCTGTTCTACCGGTTCACGCCGCTCGCCGACCCGGAGGCGATTCGGTTGTGGCAGCACACGCTCGCCGCGTCGAACAACCTCACGGGCCGGATCCTCATCTCGGAGCACGGGATCAACGCCACCGTCGGCGGCGACATCGCCGACGTCAAGCGGTACGTGCGCGGCACCCGGTCGTATGCGCCTTTCTCCGGCGCCGACATCAAGTGGTCCGACGGCACCGGTGACGACTTCCCGCGGCTGTCGGTGAAGGTCCGACCCGAGATCGTCACCTTCGGGGCGCCCGACGAACTGAAGGTCGACGCCGACGGTGTCGTGGGCGGCGGTACCCATCTGTCGCCGAACGAGCTGCACGAGTTGGTCGGCAGTCGCGGCGACGACGTCGTCTTCTTCGACGGCCGCAACGCGTTCGAGGCGGAGATCGGGCGGTTCCGCAACGCGGTGGTTCCCGACGTCGCTACCACCCGCGACTTCGTCGCCGAACTCGACAGCGGGCGTTACGACCACCTCAAGTCCAAGCCGGTCGTCACATACTGCACGGGCGGCGTGCGCTGCGAGGTCCTGTCGGCGCTGATGCGCAACCGGGGCTTCGAGGAGGTCTACCAACTCGACGGCGGGATCGTCCGCTACGGCGAGGCCTACGGCGACGAGGGCCTGTGGGACGGATCGCTGTACGTCTTCGACAAGCGGATGAACCTCGACTTCACCGATCGCGCTGTGACACTCGGGAAGTGCACGGTCTGCGACGCACCGACGTCGCGGTTCCGCAACCACCCGGACGTCAACGGTCGTCAGCTGACGCTCGTGTGCGAGACGTGCGTTCCCGACGCGTGAGACGTCGCTGACGATGGCACGCGCGCCGCTCCCGATCCGTGACGGTCTCGGACCCGACCGGATCCGCATGCCGGCCGGGCAGCCGTCGGTGACGGTCGTCGACTACCTGCTCGGGCAGCATCCCGACGAGGACTGGCTCACCCGCCTCGGCGCGGGCGAGGTGGTGGACGAGCACGGACTGGTCGTCGACCACACGACCCCATACCAGCCGACGCGGTTCGTGTACTTCTATCGTGAGCCGGCGCCCGAGGTCCCGGTGCCATTCGCGGTGGACGTGCTGCACCGCGACGCCGGGCTGGTCGTCGTCGACAAGCCGCACTTCCTCGCGACCATCCCGCGCGGCGCGCACATCCGGGAGACCGTCGTGGTGCGGCTGCGCCGGGACCTGGGGCTGCCCGACCTGGTGCCGGTGCACCGGCTGGACCGGATGACGGCGGGTGTCCTGCTGTGCACCGCCGATCCGGCGCTGCGCCGGCCCTACCAGGAGATGTTCGAGAAGCAGCGGGTGCGCAAGACGTACGAGGCCATCGCCCCCGCCCTCGCCGACGGGGAGTTCCCACGCACCGTGCGCAGCCGAATCCGCAAGGTGCACGGCGAACTCACCGCGTCCGAGGAGCCGGGGGAGCCCAACTCTGAGACACTGATCGAGTTGGTCGAGCGTCGCGGCGCCCTCGCGCGCTACCGGCTGCGGCCGCGCACCGGCCGCACCCACCAACTGCGCCTGCACCTGAATTCGCTGGGCGCTCCGATCGTCGGCGACAACTTCTATCCCGAGTTCCGGCGCCGCGACCCGAACGACTTCACCGACCCGCTGCGGTTGCTGGCGCGCAGCCTCGAGTTCGACGATCCGCTGACCGGGGAGCCCAGACGTTTCGAGAGCCGGCGCACGCTGGAGTACTGAGTGCGGGGCGTTCGATGTCACGTGAGACAATCGATACCCGTGAAGACCTTCGAATCCCTGTTCGCCGAGCTGACCGAGCGCGCCGCCTCCCGCCCTGAGGGATCCGGCACCGTTGCTGCGCTGGACGCTGGTGTCCATGCGCAGGGCAAGAAGGTGCTCGAGGAGGCCGGCGAGGTCTGGATCGCCGCCGAACACGAGAGCGACGAAGCCCTCGCCGAAGAAATCTCCCAGCTTCTCTACTGGGTCCAGGTCCTGATGGTGGGCAAGGGTCTGAAGCTCGAAGACGTGTACCGACATCTGTGACGGCTCGCCGTCGTCATCTCTGAATTCGGCCTCGTCTCCTTGCACCCATCCTCTCGGAAGGACCACCACACATGCTGCGCGTAGCAGTGCCCAACAAGGGATCGCTCTCGGAATCCGCCAGCCAGATTCTGGCCGAGGCCGGATACCGTCGCCGTACCGATTCGCGTGACCTGACGGTCCTCGATCCCACCAACAACGTCGAGTTCTTCTTCCTGCGTCCCAAGGACATCGCGATCTATGTCGGATCCGGTGAACTCGATCTCGGCATCACCGGCCGCGACCTCGCACTCGATTCGGGCGCACCCGTCCACGAGCGGCTCGCGCTCGGCTTCGGCCGCTCCAGCTTCCGCTATGCCGCCCCGGCCGGAAAGGACTGGGCCGTCGAGGATCTCGCCGGACTGCGGATCGCGACGTCGTATCCGAACCTGGTGCGCTCCGACCTCGCCGCCCGCGGCCTCGACGCCACCGTCATCCGCCTCGACGGCGCCGTGGAGATCTCGATCCAGCTCGGTGTCGCCGATGCGATCGCCGACGTCGTCGGCTCCGGCCGCACCCTGCGCCAGCACAACCTGGTCGCGTTCGGTGAGTCGCTGTGCGACTCCGAGGGTGTCCTGATCGAACGTGAGGGCTCCGACGGCAACGACAAGGCCCGTAACCAGCTGATCGCGCGCGTGCAGGGCGTCGTGTTCGCCCAGCAGTACCTGATGCTCGACTACGACTGCCCCAAGGCCGTGCTCGAGCAGGCGGTCAAGGTCACTCCCGGTCTCGAGTCGCCCACCCTCTCGCCGCTCGCCGACGAGAACTGGGTGGCGGTGCGTGCGATGGTCTCCCGCAAGGTTCACAATGCGGTCATGGACGAGCTGGCCGACCTCGGCGCGAAGGCGATCCTGGCGTCCGACATCCGGTCCTGCCGCGCCTTCTGACGCTGCTCCGAACGCCGACGGCGGTGGCCCCCGTTTCCGGGAGCCACCGCCGTCGGCGTGTCCGGGTCTAGCGGGCGCGGATCTGCAGGGTCTGGTTGATGCGGCCGACCGCACCGGTCTCGTCGTGGATGACGCCGGCGCACATGCCGACACCGTCGGGCCCGTACGACGTCTCCGACGACAGCCCGATCCACTCACCCTCGGGGACGCGGAACAGGTGCACCGTCAGGTCGGTGTTGAGGAATGTCCACTCCGCGGGGTCGATCTTGGCGCCGGCACCGTTGGAGACGTCGGCGACCGTGAACAGCCGCTGGATCGGGGTGAGCGACTCGCCCTCGACCAGAACGGGAATCGGGCGCGCCCACATCTGACCGGGTCCCTCGCAGCCGATCTCGGCGAGCCAGCGCCACTCCAGGCTCTTGACGAATCCCGTGCCCCAGAACGGGCCACCCAGCTCGACCTCGTGCGCCTCCGACACCGGGCGCAGGGGAGCGTCCGCGGTGTGCACGACGGCGGTGGTGGCCACCGTCTCCATGCGCCAGCCGGTGCCGCGTGCGACGGCGCGGGACGTACCGTCCGGTCCCGCCGCCCACAGTTCCGCGACGACGAGTTCGACGCGCTTGCCGGGACGCTCGATCCACGAGCGGACCTCGATGTCGGTGATCGGGATCGGTCCCAGGATCTCGACGACGACGCGGGTCAGACGGGTGTCGGGCCGGTCGCCGCAGCGCTCGAGTGCCCGCACGAGCAGTGCCGAAGGCGGCGCGCCGTGCTGCATCGTGTCGGCCCACGTGCTCGCCGTCAGCGGCGTCGACCCGAAGAGCTCGGCGCCGTCTCCGGTGCGTCCCAACGGGATGTAGTAGGCCTGATCACTCACTCGACTGTCTCCTCGAACTCCGAACTTTCCTCCGCGGAACCGGCCAGCCCGGATACGAGGGCGGTGTTCCTCCGAAGGCGGGGCAACGCGTCTTATGGTTGCACCAATCACACAATCGCCCCGGATTGGGGCGGAAGTCACCCGTGGCCCCGGAATCGAGGATGGCCCTCCAGATCGCCGACAGGGTCCGCTCGAAGCGGCGCAGCTCGTCCTCCTCCGGCTGGTACGTCAGCGCCTGACCGTCGCCCAGATACAGCAGCTGCAGTTGCGTGGGCACGATGCCGCGCGTCCTCATGAGCACCAGGGCGTAGAACTTCATCTGGAACAGCGCCTTGGACTCGCCCATCTCCCACGGCGCCCGGCCCGTCTTGTAGTCGACCACCCGCAGCAGACCGGTCGGTGACACGTCGATGCGATCGACGAACCCGCGCAACAGGACACCGTCGTCGAGCTCGGTCTCCACCCGGAGCTCACACGACTCGGGATCGAACCGGGTGGGATCCTCGAGCTTGTAGTACCCGGACACGAGCCGCCGTGCCTCCGTGAGGAACTGCCCGCGCTCGGCGGGGCCGACCAGATCGGCGAGATCGGGCGACGACTCGAGGATGCGCTCCCACGCGGGTTCCACCAGCTCGCGCGCCCGCTCCGGCACCCGATCGGCGCGTGGCAGCGCAAACAGCGATTCGAGAGCCGCGTGCACCACGGTGCCCCTCACCTGTGCCTTCGACGGGGCCTCGGGGATGCGGTCGACCGCACGGAAGCGGTACAGCAGCGGGCACTGCTTGAAATCGCTCGCCCGCGACGGTGACAGCGCCGGTCTGCGAACCGCCCCTCGATCCGGCGACTGCGCGACCGCGCGGCCGTCGGGGGCAGGGGGCGTCGGAACGGTGATGCTCACACCTGGCAGGCTATGCGCTGGGTCTGACACGGTGTCGGCCGGACGAACGAATGGAGTGGGCGCGAGATGGCATCAGGCGGACTGGGACGTAGCGGACCTTTTCAGGTCGGTGACCGCGTCCAACTCACCGATGCCAAGGGCCGGAAGTACACGGTGGTCCTGGAACCGGGCAAGGAGTTCCACACGCACCGCGGCGGCATCCTGCACGACAACCTCGTCGGCTCCGACGAGGGCACCGTCGTCACGTCCACCAACGGCACGCCGTACCTGGCGTTGCGGCCCCTGCTCACGGACTACGTGCTGTCGATGCCGCGCGGCGCGCAGGTGATCTACCCCAAGGACGCCGCGCAGATCGTGCACGAGGGCGATGTGTTCCCGGGCGCCCGGGTCCTCGAGGCCGGGGCGGGCTCGGGCGCGCTGACGTGTTCGCTGCTGCGGGCCGTCGGGCCGACCGGCAAGGTCATCTCGTACGAGGTCCGCGAGGATCACGCCGAGCACGCCGTGCGGAACGTGGAGACCTTCTTCGGCGGACGGCCCGAGAACTGGGACCTGACCATCGCCGACCTCGCGCAGTACGACGCCGACGTCGACGGCAAGGTCGACCGCGTCGTGCTGGACATGCTGGCCCCGTGGGATGTGCTGCCCGCCGTGTCGAAGGCGCTGGTTCCCGGCGGCGTGCTCGTCGTCTACGTCGCGACCACGACCCAGCTGTCGAAGGTCGTCGAGGCGATGCGTGAGCAGGAGTGCTGGACCGAGCCGCGTTCGTGGGAATCGATGGTGCGTGGGTGGCACGTCGTCGGCCTCGCGGTGCGTCCGGAACACCGGATGCAGGGCCACACCGCGTTCCTCGTCACCGCCCGCCGCCTCGCGGAGGGCACCGTGACACCCAAGCCGCAGCGCCGCCCCAGCAAGGGCTGAACCGACTGAAGGGACCCTTCGTGCGCTGTCAGCGCACGAAGGGTCCCTTCAGCGAATGCGGGGAGCCCGCCGGAAGGTCAGCTGCAGCTGACCTTGCCCATGCCGAGGATCTCGCAGGTGCTGGCGTCCGAGATCACCCACGCGCCGTCCTTCTGCGTGAAGGTCACGGGCACCGGCGCCCCGCCGTGGGGTCCGGCGATCTGGGTGACCGCGGTCGCGGTGCCGCCCTCGACGGTGACCTCCTTGACCTCGGCGGTCAGCGGGTAACCGGCGAGAACACCATTGAGCTGCTCGAGCAGTGCGGCGCGCTGCTCACCGTTCTCGACCACCGCGGCCTTCGCGGTCGCGGCGGCGTTGGGATCGAAGAACGTGGTGAGCTGCGCCTGCAGGACCTCCGTGGACGGGGCCGCGGCGGATGCAGCCGACGTCGTCGACGCGGCGGCCGACGTGGTGGCCGAACTGGTGGCAGCGGCGCTGTCCGAGGAATCCGAGGAGTCTTCGGAGCTGCACGCCGTCATCCCGAGGGCGGCGACCAGGACGCCGGCGGCGACGAGCGATTTGCGGATGATCACGGTGGTTGGGCCTTTCGTTTTCTGGACTCGGTCGGTCGTTACCGGCCGGAACGAAGGTAAGGCTAACATGGTCGGTTCGGGTGGATCTCGGGATTCCGGGCAGTCCGGGAGGAAGCTCGGGCACGTGTCGCGTCACGCTTTGCCCCCGGTGCCGGTAGCGTTGATAGATCGGACTGGGAGGAGCGGCACATGAACCCGACAGAGAATCCGGACCCGGTTGCGGCGGTGCGCGAACTCGACGCCTTGCGGGCGGAGGCGGCGACGCTCCGTAGGCAACTCGCGGAGTCGCCCGAGCAGTTGCGGGAGTTGGAGTCACGCGTCGACTCGCTCACTATCCGCAACGGCAAACTGATGGACACCCTGAAGGAAGCCCGGCAGCAGCTCATCGCCCTGCGTGAAGAGGTGGATCGGCTGGGACAGCCTCCTAGTGGATACGGCGTGCTCCTCGGTATCCACGACGATCAGACCGTCGACGTGTTCACGTCGGGGCGCAAGATGCGTCTGACGTGTTCACCCAATGTCGACACCGAGACGCTGAACATGGGGCAGACCGTTCGCCTCAACGAGGCGCTCACGATCGTCGAGGCCACCAGGTTCGAGCGGGTCGGTGAGATCTGCGCTCTGCGTGAGGTTCTCGACGACGGAGAGCGCGCACTGGTGGTGGGTCACGCGGACGAGGAGCGGGTCGTCTGGCTCGCTGCGCCGCTCGCCGAGATCGCCGCCGAGGACGGCGTGAAGGATCCGGATTCCCCGTTGCGCCGGTTGCGGCCGGGCGATTCCCTGCTGGTCGACACCAAGGCCGGGTACGCCTTCGAGCGCATTCCCAAGGCCGAGGTCGAGGATCTCGTTCTCGAGGAGGTCCCGGACGTCGGCTACAACGACATCGGTGGCCTGGGCCGGCAGATCGAGCAGATCCGGGACGCCGTCGAACTGCCGTTCCTGCACAAGGATCTGTTCCACGAGTATGCGCTGCGACCGCCCAAGGGTGTCCTGCTGTACGGCCCGCCGGGCTGCGGCAAGACGCTCATCGCCAAGGCCGTCGCGAACTCCCTCGCGAAGAAGATCGCCGAATCCCGAGGGCAGGACAGCAAGGAAGCCAAGTCCTACTTCCTCAACATCAAGGGACCGGAGCTGCTGAACAAGTTCGTCGGTGAGACCGAACGTCACATCCGGATGATCTTCCAGCGGGCGCGGGAGAAGGCGTCCGAGGGCACCCCGGTGATCGTGTTCTTCGACGAGATGGACTCGATCTTCCGGACCCGCGGATCGGGTGTGTCGTCCGACGTCGAGACCACCGTCGTCCCGCAGCTCCTCAGCGAGATCGACGGCGTCGAGGGCCTCGAGAACGTCATCGTGATCGGTGCATCCAACCGCGAGGACATGATCGACCCCGCGATCCTGCGACCCGGCCGGCTCGACGTGAAGATCAAGATCGAACGCCCGGACGCCGAGTCCGCGCAGGACATCTTCTCGAAGTACCTGACCGAGACCCTGCCGCTGCACGCCGACGACCTCGCCGAGTTCAACGGCGACCGGCCGGCGTGCGTCAAGGCGATGATCGAGCGGGTCGTGGACCGGATGTACGCCGAGAGCGACGACAACCGTTTCCTGGAGGTCACGTACGCCAACGGGGACAAGGAGGTCCTGTACTTCAAGGACTTCAACTCCGGCGCCATGATCCAGAACATTGTGGACCGGTCCAAGAAGTACGCGATCAAGTCGGTGCTCGAGACGGGGTCGCCGGGTCTGCGGGTGCAGCACGTGTTCGATTCGATCGTCGACGAGTTCTCCGAGAACGAGGACCTGCCGAACACCACCAATCCCGACGACTGGGCCCGGATCTCCGGCAAGAAGGGCGAGCGGATCGTCTACATCCGCACACTGGTCACGGGCAAGAACGCCAGTGCCAGCCGCGCCATCGACACCGAGTCCAACACCGGTCAGTACCTCTAGGACCGCTCGGACCGTCTAGGCGGACGCGGTTCGATCGAAGTAGTCGCCCAGCAGGGCCCGGGTGTCCGGCACGAACGGCCACTCCGGGTCCTGCAGGTGTTCGCGCAGTGTCTGCTCGCTCCACCACCAGCCGTCGGTGATCTCGCTGGGCTGGTGGTGGATCGGGCCGTCGTAGCGGGCCTCGAACGCGAACAGGTGGCAGCGCAGGGGCGCGCCGTCCCACGTTCCGTCCCACGCGATCCGGGAAACGGGTGACAGATCCACACCGGTGACGCCGAGTTCCTCGGCGAGTTCGCGCCGCGCGGTGACCTCCGGGGTCTCGCCGGGGTCGACGACGCCGCCGGCCAGGCAGTCGTGCATGCCCGCGAACACCGCCTTGTCCGGCGAGCGTCGGTGCACGTAGATGCGTTCCCCGTCGAGCGAGCGCAGCAGCACGCCCGCGCTCGCGTGCCAGAGCCCCTCGGCGTACACCCGGGTGCGTGGCGCGGCACCGATCACCGTGCCGTGCACGTCGTAGACCGAGACCACTTCGTCCATGGAGTCATCGTCGCACCCAAGTTCGTCCGGCACGCTCGCCGGATCAGGCTGCAGGCGTCACCGTCATCGGGTGTACCCGACCGACGAATCGAAGGCGGAGCGATGCGGCCACGTCGACACGGCCTACTCGGAACTCGGTGACCTCAGGCGTCCACGTTCCGAAACCCTGTCCGTGAAGAGATGGTTCAGAAGCGGTGGTGCCTCCGTCTGCGGTCCAGCGTGTGCACGATCGCTGCCGCGGTGGCCGCGATGGTCCGGTCGGCGTCGCGGGCCAATCGGTCGAGGGCCCGGCGTGCCGCCGAGCCGGGAATCTCCGCCAGCGCCTGCGTGATCCGCAGCCGAGTGGCCGCGTCGTACGCGCTGTCGAGCTTGTCCTGCATGACCTCGACGACATCGTCGGCCATGGGAGAGACCGCCGCCAGCAAGCCCAGAACCTCCGCAGCCTCGACATCGCTGCGTCCCCCGAAGACCATGCCGAGGAGGATCGGCATCGAATCGGTGCTGCCCCGGGAGCCGAGAGCGAGGGCCGCACGCTCGCGGACCGTGGCGTCCGAATCGTCGAGTGCGCGCCGCAGAAGCACGGTCGCCTCCGCGGCGCGCACTGCCGAGATCGCCGAAATTGCACGGCGCCGGACGTCGACGACCTCCGAATCCAGGCCGGCGGCCAGATCCGCCAAGCCCTGGCCGCCGGTCCTCGCCAACGACCACTGCAGGGCTCCGGCGACATTGGGGTCGTCCTCCGACAGGGCCGCCTCGACCAGCGCCTCGACGGGCAGTGTCGCCTTCCCGTCCTGCGACAGGATCGCCTGCTGCCGTCGGGCCCCGGACTCCGATTCGAGCGCGCGCAACAGGGCGACGGTGCGCAGGACGTCGTCCCACTCCGCCGGGGCCGCGGAGTCGACGTGCTCGAGTTTCGCGAGCAGTTCCTCCTCCGCGGCTATCCGTTGGCGCGTGTGCCGGATCAGGTCGCCCACCAGATCGGCCGGCGCGAAACCGGGTTCGTCGAGTGCGCGTCTGACCTCGTCCAAGGTCAGTCCGAGGGTCCGGAGGCTCTCGACGTGGAAGAGGCGCCGGATGTCGTCGGCGGAGTACTCGCGGTAGCCGCCGGACGTGCGGTCCGACGGCGTCACCAGTCCCAGTGCGTCGTAGTGGCGCAACATGCGTGTGCTGACCCCGGAACGCCGCGAGACCTCACCGATCAACAACCCAACTCCTCCTCACCTGTCCGAACCGGCAACGGCGACGCGCTTCGCCATCTCGACCGAGAGCGTGAACCCGCTGTCGGGATCGCGACGGAGCCGCTCGGTGGCCGCGGCATGGGCGCGAACGTGCGGATCGGGACTCGCCATGGCGGCATCCAGGACCGGTGCGGCGGCGTCCCCGAGTCCCGCAAGCGCACGGCTCAGGCTGAGCTGCATGTCCCGGTCGCCCCGTCCGAGTCCGGTCGCCAGATCGGCCGCGAGTTCGCCCTCGGCGTCGGACGGCACGAGCGCCACGGCCGCCCGCCACGCACTGCGCGCGACCTCGTCGTGCTCGTCGTGCAGGAGTGCCGACACCGCGGGCCAGGCGCGTCGATCCCCGATCTTCGACAGGGTGTGCAGCGCCTGGCTGCGGGCCTGCGGGGTATCGGACCCGAGCTCCGTGAGCAGCCTCGGCGCCGTGCTCTCGACCGGTAGACGGCACAGCGCCCAGGTCAGCATGTCGCGAACGAAGAAGTCTGGTTCCATGGCACACCGGGCGACGAGGGTTTCCGTCAGGCGCGGATCGCGGCGTGTGCCTGCTGACAACGCGGCCCGCAGACGACTCGACGGGTCGGCTGTGGCCAGAGCCTCGACGAGGTGAGCATCCGGCCCACCATGGTTGGTTGTGTTCACGACAACCACCTCCTTCGTCGACCATTCGAGCCCTTGTCACAGTGTCAGGGTCAAGTGTCTACATCCGGCGGGCTTCGAGCGCATCCAGAATCAGGTCCGGTCCGTAGCTGAACTCGCTCGCATGGTTGTAGCCCGGCTGGAGGGCGTGGCGGATCAGCCTTACATACGTAAGTCCTGCAATCTGGAAATCGTATGGAGCTCGACGAACGTCCGGCTCGTGACGCGCCCCCACGGACCCCACGCCGCTCGATGCGTTTCCCGTCGAAGGCGGATATCTGGTCGTTCTCGCATCAGGGGAGTTCCTGCGCATGGACCTGGTTGCCGGCTGACCGGACCGGACATCGAGCCCGTGTCGGACTGCAGCGCATCGCGTTTCGCGCGATGCGCAGGGAGTCGGCTCCGGTCGGCACTCGTCGGAGGGCTCCATCCGGATAGGTGTGTGCCCCGACACGATTGGCCCTGATTGAGAGTCAGAGCACAGTCGCCACGAATCGTGGCGCTGGTGGATAAAGTCGGCGCAGTGGTGCCCGAGCCCAACCCCGACTGGGCTCGGGCACCGCTTCGCTGAAGGTCATCCCACCCCCGACGCGTGGGAACACCTGGAGAGACGGTCCCATGGTCACCGTTGCATCTCCGTTGCATCGCAGGTCGATGACGTTGAATCGAGCGAGCCCGCTCCGGAGCCCGGAGCGGCCACTCAGATCATTTCCGCCAGAACAGGTGGTGGGTCACGCCGCTCGGGCTGGGCACGATCTCCAGATGGAATCGGTCGCGGAGCTCATCGGGTGACTCCCAGAGTCGCAGTCCGGATCCGAATTTCACCGGTGAGACCGCCACGTGCATGGTGTCGACGAGATCGGCGTCGAGAAACTGCCTAATGGTGGTGACTCCGCCGCCGAGTCGGACGTCCTTGCCCTCGGCCGCCTGGCGCGCCTGCTCGAGGATCGTGGCGGGGTCGCCGTCGACGAAGTGGAACGTGGTGTCGGCGAGCGTGAAGGAAGGCCGCTCGTGGTGGGTCATGACGAATACCGGGGTGTGGAACGGTGGTTCGTCGCCCCACCAGCCGCGCCACTCATGGTCGTTCCAGGGTCCGCGGTGGGGGCTGAATTTGTTGCGCCCCATGATTTCGGCACCGATGTTGCGTGCAAAGTCTCGGGTGAAATAGTCGTCGAGACCGAGGCTGCCCCCGGGGTCGGTGCGCATGGGCCAGCTCGCTGTGGCGCCTGCCCAGGCGAGCATTTCGCCAGGATCGAGCCCGAACGGACACTCGAGGCTCTGGTCCTCACCGGCGGCGATTCCGTCGCTCGAAACGTTGAAGTTCTGGACTCTCAATAGTTGTTCCACTCGGATCTCCCGCACTCTGGATGATGGTTGCGGAGGTTCAGACTTCGCAGGCCGGAAAAACTCATCGCCGACGCGCTGGCGAACACTCTCCGGCCACTGAATCAGATGAGGCCGGTTGTCGGGCGGTCCATCCGAGAACGCGTCACGCGTCGGACCGGTCCGGCGATACGCTGCTATGGACGAGAGGTGGTGGCATCGTGCCCCTTCCACGTTCACTCGCCCGGGCCAACCGGGTCGGACTCAATCGTGTGGTGGTCCGCGTCGCCGGGTATCTGCCCGGGTTCGCGGTGGTGCACCATCGTGGTAGACGATCGGGGCGCACGTATCGGACACCGGTCAACGCGTTTCGGATCGGAAACGGGTACCGCTTCGCGTTGACGTACGGCACCGACAGCGACTGGGCGCGCAACGTCCTGGCGGCGGGGGAGTGCGACATCACGGTGCGCGGCCGCGTCGTTCATCTCGACGAGCCGCGTCTCGAGGTGGACCGCGGGGCACGGTGGGCACCGGCTCCGGTCGCTCTGGTGCTGCGGAGGATCGGTGCCGATTCGTACCTCCAAGGCCGGGTCACGGAACGGTGAGCGACGTGGTCCTCGGGGTGCGGGGGCGCGGAACGCTCTAGGCTCGTGCCATGCAGCGGATCATCGGTATCGAGGTCGAGTACGGCATCTCTTCGCCCACCGAGCCTTCGGCGAACCCGATTCTGACCTCCACCCAGGCGGTGCTCGCCTATGCGGCGGCCGCGGGGGTGCCCCGTGCGAAGCGCACCCGGTGGGACTACGAAGTGGAGTCGCCGCTGCGCGATGCCCGCGGATTCGACCTGGGCCGGCTCAGCGGTCCCGCGCCCGTGATCGACGCGGACGAGGTCGGCGCCGCGAACATGATCCTCACCAACGGGGCGCGGCTGTACGTCGACCACGCGCACCCGGAGTACTCGGCGCCCGAGGTGACCGACCCAATCGACGCGGTGATCTGGGACAAGGCCGGGGAGCGGGTGATGGAGGCGGCCGCACGGCACGCGTCCAGTGTTCCGGGGACCCCGCGCCTGCAGCTGTACAAGAACAACGTCGACGGCAAGGGCGCGTCGTACGGCACCCACGAGAACTACCTGATGTCCCGCGAGACGCCCTTCTCCGCCGTGATCACCGGGCTGTCCCCGTTCTTCGCTTCCCGCCAGGTGATCTGCGGTTCCGGACGCGTCGGCATCGGGCAGTCCGGCGACGAGGCCGGGTTCCAGCTGTCTCAGCGTGCCGACTACATCGAGGTCGAAGTGGGACTCGAGACGACTCTCAAGCGGGGAATCATCAACACGCGCGACGAGCCGCACGCCGACGCCGACAAATACCGCCGACTGCACGTGATCATCGGCGACGCCAACCTTGCGGAGATGTCGACGTACCTGAAGGTCGGTACCACCGCGCTTGTGCTCGATCTCATCGAGGCCGGCGTCGACCTGTCCGATCTGCAGCTCGCGCGCCCGGTCACCGCCGTCCACCACATCAGCCACGACCCGACCCTGCGTGCGACCGTCGCCCTCGCGGACGGTCGTGAACTCACCGGGCTTGCACTGCAGCGGATCTACCTCGATCGCGTCGCGAAGTTCGTGGACAGCGAGGGCAACGACGATCCCCGGGTCGCGGACATCATCGACAAGTGGGCCATGGTGCTCGATCTGCTCGAACGTGACCCGATGGAATGTGCACACCTGCTCGACTGGCCCGCGAAACTCCGCCTCCTCGAGGGATTCCGGAACCGCGAGGGGCTGTCGTGGTCGGCGCCGCGACTGCACATGATCGATCTGCAGTACTCCGACGTCCGGCTGGAAAAGGGGCTCTACAACCGGCTGGTGGCGCGCGGCTCGATGGAACGGCTCGTCAGCGAGCAGCAGGTGCTGGACGCGGTCCACAACCCGCCGACCGACACACGCGCCTTCTTCCGCGGCGAATGCCTGCGCAGGTTCGGTGCGGATATAGCGGCAGCGAGCTGGGATTCGGTGATCTTCGACCTCGGCGGTGAGTCGTTGGTCCGGATTCCGACCCTGGAGCCGCTGCGGGGCAGCCGCGCGCATGTCGGCGAACTCCTCGACTCGGTGGATTCGGCCGCTGAGCTGGTCGATCAGCTTACGAACTGATCACACCGGCGAGCCGCGCCGCGCGCTTGCAGCCCCGAAGCCACTGGTGATCGGTAGGGTTAGGGTCCGAGTAGGACGTCCGTCGGAGGTGTGCTCCGACGAGTCCGCGGTAACGAGGAGGTCGGTGGCCATGGCCCAGGAGCAGACCAAGCGCACTGGTGGCGGAGACGACGACGATGCCCCGATCGGTGAGGGCGCGGCCGGGCAGGAACGTCGCGAGAAGCTCGCGGAGGACACCGACGATCTGCTCGACGAGATCGACGACGTGCTCGAGGAGAACGCGGAGGACTTCGTGCGTGCCTATGTCCAGAAGGGCGGCCAGTGAGGGCGGATCGTGCAGGGGTGCCGTCGACTGTCGGCGGCCTCGGGATGAACACCGGGTTCGCCTACGGTTCGAACCTGTCCTCGTTCACCGAGCACCTGCGCATCCACGCACCGGAGCTGCTCCCCGGAAATCGAACGAACATGAGCCGCATCGGTTCTGATGGCGAGAGTGCGGACATCGCACCGCACGGGACCACGATCGTCGCGCTGACGTTCGCCGGCGGCGTCGTGATCGCCGGCGACCGGCGAGCCACGATGGGCAACCTCATCGCGAGCCGCGACGTCGAGAAGGTGTTCGTCACCGACGACTACTCCGCGGCCGGGATCGCCGGCACTGCGGGCGTCGCGATCGAACTGGTCCGGCTGTTCGCCGTCGAGCTCGAGCACTACGAGAAGATCGAGGGGGTCCAGCTGACCTTCGACGGCAAGGCCAACCGCCTGTCGTCGATGGTCCGTGGCAACCTGGGCGCCGCGATGCAGGGCCTGGCGGTCGTCCCGCTGCTGGTGGGCTTCGATCTGGACGCCTCCGACACCGAACGCGCCGGGCGCATCGTCTCGTACGACGTCGTGGGCGGCCGGTACGAGGAACGCGCCGGGTACCACGCGGTCGGATCCGGATCCCTGTTCGCGAAGTCGTCGCTCAAGAAGCTCTACCGGGAAGGCACCGACGGGGACTCGGCGCTCCGGATGGCTATCGAGGCTCTGTACGACGCGGCCGACGACGACTCGGCCACCGGCGGACCGGACCTGGTCCGGGCGATCTACCCGACGGCGGTCTCGATCACTGCCGACGGCGCAGTGAACGTGCCGGTCGAGCGCACCGCCGAACTGGCTCGCGCCGTCGTGGCAGACCGCACCGAGGAAGGACGCACCCCGCGATGACGTTGCCGTACTACGCCTCCGCCGAGCAGATCATGCGCGATCGCTCGGAGCTGGCGCGCAAGGGAATTGCGCGCGGCCGCAGCGTCATCGTGCTCACGTTCGCGGACGGTGTCCTGTTCGTGGCGGAGAATCCGTCCACCGCGCTGCACAAGGTGAGTGAGCTGTACGACCGGCTCGGTTTCGCGGCGGTCGGCAAGTACAACGAGTTCGAGAATCTGCGGCGTGCCGGCATCGTGCATGCCGACATGCGCGGGTACTCCTACGACCGGCGTGACGTGACCGGGCGTTCGCTCGCCAATGGATACGCGCAGACGCTCGGCACGATTTTCACCGAGCAGCCCAAGCCGTACGAGGTGGAGATCTGCGTGGCCGAGGTCGGCCCGCAGGAGGCCCCGCCGCAGGCGCAGCTGTACCGGATCACCTACGACGGATCGATCGTCGACGAGCAGCAGTTCGTCGTCATGGGCGGCACCACCGAGCCGATCGTCACCGCGCTGCGCGAGTCGTACCGCACGGGAATGGACCTCGCCGAGGCCGTTGCGGTCGCGGTCAAGGCACTGCAGGACGGAACGTCGTCGGGCAACGGGGATTCCGATCGCCGCACGCTCGGGGTGTCGAGCCTCGAGGTCGCGGTGCTCGACCAGTCCCGTCCGCGGCGCACCTTCCGGCGAATCTCCGGCAGCGTGCTCGAATCGCTGCTGCCGGTGCCGCCCGCCCCGCAGGGCGACAACGGCGGCCCGGCCGCCGAGACGAGCGAGAAGAAGCCGGACGCGGAAGGCGATGCCCCCGGGACCGGGGACACCGCCTAGACCGCTACAGCTTGCGGTAGAGCACCACGCGGTGCGGTTCGCTCCGGAACTGGAACAGGCGCCCGTCGGCGACCACCTCGCCGTCGGTCGCCAGGGCGACCGGATCACCGTCTATCTCGATGGTCACCGCGTCGGTGTTCTTCTGCACGTAGGTGGTGGACGCACCCAGGGTGCCCGTCAGCGCTGCCGCGACGAGTCTCAGCCGCGAGAATCGGCGGTCGGCCAGCAGGTACCGCACGTCGAGCGTGCCGCGGTGAATGTCCGGGCGTGACATCGGTACCTGATCGGCGGGGGCGTACCGGCCGTTGCCGACGAACAACATCCACACCGCATGCTCGGCGCCGTCGATGGTCACGGTCAGCGGTTCCGCCGATGCCAGGACCCGCACCATCGCGAACGCGGCGGCCGGCCACTTGCCGAGCCGAGGCTGCCAACGCTCCCGGAGTCGCACCGAGTCCGGGTACCCGCCGAGGCTTGCGGTGTTGACGAAGGTCGATTCCTGGCGGCCGTCCACCCGTACACGGCCCAGGTCCACCACCTCGGCGCTGCCCTTCGCGATCGCGTCCGCGGTGGACGCGACGTCGCCGACGCCGGCGTCTCGGGCGAAGTGATTGAGGGTTCCCCCGGGGAACACCGCCAGCGGCAGGTCGTGTCGGACGGCGGCGGAGGCCACGGTCACGACCGTCCCGTCGCCGCCGTACACCCCGAGAGCTTTGGGGGAGCGGGTCGAGATCACCTCGTCGAGTTGCTGATCGAAGTCGCGATCGGCATCGAATTCGACCACGACCGCCCTCGGCAGCAGGGACTCGAGTTCGGCGCGGACGCCGTCGTCCTCGGTTCCGGAACCCGGATTGGCGAACACCACCATGCCCTCGCCGTCGGGCAGTGCCTGGGTGCTGCGGTCGGGGCCGAGGGTCGCCGGCTCCTCGTCGCGCACCGCCCACCAGCGGCGGGTCGCGAGCGCGACCGCCCCGCCCACACCGAGGCCCACCGCGACATCGGACGGCCAGTGCACACCCGTGTGGACCCGGGAGTACGCGACGGCCGCCGCTACCGGCGCGAGCGCCACGCCGGCGAGGGGGAACTCGAGGGCCACGCCCGTGGCGAACGCGGCCGCCGAGGCCGAGTGCCCCGACGGGAACGACGACGATCGCGGTGCCGGGAGCCCGCGGCGGGTCGCGAACCCGAGCGTTCCCTCGGGCGGGCGGCGCCGGGGGAAGATCGGTTTGAGCACGGCATTGGACAACGCACTCGCGCCGGCCACGGACAGCAGCCCGCGCACGGCTGCCCGGCGCGCGCGTCCGCCGGCCAGCCCCATCCCGGCGGCGACGCCGATCCACAGGACGCTGTGGTTGGCTGCGGTGCTCAGAGCGCGCAGGCCACCATCGAGTCTCGACGGTGGCAGTTCGGTGCTCAGGCGCATGAGGACACGGTCGGTACGTTCGGGGAAACATCTCACTTCGGCCACGTTCCCACCCTAGGGTCGCGAGCCTCGTCGCGAACGCCGTGGCAAATCCGCTCCGCGTTGTACTGTCGAAGTGTGCAGCGACGAATCATGGGAATTGAGACCGAGTTCGGTGTCACCTGCACCTTTCACGGTCATAGAAGGCTGAGTCCGGACGAGGTTGCTCGTTACCTCTTCCGGCGAGTGGTTTCGTGGGGCCGTAGTTCCAACGTGTTCCTGCGGAACGGCGCACGGCTGTACCTCGACGTCGGGTCGCATCCGGAGTACGCGACCGCCGAGTGCGACAGCCTGCTGCAACTCGTCAACCACGACCGCGCCGGTGAGCGCGTGCTCGAGGATCTGCTCGTCGACGCCGAGCAGCGGCTCGCCGAAGAGGGCATCGGCGGGGACATCTACCTGTTCAAGAACAACACCGATTCGGCGGGGAACTCGTACGGTTGCCACGAGAATTTCCTCGTGGTCCGCGCGGGGGAGTTCTCCCGCATCTCCGACGTCCTGCTCCCGTTCCTGGTGACCCGTCAGTTGATCTGCGGTGCGGGCAAGATCCTGCAGACGCCCAAGGCGGCGACGTTCTGCCTGTCGCAGCGGGCGGAGCACATCTGGGAGGGCGTCTCGTCCGCGACGACCCGGTCGCGGCCGATCATCAACACGCGCGACGAGCCCCACGCCGATGCCGAGAAGTACCGGCGTCTGCACGTGATCGTCGGCGATTCCAACATGTCCGAGACCACGACCATGCTCAAGGTCGGGACCGCGGCGTTGGTGCTCGAGATGATCGAGGCGGGCGTTCCGTTCCGTGACTTCGCTCTCGACAACCCGATCCGCGCGATCCGTGAGGTCAGCCACGACCTGACGGGTCGCCGTCCGGTCCGGCTGGCGGGTGGGCGCCAGGCCAGTGCGCTCGACATCCAGCGCGAGTACTACTCGCGGGCCGTCGAGCATCTGCAGACCCGCGAGCGGGATCCGCAGGTGGACCAGGTGGTCGACCTGTGGGGTCGGGCGCTCGACGCCGTCGAGAACCAGGATTTCGCGAAGGTCGACACCGAGATCGACTGGGTGATCAAGCGCAAGCTGTTCCAGCGCTACCAGGACAAGTACGGCATGGAGCTGGCCGATCCCAAGATCGCCCAACTCGACCTGGCGTATCACGACATCAAGCGCGGTCGGGGTGTGTTCGACCTGTTGCAGCGCAAGGGGCTGGCGAAGCGGGTCACCGAGGACGAGACCATCGAGGCCGCGGTGGAGACGCCGCCGCAGACCACCCGCGCGAAGCTGCGGGGTGAGTTCATCGCCGCCGCGCAGGATGCGGGCCGCGACTTCACGGTGGACTGGGTGCACCTCAAGCTCAACGATCAGGCGCAGCGGACGGTGCTGTGCAAGGACCCGTTCCGTTCGGTCGACGAGCGCGTGGAGCGGCTGATCGCGTCCATGTGACGCCTGTGTGATCGGTCACCCACGGCGACTGCCCGATCCGACCGTTTTGCTACCGGTCGGTCTGGTCGGGAGCCGTTAGGCTCGGCGACGTGGCGAAAGCGAAAGTCGAGCGGTTGATGAATCTCGTCATCTGCCTGCTCTCCACCCGACAGTTCCTCACCGCGGAGAAGATCCGGGAGAGCGTGGCGGGCTATGACGAGTCTGCGAGCAACGAGGCCTTCAGCCGGATGTTCGAGCGGGACAAGAACGAACTCCGCGATCTGGGCATCCCGCTCGAGACGGGACAGGCCGGCCGGTTCTCGACGGTCGAGGGCTACCGGATCGACCGGACGGCCTACGAGCTGCCGGACGTCGACCTGGACACCGCCGAGGCCGCGGCCGTCGCGGTCGCGGTGCGGTTGTGGGGTTCTCCGGAGCTGATGTCCGCGTCCCAGAGCGCGCTCATGAAGCTGCGCGCGGCGGGCGTTCAGGTCGAGGCCGATCTCGACGCCGTCCCGGTGTCGGCGATCCCGGCCCGGACCCGCGGATCCGAGACCGCGATGCGGCTACTACTCGAGGCCGTCGATGCCGGCCGCGTGGTCGAGTTCCAGCATCGTGGCGCCCCGACGGAGCCGTTCGTCACGCGGACGGTGGAACCGTGGGGCGTGGTGACGCTGCGCGGGCGGTGGTATCTCGTCGGTCACGACGTCGATCGCGATGCGACCCGGACGTTCCGGTTGTCGCGTATCGGTGATCCGGTCCGGGCGGTGGGGCCGTCGAACGTCGTCCGCAAGCCGGCCGACGTGGACCTGCGGGCGATTGTCGACGCGGTCACCGGTGCGGGATCGGTGACGGGAACCGCGACGGTGTGGGTGGCCGCGGGGCGCGCGCACGAACTCCGGCGACTCGGAACGGCGCAGGGTCCGCGGGAACTCGGATCACGGCCCGGTACGGTCCTCGAGATTCCGGTCCGGTCGTGGGACTGGACGGCTCGACTGATCGCCGGCCACGGCGTCGACGCCCTGGTGCTGGGGCCGGAGTCGTTGCGCTCGAACGTGAAGGAGAAGTTGCGGTTCGCGGCCGGGGTCGCAGCCGAGAGCATGGAGGCGGACCGATGAGCACGAGATTGTCGCGCCTGACGCGCCTGCTCAACCTTGTGCCGTACTTCATGGCACATCCGGGCATCAGCAAGGAGCAGGCGGCCCGCGAGCTGGGCGTCACGGTGCCGAACCTGATGAAAGACCTGGATCAGCTGTGGGTCTGCGGACTGCCCGGTTACGGGCCCGGCGATCTGATCGACCTGTCGTTCGACGAGGACACGGTCTCGGTCATCTTCTCGGCCGGTATCGATCGGCCACTGCGGCTGACGTCCACCGAGGCGACGGTCCTGCTGGTGGCTCTGCGGTCCCTCGCAGAACTGCCCGGAATGGTCGATCCGTCGGCCGCGCAGGGCGCGATCGCGAAGATCGAGTCCGCCGCCGGGAGCGCCGCGCGGGGACGGTCGCTGACCGACGACGGTCCGGAGGGCGACGGTGCGACGGAGAACCCGGTGGCGGCGGTCGTCCGCACCGCGCTGCAGAACGATCACGCCCTGCACCTGACGTACTACTCGGCGTCGCGCGACGCGGTGTCCGAGCGTGTCGTCGACCCGATCCGATCGCTGCTCGTCGACGACCACACCTACCTGCAGGCGTGGTGCCGGCAGGCCGAGGGGGTGCGGCTGTTCCGATTCGACCGGATCGATGCGGCCGAGGAACTGGACGAGCCGTCGGCGGCACCCGAGCAGGCACTCGGTACCGACGAGCACCTCGAGTTGTTCAGCGACGACGCCGATCTGCCGCTGGCCGTGCTGCAGGTCTCTGCCGATCAGGGATGGATTCTGGACAACTATCCGATGGTTCCGGTGCGGACGCTCCCGGACGGTTCGGTCGAGGCGACGATGCGGTACGGGTCCCAGGAATGGATGGCGCGACTCGTTCTCGGCTTCGGTTCCGGAGCGAAGGTCCTGGAGCCGCCGCAGCTGGTCGAGGCGGTCCGCGAGCGGGCGTGGTCGGCACTGGGGATGTACGACGCGATGGAGGCGTGAAGCGCGACACGTGAGGCCGGCCGGATCGGGTGGATCCGGCACGCGCAGGGGGCCGAAGGAGTAACTTTTGATGGCGGTTGCGTGAACTGGTACGCCGGGATGTGCGCAGACCGCTCCGGTTGGTTGTTACGTCACGGTGAACAGGACATTTGCACCAAGACCGACGCAGACACGTCCGGTAGCATCGTTGGCATCTGAAACCTGGAGGTAAAAATGGGAGCCATGAGCCCCTGGCACTGGGCCATTGTGGCGCTTGTCGTCATCATCCTGTTCGGTTCGAAGAAGCTTCCCGACGCGGCCCGCGGCCTCGGTCGGTCGTTGCGCATCTTCAAGAGCGAGGTCAAGGAGATGCAGAACGACGGCAACACCGCTTCGAGTGCCGCGCCGACCGCGACTCCCGCAGCACAGCTTCCGTCGCCGACGATGGATGCCACGGTGGTCGAGACCCCACAGGCGCACACCGAGCCGAAGTCGGCCTAGTTCACGATCCACACGCGTCCGGGGTGAGTGCGTTCGCCCCGGTTCGTCGCTGACCAAGGCTAGGGCCCACTGTGCGAATTCCGTTCGACCCGCGTCGCAGCCGACGCAGGACAAATCCAGATGGCACGATGTCGCTGGTCGATCACCTGTACGAGCTGCGGACGCGACTGCTGATCTCCGTCGCGGCCATCGTGCTGACCACGATCATCGGCTTCTTCTGGTATTCCCATCAGATCCTGGGGCTGGAGAGCCTCGGCGATCTGCTGCGCGGGCCGTACTGTGAGCTTCCTACCTCCGCTCGAGCGGACCTGAGCAACGACGGTTCGTGTCGTCTGCTCGCGACGGGTCCGTTCGAGCAGTTCATGCTCCGGTTCAAGGTTGCCTTCACCGCCGGCATCGTGCTGGCCTGCCCGATCTGGCTCTACCAGATCTGGGGTTTCGTGACTCCGGGTATGTACTCGAAGGAGCGGAAGTACGCGATCAGTTTCGTCGTCGCGGCGACCGCCCTGTTCGTCGCCGGTGCGGTCCTTGCATACGTCGTCGTCGCGAAGGCCCTGCACTTCCTGTTGACGATCGGCGACAACGTCCAGATCACCGCTCTGAGCGGCGCCCAGTATTTCGGCTTCGTGATCAACCTGCTGATCATCTTCGGTGTCAGCTTCGAGATTCCGCTCCTCATCGTCGCGCTCAACGTCGTCGGCGTGCTTCCGTACTCGAAGCTGAAGGCGTGGCGTCGCGGGCTGATCATGGGGTTGTTCGTGTTCGCGGCGGTCGCCACTCCCGGCCAGGATCCGTTCTCGATGTTGGTTTTGGCCGGCGCGTTGACGGTTCTGTTCGAGGTGGCCGTGCAGGTCGCGCGACTCAACGACAAGCGCAAGGCGCGGGCTGAGTCCGAGGCCTGGGGTGCTCTGGACGACGAGGAGGCGTCGACGATCAGTGCGCCGACGGCCGTGGACGGTGTCACACCGGTGGAGCCCGCGTCGGCTGCCCCGAGGCCCGCTTCGCAGGACTACACGGACACGCTGTGAGGGCTCGGACCCAACTCGACTCGTTCACGGAACAACTGAGCTTTCCCCTCGATCCGTTCCAGGTGCAGGCCTGCGCGGCGCTCGAGGCCGGGCACGGCGTGCTGGTGTGCGCGCCTACTGGCGCGGGCAAGACCGTAGTCGGTGAGTTCGCGGTGCACCTCGCGCTCGAGGCCGGGCGCAAGTGCTTCTACACGACGCCGATCAAGGCGCTCAGCAATCAGAAGTTCGCTGAACTCTCCGAACGCCACGGCAAGGACGCCGTCGGGCTGCTGACCGGGGACACCAGCATCAACTCGGACGCTCCCGTCGTCGTCATGACGACCGAGGTACTGCGCAACATGCTCTACGCCGACTCGCCGGCGCTGCGTGGTCTCTCGCATGTCGTGATGGACGAGGTGCACTTCCTGGCCGATCGCTTCCGCGGGGCAGTCTGGGAAGAGGTGATCCTGCACCTGCCCGAGGACGTGCGCCTCGTCAGCCTGTCGGCGACGGTCAGCAACGCCGAGGAATTCGGCGCCTGGATGGAGACCGTTCGGGGCGACACGACGATCGTGGTCGACGAGACCCGCCCGATCCCGCTGTGGCAGCACATCATGGTCGGACGTCGGTTGTTCGATCTGTTCGATGCGAAGGCGACGCCGAACGGCGGGCACGACGTGGTGGTCGACCAGGACCTGGCGCGCCACGTCAAGCAACGCCTTGCGCTCGACCGGATGAACGACTGGGAGCCGCGCGGGCGTGGTCGTGGGCGGTCGAGCGACTACCGGCCGCTGCCGCGTCCGGAGGTGATCGCGCGGCTTGACGAAGAGGGTTTGCTGCCGGCGATCACCTTCATCTTCAGCCGCGCCGGTTGCGAGGCGGCGCTCGCGCAGTGCGTGCGGTCCCGCCTGCGTCTGACGACGCCGGAGCAGACCGCGCAGATCCGCGAGATCATCGACAAGCACACCCGGGACCTGCCGCGCGCCGACCTCGAGGTGCTCGGCTACTGGGGGTGGCGCGAGGCGCTCGAACGTGGCTTCGCCGCCCACCACGCCGGAATGCTGCCCGCCTTCCGGGAGACCGTGGAGGAATTGTTCGTCAACGGGCTGGTGCGCGCGGTGTTCGCGACCGAGACCCTCGCACTGGGAATCAACATGCCGGCGCGTTCGGTCGTGCTCGAGCGCCTCGTCAAATACAACGGCGACACGCACGCGGAGCTGACACCGGGGGAGTACACGCAGCTCACCGGGCGTGCGGGACGTCGCGGCATCGACGTCGAGGGCCATGCCGTGGTGCTGTGGCAGCCCGGCGTCGAGCCCACCGACGTCGCCGGACTGGCGTCTACGCGGACCTTTCCGCTGCGCAGCTCGTTCCGCCCCGCCTACAACATGTCGATCAACCTGATCGATCGGATGGGTGCGGCGGAGTCGCGTGCGCTGCTCGAGCGGTCGTTCGCGCAGTTCCAGGCCGACCGTTCTGTCGTCGGGCTCACCCGCGGGATCGAACGCAACGAGGCCGCGCTGACAGAACTGCGGGACAAGCTCGGCGGCGCGGACGGCGAGTATTTCGAGTACGTGCAGATCCGGGAGCAGCTGCGCCGCCGTGAGCGCGCGATCGAACGTCAGGGTCGGGCGGACCGGCGGGGCACGTCGGTCGAGTCGCTCGTCGGGCTCCGGCGGGGCGATGTCGTCGCGATCCCGGTGGGCAAACGCTCCGGGCTCGCGGTCGTGCTCGAGCCGGATCAGAATCACACCGATCCCCGGCCCTTGGTGCTGACGGAGGAGAAGTGGGCGGGCCGGGTCAGTGCCGCGGACTTCCCGGTGCCGGCACGTGCGCTCGGCCGGATGCGATTGCCGCGGCACGTCGATCACCGCACGGCCCGCGTGCGTCGCGATCTGGCGTCGGCGTTGCGGAGTACGGGCATCGTCGCGCCGCGGAAACCGAAACGGGCGAAGAGTGGTCGCGAGGACAGCGAGATCGTGGCGCTCCGGAAGGCGCTTCGTGAGCACCCGTGCCATTCTCGCCCGGACCGCGAACAGCTGAGCCGGATCGGCGAGCGCTACAACCGTCTGGCCCGCGAGACCGACTCCATGCGGCAGAAGGTGGCCGCGACCACGAACTCGCTGGCGCGGACCTTCGACCGGATCGTGGCCCTGCTCACCGAGCGTGGCTACATCTCCGAGGGCAAGCACCCGAAGGCCACCGAGGCCGGGCAGCGCCTGGGTCGGATCTACTGCGAAAGCGATCTCCTCGTCGCGGAGTGTCTGCGGCGCGGGGTCTGGAGCGGGCTCACCCCCGCCGAGCTGGCCGCGGTGGTGTCGGCTGTCGTGTACGAGTCCCGGCAGGATGCCGACGCGCCCGACCGGGGCCCGACGGTGCCGCTACGACAGGCGCTCGCGGAGACGGTGCGGGTGTGGGGCGAGTTGCGGGCCGACGAGGTCCGGCACAAGCTCCCGCTCACCCGGGAGCCAGACCTCGGCTTCGTGACCGCCATCTACCAGTGGGCCAGCGACGAGTCGCTGGTGGACGCGCTGATCTCGGCGGGTTCGGGCGGTAAGGAACTGTCGGCGGGCGACTTCGTGCGTTGGTGCCGGCAGGTGATCGACCTGCTCGACCAGGTGCACTCGACGGCGTCCGATCCGGCGGTGGCGAAGGCCGCCGCGCGGGCGGTCGGGGCGATCCGTCGTGGGGTCGTCGCGGTGGCCGCCACGTAGTCCGCCGCCGCGGCAGGTCGCAGTTCCGAAGACGGGTGGATCCGAACGCCCCTACCGGATCGTGGCCGATGGACGTTGACTGGATCGTGTACCCCCGGCCACCCGTCGGGGCGGTACCGAGAGGAGCGCGACCATGGACGCGAAGCAGTGGTCGATGGAGATCGTGATAGACGAACACGACCGTCAGACTCGTTCTACCGCGAGACTGCACACCGGTGACACGACGCTGGTCGGCGTCGGGGCGGCGCGAAGGAATCCGACGGATCGCAACGTGCCCGAGATCGGTGACGAACTCGCGACGGCGCGCGCGCTCACCGATCTCGCACATCAGTTGATCGACGCGACCGTCAGCGACATCGAGGGCGTTACGCACGCACCCGCGCATCTGACCGAGTAGCGGCCGCGGACCCGGCCGCACAGGACGACGACCGACATCCGGCCAGCTGACACGGAAAAGCGTGGGGCAATGTTCCGTGTCCGGATGAATGCTGCGTAGGGTGTCGATGAATCGGCACCGGGGGAGGAGTACCGCTTTGTTGAAGATCCGGGTCTCGGGTAACCCGCTGCCGATCCAGAGACATTCTTCGAAACGCGTGAACATCCACGAAGTTCGGGCTCTGCTCACGCATTTCGTTGCATCGTAGGCTGCAGTACCGGAGACGAGGAGAGACGACATGAGCAGCCCGCAGGGACCGAACGAGCCCAACGAGCAGTGGGCCTCGCAGCCGGGGCACGGCGAAGGACACGCGGCACCGACCGCTCCCGAACACATCCAGCAACCGCTCCCGAACCCGTACCCCGCCGATGTGTACGGCGGCGGCGCCTACCCCCCTCCCGGGCAGGGCTATCCGGGACAGCATGGCCAGCCCCAGAATCAGGCCTGGGGTCAGCCGTATCCCGGTGCTCCCGACGCGAACCAGCAGTGGGGTGGCGGCGGTCAGGCGTGGGGTCAGCCGTCGTCCGCACAGCCGCAGTGGAACCCCCAGATGGGCGGTTCCGGCCAGTACGCCGGACAGTCCAATGCGGGGCAGCCGAGCCAGGCGCAGCAGTACCCCGGCCAGCAGTGGGGCGCGCAGCCGGGATACCCGCAGGCGCAGTTCGGCACCCAGCCCCCGAACCAGTGGGCGGCGCAGCCCATGCAACCCGTACAGCCGGCAACCACCGGTGGTAAGGGGAAGCCGGTGATGTGGGCGGGAATCGGACTGGCCGTGATCGCGGTGATCGCGGTCGTCGGCCTGGCGCTCTCGGGAGTCTTCGGCGGCAAGACACTCGATCAGGCCGCCGCGCAGAAGGGCGTCGAGCAGATCGTCACCGAGTCGTACGGTGCGCGTTCGGTCTCCGACGTGAGCTGCCCGTCCGGTCAGGAAGTCTCCGAGGGTAATTCGTTCCAGTGTTCGTTGACGGTGGACGGCGCCCCGAAGAAGGTCACCGTGACCTTCACCGACAACGACGGCAAGTACTCGGTCAGCCGCCCGAGCTAGTCCGGAGCCTGCGGGACGTCACGAGCGCTCGGTCGCCATCGCCGCCACGAGGCGGGCGACCGAGCGCTCGATGCCTAGTTGCGTGGCCACCTGTTCGAGTCGTTCGGGGTGGACCGGCGCGCTGGGCAACACGTCGGGGCGCGACAACTGCACGTCGGCATCGGTGACCACCCGCACCACCGGCAACGCGGCGTCGATGTAGTCGGCGGACGCGGCGAGCTTGGCGCGAACACCCTTCGCGACGTCGGTGGTCGGGTCCAGCGCCGCGGCACGTAGCTGTTCGAGCGAACCGTGTCGTAGCAGGAGCGTGGACGCGGTCTTCTCGCCGACGCCCTTGACCCCGGGCAGGCCGTCCGACGAGTCGCCCCGCAGCAGGGCCAGCTCCGCGTAGGCGTCTCCGGCGCGTTCCGCGGGCACCCCGTACTTCGCGGCCACCTCGGCAGGTCCGAACAGTTCGGCCTTCGCCAGCCCACGGCCGACGTACAGCACGCGCACGGCGACCGGATCGTCGGTGACCACCTGGAGTAGATCCCGGTCGCCGCTCACGACCACGACGGAGTCTTCCTTCTCTTGCGCTGCAAGGGTTCCCAGCACGTCGTCGGCTTCGAGCCCCGCAGCGCCGGCCGTCGCGATACCGGCGGCGTCCAGCACGTCCATGATCATGTCGACCTGAGGCGTCAGCGTGTCGGGCACCTCCTCGGCAGACCCCGCGGAGGTGTCGGCGCCGGCGGATTCCTGAGCCACCCGGTGCGCCTTGTACGACGGCACGGCGTCGACCCGGAACTGGGGGCGCCAGTCGAGATCCAGGCACACCGCCAGTCGTGACGGCTGGGTGCGGGTGACGAGGGCGGCGACCATGTCGGTGAACCCGCGCACGGCATTGACCGGACGGCCGTCGGGCGCAGTCATCGATTCGGGGAGGGCGTAGAACGCCCGGAACCACAGACTTGCACCGTCCAGCAGCAGCAAAGGTCCACTCATGCGCCCCATCCTGCCAAACGGCACTAGCCTGAATCTCATGAGTACAGATAGTTCTCGGAGTTCTCTGAGTTCCCACAGCACCGGGCCCGACAACTCCGGGGTGACGCGGTTCCCGACCGCGGTCTATGCCGACCGACTGACGCGAGCCGCCCGGTTCGCGGAGCGTGCCGGACTCGACGGGCTCCTGGTCACGCCGGGTCCCGACCTACGCTACCTCGTCGGTTCCCGGGCCGACTCGTTCGAGCGATTGACCTGCCTGGTCGTCCCCGCGGACGGGAATCCGCCGTCCGTCGTCCTGCCACGGCTCGAGCTTGCGTCGCTGGGGGATTCGGCGGTGGGGGATCTCGGCCTTCCCGTGCACGACTGGGTCGACGGCGTCGATCCGTACGAGCTGGTGTCGTCGCTGCTGCCGGAGTCCCCGCGCACGGCGGTCACCGATGCGATGCCCGCGCTGCACCTGGTTCCGCTGGCCCGACGGTTCGGCACCGTGCCGGTGCTGGCGACCGGAGTGCTGCGGGAGCTGCGAATGATCAAGGACGACGCCGAGATCGAGGCTCTGCGTCGCGCCGGCGCGGCGATCGACAGGGTCCACGCGCGGATGGGCGAGTGGTTGCGGCCGGGCCGGACCGAAGCCGAGGTGGCCCGCGACATCACCGATGCGATCCTCGCCGAGGGGCACACCGAGGCCGCGTTCGTGATCGTCGGATCGGGTCCGCACGGTGCCGATCCCCACCACGAGGTGTCGGATCGTGTCGTCGAGGCCGGCGATGTCGTGGTGATCGACATCGGCGGACCGGTCGAACCCGGATACAACTCCGATTCGACCCGCACGTACGTCCTCGGCGAGCCGGAGGCCGAGGTCGCGCGGCAGTGTGCCGTCCTCGAGGCGGCACAGCGCGCCGCCGTCGATGCGGTCCGTCCCGGTGTGACCGCCGAATCGGTCGATGCCGCCGCCCGCGACGTCCTGGCGGAAGCCGGACTGGCGGAGGTGTTCGTCCACCGCACCGGTCACGGCATCGGGCTGTCGGTGCACGAGGAGCCGTACATCGTCGCCGGCAACGAGATCACGCTCGAGCCGGGAATGGCATTCAGTATCGAGCCGGGCATCTACTTCCGCGGCCGGTGGGGTGCCCGGATCGAGGACATCGTCGTGGTCACCGCCGACGGGTGCGAGCCGATGAACCGGCGCCCGCACGGATTGACCGTTCTGCCCGGCTGAGGGACGTGCCGGGCAGCCGACGTCAGACGATGAAGTTGCCGAATGTCGGGTTGGACTGACACAGCGGCAGACTGCCCAGGTCGATCGTGCCGAACACGGTGGCCCGGATATTGCCGGTACCGGTGTAGACCGTCTTCGAGTGGTACGGGTAGGTGCCCTCGAGCGCCGCGATGCCCGTCGCGCCGGTGTCCAGGTTGATCCAGGCGACGGTGACCTGTCCGGCGGCCGGGATCGGGGGTGCCGCCGGGAACGATTCGAACCGGATCTCACCCGGCCCGATCGGCGGCGTCTGCTCGGGCCCGGATTGCCCGGTGGCACCGGTCAACGACATCAGACTGCCCTGGTTGGCGCAGCCGATCGTCAGCGCCGGCGGGCCGAACGGGTGTGGCGGCAGTGCATGAGCCGCGGCAGGCGCGCACAGTCCGGCGACGGCGACACCCGCGAGGATCGACCCGCGGAAGGCCCATCGGTGATCGGAACGTCCATTCGTCGATACCGTCCGTCGAGTTGTCATGGGCATCCCCACTCGGGTTCGTTGGTGACAATGACGACCATCAGGGGCTCGCCATCGACGTCCTCACACGTTACCCCCGTGCCTCGCCTCGGAACACCCCGTGGACGCCGAATACTGTTGCAAATCAGACGATTTCACCTGTCGATGAGGATTGCCGAGCCCATCACTCGTTCGACGTGGATCTCGATGACCACTCGGGTGGGGTTCTCCCGCGGCTGCCGGTACCGGGCCGTGTAGCGCTCGACGCCCTCGGCGACGGACGCGGGATCCGACATCACCCGCGCGGAGCCCTCGAGCGTGAGCCACCGCCCGCCGTCGACCTGACTGACCGCGGCATAGCCCCCGCGGTCGGCGTTACGGGCCTTCTGTGACGAGTCGTTGGTGATGATCCGGGCAATCCGCTTGTCCGGGTCCCAGGTGAATCCCACGGCCACGACGTGCGGAGATCCGTCCTTGCGCAGGGTGGTCAGCGTCGCCAGATGCCGTTCGGTGAGGAACTCGCCGGCCTCGGCGGTGAGGTGCGTGGGATTCGACGGGGAGCGGGCCATGCCCCGACGGTACTCGAGCGCCGCGAATCCAGGACACTGGAGTCATGAGTGACACGGATTTCGCCCCCGGATCGGTGGTGCTGCTGGGCGGTCGCAGCGAGATCGGGCTGGAGGTCGCGCAGCGACTGGCGCCCGGGCGGGCCGTCGTCCTGGCCGCGCGCCACAGTGACGATCTGGAACAGCAACGCCGGACCCTGCTCGGTGCCGGTGCCACCGATGTCCACACCATCGAGTTCGACGCCGATCGCGTCGCGGATCACTCCGGTGTCCTGTCGGCGATCGCCGAACAGCACGGCCCCATCGGGGTCGCCGTGCTGGCGTTCGGTGTCCTGGGTGATCAGGCCCGCGCCGAGCAGGACGCCGGGCACGCGCTCGCCGTCGTCCACACCGACTACGTCGCCCAGATCAGTGTGCTCACGCATCTCGCGAACCTGATGCGGGCCCACGGCTCGGGACAGATCGTGGTGTTCTCGTCGGTCGCCGGCATGCGGGTCCGCCGCGCCAACTACGTCTACGGTTCGGCGAAGGCCGGCCTCGACGGATTCGCCTCGGGCCTGGGGGACGCGCTGCACGGCAGCGGCGTCCATCTGCTGCTTGTGCGGCCCGGATTCGTGATCGGGCGGATGACGGAGGGCATGAAGCCTGCTCCGTTCTCGAGCACCCCGCAGCAGGTGGCCGACGCGGTCGTCCACGGCCTGCGCAAGCGCACCGAACGGGTGTGGGTGCCGGCGCTGCTGCGTCCCGTGTTCTTCGGGATGCGACTGCTGCCGCAGTTCGTCTGGCGCCGGATGCCCCGATGACCGTTGCCGTATCGACCTCGCCGGTCCTGGTGGTCGGGATCGGGGCCGACGGGTGGGAAGGACTCTCACCGCGGGCACAGGCGGCGATCGGCGGTGCCGACGTGCTGATCGGCTCGCCCCGGCAACTCGACCTCGTTCCGTACTCCGCCGCGCTGCGTGTGTCGTGGCCGTCGCCGATGCTGCCGGCGTTACCCGGCCTGTTCGACGAGCACCGCGACCGCCGGGTGTGTGTGCTCGGCAGCGGGGATCCGATGTTCCACGGCATCGGTGTCACGCTGTGCCGGGTGCTGGGTCCCGAGCGGATCCGCGTGATCGCGCACCCGTCGTCGGTGTCGTTGGCGTGTGCGCGACTGGGGTGGGCGGTGCACGAGACACCCACCGTCAGCCTGGTGAATCGTCCGGTGGGCACGCTGTCGCCGGAACTGCAGACCGGCGCGCGCCTGCTGGTGCTCAGCAACGACCAACACACCCCGGCGGCTGTCGCGAAACTGCTGTGCGAGAGCGGTTTCGGTGACTCCCGACTGACCGTGCTGGAACAGCTGGGCGGGCCCGCCGAAGCAGTGGCGGACGGTACCGCCTCCGAGTGGAACCGGCCGGCGGGCGATCCGCTCAACGTGATCGCGCTCGAGGTCCGCGGCGCGGGTGCGATGCGCCTGACGCGGAACGCGGGTCTACCGGACGCCGCCTACCGCGGGGACGGTCAGATGACGAAGCACGAGGTGCGGGCGCTCACGCTCGCTGCGCTGGCTCCCGCGCCCGGTGAACTGCTGTGGGACGTCGGCGGCGGTTCGGGGACGATCGGCATCGAGTGGATGCGCAGCGACCCCCGGTGCCGCGCGGTCGCGTTCGAGCGTGAGGACTCGCGCGTCGGACAGATCGGCGACAACGCCGTGGCCCTGGGCGTTCCTGCGCTCCGGATCCGCGGTGCGGCCCCGGCGTCGTTCGGCGAGGAGACGGCCGCGCCCGACGCCGTCTTCGTCGGCGGCGGCGTCACGCAGGACGGAATGCTCGACGCGTGCTGGGCGCGATTGCGCCCGGGTGGCCGGATGGTGGTCAACGCCGTCACCGCCGAGTCGGAGTCGCTGATTCTGCAGTGGCATTCGCGCAACGGCGGAGAGCTCCGCAAATTCCAGGTCTATCGAGGTGAGCCGCTGGGCGGCTTCACGGCGTGGCGACCGCAGTTGCCGGTGGCCCAATGGTCGGCAACGAAGCCGGACAGCACCGAAAGGGAAACGACATGACAGTCCACTTCATCGGAGCAGGCCCGGGCGCTGCCGACCTCATCACGCTCCGCGCGTCGCGCATGATCTCGCAGAGCCCGGTGTGCCTGTACGCGGGCAGCCTGGTGCCCGCCGAACTCCTCACTCTGTGCCCCGACGACGCCGAGGTTATCGACACCGCGCGCATGAGTCTGGACGAGATCGTCGAGCAGCTCATCGCCGCCGACGCGGCCGGGCTCGATGTGGCCCGCCTGCATTCGGGGGATCCGTCGATCTACTCGGCCGTCGCCGAGCAGGTTCGACGCCTCGAGGCATCGGGCGTCGCGTACGACATCGTGCCCGGGGTGCCGGCCTTCACGGCCGCGGCCGCCGCGCTGGGACGGGAGCTCACGGTGCCCGGGGTATCGCAGTCGATCGTGCTGACCCGGGTGTCGACGCTGTCGACGGCGATGCCGCCGGGCGAGGATCTGCGCTCGCTCGGGCGCAGCGGCGCCACGATGGTGGTGCACCTGGGCGCGCACCGGATCGAGCAGATCGTCGAGGAACTGTCCGAGAACTACGGGTCCGACTGCCCGGCGGCGGTCGTCGCGTTCGCGAGCCGGCCGGACGAGATCGTGCTGCGCGGCACCCTCGCGACCCTCGCCGATCAGGTGCACGCCGCGGGAATCACGAAGACGGCAGTGGTGATCGTGGGCCGAGTGTTGGCGGCGGAGGGCTTCCCCGACAGCTACCTGTACTCGGCGTCCCGGTCACGCACCACTCACTGATGCGCAGGGTCCTCGTCCTCGGCGGCACCCGGGACGCACGCGACCTCGCGGCCCGTCTGGATGCCGATCCGGCGGTGTCGGTGACGTCGTCGCTCGCCGGGCGGGTCCGCGACCCCGTGCTGCCGGTGGGGGACGTTCGGATCGGCGGATTCGGTGGCGTCGACGGGCTCGCGGAGTGGCTGCAGGTCAACGACATCGATGCCGTCGTCGACGCGACCCACCCGTTCGCGGCGCGGATCACCGCCAACGCTGCCGACTCGACGGCGCGGGTGGACGTGCCACTGCTGGTGCTGCGCCGACGCGAATGGGAGCCGGGTCCGGCGGATCGCTGGCACACCGTTCCCGACCTCGCCGCGGCCGCGGGGGCGGTGCCCGCACTGGGGGAGCGGGTCTTCCTGACGATCGGCCGGCAGGGCGTCGACGCGTTCGCCGACGGTTCCGGCTGGTTCCTCGTCCGCGCGATCGATCCCCCCGACGTCTCGATGCCCGCGCGGTCGGAGCTTCTGCTGGATCGGGGGCCCTTCTCCGTCGACGACGAGGTCTCGCTGATGCGCCGGCATCGGATCGACGTGGTGGTGACGAAGAACAGCGGGGGAGCGCTCACGTCGGCGAAGCTCGAGGCCGCCCGCCGACTCGACATCCCGGTCGTGATGGTGTCCCGGACACCGATCCCGGTGGGGGTGGCGTCGACGTCCGACCTCGAGGTCGCCGTCCGATGGCTCACGCAACCGCACGGACAGCGTCCGCGCATCGTCTAGCCGGCCGTCAGGCACGCCGACCGTGGTTGCGCGGCCGGGGTGTCCCTGCTCGATTCGCGAGTTGGCTACGTTCCCTGAGGTCAGACGGGTTCCATGGCCATGGGCACGATCGGGGTACCGGCAGGGTCGAACAGGTTCCGACCGCACGAGTTGCACTCGCCTTCATCAGGCTTCGGTTCCGTCCTGGACAGCTGCCACACGTTCATGCCACCGCACGGGCAGTCGATGATGTAGAGCAACTCGGTAGAAGGCCGGTCCAGGCCCCATGCCTGACTCGACGCCGTCGTGCGACGCATGACGCCGACACGGTACGTGTCGTCGCCGGACCGTAGTTCGCCCAGCGCCAACCCCGCGGGGGCCAGGGCATCGTCCACAGCGCGCAGGATCGCCGGCACGTGCGCGCCACGTTCGAGGTCGGCGCCGGCCGCTTCCATGGCAGCGGACTCGACGGCAGCGACAACGGCGCGGCCCTCCCCGAAGGCCTCCACTCGACGTGCTACGAACTGCGATATCTGTCCGGTCCGCTCCTCACCAGACCAGTCGACCGGCAGGAGCACCTCCGCCTGGATCAAGTAAGCCACCGCATCGTCCACATCGAGCGGGAACCCCCGCTCAGCCGCCGCAAGAAAGAACGCCAGATCGATCATGCCGCCAGCTTATGCACCCGCCCGACACCTACTCGAGCCGATGCACCGGAACACATCTCGTCGATCTGGATCGGGACAACTGACGTCGGGGCTCGATGCTCGTCACGAAGGGGGAGTGCCCGCTGTTCCCTCGGTCGATCCGGCGGGGGAGTGAGCGCTTCCGGTTCGTGCTCGTCGGGAGCGAGGACGTACGTTCCTGCCGAAGGCGAGTAGCCCCGCATCCGTCGCGTGGCCGCACCCGACCGCGGAGGAGTGCCTTTCGTCAACCACGAAGCGGGCGTTCGGCACTCGTCGCTACGGTGCGAAAATACGTATCGGACGGAACAACCGGGATTCCGGAATTCACCCGCGTCGGCCCCAGCCGCGAGACTCCACACCGGACTCGCCTCGGCTACCACTCGATTCAGCTCCACGAGGGCAGGGGGCGGGGTTGAATGTGCGGCGAGGGAAGGGGCATTCGAATGGATCGGGTGTGCATCGTCGGCGCGGGGCCGGCCGGACTGTCGGCGGCCAGGGCGTTTCGTCGGCTCGGTATCGAGTACGACCAGTTCGAACGGCACAGCGACGTGGGCGGGATCTGGGATCTCGACAACCCCGGGACACCGATGTACGAGTCGGCGCATTTCATCTCGTCCCGCACGATGTCGGGGTTTCACGACTTCCCGATGCCCGACTCGTTCCCGGACTACCCGGGGAACCGGGCGATCCTCGACTACACGCGCAGTTTCGCGCGGGCGTTCGGCCTGTACGAGTCGATCGGCTTCGGCACCGCCGTCGAGGACGTCACCCCGGACGGCGACGGCTGGGCGGTCCGACTGTCGACCGGTGAACGGCGCCGCTACCGCGCCGTGGTGTGCGCGACCGGTGTGACCTGGCAGCCTCGAATCCCGGCTCACCCCGGCACTTTCGACGGCGAGATCCGGCACGCGGTGACCTACCGGGGGATCGACGAGTTCCGCGGCAAGCGGGTACTTATCGTGGGTCTGGGCAACTCGGGTGCCGACATCGCCTGTGACGCGGCGGCGTCCGCGTCGGAGACGTTCGTCAGTGTCCGCCGCGGGTATCACGTGATCCCGAAACACATCTTCGGAACCCCGACCGACGTGTTCGCCGAGAAGGGGCCGCGGCTGCCGATCGCACTCGAGCGCCCGCTGCTCACCGGGGTGCTGCGCCTGATCCAGGGTGATCTGACCCGGTTGGGACTGCCGCGGCCCGACCACAAGCTCCTCGAATCGCACCCGCTGCTCAACAGCCAACTGGTGCACCACCTTCAGCACGGTGACGTCGCGATCGTCCCCGACGTCGCGCGGTTCGCCGGGCCCCGGGTGGAGTTCACCGACGGATCCAGTCGGGAGGTCGACCTGGTGCTGTACGCCACCGGCTACGACTGGACGATCCCGCACGTCCGGGAATCGTGCTTCGACTGGCATGCGGGGCGACCACGGCTCTATCTCACGGCGTTCAATCCGAAGCACCGGAATCTGTTCGGCGCCGGCTACCTGGAGACCAACTCGAGCGCATACACCCTGTTCGACCAGGTGACGAACATCCTGGCCCAGTACCTGCACGACCAGGAGCACAATCCGTCGCGTGCGGCCGTGTTCGATCGCAGGATGGCGACGGACCGGCCCGACCTGAGCGGCGGAATCTCGTTCATCGGCACCGACCGCCACAGCGCGTACGTCGATTCGCACGCCTTCCGGGACTACCTGGCCCGCGTGCGCGGCGAGTTCGGCTGGACCGATCTGACGCCCGGCATGTTCGACCGTGTCCGGGTGGCGGCATGACCCGCGCCGTGGTCACCGGGGCGGCCGGTGCGATCGGGGCGTCGATCTGCCGCGGACTGGCGGCTCGGGGATACGACGTCGTCGCGGTGGACGTCGACGCTCGAGGATTGACGGCGATATCCGACGGCGTAGCCGGGCAGATCACGCCACACCCCTGCGATCTGACCGTCTCGTCGGACGTGCAGGCGCTGGTGGAGTCCGCGGCGGGGGAGTGCGATCTGCTCGTCCACGTGGCGGGCGTCGTCGTCACCACGCCGTTCGAGCACGTCACTGCCGAGGAAGTGGACCGCGAGCTCGGCGTCAACCTGCTGGCACCGGTGCAGCTGACACGCGCGCTGTACCCGACATTGCAGGCATCACGCGGGCACGTCGTGGCGATCGTGTCCATCGGCGGGATGCTGCCGCTCGCCGAGAGCCCGGGGTACAGCGCATCGAAGTTCGGGCTGCGCGGCTTCCTGTTGGCGCTGGCCGCGCGGACGCGTGAGACCGGTGTCCGCGTCAGCATCGTCAACCCCGGCTCGGTCGACACCCCGATGCTGCGTCACGAGGCGGCCACCGGCGGGTCGGCACTCAACTTTCTGGGGACACCACTGCCGCCGCAACGCATCGCCGATCGCGTGCTCGCATTGGTGGACCGTCCGCGCGTCGAGACCAATCTGCCGCGATCCGACGGTTGGATGGTGAAGACCGGCATGCTGGCCCCGGGTCCGATGCTGCGCGTGCTGCCCTGGATCGCCCGGCTCGCGAGCGGCAACCTGCGGCGCTACCGGGAGCGCCACGGAATCGGGGCGATTGTCGACTGAGCCGATGTCCGGGCCGGATCGGGTCCATACTGGTCCCGTGGATGCCGTGCAGCGGTTCCGGTGGTCGCAGCTTCCGGCTGCGGCGTGGGCGTACGTGCGCCGCGCGCCCGGTACGTTCATATGGCTCGCGATTCTGTTGGTGACCACGATCGTGATGCATCAGCTTTCGCCCGAGGCATTGCATCATGTTCTCGGCAGCCGCTCGACCAATCTGCATCATCTTCGTGAGGACCCGTTCCACGTTCTCATCTCCAGTGCATTCTGGCTCGCCGGCGGTGGATGGTTCGGGTATTTCGTGCTCTTCAATCTCTTTCACGTTCCCGTCGAACGGTGGCTGGGAACGTGGCGGTGGCTGACGGTCGCGGTGGTCGCTCATGTCGGCGCGACGTATCTCAGCGAGGGCGTCCTCTATCTGGCGATTCGGCACGGCGAGGCGCCGGAGTCGGCGGTGAACACCCTCGATGTGGGCGTCAGCTATGCGTTGGCCGGCGTCACGGCGGTGCTCGCCTACCGGATCGCGCCGCCGTGGCGGTATCTCTATGTGGTCGGTGTGCTGCTGGTCTACGGGCTGCCGTTGCTCGGCACACTGACGTTCACCGACATCGGACACTTCACCGCGGTCCTCATCGGTTTCGCGTGCTACCCGCTCACCCGGGCTCGGCCGGAAACCTGGGATCCGGAGGAGTGGGCGAGTTCGATCCGTGCACGTGTCGTAGCTCACCGGTAGCGTGCCGCCCATGACCGAACCGGTGAAGGGTCCCGCGTCCTACTTTCCGTCGATCGAGAAGAAGTACGGGAAGCCGATCAGCGAGTGGAAGGACCTCATTCGCGGCTCCGACCTGACCAAGCACATGGAACTGGTCAACTGGCTCAAGTCCGAACACGGGCTGGGCCACGGTCACGCCAATGCGCTTGTCGCACACACGCTGCAGGAGGGCGCCGGCAGCTGATGACTAGGCGCGCTGCGCGACGCAGTTGCCCGCGTAGTGAGCGGCCGGCTCGCCGTCGAGATCGCCCGCACCACCGAGGCCGTCTGACCAGGGAAGACGACACGTCCCCTTGCTCACCGATGCGGAAGCAGAACGGGCGAAACGGCGTCAGGCCGAGTCAGGCGAGCAGTGGAGCCATACGGGGGTCGGTGACCCAGCGATCGCCGAGGATGCCGTGGCCGCACCAGAGCGCGAGAGCGGGCGCGGCAGGCCCGACCAGCCTCAGCGGTGCAGCGTTCTCGAAGGCGAGAGTCAGTGACCAACCGTGCAGGTCGGGGTGGAACTCGCTGACCGAGTTGAAGTAGAAGCTGAGCCAGCCCTTCGCCGCGGTGTGGCACCACACGCGGTGGTTGGTGATGAGGAACCGACTCTGCTGGTGCTCCCGCCACATGAGCGTGCTGTTGCGTTGGGCGGCATGCTTGGCCCGGCTATTGGCGATCATGCTGCCCGCGATACTGCCGACGACGAAAGCCGGGCTACCGATCGCGAACGACGAGGTCCGGCGGTAGGTGCCGTCACCGGCCCAAAACCGCGAATACTCGGCAGTCCCTTCGACAATGGCCTGTTCTCCGCGGCCCATCACGAGGCCGTGAACAGCCAACGCCGGTGGCGGTGATCCGGCCCGGACCTGTCGCCCGCACTCGACGGCGTATGTCCACCACTGATTGCCCTGCTCTGCGTGTGCGGCCTTCTGCTGCGCGAGCCCCCGCGCCTTACTCCCCATGCGGCCGAAGCTAGCAAAGACGACCGACCCGCGAACGGCCAGATCGCTCACGACCCCACCGCGCCGTAGCGTTTGGCGTTGCCCCGAGCTTGCCGCCCGATCACCTCAGATGGTCGATCCCAACTGGCGGCCACTACCGAACCTACCCACGATCACCGAGCCTGCAACCCGCGCAAACTGGGCTCTGAACTGCACGTGTTCTGGTTTCTGGCGGGATTGCCCAGGTCCCTGGGGAGTGATGGGACCTGCCGCCGCGGCCCTACTGCACGATGAACCGGTGCCCGCCGAGCCGGCGCCAGATCGACCGTACGGTGGTCGGCCAGAGCACTCCCACGACGGCATAGACGAGAACCACTAGCCCGCCCGCGAGAAGGCCCATCGAGATCGTCGCCGCGATCGCAATGGCACAGAACGTGATCAGGATCGTCTCGCTCCTCGCACGGGTGCGGAACCAGTCTTTCACTGCCGACTCGCTGGTGAAGTTCGATAGGCCGGCGATGCGATGCGATGCGATGAGGATGGTGGTCGAAACGAACATGGTGTCCTCCTGTGGTTGTAGTCGCGACGATGATCGGACACGGGCTCTCCACCCTCCGGATCTCGCGGGCCTCGGACACGCGAGGGGCGTGTTATCAATGCTGGTCAACACGTGTTTCTCGCGGCACGAGGATGGGGAAACGTGCCGGGTGGGCGTGTGACGTCGGCCGGCACGGTAGGAAGAAGGCATGGCGACGAGATACGAGTGCGACGGGTGCGGGGTGGCGGCGTGCGACCTACCGGACGGCGTGGACCCGGACGAGGTGTTCCTGGAGGTGCCGGAGGGCCGGGTGCTGTGTCAGGGCTGCGTGATGGCCGTCGAGCAGGGCTCGGGGACCGGGAGCGCGCCGGTGCGGGGCGATCTGCCGCCGTATCACGATTGGGAGGGTGACCCGCTCGTTGTCGGGGAGCGCCCGAAGACGGCCGCGGACTATTGGCGCGACGCGCAGGCCGGAGCGCCGGCCGAGCGGGACTCGGCGCCGGCGGGGGGGAATCCTCGGGTTCTCGTCCGAGCCTTTCGTCCAAGAGTATCGACCCGAGCAGTGGAAGCTCAGGGGACATGTCATCACCGCAGGTAAACGCCGAAATTAGGCGCTAGAGGGGAGGTCTCGATGGGTGGCGATCAGCCAGTGAGCCCGCAGGAGTCCTGGTACTGGCACCACATCCGCATGTCGATCGCCGACCTGATGGTCGACCGCGACCAGACCGTCGACCCATCTGATGCCTACACCTGGATCGAGGACAAGTCGATTCGCCAAGCACTCGATACGCTCCGCCGAGGCAACAGCGGAGAGTGGCCGGCCCCAGTAGACGTCGCCAAAGCGGCGATTGCCGTCGAGTACCCACCCCCGACGCCGTACGAGTGGGTCATCGCGGCCAACGCATAGCGGTGAGTGGGCTACGCGCTGATGGCCGCATCGAGTGAGTGATGATCGGTCATCCCACCGCGATAGCCTGTGCGGCGGGAAATCACGACAACTTCGAGATAGGGGCTTCGATGGCTGGTCCGTTCGGGCACAGGGTGAGCAGTGATGGACAGTTCCTCGACCTCGAGGAGTTCGTCAAGACGATCGACAATCCCGGCGATGTCTACGGGATGGTGGAAGAGATGTCGGGGATGATCTGGCATCTGGCCAACCGGGTCGCTCAGGTGACCGGTGAAGATTTCGCCGCGATCGTCGAGGGCGCGCGGAAGCAGTTCGAGGACGGCTTCGAGTGAGCCCCGGTCGTTGGGGTCGCTTCGACACGGAGGTCGACGACTGACGTCACTACGCGCGCCTGGCGCCGCAAGTGATGGCCAGGGCACTGCACCGGTACTGGGTGCGGGGCCTTTTGCAAAACACCGCTTGACACTGACCGAGGGCCGGGGCGCGGTCTTCTGTTGTGAGTAGCCGCGCGCCGTGACCCCTCTGTCTCCACAGCCCCTGCATCCTTTCCGGTGTGGGGGCTATCTTGTGCCGTGACCTGGACGGATGGCCCGTCCCGTGCGGGTTCAGGGGCCGCCGGGGGTGGGCGGGGAATCCCGGCTACGATATGAAAATCGATAGGAAACTTACCGGCCGGTAATGTGGCTGGTGTATCTGGAGGGGAATTCTTGATGTCTCGTATTCGCATGATCGCTGCTGCTCTGATTCCTGCTGCTGCGGCGGCAGGGCTGATGGTCGGTGCGGCCGGCACCGCGTCGGCCGCTTACCTGCGCTCGGGGGAGGGCTATCAGGGGATCTCGTTCGACCCGAACGAGACTCGGATTCTGCGTGATTTGGGCGCGGGCAACGCGATCGACGCTGTCGTGCCCCGGGGCCAGGTCGCCATCTACCTCGGTGACGGGTCGATCTACGACACGCATCCGACGTTGGTGTTCGCCAGTACTCAGCAGTTGATCGACGAGGCTGTCGCTCGTGGGGGATACATCCAGTTCGACGTGAACGATCCCGCGATCTGGGGCGACCGCTTCGACTTCTACCAGGAGTGGTGATCTGCTGATCTGAGCTGTTCGCTGCCCCTGCACCCAGTCTGGGTGTGGGGGCAGTTTTGGTGGGAAAGGCGGGTGAGTTGTGGGGGTAGTGATGGCCGTCGCAGTGATTGCTGCGTTCGTCGTGGACAGAATCATCCGGGACTGCTGCACGATCAGGTGACAGATTGACCTGCCCTACTACTTGGTTTCCAGTCTCGGTGATGAGTCTCAGGCGGGGATGGGGTTCTTCTCGGAGAGTAGTTCGTGTTCGATCGGGGTGCGGTAATCGAGTGGGGAATGCCGTCGTTGACGGGTGTAGAGGATCTCGATGTAGTCGAAGATCGCGTTCGCGAGCTCGAGGCGGGTCTTCCACTTCTTGCGGTTGAGCAACTCGATCTGCATCGACGACCAGAACGATTCCATCATCGCGTTGTCCAGGCCGTCGCCGACATTTCCGAAGGACGGCATGAGGCCGGCAGAGCGGATGTTGTCGCCGAAAGCCCATGAGGTGAACTGGACTGAAGTGATCGGCATGCACGATGCCGCCAGGCTCCGGACGTCTGTTCCGGATGGCCATGTCGAGCGCGTTGATGACGAGTGTGGAGTCCTGCCGCGAATCGATTGACCAACCGATGATCCGCCTGCTGAAGGCATCCATCACCGCGGCGCAGAACACCTTCCCCTCCCGTGTTGGGTGCTCGGTGGGGGTACCTCCCTGCACGAAGTGCTTGGGGGAATATCGGTGACCCACAACTCATTTGGATGCAGACGGTGAAACTTGCGGTTGACCAGGTCGCCGGCAGTGACGACCCGCGTAGTCGTTTGACGCGCACCGGCCCTGGAAGTCCGTAGATTCCGGCGTGGGTCATCAGCACCGAGATCAGCCGTGAGCTGCACGCGATGCCCATCGCCATGGTCAGCTCGGCGTGAATGCGCCGGTAGCCGTAAGTGCCGCGGGAGGCGACGTGGATCTCCCGGATCAACCCGGTCAGCCACTGGCGACGCAGCTGCGTCGCCGACGTCGGTCGTCGCTTGTATCGGTAGTAGCCCTGCCGGGACACCCCGAGCACTCTGCAATACACGTCGATGGGGGTCCCGGCGTCGGCCAATCGGTCGATCACCGGGTGGATCCTTTTGGGTGAGGTTTGTCCTCGCCCAGGAACTTCGACGCCTGCCGGATGATCGTTAACTCGGTTTCGAGCTCCCGGATTCGCTTGCGCGCAGCCCGCAACTCTGCAGATTCCGCAGTGGTGTTGCCAGGGATCTCACCGCGATCGATGCGGTCCTGCTTGAGCCACGTGTGCAGACATCCGGCGCTGATGCCCAGTTCGTAGGCGGTTTGCTTGACCTGTTTGCCGGATCGGACCAACGCGATGGCACGGGCACGAAACTCGGGAGGATAGGGGCGAGGCACGGTCGGAGCCTTTCAGCAAGGCCCTCGACTAATCACCGGATTTGGAAACCTACCCGTAGGGCAGGTCAAGATGTCACCTATCCGTGCAGCAGTCCCAACTGACTCCATGTCGCCGGGGCTGGATCTTGCGCGTGTGGATCTGGGGGACGCGCTCGCAGCCCTGTCCGACGCGGGGTTCACCGGTGTCGAGCGGGAAGGGATCACGGTCCGCCCCGTCGAGCATGCTGCGGCGGCGCTGTTGTTCCACCCGATCTGACGCAGGAGGGACCGGCCCGTCGATAGCGGGCCGGTCCCGTTTGTCAGTGTCGTTGATCGTGTTCGTGCGGTGCATATCGGCCCCTGCGCCTGTTTCGGGCATGGGGGCCTTTCAACGTCCTGACCAGGTAATATGACACGTCCCACCGAGTGTCTGTAGGGGGCAGTCGTGATTGGACTACTACCGGATCTGTACTACGTGAATCCGCTGGAATCGGGTGTGTGGCCGGGGATTCTCGAGTGGAATCTCTTCGTCAACTGGTGGAACCCGCTCTGAGGAGTGATGGTGCGGGTCGGCGGCTGCTTCGTATTGGAGGTGTCGGTGCGATGGACTTTCCGCCGATCTGGTGGCTCTTGCCCTACGGGTTCATCCCTGACGACGTGTGGGTCGGGATCCTGTACAACGCCCCGTGCTGGTTGGGTGGGTACTGCCCGTAAATGAGCTAGCGTCGCTCGTTTCTTCGGTGGCACCTGAGGCGACAGCGAGGGGCCGGGGTTGCTGCAGACGCGGGAGGTGTTGCCTTGTGTATCCACGTGACTGGCTAGGTCAGGGTTGGATGTGGACCTTTCCTGGAGGTCGTCGTGATCGACTTCGTTCGCCGATCGGTTGTGTGTGCTGCGATTGTGGCGGGTTCGGTCCTGGTGCCGGCGGCTGTCGCTTCCGCTGCGGTCACTGTTCCGTTCCAGATCAACCCGGCGCCGTTCGGGAACCCGAACGGCAGCTTCGACGCTCCCCGGGTCCGCTGTGAGGCCGTGGTCGGGGAGCAGCCTGGGACGGTGACGATCACCGGCCCGACGGAAGGCGGTCGCGAGGTGACCGGCGAGCCTGGAGCTGGTCACTGCCAAATCCTGGGCGACGTGCACTGGCTGAACCTGTCGAGCGGAGCTGCCGGCTCCGCCCGGATGTCGGTCGCCCAGTACGGCTACCCGGCGGCAATCCTGCCGACCGGAACCGGGCAGGTCGTCGTCACCGTCATACCCGAACCTGGCACGACCACACCGGGATTCGCAACAGTCTACGTTCCGTAGGCGACGGCCCCGCGGTTCGGGAGGGCGCGCGGGTCTCTCGCTCACCAGGCCCCGAGTGAGCTCAGTTCTCGATCCCGACAGGCAATGGTCGAGGCCTTCTGAAATGGATCAGTGGGTGCCGGCGTCGGCGGTGCGGCCGTGCCGGTGAGGCCCCGCTCAACGCCTCGAGCAGCTCCAGCCGGTCCGAGGGGCGGCAGGCGAGTCGGTCAGGGGACCGTCCAGACACCGGCGCCGGGCGTGATGACGAATATCCGAGAGTTGATCCCGTCGACCCCACCGGGCGCCGTGGCCACGGCGACGACCGTCCCGGAACCTGTCTCGACCGATGTGCCGCCGGGGTGGTCGAGGTATGCGACACCCGCTGCACCGGTGGAGATGTTCCGCCAGTGGACGTGGACACCGGCGTACGGCAGCCCCAGGCGGGTCACTCCTGGAGTGTCTGGGTCGGTGGTGGCGGTCGGGTAGGAGTAGCCCGAGCTCGGGAGTCCGGTCGTGCTGACGCTGATCCCGGCGATGGGAATGGGGAAGACGGTGTCGGTCGGTGCGGCGTCGGCCGGCTGTGCCCCGAGGACCAGTGCTAGGCCGGTGCCGACGACGATGGATGCTCGGCGCAGACGGTGGCGTTGTCTCATCGACGGACCTCCCTACCTGGTGGCCCGCTCCTGGTCACGAACACCGGCGCTGGCCGAAGGATGCTGTCAGCCTACGTCCACGACTGGTGACCCCGACCGTGAATCACCTGTTCGGGGCCATCCGGGATCGACGAGTGTAGCTGCAATAGCTCCGCCACTTTCGTCCGTCAGAACCGCGCCACTTATCGCTGAAAGTCACAACCGGTTTCAGTCGTCCGTGGGTCGGCGAAACGCGACCAACGCTGGCGAATGACCGAGTCGTCCCCTCCGGCATGTTGGTCCGGCATAGGTCGTTGCATAGGAAGGGCGGGTCGACTTGGCCTGTCAGCGGCTCGCGCTACGGTCGGTTCGGCGGCGAGGAGTGGGCCGCTACTCAACACGACATGGCTCGGGGCTCGACCGAACCCCGGCCCGAATCCGGAGGCACGGTCTTCGGATTTGGAGTAGCGCCCGCTCATCGGCCGCGGACCTCACACCCGCGATCACGCGACTGACACCGACGCATGTCGGCCCTGTGTCACCGAGCGAAGAAGCGTTGCAGCAGTTGACCGAGAGAACCTTCATTGAGGCGGGGGAGGATGTCCATCCACACGCGCACTGGTGACCGCCCAATCATGGGTACGTCGACGAACACGAGGTCGCGCTGCGGCGAGGACCAGTGCTTATCGAGTGTGGCGCACCCGGGCGGCGTTTCGTAGCCGCTCACGCAGTACACCGTTTCCCCGGGGCGGATCGGAGTCAGTACACGGGTTCCGCGGACTTCGGGGTTCCAGAAGCCGGGGTCCTGCGGGACGAGCACGTCGTTGACGGCCGCGAGGCCGCCGCGAGGAATCGACGGGCTGGCGGGCTCGGCGCCGGCGGGTGACGAGCCGAGCACAATCGCGGCGCAGGCCATCGCGAGAACGACACCGGTACGCCGTCCGGAGAGAGTCGGCAGGGCCATGTCGGGACTCCTTGATCAGGTGAATGTGTTCTTGCGTAACCGTTATGTCCATATCGAGAGTTCTCATCGAGTGTTACTGCACACCGAAAAGGCCGGGCTTGCTGATGGAAGCCCGGCCTCGGTGTTTATGCGGCCGTGGAGTTGTCTCTTCACAGCCGTGCGCGTTCGGTCGGTGTCGTTCCGCCCCAGATGCCGAACCGCTCGGGCCCGTGGAGTGCGTGTGATCGGCACGGTGTGAGTACCGGGCAGGTCATGCAGATGCTGACCCCTGCACCGACTTCTTCCTCTCCGTGGCCTCTGGGAAGAACAGGTCCGGATTCGTCCTGCACAGTCCGCGATCGCGCCAGTTCGGTCCTGCGTTGGCCCCCACTGTCACTACTGCCCTTTCGTTCATGCGCTCCCCCTCCGAAGCTGCTCGTCAGTACGTCAACAGCGCCACGAGCTGCCAGATCGTTCGTGCCGTGCCGACTGCGTCCTGATGGTCGCGCCGGGCCGATCGGCGACGATGGTCCAGCCCGCGCCGGACTGCCTCATCACCCGGATGTATTCGCCCAGTTGGGTGTTGACGACCGTAGACAGTAGGTCCTGGCCACCGCCGAAGCACCACCGCAGATCCCCGTCGTCGATCGCCTCGGTCGCATCGAGGCTATCGACGTCCGCGTCGTATGCGGGCCGCCGGGACGGCGCGATCGATGGCCACAGCGCCGAGGGTACGGGGGACCACCGTCAGTGCTGGCCCGGAAGGTCGACCTCGTCGGGGATTTTGTCGCCGCACAGGCCCTTCCAGCTGGGGTGCCTCAGGCTGCCCCCGGTGTAAACCGGTGGACGGTTGATATTCGATTCTCGCGCTGTTCCTTGGATACTGGTGAATATTTGGCTGGGCCGCTGTCCAAACCTGGACGATGCGCAGGTATTTGAGCATCCCGCGACGTAGTCCGCTTCGGGCACTCAATCCGTCCCATGCCGGCCTCGCGCTCGGTAGAGGTGGGTGCTGCTGGCGCTTTGAGTAGTTCGGCCCGTCGGTGACAGTGAAGTCGGCGCCCGGAGAGGACGCAGCGACAAGTTCGATACGGGCCCACTTCGATTGCTCACGGCGTTGACCACGTCGGTGCCCACAACGCCGAAATGCGGCAGCGGTGCAGTGCGCTGCACTTGAACCCAATCGCCAGGGATTGATTCTGCATACCGCCTGACCGGTTAGTTTCTCGATTCGTGATACAGGGCGTCCGGCTTGTCGGTAGCGTCCGCGTTCAGGCGCTTGCTCGGTCGTGTGGCGGCGCGTCGTGGAGCTTTCCTGGCGCGATCGGATCCACCGGAACGGGCGCAGGGGACTGTCCAGTCGAGATCGATCAGGGGTCGAGAAATGAACGTCAGCAAAGTCCGGGCGAGGGTGATTCCGACGGGGGCCTTGGCCGCGGCAATCTCGGTGATCGGCGGCGGTATCGCCTTCGCGCAGGACGGAGGCTCATCGGGAAGCGATGGGTCGTCACGCTCACTCGGCAGCCTCGGCACCGGATCCCTCGGTAGCACCGATACTGGGTCACTGGGCTCCTCCGGCGCCCAGGAAGGCACTCCCCTCACCTTCGACGGCTGGGGCACCTGCCCCGTTGAGGACCCAGCAGTTAGTACCTGCGCCACGGTGGTGGTCCGGGGCGGCGACATGAGGATCGGCGGGTTGAAGGTACCTATCCCTGACGGAGGCCTGAAGATCGCTGGCGGCGTCAAGTACGGAACGCCTGACCCCGACGGTAACTTTGAGGAGATCTTCGTTCCTCAGATGGGTACCAGTGGGGTCTTCTCCAACCCGATCTCCATTCCCGGGGGCGCGCTCGGCATCGACACCCCGCTCAATCTCACCCAGATCGCGGCCACGGTCGAGCCGGTTGGTATCCCGTCTGTCGACGTGCTCGACCTCAAGGTGTCGATGCCCGTCCGCCTGAAGCTCGAGAACCCGCTTCTCGGTGGCAGTTGCTACCTCGGCTCGGAATCTAATCCCGTAATACTGAATCTGGCTACGACCGGCAACCCTCCATCGCGGCCGATCGGTGGCGCATACCAGGGGGCTGTGTTCCCGAACGTGTCGCACACCGACGACACCTTTGCCGTTCCCGCCGCCAGCGGGTGCGGACCGCTCGGGGCGCTGAACTGGGCGGTGAACCTGCGCGCCGGCACTCCCTCTGTAGCCGGCAGCAACGAACTCGCCACGACCAGCGACGTTTACACCGTCCCCGCCCGGAGAGTCCGTCCCCCGGCCTGAGTAACGCTCGTGCAGGCGAAGCTGCCCGCGTCCTGGTTTCCGAATCATCTGATACCAGGACGTTTCTCGCGGCAAGGGGTTCAGCATCTCACCGCTATCTGATCTCGTCCCCCGATGGGCGAGGCTCCCGGGAGGTAAGACGTGGCGAATGGCACTAAGCAAGGAGCCGTCGACGGCGTCTTCGGGTGGTGGGGACAGACCGTTACTCGACTGCGCTGGTGGGTGATTGTTGTCTGGGTAATCGTCGCAGCGTGTGGCGGCATCGCTTACGTCGGCATGTCGGGTGACCTGAGCGGACCCGACTACGGGGTTCCAGGGTCGGATTCCGCTACTGTCCGGCAGAGCCTTATCGAGAGCTTTCCTGCGCTGGGTACAGAGCAGGATGTCATCGTCTTTCATTCCGAGTCCTCGATCACCGACGACGGCGTCTTCCGAGATGCCGTGGGCGCGACCCTCGCAGAAGTTCTTGGCCACCAAGGTGTCTCGGGAGTCCTCGGGCCGTTCGATCTCGGTGCACAGAAGCAGGTCTCGGCAGATAAGCGGTCGGCGTTCGCTGCGTTGAGCTTGGACGGGTCGCCCAGGGAGAACGCGGCCACCGCCCGCGACATCCAAGCAATCGTGGACCGCTCGGCGCCGCCAGAGGTGTCGGTCGCTGTCACCGGATCATCCCCGTTGACAAATGATCTCGTCAAAGTTGAGAAGGCCGACGCTTTGCGGGCTGAATCGCTCGGTGTTCCTGTTGCGCTGGTAGTGCTGGTACTGGCATTAGGCGCCCTGTGCGCCGGCCTTGTCCCGCTGGCTGTCGCGGGGGTCGGCTTGCTGGCCGCATTCGGCCTCATCGCGGCCACCAGCGGCGGATCATCGGTCGACGCCCTCCTTCTCGCAGTCGTGACGATGATCGGGACCGGCATCGGTATCGACTACTCGCTGTTCATCGTCAGCAGGTTCCGCGAAGAACTCGCCGGAAACGACGTGAGCGACCGGAAGGACCTCGAAGGGATCGCAGCGTCGATGTCCACGACTCTGCGGACGACCGGACGCACGATCGCGGCGTCCGGTCTGATCGTCGTCATCGCGATGAGTTCATTGTTGCTGGTCAATTCGCCAGTGTTCCGCCAGATGGCGTTGGGAGTGAGCGCGGCCGTGATCGCGGTGCTGATCACGGCGTTGACTCTGCTGCCGGCGCTGCTGGCGGCACTGGGACCGGCACTGGATCGGGGGCACCTTCCTCGGCTGCTTCGGGGATTCGAGATGTCCTCGGAGAGCGCGGGTTCGACGTGGTGGTCTCGGTGGGTGCGGGTCGTGATGCGCAGGCCAGTCCTGTTCGGTACTGGTGGTGTGCTCGTTCTGGTGCTGCTTGCGTGGCCTGTCACATCGATGCAGTACGGCATCAACATGGGGACCGGTGCGCTCGGGGCGGCCCCCTCCGGGCAGGCCGCCGAAATCTTGCAGCGGGACTTTTCCCCGGGACTCGTCGCGCCGATTCTGGTTGTCGACACCGATGCCGGTCAATCGGCCTCGTCGGAAGTTGCCCAGCTGATGAAGGACGATCCACGGATCCTCGAGGTACTTCCTTCCCAGCGGTCGGGTGGACGTGAGCTGACCATTACGATCCCCGCGGTGCCTGTTGACTCGACCGACGCGTTCGATCTCGTCCGTGATCTCCGGGATGCGACTGGGCAGTTCGTCACGCCTGCGGGTGACCCTCGGGTGGTCATCGGAGGCACCACCGCCGAGTTCGTCGACCTCTCAGACGAAGCAACCGGAAAGTTCCCGATGGTGGTGGGGCTGGTGCTTCTACTCTCGGTTGTCTTTCTCGGTGTGGTGCTGCGAAGCATCGTGATCCCGCTGAAAGCGGTTGCGATGAACCTGCTGGCCACCGGAGCAGCAATCGGCGTCACCGTCGCCGTCTTCCAATGGGGCTGGGGATCAGATGTACTCGGCTTCGCCGAGGTCGGATTCCTCCAGGTGTACCTACCGATCACCGTGTTCGTCATCCTGTTCGGCCTGTCGATGGACTACGAGGTGTTCCTGATCGGCCGGATGAAGGAGGCCTGGGACTCGAGTGGCGAAATCGAGCCACCCTCGCTCCGGAACACAGAGGCCGTCGCCGACGGAGTGCAGCACACCGCACGCCCTATCACTGCTGCGGCCGCAATCATGGTCGTTGTCTTCGGCAGCTTCGTCACAGCACACGTTCTGGAACTCCAGCAGTTCGGTGTTGCACTAGCCGTCGCTATCGCACTCGACGCGATCGTGGTCAGGATGATCCTCGTACCGGCTTTCATGAAACTCCTCGGACGCTGGAACTGGTGGCCAGACGGAACGAAAGCCGAATCAGCACACGACGTTGAAGGAGCACCGGTCTGACACAGCACGGGGTCAGCCGGAAGGCTGAGCCAATCCGCTAGGGGCCCCACTTCACGGTCCGGAGCTGCCGCTCGGCTTCCGACTCCGGCTCGTAACGGGGGCGGAGTAGCGAGCGGGCTCGTTGCCCTCTCGAGGGACGCGAGCTGGTCGCGCAACGATCGCCGGAGCGTAGTACTGAAACCGGTACCCACGCGACCGATGCAGACCAGCCGGCCCGGCCTCTGTCACATCCGTGATGTCGATAGGTCGAGGTATGAGCCGACTGCACTGGCCAGCATGGCACCGGCCTTTCCGGCGCTCGCGATCAGGGCTGTCGCTACTGCGGTTCTTCGGCCCAGAGCGGATGCCTCCCGCTGGTGTCGCACACCCAGGTACGGGAATCGCCGTTGATGTCGAGGGTGTCGGTGAGCCAGTACGTTTCGTCGGGCGCCCATCCCGCGATGACACTCGCTGTGTCGTCATTGACATCGATCGCGGTCCCAGTTGCGGCCAGGTACCCCGTCACGGTGAGATGCACGCCCTCGTACTCGTCGGCGACCCGTGTCCAGTCAGGGATGACCCATCGCCCCGATCGTCCGGTGGTCAGGTACCAGTCGTTTCGCTTCTGCGCGGTGACCTCGATGGGGAACCGTCTGCACAGCTCTGCCCATGCCTGCGCGCGGTCTATCTCGTACACACGAGAGTTGACTGGGGCGCTGACTCGTCGCGTGACTGCCCGCTTCCATCCCATGCTGTCCTCGACGAACCACAAGCCGGCAGGCGTCCCATCGAAGAGCAGTCGTGTCGAGGACCGGGTCGGAGGTGTCGACCACCACCCATCGGACAAGCTCGTGCTCGGATCACGTGCGGCCCGCTCTTCGTTCTCGCGGGTGCGCTCACGCCAAATGCGAAGACGTTCAGCCTCGGTCGACTCGGGACGGGCGAGATAGTCCGGACGGCCGTCGTCCCAGGACCACACCGACCACTGATCAGTCGCGACGAGCGCGGTGGTCCACCAATCTGAGTGGGGTGATCGTGCCATGTACTCGGCGACCCGTCCGAGCTCGCGACGCACGGGCTCGGTAGCGGCGAGGGCGTCCTCGCCCTCCGGTTCCTGCCAGTACCATGCCGCGTCGACAGCCTCGGCGAGAGCCGAACGAAGCATGGACGGTGTCACGTCGGGAAGCGGCACCTCGGACAGGCGGCAGGCCACCTCATCAGGCGTGAATACGGTTCGCCACACGTCCTCTGCGCCAGGCCCGTACACCGCATCTTCTCGGCCGGACTCGAGATGATGTGACGCCAGCACGACCGCGTAACGCAGGGAGTCGCTGTCCTGCTCGAGACCACGGACTCGTTCGGCCTCCAACGCGAACTTGAGCAGCATTCGACGCCCACGCGGGCCCGCCAACAAGACCTCCGCTGTACTCAACTTCTCCGCCACCCCGTACTCCTCGACCAGCCGACTTCACCATGATTACAGGGCGGCCCCGGGGCCGTTGGATGGCGGGGCAGCGGCCACAACGGTTCCCGCGGAGTCGCGACACGGGTCTCGCACTTGGCCGGGACGTTGACTTGCCCGACACGACGACGAACGGCTGTCGGCCAGTCGGCCCGAACAATTGACCTGTTCGACGCCTTGGGAAGTATCGGCCAAACGAGAGTAGACGCCGAATTCCGCACGTTTGTACATCCCGTATTACCAATGTCGTCGTACGCGCCGAGCAGCAGCGACCCGACCCCGTCTCGGGCGGCCCCGGTGCCGTCGACCCAGCCGCAAATGACTCCTTCGGTGTTGCGCCGCAGCGGAGTCTTCACCCAGGTCGGAGCCCGCCTACCGGGCCGGTACGTCGAGTCGGCCCGTTTCGCGACCACACCCTCGAGGTGGTGCTCGCGGGCCAGCGCGAGCATCCGGTCGCCGTCGACACCGGTCCAGAACGGCGGCACCTGCACCCTCCGCCCCGTCAGCGCGAGGCCGTCGAGTAGCGCACGGCGCTCGGGATACGGCAGGCCCGTCGTCGATTCCCCGTCGAGCGCCAGGACGTCGAAAACGTAGTAGGTGACGGGAAAGGCGTTGCGCAGCTGCATCGTCGGCCGCAACACGTGCATCCGGCGCTGCAGCCGGCTGAACGATGGCCGGCCCTTCTCATCCAGGGCGACGACTTCACCGTCCTGGATCACGTCGTGGCCGTCGACGGCGTCGGCGATTGGGCCGGTCAGTTCCGGGAACGCTGTGGTGATGTCGTTGCCGTTGCGGCTGAACAACCGGACCGCACCGTCGCGATCCTCGGTGACGGCGCGCTGGCCGTCCCACTTCATCTCGAACGCCCACCCCTCACCGACCGGCGGCCGACCGAGAGTGGCCAGCATCGGTGTCGGTGGTGTCGCGGAGACAGCCATAGCCAGATAGTGCGCGCCCAACCGGTCGCGCGACGCCGAACGGTGACGACACTCTGGAGCGCCTGTGACCTGGCTCATCCGATAACGTTCTCAGTTGGTTCTTGTTAGTGGCACAGCATGCCGGAGTTGGTGCGGGTTCGTTCCTGAGTGTGAGGCTCTCTTCAGTCCGTTTCAGCCGGTCGCGGTGAATCTCAGTCTGCTTGTGGGGCTACGTGGGATTCCTTCAAATTCTGGTCGTTTTGACGTGTAGCTTGCGAAATCCGCGTCTTCATGACGGAATCCGCTACTCGATTGCAGGCGACACAAGTTCTCCGCGCCTCGGGGATCGTGGGGTACCCCCGCATCATCGCTGCGGGGGTGATGCCGCCACGACGTACGGCGGGATCTTCTCCAGGCGCGTGGTGATTGAGTTACAGGCTCGGAGTCCGAAGGTGCTTATCGGGACTCAGGCGGGTGGACGTTCCAGCAAGTCCTGGATGAAGGCGGCCACTTCTTCCGGCTTCTCCTCTGCCATGAAGTGTCCAGCGTCGATCGGTTGGTACGTGGCGGCCGGTGCCCACTGCTGCCACAGGGCCAGGGCGTCGAACCCCAGCTGTGATCCCCAGTCCTGGGAGATCACGCCCACAGGCATCGCCAACTGGGCGCCGGCTTTTCGGTCGGTTCGGTCCATCTCGAGGTCGATACTGGCCGTGGCCCGGTAGTCGGCGACGATCGACGGCACGGCCCGCGAGGAGCTGGCGACGTAGTGGCTGCGCACGTCCGGCGGGAAGGTCGTCCCGTCGGTGTCCCACGCGTCGAGGAAAGTCCCGAAGAAGTCGTCGGCGACGGCCTCGATCATCCTCTCCGGCAGGCCTTTCGGCTGCGCCATCAGGTAGAGGTGCCATGCGACCGCGGCATCGACGCCGTGCAGCACGTCCCAAGTGTCCATCGTCGGCAGCACGTCCAGGATGCCCAAATGGGAGACAGTCTCCGGGTGGTCCAGAGCGGCCCGGACACCGACGAGAGCACCGCGGTCGTGACCGATCAGGCTGAACCGGTCGTGACCAATGCCGCGCACGACGCTGACGATGTCGTGCGCCATCGTTCGCTTCGAATAGGTCTCAGGGCTTGCTTCCTCGGGTTTGTCGCTCGCGCCGTAGCCCCGCAGGTCGGGCACGATCACCAGATGCCGCTCGGACAGCCGCCGGGCGACGTGACGCCACATGAGGTGTGTCTGCGGGAAGCCGTGAAGCAGGACGACGGGATCGCCGCTGCCGCCGACGGCGACGTTCAGCTCGATGCCTCCCTCACCGGAAATCCGGTGGTAGTCGAAGCCGTCGATGGTCAGGTCCGTCATGGGCACACCTTTCGGGTATGTGAATGGATGAGGGGCTCGCCTGCCTCGGTCACGAGAAGATGGCGCGGGCGGGTGGCTCTGAGTTCGTCGCGCTCGCCCGGAGGGCGGGGACGAGGATGTGGTCAACCAGGTGGGCCAGATAATCGGGGCCGGTAGGAAGCCCGTTCAGCCTGCGCAGGAGCAGCACCGATCCGGTGATCTCCTCATACGGGAACGGCTGGGCGCTCTCCGCGAGTTCGCCCCGTCCGATGGCCGCGGCGAGCACCGACGTCGGGAGCTTCGCGCCGGTCGGCCCGGTCGCCTCCTCGATGTGGCTGCACAGATCCGGATCCTCGAGGCCGGCCTGGAGCAGCATCAGACTCATCGATCCGTCCGCCGCGCGCATCGTGGCGTCGAGCCGCTCGCAAAGCGCGAGCAGGTCTCCGCGGAGGGATCCCGTGTCGATCGCGGAGCCGGATCCGCCGGACGCAGGGCCGGCCTTCACCGCCGCGACGACCATCTCGCGTTTCGTCTCCCAACGCCGGTACAACGTCGCCTTCGACGCCTGGGCGCGGCGTGCGACCGCCTCAAATGTCAACGCGTCGTAGCCGACCTCGCCAAGGAGCTCCAGCACGCACGCGAGGATCTCGCCCTCACGTGCGTGGTCACGCGGTCGTCCGGGGCGAACCTCCGCCTCGGTGTTCCTGCTACTCCTATTTCGATACGGCACGTTTCGTACCGTATCAGTTTGCCCCCGCTACTGCAGATAGACCTCAAACCCGTCCGGAACCTGGCAGGAATCGGTCATTTCCCGTCGAACCCGTACGAGTTCAACGGGATGGAGGTCTAGGAATCGTCGAACCCGCACGATTTTGAAGATCGGCGACCGAGTTCGCATTTACCCAGGTGGCGCGTCAGTTCGCAGCATCATCGGCGACGACGGAGACGGACGCCTTCTGATCGAATCCGTCGAAGATGCGCCAGGGAAGTACCCCTTCCCGATGAAGCCTGAGGAACTGATCCCAGCCGAGTAGTCAATCACGCCCGGCCCGCGAAGCCGAGGAACAGCGCAGCGCCCACCACCGGACCGTCGTGGCCACGAGCGCGACCACGCCAAGCCCGGCCACGACCAGGCCGACACGGTTCGCATCGTCGCATCCCGACACGTAGACGAAGTCAACGACACCACCGTCGGGTAGTGACGCGTCAGGAGAATCCGAATAGCTACCGAAAGTGGTCATGGCCCCGTCCATGCACTCCGAATAGGCCCGCGTCTCCTGACGATCGAATACGAGTGCGCCGACAACCACGACGACAGCCACCGCCGCGAGGCCTGCGAGCAGGTTGCGCGTCTTCGGAGTCACTGGGCGATTCTCACACGAGGTCAGTTCGCTGCTCGGCGCGGCTTCGTGGCGATGCCGGCGGCGCTAGTCTTCTCACCGTGATGGGGGAGAGGTCGACAGGAAATTGGTCATCGATGCTGGTCGGTATCACGACCGGGTCACTGACGGCGCTGCTGCTCAACCTGCTCGCCATCAGGGCGCTACGCGACGTGTGGGAGGTCGACCCGCACCCGTCGGCGGGCGCGATGTACTGGGTGTGCTTGTTCCTCCCACTCGTCTCGGGCATCGCGGTTGCCGCAGCGATCGGGCTTCTTCATCGGCCCGCTCGCCCCGCGGCCATGGCCTTCCTCACCACCTACGTGGTGGTCGGGGCAGGAATGGTCGCACTGCAGAACTTCCTGGACACCTTCGCTGACCACATGTGAGCCGGCCCCGCTGTCACGCCGTCGATCACCACCCGCATGTCCGCACGTGCGAGCTGGCGAACCGTAGCCCCGCATCCCACCCCCGACTGCGAAGAGTGCACGTCACGGGTGGGATGCAGGCAAGTCCACTTCGGATTCTTTGGCGCGGTAGCCGAGCCAGATCCACAGCGATGATGCGGCGACGATCAGGCCGGCAATGGCCAGTGCTGATGGGCCCCATTCGATGATGAGGTCGGAGGTGTGGGTGCCTGTGGCTGGGTAGGTCTGTTCACAGCGGGAAGCGACGAGGACGACCCAGGCTTTGCTGGAGATCGCGGGAGTTGCCACCACGCTGTCAGCGCCGGGCGGGATTGCTGACGGGGGGATCGGCTGCGAGATGCACACTTCGATCGGGGCGTTGATGAAGAACGCAGCAATATAGACGACGAGGCCGGCGGCGATGCCGAGCAGTGCGAGCGCCTTACGCATGTGATGACTCCCCCTTGGTGGTTCGTGCCGCGGTCCGACACGCTGCTGCTGACCGACGTGGTAGGTCGCTCCGTCACCCCGAGTTGTAGACACGACGTGTCCGGGCGCAGGGTGTGTCTAGTTGATGCGCAGGTTGATGTAGAACATCACGGCCACGAAGGTAAGGATGGGAACGCTCCAGGCCAGGCGCGCTCGCTGATAGCGGATCCAGGTTCGGATGGTCTCCGTGAAAGTCATTCCCCGCCAAGTCGGTTGCTGCATGTTTCCCCCTCGAGTGCGCCCGCTCGTCACCGTATCAAGCGCCGGGCGAACGATGTTCTGCCGTCAACCTCTGTGCCAGCTCCCGGATCGATCGACGTCGTCGTCGACATGTCGATTGTCTTCTCGGGCGGCGCGGGACTTGCCCGCGCGGACCACCCTTCGCCAAGTATCCGGACCTGTGGTCTTTGACCAATCGCCGAGTGTTGGTGAGCGCAGCCGGCAGCCGATGTCGGCGGCGGCCGTAAGAATCGGCACGCGGCCGGACACTACTTGGTATGGGAGAGGAACAGCCGGGTTCACCGGCACCGGGGGATGTCGTGCGGTTCACCGCACTGTGGGGCGACTATGTCGGGCGGGTGTCCGCGTATGCCTGCCGACACGTGGACCACCACACCGCACAGGAGGTGGTGTCCGAGACGTTCATGGTCGCGTGGCGACGGCTACCGGAGGTCCCTGAAAAGGCGCTGCCCTGGCTGCTAGGGGTCGCACGCAACATAGTGTCCAATCACCGCCGCGGTGACCGCCGACGCGACGCGTTGACCGAGAAGGTGGCCCGCATGGAACACGTCGCGATGTCGACGCCGGGCGCCGACATCGCCGTCACCGACCGAGCCGAAGTACTCGAGGCCCTGGCAACCCTGACCTCGACGGAGCGTGAGGCCCTGCTCCTGACCGCGTGGGACGGATTGAGCGCCACCGAGGCCGCCCACGTCATGGGCTGTTCCGTCCCGGCCATGCACGTGCGGCTGTTTCGCGCCCGACGACGTTTGCAGACCGGACCCGGCACCGAATCCACCGCCCCAATCCCTCTGCGGGCCACCACCGAACCGAGGAGCATCCGATGACGAAGGACCTGTTGAAGACCCTCGAAGCCATGCGACCCGACACCGGAGCCGACCGACTGTGGCCGCAGCATGTGCAGGCCGCCGAACAGGCCCGCATCATGGCGACCACCTCCGCGCCGACGGCTCCCGCGGTGCGGTCCAGGCGGGTCGGTGCGGTGGCTCTGACGGCGGCGCTGTTCGCGGTGGGCGCCCTCGGCGCGTGCGCGGCCGCCGCCACCGGGCTGATGCCGAAGGCGTTCACCGACCACTACTACTTCTGGAAAGAAGCGGCACCGGAGCCGGGGGCGACCGCGGTGGACCCGGCCACCGCCGAGCGGATCGCCTCCATCCCCGGACCGGACGGCACCGTATTCAGCGTTTTCGAGGCCCGCGGTGCCGGCAGCCAGCGGTGCGTGACCTCGGTGTTCGAGAGCGCCGCCGGGGCCGCGGACCCCGGCCCGTCGGAGTTCACTGACCTGGGTAGCCGGTGCAGGCATGACGGTGAAGGCGGATTCGGCGACGGCGCCGGCACGATGGTCGCGACCTTCGGCGACGGTGGCAGCGAGGTGCTTCCGAAGGAACTCGTCTACGACGCAGTAGCAGGAACTGCGGTGCGCGCCGAACTGTGCACGAGCACAGGGCAGGTGCTGCCCACGATCCTCGCGGACGGCAGCTTCTTCGGCTGGTTCCCGAAACCAGAGCCTGGCAGCCCCCGCCCCGTCCTGACCGGATACGCGGCGGACGGGACCGTCGTCGGCAGCATCGAGATCGGACCGAACTTCTAGACCCGTACCGACTTGCGCCGCCATTAGCGATCGAGGACGATCTTCCGTCGGAAAGACGGTCACGGACTACTGGTGTGACGCGCAGGCTGGCGCCCCCGCCTAGCGGACCGAAGCGTCCTCGACCGGCAAACGGGCTGGCCGGTAGGTACGGTGCGTGGGATTCACCAATCCATTGCAGCAGAGGGGAAGTTCTGTGATGTCAATGAAGAAGTCTCTCGGGGTGGTGGCTGCGGCCGCGATGCTGGCCATCGGGTTCGCTCCGGCGAACGCCGCATCGAGCGAGTCGGCGCCGGCCGCACCGGACACGAGTGCGGCCGCCATCGAGAAGGCGATGGCGAAGGCCAACGACCCGAACTCGGTTCTGCTGGAAAGGCTTTCGAATGAAGACCGCGAACTCTTGAAGTCGTCGAAAGTGAAGTCGGTGCTTATCGATGCGAACACTGGTGCGGTGCTCAGTGTTGGTGAGGGCGACTTCGTGCCTGAGGGAGCGGCGCCTGGATCGCTTGAAGCGAGGTCTGTGGTCCCGGGAGCGTGATGGGGACTGCCGCCGCGGCCAACTGAATGGCACAGATAGGTGAACCAGCCACGGCCAGACACGGTTGTTCGCAGCCGCGGCCGGCACACCACAGCTTTGACCCAGGAAACGACTTGACCACCCGCGCCCGCCACGGAGACCGCGTCGTGCAGTCTGGCACGAGGGGCGAACGCTGCCAGATCAGGGTTGTTTTGATGAGTTTCGCCATGCTCGGTAATTTCCGCCGTTCCCGCGCCGTTACCTGGTGACGAGTGTCGGTGGAGGGGAATGGATGGGCACAGATGAGGCGCGATTCACTGAGTTATACAGGCAGTTGTATCGCCGGGTGTGGGCGTACGCCGCCAGGCGTGCACCGGACCAGATTGCGCAGGAAGCGACCGACGAAGCATTCCTGATCGCGTGGAAGAAGCTGGACCAGCTTCCAACCGACCCACTACCTTGGCTGTTGGTAGCCACCGGGCATGCGCTCTCCGAACATCGGCGGCGAGAATACAAACAGCTCACGCTGATCGAATGGGCGACTTCAGGGTCACTGTTGTCGCCACCGACCGCGCCCGGCGCCGATGATGCGGCGTTGGAACGTCTGAGTGTGCTCGCAGCACTTCAGGCTCTGCCCGAGCAAGACCGCGAAACGTTGATGTTGACGGTATGGGACGGCCTGAGTTACCGGCAGTCCGCCGAAGCGGTTGGGTGCAGCACAACAGCGTTCGCCGTCCGTCACCACCGCGCACGCCGCCGCCTCTCTGCGGCGCTGGCAATTCAGGATTCTTCCGGCACACCTTCGATCCAGATGGAAAGGGATGCGACATGAGCGACAAACGATCAGCGATCGACAGAATGGAACGCCAGAATCCCGTTCCCTCGAGCTCGAATCTCGAGCCTCCGGTGGGTGGCGTGGAGCAGATACTCGCCCACAGCCGGGACCGATCGAAGTCGAATCATGATGCCCGACGGCCGTACCGCCCGCTCCTGACCGCGGCCAGCGTTGTCCTGGTTGTCGGGGCGATAGTAGGCACAGTCCTGGTTGTCGGGGATCGATCAGGAACAACCGCTCCGGGATCGCCGCCGGCTGCATCGTTCGCGCTTCCCCCCACCGACTCCGACCTGGCCGTGTTGCCCCCTCCGACCGCTCCGGAGGGGGCAACACCCACGGCGCCGTTGCTGCACTTCGTTGCCTACACCCAGCCGGTCTCAGCCAAGGACCTTCTACTTCATCTGGCCGACCAAGCACGTCAACAGCCACCTGCCAGAGGCACCGGACCCTACGAGTTCATACAGACTCGAAGGTGGTTTCTGTCGAGCGATCAGACAACGGACGGAACCGTCCTCGGTTGGGGCACCGCGGTCGTCGACCGCGAACAATGGGGTGCCGAAGACGGGTTGGGGCAGATCGTCGACACCGAGAATGGTGTAGCTCGATCCGCCAACATCGGTCCCGCCCGTTTGCCCGGTGATCAGATCGGCTCCGACGAATCCTCGGCCCAGGTGCTTCGAGAGCGACTTCTCCACGAGGGGGACGGCCGAAGCGCGCCGCAGTGGTTCAACGCGTTCACCGACACCTGGACAACGCGCATCGTTCCTCCGAACCTGCAAGCGGCCTTCCTCAGCATCCTTGCCGAGCAGCAGGACATCGCGGTACTCGGTGCGGTCACTGATCGCGTCGGCCGCCATGGCGTAGCCGTCAGCACCGAAACCCACGAACGTCGACTGGTCCTCGTCTTCGATGAGACGACCGGAGCATTGCTGGACTACGAGCAGATCGCACTGACTCCCACCGCAGCGTCAGTCCCAGTCGCACTGCCCTCCACAGTGGGCTACACCGTCTGGCTCGACCACGGGTATGTCGACTCTGTGGGAAATCGTCCCTGACAATCCGCCCGGCGAACAGTTGCTCGACTCGACAACAAGATCATGTTTCCGCAGCAAATCTATTCTCATTCGTCACCCTGCGCCAACCACGAGTGAGGAGGGCGCCCGCTCGCGCGTGCGATTACCGACGCCGCCGATTGACTTCCATGGTTTGTGATGCAAACCTAAACCGGGGTTTGCATCACAAACCGAAAGGAACCGGGGGATCGCCATGGACCGCTCAGCTGAGACGTCGCGTGAGGTATTAGCCGAGGTCAAGGCGGTTGGGCGTCGAACCAGAGCAGCTCGCCCGCACAACTGGGTGGCGCTGGCGGTCTTGGCGGTGGTCGTGGTCGCGGCGATGCCGCTCTACATACAGCGCCCCTTCGGCGCGCAGTGGTCGGGCTCCTCGCAGCTCAGCAGGCTCTCCGGGTTCGGGCAGCTGGAGCACCCCACCGCCGCTGCGGCCTATTGGCTGGTCGTACTACCGGTGGCGTATGCGGTGATCGCCGTCTACCTGGTCCGGCGCGGATCGTCTTCCGGAGTTCGGGTGCGGGCGTCATACGTCACCGTCTGCGGACTGGTCCTGTTCTTGGTGTTGGTGGCGGTAGTAGTGGTGGTGCCGCAGTTGCAGCTCCCATTGGGGAATCTGACGATCCGCGGGCTCACCCCGCTACTGGCGATCGCGGTGGGAGTCATGGTGTGGGGTGTACTCGGCCGGGATCTCACGATTCTCGGAATCGGCGCCCTCGCACTCGTCGTCAGCCTGGTGGCAAACCTGTACAACGTCGAGAACATGATCTTGGCACAGGGTGTCGACTTCGACTACCGGTACAACCTCCTGCTCAACCTGGCCTTGCCTGCCCTGGTTCTGTCGATCGGCGCAGTCGTTGTGGCCGTGCGGGATCGGGGCCCGCGATGACCCACCCCACCAACGACCTCGACGATGTTGTCCACCAACGAACCCGACTGGGTATTCTCGCCGTTCTCTCAGAAGCGGACTCGGTCGATTTCGTGTTCATTCGCCAGACCCTTGGACTGACTGCCGGCAATCTCTCTCGCCACCTCGCAGTCCTGTGCGATGCGCAGCTGATCGCGATCGACAAGAAGGAATCGTCAGGTAGGGCGCGGACGTGGGTGTCGATCACCAAACGTGGTCGGTCCGCATTCAAAGCTGAACTGGCGATCCTCAGGGGCCTTGTCGAGGCAGCGCAGCGGGGCACTACCGGAACTGCCTGACCCGACGTCGGCAGACCGATCGTGCGGAGGCCCTGGGGGGTTACGCCTCACCACCGGTTCGCGTCGCCACGACACATCTACTGTGACAGGCGCAGCCGTACCCGCCCTGAATCCGTCAACATGCCTTGGCGAGGCGCCTGTCGTCCTGCCCGACTCGACTGTGCACATGCCGTGCGCCCGATTGGATCGTCGCCGGTGTTGAGATGCAACTAGAGCGATTCAGGACCAGTGTCATTCATCGCTCGTACAGCTAGGTACCGGGCGAGCCCGACGGTGAGCACAAGTCCGACGATGACCAGTCCGGTAACCGCGACGAATACCGGGGTAGAGGTATTGAAGTCCCTCCACCAAGCGACAGCAACGCCTGCACCCGTACTGAGCGCGGCGCCGATTGGCAGGAGAGCAGCGAGCCAGCGCACGGTCGATGCAGCGCACGGGTCGCCGAAGTATCGAAGAGCGCCCCACACGCACAACAGCGCGCACAGAAATGCCAGGGCAGCACCGGAGGCGTAGAAGGACAAGACGAAGCGCAAACGCCCCGGATCGAACGAGCCCGACCAGCCGCGGAAACTAGCAACGAGGACGAGTAGAACGGCGGCGAGGCCGACGACGATTCCTGCAAGGGCGGAGGGGACAACAAGCCCCAAACGCAGAGCGCGGCCGCACATTCCGCGCTCGTGCGCCCACGATCGGAGCATCTGGTCACTGTCTTCACCCAGGATCGAGGTCGGGCTGTGGCCATCTTGGTACGCGCCTCTGAGTTCGGTCTCGAGTTCGGTGAGCAGTAGCTGTCGATCGGTCCGGTGGACGCCGGCGCGTCGCCAGAGGCGGTTGGCCTGCCGGATGACGTCCGATCGTTCGGTGCTGTCGGCGCGCGCGGCGGTTGCGGAGGTCATGCGATTTCCGTTCTGTTGTCGGCCTGGGTCTCGGACTGTAAAAGGGAAGTGACACTGGAGGAGACGGCGAGCCACTCTGTGGTACCGCTGGCGAGCACATCGACACCGTCGTCACTGAGCGCGTAGTACTTTCGTGGCGGTCCGGACGCCGAGGGGCGCATCTTCGAGACGACGAGGCCGGCCTTCTCGAGTCGCGCCAGCAACGGATACGTGGAGCCGCCCGAGACAAGAAGATCCTGCTCGGCCAACCGCTCGGTGAGTTCGTATCCGTACACCGGCCGCTCTCGCAGCAATGCCAGCAGGCAGAGGTCCAAGACTCCTCGAAGTACCAGGCTTCGTCGTTCCACACTCATGTTGAGCACGGTAGCGGTAAGTATCTTGCTTAGCAAGGCTGCTGGGGTAGAGCTTGGCGATGGCGGTGTCGTGATCCGAGTCGATACCGAAGTGGTTGGCTTTCCGTTGCTTCGGGCGCTCTAGAAAGGTGTTACTCGACGGCGTGGCAACCGGCGTCAGGTGGGTCGTCCGGCTGCGGGGTCCCAGCCGCGGGCGCGGCGTCGGCGATCAGGGTGCATTCGGTGTCAGAGCTGATCCGGATGGAGGCCCGGCCCGAAGTCGCCGTGCCGGGCTAGTGCTCCTCGGGTGTTGTCGGTGTGAGGTCGGATTCGGTGGCGGGGGCTGCCGTGATGTCGAGGATGGGGCCGCGTAGCTCCGGGGGATTGCTCTTGGTGATCAGGTCTTCCCCGAGCATCCTGGCCCAGCGCTCCGTTTTGCTCGGGACGAAGAGGCGGACCCGGGTCCGGCCTTCCGACTCCTCGGTGACGGAGGGCCGGAATCCGTCGTGCACGCCCTCCATGTAGTCGAGGTGGCCGGCGGTGACGCCGGTGTACGGGTAGGAGAGGTCAGCAGTGACCTTGTAGACGGGCGGCATGGTCCCTCCGGGGATTCGTCGTGTTCGGGGTGATGAGCGTGTGCCCACTGAACTGGGGTGTTGGCATGTCCCGTGGGGGAAACGTCCAAGTTCCTGGCATTCGCAACTGCTACTGCGGGTCGACCGCGTGGACCACACCCCACCGGGACGGCGGCAGAACGATGAGGCGGACTTTGCCGATGATGTCGGAAAGCGGAATCGTTCCTTGCAGTTCGTCGTCCAGATGGAATCGTGAGTCCTTGGAGTTCGCACGGTTGTCGCCCATCACCCACACGTTTCCTTCCGGAACAGTGATGGGGCCGAAGAACTTTCCCTGGCATGCGCTGTTGTTGCCGGGCATTGCGCGGTCGATGTAGGGCTCGGTCAACGGTTTTCCGTCGACCATCACGGCCGAATCGTCGGGTAGGCACTGCACTGTCTGCCCGCCCACTGCGATCACGCGCTTGACCAGATCGTTCTCGTCGGGAGGGACCAGTCCGACTAAGGAGCCCAGGTTCTCCGCGCCGCGAAGAAGGACGTTGCTCGAGCGTGTCGATTGGTAGTCCTCGCTCCATGACGGCGGGCCTTTGAACACCACGACGTCACCGGACTCGGGATCACCGAACCGATAGGACACCTTGTCCACCACGATTCGGTCGCCCGCGCACCCGGTGCAGCCGTGCAGCGCTGGTTCCATCGACTCCGACGGAATCAGATACACCCTGGCGAGGAAAGTCTGGAGCAGAAAGCTCAGTACCAGTGCGACAACCAGGAGAATCGGTAGCTCCCGCAGGAACGACCGCTGCTTCTTCGGTGGGCGGTCCGGACCGGTCGAGGAGTTCGGGTCGGCCTGTGTGTCATCGGAATCCGAGATTCCCCCTCCGAGCGCCCCGTGTTCACGGTTCGACTCGGAATCATCGTTTCCTGTCATGGTCGGCCAGGCTATAGGAGATGTACTCGTCAGCCGTCCTGATCGGTCGCTTGCTCCCACTCGAAGTGGACGGTGTCACCTGCTGTCAGGGACAGGAATCCCGTGCCGGCGATGGCGTTGAAGAACACCCAGCACCCGCTCGATGAGTCGATGACTCCTCAGCCTTCCAGGTCGTTCCATCCTGCACCGTTCCTGTCGTGTTGCTCATGGATCCGAAGTTGTCATCTCGGCTCGCAGTCTGGCCATGAGGATCGAAGTCCGGGCGGTCGCGGATGGTGCGTCGGCTCTGAGGTTCGATCCGGTCTGATGTGGGGGAGGCCCGGCCCGATGGACCCGGGCCGGGCCTCCGATCGCGTTCGCGCGGTACCGCTCGGCCCTGCGCACCCCTCTGACCGAGGAGCGGCGGGTCTACTTCAGCTCGTGCGGCAGGGTGTGAGCAACGCGGAGGCCTGCCGGATCGTCGGCATCAATCGCCGGACAGGTAAAAGGTGGCGTAATGGGCGTGCCCCGTCCGGTGTGACGGGCGGGGCTTCACCGGTCACTGCGGTGGCGCCTCCACCTGGTCCTTCCCGCTACCTGCGTGAAGCCGACCGCATCCATATCGCGGAGCGGTTGCGGGAGAAGGCCACGATCCGAGACATCGCGGCCGAGCTGGGGCGCAGCCCGTCGACGATCAGTCGGGAGATCCGCCGCAACAGGCATCCGATCAGCGGCCAGTACCGGCCGCACGCAGCCCAGGCCCGCGCTGATGCCCGCCGGCCCCGTCCCAAGATCGGCCGAACCCCCGAGCTACGGGAGTTCATCCAAACCCACCTCGATAAGCGGTGGAGTCCGGAGCAGATCTGCCAAGCCCTGCAGGCGGCCTTCCCCAGGCAACCGGAGATGCATGTTGCGCACGAGACGATCTACCAGGCCTTGCATGTCCAGGGGCGCGGAGGGTTGCGCCGAGAACCGGTCAAGGCTCTGAGTACCGGACGAGCCGGAAACCTCGCCGCCAGGCACAGAAGCGCCAATCCAGGTTCACCAGCCCGATGGTCATGATCAGCGACCGCCCCCGCCGAGGCCGAGGACCGGGCCGTGCCCGGCCATTGGGAAGGCGAATTGATCATCGGCAAGGACGGTGTGTCGGCCATCGGCGCCCTGGTCGAACGGGCCACGCGCTACGTGATGCTGGTGCATCTTCCCCGCGGACGCAGCGCCGACCTTATTCGGGATGCCTTGGTGGAAACCGTCACAACTCTGCCCCGCATCTGACTCGGTCGCTGACCTGGAATCAGGGCAGCGAGATGGGCGCCCACCACTCGTTCACGATCGCCACCGACATCCCTGCCTACTTCTGTGATCCCGCCAGCCCCTGGCGGCGAGGATCGAACGAGAACACAAACGGCCTACTGCAGCAGTAGTTCCCGAAAGGGCACTGACCTGTCCGTCCGCGGTCGAGAACACCTCGATACCGTCGCCGCCGAACTCAACGACCGCCCCCGCAAAACGCTCGGCTGGGACACACCGGCTGAGCGCCTGCGCAGACTGCTCGTCGTGTGATTCAAACCGACCCGGGTTGCGCCGACCGCTGGAATCCACCAGCCGGTTCGTGGGCGGCATGGCGGCGGGTTCCTTTCGGTCGAGGGGCCTCTCTCGACGAGTGGTCGATTTCCGAGACCCCCAGCGTCCGTCGAGTGCCCGGCATGCGAATAGTCCTCCGAGGGGTGGTGATAGCCACCCTTCTTTGCCAGTTGGAGCCGTGCGACGCCGCCAGCGAGCTGCCACGCCAGCTACAGGGGGGGGGGGAAGTAAGCCACCTGATAGTATGGCGGCTAATGAATACTTGGGTGGGCGTGAAGGAAGAGCTGTTGCTGTCTCGGATCGGCGCGGACGAGTTGGCGCGGCTGGTGATGACGCTGCTGACGACGGCGCGTCGGATCGATGCGGCGTGCGCCGAGCTCCTCGCTGGCCATGATCTGTCGGAGGGGCGACTGGCCGCGCTGCTGGCGGTCGGCGCGGAGCCGGGGATCACCCCTGGCTTGCTCGCTGATCGTCTTGATGTCACACGGGCAACGGTCACCGGACTGCTCGACGGCCTTGAACGCCGAGGGCTGGTCGCGAGGGACGGAAAGGCGGGTGATCGGCGCTCGCTCGCGCTCCATGTCACCGCACCGGGCGAACAGCTCGTCGCCACTCTCACCCCGATCTATGCGGACTGGTTACGTCAGCTCGGCGGAGGGATCAGCGCCGAGAATCGTGAGGTTGCGGCCCGCACGATGATCGCGATCCAGCGCAACCTCCGCAGCGGTGACGAAGGATGAACGGGCGCGGGGCGCGCCGGCGCGCCGGTATCGACGCTGACCACCTGACTGCGCTGAGCCAGGGGCGGGTGGCATCGCGCACGCTCGCCGAGGCCTTGGCCGTCGATCATGTAACCCTGCTCCACAGCGTCATCCCCGACGCGGACGTTGAGCTGCGTGCCGCCGTCGCAGAGGCGCAGTCGTTGGGCATCCTCAAACGGATGCAGCGCATCGGTGCCGCGCTCGGCCACTACTTGGACGTCGAAGGCTGGGTAGTGCTCGCCACACACCAGTCGGACACGGTCCGCGGCTGGGTGTGCTTCATGATCGCCGGCACAACCGGTCCCGACGTCGAGGGTCTTGGCGGCGATACGTCCGTTGGCCGACGACCCTCATTTCGCGGTACGCGAGTGGGCGTGGATGGCCGTGCGCCCGGCACTGGCCGCCGAATTGAACACGAGCATTCAGCTCCTCTCCGGATGGGCCGGCGACGGGTCCGAGCGCATACGGCGGTTCACGAGCGAAGCGCTACGGCCTCGCGGGGTTTGGGCTACGCACATCCCCGAGCTGAAAGAAGATCCCGGCCGGGGCCTGCCCATCCCCGAGCGGCTCCGCACCGACCCCTCCCGGTACGTGCAGGACTCGGTAGCGAACTGGATCAACGACGCCGCGAAGACCCAACCCGGACTGGGCCGGGCTCTCTGCGAGCAATGGCTCCACGCCGGAACGGGGGCCGCCACTGAACGCATCGCCACTCGAGCACTCCGATCCATCTAGATCCATACAAACGATTCAGAAAGGACGCTCATGTCCGTTATCGAGATCATCGAGTTCACCACCCACCCGAACGTCGAACGCCGGGACCTCGAGCACGCGCTGGAGGCGCTCGATCACGAGCTGCGCGCTATCGGCGGATTCCAGTCGCGCGACCTATACCGCGCGGCAGATGTCGATGACGGATGGATTCTCGACTACCGGTGGGACACGCTCACCACCGCGCAGACCTCGATGGGCATGGTCGCCGGCACAGATGCGCTCACCCATCTGATGACCCTCATCAACAAGCCCGAGACGATGAGAATGACCTACGGCACTCCCGAATAGATCACCGCCACAGCTTTCGCAGATCAGATCAACTGAACCCGGGGCAGTCCCAGCAGTCGGTCCATCCGGTCCGCGTCGGCTGTTGTGTCACGTCGAGGCGGACCGCCGATCAGGTACGACGCGGCCAATCGGCGGCGATGAGCTCGAACTGGGTCGCCAGGTGCGGCACACCGTTGACCTGCATCTGAAGGTAGTGCGTTCCTGGGTAGTAGCGCCTCGTCGTGATCGGCGCGAAGTTGTGGCGCCGGACGATCGACCACTCGGCTCCGGCCTCGAGGGTGCGCGACGAGAGTTTGAACACTTTCGCCACATGGGATCCGTTGGCCCGAAGGAGATGTACGGAATAGTCCACGAGGTACGCCGCCGGTCCGGGCCCTGTGTTCGTGATGGTGCAGCCGAACTCGAGGCTGTCGCCGATGGCCACGAACTCTGTGCGCACCACGGGTCCTGCGACGTGTACCGGTGTGTCGGCGGAGTACCCCAACAGCCCCAGAGCTCCTGGGTGCCCCTTCTTGACGAGCGTGCGCAGTCCGTGGCGGAGGACCCACGCGGTGGACGCGTCGGGAACGTGTGCCCATCGAGTGGCGACAGCGACGGCCAGGTCCGGGTGATCGTGGCTGATGTCGTTGAGGTGGTTGGCCACCGATCGCCGCACGTACTCGGAGTCGTCGCGATACAGGGCGTCGAGGATCGGCAGCGTCGGCCGGGGATCGGCGGTCAGGCCGGGAACCCGAACAGCCCACGGCAACCGGGGTCGAGTGGACTCGCTCGCGAGACGTCGCACATGGGCATCTGGATGGCGGGTCCAGGATTCGACCACGGAGAGTGTGCGATCCTGGGCGACCCGCAGGAAGGGGCGAACGGCCGTCTCCGCGGTCAGTCGCGGCGTCAGGTCAGCCAGGAGCCCGAGTGCGGGTTCGACGAACTCGATACCTCGCACAGCGACCGCCTCGGTAACCGGGAAGATCATCCAACCGGCGAATTCCTCGCCGTCGAGCGCCGTACGCAGTAGCGCAGCGAAAGAGCCGAAGTCCGCAGGGAGGTCGGCAAGCAGAGCGTCACGGATTGACTCGACACGCTCCGAGAATCGTCGACCGGACAGTTCGGTGCCGCACCCGCGCAGCCGCGGAACAGGACCCGCGTGCGCTCGTGTCAGACAGTCGGCCAGCTGCTTGACCGTCCGCGCGTTCAACAATTCGTCCGCTGTAGGCACGGCACCGAACTCCCCTCTTTCGTCTCCTGGACCTATGCGGTGTGCAGAACGGTCGCGTGCCGCATCTCGTGGACGTCACCGATCTCGCGGAAGAACTCCTGTGCGCGACCCTCCTCGGGCATCTCCCGCGCCGCGCGCTCGGCAGCTTCCGGCGAGGCCCAGATCAGAAAGTCCATCAGCGATCCGTCGTCGAATCGGGCGAGGTGGGCACCCAGGAAGTCGCTGCCGTAGCGCTCCTCGAGAACTGTCACCATCCGTCCGCGAGCCGCTACCAGGGCATCCGGGTCGGCGGCCTCGAATCGCACGTACTCGATTGTGTTGCTCACGCTCATCCTCCAAGCAGATTGTCACGGTTTTAGTGTCTCAAGACCGTGACAACGTATCACGGTTTTGTAGAGCTGAATCCGTTAGGATTGGACGGGTGATTCGTGACGTGGATGAGATGCCGTGGATCGGGGAAGGTCGCGCGCTCGACCTGGCGAACACCGTGATCGTGGGGGGGAGCCGCGGCGAGGACCTCGACTTCTTCACCGATCCCGCGCTGACTGCCCGGTGGCGGCAGCAGGTGTCGGACGATCGACTGGCCCGAATGCCACTGGAGCGACTGGTCGAGCTCCGCGCTGTCGTGCGAGAGGCTCTCGATGCTGCGCACAAATCGGAGCCGTTGCCGCCCCACCTGCGCGCACGGATCAACGGGCTAGCCGCCGATGCGCCGTTGGTGCTCGAGCTCGACGAGGCCGGCCTCCTCCGGCAAGTCGGACGCGGGGGCCCGGTCGACGCGGAACTCGCGAGAGAGACGTTGCAGCTCATAGCCGCGCCCGATACGTTCACCGTCCGCCGTTGCCCCGCACCCAGTTGCGGCATGTTCTTCGTTCCGCGCAGAAGGAACCAGGGCTGGTGCACCGAGCGATGCGGGTCCCGTGCCCGATCAACCCGTCGACATCGCAGAGGCGGGCGTGCGTCCGATGTGACCTAGGTGTAGTTCCCAGGGACGTTGTGCGATGGGCGACTTGCCGCCGATCCCGGTGTGGGGTCGGCGGTGATTATAGTGATGCACCCACTGTTGATAGGTCGCTGCGCGAGCCGCTTCGGAGGTGTAGGCGTTGCCGTAGGCCCATTCCGCGGCGAGGGTGCGGTTGAACCGTTCAACCTTGCCGTTGGTCTGCGGCCGGTACCGGCTGGTGCGCTTGTGGACGACCGGACCGAGAGCGACGGCGAAATCCTTTGACCGGTAGCAGGATCCGTTATCGGTGAGGACCCGTTTGGCGGTGATCTGGTGGGCAGCGGGAAGAAAGTGCTGGCGCGGTTCCCACCCGTTCGGATGTGGGGGCTTTATGCGGGTTGAACTGGGGTGATGGCATGTCCCGGGGTGGGGGCCGGCGTGTGGGGTGGGCGTGGTGCTCGAGCTCGGTGGGGTGTGTGGTCCTGGGGTGGTTCGGGGGCCGCCTGAGGTCGTTTTGAATTATGTTGTGGCACAACAATGGCCGGCCGCGGGATTGACGCGGCCGGCCGGGAGGTCAAGCTGCGGGCGCAGACTGGGCTGCTTCGACCTTGCCTCGGACGAGGAACACTGCGACGAAACCGAACACGACGAGCACGATCGTGATCAGTGCCGCGATCGCACTGCCGCTGTTGGAGGTGCCGACGGTGGTGTCCACGCCACCCGAGGACAGGAACGTCGTCGGATCGGTGAGGGCGTGAAGAACGATCGCAGCCCAGATGGTGCCGGTCACGCGCATCGTGAGGTACATGCACATGCCGAAGGCGAAGGTGTAGATCACGGTGGCACCGACGGTGGTCAGTTCCATCCCGGAGATGAGGTTCACCGTGTGCATCAGCGCGAACATCAACGACGAGATCGCCGCGACGAACTTCTCGCTGTGGCGGGCGTCCCGCAGGATCTGGACCACCAGTCCTCGGGTGGCCAGTTCCTCGGCAATGCCGACGCAGGCCCCCAACACGAACATTGCCGCGATCTGGCCGCCGGTCCACGAACGCCAGTCCGTCCCCGTCAGGTGCGCGATGATCGCGGCCACAACCAGCACGGGGCCGATCCACATCCAGCCGCGTCCGCGAATGGGTTGGGGCCCGAAGATCTTCCCGAGCAGGCCGAGCCGGACGGTGACGATCAACAGCGCGATGGCGCCGACCGCGATCGGCAAGGCCATAGCGAACAGGATGCTGGGCGCCGAACTCAGGACGTTGTCCGTGTCGATCTCGCCGGCGAAGATCGGCGTGATCAGCCACCCAACCAACAGGTAGAACACGAGGTAGGCCACGATCAGCCCGATTGCCATCCACGCACTGGGGCGTCGCCAGCCGACTGCTTCAACACGTTGTTGCGTCACCGGCTGATCGTAGACACCGCGGCCGCGGCGCGCTGACCGCGCCGCACCTCACACTTGGCTAGGAGCGCGCGCTGAATTCGATACCGTGCAGGTGCTTCGCGGTGGGCGATTTGGCGACGGAGTCGGGATCGGGTTCGGTGCCGAGCAGGCGGTCGGCGGTACCCGAGGTGGTGACCGTGAACCAGTAGTGCTCGTTGCGGTAGTGGTGGTTGCGGTGGTGGCGCCATGTCGATTTGTACAGCGCTGTTTTCGGCCGGTAGTCGGTGTGGATGAGGAAGTGCGTCCACTCGTAGATCATTCCGAGTGCCGTGATGACGGTGAGGAACGTCAGCCCGAGCTCGATCCGGGGCGCGACGAACACCGTGACCGCGAGCAGCAGCGGCACCAGCCACACGAACACCGGCGTGGGAATGAAGTCCAGCGGGATGTCGCGCGGATCGGTGTGGTGCGCCCGATGCTTGCGGGCGAGCAGCGGATCGACCGTGAGTCCGACGACACGACGTGGACGCCAGTGCAGTACGAAGACGTGGATGATCCACTCCAGCAACGGGAACAGCGCGAGCATCACCGCGGGTACGAGGGCGTCCGCCCAACTCCAGGCACCGACGATCAGGCGGGCCGTCAGCGCACCGACGAACAGGACGCCGATGATCCACGGGCTCGGGTGGCGGACGAACTCACGGACAGCGCCCCCGAGGGCGACGTTTCGCCCGAAGGCCGGCGAGTTCGTGCGGGTTGTGGTCACGAGTTCTCCTCGAAGTTGTCGCCGGCAAAGCCGAGAGCGTCAGCGATCAGCGCGGTGGCGGGTTCGAGCAGAGCGTGCGCGGCCTCGGAGGCCACGTCCGGTTCACGGCGACGGATCGCGTCGACGATGGCCCGGTAACGGTCGACCTCGTTCACCTCGGCCGCCATCACCACCGCGAGGGCGTCGAGCATCGGTTCGTACGACATGCGCAGTGTGTTGAACATCAGCCGGAAGGTGATCGAATCCGCGCCGTCGACCACCAGATCCCAGAAGTCCAGCGCCAGCCGCTGACGTCGCACCGGATCGGCGTCGGCCTCGAGCTCGTCGAGGACGGCGCCGAGCGAGGTCGCGAGATTGTCGCCGGCGCGTGTGGCCGCCAGCTCCGCGACCTTGGGGCCGTTCCACAACCTGGCCTCGAGGATGCTGCGCGCGACGGCGAGGTCGATCTCGCCGCCGCGGACCAGGAGCCGGGGGAGCAGATCCAGCCCGGCCCGTCGGCGCAGATCGGTGACGACGGTGGCCCCGCCCTGCCGGACGTCGACCAGTCCCATCGCGGCGATCCGGCTCACCGCCTCGCGGACCGCGGGACGCGAGACACCGAGGGCCTCCGCCATCCGCCGCTCGCTGAGCAGTTCCTCCCCGGGCGCCAACCGGCCGCCGACGACACCGTCCAGCAACTGCTCGAAGACGTCGTCGGGGATCGACCGACGACGCACCGGGGTGAGATCCATATCACAGACGCTAGGCGTCGGACATCAGGTGGTCAAGTGGTCAGACCAGCTCTTCGAGGTCGATCGGGTTGGTGGACAAGCGCTCGGAGAGCTTGACGGTGGACCGGTGTGGAGCTCAGCGGGAGTATCTGCCGGAATCGACCTCGCGCTGGCCCTCGTGGCGGCCGATCACGGCGACGATCTCGCCCGGCGCGTCGCCCAGTGGATGGTCGTCTATCTGCGCCGCCCCGGCGGCCAGCAGCAGTTCAGTGCCTACCTGGGCCCGCCGCGTCAACGTCTCCCCACGTCACCTCGCCCGGCTGTTCCGCGACGAGGCGGGAAGCACACCGGGGGCCGTGGTCGAACGTATGCGCATCCAGGCCGCGGTCGAACAGCTGGTTCACACCGACGCTCCGCTGCCGACGGTGGCGGCGAGGGCGGGTTTCGGATCCGTGGCGGGGCTCCACCGCAGCTTCGTCCGCCATCACGGTCTGAGTCCGGGCGAGTACCGCCGTCGGTTCACGGTCCGCCCGCTCGGTGCCGGGCAGCACAACGGATCGCGGCGCGTGATCGGGACGGGTACCCACCACGGTGGGTACCCGTCCCGACGTGGGCTCAGCCCGGGTAGTGCCGCGGCGTGAACACCGTTGTGCCGTGGGGGTTCTCCACGACCGTCGTCTGGGACGACCCGACGATCAACAGGCACCGCATGTCGACGGCCGCGGGATCGAGATCGGCGAGTCGCACGATCTTGATCGACTCCTGCGGCCCGGCGATGTCCCGCCCGATGATCACCGGGGTGTCGGGGGAGCGGTGCTCGAGCACCAGATCGCGCATCGCCGCGACCTGCCACGTGCGACTCTTCGACGCCGGGTTGTAGACCGCGAACGCCATGTCGGCACCCGCGACGGCGGAGATCCGCTCGGCGACCACGTCCCACGGCTTGAGTCGATCCGACAGCGAGATCATCGCGTAGTCGTGGCCCAGCGGGGCGCCGACCCGGCTCGCGACTGCGTTGGCGGCGGTCATGCCGGGCAGGATCCGGACGGGCACGTCGCGCCACTGCTCCTCGGCGGCCACCTCGAGCACCGCCGCGGCCATCGCGAACACGCCGGGATCGCCGGACGACACGACGACGACGCGTCCGCCCCGCTTGGCCATGTCCAGGGCCATCGCCGCGCGCTCGGCCTCGACGCGGTTGTCGCTCGCGTGCCGGCGCTGACCCGGGCGGACCGGGACCCGGTTGATGTAGGTGGTGTAGCCGACCAGGTCGGTGGCGCGGGCGAGTTCGCGGCGGACCTCCGGCGTCGTCCACTCCTGGTCGCCCGGGCCGAGTCCGACGACGACCACCTCGCCGGGCACCGGTGCGGTCTCTGCGCGGTTGTTCGACGGGCTCGGGACGATCGCGATCGAGAAGTAGGGGACGTCCGCGTCGGCGACCTCGTCGGCGGCGGCGACGCGCTGACGGTCGGTGCTCGCCCGCTCGACGTAGCGGGCCTCGTCGATCCGGCCGGAGTCCTTCAGTGCTTGGCGCACAGCGGGATACGTGCGGCCGAGCTTCATGATCGCGGCGGCGTCGGTGTCGCGGAGGCGTCGGGTCAGCTCCTCCTGCGGCAGCGTGCCGGGCAGGACGGTGAACACCTCCTCGCCCTCGACGAGCGGCTCGGCCAGGGCGGCGGACGCGGCGCTGAACGCGGTGACGCCCGGGATCACCTCGGCCTCGAACCGGTCGGCCAGACGCTTGTGCATGTGCATGTACGAGCTGTAGAACAGCGGGTCGCCGGCCGCGAGCAACGCAACGGTGCGTCCCGCCTCGAGGTGCCCGGCCAGGCGTGCGGCGGCCTGTTCGTAGAACTCGTCCATCGCACCCTGGTATCCGCCCGGGTGGTCGATCGTCTCGGTGGTGACCGGGTAGACGAGGTGCTCCTCGATCTGGCCGTCCCGCATGTACGGCGCCGCCACGCCGCGGGAGATGCTGCGGCCGTGCCGGGCGCTGTGGAACGCGATGACGTCGGCCTCACCGATCACCCGGGCGGCCTTGACCGTCACCAGTTCGGGGTCGCCGGGCCCGATGCCGACGCCCCACAGCTTGCCTGCCGCGCTCATGCTGTCCGTCACTCGATTTCGCTCGCAATCGCATTCAGCGCCGCGGCGGTGATCGCGCTGCCGCCGCGACGCCCGCGTACCACCAGGTACTCGAGGCCGGCGGGGTGCTCGATCAGCGCCTCCTTGGACTCGGCGGCCCCGATGAAGCCGACCGGTCCACCGACGATCGCGGCGGGACGCGGGGCGCCGGCCTCGATCATGTTCAGCAGGTGGAACAGCGCGGTCGGGGCGTTGCCGATCGCGACGACCGCACCTTCGAGCTTGGGTCCCCACAGTTCGAGCGCGGCGGCCGAGCGGGTGTTGTCGATTGCCTTGGCCAGCACCGGGACCCGCGGATCGTCGAGCATGCACAGCACGTCGTTGTCACGCGGCAGGCGCTTGCGGGTGACTCCGGCCGCGACCATCTTCGCGTCGCACAGGATCGGGGCGCCGCGGCGCAGGGCCTCGCGGGCGTCGGCGACCACGTTCGGGGTGAAGGCGACGTCGTCGACCAGATCGACCTGACCGCTCGCGTGGATCATCCGGACGACGGCCTGCGAGACGTCGGCGGGGAATCTGCCGAGGTCGGCTTCGGCCCGGATGGTGGCGAAGGACTGGCGGTAGATCTCCGCGCCGTCGCGAATGTAGTCGATCATGCGCCACACGATAGAGGCATCAGGAACACTCGTTTTCCACCCGGTAACCGTCGGGGCCGGAGACCACGTCTGTTACCTCGCCGCGCGGCCGCCCGCACTTGCGATCGCACCCGGACCAGTGCTGACGCCCGTCGGCGGGCAGGTCGTCGTTCTCGATCGCGGTGCGCGCGTCGGCCCGCACATCGGTGTGCGACTTGGCGCAGCCCGGCTGTCCCGCGCAGGCGCTGACCTGCAGATACGGCGAGTGCTCGTCGAAGATCAGGCCCATCGGCGCGAGCACCCGGACGACCTGTTCGGCGGCCCACTCGTCGAGGTCGGGCACGAGCAGCGAGCGCCACGGGGTGACGATGATCGGGCGCTCGACGGCCGCGAGGAACTCGGCGAGACGCGCGGGCAGCGTGCCGAACGCGAGACCGCCGCCGAGGGTGACGCGTCCGTCGGGCTGGTCGAGCCAGCCGATCGGCCCGCGCTCGACGGCTGCGGGCAGTTCGACCGGGTCGCCGTAACCCAGTCCGAGACGCTCCAGGATGCGCTCGGTGCCGCCGGGCACCTCGTTCAGCCGCCACGCGGAGTCGCGGATGTCGGCGAAGGTTCGTGCCGCCGCCAGCAGCACGCCGACCGCGTCGTCGCCCACCCGGGCGCCGGTGTCCTCGCCGGCGAGGATCAGCGCGAACCGTCCGTCGGGCCGCGCATGGAGACCGAAGTCGCCGCGCAGGCTCGACACGTCGCCGCGGCCGTCGTCGATCGTGAACAGCGTCCGACCCGGCAGGTCGGCCAGTGCCTGGTCGTCGCACAACCGGGTGTCGAGGTCGGTGACGAGATCGCGGACGTCGGCGTGGCCGCCGATCCGGCCGGACAGCGGGGACGCGAGGATGTTGCGGACCCGCTCGTGGGTGGTGGACGGCAGCAGGCCCGCGTCCGCGATCCGCCGGGCGAACTCGTTCGGGTCGGACACCGCGCGCAGCTGGACGTTGCCGCGGGAGGTCAGCTCGATCTCACCGTTGCCGATCTGGGTTGCCGCCTCGGCGAGCGTCTGGAGCTGGGCCGATGTGATGGTGCCGCCGGGTAGCCGGACGCGGGCGAGGGGACCGTCGGCGGCTTCGTGGACCTGGAGGGCACCCGGGCATCTGTCCGGGCCGGAGCGAGGGGATGGCACGCATCCAGGCTAGTCACGTGCGGGGGGCCGCCGGCAAACACTCGACCGGTAGCATCATGCGCGACCGCGGCACGAGAGGAAACCGGTGAGATTCCGGTGCGGTCGCGCCACTGTGAAAGCCAGACCCTCTCCCGCCGCCCGAACCGCTTCCCGAGACCTCGTCTCGCCGGAACCCTGCCGTGGGGCGCGAAACCCCAGAAAGGCTGCACAGTGATCCTGCTGCTGTCGACCTCCGATACCGACCTGCTCAGCGCCCGCGCGAGCGGCGCCGACTACCGCTGGGCCAATCCGGCGCGTCTGCTCGTCTCGGAGGACCTGCCCGCGCTGCTGGACGGCGTGGACCTCGTGGTGGTGCGCATCCTCGGTGGCCGGCGCGCGTGGGAGGACGGCATCGACGCGGTCCTCGCGTCCGGTCTGCCGACCGTCGTCCTCGGCGGCGAGCAGGCCCCCGACGCGGAGCTCATGGAGTGCTCGACGGTGCCCGCCGGCATCGCGGCCGAGGCGCACACGTATCTCGCGGAGGGCGGCGCCGACAACCTGCGTCAGCTGCACAACTTCCTGTCCGACACGGTGCTGCTCACCGGTTACGGTTTCGAGCCGGCGGTGCATCTGCCGAACTGGGGCGTACTCGAGCGCGAGGCCCGCTCGGTAGACGGTCCCACCGTCGCGGTGCTCTACTACCGCGCCCAGCACCTCGCCGGGAACACCGCGTACGTCGAGGCACTGTGCCGCGCGATCGAGGACGCCGGGGCGAACCCGCTGCCGATCTTCTGTGCGTCGCTACGCACCGCACCCGCCGATCTGCTCGACACCCTGCGCCGCGCCGACGCGATGGTGGTCACCGTCCTCGCGGCCGGCGGCACCAAGCCCGCGAATGCGCAGGCCGGCGGCGACGACGAGGCGTGGGACGTCGCCGAACTCGCCGCGCTGGATGTGCCGATCCTGCAGGGCCTGTGCCTGACCAGCAGCCGCGAGGCGTGGGAGGCCAACGACGACGGGATGTCCCCGCTCGACGTCGCGACCCAGGTCGCGGTTCCGGAGTTCGACGGCCGACTGATCACGGTGCCGTTCTCGTTCAAGGAGATCGACGCCGACGGCCTCACCGCGTACGTGCCCGATGCCGAGCGCGCCGCGCGGGTCGCCTGTATCGCAGTCCGGCACACCCGGCTGCGCCGGATTCCGAACGCGGACAAGAAGATCGCGCTGATGCTCTCGGCGTACCCGACCAAGCACGCGCGCATCGGCAACGCCGTCGGACTCGACACCCCGGCCAGCACGATCGACCTGCTCACCGAGATGCGTGCTGCCGGATACGACGTGGGGCCTGCCGACGGCGACGACGCCCTGCCCGGTCTCGCCGCGCAGGACGGCGATGCGCTCATCCACGCGCTCATCGCGGCCGGCGGTCAGGACCCGGACTGGCTCACCGCCGAGCAGCTCGAGGGCAACCCGATCCGCATCTCCGCCGCCCGCTACCGCGAATGGTTCGCGACGCTGCCGCAGGACTTCCGCGACGGCGTCGAGGAGCACTGGGGTGCCGCGCCCGGCGAGCTGTACGTGGACCGCTCGTCCGATCCGGAGGGCGAGATCGTCATCGCCGCGATCCGCGCCGGCAACGTCGTGCTGATGGTGCAGCCACCCCGCGGTTTCGGGGAGAACCCGGTCGCGATCTACCACGACCCGGACCTGCCGCCGAGCCACCACTACCTGGCGGCCTACCGCTGGATTTCAGCGGAGGTGGCTGCTGGAGGGTTTGGAGCGGACGCCGTCGTGCACCTCGGCAAGCACGGCAACCTGGAGTGGCTGCCCGGCAAGACGCTCGGTATGTCGGCGTCGTGCGGCACTGACGCCGCGCTCGGCGACCTGCCGCTGATCTACCCGTTCCTGGTGAACGATCCGGGCGAGGGCACGCAGGCCAAGCGCCGCGCGCACGCCACCCTGGTCGATCACCTGATCCCGCCGATGGCGCGCGCCGAGTCCTACGGCGACATCTCCCGCCTCGAGCAGCTCCTCGACGAACACTCCAACATCTCGGCGCTGGACCCGGCGAAGCTGCCCGCGATCCGCCAGCAGATTTGGACGCTGATGCGCGCGGCGAAGATGGACCACGACCTGGGCCTGACCGAGCGTCCCGACGAGGACGTGTTCGACGACATGCTCATGCACGTCGACGGCTGGCTGTGCGAGATCAAGGACGTCCAGATCCGCGACGGCCTGCACATTCTCGGCCGCGCGCCGGAGGGCGACGCCGAGGTGGAGCTGGTGCTCGCGATGCTGCGGGCCCGGCAGATGTGGGGCGGCGAGCAGACCGTCCCGGGTCTGCGGGAGGCGTTGGGCCTGAGCGAAGCCGGCGACGAGGACCGCGGCCGCGTCGACGAGGTCGAGGCGCGGGCACACGCCCTGGTCGCCGCGATGGCGGAGGCGAACTGGGATCCCGCCGCCGCCGACACCCTGACCGACGACGACACGGTCCGGCAGATCCTGCGCTTCGCCGCGACCGAGGTGGTGCCGCGGCTGCGGCAGACGAACAACGAGATCGCGCAGGTGCTGCACGCCCTGGACGGCGGCTTCATCGCCGCCGGCCCGTCCGGGTCGCCGCTCCGCGGGCTGATCAACGTGCTGCCCACCGGCCGCAACTTCTACTCGGTCGACCCCAAGGCGGTGCCGTCGCGGCTGGCGTGGGAGACCGGTCAGGCGATGGCCGAGTCGCTGGCGCAGCGCTACCGCGCCGACCACGGCGAGTGGCCGACGTCGGTGGGCCTGTCGGTGTGGGGCACGTCTGCGATGCGCACCTCCGGCGACGACATCGCCGAGGTGTTCGCACTGCTCGGTGTGCGCCCGGTGTGGGACGAGGCGTCCCGCCGTGTCACCAACCTCGAGGTGATCGACCTGGCCGAGCTCGGTCGCCCCCGGATCGACGTAACCGTCCGGATCAGCGGCTTCTTCCGCGACGCGTTCCCGCACGTACTGGCGCTGCTCGACGACGCCGTCCGCCTGGTCGCCGGCCTGGACGAGTCCGACGAGGACAACTACGTGCGTGCCCACGCCCGAGCGGATCTGGCCGAGCACGGCGACGACCGCCGCGCCACCACCCGCATCTTCGGCTCCAAGCCCGGCACGTACGGCGCGGGCCTGCTGCAGCTCATCGACTCGAAGAACTGGCGGAACGACGCCGACCTGGCGCAGGTGTACACCACGTGGGGCGGCTACGCGTACGGCCGCGGACTCGACGGCATTCCGGCGTCGGACGACATGCGCAGCGCCTACAAGCGGATCGCGGTGGCGGCCAAGAACACCGACACCCGCGAGCACGACATCGCCGACTCCGACGACTACTTCCAGTACCACGGCGGCATGGTCGCCACGGTCCGCGCGCTCACCGGTAAGTCCCCGGAGGCGTACATCGGCGACAGCACCCGCCCCGACGCCGTGCGTACCCGGACGCTGTCGGAGGAGACTGCCCGCGTCTTCCGTGCCCGCGTGGTGAACCCGCGCTGGCTCGAGGCGATGCGCCGCCACGGCTACAAGGGCGCCTTCGAGATGGCCGCGACCGTCGACTACCTGTTCGGCTACGACGCGACCACGAACGTCGTCGCGGACTGGATGTACGAGAAGCTCGCCGAGACGTACGTGCTCGACGAGCAGAACCGCAAGTTCATGTCCGAGTCGAACCCGTGGGCGCTGCACGGCATCTCCGAGCGGCTGCTCGAGGCCGTCGAACGGAAGATGTGGGAGGAGCCGTCCCCCGAGGTGCTCGACGGGCTGCGCCAGGTGTATCTCGAGACCGAGGGCGAACTGGAGGGGTAGTCGTTCGACCGGGCAGGATGAGCGTGTGAACGTCACCGATCTGGTTGCACTCCTGGGGCACACCTCCGGCAGCACCGAATTCCGGGCCTTCCTGCGTGAACACGGCATGAACAGGCTGCCCCGAGTCGATCCCACGACCCGGGTGCGAAGCTCGGACAAGCTGGTTTCGCTGGAGTTCGACCTGACCGAGTCCTATCGGGAGGACCATGTTTCCGGACCGGTCGGGGACGGCTGGCTCACGTTTCGGTCCGTCGACGTCCACCAAGGTTTCGGCGGCATCCTCCCGCTCGGTCTCTCCCATGCCATGAGCAAGGAAGAGGTCGACGCCCTGTTGGGGAATTCTCGTGACGAGGATCAGGGCGACCCCGTCCAGATCTACTACGCGGAACCGCTTCTGGTGATCGTCTTCTACCGGGACGAACGAACGAAGATCGAAACCCTGAGATTCGCGCGCCCGAACCGATACGACGTCGAGAACTACGGGCTGTAACAGGTCATCCCTGGACCGTGGGCCTGCTCCGGTATCGGAGCAGGCCCGTCGGGCTACTTTCGCCAGAACAGGTGGTGTGTCACGCCGCTCGGGCTGGGCACCGTTTCCAGGTGGAATCGGTCGAGCAGTTCGTCCGGGGTTTCCCACAGCCGCAGTCCGGTCCCGAACGTGATCGGGGAGACGGCCACGTGCATGGTGTCGACCAGGTCGGCGTCGAGGAACTCCCGGATGGTGGTGATGCCACCGCCGAGTCGGACGTCCTTGCCCTGCGCCGCCTCCTTGGCCTGCTCGAGGATCGTGGCGGGGTCGCCGTCGACGAAGTGGAACGTGGTCTCGCCGCGCGCGATCGACGGCCGCGGGTGGTGGGTCGCGACGAACACCGGCGTGTGGAACGGCGGTTCCTCACCCCACCAGCCGTCCCAGTCCAGGTTCTCCCACGGGCCGCGCTGCGGACCGAACTTGTTGCGACCCATGATCTCGGCGCCGATGTTGTGGGAGAAGTCGCGGATGAAGTAGTCGTCGAGGCCGCGGCTGCCGCCCGAATCGGTGCGCATGGCCCAGCTCGCCGTCGCGCCCGCCCACGAGAGCATCTCGCCGGGGTCGAGGCCGAACGGACTCTCGAAGGTCTGGTTCTCGCCGCAGGCGACGCCGTCGCTCGAGATGGTGAAGTTCTGGACCCGTAGCAATTGACTCACGTGATGCTCCGCTCTCGAGGGTGGTGTTACGAAAAGACAGACTCGCCGCGTCGACGAAACTCATCATGACGTCCTGGCCGCGAGGATACGAGACTGACCGTTCTGTCGTCGGATCCCGGGTGCGTGCCACCATGGAGAAGTCGACGCTCTACGCCTGATGCTGACCGGAGGCCGTGGCGATGGACGACTGGACGGGAAGCGAGTACCCGCGCGTCGTGGTCGAGACCGAACACGGCCGCACAACATACGGCGCGGGCAAAGCGGTACGCATCGGCCGGGACCCGCATTTGGAGATCACGATCGTCGATCCTGTGGTGTCGCGCGAGCATGCGCGGCTCAGGTGGGACGGGGGATGGCAGCTCGTCGACTCCGGCAGCAAGAACGGGATCTACGTCGACGGCAAGCGCCGAGAAGAGGTCCCAGTCACGGACACCGTCCTCGTCCGCCTGGGTGACGCGGTCGAGGGACCCACCGTGCGGATCTCGATCGAAGATCCCGACGCGACGCGACGGGACGTGGGCAGTCGATGGGACGAGTCGACGATCGACGTAGGGGCCTCGATCACCCCGCCTCCGGCACCGCGCGAGACAGTCCCCGCGGGAGCCCTCACGATCGGACGGGCCCCCGACAACGACATCGTCGTCCGGGATGTGCTGGCCTCACGCCGTCACGCGATAGTCCACAATGGGCCGTCCGGCCTCGAAATCGAAGATTCGGGGAGCGTCAACGGAACGTTCGTCGGCGGTGCCCGGGTGTCGCGCGCACGGCTGACCGACGGCAACGTCGTCACCATCGGCAACACCGACTTCAGCGTGCAGGAAGGCCGTCTCGCTCCACGGCAGGCGGCAGCCTCGACCGCCGGCGGTCTACGTGTGGACGGCGTCGGACTAACCATCGAAGGTGGGCGGCGACTGCTGGAGGACGTCACCTTCACGGCGGGACCCGGCAGTCTCACCGCGGTGATCGGGCCCTCCGGCGCGGGAAAGACCACGGTCGCCAAGATCATCTCCGGCTCGGCAGGCCCCACGGAAGGCGTCGTCGAATTCGAAGGACGCAGCGTGCACACCGACTATTCGGTACTGCGCTCCCGCATCGGGATGGTCCCTCAGGACGACGTCGTTCATCGGCAGCTGACCATCCGGAGGGCCCTCGGGTACGCCGCCGAGCTGAGACTGCCGCCGGACACCACCCGGGCCGACCGTGAAGCGGTGATCGCTGGGGTACTCGACGAACTGCAACTGACCGAGCACGCCGACACCCGCGTCGATCGCCTCTCCGGCGGGCAACGCAAACGCGCATCGGTCGCGCTGGAGTTGCTCACGGGCCCTTCGCTGCTCATCCTCGACGAACCGACCTCGGGTCTCGACCCTGCGCTCGACCGACAGATCATGGCGACGCTGCGCGGCCTCGCCGATTCGGGCCGCGTCGTCGTCATCGTCACGCATTCGCTGTCCTACCTCGAAATGTGCGACCAGGTCCTCCTCCTCGCTCCCGGTGGCAAGACCGCATATGTGGGACCGCCCGATCGAGTCGGGAGCGCGCTCGGCAGTACCGACTGGGCCGACATCTTCGCCCGCGTCGCATCCGACCCGGACGGGGTGTTTGCCGAGTACCGCGCCACCTGCCCGGTGGTGGAGGCGCCACCACCAACCCCACCCGGGCCGCTCGGCTCTCCCGCGCACACCTCGAGGCGCAAACAGTTGAGCACCGTCGCCCGCCGCCAGGTTCGGCTGATCCGCGCCGACCGGGGCTACCTGATCTTCCTGTCGCTGCTGCCATTCGTGCTCGGCGGCTTGGCCCTGCTCGTGCCAGGCGACACCGGGTTCGGGCCGTCTGGTGCCGACGTATCCGGCGAACTCACCCAGATCCTGGTGGTGCTGATTCTCGGCGCCGCCTTCATGGGCTGTTCACTGACCATCCGCGACTTGGTCGGAGAGCGCATGGTCTATCAGCGCGAACGTGCCGCCGGGCTGCTGCCGTCCGCGTATCTGACGGCGAAGATCGTCGTGTTCTGCGCCGCCGGCATCGTGCAGTCGGTGGTCATGGTGCTGATCGTCTTCGTGGGCAAGGGTTTCCCGGGCCACGGCAGTGTGCTCCCCTCGGGCTCCGTCGAACTGATCGTGGACATCGCCGCCACCACCTGCTCCTGCGTCGTGGTCGGACTGGCGTTGTCGTCGGTGGCGCGCTCGAACGAGCAGGTGCTGCCGATGCTGGTGGTCACGATCATGGCGCAGCTGGTGATGTGCGGAGGATTGATCACGATCACCGGACGCGCCGTGCTCGAACAGGTCGCGTGGCTGTTTCCGTCACGCTGGGGGTTCGCGGCCGCCGCCTCGACGGTGGACCTGGTCACGAATGCCACCGGCACCGAGCCGGACACGCTGTGGCAGCACTCCGGATCGTGGTGGCTGCTCAGCATCGCCATGCTGGTCCTCATCAGTTGTGTGCTCGCAGTCGTCACCTACAGCAGGCTCCGGCTGCGCCGTCAGTAGAGGTCGTCACGCTCTGCGAATAGCCGCTGCGCAACGCCTTCGAACTCCGGGGGGGTAACGCGCCTATAGTCGGCGGTCGAACGCGAGTTTCGGTTCGGCGGTGGGGATGTCGACGGTGTAGGCCCGCAGCCGCACCGACTCCGCGGACAGGTCCATGACCATGAAGCCGACGTCGTCGAAGTTCTGGTACAGGTTCGCCCGGTCCGGACTGGTGGACTTGCCGTGGCTGTTCTTCCCGGCCGCACCGGAGACGATCTGACGAGTGCCCTTGGACTCGGCGGTGGGATCGAGGACCTGCAGCGAGTGATCGTGCCCGGCGAGGATGAACTGGCACCGCCCCACCACGTGGTCCTCGTAGAACCGCTTCGCGTGCGCGCCGTTCATCGGTTCGAGCGGGATCCCGTCGTACTCACCGGCGTCGCCGTGCGATCCGTTGCTCAGATACGGGTGGTGGGTGCAGGCGATCTTCCACTTGGCGGGGGAGGACGCGATCGCCGCGTCCAGCCACGCGCGCTGCTCGTTCATGAACTGCCCGTCCGCCGCCCAGTACGGCACGAACAGCGGGGGCAGGTACGCGGCGACGGGATTGAGGTCGAGGACGAAGAACTCGACGATCGGGTTCTGCTCCGGCACCCGGACGGAGTAGTAGCGGCTGGGCATCCACCACTTGCGGGAGGACCGGTGGTAGGCCACCTCGTCGTCGCCCCGCAGCAGCCAGCCGCCGTCCCCGGGGAACACGGCGCTGTTGTCGTGATTGCCCAGGGCCATCACCCACGGGAAGTCGAGGCCGTGGTTCGGATCCTCGAACTTGGTCGCGAACTGGACGTCGCGGTCGCCGTTGGGTCCGGACTCGTAGATGTTGTCGCCGAGCCCGAGTGCCATCCCGAACGGCTCCGCCGCGTGCACGGTGCGGATCGCATCGGTGACGGCCCACTGTGCCTGGGTACCGGTGCCGGCGTCACCGGTGACGAGCACCCGCACACTGTTTCCGGTGGGAAACGGGAACTTGGCGGTGTCCGTGACGGGGCCGACCGCGGAGGCGGTGGGTGCCATCGCGACCATGGCGGCCGCACCGGCCCCGGTCGCGCCGGCGGCGGCGAGGAAGCGGCGGCGGTTCATCGGATCGAGTTCGGTCACGAGGCACAGCAAACCCGACAATGGACGCCCGTTCAACAGGAACCGCCGATACCGGACACATGTTCACGCGACATTCATCCTGCGGCAGTGCTGCTGCGTACTCTGGGCCCATGACGACCACGCTCGACGAGATCGGCGCCGCGAAATACGTTCTGCTGACCACGTTCCGGAAGGACGGAACTCCGGTTCCGACGCCGCTGTGGGCGGCGATGGACGACGGGCGGCTGCTCATGTGGACGGTCACCGAGTCGTGGAAGGTCAAGCGGATCCGCCGCTCCCCGCGCGTCACGATCGGGGTGTGCGACGCCCGCGGCAACCCCAAGGGTCCGCAGATCGATGCCACCGCGACGATCCTCGACGACGTCGGCACCGACCGGGCCCGCGCCGCGATCGCCCGCAAGTACGGGATCCTCGGCTGGATCGGCGTCAAGGGCAGTCTGATTCGACGCGGACGTAGTGGGACGGTGGGGGTGGCGGTAACGCAGTAGCGCTTCCGGGAGATGAACCAGAAGACAAGTATTCAGCGAAGAGTCCGAGGAAAGGCACACGATGGGTTCGAACGACATTGCAGCTCAGGTCGGTAATTGGCTCCGCGACGGCATGCTCGCCGGGAATCCGCTGGCGCTCGCGGCCGCCGCGATCCTCGTGCCGCTCGGCATGATTTTCGGATCGACAACGCTGTAGTTGCGCCAGGCGGGAGCATCGTCGACGCCGGGTCGGGGACAGCGTCTGCCGTACCGACACATCAGAGCTCGAACCCGGCGACGGCGTTCCCGGTCAGCGGATTATGTTCGCGGGCATAGATTTCCAGGGTGGCGGGGTTCTTGTGTCCGGTCTGCCGCATGACTTCGTGGGCTTGGGCGCCGTTGCGGAACGCCTGGGTGACGAACCCGGCGCGCAGGGAGTGCCCGCCCAGTTTCGCGATCTTGGCGGGAGTCAGACCGGCGTCGGTGGCAGCGCGGCGGATCACCCCGTGAATGCCCTGCCCGGTCAGTGCGGCCTCGCCGATGTTCCCGTTCACGCGCAGCGGCCGGAACACCGGGGAGGTCGCGACGTCGGGATCGAGATCCGGGTAGGGGACATGGCAGATGTGCGTGGCGAATCTGCCGGGGGCGTCGAGTAGCTGGGCGGTAGCGTCGCGGCCGCCCCGATGGTGGGCGAGGAGGACATCGAGCCAGCGCCGGTACACGCACGGTGGGCAGGAGCGGTGCCCGACGGCGAACGGCGTGGCCTTGACCATGCCGTCACCGACCTGGTCGGTCTTCGATCTGCGCACCAGGATGTGCAGGCCGTCCTGCGGGTGCAGGGTGATGTCCCGCAGCTGGAGACCCGACAACTCGGAGCGGCGGAACGCCCCCAGGAATCCGAGCAGAATGACCGCCGAGTCGCGGCGTTCGCGCAGCCGGTCCTGCCACGTGTCGGCGTTCTCACGCAGGGTGGTGAGGATGTAGCTGATCTCGTCTCCGAGGAGGGGCGCGACACGCTTGGTTGGGCGCTCCCCGGCCGCGGCGTAGGTACGGCGGATTCCCGCCAACGTGTCCTTGACGATCTGCGTGCCGCCGGGGGCGGGTCGCGAGCAGGCGCGGTGCCAGTAGTTGATCGACGCCACCCATCGGGTGAGCGTGTTCGTCGCGTAGACGCGGTCCCCGGTCCCGGTGCGCCGCTCGGCGTGCTCGGTGAGATAGTCGGCGACGGTGTGCGGGTGCGCCGGCATCGGCACGTGGCCGCGCTCGGCACACCAGGCGCGGAACTTGTCCCAGTCGCCCCGGTAGTTCCGGACCGTCGACGGCGCGTGCCGCTGCTCGAGTGCCGCGACGATCCGAGCCTCCGCCGAGGCAGACAGTGCCGGGACGGCAGGTTCCATCCCCGGCGCCGACCGGGGCGTCGGACGTTCCGGAACGGCGGGCAGTGCGGGTACGGACGTGGCGATGTCGCCCTGCTCGCTCACATCCGTGCTCCTCTCGTCCCCGACGGGATGAGCGTACCGAGCGGTTCCGACATTTCCGGATGCCCAGCGGCCGGGATCACCCCACCCCGTCACAGTGACGAAATGACGCCATGTCCCGGGAAGAATTCAACGCGGGTGTGCAGGCTCTTCTTGCGGGTCCGGCGCGCCCGGCCGCACGCGATGTCGACAGGCGACGCCCACCCGGAACTGCTCGATACATGATGGCGCTAACTGTCATTAGCGTGGGTAGGACGATTCCGACGGTCCGGCAGTGCTGTTGGGGCCGTCCGGTCGCTGGTCCGTCACCCCGCGTGCCGCAGCGCCACCGGCGGCAGGAACTCGGCCTCGAAGGACCGGGACCACCAGTCGCCGGTGATGCGGCGCTCCTCGCGGGTGGTGAACCGGTAGCGGAACATCCGGGCCCGCACGAACGCGGGCGGGGCATCCGGGAACGGATTGTGGTGCAGCAGTTTCAGGATCGAGCTGTCGCCCGCGAGCAGCCGGCCCACCAACCCGCCGAACCACGGCGTCGCGTAGCCGGGGGAGATCGCGGCGAACCACATGAGCCAGTCCAGCCGCAGGTGATACGGAGCGAATTGGCGCGGCCGCCGCCCCAGGTCGCCCGGTTTGCCCTTGAACTCGTATGCGCGCCACTCGCTGTCGGCGGTCACGTCCTCGTCCGCGGTGCCCTCGATGACGATCTCGTGCCGGGTCTTCGTGACGTGGCCGAACGCGCCGTAGGTGTTCACCAGGTGCCACGGATCGAACGATGCGTTCATCATCTGGTGGCTGGAGAACATGTTCCGCACAGGGCGGTAGCTCAGGGCGACGACGGCCACCGTCACCGCGAGGACCGGTACCGCGAACCACACCGGCACCGCCCCGACGCCGCCCGGCACCGTCACCGGCAGGACGAACTGCCAGAAACCGTCGGGCAGCACCGACAGCCCCAGCACGATCGCGAGCCAGTTGAGCCACGAGAAGTTGCCGCTCGCCACCAACCACAACTGGGTCACGACCATGATCCCGGCGGCGCCACCGGCGACCGGCTGCGGGGCGAACAGGAAGAACGGCACGATCAGCTGCGTGAAGTGGTTGCCGGCGACCTCGACCTTGTGCAGGCGCCGGGGCAGGTGGTGGAAGTACCAGCTCAGCGGGCCGGGCATCGGCTGCGTCTCGTGGTGGTAGTACAGGCACGTCAGATCCCGCCAACACCGGTCGCCACGGATCTTGATCAGGCCGGCGCCGAACTCGAGCCGGAACAGCAGCCAGCGCAGCAGCAGCAACGTCAACACCGGCGGGGCGGTATCCCAGTTCCCGACGAACACCGCGAGCAGTCCCACCTCGAGCAGCAGCGACTCCCACCCGAAGCTGTACCAGAGTTGCCCGACGTTGACGATCGACAGATACAGCCCCCACAGCAGCAGCCACCCCAGCATCGACACCGGCAGCGGGAGCCGGTCGATCAACCCGAGCAGTGCGAGCCCGGACAGCCCCGCGCCCGACCATGCGACGGCCGCGAAGAAGCGGTCCGAGTAGTGCACGTGGAAGATGCTCGGTGACCGTTGCCAGCGCGTCGCGTCGACGAAACGCCTGGCCGGCAGCAAGCCGTGGTCGCCGATGAGCGGTTTGAACTGATTGGCCGCCACCAGGAACGCAGCCAGGTAGATCGCGGCCAGCCCCTCCTTGAAGAACAGCCGCGACAGCCAGTAGCCGTCCGCGTCCAACCAGTCCACAGCAGACCCTTCTGCTGTGGACGTTACTCGCTCACACCAGGTGCGGCAGGACCTCCTGCTCGAGCAACTCGAGACCGGACGTGTCGTATGCCGCCTCGGGCACGTAGAAGATCGCGTACTCCAGGCCCTGCTTCTTCAGCGCGGTCAGGTTCTCCACGATCTGCTCCGGGGTGCCGACGGCGGGCATGCCGCGGAATGCGTTCAGCGACGCGTCCGCCTTCTCGGCGCCGACGATCGGCGCCAGACGGGCCCGGAGCGCCTCGAGCCGATCCTGCACCTCGGCCTCGGTGCGGCCGATCGCGACGTTGTAGTTCGCGGACCGGGTGATGGCGTCGAAATCGGTGCCCACCTCCGCACAATGCCGGCGCAGGACCTCGGACTTGTGCGCGAACACCTCGGGGGTGCCGTCGAAGTTGGTGTACTGCGCGTACTTCGCCGCGATCTTCAATGTCACCTTCTCGCCGCCGCCGGCGATCCACAGCGGGATGCCGCTGTCCTGCAGCGGTAGCGGCCGGACGATCGCGCCGTCGACCTGGTAGTGCTTGCCGTCCAGCGTCGCGGTGCCCGTGGTCCACGCCTGCCGGAAGATCTGCACGCCCTCGTCGAGTCGCCCCAGCCGCTCACCGGCGGACGGGAATCCGTAGCCGTAGGCCCGCCACTCGTCCTCGTACCAGCCGCCGCCGATGCCCATCTCGACGCGTCCGCCGGAGATGAGGTCGGTGGTCGCGGCGACCTTCGCGAGATAGGCGGGGTTGCGGTAGCTCATCGCGGTGCACATCTGCCCCAGGCGTACCCGGTCGGTGACCGCGGCGAACGCCGCCATCAGCGACCACGCCTCGTGCGTCGCCTCCTCGGTGGGTTCGGGGACGGTGTGGAAGTGGTCGTAGACCCAGATCGACTCCCACGGCCCGTCGTCGGCGCGCAGCGCGAGGTCGCGCATCACCCGCCACTGATCGGCCGGGTCGATCCCGACCAGGTCCAGTCGCCAGCCCTGGGGCACGAAGAGTCCGAATCGCATCTGCGGGTCCTTTTCTCGCGAGGGATCTGCGGGGCTGCCAGTTACACGGCGTCCACGTACAGCCATCTTCCGTCCTCGCGGACGAACGTGCTGTGTTCGCGCATCGAGCCGCGTTCGCCGTGGTCGACGTAGTACGCGACGAATTCGACGGTGCCGGTGGTGTCCAGCAGGCCGCCCCCGCCGGTGCTCAGCACGTCCAGTCGGCGCCACACCTGCTCGGGGTCGAGATCCAACCGCTTCGGCCGGGTGCTCGGGTGCCAGGTCCGCAGCAGGTACGCCTCGTCGCCGACGGCGAACGCCGCATAGCGCGACCGCATCAACTGCTCGGCGGTCGGTGCCTCGGCGTCGCCGCGGTGGAAGCGGCCGCAGCACTGTCCGTACTGCTCGCCGGACAGGCACGGGCAGCGGTCGTCGTTCGAGATCGTGGTCATCGGGACCCTCACTGTGCCTGGCTGACGGAGGACATGTGGAAGTCCGGAATGCGCATGGGCGGCATGGCGGTTCGGGTGAACCAGTCCTTCCACTCGCGGGGCAGGGTCGCCTCGGCGGCGCCCACCTCGGTGGTCCGGCGCAGCAGGTCCAGCGGGCTCTCGTTGAAGCGGAAGTTGTTGACCGACGCGGTGACCGCGCCGTCCTCGACCAGGTACACCCCGTCCCGTGTCAGCCCGGTGACCAGCGCCGTGGCCGGATCGACCTCGCGGATGTACCACAGCGTCGTCAGCAACAGCCCGCGTTCGGTGCGCGCGACCATGTCGTCGAGGGACGCGTCCCCGCCGCCGGTGAGCAGTAGATTGTCGCCCGGCACGGCAACGGGCGCGCCGAACTCGGCGGCCGCCGCGCGCGGGTACGCGAGTGCGTTGATCACGCCGTCGCGGATCCAGTCCACGCGCGCGGCGTCCATGCCGTTGTCGAACACCGACAGGGTGTCGCTCGACGAGGTGGCCGCGACGAACGGGGCGTACCCGAGCCGGTCGGCGTGCGGATCGGAGAACAGGGTCAGCGGGATGTCGGTGAGACGCTCGCCGACGCGGGTGCCGCCGCGCCGGGACAGCGCGGTGTGGCCCTCCTGCGCGCCGCGCCCCTCCATCGCCCACATCAGCGGAATCATCAGGTCCGACACCGCCGACGGCGGCAGCACCGTCTCGTACCGTCCCGCCGGCAGGGCGACCGTGCGGGCCGACCAGTCCAGTCGGGTGCCGAGGTCGGCGAGCAGTCGGGGGATCGACACGTCCGTGAAGTCGAGGCTCGAGGTGCCCACCCACGCGCTGGCGTCGCGGCGCTTGCCGTTGATCTCGATCGACCCGGTCGGCTGCATGAAGCGGCGCCGGATCCCGGTCGAGGTTCCCAGCCACGTGGTGTGCACCTGGTGGTGCGCGAACCCGTACAGCCGGTCGGCGCCGTCGAAGCCGTCCGCGAGCCCGGGGACCAGGCCCTCGAACACCCCGACCCCGGTGGTCGCGGGCCCCTCGGCCCAGCCCGGGCCGGGAGGGCCGTCCGCCGTCAGGAGATCCATCGCGTCCTCGGCGGGCTGCGCGGCGCGGGCGGCCGCCTCCGCGGCCCGCACGACCTCGGCGACCGACCCGGCATCGACGGTGGACGACGTCACCGCACCCACCCGGGCGGACGTGCCGTCCCGGACGATCGCGATCGCCGTCCAGGACCGGGACGTCGAGACCCCGTTCGTGGTCATCGAATTGCCGGCCCAGCGCAGCGACGCCTCGCCCGCGTCGGTGACCAGCACCATCGCCTCGTCGACGGTCGAGAGCGCGAGCGCGCGCTCGACGAGTTCCTGCGCCGCGATCACCGCGGAGCCTCCGCTCGTCATCACTGTCCGCCCTCCGTCCGGGTGTTGAGCACGTTGACGCCGCGGAACAGCGCGGACGGGCAGCCGTGGCTCACGGCCGCGACCTGGCCGGGCTGCGCCTTGCCGCAGTTGAAGGCGCCGCCCAGCCGCCACGTCGAGGGCCCGCCGACCGCCTCCATCGATCCCCAGAAGTCGGTGGTGGTGGCCTGGTAGGCGACGTCGCGGAGCTGACCGTCCAACTCGCCGTTGCGGATCCGGAAGAAACGCTGGCCGGTGAACTGGAAGTTGTAGCGCTGCATGTCGATCGACCAGCTCTTGTCCCCGACGACGTAGATGCCGTCCTCGACCCGCGCGATGAGGTCGGCGGTGCCGGTGTCGGTGTCCGGATCGGGCTGGAGCGACACGTTCGCCATCCGCTGGATCGGCACGTGGTGGGCCGAATCCGCGTACGAGCAGCCGTTGGAGCGCTCCAGGCCGAGCCGCGGCGCGAACACCCGGTCGAGCTGGTAGCCGACGAGCGTGCCGTCGCGCACCAGATCCCAGCGCTGCGCGGCGACCGCGTCGTCGTCGAAGCCGACGCTCGCCAGACCGTGGGTCTCGGTGCGGTCGGCCGTCACGTGCATGATCGGGGTCCCATAGCGCAACGTGCCGAGCAGATCCGGGGTGGCGAACGACGTGCCCGCATACGCCGCCTCGTAGCCGATGGCCCGGTCGTATTCGGTCGCGTGCCCGATGGATTCGTGGATCGTCAGCCACAGGTTGGTGGGGTCGATCACCAGATCCGTGGCGCCTGCGCGCACGCTGGGTGCGGCGATCTTCGCCGCGAGCAGCGTCGGGATCTCGGCGAGTTCGGTGTCCCACTCCCAGCCGGCGTCGCCGCCGAGGTATTCCCAGCCGCGGGCGACCGGTGGTGCGAGGGTGCGCATCGTCTCGAAGGTCCCGGCGTCGGCGTCCACCGCGGTGGCCTCGAGTTCGGGATGCAGGCGCACCCGCTGCTGCGTGATGGTCGACCCGGCGAGGTCGGCGTAGAACGTCTGCTCCTTGACCTGCAGGCAGTTCGCGGTCACGTGGTCCACGCCGGGAGCCGCGAGCAGCCGGTGCGAGTAGTCGGCGAGCAGCGCGACCTTGTCCGCGGTGGCGACGCCGAACGGATCGGTCCGGTAGTCCGAGACCCACGTCGCGTCCGAATGCACCGGCTCCGGGGCAAGTTCGACGCGTTCCCGGTTGAGCGACCGCAGCGTTCGCGCCACCTGGACCGCCTCGATCGCGGTCGCCGCGGCGGTGGCCGGGGTCAGTTCGGCGTGCGAGGCGAACCCCCACGTCCCGTCGACCACGACGCGGACCGCGAAACCCGTCTCCACGCCGTCGTCGACGGACTGGACCTTGCCGTCGCGCAACCGCAGCGACTGCGTGACGAGACGGTGCACCCGCAGATCGGCGTGCTCGGCGCCCGCGGCACGGGCGACGGCCAGCGCGGCGTCCGCCAGCGCATGCAAAGGCAGGTTCGTGAACTCTGGGTCGACCGGATGGTCGGACGCGACTGCGCGCGGGACGGCGCCGTGGGTGACGATCACCGGCCCAGCCTAGTCGGCCCCCGGGCCACACCCTCGTGGCAAGCGTCGCGTTCGATCACTCCGGCCAGGCATTGTTCTGGATGATCTCGACGAAGTCCTTCCGCTGGAACGAGGGGTCGAAATGCGCCAGGACGTCGTCGTTCATGGTCCCGAACGTGGTGTCGGGACGATCGGCCATGCCGTGGTAGAACGCCTGCAGGATCCGGTTCTTGAAATCCGGGCGCGGATGCGCCGCCACGACTTCGGTGCGCTGCTGCTCGGTGATCTCGCCGAGATCGAGGCCGAGGACGTCGGTCTCCACACCCAGGGTCACCACCGCGACCTCCGGCGCGAGGTGCAGCGGCACCTCCGGAGTGGTGTGCAGCGCGATCGCCAACCAGACATTGCGGGAATCCTGCTCGGACCGGCCGTGCTCGAGCAGGAACGTTCGGGCAGCCTCGGCGCCGTCGAGCTCGAAGCGTCGATGCTTGGTGGCATAGGCCGATGTCAGGCCCAGATCGTGAAAGAGGCCACCCACGTAGGCGAGCTCGAGATCGACTTCGCGCCCGCGCGCGGCCGACTTCAACGCTCCCCAGAGGAACACTCGACGTGAGTGGTTGAAGATCGTGTCATCGGCCACGTCCCGGACCAGCGAAGTGGCCTCTCGAACCAGGTCGGTGTCGGGAATGGCGATACCTGCAATGACTTCAGGCATTGGTTGCCTCCAGAGTCGCGGATCACTTTGACGGATTCCACTGTTCCGAACTGTCCGGCGCGCACATGTCGGCCTCGGCGAACACCTGAGCCGGCCCCGCCACGTCGAGCATCTTCACGTCGTCGAACACGATGAAGACGGCTGCTCGACCATGCGCCATGGTCTCTGCCTCTCGTGTTTGTCGCTGCGATGAGTATGTCAGGAACGGTCGATGGCGAGCCGGTGTTCGTCCCGGCAGGCGCCGACCTCCTACGCTGCTCGCCATGCGGAGGTTCAGTCTGTGGCTGCGTGAACGGCCCATGGTGGCGGACTCGATGCTCGCCGGGTTGCTGTTCGCCCTCGAGATCGCGTCTGCGTTCGGCCGGACGGCGCCGGTGCTGTACGTGATCACCGGTGCGGGGCTGTGTCTGCCGCTCGTGTGCCGGCGCCGGCATCCTCGTGCGGCCGCGACCGTCGTGCTTGTCATGTCGATCGTGTGCACGATCACGCTCTACGCCACCGACGATCTCAACGCCGGCGAGAACTCGCACCCGGGCGTGTTCGCCCTCGCGATCTCGCTGTACACGCTCGTCGCCTACGTGGGCCGGCGGGCGGCCGCCTACTACGCAGTCGGTCTGGTGGTCGACACCACGGTGTCGATCCTGTTGCTGGACCAGGACGCGCTCCTGATCGGGATCTTCTCGGCGCTCGCGTACACGCTGTCCTGGATCCTCGCCGAGTTCCTCGGCGCCCGCCGCGCCTACGACGAGGAGGTCGCCGCGCGCCTGACGATCGCGGAGTTCGACCGGGACCGGCGCGCCGAGGACGCCGTCTACGCCGAACGCACCCGCATCGCCCGCGAGTTGCACGACGTCGTCGCGCACGCGGTGAGCGTGATGATCGTGCAGGCGGACGGTGCGTCGTACGCGCTGCACCGGGACCCGGAGAAGGCGGAGCGGGCGCTGTCGAACATCGCGGGCACCGGCAGGCAGGCGCTGTCCGAACTGCGCCGCACCGTCGCGTTGCTGCGCTCGCCCGCGACCCCCGACGAGATGCCGCAGCATGGCACCGCCGGCCTCGCCCGGGTGGTGGAGACGATGCGTGAGGCCGGGCTCGCCGTCGAACTGGTGCAGTCCGGCGCCATCGACGACGTCAGCCCGTCGGTCAGCCTGGGCGTGCACCGACTGGTGCAGGAGTCCCTGACGAACGTGCTCCGGCACTCGGGAGCGAACCCGAAGGCGTGGGTGCACGTCGCGCGCCGCGACTGCGACGTCCTCGTGGAGGTCGTCGACAACGGCAGTTCCCGGTACGGCAGCGCCGCGGCCCGCAAGCGGATCGTCGGCTCCGGCAACGGGCTGGTGGGCATGCGCGAACGCGTCGCGGTGCTCGGTGGCACCCTCGAGGCCGGACGCCGACCCGACGGCGGCTGGACCGTGCGCGCCGAGATCCCACTGGACCCCGACGAATGAGGATGCGACCGGGCACCGACACCCACTAGATTCGTCGGGTGCCCATCTCCGTGCTGCTCGTCGACGACCAGGAACTCATGCGCATGGGCTTGACGATGGTCCTCGACGCCCACGACGACATCGTCGTGGTGGGGGAGGCTGCCGACGGGGCGGGAGCCATCCAGGCCGCCGCGGATCTGCGGCCGGACGTGGTGTTGATGGACGTGCGGATGCCCGTGGTCGACGGGGTGACCGCCACCGCGCGGATCCTGGGGTCCGGCGGTCCCAGCCGGGTGCTGGTCATGACCACGTTCGACCTCGACGAGCACGCCCTGAGCGCGCTGCGCGCCGGGGCCAGCGGATTCCTCCTCAAGGACACACCGCCCGAGGACCTCGTCTCGGCGATCCGCAGCGTCGCCGCCGGCGACGCCGTCGTCTCGCCGCGCGTCACCCGGCGGTTGATCTCCCGGTTCCTGAACGACGACATCACGCCGTCCCGCGACCCGGCGGTGCTCGACGTGCTCACCGACCGCGAACGCGAGGTGCTGTGCCTCGTCGCCGGAGGCCTGTCGAACTCCGAGATCGCCGACAAGCTCTACCTGTCCGAGGCCACGATCAAGTCCCACATCGGCCGCGTGTTCGCCAAG